>CAWHRB010000004.1:0-130746 GCA_963831715.1 uncultured Chloroflexia bacterium | reverse complement strand
CCCGGCTCAACGGTGCCAAGCGCATATAGACTCAGGGTGTTGTAGGCATACGAGGCTCGGTTCCCGAACTCGAATATGGCATGTACCCTCGACTTGGACATGTCGGCCTTGACGGGAGCCGCAAGCCCCCGAAGCGATGAAGCAGTGAGTCGATACTGCCGCACCAGCCGAGAGCTTCGAGACGAGACCTTGCTAATTCCACTAACGCGGTCTGATCGAAGACGTAAGCGGGCTTGCTCTTCGGATGGTCCCTGCGAGGAGCGTCGCATTCCTGGAGGACGTCGATCAGCTCGTAATACGCCTCTCGAGCGCCCTCATCCGCCCGCAGGAGTTCATTGACGGCCAATATGCTTTCGACTTCGACGTTCATCGTCGGCATTCCCCGACACTGGCCTCGTGCTTATATAGGTAGTGTGGCCACCCATATTCCTGAACCACGGTAACCGTATCAGTGGACGAGGGGGCAAAGGGAAGTCGTGGCTCGGCTCGTCAGGTTCGGGGAATTCGTCGGTCCTGGCGAGAAGCTAACGGCTGCCTACCTCGAGACAAAACTGCCATCAGGCTGGGTCGTTATCTGCAACAAGGAGCTAGTAGCCCCTGACGAATTGAGCCAAAGAGACCGACTTCGTCATCGTCGGTCAGAACGTCGTGTTCGTCCTCGAGGAGAAGCACTGGTCCGGCGTTATCGATGGCGACGAGCAGCGATGGTATGCGCGTTTCGGACCGGTTCGCAGTCCGATCTCGGCCAACCTTGCAGCGGCGCGCAGGCTCGCATGCTCCAATCCAATACCCCTGGGCTGTCCGAATTCCATCACCGGGGTCTTCACTTTCGGGAGGGTCCGTCGTCCACCCGGGCGTCGAACTCTTGGTGGACGAGCCTCGAGTGGCGAGTCATGTGTTGCATCTGGTCGGTTGTGAGGAGCAGCTCGAGCGAACTGACGGCGCCCAACCTGCGAAGCTCTCGATCAAGCCGTTCCGGGACGGAGTCCTTCAAGTTCTTGAGGGGCTGCGTACGCGCGCAACCGTCCCGAGTAGAAATCGGCAACTACGACGTCATTGAGAGTCGCGGGCGAAGCGGGCCGATTCCAAACCCTCCTGGCCAGACACGACGATGGCGACTTTCTACCCGCCTATTGCATGATCGAGCAGCCCGTGACCGCGGTCACGGCGCGTGGCGATGACCTGCGCCTGGCCCTGCTGCGCGAGTACGACGCGCTCAGGACATTGGCCGCGAGGGGTCGCACACCTTCGTGAGGATTCGTACTTTACGTGGGGGGACGACCGATCGGTGCATGCGATTCCGCCTGCTCAAGGCGTCACCCTTGCCGAGCAACGCCTGTCAGGTGACCCAGTCCGAAGCCGGATTGTGCCCGTGGCAAAGGCTTGCTTCGAAGCGCTTGTGGACATCCATGCGGCCGGGATCGTCCACGGGGACATACAACCCCGAGAGGGTGTATGTCGGAACCGACGGGCGGTCGGGATTCTCCGACTTCGCTCTCGCGAGAATCACGGGGCAACGGACCATTGCCGGGCTCCTACCCGTCGATCCCGCGCCAAGCTACCGTGCCGGAAGTGGGCTGAAACTTGTGCTTCTCGCCAGCGACCGGACCCCGATGTCTACAGTCTTGCTGCGTCGCTCTGCTACTGGGTGTCGGGAGAGGAGCCTGACGAGGTCGGCGCCCTCTCTGGCGCCCTGGACCGCGTCGCGACTGTAGCTGGTGGCGGGGTCGAGTCCATCCTCGAATTGGCTCGGCTCGGCGACCGAATGCACAACCTGCATGCCGCCGTCGTAGCGGAATTGTCCACGCTCGAGTCGCCGGCGCCGACATCCAGGTCGGGCCGGCGACACCGGATGAGCTCTTGGACGGCCAGTATCGGGTAAGCGCGTGCTTGGGCAGGGGGCGACGGCAATCACCTACCTCGCGCTCGACACCGTCTCAGGCGAGCAGTTCGTGCTCAAGCGCATCACAAACCCTGAATGGGTCCAACGCCTGGCCAGGAACGAGTTCCGTGCGCTTCTGTGGACCTCGACCACCCCTGCCTACCCAAGGTGTATGACGTCGGATTCCGACGGCACCATTCCACATCAAGCTTGAGTATGTCCGTGGGTCTCCGCTCCGAGAACTCATGCCCGGCAAGCGAGGCGACCTCGACTTCGCGATGCACGTCGCGGACGAATTGCTGTCCGTCCTCGACTACTTGTCTACTCGCCACCTGATCCATCACGAGATCTATCGCCGGGCGACATCCTCGTGCCAGACGAGGAGTCCGGCCACGTTCGGCTGATCGACTTTGGAGTGGCCACGGATTCCGCAGACGCGGTCTGGGTGCCGTCGGGGGACACCGCGTTATCGGGCCCCAGAATGACCGGGGGGGCGTGTGGTCGGAGGGCGCCGATTCTACAGCCTGGCCGCGGATGAGTCTCGAGTTGAGCTCCTCCTGGGCCGGCTCCCGGTGTGGATCTGAAAACGGGGTCGCTTCGAAGCACCGTGTCCGCCCTCCCACGGGAGCAGAGGTCAACAACTTCGGAGCGCGGGTCCTCGAGGTCCTGTTCCCGAGGGGCCGCCCCGGACGCGGGATCCGCTACCGCCGCGCGACCCGTTCGTGACGCCTTACGAGGGGCCCTGGTCGTGCAGTCCCCCGTCGACGGGATCGACGTCATCAATCCGCACGTCGACCGGCTCCGGGCAACGTGCAGGAAACAGCAGGGTCGGGAACGCCAGACCGCGGACTAGACACCGAATTCGCCGTGGCGACCTACGTCCCCGAGTCGACTCGATCGAGACCTTTTCCCTCAGATAGTTGCTGGTGCGTTCCGCCTTGTCGTCTTGAGCGGCAACCCGGGCGACGGCAAGACGGCATTTCTACAACGAGCCGCCTCGCTTGAAGGAGCTTGGGGGCAGAAGAGGTCGACGATCTGCAGCCGGCTGGACGTATCGATTGGGCGACCGGACCATTCGAGCGCTCTACGACGCTTCAAGGTCGAACCGCGGACGAGCTTCTCGAAGATAGTCGGACCCCTCGCGGTGGGGGCCTCTCGAGTTACACGGGCCTTATCGCCGTCCAATCACGGGCGCCTACTCCAGTTCATTGACACAATCGACGTTGGCCGCTATGCCCTGCGAGACGGGCTCGCGGCCGGACTCTCGGGGAGCCCTGCACGCGACGGCGTCTTGCTCGTGGACCTCGAGCCCGTCCCCTGGTGTCCCGACCGAGCGCTCATCCGGGTGTCTGTGAGCGACATAGTCGAGGAGTTCACGCGGCCCGAGCATTGGCGCGCTTGTGAGGGCTGTGTGGCTCGTGTCGGTGCCAATACGCTTCAACGCCTTGTCGGCTCTTCTTCCGTCGGGCCCGTCGCACTGAAGACGCGGCAATCAATCGGTCGAATGCTGGCGGCCGTTCATCTGCGGCGCGAAAGACGACCGACGTTTCGCGACCTGCGCTCGGCGCTCGCATTCATCATCACCAACGACATGGCTGTGCCGATATCCACTCCGATCGGGCGAGCGGGCTCCCTCCGGCGGGAGATGGGCGCCGCCTCTACTTCAATGCGGCATTCGATGGCTCAGGGTCGCCCGACCTTGTGCTGGACGAATGGCGTGCTCGATCCCGCCGACGTGTCGGCGCGGCTTTCGACAGATATCTGTACTTCAATCGAACTGACTCTACGGTTCTCGCAAGGCTCTTCGCTGACTCCCCTGACCGACCGCCTCTGCATCCCGCCATCGGCCCGCTGACAGCGAGAGTCAGTGGCTCGGCATGCTGAAGCGTCGATACGCGTTCGAGGGGCTTTAGACCGAACTAGGTATCGTGTCGATGGAGCCGGTCCGACTTAACCGTTCGGTTCTTCGAGGAGTTTCAGGCAGCACTCGTCCGACCGGACGATGCGATGGTCGGTCGCATTCTTCGTGGCTTGTCGCATGCCGATGGTGTGCTCTTTCGATGGTCACGTCCGGACTGGGTCTAACGATGGCCAGACGTCTGACGAATACGTCGTCGTGAAGGTCTTCACCGGCACCGAATTCGCGGCACGGCCGGGCGAGACGTCGCGGCCGTTCCTTGAGGTGACAGCTGATTCTCTTTGTCTTGGAACATGTGTCCGGGACCACCTCGGCGATCGGGCTCGAAGTACTTATGAGTTCCTGGCGCGAATCCACCGATCGCCTAGTGAGTGGCTCGGAGGAGCAGCTCGCCCTCGCGGAGGACGTAGGGTCCGCTTCAAGAATGAGTTGCTAGCGCGGGGCCGTCCGCCAGCGAGGTCGTCCTGTCCGAACGAGGTCGCTCACCGTACTGGGCATCCATCGGCAAGATATCGCTTGAGTCGGCATGAAGGCTAGGTTGCCGGAGCACGAGGGCTGTCCATGTCGAGGCTGTTCGGCATCGAGGTCAACAACTTCGATATCGAACGCATCCTGCCCGATGTCCTCTACTGGTCGTTTCCCGCGGGCGCAGACGGGCAAGACGCCCCGAACGATGCTCGAGCCGTCGAGCAATACCTCAATCGATTGGCCGCCCATTCGGACCTTTCGGTTGCTGGAGCGGAGATGGCCGGCGCCTACTCGATAGCTGGGTTCGTGCCGCGGTCATAAGCACGTCGAGAGCGACGAAAAGACTGACTGATGAACAGATCGATTACCTTCGACCGCTGACATTGGCGGTGTACAAGCCGGGCTTCCCCGAGGTCACGAGTCGCCAGCGCAACGTACCGAGCTTCTTGTACGGGGCGATGCTCGATGCGGTCGATGAGGCGATCGCCAGCGCGCAGCGGAGCGCATCGCCGAAGTCATGCTCGGGGCATTGGGCGACGGGGTGAAGATCGGGCCGCCGCCGGACTTCGACCCCGCCTACGACGGTTCGACCGAGCTCGACATCCACGCTCGGCTCCAGCTCGCCTACCTGGACGGCTTTGAGCCAGTACTCGCGTCGGCGCGTCGGCCCAGCACGAGGCCTCGGCCGCCTTGCCAATCAGGCCGAGGGTATCGGGAGACGGATGCTGGCCTTCATAGAGGCCTATGGGTCGCATGTTCCTACGCAAGCCCTCGCTCGCGGGCTATTGGCGCTATCGAACCTCGAACTGTTCGCCTATTCGGCCAAGCTCTTCGTAGGATCGGTGTCGCTCGTCCGGGACAGGACACTGCCACCGGCCATGCTCGGTGTTGCCCCGTCAGCGCCGGAGATCTACTGCGACTTCACGGGTGTCCGAGCGAGTACGAGCGACGAGGTAGCTCGGGCTTGCGTCGATCGAGATCTTCGAGAATTTGGGGGCCTACTTCGACGCCGCCATCTGGCTCCGGTCGGTCGACAGGTACGTCCGCCGCACGAGGCTCGGCGAGGAACTGGATGCCATCGGACGGGACACGCCGCGCTACCTGCTCAGGCTCTGCGAGCTCGCCGATGATGTGCGTGTCCAACAGTGGGCACAGTTCGAGTACGAACAGATCCGGGACGAGACGGTTGGTGCCATGGGGGAGGACTCCCGGATAGCCGTGCAAAGCCATTTCCAGGCGCGTTCCCGGGCGGCCGGCGAAGAGTTGACGGCGACAGTCGACCTAATTGCCGATGCGCAGCGCGGAGTCTATTTGACGAACCTGACGAAGTGGTACTCGAAGGCCGGAGGACTTCGCCTTCCCTACGGCCTCATATCCGGCAACGTCACCGGGAAGCGCAACTGGCGATACGTTCTGGGAGACGACCTGCTCATGACGCTAGTCCAGGTCGCATTCGCCGAATTCACCGCAGAATTTGAAGATGGGCGACGGATGCCGCTCAGGGATTTCCTGGCCTACCTCGAGTCATGCTATGGGCTTCTCGTAGACCGTCCACCAGCCTTCCTGGACAACAGCTCCACACGGGCCGCATCCCGGGAGAACCTGACTGCCTTCAAACGCAAGCTTCGGCAGATGGGGCTCTTCGACGAACTCTCTGACGACTTCAGCGCGCAATACCTCGCGCTTCCGGCGTCCGCATGAAGACCTTTCCTGCCGTCCTCGCCGACGAACTCTCCGGCGCGATCACTGAAGCAATGGACGAGGCATCCATAGGGCACTGCCTGCGAGTGGACAACCTTGATGGCGTGGTCGCTGCCGACCTCGCGACTCGGCTTACAGGCAGACCGACATTCAAAGTAGGCGTCCTCGGCGATCGGCCCGATGGCCTCGTCATCACCGCCGAGCAAGCCGTCGAGGTCCGGAACCGGAAGACCGTCAGGCTCTGCCTATTCGTGCCGAGCGATCGCGCTGAGTCCTCGTCAAGCTCGCTGGGCAATTCCTTCGCGGTCTTCGATGTCGACGCGGCGATGCGCGGCGCCGTCAAGAGAATCATAGCTCGGCTCCCTGACGAAGTGCGGCCAATCGTGGAGTCGGTGGTCGGACTGAGGCGAGCCATGCCGCGTCCCACGGTCGAGGAGCTCGCGACATACGCTAGCGCTGTTGCTGCGACACCATCGCTCGAGGCGGTCGGATCGGAGCTGTGGCGGGTTGGGCTTCTGCCCGACACTGGCCCGGAAGGCCCAGGCCCACGTCTAGCCGAGAATGAGCGTTGTTCACGACTGATCGTGCGTCCTCCTCGGCCGCAATCGACCGCCGACGAGCGCCTCTCGAATCTTGGACTACGTCCGGGCTCCACGCGAGACGAGCTCGTGGCGTTCTTCCGAGGACGCAACAGCCGCGATTTGGGCAGCTGGCTCCCGGAATCGGCATCCACCGAACGTCGCCACCTGTCTTTCCATCTTTGGCCCATCGAGTCCGACGAGCCCAGCGACCTTGAGGAGGTCTTGGTCGCGCCATTCCTGGCGGCTAACGGGTCGGTCGAGCATTGGGCGAACCTCAGTCAGCGCGGTGGTCCCGGCACCGAACCAATCGCGATCGTGGGTTCGCAGGCAAAGGTCACGGTCAAGTGGAAGTCGGTGCCAGGTCGACCCAAGAGCCTCGCTCGTTGGCGCGTCAGGGTCATCCCATCGCGAGAGGAGTATCCCCTCGAGGACGCCACCGAGATCGATCTCCCGGAAGTCACCACTGCGGCCTCGCGCCACACCGCGACCGTGCCTCTCGACCTCGACCTCGCCAGTCTGGACATCCGAGCGGTGCGGATCCAGGTCGTGGGACTTGATGAGTTCCAGGCGGTCATCAGGGGCCCCGACGGGGACTATATCGAAGGTCTGAGCGACGAATTCTGGCTGGATGATCGCGGGGATACTCCAGCCCCGCCCGAAGGTGGTGGTCGTCGAGAGACCGTGTCGAACCTGCCGCTTGGTCGGCTCGCCATGGCCGCGGATCCTCGCGTCGGGGAGGTCCCGGACGGCGTCGGCTCGTGGGTCGACCGCGAGCTTGGCTACTACTCGGTGCCGCTCGACGGTCGGCGGACCATCTCAATCGCCTTGAGCGATGTGATGCGCGACCTCGAAGAGAAGGTTCTCTCCCAACCGAGTGACCTCGCCGCCTTCGAGACCACTGTCGTCGGCACCGACCGCGTGGATGCAACCTGGGGCCTCCAAGCGGTCGAAGGTGACCAACTCCGGCGTCTCGCCTCGGTCGAGCCGTTCCTGTCGCGGAGGAGGGAGCTGTTCAGGCTGATTCGTGGGTCGGCGGGCGACGTGATTGAGACCGTCCGTTGGAGCACCGACCTGACAAGTCGAGCCCGAGCCTATGCTCGGGCATATCGCGATGTCCTCGCGGAGTCAGAAATAGGGGGAGACACGCGGGCGCCGCTATTGATCGACACGCTCCGACTCCGCCTGGAGGATTCCGGACGCTCGGAACAAGCGGTCGTGGTCCTTCCAACGCACCCACTCCGCATTCTCTGGTACGCGGCATATGCCGAGCTGATGGCCAGATGGGAAGCCCAGTTGCTCGCCGCCGGCACTAGTCGGAAGCATCTTGTTGACCTTGATCTGCTCGAACGGGTGGCGCCAGTCAACATGCCCGCCTTCTGCGTGACCCCAGAAGGGGAGCCATTCCTTTTCGCGGGCAACCTCCGATTCTTCTGGGGGGTAGCGCTGCCGATCAGAAGCCGTGATCCGGGCCGGAGGACTGCGGATGTGGCTAGGGCTCTCGGCCTACCCGACGCCGAGGTCACCCTCGCAGACGTTCCTCCTTCCAGCGTCGCTCGCGAGATCGATGCCTACCTCCGCCTCCACCCATATCTCCGATCGCTCCGCGTGGAGGCCGCGAACATCGGCTCCGGCGCGTTCGTTGCCGACGCAATCCGGAAGGTCTACGACGAGTCCAGGTGGGACGAGACGGACGACCGGAGTGTCCCGCGACTCGAGCTCACCGTTCGCGCACCTGCGCCGTTGCCCGCCGACATCCGACCGCTCACGGACCTCCGCCCGGATCTGTACGGAATGCGGCCCCCGGGAGCGAACAGCCACTTGAACCCTTTTTTCGCGTATGGGATCAAGGAACTCGACGGCCCCGCAGACGCGAAGGACGAGGTAAATGTCGCTATCTCGATCGATTGCCTGGAGCCAACCATTGAAGGTGTTCGGGACGCGGTTGGCGACAGCTCGTCGTTCTACGGGCTGCTCTGTCGGTTTGTGGCCTCCTATACGTCGAGCGCCGATGGGGCACGTTGGACCCATAGCCTTCTTCTGCCGAGCCAGTCGGCGCGAGATCGCCACCCCGTCGTCCCGGCGCTGACCGACGATCTCGCCGAGACCCAACTGGCGGTACTCCGAAGCGTTGCCGCCGTGATTGGCGCGGAGCATGGTGACTTGCCGGCCGTCATCGCGACGGTGCGCCCGGACGATCGCGGTGTCATCGATGGCATCCATGCCCGGGCGGATTGGGTCGTGACGCTAGACCGGTTCCTCGGGCCGGAGTTCTTCGACGACCCCGGGAATGTCGACATGTCGAGGGTGGCCCGCACTTACGTCTTGGATTACGGACCGGAGTTCCTCGAGGGCTTAGGTCATCGGCTGATGGTGACGACGTCTCGCCGCGACGAGGTCCTCGCGGTCCTGAGTCGAGCAATGGATGAGCTGGGATTCGGCTTGGTTGAAGACAGCGTCGGCGACGTACTGAGTCACCTGAAGACAGTTTCCGGTCGATTGGCCCTTAGGGTCGTAGGCGATGATGCCCATGCTCGGGAGGCAGTCAGCCTCGGCGTGGTCACTTCCTATCTCGGTTCCAAGGGCCTGCTCAAAGACTCGATTTCTCATCCCGGTCGACGCACACCCCGAGCTGTTCGGCCCCAACGCTCCACGGGAGGCATCGTCTCGGTCCCGATGCGACCTACTCCGCGTGCGATTTGGTCGCGGTCGAATGAACGTTGCCTTCATCGAAGTCAAGTCGCGATCTGCGGCGGCCCAGTCCGAGGAACTGATGCAGCGCATCGCCGAGCAGATTGAAGCGACCGAAGACGTGGTGCGTGACCTCTTCTTCAGGCGCGACCCGCCGCGACTTGACCGGGCGCTCCAGCGATCCCGTCTTGCGACAATCCTGCGCTTCTACCTTGGGCGGTCCAAACGGTATGGCTTGACCAAGGGGGACCAGAGCCTACGGATGATGTCCGACTCGATCGACCGGTTGGAGTCCGGGAATCCCGAGACGATAGATCCGAACGGCTTGGGTTCGTCGTCAATATCTTCGGCAAACCGCAACCGCCCATCCGCGTCGGGGAAGCGACCATCCAGTTCCTCACAGCGCAGGACCTCGCCTCTGCTGGTTTCGTTTCCGTGCTTCCGTCGGCCGCAATCGAAACGGCGCCCGCAGCGACGTCCGGCACCCCACCCAAGGGAGACACCCCAACATCGATTCCCTCGTTGCGTTCCACCGAGCCGACGACGCCCCCGACATCGGACAGCCTGGCGGTACCAGGCGACAACGGTGACGTTAGACAGAAGTCCAGCGGACCCACAGTAAGCCCGGCCGTGACCAGCAAGGCGGGCGCGACGGCCCTCGAGGAGGGGAACCTCGACGCGAGCCGGGGACCCGAAACGCTTGCCGACGGTAACTCGGACAAATCAGCGCCGCCTGAGCGCGAGGTCCGACAGGCCGAAACGGAGCCCCCGTTGGAGAGCCCTGTCGGGTCACCGGAAGCGGCGCCTGGCGCACTGGTGGTTCCCCTCGGCGAGCGTGTCGGTGACGCTGACGTCGTCGACTGGCGGCCGAGTGTCCGTGGCAGCCCACACCTCTTCGTCCTGGGAATCCCCGGACAGGGGAAGTCGTGGACCATTGCGCGCATCCTACGGTCCTTGGAGGAGCGCGGGCTCCCCGCCCTCGTCTTCGACTTCCACGGTCAATTCTCGGAACTCCGCATGGGATCGCTGGCCGCTCCGGTCGGGCAGTGATCGATGCCGCCGATGGCATACCGTTTTCACCGTTCGAGACTGAGATCGGCACATCCCAGCCCGGTTCGTGGAAAACGGGGGCTTTCGCGATTGCCGAGATCTTCCAATACGTATGCGACCTCGGTGACATCCAGCGCGACCTCGCCTATCAGGCGATTCGCGATAGCTATCAGGCGCTGGGGTATGACGAGCCTCTGGGCGGCGTCGGCGTCCCGACCGTGGACGCGGTTCGCGAGAGGATGGAGGAGCTCGAACAGGAGCGAGGTGTTCGGAACGTGTCGGCGAGATGCCGGCCAATCCTCGACTTCGGCCTTTTCCGTGATGTGGCAGATAGCTCCTTTGAAGACGGCCTTAGAACCGGAGTGGTTGTCGACGTCCACCGTCTCACTCTGGAAACGCTACAGCTCGCTGCGGGCGCGTTCGTCCTGCGGCGCATCTACAAGGGGATGTTCTCGTGGGGTGAGACGCCCGAGCTGCGCCTAGCGATTGTCCTTGATGAGGCGCATCGGCTGGCACGGGATGTGACGCTGCCGAAGCTGATGAAGGAGGGCCGCAAGTTCGGCATCGTGGTCATCGTGGCGAGCCAAGGGCTCGCTGACTACCATCCCGACGTGGTCGGGAACGCGGGGACCAAGGTGGTGTTCCGCACCAACTTCCCCGCGTCGAAGAAGGTCGCGGGCTTCATGCGCAGCGGCAAGGGGTCCGACCTCGCCGCGACAATCGAGCAGCTCGATGTCGGTGAGGCATACGTCCAAACCCCCGAGATGGCGACCGCCGGTCGGGTGCGGATGTTTCCGTTGCTTCCGTCGGACCTCTAGGGAGGCGTCATGGAACCGCGCTCGTCAGAGTCAATGGTGGACCGGATCAAGGACCTGTATGAGGAAGCCAGCGCTCGCGTATCCCAGCTTCGCGCCCAACTCGATGACGCGGAAGCGGCGGCGGACGGGCTACGAAGCACGTTACAGGGGATTGGGGTGGACGTCGGCGTCGGACATCACGAGCTGAGCGGTCCCGCCCTTCGGATGGAAATCCTTGCCGTCCTTCGTGACGGCGACCCTGAGCGCCGCGGGATGCACTACCAAGATATCGCCACCAGGATCTTTGATCGCGGCCACACGATCAGCGGTCGGAACAAGCCAGCGAACGTGCTCGCTCACATGAGTCGATCACCCTACTTCGAAACTCTAGGACGAGGCTCATACACCTGGCGACCCGACGCCGATTTCGGTCCCTGAACTCGAGGCTCAGGATGTTGGCAAAGACGCTGCTGGGGACCCCGGCGAAGGGCAACTCACGGATCGGCTATCTGACGACTAGTTCGTCACGTAGGCCCTGCGCATCAGTCTTGCGGAGCTCCGATGAATCGGGTCGCCGTGTTGAGAGATCCTGCCCCATCCGGGCATTGCGGCGGCTAATCCCCGGTGCCTCTGGACGCGAGGGGTTGCCACGCGACATTGCGATAGCGTCGATTCGGTGCCGCTCTACATGACGAGGTGCCTGAAGTCATCCGTCCCGGATTTGCACCTCAGGCCGACCGTGAGGCACCCTGGGCGGAATGGCCGAGGAGCAGATTGCATCCAGGGTCAGCCAAATGAGGCTTGGTCTCATGCTGAGGTCGATGCGGCCGTTGAGGTCTACTTTGACATGTGGGCCGATTGGCTTCGCGGTTTGCCGATCGTCAAATCACAGCGAGTAGCGGCCCTTGAACGGGTCCTCAGTGCGCGAAATCGGTCGAGCATCGAGAGGAAGTTCAGCAATATCAGTTCGGTCACAACCGAGCAGCTTGATGTCTACCTCGAAGGATACCGACCGCTCCGAAACATCCAGCGGGATCTGCGACGGTCAGTGACCGAATACCTCACCAGCAATCGACGCATCCTCGAACTGCTCGAGGCCCATCGCGCCAATGCGCTCCCGCCCGCTCTCCCGGTTGAGACCGCTACGAGACCTCGCGGTGCCGCCACCAACGAGCCGGCATTCCGGGCGTCACGTGAGGGGCGGGTTGGCGGCGGGTGCATCGACAGCAGTTGACGACTTCCGGCGACGCGAGCTTGGCCGAGGTGGCGAGGAGCTGGTGCTGACGATCGAGCGGGCTAGTCTGGCGCGAGCCGGCCGGGACGACCTTGCGCGGCAAGTCACCTGGTCGTCCGTAGAAGTCGGTGACGGACTCGGCTATGACATCAGCTCGTTCCGCACAGACGGTTCGGAGCGGCACATTGAAGTTAAGACCACGAACTTTGGGATTCAGACACCGTTCTACGTCACGCGGAACGAAGTCGACGTCTCGGTCAAGGAGCGCGAGACTCTACTCGCTGTACCGCGTCTTCGATTTCCGCATCCAGCCACGGTTGTACCTGCTCGATGGCTCGGTCAAGGACACAGCGAACCTCGATCCATATGTCTACGTGGGTAGCCCGCGCTAGCCTGACTCGGTTTCAGAACGGCGTACCGTTCCAGGGGGAACGTGGCGGCGTGAACAACGCGTCGGCTCGTTCCAACGCTCCAGGCTGGCACGCCCGGACGCGGCCCGCCGCGGCCAGATCGACGAACCGGTACGCGCCAAGGTAGGCCGCCGCGAGAGAAGAGACGTCCAGCTCCACATCGGGCGCAGCCGTCGTTCTCGAGACCGCTGCCTGACCATCTGACACACGCACTTCCCAGCGCGCCGCGTTCGCGTCGAACAAGTCAACGAACCGCTCCGTCAGGACGTAGTACGAGACCGAGCTCAGCTCGAGCCACTCGACGCTGCGGAGGGCGCCCGAACATCAGCCACCTCCCGAGCGCGAGGCCGTTGTTCTCGAGCATGACGCGAGGCTGCCGTTCGAGGATGAACTCCGGCAGGTCCGCGAGGGCGTCCTCGATGAGCTCCTCTTCGTGCCGCTTCACGATCAGGTCGAGCGTCGTGAATTCCGATGCGCTCATGCCCGCGAGCATGATCAGATCGATCGAGATCGTCGATCCCCTAGAACGGCGTCCCGTTCCAGGGGAGCGCGGCGGTGTGAACAGCGCGTCCGCGCGTTCCAGCGCGCCTGGCTGACAGCCCCGCGACGCGGCCCGCCGCCGCCAGGTCGACGAACCGGTACGCGCCGAGGTAGGCCGCCGCGAGCGCCGCGACGTCGAGCTCGATATCGGGCGCAGCCGTCGTCCTCGAGACCGTCGCCCGACCATCTGAGACACGCACCTCCCAGCGCGCGGCGTTCGCGTCGAACATGTCGTCGGACACATCGAGCACCAGCGAGCCGGATCCGACGTACGACCGCGCTCCGAGCGCTTCTGCGACATCGATAAGCCGCAGCCACATCCCGTCGTTGACGACCAGCCCCAACCGGCGCGGCTCGAGCAGCATGTGCATGAGCGGATGCGGGACGGGCCCGCGGCGAGTTGCCACCGTCCGCACGAGGTCCATCGAGAACAGCCACTCCCACAGCGCCTGCTCGGCGGCCGCGTCGACGCCGAGCACCTCCTGGACGTTCATCGTCGACGCCGGCCCGCTCGTGCCCCAGCTGTTGTCGATCCGATAGATGGCGTAGCCGCGCGGTTCGCCGTCGACCTCGAGCAGCGCCCGGTACTTGATCCCCTGCCCGCGTTGCATCCACTCCGCATCGCCGACCAGCCACAGCTTCCACTTCGGCTCGCTGCGGTCGAGCGCGCCGGGGAGGCCCGGCCGAACCCGGTCGTAGACCCGGGCGAAGACGTCGGTCGCCTCGTCGATATCGACCATCCGGATCCGTGCGCTCGACCCGAGATCGACCGGCTCGCGGAAGGCGATCGTCGCCGAGTCCACGCTGAAAGACGACACGGTCGTCCCCTGCCCGAACCCGAAGCGCTGGTAGATCGCCGCCTCCGATGCCAGCAGGACCGCGACCGGCTCGCCACGCCGGCGGGCGTCGTCGAGGAGCCACTCCATCATCTGGCGCAGGATCCCCTGCCGCCGATAGTCCGGCCGCACGCCGACCCCGGTGATCCCGCTCGCGCCGACCTCGCCGCCCGGGACCGTCAATCGGAACGTGTACGCCCCGGCGGTGCCGACCTGTGTCTCGCCCTCGTATGCGCCGACGAAGCGCGAATAGTCGAGGAGCGGACGTTCGCGCTCGATCTCGTCGTCGTTCAGCGGCTCGGCGAAGGCATCAGCCAGGGGCCGCCAGAACTCGCGGAGGTCGTCCGAGCCCGGATTGCGCAGGGTGATCTGGTCGGGCATCACCGAATCGTGCCACGGCGTCACCGACTCGACGCGAAACGGGTGCAGACTCCGCATGTCATGCGGCTCGCGACCCTCGATCGGGTCCTCGCGCTCCTCGTCCTGGCGATCGCCGGGACGGGATTGCTCGCGCTCAAGGCCGGGGCGCTCGACGGAGCTTGGGTCTTCACCGTCCACGGCCTTCTGGGCGGGGCGTTGCTGGCGGGGACGCTGCTCAAGGCTCGGCGGTCGGTGCCGCCGACGTGGCGCGCGGGTCGATGGCGCCAACTGGCCGTCGCGATGGCCGTCACTGCGGCGATCGCGGGAGCGCTCCTCGGCGGCTTCGCCTGGGTCGCCTCGGGTCGCCTACTCTCGCTCGGGTCATTGACGCTGCTCACGATCCATGCGTGGTTCGGGCTCGTGCTGGTCCCGCTGGTCGTCATCCACCTGCTGCCGCGTCGCTGGCGCGTCCTTCGACCGCCGCAGAACGGGGGCGTTTCGCGGCGAGCTGTGCTGGTCGCGGGCGGCCTCGCGATCGCCGGCGTCGGCGCGTTCGTCGCGACCGCGTCGCTCGATCGGCTGCTTGGTGGCGTGCGCCGCTTCACGGGATCGCGTTGGTTGGCACCCGGCAGCGTGCCACCGGCAACGACCTTCTATGGCGAGCCACCGCCAGCGATCGACACCGACGCCTGGCAATTGACCGTCGATGGGCGGGCCATGGGGCTCGACGACCTGCGGGCACTTGGAGAGGTCGACCTGATCGCCGTGCTCGACTGCACCTCTGGCTGGGCGGTCGAGACGACCTGGCGCGGCGTGCCACTGCGCGCCGTGATCGATATCCCGACCAGCCGCAGCGTCCGCGTCCGGTCGGTGACCGGCTGGTCGACGGTCCTCACCGCCGAGGAAGCGGCATTGGCGCTGCTGGCGACTGGTGTCTCCGGCCGACCGTTGCCGACCGAGAACGGTGCTCCGTGCCGGCTCGTCGTCCCGAACCGGCGCGGACTCGACTGGGTGAAGTGGGTCGACGAGGTCAGCCTGGCGTAGCGAACATCAGCCCGGACGGTGCTACGCGGCGCACGATCGGTCCAAAGCCGCGACTTCGCCGCGAACATCGGCCCGGGAGATGTCCACGACAGGATCCGGCGCCGTTCCCGCCGAGTACCGCCACGGCTGATATTGGCGACGATCGCCGCGTCCGCGCCGGGGATCCGCTACCTAGACCGGTGGCAGCTCCTGCGCGTCGGTCTGCGCGGCCGCGAACAGGTCGCCGACCTTGTCGATCCGCTCCGGCAGCGTCCGGATCGTCCAGCGGTCCGGCCGAAGGTCGGGGTCGTCGAGCTCATCCCACGAGATCGGCGCGCTCACCGGCGCGCCCGGCGCGGGTCGCACCGAATACGGCGCGACGAGCGTCTTGATCGACGCGTTCTGGGTGTAGTCGAGCCGCGCCCGACCCTTCCGAGCCGCCTTGGCCCACTCCCACGAGATCAGGTCGGGCACGGTCGAGCCGACCGCCCTGGATACCCGTTCCACCCACTGGCTCGTCTCGGAGAAGTCGTACGTGCCGTGGACGATCGGGATCCAGACCTGGATGCCGCGCTTGCCCGTCGTCTTGGGATAGCCGCGCACGCCGAGGTGCTCGAGCGCGGCCCGATACAGCCGGGCGAGCGTGAGCGTCTCCTCCCAGGTCGTCTTCTCGCCCGGGTCGATGTCGATGTAGGCGAACGCCGGCTGCCACGGCTCGGGCAGCTTGCCGGTCCAGGCGTGGACCTCGAAGCTGGCCTGGTTGCCGAGCCAGGCGAGGCTGGCGGCGTCGACCGCCAGCAGGTGGTCGTTGGCGTCGCGATCCTCGCGTCCGTCGACGCCGGTCTCGTGCCAGCGCTTCAGCCATTTCGGTGCGGTCTCGGGGATGTCCTTCTGCCAGAACCCGGGCGCGCCGGCGCCGTTCGGGAAGCGCTGCAGGTTGAGCGGACGGTCGTACGAGGTGCGGCAGCATCGTCGGCGCGATCGTCGCGAAGTAGCGGATGAGCTCGCGCTTCGTGACCGGCGGCTCCTCTTTGCCGTCCGGCCCCGGCCGGCCCTCGAACAGCGGCTTGTCGAGGTTGGTCAGCTTCAGCTCCCGACCGCCGATGTGCCACACGCCTTCCTTGCCGAGGGCCTCGAGCTCGGCCAGTTCGTCGGGCGTCGGTCCGGCGAACTCCGGGGTCGACGACGCTGGCGGCTCGGCTCGGCTTGCGCAGCTTTGGCGGGGCTTGCCGACCTTGCCGGACTTGCCGGACTTCGCGGACTCGGCTGGCTTCGCGGCCTTCACGGACTTCGCGTTCTTCGAGGGCATCGGCTCCTCCTCGGGTGGCGCGGGTTCGGCAGCTTCGGCGGCCCGGACCGCGGTGGTCGTCGCCACCGGCATCTCCTTGGCGACGGCCGTCGGGTCGCGTCCCGCCTCGATGCCCTTGTAGGCCGTCTGGCGGACCTGGCCGTCGCGCGTCCAGCCGCCGATCTCGGCACGGATCACGAGCTCGGGGCTGACCCACGTGATGTCCCTGAGGTCGCCGCCCCATCGACCACGGTAGTCCTTCGGCGGTGCGGGGTCGAACGGCGGGTCGTCCTGGACCAGCGGCTTGAGGCGTTTCAGGAGGTCGTTCCGGATGGCGCCCGTGAAGCCGCTGCCGACCTTGCCGGCGAACCGCAGCTTGTCGCCCTCGTAGACGCCGATCGCCAGCGCGCCCAGGTCGCGCGCGTTGCCACTCCCCGGTGTCCAGCCACCGACCACGAAGTCCTGCTCCGGTCGGATCTTGATCTTCAGCCACGCTCCGGTGCGCTTGCCCGGCTCGTAGCGCGATCGACGGAGCTTGGCGACCATGCCCTCGACACCGAGCGTCGACGCGGCCTCGAAGAAGGCCTTCCCCTCCCCGACGACGTGCGACGCGAAGCGGACCCGCGGGTGATCCTTGAGCACGCTGCGCAGCAGGCGTTTGCGGTCCTCGAGCGGGACGTCGAGCAGCGACCGACCGTCGAGGTACAGCAGGTCGAACGCCTCGTACACGAGCCCGTTCGCCTCCTTGTCCCCGAGCTTTGTCTGGAGAAGGCTGAAATCGGATCGACCGTCGTCATCGATGGCAACGACCTCGCCGTCGATGATGGCCTGCTGGGCTTCGATCCATCGACCGGGCGAGCCCAGCAGGCGTGGGAAGTAAGTCGACGCGTCGTTCAGGTTGCGGGTCAGGATGCGGACCTTGCCGTCGTCGACCACCGACTGCACGCGGAAGCCGTCCCACTTGATCTCGAACAGCCAGTCGTCGTCGTCGAAAGGCTTGGTCGCGAGCGTGGCCAGCATCGGCTCGATCTTCTGGGGCAGCGGCGCGGTCTTGGCTCCCGCCAGGTCGATCTCGGCGGTCGCGGCTGGCGACTGGCTGATCCAGATCGCGTCGCGGTTCTCCTTGACCTCGTCGTTGGTCCGACCGGTCTTGACGCTCTGCGGGTGATCCTCGGCATCCCAGCCCGGGCTGGCGGCGTCGTCGTTCTTGTGGATGAGCAGCCATTGGTCGCCGTCGTCTGCCTCGAAGGGGCGGCTGCCGCCTCGGCCGCTGGTGCGCACGATCGTGAAGCGGCCCTTGAGCTTCTCGCCGTTCAGCCGGAACTTCAGCTCGCCGTCCTGGACCGCTTTGCGCCCTTCGAGGGTCGGCGCCTCGGGGTCCCAGGTGCCCCAATCCCAGACGATCACGTCGCCCGCGCCGTACTGCTTCGCAGGGATGATCCCTTCGAAATCGAAGTACTCGATCGGATGGTCCTCGACGTGGACGGCCATGCGGCGGACCTTCGAGTCGAGGGTCGGGCCCTTGGGGACTGCCCATGACACGAGCACGCCGTCGATCTCGAGCCGGAAGTCGTAGTGGAGCCGGGTCGCGCGGTGGCGCTGGACCACGAACCGACCGCTCTTGCCGCTGGTCGCGGTGTCCAGGTCCGGGGCCGGTTCGGGCGTCTTCCCGAAGTCGCGCTTGCGACGGTATTCCTCGAGGGGCATCGCCGTCAGTGTGCCGCAGGATCGGGCGTCGAGGTGGACGCGGGTTCCGGCACGCATACCATGACGGTCCCCGGTGCAATTCCTGCCACGGAACACCGCCAGATACTCGCCGTGGGAGTGCTAGGCAGCGTCAACGACCCTCCGAGACGCGCGGACGAGCCGTTTCCGTGCAGAGACACGCACGGGATCGGCCAGTTCGCGGCCGGTTCCGCGCCGAGGGGCCGCCCAATACTCCCCGGGCGAGTATCTGGCGGGGTTGCGAGCCGGCAGCCGGAACGCCGCCGCGGTCAACCAGCCTCGGTGCCGACCTCGCCCTTCGGCTGTGCCCGCTGCCAGAGCCACGCGCTCGACAGCAGGACGACACCCAGCACGACGAACGAGATGACGCGATACGCAACGTCGAGTGCCGCCAGATCGAACAGGAAGACCTTTGTCGTCGCGGCCGCGAGCAGCGCCAGACCCGCCAGCCGGATGTCGCGAGCCTTCGACCGGATCCCGTACATGAAGGCCGCCACACCCAGGATCGCCCACAGGACGCTCAACGCGACCTGCCCTTGCGTCTGTAGTTCCTCAAGGGCGATCGACCCACCAGCCCGCGCACCAACGATGTCGACCGTGACCACCGAGAGCAGGTACACCAGGAGCACGCCGGCCGCATACCGCGTCCAGCGTCGAAGCGCTGGCTCCGGCCAGAAACGCGCGAAGACCTCGGCGCCGATCACGACGACGCCGAGCGCGATCATCGCCTGGAGCGTCTGCAGAGGCGGGACAGGCGTCGCTCCGGCGATGAGTCGACTCGGCCGCGCGGCCTCATCCACGGCCACCAGGGCTGCTGCGAGGATCACGAGGCCGGCGGCAGCCGGCAATGCTCGACTCGGGTCGGACATGCGCCGCGCGATCAGGATCGCCAGCATGGCCAGCCCGACCCAGCACACGCTGATCGCCCACGGCTCGACCTCGAACACGACCGCGTAGACCGCGACCCCGCCTGCGATCAGGACCGAGGCTCGGCGTTCGACCAGGCCGCCGAGGAGCCACCCGGCGACGAGCACGCCGGCGATCACGATCGCGGCGGCGGCAGCACCCTCGTCGGTGAATGGGATCGCCGGCGGAGTCACGTTTCCGAGCTCGACGATCGGCAGCTCGACCAGGATCACGTGGGCGATCGCGATGAATCCGAACCACACCGCCGCGGCGGGTAGGGCGAGCGCCGCCGAGCCTCGCCACTCGATCGTGCGCAGCTTCGGTGGGATCAGTCCGTCGGTCTGCCAGTCGATGGCCGCGATCGGCAGCAACGGAAGCCATCTCGACGTCGCGGCCGCCGCGACCATCAGCGATGTCGCCACCGCGACGAGCGCGAGCCCCGTGAACACGTACACGGCGCAGAACATCGCGACGATGAACCCAAGGGCCGCGAGCACTGACCGCAGACTCAGATCGCGGACGACCCAGACCGCGATGACCACGCCCGCCAGGAAGAAGGCGAGTGCGGCGCCGTTGGCATCGACGAACGGCAGCCCCGAGGTCGATGCGCCGGTCCACGGATACAACGAGGCGACGGCCAGGGCAGCGAGCACGAACAGCACTGCCGACGCCGCGGCGCTGTAGGGATGCCCGCGTCGCACGGCGACCCAGGCCAACGCGACGGCCTCTGCCGTCCACGCGATCGGCACCGCGGGTGCGTCGAGTTGGATCGGCACCGCCATGGTCAGAGCCGCGACGCCGGTGCCGATGGCGAGGAGCCCGAACAGGTTTCGTTCGCCGTCGCGCGCGACCACGTACCCACCCAAGGCGACGTGGGCGGCCGCCACGATGACCATGAACAGTCCGCGATACATCTCGAGGTCATCGCTCAAGACGACGAAACCGGCCCACACGACGAACGCCGCGTTGCCGAGAAGGACCGTCGCCGATGTCGGGCTGAGGACGTCTCTGCGTCGCAGGGCCTCGCCGCCGGCCGCGACAGCATTCAGGGCCCACAACACGGCGATGCCGACCAGGGCGACCAGGGGGGCAGGATCGCCGAGGATCCAAGAAGCGGCCTGCGGCACGGTCAGGACGAAGGCGATCGGCGGCAACCATCGCCATGACTTCCAGAGGGCGACCCCGGTCGTACCGACGAGCGTGACGACGATGAAGGCGAGCGTCGTCGTGTCCGCACTCGCCTCCAGCAACGGCGGCGCGAGCAGGACCGAGATCAGGCCGAATGCGGCAACAAGCTGCGAGTCGTTCCGCACCGCGATCACTGCGACGACCACCGCGCTGAGCAGGGCTCCGAGCAGGCCCAGTTCGGTCGGGACGAGGTGGTACAGCCTGGTCGCGCCGATCAGGCTGATCGAGATGATCGCGAGGCCGACGGGCGTCAGCACATGTCCGAGCAGGCGGTTGCCCCGATCGAGGAAGACGGCGCCCGCACCGACGGCCACCGCGCCGACGGCCAGCCCGATCAAGACCCGGAGCTCTGGCCCGATCCAGCCACGGCTGAAGGCGAGACTCAGGAAAAAGATGGCGCCGAGGACGAGGGCGATGCCGCCGACCACCGCCAGCGCGCGGCCGGCAAGTCGCTCCTCGAGGTCACCGAATGTCGCGGCCAATGATCGGCTGGCCGCTGCTGTCGGCGGCACGGCAAGAGGGACGGACGAGGCCGGGAACAGTGGGGACGCGGGAGGCTGCGTCGGCTGCGGTGACTGCCAATACGTCGGCGGAGCGGGTTGGGTCGGCGGAGGCGCGGGCTGGGCGGGCGGTGTCGACAACGCCATCGGTTGGACCGGCGCCACGAGCTCCTGGGTGCGCTCCTGGGCCGCGGCTGCCTGGAGCGCGGCCTCGAGAGCGGCGATGCGGGCTTCGAGGCGTGCGAGACGCTCGTCCAGCGGAACCTGAGGCTCGTCCCCATCCATGCCCATGATCCTGCCCCCAGACTCGAGCCGACCGACCGTCGGCGCTCGCGAACCCTACCGCGACGGCGTGGTGCTACGGGTCAACTCGGCCGCGTTCGCGGATGACCGGTTGCGTGCAAGACGCTCCCCAGGCGCAAGTGTTGCGGCGGGATGCCCGGCTAGGCCGTGCCCTCGGCGCCCTCCTGCCACGGAACACCGCCAGATACTCGCGCTGGGAGTACTAGACAGCCTCGCGGACCGTGCGACGCGGGTCGGCCGCGGCATCCGTGCGGAACCGAGCACGGGAATCGGTTGGATCCGGCTCTACTGCGCGCCTAAGACTCCCCGGGCGAGTATCTGGCGGTGTCGCGGGCCGGGACGTCGTGCCCGCGACGTAGTGCTGCCCGCGACGGCGCCCGAGCCGGATGTAGTGCCCGCGACCCCCGATCCGGACTACGCCGACTTGCGCTTCCGGGCGGCCGGCTTGGCCTTCTCGTCGTCTGTCGTCTTGGCCCGTGCCCGTGACGCGGCAGGCTTCCGCGCCGCGGCTGTCTTCTTCTCGCGCGCCTCGGCCACAGAGACGGGCTTCTCGGCACCGGCCTCGCGCGACGCCTTGGCTGCCGAGACCGACGCCTCCAGGGCCGCCATCAGGTCGATGAGCTTGCCGGTCTCCTCGGGTTCCTCGACCTCGACGGTCTCCTTGCCCTCGACCTTTGCATCGATGATCTTCTCGAGCGCCTCGCGGTACTCGTCCTTGTACTGGGCCGGGTCGAACGCGCCGGTCATCGCCGACACCAGCTGCTTGGCCATCGTCAGCTCGGCCGGCTTGAAGTCGAACTCCTCTTCGGGCAGGTCGAGCTCCTTCATCGAACGGATCTCGTCCGGCCAGTGGAGCGTGGTCAGCAGCAGCGTCTCGGCGAACGGGTCGAGCGCGGCGAGCGCCTCGCGATCCTTGATCACGACCTTGCAGATCGCGGTGAGCCCCTCGTCTTCGAGCACGGACTTGAGGAGGTAGAACGCCTTGCGACCGATCTTGTCGGGCTCGACGTAGTAGGCCGACTTGACGAAGCGGACGGCGTTGTCATCACGCTCGGCCTTGGTGAACTGCTCGATCTCGATCGAGCGCACCGTCTTGAGCGGCACCCGTTCGAGGTCCTCGTCGGTGATGACGACGTACTCGCCAGGCGAATACTCGTAGCCCTTGACCGTCTCGCTGCGGGAGATGGCCTCGTCCTCGACCGGGCACCAGACCTTCATCTGGATCCGCGACAGATCCTCCTTGTGGAGCATGTTGAAGCTGATGCCCTTGGACTCGGTCGCGAGATAGAGCTTGATCGGGATGGTGACCAAGCCGAACTGGATGGCCCCCTTCCACATCGCTCGTGCCACGGTGTTGGAACCTCATGTTGTGTGCAGCGGTTCTCCGGACCGATGCATCGGCCGCCACCATATCGCACGCGGGCAACTGCGCCTGTTAACGGCCTGGGCTGCGAGGGTGCGCGGACCTCGCGGTCAGCGCAGGACGATGAAGCCGTCGAGTGAGACGGAGGGCCGCCCGGACGTGCCTGCGATGCGGAGCTCGATCGTATGCGTACCGGAACTGCTCCAGCTCCCGACGTAGACGACCTTGCGGTACACGCTCGACTGCGAGTAGAGGTCGACTGTGGACCTGTACACGCCGTCGATGTACACGCTGAACTTGCCGCGGGTCGAGTTCGTCGGGGCGACGATCGCGATGCCACGACCGGTGAACCGGTATCGGGCGGTCGCGCCCGCCTGGCGCGATGTGGTGATCCAGCCACCGGTCGACGGGCTGTTGGCGTAGCGCGACCACGAGCCGCGATACGTCACGAGCGTCGAGCGATCGCTGATCGCGAGCGGCGTGACGGCTGCGGTGGCTTCCCGCCAGACGCTCCACGAGCCATCGCTGTCCCTGGCGCGCACCCGGAAGCGGTACGTCGACCCGAACGACAGCCCGGTGTACGCGACCGTCCTCGATGAGGCCGACGTCGCGACCGTCCAGCCGTACGTGCCGCCGTTGACGCTCTTCTCGACCTCGTAACCGACGATCGGGTCGGATGGGTCGGTGGCTGCTGACCACGTCGTGCGCAGGGTCAGGCTGTTCGAGCCGGTCGACGATCGACCCAGGATCGTCGACTTGTAGACCGACGATGTGGGCGCCTTCGCTGTCGGCATGTCCGCGGCAACGTTGACGGTCAGCGTCGCCGACTTCGTCCGACCCCAGTTCGCACCACTCACCTGGACGTGATAGGTACCGGGCCTGGCGTTCGACGGGGCGGTCACGCGCACCGAGCCGCTCCCGGCGGTCCAGCCGTACAGGCTCGGGGTCGCGACCACCGCGCTCCAGCCGGACGGGACGCTGTCCACGCGCAGCCGGACCCGCTCGAAGAACGTCGAGCTGCGGCTGACGCTGAACGGCACGATCGCGGTCCCGCCCTTCGATGGGATCGACACCGACGAGCCGGCCGCGAGCGAGAACGTGCCGAGCACCCCGATGCGGGAGACGTTCAGCAGGGGCTCGTGGTAGTTGTCGGGATCGGTGTGGCGGTACCAGTTGGAACTGCCGAGATAGCGCAGTGATTCGCGGACCTCGGCCGGCGTCGCGAGCGGGCGGGTGGCCTTGTACAGCGCGACGGCGCCGGTCACATGCGGTGCGGCCATCGACGTGCCCGAGGAGTAGCCGTACGTCGGTCCGGGTTTGGTCGACCAGATGCATTTGCCCGGCGCGATGAGGTCGACGTCGGAGCCGTAGTTGCTGAAGTTGGCGAACGTGTCGTCCCGGTCGTAGCTCCCCCACGAATAGCATCGATTGCCACCTCTGCCACCGGCCTTGCCGTCCGTGTCGGCGAGCGCCGAGACCGTGATGGCCTGGTTGTAGGCGGCGGGGACGTAGCCGGCGGCGCTCCGGCGCTCGTTCGCGGCCGCCGCGACGACCGTGATACCGCCGGTGTACAGCCGGCAGATGGCCGCGTGCAGGACGTCCTTCTTGGATGCGCCGCAGTTCGCGTCATCGGAACCGGCCTTGGCCACGCTCATGTTGACGGCCTCGATCATCGGTCGCGAGGAGTCGTTCGGGTCACGCTTCGACAGGATCCAGTCGAGCCCGCAGACGTACCAGGACAAGAGACCGCTGCCATTCGAATTAAGGATCCGCACAGCCCAGAGGCGGACGCCCGGCGCGACGCCGACGACACCCCAGGTGTTGTCCTTCGCCCCGACCGTGCCCGCGACATGCGTGCCGTGCCCGTTCTCGTCGTACCAGCGGTTCCGATCGGCGGTGCTGCAGTTGTATCCGCCGGCGATATTCAAGTCGGAATGTGGCCCGATCCCCGTGTCGACGATGGCCACGTCGGCATCGACCCGCTCGTCGAGGCCGTTGATCTTGGCGAGCGCCGAGGTCGTCGCGCCGACCCGCGGGACGCCGGTCGGCATCGACTGGGCGGTGATCTCGATGACCTCGTCCGGAACCACGGCGACGACGTTGGGATCTGCGAGCAAGGCGGCACGTTGCGCCTTGTCGAGCTTGGCCGTGAAGCCACGGAACGCGTTCTTGAACGACCGGTCCGCGCGGGTACCTTCGCGCTGGCGGTGCGTGGTCAGGACCTTGGCCGGATCCGTGCCGCCGGCCAGCATCACGATGTACCGACCCGTGGCGATGGGACGACCTGCGGAGTCGACGCTCGGCGGCGTTGGTTTGCCCGTCGGCGTCGTCGGCGAGGCATCAACGACGGGGGGCGCTGGCGGCGCTTCGGCGGACGTGGTCGGCTTCGGTGTGGCGTCCGGCGCGGTCGTCGCCTCAGATGTCGGCTCCGGGGCCGGCGTCACCTCCACGCGCGGCGAGGGTTCGACCTCGGGCGTCGGCTCAACGGCGGGCGGCGTGGGACCGGCGGCAGCGACCGGCGAGACGATGGGGAGCGAGACCACTGCGGCCAGGGCAAAGGCTGCGAAGCGGCGCATCGATTCTCCGGCTCGATGCGTCTTCGGACGAGCCGACCGCCCGTTCCGAACGCGCGCCTGACTCGCCTACATCATCCCGCACCTGCCAACCCACGCGTAGCGCCCGGTGGTCCGGGTCACCGCTAGGCATCGCGTCCTAACCGCACCGCACCTGCCGCGCACCCCGGGTGACTAGCTGGCCGCCGTCCGGATCTCGGCCTCCGCCTCGCCGACTCGGGCGAGGATCGTGGCCCGCATCTCGTCGAGACCGACCGATACGGTCTTGGTCGCATTCGAGATCGACGTGAGCTGCGACTTCAGCTGTCGCACCGCGTCGAGCTGCTCTCTGATGGCCGTGAGCGCCGTCGCGATCGCCGCGGCATCGACCGTCATGTCGCGCTCCGCCAGCGATGCAAGGGCCAGCAACCGCGCCAGGCGGATGGCCGCCTCCAGGGTCGCCGGCTCGGGGGCCTCCGGGTCGATGACGCAGTACACGTCGCCACCGACCAACGTGAACGGAGCGACCCCGTTCGGGGCATGCGCCGGCGTGAAGACGGCGACCGCCACGGCCGCCCCACGGTTCTCCCGAGCCTCGCGCAGCTCGTCGCGCATCGCGCGCATCGACATCGGCCGGTCCTTCGCCTCGATCACGACCCGCAGGTCGCAGCCGCGCGCGACATTCGCGTCGATCGTCAGGACGAAGTCGCCCTTCTTCGAACGCATGACCGAGCCCGCCCCGAGGGTCGTGCGGTCGAGCAGGTCGCCCGAGCCACGGGCGATGTCGCCAAGAAGCTCGGCCAGGAGGTCCTCGAAGTCGATGCCCTTCGCCGCCGAGCGGGCGCGCTCGGCTCCTCGGGCGGCGGCCGCGGCCTCGATCGCCACGAGCCGCTCCTCGATGCCCTTGAACCCGGCGGTGATCTCCTGGCGGAACTGGTGCATCGGGGAATTGAGTCGCGTGGGATCGAGCAACAAGGCGAGCTTGGACGCGTCGCCGTCGAAGTAGCGCTCGAGCATCGACCCGATGCGTCCGATCGCGCTGTCGCGCTTCTTCTCGTCGAACAGCTCATCGACCATCGACCGCAACGCGCCGCGATCGCCGAGGAATCTCTCCAGGGTCCGCGGTAGCCGGCCGTCGCCGTCGGCGAAGTTGGCACGCAGCGTCTGCTCGAGTGCCGTCGCGGCGCGCTCGTTGGCCTGCTCGGCCTGGCGCATCATCCGTTCGAACTCAGAGCGGACCGCGTCGACGTTGACGGTCACGCCGGCGTCCTGGAGGGCGATGAGCCCGATCCGCAGCGCGCGCTCGGCGATCGGACCCCGATCCGGGGCTGGTCGTTCCCCGAGGAACGCGGCAAGCGTCGGGTCGGAGATCGACAGGCCCTCGATCACGATGCGGTCGCCCTCGAGCCTGACCATCGGGTGCAGTGGGATGACGTGTGCTTCCATGCACCGACCGTAGGACCCACCCGTGACAACTAGGTTGTCACGCCTTCGTGGCGGGCCGCGTAGGATGGCGCCTGATGCGACGTACCCGTCACGCCTTCCTGCTCGTGGTCGTGCTCGCGACGGGCCTCCTCGCTCCCGGTATGGTCGTTGCGGCCGACGCGCCGCAACCGCCGAACCCCAAGGACGACATCCTCGTCCGTTACGGCGACGACGTGACGGCCGCCGAGCGCCGCGCGGTCGTCCAGAAGCACCACCTGACGGTCGTCGAGACGAGCAAGAGCGGCCAGACCGCCGTCGTGCGAGGCACAGGCGTCTCGCCCGCCACGGTCCGCAGGCAACTGGCCGCCGATCCGCACGTCGTCGCCGTCGGTCGGAACTACCCACGCGAGCTCACGCTCGACCCGACCGGGGAGGACTTCTTCGACGAGCAGTGGGGCCTCCACAACACCGGTCAACCGATCGACGGGGTCGAGCCGCAGACCGGGGTCGCCGACATCGACATCGACGGCCTCGAGGCCATCCGGCTCCAGCCGGGCCGGGCAGACATCGTGGTGGCCGTGATCGATGACGGCGTGGACTTCTCCCACCCCGACCTTGCCGCTCGCGCGTGGGAGAACCCGGATGTCCCGGGCTCGCATGGCTGGGACTTCTGTGATGACGACTCGAACCCCTCGCCAGAAGGCGACGATGGGCACGGGACGCATGTCGCCGGCACGATCGCGGCGTCGCTGGACGGCAACGGCGTCGTCGGTGTGGCGCCCGGGGTCACGATCATGGCGTTGCGTGCATTCTCGAACGAGGTCAGCTGCCAGAACGACGCCGGCATCGTGGACGCGATCGACTACGCCGCGGCGCGCAACGTGCCGATCATCAATGCATCGTGGGGCGGCGCGGGGCAGAGCGACGTCCTCGACGACGCCATCCGCGACTCCGGTGCGCTTTTCGTCGCCTCGTCCGGCAATCAGGGCCGCGACCTGGATGCGCCGGGTCCGGACTTCTACCCGGCTGAGACCGTCGCGGACAACGTGCTGAGCGTCGGTGCGATCGACCAGACAGGCGAGATCGCGGAGTTCTCGAACTTCGGCGGCGCCGCGGTCGACATCGTCGCGCCAGGGACGAACATCCTCTCGACGTATCCGCCGATCAACAATCCCGCGCCCACGCCCGACTGCCCGGCACCATGCTACGTCTGGAGCAACGGGACATCGATGGCGGCGCCACACGTCACCGGCGTCGCGGCATTGGCCCTCAGCAACATGACCGTGGCGCCAACCGCCGCGGCGCTCAAGACCTATGTCCTCGGCCGCGGCGCCGGGCTCTCGCAGACAGGCTGCCTGACGTCCACCGGCCGTCTCGTCAACGCACATCGGGCCGTCACGGCCCCAGGGCCGGCTGCTTTCGCGCCGTGCACGTGGAAGTTCGACGTCGGGTCGGCCGTCGGCACCTCGATCAGCACCACGCTGTCGTGGCAGCTCGCGAGCGGAAACCTGTCCGGTGTCCAGTACGTCGTGCTCCGGCGGCGCGAGGCCGGCCCCTGGACCACGATCGCGACACAGACGTCGCGGTCGATCAGGCAGTCCCTCAGCCTCGGAACGGCATACCGGTACGCGCTCAGGACGAGATCATCGAACGGGTCGCTGGGGCCGATCGCCTACGCGCAATACGTGGAACCGGCACTGTTCCAGGAAGCCACGAGCCTCGCCCGATATTCGGGCCGCTGGACCACCACGACCTCGAGCTCGGCATCGGGCGGCAAGCTGCGCTGGTCGACCCAGGCCGGGGCGTGGGTCGAGTTCCGCCGCGCGGCGAGCGCGATCGCCATCGTCGGGCGCAAGAGTCCGACGAGCGGCAAGGCACGGATCTTCGTGGACGGCACGCTCGTCTCCACGATCGACCTATACCGCTCCTCGGCGCAATCGAGGGTCGTGCTCTTCAGCCGGTCCTGGACGACCATCGCCGCGCACACGGTCCGCGTCGAGGTGGTCGGCACGTCCGGCCGACCGCGGGTCGACGTGGACGGGTTCGCCGTCTTCCGCTAGCCCGAGGTCAGGAGCCCCGGTACGTCGTCATCGAGTACGGCGCGAGCAGCAGCGGAACGTGGTAGCTCCGCTCGATGTCGGTGATCCGCATGTCGACCGCGATCTTCGTGAAGAACGAGCCGTCCTCGTGCGCCACGTCGAATTCGAGTCGATAGTCGCCGGCCTGCAGCGGTCGCTCGAGGAGATCGCGGACCCGACCGTCGGCGTCGGTCATTGCCTGGGTCATCCGGATCGGTCCCTGATCGCCGATATCGGTTCGGTAGAGCGCGACACGGACGCCGGCTGCCGGCACTCCACGTTCCGTGTCGAGGACGTGGGTGCTGATCGTCGGGCGTTGCTCCTGGGGCGTTCCGGGCTCGGCGGTCACGCTATCCTCCCGGCATGGGGACACTGCGGATCGAAGTCGGTGAGCTGCACTTTAGCGCTCGCTGGGAGCCCGACGCTCCCCAGACGATCGAGGCGATCCGCCGGATGCTGCCGATCGATTCGCGACTGATCCACTGTCGATGGTCCGGCGAGTCGACCTGGATCCCGTACGGCGACTTCCGGCCCGGCATCGACTACGAGAACCACACCTCCCACCCGGCCCCTGGGATGCTGGCGATGTATCCCGGCGGCATCAGCGAGTGCGAGATCTTCTTCCCGTACGGCGCGTGCACGACGTCGTCGAAGGTCGGCCAGCTGGCCGCCAACCACTTCGCCACGATCAGTCCCGGACGACGACTGGCAGGACCGTCTGCGCGAAGTCGGGCGGCGGGCACTCTGGGACGGCGCCCAGCCGATCCGGATCAGCGAGGAGCCGAGCGTGGACAGGCCGCTTGACCGACCTCGTCATCCGCGGCGGGACGGTCGTGACCGCCAGCGGATCGCGACAAGCTGACCTGTCGGCCGACGGCGGTCGCATCACCGCCATCGAGCCATCCCTCGAGGGTCCGGCGGCGGAGGCCGACCGGGTGATCGATGCGACCGGGATGCTGGTTCTCCCTGGCGTCGTCGACGTCCACACACATACGCGCGTCGCGAGCGACCAGGAGCCCGACCGCTTCTTCCAGGATTCGGTCGCGGCCGCGTACGGCGGGACGACGTCGTTCCTCTCGTTCAACAACCCCGGGACGGGATCATCGCCAGCGGCCGAACGCTCGCTCCTCACCGGCCTCACCGAATGGCGCGCAGCGACCGAGGCCGACAGCGCCATCGACTACGGCCTCTCGCTCGCCATCTCCGGCCACGCCGACGACCCATTGGACGAGCTTCCGGCCACCATCGACGCCGGTGTCGCCACCTCCAAGGCCTTCATGGTGTTCGACTTCCGCCTGCCCGACCAGCAGCTCTTCGACGCGATGCACGTGATGGCCGGACGTGGCGGGATGTTGCAGGTGCACTGCGAGGATCCCGTCCTGCTGGACGCGGCAGTCGCATCCGCGCTCGCGCGCGGTGACACGCTGCCACGTCACCACGCGACGTCGCGTCCGCCGTACGTCGAGGCTGTCGCGACGGCTCGGGCGCTCGCATTCGCCCGCGCCACCGACTCGCCGGTCCACGTCGTCCACCTGTCGTCGGCCGCGGCGCTCGACGAGGTCCGACGCGCTCGGTCCGCGGGCGTGCGGGTCACGGCGGAGACCTGTCCCCACTACCTCGTGCTGACCGACGAGCGGTACCAGGAGCCCGACCCGGTGCGCTGTGCGTGCTACCTCATCTCGCCGCCGTTGCGGTCGGCGGCCGATCGCGATGCGCTGTGGGCGGGCCTGGCCGACGGTTCGCTCGATCTCGTGGCGACCGACCATGTCCCGGATCGCGTCGGCGTCGAGAAGGCCGAGGCTGGCGCCGGTGTCGCCTTCGACCGGATCAGCAACGGCGCGCCCGGCATCGAGACGCTGCTGACGCTCGTGTACAGCGAGGGCGTCGCCCGCGGTCGGCTGACCGTCGAGCGGATGGTCGATCTGGTGTCGACCACGCCTGCCGCCCGCTTCGGCCTGCCTCGAAAGGGTGCCCTCGAGGTCGGTCGCGACGCCGACATCGTGGTGTTCGATCCGGCGGCGTCGCGCACCCTCCGAGCGGCGTCGCTGCACCACACCAGCGACTACACGCCGTACGAAGGGATGGCGGTCGTCGGTGCCGTGCGGGACGTCCTGGTCCGCGGTGCGGATGTGATCAGGAACGACGAGTTCGTCGGCCGACGAGGTTTCGGCCGATTCCTGGAGCGGGGCGCCATCGAATAGGTGGGCGCCTCACGCGTGCTGGGACCCCTGCCGCGCGAGTATCGCCCGGTCACCCCGAGCTCGTTGACGGCCCGTCGGTGATCAGGTCGTCTTGAATGTCCCGTCGCACGTCCGGTTCGTCGCATCAAGGACGTGAGCGAAGATCTTGCGGTTGTTATCCATGTCGTTGTGCGGGACCCCGGGGTCCTCAAACACATGGCACGCGCCGCCATCGAGCCGCGATGAGTTGTTCGCGACGACACCATCGGTCCGGCTGTAGATCGTCGTCCAGTACACGTCGGTCGGCGTGTCGTCGCCGGTATTGAGATTGCGCAGGAATGACCTCGACGGGCACATCTGGCCACCCTGCGACGAGAACAACACGCATGTCCTGAGGAGCCCGTACTGCGGGGTCCCAAGTGACACGTAGGTGTCGACTCTCGAGGTCCCGATCGTCTTGATGAAGTATCGAGCGCTCAGGCCGCCCATGCTCTGCGCCACGATGTCGACGTCATCCCAGCCTTTGTTGGTGATGAAGTCGCGGATCGCTTGGGCGTTCTTGATGTTGTCCTGGCCGGGCAACCGGATCGCTTCTGCCCGGCGGCCTGCGAGCCTGAAGCGATCGATCATCTCGGCCCATGTCGACGGGCTACCTCGCCACCCGTGGACGAGCAGCACCGGATCGCTCTTGGCGGCTGCCGCCGTGCTCGGCGCCATCGCGACGGCCAGGATTCCCAAGATCGGCGCCAGGATCCACCGCGTCGCGCGCATGTCGACCCTCCCCATTCGACGGTGAGCAGTACCGAGGAGGGTACCCGCACGTCGGCGTGAGTGGAAGAGCACGGGCGCGTCTGAGAGGACGGCCGGACGCTAGTCCAGCATCGCGTAGGCGCGCAGGGTCAGGAAGTCGGCGAAGTCGTCGTCGAGGACGAGGTGGTCAAGAAGGTCCCAGGCGTCCTTGAGTCGCCCCTCGCGAACGCCGCCCAGTCGCTCCAGTTCCTCGTCACGGATGGTCGCGTACTGCCCGATGGGCAGGACGCCGCGCACCCGCCACAGCCACAGCTGCGAGCGGGCGATCTCGGCGGTCGCGGCGTCCTCCATGAGGTTGTCGATCGCCGCCGCCCCTGTGCCCCGCAGCCACGAGTCGAGGTAGGCGAGGGCGACCCGCACGTTCGCCCGGAGACCGGCGTCGGTGACCTCGCCGCCCGGGACCGTGAAGTCGACCAGGTCAGATGCGGCGACGGACACGTCCGCGCGGAGCCGATGCTTCTGGTTCGGCGACTGCCCGAGTACCTGGTCGAAGATCTCCGTCGCGACCGGGACGAGGTCCGGATGCGCGACCCACGTCCCGTCGAAGCCGTCGCGGGACTCGCGCTCCTTGTCGTCGCGGACCTTCGCGAGCGCCCGCTTGGTGACCTCGGGGTCGCGCCGGTTCGGGATGAACGCGGCCATGCCGCCGATCGCGTGCGCTCCGCGTCGATGGCACGTGGCGACCAGCCGTTCCGTGTAGGCGCGCATGAACGGCACGGTCATCGTGAGCTGCGATCGATCCGGTGAAGACAGCGACGGCGCCGAGCGGAACCGCTTGATGATGCTGAACAGGTAGTCCCACCGACCGGCGTTCAGACCGGCGGCGTGCTCGCGCAGCTCGTACAGGATCTCGTCCATCTCGAAGGCGGCGGTGATCGTCTCGATCAGCACGGTGGCGCGGATCGATCCGCGCGGGACCCCGAGCCGCTCCTGGGCCCATACGAACACTTCGTTCCACAGCCGCGCTTCGTGGTGCGACTCGAGCTTGGGCAGGTACAGGTACGGCCCCGACCCGCGTGCCACCCGCTCCGCAGCGTTGTGGAACAGGTACAGGCCGGCATCGAAGAGTGAAGCCGAGACCGGCACCCCGTCGACGAGGAGGTGCGACTCGACCAGGTGCCAGCCGCGCGGTCGGACGACGAGCTGGGCGAGCGTGTCGGCGAGCCGGTAGGACTTGCCCTCGGGTGAATCGAAGGCGAGCGTGCCGCGGACCGCGTCGATCAGGGCGGCCTGGCCGCCGACCACGTTCGCCCAGGTCGGCGAGAGGGCGTCCTCGAGGTCGGCCATGAACACCCGGGCACCCGAGTTGAGCGCGTTGATCAACATCTTCGGCTCGGCCGGACCCGTGATCTCGACCCGCCGGTCGTCGAAGTCGGCCGGGGCGGGCGCGACCGTCCACTCCGACTCGCGGATCCCGCGCGTGGCGGTGGGGAAGTCGAGCGGGACGCCGGCATCGAGCTCCGCCTGTCGCTCCTGGCGCCGATGGAGGAGGTCGATGCGCACCTGGCCGAACCGCCGCTGCAGGTCGGCGATGAAGGCGAGGGCATCGTCGGTCAGGACACCGTCAGCACCCTCGACCGGCGGACCCGTGACGACCACGCCATCCAGGGCCATCAGGTCATCTCGGAGCGTCGGACGGTCGCTTCGATGAGGCCGTGCGGCTCGGTCGTTGCGATGTAGACGGTCCTGTCGTTCGTGATCCCCGCTGGCGAAAGGTCCGCGAGCCAGTGATGCAGGTTGGGCAGCACCATCCGGACCTCGTCGAGCTCCTCGTGCCGCTCGAGCATCGCCTTCGCCATGATCCAGATGCTGGTCTGGACGCTGGGGCTGTCGTGGTCGGCGAAGACCTCGAGCAGCGTCGTGCGCACATCGAGGAACGCAGCGTCGAAGTCGAGATCGGGCGCGCCGTACCGCCAGATGGCGGTGACCTTCGTCGCCATCAGCCGGTCGTCGGTCTCGGCGAGCGTGGTGTAGCGATCGCGCGGGAAGCCCTCGAACGCCGAGCGGGTTGTCTTCATGACGACGAGGTCCTCGACTCCGGCTTCGATGGTCGTCGCGGCAGGTGTCGCGGCGATGGTCGCCACGCGGGTGCCCTCGCCGCCCTTGACGAACGCATCCCTCGCCGGGGTGCCGGCGACATCGATCGGCTGCCAGTGGTGGGCGCGGATATTGACGGTCGCGCGGTCCACCTGGTCGAATCCGAGGAAGTGCTCGGCCAGCGCCTTGCCGTACGACTCGATCGCCCCGTCGAGATGGTCCATCGCGAAGGCGTACGCCGTGTTCTTCATCGTGTCGGTCGCGACGACCATCGAGTTGTCGCCATCGGTGTGGGCCGACGTGAACTCGCCTTCTAGGGCGATGGCGACCGTCAGATCGCGCAGTCGATGCGGGCTCGTGTCACGGCCGACGCGAACGATCCGGATGGCGGCCTTGCCGTAGCGGTTGGCGCCGAGCTCGATCATCGCGGGACCACTTTGGCATACCGGTCGATGGCGATATCGACCACGGCGTCGAGAGCCCGATGGAGTTCGGTCGAACGGTCGGCCTCGAGCGCGGCGGCCATCCCGGGGAGCAACGCCTCGCGCGGCCGACCCGCCACGAACACGCAGTACCGGAAGCCGTGGCGAGTCTCGTAGGCGTCGTTGAGTCGCTCAAGCTCGGTCGCGACGTCGACGCCATCGGACGTGCCGGCTCCTGGCCCGGGGCGGTCGTAGCCCTGCTCGACGTAGCTCAGCCGCGACACCGTTCCGGGCGACGCCCCCAGCCGCGGATGCGCGTCGACGAGCTCGATCTGCTCGTCCTCCGGCATCTGGTGGGCGATCGTTCGGGCGGCAGCGAACAGGTCGTCGGCCGTGGCGAATGGTCCCACCGCCTCGAGCCGGTCGAGGAAGCGCGGAGCGCCTTCGAAGAGTCGCTCGAGCGTCGGGCGAGCGATCGTCACCGGTGTCACTCCGGTCACCGGCCGCGGATCACCAGCCGCCGGCGTCGCGGATGATGCGATGGAGGACCCGCGCGGCCACGAGGCGGCGGTACTCGGCAGTCGACCGGACGTCGTCGATGGGTGCCAGCTCACCGGCCAGCGTGTCCGCCGCCAGGTCCGCGCTCTCGGGACTCGGTGCTCGGCCGTCCAGGGCCGCCTCCGTCGACGCGGCACGGATCGGGGTGGCCGCCACCGAGCCCAACGCCACGCGAACGTCGTGCCACGTGCCGTCGCCCTGCCACGCGACGCTCATCACGACCTTGCTGATCGATTGGGCGCGGCGTGTCCCGACCTTCCGAAAGCGCATCTCCCGGTCCGCCGCCAACGGGATGCGGATCCGCAGGATCAGTTCGTCGTGGGCGAGGGCGGTCTGGCGATAGCCCGTCCAGAACTCCGCGGCCGGCACCTCACGCTCACCCCGTTCCGAGCCCACCACGATCAGCGCATCTCCGGCGAGCAGGACCGGCAGGGTGTCGCCCGCGGGCGACGCGTTGGCGATGTTGCCCCCGAGCGTGCCACGGTTCTGGATCTGGGCGGCGCCGATCGTCGCAGCGGCATCGACCAGGGCCGGAACGTGCTCGCGGCACATCGCCGAGCGGCGGATGTCGGTGTAGGTCGTGAGCGAGCCCAGGGTCAACGCATCCCCGTCGATCGCGATACCGCGCAGCTCGTCGATGGCCCACAGGTCCACCATGCTCTCCGGAGGCGGTCCGAGCTCGCCGGTCAGCGCGACCATGAGGTCGGTGCCGCCCGCGATCGGGCGAACGGGTGCGTCGGCGGAGCCGCTCGCCAGCGTGGCGTAGGCGTCCGCGAGTGCGCGCGGGCTGGTGACGGGTGGCTCGATCGGCATCGATGATCGGTCCGCGCTTCGGCGCTTCGGCGGTCCGGGCGCGGCCGGTCAGTCGCCTCGACCGCGACGGCGGCCGAGGACGAGCAGGATCAGCGCGGCCAGGATCCCGAAACCGGCGATGACCTGGCCCGGCGAGACCGCAGGGGCGGGCGCGGGCGCGGCCCGTGGGGCACCGGCGGCAGGTCCGGCACCGGCACCGGTGTCGGCCGCGTCGTCGGCCGGCGACGCGTCGACGGCGTCATCGCTGAGTGCCGGGCGATGTCCGTTGGTCGGCACCGCCACGCGATCCGCGGATGGGTTCACGGTACGGGTCCTCCACTGGCGACCAGAGCGATCGCATCGACGATCTTGGTGTAGCCGGTACAGCGGCACAGGTTGCCGGCGATCGACTCCCGGATCGCATCCTCGTCGGGTCCGCCGCCTGCGTCGAGATACGCGCGGGCGGCCATCAACATGCCGGGCGTGCAGATGCCGCACTGGGCACCACCGGTCACCAGGAATGCGCGCTGGAGCGCATCGAGCTCCGGGGGCCGGCTGGGGGCGGAGGCGGGGACGCCGGTCCGGGCCGGGGCGACATCGCCGGTCCGGGCTGACGCCGGCGCGAGCCCCTCGACGGTCCGGATCTCGGTCCCCGCGACCTGGCAGATCGGGACGAGGCACGAATCGACCGGCGCGCCGTCGACGAGGACCGTGCAGGCGCCGCACTCCCCCTCCCCGCACCCTTCCTTCGTGCCGGTCAGGGCGAGGTCCTCGCGGATGACATCGAGGAGGCGGCGCATGCCCGGCACGTCGACCTCGACCGCCGTGCCGTTGACCGAGAGGCTGTATGCCGTCACGAGGCCCGCTCGCGGATGGGCTCCGACTCGGCGGGCCGGCGACCGGCCACATCGGGCCGGCGCGCCATCGCGGCGATGACCCGCTCCGGGCTCGCCGGCAGGTCGGTGATCCAGACTCCGGTCGCGTCGGCGATGGCGGCCACGACGGCCGGCGCCCCCACGTCCATCGGCAGCTCGCCGACGCCCTTGGCGCCGTGGGGCGCGCCGGTGAACGGTGCCTCGACGAGGATCGTCGAGATTCGCGGCGCATCGAGCGCAGTCGGGATGATGTAGGTCGCGAGTCGATCGTTCAGGTAGCGGCCGTCGCGGAGCTTGATCTCCTCGATCGTCGCGTAGCCGACGGCCTGCAGCGTGCCGCCCTCGACCTGGCCCTCGGCGAGCACGGGATGGATCACGTTACCGATGTCGTCCGCCGCGACGACGTCCCGCACGTGCACCTCGCCGGTATCGAGGTCGACGTCGACGTGGGCCACGCAGGCCGCCCAGCCGAATGCCGGATACGCGTCGCCCGTGTACGTCGCGTCGTCGAACGGCGTGCCGCCGGGGTACGGCTCGAACTGCTGGTCGATCCTGGTGGTGCCGTGGTCCAGGGCGTAGGTCGACGCCGTCTCGGCGAACGAGCCGCCGGTCTCGGACTCGACCTGCTCGCGCAGCCGTTGCGCGGCCTTGATGAGCAGCCCGCCGACGACCATCGCGGTGCGCGATGCCACGGTCGGCCCGGAATCGGGGACGTAGGCGGTGTCCTGTGGAGCGATCTCGACCTCGCCCTCGTCGAGACCCAGCGCTTCTGCGACCAGCTGGGGGAAGATCGTCTTGGTGCCCTGACCCATCTCGGTCGACGCGGTCAGGATGCGCACCCGACCCTCGGCGGTCAGCTCGATCGACGCCACCGACGCGAGCTTCACCTCGCCCGAACCGGTGAACCCGGCGCCGTGCCAGGCCAGGGCGAGCCCCACGCCCGAGGCCACCCGCTCGGGCTGGGTGCGCAGGGCCGATGCCGGGATCGTCCCCGAGCCCGCGCGCCCGCGACGCGCGTCACCGGTCCGTGCCCGCATGTGGACGAACTCCGCGGCCTCGGCCGCCCGCTCGAGGACCTCCTCGCCGGCGACGCTGTCACGCAGCACCTGCCCGGTCGGGGTCGTGTCTCCGGGGCGGTAGACGTTGCGCCGCCGGATGTCGAGCGGCGAGATGTCGAGTCGCTCGGCGATCCGGTTGAGATGGGTCTCGGCCGCGAACTCGGTCTGCGGGGCCCCGAAGCCGCGGAACGCGCCGTTCGGCGGGGTATTCGTCCGCGTCGCCTTGGCGCGGATGCGAACGTTCGGACACCGGTACGGCCCGCCGGCATGGATCGCGCCGCGCGACAGCACGACCGGTGTGAGCGTGCAGTACGCCCCACCGTCCATCACGACGTCGATCTCCTGCGCGATCAGGACCCCGTCATGGGTCACGCCGGTCCGGTGACGGACGATGGCCGGGTGGCGCTTGGTCGTCGCCGCGATGTCCTCGTGGCGGTCGTAGATCATCCGAACCGGCTTCTGCGCCTTGCGGGCAAGCAGCGCGGCGTGGAGCGCGATGACCGACGGGAATTCCTCCTTCCCGCCGAAGCCACCACCGGTCTCCGCCTGGACGACCCGGGCGCCCTCATCGTCGAGCCCCAGACCGCGTTTGAGCGCCGCGTGGACGTAGTACGGGCATTGGAGGGAGCCGGTGACCGTGACGCCGGTCTCCGTCGGGACCGCGATCATCGCGTTGTTCTCGATGTAGAGCTGTTCCTGGTGGCCGACCCGATACTCGCCCTCGAGGATGAGATCCGCGGCCGCAAAGGCCGCATCCGGGTCACCGCGGTCGATCGCGTAGGCCGCGAAAACGTGGTCCGAAGCGTCAGGCTCGAAGACGGCGGGGAGCCTGGTGGTCCGGGGCGTGACCCGGCGCCTCGCTTCGCGCAGCGTGGCTCGATCCGGCGCGGCGATCAGCGCCAGCGGCTCCGCGTGATGGAGGATCTCCCCGCCGATCGGGACCAGGATCGGCTGGTCGTTCTTGATCGAGCTGACGATGTTGTCGCCCGGGATGTCGTCGGCGGTCACGACCACGACCCCCGACCAGTCGAACCCTGGATCGAGGTCGAGCGCGTCGAACGTGGCGTGCGCGTCGGTCGAGCGGATCGTGGCGCCGTACCACGCGCCGGGCACGACGATGTCATCCGTGTACAACGCGGTCCCGGTCAGCTTGGCCGGGCCTTCCCGACGAAGCGGCGCCTGCGGGCGGGCACGACCGGGGAGCGTGGTCCCGGGCGCGATGACGAGCGCGTCGGGGGCGGACGTCCGAGTCGTCATGCGGAGGGACGATACCATCGGTCCGAGGTACGAACGGGCTGTCACAGCGGCCTCGGTTCGGTGCGACGTCGCACCGAGAATCGGTCCAGGGACTCTATCTGATGGTCCCAATGCCCTCCTCCGCCCGTATCATCCCGGCGACTAGGGGCCTGGTTGCTGCCCGGGCCTGGTCGAAGGGGGGTTACGCGATCCATGAATCTTCCACCTGCCACGGTCCTGCTCATCGTCTTCATCGCAGCCGTGGCCAACCTCCTGTTGCTCCTCGCGGTCTCCGCGAGAGCGCGAGCCGGGCGCGCCAACCACGTCGTGGTCGAGGGCTTCATGTCCTCGTCCTACGGCAAGGACAGCACTGACCTCGACCAGGTCCCTACGAGCGCCGACGGGGGGCCGTCGACCACTGATGTGTCGCCGCCCACCCGTCGCTACCCATGGGCGAACGGCAATGCCTGGCCCGCGCCTGTCTTGGCGGCGCAAGGCGATGCGGTCGATCCCCTCGCCGATCCGTTCGAATACCCCACACCCACTGCGCTGGAGCAGCGCTCGCTCAGCCTCGATGCGGCTGAGGCGGACGCGTTGGCCGAAGCGGAGGCGGAGATCGCGGCAATGGACGCCGAGCCCGTCGAAACCGAGGTGAACGACATGGACCAGGAGGATCGATCCACGATGGATACCCAAGCCGCGGAGAGCACGATGGACGTGTCCGACACCGCCGTGGACGTGCCCGACACCGCCGTGGACGCCCCCGACACCGCCGTGGACGCCCCCGACACCGACATCGAACCCACCGTCATCGAAGCCATCGACGACATGGACGCGACCGCGACCAGCGCATCGACGATGACCGTGCGTGGCCGCGACCCGCTGACCGGCCTGCTGGATGCGCTGGCCTTCGAGGAGGTCATGGCCCAGGAGGAGGCCCGCGAACAGCGCTACGGGCATCCGGCGACCATCATCGTCTTCGAGCTCGACGGATTGACGAAGCTCGTCGATCGTCTCGGGCCCGAGACCAGTGACCGGATCGAGACCGCGCTGAGCGACACGATCAGGCGGCTCGCCCGCCGCGCGGATCACGTGGCGCGGCTGGAGCGCGGCCGTTATGCCGTGCTGCTCCCGGTGACCGACGAGGTCGCCGCCATCAACTACGTCGAGCGCGTCCGGCGCGCATGCGAGCTATGGCTCGAGTCGGGCGCCATCGCGATGCGCCTGGCGATCGGCTGGGCGAGCACGGCCGGCGACACAGGGCTGTCGGGTGCGGTCCGCGTCGCGACCGATAGGATGCGGCAGGAGCTGCGGCGCAACGCCCGTCAGGCAGGCGACGAGTCGCCTTTCGCGGAGTCACTCGGAGTCGAGTCCATCGACGACCGCGAGGCCGTCGATGCCGACGTTGCCGCGTAGCGGTCGGTCGAGGCCGACGCGAATCTCGAGATCGGCGACGTTGCCCTCACCGACCGTGGCGCGCTGGCGGAAGCCGGGCCGCACCGCGGCGGCGCCGGGCATCTTGCGGACCGCGGGCTCCAGGGAGAGCGATCGCTCGTCGCGCACGACGTGGCCGAGGCTGCGCGGGTAGCGATCGTACGTCCACGGGCCGGACCCCACCAGACCGACCCGCTCTGCACCGGACCCCACCCGACCGCCCGGCACGGTGCCGCGCGGCACCGCGAAAGGGTCCTTCGCGGTCTCCCGGATGGTCCGTTGGGGCACGAGCCGCGCGTATCATCCACGCCCGCCGGACGCCGCGGTCCGCCGCGAGCGGCCGGAGTCACATTCGGGGGGTGACCCAGAGCATGAACATCTCTCCGGGCACATTGCTCGTCATCGTCGTCGTCACGACGACCGCCAGCATGTTGATCGTCGTCGGGTCGGCGGCTTGGGGCCGCACGATTCGCGCGCGCCGCATGGCGACCATCGACTCGCTGCTGACATCGTCCTATGTCGATGCGATGCGCGGCGACCCATGGACGAGTCCGATGTCGATGGCCTCCGCTGACGTCCGACCCGCGACTGATGCCGACCCGCAACAGGGATCGTTCGATCTGGCGGAGCCGGTCGATGCCGAGACCGTCATCGGCGAACGCGGGCTACGCATCGCCGAGGACCCCGACGCCGGAGGTGGCGACCCCGAAGATACCGGCGATGCCGGCCCCGGCGATTCCGAGCCGCCGGCTCGCAGCTCGGCGCTCGCGAATCGCGGCCGTGATGCCCTGACCGGTCTGATGGACGCCGTCGCTTTCGAGGACGTGCTGACCCACGAGGATGCCCGCGAGGGGCGCTACCGACGACCCGCGACGGTCGTCATGCTCGAGCTCGACGGCCTCGAGCGGCTGGTCGAGCGGGTCGGCCCGGGGGCTGGCGATCGCATCGAACCGGCTCTCGCCGATACGATCTCGCGCCTGGCTCGGCGCGCCGACTACGTCGCCCGTCTCGGGCCGGGGCACTTCGCTGTCCTCATGCCCGAGACCGACGAGATCGTCGCCATCAACTACATCGAACGGGTCCGTCGGGCGTGTGAGCTGTGGCTCGAGTCGGGCGCCATCGCGATGCGGTTGGCGATCGGGTGGGCCAGTACGAGCGGGGACGTGTCGCTGGCGGCGGTGATGCGCACCGCCACCGACCGGATGCACACCGAGCGGCGGCGGAATGCCCGGCTCCTCGCCAGCGTCCTGGCGGAGGTCGACCCGCCGCGGTCCTGAGCGTCAGTCCACGCCGAGGCGGATCGCGCGACCCGGTGTCGCCCCGGTGTGCTCGCCGTCGCGCACGACCGGGATGCCATTGACGATGACGTGCTCGATGCCGGTCGGGAACCGGCGCGGCTCGTCGTAGGTGGCGTTGCTGCGCACGGTCGCGGGGTCGAACACGACGAGATCGGCGATGTTGCCGTCGCGGATCGTGCCGCGCTGACGGAAGCCGAGACGCGTGGCCGCGGCACCCGTCATCTTGTGGACCGCCTGCTCCACCGAGAGCAACCGCTCATCGCGCACGAACTGGCCCAGGATGCGCGGGTAGGAACCGTACGTCCGCGGGCTTGGCTTGGCCCCGATGAACGTCGAGTCCGTGCCGACCATCCCGACGGGATGCTTCACGAACTCGGGCAGGGACTCGCTCCACGGGCCGCTCGTCACCTGGTTGATGCCGAGATCCTCGGCGAGGAGCAAGTCGCAGATGGCATCGACCGGATCCTGTCCCGTCTCCGCCATCACGTCGGCGAGCGTGCAGGCCTCCCAGCGCAGGAGATCCGGTCGGGTGAAGTTGCCGAGGCGGAGGTCCGACCAGCCGGCCGCACTCGTGTACGCGGGACCCATCTCGGTCCTGAGACGCTCGCGCGTCGGCCGGTCGGCCAGGCGTTCCTTCAATGCGATCGGCCCGCCGGCCTGGACCCATTGCGGGAGCTGGATGAGCAGCCGCGTACTCGCCCACTCGGAGGGATACGAATCGAAGGTGACGTCGAGGCCCTCGGCGCGGGCGTCATCGACCAGGGCGAGCAGGCGGTCGGGGCCGCCCGGGTGCGTCTGGCGGTGATAGAAGTGGGTGATGTGGGCAGGGGCGCCAGACCGACGCCCGATCTCGATCGCCTCCCGGAACGGGTCGAGGTAGCGGTCGCCGAGCGTGTACCGAACGTGGCTGTGATAGAAGCCGCCCGACTCGCCGGCGGTGGCCGCCAAGGTCGCGAGCTCCTCGGTGGGCGCGAAGCTGCCGGGCGGATAGTCGAGGCCTGAGCTGAGACCGACGGCGCCGTCGGCCATCGCGTCGCGAAGCGTGCCGGCCATCCGGTCCAGCGCGGCTGCATCGGCCGGGACGTCGTCCCAGCCGAGGGCGTCGATGCGCAGCTGGCTGTTCCCGACCAGCGTCCCGACGTTGACGCTGACGGTGCCGTCGTACTTCGTGAGGTACTCGGCGACCGTCCGCCAGTCGTAGTCGATGTCGGGTCGGCCATCGAGCCCCGAATCGAGGTGCACAAAAGCCTCGAGATCCTCGCGCCGGCGGAAGGGCGCGAATCCATTGCCGTCGACGCCGACGATCTCCGTCGTGACGCCCTGGCGGACCTTGGGTTCGTGGTGCGGCTCGGCGAGGATGACCAGTCCGCCATGGCTATGGAGATCGATGAACCCAGGAGCGACGACACGGCCTGTCGCGTCGATGGTGGTCCGTGCGTGGGCAGGTGGCTCGGCGCCGGGATCGAGGAGGCGGATGCGATCGCCCTCGACGACGACCGTTCCGGGCCGGCCGGGCGCACCGGTCCCGTCGACGATCGTGCCGCCGGTGATGAGGATGTCAACGCTGTCGGTCACGTGGTCCCGTGAACCCGCGTCATGCTGGTGATCCTGTGCACGGGGTGACCATATCGGACACTGAACGCGAGAACCGGCCGGCCCGGCGACGATCTATGCATACGATGACCGAAGGGTCGCCAAAGCGAGCGTCTTACTGAATCGCTGGGCATCCGTTGCACGGCTGGTCGACGTGCCCGCACCTAGGCTCCCGAATGGTCACCCCGTGCACCGACCTCACACGAACACGAGGGCGGATCCTCCCGGGTGGCGACCCCCAGCCAACGCGGCGAGTGCAGCACGGGGCGAGATGGGATACCCCTCCGCGATCATCGGCCCGGCGGCTCGAACAGCCGCTCGGTTGCGTGGCGTGTCGGAGATGACCAACAGCACGACGTCGACTCCGGAATCCCGGGCCTTGATCGATATCTTGCGCAGCTGGGCTTGAGCGTCATACATCCGCGTCTCGCCCTCGGCGTGCAGTGGATCGGCGATCGAGTCGAAGCCCGCGATCACCGCGTCCCAAGCGCGGAGGTCACCATCGATCTGGAGGGGGACCTCGCTGCGCACGACAAGCGTCTGTGCCAGGCGCTCCCGAAGCCGGTCGAACAGGGCGATCTGGCCGGCATCTCGAAGCGGGCTTGGGCCCGGAAAGGTACGCACCCGAACGTCGAGACCGACGACTGCGCCGACTTTGGCGAGCTGCATGACGCTCACGCTAGGAAGCGCGCGGCCCGCTCGATGCGACCCGCAGTGCTGTAGGACATCCCCGCGGCACGGCCGACGTCGCGCAGAGACCGACCCGCCATGATCCGGGCGGTGCGCAGGTCCGCCCCGACACTGACCAAGTCACGTCGAGCGATGCGTGACCCGCGGTCTGCAGCCCGTTCTCGATCCGGCACGTGCGCATCCTGACGGGCGACACTTGCCGCGGGCTTACCTGGGAGCAGGCCCCTCCAGCCGGCGGCCGCGGACCCACGCCGCCCGGACCATGTCGGGATGCGCTCGGAAGATCAGGCGACTCGCCACGTCGTCCGGGTCGTCGTCGACCACGCCGGGGATCGGCGCGATCATCGACGGATCGACCGCGATGACGTCGGCGTCCTTGCCCGCCTCCAGCGAGCCGATCGCGTCATCGAGCCCGAGTGCCTCGGCACCCCCGAGCGACCCAAGCCGCAGCCAGTCGAGCGGTTTGAGCACGGGGCCCTGTTCGAGACCGGCCACGAGACGCGCGTTCTGGGCGTAGAAGCCGACCCGCATCACGCTGAAGATCGACAGGTCGGGGCCACCCGCGACGTCCGATCCGAGACCGAGCCGCAGCCCCGCCTCGAGATATCGACCGAGTGGCATCACACCCGACGCCAGGAACAGGTTCGAGATCGGGCAGTGCGCCACCCGGGTCCCGCTCTCGACGAGCCGGCCGAGCTCGCGGTCGGACAAGTGGACCGCGTGCGCGAGCACGGTCCGCTCGCCGAGCCCACCCGCGCGGTCGTAGACGTCGACGTAGTCGAGCGCCTCGGGGAACAACCGTCCGACCTCGGCGATCTCGCCATGGTCCTCGGACACGTGCGTCTGCCAGTACGCACCGGTCGAGTCGGCGAGGGTCGCCGATTCGCGCAGCAGGTCGGCCGTGCACGAGACGGCGAACCGCGGTGTGACGGCGTAGCGGAGTCGACCGTCGTCGGCCCCATGCCAGCGCTCGATGAGGCGAGCACTCTCGGCGAGCGACCGGTCGAGGATGGTCGACGGGTCGATCGTCGGGTCGTAGGTGATGCGATCCATCATCACCTTGCCGACGATCGCGCGGATCCCGTGCGCCTCGGCAGCCCGGAACGTGGAGTCGAGGCTGGCCTCATACACGGCGCCGTACACCAGGGCGGTCGTGGTCCCGGCGGCCGCGAACGCGCGCCACGCGGCGGGCGCAACGCGCTCGGCGGTCTCGACATCGAACCCGCGCTCCAACGGGAAGATGTAACGCTCGAGCCACGCGAGGAGGTCCATCCCCGCGCCGAGCCCGGCGTTCGGCAGCTGGGGCAGATGGGCGTGCAGGTCGACCATGCCCGGCATCAACAGCCAGGGCCGCAGGTCGATCGCGTCGGCAGCCGCGCCCGATCGATCCGACGTCGCCCCGGCGTAGACGATCCGCCCGCCGGCATCGACCTCCACGAGCGCATCGGGCTCGTGACGCGTACCTCCGTCCCCGAGCGGTGTCAGCAGGCGACCGCGCAGGACGAACGGGCCCGTGTTCGGGAGTTCCACGCGCGACAGGCTACCGGACACGGACCGACCCGGATCGCCCGATCCGGGTCAGATGTCGGAGCTGGTCAGCACGGCCGCGCGGGGCAGACCTTCAGCGCGTCACGTGCCTAGCGCCGCGCGCGGACGTTCTGGGCAAGGCGCCTGCGAGCACGGGAGCGAGCGCACTCAGATGTGCGTGAGCGAGCGGGCGCAGCGCAACGCCGCCCTGGGCGTCCGCGCGCAAGCGCTTATCGTTTCTTGCCGCGGACTTCGATGAGGTGGGCCGTCCACTCCGACCCACCGCGGTCGATGGTCGCCGAGCTGCCGTGCCAGCCGCAGGTGCAGGTGATGGTCTGAGCCTGGTGCTTGTACTCGTCGATCACGTGCTTGAAGGGCTCATTGGCGACGGCGGGCTTGACGGGGGGACGGCTGTTCAATGGGGACCTCTGTGCGTGGACGGACTCGGGTCCGCGGGTCGACGGGGGTCCCCCATTCTAGCCGATTCAGCCATCCCCCGCTGGGAACGGGGTCAGTCGGGCCCGAGGTGATAGCCGAGTCGACGTGGCAGCCGACTCAGCTCGCGCAGGAGCCGACCCGGGTCTTCACCGCGTTCCTCCATCGACTCCCGACGGGCTGCAGCCTCGCGGATCAAGCGAGCCCCGACGAACCGCGCGGGCTCCGGCGGGAACGCCCGAGGCGGCCGACCGTCCGCGAGCGGCAAGGCGAGCGCCGGGTCCCCGGAAGCCTCCACGGCACGCGCCGCGAGGATCCGACCGCCGACCACGGACGGCCCGACGCCGTTGCCGCTGTAGCCCTGGCCGTAGTGGATCGGCCGGTCTCGGACCGAGCCGAACCACGGCAGATGATCGGCGGTGATGTCGATCGGGCCGCCCCAGGCGTCCTCGATGCGGACGTCGGCCAGTGACGGGAAGAGCCGCCGCAACCCGGCGGCCGCCCGGCGGGCATCACCGAGATCGTCGGTGAAGACGGGCCCGATGCGGCCGCCGAACCCGGCCCGGCCCCCACCACCGCCGAGGGCGATCCGGCCATCCGGTGTCGTCCGCAGGTAGTGAAGGGTGAAGCGCCCGTCGGCGACGCCCTCGCCGCCGGTCCAGCCGAGATCGGCCAGACGGTCGGGGATGGGCTCGGTCAGGACGATGTACGACGACCATGTCACGAGCCGTCGCCCGAACCACGGCCACGCGGCAGCCCACGCATTCAGCGCGAGGATCGCCGACCCGGCGAGGACCTCGCCGTCACCCGTCTCCGATCGCGTGCGGATGCGCACCGGTCGCACGCCGATCCCGTTACCCCGCCGGGCGGGCGCCCGGCGTGTGCGGGCACCGACCGCGCCGAGCGGCATGGGGCGCTGACCCTCGACCTCGACGGCCTCCGTGCCTTCGAAGATCGTGACGCCGCGTTCCAGCAGGACGCGCCGCAGGCCGCGCGCCAGAGTCGCCGGCTGCACGGTCGCCGCCCCGGGCATGAACGCCCCGTCGCGGAACACCGGGGAGCGGATCCGCGCCGCGACCTCCGCCGCGGACACCGGCACGAGCCGATCGCCCAGCCCGTGGCCGCGGAGGGCATCCATGGCCTCGTCCCAGGATCCATCCTGGGCCGGCGCCGCACTGACGGACAGCGATCCTGCCTTCGTGTACCAGGCGTCGATGCCCTGTTCGGAGCAGAACGTGCCGACCGCATCGACGGCCGCCTCCATGGCATCGCCCATCGCCCGAGCGCCATCCGGTCCGTAGCGCTCGAGCAGCGTCGGGAACTCGTCCCACCAATTCGTGACGAACCCGCCGTTCCGACCCGACGGGCCGCCGCCGCAGATGTCGGTCTCGATCAGTACGACCCGGGCGCCCGGTTCCAGTTCGGTCACGCGCAGCGCGGCCCACATGCCCGTGTAGCCGCCACCGACGACGGCCACGTCGGCCGTCGTCGTGCCGCGCAACGGCGGCGCGGCCGCGGCCAGATGCGGCGCGGCGGCCGCTTCCGCGGCGAGGGCCTCTCGCAGCCACCACGAGCGTCGCGCGCCGCTCGGCCGAACACCACCCAGCATCTGGCGTCAGCCGGTCTGAGGTAGCAGGCTCGGGTCGATCAAGTCGTCGACGACGACCGGACTCGGCACGAGCCCGAGCTCGGTCATGTACGCCACCGATGCCTCCCAATCGCTTGGCTCGATCGCCCCGAGACCACGCTGCTGCTGGACGGGTCCCTGCCACACATCGATCGTCGCGTCGAGGATGGCGGCCTGCGTCTCGCGCGTCGAGGCGAGCTCGGGGACGGCCGTGATCGCCGCGTCGAGCCCGACCGCAGGGTCGTCGCGGATGTCCTCCATGGCCCGCAGCGTGGCCGCGACGAATGCTGCGATGGCGTCGCCCTTGGCCTCCAGCGCGGCCCGCCCGACGATCAGCCCGTTGCCGGGCAGCGGGGTGATGTCGTCGACCCGCAGGACATTCACAGCCTCGCCTGACAGCTCCAACTGGACCGGCTCGTTGTTGGCGAAGCCCGTCGCCGCGTCGACGGCGCCCTGGGCGACGGCGGCGCCCTGTCCGAAGTCGGGGTACTCGACGATGTCGAGGTCGTCGGGCGTGAGCCCGGCGGACTTCAGCAGCGCCTGGAGCATGATCCACGACGAGCCGAAGCGACCGGGGATACCCAGCCGCTTGCCCTCGAGATCCTTGGCCTCATCGATGCCGGACGACGCCTTCGCGAACACGATCGACGGGAAGCGACCGTAGATCGTCGCGACGTACCTGATCGGGATGCCATTGCTGACGGCCGGGATGACGCTGGTCCCGTCGGCCAGTCCAAGGTCGATGGCTCCCTGGCCGACCAGGGTCACGAGGTCGGGGTCGATCTTGTTCTGGAACGTGACGTCGAGCCCCGCCTCCTCGTAGTAGCCGGCCTGATCGGCCAGGTAGAACTGGGCGAACTGGACGCTCGGGATGAAGCCGAGGCCGACCGTCAGTGCGACCGGCTCCTGGCTCGGCTCCGGTTCCGAGCTTGATTCGCCGCTCGGCGATGCGGACGGGGGCGCGGTCGGCACACCGCTCGGCGACGGACCGCCGGACCCCGCGCCGCATGCCGCGACGAGGAGGCTCGAGACGGCCACGAGGGAAAGGAGCAGACGACGGGACAACGGGACCTCCAGGGCTGGCAGGTTAGCGAGCGCCGACGAGCCGGCGCTCGACGAGCACGACGACGAGGTAGAGGACGATCCCGACCAGCGCGATGGTCAGGAGCGTGGCAAACATCAGCGGGATGTCGAACAGCGAGCCACGGGCGAGGTTGATCAGGACGCCGAGGCCCTTCTCGGCCCCGGCCCACTCGCCGACGATCGCCCCGACGACGGCCAGCGTCACGCCGACGCGCATACCGCCGAGGATGCTCGGCAGCGCGGCCGGGATCTCGAGCGTGGTCAGGACCTGGCGCCGGGTGGCACGCAGCGAGCGACCGAGCTCGAGCAGGCGGGCGTCGACGGACCGGATCCCGACCATCGTTGCCACCGCGACCGGGAAGAACACGATCAGCGCGCAGATGACGACCTTGCCGGCCAGCCCGGGCCCGAACCACAGCGCGATAAGTGGAGCGAGCGCGAGGATCGGTGTCGCCTGGGCGGCGACGAGGTACGGGGACAGGACCCGCTCGACGAGGGCGCTGCGCGCCAGCGCGTAGCCCACGATGAGCGCCGACCCGGCACCGACGAGGAAGCCGAGCGCGACCTCACCGAGGGTGGCGACGAGGTGCGGCTGGATGGTCCCGGCCGACCACGCCGAGACCCAGCGGCTCGCGACCGACCCCGGCGGCGGCAGGATGAATGGCGGGAACCCGCTGACGATCACGACCAGCTGCCAGACCACGACGAACCCGATAAGGGCCGCTAGGACGGAACCGAGCGCGGTCCGACTCATGCGGCGGCCGCCTCGCCGAGGTGCCGCCGGATCTCCCGCGCCGTGCTCGTGACCACCGCGGCGTCGAGATCGGCGATCGAGCGGGGCCGGGGCAGCTCCACGGGGAGCTCGGCCACGACTCGACCCGGTCGGGGCGACAGGACGACCACCCGGTCTGCCACGAGGATCGCCTCGGCGATGCTGTGGGTGACGAGCACGATCGTCGAAGCGGCCCGCTCCCAGAGGCCGAGCAGTTCGAGGTCGAATCGTTCGCGGCTCAGCGCGTCGAGTGCGCTGAATGGCTCGTCGAGCAACAGCACCCCGGGCTCGAGCGCGAGTGCCCGGGCGATGGCGACACGCTGCGCCTGGCCGCCCGACAGCTCGGCCGGTCGATTGCTGAGGACGCTGGGATCAAGACCGACGAGGTCCGTGAGTGTCACGAGCCGTCCGCGCCGCTGCTCGGGTGGCCAACCGGCAAGCTCGAGCGGATAGGTCATGTTGTCGGCCGCCGATCGCCACGGCAGGAGTCGGGGTTCCTGGAACACCAGCCCGATGCGCGGGTCCGGTCGGGTGATCGGGTCGGTGTCGAGCGTCACGGTCCCGCGCTCCGGAACGAGCAGCCCGGCCATGACCCGCAGCAGCGTCGATTTGCCCGACCCGTTCGGCCCGATGAGCGCCACGATCTCGCCGCCACCGATCGCCAGGTCGACCTCGTCGAGCACGGGCAGCCGCCCGCCACCGCGCATAGGGAACGAGAGCTCCACGTGATCGACCGCGATCGCGCCCCGACCGCTCATCGGTCGCCCTCCTGGAGGACGGGTCGCAGCGCGGGATAGAGCCCGCGATAGATCGCGAAGGTGCGGTCGTAGGTGGCTCGGTACTCGGGGCGCGGCTCGAGCCGACGCTCGATGCGGGTCATCGACCGGACCGCAGAGGTCACGTCGGGACAGGCACCGATAGAGACCGCGCCCAGGATCGCCGAGCCGAGGACGGCCGTCTCCAGCACCGTCGGCACGAGGACCGAGAAGCCCGTCACGTCCGCCTTGATCTGGTTCCATGTCTCGCTCCGTGCCGGGCCGCCGCAGGCCCGCATCGCGGTGACCGTCACGCCCGCCGTCAGCATCGGCTCGGCGACGTGCCGGATCGCGAGCGCGCTCGCTTCGAGGACGGCGCGCGCGAGATGGCCCCGACCGTGGGCAAGCGTCAGACCCACGAACGCCCCGGTCGCGCTCGGGTCCCAGATGGGCGAGCGCTCGCCGGCGAGGTAGGGCAAGAAGACGACACCCTCCGCGCCTGGCGGCGTCGTGCCCGCCTCCTCGAGGAGCGCTTCGGTCGAGGTCGCCCCACCCACGACGCCGTCCCGGAACCAGTCCAGGGCTCGGCCCGTCGCCGCCATCGCCGCGCCCACGCTGAAGAGCGCAGGAAGCGGGGCGGGTGTCACGAACGCGCCGGGCACCTCGACGGGCTCGTGCCAGTAGACGCCGAACCCGCCAGCGGACCCGCCCGGATCGTACGCATCGCCTGATTCGGACAGCCCGGCCCCCAGGTAGCTCGCGAAGGCGTCGTTCGTGCCCCCGGCGACCGGGATGTCGAGCCGGACCCCGAGCGCCTCGGCGGCGGCGCCGGTCAGCCCGCCGACGATGGCACCGATCGAGATCGGCGGTGGTCGTCGCTCCACGCGCAGGGCCGTCGCCCGACGAATGGCCTCGGGATCGGGCGGCATCTGACCCGGCACGAGCGGCGCGGCCGCCACGCCGGTGAGCCGGAAGGCCAGCCACTCCCAGGTCGTCAGGTACCAACGCGCGCGGGCGGCCGTGTCCGGCTCATGCCGCTCCAGCCACAGCGCCGCCGGGAGCGGTCCGAGGGCCCAGCCCCGGATGCCTGTCGCGTCGGCGAGCTCGGCTGCCTCGACCGTCGCGCGCGTGTCGAGGAACGTGATCGCCGGTCGGACCGCGTCGCCGCGCTCGTCCACGGCGACCAGCGTCGGGCCGTGCCCATCGACCCCGACGGCGACCACATCGACGGCCTCGGGTGGACGCAGCGCGCGCACGGCGACGACGATCGCCGACCACCACGCCCCCGGATCCTGCTCGGCCTTGCCGGGCTCCGGTCCGACATCGAGCGCATAGCCCGCACGGGCCATCGCGAGGAGGCGGCCGTCCAGACCCACCAGGCCGACCTTCACCTCGGTCGTGCCGAGGTCGATGCCGAGGATGGCTGCCGTGGGCGTCGTCATGGCGCGTCCAGGCCCGCGACGGCCTCGGCCGTCGCTACGTCGGTGACGAGCGTCTTCACGGCGCCGGATCTGAGCGCGCCGAGGATGGGCTGCACCTTTCCGCGCCCGGCCCCGATGCCGATCGAGATCGGGACGTCACGGAGGCTGCGCGCGTCGAAGGCGATGACCCGCTCGCGCAGGGCGGGGCAGACGAATGACCCGCCGATGTCGAACGGGGCGATCAGGATCTCGCCGACGGCCTGCGCCTCGTCCAGCGAACGGACGACGTCCCAGCCGAGCGATGCCACGCCCCACGACGGGCCGCCGATGCCGAACAGCGCGACGTCGAGTCGTCCCCAGAGGTCGATGACCGCGCGTACACCGGCGTGCGCCTCGAGGGCCTGCTTCGTCTGGGCGTCCTCGAGCAGCCCGGGTGCCATCAAGCCGTGTGGCTGAGCGTTGAAGGCTCCGGCGATGCGGTGGAATGGATCGCGGTCCGGGCCGGGCGACCAGTAGCCGCCGGCCAGCGGCACGATCGTCGCCCGGACCGGGGTCACGGCATCCTCGAGAGCATCGGCCACCGCCCCGACCGAGGCTCCGTGCCCGATCCCCACGATCCCGCCGTCGCGGATGCTCGCGCGGAGAACATCGGCCGCGAGCCGCCCGACGATCCGTCGGGTCAGGTCCTCCGGCCCGGCGAGCGTCGGCGCCAGGTGGACCGCGTCGAGGGAGAAGCGGCGCGTCAGCTCGTCGGCGGCCGGCGACTCGGCCGTCGCTCCGTCGATGATGCGGATCTCGACGACGCCCTCCGCCCGCGCCCGCTTCAGCAATCGGCTGACCTGGGGTCGAGTCAGCCGCAGCCGTACGGCGACTTCGCTTTGGGTCTCACCCAGCTCGTAGTAGAGGCGGCTGGCCTGCACGAGGAGAGCGCGGTCGGTCGTCATCGCGACCGGCTCGCCCGCCTGCGCACAGATGTACTGAACAGATGTGCACGCACGTCGGGAGCATACACGACGGAGCGCGGGCCCCAGCGAGACCCGCGCTCCCCGCCCCCTCGGTGACGTCAGCCGGCGAGCAGGCTGGCGACCTCCACCCGCTCGATCGGGTCCAGCGCTGCGCCAAGCCCGGCCGCGTCTTGGAGGAGCTCTTCTCCACGCCCCCGATCGCCAAGGGCCATGCGGATGGCCCCGTCGTAGAACCGCAGCCGGGCATCGTCCCCGCCGAGTGCCCGAGCGGCCGCGATGGCCTCGCCGGCCTCGGCATACAGCCCGAGGCGGTAGGCGGCCCAGGCGACGAGCTCGTGCCCCGCAGCATCGGGGCGCTCGGTGACCGCGGCCCGGGCCCGGTCGAGCAGCGTCTGATCGGCACCGCCATGGTCCAGCTCGAAGCGAAGGAGCTGCCGGTCGTAGGTGGCCGACTGCACGTCCCCGAGCTGCTCGATGAACCGGATCGTATCGAAGGCCTTGGCGGCCTCCGCATCTGCGGGGTCGACGCTCCGAAGGAGGTCGCCGAGAAGTGCGAGCGCTTCAGGCTGGGGCGCGATGCGAGTCGCGCGCCGCAGACCGTCGATCGCGTCGGCGGTCCGCCCGTCGAACGCATCGATCCGGGCGAGCCCGATGAGCGCCCCGAGATCGTCGTCGCGGACGCCGAGCGCCTCGGTGAATGCCGATCTGGCCGTCGCGCCATCGCCGGCGAGTCGCGCATATTCGCCGACGGCGTAGTGGTAGAACCCGATGTCCTCGACCTCGTCCTCGACGGCTGCGGATCGAGCGGCGATGGCGCGCTCGAGGGCCGTCGCGGCGTCGCCGGTGACGGAGGCGAGACGCGCCTGCCGGATCGCGACCGCCGAACCGCCGACGGTCTTCGAGGGTGGTCAGGTCGGCCCGTGCGGCGTCGATGCGACCGAGCTCGAGCTCGGCGTCGAAGCGCACGGCCAACGCGGCCGGCTCCGACGGCGCGTCCTCCAGCAGGGCGTCCACCGCGGTGAGCGCGGCGCCGAAGTCGTGCAACGACACGAGGGTCGAGCGCTTCCACCAGTCGAGCCGGCACGTGACCGGCTTCGATGGCGAGCGCCGTTCGTGCGGCATCGAGGGCTCGCTCGTAGTCGGTCAGGTCGTAGCTCAACCGGCCACGACCCTGGTAGAGGATGGCGAGATTGGTCGCCGCGAGGAAGTCACGCGGATTGGTCTCGAGGTTCTTCGACCACGCGTCGATGGAGTGATCGACCTGGCCGAGTGACACCGGTGGTGCTCCACCGCCATCGATCGGTGCCGCGCTTGCGGCAGCCCCCGACACCGGCTGCGGGGCGGTGGCGACCGGCGCAGGTCTGAGGGTGGCGACGACCCACGAGCCGGCGACGATGAGAAGGGCGGCCAGCACGAGCCCGAAGGCCCGGGGCCGCCGATGAGAGATGGAACCTGCGAGAGCGATCATGTCGATGCGTCCCCTGGTGATGGTGTCGGAAGGCGACCCGATGGGCCGCCTTCCGAGGGACCTCCGACCTAGTGCGGCTTGCCCAGATACGGGAAGCGCGACAGGTAGTCGGTGTGCGGCCCGACGCCGTCGCTTGGCACAGCGCCGGTGGCGTTGCGGTTGGCGAAGAGGCCGAGCGGGTCACCACCCGTGGTCACGTTGAGCTCGACGTCGATCACGTCGTCGGCGAGCGCGCGGCCGTTGAGCGGTGCGGGGAGCGAGCTCGAGCGGCTGTAGACGAGCACGTCGGGGATCAGGACGTCGGCCAGAGCCTTCGCCTGAGCTGTCGTGTACGCGCCTTCGGAGTCGAGGCTCGAGAAGAACTTCAGGCCGTTGATCACGTTCTTGCGGAACTTGCCGTCGAAGGCCGTCTTCTGGCGGCTCGGCGGCGTCCGGTTGAACAGGTCCTTGTCGGCTGTCGGGTTGAAGACCGTGTTGATCGCCGGGCGACCCATCTGGTCTCCTGCCCGCCACTTGCCGTTCTTCCAGTACTGCGTGGTCGCCCACACACCGATGGTGTCGGGCAGCTGCGAGTTCGGGACCGACAGGACGATCGCGTTCGTGTTGAGGTTGGCGAAGAAGTCGGTCGGGTCCTTCCCGAGCGCATCGCCACCGACGGCCGTGCCGGTCGTCAGGAACGTGGTCGTACCGATGAACCCCGTGAGATCGAAGAAGAAGGGATCGGAGCGGACACCGGCCCATGCCCTCAGGCTCTGCCGGGTCTTGGCGCTCCCCTCGTTGGACTCACCCCAGGCGACGGTCCGTCCGTCGTCGAGCGAGCGGGCATCGCTGCCGGTGTACTTCTTGATCCGGTAGTCCTGCTCGGGGTACTTGTCGTCATCGTCCTTGTCGACGCGGCCGAACCGCGCGACATAGGCGAGGTCCGCCTTCTCGTCGCCATTCTTGTCGATGTTGAAGACGTAGCGGACGTTGGTCCCGAAGTTGCCACCAAACAGGTTGATGGCCGGGTTGACCGTCATGGCAATGACCGTCCGCCGCGAGTTGTCGGGTGCCCGGAAGACGTAGACATCGTTGATGTCGCGGTCGCCGTGCTCCGAATGCGGGGCGATCTGGCCGTTCGCGGTTGCCCCGCCGAGGGCGGGGGCATCAAGGTGGTCGGCCGCATTGCTGAGGATCGGGGCGGCGCCGATGGTCAGCGCGACCGCGGCGGTCCCGAGCGCGGCGAATGTTCTGCGAGACATGGTGGGATTCGACCCCTCCTGTGGTGATACGTGGCGACCGGGCTCCTCCACGGCTCCCAGCCGATCGGTCACCTCGACGTCGTCGCGACTTCTCCGTCGTGGCTCTTCCCGTCATGCGCAGACGGGCGCCGGGCGGATGACTCGCCGCAGTCGCTAGAGGACGCGCCCCGGATTCAGCAGGCCCTGCGGGTCCAGCGCCGCCTTGATCGCCCGCATCACGCGGACCGCGTCGGCGCCCCGTTGCTCCTCGAGCCACTCGCGCCTTGCCGAGCCGATGCCGTGCTCGCCGGTGACCGTGCCGCCGAGATCCAGAGCCGCGCGATACAGGTCCGCCTGGACCGCCTTGGTGATCGCCTCGCCACGGGGATCGCCCCGCTCGAGGACCAGGTCGGGATGGAGGTTGCCGTCGCCGGCGTGACCGAACGTCCCGATCCGCACCTCGTGCTTGACGGCGATCGCCTCGATGGCTCGGAGCATGTCGGGCACCCGTGAGCGGGGCACACCCACGTCCTCCATCTTGACGTCGCCGAGCTTTTCGAGCGCCCAGTGCGCGGCGCGGCGAGCCTGGCGCAGCAGATCCGCTTCGGCCGGGGTCTGGGAGCGCACCGTGGACGTCGCACCGACGCCGGTGCAGACCGTCTCGGCCCTTGCCAGCTCGTCGGCCGCCGCGGCACCAGGCAGGTCCGACTCGATCATCAGCATCGCGGCGGCCTCCCGGTCGAGACCGAGGGCATGGACGTCGTCGACGGCGCGGATCGTGAAGCGGTCCATCAGCTCGAGCGTGACCGGCGACAACCCGGCAGCCGCGATCCCGGCCACGGCATCGCCGGCGGATTCGAGGGTCGGGAAGAAGGCGAGGAGCGTGGCACGGGGCGGCGGGGTGGGGCGCAGCCGGAGGGTCGCCTCGGTGATCATGGCGAGGGTGCCCTGCGACCCGATGATCAGGTGGGTGAGCGAATACCCGGCGACGTCCTTGACGTTCTTGCCGCCCGTCCTGATGACGCTGCCGTCGGCCATGACGACCTCGAGCCCGAGGACCGACTCGCGCGTCTGCCCGTACTTCACGCAACACAATCCGCCGGCGTTGGTGCCGAGGTTGCCGCCGATCGAGCACATCTCGAAGCTCGCCGGGTCCGGCGCGTAGAAGAGCCCGTGCTCGGCGACCGCGGCCTTCAGCCGGGCATTGATCACCCCTGGTTGGGTGACCACACACAGGTTGGCCGAGTCGATCTCGAGGATCCGGTCCATCGCCGTGAACGCCACGGTCAACGCGCCATCGATGCCTGCGGCGCCGCCACTCAGCCCCGAACCCGCCCCTCGCGGGACGATCGGGACGTCGAACTCCGCGCAGACCCGGACGATCCCGACCACATCGGCCGTCTCGGTCGGTAGGGCGACGGCACCCGGCAGACCGGCCGGAAGGTACTGCGTCTCGTCGCGCCGATATGTCTCGCGATCGACCTCGTCGGTCAGGACGCGCAGGCCGGGGAGACGGCCACGCAGCGCGTCGATGAACCCATCGGTGACGATGCCGGCGGCCATGAGGCGCCAGTGTAGGGCGCGGCCGGACGAAGGTCCGGGACGCGCCACGGACCCTCGGTGAGCGGCGGGTTGGACCCGGACGGGTAGGATTTCCTGATGCACAGGGGGCTCATCGCGCGCAGCCTTCGCTCCGGTCGGTCTGGCTCTCCTGCTCGTCGGAGGCATCGCCGGCCCGGCCTTCGCGTGCGATCCGCGGCTCTCGGATCTCCGAGACTCGCGCACCAATGACGACGGTGGCGTGCCCGTCGACGAAGGCAGCATGTCGACCGATGTCGCCGGTCCCGGTCCAGAGACCTCGGGCGCGGCAGCGGCGATCGGTGCGACCGCCATCGCGCCCGGCAGCGTGAACAGAACGAGCGCCTACCTGTCGGCGCGCTATCTCGTCGGCCTGTCGCTGAAGTTCGGGACACGGGCGTTCCAGGCGAATAGCGTGGCCACGATCACCAACACGTCGGGCGGCCCGATCGACCGCGTCGAGCTCAACACGATCGCGGCACGGCTCGGCGGCATGCGGCTCCACACCGTCCAGGTCGACGGCAGGCGCGTCTCGGCCAGGGTCAGCGACCAGACGATCATCGTGCCGCTGGGCGGCGTCCTCGCCGCCGGGGACACGGTCAAGGTCCGCGTCCACTACCTGGCCACGCTGCGCAGCAGCCTGGCGGGCTCGAACTGGCTGTTCACCCGGGCCAACGGCATCGTCGATGCGTATCGCTGGATCCCGTGGGTCAGCCGGACGACCCCGTTCACTCGCCCGAACCACGGCGACCCGTTCGTGACGCCGGTCAGCCCGGAAGTCATCGTCAACGTCACGACCGACCGGCGGCTCGTCATCGCCTCGACCGCGGGCGTCGTCTCCCAATCGAGCAACGGGCGCACGCAGCGGCTCGTCGCCCGCAACGTCCGCGACGTGACGATCACGGCCGCACCCGACTTCCGGACCGCCACCGTGGCGGTCGGATCGAAGAAGGTCCGCTACTACTACCGGTCGTCGGCCAACCGCGCGCTCGTCCTCGACGCCGCGGCCGACGCGTTCCGCGCCATGCAGTCCCGGCTCGGGCCGTATCCCTACTCGATCTACAAGGTCGTCCAGTCCGCCGGCGGGTATGGCATGGAGTCGCCGGGCCTGACCTGGATCCCGTACGGCGTCGGGCAGCGCCAACCTGCGCTACCTGATCGCCCACGAGACGGCGCATCAGTGGTTCTACGGGCTGGTCGGCAACGACCAGGCCCGTCAGCCGTTCGCCGACGAAGCGGTGGCCGACTTCGTCGCACGCGACGTGACCGGCACGCGCCGCGCCAGCCGCTGCTCGACCACCCGCCTCGACCGCTCGATCTATGCCTATTCGAGCGCGTGCTACTACGAGGTGGTGTACATCCAGGGCGGCAACCTCCTCAACGAGGCCCGCCGGCGGATGGGCTCGTCGCTGTTCTGGTCGACGCTGCGGAAGTACGTCGCCGCCCAGCGCTACCGGATCTCGACGACGCCGACGCTCCTCAAGACGCTCGACGACGCGACGCCGGTGTACCTGTCGGCGCTGTTCCGGCCGCGCTTCCCGTCGTACTACTAGTCGAGATCGCGGCAGCGGCGGCCGCCCGGGCGCCGGCAGCCGACGCCCGGCCTGCCATCCGCCGGTCGCCGGCCAGCGCCTGCGGCATCTGCCGGAACGAGGGCGGAAGCACGGGCAGCCACGCGCGCCAGGCAGTGGTAAGCCAGCCCGAGACCGCCCGCTCGAGCGGTCCCCACCGAAGGCCGTAGGCCTCCCGGATCGAACGGGGCAGCAGACCGAGCGCCGGCCACAGCGTCCAGTCGTACAGCCGCGGGTCGAGCCCAGCCCTCCCCAGGGCCCCGGGGAGCGGCGGGTGGAGGATCACCTCGGCCAGCTCACGCGCAACTGGCCCGACCTGCACCGGCCCGTCGGGCCGCACCTGGTCCGCGAGGTATGCGTCGAAGGCGGCGAGATCCGCCGGCAGGTACGACTCGGGGACGCCGAACGCCCTCGCGATCGGCTTGGTCTCGAGGTAGAACCGGGCTGCCCGGTCGCGGGACAACGGACCTGCCCATGCGTCGTTGACGACGATCGTGGAGTCGACCAGCGTCGCGTGCACCCACATCGACAGCGCGGGATCGCGTGCGTCGTAGCCAGATCCCCGTGATCCCGCGATGGAGCGTGTTCAACCTGCGGATCTCGTCTCTCGCGGCAGGCGAGGATCCGTAGATGATCCGCAGGTAGCTGCGCAAGGTACCGTCGAGACGGCGCCACGGGTCGGCCCGGAAGTCGGAATGCTCGTCGACACCCGCGGCGACGGCGGGGTGGGCGATCTGCATCAGCAGCGCCCGCGGGCCGGCGCCCAGCAGCAGCATCGCCTCGCGTTCCAGGCGCCATGCTTCCGAATCCGGCCCGAACATCCCGGGGTCGCGATCGCGCGTATGCACGGCACGCACGATAGCCGCAGTTCGAGGAGGGGATCTTGGGACGTTGGGGCACCGAGTTCGACGCGGATCGGCTGGCGACGCTCGAGACCCGGATGTGGAAGGCCTACTACCGACGCCAAGCGGTCCGCCTGTTCGGGTGGCTCGTCCTGGCCCTCAAGGAGCAGGCCGGCGTGCGCTGGCCGACGGCCCTCGCGGCGAGTCTGCTGCTGACCCGTGCGGCGGCCGGTTTCGCCCGAGCGGAGGGCGAGTACGACCGCTTCGCGCCGGACGTCGGTCGTGCCTATCGCCGGTTGGGGCTGCCGCCGGAGGTCGATGCGGACGAGGTCGCTCGCCGCGAGTTGCGCTGGTGGGTCGTGCGCCGCGAGATCGGCCTGTCGGCGGGTGCGGCCGCCGGCGACGCCATCACGTCGCTCTACGCGGCGATCTACGGCCTACCGGAGTCGGCTGTCGCAGAGGCCGGTCGGCTGCGCGGACAGGCGGCAGAGGTGCGTGATCGCGGTGCGGCCGACGACCCGGATGGTCCGCGAGGGTCTGGGCGGGCGTACTGGCCCGAGGTCGCCCAGCTGTTGCGCGACTCGTACCGCTCGCTGCGAGCGGCGGTCAGCGATCCTCCGGGCGGCGACCGATGAGCCACCACGCGGCCGGGAAGATGCCCGGCCGCCACGACCAGCTTGGCCGCGTCCCAGATGAGGAACTTGGTCATGCCCCCGGCGACCGCCTCCTCCCAGGTGATCCCGAGCGACACCTTCAGCCACGGGACGCCGATCGCGTAGATCACCGCGGTCCCGATGGCCATCGCCGCGAGTGACCCCCCGATATGGCGGTCCCAGCCGAGCTCGGCCAACCGGCCGACGATCGCCGCCGCCACGACGAAGCCGATGAGGTACCCACCGGTGGCGCCAACGACCCGCGCGACACCCGAGGTGCCCTCGGCGAAGACCGCCAGTCCGAGCGCACCCATCGCGATGTACAGCAGGAGCGCCAGTGCCCCGCGCCGGAAGCCGAGCGCCGCACCGACCGTCAGCACGCCAAAGGTCTGACCGGTGAACGGGACCGGTTGCATCGGGATGACGACCTGGGCCGACAGGGCGACCACCAGCGCACCGGCGACGATGAGCACGACGTGCCGCAGACGGGTGGGCGTGCGCTCTCCGACGCGGATCGGGACCAGGAAGTCGGCGAGCGTGAGACCGCGCTCGGCAGCGGTGCTTCGGTCGAGCCGCGGGATGGCGATCGTCAAGCGAGGCTCCGGTAACGGTCGTCTGGGGGCGCGACCGAGGCCGAGTCTAGCATCCCGATTCGTCTCGGCGGGACGGGTTCGGCCCTACTCGTACCCGACCGCTCGAACGATCGAGATGCCGCTCGCCAGCCGGGCCGGGTAGGCCGCGGCGAGCATCGCGAGGGCGACGCCGAGCACGAACGCGACACCGATCGCCACCCACGGGATGGCTGCCGTCGGGTCGAACCGGCCACCCGACAGCGCGACCATCAGGCCACCCACGAGCACGCCCGCGGCGACGCCGCAGATCGCGCCGGCGAGACCCGTGATGCCCGCCTCGACCACGACCGATCGCCATACCTGGCGGCGTGTCATCCCGGCGGCGCGCAAGACCCCGATCTCGCGCACGCGCTCGAGGACGTTCATGGTCAGCGTGTTGACGATGCCGAGGGACGCCACGATGACCGCGATCAGCGAAAGGACGTCGAATAGTCCGAAGACGCGGTCGAGCGCCTCGCCGATGGCGCCCTGGATGCGGTCGAGCGGCACCGGCTCGAGCGCGAGCGCACGGGCCTCGTCGGCGAGTTGCGCCCGGTCGACCGCTGATGCGGTCGGCTCGAACCGGACCACGTATGCGTCGGCACCGGCGATACCGAGGTGCTCGGCGTCGGCCCAACCGACGAGGATCGATTCGCCCGACCTGCCCGGCATCGTCCGCTCCGCCACGCCGACGACGGTCAGCTCGAGCACGGACCCGTCCGCTGCGGCAACGGACAGCACCGACCCGGGCTCGAGCCCATCACGGGCGGCGATGCCGGCCGGTACGATCGCCGAGCCGCCGTCGTCCAGGGCGGCCAGCGCGGCGGTCCGGTCACCCGCGATGAGGTGCAGCCGGCCGTCGCTCTCGAGGTCCGCGCCACGGAGCACTGCGCCGTCAACGCGCCGCCCCGCGACTGCCAGGTCGAAGGTCGCGACGGGGCTCACGGATCGGACACCGGGCACGGTGGCAAGGGCTTGGTCGATGCCTTCGTCGAGGGCGCGCGGGAAGATCGATGTTAGGACGAGGTCGCCCGGGACGACATCGGCGATCCATGCGCCCGCGGCCGCACGGGCATGCTGCCCGACCCCGCCCAGCGCGACGATGAGCGCCAGCCCGATGGTGAGTGCCCCGACCGTCAGGGCCGCACGCGACCGATCCCTCAGGACCGATGCCCGGCCGAGCCGCTCCTCGAGACGGGCCAGCACCAGGAATGGCGTCCCGGCGACGCGGGCCAGGCCGGGCAGCAGCAGGGGGACGATCAGGACGACCGCGAGCAGGACGGCGTAGACGACGAAGGCGCGCACGAGCGCGGCTTCCCCGGCCGTGCGCGGCCAGATGAGCGGGCCGACCACACCGACCGCCACGAAGACCCCCACCAACCAGCGCAACCGCGCACGTCGGGCGGACGGCAGATCGAGGCGCGACCGCAGTGCCTCGACCGGTGCCACGCGACCGGCGCGGCGGGCCGGCTCGACGGCAGCCGCCAGCGTGACCCCGACGCCGACCGCGAGCGCCGCGACCGCGTCGCCGATCTGGACGACAGGTCCACCGAGCGGCACCGCTCCGACGGGGCCGATCCACGCCGCGATCGCCGCGGCCGCGGCACCACCGGCGACGATCCCCATCGCCGAACCGATCACCCCGATGACGGCGGCCTGCATGAGGATGTACGTCGTCAGTTGCCGGCGGGTCGCGCCGGCCGCCCGGAGAAGGCCCAGCTCGCGCAGGCGTTCGACGACCGTCATCGAGAGCGTGTTGAAGATGAGGAAGGCTCCGGCGAATAGCGCGATCGCGGCGATGAGCGCGGTCGTCGCCGCGAAATCGCCGGTCGCCGCCTGGGTGGCCGTCGCGATGTCGCGCGGCGAGGAGACGAGGTAGGGCTCGTCGAGCACGGTCGCCTGGAGGGAGTCGACGACAGCCGCCGGATCCACGCCGATCGCCAGGTCGAGGTCGACGCGCGTGACACCGTCGGCGCCGAACACGGCCTGTGCGACGGACAGCTGCGTCACGACGGCCCGGCCCGATGGGCCAGCCCATGGGCCGTCCGCGGCCAGGATGCCGCCGACCCGCAAGTACACCGGCTCATCCACCCCCTGGACGCCGATGCGCGACCCGACGGAGAGGTCGTCCTGGCGAGCCAGGGTCGCGCTGACGAGCGCGGTCCGATCGTCGTCCGGCGACAGCGCGCTCCCAGCCGCGAGGGACAGGTCGTGGATGCGCGGCTCGCGCTCCGGATGGATCCCGACGAGGGTCACCGGTGCTGGCAGCGGCCCCGGTCCGAAGATCTCGGTCCCCAGGTACGTCCGTCGCTCGAACGACGGAGCTGCCACATCCACGCCTGGCGCGTCTTCGATCAGCGCCAGGGTCGCCGGCGAGAGCCCGCTCTCATCGATCGACCCGACACGCAGCTCCGCGCTGCCCACGAGGGTCGTGACCGCGCGATCCACGGCGGCGGCGATGCCGGCGTTCGTCGCCAGGCCGGCGTAGAGGACGGCCACGCCGAGGGCCACGCCGATCGTGGTGAGGGCCGTGCGAAGCGGGCGTGCCCGCAGGCCGCGCCAGGCCAGTCCGTGCAGACCGCGCATCGGCGTCAGAGACCGAGGCTGGCCAGCCGGGCGATCAGCGTGGTCGCGTCGTGGTCGGCACGCCGGCCGAGCTCGATGGTGTCGAGGATCTGGCCATCGCCGATGACATGCACCCGGTCGGCGTAGGCCGCGGCCTTCGAGTCGTGGGTGACGAGCACGATCGTCTGGTGCCGCTCCTGGCACGACCGCCAGAGCACCTCGAGGATCTCGGTGCCGGTCGTGTAGTCGAGGTTGCCCGTCGGCTCGTCCGCGAACAGCAGGGCGGGACGCGTCACGAGCGCCCGGGCGACGGCGACCCGCTGCTGCTCCCCAGCAGACAGTTGGTCGGGCTTGTGGTGCTCCTTGCCGGTCAGATCGACCGAGTCGATCACCTCGCGGATCCGTTCGGCGAGCTCACCCCGCGACGGGTCAAGCCCGGCGATCGTGAACGGGAGTCCGACGTTCTCCACGACGTCGAGCAGCGGGATGAGATTGAACGACTGGAACACGAACCCGGTGCGATCGCGGCGCAACCGCGTGGCTCGATCGTCGGACAGCTCGCTGACGAGCTCCCCTTCGAGAACCACCTCGCCGGTCGTGGGGCGGTCGAGGCCGCCAAGCAGCTGGAGGAGCGTGCTCTTGCCGCTCCCCGACGGGCCCATGAGCGCCACGAACTCGCCTGCCCCGACGCGCAGCGATACCCCGCGCAGTGCCTGGACGGCCGTCTCCCCGAGCGGGTAGTCCTTCGTCAGGTCGCGGGCCTCGAGGATGATCCCGTCACGGCTGCCGTGGTCGGGCGCGTCCAGGAGGCGTGTGAGGAGCGCGGTCATGCGGGGCCTCTGGCGGTCGAGTGTGGTCCGGTGCGCACCGTAGCGGTGCGGTGTGGACCGCGGCTCCCGCTCGATGGTCCGCCCGTCGCTAGTACCCGACGAGGCGGTCATGCGCCGAAGAACGTGCCGGTCACGCCGCGCACGATCGATCCCAGCAGGTCGTCCTCTGGAGTCGTGGCGACGACGCGGAGCCCGGTCGCGGTCGTCGCCCGAACCGCGGGCGGGATGTCCTCGGCGACAACGGGGCGGTCCAGACCGGCCAGCGGCGGGGTCGGCGGTGGGGTCGGGGTCGGGGTCGGTTCGGGGGTGGGCGTGGGGGTGGGCTTCGGCGTCGGACGAGGCGTCGGTTTCGCCGTCGGCTTTGGCTTCGCCACCGTCGATTTGGGCTTGGGCGTGGCCTTGGCCGCGGATCCGCCGCATCTGTCGGCGAAGAGGACCGTCCACATCTTTTTGCCCCCGGCGCCCTTGTACGCGCCGACACCGATGGCGTCCCAGTCCCGCTCGAGGATGTTGTGACGGTGGCCCGAGGAATCCATGAACATGCCGTGGATCGCGGCCGTCGCCTCGTCATCGGGGTACGTGTTCCAGCCGATATTCTCGCCGGCGACCTTGTAGCAATAGCCCTTCGCGTCCATCCGCTTGAAGACGTCGCCGTAGCCCGGGATGTCGTGGCTGAAGTAGTCACGCTGGCTCATGTCCTTGCTCCGCCAGCGGGCGATCGACGTGAGGGTGCCGTCGACGCGCAGCGAGCGTCGGCCGGCCGACGCGCGGCTCCGGTTGGTCAGGGACACCAGCTGTCGCTCCGAGGCCGAGCTGTACGCCCCGTCGTCCCAGGCGAGGACAGCGTGCGGCTGGGCGAGGCCGATGACCGAGCTGAGCGCCACGAGCACGGCGAGACCGATCGGTGTGCGGCTGGATCGACGGCGCTTGGAGCTCATCGGTGGTGGCGATCTCTGGGCGGCGTTGGGGAAGCGACGGGCGCTCGGGTGTGGTCCCTCACCGTAGGGAGCGGGTGCGGTCGGGTCTGCCGTGCGAAGGTCCCATGAGAACCGTCTCGGGTACCGGCCGGTCAAGGGCGGTCCGCCGCGGTCTGGTGGAGTCCGGTGGGGTCCGGTACATTCCGGCGCCGGCCCGTGGCAGACTCCTCGATCATGTCGATGACCGACCGCGTCGTCCTCATCACCGGAGCCACCGGAGGGCTGGGCCGGGCAGCCGCCCGGTCGTTCGCCGCTGAGGGTGCGCGGCTCGCACTAGCCGGCACGGACGAGCGACGGCTGCGCGACGTTGCCAGCGAGTCCGGCCTCGCAGATGACCGGTGGGCGCCGATCGTCGCCGACCTGAGTGCTCGCGACGCGACTCGCGAAGCTCTCGCGGCGGCCGAAACGCGACTTGGCCGGCTCGACATCCTCCTGCACCTGGTCGGGGGCTGGGCCGGAGGCACGCCCATCGCGGACCTGGATCCGAAGGAGATGGCCGGGATGCTCGACCAGCATCTCTGGACGACGTTCAACGTCACGGGGGCGGTCGTCCCGGGCATGGTCGAACGGGGCTGGGGTCGCGTGCTTGCCGTCTCGGCGCCGGTGGCCGCGGAGCCGACCGCGAAGATGGCCTCCTACGCCGTGGGCAAGGCCGCCGAGGAGGCGCTCCTGCGGGCGCTCGCCCGCGAGACGGCGAACACCGGTGTCACCGTCAACCTCGTCATCGTCAAGGCCATCGACCTCGATGGCGTTCGCCTGACCGACCCGAAGAAGTCGTCCTGGACGACACCCGAGGAGATCGTCGCCACATTCCGGTTCCTGGCCTCGGACGACGCCGCCGCGATCACCGGTGCGCGGATCCCGTTGAACGGCCGCTAGGCGAGGCGACCGCTCGTCGTAGGGTCGATCGGCGAGGGGTGGCTCGAATCAGCCGCCGACTCCGGACCAGCCGTTCCCACCTGGCGCGGCGAGATGGCGCTCGAACTCTGCGCGGATCATCCCGTAGCAGTCACAGGTGGCCGCCTCCAGGCCGCCGCGGTTCCGAATCTCGATCCGTCCGCGCCGATAGTCGATGAGACCCCTGCGTCGAAGCCTGGCGGCTGCGGTGGACACCTGGGGACGCGTCACGCCGAGCATCAACGCGAGGAAGTCCTGGGTCAGGACGAAGCTGTCGCTCCCGGCCCGGTCGTGTGTCGCGAGCAGCCAGCGCACTGCCCGCCGCTGGATCGGGTGGTGGCGGTTGCAGACCAGGCTCTGGGTCACCTGGGCGAGGAACGCCAGGACGTAGCGCTCGAGGATCGCCGACATGGCCCCGCGGCGCTCGACCTCGTTTCGAAGTGTCGCGCTCGGAAGCCGCACGGCCGATCCCGAGACCTGCGCGATCGTCTGCCCGGTCATCGTCCCATCGCCGCCGAGGGCGCCCGCGAGGCCGACCAGGCCCTCGCGTCCGACGCTGGCGGCTTCGACGCCCCGGCCGTCCCTATCCATCGGGATGACGGACACGACGGCCGTCAATGGGAAGTAGGCGTACGTGGCCTCGTCGCCCGGGTCGTAGATGACGTCATGGTGCTTGAGGTCGACGAACGCCAGGTCGCAGCTGATCCGCTCGAGGTCGTCGACGGGCAACAACGCCAAAAGCCGATTGCCACGACCGTCCAGGCCTGCTGCCACAGGGAACCCGCTGACTGGAAGGAGGAGCCGCATCCATCGTGTGCGGATCGCTCGACAGTGGTTCCGCCACCGTTTGCACCGGGGCCGCCAGCGAGTGCCTTCACGGGACAGCCTGCGCTCGACCCGTCGGCGCGTCAACCGGCAGTCGACCCGCCCTCGATATGTCGGGTGTCGTACAGACGGCCATTCGTACGGTTGGAGGTGCCGTGACCGAGGGACAAAGGTGAGCGTCTATCACTTGACGGGATCGGAGAGGGGCCACCTCGACGACGTCGGCCTGGCCGTCGAGATCCGCTGCTTCCCGAGCTCCGATGCGCGCTTCCGGGACGACATCGAGGGCATGCTGCGGGCGTGGGGTCGCGAAGGGATCACGCCGGATACGCTGACCGCCCGGGCGGTCGAGCTGTATCCGCGGGTCGCCGTCGTGTCTCAGTCCGACCTCGGACGGCTTGGCTCACGGCCGGTCTTGTACGTCTACCGCGACGGGACCGTCTAGCTCCCGATCTGCCGCGGTCCGGTTGCCGCAGGAGTCAGCGAGTCACGCTCGCCACGAGGGACTGCGCCTCGGCGAGCAGCCGGTCGAGATGGCCCTCCCCGCGGAAGCTTTCCGCATAGACCTTGGCGACGTCCTCGGTCCCGGACGGGCGGGCGGCGAACCAGCCCGCATCCGTCGTCACCTTGAGTCCGCCGATGGGCGCGCCGTTACCGGGTGCCTCGGTAAGGATGGCGGTGATGGGCTCGCCTGCAAGCTCGGTGGCGACGACATCGGAGGCGGCCAGCCGCCCGAGCGCCGCCTTCTGCTCTGGCGTCGCCGGCGTATCGACCCGGCGATAGACCGGCGCCCCGAACCGCTCGGTCAGGTCCGCATATGCCTCCCCGGGGTCCTTCCCGGACCGGGCGGTCAGTTCGCAGGCCAGGAGGTCCGCGATCATGCCGTCCTTGTCGGTCGTCCAGACCGTCCCGTCCAGGCGCAGGAACGACGCGCCGGCACTCTCCTCGCCGCCGAAGCCGATGGAACCGTCGACGAGCCCATCCACGAACCACTTGAACCCGACCGGAACCTCGACGAGGCGCCGACCGAGGTCGGCGACGACCCGGTCGATCATCGACGACGACACCAGCGTCTTGCCGACGCCGACCTCGCTGCCCCACCCGCGCGCACCACCGAACAGGTAGGCGATCGCCACAGACAGGACGTGATTCGGGTTCAGAAGGCCGCGACCTGGGACCACGACACCATGCCGGTCGGCGTCGGCGTCATTGCCGAGCGCGATGTCGAACCGGTCCCGCAACTCGACCAATCGCGCCATGGCGTGCGGCGACGAGGGATCCATCCGGATCTTGCCGTCCCAGTCCACGGTCATGAACCCGAACTGCGGGTCGACGGTCTCGTTGGTGACGGTGAGGTCGAGCCCGTATCGGTCACGGATCGCCGCCCAATATGCGACCGAGGCGCCGCCCATCGGATCGACCCCGATGCGGAGCCCGGACGCACGGATCGCGTCCATGTCGATGATCGATCCGAGGTCATCGACATACTGGCCCAGGAAGTCGTACCGGCCGACGCGTTCGTCGACCTCGCTATCCGAGACCCGCGGGACGCCGTCCACGCCGTCCGATCCCGCCGCGGCGAGGATGCCGTTCGCCTCGTCCTGGATCCAGCGCGTGACGTCGGTGTCAGCTGGGCCGCCGTTCGGCGGGTTGTACTTGAAGCCGCCGTCATCGGGCGGGTTGTGCGACGGCGTCACCACGATCCCGTCGGCGAGGTGACGCCAGCTGTCCTTCGGTCGGTTGGCGACGAGGATGGCGTGGGAGACGGCAGGCGTCGGTGTGAAGCCGTCGGCCTGGTCGACGCGGACGTCCACGCCACGGGCGACGAGGACGCTCAAGGCGGTGTGAGTGGCTGGCTCGGACAGCGCGTGCGTGTCCCGACCAAGGAACAGCGGGCCGCTGTATCCGCGACCAACGCGATAGCGGTGGATGGCCTCGGTCGTCGCGAGGATGTGGGCCTCGTTGAATGCATTCCGGAACGACGAGCCGCGATGGCCGGACGTCCCGAATGCGACCCGCTGGGCGGGATCGGCCGGGTCGGGGCGGCCCTCGTGATAGGCCGCGATCAACGCATCCACGTCGACGAGGATCTCCGGATCCGCGGGCTTGCCCGCCCGTTCGCTCAGCACCACCCCGGCATGATGTCACGGCCCACGGTGCGGGGCGGGTGGTTCCCATCTGCACCACCCCGAACGGCACCGGACCCTCCAACGGTTGCCAAAACCCGCATCGACTAGTACGGTCGGGGGCCCTACGGAGCAGGACGAATGGACCGAAAAGACGATCGCACCGTCTCGAAAGCGGGTGACCTGAACGGCACGTCGATGGTCGGAACGACCGATTCGACCGGTGCGGATACCGTGGATCCGCCTGCCGCCGAGCACTCGATCGACGACGGAGTCGGACTTCGACCCGGCTTCCTGGCCGAGCTGGCCGTCGCCATGCGGGCCACCGCTGAGAAGGAACGTGAGCGCATCTCGGCCAAGGTGTCCGAGGACGCGACCGGTCACATCGACAAGGTCCGGGCACGGGCTGCCATCGAGACCGACGAGCTCAAGCGGCTGGCCGAGGAAGACGTCCAGCACATCGAGGAGTGGGCGGCGGCCGAGATGGAGCGCATCCGCGGGGAGGCGGACAACAAGATCGAGGATCGGCGCGGCAGCCTCGAGGAGTACCTCAAGCAGCACGACACGATCATCGATACCGAGATCGATGGCGTGAACGCCGCGGTCCGTGACTACGGCACCACGCTCGATGGGTTCTTCGCCGAGCTGTCGGAAGCGAACGACCCGGCGACCATCGTCGAGCGCGCCGAAGCCCTGCCGGCGGCGCCGGACCTCGACCAGGTCCGCGCCCAGGCCCGCGCTTCAGCCGTCGCGATCTTCGCCGATCAGGAGGACGAGGCTGCGGCTGCCGAAGGCGCGTCCGAGCCGAACGTCGCCGACGCGACGGATGCAGCAGGCACGGCTGGGGGTGTCGCGACGACGCCGTCGGGCGAGGCCGCTGCGGCCGTGGCGGACCCGCCGGACCCCGCGAACAGCGGCGATGCCGGCGTCGCGGCTCGTGCCGAGACCACAGGCGATGCAGCGACTGCCGAGGCGGTGACCGCCGACGCGACGGCCGAGGCCAGCCCGGTCCCGGTCATGGACCCGGACGCGACGTCGAACCCGAGCTGGCCAGCGGCCCCGGACGATGCCGAGCCGGTCGAAGTGGCGGCGGGCGCCGACCATACGAGCGCAGCGGTCCGACTGCTCCGGTCCGTCGCGCCGTGGACGGCTCCGACCCACGCCGGATCGGACGACCGCACCGACAGCCGCTGACCGAGGCGGCTCCGGCCGCCCAACAACGACGCATCACGGCCGTGCCCGACGGGCACGGCCGTTCCATAGGCATGCCAAGACACCTCGGGGCTACCCTCATCCGGCCGGGCGGCTGACCGTCACTCGCCCGCTGACACCACGTGGACGCCATGGCTCGGTCGCACAACGTTCGTCGCGTCCTCGTCGCCGGCTCCGTGCTGGCGCTGGCGGGACTCGCTGCCTACACCGTCTATGTCGGCGCGGTGGGCTCTGAGGAGTTCATCCACCCGTCCGACGGCTGGCATGAGTGCGACACGCCGGGCGTCCGATACGGCTGGGACTACGAGCCGATCAACTACGCCGCGACCGACGACGCCGAGCTGATGGCCGCGCGGGCCGCCGCCGGCGACCCGGAGATGCTGCAATGCGGCCACGAGGTCCAGGGCGGTCCGGCCGGGGACGCCGTGGTCAGCCCGGACGGTGTCCGCCTCGATGGCTGGTACATCCCCGCATCCGATGGCAGCGGACCCACGGGTCCGACCATCGTCGTGGTGCCCGGCTACAAGTCGAACAAGAGCGAGATCCTCATCTACGCGCCGGCCTTCCACCGCGACTACAACCTCGTCGTCATGGATCTTCGCAACCAGGGACGCAGCAGCCCGGCGGAGGTGACGCTCGGGCTCCGTGAGCAACACGACGTCACCGCGATGATCGACTGGCTCGAACGAGTCAAGCGACCTGCCTGGATCGCGGGCATGGGCAACTCGATGGGTGCGGCAACGGTCCTCGCTGCGACACGGGCGGATCCGCGCATCCAGGCGCTCGTCCTCGATTCGATGCATGCGCGCATCGAGGTGTCGCTGGGCAACGTGCTCCAGACCGAACGCGGCCTGCCGGAGATCCCCGCCGCGTGGGCGATGATGACGGGCGTCTCGCTGCGTCTCGGTGCCGATGTGGAGGCGATCGACCCCGTCGGCACGATCACGCAAATCGGGCATCGACCGGTGCTGCTCCTCCACAGCACGACCGACAAGGTCGACCCGCCCGACGAGGCGGCGGAGATCAATATCCAAGCCGCGATCGATGCCGGGGTTCCCGTCGAGCTCCACTATTGCGACGGCCTGACCACCGGCAACGGATCCCACGGACGGGTGATCACCCAGTGTCCGGACGACTGGACACGGTGGGTGAACGAGTTCCTGGCCGCCGCCCACGGGACCTGAACGGATTCCGCTACACTCCGCTCGATTCGCCCGGCCGCGTATGGCTCTCGCGAATGTCCGCGGTGGCCTTAGCTCAATCGGCAGAGCATCGGATTGTGGCTCCGAAGGTTATGGGTTCGAGCCCCATAGGCCACCCCACCACCGGCGGCTAGCGGCCGAGCTCCCAGGTCCATCGCTCGGGCTCGAGGCTGCCGTTGCCCCACATCCGGATGTCGAGACCGAGTCGTTCGATCGTCCGCAAGGCGTCGACGAGCGCCTCGCGTCGGAGGATCAGCAGCAGGCCTCCGTCGCGGCCGTCCTCACGGACGACGGCCCGTCGCACCGACTCCGCGGGCATCGGGACGTAGCCATCGAACCCGCGCGACTTGTACGTGTCGAGGAGCAGCATCCAGCGCCGACCGTCCTCGCCACGCCAGAACGCGCCCACGCCGGTGAAGTGCCCGACGCCCCAGCGCTCCAGTGGGATCGCCGCGCCCGGGTCCGGGCCTGCCAGCGCCGCCGGGTCGAAGGCGTCGCTCGTCGAGTCCAGGAGCTGGTCGACGTCGAGGTTGGTGATCGGGTGCACGCCCCACGACCCGACGTTCTCCTCGATCGCGTCGAGCAGCGCGTCGAAGCGCTCCGGCGTGAAGGCCACGGCTCGATCCTGCCGGCGGCTAGGCACCGGGAGCGTGACCAGGTCGCCAGCCGAGCCCACGGCGATCGTCCGGGCGACGCCGGTCGGGCTCGTGCCGGTGATGGCGTCATCGTTCGACGAGCGGAGCGGCCAGCCGTACCAGGTCCGCGGGAAGCGGCGGATGGCGTCGGCATCGGCCAGGCCGAGCGCCTCGACCTGCTCTTGCGCCGCGCGCACGTCGTCGAGCTCGGTGTCGTCGATCACCGTCCCCGCCAGGTGGGCGAGGTAGTCCTCGCGGGTCGTGTCGATGCCGTCCGACTTCGTGAAACCCAGTGGCGCAAGCAGGTAACGGGTGGCGTATGCGCCACATGTCGCCGGCCGTTGATCGTCGAGCCGGTCGAACAGGTCGGCGATCGCCGACCATCCCTCGACGTATGTCGGTGTGGACCGCGGGAAGATCGCCTCAACGACCCGACGTGCCGGTTCGCCGCCCGGCAGGGCTCGTCGACGGTCGGAAAACGGCGGCGCTACAGACATCCGAAGTACGTCCGGCGTTCCCAGTCAGACACCTCGGTCGCTCCGGAGGACAGAGCCGATCGCTCGAGGTAGGTCGTCCATTCGAACCGCTTCACGCCGAGATAGTGCTGGGCGATGACCGGACCGACCGCGTCGCGCAGCACGGGGTCGGCATCCAACGCGTCGAGGGCATCGGCCAGATCGGTCGGCAGCCTCGCGAACCCGCCCGCAGCGGCCTCCGCATCGGACAGGTGGCCGACATCGACTCGGGCTTCGGGTGCGACGGGGAGCTGCCGCTCCACCCCGTCCGCCATCGACGCCAGCAGTCCGGCGAGGTGCAGGTACGGGTTCATGCCCGCATCGCCGCCGCGGATCTCGAGGTGACGGCCGGCGCCCCGCCCGGGCACGCGGATGAGCGTCGCCCGATTGCCCATCGCCCACGAGACATGCGCCGGCGCCCACGATCCGGGGAGCAGGCGCTTGTACGAGTTCGGCGTGGGCGACCCGAGCGCCGACTGGCCGGCCGCGTGGGCAAGGAGCCCGGCGATGAGTGGTTCCGCCGAGTCGGCGATGCGTTCGGGATCGGACGGGTGGGCGACCAGGTCGACCGACGCGTCGTTGGCCGCGGTGAGCCCCAGGTGCACGTGCAGACCGTTGCCCGGCAGCTCGGCGTACGGCTTGGGCATGAACGACGCCGTCGCGCCGGCCTCGCGAGCGGCGGCGCGGATCAGCTGGCGTGCGAGCAGGAAGCGGTCGGCGGCGACCAACGGCTCGGCCGGCAAGAGGCTGACCTCGAACTGGCCGGGGCCGTACTCCTTGGCGAACTGGTGGACCGCCACGCCGGCGGCGTCGAGGTCGCTCAGGATGCGCTCGGCGAGCGGCCACCGGGCATCGAGCTCGTCGACCGCGAACATGCGACTTGGGTCCTGAAGGAGACCGGCCGGATCGGACCCCGCGACCACGACGAACTCGGCCTCGAACGCGGCGCGGACCGCGATACCGAGGCCATCCAGCCGCTGGACCTGATCCGCCAGCGCGGCCCGCGGATCTCCGCGCCATGGCGCCCCGGTGTCGTCGCTGAGGCGGGCGAACGCCTGCGCCACACCCGGGCGATGCGGCACGGCGATGAGCGTTGCTGGGTCTGGAATGGCCCGGAAATCGCCCGAGTCCGCCCCGAAGATGGGGTGCGGCACCTGCTCATCGGTGATCGCCAGGTCCCAGTTGGCCAGCGCGAAGGTGACGCCTTCGGCAGCGACCTCCTGGAACCGACCTCGTGGGACGGCCTTCGCACGCCCGAGCCCGGCGTAGTCGTGGTAGACGACCCACAACGCATCGACGCCGAGTTCCGTCAGCCGGGTGAGCGTGGACGCGGCGCTGCGCTGCGAGTCGACCGAATGCAAGGATCCCGTTGCCGTCTGCATTTCGTGGCGGCATAGTAGCGGGCGCTCAGTTGGGGGGCGGAAGGGGGTTGGGAGAGGAGGACTCTGTGGCGTCAACCACCGGTGAAGGCGGCCTCGAGCGCAACGCGATCGGGCTGACCGAGCTTCTGTTCCAGTCGATCACGCATATGGCGCCGGCGGTCGCCACCGCCCTGTCGATCGGTGCGGCAACGGCATTCGCGGGCGGCATCACACCGCTGGCCGTGGTGTTCGCGATGATCGCCGTGCTGTTTACCGCCTACTCGATGAGCCAGCTGGCGCGACACCTGCCCTCGGCGGGTGGCATGTATACGTATGTCGGTCGAGGGCTTGGCCCGTTCATGGGTTGGCTGATGGCATGGTCCTTCGCCCTGGCCGAGCCTCTGGTCATGCCGATCCTGCTCGGCGGCTTCGGCTTCTACGGGGCGATCTTCCTGTCGAGCTACCTCGGCATTGACATCCAGTACGCGTGGGTCGGGCTGGCGATCTTGTGTGCCGCCGTCGTCTGGTACCTCACCTACCGCGGCATCGGACTGTCCACTCGAGCGGGGGTTGTCCTGGGCGTCATCGAGGTCGCGATCTTCCTGCTGATCTCGACGCTGCTCATCGTCAATGCGCCCCAGAACACGGTGAGCGTCTTCATCCCGGGCAACGACGGGGTCCTGCCGGCGTTCCAGGGGATGATCTTCTGCCTGCTCGCGTTCGTCGGCTTCGAGGCTGTTGCGCCGTTGGGCGAGGAAGCCCGCGAGCCACGCCGGACGATCCCGCGGGCCGTCATCTGGTCGGCGGTCCTCGTCGGCCTGTTCTACGTCTTCAACTACTACGCCGCGACGGTCTTCTTCGGGCCCGACCGCATGACCGAGTTCTATACCTTCAACGAGGGCGACCCGTGGGGCTTCATGGCCGACGAAGTCCTGCCGATCGGCGGCCTGCTGGTCGTGTTCGCGATCCTGAACAGTTGTCTCGCGAACGCGAACGCCGGCGCGACGGCGGCGACCCGCTCGCTGTTCGCCATGGGACGCGCCACGCTCATCCCGCGCTGGTTCGGGGCGGTCCATCCGTCCTACAAGTCACCGGTCAACGCGGTCCACTTCCAGGTGGTGCTGGCGCTGGTCATCGCCATCGTGCTGGGCTTCGTGCTCGCCGACGACCCGTTCCCGGGCAGCGGACCCCTGAACGTCTACGTGTGGCTCGGCACCATGATCGGGCTGCTGTTCGCGCTGATGTACATCACCGTCAACCTGGCGTGCATCGGCTACTACCTGCGGGAAGGACGTAGCGAGTTCAACATCCTCAAGCACATCGTCGTACCGGTGCTGGGCGTAATCGCGATGATCCCGGCCGTGCTCGCGGTCATCGGTGGCGTGACCATCCCGATCCTGAACCTCGAGCTCCCGCCGTACGAGAACTCACTGCGCTACACGGCACCGGTCGTGGGCATCTGGCTCGTGCTCGGGGTCGTCGCCTACTTCGTCCTGCGCTCGCGGAACCCCGAGGCCCTCACGAGGGTCGACGACATCTATGGCGGCGACTCGGTCGCCACTCCGGAGGGCCGGACCACCACCTGACGGTCGCATCCGCAGCCGAACGGCCGGGATGTGCCGGTCGCCAGGTAGAGAAGCTCCAAGTGGCGGTCGCCTTCGGCCGCCGCGCCCTATTCGAAGATCGCCAGCGGGCAGTGGGCAGTGACGACCACGTTCGGCATGTCCACGATCTCGCTGATCCGCAGGTCGATCGCGACGCTCGTCAGCAGGTAGGCGTCGATGGCGGCGAGGCCGTGCTCACGGCCGAGCCAGTCGATCATCCGGCGGACGGCGTCCCGAGCCGCCTCGTTGAGGTCCGGGCCGACGCCGTCCGTCGCGTAGCGGCGCCCGACGGGCGTCGTGACATCCGGGGTGAGGAACTCCGGGCCGCTGAGGTGCAGGTCCTTGCGGGCGGTCAGGCGGACGAGGGCGCGCATCGGCGTCTCGATGGCCGTCCCGCACACCTCACCGTCGCCCTGCGCGGCGTGGCCGTCGCCCATCGACAGCCGGGCGCCCTCGTGGAAGACGGGCAGGAACAGCGTCGCGCCGGCGGTGAGGTGACGCGTATCCATGTTGCCGCCGTGGAGGTCGGGCGGGATGGTCGAGCGCGGGCCGGTCTCCGGAGCCACGCCGACCTCGCCACAAAACGGGACGATCGGCACGTGTACCCCGGGCAGGAACTCGGCGCGCTCGCCGGCGCGCGGGAGGGTGGTGATCCGGAGGTACGGGTCGGGGAACTGGTCCGTCAGGAGACCGAACCCCGGGATGTTCGCGGTCCAGCCCCAGTCAGCGGGCTCGAATTCGAGCAGGTCGACCTGCAGGGTGTCGCCGGGTTCGGCGCCGACGACCGCGATCGGGCCGTTGACCTGGTCGACCCGATCGAAGTCGAGCCGCCCGAGGTCCTCGATCGTCGAGTCGGCCGTCAGCTGGCCACCGGAGGCATCGAGCATGTCGAACTCGACGACCGCGCCGCTCTCGACGGTCTCGATGGCCGGGATCGCCGGGTCCCAGGCGAGGTGGAAACGGTCGCGGGAGATGTGGACCGCCGGGGTCGTGGCCATGGGCTCGTCCTCCTCGCCCCGATCGTAGCGCGTCTCCGGGAGCCCGCTCAGCCTCCGGCGCCGAGTGCCGCGACCTGTGCGGAGGCGCCCTCGAGGATCGGCTCGCCGTGGCCGACCAGCAGCGTCTCGAAGGTCAGCGTGCCCAGCTTCACGATCGACTCCTTGGCCGTCGCCTCGTCCTCGGTGAACTGCGCGCTCGGGCCGGCGAGCGCGCCGCTCGACGTCCCCAGCGCATCGCCGGCGACGAGTATCCCGCCGACCTCGTCGAGGACCGCGATATGGCCGGCGGTGTGTCCAGGCGTCGCGACCATGCGCAGGCCGAACACCATCTCGCCATCGGCGACCGCCGTGATCGGCCGAGGCGCCGCGATGGCCGGGATGTCGGCCTCGCCCGCGTAGGCGGTCGCATCGGGGGCCGCGCTGAGGACCGCGTCGACGCTGCCGGCGTGATCGCCGTGTCGATGGGTGAGGATCACGTGCCCGACGGCCGGCCAATCGAGGCCTGCCGCGGTCAACGCGTCGTGGATCGCGCCCTCGCTGCCGGCGACCCCGGTATCGACGATGGCGGCCTCACCTGCCCGCACGAGGACATAGGCCGACACGAACCCGAGGTTCGCCCGTTGCCAGGTCACGCCGCCTGACGCCGATACAGGCGGCGGGCTCGACGATCCGGCCGAACCGCCCGGCCGCGGTCGCGTCGGGGCTCGCAGACGACCCGTCCGATGCGGGCGGCTCGGCGGGTTGCGACGGGACGGCCGAGCTCAGCGCGGGCCCACAGCCGGCGACGCCGAGGACTGCCAGGGCGATCGTGCCGCGGCCGGCGTGGACGAGGAACGTGCGGCGGGTGAAGTCGACGGTCGGATACATGGCAATCGATGGTACGTCGTCATCGGCGAGACGGTTCCGGCGCGGTTCGCCGGGTGCGCCGCTCGGCGCGCGGCCGAACCACCCGGATCCGTGCGGTCACCTTGCACCCAGCCCCCGCGACTCGTACGATGCGTCGACCCTGCGCTGCCACGTACGGGGTCCGTCCGCGTCTCGCCTTCGTGCGGGACATCGCTTCGGCGACTGGGATGCATGGACCCGCGATGGCACCAGGTTCGGAGGGCTTCGGCCATGGCGACTGTGACGTTCGAAACCGTCAACAAGGTCTACGGCGACTTCCACGCCGTGAAAGACCTCAACCTCGAGATCGGGGACGGCGAATTCATGGTCCTGGTCGGACCATCGGGCTGCGGCAAGACCACCAGCCTCCGGATGATCGCCGGCTTGGAAGAGATCTCCAGCGGCTCGCTCCGCATCGGTGACCGGGTCGTGAACGACGTGGCGCCGAAGGATCGCGATATCGCGATGGTCTTCCAGAGCTACGCGCTCTACCCGCACATGTCGGTCCGCGACAACCTCGCGTTCGGGCTGAAGTTGCGCAAGGTCCCCAAGCCGGAGATCGAGCGGCGCGTCAACGAGGCCGCCGAGACGATCCAGCTCCAGAAACTCCTCGAGCGCAAGCCGAAGGAGCTGTCGGGCGGCCAGCGGCAGCGCGTCGCGCTCGGGCGCGCCATCGTGCGCGAACCCGCCGTGTTCCTGATGGACGAGCCGCTCTCCAACCTCGACGCCAAGCTGCGCGTCCAGACGCGCGCCGAGATCGCGCGACTCCACCAGCGCCTCAAGACGACCGTGGTCTACGTCACGCACGACCAGGTCGAGGCGATGACGATGGGCTCGCGCATCGCGGTGATGAGCGAGGGCCTGCTCATGCAGGTCGGCACCCCACAGCAGCTGTACGACCACCCGGCCAACAGGTTCGTCGCGGGCTTCATCGGTAGCCCGTCGATGAACTTCGTCGACGTCACGGTGAACGACGGACGGCTGCAGGGCCCCGGCGACTGGGTCATCCCGATCCCGCCGCGGGCGCGGGAGCAGCTGGCCAACGGTCAGCAGGTCGTCGCCGGCTTCCGACCCGAGCATCTCGAGATCGGCGAGGCCAACGCGGATCACGGTTCCTTCCGCGCGCGCGCCGACGTCGTCGAGTACCTCGGCAACGAGGAGCTGCTGCACGTCAGTGCCGCAGACCAGGACATCGTCGCGATCGTCGACTCGGACCATCGCGTCCGACCTGGCGACATCGTCGAACTCATGATCCCGCTCGAGAAGCTCCATCTGTTCGACACCGAGTCAGGCGAGACGATCATCCAGGCACCGGCCCAGGTGGCCGCCTGACCGACGATCGACCCCCGAGCGACAGCACGGCCCCGGAGGATCCCTCCGGGGCCGATCTTCGCGAGCGCGTGGTCGATCGGCGCGTCCTCCACCGCGGCGCGTTCATCGAGTTTCGCGTCGATACCGTCGAGCGCGCCGACGGGTCGCGCGCTACCCGGGACTTCGCCGGGCATCCGGGTGCCGTCGCGATCGTCGCGCTCGACGCCGCGGGTCGCGTGGCGCTCGTCCGGCAGTGGCGGTTGGCCGCCGACGACGCGCTGGTCGAGATCCCTGCCGGTGGGCTGGACCTCGCCGACGACGGCACGAAGGAGGACCCGGAGCGTGCAGCCGCCCGCGAGCTCGAGGAGGAGACCGGCCTCCGGGCCGGGTCGTGGCGGAAGCTGGGTCAGTTCTACTCGGCGCCTGGCTTCACCGACGAGTTGATGCACCTCTATCTCGCGACCGAGCTAGCCCCAGCGGGCGACGATGAACGCCTCGGGCCGGACGAGGACGAGCGGTTGATCCTGGAATGGCGGCCGTGGCAGGACGCCGTCGCGGCGGCCGAAGCGGGCGAGATCCGCGATGCCAAGTCGATCGTGGGCCTCTTCTGGCTGGCCCGCGTGATGGCGGAGGCGTCAGCTACCTAGCTGCCGGGTCGATCCCGTCCGGCCCGAGGCGTTCCAGGGCGTCCCGGTAGAGCGCGGATCCGGGATCGAGCGCGACCGCGATCCGAAGGTGGGTACCGGCCTCGTCCCGCCGCCCGAGCCGCTTGAGGCTCTGGCCGAGCGCGAAGTGGGCATATGGCGCGGATGGGTCGAGGTCGAGGATTCGCTCGAACGTCGCCCGGGCGTGCTGGTGCTGGCCGGAGTTGTAGTACGCCCGCCCGAGCGCCTCGAGGATCGAGGCCTTGCCGGGCTCCAGTCGGTCGGCGCGCTCGAGCACGATGGCCGCCTGGGCGTGGTGGCGCGACCCAAGGAGGGCCTGTCCACGCTGGAACAACTCGTAGGCCGACTCCCGCTCGGTCTCGTCGTCAAGGATCTGATCGTCCACGACCTCATCGTCGCACGAACCCCGAAACCGAGGCCATCAGGCGACGGTCCTGGCCTCCAGCCACGGCACGATCATCGCGATGCTCGACTCGACCGCCTCCGCCGGTGACAGTCCTCGCGCGAGCAGCGCGTAATGCAATGGCGAGCCGATGACCGAGGCGACCACCGCGACGGCCACCCTATCGTCTGCCAGTGGCCCGATGGCGTCGCCAACGAGCGCACGGAGCCGTTCCTCGACCAGCGCCTCGGTCGCCTCCCACGCCGGCGCAAGCGCGGCCTCCCGGGAATACACCTGCCACCACGCCTGTCCCCGTTCGAAGAAGCCGACGAGCTCGTGAGCGAGCCGCTCGACGCGTTCCGCGGTCGTCGAAAGGCCCTCGAAGATATCGGCGTCGGGTAGCCGCAGCTCCTCGAGGATCGTCGGGCCGACCGCGGTCGCGAGCGTGCGCTGATCGGGGAAGTGGTTGCGGACGGTGGCCGGCGCCACGTCGGCCGCGCGGGCGATGGCCGACACGCTTGCCGCGGCCAGCCCGCCGGCGCGGATCAGCTCCGTGGCGGCGCCCACGATCGCCGAGCGCGTCTCGTCCATCTGTTCGGCTCGTCGACCCAGACGATAGCGGCGGGGCAACACTCCTCCTAAGAATTACATTGACTTTGGTAGTAACTCAAATAAACTGGGGTTTCCAGTCTACCCCACCAGCGAGGCCCATCGATGATCTCCGATAGCGATCTCTACCGTGCCGCAGGCATCTCGGGCGCCATCGCCATCGTCGCCCTCATCATCTCGGGGATCACGATCGCCCTGTTCTTCGGTGGTGCGGGCGCATTCTGGGGTCCCATCAACGATGTCTTCGTCGTCTTCACGGTCCTGGCATTGATCCTGCCGTTGCTGGCCGTCGATCGATGGGTCGCCGAGCAGGGCGTCGGCTGGATGCGCATCGTGACGGTCGCTGCGATCCTCGGGACGATCCTGATCGCCGTCGGCCAGACCCTCCTCGTCCTCGGGGTCATCACCCTGCAGGCATCGTTCGTCACCGGCGGCGTCGGGTTCCTACCGGTGTTCATCTGGCTGGTGTCCCTGGTGGTGCTGGCGTTCGGGAATGGATCGATCCCGGCGCCCGTCGGTTGGGCGGCCGCGGCGGTCATCGCGTCCATCGGCGTCGACGTGGCCATATCCATGGCGACGACCGGACCGCTGCTGTGGATCGCGTCGGTCGGACTGCTCGTCGCGATCGTCGTCTGGCTGTGGACCCTGACGTCGGCGCTGTTGTCACGCGCGACGTGATGATCAGGTCGCGGTGACGGCGACCCGATAGCCCGCGAGGTCGACCGGCTGGAGTCGCGGTGAGTGCGTGATCCCGGGGATGCGGCCGCGCTTCGCGATCGGACGGCCGTCGATCTCCTTGATGTCGCCGGTGAAGTCGATCGGCGACGCGCCGCTGATGTGCGACCCCACCGCGTACGAGTCGACCGGCGCGCCGGCCTCCTTGAAATAGCGCACGCGGTCGGGGCTCAGACCGCCCGAGACGACGATCCGGACGTGCTGGTAGCCCTCCTGGTCGAGGCGCGCACGGATCTCGGTCACGAGGTCGGCCGTGACCCGGCCTCGCTCTGACGGCGTGTCGAGACGGATGCCGTACAGCCGATCGCCCAGGGCGTGGGCGACACGGAGCGCCTCCTCGGCCTCGTCCTTGAACGTGTCGACCAGCACGATCCGCGGCACCTCCGGCCCGAGGTGGCGATCGAACGCCAGCGCGGCCTCGACCGTGTCGCCGAAGATCAACACGAGTGAGTGGGGCATCGTCCCGGTCGGGGCGAGACCGGCCAGCCGGGCACCGGCCGGCGTCGAGGCACCCACGCAGCCCCCGACGATCGCCGCGTAATCGAGCACATCGGTGATGTCCGGGTGGACGTGGCGGGCGCCGAAGCTGATCACCGGTTCCGGTGCCGCGATATCGACGATCTCGCGGGCCGCGGTCGCCCAGCCGGTCGATTGAGCGAGCATGCCCAGCAGCGCCGTCTCGTACAGCCCGAACCGGCGGTAGCGCGCACGGATCCGGAGCACGACCTCGCGCGGCGCGATGCGGTCGCCGTCGGAGAGCGCCTCGACATGCGTCTCGTCCGGGTCGCACTCGGCGAGGACGTGGCCGAGCAGGTTCTTCGCCTCGTCGATCCCGCACAGGACGGCCTCACGGCGGGTGAAGACCTCCATCGTGACGAGCGGGTCGAGGCCCTCGGCTTCGAGGATGCTGTCGGCCCTCGCGAAGTAGACGTCGGCGGAATCCCCGGACAGGATCTCGGTCGACGGCTGCGCTCGCTTGATACCCATTCAGTCCGGCTCTGCTCCTGGTGCGGCTTCGATGGGTGTCGAGGACACCTCGGGTCGCGCGCCCGACGGCTCCGACGTGGCCGGGAGTGTAGTCGATGCGACCACGCCCGAGGCCCCGAGCGCAAGTGACCGTCGCCGACGCCGGCGGGTGATCAGGACGCCCGCGAGCACCAGCAGGAGGAGCACGGCGAGCGCGACGCCGCCGATGATGGCCGCCCGGGTCGTCCCCGCGGACTCGGCCCCTGCCAGCAGGGCGATCGTGGCCGCGGACCCGGCCGTTGCCGCGGTGGTATCACCCGCCTGGAACGCCGTGCGTGCCGCCTCGTAGCCGGATCCCGGTGTCTCCCCGACGAGCCCCAAGGTGACGAGCGGCGAGCGCTCGGCAGCCAGCCCGTCACGCGCACGGGCGATGTCGTCCGCCGCATCGATGCGCGCTTCGAGGGTGTCCGTCAACGGCGTGAAGTCCTTGACGTGCATCGCCGTCTCGAACGAGTCCTCGAGGTCTGCCGGCGTGGTCAAGCCGAGGTCGGATGTCGCGGTCGCGAGATCGTCACGCAGCGTCACGACCGGCAACGCGGCATCCATCAACTCGGTCGCATCGTTGAACTGCCACAGGGCCATGGACGCGCGGACACCGCGTGGCACCGCCCATTCGATCCCGGCCTCGTCCAGCTCGGCGTACGACGCGCGGGCCTTCTCGCGGTTGGCGATGAGGAGCTCATCACCGGTGCCGGCTAGGACCCAACGGCGGAACAGGTCGTCGGCGTCGTCCATCCCGCCGACCTCCTGGACGAGGTCCAGGAACCGCTTCCAATCCATCGTCGCCCCGGTGGACTCCTTTGGCCCGTCGCCCGCATAGGCGTTCTGCTTCGCGTCAGCCGCGTCCAGCACCGCCCGCATGCCGTCATCGCCGATCTCCTCAGCGATGGACCGGATCACCGTGTACGCGGCGGCATAGCCGTAGATCTCCCGCGCCACGGTCGCCTCGTCATCGATACGCCCGGGCGGCGGCCATCGGTCGAGCGGGAAGTTGCCCTTTGCGGTCCGCTCGACCGCGACGGGATCGCCGTCGTCAGATAGGCCGAGCGCCTCGCGGGCCCGGTCGGCGTAGTGCTCTGCGAGACCCTCGTCGATCCATCGGTCGGTCAGCAGCCCGGCATTGAACCACGCGTGCGATCCCTCGTGGAGGATGGTGTGATCGTCGAGGTCCTCGCTCATCGTGATCGTGTCGTTGCTCGGATCGAAGAAGCCGCCATAGCCCTCGAGCAGCGGCGTGTGGATCTCGCTGACCTCGAGCTCGCCCCTCAGCGGCCAGGGCAGGCCGACGAGCTCCTCGAGCTTGGGCAGCCCGGCGCCGAGGACGTCCGACACGCGGTTCCGCCAGACGGTGTCTTCTGGCCAGGCCTGGATGACGACCTTCCGACCGCCGGGCTCGATGGCGACCTGCGTCAGCGCCGACGGCCGGTCGGCGACCACCACGCGGTACCACTCGGTCGAATCGTCGACCCGGCCCGACGTCAGCTCGACGCGATCCGGATAGGTCCGCAGGGTAACGTCGTTGCCATAGCCTTCGGCATCGAAACCCTTGGGCAGCACGATCCGGACCGTGCCACGCCGGGCATCACCCCATGCCCAGGCGGTGAACGTGGTGAATGCCCGGCCGACGCGGGTGTCACTCGACGACCGTGGCTTGCCGCCGGGCAGCGTGAATTCGACCCGCATCGTGCGCGTCTGGCGGTAGAACAGCTGCGGGATCCGGACGACCACCTCGCGGTACCGGCCGCGATCCCGGACGGTCGTCGCGAGCCGCGTGCCACCGGAGGTCGCCCGGACGGAGCGGGCATCATCGGGCACGGAGAAGAAGATCCGGTCGAAGAAGTAGCGGGTGGTCAACGTGCCGGTCGGCGTCCGCCGGACCGAGTTCGGCTGAAGGTTGGTCGCCACCCAGTCGATGCGGACGCGGACCTCGCCCTCGGCGGGCACGACGCGATAGGTGGCATCGGCACTCAGGCGAAGGTCATCCTCCGCCGCGCGAGCGGTGGGGGCAGTGCTCGGGGCCAGCGTGGCCAACAGCGCCAGGGCGGCTGCCGCGATGCCCACAGATGCGTGATGTGATCGCGTGCGCGTCGCTCGATCGCTGCTCAATGGTTTCCCCCTCAGGTCCGAAGACGTGTTGCCTGCATCCTGACGCGCCGCCGCCGCCGTCGTTGCATGGTGACCATGAGGAGCGCAAGGACGAATAGCAGCGCGACGACGATCGTGGCGATGCTGAAAGCGCGGGCCTGGCCGACCGGCTCAGCGTTAGACCACGTTGCCGCGGCCTGGTCGGAGGCCTGTGCGGACGCGGCGAGGTCACCGCGGATGAACGCGTCTCGCGCGGCCACGAGATCGGCCTCCGGTGTCTGACCCAGGAGACCCAAGGTCATCAAGGGTGTCGACTCGACCGGACGGCGAGCGGTCGCCTCTTCGTACTGCTCGATGACCTGAAGCTCGGCGCCACCCTCGGCGAGGGCGTCATCGAACCCATCGTCATCCTCGAACGCCTGTCGCAGCGCACCCGGCGCGATCAGTCCGGCATCGGCCGCGGCGCTCTCAACGCGGCCCCGCAGGTCGAGCACCGATTCCGCGCCGTTCATGAGCGTCGTGGCTTCGTCGAACCGCCACGCCCGCATGGCGTCGCGGATCGAGAGGGGTGCGTGCCAGTCGCGGACCTTGGTCACGAACGCGTCGTACCGAGCGCGGGTGGCCAGACGCGCGTCGAGCAGCGGGATGTCCTCCGGCCGCGCGACCCACGTTCGCCACAGGTCGTCGTACGTCTTGTCCGTTCGAGCCTCGAGCAGGTCCAGCAGCCCGCGCCAGTCGACCGGTCCCCCGACGATCTCCTCGCCGCCACCGGACGGCTGGTACGCGCTGATCCGATCGGCGGCGTCTCCCCAGACCTCGCGGAGCCCGCGCTCGCCGGCGCGTTTTCCGATCTCGCGAGCCAGCACGAGGGCGGCGGCGTACGCGTAATCCTCCTGGGGGACCTCCACCGCCCCGACCGCCCCCCAGCCGTTGAGCGGGATGCGCGACTTCTCGAGCTCGTCGGTGAGGCGATCCGAGGTGACCTTGAGCTTGGCGTCGGCGGCGGCGAGTTCCGCGTAGTACGAGGCGAACGCCTCGTTCGACCACCGATCGGCAAGCAGCGCGCCGTTGAACCACGCATGGGCGGCTTCGTGCAGCACCACGAAGTCGTCGGCGTAGTAGGCGATGGCGACTTCGCCGGCCGACGGATCGAAGATGCCCGCATAACCGCCGGTCGAGCGGCTGACAGCCTCGGTCACCACGAGTGGCTGGTCGTAGTCCGGCCAGGGCAGGCCGATCCGCGCCCCGAGCGCGGGCAGCGAGAGCGCCAGCAATCGACGGATCCGCTGGGCCCACGCAGAGTCATCGGCCCAGGCGCGCACGGTGACCTTGATGTCGCGCCCCAAGACGTTGGCGGCAACGGCGGAATCGCGGTACGCCCCGGGCCGATCCGCGACGAGATAGGCGAAGAAGTCGAGCGGCTTCGACAGCGCACCCGTGCGGAAGATCGTCCGCCCGTCGGCGGACGTGGTGGGCGACGCGATCCGTCCTGCCTCGACCGCGACCTGGTAGTCCTTCGGGAACACCACGGTGACCGAACTGCCCGGCGTGTCGTCGCTGGCGAAGGCCCACACGGGGAACGACACCAGCGTGTCGCCGATGCGCAGGTCGCGCGTCGGTGTGCCACCCGGGTCCTTGAGATCGAACGCCAGCTGGTAGCGCGCCGATCTGCCGCTGCCCAGGTCCTGGGCGAGGTTCAGTCGCAGCAGCGTGAACGATGCGGTCCGCCGCGCGACCCCGACGCTCGGCAGACCGTTGCCTTCCCAGCTCAGCCGGTAGCCGCTCGAGCTCGGTAGGACCGCCAGGAACGCATGGTCGAAGAAGTAGCGCTTCGTGGTGGTGTCGCGCAGGCGATTGGTGAGGGTCAGGTCGAGCGTCACGCGGACCCTCGACTTCGATGGCTGGACGTCGTACCGCGCCGCCGCCACGATCGTGAGATCCGGCGTCGCCGCTCGGACGGTGGCCGGCGCCAGGGTCGGTGGGCCGATGCCGAACGCCCCGCCCGCCAGGGCGATGACGAGCGCGAGCCAGACGCGCGCCACGCGCGACATCATCGCGTGCTCGATCCGTCGTCCGCGGTGCCGTGCAATTCGGCCAGGCGCTCGGCATAGCGCGCCAGGAAGGCGCCGTTGCGTCCCGTCCGGCCGGACTGATCGGGGATCCGCCCGCCGATCCACAGCCAGCCCGCGGACTCCTCGAACAAGCGGTCGGCGATGCCGACGATCCGTGCCAGAGCCAGGCCCAGGCCGTCGGCGGTCGGCTGGGTGGGGGCATCCGCGATCGGTAGCTCGACCGCCAACAATGGCCGCTCGTCCTCGCTCAGCGAGAACTTGGCGAACGGGAATTCATCGTTCCAGCGGAGCAGCTTGCGATACGACTTCCGGAACATGTCACCGATCGGCGGCGCGAACTGGGCCCAGCAGATCAAGGCCAGCGCGGGGTCGAGGATGACCGTCACCCGGAGGTCGAAGCGGCGGCGACCGTCGAGCACGAGATCCCAGCTGGCGATCCCATCGCGCTCGGCCCGGTCGACGGGCTCCAGGCCCAGGTCGGTGAGCCAGCGCTCGACGTCGGCCGGCGAAGCAGCGCCGTGGGGCGCGCCGAGGTCGGCGGAAGGCATGGCCCGCGGAGTCTAGCCGATTCGCTGCGACGGTCGACGTCGGCGTCGATCCGCCAGGAGGTCAGCTGCGGCCGCGGGCCGCCCGACTCGCGACGGGCTCGACGTGGGTGGCCGGCGCGTGGTCATGCGAGCGGCGGGAGCCGGTTCGCGCCTCGACCGACTCGCCACTCTTGATGTTCTTCTTCGAGAAGTCGGAGATCCGTACGTCGGCAGCCACGCGGACGTTGCGCCCGACCCGCGTCCCGCGCGGAACGACCGCACGCTTGCCGACGACGGTGATGCCGGCGTTCAGGCGGCTCGGCTCCAGCTTGTTCGGTCGATCGTCGAACGGGCCCGAACCCACGATCGCGCCCTGCCCGACCACGACTTCCTTGTCCAGGATCGCCCGGTCGACGACGGAGCCGGACTTGATGTGGGAATCGAACATCACGATCGAGTCCCTGACGACCGCGCCGACGTCGACCTTCACGCCGGGTGAGAGGACCGAGTTCACGACCGTGCCGTTGATGATGCAGCCGTGGCTGATGAGGCTGCGATGGACCTGTGCCGTCGGCCCGACCTTGGCCGGCGCTCGCTCCTCGGAGCGCGTATGGATCACCCACTCGGGGTCGTACAGGTCGAGCTCCGCGTCATCCTGGAGGAGGGCCATGTTGGCCTCCCAATAGGACTGGATCGTGCCGACGTCCTGCCAGTAGCCGTTGTAGCGATAGCCGTACACGCGGGCCTCGGCCTCGAGCATGGCGGGGATCACGTGCCGCCCGAAGTCGACCCGGTCTTCGGACAGCCAGCGGCGGAGCGTCTTCTTGGAGAAGACGTAGACGCCCATCGAGGCGAGGTCGCTCTTGGGCTGCTTCGGCTTCTCCTGCCATTCGATGACGCGGTCGCTCTCATCCATGGCGAGGATGCCCATCCGGGAGGCCTCGGCGAGCGGCACACGACGGACCGCGATCGTCACGTCCGCCCGGCGTCGTCGGTGCGCGGCGATGAACGGCTGATAGTCCATCTTGTAGATGTGGTCTCCCGCGAGGACGACCACGGTGTCCGACGGGTCGTGCTCGATGACGTTCATGTTGCGCAGCACGGCGTCGGCGGTGCCCCGGTACCACTCGGCCACCCTGCCGCGGGCGACATACGGCTGGAGCAGCTTGACGCCGCCATGGTTGCGATCGAGGTCCCACGGCCGACCGAGGCCGATGTGATCGTTGAGAGAGCGCGGGTTGTATTGCGTCAGGACGACCACGTCGTGGATATCCGAGTTGACGCAGTTCGACAGCGTGAAGTCGATGATCCGGTACTTGCCGCCGAACGGGACCGCAGGCTTGGCGCGCTCCTGGGACAGGATCGACAGCCGCTCGCCCTCGCCGCCCGCGAGGATGATCGCCATCGTGCGCTTCACGGCCACGGTGCGCCTCCCGAGTCGGTGGTGGTCCTGCCGCTCGATGCTAGCACGGGGACCCGCGGCGCCTTGCGGGAACGACCTACAGGAACAGCCTCGGGTTCACGAAGTCGTCGTTCAACTCGACCATCCAATGGAGGTGCGCGCCCGTCGCGTGGCCGGTCGAACCCTGCGTGCCGACGACCTGACCCTTCTTCACGGACTGGCCGGCCTTGAACGGACAGCCCGGGACCATGTGGGCGTACCAGGTCTTGAGGTTCCCGGCGTGGGCGATGACGACGATCCAGGCCGGGTCCGGGCCATCCGCCCAGTTCCAATCGCACTTGACGACGATGCCGGCCGCGGACGCACGAACCTTGGCGCCAGACGGGCCCACCAGGTCGATGCCGTTGTGGAAGTGCGCGCAGCCGTGTCCCGGAGCGTAATACTCGAACGTGCTGCAGCCGAAGTCGCCGCTGACGGTGAAGTCGACCATCGGCCAGCGCATCGTGCCGTTGAACTTGCTCGGGATGCGGCCGCTGCGGACCTGGGCGGCCACGAGGGCGTTGATCTTCTTGGCGAGCGCCCGTTGATCGGCGGCGGCCTTGCGGATGATGGCGGCCGCGTTGGACTTGTTGCGGACGAGTGCCGTGTAGCGCGCCTTCTGCTGGGCGAGCGCCCGGGCGACCTGCCGCTCCAGGCGACGCAGCTCCTGCCTGGTCTCCTTGAGACCTCGCAGCGCCTTGTCGAGGTCGCGCTTCTGGGCCGCCGTCTGCTGGCGCAGCACGTTCGTCCGGGCGCGCGTTTCGGCGACGGTCTGGTGGATCGCGGCGAGCGTCTCCTTGGCCTTGGCGATGCCGTCGGCAAGGGCCTTGTCCTGTTCGCCGACGTCGATGTAGTAGCTCATCTCGGCGAGCAGGTCCGTGAAGGAACCGCCGGACAGGAAGGTCTCGAGCGGGGACGTGCGGTTGGTGTCGTAGGCGCTGCGGACCCGATCGGCGAGTTGCGCGCGACGGGCTGCCAGCTCGAGACGCTTGGCCTCTTCCTGGGCGACCACCTTTTGCAGCTCGGTGTCCATCGCCTTGAGCTGGGCCACGAGATCCTTGTAGACCGCCTTGACCTTGTCGATGCGGGTCTGCATCCGGACGATCTTCTTGCGGACCGATTCGAGGTCCGCGCCGACCTTCCGAAGCTGGTTCCTGGTGTCGGAGATCTCGGCCGAGAGGCCCTTCTGGAGGTCGTTGATCGCCGCGAGCTGGGCCTTCTGCTCCTCGACCTCCTTCTTCAGCGCCGCCTGCTTGGCCTTCGCGTCCGACAGCTCATCGGCCCGCACGGGCGTGCTCGTCGCGGGCGCGCCGAGGAGTCCGGTGACGAGCGGGATCAGCAACAGAAGGGTCGGGAGATGGCGCCGCATGCGCCGCGGCCGACGCCCGACCTGGTCGGACCAACCGGTCGGTCCGGGGCGTGCGTCCACGCGATCCGTTTCGGTGCGGCGGCGAATCACGAGGGCGACGTCATCGTGCGAGTAGGCTCCGTAGGCGATGCCGTGGTGGCGGGGCACAGCACCGAGCGACGGTCACACCCGCCGGTGGGTCGCCGTCCATGGACTTGGCACAGCCGCAGGACGACGCCGGATCCGGCTCCCCGGGATGATACCCGTCGAGTCCAGCGATTGTCCCTGCGAGTCTAGCCGCGAGGTCCCGTACGACCGGATGGGTCGATGGTCCCCATCGGGTACTAGACGGTGCGATGGGCGCCACACGATGCTCCGCCGGCGCGTCGTCATCCTGCGGGCCGGGACGTGCGCCTGTAATGATTGGACCCGGCCCGCGTCATTTGCGGCATGTCGAACACCCGTCACTCGTTCGGCCGCCTGTCGCTCGCGTTCCTGGTCGTGGTCGGTGCCCTCTCCTCGACGGCTGGTCCCACCCACGCCCGAGCGAGCCATGCGACGCCGCGCCCGGGTGAACCCGGCATCGATTGCAACCCGCATGGCTCACCGCCACGGGAACTCGCCGAGGAGATCCGGGCCGGCAAGCTCACGCTCCGTCCGTTCCCGACCACCCGGCTCGCCCGCGATCCGACCTGGAAGGAGGACCCCTTCCACGACGTGAACTGGGTGTTCCGCTACCAGTCGCTCCGGTTCATCCTGCCTCTGGTCCGCACCTGGCACAGCACTGGCGATGGGTGGTACATCCGGCGGGCGGTGTTCCTGGTTCGTGACTGGCTCGCCGACAACCCTCGTTCCGCGCCCGCATCCCAGGTCGCCTGGGACGATCTGCAGACGGCGTGGCGAGCGATGGTCCTCGCGTGCATCGTCCAGGCGCTGCCCCACGCCACGTGGGCGCGCAACGCCCTGGCCAGCCATGCCCGCCTGCTGGCGAGCCCCTCGTTCTACCGCTGGCACGGTAACCACGCACTCGGCCAGGACCGCGCGCTGATGGTGGCCGGCTGCACGCTCCGCCGTCCCGAGTGGGTACGCCTGGCGACCAGGCGGCTCAGCGCCCTCGTCGTCGACAGCGTCGACGAGCAAGGGGTCACGAACGAGCAGGCCGTCTTCTACCAGTACTACAACTACAGCGGGTACCGGGCGGCAGCCGACCGACTCCGCCGCTGCGGCTACGCGGTGCCTGCCGCCTTGCGTCGGATCGACCGCATGCCGTCGTTCCTGGCACACGCCACCCTGCCCGACGGGACGTACGTGATGCTGGGCGACACGGTCCGCCGATCGGCAGCGTCGATCACCGGGACCGAGGCGGAGTTCGCGGCGAGCCTGGGACGCCGCGGACCCCGGCCGAGGGACGTCTTCGTCCGCTACCGGGCGGGGTTTGTCTTCGGCAGGACCGGATGGGGGGAGCGTCGCGCCTTCCGCGACGAGGCCGCGTACAGCCTTCGGTTCGGGCCGGGTCAGCGTTCTCACGGTCATGCCGAGCACGGATCCGTCACGTTGTACGCCTATGGGAAGCGGCTGGTCGACGACAGCGGCACGTTCACGCTGAACCAGAACCGGTGGCGTTGGTTCGCGCTCGGTCGCACGGCCCACAACGTCGTGACCGTCGACGGTGTGGCGTACCGCCCGTCTACCACGGCGCCATTGACGAGGACGCGATCGGGCGCGACGCGCGATGACCTGACCGTCGTCGACCGGGGCAACGTCGGCGTCGTCCACCGGCGCCGCGTGCTCTTCTCGAGGCGACTCGGTTACCTCGTGGTCGAGGACCGGCTGTCGGCGGGCGCGTCCCGCACCTTCCGTCAGCTCTGGCACCTCGACGCCGGGACGGCGCCCGCCGTCAGCGATCGGACGGTCAGGACGAGGCGTGCGGCCGGCAATGTGCGGATCATCCAGCTGGCGGTCGACGCGAAGCAGCGCATCGTCCAGGGTCGGACCGCGCCGATCCAGGGCTGGATCTCCGACAACCTCAGCCGGCGGCGACCCGCCCCGGTCGTGGAGGCCGTCGCCCGTGGACGATCGGTCCGCTACCTGACGCTCGTCGTCCCGACTCGCGGCCCGAACGACCGCGTCTTCGTCTCAAGCCTCCGGCTGACGAGCGGCGGCTGGAGCTTCGACATCGACGTCGCCGGTGTCCGCGAGCACGTCCAGGCGACGTCGTGGAACTCCGTCATCAGCTCGATCCGCGAACGGTAGCGACAGGAGCGGCCCGTTCCGACCCGGCTAGCCCCGGATCAGCACCGCCCACAGGGCACCGAGGATGAGGAACGGACCGAACGGTACGAAGCTGCGCCGCGAGATCCGTCTCGCCAGCAGGAGCACCAGCAACACGCCGCCGGCCAGGATCAGCCCGAACAACGTGGCACTGAGCGAGCGATCGCCACCGATCATCAGCCCCATCCCCGCCAGGAATTTGACGTCGCCCATCCCGAATGCGCCGGCACCGAACGGGATCGACGGCAGGTACAGGAGTGCAGGGATCAGGACCGCGGCGGCGATGGCCAGGGCGAGCGCTCCACCGACCAACGGGTTCAGCCCGGTGATGGCGTAGAGCAGGGCCAGCGGGATCACGGGCAGGGTCAGTTCGTCCGACAACACCCGCTGATCGAGGTCCGTGGCCAGCCCGACGACCAGCGTCGCGAACCACGCCCCGAACGCGACGAGCGCGAGCGTGTCCCCGGCAAAGCGCATCGGCAGCAAGCCGAAGGCCACGGCTCCGACGACCCCGCACAGCACCGTCCGCCAGTCGACCGGACGACCGGGCGGATGCTCCTCGTCGTGCTCGGGCCAGCGCGTCGATAAACGATCGGCGGCGACGCCGAGCACGCCGCCCGCGATCGCCAGGACGAGGCCGAGCGGGTCGATCGTCAGGCGGCCCCGGCGAGAGCCAGTTCGACGAGCGTGGCGTGGGCGACCCCGGTCGCGCCACGCGCCCCGAACGGCAGCGCCTTGCGGTAGTAGGCCGTCCCGGCGATGTCGAGGTGGACCCACGGCACCGTCGCGAACTCACGCAGGAACAGGCCGCTCTTCACCAGCGAGCCGTCCGCGCCGCTCGAGTTCTGGAAGTCGGCGTACCAGCTCTCCATGTCGGGCACGTAGTCCTCGATCAGCGGCAGTTGCCAGTAGCGCTCACCGGCGCGACCCGCCGCCGCGACGACATCGTCGTACCACGCCTGCGGCTGACCGAACGCGCCCGTCACGAGATGCCCGAGCGCTCGCGCGACCGCTCCGGTCAGCGTCGCCACATCGACCAGGTGGGTCGCCCCCAGACGCTCGGCGTAGGTCATCGCGTCGCCGAGGATCAACCGGCCCTCGGCGTCGGTGTTGGTGATATCGACCTTCTTGCCATTGAGCGCCGTGACGATGTCGCCGGGCCTCGTCGAGTGCGGGCCAGGCATGTTCTCGACGGCCGGCGCAACGGCCAGCAGCGGCGTCCCCGGCGCAAGTCGGGCGACCGTCTCGATCGCGGCGATCACCGTGCACGCACCGGTCTTATCCATCTTCATCTCTTCCATCCGATCGGATGGCTTGATGCTGATGCCGCCGGAGTCGAAGCAGACGCCCTTGCCGACGATGGCCAGGTGCCGATCGAGCGAGTCGCGTTCCCCTTCCCCACCCGAGCGCATCACGATCATGCGCGGCGGGTTGTCCGAGCCGCGACCCACCGCCATGAACATGCCCATCCCGAGCTCGGTCGCGCGCCGCTCGTCGATCACGTCGATCCACAGGCCGTGCCGTTCGGCGATGGTGCGCGCCTCCTCGGCGAGGACATCCGGATACATCTCGTTGGCGGCGCGGTTGGACAGCGTCCGGGCGGTATTGGCGCCCTCGCCCATGATCACGCCACGCTCCGCCCCGGCCGTGACCGCCGACGCGTCACCACCAGGAACGACGAGGATCAGCTCGTCGATGTCGGGCGGTCTCGACTCGATCTCCGGGCGATACAGCGCCTTGGGGTCGTACGAGCCTTCGACCACGCCCCGGGCGACCATCTCGCCCGCGGTCGCGGCATCGCCGTCGAACCCATCGGCGTCGACGATCGGCGACAGCCAGACGGCCATCGATCGGACGGCCCGACCGGCGAGCCGCCTCTCCGCCGTGGCAGCGACGCGGACGGCGACCTCGCGGTCGAGCTTCTCGGGCTCGCCGGCGCTGACCGTGACCAGCCATCTCGCGGGCAGGTCACCGCCCCGGGCCATCGCGCTCGTGTAGCGCTTCGCCCGGAGTTCCTTGATCTCGGCCAGCGCGCGTAGGCCTCCGCCGGACCGGCGGTCGAGCTCATCGATGGGGCCGTCGAACGCGGGTTCGCCGACGATCGGGATGACCAGGACGTCGGCCGCGACGTCCCACGGCTGGTCGGTGACGACACGAAGCTGCACGGTGGTGTGGATCCTCCCGGGATTGCAGGCCGCTGGCGTGCCCCTGTCGCGGCGGTCGCGGTGGTGTGGCGGCAGTGTACCCGTCAGTCAGGGCCCGGGGCGGCGTCTCCGCGATGCTGGTGCCGCGGCGCCCCAGCTCTCAGGGCGTGGGCGGGTCCGCGGGTCGCGCGCGGCCTTCCTCGAGGTCGGTATGGGCCTGCTCGATCTGGATCGCAGCGGCATTGATGCCGCCCTGCCCGATGTCCGACATGATCAGCACGAGCGACCGCGTGTCGGGTGGCAGGCGATCCTTCGCCCGTCTGCTCAGCCAGCAGCAGCGGACGGACCTCGTCGGTGTCGGCCCCATTCCGCACGGCTCGATACAGCGCTCGCAGCGCGGCGTCGTAGTCGCCGCTCCGGTCCAGCCACTGGTCGAGTGTCGTCACGTCCACCGTGGCGGCCAGCCTGTCACGCATCGTCTTCGCCGCGGCGATCGCGGCATCCGCGTCATCGAGGCGATCGAGCGCCCCGGCATACCGGCCGCGACGTCCGTCGGCCGCGGCATCGACCACGGCCTCGTCGTGCGCGGCGAGCAGTCTCGACAGGCGGTTGGCGCTCAGGGCGCTGACCGTCAGCTGGGTCCAGGCGCCTTCGATCCCATCGGTCGCGTCGAGGGCACCAAGGTACGCGGCGTGTCGTTCACGCGTCGCCGGTGACAGCTCGTAGCCCTCGGCATGAGTCCCGATCACGGGTACCGCGGCGAGGGCGTCGCGGATGCTCCTCCACGCGCGTCTTGATGTCGCCGACCAGCGCTGTGCCCTGGGCGGTCGCCGTGTCGATCGCCTCGGTCGAGTTGCTCGAGAGCGACGCCAGGATGACCCGGGAATGCTGACCGAGCATCTCGACGGCGACGGACAGCTCGCCGATCTCGGACTCGATCGCGTCCAGTGACGCATCGACGTGGGCGTCGCCGTAGCCCGTCCGGCCGGTGCGGTCGCTCCCGTCGGCTGCCGGCGTATCCATCCCGGCGACGACCCCCGCGGCCCCGAGCGCGATGAGCAGGGCGGCCAGGAGCCAGACGAGCGTCACGACGGCCTGGCGCGCGAGGTCGGTGATGTGGGTCAGCGGGTCCTCCAGGTCGGCAGCGGGACGGGACGGATCGGTTCGACGGCCGAGGCCGCGGAATCGTAGCATCGGCAGGTGACCGTCCCCGATGCGCATCGGACCCATGGGCGAGCGCCAGGCGATCCGGCATCTGCCGACGTCGAGCGCATGGCCAGACGGCGCCTGCTGGAGACGATGCCCAAGGCAGAACTGCACCTGCACCTCGACGGCTCGGTCCGCATCGACACGGCGATCGAGCTGGCGCGCACCCGCGGCGTCGATGCCCCACGGGACTGGGTGGGGATGTCGGACGCGCTGGTCGGCGAGATGCCGGGCACCTCCCAGGCCGAGTTGCTCAAGCGGTTCGACCTGCCGATCGCACTGATGCAGGACGCCGAGGCGCTCGAACGGATCGCGTCAGAGCTGGTCGAGGCCAAGGCTGCCGACAACGTGCGCTACGTCGAGGTCCGCTGGGGACCGCTGCTCCACGTCGCCAAGGGTCTGCCGCTCACCGACGGGATCGCCGCGGTCTGTCGCGGGGCGAACGCCGCCGCCCAGCGGACCGGCGTGACGGTGCGGTTGATCTCGACCGCGCTCCGATCGCACGACCCCGAGCGCAACGTGGAGCTGGCAGAGACCGCGGCCCGGTTCATCGACCAGGGCCTGACCGCGTGGGACCTGGCGGGCCAGGAGGCGGCCTACCCGGACCCGGTGATCCACGCTCGCTCGTTCGAGGCGGCCCGGGCCAATGGCCTGCGCATGACGATCCATGCCGGCGAGTGGGGTGGCGGGCCGCAGGTTCGCCGCGCGCTGGTCGTGGACCCCGAGCGCATCGCCCATGGGCTCGGCGCGATCGAGGATGCGGCGCTCTGTGCCGAGCTGCGGGCTCGCGGCATCACGCTCGATCTCGCGCCCCATTCGAACTGGCAGGCGGGCAGCGTCCCGTCGGTCGCCGAACATCCGATCGGGCCGCTGTACCGGATGGGCGTGCCGGTCACGCTCAACACCGACGATCTGACCGTCTCTGACCTGACGCTGTCGGAGGAGTACATCGCGGCGCACGAGCAGATCGGGCTGTCGCTGCCCGACCTGTGGGCGATCGATCGCCACGCCCTCGACGTCGCGTTCGCCGACGAGGCGACTCTCGCCCCGCTTCGTGCCGAGTTCGACGGATGGGCGGCCCACATCCCCGAATTGACCGGGACGGCCTAGACCCCAGTCGTCTCGAGGCGCTCCAGCGCGGCCGCCAGCTGGGTGGCATCCGCGGCGACGGCATCGGGCCGAGCGTCGGGCGGAAGTGCGTCGACCTCCGCGCGCGAGGTGATCCCGGTCAGCATCAGGACGCAGCGCGCACCGACCGCCCTGGCACCGGCCAGGTCGGTCCCGATCCCGTCCCCGATCATCACCGCGTCCGACGCCGTCCGCCCGACCACCTCCGCGGCCAGCTCCAGGAGGTGCGGCTCGGGCTTGCCGATCGACAGGGGCGTGACGCCGGTGGTCGCTTCCAACGCCGCGGCCATCGCCCCGGCACCGGGCCGCAGGCCGCGCTCCGTGGGATAGACCGGGTCGCGGTTCGTAGCGATGAACCGGGAGCCGGCACGGATGCAGTCCGCGGCCGCGGCTAGCCGGAGGTAGGTCAATGCCGGGTCGAGGCCACTCACCACGGCGTCGGGGGCACCTGCGGCGGCCCAGCCGTCGATGCCCTCCTGGTGCATCCGGGTCGCGGCATGTGCTGCGGTGACGACCTCCAGCCCGACATCGCGCAGCTCCCGCTCCAGCCCGCTCGCCCCGAGGGCGAGCACGCGCCGGATGCCCGTTTCGTGGCGCTGGATGTGGAGGGCGGTCGCGCGCGACGAGGACACGACGCGATCGGGCGACACCGGACAATCCATCGCCGACAGGCGCGTGACGTAGTCGGCGCGGTAATGCATCGAGTTGTTGGTCACGTAGACGACGTCATCGCCCCGGGCCGCGCGATCGGCCAGGACCGCAGCAACCCCGGGGATGGGTTCCGCGCCGCGGTAGACGACGCCATCGAGATCGACCAGCAGGAGCAGGCTCACACGATCGATCGTAGCCGCGGCTCCGATGCCGCGTACGATTCCGGCACCGTGCCGACGTCCCGCGATCCGCTCGCCGCCACCGACCGTCTCATCGTCGACGGGTCCAACCTGTTGCCGGCACTCGCCCGCCGCGGTGGTGCCGTGCCACACGCCGCGCTCATCGGGCGTCTGCGCGCCGCGATCCCGCCGTCGATCGGCGTGGAGCTGGTGTTCGACGGCGCGCCCGAGCCGGGCATGCGCGGAGAGCGCGTCGCGTCGGGGCTCATCGTCCGGCACGCCGGTCGACGCACGGCCGACGACCTGATCCTCGACCTGATCGACCAGACCGGCGCCGCAGCCGGCAGCGGGGCCGTCGCTCGGCTGCTCGTGGTGACCGACGATCGCGCGCTCCGAGCTCGGATCGGGCGGGCGGGTGCGCGGACCGCGGGCACCGTCTGGTTGCTGGGCCGGCTCGACCGCCCGAAGCTCTCGTCGCCATCTGTCGGAAACCGCCGGCCGCCCCCGAACCCGAGCACGCCGGACGATCCCGAACGGGAACCGTGGAAGCCCGGACGGGGCGCGACGGTCAAGCGGGGCAACCCAGGCCGCCGCCGTCCATCGTCGGGTAGCATGCGGTCGTGAACGTCGTCGACGCGCTCAACGGGCTGTGGACCACGATCCTCGACATCACCGAGATGTTCGTGATCCCGGACTGGAACTCCGTCATCGGCCTGATGCCGCTCTTGATCTTCCTCGGCGTCGTCGGGCCGCTCGTCACCTTCCTGTTCCTCGGCATCGTCGCCTACCAGGTCACCAAGCCGCGGGCGCACCTCAAGCTCGCTGAAGGCCCGCAGGTCGCCCGGCTCGGCGCGGACGGCCAGCCGATCTTCCCGCCGGGCCTGCCGTTCTGCCGCGACCACGTCCTGATCTACCCGACGGGCACCATCCACTGCGAACACGGCGGCGAGGACCTGCGGGTGATCTGCCCGATGTGTGGGCTGGGCCGACGGGCTGTGATCGACACGTGCACCAATTGCGGGCTCGTGCTGCAGGTCAAGTCCCACCCGGTCCCGGTCGTCCGCTCGAGCGGGCCGAAGCCGGGCGGCGCCGCAGCGGCCTGACAGGCCGGCGCAACCCTCGACCCGTCCCGAGCGTCAGAGGCGATACGAATGGCCGAACTCTCATCGATCCTCTTCCCCATCGGCGTCGTCCTCGTGGCGCTCGCCTTCGCGGCGCACGTCGGTCATGCGGTGATGCTCGCCAACGGCCGGCGGGTCGCGCTCCCGGCGCTGGCGTCGGCGTCAAGACCGGCGTACGCCGGCGTCGCCACGGGATCGTTCGTGACGTCGACGACGGCTGCCGTGAGCGGCGGGCCGAGCGTCGCGGCCTCACCAAGCCCACTGTCCCGCGCGGCCACGTGGCTGACGCTCCTGGCCATCGCCACGCTGGGCGCATCGCTGCTCCTGCGCGGCATCGTGGTCGGGCGAGGCCCGTGGGGCAACATGTTCGAGTTCACGGTGGCCTTCGCGACATCGATGGTGGCCGGCTACGCGTTCCTGGCCCGCCGGTACGCGATCCGCTCGATCGGCTTCCTGCCGCTCGGCGTGGCCCTGGCGCTGCTGCTGTACGCGTCGTCGCTGCCGCGCGAGATCTCACAGCTCGTGCCGGCCCTCCAGAACCCGCCGCTGCTGACCATCCACGTCGGCATGGCGGTCCTGTCGTATGGGATCTTCGCGACCTCGTTCGGCGCGGGCGTCGCCTACCTGATCCAGGGCCAGGACGACCGGTTCGCCTGGCTGCCGTCGCACAAGGTGCTCGACGAGGTCGCGTACCGGGCGGTCATCATCGGGTTCCCGATCTTCGCGACGATGATCATCCTCGGCTCGTGGTGGGCATCGATCGCCTGGTCCCGCTACTGGGGCTGGGACCCCAAGGAGACCGCCGCCCTCGTCACGTGGCTGATCTACGCGGTGTACCTGCACGCCCGCAACCAGCGCTCGTGGGCCGGTCGACCGGCCGCGCTGCTGCTGGTGGTCGGCTTCGGGATGGTCCTCATCACGTATTCCGGATCGCTCTGGTTCAGCGGCCTGCACGCATATTCCGGGCTGTAGCCCCGGCATGACCATGGCCGCCACGGGTGGCGCGATCATCGACACCCACGGGCTGGCCAAGCGCTATGGCCGCACCGACGCGCTCGTCGACCTGACGCTGCGCGTCGAGCCTGGCGAGATCTTCGGGTTCCTCGGACCCAACGGCGCCGGCAAGACCACGGCCGTGAAACTGCTGCTCGGGCTGGCACGCGCGACCGGTGGCAGTGGGACCGTGCTCGGAGCACCGCTCGGCGACCGTGGGGCACGCGGTGAAGTCGGCTACCTGCCGGAGTTGTTCCGGTACCAGCCATGGCTCAGGGCGCGCGAGGTACTCGAACTGCACGCGCGGCTCCGCTCGGTCGATGGCAGCGCAGGGACATCGACGGCCGACATCGATGCGGTGCTGAGCATGGTCGGCCTGGCCGACCGCGCCACCGACCTGGTCGGCGCCTTTTCGAAGGGCATGCAGCAGCGGCTGGGGCTGGCCGTCGCACTGCTAGGCGCGCCCCGCCTCGTCGTCCTCGACGAGCCGACATCCGCCCTCGACCCGGTCGGTCGAGCCGACGTCCGCGCCATCGTCCGACGCGCCGCCGAGGCCGGTTCGACGATCTTCCTGAACAGCCACCTGCTGACGGAGGTCGAGCGGGTGTGCGATCGCGTGGCGATCATCGACCACGGCCGGGTCCTGGCCAGTGGGGGCATCGACGAGTTGCTCGGCGAGCCGCAGGTCCGGATCCGGGTCTCGGATCTGTCGTCGGAGGGCATGCGCGCACTCGCGAGGTTCGGGCCCGTGGAAGCGGGCGACGACGGCTGGCTGTCGATCACCGGCGTCGAGCCCGACCGGGTCCCCGACGTGGTCGCCGCGATCGTCGCCGCCGGTGGGCGGATCCACGCCGTCGAATCGGGTCGCGCCACGCTCGAGGACCTGTTCATGCGCCTGGTCGGTGGCGGTGAGGTGCCGGTGTGAGGGCGATCTGGATCATCGCCCGCGTCACCGTCGCCGAGGCGGCCCGTCGTCGCATCCTCCTGGTCCTGCTCGCGCTGACGCTGCTCAGCGTCGCGCTGACGACGTGGGGCGTCGAACGACTCGTCACGCTCGCCGGCGAGCGCGGCGCCGACCCCATCGAGATCCAGATCGGCGTCTCGCAGGTGCTGATCCTGGTCGCGTTCATGTTCAGCTTCGTCCTGGCGATGACGGCCGCGTTCCTCGGCGCCCCGGCGATCGCATCGGACCTCGAATCCGGTGTCGCCCACGCGATGCTCGCGCGGCCCATCCGTCGCGCCGACCTGGTCGTCGGGCGCTGGGTCGGGCTGGTCGCGGTGGTCGCCGCGTACGCCGCGCTGTCGGGGTTGCTCGAGATGGCCGCCGTGCGGCTGGTGTCAGGCTACCTGCCGCCCACGCCGCTGCTGGCGGTCGGGTTCCTCACCGCGCAGGCGGTCGTGCTGCTGACGTTCGCGCTGGCGATGAGCACGCGACTCCCGGCCATCGCCAGCGGCGCGGTCTGCGTCGTCGTGTTCGGGCTGGCCTGGATGGCCGGGGTGTTCGCGGGGGTCGGCCGGTTCTTCGATGCGGGTCCTCTCGTCACCGTGGCCGAGGCATCGCGCTGGCTCATCCCCTCGGACGGGCTGTGGCGCGGCACGATCTATGCGCTCGAGCCGTCGATCGTGGTCGCGGGGGCGATCGGCGTCGGCGGCCCAGCTGCCGAATCGAACCCGTTCTTCGCGTCGAGCCCGCCACCGACCGAGTTCCTGCTGTGGTCGGCGGCGTGGATCGTGCTCGTCCTCGCGGCCGCTGCGGTCTCGCTGTCCCGGCGCGACCTCTAGGCGAGGGTCGCGAGAGGCCTGTCCGTCTCACCTCGCTTGTGGTGCGGACCGGTGTCCCAACCCTCGGGACTCGCCGGAGAATCGCCGGGCTGGAAGGGTCCGGACGGACGAAGCGTGCCCTTCGCCGGGCCGGTCGGCAGCCCGCTGCGGGAGATCGCGATGGCGTACAACCTCAGGAATCGAAGCTTCCTGACGCTCCTCGACTTTTCGCCACGCGACATCCGGTTCCTGCTGAAGCTGGCCGCCGACCTCAAGGCCGCGAAGTACGCCGGCTACGAACAGCAGAACCTGCGCGGTAAGAACATCGCGATCATCTTCGAGAAGAGCTCGACGCGAACACGGGTCGCCTTCGAGGTCGCGGCGTACGACCAGGGCGCGCACGTGACGTACCTCGGCCCCAGCGGGACGCAGATCGGTCACAAGGAATCGATGAAGGACACCGCCCGCGTCCTGGGCCGGATCTTCGACGGGATCGAGTATCGGGGGTTCGCCCAGGAGACGGTCAAGGACCTGGCCGACTATGCCGGTGTCCCGGTCTGGAACGGCCTGACCGACGAGTTCCATCCGACCCAGATCCTGGCCGACGTCCTGACGATGACCGAGCACTCGGACAAGGCGCTGTCACAGATCGCGTTCTGCTACATGGGCGACGCTCGGAACAACATGGGCGACTCGCTCATGGTCGGCGGCAGCAAGCTGGGCATGGACGTGCGGCTCTGCGCGCCAAAGCACCTCTGGCCGGAGGAGGACCTCGTCAAGCAGTGCCGCGAGGTCGCCACCCGGACGGGAGCCCGGATCACCCTGACCGAGGATCCCGCCGAAGGTGTGAAGGGCGTCGACTTCATCTACACCGACGTGTGGGTGTCCATGGGCGAGCCCGATTCGGCCTGGGAAGAGCGCATCAAGCTCCTGAAGCCGTACCAGGTGAACGCCGAGTTGATCGAGAAGACCGGCAACCCGGCGGTCAAGTTCATGCATTGCCTGCCGGCATTCCACGATCGCGAGACCGAGGTCGGCGAGGAGATGTTCCAGAAGTTCGGCATGGACGGCATGGAGGTCACCGACGACGTCTTCGAGTCGGAGCGGGCGGTCGTCTGGGATCAGGCCGAGAACCGGATGCACACGATCAAAGCCGTGATGGTCGCCACGATCGGCGATTGACGTGACGCCATGAGGATCGTCGTGGCTCTCGGCGGCAACGCCCTGCTGAAGCGGGGCGAGCCCATGACCGCCGGCCACCAGCGCGCGAACATCGCGATCGCGGCGGGTGCGCTCGCGAAGGTCGCGAACGAGCACGAGCTCGTCGTCGCCCACGGGAACGGACCGCAGGTCGGGCTCCTCGCGCTCCAGGCCGAGGCCTACCCGGAGGTGGAGGCCTACCCGCTCGACGTGCTCGGTGCCGAGACGGAGGGGATGATCGGCTACCTGCTCGAGCAGGAGCTCGGCAACGAACTGCCGTTCGAGAAGCCCCTGGCCACGATCCTGACGATGGTCGAGGTCGATCCCGCTGATCCTGCGTTCAAGGATCCGACCAAGTTCGTCGGCCCGGTCTACACCGAGGACCAGGCGACGGCCCTGGCCGCCGACAAGGGCTGGATCGTCAAGCCCGACGGCGACTACTGGCGGCGGGTCGTCCCGTCGCCGCGCCCGACGCGCATCTTCGAGATCCGTCCGATGCGCTGGCTGCTGGAGCACGGCACGGTCGTGATCTGTGCCGGCGGCGGCGGCATCCCGACGATGTACGCGCCGGGCAAGGATCGCGAGCTCGTCGGCGTCGAGGCCGTCGTCGACAAGGACCTCGCGAGCAGCCTGCTGTCGCAGGAACTCGAGGCGGACCTGTTCGTGATCGCGACCGACGTCGACGGGGTGTACGTCGATTGGGGCACGTCGACGCAGCGGCGCATCGATCGGGCGACGCCCGACGAGCTGGAGGCGATCGACTTCCCGGCGGGCTCGATGGGGCCGAAGGTGTCGGCCGCCGCCGAGTTCGTGCGAGCGACCGGGCGGCGGGCGGCGATCGGGTCGCTGGAGCACATCGAGGGCCTCGTCGCCGGCACGCGCCGGAACCAACGTGGTCGCAGGCTGAAGGAGCGATGATCGATGGCTGAGCTGGGCGTCCACTCCGAGGTCGGGAAGCTCCGACGCGTCATCGTCCATCGGCCCGACCTCAGCCTCAAGCGGCTCACACCGGCGCAACCATGACGAGCTGCTCTTCGACGACGTGCTGTGGGTCGAGCGCGCCCAGTGGGAGCACGACCAGTTCGTCGCCCGGATGCGCGAACGCGGCGTGGAAGTCCTCTACGTCCAGGACCTGCTGACCGAGGCGCTGGCGGCGAGCGACAACAGCCGCCACCGCCTGATCGAGCTCGTCGCGTCCGAGGCCGTCGTCGGCCCGAGCCTCGTCGACGAGGTGCGGGCATGCCTGGCGGGCCTCGCCCCGGATGCCCTGGCCCGGCACCTCATCGGCGGCCTGACGGTCGCCGAGTCGGGTCTCGATCTCGGTCGCCTGTCGAACGCATCGCTCATCGCTGCCGCGATCGACGACGACTCCACGTTCGTCCTGCCGCCGCTCCCGAACACGCTGTTCACCCGGGACTCGTCCTGCTGGATCTACGGCGGCGTCTCGATCAACCCGATGTACTGGCCGGCGCGTCGTCGCGAGGCCTACAACATGGCGGCGATCTACCGCGCCCATCCGATGTTCAAGGACGCCGACTTCTCGTTCTGGTACCCGGAACTGGGCGAGGACGAGCGGTTCAAGGTCGAGGACTTCGGCCGTGCATCGCTCGAGGGCGGGGATGTCGAGATCATCGGCAAGGGCACCGTGGCGATCGGCATGTCCGAGCGCACGACCGGACGGATGATCGAGCAGATCGCGAAGGCGTTGTTCGCCAGTGAGGCCGCTGAGCGCGTCATCGCCGCGGTCATGACCAAGGACCGCGCTCATATGCACCTCGACACGGTGTTCACGCTGCTCGACCGCGACAAGGCCACGGCCTTCCCGAAGGTCGTCGAGGGCATCCGAGCGATCAGCCTGCGCCCCGGGTCGAAGCCCGGCACGCTCGACGTCCGCCCCGACAAGGACTTCGTGTCGGCGGTCGGCGACGCCCTCGGCGTCGCCAAGCTGCACATCGTCGAGACGGGTGGGGACGCCTACCAGCAGGCGCGCGAGCAGTGGGACGACGGCAACAACGTCGTGGCGCTCGAACCAGGTGTGGTCGTGGCCTACGAACGCAACACGTTCACGATCTCGAAGATGCGCGAGGCCGGCGTCGAGGTGATCACCATCGAGGGCTTCGAGTTGGGCAAGGGTCGCGGCGGGGGGCACTGCATGACCTGCCCCGTCATCCGCGACCCGATCTGAGGAGCTCCGATGGACAGCCCGACCCGCCTGATCGTTGGGGTCCTCGTCGCCGTGCTCGTCGTCGCGTTGATCGCGTTCGCGCGGGGTGAACCGCGCCACGCTGAACCGACCGCCGCTCCAAATGCCGCTCTCGACGTGAGGGTCTGAGGTGGACCAAGCCCGCGAACCGCGCCCGCCATCCCTGCTCGACGCCGTCATCCCTGTCGTCGCCCTCGTCTTCCTCATCGGACTGACGATCGCGCTGTTCGGCACCGACGCGACCGGCGGTCCGCTGCAGGTCGCGCTCCTGACGAGCGCCGTGATCGCCGGCCTCATCGCCTTCAAGAATGGCTATACCGCCGCCCATGTCCGGGAGGCCGCCGTCGGCGGTGTTTCGTCCGGCATGAGCGCGTTGTTCATCCTGCTCGCGGTCGGCTCACTGATCGGGACGTGGAACCTGGCCGGCACGATCCCGACGGTCGTGTATTACGGCGTGGGCCTCTTGAGCGCGACGTTCTTCTATCCGGCGACCGCGCTGGTGTGCGGGCTCGTCGGACTGGCCATCGGCAGCTCGTGGACGACGGCGGCGACCCTCGGCGTCGCGTTCGTCGCCCTCGCCCCGCTGGTCGGAGCGTCGCCAGCGATCGCCGCCGGGGCGGTCATCTCTGGTGCCTACTTCGGCGACAAGATGACGCCCGTGTCGGAGACGACCGTCCTCGTCCCGACGATGGTCGGTAACGTGACGCCGCAGCAGCACATCTCGGCGATGGTGTGGACGTCCGGACCCGCTGTCGCCATCGCCCTGGCCATCTTTACGATCATCGGTCTGATGACCCCAGCCTCGGGCCCGGGATTCGACCCGTCGGCGGCCCAAGCCACGCTCGCCGCCGAGTTCTCGATCTCGCCGATCAACCTGCTCCCGCTTGTCCTCCTCGTGATCTTCTCGATCCGCAAGGTGCCACCGTTCCTGGCGATCTTCACTTGTGCGCTGTTCGCAGGCGTCATGGCGCTGTTCACCCAGCCAGCGGTCGTATCGGCGTTCGTTGATCGACCGGAGCTCGGCCCGCTGGCCACGGGCATCCACGCGATCTACGCGGCGATGGCGACGGGTTTCGTCTCGACCTCGGGCAACGAGACGATCGACGCCCTCTTCTCACGCGGCGGGATGGCCTCGATGCTGTTCACGATCTGGCTCGTGCTCGCCGCGCTGACCTACGCCGCCATCATGGAAGAGGCGGGCTTCCTCGGTCGCTTGATCCGGCCGGTGATCCAGGCCGCGAAGTCGACCGGGCGCCTCATCGCGTCGGTCATCGCCACGTGCATCGGTCTCAACATCATCGCGGGTGACCAGTACGTCGCCATCGTGATGCCGAGCCGGGTCTATCGGGCGGAGTTCGGGCGCCGCGGGATCGCGCCTCGGATGCTGTCCCGGGCGGTCGAGGACTCCGGCACGGTCACCTCGCCACTCGTGCCGTGGAACAGCTGCGGGGCGTACATGGCCGGGGTGCTGGGCGTCGCGACCGTGGCCTACCTGCCGTTCTGCTTCTTCAACCTGCTCAGCCCCGTCATCTCCCTCATCTACGGCTTCACCGGCTTCCGTATCGAGCACATCGAACCGTCGGGCGAGGCGCCCGATTCGGGTCCGCCCGGTCCGACGAGCCTCCAGCCGGCCGAAGGAGCGACGCCGTGACCGCCACGACCGCCGAGGCACCGCAGCGGCGCCGCGGATTCGCGCTGCCCTCCGCGTACACGATCCTCTTCATCCTCATCGTCATCGTGGCGATCCTCACCTGGATCGTCCCGGCCGGTGCGTACGACGTGGACGCCGATGGACGGCCGATCCCCGGGACCTACCACAGCGTCCCCCAGAACCCGCAGCGGATCATCGTGGACTCGCTCCTGGCGCCGATCAACGGCCTGTACGGCATCGAGAGCGCCGAGGACGGCAGTGTCAGCGTCTGGAATTCGGGCGAACTGTTCGGCGCGATCGACGTGGCGCTGTTCATCCTCGTGATCGGCGGATTCCTCGGGGTGACGATGAAGACGGGGGCGATCCAGGGCGGCATCGCCCGGATCGTCGATCGCCTGCACGGCCGGGAAAGCTGGCTGATCCCGATCCTGATGACGGTCTTCGCGATCGGCGGGACGACCTTCGGGATGGCCGAGGAGAGCCTGGCCTTCTACGCGCTGATCATCACCGTCATGATCGCCGCCGGCTACGACGCCCTCGTCGGGGCAGCCATCCTCTTGCTCGGCTGTGGCATCGGCGTCCTTGGCTCGACGATCAATCCGTTCGCGACCGGGATCGCCTCGGAGTTCGCCGGGGTGTCCCTGGACGCCGGGCTCATCGGCCGTCTCGTCATCCTCGTCGCCGGGACAGCGATCGGTATCGTCTTCGTCATGCGCTACGCGGCGCGGGTGAAGACCGACCCATCTGCCTCATTGGTCTACGACATGCGCGCGGAGAACGAGGCGCGGTTCAAGGCCTCCACCGGCGACGATGGGGCCGCGAGCGCGATGACCGGGGCGCAGAAGGGCGCCCTGATCCTGTTCATCACCGCGTTCGCGGTGATGATCTTCGGCGTCATCCCGTGGGAGGACCTCGGCATCGGATTGCCGACGCTGTGGTGGTGGTTCCCCGAGATGACGGCCTCGTTCCTCCTGTTCGCCATCCTCATCGGGCTCGTCGCGCGGATGGCGGAAGGTGACTTCACGTCGACGTTCATCGACGGCGCACGGGACCTGCTCGGCGTCGCCCTGATCATCGGCATCGCCCGCGGGATCACGGTGGTCATGAACAACGGACTGATCACCGATACGGTCCTCAATTGGGCGGAGCAGGCCGTCGGCGACCTGGGTGGCGTCGCCTTCGTCAACCTGATGTACCTGCTGTTCATCCCGCTCTCGTTCCTGATCCCGTCGTCCTCCGGGCTGGCGACGGTCGCGATGCCGATCATGGCCCCGTTGGCGGGCTTCGCGGACGTGCCCGCGCAGTTGGTCGTGACGGCCTACCAGACCGCGAACGGACTCGTTAATCTCGTTACCCCGACCTCGGCTGTCGTGATGGGCGGCCTGGCCATCGCACGGGTCCCGTACGGGACATGGCTCAAGTTCGTGTGGCCGGTGCTCATCGCGCTGGCCCTCCTGACGATGGCGGTGCTCAGCGTCGCCATGCTCATCCAGTGAACCGCACGACGGGCCGCAGGGCTCGGACGCATGGAGGGACACGTTCGATGACCGATCAAACGACCGCCGGGCCGGGCGACGACGATCGCCTGGCACGCGCTCGACCCTGCGGCCGCCCTTGAGCGGCAGGGCGTCACCGCAGACCGGGGACTGACCAGCGCCGACGTCGAGACGCGCCGCGCCCAGTTCGGACCCAACAAGTTCGCGGAGCCGCCGACGGAGCCGCGCTGGCAGGCGTTCCTACGCCAGTACCGCGACCCGATGCAGATCGTGTTGCTGGCGGCCGGCGTCCTGAGCCTGTTCCTGCCCGGTCAGGTCGCGACCGGGGTGGTCCTCATCGGTCTGACGTTGTTCAACGCCGCGATGGGTCTCAACCAGGAGGGCAAGGCATCCGCGAGTGTCGCTGCCCTCCAGAAGATGATGGTGGTCAATGCGAAGGTCCGCCGGGACGCTGCGCTGGCGACCCTGCCGATGGAGCAGCTCGTGCCCGGCGACATCGTCAACATCGAGGCGGGCGACCTCGTCCCCGCCGATGGTCGATTGCTCACAGCTGCGACGCTCGAGATCGACGAATCGGCCCTGACCGGCGAGAGCGTGCCCGTGCCCAAGCAGGTCGACGCCGTCGCTGCGGATTCAGCGCTTGGCGATCGGATCGACCTCGCTTTCATGAACACCCAGGTCACGCGGGGAGCCGGCACGCTGCTCGTGACCAACACCGGCATGGCGACCGAGGTCGGGCACATCAGCGGCATGCTCCAGGTCACCGAGGACGAGATCACGCCGCTCACCCGCCAGCTCAACCGGCTGACCAACCAGATCCTCGTCATCGCGGGAGTCGCCCTGCTCGTCTCGATCGGCCTTGGCCTGTTGCGGAACACCCCGATCGACGTGCTGTTCCTGACCGCCATCGCGTTCTCCGTCTCGGCCATCCCGACCGGTCTGCCGGCGGTCGTCACGGCGATCCTGTCGGGGGGCACGACCCAGCTCGCCTCCGCGGGTGCGATCGTCAAGCGACTTCGCTCGGTCGAGACGCTCGGTTCGACCTCTGCCATCAACTCGGACAAGACCGGCACGTTGACCCTCAACCAGATGACCGCCGTCCAGATGGCGGTCGTCGGTCATCGCTACGCGATCTCGGGCGAGGGCTACGCGACCGAGGGCACGATCGCCCATATCGGGGGCGAGCCCGAGGTGTCGGTCGACCACTTCTACCTGCCGATGGCCCTGTGCGCCGACGCCGAGGTCAAGGACGGCACGCTGGTCGGCGACCCGACCGAGGGGGCGCTCGTCGTCCTCGCGGCGAAGGGTGGCGTCGATCCGACGCTCACCCGTGAGCGATACCCGCGCGTCGCGACGCTGCCGTTCGATGCCGCGTACAAGTTCATGGCCACGTTCCACCGGATGACGGATGCGTCCGGCCAGGACGTCATCCGCTGCTATGTCAAGGGGGCGCCGGACCAGCTTCTTGCTCGCGCGCGCGGCAGCCATAGGCCCGGACGGTCAGGCTTACCCGGTCGACCAAGTCCGCGAGCGATATCTCGCGGAGAACGAGCGACTCGGAGCGCTGGGCCTGCGCGTCTTGGCCACCGCCCAGCGCGACTTCGACCCGGCCACGTTCGACCCGAATGCGGACCTGCTACCGCTCATCGCAGAGCTCGATCTGCTCGCGGTGGTCGGCATCGTGGACCCGCCGCGGGCGGAGGCCCGCGACGCGATCACCCGCGCGAAGTCGGCCGGCATCCAGGTCCGGATGATCACCGGCGACCACGCCATCACCGCCGAGGCTATCGCCCGCCAGCTGGGTATCGAGGGCCAGGCGATCACCGGGGCCGAGTTCGCCGCCATGTCGGACGACGAGGCGGACCGCCGGATCGACGATATCGGGGTCATCGCCCGCGTCGCGCCCGAGGACAAGGTCCACCTGGTCGAGATCCTGCGCCGCAAGGGCCACATCGTGGCCATGACGGGCGACGGCGTGAACGACGCGCCCGCCCTCAAGAAGGCGGACATCGGCGTGGCCATGGGCATCACCGGCACCGAGGTCTCCAAGGAGGCCGCGGTGATGATCCTGACCGATGACAACTTCGCCACGATCGTGCACGCGGTCGAACAGGGTCGCGCGTTGTACGACAACCTCATGCGCTACATCCGGTTCCAGATGGCCAGCCTGTTCGCCTTCATCGGGACGTTCCTCGGAGCGAGCATCTTCAACATCCTCGGCGGGGTGCCGTTCCTGCCCCTCCAGACCCTCTGGATCAACTTCACCGTCACGGTCTTCCAGGCCGTCGGTCTCGGCTACAGCAAGCCCAGGGCCGGCCTGATGGCGGACCAACCCCGACCGAAGGACCAGCCGATCCTCCCGCGCCCACTCGCCCTGTGGCTCCTGTTCGTCGGTCTCGTGTTCGCCGCGGCCACGCTCGCGCTCATCGTCTGGGCGACCGACGCCTATGACGAGGCCGTTGCCCACACGATGGCGCTCGTGACGTTCTCGCTGTTCCACCTGTTCTTCTCGCTCGAGACGGCCGACGAGAACCGCACGATCTTCAGCAGCGAGCTCCTGGAGAACACGGCGCTCCTGAAGGCCTCTGCAGCATCGCTGCTGTCGGTATTCCTCGCGACCACGTTCGGCCCGTTGCAGCGGTTGCTCGATACCGTCGAGATCACCGTCGAGCAATGGGCCATCTGCATCCTGGTCGCGGCGTCGATCATCGTGGTGGCCGAGATCCGCAAGTTCCTGCGGCGCCAACGCGTCGTCGATGCGGGCCCGGTCACGCAGCCCGAACTTGCCAGCCAGCCGTCGTGATGGGCCGACGCGCGTGTGACGACCGCGAGGAGCTGGCAGGCGCGTGAGCGTGATCCAGCCCCGCTGGGAATGGCGGACCTTCGGGCGTCGGTTCGGGGCGGCCGAGAACGCCTTCGCGGCGATGACGTCGACGGGCATCCAGGACAGCGACGAGCTGTACCTGATCTCCGTGGACGGCGACACCGTCAAGATCCGCGACGGTCTGCTGGACATCAAGCGCCTGCGCGAGGTCGATGCCGACGGCCTCCAACGGTGGGAGCCCGTGCTCAAGGCGGACTTCCCGATCTCGACGAGCGATGTCGCGAGCGTCTTCGAGGCGCTCCGCGCGCCGCTGCCGGCACTCGAGCGCGAGAGCTACACGCTGGATCAGTTCCTCGAAGAGGTCATCGGCGATGACGGTCCGGTGCGCCGCGTGCCCGTGCACAAGCATCGCGTCCGGTACACCGTCAACGGGTGCACCTCGGAGGTGACGGACGCGACGGTCGACGGTCGGCCGGTCCGGACCATCGCCATCGAGTCACCGGACGCAACCGCCGTGCTGGACGCGGTCCGCCAGGTGGGGCTCGAAGGGTTCGTCAACACGAGCTATCCGAAGGGGGTGGCCGCCGTCCTCGATGGGCGACAGCCGCGCCACGCCGTCATCGATGTCGGGACGAACTCCGTCAAGTTCCATGTCGGCGAACGAGATGCGTCCAACGTCTGGCGCCGGATCGTCGACCGGGCTGTCGTGACACGTCTCGGGGAGGGCCTGGTCCAGGGCGGCGGCATCGGCGCAGGCCCGCGGGATCGCACGGCGACGGCGATCGCCGACATGGTCCGCGAGGCCCTGGATCTCGATGTCGTCGCGATCGTGGCGGTCGGCACCGCCGGACTCCGTGCCGCCGCCAACAGCTCGGAGGTCATCAACGCCTTTCGCGAGCGGGCCGGGATCACGGTCACGACGATCACCGGCGAGGAGGAGGGCCGGCTGGCCTACCTGGCGGCCATCCAGCGGAACGGCCATCCGGAGGGCTCGGTGGCGGTCTTCGATACCGGCGGTGGCAGCTCGCAGTTCACGTTCGGCTTCGACACCCGCGTCGATGAGCGCTTCAGCCTGCCGGTCGGCGCGGTGCGGTATACGGAGCGGTTCGGTCTGGGGAGCGCCGTCACGGCCGACGTCCTCGCCGAGGCGCGTGCCGCGATCGATGCCGACCTCGCCCGCATCGACGGCCGGCCGCCGCCGGACCGCCTCATCGCGATGGGTGGCGTCGTGACGAACCTAGCCGCGATCAAGCTCGGGCTCGCGACGTACGACCCGGACGTGGTCAACAACAGCACCCTCGATCGGGCGGAGATCGACCGTCAGATCGAGATCTTCCGCGGGCTGGATGCCGACGCGAGACGGACGATCGTCGGGATGCAACCGGCCCGTGCCGACGTCATCCTCGCCGGCGCGTGCATCGTCCGAGCGGTCATGGACAAGCTGGGACAGGACGAGCTGACGGTGTGCGACCGGGGATTGCGCCACGGGCTGCTCGACGAACGGTTCGGAGCCGCCTCGGGCGTCGAATAGGGGCGTCCGTACGAGATCTGCGGTCAGTCGAACGCCAGGCCCTCGAGCGACACGGACGGCTTGATGTCACCCACGCGGACCATCCGGAGCGACACCAGCAGCCCGAGCAGCGCCGACACCAGCGGCACCAGCAAGGCGATCTGGAGGGACAGCGGTCGCGCCTCGGTGTTGATCCGGATGATCTCCGCCTCGATCTCCGGCGGTTGCGACACGATCAGCTCGTCGAGCTGCGTGTTGCTCATGACCTGTGCGCTCTCGTCGAGCACCGCCGCGACCTGCGCCTTCTCGTCAGGCGGCAGCACGGTGCTCGCGTTGGCCATGCTGGTGAACGCGAAGGCCAGGCTCCCGAGCATCAGGCCGCCGGCGAGCGCCAGGCCGAACGACAGGCCGAACGACCCGCCTGCCGAGTTCACCCCGGCTGCCTCGCTGATGCGCTCCTCGGAGATCGGCGCCAGCGTGTAATTGTTGAGTTGCGAGACCAGGAGGCCGAACCCACAACCGGCGACGACGAGCGGGATCGCGAGCCACAGACCGGAGTCTGCCCGCGGGACGACCGGGATCAGCGCGAGCATGGCGATGCTGACCAGGATGAAGCCGCCGCGGATGATCGAACTGGGCGGCCGGTCGCCGGCCCGCTTCCCGGCGAGGATGGCGACCGCGAACATGCTGAGGGACAGCGGCGCGAGCGAAAGGCCGGCCTGGAGCGCGTTGTACTCGAGGACCATCTGGAGGAAGATCGGCAACGCGATCATCGACCCGCCGAGGGCGATCTGCTGGAGCGTCTGACCGGAGATGCCCAGCCGGAAGTTCGGCGAGCTGAACAGGTCCGGGTCGATGAGGGTGACCTTCCCTTCCCGCTTGCGACGTCGCAGCCAGTAGGCGAGCAGCGCGAGCGACACGGCGCCGATCGCGAGCAGGATCCCGACACTCTCGGCACCCTCCTGCCAAGCGAGGATGCCCAGCACGATGCCGCCCATGCCGAAGACCGACAGGACCGCTCCGCCGTAGTCGATGCCGCGGGATCCGGTGTACGGCACGTCCTTGATCTTTCCCATGCCCAGCAGCACGACGCCGATGACGACCAGCTCGAGGAGGAAGCCGACGCGCCATGACAGGAAGGTCGTGATGAATCCGCCGAGGAGTGGCCCAACGGCGGCGGCGATCGCGGCGGACGCACCGACGAGCGCGTAGACCCGCTTCTGGGCCGCGCCCTCGAAGTTGCCGTGGATCAGCGACTGCATAGAGGGCAGCAGGAGCGAGGCACCGAGGCCGCCGAAGATCGCCCAGAAGATGATGACCGCACGGAGCTCCTGGGCGAGGACCATCGCAAGTGCGCCGATGGCATAGCCGAGCAGGCCCAGGGTGAAGGCGAGCTTGCGCCCGATCAGATCGCCGACCTTGCTGCTGATCAGGATGAACGCGGCGGAGACGAGCGCTTCGAGGGCGATCGCCGATTGGACGCCACTCACGGTCGTGCCGAGGTCCTGGACCACCGCGGAGATCGACACGTTCATGAGTGACGTGTCGACGACCAGCACGAACATGGCCGCGGCGAGTCGAAGCGCGAGCCGCATGTCCACGGCCCCCTCCTCGGAGACGCTGGCTGTCGTCGGTGCGGTCACCGGGGTCGACCTCCCTCGTAGCGGTTGGCAGGCAGAGCCTTCGGAGAATACTTCCGGGTCAGCATAGGCCGCGGCATCGGGCGCGCCCGATAGTGCGTGCCGGTGGTCCGAGGGCACGCCGGCATCGGCCTGGATCGCCAGCCTGAAGCCTTTCAGGAATTAGGCGGCGCGAGTCCGCCGTACGCGGTGCCGAGCCGCGAGGGTGGTCGTTGCCGCCCCTTCGACGTGTCTCTCCCACAGCGACAATGCGTGGATCTCACCGTCCGGATCGCGGAGCCAGCCAGCCATCGCCCGGCCATCGGTCGGGAACGCGTTCCGCAGCACCACGCGATGGACCGCGAGTCGTGCCCGGTTGGTCCGGCCCTCGGCCACGAGGACCCACGTGGAGACCGTCAGCGGATCCCATCCGCGCTCGAGCGCGATCTGCCGAGCCAATCGATGGCGCCGGTCCATCGACCCGATGAGCTCGTTCACATCGACGATATCGGTCTTGAGTTCGATCACCAGGAGGGCTCGCCGCTCCGGGTGCCACGCCAGGATATCGACGACGCCGCGTTCCCCGAAGATCGAGTACGACACCTCCGGCGCCAGGATCCACTCGGGCAGGTCGACGGCGAACCACCGGGCGACCGCCTCGTGAAGACCCGAGTGGCGCGATGAGACCAAGCGGTCGAGGTCGCCGGCCCGCCAGCGCGTCGCAAACGAGACCTGGATCTCCAAAACTCGTGCGATCTTCAGCAAAGTGCCGACGGCGACGTGCTCGAGGTGGCCTCGCTCGACGTCCGAGATCACCGAACGATCGAGGTGCGCCCGGATGGCCACGTCGACCTGGCGCCAACCTCGCTTGATCCGGACCGCTCGGAACGTGGCGCCGCAGCGCTGCATCGAGTCCATGTCCCGAGTGTGACCACGCCCGATTAGCCCAGGCTTATCGCGGCCGCGGCGGTCGGTCGATCGAGCGGTTCCTGACCCACCGACCATGAAGTACGTGGCTCAGGGCCGCCTTATGGCGACCATCGCGGCGGGCAGGGCCAGTCCCGATGGCCAACGACGCCACCGATGTGCCTTACTGCTGCTCTCCATCGACGGTATGCATGGTTGGGGCGCGACTGGGACGGGTTTCGGGCGACTCGGGGCGAGCGATCGACCGATCAGCCGCCATAAGGCGGCCGACATCCACGTTATTCATGGTCGCAGGCACCACGGGCACGGTCGGGCGATGTGGCACGGTTCGACCCGGTCGAGCTGGCCTGGCGGAGCGGCATCTAGCCGGCTACCGCGACCTCAGTGGTGCCGCGTCGCCCAGGGCGGGGTCACGTCCGTGGGCATCCCCGGGGCGTGCGACGGCCGGTTGCGATCCCGCGGAGATCCCGGGAGCGGCGGGTTCCACCCTCGAACCTGCGCCCCCTCACTCGCCGCCGGGGCGTCGGAGGCAGCCTCCTGCTGGGCAGCCGGCGGCGGGACCCAGCCCTCGCCGACCTGTCGCTCGGGTGGCGCGAAGTCGCGGAACGGGATGATCTGCCGCTCGAACTTCTCGAGCAGCTCGGGGTGAGCGCGCTCGACCTCGCGGAACACCTCTTCGAGCTCGTCGCCGATCAGCTCGTCCCGTTCGATGAGTGCCTTGGCGAGGTGGTGGATCGCCGGCTCCTTCTCGCGCAGCAGGCGCTCGGTCTCGGCGTACAGCTCGTCGAGCATCTCGTGTGCCGCCACCACGAACGGCGCCGGCGGCAGCTGACCCGGGATGACCGGAGCGATGATCTTGGTCGGCCCCATGGCGAACCGCGACACGTACATGACCGCGGCATTGGTTGCCGCCTGCAGGTCACTCGACGGCCCGGTCGACAGCGTGTCGAGGAACCGATCCTCCACGACGTGACCCGCCAGCGAGACCATGATCTGCGTTTCGATCCAGCGGGCGTACATCGACGTCCGCTCCTCGAGCGGCTTCTGTTGCACGTAGCCCAGCGCATGGCCGCGCCGGATGATCGTGGCCTTGGAGATGCGGTAGGACGGCCGGAGATAACGGGCCGCGACCGCGTGACCGGCCTCGTGGTATGCCGTCTCGCGGCGGTCGGTCAGGTTCCACGCCCGGATCGGCTGCTTCAACCCGAGCGCTCGCTCGTCGGCGGCGTTGAGCCAGTCCTTGTAGGTCAGGAATTCGCGGCCGTCCTGGTGGGCATGGATGAGGGCCTCGTTGATGATCGTCTTGATCATGATCGGGGTCCAGCCCATCGAGTCGGTCAGCAGGAGGTCCATCGGCAGGTCCGGGTCGTGCTGCTTCTTCGAGAGGTAGTGCTCGATGATGTCGCGGCGGCCGTCGGAGTCGGGCTCGTGCACGACGATCATCCGGTCGAGCCGACCAGGCCGGATGAGGGCAGGATCGAGGACCTCGGGGCGGTTGGTCGCGCCGATGATGAAGACGAGTGGCTTGTCCGCTACCGGACCGCGGACCAGGCCGAACCAGCGCAGGAGCTTGTACCGCCAGCGGTCCTCGACCAAGCCTGCCAGCGAGTCCATCTGGTTGAGCAGGGTGTTCAGCCCCTGGCTCCCACCCATCATCATGCCGCCCATCATCATGCCGCCGCTGTTCTGGCCACCGCGGTTCATGCCGATCGAGTCGATCTCGTCCATGAAGACGATGCAGGCGCCGCGCTGCCCGGGTGGCGCGTACTTCCGGCCGAGGCCCCGGGCATCTCGGAAGAGCTTCATGATCATCATCTCGGTCATGCCCCAGAACATGCCCCGGATCGAGCTCGCATCGATGTAGATGAACGGCAGCTGGGCTTCGGCGGCGATGACCGCGGCGAGGAACGTCTTGCCGGTGCCGGGCGAGCCGGAGAGCAACATGCCGCGCGGCATCTCCCCGCCCCGCCGCTCGAAGTCCTTGACGCCCTTCAGGATCCCGACCGTCATCTTGGCGTGCTCGAGCAGGTCCGGCTGGCCCCGATAGTCGGCGAAGGACATCCCGATCTGCTGGTCATCCGGCGTGACCGTGTACTTGCGCGGTCGTGACAGGAACCAGAACAGGAACCCGAACTGGACGATGAGGTAGAAGGCCGCGAATGACAGCTGGAGGGCGAAGGCCGGGACCGACGCGATGACGCCCGCCACGGACTGGAGGAACGCGACCGTACCGCTCGAGGCGATGAGCGCCGTGACGACGGCGAGGACGATCAGCAGCCGGAAGAGGTTCTTGTTCCAGACGAAGCTGAGGTTGTTGAAGAACCCGCGAACTGCTGTCATCGGAAACCCTCGATCTTTCCGCCATCCACCAGGATGACCAGGTTGATCGCGAACGAAATGCCATCGTCTCGCTGGTAGTGCATCAGGATCTCGGTGGCCGATCGGGGGCCGTCGACCGTGGTACCGAGGATCTCGACTCGATCGACCTTCTGGATGCCGTACTTGGTCAACTCACGGGTCAGATCGAGGTGTGGGTCACGGTCCATCGACGAGCGCACAGCATCCGCGTCGTTGATCGCCAGGGCGGCGATGAACTCCTGGGCGGCAGCCGGTGGATTCCCGAGTTCGGTGCCAGGCGCGCCGACGGCCGTCGGAGGCGCCTGCGTCCTCAGGTAGATGTAGTTGCCCAGGGCGATGCCGCCGACGAGCAGCCCGAGCCCGATAAGGACCGTGGCCACCGTCTTGGCGACGCCGCCCGCCACGCGCCGCCGCGAACCGGTCTCGGTCTGGGGCCCGTCGTCGGACGCGGCGTCGATCGTCGCAACGGCCTGCGCCGTCGTCGGCGCATCCTCGGCAGCGATCGCGGCCTCCGCCGCGACGGTGGCCTCGGGCGAGGCGGACGCGTCCGTGGCGTCGACTCCCGGGACCGCGGATCCAGCCACGGCCTCGGCAGTGGCGGCAGTCGCGGGACTCGCGGCTGCCTCGGCGCTCGCCGTGGCCGTCGCTGCAGCCTCGACGCTCCGGGCGGCTGCCGCCTCGGCGCTCGCGGCGGCCTCGGGCGTCGAGACCCTCGCCGGACGGTGCTGCCCCGGCGCCCGGCTGGGGCTGGGTCGTGGCGTCGTCCTCGGGACGGCGCACTGGCTCGTCGCTCATGGCGTCTGGATCGACGGCGGCGGCTCGATCAGCTCGACCCTGCCGGCCTGCGTTGCGACTCGCCAGGCGAGCTGGTCATCGGCTCCCGCGTTGTCGACCACGTGCGATGCGTAGGCGTGCAGCGACAGCCCGTTGCCGATGACCCACGAGCCGAGGTGGATCGGTGGATCGACTTTCAGGTATTCGGCCTTCACGCGGGCGGCCTTCGCCTTCACGGCCGCCGGGACGGCCAGCAGGTCGAGGGTGGCCTGATCGTCGGCGACGTACGCGGTGATGAACTGGCGGGCGACCGCGGATTCGGCGGTCCGCGCCTGGGTCTCGGGCTTCGGGGACATGTCCGCGACGATCGTCGGCACGAGGAATCCGAGCAGCAATCCGATGGCCAGCGTCGCGCCGGCGCGAGTCACGCGTCGTCTCCAGACCCGTCCTCGACGCATCGATCCCTCCGTTGCAAGCGAACGTCGTGCCGCGCAGTGTAGAACCGATTTCCGCTAGATGGCGTAGGCGACGTGTCCCCTGTCAACGCTGGATTCGTCGCACTCCGCGGTTCGGATGCAGACGCGCGCGCGGGAATCTCGGTTCCAGGCGGTCCGACTAGCGCGTTCGAGTCACCTTGTTCAGGTTCCGCGGCTGCTCCGGATCAAGGCCGCGCGCACGAGTCAGGTGCAATGCGTGGAGCTGCCCGATCACGATCGAGACGATCGGCCCGAGCCATTCCGGCGTCCCGCCTGGCAGCCCGAACGGCCAGCGGGCAAGGGCGAGCGCGTCCGGCTGGTCCGACACCACCGCGATCTCGGCATTGAGGTCCGCCCGCAGGCGTTCCAACAACGCGATCACCGGCGCTGCGGTCGGCCCGGGACGGACCGTAGCCAGCACAGGCACACCCGGTTCGAGGAGCGCCAGCGGTCCGTGCTCGAAATCGGCCGCCGAATACGGATCCGCGAACACGCGCGCCAGCTCCTTGAGCTTCAGCGCCCACTCCCGGGCCGTGGCGTATTCGTACCCGCGCGCGAGGACGAGCAACCGGTCGGCCGATGCTTGATCGCGCGCCATCGACTCGACCGCGTCTTCGTGACCGAGCGCCCCGGCCATCGCATCGGGGATCGCGAGCAGGGCGGCAGCGTCGGCCGGGTCGCCCGACAACGCCGCGGACAGCGCGGCGATCGCCAGCAGTTCGGTCGTGTAGGTCTTGGTCGCCGCGACCGCCAGTTCAGGTCCCGCGCCGAGGTCGATGGTCGTCTCCGCGGCAAGCGCCAGCGGCGACGCAGGGTCGTTGGTGATCGCCAGGGTCGGTGCGCCCTGCGCCCGGCCGGCCACGATGACCGCGACCACGTCCGGCGACGCGCCCGACTGGCTGATCCCGATCGACGAGCGAGCGGTCGAGCCGCGGCTGGGCGCCGTACAACGAGATGACCGATGGCGTCCCGAGCCCGACCGACAGCGCGTGCCGCACGCCCAGCACGTACTGCGCGTAGATCGCCGCGTGATCGCTGGTCCCCCGCGCGGCGATGACGACGTGATCGACCTCGTGCGCGCGCATCGACTCGACCAGCGGGCCGACGGCCTCGGGCGCACGCCGCAGGAACCGTGCCGCGACCTCGGGCTGCTCGAGGATCTCGTCCCGCAGCGTCATCCGGTGGCCAACGCTCCGTGGAAGCCGACAGATACTCGCGCAGGGAGTATTAGGCGACGAATCAGGCCGATTCCGGCGCAGATCGGATCGGGCTCGGGCCGGATCCGATGACTGGCCGCGTGCGCTAGAGGCGGATCGGGCCGACGAGGTTCGATCAGCGCGCCCAATATTCCCCGGGCGAGTATTTGGGGGATTGCGTGGTCAGACAACGGCCCCGACCATCTGGACGGGCAACCGGCCCGTCGCCGGCGTGGTGCCGGCCAGCACGGCAGCGAGGGCATCGAGGGAGCCCGGCAGGATCGAGTACGTCGCGAGCGCCGTCGACTCTGGCGGGTAGGCGGCGACGTCCCACGGTCCGCGCATGGCGACGGCGATCGTCGGCGTGCCGGTCGCGGCGATCGACGCGACGAGGTCGATCTGGGAGCGCAGCCGATGGCCGTCGATGGTGCCGATCACGACGAGGTCCGCGGCGATGGCGCGGGTACGGATCGCGGCGATCGATGCCGCCTCAGGTTCCGGCTCGACGACCACCTCGTCCACGTCGCCATGGTAGCGACGGAGGGCGGCCGCGAGTGCCGGCTCGACGGTCGAGGAGGTATCGGCCGGCGTGAGGTCGGTGGGTCGGGGCATGACCGCCAGCACACGATCCATCGAGTCCCAGCGGATGGGCAACACGCCTCCCGGATCCCGAACGAGCGTGATCGACCGAGCCGCCAGCTCCGCGGTGAGCGCTCGGTGGGCGGCACTCCCGACGACCTCGATGTCGGGCGCCGGACCGGCCGAGCCCAGCCACGCCCGGAGCGCGGCAAGACGACGTTCCGTGGCGGCCATCTCGTCCGCGTCGAACGCGCCTCGTGCCGCCCCGTCGATGAGAGCCTGCTCGATCCTGGCCCGTGCATCTGGGTCCGCGGCGGTCAGCAGGAGATCAACCCCTGCCCGGATCGCGGCGACCACATCGGGCACGCCGTCGACACCACGACCCACCCCGGCCATGTCGAGCGCATCGGTGATCGACACGCCTTCGAAGCCGATGTCGCCACGCAGCAGGTCGGTCATCACGGCTCGCGACAGCGTGGACGGCAGGTCGTCGCGGCCACTCACCGCGGGCAGCGCGACGTGGGCCGACATCGCGATCCGGGCCCCGGCCGCCACTGCCGCGCGAAACGGCACGAGCTCGCGGGCATCAAGGTTCGCGCGCGCGGCACGGACCGTCGCGATGCCGTGGTGCGGATCGTCGGCCGCCTCGCCGGCACCCGGGAAATGCTTGACGGCGGCGGCCACGCCTGCCGACTGGAGGCCGTCGACCATCGCCGCCCCGTGCCGAGCGACCAGCGTCGGATCGTCGCCGAACGCCCGGATGCCAAGCGCCGGATTGGCGGGGTTCGAGGCGATGTCGAGCACCGGCGCATAGATCACGTTGACGCCCATCGCCAGCGCCTCGGTGCCGATCGCCCGGCCCACACGTTCGGTGAGCGACACGTCATCGACCGCGCCGAGCGCCATGTTCCCGGCGAACGGCGTCGACCCATCGCCGAGCGCGATGAACTGACCGCCCTCCTGGTCGGCCGCGATGAGGAGCGGCGCGGGCCAGTCGGCGGCGGCCGCGCCCGCGGCGCCATCGCCTGCGGCGGCCCTCGCCGCGCCGCCCACGGAGCCACCACCCGCCGCCCGCTGTGCCGCATCCGTCAGCTCCCGCACCTGGGCCGGCGTCCGGACGTTCCCATGCCGGAACAGCGTGACTCCCGCCGCCGGCGCCTCGGACAGCCGCCGCGCCATCGCTTCCGGCAGCGTCACCCCCTCGAACGCGAGCATCACGCGCGCCAGGATCGCGTCGGCGCCCGCGGTCACCTCAGCCCTTGACCGCGCCCGACAGCCCGCGGACGAAGTAGCGCTGCACGAGGATGAAGAACAGCAGGATCGGCACGACCGTCATCGTCACACCGGCCGCGATCGACCGGAAGTCGGACGAGAAGAATCCCTGGAGCGCCGCCAGCCCGACCGGCAACGTCATCCCGTCCGGCGTGTGCAGCATCAGCGACGGCCACAGGAAGTCGTTCCACGACGTGACGAACGTGAAGATCGCCACGGCCGCCAGCGACGGCCGGATGATCGGCAGCAGGATCGACCACCAGATCCGCCACTCTCCCGCCCCATCGACTCGTGCCGCGTCGACCAGCTCGTCGGGCACGCCGCGGAACGCCTGGCGCAGCAGGAAGATGTTGAATGCGCTCACGATGTTGGGGAGGATCAGCGCCGGCAGCGTGTCGTAGTAGTGGAAGACGTTGACGGCCAGGATGAAGCTCGGGATGTAGGTGAGCTGGGCCGGCACGATCAGCGTCGCGAGCAGCAGGTAGAAGATGAACTCGCGCCCGGCGAAGCGCATCTTCGCCAAGGGATAAGCCGCCAGCGCGGCCACGAGGACGTTCAACAGCCCGGTCGCGATCGCCACGGTCGTCGAGTTCAGGAAGAACGAGGCGATGGGCAGGCTCTCCCAGACCTTGACGTAGCTCGCGAGCGTCGGATCGTTCGGGAAGAACTGCGGCGGGACCGAGGTGATCGCGTCCGACGGCCCCTTGATCGACGTCAGCAGCATCCACGCGAACGGGAAGACCGTGATCACGGCCATCGCGGTCAGCACGATGTACCAGGCCCCATCGCGCAGCCACCGACCGCGTCGGGTCGCCTTCCGGCGAGACCGCTCCGCGACCCGGATGTCGGTCATGGTCGTGGCGCTCACCGCGGCACCCTCAGCACGGCCGACGTCGTGGCGCTCATCGGACGGCACTCGCATCGCCGCGCTCGAGCAGCCGGACGTTGACCACGGAGAACCCGAGCGTGATGACCAGCAGGACGATGGCGATGGCCGACGCGTAGCCGGCGTTCTGCCGTTCGAAGGCCTGTTCCCACAGGTAGAAGACCATCGTCACGCCGCTGTCGAGGATGCCGCCCGTCCTGTTCGTCAGGACGTAGATCTCGTCGAACACCTTCAGCGCCGCCAGGCTCGAGATCACCCCGACGAACACGATCTGCGGGCGGAGCGCCGGGATGCTGACGTAGCGGTGCTTCTGGAGGTTGTTACAGCCGTCGATCCGAGCGGCGTCGTACAGCTCCTCGGGCACGTTCTGCAGCCCGGCCAGGAAGATGACCGAGTAGTAGCCGATGCCCGCCCAGATCGTGAGCATCATCGCGAGCGGCAGGACGAGGGACGGCGTCGCGAGCCACTGGATCGGCTCCTCGATGAGGCCCCACGACTGGAGCACGGAGTTGACGAACCCGCTCCGGTCGAACAGCCAGCGCCACGACAGGCCGATCGCGATCGATCCGCTCACCGCAGGCACGAAATACAGCGCCCGGTAGAGGTGGATCCCGCGCAGCTTGCGGTTGACGACGATCGCCAGCCCGATCGACAGCACGATCAGGATCGGTGTCACCAGCAGATAGATGAATGAGTGCAGCAGCGCGAGCTTGAACGTGTCGTCGTCGAGCAGTGCCACGAAGTTGTCGAGGCCGATGAACACCGGCGGCCGGACGATGTCGTAGTCGGTGAGGCTGTACCAGAAGACGGCCACGATCGGGTAGAAGACGAAGACGCCCAGCAACGCCAGTGCGGGGAGAAGGAACAGGTACGGCGTCGCGCGGCGCTTCCTGGTCATCGGTCAGTCAGATCCCTGAGGGCCTCGATCGAGCGGCCTCGCCCGAGGCCGGACAAGATGTCGGCCCGCCTCCTGGGGGAACGGAGGCGGGCCGACTTGGTTGAGCTACTCCTAGTCGAGCAGCTTGTTGGCCTCGGCGACCGCATCGGTCAGGGCCTGCTGGGCGGGGACGCCGCCGAAGAGGGCCTGCTCGACGGCCGTGAGGACCACGGCGTTGACGTCGGCCTTGTTGGGGATTGTCGGGACGATGTCAGCGTACTTGGCGATCGTTTCGCCAGCTGTTCCTCGGGCGCTGTCCTCGATCAACGGGGACTCGGCGCTGAAGTAGGGGTCCTCGAACGCCTCAGGTGACGACGGATAGACCGCCGACATCTGGGAGAGCGCGACCATCGTGCGCGGGTTCGTGAAGAACTGCGCCAGCGCGATCGATGCGTTCGGGAACTTGGTGTCGGCCTTGACGGACATGCCCATCAGGCCCTTGCCGAGGACACCCGACTTGCCGACCGGGGCCGGCACGACGGCGAGATCCTCGTAGAGGGACGCGTTGTTGGCCTTGACTTCGCGGATCAGGTTCGGGCCGGTCTGGTAGAACGGCGCCTGCCCGGCCGAGAAGATGAGCAGGCCGACGCGGTCGTCCTTGGTGGTCAGCGCGGTGTTGTCCACCGTGCCGGCCGCGACCATGTCGACGTACATCTGCAGCCACTCGACTGCCTCGGGCGAGTCGAACGTGAAGCTCGTGCCGTCGTCCGACAGGACCTTGACGTTGCCCTCGTAGACCATCTGGGCAAGGAGGTCGTTGACCGTCATCCGCAGGTCGCAGACGACGTTCGCCTTGTCCTTGAGCGTCTGGCACAGGGCCGGCAGCTCCTGGACGGTCTTCGGGAACGCCGCGGGATCGAGACCGGCGGCCTCGAAATGGCGCTTGTTGATCAGCTCGACGCTGACGCCCTGGTAGTACGGGAACTGGAAGTTCTTGCCATCGACGTTCTGGGCCTTCCACAGGCCCTCGAAGTAGATGTCCTTGACTTCCTGCGGGACCCGGCTGTCGAGCTCGAGCAGCAGGTCGCGCGTGGCGTAGTCGGAGACCCAGCCCTCACCGACCGACAGGTTGATAACGTCTGGGGCGTTGCCGGCCGCGAACGAGTTGTTGAGGTCTTCCTGGAAGGTCGCCTGATGATCCTCCCAGTTGACCTTGACGCCCGGGTACGTCTCTTCGAAGCGGGCGATCGTGGCCTTGATGTAGTCGTCGAAGGTCGGCGACAGCCAGAAGGTCCAGAGACCGACCTCAGCGTTCGCTTCGACGTTCGGGATGACGGCTTCTGCGGGGTCGGCTGCAAGCGGTGCCGGCGAGGCGGACTCGGCCGGGCTCGCGGATGCGCTGGCGTCGGTGGTCGGTGCCGCGGACTCCGCGGCCGAGGGTGCAGCTGACGGGGTCGTACCCGCGCATGCGCTGATGACGAGGATCGCTCCGAGCAGTAACCCCAAATGGCGCTTCATCTTCGTGTCCATCGCTCCTCCTTGGTGCTCATTCCCCTGGGTTGACATTGCGGTTCCTTGGTCGTTGGATCGGCTGGCTGGCGTCAGGCGTGGCTCACCACCTCCGATCCCTGATAGGTCGACCTCGCCACCGCGACGGCGCCCCAGGCGCCGGCCTCGGCTTCCGGTGGGAGGACATCGACGATGTCGGCCGGCAACAGCTCCGAGGCGAGATCCGATGCGGCCCGGAGCCGCTCGAGCTCCCGGCGCAGCGGGGCCTCGAACGGGGCGCCGGCATGCGACACGCCACCACCGACCACGACGCGTTGGACGTCGTAGGTCATGACGAGCGTGTGGATCGCCCAGGCGAGTCGTCGCCCGACGTCGTCGACGAGTTCGATGGCGGCCGGATCGCCGGTCGCGGCCGCGTCGTAGACCTCCTTGGCGGAGGGTTGATCGGCGCGACGGGCGATGGACGGGCCGGAGGCGAACGCCTCGAGGCAGCCGTACTGACCGCAGACGCAGCGAGGGCCGTCGCCGTCGATGATGGCGTGGCCGATCTCACCGGCCAGACCGCGAGCGCCGCGGTGGAGTCGACCGTCGAGCACGACACCCGCGGCGATGCCGGTGCCGACCGCGAGGTAGGCGAGATCGGTGGCGTCCGGGATCGACGCCGCGGTCGTGGAGGCCGATGGCGGCGGCGCGGACGTCGTTCTCGATGACGACCGGGACGCCGAGCTCGAGCTCGAGCGCGTCGCGCAGGGCGAAGTCGGTCCAGCCGAGGTTGACGGCGAGGGTCACGTGACCTCGTTGCGGATCCACGCGACCGGGCACGCCCACGCCGACGGCCTGGAGATCGTGCCGCTGGAGACCGGCGGCGCCGAGCGCCTCGTCGAGGCAGGCGGCGATGGACGGGACGGCGCCGCCCTGGTCACCCACGGAGGAGGCGTGGGTAGCGCGACCGAGGACGGCGCCATCGGCGTCGACGATGAGCGTGGCGATCTTGGTCCCACCGATATCGATACCGGCGACGGGACCTGGTGGTCGTTCGGGTGCGGGAAGGGGCGCGCGACTGGTGCCGTTGCGTCGGAGGGCGTCGAGGACGCTCATCGGTGCACCGTCAGGCCGAGTTCGCGGGTCAGCAGCAGGGCGCAGGCGCCGAGGAGCGTGACGTCCTCGCCGATCCCGCCGTCCTCGATCGTGGTTTCGCGGCCGGTCGCGGCAAGGCTGCGCTGGGTGGCTTCGTCGCGGACCGCCTGCAGCCAGGGCTCGCCGAGCTCGGTGACGGTGCCCACGACCGTGATCTGGCGGACGTCGAGCGCACCGACGAGCTGGGCGATCGCGCCGCCGAGAGCCCGGCCGGCCGTCCTGACGACGCCCAGCGCCTGGTCGTCGCCGGCGGCGGCCTTCTCGGCCAGGTCGTCAAGGCTCGTCGCGCCGGATCGGCGGATGACGGCGGGCGCGCTGGCGACGGTCTCGAGGCAGCCGTAGCGACCGCAGTGACAGGCGTCGCCGTCGGGGTCGATGACGACGTGGCCGATCTCGCCGGCCGCCTCGCCGTCACCACCGAACAGCTGATCACGGAGGACGAGCCCGGCACCGATGCCACGACCGACCTTGACCACGATGAGGTTCGCCGGCCGGACATCGCCCTTGAAGAGGTAGATCGCGAAGGCGGCCGCGCGGCTGTCGTTGGCGACGACGGTCGGCAGCCCGTGGCGCTCCTGGAGGAGTCGCGCGAGCGGAAGGTCCTGCCAGTCGAGGCTGACGGCCCAGCGGATCGTGCCGTCCTGGTCGACGATCCCGGCGTGCCGACACCGATCCCGAGGACCGGGGTGGTCGCCGCGGCCCGGACTTCCTCGATCAGCTCGTGGACGATGTCGACCGCCTGGTCGCCATCGCGCCCGTCGAGGTCGCGCGTGGTCCGTGCCGCGAGTTCGCCCCTTAGGTTGGCGAGTGCGGCGGTGAACGTCCGCTCGCCGAGGTCGACGGTGATGATCGAGCGGCTGTTGGCGTTGAGCGCGACGAGGGTCGGCTGCTTGCCACCGGTGCTCGGCCCGCGGCCGACGTCCGTCGTGAGGCCGTCGCGCTCGAGGTCGCTGACCAGCTCGCCGACGCTGGTACGGGTCAGGCCCGTGAGTCGCGCGATGTCGGCGCGAGAGATCGGCCCGAGGTCATAAAGGGCACGCAGCACGAGCGCGGCGTTGTGCGCCCGCGTCTGCGCGTGGGTGGCCTTCGTGGGGAACTCGGTGCGCGCCACTGGTGCGGTGGCCCCTCCACTCGCTCACCGTTCCTCGCGACCTGTGTGCGACGCACGCACGGCCCTCGCGGACTTCGTCCGGTGAGTTGACAAAGGGCATCCTATGCGTCGCCCGCACTTTGTCAATACCCCGGACAAAGTTCGTCGTCGGCGGCACCGCGGCCGACCTGACGACGGTCCGCTACCGTTGGCGGGCCGATCCATTGCGGGGTGCGTGTGAGCCCAACGGACCAGATCCCGAGCACCGATCTTCCGCCGGAGTCCGAGCTGTGGCGTCGCCTGCTCCTTGGCACCGACCCGAGCGTCGTCAGACTCCGCCGGCGCCATCGACGGATCCCCAGCCCGCCGCGCTGCAAGATGTGCGCGGCACCATTCGGGCCGCCAGGTGGCTGGGTGCTCCGATATCTCGGCCACGCACGCTGGGCAAAGAACCCGAAGTACTGTGAGGGGTGCTTCCGTACGCTGCAGGCCAACCACGGCGGCGCCGAGGTGGACTGCTCCCTGCTCTTCGCCGATGTCCGAGGTTCGACCGCCCTCGCCGAGCGCATGCGTCCGACCGAGTTCCGAGCGTTGATGGGCCGCTTCTACGATGAGGCCTTCGCCGCGCTGATCGATTTCAACGCGATCGTCGACAAGTTCGTCGGCGACGAGGTGATCGGCATCTTCATCCCGGCCTACTCCGGTCAGGAGCACGCTCGCCACGCGGTGGATGCCGCGCGCCGGTTGCTCGAGGTGACCGGACACGATCGCCCGAACGGCTCGTGGATCCCGATCGGGATCGGCGTCCATAGCGGGGTCGCGTTCGTCGGGTCCGTGGGTCAAGGACCCGACACGGAGCTGACGGCGCTGGGAGATCCCGTCAATGTCGCGGCACGACTTGCTGCAGCGGCTGGGCCCGGCGAGATCCTGGTCACCGCTGGGGCGGCGACCACCGCGGGAGGCATCGTCGGCCGCGAACATCGATCGCTCCAGCTGAAGGGGAAGTCCGGCCTCATCGATGTCGTGGTAGTGACGGCCGGGCGACTCGAGGGCTAGCCAAACAGCACGGCCGTTCTGTTCACGTCTCGTGGAAACCCCGTGCACAACCCGCCACCCAGCCGTGGACAGCCAAGGAACGTTCGTGGAAATCCCTGGCCCGAGCGTGGACCAGCACGGATCGTACGTGGAAACCGCCAAAACACCACATGTTGCGCTCGACCGAGCAAGCCAACCACAACATCTTGTGTCAAACGCTTGACGCTCCGCCACTCGAAGCGTATCGTAGATCGGGTCGAAACAATCGCCTGAGACGCCCAGATCGACGCTCCCACCACCCCCCTACACGGCGGGTAGCGTGCCCAGGACAGCCTCGACGAACGACACGATGGACACGGTGCGGTAGCTACCGCGGGATGAGGTGAGGAGGCAACAGATGGCCCGAGCAAACGGCACGCCCGTCATGGACCGCGTCGAGAAGGCAACCAAGGCGCCACGTCGCCACGCCGGTCCCTACGGAGCGAGCTTCGACGGGACGGATCCCGCCGGCAAGCCGACCAAGGGCCTGACGTTCGAGCGTCGCTGGACGACGCCGGGTATCCACCCGTACGACGAGATCACCTGGGAGTACCGGACCGCCGGCATCTCTAGCGAGAGCGGCAAGAGCGTCTTCGAGCAGAAGGACGTCGAGGTCCCGACCTTCTGGTCGCAGCTCGCCACCAACGTCGTGGTCAGCAAGTACTTCCGCGGCCACCTCAACACCCCGGAGCGCGAGACCAGCGTCCGCCAGCTCATCGACCGGGTGGTCAACACGATCGCGGCCTGGGCCGAGACCCAGCGCTACTTCGCGACCGACGCCGACCTCGCGACCTTCAAGGCCGAGCTGACCCACCTGCTCGTCCACCAGAAGATGGCGTTCAACTCGCCGGTCTGGTTCAACGTCGGCATCGAAGAGAAGCCGCAGTGCTCTGCCTGCTTCATCAACTCGGTCCAGGACTCGATGTCCTCGATCATGGATCTCGCCAAGACCGAGGCGATGCTCTTCAAGTTCGGCTCGGGCGCGGGCTCCAACCTCAGCACGATCCGGTCGAGCAAGGAGAAGATGTCGGGCGGCGGCACCGCCTCAGGCCCGGTCAGCTTCATGAAGGGCTACGACGCCTTCGCCGGCGTCGTGAAGTCGGGCGGCAAGACCCGGCGCGCGGCCAAGATGGTCATCCTCGACGCCGGCCACCCGGACATCCTCGAGTTCGTCGACTCGAAGCTGAACGAGGAGAAGAAGGCCTGGGCCCTCATCGAGCAGGGCTACGACCCGAGCTTCACCGGTGAGGCGTACGGGAGCGTCTTCTTCCAGAACGCCAACCACAGCGTCCGCGTCACGGACGAGTTCATGAAGGCCGTCGAGAACGACCAGGAGTGGACGACCCACAACGTGGTCGATGGCGCCCCGGCAGACACGTTCAAGGCCAAGGACATCTTCCGGCGCATGGCCGATGCGGCCCATGTCTGCGGCGACCCGGGCATCCAGTACGACACGACGATCAACGACTGGCACACCTCGGCCAACACGGATCGCATCCACGCGAGCAACCCGTGCTCCGAGTACATGTTCCTCAACGACACGGCGTGCAACCTGGCCAGCCTGAACCTGATGAAGTTCGTCGATGCGGACGGTGAGTTCGATCCCGAGGCGTATCGCTTCGCGGCCAAGGTGACGCTGACGGCGCAGGAGATCCTGGTCGACAACGCCAGCTATCCGACGCCGAGGATCGAGGAGAACAGCCACAAGTTCCGGCCGCTCGGGCTCGGCTACGCCAACCTCGGCGCGCTGCTCATGATCCGCGGCCTGGCCTACGACTCCGACGAGGGGCGCAACTTCGCCGCGGCCCTCACCGCGATCATGCACGGCGAGGCGTACAAGCAGTCGTCGATCATCGCCCGCGACCACGGTGGTCCGTTCGTCGAGTACAAGACCAACGAGCAGCCGTTCCTGCGGGTCATCGGCAAGCACCGCGATGCGGCCTATCGGATCCCGGTCGAGGGCGTGCCCGCCGACCTGATCCGCCACGCCCATCAGGTCTACGACGAGGCGCTCGAGCTGGGCAAGAAGCACGGCTATCGAAACGCCCAGGTGACCGTCCTCGCCCCGACCGGGACGATCGCCTTCATGATGGATTGCGATACGACCGGGGTCGAGCCGGACATCGCGCTGATCAAGTACAAGAAGCTGGTCGGCGAGGGCTTCCTCAAGATCGTCAACCAGACCGTCCCGGCCGCGCTCAAGAAGCTCGGCTACACGGCGCCCCAGGTCGAGGAGATCCTCGAGTACGTCAACGAGCGCGAGACGATCGAGGGCGCGCCGCACCTCAAGGTCGAGCACCTGCCGGTCTTCGACTGCGCCTTCAAGCCCGCCAACGGCGTGCGGTCCATCCACTACATGGGCCACGTCCGGATGATGGGCGCGATCCAGCCGTTCATCTCTGGCGCGATCAGCAAGACCGTGAACATGCCCGAGGCGGCCACGGCCGAGGAGATCGAGCAGGTCTACCTCGAGGGCTGGAAGCAGGGCCTCAAGGCCATCGCGATCTACCGCGACAACTCGAAGCGCAGCCAGCCGCTGTCGACCGGCAAGAAGGCCCCTGGCGAGGTCATCGACACCGAGGCCGTGACCCAGCTCAAGAAGCAGCTGGCCAAGGCCCAGAAGGAGGCGGGTCTCCCCCATCGACGGCGCCTGCCGTCCGAGCGGACCGCGGTCACCCACAAGTTCGACATCGCCGGCCACGAGGGCTACATCACGGTCGGCCTCTACCCGGACGGACAGCCGGGCGAGATCTTCCTGAAGATGGCCAAGGAGGGGTCCACGGTCTCGGGGTTGATGGACTCCTTCGCCACGACCGTCTCCGTCGCGCTGCAGTACGGCGTTCCGCTGCGCGACCTGGTCAACAAGTTCGCCCACGTCCGGTTCGAGCCGTCGGGCTTCACCGGCAACCAGGAGATCCCGATCGCCAAGTCGATCGTGGACTACATCTTCCGGTGGCTGGGCTCGCGATTCCTGTCGACCGACGAGAAGGCCACGCTCGGCCTGATCGACCGATCGGCCCTCGCCGAGACGACGGACGCGCCAACCACCACGCCTACCGATGAAGGGCAGATCTCATCGGCGTCGATCGCTTCGACGCCGACCCAGGGGGCACAGCCCGTGGCCTCCGAGGCGGTGGCTCCTCCAACCGCCTCGGAGGTCCAATCCACCCAGTCGGGGAGTGCGCCGGAGAGTGCCTCGGCGTCAGCGGCGCAGGGGCCCGCGGCCGAGGCAGCTCCCCGGGAAGAGCTGGCGGTCGTCGCGACGAACGGTCACGCCAACGGCCAGCCCGGCGAACGGCAACGGCAAGGCCGCCGGTAACGGTGGCGGCACCGGCAATGGCGGTGGCGCATTCACGATGAGCCTGGGGGCGACCAAGGTCAGCTTCCAGACCCAGGCGGACGCCCCGTCGTGCGCCGAATGCGGCTCGATCATGGTCCGCAACGGCAGCTGCTACAAGTGCCTGAACTGCGGGA
>CAWHRB010000003.1:110000-1264654 GCA_963831715.1 uncultured Chloroflexia bacterium | reverse complement strand
ATCGGGACCCTCCAGCGCGAGTGGGCGTACTGCCGCCTCTTCCGCCCCAACGACGAGCGCCTGGCGTCACTGCCGGGCTGGCTCGATTCCTACAATCGACGACGTCCTCACGCCGGGCTCGCGGGCATGACCCCGATGTCCATCCTCGTCAACAAGGTCGACGAGAACGACAACTAGCGCAGTCCTTCGTTCGGGATCGATGCCGAGGATCGCCTCGTCCTTGGTCCCGAAGTGGTTGAACACGGTCCTCGGGGAGACGTGGGCGGCAGCGGCGATGTCCTCCACGGTGATCTCGTCCGGGCCGCGCTCGATGGCGAGGTCCAACGCGACGCTCGCGATCGCACGCCTGCTGTCGAGCTTCTTGCGCTCGCGGAGACCTGCAGTGACGACCATCCGTGCACTCTACCCGAGTATGCATTCACTGCAACTTTGCGTAGGGTGCATGTATCTCGTCGCCATGGCGGCTATCGCATCGTTTCGAGTGCTGAGCTGATTTGGTCTTCGGTGTTGTAGCAGTGGGGCGAGAAGCGAATGCCGCCGGCTGCCACCGCCACCACCGAAGCGATCACCACTGCGCCTATCGCATGCCGAACGCGCGGAGGTCTCGCGTGGCATTGCCGCCCTCGTACGTCACTGACGCCATAGGTTCGAGCCGCGTCAAGTCCCGTAGTCGTCATACCCTAGGGTGATGCGGTCCTCTTCCCACGGTCGTGGTGGGCGCGTGCGTCTCGTGCCGAGTTCAACTTTGTCTTCCTCAACGCCTCGTCGGGCCGACGCCGAACGCAACCGCGCCGCGATCCTGACCGCCGCTCGGGTCCTCTTTGCTGAGGCCGCCGAAACTCCTATGTCGGAGATCGGCCGGCGGGCCGGGGTGGGCCAAGCGACGCTGTACAGGCACTTCCCGACGCGCGATGACTTGGTCCTCACCATCTTCTGCGAAGAGGTCGATCGGTTGGAGAGCGAGGCCAGTGCGCGTGCGGGTGATCCGACGGCGTTCGTTGCGTTGGTCGAGGCGATGGTGACGAGTCAGGTCCGCTTCCACGGCCTGGCGGATTGTCTGGCAACGCCGCGAGGTGTCGATGTCCGCATCGATGCCCTGCAGGAGCGTGTCGACAGGCTGCTCGCCGGGCCCCTGGGCGATGCGGTGGAGGCCGGTCTGGTCCGATCGGATCTGACGGTCGAGGACGTGACGTTGGTGATGGCGATGGTCGATGGCGCGCTTCGGCAGCAGCGCACGGTCGCGGGCCGTCAGGGAGCCGTTGAGCGGGTTGTCCAGCTTGCGTTCGGGAGCATCGTCAAGGCAGCCAGCAGGCCATAAACGGACAGTGATGTCCGCTTGGTGGTAACGTTGTTCGTCGCGGGCTCCTGCTCGCGGCTGGGACGAAGAAACCGAGGTAGCGCGTGTCAGATGAAGGGACCGTTGGTGTGGTCGGAGCCGGGAACATCGGCTCGGTCGTGGCCCGGCTGGCGGCGAAAGCAGGTCTAGAGGTCGTTATCGCTAACTCGCGTGGGCCTGAGTCCCTCGCTGGGCTGGTTGACGAGCTCGGCCCCGGGGTTCGGGCTGGGTCCGTCGATCAGGCTGCCCGCGCCGGTGAGTGCGTGGTGGTCGCCATCCCGTTCTTCCGGTTCCGGGACCTGCCCGCAGCCGCGTTCGCTGACCGCACCGTGATCGACACGATGAACTTTGACCCCGGACGCGACGGGGCAGTTGCCGCCCTGATCGAAACCGGGCAGACGCCCGCCGAGCTGTTGGCTGCCCGGCTGGCCGGCGCGAGCGTCGTGAAGGCCTTTAGCAGCATCTTCGCGAACCACCTGGCAGCTCTGAGCCGGCCAGCGGGTGCGCCCGATCGCAGCGCCCTGCCGATTGCCGGCGACTCGATCGAGGCGAAACTGGTCACGACCCGGCTGCTCGACCGGCTTGGCTGGGATGCGGTGGACGCCGGGTCACTGAAGGAGAGCCGCCGCTTTGACCTCGGTACGCCCGCGTTCGTCGTGCCATATGTCGCCGACGCCAGCGACGGCTGGGGGTTGCGGCTGCCGACCGACCCGGGCTCACCCGCAGGCGCGACACGGATCGGCACGTTGCTCGGCCAACGCCTCGAGGGATGACCGGTGGCTGAAGGAGAAGCGCCTCTTCGCATCGATGTGTGGTCTGACGTCGTCTGTCCGTGCTGCTACGTCGGGAAGCGTCACATCGAAGCCGCAATCGCCCGCACCGAGACTGCGGTCGAGATCACCTATGATGTGACCGCCCTATGCCGGCACCTCGAAGACGAGGATGGTCAGAGTCAGCTCCCGCTCAGGATCGTCGCGATGGGCGATGGTGAACCGGAAGTCGGTCTCGCCGCCGTAGGTCGCCTCGCGCACGAAGTTCGGGTGGGCGGTGATGGTCGGGCTGACCTGGGCTAGGACCTTCGATAGCTCGCGGCCCCGGTTGAACACGAAGATTGCGGTCTTGGTGTCGCGCCAGCTGGCATAGCCCAGGAGCTGGTCGACCGTCTCAATGAGCTTCTTCGGGCCACCCCAGAACTTGCACTCGGCCACGAACAGGTTGCGCCCATTGCGCCTGATCAGGATGTCGGTCTTCCCCTCGAAGTTGAAGGTCTCCCCGGTGGCGTCGCCCTCGTATTGGCCGTTGAGCTGGACCAGGAAGTGGTCCCGGATGGCCTCCTCGTTCATCTTTACGAAGGATTTTGGACTGCGCTCCATGACCGCCACCATCTGGCGGGCCACTCCGAGAATGTGCTCGTAGGTCTCGGCCGGCAGGACGGGCTCCAGGGGACCTGTGGCTGACCCCTTGGAGGTGGGCGCCCGGGGGACGGACCGACGGACCGGCGGCGCGGCGTAGGTCTTGGGGGCGGCAGCCCGGCGGACCGGCACTCCAAAGGAGGCGATCAGGTCGTGGTCGGCGATCACCTTCTCGCGCCGCCGGGTGGCCGAGGTGAGTGCCAGGCCCTCGAGCCTGTCATTGAACGTGTCCACATCGGCATTCACCCAGCCCAGGAATTGCCTGATTTTGGCCAGCTCCCCGTCGAGGTGGCCTTTCAGGCTGGCCGGGACCGGGGTCGGCACCGTCGCCGAGATCCGCAGCTCCCCATCACCGACCACCGCCATCGGCAGGCTCATGGACCAGGTGGATGGCCGCATCTTGAACAGGTCGGCCTCGCCGCTGTATGGCACGTGGTAAGTAACAGTGGTGCCGGGGATGTGGAAAGGCCGGCTGCGGTCGGTGATCATCCGCATCTGGTCCCGGCTTACATCGACCTGCGCGTCCTGGTGAGACACGGTGATCGCCTCCTCGTCGAGGACCAGCGGCTCGACCCGGAACTGGCCCAGCAGCTCAGCCGCCAGGTCCGGGGCGCTGCTGGCGAGGGCGTGATCGGCCGGGATGACTTGAGCCGCCTGCTCCATCTTCTGCTCCTGTGCCCGCAGGGACCCGCCGAGGTCGCCGGAGCTGAAGAGGTGCTCGGGGCGGCTCATGTCATGCCCAGATCGTGCTTGGCTGCGACCGTGCCGGACACTGGGGCGATGTCGAGAGCTCCAAGGGCGTCATGCCGCGCAGTGTCGCACCAGCACGCGGACGTTGACTATGAGCCGGGACGGGCCCACAACCTGGGCATCCATTTCCCAGCGAGGAGTCCCGGAGCCCTCCCCGTCAGTCAATCTCTACCAGAGGTGCATCCGCGCTCGGACCGAGTGGGCCTCGAGGCTGTGCGGGATGGTCAGGGTGGCGGCGCAGCGCTCCAGAGTCGGCTTGCCTATGACGTGGACCAGGTAGATCTCGGTGGTCAGCAGGGTGGCGGCCACGATCTCCGAGAGGGCGGTGTGGAAGGTGGCGGCATCGGCCGGGCCGAGCGCGCCTGAGAGCAGGGCGTCGCCCTCCTGATAGTTGGAGCGCAGGCGCAGGCGGTAGAGCAGGTCAAACAGGGTGGTCGGGCGGAGCTTAGTGGCGTTGGCCAGCAGGACCGTCTTGGGCAGGGTCTTGCGCGGCTTGCCGGCCGCCGTCCGCAGGTTCCGGCACCAGCCGTCATGGTGCTCCTTGATCTGCTCGCGCCGGGTAGTCCGCAGGCCCTTGGCTAGGAGCGACGGGGCATTGGTGGCGTTGCGCGAGACCAGGTTGCTGATGCCGAGGTCCAGGGGGGCCCCGCCGAAGCCGTCATAGGTGTGGGCACCGGGCGGCCCGCCGACCCGCGCCGCCCAGGGCACGACGAAGGGGCTGGCCGGGTGCGCGGCATGGGTGGCCGCGAAGGTCAGCAGGGTGGCGTGGGTCTTGGGCGGCCGCGAGCCCGTCAGGGTCATGGCCAGGGCCGTGAAGGCGTTGAACACCGCGTAGTAGCCCTGGACCGGTGCCCACAGGTTGGCGAAGGCGACCAGGTCGTCACCGCCGAGCGCCCGCGGTGAGTTAAGCAGCACCTCGGTGGCCCAGCCGTTGCGCAGGATCTCGGCCCCGCGGGCAGTCAGGACGCGGCCGCCCTGGGTCCGGGCGCGCCACGGCTTGGCCTTGACCGCGCCGGCCACGCCGGCCAGGTTCCCGTCAGCGTGCGGGTAGAGCGCGCCGCTCCAGTCGCACACCGCGCCCAGGTAGCCGCGGAAGGTGTGGAACGCCAGCTCGTCGTCCGAGCCTCGCGGGGCGGCCGGAGTTGCGCCGATTGTGATTAGTGCCATGGGCGGAAGGGTAATTGGGTGACGCCGGGAGACGACCGACTGACCCGCTGGCGTTCAGTCCTCGTGGCCGCCGGCAGTCAGATCCTGCTGTCCTTTGTGTTAAGGGACAGGTGAATCTGCCCACGGGCGGCCACTGAACCTGCCCGACGGCGGACAGCCAATCGGCCCGCTCGCGGTCATGGGATCTGCCCGGCATTAGCCCGAGCCGCAGGCACATCCCCGCTGCAGCAGAGCCAGCCGCTCCCTCACAATGAGCCGGAGATGGTGGACGAGACGCTCGATCCTGGCGATCTCCTTGAGCTCGTCCGGGACCGCTTTGCCTTCCTGGAGCTGGAGTTCGGGCTGAAGCCGACTGAGTCGCGGACAGCTGGGTCACGGGCGATCACGTACGCAGGTCCGTACGATGCAGTTCGGGTCAGCGTCGCCGCCGATGGCGCATCGTATGAGGTCGAGGTCATCTTTCCTGACGAAGGGCCACTGGTTCCGGCGGTCGGCCTGGACGACATCGTGGCCATGAGGGCGCCTGGCACCGACCCTCCGTCACGCGCAGTTCGGTCGCGACAGGAAGCCCGCGAGTCGTTGTCCAAGAGCGGCGAGCTTCTGCGCGAGCTCGCCTACGATGCGCTGTGGGGAGGCTGGGGTCTCTTCGAAGACTTCGTCCACTGGAAGCGAGGTGCGCCCGCGACGCCGGGTGTCGATTGGTGGGTGACGCCGCCGCTCGACGATCCGCTCTTCGGTCGAAGTCGAACGAAGGACGAAATCCGGATCGATCGTGAGTATCAGCCGATCCACGGTCGGCTTCAGCGCGACGCGGAGGATGCCTGGCCGGCAGTGGTCGAGTTCGTCCGCAGCCACCCAATGTCCCTTCAGGCCGACGACCTCGTGGAGGATCTGATGTATGGGCACGGTGACCGGTTCATTGACCGAATTGAGGACCTTGCCCGAAGCGATCCCGCCTTTCGATCGACCGTGAACGAGCCCATGTTGGTGGCATCGCAGGCCCTGCGATCGATAGGTTCCACCAGCTTCAGGATGAATTCAATTCGGACCAAGAGTCGCCATGACCAAGCTCACTTGGGATCCGTCGATTCGCTAAGCGACGTCACCCCACGTCCCTCGAGTGCCTCGGCGAGCCGGTACCGGCCGTGCCTCGCCGAATTGGCGGACGGCCCGGACGAGGATCATCTGGTACCACTCGACCGTCCGCGGCGACGCGCCCTCGGCCGCCTTGGCGGCGCAGAACAGGTCGGCGGCGGCGCCGATTCCGATCGGGATCGGGCCCAAAGAATCAAGCGAAGTCGTGGGTACGCCCGAATAATCAGGCGAACAAACCGGGGTTAGTCAGGCGAAGTAGCCACGTCTCAACCTCCTCGGCGCGGGGTCCGAGTGAGGTCGAAGCCGCAACATCTGGTGGTTCAGCGTTCGCTGTGCCCTAGATGTTGTGGTTTGGCTGGCGAGGAAGGATTCGAACCTTCGATCTCCTGATCCAGAGTCAGGCGCCTTACCGCTTGGCCACTCGCCAGTGGTGCGCGATCGCGCGTCGACGGATCGCCTCGCGAAGCGCGGACGAGTGTAACCCGGACCGCAGAACGGGCTCAACAGGACGCCGCCGAAGGCCAGCACGCACCTTCTGGTACCCTGCCGCGCGTGTCACATGAGGGGAACGGGCCGGTAAGACCCGGCCGCTATCAGGCGCGCCCGATCCGGCGTGGTGGACCTCGAACCCCGGACGGCGGTGCCGGTCGACGGTACCTGCCGGCGCTGCTCGATGCGCTGTTCCCGGGCCTCGGCCATCTCGCCGCCGGCCGGCGACGACGTGCGCTCATCTTCGCGGTTCCGGTGATCGGCCTGGTCCTCGTGGGACTCGTCCTGGTCGCCACGATGAGCGGGCCGAGGCTCGCCGCCACCCTGTTCGACCCCGCCGTGCTGTGGAGTCTGCTGGCCCTCCAGCTGGCGTTCCTCGCCTGGCGGTTGCTGGCGGTCGGTTCGAGCCTGTGGGACCCGCGTCTGCCGCGACCCGGGCGGAGAGAAGCCGTCCCGATCGTCGCCATCCTGATGCTCGCGGTCATCGCGCCACAGGCCTACGCCGGGTACGCGACCGAGGTCGCCCGCGAGACGGCCGACCAGATCTTTGCGGAACCATCGCCGACCGCCCTCGCCGGACCGCTCGCGAGCGCCGAGCCGGACCCGAGCTTCCTCGTGCCGGTGTCGCCGAGCGCATCGGCCAGCCCGTCCGCGTCAGCCAGCCCGACGGTCCCGCGCGTGAACCTGCTGCTCGTCGGCGTCGACGCCGGGGCCGGCCGCAGGACGTACCTCACGGACACGATGATCGTGGCCTCGCTCGATCCGGTCGCCGAGACCGTGTCCATGGTGTCGATCCCACGCGACATGGTCGATGTCCCGCTGGCCGACGGACGCAAGTTCCGGGGCAAGGTCAACGGCCTCGTGTCGTACGCCCGCCATCATCCGAAGCAGTTCCCGGGTTCCGACGGGACCGGCTTCGACGTCCTGCGTGGCGCACTCGGCGAACTGCTCGGGCTCGACATCCGCTACCACGCCGCGGTGAACCTCCAGGGCTTCGTCGATGTCATCGACACGCTGGGCGGCATCAACGTGTACGTGGCTCGCGCCTTCTGCGACCCGTCATACGACGAATACGGCTTCACGCGCGGCTTCTCGATCACCAAGGGACGTCACGCGCTGAACGGCCAGCAGGCACTCGCCTACGCGCGTGTCCGCAAGCCCCTAGGCGAGAGCGACTTCACGCGCGCCGCCCGTCAGCAGGAGGTGCTGTCGGGCATCCGCGACCGCATGGTCCACGGCGGGTTCATCAACGATCCGGTGGGGCTGCTGCGAGCCCTCGGCCGGACGATCACGAGCAACGTGCCGCGCAAGATCCTGCCGGACATGGCCGACGCGGTGGCCAAGATCGGCCGCGCAGGACACGTTCCGGGCGGTCGTGTCATCGCCGCTCGTGTCATCGGACTTCGATGGGCGTGGCTCGATCCAGGTGCCGAACCTCAAGCGCATCGACCAGCTGTCTGCCGCGATCTTCCCGCCGACCGGTACGGTCCCGAAGGAGAAGTATCGCGTCGGCAAGGGCGCCAGTGCGACGCCGACGAAGACCGGGATCGGGGGCTGCCGCGGCGCGGCCACGCCTCGCCCGAGGCAGACGCCCAAGCCGACGCCGAAGCCCACCGCGAAGCCGACGCCCAAGCCCACGCCCAAGCCGACGGCGACGCCAGAGCCGACGGCGACGCCCGAGCCGACCGCCACACCGGAACCGACGTAGCGGTACGTTCGGGGGAGTGGCACGACCCCCGGCGCGGATGGCACCCTATCGTCATGCAGATGCCGGACCGTCGGCCACGTCTGGTCGCCCTGCTCATGGTGCTCGTGCTGTCGGCTGGTGTCGCCGCGACGGCATCGGCCGCCCCTGCCTTGCCGTCGTGCCGGGTCGCCGACGTCCTGACGAAGAATCGCTCCTACATCCACTGGAGCCGGTCGCTGCTCGATCTCACCTATCGACTGGCCAGCACGTACAAGCCGGGCGACCTCCGCTCGACGTCGACCGCCGGGCTGAATGGCGGTTATTACGTTCGCCGCAACGTCATCGCCGATCTCAAGTCGCTCGCGTGGGCGGCGCGCAATGCCGGTGCCCGCCTCGCCGTCCAGTCGGCGTTCAGGAGTTACGCCACGCAGAAGGCGACCTTCGCCTACTGGGTGCGGGTGCACGGCTACGCCACCGCCATCAAGGAGAGCGCACGGCCGGGCCATAGCGAGCACCAGCTCGGGACGACGCTCGACTTCCGTGCGTACAACGGCGGGGCGCCCTGGAACTACAAGGACTGGGCAACGACCAAGGCCGGCGCATGGTTGTCGAGGAACGCCTGGAAGTACGGCTTCGTGATGCCGTATGCGAAGGGCAAGACGTCCGTCACCTGCTACCAGTACGAGCCGTGGCACTTCCGCTACGTGGGTCGGACACGCGCTCGCGCGATCAAGCTGAGCGGCCTCACCTTGCGCGAGTACCTCTGGCGGGAACAGAATCCGGCACCGGCCGCGACACCGACGCCGACCCCGATCGCCACGCCGACACCCACGCCGGTACCGACCCCCACGCCGACGCCGTCACCGGAGGGCTGACCCGCAGCGACCCACCCGAACGACGATGCCGGCCGCCGGGCCGATGTCGCCGCCCGGCCCAGCAGGCCGCTCCCGTCCTCGATCGCCGTGCTCGAGCCGACCATATGACGCTGCCGACCCTGGTCATCAACGCCGAGGCACGACCGCCGATGCGAACCCGGCGGCGTTGTGGCGGGCCGCCGAACGCAAGCTCGTGGCGATCCCCGAGGGGACGGCCGAGTGGCGGGCCGTGAGCCACGACGTCGAAGTCTTCCGCTCGCGTTACCACGACCTGTTCAAGCGCTGACGAGGCGTCGTGCGCGGCGCGATCCGCGACGACCGGGCTCGCTGTCCGGTCCGACGCTACGCTGTCGGCATGAGCTCGATCCCGCCATCCTTCCGGGCGTACGTGGCCGAGAAAGTGGACGCGCCCGATGGCGCGCCGCGTATCCAACGGGGGGTCCGCCAGGTCGCATCGAGCGACCTTCCCGATGGCGACGTCGAACTCCGAGTGGAATGGTCGAGCGTCAATTTCAAAGATGGCCTTGCGACGCGCATCGACGGCAGGGTCGCTCGTATCAGCCCGCTCATCCCCGGGATCGACATGGCTGGCGAGGTCGTGTCGAGCACTGATCCCTCGATCGTGACCGGGTCGAAGGTGGTGGTGCACGGCTACGACTTGGGTGTCGCCCGGCACGGCGGGTATGCCGAATACGAGCGCGTGCCGGCCGACTGGGTCGTTCCGCTCGATGAGCGCCTGTCGATGCGCGACGCGATGGCGATCGGTACGGCCGGGTTCACGGCAGCCATGTCGGTCGTCGCGCTCGAGGAGCACGGGCTGCGGCCGGGCGATGGGCCGGTGCTCGTGACGGGCGCCAGCGGCGGCGTGGGCAGCACGGCCGTGGCCATCCTGGCCCAGCGCGGTCACGAGGTGTGGGCAGCGACGGGCAAGGCCGACGAAGGGGACCGTCTTCGCGGCCTCGGGGCCGCGGGCATCCTGGGGCGGGACGAGGTCACGGCCGAGGGCAAGCCGCTCGAGTCCGAGCGCTGGGCCGGCGCGGTCGACCCGGTCGGCGCGGCGACGCTGCCGTACGTCCTCCGGACATTGCGCACCGGCGCGGCGGTCGCTTCGAGTGGCAACGCCAGCGGCCCCAAGCTCGACACGACGGTGTTCCCGTTCATCCTGCGCGGTGTCGCGCTGCTCGGCATGGACTCGGCGCAGATGCCGATCGAGCGCCGACGCGACGTCTGGGCGCGCCTGGCGGGCGACCTCCGGCCGCGGACTCTCGGTCAGGGCATCACCGAGGTCACGCTCGACACACTGGAGCCCGCCCTCGACGGCATCCTCGAGGGTGCCGCCCGCGGCCGCTGGGTCGTCCGGGTGGCCGCGGGGTAAGGTTTCCGGCGTCCCCCACAAGCCAGAGGTGACGACATGTCCGTCGCACGCGTGACCGAGATCAGTTCCCGCTCGAACCAGAGCTTCGAGGCTGCCATCAACGAAGGCATCGACCGCGCGAACAAGACGCTTCGCAACGTCAGGTCGGCGTGGATCAAGGAGCAGCAGGTCGATATCGAGGACGGTCGGATCACCGCCTACCGCGTGAACATGCTCGTGACCTTCGTCCTCGACGACTAGTTCGCGAACACCCTCCCGCGGCCGACCACCAGCCGGATCGCCTCCGGCCGGGTGAGGATGGCCGGCTCCTCGTCCGGCCGTCCGTCGATCGCGACCAAGTCGGCCCGGCAGCCGACGCCGATCCGTCCGAGATCGTCCCGGCCGAGCGCTGCCGCGCCGCCGAGCGTCGCAGCCCGCAATCCTTCGGCGGTGGTCAACCCTGCCTCGATCAGGCGCAGCAGCTCGGAGGCCGAGGTGCCCGGCGGTCCGCTGTCATAGCCGAGCGCCATCGTCACGCCCGCCCGCTTGGCGGTCTCGACCGTGCGCGTCGCCTCATCCAGCTGGCGTCGGGCCTGGTCGACCAGGACGACCGGGAAGATGTTGGCGAATCGATCGGCCAGGTCGTGGAAGGTCGATAACGTCGGCACGAGGACCGTGCCGCGCTCGGCCATCTCGTCGAGCAGCCGCGGCTCGCGGTGGAGCGCGAGGCCGTGCTCGATCGTGTCCGCGCCGGCCTCGAGCGCCAGTCGCGTCCCCTCGAGGCCCTCGGCATGGGCGGCGACCCGTTTGCCCATCCGATGCGCCTCGTCGACGATCGCCTGCATCTCCTCGAGCGTCATCTGCGGTGGCTCGGGATCCTCGAGCACCACGGACCTAGCGCCGGTGGCCATGAACTTGATGAACTCCGCTCCGCTTCGCAGCTGCTCGCGGACCGCCTTGCGCATCTCCCACGGGCCGTCGGCCTCGCGGTACATCGAGCGGAAGATCGCACCGCCCGGCCCGGTGGCCGAGATGATCCGACCGCAGGTGTAGACCCGCGGGCCGGAGACCAGGCCGGTGTCGATGGCCAGCCGAAGCGCAAACACCTCGTCGTCGTATGCACCGACGTCGCGGACGCTGGTGAAGCCCGAGCGGAGGATGCGGTCGGCGGTCGCAGCCAGGATGTAGTGGGCGAGGCCCGGCGGTCGCGGCGGCTCCCCGGGCATGGCCGGTGGCGGTCCGAAGCCAGGGCTGCGTGAAGTGTCGGACTGGACGTGGGCGTGGGCGTCGATCAGGCCGGGCAGGACGGTCGCACCGTCGAGGTCGTGTGCGCCCTCGGGCGGATCGCCGACCGCGTCGTCGATCGCCACGATCGTGTCCCCATCGAACGTGATCGCTCGCTGCTCGGCCACCTCGCCGGTCCCCGGATCGAATACCCGTCCATTCCAGAGGACCTCGGTCACGTGGCTTGGCCGCCGTCGAGCTCGCCGCGGACCTGGAGGAGGGCTCGCTCGAACCCGCGCCGGGCGTCCTCCGGCGGATGCTCCGGGAACGGATGGGCGGCGAGCGCCTCTTCGAGCGTCAGTTCGCCGGCCTCGACACGCCGCGCGAGGTCGGCGAGGGCCGTGAGCGAAGCCACGTGAGCATCGACGAATGCCCGACTGCCGTGGTCGCCGTGGCCGGGCACCGCCACCCCGCCCTCCTGGGCCACCCGGACCGCGAGCGCGGAGACTGTATCGGGCCACTCGAGCGGGTACGCATCGCCGAAGAACGGGAGGTTGCCGTTCTCGAGCAGGTCGCCGGCGAAGACGACGTTCGTCTCCGGGACCTCGATCACAACGTCGTGATCGGTATGGCCGCGGCCCAGGTAGCGCAGCACGACTTCTCGCCCGCCGACCTCGACACGCGCGTGGGTGGCGAAGACGCGGTCGGGCGGGTCGATGACGATCTCCGCGAGGTCGTCGGCGAGGCCCGGCTCCTCGACCGCGATGGTCCGCTTGCGCGCTTCGCCCGTCCGGACCATGAACGTGACGCAGCGCTCGTGGCCCCAGATCGTCGCCGGTCGGAAGATCGCGTTGCCGAAGGCGTGATCGAAATGGCCATGCGTGTCGATGACGACGCCGATCGGCGAGTCGGTCAGTTCGCGGACGTGCTCCTGGATCTCGCGCGCTTGCGCGTAGGTCGAGCGGGTATCGATGACGAGCGCCTCGGCCCGACCGAGCACAAGGCCGATGTTCTGGTCGTAGAAGGCATAGCGCCGCACGAAGACCCGGTCGCCGATCTCGACCCACCCGTCCGACACAGCCATGCGTGATGCATCCTAGTCGCGTCATGGACTCCGTCACCGGTCGGGCCGTCACGTCCGACGGGATCGAGCTGTTCACCCGACACTGGCCGGCCGCCGATCCGTGGGCGTCGATCCTGATCGTCCACGGCCTCGGCGAGCATTCTGGGCGCTACGAGCATGTCGGGGGTCACTTCGCGACGGCGGGCATCGATGCCCATGCCTATGACCACCGTGGCAACGGCGCGAGCGATGGCCGACGTGGCGACATCGAGCGCTGGAGCCGCTACCACGACGACCTCGCGGAGCGCTTGAATGCCGTCCGCGAGGCAGCGGCCGGTCGCCCGGTGATCATCTACGCCCACTCGATGGGCGGCCTGATCGGCGCGGGCTACCTGTTGTCCGACCGACCCCGGCCGGATGTGACCGTCCTGTCAGCGCCGGGGCTCGACTCGACGCTGGCCGCCTGGAAGAAGGCTCTCGCCCCGCTGCTCGGCAGGATCGTGCCGACGTTGTCCGTGCCCAACGGCGTCTCGCGCGAGACCCTGTCGCGCGACCCCGAGGTCGGCCGGCGGTTGGAAGAGGACCCCCTCAACGGTCGTACCAGCACCGCCAGATTCGCCGCGGAGGCGCTCGAGGAGCAGGCGCGGGTACGTGCTGGCGCCCGGGGCATCGGTGGCCCGACCCTCGTCATCCATGGCCTCGACGACGGGCTCGTGCCGGCGGAGTCCAGCGAGGTGTTCGAGGATGCGCCGGGCGTCGAGCGCCGGACCTACCCAAGCCTTCGCCACGAGCTGCACAACGAGCCCGAGGGACCGCAGGTCCTCGACGACGTGGTCGCGTGGGTCCGAGAGCGTGCTAGGCTTCTGGCACAACCGAACACCGCCTCCGGGGAGCGCCTCGAGCGCTGAGAGTGTGGCGATGGCCACAGACCCGCCGAACCTGATCCGGCTCGTACCGGCGAAGGAAGCAGGCCAGCATCGATCCCAGAAACGCCGTCCCGGAGCCCGGTGGCGGCGGTTTCTGTGACATCGGCCGAGGAGGTTCGGACCATGACGACGATCGGGGCGACGACGCCGACCGACGTTCCCGATACGCGCTGGCGCACGCGCGACATCGTCGTCGCAGCGGTGATCGGCGTCGCGTTCGGCTTCGTGTTCTGGATCTGGACCTTGATCTGGTTCGGGCCACTGGGCGTGCTCTCGGCGGTCGCCCTACCGGTGCGCGACCTGTTCTACGCGGTGTGGCTCGTCCCAGCCGTCCTCGCGCCGCTCGTCATCCGCAAGCCCGGTGCGGCGCTGTTCGCCGAGATGGTGGCGGCCGGGGTGGCCGCATTCCTCGGCGGGCCGTGGGGCGTCGACACGCTGCTGTCCGGTTTCGTCCAGGGCGCCGCTGCCGAGCTCGTCTTCGCGTTCACGCTCTATCGGTCGTGGACGTATCCGGTGATCGCAACTGCCGCCGTGGCGAGTGCCGCGGCTGCATGGATCCACGATTGGGCGCTCTACTACCCCGACGTCGACCTGGTCGTCCAACTGGTGCGTGGCATCTTCATGGCGATCTCCGCGATCGTGATCGTCGCCGGCGGCTCGATCGCCCTGCACCGCGCGCTCAAGCAGGCCGGCGTCCTCGAAGGATTCCCCGACTGACGGCAACCGCACTTCACACCAGGGACCTGGCAGTCTCCTATCCCGGGGCCGAAAGCCCGGCGTTGGCCGGCGTCGACCTCGACCTCGGGCCGGGGTCCGTCCTCCTCATCGTCGGCCCGTCGGGGTCCGGCAAGAGCACGCTCGCCCTGGCGATCGCCGGGCTGATCCCCGGCCAGATCCCCGCGACCGTCGAGGGGACGCTGCGTCTCGACGACGAGGATGCCCTCGCGCTCGGGCCCGTCGGCGTCGCGGCCAAGGTCGGTCTCGTGCTCCAGGACCCGTCCACCCAGCTCGTGATGGATCGGGTCGAGGACGACGTCGCGTTCGGCCTGGAGAACCGGGGCTGGCTGCGTACGGCGATGCGCGCACGCGTGCCCCAGGCGCTGGCCGAGGTCGGACTTGCCGGCACCGAGCGACTGCGTACTCGCCGCCTATCCGGCGGCCAGCAGCAGCGCCTCGCGCTGGCAGGCGCGCTCGCACCCCGGCCCGGGCTCCTCGTCCTGGACGAGCCGACCGCCAGCCTCGACGCCGAGGGTGCCTCGGCACTCCTGGTGACGCTGGGCGCGATCCGGGCCGCGCAGGCTGCGACGTTGGTGCTGATCGAGCACCAGGTCGACGTGGCCTGGCCGCTGGCCGACGTCGTCCTCGCCTTCGGCCCTGACGGTCGACCGATCGACGTCGGACCGCCGGCCAAGGTGCTGGCGAGATCCGCCGATGCGATGCGGGCGGCGGGCATCTGGCTGCCGGGCGAGCATGCGGCGCGACCGATACGACCGTCGGCGCCCGCGGGCGACGTCCTGGTGCAAACGCGCGGGCTCCGGTTCGGGTACGACCGCGGCGACCCGGCGGTCCGCGACGTCACGTTCGACGCCGCAGCCGGTGAACGGATCGCGATCATCGGGCCGAATGGGGCAGGGAAGTCGACCCTTGGGCGGCTCCTGGTCGGCCTGCTGCGACCCGACCACGGCACGGTCGACCTGCACGGCGAGGACCCCGCGGAGATGCCGGCGGCGACCCTCGCCCGGCACGCGGGCTACGTCTTCCAGGAACCCGAACGCCAGTTCCTCGCCCAGACGGTCGGCGACGAGGTCCGACTGGGGCTGACCGACGAGGAACGCGGTCGCGTCGACGACCTGATGACCCGGCTGAGCCTGCCGCTCGATCGGTTCGAGGGCCGCAGCCCATATCGGTTGTCCGGTGGTGAGCAGCGGAGGCTGTCGCTCGCCTGCATCCTGATCCGGCGCCCCGATGTCCTTGTCCTGGACGAGCCCACGTTCGGGCAGGACCGCCTGGGCTACGAAGGCCTGCTCGGCATCCTCGACGAGCACCTCGAGGCCGGCGCCGCCTTGATCGCGGCGACGCATGACGGGCGGTTCGTCCGCGATGTCGCGACCAGGCTCGTGGAGATGGATACCGGCTGGATCGTCCGCGACGGGCCCGCGGCCGTAGATGAGGGCGTCGCATGATCGCGGAGCGCCTCGTGGTCGAGGACGCCCAGCTCGATAGCCTGCTCGGGCGAACCAGTCCGGTCGTGAAGCTGGCGATCGCCGTGCTCTGGCTGGTCGGGCTGGCGTTCACCCTCCATCCGGTGCCGCCGGTCGTCCTGGCCGTGGTCGCACTCGGGGCAGGTCTCATCCTCGGCGGCATCCCGCCGCTCACGCTTGGCCGGACCCTCGCACCGGTTTGGCTGGCGGCGCTCGCGATCGGGCTGTCGAACATGTTGTTCTCCGCCGCGAACGGCGATCCGACCACGGCCACGCTCATCCAGATCGGTCCGGTCCGCATCGCCGAGGAGGCGTTCGTGAACGGCGTCTCGATCATGCTGCGGGTGGCCGCGATCGCGTGCGTCGGCGCGGTCTTCGCCCTGACGACCGATCCGACGCGGCTCGCCGACTCGCTCGTCCAGCAGGCTCGGGTCCCGGCGCGCTTCGCATACGGCGCCCTGGCTGCCTACGCGGCGATCCCGCGCTTCGCCGAAGACCTCACGACCCTGCGGCAGGCGCGTCGCATCCGCGGCCTGCGGGCCGGCTGGCATCCGCGTCTGTTCGTCGGACTGCTGGTCCTGGCCATCCGCCACGCAGATCGCATGGCCGTGTCGATGGATGCCCGCGCATTCGGGTCCGGGGAGCGGACGCACTACCGCGAGTCGCGCTGGTCGCCGGTCGACGCCGTCGTGGCCGTGGCGGCAGTCGCGACCCTCGCCATCGCCCTCGCGCTGGGACGGTAAATTCGCCGCCAACCGCAGGAGGGCCCTCCCCGAGTGACTGACGCCCGCACGATCGTCTTCTTCCCCGAGGGCGCCTATGGCCCGACCAACAACTGTGTCGGGATCGGGCAGGTCCTCCGGACGCGCGGTCACCGCGTCGTGTTCATCGTCGAGGAGTCGTTCGCGGGCACCCTCGAGGCGAAGGGCTTCGAGGAGCGCCTGATGCGCCTCGGCCCACCGCCGGCCGAGCCCGAGGTGCCGGGCCAGTTCTGGATCGACTTCATCCGCGACACCGCGCCGGTCTTCCGCAAGTCGACCCTCGACCAGCTCGAGGAGTTCATCGCGCCGACATGGCAGGCCCTCATCGATGGCTCGAAGCACGTGGATCCGCGACTCGCCGAGATCTTCGACGAGGTGGCGCCCGACGTGATCGTCGAGGACAACGTCGTGGCGTTCCCGGCGATCGCCGCCAGCGGTCGGCCCTGGGTCCGCATCGTGTCCTGCAACCCGATGGAGATGAAGGACCCCCGGATCGCCCCGTTCAGCAGCGGTTACCCCGTCGCCGATCAGAGCGCGTGGCCGGTGTTCCTCGACGAGGTCCGCCGGACGCACGGTGAGATGTGGGCCGATTTCGATGCGTTCTGCCGCGAACACGGCGATCCGGGGTTGAGCTACGGCGCGCTCGGGCCGGAGTTCATCGCCGAGTCCCCGTACCTGAACCTGTACTCCTACCCGGCGGAGGCCGACTACGAGCGGGCGCAGCCGCTCGGGCCGACCTGGCATCGGCTCAATTCCACGGTCCGGGCAGCGGAGACGTCGTGGGAGCTGCCGCCCGACCTGGCCGAGCGAGACGGGGCGTTGATCTACCTCTCCCTGGGGTCGCTCGGCTCGGCGGACGTGTCACTGATGCAGCGGCTGGTCGACGTCCTGGCCACGACCGATCACCGGGTCATCGTGTCGAAGGGCCCGCTGGCGGACCAGATCACGCTCCGTGACAACCAGACCGGGGAGCGCTTCCTGCCGCAACCCGCGATCCTGCCGATGGTCGACCTGGTCATCACGCACGGCGGCAACAACACCGTCACCGAGGCCTTCCACCACGGCAAGCCGATGATCGTGCTGCCGCTGTTCTGGGATCAGGTCGATAACGCGCAGCGGGTCGACGAGACGGGCTTCGGCAGGCGGCTCTCGACGTACGCCTTCGAGGACGCACAGCTGACCGGTGCGATCGAGCAGCTCCTCGGCGATCAGGCCCTGGCGGATCGACTCGCGGCGATGTCTGCCCGTATCAAGTCCACATCGGGCACCGCGCGCGCAGCGGAACTCGTCGAGCGGGTCGCCTCCACCGCGGCGCCCGTGGCGTGATGCGATGCTCCTCGCGCGTCAGAGCGGATCTCGACGCAACGGCCCTGTAAGGAGCTGACCCGACGCCACCGGACCCTTGGTCACCTCGTTGGTGGGACGCTCGTGGCAGAGAGTCCCAATGCCGGAGGTATGACCATGGCAACGCTTGACGCTGACGATCGAGACGAGCTTCGCTCGAACCAGTTCGCGTACGTCGACAAGGAGGGCGGTGAGCACCTCCCGATCAACGACGAGTCGCACGTCCGGAACGCGATCGCGCGCTTCAACCAGACCGACTTCGAGAGCCGTGCGGCCAAGGAGCGTGCCCGCAAGAAGATCCTCTCCGCGGCCAAGCGCCATGGCATCGACGTCGACGAGGACGCGAACGTCGCCAAACCGGTCCGAACGGGCTAACGCCCACGCTGCGGGACGGGCGATCGGCTCGGGACTAGGATGACCAACACTTCCGACCCGATCCCGTCACTCGCGCGAGGAGGCGTTCCGTGACCGAGACGCTCGTTCGAGCCAAGACCTATCAGCAGTTCATCGGCGGCGATTTCGTCGCTGCCGCGGACGGCAGGACCGCCGAGGTCATCAATCCGGCCAACGACCAGGTCATCGCCAACGTCCCGGCGAGTTCCCAGGAGGACGTCGACCGTGCCGTTAACGCCGCGGCGACCGCCTTCGAGTCGTGGAAGCAGACCACGCCCCAGGATCGTTCCCTGTTGCTGCTCAAGATCGCCGACGCGCTCGAGGCGAAAGCCGACGAGCTTGGCCGGATCGAGAGCGCCAACGCCGGCAAGCCGGTCGGTGCGGCGATCGACGAGATGTCGACGAGCGTCGACCTGTTCCGCTTCTTCGCCGGTGCGGCCCGGGTCATGGACGGACTCGCCGCCAACGAGTTCCTCGCCGGTCATACCTCGATCATCCGGCGTGACCCCATCGGGGTCGTGGCCTCGATCGCGCCGTGGAACTACCCGCTCTACATGGCGACGTGGAAGCTCGGTCCGGCGCTGGCGACGGGCAACACGGTCGTCCTCAAGCCGTCGGCGCGGACGCCGCTGAGCGCCCTGGCGTTCGCCGAGATCCTGGCCGAGATCCTGCCGCCGGGCGTCGTGAACGTGCTGTCCGGTTCGGGCGCCGACATCGGCGACGCGCTGGTGGGCCATCCGAAGGTCCGCATGATCTCGATCACCGGCGACACGGCGACCGGCAAGCGCATCGCCAAGATCGCCGCCGACACCGTCAAGCGGCTGCACCTGGAGCTCGGCGGCAAGGCGCCGATCATCGTCTTCGACGATGCCGACATCGACCTTGCGGCCGAGACGCTCCGGTCGGCGGGCTATTGGAACGCGGGGCAGGACTGCACGGCGGCGACCCGGGTGATCGCCGGCCCGAAGGTGTACGACGGCTTCGTGTCGGCGCTGTCGGACCAGGTCCGCTCGATCAAGTGGGGCGACCCGGCCGAGGGTGACGATATCGAGATGGGCTCGCTCATCGCGACCGCCCAGGCCGACAAGGTGTCGGGCATGGTCGACCGTGCCCGCGGTAGCGCCGAAGTGGTGGTCGGCGGCAACCGGCCGGACCGACCCGGTGCGTATTACGAGCCGACCGTCATCGCCGGGCCGGACCAGAAGTCGGAGATCGTCCAGGACGAGGTCTTCGGACCGGTCGTCACGGTCCAGCGGTTCAGCGACGAAGAGACGGCCGTCAAGTGGGCGAACGACACGCCCTACGGGCTCGCCTCGTCGATCTTCACGAGCGACATCGGCAAGGCGATGCGCGTCGCGAAGGCGCTCGACTTCGGACACGTCTGGATCAACGAGCACTTCACGCTCGCGTCCGAGACGCCGCACGGCGGCGTGAAGCAGTCCGGCTACGGCAAGGACGGCTCCAAGTACGCGCTCGAGGACTACACGTTCGTCAAGCACGTGATGATCAACACGGGGACCTGAGGTCGCCAGTCCTACCCGCGCAGAGGTCGCGGCGACCCTAGCGGCCCTCGACCTCGACGCTCTCACGCGTGAGCGCTGGTTCGGCGCAAAGGGCAGGTCTATCCGTGGCATCGCGCTCGACGAGGCGTTCGTCCTCGACGGATCGGGCCCGCACGTCCTCGCGTTGGCGACGGTCACGCTCGACGACCGCAGCCGGCAGGCGTACATGTTCGCACTGATCGGGCAGCCGCTGCGGCCGGCCGTGCCGGGTGACGGGTCGTGGCGGGCACTGGCCGTCGCGATGGCGGAGGGGCGTGCGATCCCGTCGATGCCGGCCGACGGCGACCCGCATCCGTCGCCGAGCGCGGCGTTGGTGTGTCGACCGGCTCGCGCGCTGGCCGATCTGGCGCCCGAGGGGCCCGGTCCCGAGCGCGATCTCGCCGCCGATCAGTCGCATACGTCGGTCGTCCTGGGCGACGCGCTCCTGCTCAAGGCCTACCGCCGGCTCCAGCCGGGCCTGAACCCGGACCTCGAGATGACCGCGTTCCTGAGCGAGGAGGCGGGCTTCCCGGCCGTTCCCCGCCTCGCGGGATTCGCCGAGGTGGTCGCCAGGACCGGTGAACCGACGACGGTCGCGATGCTCGAGGGATTCGTGGCCGATGGCGCCGATGCGTTCGAGTCGATCGCAGGGATGCTCGTCGGCTGGCTGACGTCGCCTGGTGAGGTCAGCGTCGAGTTCGCCACGGAGATCGCGGCCGACCTCGGCACGCTCACCGCTGGCCTGCATGCTGCCGTCGCCGACGGGCGCGGTATACCCGACATGGCGCCCCGCGAGGCCACCCGGGACGAGGTGCGAGGGTGGGCCCTCGCCGCCCACCAGCACCTCGGCTCGGCGCTCGAGCTCGCGACCGGCGAGGCGGGCGACCTCCTGCGCCGCCTCGCACCACGGATCGCCGAGTCGATAACCGTCATCGATGCGCTGCCGACCGCGCCTGAGGTGATCCGCGCGCACGGTGACTACCACCTCGGCCAGGTGCTCATCGCGTCAGATGGCTTCCGCATCGTCGATTTCGAGGGCGAGCCGTTGAGCCCTCCCGAGGCCCGTCGCGCTCATCGTCCGGCGTTGCGCGACGTGGCCTCGATGTTGCGATCGATCGATCATGTCGCGCGAAGCGCGCGGAGGCGTGCGGCGGCCCTCACTGGCGAGCCGATGCCGAGACCGGGGCTGGACCTCGAAGCCTGGATCCTGCGCTCACGGGAACGGTTCCTCGATGCCTACCGGGCGGACCTGCTCGAGCGCGGAGTCTCGGCGGACATCGACCCGGATCTGCTCAACGCGTTCGAGGTCGACAAGGAGCTGTACGAGTTCGCGTACGCCGCAAAGTACCTGCCGACATGGCTGTATGCCCCGACCGAGGGCATGCGCGCGCTGTTCGAGGAAACCGCATGACCGCCGCGGCGGTTGTGGCCGGAAGCTAGTCGCCGAGCGCCGCCCGGACCTCATCGAGACGCTCGATCGTCTCGAAGTCGAAGGGCTGCCGGAACACCATGCTCACCTCGCCGACGCCGATCCTGCGGTATCCGTCGAGGTAGCCGGCGACCTCGTCGGGCGACCCTCCGACGTTGAGCGTCCGTTCGGTCCCGTCGGCACCGATTCGACCGAGCAAGCCGTGCCGTTCCGCGATCGGCGCCCATGCCTCCACCGCTGCAGCCCGACTGTCCCGCACGACGGCGTGCATCGTGACGGTCCGCTCGATGTCCTCGAACCGGCGTCCGACCTCGTCGCAGCGGGTACGCAGTACGTCAGAGACCGCCGCGATGCGATCCGGTTCCCCATATGCGTTCCATAGATCCGCGTACTTGGCAGTCGTCCGAAGCGTCTTTTGCGGACCCGACCCGCCGATCAGGATCGGCAGTCGTGCCTGGACCGGCCGCGGTTCGCACAGGGCGTCGTGAAAGGCGTAGAACCGCCCTTCGTGCGTGACGCGCTCGCCGTCTAGCAGTCGACGGATGAGCATCGTCGCCTCATCCAGGCGGTCGAGCCGCTCGCCGAATCCACCCCCGAAGTCGATGCCGAAGGCGTCATGGTCCCGTTCGAACCAGCCGCCACCCAGCCCCAGGACCGACCGGCCGCCGGACACGTGGTCGAGCGTCGTGGCCAGCTTGGCGATCAGGCCCGGATTGCGAAAGGTGGTCGACGAGACCAGCAGGCCGAGCCGAACGCGCGACGTGACTGACGCGACTGCCTGCAGCGTCGCCCAGCCCTCGAGCTTGGGATCCTCCCAGGCTCCCTCGTCCGACAACAGGTGGTCGTCCAGCCAGAGCGAGTCCCACCCGGCTCGCTCCACGGCGAGGCAGGCGTCGCGGAGGTCGGGCCAACCGGTCCGCTGGATCCAGAAGGCGGCGCCGAACCGCACGCCTCAGGCGTCCAGGTCGGACAGGAAATGAAAGACGGGCGTGGCTCGCGCGTAGGCGTCGGCCAGGATGTCCGGGAGATCCGCTGAGTAGACCTCGTCGTCCGAAAGGCGACGGCCGAAGACGACGTCCTTGTAGCGGAAGAGGTCGGCGAGCTGGTGGTCCGCCGGGTAGCCGGGCGGCACTCGCTTGAGCGTGTCGTGGCTCTCCACCGGTCCGAATTCGGCCAGGAACGCTGGATCCTCCAGTGCGGCCCTGACTCGGGTCTCGTCGTCGACGATGGCCTGGCGGAATGCATCGAGTCGGAGCTTGCTCGCGTGCCACATCCCGCCGCCCGCATAGTTGTTGCCCGGCTGGAGATGGAAGTACGCCCCGTTGGCGTGCTCCGTATGCGAGAAGTCGGCCTCCGGATCGGCGCTCTCGACCCACGGGAACGACGCGCCGAGGTGCGTCTTGTAGGGCGACTTGTCCTTGGCGAACCGGGTGTCGCGGTAGATCCGGAAGATCGATCTTTTCGGGTCGGCCTGCATCGGTAGCCGCCTGGCGGCGAACGCATCGGCGAGTGCCGCGACGAGAGCCTCCATGGGTTCCTTCAGGAGCGACTCGTATTCGGCCTTGCGCGGCTGGAACCAGCTGCGGTCGTTGTTCTGGGCGAGTTCCGCCAGGAAGTCGATCGCATCGGGGCGGAAGCCGGTGAAGCGGCGGACGTCGACGGCCATGACTTGGGGACCTCCCTCGGACTTGGGCGGTCATCGTACGCGGCTGCGCTTACCAGCCCCTCACCGGCCGGTGCGCCGGCACTATCCTGCGAGCCGTGGAGGTATCGGTCGCGCTCTCGTCGGCGCCGCGTCGGGCGATCCTCCGGTGGTACGCCCGGCATGGCCGAACACTGGCATTCCGCCGGACGAGCGACCCATACGCCGTCCTCGTCTCCGAGGTGATGGCCCAGCAGACGCAGGCCGAGCGGGCCGCGGCGCATTGGGAGCGCTTCATCGAGCGCTTCCCGACGACCGACGCGTTGGCGTCGGCGGCACCGGCCGAGGTCCTCCGCGAGTGGCAGGGTCTCGGTTACGACCGACGCGCGCTCGCCCTTTGGCGGGCCGCGAAGATCATCCGCGACGAGCATGGCGGGCAGTTCCCCGCATCGGTCGAAGCGCTCGAGGCTTTGCCGGGCGTCGGTCCATACACCGCCCGCGCGGTCGCGGCGATCGCATTCGGTCAGCGAGTCGGAGCGGTAGACGTCAACGTGCGCCGCGTCATCGGTCGCTTCTTGGGTGGCACGGACGGGATGCCGGCGCGAGACGTTCAGGTCCTGGCGGACGGCGTCGTCGCGAAGGGTGATCCCGCGACCTGGACGCACGCCCTGATGGACCTCGGGGCGATGATCTGCCGCCCGCGCACCCCCCGATGCGCCGACTGTCCGGTGCGAGCCTGGTGCGGTACGCCGCGCAAGAGCCTGCTGACCCGCCGCAGACTGCGATCAGGAGTGAACGCGCGCCGACGTCGTTCCCAGCCACGACCCGCTGGCTCCGAGGACGGATCCTCGACCGACTCCGGGAGGCACCGGGCGAGGCATGGGTCGCACTCGACGCCCCGATCGGGACGCACGACATCGAACGCGTCCATCGCGCGCTCGCCGCCCTGGCAGGCGAGGGGATGGTCGAGCTGCGCCGAACCGAGACCGAGACCGTCCACGCCCGCCTCGCAACAGGCTGAGACGCCCGCGTCGGTCGGCTACGCTTGGCGAGCCATGTCAACGAGTCCGGCGGCGAGCGGGACCGCGATACCGCTCCCCGCCGACGATCCCACGCTCTTCGACCTCGACCTTCGGGGTCTCCGTCACCGATGGGCCGACCGCGCAGCGTCGTCGCCGATCGGGGCCGAAGCCATGCGTGGCGCCGACCGGCGTGCCCAGGCGCTCGGCGTCAGCGAGGACCGGCTCATGGAGCACGCCGGTACGGCCGTCGCCGCAGCCGTCAAGGCGCTCGCCGTCGACACCGGGCGCTGGGGGACAGGCCCGATCGTGATCCTGGCAGGCCCGGGCAACAACGGAGGCGACGGCTACGTGGCGGCCCGCAGGCTTGCCTTGAACGGCGGCAAGGTCGTGGTCGCCGTCGTCGCGACCGACGCTCGACCCGTTGGCGCTGCTGCTGCCAGGAACTGGGACCGCATCGCCGGGGACAAGGGGATCACCAAGGTGCACACCTCGGTGGCACGCGATGTCGCGGTTCTCGGTCAGGGCATCGACAAGGCCGCCGTCATCGTCGATGCGTTGCTCGGGACGGGCGTTCGTGGACCGCTGCGGGAACCGATCCGGACCGCCGTCGAGGTCATCGAGCGTGCGCATCGTGCCGGCATCCCGGTAGTGGCCGTCGATACCCCGACCGCCGTCGACCTCTCGAGCGGCGAGCCGTCCGAACCCGCCGTGATCGCCGACCTGACGGTGACCTTCCACCGACCGAAGACCGGCCTGCTGGCTCGGCGGGGCGCGGCCCACGCCGGCAGGATCCTGGTCGCCCCGATCGGCATCCCCGTCGAGGCCGACCGTGGTTGAGTCCGGGACGCCGCGTCGCCAGCCGGGCTGGCCGCAGGTCGCCCTCGTCGCGGCGGGTGTCGTCGCCGTGGTCCTCGGTGCCGCTCTGGTGACCGGCTTGCTGCCGGCTCCCATCCAGCGCGCGATCTACGACGGCCCGGTGCTCATCGGCGTGCTCATCGTCGGCACCGGCTGGCTCCTGTGGCGGATCGCCCACGGGCGACCGATCGACAGCGACCGGTGACGGCTCCGGCTTCGATGCCGGCGTCGCGGTCGGTCCCGCTCGAGCGACGGGCTGGCGAACTCGCCCGATTGGCGGATGCGACCTGGGATGTGCTGATCGTCGGCGGTGGGATCGTCGGCGCCGGGGCGCTGTTGGATGCGACGTCGCGTGGCCTGACTGCTGCACTCATCGAGCAGGACGACATCGCGGCCGGCACGTCGTCGCGCTCGTCGCGGCTCATCCATGGCGGGTTGCGCTATCTCGAACAGATCCATTTGCCACTCGTCCGCGAAGCACTGGCCGAACGCCGCCGGCTCCTCCGCAACGCGCCCCATCTCGTCAGCCTCGAGCCGCAGCTCTTCCCGATCTATGGCCTCCCGTTCCTGCACAAGGCGTTCTATGACGCCGGTCTGACGCTCTACGACGTCCTCGGCGCGAGGCACGACGGTGGCTGGCACAAGCGGCTCGACGTCGCGGGCTCGCTCGCCGCCTGGCCGTCGTTGCGGATGGACGGGCTCCGGGGCGGGCTCATCTACCACGACGGCGTCGAGGACGACGCCAGGTTCACGTTGACGGTCCTGCGCACCGCTCTCGCGATGGAGCCGGAGCCGGTCGCGGTGACACGTGTTCGGGCAACGGGCATGAGGGAGGACGCGGGCTCCCGGACGTCGCGCATCGTGCAGGCGCGCGACCTGCTCGGTGGTCGTGAGATGGAGATCCGTGCCGGGTCGGTCGTCGATGCGACGGGCGTGTGGGCGGCCGATCCGGGGCATCCGTTCGCCAGTCCCTCGATGCGTGTCCTGCCGAGCCGCGGCGCGCATCTCGTCGTGCCCCGCGACCGCATCCCGGGAAGCACCGGCCTCACGATCCGGGTCCCGGGCAGGGTCGTGTTCTTCATCCCATGGCCCGACAACTGGCTGATCGGGACGACCGACGCTCCGTACGACGGACCGCCGGGCCGAGTCTCGGCCAGCGGTCGCGAGGTCGACGAACTGCTCGCGACCGTCAACGCGACACTCGACGTCGACCTGACACGCGACGACGTCGTCGGCACGTACGCCGGCCTGCGCCCGCTCATCGCGCCGTCCCGCGGCTCCACGGTCAAGGCATCGCGTGAGCACCGGATCACGGCCGAACCGAACGGCGTCGTTCGGGTGGCGGGTGGCAAGTACACGACCTATCGCGTCATGGCACGTGACACGATCGATGCGGCGATCGGCTCGACTGCGGCACGTCTTCGGCCGAGCGGGACCGCGGAGCTGGCACTCGTCGGCGCGGCCGACGCGCCCACACGTGACGGGATCGCCGCTGAATTGGCCGCCATCCCGGCCATCGCCGCCGCGCATCCCGACGCCGCGACACGAATGGCAGCGCGACACGGGACGGAAGCGCCCAGCATGGTCGAGCTCGGTCGCGAGTTGGACCTGCTGCGGCCCCTGATCCCGGCGCGGCCGTTCCTCGAAACCGAGGTGGCCTGGGCGGTCCGTCATGAGCTGGCGCTGTCAGTCGACGATGTGCTCTCGAGGCGTCTCCGGCTCAGCCCGGAGTTGCCCGACCGCGGGAGGTCGGTCGCGCCCCGGGTCGCGGCGATCATGGCGCGTGAGCTCGCCTGGACCGAGGACGAATGCGAGCGACAGCGTGACGACTATCTCGACACGGCCACGCGCGAATATTCCGTGCCACCGCCCGACTGAGGCGCAACGGGGCGCTCGTCCGGTCGTCATCGAGCCGTCACGCGGAAGCGTCACCCTGCCGCCATGGACGACCTCGCGCGCACGTTCTTCGACACCCTGTATGACCAGCGCGTGTTCGCGGCGATCGCCTCCCTGGCGGTGGCTGTCGTCGTCGCGGTCGTCGCCTGGCGGCGTGGCTGGTTCGGGGCCGCACGCCGTCACCCGGGGAGGACCGGCGTGGTCGTCGCACTTGCGATCGCGGTCGGTGCGCCCACCACCTGGTATCTCGCATCACCGATCTGGCTCCGGACCTCGCTGGTCGAGGCCGGCCCGACACCTGCAGCCGCTCCTGCCTCAAGCCCGGCGCCGTCGGTCGTGATCGCCACGCCGACGGCGCCTCCGACCGCGCAACCGAGTGCTGCGCTCACCCCTTCGCCGACCCCGTTCGCTCCGGTCACGCTGGCGAGCGGCGAGTTCTCAGGGACGGACGAATTCCACTTCGGCCGGGGGACGGCTTCGCTGATCGAGATCGAGCCCGGTCGATATCACCTGCGGCTCGACGAATTCAGCGTGCGAAACGGGCCCGACCTGTACGTCTACCTCTCGACCGATGACGATGACTACGCGGACGACGCCCTGGAGCTCGGGACGCTCAAGGCGACCGACGGCTCGTTCGGTTACGACGTGCCCAGTGGTACGGATGTGAGCCGATTCCGCAGTGCCATCATCTGGTGCAAGCAGTTCAGCCACCTGTTCGCCGTGGCACCGTTTTGACGAAAGTCAGGGCTGTACAACCCCGGTCCCGAACGCGTACCATCGCGCCGTCAAACGCCGCGGAAGCGTCCGTGGCCAGAACGTAGCTCGACGCAACTCGGACTCCTCTCACGGCTGACGCGAGAAACCCGACGGGATCGCGCCGGCTACCGAGAGGAGTCTCTTCTTTGTACAGCGACAAGAACCTGACTTGCGCGGACTGTGGACAGGAATTCGTATTCACCGCGTCCGAGCAGGATTTCTATGCCCAGCGAGGTTTCACGGAGCCGCGTCGCTGCGCTTCGTGCCGCGCCAGCCGCAAGGCGGCGCGTAACGCCGACACCGGCGGCGGCGGCGGCGGATCGTACGGCAGCTACGGCGCCGGCGGTGGCTATTCGGCCGGTGGTGCGGGTGGCTATGGCGGCGGCGGTGGTGGCGGCGGCGGCTACCGCGACCGTGGTCCGCGCGAGATGTTCGCAGCTACGTGCTCCAATTGCGGCCGCGAGGCCCAGGTCCCGTTCCGCCCGACCAGCGGCAAGCCCGTCTACTGCAGCGACTGCTTCAGGAGCATGCGCGGCGCCTAGTCTCATCCTCTCGGCGCGGGCCGACCGACGGCCCGCCGAACCAGCGTGATCCCCGACCCGGGTCGTCAGCCGACCCGGGTCGATCGAATTCCAGGGGCTGGGACCGTGGCCTACGGCCCCTCGACGCCGCTCGGTGGTGTCTTGTCGGCCAGCATGCTCAGGTCGAACTTGCGCTCCGTGCCCTTCAACAGCCGCTCGATGTTGTCGGCGTGCGCCAGCCAGATGAGGGCGGTCCCGACCGCGGTGTAGATGACGTACGGCAATGGCGTCGCGGGCACCAGCAGGAGCAGCAGCAACATGGCCGGAATCATCGCGGCTGACCCGAGCAACGACCCGAGCGATACGTAGCGCGTCAGCAGGATCACGGCAAAGAACACCGGGGCCGCCAGCAGGACCGCGATAGGCTGGATGACGAGCATCGTCCCGACGCCCGTCCCGACGCCGCGCCCGCTGCGGAACCCGGCGAACACGCTCCAGATCGCACCGGCGACCGCCGCGCCGCCACAGAGCACTTCGACCAGCGGGTCACCCGTCACGTAGCGGGCAAGCAGCACGGGCAGGGCGCCCTTCAGCAGGTCGCCGAGGACGACGATGGCAGCCCATTTCCGACCCAGCGCCCGCAGCGCGTTGGTGCCACCCGTCCGGCCCGATCCGACCGACCGGAGGTCCGGGCCGCCGACCCAGCGCGCCACGATCGCACCGACCGGGATCGAGCCCGCCAGATAGGCGATGAGCATCAGGCCGACCGTTCCGAAGATGTCGGTTCCCATCGATGCTCCAGGTGGGTGGGGAGGTGGCTCGGGGAGCCCGAGTCTAGCACCGGCCGACGGCTCCGCCGGACGTCTCAACGCCGGCCTGCCGGCTCGGCGCCGGTTGCGCCCGTCGCAACGGCACGCGTACCATCGAACGCGATGACCCACTCGGGCGCGCACGCATTGGACGCCCCTCCGTCGGCGACCGCGCCGAGCCCATTCGAGGCCCACTGACCGATGGCTGTCGGCTCGTCCAATGACTTCGACCTGGTGGTGCTCGGCGCGGGCACCGGCGGCTACACGGCGGCCTTTCGAGCTGCCCAGCTCGGCTTGAAGGTCGCCCTCGTCGACGAGGACAAGATCGGCGGGACCTGTCTCCATCGCGGCTGCATCCCGACCAAGGCCCTGCTCGAGTCCGCCGCGTTCGCGGACAAGGTCCGTCACGCCAAGGACTTCGGCTTGACGTTGCCGGGCGAGCCGGTCGTCGACTACGCAGCCTTCGCCGAGCGTCGGGACGCCGTCGTGAAGCGCATGTGGACCGGTCTGAAGTCGCTCGTCACCAAGAACAAGGTCACCTGGGTCGACGGGCGGGGCAGGCTGGACGGCCCCAACAAGGTCCGCGTCAGCCAACCCGGCGAGGACGGCACGCCCGGCAAGGGCGGCGAGCGGGTCCTCCAGGCGACGGATGTCATCCTGGCGACGGGTTCACGCGTCAAGTCGCTGCCCGGGCTCGAACCCGACGGGAAGCGGATCGTGACCAGCGACGACGTCCTGAAGATGACGACCTTGCCCAAGGACATCGTCATCGTCGGAGCCGGGGCTGTCGGTGTCGAGTTCGCCAGCATGTTCCACGACGTCGGCGTAAAGGTGACGCTGCTCGAGTACCTGCCGCAGATCGTCCCGCTCGAGGATCTCGAAGTCGGCAAGGTCGTCCAACGCAGCTTCGAGAAGCGCGGCATGACCGTCATGACCAACGCCCGGTTCGATGCCAAGTCCGTCTCGGTGGAGAAGGGCGGGATATGCCTGGACGTCGGACCGGACGGGAAGGAGTCGAGCGAGCTACGCGCCGAGATGATGCTGGTCGCCACCGGCCGCGCCGCCAACATCGAGGACATCGGCCTCGAGACGACCAAGGTCGAAACGGACAAGGGCGTCATCAAGGTCAACGGCCATATGCGGACCAAGGAACCGCACGTCTACGCGATCGGCGACGCGATCGGCGGTCTGTGGCTGGCACATGTCGCGGGCCACGAGGGCATCACCGCCGCGCACACGATCGCGGGCGAGGCGGACGTCCCCGAGATGGATTACGACGCCCAGCCGCGGGCCACGTACTGCCGGCCCGAGATCGCCTCGATCGGCCAGACCGAGGAGCAGGTCAAGGCCGCCGGCATCCCGTACAAGGTCGGCAAGGTCCCGTTCCAGGCGATCGCCAAGGCCATCATCGGCGGCGAGTACGAGGGCTTCGCCAAGGTCATCGCGAACTCCGAGACGCAGGACACGCTCGGCGTCCACGTCGTCGGACCGCATGCCACCGACCTGATCGCGGAAGCCTCGCTCGCGTTCGAGCTCGATGCGACGCCGTGGGAGATCGGCGGCGCGACACACGCCCACCCGACCCTCTCGGAGGTGATCGGCGAGGCGGCCATGGCGGTCGACGGTCGCTCGATCAACTTCTGATCGAGCGATGGCGGTGACGAAGGCGACCGACCAGAGCCTCGCCGCCAGCGTCGGGCTGACCGACGACGACCTGATCGCCATGTACCGGCTCGTGCTGCTGGCGCGATCGCTCGACGAGCGCATGTGGATCCTCAACCGGGCGGGTCGGATCCCGTTCGTCATCTCCGGCCAGGGCCACGAGGGCGCACAGGTCGGCATCACCTGGCCGCTCCAGAAGGGGCACGACTGGATCGCCCCGTTCTACCGGTCCATCGCCACGTGCCTGACGTTCGGGATGAGCCCGCGCGACATCCTCACCGCGCAGTACGCGACCGCGAACGACCCGTCGTCCGGGGGACGCCAGATGCCTGGTCACTACGGCTCTCACGAACACAACCTCGTGTCGGTGTCGTCGCCGGTCGCGACCCAGCTCCTGCATGCGGTCGGCATCGCGCTGGCGGCGAAGATCCGCAAGACCGGCCAGGTCGCGATGACGACCATGGGCGAGGGGAGTAGCAACCAGGGCGACGTCCACGAGGGGTTGAACTTCGCCGCGATCCACAAGCTGCCGTTCATCTTCGTGGTCGAGAACAACGGCTACGCGATCAGTGTGCCGATGGCCCGTCAGGTCTCCGTGCCGAACGTCGCCGAGCGAGCCGCCGGTTATGGCATGCCAGGGATCGTCGTCGACGGCAACGACGTCCTGGCCTGTTACACCGTGTCGCGCGACGCGGTCGCCCGGGCCCGCGCCGGCGAGGGCCCCACCCTCATCGAGGCGAAGGTCACACGTCTGACCGGGCACTCATCGGACGACCAACAGACGAAATACCGCTCGGAGGAGGAACTGGCCGCGGAACGCAAGCGAGACCCGCTGCCGGTCTTCCGCGCTCGACTGCGTGACGCCGGAGTCCTGACCGACGAGGTCGAAGAACGGCTGACCTCGGAGATCAAGGGCATCGTCGACGAGGCGACCGACTACGCGGAGTCGCAGCCGGATCCGGACCCGGCGACCGCGACACGCTACGTCTACGCCGAGGACGTCGACTGATGCCGGCCCGGACCTTCATCGATTCGATCCGCGAAACGCTGGCCGACGAGATGCGCCGCGACGAATCGGTGATCGTCCTCGGTGAGGACGTCGGCAAGAAGGGCGGCGTGTTCCTCGCGACCGACGGCCTGTGGGCGGAGTTCGGCGACGACCGTGTCATCGACACCCCGCTGACCGAATCGATGATCGTCGGTGCGTCGATCGGCGCTGCGGTCAATGGCCTTCGACCGATCGCCGAGATCCAGTTCGCCGATTTCATCTTCCCGGCGTTCAACCAGATCGTGTCCGAGGCGGCCCGGATGCGCTATCGCTCGAACAACGGCTATGGCGTACCGATGGTCATCCGGGCGCCGTACGGTGGCGGCGTCCATGGCGCCCTGTACCACTCGCAGAGTGTCGAGGCCTTCTTCACCCACGTGCCCGGGCTCAAGGTCGTCGTGCCATCGACGCCGTACGACGCGCGCGGGCTGCTTCGATCGTCGATCCGCGACGACGATCCGGTGCTGTTCTTCGAGCACAAGAAGATGTACCGCTCGGTGCGCGGCGATGTGCCCGACACCGACTACACCGTGCCCCTCGGCAAGGCGGCGATCACCCATCCGGGCACGCAGATCTCGGTGTTCGCCTACGGGCTGATGGCGCACTACGCGCTCGAGGCGGCCGATCGCGTGGCCGAGGAAGACATCAGCGTCGAGGTCGTCGACCTGCGGACGCTACGACCGCTCGACACCGAGACGGTGCTCGAATCGGTGCGCAAGACCGGCAAGTGCCTGATCGTCTACGAGGACAACCGGTTCGGTGGCTACGGTGCCGAGGTGGCCGCGCTCGTGGCCGAGGAGGCGTTCGACTACCTCGACGGGCCGGTGACGCGCATCGCCGGTCCGGACGTGCCGGGCGTGCCGTACAACCATGTGCTCGAGGACTGGTTCATGGTCAGCCCCGAGAAGATCGCCGACGCGATCCGCAAGCTGGCCGCGTACTGAGGGGCTCTGATCGGCCCCGCGCCCCATTTCCGGCCAAATGTGCATCCCGTGCACGTTCGGCAGCATCCCCCGTCGTGTCATGCGAGAACGCTGCATGACCATGCGTCCGTTCGAAACCCGGAGTTCAGGATCGCTGCGCTACCTGCATGACTATGCAGCCGTGACGGCCCAGGGCCTGACAGAGCCTGCCTAAGGTGCACCTGGTGCACGTATGGCAGGAAACCGAGCCCGCGAGCCGGGCCGACGATGCGGGTCGGCAGCTCCGATCGTGCGTGAAAGCCCAAACGCCGGGGCCGAGCCCACGCGCACGGATCCGTCGACGGCCGTCGAAGATGGAACAAAACCGACGCCGTCGACAGACATACCCAACGAACGCGGAAGATGTCCGCGACACGACAGGCGGCAGGGATGGATCGAGAGCTCGTGATCCAGGCAAGAGGAGGCGATCATGACGCCTTCGCGCGCCTCGTCGCGGGTTCGGTCGGCCGGCTCAACGCGATCGCACGGCTGATCCTTCGCGATTACGCCCTCGCCGAAGACGCGGTCCAGGATGCCTTCGTCGACGCGTGGCGGAGCCTCCCCGGACTGCGCGATCCCGACAAGTTCGATGCCTGGCTCACCAGGCTGCTCGTTCGCTCATGTCAGGACGCTCGCAGACGCGCCCGTCGGCGCCCCGTCGAGCTGCCACTCCAGGCGGGCGTCGATCCGGACGTCGCGGATCATCAGGCTGCCTTTGCCGTGACCGACCAGATCGAGCGTGGCCTGCAGGGTCTGACGATCGACCAGCGGACGGTCCTCGTCCTGTCCTTCTATCTCGACCTTCCGACGACCGAGGCTGCGTCCGTCCTCGGTATCCCCACCGGGACCGTGAAGTCCCGGCTGCACCGAGCGATCTTGGCCCTCCGGGCCAGTGTCGATGCGGACGACCGACCGATCGCCCGGACCGCGGAGCGAACGACATGAACGCTCATCGCGACGTCGACCTGATGCTCCGCGCCCACTTCGAAGTGACCGCCGATCGGACCGTCGTGGACGGTCAGATCGACGCGATCCTCGCCACGACCGCCGGCCGCCGACAGCAACCGGCCTGGCTGGCCTCCCTGAGGAGCCTTCCCATGTCCACCACAGCTCGCTCGCTGGGCCGACCGTTGTCGGCGCCCGCATGGGCGATCCTGATCGTCCTTGCCTTGCTCATCGCCATCGCAGCAGTCGGCCTGACCGTCGGCGGGTGGCGGATCGCGCCGACACCGATCGTCAACGGACCGATCGCTTTCGGCCGGTTCGATCCGGCCCTCCAGGACACCGTGATCCACGTCAGCCGACCCGACGGATCGGACACCCGTGTCGTGCTCCCCGGAGCGAACGAATGCCCGCAGTTCTCGCCGGACGGCCAACGCCTTAGCATCGGGTTCGGCACGGTCAGTGTCGATGGGACTGACCTGCGACGGTTCCCGAATACGGTCGACGGTGTGACCCTGGGCTGTTCCACATGGTCGCCCGATGGGCGGCGACTCGCGGCCGAGGGCTGGAACGACACCGACACGTCACGGAACGGCATCTTCCTCACGAACGCCGACGATGGTTCCGGCGCGACACGACTGACGACGAACGGCGGGGGCGGCAACGACATCCCCGGTGACTTCGCACCGGACGGACGGCGGATCGCCTTCGTGCGCGGTTCCGCCGGTCAGGAGCTCGGCACGCTGTGGGTCGCCGACGTGGACACCGGGGCGGCTGTCCAGGTCATCCCCGACCCGGTCGGCATCTCGGCGAGCTGGTCACCTGATGGCGAGTGGCTGCTCGCCGCTCGCGCCCTGGTGCCCGGCAGTGCCACGGAGTTCGTCCTCGTTCGACCCGACGGGTCCGACCTGCGGACCGTCGAGCTTCCCGCGATCCACAATTGGGCGACCGCACCCAACTTCTCACCCGACGGCGCCCGACTCGTCTTCAACATGGCGGTCGGCACCTCCGATATGGCCGACATTTACACGATGGCGACCAACGGCACGGACCTCGTTCAGATCACGAACACACCGGACGACAACGAGTACTTCACCGACTGGGGGATCGATCCGCGGTAGGCGACTCCTCGGACGGATCGCGGCGCGACGCCCTCACCGGGCGTCGCGTCCGTTTGTCAGCTCCCGTCGTTTGTCAGCTCCCGCCAACGTCGCCCGGACCCCACGTCTCGTCCTGGATGCGGACGATCAGCTCCACCGCCTGATCGAGCGTCATCTGGCGCCCCCGATCGAAAGCTGCTTGGTATCGATCCTGGCCCAACGCCGCGAGCGCCCGACCGCTCGGATCGCTCGATCCGAGCAACTGTTGCAGGCCCATCGGCGCCTTCACGCCGTAGAGCTCGCTCAGGTGGGCCGAGGCCCCCAGAAGCGTCGCGGCGTCTTCCGGGCGGCCAGCCTCGAGCGCCAGCAGGGCCGCGAGCGGGATCGCGATGGTGGTGCCCGTGACGTCTCGAAGCGAGCGCGAGCCGACCATGGCTCGGACGAACCAACGGCTTGCCTCCGCAACATCCCCCTGGGAGTAGTGCACCCAGGCGATGCTCATGTAGTTCTGGAAGGCGTACCACGTATCGCCGACTTCCTCGAACCGTCCCCTCAACGACTCCAGCGTCGGGAGGCCGACGATGGCCGGATGAACTCCGGACCCGACGGTCACCATCGACCAGTCCACACGAGCGATGCCGCGTTCGTCGCCGACCTGCTCGAATAGGAGTCGGGCCTTCTCCAGAAGCTCCTGCGAACCCGTCGGGTCGTCCGCGATGTACCGCTCGAAGGACAGATTCCAGGTCGCGTCGGCCTCGGCAACGACGTCGCCCAGCTGGCGCGCGAGCAGCAGCTGCTCCTCGTAGTAGCGCGTTGCGTCGTCCGGTCGCCCGTGCCAGTACGCGATTCCACCCGCCGCCGCGACGGCCGCCAGGCGAACCGGCGTCGGATCCTTGGTACCGGGCATCGCCAGGGCGGCCTCGGTCAGCTCTGCCCCATCGACGAGCCGCCCTTCCTGCTGCCAAAAGCGCCACATCGCTGCCACGAAACGGAGGGCGAGCTCGGCCTCGCCGGTGTCGATCGACCAGCGGATCGCGGAGCGGAGATTGGGGTAGTCGAGGATCAGGCGATCGAGCCAGCGCGGCTGATCGGGCCCGGGCAGGTTCGGCGCAGCGGCCTCGGCGAGCGCCAGATAGGCGAGCGCGTGTCGTCGCCGGACTGCCGCCTCGCGACCCTCTGCCCGAAGTCGCTCCAGCGCGAATGCTCGGATGGTCTCCAGCATCTCGAACCGGATGCCGTTCTCGTTCGCGTCGCGCCTGATCAGGCTCTGGTCGACGAGCGTCGCCAGGTGGTCGAGGACGTCGCCACCGTCGGGCGGTGGTTCGACGACGTCGGCCGCTTGCTCGTATTCGAAGCCGACGTCGAAGACCGCGAGGTCATGTAGGACGCGTTGCAGGTCGGTCGGGAGCAGATCGTGGCTCCAGGCGATGGCGCCCGCGAGCGTCCGCTGCCGATCGGGCACATTGCGCGGGCCTGACCCGGGTAGGGGCAGCTGTGCGCGGAGGCGGTCACGGATCGCCGTCAGCGGCAGATGGGCGACGCGCGCCGCGGCGAGCTCCACGCCCAACGGCAGCCGATCGAGGAGCGAGCAGACCTCGTCCACGACCGTGTCGTCGGCGGGCGGCTCCCAGCCCGGCCGCACGGACCGGGCGCGTTCCGTGAACAACCGCGGGCAGTCCTCGCCAAGACTCTGCACGGGGTACTCCTGTTCGCCAGCGATCCGCAATGGCGCGCGGCTGGTGACGACGATGCGCGCCTCGGGCGACGCCTCCAGGATGTCGGCGACATCACCCGCAGCGTCCAGCAGCCGCTCGAAGTTGTCGATGACGAGCAGGACGGAGCGGTCAGCGAGATACGGAGCGAGTCCCTCAGCGGCGGGTCGGCCCGGACCGTCGTGCAGACCGATCGTCCGAGCGATGATCGACCTGACGTCGGCAGGGTCCTCGACGTCGGCGAGCGGCACGAACCACGCCCCGTCGGGGAAACGGTCCGCCACCGAGCGTGCCGCCTCGACGGCGAGGCTGGTCTTGCCGATGCCGCCCGGCCCCGTGAGCGTGACGAGCCGCCGTTCCGTGAGCAGGTCGGCCAGCTCGTCGAGTCTCGGTCTCGCGTCCGATGAAGCTCGTCAGTCGTGACGGCAGGTCGCCGATCGTCGCCGACCCGGACCGCAGAGCCGGGAACTGCGTCGGCAGACCTGGGGCGTCCAGCTGGAAGAGATGCTCCGGACGCGGGACGTCCCGGAGGGCGTGACGTCCAAGGTCTCGGACCTCGACCCCATCGGGCAGCGCGTCTGCGACCAGCGCCCGGGTCGTCTCGGAGAGCACGATCTGACCGCCGTGACCGGCTGCAGCGATGCGTGCGGCACGACTCACCTCGAAACCGCCGTAATCGTCACCGGCCAGGTAGGCCTCGCCCGAGTGGAGACCCATCCGGACGCGTACGTCGGCCCCCGCCGGCCAATCGTGGGTCACGAGGCCACGCTGCGCGGCGATCGCCGCCGAGACCGCGGCTCTCGCCTCCGGGAAGACCGCGAACATCGCGTCGCCCTCGGTGCGGACGGTGATACCACCGTGCTCGTCGACGGCGTGCCGGATGATGCCCATGTGCGTGGCATTGACGGCGTCCCAGCCCTGACCAAGGGCACGGACGAGCCCCATCGACCCCTCGACGTCCGTTCGCAGGAAAGTGACCGTCCCCGTCGGTAGCGCGCGCCGGCCGGCCTCGATGTCGACCACGAGCCGACTCTACTGGGTCGAGATGCGCTCCGCGAGGGTGGCGAGCATCGCCATCGCCGCCTCCGGTCGTTCGCGCAGGATCGCGCGCAGGCCGTCCCCGCCGAGCACGAGACCGCGGACGTCGCCATCGGCGATGACCGTGGCGACCCGCGGCCGGTCGCGCAGGACGGCGAGTTCGCCGATGTGTTCGCCGGCACCGTAGCTCCGGATGAACCGTTCCTCGCCGTCGGGCGTCGCCTGGACGACGCGAACTGCGCCCTCCACGATCACGACCAGCTCGTCCCCGATCTCCCCCTCGCGAACGAGCGCCGACCCGGAGGGGTAGTCGCGTTCCATCGCGACCATCGCGACCCGCTGCAGGTCCTCCGGTTCGAGACCGGCGAACAGCGGCACGCGACGGAGGAGCAGCATGGTCTCGATCTCGCCCGACGTGCCGTCACCCTGTGGCATGGCCGTATCGTCCTCGCTTCCGGTCGTCAGGGTGGCACGGACCGCCCGACCGAGCATGGCGATCCAGCGGTCGTCGTCCTGCGCCAGTCGTTCGAGCGTCCCGATGGGATCGGTCCGCGACGGTGCGGCGGCCGCTTCGAGACACGCCGAGAGGGCCCGTCCCAGCCGCCGATCACCCAGCGAATCCAGGGCCTCGATGGCCTGTGCCCGGGCGTCCTGATCGCTCGAGCGCAGGGATCGACGCATGAGTCCACCGGCTGCGGGCGCACCGACCGCGACGAGGGCGGCGATCGCCCGGTCCTCGGCGCGCCGAGCCCGCTGGCCGACCACGGCCTCGAGGAACTCGCCGACGGGGGTCCGCTCCGGGAGCGCCGCCACCGATCCATGTGCTCGATGGAGGGCTTCCGCCCGCTCGATCTGGACGCCCGCCCACGTGAGGAGGTCGGCCTGGACAAGGTCCGCCTGGACCTCGCCCGCGCCGCCTGTCACCGCGAGGAGCGCCGCGTCCTGCGACCGCTCCGATCCCGTGTCGAGCGCATGGATCAGCGCCGCTCGTGCGTCCGCCCTGCCCGCCAGTGCCCGCGAGGCGGCCGACCGGACGAGGTAGGCGTCGTCATCGAGTGCGTCGACGAGCATCGCCGTCGGCACGGCCGTCGACCCGTCGGGTCGGATGGCAAGAGCACGGATCGCCGCGGCGCGGACGCCCGGCGTCGGATCGTCCGAGGAATCTGCGCAGGTCGTCGGATGACACGCGGTCGGGCACGCGTGAGGCGGCATCGAGGCCGGCCATCCGCGCCTCGTCCGACTCCGCGTCGAGCAACGCGGCGATGAGGACGCCGGGACGCGTGTCGGCGGGATCGCCCGCCAGCGCCGCCGCGACCTCGCCGCGGACGCGAGGTGACGGGTCGTCCCCGAGAGCAGCGACCAGCTCCCGCTCGTCCGGTCGCAGCACATCCGCGCGACCGAGGAGCGCCACTCCGAGCCGTCGCGTGTGGGGGTCGGCGTCGCTCAGCGCGGTGAGCAGCACCCCACGGACGTCGGGGCGGTCGAGTGCCGCGGGCAGGCCGGGCCCACCTTCCAGGACCTGCTCGGCGAGCCCCGATCGAAGCGCGGTCAGGAGGCTGTCCGCGTACTTTCGCCGTATCTCGATGACCACGAGCGTTGCGATGACCGCGGTCCCGATGCCGAGCCAGAAGACCGGCTCCAAGCCGCTGAGGCCGGCCGTGAGCAGCAGCAACACGCCGGACAGCACGGTCCCGACCTGCCCGGGCACACCGTCATTGAAGCCGAGCACCTGGGCGCGCCGGTCCGCCGGGACGACGTTGTAGAAGGCGCTCCAGGCCGCATTCGAGATACCGCGCTGGGTGACCTGCTGGGCGAACCGGAACGCGGCCGCGGTGGCGAACGAGAACTGCACGAGCCATGCCGCGAATCCCAGCACGTAGACGATCGGCTGGAGGAGGGCCCCGGCCGAGATCCCGAATCGCGCATAGAGCCGGTTCGCGACGACGAGCGACAGTACGAAGGACGTCGCCGTCACCGCGGTCGACAGCAGTCCGAGGGCGGTCGCCAGCGCGACCTTGTCCGGGAACTCGCTCGATGCGGCGATGAGGAACGGGAACGACACCGAGAAGAGGAGGATGGCGAGCAGCACGTAGGCCACCGCCACGAGCCGCATCAACGGGGAGCGGGCGACCGTGTCGAAGCCGATGCGCAGGTCCGCCACGACCGACGCGCCGCGCCTGGCGACCGACCGCTGGGTCCGCGGACGCGGTAGTCGCGCGAGCAAGACGGCGGCAAGACCGAGGAACGCCGCTTGGACGACGATCAGCGTCTCGACGCTGGAGGCATAGGCGATGGGTCCAGCCGCCAGGGTGCCCGAGAAACTCCCAAGGATCGCGGCGCTCGTGAGGAGCGGGAACAGTCGCTTCGCCTGCCTGGCGTCGAAGGACGCTCCGCTCACCGTCCAGGCGATGGTGAGGTTGATCGCGCTCGATGCGAAGACCGTGAGCCAGATCACGGGCACGAGCTCGGTCCTGCCGGCCGCCAGCCCGACCCGTTCGACCACGAGGAGCAGCGCGATGCCGGTGACGATGCCGATGAACAGCGGGATCCGCGGCATGCGGCCCAGGGCCGCCGCATACCCGAGCGATACCGCGAAGCTCGTGACGCCGAGGCCGATGAACAGATAGGGGAGGGTGGTGGGCAGGGTGTCAGGTCCGAACTGGGCCAGCAGCAGGGAGTCCGCGCCGACCTCGCCGAAACCCCGAGCGGCCTCGAGCAGGGCGAACAGCGTCGCCACGCTGCCGACCACCCGCCCTTCGCCGGGTCGGATCGACAGGACGCGCAGGACGCGGGCCGCCGGGTCCATCTCGACCGATACCCTACAGGCGCCCGGTGCCGCGGACCGGCCGCTGGCCCACTCGACCGGGATCCTGCGGATGGGCGACACTAGGGCGCGTCGCGAGACGACGACCCCGCGAAGGAGCAGCGAACGTGGCGAAGGTGACGATGCCCCAGCTCGGCGAGAGCGTCGCCGAGGGGACGATCGGCAAGTGGCTCAAGCAGCCGGGCGACCATGTCGACAAGTACGAGCCCCTGCTCGAGGTCATCACCGACAAGGTCAACGCCGAGGTCCCGTCGCCGTTCGAGGGCATCCTCAAGGAGATCCTGGCCGAGGAAGGCGCCACGGTCCCGAACAACGCCGAGATCGCCGTCATCGAGACCGCGGACGACGGCGCATCGAGTGACGGCTCCGAGCCTGCCGAGGCCAAGGCCGAACCGGCCGCCGAGCAGGATGCTGCCGAAGGACGCGGCGAAGCCCGCCGCCGACGACCCTGTCCCGGTCGACTCGAAGGGGCCGGCCGGTTCGGACGAATCCGCGAACGGCTCGTCCGCCGGGGCAGCCGCATCGGCCGCCTCCAGCGCGGCACCGACTGCACCCGCGCCTGCGGCCGACCGCCCAGCCGCCGCTGCGGCCACGGCTGCCCCACCGACGGCCCAGGGCGATGCCGATGCCCGGATGACCCCCGCCGTTCGGCGGCTGCTCCGCGAGCACGGCTTGAGCGCCGAGCAGATCGTCGGCACCGGCGGAGGCGGGCGCATCACCCGTGACGATGTGCTCGCCGTGGTCGAGACGATCCGGACAGGTGGCAGCGCACCCGCACCCGCGCCGAAGGCGGCGGCAGCGCCTGCCCAGGCCGGCTCGAGCGGGGCGACACCGGCAGGTACCCCGGCGCCGGCCGCGGCACAGCGATCCGCGATGCCGACCGCCGCCACCGTCGACTTCCCGGAAGGCGCCGACGAAGTCCTCCTGCCGATGACCCAGATGCGCAAGGGCATCGCGGCGCAGATGACCCGCGCACTCGAGGCGCCCCACGCGTACGTCCAGATGGAGGTCGATGTGACCCGCCTGATGGCTGCCCGTGAGGCCGCCAAGAAGGCGTATCAGGCGAAGGAAGGCATCTCGCTCAGCTACGTGCCGTTCGTCGTGAAGGCCGCGGCGGAAGCGCTCAAGCGCAATCCCACATTCAACGCCAATTGGACCGAGCAGGGTCTGCTCGCCAAGCGTCGGATCAACATCGGCGTGGCCGTGGCCGTTGACGACGGGCTGCTCGTGCCCGTCATTCGTGACGCCGACACGCTCTCGATCCATGGCCTGAACGTCGCGATCACCGACGTCGCCAACCGGGCACGCGCCAACAAGTTCCGAGTCGACGACTTCGGGGGTGGCACCTTCACCGTCGACAACACCGGCTACCTCGGCACCAACCTGGTCATGCCGATCCTCAACGTCCCCGAGGTCGGGATCGTGACCATGGAGGCGATCACCAAGCGGCCGGTCGTGCAGTCGACGCCGGACGGCGACGTCATCGCCATCCGCCCGATCATGAACATGGTCCTCGGCGTCGACCACCGGGCGAACGACGGTGCGGGCGGGGCGGCGCTCCTCCGCGACATCAAGGCGTGGCTCGAGGCGGTCGGGCCGGACACGCCGATCTACTGATCAGCGAGGGCGCCGTCCCGCTCTCGGGGGCCCTCTCCTGATGCGTGTATTCATCACTGGAGGATCGGGGTTCATCGGTGAGGCCGTCGTCCGGCGCTTGATGGCCCGCGGCGACCGCGTCACGGCGGCCGTGCGCGACCTGGAGCGCGCTGAGCCGCTCGCCGCCATGGGCGTCGACGTGCGGGAGGGCGACCTTTCTCGGACGGCGGCGATCGTCGACGCGATGCGAGGCACCGACGCCGCCATCCACCTCGCCGGCATCTACCGCGTCGGGATCCCGGCCAGCGAGCGCCCCGCGATGCACGAAGCGAACGTCGGCGCTACCCACCGCGTCCTCGACGCGTTCGCGACAGCCGGGCTCGACCGCCTGGTGGCGATCTCGACGATCAACGTCGCCGGCAACACGCACGGGCGCATCGTCGACGAGCGCTATCGACGGGACCTGTCGGAGGGGTTCCTCAGCTACTACGACGAGACGAAGTACCTGGCGCATCGCGCCGTCCAGGAGCGCATCGGCTCGGGGGCCCGGATCGTCATCGCGATGCCCGGCACGACGTACGGCCCGAACGACCACTCGGCCATCGGGCAGCAGCTCAAGGGCGCCCACGACGGCACGTTGCGCTACCTGGTGCTGGCGGACCTCGGCATCTCGCCCGTGTTCGTGGACGACGTGGCAGCCGGGATCGTCGCGGCGCTCGACCGCGGCCGCATCGGCGAGTCGTACTTCCTCGGTGGGCAGAACATGCGGTTGCGCGACGCGATGCAGATGGCCGCCCGGGTCGGCGGCCGGACGTTGCCGCGCCTCGAGATCCCGACCGGCATGGTCCGGCTCGGCGCGCGTGCTCCTGCGGCGCTGGCGCGCTCGATGGGCCTCCCCGACGACCTCGGCGAGGTGGCTCGATCCGCGATCGGCGTCACGTTCTGGGGATCGTCGGCCAAGGCCGCCACCGAGCTCGGGTACGTGCCGCGCGACCTCGCGAGCGGTCTCCGGGCGACGTTCGATGGGCGCTGAGCGCAGACCGCTCGTCGCCGCAGCGCTCGGGATCGCCCTCGTCGTCGGCGGGTGCGGGCCGGGGTCACTCGATATCGGCACGCCCGTGAACCTGCATATCTGGACGACCCCGACCACGGTCGAGCTCGACGCCCCGGGCTGGTTCGCCGATATCTCGGCGGTCTACCTCTGCCCCGCGCAGCCGCCACGGCTCCCTGACGGGGCCGCCGAGCGCGTCGGCTGGACGCCGGGGGCGGACTGCGAGTTCATGGGGAGCTACCCGAGCCGCGACGGGCTGACGTTGAGCATGCCCCTCGACGACATCGACGCTGCGCGCCGGCCCGCGTTCGAGGCCGCGGCCGACTGGTACCTGGTCCTCCTCGACCTCGACGGCGATCGCGTCGGTGCGGCGATCCGGAGCCAGTTCCACGCGCCGTCCGCTCCGCCGGCCACCTGATCGTGGACGGACCCGAACCGGTCTACACTCGCGGTATGGCCCGTGAGCTCCCGATGTTCGAGCCACCGTCCGTCGGTGCGCACCATCCGGTGACCGCCCCGGAGTCGATCGCGATGGGCGGCTCGGTGACGCCGCTGCGGCGCCATCCCGATTGGATCCGTGCCCGAGTGCCGTCCGGCGACAACTTCCAGGACCTGAAGCGCCTGCTGCGCGGCCTCCAGCTCAACACCGTCTGCGAGGAAGCGCACTGCCCGAATATCGGGGAGTGCTGGGATCAGCGCACCGCCACGATCATGATCCTCGGCGACACCTGTACTCGTGCCTGCGGGTTCTGCGCCGTCAAGACGGGCCGCCCGACCTGGTTCGACGATGACGAGCCACGCCGGGTCGCCGAGGCGGTTTCCGCGATGCGTCTCGAGCACGTCGTGGTGACCAGCGTCGCCCGAGATGACCTGCCAGATGGCGGGTCGCGGATCTTCGCCGAAACCATTACCTCGATGCGCGAGCGGAGTCCCGGCATGGGCATCGAGGTCCTCATCCCGGACTTCGACGGATCGGACGATCGCCTGCGGACCGTCATGGATGCCCGCCCGGACATCCTCAACCACAACCTGGAGACGGTCCGCCGGCTCCAGAAGCCGGTCCGCAAGCGGGCCCGCTGGGACCGCAGCCTGTACGTGCTCCAGCGAGCCAAGGAGATGGCGCGCGAGATCGGCTACCCGGTGCATACCAAGTCGAGCCTCATGGTCGGCCTCGGGGAGACACGCGACGAGCTCCAGGAGGCATTCGAGGCGCTGCGCGAGAACGACGTCGATATCCTGACCGTCGGTCAGTACCTCCGGCCGTCGATGCAGCACCTGCCGCTGGCGCGCTACTACCACCCCGACGAGTTCGCCGAGATGAAGGTTGCAGCCCTGGCTCTCGGCTTCAAGCACGTCGAGTCGGCCCCGCTGGTCCGCTCCAGCTATCACGCGCGGGACCAGGTCCCCGACGCGGAGCTCAAGCGTCGCCGCCGGGCCACCATCGATGATGAGGGCCGGGTCGTCCCGCTCGCCGGCTGACCTCGCCCGGCTTAACGGGCAACTTTTGTCGCTGAGCGCGACATTGTCGCTGTGAGCGACGCGATCGACACAGCCGTGCACGATCGATCGCCCCGACGACACTCCTATGCGTCCTGAGCTACTGGGGCGTGCTCGTTCATCGCCAGAGCGTCGCTGAGCGCGACATTGTCGCTGTGAGCGACGCGATCGGGCAGAGCGACGGAAGGGTGCCGGAACCGGTCGGGTGCGGCGGACGTCCCGGCGACATGTCACGACCCTTGCATGCCCTCCTCCCCGCACTCCTCGCCGCGCTGATCGCCGGCGCGTGCGGCACGTCGACCGCCTCGCCGGCGAACGCATCGATCCAGGCACCGACACCACTCGCGGCCGAGCCATCGCCATCGGCCTCGGCTTCGGCCTCGGCGGTGTCGAGCGGCGTCGACCTGGGCAGCGTCCCGACTGCCTGCATCGGTCTCGGCGCCGACGACTGTCGTCGGGTCGTCGCCGAGGTGGGCGAGATCGTGCCGGTCGGGACCGCCGCCCGGTATGTCCAGGTCGGACCGTTCGGGTGCCCGGACGGGCAGCCATGCGCCACGTCGCTCGCCGATCGGCAGCAGGGCGACATCACCATCGAGGCGGGCGCCGGCGCGTTGTCGTACCACGTGACGGCAGCCGACGACGCTCAGCTCACCTTCGCGCAGCAGGACGCCTTCGGCGTGCTCGTCGGGCCATCGTCCCAGCCACCGGTGTCGGCAGGCGCCCGGCCATATGCGCTGGGCCATTGCGGCCTCTGGAGCGGGATCGACGTCGCCGGTTCGTGGTGGGACCCCGTCGGTCCGATCGACGGTGACCATCCGGATGCGATCAACGCGGCCGAGGGGACGCTGAACCTCCTCGATCCGGAGCGGGCGATGTTCACGTCCAAGGGCGGTCTGACGGTCCAGCTCGTCCGACGCGACGGCGAGAAGTACCTGCCGCTCTGCCAGTGATCTGGCTGATCACGCCCGGCGGCGCCTGACGCTATCCTCGGGGCATGGTCCGACAGCTCGCCCGCAAGGTCCCGCTCGCTGAGCTGCACTGTCATCTCGGAGGCGCCGTGACCCCGGCCATCATGTGGGGCATCGCTCACGCCCAGGGCATCAAGCTGCCGACCAAGGACTATTGGGAGTTCCGGGACATGATCACGGTCTCGAAGCGCTCACAGAGCTTCGACGGCTATCTGCAGCTCTTCCACTGGACCGAGCTCATCCAGAGCTCGCCGATCGCGGTCGAACGTGCCGTGTACGAAGTCGTCGGCGGTGCCTACCGCAAGAACAACATCACCACGATGGAGCTCCGGTTCAACCCGATGAAGCGGAACCGCGGCGGCGAGCAGGACCTCGACCACATCATCGCTGCGGCCCTCCGGGGCATGGACAAGGCGACCCTCGAGTATCCGGTCAAGCCCGGGCTGATCTTCTGCCTCGATCGCGCGTTCCCGTTCGAGCTCAACGAGATCATCGCGGAGAAGGCGATCAGCTGGCGCGACCGTGGCGTCGTCGGGATCGATATCGCCGGGCCCGAGGCGTCGACCTTCCGCGTGGCCGACTATCGGCGGCTGTTCCGGCGGGCCCGCCAGTTCGGCCTGGGGATCACCGTCCACACCGGTGAAGCCGGCCCGGTCGACGAGATCGCCCGCGTCGTCGAGCTGCTCGAGCCCGACCGCATCGGTCATGGAGTGAAGGCGGCCTACGACCCCCGCGCCATGGAGATGATCCGCGAGCGCGGCATCGTGCTGGAGATCTGCCCGACGTCCAACCTCAACACGAAGGTCGTGTCCGGCTGGGACGAGTTCCGCTGGATCTTCGATACGTTCCGGCGCAACGGCATCCGCTTCACGATCAACACCGACGGACCGGAGATACTCAAGACGTACATCCGCGACGAGATGGCGACACTCGGTCGGCTGGGCATCCTGTCGGCCGAGGACCAGGAGATGGCGGCCGCCACCTCGCTCGCCGCATCGTTCGTGCCGAACGTGTCCGATGTCCCGCAGCCCCGGCTCGCGCCGGCGTCGCGCGGGGTCGTGGAGCGCGAGGAGGCCTAGGACACTCAGCTTGGGGCGGTCCGCCGGGCGCGCACGAGGCCAGCGTCGTGCAGCGCTTCGCGCAGCGGCCGGATGGCGCTCCGCCCTGCCAGCATCCCGATCCGCCCGATGCCGTCCTCCTCGAGGGAGCGCAGCGTGAGATGGGGCTGCTGGGCCACGCCGCCGTCCACCGCCGGTCGGAAGAGCGCGGTCGTGCCGCACGTCCGTTCGAGGAGCGCCCGCTTGGGCCACCCGACGGCAAGGTTGGACATGACGCCATCCGGCACCTGGCTGTCGAGCAGGTCGCGGGCAAGGCCGAGGATCATCCAGCTCGCCGTGCGTGCCCCCGCCCCCCTCGCGCGATCGAGATAGGCCGACCAGTCGAGGCCGTCGCCGTGCCGGCCGACGAGCTCGGCGACGTCGACGACCCAGCGCAGGCGGAGCGCGGAGCGCGTTCGATGGATGGCCAGGTGGAGCAGCGTGTCCTCGGGTGACAGCATGCGGATCGGCTGTCCGGCAAGCGTCGACGGCACGGACCGATCCCACAGGCCGTCGGTCCCGAGCCGACGCTCACTGTCGGCCCAGAGCGCCCAGTGCAGCTCCAGTCGGACGTGATCCGCGCCCGAGCCACGGCCCCACGCCGGGTCGTGGAACTGGTGGACCAGCGCCTTGTAGCCGGGTGTCGTTCGCTGCTGGAAGCCGAGGGCCCGGAGCGCCTCCCTGGCCGGGACTAGGTCGCGGGGACGGACAAGCACGTCGAGGTCGGCGCACGGCCGTGCGGCGATGTCCCCGTACAGGTGCTCGGCGAGGACGAGGCCCTTCACCGGCATCGCCTCGACGCCCGCACCTGACAACGTCGCGAGCACATCGCCCAGCGCGTCGGCGAGATGGGCGTTCGCGCGCATCGTGACGTGCCGTCGCCGCAGGGCGCGATCGCGCCACTCGGATGGCACGGCATCCCCGCCGAACGACGCTACGTTCGCGCCGACCAACGGGACGACCTCGTGCAGGTGGGCGAGATCCCACAGTACGTCCCAACGGATCTCGGAGCGGAGCAGGGCGGCGAGCGCAGCGCCAGCCGCGTCGGTCGGTCGGGTGCGTGCCGCGAGACAGAGTGCGCGTTGCTCCCGGGTGAGATCGGAGGGCATCGTCATCGTGCTCAGTACTGCGCGAGACTGCCGTCGGTCCGGGCGTGCCGCACGGCAGCGCCGAATGCGAGCAGCCCCGCCCCGAGGAACGCGAGGCTGGTCAGGGCGAGTGCGGCGATCGGGCCGGCGAGGTCGACGATCCCGGATCCCTCCAGCATCGCGCCACGGAGCACGACGAGGGCGTGGGTGATCGGCAGGGTCGCGCCGAGGGCCTGCAGGGCCGGTGGCAGGACCGCCACGGGGTACAGGATCCCGCCGAGCAGCACGGACGCGCCACGCAGCGCCCAGCCCACTGGGTTCCCACGCTTGATCACCAGTACGGTCGCGCCGGCCAGGAGGCCCATGCCGGTGAAGCCGACCAGCATCAGCAGCACGCCGACGACGGTCGCGGGCAGGTCGAGCATCGATAGGTCGACTCCGAGCGCGACCCCGAGGACGAGGTACGCGAGCGCCCCGATGCCGGCAGAAGCATGCAGCCACAGCGTCGACGACAACAGCAGCGTCACCAGTCGCGACCGCCCCAGGAGCATCAACTCGAGCGTGCCGGTCGTCTGGCTCTCCCGCAGCGAGCCGCCGAACGTGCCGATGCTCTGGCCGAGGAACTCCTGGGCGGCGATGCCGATCAGGACGAATGCGAAGTAGCTGCCGCCGACATCGGTCAGCGCCGGTGCCGCCGCGTCGAACACGCGACCAAGGAAGAAGAACATGGCGATCGTCACGACCGCGGACGCGATCCGCAGCAGGAAGCCCGTCCGATAGCTCGCCTCGATCCGTCGGTCGCGCTCGAAGAAGGCGCCCGGGACGAGCAGGGCGCGGGGCAATCTCGGAGCGGTCCGGCCGGCCGTCGTCATCGGGCAGCAACCGCGACCGGTCGCGGCTCGACCGGCGCGGGTCGCTCCAGCGTCTGGAGGTAGATCTCCTCGAGCGACAGCTCGCTGGTGACGCAGTCGAGCACCGAGATGCCGGCGCCGATCAGCCGTCGCAGCAGCTCGGGGAGGGTCTCGTCGGAGGTCATCGTCAGCCGGACCGCGAGTGTGCCGTCAGTGGTCTCTCGGGCAGTCGGCAACATGGTGACCGAGGCGATGCCGGGCACGCCGCGGATGAGCTCGGTGACATCACCCCGGACATCGCCGAGGCGGAGTTCGCAGCGCGTCCCATAGCCGATCGTGCGGCGCAGCTCCGCGACCGAGCCGGACGCCACGATCCGGCCGTCCTGGATGAACGCCAGTCGATCGCACAGCGTCTCGGCCTCGGGCATCGAGTGGGTGGCGAGGACGACGGTGCGCCCGAGCTCGCCGACCACCACATCGGCGACGAAGCGACGAAGACGCAGCGCCGAGATCGGGTCCAGCGAGCGAGTCGGCTCATCCATGAACACGATCGAGGGCTCGTCGAGCAGGCCTCGCGCGATCGCCAGGGCCTGGCGCTGGCCGGACGACAACATCCGGAATGGTCGATCGATGTGCTCGGTCATGCCGAGCCTTGTGGCGAGGCGCTCGATGGCGACCGTCGCGGCAGGTCGGTCGAGGTGGCGCAGGGCCGCGAAGAACTCGAGGTTCTGGCGTCCGGTGAGGCGCCAGTAGAACGAGCGCTCATCGCCGTTGACGAGGCCCACCCGGCCGCGGACCGCGAGGGGATCACGTGCGACGTCGATGCCGTCGATGCGGGCTGTTCCCGATGTCGGCAACAACAGGGTCGTGAGCATCCGGACGAGTGTCGTCTTGCCGGCGCCGTTCTGGCCGAGCAGGCCGAACACCTGCCCACGCGGGATCGATAGCGAGACATCGTCCACCGCGACGCGTTCGGTCACGTCGAACCGGCCGGCGGCCATCGCGCGCAGGGCGCGGGGCATCCGGAAGCGCTTGGTGAGGTCGATCGTCTCGATCGCTGGCGTGGTCACGGGTCGATGGGTCCCCGATGCGTTGGTCAGGTCGGCGACCCGGGTGTGGTCATCCACACCCGGGCCGTCAGGTTTCCCGATCAGCCGAGGATGTCGGTCGGGATCCCGTTGTACTGCATCGCGACGGCCGCCTCGGCCGTCAGCTCGTCCTCGGAATAGCTCGCGAGGATCTCAGGGCTTTCGTATTCCATCGTTGCTCCCTTGGTTCGATGATGGCGTCGCGGCCCGGACCGGTCACCCGGCCCGGAACCGCGGGCTACCCACTCAGACCGGCGTGACGATGACGCCGTACTGCATGGCCACGGCCGCCTCGGCCGCGAGCTCGTCCTCGCTGTAGCTGGCGAGGATCTCCGGGCTTTCGTACTCCATATGTGTCACCCCCTTCCTCCTTCTGTGCCCCGGACGGACCGGGGTAGGGCCTCGGAAACGACCCGGGTCGGTACCCGGGACAGACCGACGAAGCGCTCCAGCGCGATTCGTCGAAGGCGCGATCCGTGCAGGTCGCGCCGCAGCCTCCGCGCTCCCAGGCCGGCCGCGCGCCCGCTCCACCAGGAGACTGTCGCGACGACAGCCGCGCGCCGGGGACGGGCCTGGAGGTCGTCGATCCGGCCGTCGGGCAGGCAGACCAGCCGCACGACGCCCAGGACCTCGCCCTCGCTGAGGGGCGGATCGAGGTAGAGCTCGTTGTCGCCGCGGGCGAAGAGCTGCATGCCATCTGCCGTCCGGCGCTGCCCGACGAGCCGGTGGGCGATGACCCGTTCACCGCGCCGGAAGACGATGATCTCGCCCCGCCGCTGAGCCGGTCGGCCGAACGCGACCAGCAGGCGACTGCCTTCGGGGATCGATGGCTGCATGCTCCGCCCGGTCGCATCGATCCAGCTCGAGCGCCCGAGCGCGCTGTACGAATCCATCAGCCCAAGCAGGGCGGTGGTGCGCGGGTCGGCCAGCGTCATCGGAGGGACACCACGTGGTCGCGCAGGGCTGCCGATGTGCGATCGAGCTCGGTGGCGCGCAGGCGCAGGGTCGGGACGGAGCCCGCGATCCCGCCCAGTCGGCCAAGCGTGCCGGCGAAGTCGTGTGCGGCGGCCGGTGTCCCGCGGACGAGGGCGATCGCCGCCTCGGCACCGCTCACTGGTGCGAGCGACGGTGCGTCGCTCGCGCCACCGCGTTGGTCGAGCAGGACGATGGCGGCGAGCGGAGCGGGCGTGGCCACGCTGGTTCCGAAAGCCCGGGCGAGGTCGTCGACCCCGACCGACCACTCGCTGCCGCCGCCGAGATCCTGGCGGGGCCGCCCGTGCAGGAACCCGAGCTCGGGCAGGAGGTCGACGGTGGCCGGGCTCACGTGCAGCGCGCGGGGGTATGGCAACACCGTCCGGTCGTCGGGGGCGATGAGCGTCAGTTCGTCGGTCAGGAGCGACGCTCCCGCGCGCAGAAGGGCCAGGGTCAGCGTGGACTTGCCGGCACCGCTGGAGCCCGCCAGCACGACGGCCCGGCCGTCGATGGCCACGGCCCCGGCATGCGTGCCGATGATCCCGCGGTCGTCCAGACCGCCGATGACGGCCATGACGATGCGGTCCAGGGTGCCGAGGACGGCCTCGGTCTCGTCCGACGCTCGGATCGGGTCGCCGCGGCCATAGTCGAGCTCATAGCCCTCGTCGATGGCGCGCGTCGTGATGCGCTCAGTGCCCTCGACGACCGGTCCAGGGCCGACCAGGAAGGCCCGATATGACGTGCACACGGCGTCGATGACGACCGGCACGTCGCTCCGGACTTCGACATCGAGGCCGTGGATGCGCAGGCAGACGACGCCACGGGCGAACATCGTTGGGAAGCGAGCGATCGTGTCGATCACGACGGCGCGGCGAACAACCCGAGTCGGCGGAACCCCTCGATCACACGCTCGACGTCGGCACGGACCTCATCAGGCTGGCGCCCATACGGCTCGGCGAACGTGCGGACGAGGTCGTCCATGGGACGTCCGTCGCACAGCTCCCAGACGCGCGCTGCGGTCGAGTTGATGACGTGCGTCCGGCCCGCGGCGGCGTCATGGAGGATGGCCTCCTTGCCCACGCGCTGCAGCGTCACCTCGGGCCGCGTGGGCCCGACCACGACGAATGGATCCCCCGGCATCCGTGCTCCCCCGTAATGCAACGGACGTTGCCGACCCTCAGGATCGGACGATGGTCCCGATTGTGACCTAGTACCGATGGGCGCGTCGAGTCGGTTCGTGCACAGAACGGTGCTCCCGGTCACCGACGTCAGTCAGTCGCGCTCCCGATGCGGTACGTGCAACAGCGGTCGCCCGCCGTGATGTGCGTCTCGCGCTGCACGTCCGTGCCGAGGATGTCCCGGAACAGATCCAGCTCGGCGCGACAGGCCGCCGCCGTGTCGGCGGCGATGTGGTGGATCGCACAGTTCCGCTCGACGAGCCGGAGCACGCCGTCGGCGTCGACGTGCGCTTCCGCGAGATAGCCCTGCTCGTCCTGGATGACGGCCAGCTCGCGGGCTCGATCCTCGATCGGTGCGTCGGCTGGGAGTCGTTCGGCCATGCGCTGCCGCACCCGGGTCTCCGTCGCACGCCGCCGCTCGTCGAACACGTCGTCCACCAGCGTGTCGCCACCGATCGCCCGGATGGCGGCGAGCAACCCGAGGGCGAGTCCGTCGTAGTTGGTCGGGAACAGCTCCTGTGCCGCGTCGGTCACGTCATAGACGTGGCGCGGCCGTCCGACACCGTGGCGTATCGAACGGCGGCTGACCAGACCGGCGGCCTCCAGTGCGTGGAGCTGCTGGAGCACGCCTGTCCGGCTCGCGCTGAGGGCCGTCGCCAGGTCCTCGGGGGAGGAGGGGCCCTCATGCCGCAGCCTGATGAGGAGGTTCCGGCGAAGGACGGAGGAGCCACCGATCGCACCGACCATCGCGCCTGCGGCGATGTCGGCGGCGTCGATCCGGCCGCGGTCGTTGGCTGGACCCAGGGCGGGCGGGGCGGCCGGCGCCGACGGGGCGCTGCGCGGCTCGGACATCGTCCGGGAAGGCTAGCACCGGGACCCGAGACATGCTCCGGTGATAGGCTCGGCCCGATGGACCTCGATCTCGCCCCGGAGCACGTGCTCCTGCGCGACACCATCCGGGACTTCATGACGACCGAGGTCGTGCCGATCGTCGAGGAGCACGAGCGAGAGCGCCGGTTCCCGACTGAGATCGTGCGGCGCATCGGCGAGCTCGGCTGGCTCGGCATCCCGATCCCGGAGGACGAGGGCGGGGCCGGGCTCGACACGCTGGCCTACGCGATCGCCGTCGAGGAGATCGGCCGGGTGTGGGGCTCACTCGGGCTGATCGTCGCGGCCCACACCAGCCTCGGCTGCGGTCCCCTCCACCTCGCCGGAACGGACGAGCAGAAGCAGCGCTTCCTCGTCCCGATGGCCAGTGGCAAGGTCGTCGGTGCGTACGGGCTGACCGAACCCGGGGCCGGCTCCGATGCGGGCGGCACGCGCACCACGGCCCGGCTCGAGGATGACTGCTGGGTCCTCGATGGCGCGAAGCGCTTCATCACGAACGCCGGACACGCCGGCACGTATGTCGTGACCGCAAAGACCGGCACGACGGACAAGGGTGACGCCGAGATCAGCGCCTTCATCGTCCCCGCCGACACCGCCCGGCTTCAGCGTGGGGCGCCTCGAGGACAAGTTGGGCCTGCATGCTTCGGCGACTGGCGAGCTCCGTTTCGACGGAGCGCGGATCCCCGCGGACAACCTGCTCGGGACGCAGGGCGACGGCTTCCGGACCTTCCTCAAGATCCTCGACGGCGGGCGGATCTCGATCGGGGCACTGGCGGTCGGGTTGGCACAGGCCGCGCTCGACGCGAGCATCCCGTACGCCCAGACCCGGGAGCAGTTCGGCCGCCCGATCGGCAGCTTCCAGGGTGTCGCGTTCATGGTCGCCGACATGGCGACCGAGATCGAGGCCGCCCGTTCGCTCGTCTGGAAGGCCGCCTGGCTCAAGGACCAGGGGCGCGACTACGGGCTCGTCGCCGCCGAGGGCAAACTGTTCGCCTCCGAGGTGAGCTCGCGTGCGACGAACGCCGCCATCCAGATCCACGGCGGCTACGGGTACACCACGGACTACCCGGTCGAGCGGTACCTGCGCGACGCCAAGCTGACCGAGATCGGGGAGGGCACGAGCCAGATCCAGCGACTGGTGATCGCGCGGCAGATCCTGGGCCTGCGGGTCGTCTAGACCAGGACCTAGCCCGTCCTGGCGAGTCGGACGATCAGGCGGTACTGACTTCGCGCCCCGACGCAGGTCTGGAGCGTCAAGCTCGGGCGGGACTGGCCGGCGTACGCCCACGCACCATCCTCGGGCGTGGTCAGCCTCCACCACGACACCGCGTAGGCCGAGACCTTCCCGTTGGCGCCCGCGTAGAACACCTTCATGCCCTTGCGGAGTCGTCCACGGACGTACGCGTCGTGCAGCGGCTTGAACACGCTATGGGCATGACCGAACAGGTAGACGTTGTTGCCCCCGGCGCATCCCCAGCGGTAGACGCGGTTGCCCGGGTAGTAGGACGACGAGCAGGCGTAGCCCGACACGGACCGATCGATGCCGAGCGCCGGGATCCAGACGTGGTTGCGACCCTTGAGCGTGCCGCCCTTCGTCGAGGCGCTGGCGCTCTCCTTCGATACCGTCGTCGGCTTGGGTTCGGGTACCGAGGTCCTGGGGCGTGCCGTCCAGTCGGCCGGGACCGCGACCATCCGCGGCCGGCTGGGCGCGATCGCGGCGTGGCGGGCGCGCGCCGCTGCGGCACGATCCGCCCCGTCAGCAGGAGTCGCGAGACGCGTCGAAGGCGAGTGTGCAGCGCCCGTGTCGGAGGCGCGCTCGCCGCCGAAGGCCGCGCTTGGGGCGCTGACCGCGACGAGACTGGCGACGAGCGCAAGAGCCAGCAGCGACCGAGCCGGTCGCAGGGCGGTGGGCATGGCCCCAGCATCCCGGTCGGGGCCCGACCGGACCGTGGGTCGGACGTCCCATCGATCATGGGAAGGAGGTGCCCCGGACCTTAGTCCCCCGTGCCGGCGGCGACCTCCAGTGCATCGCGGACGGCGGCTTCGAAACCTGGCGCCCACGGACCCTGTCCGGCCAGCACGAACGGCGACTGCTCGACGGTCTCGAAGGTCTGTGGATCGGTCACGAACGCGCGGGCGCAGCTGTCGATGGTGGCCCGCAGCTTCTCGAACGATGCCCGGTTCCTGAAGATGTAGATGTGGATGCGGACGGGGTCGTCCTGGTCGATCCCCGAGGCGTCGAATCCGATCGCGGTCTGGACCAGCGTCGGGTCGTCACACCCGGCATCGCCCGAAACGAGCGTGTCGAGGGTGATGTCCCGCCTCGACAGCTCCCCCGCGATGCCCTGGAAGTCCGCTGGGGTCGGTGCCGGCGGCGTCATGGAGATCGAGCCGCAGGCGGCAACGAGGACCAGCGCGACGAGGCACGCCGCGACGGAGCGATGGGATGCCACGAGCCGAGGCTAGCACCGGGCGGCTGAGCGCGCCGGCAGGCGTACGATGGCGCGGCTGAGGCTTGGATGACTGCTGCGAATCGACCGCGACGATCGTTGATATGGGCCGCCGTGCTGGGTATCGCCCTGACCGCCGGTCTCGTTCCGACTGCGGCCGGCGCCGGATCGTCAGCGGTGACGAGCCGGCTCGAGACGCCCATGGCCGACCTGGCCGTCCTCGGTGCGACGGCAGATACGACGTCGGGGACGACGCCGATGCTGCTCGTCCTCGACGCCGAGCAGTTGACGCCGAACATGGCGCGCCTGTCGATCCTTCGACGGGCGAGCTCCTGGGAGCGGATCACCGTGCTCGACGTCGATCTCGGGCGTGACGATCTCGACGCGCGCTGGCTGGTCGGCCTTGGCGACGACCGGTTCGCGCTGGTGGGCACCAGCGCGATGAACGCGCCGGGGGATGGCCACGCGATCATCGTCGGCTTCGAGGTGCGCGAGGAAGCGGGCGCGCCCACGTTGGTCCAGACGAGCACCGGGCGGATCGACCAGGCGGTCGAGGATGCCGGTGCGGCCGACGTCGACGGGCTCGGCACGAACGAGTTCGTGCTCGGACTGCGACCGTCGTTCGAGGCGAGCGGCTCGTGCGGCACGACCTCGCTATTGGTGCTCGACTCGGCGACGTCGGCCACCCGTCGTTCCATCGACCTGCCTGGACGGCTGGGTCGCGGGGTCATCGGACGCTGGGACGGCGCCCCTGGCGACGACCTGCTGGTCAATGCCTCGGCACAATGCCCGCCCGGCGGGCCGGGTCAGTCGCGACTGGTCGCTGTCCGCCTGCGCGATGGGACCGAGACGTCCGTCGCAGACCTCGGGGCGACGCGCGACCTGACGGTCATCCCGCCGCCGCTCCGACTGGGCAGGGGCGCGGGCGACGGTACGGACCAGGCTCTGGCGTCGTTGACCGATGGCCTTGCGGTCGTCGACGCGACAGGGCGCAAGCCGGAGCCGATCGCCGAGGGACCCACGATCCCGCTCGTGGCAGGCGCCGACCCGGGGGCGTCGGGGCCTGCGGACCGCATCGGCTGGCTGTCTCTGGACGGCCTGCATGCCGAACGTATCCAGCGCTCGGCCGACGGCCGGCTCGTCGCCAGCGACCGGACAGACCTTGATCGACGGGCGCTGCCCGCCGATCGCTGGGACCTGCTGACGGCCTCGGCGGTGACGGACGTCCAGCTGCACGGCGTCTCGAGTGCCTGGTTCGGGGCCATCGCGGAGGATGGCTGTCCCGACCTCGTGCTGCCGGGGGCGATCCTGCCGTGCGGCGTGGCCGATCTGCGCGAGGGTGCGACCTGGGTGGCCACCCGTCTCGTCGCGGCGATGCCCATCGAGGGCCGGCGCGCCGGGTTGGTCGCCGCTGGGGTCGGGTGGGATCCTGCGGTCGGGCTGCCGACCAGCCCGACGCCGCTGGCCGCCGGACCCGCGGGTTGGTGGCGGCATGGGCCATCGACCCCGTTCGTGCTGTCCGAGGTGCGCGGCAACGACGTCGTGTACTTCCAGGATTTCCCGTCACCGAAGGCGACCATCGAGGCGGCCACGGCGCGCGATGGCAGCACGATCCTGCCGGGCTTCACAGGCACGCGCATGTTCGTCAGCATCGCCCCGCTCGCCGAGGGCGAGGAGGGCAGGGATGTGGCGCCCTCGAAGATGGAGGGTCTGCTCGAGGCACCCGACGGCGACGGCGTCGTGCGCACCGTGCGCGTGCCCGTCCCCCCGGGCAACGAGTCCGGTCGCGACGGCTCGTTCACGACGCTCGAGCTCGGCCCGATCCATCGAACCGGAGCCGAGTCGACGACGAGGTGGGCCGTGCGCGTCGTCCCGGTCAACGACTGGGGCGAGGTCGGGTTCCCCGTGGTCCGGACGATCGCCCGCGATTCGGTCGGTCCGACGCTCAACCTCGAGACGCCGTTCACGAACCCGGTCTGGCCGTTCCTCGCACGGCTCTCCGGCCGCGCCGAGCCCGGCTCGACGGTCGATATCGAAGGCGTCGGGCCCCTCGAGGTCGATGAACGCGGCCGGTTCACCGTGGTCACGCGCCTCGCGCCGTGGCCCCAGACGATCCGACTCACCTCGACGGACGTGTCGGGCAACACCTCGATCGGCGAGTTCTCGGTCGTGGGTGGTGTCGACTACCGCCAGTTCCCGTGGGCGCTCATCGCGGCGCTGACGCTCCTCGGCATCGTTGCCGCGCGTGGGCTGGCCGCCGCGGGACGGAACCGAGGGGGCGGCGTCGAGGCGACAGCGTGGTCGACGGGCATCCTCGACGATGCGTCGATGCCGGAGATCGAGGAGCTACCGCCTGGCCACGGTCTGGCGCGCCGCTGAGCCCGGATCCGGGCGACGTCCGCCGGTCAGCGCTCGCGGGCGCGGCGCTTGGCGTCACGCAGACGCGCGAGCGTGTCCGGCGTCGGCGCCTCCGGTCCTGCGGCCGGCGACGCTGGTGCGTCTGGTGATGCCGCGGTCGGTGGTGGCGGTGCCGCGGCCGGTGCCGGGGGTGCCACGGCCGGTGCGGGCGCAGCAGCCGCCGGCGATGGGGGTGCGACCGGTGTCGCCGTCGCCGGTGCGCGCCGCAGGGCGGACCGTGTCTCCTCCGAGGTCGCGCGCCCGCGCGTCGCCAGCATGCTCTCGCTGGTCGCGGTCCGGGCCGCGGTCGCGCGGCGTCGACGGGGCACGGAGCGGACCCACGCGCCGGCCGCAGCGAACTCCCGGCGCCCGACCGAGACGCGCCGCAGCGCGATGTCGAGCGGCCAGAGGACCAGCGCAAGGACCAGCAGCAGCGGCCACAGGTCGGTCGAGCGGGACGTCGTCCGCAGGTCGTGGATCCAGGGGTCGAGCGGGGTCTCGATCACGCTTCCGCCCGTCGCCGTCCGGAGTGCCGCCAGGAGCGGTTCGTTCGTGCCCAGCAGCCGGTACTCGGCCGCGGTCGGGGCGACCAGCCCGACGGTGCGGCCGAGGGGCGTCGAGCCGGGCCGCGTCTGGGTGATCCGGACGCCGTACGCGCCCGAGTCGATCTCGCCGAGCGGTACCTCGTACACCCCCGGCGCGACCTGCACGAGGTCGACGTCGGTGGTCGTGAAGTCAGGCCCGACGACGACCGCGGTGGTCGAATAGAAGTCCCGCGGTGAGCCATCCGCTTCCACGCTCTCGACGTGGAGCGTCGTCTGGCCGCCCTGGTTGTCGAACGCGGCCTCGATGCCGCCGGTCTCCTCGCCCGGGAACGTCCAGGAGACGAGCTGGCTGAAGAAGCGCGAGAAGCCATCCCAACCGAGCCAGTCGCGTGCCCAGCGCCCCGTGGAGTCCGACGTCCACGCCACCGAGCGGCCGAGCCCGTACTGCCACTGGGCAAGGAGCGGGTCGTCGCGGGCCGTGACCAGGACGGTCTGCGCGGCGGCCTTGGCGGTGGTGCCGTTGTAGCCGCGTAGCCTGGGCAACCCGTCATCGAGGCCGCGCAGGATCGGCGATGACGAGGTGAGGATGGGGAAGAACGGTTCCTCGATGATCTGCTGGCCCGAGACCTGCTGGGTCTCCTTGAGGAAGATGTCCGGGATGCTGGCCGGATTCGCCGCGTCGTAGAACCGGCCGCCGCCCTGCTGCGCCAGCCCCTGCAGGAACGGGTTGGAGCCACCGCCCGCGCCGACCGTCGATAGCGTGATCCCGGCGGCCTTCATGCGCGCGATGATGTCCTCGTACTGCCCGGAGCTCGACCAGCCATCGGTCAGCAGGATGATGTGCCGCCGCGTAGCCGTGGCGCTCTCGAGCGACTCCACAGCTTGCTCGAGACCCGCGAAGATGTTGGTCTGACCGAGCGGCTGGATCCCCGCGATCTGGGCTTGCAGGTCACCCACACCACCCAGTGGCTGCGTCTTCACGACCCAGTGCGCCTGCTCGTTGAACGACACCACGCCGAGCTCGTCGCGCTCGGTCAGGGCGGCGGCCGCCCGCAGGATCGCCTCCTTGCCGATATCGACCTTGCGCACGCCGCCGATGCCCGTGCCGCCGCCCGCGCCACCGTCGAACGAGTTGCAATGGCACGCGTCCATCGAGCCCGACTGGTCGATGACGACGACCAGCGCCACGTCGGGTTGCTTCTGCCGGTCGCGAACGCCCATGTCGACCGGGAGCGTCTCCTCGAGCGGCGTCTTCTGGTAGCCGCCGGCGCCGTACGAGTCGGGGCCGCCGATCATCACGAGGCCCTTGCCGATGTCCCGGACGAAGACCTGCAGTGCTCCGAGCTGGCGGTCGGACAGCCGGGTGCGCGGCACGTCCACGAGGACGATGCTGTCGTAGGTGGCCAGGTCGGCGAAGTCGGTCGGCAGGGCCTCGGGAACGATGGTGTCGACCTTCTGACGCTGCGTCGTCAGTGCCGCGACGAGCTCGTCGGCCACGATCTCGTCGCCGGCCAGGACGAGCGTGCGCGGCTCGCCCTTCACGATCGTCACGGAGTCGGCGCGATCGTTCTGGCTGAACGTGTCGCGGCCGGCCTCGACCACGACCCGGAACGTGTGCAGCCGGGCCTCCTCGGGCGTCACGTCGAATGTCACACGGGTCACGCCGGCCTCGAGCGTGACCCGCTCGGTGGCCACGTTCTCGCCGCTCGCGAACAGCCGCACCGTCGCCTGCTGCCGGACCGACGAGCGGATGTCCGCTGCGACCTCGATCGACTCTCCGAGGCTGGCCGTCGCCGGCGTGACGACGCGCTCGACCAGCACCTCGTCGCCGGGCCCGAGCCCGATCGTCCGCGTCTCGATGCGGATGTCGCGCGTGGCGGCCAGGGCGGCCTCGGCCTGCCCGCCCCCGGTCGTGTCGTTGCCGTCCGACAGCAGCACGATCCGCTTCTGCGCATCGTCGGGGAACAGGGCGGTGGCGAGGCGAAGGGCCCCGCCGATGTCGGTGGCCGACGTGACCGGCGTCGATGCCAATCGGGAGATCTCGGCGACGTCCGACGGCAGCCGCTCGACGAGCGCCTGCTTGCCGAACGCGACGATGCCGGCGACATCGCCCTCGCGCATCTCCACGAGCGTCTCGCGCAGGAACGCGAGTGCGTCCTCGCGGCCGGCGTTGCCGACCGAATCGGACAGGTCGACGACGAATACCGTCGCGAGCCGGTCCACGGGGAGGACGAGCCGGAACCCGGCAAGGGCGAGGACCAGCGCCGCCAGCAGCACGGTCCGCACGACCAGGGCGACCCTGCGCCGACCCACGCCGACACGTCGCCGGGCGGTCAGGTAGAGGGCGAACGTGATCCCGAGCAGCGGGACGAGGAGCAGCAGCGCGAGCGGGGTGTCGAAACTGACGCCCATCAGGGACCGGTTCCGCTGTCGCGCTCCAGCCGAGCCCCGAAGAGCCGGCGGATACGGACGAGGCCGTCACGGTGGAACAGCGCCCACTCGACGCACAGCACGGTGAGGATCAGCAGGACGATCGGCACCCACAACTCATCGCGGGTGGTGGGTCGTTCCGTCGCCGGCGTGACCGGCCCAGCGCTCGCCCCGGGCTGCGGTGACGCCGCGCCGCGGGTCGTACCGAGCGCCTCGATGGTCGCGGCGCCCCCAGGTGCGATGGTCGACTCGTCCACGTCGAAGAGGTCGACGACGAAGCGGACTGGCGCCATCGGATCCTGGGCGACGGGGGCCCCCGACGGGCTCGCAGATGCGCCACCCGTCTGGCGTGGCGTCGCCGATGCGGCCGGTGAGGCTGCCCCGCTCGACGGGGCACCGGCGCTCGCCTCGGGCGAGGCGGCCGGATCGGGGATCGGCGTGACCGTGTAGATGCCGGGCAGGTCGGTCGCCGCGAACGTGACGGCGGCGCTGCCCGCCGCCGTCGAGCTCGGCGCCATCCGGGTCGTCGCCCCGTCGGGGCCCACGACGGTCAGACCGATGGCGCCCGCAGGGATGTGCAGCTCGACGGGCGTGCCCGGGTCGACCGCCTCGCTCGGCCCGGTCGATGACCCGAGCAGCTCCCCGGTCAGGTTGGCGAGCAGGATCGGGAACGCGACCTGCAGGGGCAGGTCGGAGCGCCGCGGCTCGAACGCGAGGACCGCGCTGTTGATCCCGTCGCGCGTCCCGGCGTACAGCAACGGCGCGCCGCGAGGGCCGGGCACGATCGTCCGGGCCCAGGTCGGTGCCGCGAGCTTGACCGCCTCGGAGATGTGGGTCGTCGACAGGTCGACGTAGCGGAGGACCGGCTCGTCCGGATCGAGCGTCCCGATGCCCGGATCCTTGAGCGTGCCGGACACGTCACCGAGCGGGCTCGTTCGCGGGGGCGCGATGGCGAGGACCGGCGTCCTGGGCAGTGTCGCCGGCAGGTAGCCCTCGAAGATCACGAGGTCCCACGGTCGTCCGTCCTGGCGCTCCGTCGCCGGTCCGTACTCTGCCGGCGTCACGCCGTACAGCTCGACATCGGGCAGGAACGACAGGGCCGTCTCGAGATACGGGTCACCGGGACCGACCACGAGGATCAGTCGCTGCCGATCGGGCGGGATGACCGCCCAGGCGCGGTCGTCGACCGCGAGCTGGTCGGGCGCCGTGGTGATGGACGGATCGGACCCGACCAGGCGGACTTCCACGGTCCCGACGTCGCGTGGCAGGTCGTCGATGATGACGTCGGAGCGACGCTGGGGATCGAGCTGGACATCGCGGACCTCGATCAGTCGGTCGTCGCCCCACACCTCCAAACGGCGGCTGGCGGCGACGAGGTCGAGGTTGGCGACGCTGACGAACACGGAACGCGTCACGGCGGACGGCGATGTCCGGACCGCGAGGGCGACGATCGCCTGGTTCTTCCGTTCACGGCCGACCGACAGCACCTTGACGGGCGCCGCGACGCGCCCGGTGGGCTTGCTCGCCAGCGCCGCGTCGGTCGCGACGAGCACCTGAGCGTCGCCCGAGCGTGCGGCCAGCTTCGATGCCAGCTCGAGCGCATCGCCGAGGTCGCCGCGGCTCTGGGTGACCGGGATCGACTCGATCGCCTGTCGGACACGCGCGAGGTCGCTCGACTCGTTGACCACGATGCGAGCCGTCCGGTCGGCGGCGATCAGGCTGACCTTGCCCCCGGTCGGCAGGTCTTTGAGGGCCTCGACGGCGACCTGCTTCGCAGCGGTCAGCCGGTCGGGGACGACGTCGGTGGCGGCCATGCTGGCCGAGGTGTCCATCACGAGCACGATGTCGCGCGCAAGCCCGGCCGGCCGCTCGAGGAACGGGCGGGCGGCGAGAAGCGCGAGGGCGATCACCAGCAGCAGCTGCAGGAGCAGTAGGAGGCTGCGCCGCAGGCGTTGCCACGGGGCGTTCGCCTCCACATCCGCGACGAGGCGCGTCCACAGGAGGGTCGACGGCACGACCGCCTCGTCGCGTCGCAGCTTGAGCAGGTACATGGCGATTACGGCCGGCACGAACAGCAGGCCGAGCAGCGCGAGTGGGGTGGTGAACGGCATGTGTGGGCCGCTACCCGAGCACGCGCCGCCGCCGGAGCTCGGCGAACATCAGGTCGGCGAGGTTCACGTCGGACGCGAGGTCGACATAGCTCGCCTGGCGACGGGCGGCGAGGTCCGCGAACGACGCCTTCCACTCCGCGAGCCGTGACTTGTAGGCATCGATCGTGGCCAGATCCGCGGTGATGTCGACACGTTCGTCCGTCTCCGTGTCGACCAGCCGGAGGTCGCCCTCGAGCGCGGGGTCGAGCTCGTCGGGCGAGAGGACGTGCAAGACGATCAGCTCCGAGCCGGTCGCCGCCAGCTCGCGGATCACTCGATCGGCTCCCGGGTCGAGGAGGTCGCTCAGCAGCACGATCAGGCCGCGGCCGTGGAGCTGGGCGGCCGCGTGCCGGGCGGCCGCCACGAGATCGGTCACGCCGGCCGCCGGTTCGATCGCCGACAGGTCGCCGAGCAGCCGGAAGACCCGACCGGAGCCCCGCAGCGCAGCGCGGCGCCGGGCGACGCGCCCGCTGAGCGCGCTGACGGCGACGCGATCCTCGCTGGCCAGGCCGATATAGCCGAGGGCCGCGGCCGCCCGCTTGGCGAACACGAGCTTCGAGGGGTGGCCCGTCGCCATCGAGGCCGACGCGTCGATGAGGAGCGTGACCGTCACGTCCTCCTCCTCGACGAACAGCTTCACGAACAGCCGTTCCAGGCGGGCGTAGACGTTCCAGTCGAGTTGGCGCAGGTCGTCGCCCAGCGTGTACTCGCGATAGTCCGCGAATTCGACCGACTGGCCGCGTTTGACGCTCCGCCGGCCGCCCTTGAGGCCGCCGCGGACAGGGGAACGCATGACCAGCAGCAGGCGCTCGAGCTGACGCAGGAACGCCTCGTCGAAGACGGTCGGGTCGACCTCGCTCGGCAGGAACGCCTGGCGCTCCCCGGCCCGGGCCGGTGTGGCGACACCGCCCGTCGGCGCGGCCTCCGGATCGAGGCTCGCTCGCTCGGTCATGGCCGCGGAACTATTCGACTGTCGGGACGGCGACGGCGTCGAGGATCGCGCGGACGGCCGACTCGCTGGTGATGCCCTCGGCCTCGCCCTCGAAGTTGAGGATGATCCGGTGCCGGAGCGACGGAAGGGCGACGGCCCGGATGTCGTCGGTCGAGACGTTGAAGCGACCGTCGAGCAGGGCATAGATCTTGCCGGCGGTGACCAGCGCCTGGGCGCCCCGCGGCGACGCACCGTAGCGAACGTACTCGCGAACGAGTCCCGGAGCGCGACCGTTGTCGGGATGGGTGGCCGCCAGCAGGCTCACGGCGTATGCCGTGACGTGCGGGGCGATCGGTACGGCCCTGGCCAGCCGCTGCATCTCGACGATCTCCGCGGCGGTGCAGACCTTGGCGGCCGTCACGCCCTCCACCCCGGTCGTCCGGTCCATGATCGAGACGAGGTCGTCCTCGGACGGGAACGGGACCATGACCTTGAACAAGAACCGGTCGAGTTGCGCCTCGGGGAGGGGATAGGTGCCCTCCATCTCGAGCGGGTTCTGGGTGGCCAGCACGAAGAACGGCGGATCCAGCTTGAAGCGCTGGCGGGCGGCCGTGACCTGATGCTCCTGCATCGCCTCGAGCAGGCTCGACTGCGTCTTCGGTGTCGCCCGGTTGATCTCGTCGGCAAGCACCAGGTTGGCGAAGATCGGGCCCTGCTGGAACTTGAAGATGCGCTGCCCGCCCTCCTCGATGAGGATGTTCGTGCCGGTGATGTCGGCCGGCATCAGGTCAGGTGTGAACTGGATCCGGTTGAACGAGCAATCGATCACGTCTGCGATCGTGCGGACCAGCAACGTCTTGCCCAGACCCGGCACGCCCTCGAGCAGCACGTGGCTGTTAGCGAGCAGGCCGGTCAGCGTCTGGCGGACCAGCTCGCGCTGGCCGACGATCACGCGTCCGACCTCGAGCTCGATCGCCTGGGCGCGTTCGGCGAAGGCCTCGGGCGCGAGGCGCTGGGTCGGATCGAGCGTGCTAGGCGCTTCCATGAAGCCTCCGGATCCGGTCACCGACAACGCGTCGGCGACCTCAGTTGGATGGGTCGAGCGAGCTGAAGTAGTCGCGCACGTAGTCCTTGATCGACAGGGGCACGTAGCCACGGTCGAGGGACGTCTGCGCGTAGTCCTGGAAGTCCGTGTAGACCTGTTGGTATGGCGTCAGGATCCCGTTGTTGGTGCCCGAGCCGACGCCGTTGCCTTGCTGCGTCTGACCATCGCCACCGGTGCCGGCGACGTACGAGGGATCGCCCGGCTTGCCGACGCGGTCGAACGGCGCGAATACCGACGAGAGGTCCTCGCCGAGCTGCGCGGCGCGGTTGGCACCGGTCGGCGCACCGGGCCGCGCGTTGCCGCCCGTGCCCTGGCCCAGCGACCGAGCGTTCGAACCGCCGCCGCCGATCGAGCCCTGACCCTGCCCTTGCCCTGACCCTGCCCTTGCCCCTGGCCCTGGCCCTGACCTTGCCCCTGGCCCTGACCCTGGCCCTGACCTTGGCCCTGACCCTGCCCCTGACCCTGGCCCTGACCTTGACCCTGGCCCTGGCCTTGACCCTGACCCTGACCCTGGCCCTGACCCTGACCCTGACCCTGACCCTGCCCGCTTGGCGCCGGGCTGCCCTGACCCTGACCCTGCCCCTGGCCCTGTCCTTGCTGGCCCTGGCCCTGCTGACCCTGGCCTTGCTGGCCGGCATCGGCCAGGTCACGGCGGGCGTCCTGGAGGCGTGATGCCGCCTCGGCCAGGTCGCGGTTGGTGTCGATGCTCGCCTGCGCCCCGGTCATCGCCTCGCCCAACCGATCCAGTGCGGATCTCGCGCCGGCCGTGTCCCCCTGAGCGAGACTCTGGGCCGCGTCGCGGAGGGCGGTGGCCGCGCCACCATCGGCGCTGGAGGCGGTCGACTGCATCTCGGCCAGCTCGCGCGCCAGCTCGCGCTGCTGTGCGTCGGTCATCTCGTCGAGCTTGTCGCCGAGCTTGTCGAGGTCCTCGCGCGTCTTCTGCGGGTCCCCGTCGCGGTTGGCGTCGGGGTTGCCGGTTGCGGCGCGTGACAGCGACCGCGAGAGTGAGGTCATCGCCGACGCGCGCTGCTCGGTCGCCGGGTCGATCCGCGCCCGGATGTCGCTCTCGACGGCGCCGAGTTGACGAAGGTTGGCCGCGAGGTCATCGGGCTGCGAGCGCAATCGACGAGCCAGTTCGCGCAGCTCCTCCGCGAGCCGGGTGCGTGGATCCTCGGCAGTCCGGCCCTTGTCCTCGAGATCGCGGGCGATGACGTCGAGTCGGTCCGCCTGGCGGGCCGCCGCCTCACGGACATCGCGCTGCTGGGCGAGGACCGCGTCCTGAGGGTTCGGCAGCACGAGGACCGGCACGAGCACCGCGGCCGCGACGAGTGCCGCGAGTGCCGGGTTTCGAGAGAAGCGTGGCTTGAACAGCGCTGGGGCCGTGCGCAGCTTGGTCAGGGCGTCCCGCCGCTGTCGACGGACGAATCGATCGGTCTCGGCGACCTCGTCGACAGCAGCGACGGACGCGTCGAGATCGAGGTCCTCGGCAGGGGGCGTGGCAGATCCGGGGAACCCGACCGCCAGCTCCAGCGCCGACGAGACGCGGTCCCCTAGGCCGCCTTCGACGTCGACCGCCAGGGCGGTCGCACCGAGCGAGGGGCGTGCGCGCAGGATGAACACGAGCAGGACCAGCGCCACCGCCATGGGGATCGCGACCGCGATGATCGGTGCGGCCTCGAGGGGTACGAACCGGGCCACGGTCCACAGCACGGCCTCACCGATGGCGATCGCAGCGACAGCCATCCACGTGCGACGCACGATGCGACGCGTCCAGAGGCGACGACGATGCGACGCCAATGCGACGCGGATCGCCTCGAGCGATGGATCGAGTGGTCCGGACAGCGCCTGGCGCGGATCGGGCGGCACCACGACCGGTTCCGACGGCGTCCGCCATCGAGCCGGCCATGTCGCGACCTGGCGGAGCCCGAGCGTCATGACGGCGTGCTCCGGGGACTCGAGCGGCGAGGAATGCGCCAGCGCCGGGTCGGCGAGACCGCCTGGACCGAGAGCACCAGGAATACCACCGACAACCCGAGCCACAGCGCCACGGTCTTGGTCCACAGGGTGTCGCGCTTGACACCGAACGGCTGCTCAGCGGCCACGTCACCGGGCGCGAATCGATCTCCCACCCCGACGTCGCCGATCACGACCGCGCCATCGGCGCCCGGCATCATGCCCTTCTCGGGGATCGCGACCGGCATCGGGGCCGGCATCGGGGCGCCCCCGCCGCCGTCGGTGAACACCACACCGTCGGTCGTCGGCACAAGGCCGTCTACGACGCTGCACCATCCGCCACCGAACGTCGACTCGGTGCCGCACATCACGTCGATCTGCGCCATGAACGGGTTGACCCAAGCGAGCGGCGTCGGCGACCGGATGCCGAGCGGACCGGGTCGCCGGTTCCCGTTCGCATCGAACGAGCCCATCGCCTGCCAGAAGACCAACAGGAAGACCGTACCGATCGTGATCGCCAGGACGCCGAAGATCGTGATCGCGGTGGCTGCCGTCGTCCGCTTGACGATGCTCGAGCAGAGCAACCCGAACGAGCCCAGTCCGAGGGCCGTGACGATCAGCACGATGTAGCCGCGGATGACGTCCTCGGGTCCGACTCCGCCGAAGACGAAGACCACCGCCATCAGCGGGATCGACGCGGCGATGAGCAGGAAGACGTAGACGAGTGCCGACAACAGCTTGCCGACGACGATGGCCAGGGAACTGATGGGCGTCGCCGTGAGCAACTCGAGGGTCTGCTTCTCACGCTCGAGCGAGATCGCACCCGCCGTCGATGCCGGCGCCAAGAAGACGACCTGGAGGGTCATCAGGAGCAGGAGTGCGGCGAAGATGCCCTGGCCGATCGCCGGGCTGGCCGTCGCCGACGTCCCGGCGAACGGGTTGTCGAACATCGTTTCCATGACCCGCTCGACCATGAGCGCGAAGCCGCCGAGCAGCAGCAGATAGATGGTCAGGATCACGAAGGCGCGCCGGCCACGCATCCGGCCGCGCAGCTCCTTGACGCCGATGGCGGCGATGCCACCGATCGTGCGGATGACCGCGCCGAAACGTGGGCCTGTCGGTCGGGGTGGCGCGGCGGTGATCTCGGCCATCTTCGCCTCCTAGGCCGCGGCGACGGGTTCGTGGTCGGGGGATGTGACCTGCAGGAACAGCTCCTCGAGGTCGCTCGCGGCCCGGGAGAAGCTCACGACCGGCATGCCCGACGCCACCGATGATGCCAGCAAGCGGGCACTGGCCTCGTCGTCGCCCCGGAACCCGAGCTCGATCGTGCCGTCCTCGAGCAGCACGGCGGATGCGACATCGGCGTCGGCAGCGAGCCGCTCGCGCGCCGCTTCCAGCGCATCGCCCTCCAGGAGCACCTTCACCCGGAGCACCGCCCCGAAGCGCAGGCGCTTCTCGATCTCAGCCACCCGGCCCTGGGCGAGCACCTGCCCGCGATCGATGATCGCGACGCTGGTGCACAGCTCCTCGAGCTCGGGAAGGATGTGGCTGCTGATAAGGATCGTCTTGCCCATCGCGCGGAGCTCCCGCAGCAGCTCACGCAGCTCGACCCGGGCCCGCGGGTCGAGTCCGGAGGCGGGCTCGTCGAGGAGTAGCACCTGGGGGTCGTGGACGAGTGCATGGGCGAGGCACAGTCGCTGCTGCATGCCCCGCGAGAGCGTCTGGACGTACTGGTTCCGCTTCGGGGCGAGATCGACCAGCTCGAGCAGGTCGGTGATCACCCGACGTCTCGCGGCCGGAGGGATGCCATAGCAGCGGGCGAAGAAATCGAGGTACTCCCAGACCTTCATGTCGTCGTAGACACCGAACGCGTCCGGCATGAACCCGATGACGCGGCGGACATGGTCAGGGTTCCGGGTCACCGACATCCCGGCGATCTCGGCGGTACCGGCCGACGGGGCGAGAAGGGTCGCGAGGATGCGCAGCGTGGTCGTCTTGCCGGCACCGTTGGGACCGACCAGTCCGAAGATCTCGCCCGACTCCACGGACAGGTCGACGCCGGCGACGGCCAGCGTGCCGTCATAGCGCTTGACCAGTCCGTCGGTGCGGACGATCTCGCTCACGGTCGCACGACCCCGGTGATCGACAGGTCGAGACTGAATCCGACCTGGTCTCCGGACTCATTGATGAAGCGCACAAGGACCGTGCCTGTCGTCGGGTCGACGTATCGGGCCGGATCGGCCACCGCGTACCGCGAGCCGCTCGCGAGGTGGGGGAGCCGCCGCCAGGCGGTCGTCGTCAGGTCGTACAGCTCGACCTCGGGCAGGCCGTCGAACACCACTTGGACGCAGCCCGCGACAGGCTTGTCGCCGCACACGACGGGGATGATGTCGAGGGGATTGACCGGCTTGGGATCGATGGGAACGCCGAACTCCCCGAAGTTGAAGCCCAGCGCGAGCTGGCTGGTATCGATCGTGCCCTCGAAGGAGATGGGTCGATAGGACAGCTCGGCCGTGCCCTTCCCGAAGTTGATGTTGAACGGGTCCTTGTTGAAGAACGCGGCATCGCTCGCGACGACCGTGTTCCGCAACAGGTCCTGGCGGAACGTGGTCTTGCCACTGACCGCGATGTCGGCCGGCAGGAACCACAGGACGTTGGCGGTGCGGCGAGCGACCTGCCCCTCGATCTCGACCGGCAGGAGCTCACGGTCGGACCAGGCGAGCACGACCGCGCCGTCGGCCGGCAACTGGCCCGTGAACCCCCAGTTCGGGTCGAACGTGAGCTGGTCGATGATGGTGTGGCGGGCGTACTGGCGGGCCGAACCCTCACCCGCCTGCTGCGGGTCGCCGAAGAACAGCGGGCCGACGATCTTGTCGGACAGTTGCTGACCCTGCTGGATGGCCTGCAGCGCGACATCGACGTTCACGGTCTGGCCGGGGGCCATGTCGGACAGCTTGGCGACCGTGCCACCGAGCACGACGGCAGGGGCCTGGAGGACCTCCTGCGATCCATTGGTCACCGAGCCCCGCAGCCGGCCATCCTCGAGACGTAGGTCGGCCTGGACGAGGGGGACGGTCTTCACAGCGCTCTCGGCCCGGATCGTGCGCAACGACCCGAATCCGACGCTCAGGTCGCGGACGCGGGACGGATCGCCCTGGAGCACGTCGAGGCTTGCCGCCGTGCCGTCACCGATGAAGTCGCCGTTGGTCGGCGACGACAGCAGGGCCCCACCCGGGATGCGCAGCTGGTAGGCGCCGCGGGTCGGCGAGAACACGCCGAGATAGGTCTGCGCGAGGCCCTCGGTGACGCCGGGGGCGCCGCGGACGATGGCTGCCTCGTTGACGATGATGTCGCTGCCGCGGAGAGCGGACCCGACGCCGTATGCCACGCCCGCGAAGGCGACGATCAGGACCGGCATCGTCACCCACGCCCATTCGCGCTTGTCGAGCCGCTTGAGCACGAAGTAGTTGATCGGCCCGATGAGCAGGATGTACAGCGCGAGCAGCCCCACGAGGCCACCGACCGGTGGCAACGCGAGCGAGGGCAGTTGCGCGGCCGCCTGGACGATCTGGCTGTCGTCGCCGGTCGTCGCCGTGCCGGCGGCCCGGGTCGGGATCAAACGACGCCAGAGTCCCTCGGCGATGCGCGTACCGCTCAGCCAGCGCGCAGTCGGATCGAAGCCGACGATGGTGACCGCGCCCGCGCCATACGTTCGTTCCGCGGCCACCGTCTGGGCGCCGACCGTTGCGAGCGACCGGCCCGCGACGAGCTCGCCGGAGAGGGCCGGCAGGTCGGTCGCACCGTCGGGCAGCTCCCCGAGCAGCGCGACGAGGGACGTGGGTGCGACATCGGTGGTCGTCGTCGGGCGATACGGCAGGATCGCGTCGGGGAACGCCGAAAGGCTGGATGGCCCGGCGGTCCCACCGACGATGACCAACCGGCCTCCGCCGGCGACCCAGCCGCGGATGGCCGCGAGCTGCTCGGGGCTGAGCTGGTTCGAATCGACGTCCTGCCAGATCAGCCGGTCAACCGCGCTCCACGCCTCGACTCGCGTCGGCAGGTCGGCCGGTTCGAGCCCGACGGTCAGCGGTTTCACGTTGTTGACGTTGGGCAGCAGGTCGAGATCGCCGATGACGTCGCCGGGTCGCTCGGCCACGATCGCGACGACCATCTGGGTCCCGTCGTGGATGGTGAAGGCCGCCTTGGTCGTGGCGATGATGTCGGCGCCGCTCACGAGACTGATCTCGAGCTCGCGCCCGAAGCCCGGGGGCTGGGCGTACAGACGATGGGTCTGGTCCGATTGGGTAGGTGCCTCGACCAGGGTCCCGAACCGGGTCCGGCCCTGCGTCCCGCCAGTCAGGCGGAGCTCGCCCGAGATCGGTGGACCGTCGTTCTTGAGGCGGATGTCGATGGCCATCCACGCCCCGACGCGCGCATGACCGTCGAGCAGGACCGTGGCCTCCATCGTCAGACCGGGCGGCGGGGTGGCCGCGAGGGACGGTGCCGCGCTGACCCCGCCCGGCAGTCCGACGAGCGCACCGAGGAGGGCGACCGCCGCCGCGACGCGCAACAGGCGCGCGGCGACCGGGACCCTCGTCGAGCGTTGATGAGACACGCGGACTCCGATGCTGCCGTCAGGCGGGATGATGGACGCAGCAAGGACGCCCGACCCCTGGTGAAAGTTGCGTCCGGCGGCCGGTTGTCGGGGCGCCGACAGTCCGGTCCCCGTCCGTACGGGACGTATCGTACGATGGGGTGGTCCCCAGAGCCGCAGGCTGCGTGCCGTCATCCCGAAGGATCCGTGCCCGACCTCCGACCTTTCCGCGCCCTGCGCTACGAGCCATCGAGCGTAGGCGAGCTCGCTGACGTGATGGCGCCGCCGTACGACGTGATCGATCCGGAGACGCGTGCCCGGCTGGTGGCCCGCCATCCGGCCAACGTCGTCCGCCTCGACCTGCCCGTCGAGGAGCTGGGCGACGGCCCGGACGACCGCTACCGCCGCGCGGCCCGGACGCTCGCCACGTGGCGCTCCGATGGGACTCTGCGCAAGGACCCCCATCCCTCCGTGTATGTCTACGAACAGCGCTACCGCGTCCCCGGGACAGACACGGATCGGGTCCAGCGCGGATTCTTCGCTCGTCTCGGGTTGGAGGCGTACGGCCCCGAGTCGGGGGTGCTGCCGCACGAACGGACGCTCAGCGGCCCGAAGGAGGACCGCTACAAGCTGCTCCGGGCGACGGGCGTGAATACCAGTCCTGTCGTCGTCCTCTTTGACGACCCGGATGGCGGCACCGGGGAGCGGCTCTCAGCGGTGGCGGCGGGACCACCCGACGTTGATGTGACCGATGACGATGGGGTAGGTCATCGGATGTGGGCGCTGCCGGCATCGGGTGACGGACCGGCGAGCATCGTCGCCGGGGCATTGCTGGCGGCGGCCGCCGGGGGCCCGATCACCATCGCCGACGGTCATCACCGCTACGAGACCGCGCTTCGCTATCGGGACGAGCGACGGATGACGCGGTCGTGCGACGAGGATCCGCCGTTCGACTACGTCCTGGCGCTGATGCTCGAGGCCGGCGGCCAGGATCTGACCGTCCTGCCGACCCACCGACTCGTGCGTGGCATCGGCCAGGATGCCGCCGCCGAGCTTCCGGCGCGCGCGCGCGAGCTGTTCGACGTGACGCCGGTCGGATCCGCCGAGGAGCTGACCGCGGCATTATCCGGCGGCGACCGGGTCGCCGAGGACGCCGGCGGACGGGGATGGTTTGGTCTGTGGACGCGAGCGGGCGGCTCGATCCTCGCTGCTCGTCGGGACACCTTCGAGCCCCTTCTCCCGCCCGGCGGCGATGCGCTACGGTCGCTCGACGTGACGATGCTCGGTGTGGCGCTCGAGCAGCTCGCCGGCATCGACGCGGAGGCGGTGGCGGGCGGTGCCATCACCTATACGAAATCGGAACTGGAGGCGATCGCCGCCGTCAATGCGGGCGAGGGTGTCGATGCCGCGTTCCTCCTCGAGCCGACACCCGTCGCCGCGATCGAGGCGGTCGCCCGCGAGGGCGACGTCATGCCGCAGAAATCGACCTACTTCTATCCCAAGGCCCTGACCGGCCTGGTCATCAACCCGCACGAATGGTGAGCCGCATGCCCGACGCGATGCCCGAGCCGCTCCTGAGCCGCACCCAGTCGCCGCCGGCGAATGGCCGCCCCGTCCGGAAGGACGAGATCGAGCTCCATGACCGGGGCATCTACATCGAGTCCTGGCTGCCGGAGCGCCGGTCGCGACGCAAGCCGCTGATGTTCGTCCACGGCGAGCTCGCCGGCTCATGGGTGTGGGAGCGGTTCCTCGGCTACTTCGCGGGACGCGGCTGGGAGGGCCACGCGGTCAACCTCCGGAACCACTACTGGTCGCTGACCGCGGACCCCACCACGCTGTCGTTCGACACCTACGTCGAGGACGTCGTGGCGGCGCTCGACCGGCTCGGGCCGACGACCGTAGCCATCGGGCACGGGATGGGGGCCCTTCTGGCCCTCAAGGCTGCCGAGCGGGTGGCGATCTCGGGTCTCGTGCTCATCGCTCCGCAGATGCCGCGGGAGCTGCGGCCACCGGCCCGACCGTTCGAGCTGCGCGAGATCCCCGAGGTCTACGGCCGAAGCGTGATCGGCTGGGAGACCCTCCCGGAGCGATTGCTGCGGGACGACCGCGACCTCACCCTGGCTGACGTGCTGCGTATCCAGCACCTCCTCGGCCAGAAACCGCACGAGTCGGGCGCCGCCCGACGCCAGGTCATCGCGGGCATCCCGGTCGACCGGCGGGTCGTGTCGGAGGTTCCCCGGCTGGTCATCGCAGGAGGCCTCGATCGGTTCACGACGCTCGACGACGCGGAGCGGCTCGCCGAGTGGCTCGACTCGGATTTCGAGCCATTCGGTGCCCATTCGCACTTCGGTCTCATCAGCGGCGAGCAGAGCTACCAGCAAGTGGCGGAAGCCGTCAGGACGTTCCTCGAGACGCACCGGCTGTAGCCGGATCGGCCATTTGTGGTGCGCGCAGGCACCGAAAAGGCTGCGACGAGGTTGTGATCGCACGTTCCCTCCGCGACACGACTTTGTGATGTCTGCCACAATCACCGACGCAGGGAGTCCCCCAACGGCGTCCGATCGCCGCGCTCACTGACGACCGGCCGCCGGCCCCATCCCCGTGCCACTCCTGGCGCGGATCCCCAAGCTCCCTGGGCATATCCGGGTCGTGACACCGTCACGCCCGGACAGTCTTCGTTCGCCGTCCCCCGACGGCGTCCAGGTAGAGAGGAGCATCATGTCGGCGGTTTCGATCGGCGCCCAGTGGGCGTCTCGCCGGACCATCCCCTCGCTGATCGTCACGCTTCTGGCTCTTGCTGTAGCCATCGGGTCGATCTTGGCCATCGCCCGTCTCAGCCCCACCTCCGCCGCGACCGACTACATCCTGATGTCGCGATCCGAGCTTCTCTCGCGACCGACGAGCGGAGCCGCGTGGGCGGCGCTCAAGGCCCGAGCCGACTCATCGATCGGCACACCGGACATCTCCAACCAGGACGAGTCCGCCGACCAGACGACCTTCGCCAAGGCACTCGTATTCGCTCGCACGGGCGTCGCCTCGTACCGCTCCGACGTGCTCTCGGCACTGAGGGCAGCCGTCAATACCGAGAACGGCGGCCGGACCCTCGCGCTCGGGCGGAATCTGCCCGGCTACGTCCTCGCCGCGGACTTCATCGACCTCGGCGCGGTCGACGCGTCATTCGAGCAGAACACGTTCCGCCCGTGGCTCCGATCGCTGCTGACCGAGTCGCTGTCGGGACGCACGCTCGTGAACACGCATGAGGATCGTCCGAACAACTGGGGCACCCATGCAGGCGCATCACGGGCGGCCATCGCCGCCTACCTCGGCGACAGCGCCCAGCTCGCACGCACCGCCCAGGTGTTCCGTGGCTGGCTCGGGGACCGGGCCGCCTATGCCAGCTTCTCGTACGGCGAGCTGAGCTGGCAATGCGACACCGCCAAGCCGGTCGGTATCAACCCGGTCGGGTGCTCGAAGAGCGGCATCAGCATCGACGGCGTCATCCCCGACGACATGCGGCGGGGCGGCGCGCTGCGATGGCCGCCGGCCGACACCGGCTATCCCTGGGAAGGCATGCAGGGTGCCGTGCTCCAGGCCGAGCTCCTGCGGGCCAACGGCTATGACGCCTGGGCATGGTCCGACAAGGCCCTCCTGCGCGCGGCGCGCTTCCTGTATGAGAAGGCGCGCTGGGCGGCGACAGGCGATGACGAATGGCAGACCTGGCTGATCGATCGTCGCTACGGGACTGCGTACAAGACGGCCGCCCCGGCCCGAGGCGGCAAGAACTTCGGCTTCACCGACTGGCTGTACGGGCCGGCCGGTGCCGGCGCCCCGCCGGTGCCCGCCCCGACCCTGCCGCCTGCGACGCCACCGCCGACGGCGGCGCCGACCGCGACGCCCACCCGGACGCCGACCCCGACACCGACGTCGACGGCGACCCCGACACCAACCCCGACCCCGACGCCGGCACCGACGCCGACGGCTGCCCCGACCCCGGTCGGGACGGCCGTGCCCACCAGCACGCCGACGGCAACGCCGGATGGAGCGGGCGGCCCGCCAGCTCCGACCGACACGCCGGAACCCACCGAGGCGCCGACTCCCGAGCCGACGTCAGCACCCACCCCGACACCCACTCCGGCACCGCGTCCGCAGGCGAACGCGCAGCCGGAGACCACCCGTCCGCTCATCGCGCTGTCCGCGGCGTCGACGGCCCCGATCTCCGGGGTGCCGGTGTTCGTCGACTGGGACCTCGAGTCCACCGACGCAGGGCTGAAGGCCTACCAGCTGGAAGTCCGCTATGGCAACGGCGATTGGACGCGGATCGGTCTCGGCACACCGACGCTGAGCTACGCCCGGCTGACCGTGGCGTCCGGTTCCGAAGTCCGGTACCGCGTCCGCGCCATCGACCAGGACGGGACGGTCGGCGACTGGCGATCCTCGAGAACGATGATCGCGATCGCCTACTCCGACTCGGCGAGTGCGATCAAGTGGGCAGGGACGTGGACCTACGCGTCCCATACCCAGTACACCGGCCGGCGGGCGCACAGCTCGAACGCGCGTAGCGCGAACGGCACGCTGACGTTCAATGGCACCGCGGTGGCCTGGGAGGGACCGACGGGTCCCACCCGCGGCCAGGCACGCGTCTACCTCGATGGGAGGCATGTCGCCACCGTGGACATGCATTCCTCGGCGTTCAGGGCTCGTGACATCGTCTGGGCTGCGGACGTCGGGGATGGCACGCATTCGCTGCGCATCGTCGTCGTCGGCACGAGCGGGCGACCGACCGTTGCCGTCGATGGGTTCTACATCCTGAAGGAAGACTGACGGCCGAGCCCGGACCCCGGGCTCGCCTCCTCTGGTATCCTGTCGGCCGTCGTGGTGGCCTCCACCCGACGGCCGGCGCCGCATTCGTCTAGAGGCCCAGGACACCGCCCTCTCAAGGCGGAGATCACCGGTTCGAATCCGGTATGCGGTACCAACGTCGCCCCTTCGGCCCGATCCACGCTCGGATCGGGCTTCGTCGTTGGCCGCCGACCGGCGTTTGGTCCCTTATCTGGTCCCTTATGGCGATCGGCCTTCTGTGGCCCGTCCACGGCGCGGTCCGTCTCGAGCCGCAGCGCTGGCGTGACGGCCGCATCGCGCCCCACTGCGGGCCGGTCGAGTGGTGAGCGGCCGAGGACCGCGTCGAGGCGGGCCATCGCCTCGGTCTGCATCGCCGGCAGCGCGTGGCTGTAGCGGTCGAGGGTGATCGCCACCTCCTTGTGCCCCAGGACCTCGGACACGACCTCGCCGGCCAGGCGAAGACGATGGAGCCCCAGGGAGGGGTCATGACGCGTTGCCAGGAGCCACGTACACCAACCGTGGCCGGTAGGCGAGCAGGAGCTCCAACTGCGCCTGCGCATCCGGCGAGCCCAGCTCGTGCAGGTCGTCGACCACGAGCACGACCGGCTCATCGAGCGCCTCGAGCTCCGAGATCAGGCGCCGCACCAAAGTGTCGCCGTCGAACTCAGGCGTCGGCTCGAGCTTCTGCACGAGACCGTCGCCGCCGACGGCGGAGCGCAACCCCTCGACGACCGACAGCCAGTAGCGCTGAGCGTCTCGTTCGTGGCGCCCGACCAGTACCCAGGCTGTTCGTGCGCGGAGCCCCGCTTCATCGATCCACGTGCGAAGGAGCACGGTCTTCTCGCTGCCCGGCGGCGCCGAGACGAGCGTCACGCCGGCGGGAACTCCGGCAGACAGACGCTCGTACAGCGCTCGTCGTGCGACGACGGCAGGAGCGCGCACGCCGACGGCCTTCTCAGGAGCACCCACGTCGCCACCGTTGCACGCGGGTGGCACGCCAGCAACGTTCGCGAGCGGACCGCCGCGGTTCGCTCGTCGAGCAGGCGGTCAAGTCGAGCAGGCGGTCCGCGCACGCCAGTGGCACATGGTCGGCACGGCTCAGCCGTCTCGTTCCGCCCGCGTCGGGGGTTCCCTGACGACGCCGCGCCGTGGACCTCGCGGGTGAGCTCGCGGATCTCGCGAGTCAGCTCGGTGTTGAGCCTCAACTCGCGCTCCCCTCGAGCGAGACGGCCAGCGTCAGCTTCGGCTAGGGGCTCTGCTCGAGCACGACCATCCAGCACGCGAACATGAGCACATGGAGATATACGAACGGCATCGAACCGGCGAACGCAGTGATGCGGTCGGCGATCCGGAGCTGGAGGTCGTCGGCCCGGCGTTCCATCCCTTCCGTCGACGGTGATTACGACCCCGAGGGTCCGCCACGACCGGATGAGCAGCCGTCGTCCGATGCGGCCGATTTATTCGCGATCGTTCTGCCCGTCCGGCTTGGCCGCGCCTCGTGTATGCCGGCGCGTTCGAATGACCCTGGCTCATGCGCCCGGTCGCGGGATCGTCATCGCGACGAACAGTCGCCGGACTAGGTCGGAAGTCGCCGCCCGCGACGACGCGCTCTCCCTCAACTCGAGGGCGGCCCCGAAGCCATGCCAGGGCCGCCGAGCAACTCGCTCCGGTGACCCCACCGCATCACGAGCAGGAGCACCCATCCGACCGGGATCGGGACGAACCATTGGGCGATCCGGAACAACATCACGGCGGCCGTGAGCTGCTCTGTCATCCCCGGGGCCACGCTCGACAGGATGCCGATGTAGGCGACCTCGGCGACGCCCACGGCGCCCGGTGTGATGGGCACCAGCGACACGACGCCGGCGACCGCCATTGCCGCCAGCACGGCCGACGGCGGGAGGACATCTGGCCCGACCCCGACGCACCAGAGGGCTACGCCGAGGACGACGAACCAGGCGAGCCTGGCGAACACGGCTGCAGCGAACCCGCGCAGGCCGCGCTGCGTCAGGATTGTCCTCGAGCGCTCACGCAGGTCCAGCATGCCCTCGACGATGCCCGTTGGCGGCGCCTTCCGGAACAGCGCCCAGATCCGCCGGGCCACTCCGTCGAGCCAGCTGCCCAGCTTCCGAGCGAGGCTCTCCGAGCGCACGATGGAGACGAGCAGGAGTGTCGCGACGACCAGCACGACGAGGCCGATCAGCGCAAGCAGGAGTGCACGCGAGTCAGTCGGCTGACGGCTGACGAGCAGACCGGCGGCGGCGATCATCGGCAGCGCAAAGTAGGAGAACGTGTCGAACAGGGCCGCGAGTGCGATGCCGGCGCTCGCGACTGCGGTGGGGATCGACCACTGGCGGTACAGGACCAGACGCGTTGCGACGTCGGTCGGCCCGGGCACGGTGCTGACGACCGCGCGCGCGGCGAGGTCAGATCCGACTGCGTGCGGCCAGGAGAGCCCCGGCACGAGGACCCGGGTCGGGCCGGCGCTGGCGACATAGGCGACTGCGCTGGCGGCGCCGAGAAGCGCGATCTGCGTGGGGGTCAGCGCCGCAAACGCGGCGCGAACGGCGTCGTAGTCGACCACGCGCGGCAGCACGACCCCGAACACGAACACGAGGAGACCGACGAGCACAAGCGCGCGACCGACGATCGCCCGACGGCTCGGCGGTGGGCGGGCCGGCGTTCCCCCGGGCGCGCTCGCGATCGCCCCTTCGGATGCTGCATCCGGCATAACGCGAGAACCATAGAGCGCCGCAACCCTCCCCGCCTCGCGGAAACCCGCCCCCGGCGGTGGACTCGATAGCGGCATCGAGAGAACCGGAGAACCATAGATCGTGCTTCTCTGGGCGGCCGGGGAACGGCCCAAATTGTGCCGGCACGCAGGACTTACGCCCGGCTGCGATTACCCACCCGGCGCGCGCGCTGCCGGCAGGACGAAGGGCGCCGCTCGGATGAAGTCCCGACTCGCCAGCTGGTCGGCGAGCGCCTTCCCGACATCGCTCCTCGTGACCCGGGCGCCGGGCGCGAGCTCGATCGTGAGCCGGTAGCCCACAGCCGATCCATCGGTCACGAATGGCGGACGGAGAGCGGTCCACTCCAGGTCGGTGGCGGAGAAGATCTCGAACTCACGCTGCTTGGCGGCGACCACATGACGAGCAAATATGCGGACGACTCGCGACATGATCCGATCGACGAGCGGCTTCCGGTCGCCATCCACGTCGACTCCAGCGCCGGAGAGCGCGATGAGGCGCCGCACGTCATATCGGTCCATCGCGGCGACGAGGTTCCGCATGCCGATAGCCAGCGTCTCCTCGGCGTCGGCGGTGTTGGAGCTCGGCCCGAGCGCGGCGATCACAGCATCGGTGCCCTCGACGGCCCGCTCAACCGCGTCCTGGTCGGTGACGTCGCCCACCAGGTACGAGACAGAGGTGTCGTCGCCCGGTTGCGCTCGAACGAGCGCGACAACATCGTGGCCGGCTGCAATGACCTCCCGGATCGTGGTCGCGCCGATCCGGCCAGTCGAGCCGAGGATCAAGACTCGCATCGGCCTGATTATCACAACAACGATGAGGCAGATACGTTCGACAGCGGACGGCGCCGACGCCCCGGACTCGTCCGAGCCATCCCTCGGCGCCGGACCTGAACCCTTACGTGCACCCTTATCGATCCTGTGCTTGTGTCTCATGTGTGTCTTGGAGGTACTCCGTGAACGCGGCTGAGACACATGAGACGATTCACTGGGCATCCGGTATGCGGTACCACCACCTGCCTCATCCCTACGACCCCGCACCGCACCTCGGGGGCGTTCTCGTTTCCGTAGACTGCGCCGATGCTGCCGACCGCGCCGCGCCGCCTCGTGATCCTCACCGAGGGGCAGTTCGGCATCCACGATGCGAAGACCGCGATGGGCGTCATCCGCTACGGCCGGGACACGATCGTGGCCATCCTCGACTCGACGATGGCGGGCCGGAATCTGCGTGAGTTCCTCCCCGCGTTCGATATCCCGTTCGTTGGCACCCTCGCCGAGGCTCTCGATGGACCCGTCCGCCCCGACGGCCTGTTGATCGGGATCGCACCGACCGGCGGCAAGCTGCCGCCCGAGTGGCGGGCGACGATCCTCGACGCGATCAGGGCAGGCCTCGATATCCACTCGGGCTTGCACCAGTTCCTGGGCGACGACCCCGAATTCACCGCCGCCGCGCAGTCTGCCCGCGCCCGCCTGATCGACTACCGGCGTCCGCCGGACCGGATGGAGACGACGGTCGGTCGACGCCACCTGCCCGGCAAGCGGGTGATCCTGACGGTCGGTACGGACTGCGCCATCGGCAAGATGTCGGTGGCGCTCGAGCTGGTCGCTTCGGCCCGGCGCGACGGCGCGTCGGCGCTGATGGTCCCGACCGGCCAGACCGGGATGATGATCGAAGGCTGGGGCGTGGCGGTCGATCGCGTCATCAGCGACTTCACGAACGGCACCGTCGAGTGGCTGGTCGAGCAGGGCGAGGGTCGTGGCGATTGGGTATTCGTCGAGGGCCAGGGCTCGATCGATCACCCGGCATACAGCGCCGTGACTATGGGCCTCATCCATGGGGCGACGCCACACGCGATGGTCCTCGTCCACAAGCCGGGGCTGCGCGAGCACGACTTCGACCATCTGCCGGAAGCGTCATTCCCGATCGCCGAGCTGCCGCCGTTCATCGAGTTGCACGAACGGATCGCCGCGATGGTCGCGCCGTCGAGGGTCGTCGCGATCGCCCTGAACACCTCGCTGTTCGGCGCCGACGACGAGGCGCGCCAGGTCATCGCCCGGATCTCGGCGGAGACCGGGCTACCCGCCGACGATCCCGTGCGCTTCGGTGCAGACCGGCTGTGGCCCGCGATCCGGGATGCCGTGGACGAGCTGCCGTGGGCCTGAGCCTCACGCACGAGGTTCTGTCGCTCGAGTTGCGCGACCCGTTCCGGATCGCGCGATCCGACCACGGCGAAGGTACCCGGGTCACGACGGTCATCGTCGAGGTGCGCGATGACCGGTTTCCCGATGTCGTCGGGGTGGGGGAGGGTTACCCGGACCGGTTCTACGGCGAGACGCCGGGCACGATGGAGGCGGCCGGACCGGAGTTGTTGAGAGCGCTCGAGGCGGCCGAGTTCGAGCCCACACGCGACGGCCTGGCGGCGGCCAGCGCGGTCATGGATGCCACCATCCGCGGCCACGGCGCGATCAAATGCGCCATCGACATCGCGCTGCACGACCTGGCCGGCAAGGTCGCGGCAGTCCCAGTCCACGAGCTGCTCGGGTTGTCCGCGGATCTGCCGCCCACCGACTTCACGATCGGCATCGACGAGCCCGCGGTGGTCGCCGAGCGCGCGAAGCGTGCCGCCGATTTCCCTGCCCTGAAGATCAAGGTCGGCGGGCCATCGGACCTGGCGACGTTGCGCGCGGTGCGCGAGGTCTATGGCGGTCCGATCCGGGTCGACGCCAACACTGGCTGGACACGTGCAGGACGCGGTCAGCCTTCTGCCCGCATTGGTCGACCTCGGCGTGGAACTGATCGAGCAGCCGTTCCCGGCCAGGGCATACCGGGATCTGGCATGGCTCCAGGAGCGCTCGACGCTCCCGGTCGTCGCCGACGAATTGTGCGTCCTGCCCGAGGACCTCGACGCGCTCGTCGGGGTGGTCGCGGGCGTGAATGTCAAGCTCGCCAAGTGCGGTGGCATCGGGCCCGCCCGCGCCATGCTGGAGCGGGCACGTGAGCTCGGTTTCCGGACGTTCCTCGGCTGCATGGAGGAGACATCGGTCGGGATCGCCGCCTCGGCGGTCGTCGCGTCACTTGCCGATTGGGTCGACCTCGACGGCAACCTTTTGCTCGCGGACGACCCCTTCGAGGGCTTGGAGCTCGGGCCTGACAAGCGCTGGCAGCTGGCCGACCGGCCGGGCTTGGGCCTATCGCGCCGGATCGCCTGAACCGGTTCACGCACGTTCCGCACGCCCGTTCTATGCCCGCGTCGGAGTGTGGACAAGTTCGTGGATGAACTCGTGGACAAGTTCCCTTCCGGCCTGTCCCTCGGACGCCTACGATGGCGCGACACCGGTCGCCGTGCCCCCCACGGAAGCGGCACCGGGCACCAGGACCACCATCCGGGAGACGGTTTGGGACACGACCGTTGGCCGGGCCTGGTTCGTGTTGCCGTCGTACGGCGAGGACGCGGCACCGACCTTTGTCAGGGTCGACAGCTGCCCGCCGGAAGGGAGGGTCCGCCATCGATGGAACCGCTCAGTGCCGCCACGCGAGTCCTGGACCAGGACGCGGCCGAGTTCATCCATTTCTGCTACCGGCGCCGACGCGTAGGTTGGCCGGAGCTCTATGACGAGATGTGCGCTGTCGCGGCGCGCGGCCTGTTCCGGGGTCTCGGGGTCGAGGACCTGGCCGTACACGGGATCGGTTTCGGACTATCCGACATGCCGGCCCTAGCTGCGATGGTGCGCGGGATCGTCGCCGAGGAGCAGGCGCTCCGCCGGCCCGTGACCGTTGTGATCACGCCCGCCGAACCGGGTATCGAGGGCGTGGGTACGGCCGACGAGGAGTCGGCACTCGAGGGACGAGGCGAGCGGCCTATCCGCTTCGCCGCGGTGCCCGCCGGGGCTTGACCGGCACCGCACTCATTTACGAAGACCCCGCCGGGATCGGCGGGGTCTTCGTTCGTCTAGCCGTTTTCGTTCTCAGGCGCGGATGACGCGCCTCGCCATCTCGCCCTCGATCTGGCGCTCGGCCTCGACGTAGCGGTCGATCTGCTCGCGCAACTGGTTCGCCTCGGGCGTGTAGAGGTGGACCTGCTGCTGGAGGATGTACGACAGCCGGCGGCTCGTCATCCGGACGTGATCGAGGTTCTTCATCAGGACCAGCGGATCCATCGATGCGAGGTCCGACGGGTCGTACATCTGCTGCATGACGGGATTATGGAGCGAGCGACCTCAGTGGCGTGCAGCCGTCTGCTCCGGGATCTCAGCCGCCCGACTTGAGCTCTGCGAGCCGGGCCTCGACCTCCTGCTCATCCTCGTCGGACTCGAGCGATTCGAACTGTTCCTCGATCGACGAGGCAGCGACTTCCTCACGCCCGCGGACCTGCGCCTCCTGGCGCCGGACCTTCTCCTCGAAGCGCGACAGCTCGCTCGTCGGATCGAGGACCGAAACGCTCTGGAGCGTCTCCTGGACGGTCGACTGGGCCTGGGCCATCTTGGCCCGCGCGACCAGCTCGTCTCGCTTCTGCACGAGCTCCTCGCGCTTCACGCGCAGCTTGTTGAGGCCGTCCTTGAGCTTGTCGGCGAGTTCCGTCTGCGCGGCGATCTGGGTGTCGAGTGTCTTCGTCTGGCTCTCGTAGCTGACCTCACGACGGATGGCGATCTTGGCCAGATCGTCGAACCGATCCGCCTCGGCGGCGTTGCCGGCCGCTCGAAGTTCGTCCGCCCGGCGGGACGCGGCCTTGGCCTTGCTGAGCCAATCCGCGGCGGCGGCCCGCGCCTCTTTCGCGTCGTCCTCGAGCAGCCGCAGATTCCCGATCGTCTGGGCGGCCGCGTCCTCGGCTTCGGCGATGTTGTCCGTGAAGTCGCGCACGAGCTGGTCGAGCATCCGCTCCGGATCCTCGGCGCTGTCGAGGATGGCGTTGATGTTGGCGCGGATCAGCTGGCTGATGCGGCCGAGGATCGAGCTCTGTGCCATCGGTCTGTCTCTCCAAGGGTCGGGCTGGGTGGACCGTTACGGTACGGCCGAGGCGTGGGCCAGCGCAAAGGCGATGTGCACGCGATGGTCGTCACCAGCGCCCGCCCCGGCCACGACCCCCAGCACCGCCACCGCCGCCCCCGAATCCGCCCGTCCCGAATCCGCCACCCCGTCCCCAGCCGCCACCGAGCCCGCCCAGGTCCGGGAACCCCCCTCCGCCTCCGCTCCGGCCGGGGCCGCCCCACGGTGACCCGCCCCAGCCACCTCCGCCGCCACCCGAGCGGATCACCCCGCCGATCACACCGCCCAGGATCTGCCCGAGGATGTCGGCGGTCGCGTCGCCGTCGCTCGTCCCGCCACGCTGCCCCCAGCCGGGTCCGCCCTGGTCCCAGTCCGAGAAGTCGGAGGACGCGATCCGGTACGCGTCGTTCGCGAGCTGCTGTGCGCGGCTCGCCCCCTCGACCGCCGCCTGCGGATCGCTGGCGGCGACGGCCGCCGCCGCGTCGAGATGCCGCCGCGCTTCGGCAAGGCGGGTGCGGGCCCCGTCGCCGACACCTCGGCGGCGCGACGCGATGAACGTGGCTGCGCGGTCGTAGTCGGTCGATGCGGTCCTGATGGACGAGTCGGCCGCAGCCTCCAGCCGGTCGTGCGCGGCGGACGCGTCGCGGGCAGCGATCAGCACGGCGTCGGCGATGCGATGTGCGTCGGTCGCGACCTGGAGAGCGCGGACGGGATCCACGGGCTGTTCTCTGGCCGCCTCGTGGGCCTGATCGATCGCCCGTTCTGCCTCGCGGACCCGTCCCGCGACCCCTGGGTCGAGCTGGCCGAGCTCCGCGAGCGCGGTCCGCGTGTCGCGGAGGTCCCGGTCGGCCTCAGCGAGCTCGGCCGGCAGACGCTGCTCCGCCTCGCTGATGGTCGCTCGCAGGACCTCGATGGCGTCCAGCAGCTCGGCTGCACCCGTCACGCCTTCGAGGGCCTCGCGCGTGGCGACCGCCACGTCGGGTCGATCGTCGCGGGCCATCGCCGCGCTGCCGACCGTCACCGCCGTGCGCGCACCCGCCAGGCCCTTCTCGGCTTCCTCGATGTGCCCGCCGACGGGTTGCCACGCGGACTCCGCGTAGGACCGCAGGCCGTCGAGCGTAGACCGCGCGGCGGGCAGCCGATCCTCCACCGCCTCGATCCGGGCCGGCAGTTCGACGAGCGTGGCCGGAGCGTCCCGCTCGAGGTCGCGCAACTGCCGGATACGCCCGGTCTCGGCATCGAGCCGCTCGTGCGCCCGAGTGGTTCGCTCCACGATCTCGCGCATCATCGTCGTCGCGAGTCGCATCGTCTTCGGGTTGGTCGTCGTCCAGCCGCTGGCGGATGGTGAACGAGGCCGCCAGTTCGTTCGCGGCGTCCGCGACCGCATCCCGCAGCTCGCCGACTGCTTCGGGCCCGTACTGCGCCTCGGCGAAGTCGATCTCCTGGCGAGCGTCGCGGATCCGCTCGTCGGTCGCGATGAGCAGGGCATTCGCCCGCTGCCGGAGCGCTGGGCCGCTGAGCTCGGCTGGCGAAGGTGCGGTCGGCAGGCCCGTTCCGCCCGCCGCCTCCGGCGTGCGTCGAGCCCGCCACCAGCGGTACAGCAGGAAGCCGCCGGCCAGCAGGATGGCACCGATGATCGCCCCGATCCCGATCCCACCGCCGCTCGTCCCACCACCACCAGGAGCGGTTGTCGGCACCGGTGACACGGGTCCAGGCACGAACGGCCCGTCGGTCGGGGCGGGGGAGTCCGCGGCGGCCCCGAGCGCCTCGACGGCCGCGACCGCGGCACCGGGAGCGTCGCCGTCGCGCAGCCGCGGTTCCAACTCGTCGAGGAGGATCGTGTCGAGCTCGTCGTCGGTGATCTCGTCGAGGCTGTCCGACACCCAGATGTAGTCGGTCCGGTCGTCCATCGCCACGGCCAGCAGCGCATCGTCGACACCAAGCGAGTTGAGCTCGGCAGTCCCCTGGGCGTAGTCGTCCATCTGCAGATCGCCGGTCGTCCCGACGAAGAGGACGAAGACCTGCACACCGTGGTCATCGAGCGTTCGCTCGATCGCTCCTTCGACCTCGGCGACGCTGCCTTCGAGGGCGCCCGCAGTATCGGTGACGGGCCCCTCGAGACGCATGACGTCCTCGGCGACCGCGATCGACGAGATGCCGGCCGCGAGCAGCGAAGCCGCGACGAGGGCGAGGACGCCGCGGCGGATCCGGGGTTGGGGCGTCACGCGGGCAATCGTAGACGAGGGCATCCGCGACCGACGTGGCGCGTCGATCCGCAGGCGAGCGACGGATTCAGATGCCGCGCAGGGCCCTCGGCGGCCAGGTCCAGTCGATGTCCAGCGATGCGCCGGCAAGTGCCCGTCGACGTCCGGATTCGGTCGCGCCGAGCACGAGGATGCGATCGGTCTTGGTCGCTCGACCAGCCTCGTCGCCCCACAGCTTGGTCATCTTGCGGACCGCGGCGACGTCGTCGAGCGCGACGCCCGCGAGTCGATAGCCCTCTGGCTCGGCGGCAGACTCCCATGCGCGCTCCGCGAGGCCGACGCCACCCTTGATGCGGCGGCCGCGGTCCGTCTCGACGTCGCCGATGACGAGCACGACCACGGCGTCGTCGGTCAGGATCTCGCGCATGTCGGCCAGCACGTCCCGCAGGAAGGCGAGGTAGGGCTCGCGGTGATGTGCGTCGTCCAGGGTCGCATCGATGTCCTTCGCGTCGAAGCCGAGGAACCACGTCCGCAGCCAGTTGTAGTAGCCGTACTTGACGACCCGCAGGTACGGCGGCGAGGTCACCACGAGCCGGGCACGATCGGGGCGGCCCCGTGCCCGGAGCGCAGCACGCACGCGTGGCGCGACATCACGCGCATCGCCGAGCAACGCGACGCCCTCGGCGGAGGGGCTGGGCTGACGGAAGAGTCGGCCGACCTTCGAGGCCAGCCCGTCGAAGACGTCGCGGCGCGGTGAGCTGAACGAGGTCCGCGCGGCGAAGTCGCGCACGTAGCGCGGGGCCATGCTGAACGTGTTCGGCATCAGCTCAGACAGGTAGCTCGCGCTCTTGCCGTGGAGGATGCCGGTGATGGCGGCGGCCAGGAACCGGTCCGTCCGGTCGTCGAGGCGGAGCTCTGAGCGGACGAACAGGAGCTGGCCGAGCGTGTCGGGGTGGAAGGCCAGGGCGACCTCGACCGGCACGGGCTCCGACCCATCGGTCGGGCCCCGACGTGATCCAGCGATCGGCACATGACTACCGGTCGGATCCACGGTGACGCGCCGGGCGAGCGCGATCCACGCCTCGGCGTCCGCGTTCCAGCCCAGCCGGAGCTGGGTCAGCCGGGTCATCGCTGCGGGTCGCGTGGCTGGCTCGACCTTGGACGCCGTCAGGAGGTGGGCGAAGGGATTGAGGTCGTTGCCGACGCCGATGCGCCCCTCCGCGCAGGCCTGCAGTGGCGTGGTGCCACGACCCGAGAACGGATCGAGGACGACGTCACCCGGACGCGAATAGCGGGCGATGAAGGCGTGCGCCAGCGCGGCTGGAAAGCTGGCGAGATACGAGCACATCGGATGGAACGAATGACCCCACAGGCGCTGCTGGGCCTTCCATTCCGGCTCGATCTCGATGGCCGGCAGCGAGACCGGCAGGTCCAGGGCCAGCTGTTGCGCGGCGGTGGGCGTTCGCGCGCGAGTCGGTCCGGCCGTCATTGGCGGAACGATCCTCTATCACTCGCACCGATCCCGGTCGGCGCGACAGGTGGCGGAGTGTAGCACTGGGACATGGAGGCTCCGTCCTCCCCCGAAGGTCCCCCTCGACCGGCCCCTCACGCTCGCACGGGTTGGCCACGGCGCGCTCGTGGCGTACCCTAGCCGTGGTCCGAGGATCACGCGGAACCGGGCGATCGCCCGGGTGCCAGGGAGACGGTCTCGGTCGACTCCGTGGCATCCGGTCGGCACTCGGCCCCGTCCCCGCCGTCCGGCCATCGCCGGCGAAGGGGCCACCTCGGACCTTTTCGTTGTCTCGAGCCGACGGGCCCCGGCGCGACCAGCGCGCCGAGGCCCGTCGAGATCAGCAGACCCGGATCGCCAGGGGGAAGAGCGAGCCGGGTCTCGGTGAAGGCTATGAAAGTGAACGTCCGTACGGGAATACGGTGGAATACCTATCCACGACGACCGCGTGCAGCGGGCCTTTCATGTAGCTGACAGGGGTCCGTAGGACCCGACCCGTTCAGTGGCAGGCTTCGGAGCCTGAGTCCGTGAACGACTTGCCGGCTTCCGGCAGGAACTCCCATTCGTAGCCGTCAGCGCCGAGCGTCAGCATCAGGACGCCGTACGTCTGATCGTCGCCGATCTCGGTATTCGGGTGGATCGCGCCGTCGGCGAAGCTGTAGTGGCTTCGGCCACCGGTCCCCACGACGAACTGGCGGATCCCGGCCGCGTCGCGCTCGCCTGTCGGCGTCATCGGTGCCAGCCGTTCGTAGGCATGATTGTCACCGCTGAGGACCATCTCGGCGCCGGCCGCGTGCAGTGCCTCCCACAGCGGCTGGACCCTCGGCTGGTTCTCCTTGCGCCCCGAACTGAAGCGGGGGTTGTGGATCACGGCGAGGGAGCAGCGGGACGGATGCTCGGCAAGCTCCGTGCGCAGCCACGCGACCTGCTTGGAGGCCGCGTCGCAGCCGCCGATCCGATCGCAGATCGAGTTGAGCACGATGATCCGCCACGCACCGAGGTCGTAGGCGTACCAGCCCATGGTGGGGTCGGTCGCGGTCGGCGCGAACGGAGCCAGGACGTCCTTGAAGTACCCGAAGTAGCCGGCTGCCGCCTCGGTCATGTAGTCGTGGCCACCCAGGGCGGGATGGGTCCGGTCGAGGGCGACGCCCCACGTGTCGTCGTAGCACCCGAACTGGCGGGGCGTTCCCTTGTCGTAGGCGTTGTCGCCGAGCGTCTGCACCGTGGCGTCCGGGTAGCGCGCCAGGATCGCCGCGGTGGCCGAGTCGCCGTCCTTGCTGCACGCCGCGATATCGCCGGCGGTGAGGAGCACCGCGTCGGGAGCAGGTGTCGGTGTCGGCGTGACGGCCGCGCTCGGCGCGGAGGTCGGTGATGCCGACGTCGCCGGTGGCGAGCTCGGGCTCGTCGACGGTAGCGGCGGGGTCGTCGCGACGGCCGCCGGGCCTGGCCCACACGCGCTGAAGACGAGGGCTGCGGCCAGCGCGAGCCAGCTCGGGCGGCCCCTCATGTTCGGGACGGGAATCCCCATCCACTTCGGTCGCGACACGGTTTCCCCCCTGGTGTCGACTCCACACCGCCGCGTCCGGACTCGGCGTGCGACGGATGGTATGCCACCGATGGCCGTCGGACTAGACCCTATTTCTGCGTCGCAGGATCGAGTCTGACGTCCGAATCGCCTGGATCGAGGACAAGCCCTCGCGTGCGATGATCACCGAGATGATCAGGGCGCCCACGGCATCGCCCCACGGGACGTGGAGCAGCTCGTCGACGAGCAGCGAGGCAAGGCCGATCGCCCCGAGCAGCGCGGCGATCGCCGTAAGGATGCTGTCCGCCCGAAGGGCGCCGCTCTCCAGAGCTCGTGCCACCCGGTACTTGGCCAGTGCGAGGGGCGGGAGTACCACGACCGCCGCCAGCAGCAGGGCCGTTCGTACCGGGCTCGACTCGGGATGCGCATTCGTGATGAGGGCGTTGACGGCGCTCATCGCGAGGTAGACGGCGAGGACCAGAAGCACGATCCCGACGGCGCCCTCGGCAAGCCGCTCGATGCGCTCCGCCCGATGCGGCTGGCGGACCTCGGTCCGGAACCGCCAGACGAGGACGACCGAGGCCGCCGAGTCGATCGCGGCGTCGAGTCCGAAGCCGAGCAGCGACAGGCTGTCGGTCGCCAGGCCGACGACGACCGCGGTGCCACCGAGCAGTCCGGCGAGCACGATGCTCAGGACGGAAAGGCGGAGGGCTCGATGGAGCAGGTGATGGCGGTCCACGGGAGCGCCAAGCGTACGCCACGCCGGGACGGGCAGGACGGTGCGGCCGCGTTGACCGTCGCACTTCTTCTACATGGAGGCTGCAGAATGGGGATGGGATGACGAAGGTCAGCGATGCCCTGGAGGCTTGGCGCCACGCTCGCCGTGAGCTCGGGGCTGCCACGCCCTGGACGGCCGAGTGGACGCGCGCAAGGATGGTCGAACAGGACAGACACGCGGCCTACCAGGCGCTGATCGATGAGAGCCGTGAAACGTCGATCGCGGGGCCGGCGGATGCTGATCAGGGCGCTGCGGCACCCCACCTCGTGGGCAGGTCGAGCCAGGCCCGAGGCAGGTAGGCGCCGGCTCGACGCGGAGCGCTCGGACGCGTGGGGCGTACCCTCCAGCGAGCCCACTCTCTGGCCTTGAGCCGCACATGAGGCGTGGATGCTTCGATTCTTTGCCGATCAGTTCTTCCTGATCGTGCTCGCAGTGTTCGCCGTGGCGTCGATCGTGATGATCGGCCTGCTCCGAACCCGCCTACGTTCGTCGGTAGCGGCCGATCCGCGAGGTGTCGTCTACTCGCTCGTCGCCGTTGTCGCGTGCTCGGCCCTGCTCGCGCTGGTCAATGCCGTCGTCGCCGTGGGTGCCTTGGTTCCTTCGTCCCGCGAGGGCTTCCTCAGCCAGTTCGTGTTGCTGCCGTTCCTGTTCCTTGCCAGTCTTGGGTCACTGGCGGTGCTCGACAGCCACGTCATCTGGCCAGCTCGATCGGAGCAGCGCGGCGCCGCCGTGGCGCGTGGCGTGCTGAGCGTCATGTTCGTGCTAGTCGGCGTGGTCGCCACTGCCTCGGCGGCCGGCAGAGTGGCGGAGGTGGCGGGGCGAGCAACCCAAGCCGAGGACAGCCAGGCCGTCGAGGCGCGATCAGCGGGGTTGTCGATGGTGATCACGGTCGTCGATGCACAGCTCGGAGCACCGACGACCAACGGTCGGATCGTGTCGCATCTCACACTCGACGTCACGCTTCGTTCGACCACGGATATCCAGCTCCGGCAAGCGGATCCAGGTTTCACCAATCACTGGATCAACGTGACTCCACCGGGTACCGGGTTCCCGATCCAGCCCGAGGGAGGCTTGGGCCTCCCGACGCATATCCCGGCGGGCTCCGACGTGACCTACCGTCTCGAGGTGCCGATCGACGCATTGCGGCTCGAGCCCGCGGAGGAATTCACGACCGGGACATGGACCTCCTCGCTGTTCCTCGAGGGGAGCGGTGGTGCTCCGGGATCTCCGCCCATGTACGAGACCAGGACCTCGTTCATCGTTCCCGATGCACCGGAGGGGTGAAGTCGCTCGGAGCGACTGCCTGCGCGTCGCCTCAGGCCTGCGTTCGACCTGGAGTCCGTACACTCACCAACGGAGTTCGTCCCCGTAGCTCAGTGGACAGAGCAGGCGCCTTCTAAGCGCAAGGTCGTGAGTTCGAGTCTCACCGGGGACGCCAGATCCTTCGACGGTCGATCCGGACCGCGGCCGGAGGTCAGTCGAGCGGCGTCTGGCGGATCGTCCGTGGCATCAACGGGTACCGAGCGCTCGCGAGCGCATCGACCGTGCGGCCGCGCCCGCGGAGCACCTGTGTCCATGCTCCAGGCAGCAGGTCGTAGAGACCGACCGTGAGGAAGAAGGCGGCGCTCACGCCGACCAGCGCGGCGACCAAGGGGACGACGAGTTCCATGGCCGGAACGCTACGCCCGCGCGCGTCAGACACCAGCCCGTCGTTCGTACTGCGGCGGATGGGATAAGAAGCGACAGGACCCCCGGCTCCCCAACGCCGAGGGTCCTGGCTGGATGTCGCCCCGGAGGAGCTACGCGGTCGGGATCTCGAGGCCGAAGTCGATCGCCGGCTGTGCTTCGGGCGGGATCGCGCCCGGCCCGAAACCGCCGGCGCCCTTCTGACCGTCAAGCCCGCCGCGGCCGAAGCCGCGGAGCTTGCCAGCGACGACGGCGTCCGCATCGAGCGAGCCGTCTGCCCGCGTCCGGCCGGTGACGCCGATGGCCATGTCGACGGCCACGTCGCCCAGATCCGCCGTCTCGACGCCTGCGACCCGGTAGGTCGTATCGGCGTCGACATGGATGGTCAGGCTCGAGCCGTTGCGCCGCTCGATGGTGATCGTGTTCGCGGTCTTGGCGGTGACCTTGCCAGCGGCGCGGTCACCCGCGACTCGCACGTTCGTCGCGGTCATCGCGTTGTCCGCCGTGACCGTCCCGGCGACGCGGACGCCTTCGCCGTCCTTGACGTCGGCGAGACTGCCCGTGCCCTGGCCGAAGCCGTACGTCGTCGAACCGTTCACCGTCACGGTCCAGACCGAGCCGTCGCGGGTGGTGACCTTGAATCCGCTCGAGGTGATGGCGCTGGCGCGGCCATTGATCGTCGGGACCACCACGGCGAGCGCCGTGACCGTGTAGGTTCCGTCGTCGTTGCGTGTCTGGCGCAAGCGGACCTGATCGCCGACCTTGAGGTCGGAGACCGCGATGTCCTGGCCGCCCTTGGTCAGCTCGACCGTGCTCGACACGGTGACCGTCCGGCGCCAGCCGTCGGCGGTGACGAGCGTGACGTCGTTACCACTGATGGTCTCGATGGTGATCTCGCGGAAGCCTGCTCGCCCGCCGCGACCCAGCTCCGCTGCGTCGTCGTCGCTCGTGATCCCGCCGCCCGCCAGGGCCTGGCTGGTGCCCGTCGACGCCGGGGTCGGAGGCGAGCTCGCGGCAAGCGACGTGGTCACCGCGGCAACCGCGAGGAGCGCGGCGCCGCCGAGTACCAGGCCAATCCGCCGACGACTCGGGGCGCCGGTCGAGCCGCTGAACACGGCCGTATCGACCGGATCGGTGGCGTTCGCTGTCATCGATGTCTCCCGCTGTGTCCGCGCGCCAGCCGGAGTGCTGTGCGACGTATACGCATGTTCGTCGTCCTTCCCTGAGGGCGTCATGAGAATCACGGCCCCGTGTTGCGATACTGCACCGGTGAATGCTCCCGACGAGCTCATCGCGCTGATCCCGGCCTACCAGGAGGGTCCGCGCATCGGGGCAGTGGTCGAGGCGGCGAGTCGCCACCTGCCAGTCGTCGTCATCGATGACGGCTCACGCGACGACACGGCAGAGCGGGCTGCGGGGGCTGGCGCGACGGTCCTGCGCCAGCTCCCGAATGCCGGCAAGGGCTCGGCACTGCGCATGGGGTTCCGCCACGCGCTCGATCTCGGCGTCGTCGCGGCGATCACGCTCGACGCCGACGGCCAGCACGATCCCGCCGAGATCCCGCTGTTCGTCGACGCGTTCCGTGCCCGACGGCCGGAGCTCGTCATCGGCCGGCGCGACTTCGACCAGATGCCCGCCGCCCGGCGGCTGTCGAACATGGCCGGCGGGCTAACGCTGTCCGTGGCGCTCGGCCGGAACGTGCCCGACAACCAGTCGGGCTACCGGCTCATCGGCCGGCAGCTGATGCGGGCGATGCTCGAGAGCGACGAGCCGGGCTTCGAATTCGAGGTCGAGATGATCGCCCGCTGCATCGCACTCGGCCTGCCGCTGGAGTGGGTGCCGATCCGCACGATCTACGCGGGCGAGCCGAGCCACATCGAGCCGTGGCGCCATCTCCGGGAGTTCCTACGCGTCACCGCCAAGGCACGCCGGATCGCCCGGGGCGGGTAGGAACCGCGGGCCGTCTGCCGCGGGCGGTCTGCCGCGAGCGTCGTTCAGACGCGCGGTCCGCCAGGCCGCGCCTCCGGCGTGGAGTCGGCGTCCTCGCGCCGGTAGGGCACATTGACGACCACCGTATGCGAGCGTCCCAGCAGCAGCGACCGTAGCCGCTTGGCCGACTGGTTGTAGAGCAGCCGTTCCCACCAGCTCCTGGCGACGTACTCCGGGATGACCACGAACGTGATGGGCTCGGGCTTGTCCGGTGGCCACGCGAGGTCGAGCACATCGAGGTAGGCGAGGAGCGGCCCCGCCAGAGCGCGATACGGCGATTCGACGACCACGAGCGGGACGCCCGGGACCTGGCGCTCGAACGCCTCGCGGACGCGTGCTGCCTCCTCGGGATCGTCGGAGATGAAGACGGCCCGGACGTCATCGTCGATCGACCGGGCGACGTTGATGGCCTGGACGGCCGCCCGGTCGAGGCCCGGGATCGGCACGACCACACGCTCCTCGCGGATCGGCGGGCGGACGATCGTGTCCGGACGAACCGTCAGCTCGCGCCGCGACCGCGCGTACTGGCGGTTGATGAACAGCATCATCCCGACAAGGACGGGCACGAGGATCACGACCAGATAGGCGCCGTCGGCGAACTTCTCGAACACGACGATGCCCAGGACGACTGCCGTCAGCACGCCTCCGGCGGCGTTGACTCCCAACCGCCACTGCCAGCCCGCGTCGCGAACACGGAGCCAGTGGCGGACCATGCCCGACTGACTCAGGGTGAAGCACAGGAACACGCCGACCGAGTACAGCGGGATCAGCGCGTGCGTATCGCCGCCGAAGGCCCAGAGCAGCCCGAACGCGATCGCTGCCAACAGCACGATGCCCCACGAGTACGCGAGGCGGTCGCCGCGAAACGCGAACTGGCGGGGCATGTAGCCGTCCTCGGCCAGGATCGCGGCGAGGCGCGGGAAGGCGTTGAAGCTCGTGTTCGCGGCCAGGAACAGGATCAGCGCAGTCGCCACCGCGAACAGGTAGGCGAGGGGCGAGCCCTCGCCGAAGACCGCTCCGGCCGCAAGGGCCACCACCGATGGACCACCCGGAAGCGTCGGACGCAGCGAGAATCCGATCGCCACGACGGTCAGCCCGATGAACAGCACGCCGAGCAGCACGGCCATCGTCGTCATCGTCGTTGCGGCGTTCTTCGATTCCGGCGGCTTGAACGCCGGCACCCCGTTCGCGATGGCCTCGACGCCGGTCAGGGCGACCGACCCGCCCGCGAACGCCTTGAGCAGCAGCAACAGTCCGATGGCCTCGGTTCCGAACGGGACGTAATCGGGGCGGGCGATGGGCACGGCCGTGCCCGTGGCCACTCTCCAGCCGCCGATGGCCACGATGGCCAGGGCGAGACCGAGGAACAGGTAGGTCGGGACCGCGAAGATGTTGCCCGACTCACGGAGACCGCGCAGGTTCGCCACCGTGATCAACGAGATCGACACGAAGGCGATCTGGATGCGCACATCGAACGCCTCGGGTATGACGGACTGGATCTGGGCGATGGCCGATGCCGTCGAGACCGCGACGGTCATGACGTAGTCGATCAGCAGCGACGCCGCGGCGACCAATCCGAAGATCGGCGCCAGGTTGGTACGGGCGACGACATACGCTCCGCCGCCGTTCGGATACGCGCGACACACCTGGCGGTACGACACCGCCACGACGGCCAGTAGGATGGCGATGGCGATCGCGACTTCGATCGACAGCAGCATCGCCGCGGCGCCACCGATGACGAGGACGCGCAGGATCTCCTCGGTCGCGTAGGCGGACGACGAGATGGCGTCGGAGCTGAAGATGGCAAGCGCCTTCTTCTTGTCGAGGCGTTCCTCGATCTCTGCCTCATTCGACAGTGGGCGCCCGAAGACCACCGACCGGACGCGGGCCAGCGCTCGGCCGGTGCGCGTGCGCGGGATCGACGCCGCTTGCCGCGCGACGAGCTGGCCGGGACCGGCGTATCGGAAATATGGTGCGTGGGGGCGTTCGACGCGGATGCGCTTGTCGCCTGCCTTGCGCCCCGTCAGCGGGCGCCGACCACCGATCATCTGCGGATCGGTCCTGCGCACGGCGCGTCCTCGGGTGCTCGACGATGCCGATCGTCGCCGATCGGTACGGATCTGTGGCACGTCCATACGGTGCCATGGCGGGCGGCTGGCGGTGTCTGCTCGTGGGCCTGTCGCCCGCTCAACGATCGCTCAACAGTCCCGAGCGACCCTGCACGACCCGGTCAGCGGGCTTTGTCAGTGCCCTTCGCGGCCACGCCGATGGAATGGACCTCGACATCCGGCAGGCGCTCGATGATCAGGTCAACGAGTGGTCGCTCCCTGATCCGTTGCAGCCCGGTGCGTTCGTGGTGGGGGAGCACGACATGGGTCGCCCGCCGGAGTCGTGCGGCTTCCACGACGCCGCTGGCGACGTCGGCGGCCTCCATGCGCACGATCTCAGCGCCCAGGTCGATGGCGTCGTCGATGGCCTCCTGCAGGTCGCGCGACCGATCGAACGGTTGACGATCCGACGCCGGCGTCTCGACGACGACGGCTACGAACGCTGCATGAAGCGCCGAGGCAAGTGCGGCCGCACGACGGATCGCTCGGACCGAGGCCGGACTGCCGTCGACCAGGACGAGCACCCGATCGGTCACGAGCGGCAGGCGTCCGCCGGCGACGGTGGCCTCCAGCTGCCCCTCGACGCGCTGGGCCACGAGCCGCAGGGCAAGCTCGCGGAGGGCCGTGAGGTTGGCCTCGGTGAAGAAGCGATCCAGGGCGATCTGCGTCCGCTCTGGCGGATAGACGTTGCCGTGCTTCATCCGCTGTCGAAGCGCGTGCGGGCTCATGTCGACGAGCTCGATCTCGTCCGCCCCCAGCAGCACGTCCTCGGGGAGACGTTCGTTGACCGGCGCGCCCGTGATGGTCGCCACCGCGTCGGCGACCCCATCGAGGTGCTGGACGTTCAGAGTCGTCACGACGTGGATGCCGTTCTCGCGCAGGACCTCGACGTCCTGCCAACGCTTCTCGCGGACCGAGCCTGGGACATTCGTGTGAGCAAGTTCGTCGACCAGGGCGACCGTCGGCTTGCGGGCAACGACGGCATCGGTGTCCATCTCCTCGACGGTCACCCCCCGGTAATCGATGCGCCGGCGCGGGATGACCTCCAGCCCATCGAGGAGTTCCACCGTGTGCGGCCGGCCATGCGGCTCGACGAAGCCGACGACAAGGTCTGTCCCCCGAGCGACCCTCCGGTGACCCTCTTCGAGCATCCTGAAGGTCTTCCCGACACCCGGCGCCATGCCGAGGTAGATGCGGAGCCGGCCCCGCGCGCCCGGCGACTCCGCCCGCACGCGCGCGAGCATCTCGTCCGCCGTCGGGCGGACGTCGAGCGCATCCCGCTCCGGATCGCTCACTCCAACAGGCCGTCCAGGTCGAGGTTGACGAGGAGCACATTGACCCGCGACTTGCCGAGGAAGCCGAGCGTCGGCTGTTCGGTGTGACGGGCAACGACCGCCCGGACGTCATCGGCAGAGATGCCTCGGGCCTGCGCGACGCGGGCCACCTGGTATTCCGCGGCTTCGGGGCTGATCTGCGGATCGAGGCCCGAGGCGGATGTCGTGACCAGCTCGACGGGGACGGGCCCGTCTCCGTTGGCCGCCCTGAGGCGGTCGACCTCGGCGACGATCCGGTCGATGAGGGCCTGGTTGGTCGGACCGAGGTTCGATCCGGCCGAGCTGTTCGCGTCATAACCGGCCGGGTTCTCGTCGGTCGCGCCGGCCGCGGACGGGCGGCCCCACATGTACTCGTCCTTGCTGAACGCCTGACCGATCAGGCTCGAGCCGATGGTGCGCCCGTCGGCCGTCTGGATGAACGAGCCGTTCGCCTGCGTCGGGAACGCGACCTGCGCGATCGCGGTCACGACGAGCGGATACGCGACGCCGGTGATGAGCGTCATCGTCAGCAGCAGGGCGACGGCGGGCCACAGTCGGTGGCGAAGGAAGGTGGTCATCGGTGGGTCCTATGCAAGGTTGATGGCGGACACGACGAGGTCGATCAGCTTGATCCCGATGAACGGGGCGATGATCCCACCGAGTCCGTAGATGAGGAGGTTGCGACGCAACAGCACGCTCGCGGGGGCCGGGCGGAAGCCCACGCCTCGAAGGGCGAGCGGGATCAAGGCGATGATGATCAGCGCGTTGAAGATCACCGCGGACAGGATCGCGCTCTGCGGTGTCGCCAGGCTCATGACATTGAGGGCGTTCAGCTCCGGATACACGCTGACGAACATGGCCGGCAGGATCGCGAAGTATTTCGCGAGATCGTTGGCGATCGAGAACGTGGTGATCGAGCCACGGGTGATCAGCAACTGCTTGCCGATCGCGATGACCTCGAGCAGCTTCGTCGGGTCGGAGTCGAGGTCGACCATGTTGGCCGCCTCCTTGGCCGCGGACGTCCCGCTGTTCATGGCCAGGCCGACATCAGACTGGGCGAGCGCCGGAGCGTCATTGGTCCCGTCGCCGGTCATCGCCACGAGATGCCCGTCGGTCTGCTGCGTCCGGATGAAGGCGATCTTGTCCTCGGGCTTCGCTTCCGCGATGAAGTCGTCCACACCCGCCTCGCGAGCGATCGTGGCGGCCGTGCGCGGGTTATCGCCCGTGATCATCACGGTCTTGATGCCCATCCGCCGGAACTCGGCGAAGCGCTCGACCAGGCCTTCCTTGACGGTGTCCTTGAGCTCGATGACGCCCAGCACGCGCCCGCCATCGCGCAGCGCGAGCGGCGTTGCGCCGCGGTCGGCGATGGCGTCGGTGTCGGCCAGCAAGTCCGCGGGCATCGAGCCATCGAGCTCGGCGCTGATCGCGTCGACCGCGCCCTTCAGGATCAAGGCTCCCGCGCTGGTCCGGACGCCGCTGACGCGTGTCTCGGCCGAGAACGCGATCTCTTCGACGATGGTCGTCCCGAGGCTCGCGTAGCCCGCCTCGTCGGCGGTCCCGCCCGGTGCGCCCAGCTCGGCGAGCCGTTCCCGAGCCAGCGTGACGACGGACCGACCTTCCGGCGTCTCGTCACGGATGGATGCGACCAGCGCGGCGGTCAGGGTCTCCTGCTCGGTCACTCCCGGAGCCGGCGTGATGGTCGAGGCGAGGCGATTGCCGTAGGTGATCGTCCCGGTCTTGTCGAGCAGGATGACGTCGACGTCGCCGGACGCCTCGACGGCTCGACCGCTCATGGCCAGGACGTTGAAACGGGCGACTCGGTCCATGCCGGCGATGCCGATCGCCGAGAGCAGGCCACCGATCGTCGTCGGGATGAGGCAGACGAGGAGGGCGATCAGCGCCACGGTGGCGACGGTGGAGCCCGCGAACGCGCCGAACGGGCGCAGGGTGACGGTCGCCATGAGGAACACGATGGTCAGCCCGGCGAGCAGGATCGCCAGGGCGATCTCGTTGGGGGTCCGCTGTCGCCGCGCACCTTCGACGAGCGCGATCATCCGGTCGAGGAACGTCTCGCCCGGATCGGTCGTGATGCGGATCACGAGCCTGTCGCTGACGAGGGTCGTCCCGCCGGTCACGGAACTGCGGATGTCGGTGCCCGGCTCCTTGAGGACAGGCGCCGACTCGCCCGTGATGGCCGCTTCGTTGACGTAAGCCACGCCCTCGATGACGTCGCCGTCACCAGGGATCGTCTCGCCGTCCTCGACGACGATGACGTCGCCCTTGCGCAGGTCCGATGAGCCGACCTGCTCGAGCGTCCCGTCGGCGCTACGCCGGTGGGCGACCGATTCGGTGCGCGTCTTGCGCAGGGTCGCCGCCTGGGCACGGCCACGGGCCTCGGCCACGGCCTCGGCATATGTCGCGAACAGGACGGTGAACCACAGCCAGATGGCGATCTGGATCTGGAAACCGAGCCCACCCGACTCGTCCGTCGGTTGGAGTCCGGTCGCGTTGCCGACCGCGATGATCGTCACCAACGCGGCCGTGATCTCCACGACGAACATGACCGGGTTCTTGATCAACAGCCGTGGATCGAGCTTGCGGAATGCATGCGGGATGGCGGCCCGGAGCAAGTCCGGATCGAGGATGCCGCGCGGTCGCGGCGGCTGGCCGTCCGGCTTGGCGCCGCCAAGGGTCACGAACCGCTGGAAGCGACGCGTGCCACGGCCGAGATCGACCGAGAAGAGGGAACGGCTGAGAGCCATGTGACTAGGACACCTTTCCGGCGTTCTGGAGGAGCTGTTCGACGATCGGTCCAAGCGACAGGGCGGGGAAGAACGTGAGGGCTCCGACGATGACGACGACGCCGACAAGCAGGACGGACCAGAGGATGCCGGTCGTCGGGAACGTGCCGAGCGACGGGGCGACCCGCCGCTTCGCGGCCATGGAGCCCGCCAGGGCGAGGATCGGGATGATCATCCCGTACCGCCCGATGAGCATCGCCAGACCGCCCGTCAGGTTGTAGAACGGCGTGTTGCCCGTAAGCCCGGCGAACGCCGATCCGTTGTTGCCGGTCTGGCTGGAGAACGCGTAGAGGATCTCGGCGAAGCCATGCGGACCCGGGTTCAACGGTCCGGCCACGCCCTCAGGCAGCGCCGTTGCGAGCGCCGTGAAGCCGAGGATGCTCGCACCCAGGACGAGTGCGACCAGCATCGCCATCTTGATCTCGAAGGCCTCGACCTTCTTGCCAAGGTACTCGGGCGTCCGACCGACCATCTGGCCGGCGATGAACACCGCCAGGATGGCGCCGATGACCAGCATGCCGTACATGCCGGCACCGATGCCGCCCGGGCTGATCTCGCCGAGCTCCATGTTGAACAGCGGCACGAGACCGGCGATCGGCTGGAAGCTGTCGTGCCACGCGTTGATGGCGCCCGTGCTCGTCCCAGTCGTCGCGGCGGCGAACAGACCACCGACCGCGGCACCGAAGCGGGTCTCCTTGCCCTCCATGTTGCCGACGCCGACCTGCGCAACGTCGGTCGGGAACAGCGGGTTGCCGACGTACTCGTGGTTCATCGCGATGACCATGCCGACGACGAGGATCGCCGCCATCGCGCCGAGGATGGTCCAACCCTGACGCTGGTCGCCCGCGTAGCGGCCGAATGCGTAGGTCAGGGAGAAGGGCATCAGGAGGATGGCGAACATCTCGAGCCAGTTCGTGAGCGGGGTCGGGTTCTCGAACGGGTGCGACGAGTTGGCGTTGAGGAAGCCACCGCCGTTGTTGCCCAGCTCCTTGATCCATTCCTGCGAAGCCATCGGCCCGTAGGCGATCGTCTGTTGCGCACCTTCGAGGGTCGTGATCGTCTGCGGACCGTTCCAGGTCTGAGGGACGCCCTGCCACACAAGGACGAGGGCACCGATGATCGACAACGGCAGCAGGATGTAGAGCACGCCGCGGGTCAGGTCGACCCAGTAGTTGCCGAGCGTCTTGGAGCCGCGCCGGGTCAGGCCACGGATCAGCGCGATGGCGATGGCCAGGCCGGTCGCCGCCGAGGTGAAGTTGCGCACCGCCAGCACCGTCGCCTGCGTGAGGTGGCTGGCGCCGGTCTCACCAGAGTAGTTCTGCCAGTTGGTATTCGTTTCGAAGCTGACCGACGTGTTGAACGCCAGCTCCGGCGACATCGGCGCGATGCCGCCGGGGTTGAGCGGCAGCACGTCCTGGAGTCGAAGGACCACGAACCCTGCGAGGATCGCGACGAACGCCATCGACAGGACGCTGATCGCGTACGCCCGCCACGCCTGCTCCGCGGTCTCGTCGATGCCGCAGACCCGATAGATGCCGCGCTCGAGCGGTCGGAGGACGGGGGTCAGGAGCGTGCGCTCGCCCTCCATGACACGGTGGATGTAGCGACCGACGAAGGGGGTCGCGATGAGCACCGCGATCCACAGCGTCACGAAGGTGAGGAAATCGCCGACAGCCATGTTCAGAAATCCTCGGGCCGCAGAAGGGCCCACGCGAGATAGATGAAGCCGAACGCCGCAGCGAGTCCGGCGAGCAGGTCGACGGCGTTCATCCGCGCACCCGCTCGCAGAGCTCCAGGTAGCCCCACAGGACGAGGGCACAGGCGGCGAGGATCAGCAGGATCTGGATATCAGTCATGGGCGGGCGCGTCGGCCTCCGTTCCGATCAAGCGGTCCACGGTCGATACCAGCGTCTCGAGCGGGAACGGCTTGGGCAGGTAACCGGCGACGCCGAACTCCGTCAGGCGCTTCGGGCTGACGACGGTCGCGCTGGTGATGACGACCGGGGGCGACCCGGCGATGGCGATGGCGTCGCCCCGCAGGAGGTCCCAGCCGGTGTCCCCCGGCAGATTGAGATCGAGCAGGACCAACCGCGGGCGAAGACCACCGCGGAGGAGCGTCGCGGCCGACTTCGGCCGAGGGTGCGACCTTCGTCGGGTAGCCGCGGCTGCGGAGGAAGCGACTGAGCACCTCGCAGAGGTTCTCGTCGTCCTCGACAAGGAGGACGGCGGGTTTCGGATCGCTCACGCGGGCATCCGCTCGATCGCGATGTCCAGACCGGAATCATCCGTGTGCCAGAGAGGCGTCGAGGGTGACGCCGGCCTCGCGGGCCATCCGATCGGCGGGCTCGAGCAGGGCCTCGCTCAGCAGGAGTCCCGCCACGATCGTCGCGTGGCGCGCCACCCGAAGCCACCAGCGCGATGGCTTCGCGGATGAGCCGCATCTCCTTCTCGAGCGTGGCCGGGATCGCCTCGGCGGTCCGGTCGACGGGTTGGTCCATACAGCCAGCGTGCGCCGTCGACCCAAGAAGGGATGGGGTACCTGGGGCGTCGCCGGCTAAAGTCTTCCTAAGGTCCCGCCCGGGACGTCAGCCCGGTGTCCGCTCCCTGACGCGGTAGCCGACTCCAGGCTCGGTCACGATCAGGTCTCGCAGCAGTCCGTCAGGATCGGCGGCCGCAAGCTTGCGTCGAAGCTGGCTCACATGCACGTAGACGTAGCTGTCCTCGCCCTGGTATGGCTCGCCCCAGACCGCCCGGAGCAGGCGACCCTTCGTCACGATGCGACCGCTGTTCGTCATGAGTACCCTGAGCAGCTCGAATTCGCGCGGTGTCAGATCGACCGGCCTGTCTGCGACGGTGGTCTCGTGGCGGGCGATATCCATGACCAACGGTCCGACCGTGATGCGGGCGGCTTCGTCGGCCAGGGGGCCCGCGGCGTGGCGGAGGGCCACGCGGAGCCGGGCATCGAGCTCGTCGACGCCGAATGGCTTGGTGACGTAGTCGTCCGCCCCTCGATCGAGCGCTTCGACCTTCTCGCGCTCCTCGTAGCGCCCGGACAGGATCACGATCGGCGTCGTGGCCTCGCGCCGGATGCGCCGGATGAGCTGCAGCCCGTCGAGGTCGGGCAAGCCGAGGTCGAGCAGGACGATATCCGGCCGGCGCTCCTCCCATCGTTCGAGTGCCGTGCGTCCGTCGATGGCTTCGACTCGACCCGATAGCCACGAGCCGACAGCTCACGCGCGATGACGTCACGCGTCTCAGCGTCGTCCTCGACCACGAGCACGAGCGGTCCCTGTCCGGAGAGCCGTTTCACGTCGCGGACGCGAGCGCGGTCGCCGATGGCATCGGCGCACGCGGGAGGTCGAGATCGAGAGCGAGCCCGCCAAGATCGCTTCGCCGGGCGCTGGCGCGTCCGCCCATCGCGCCGACGAGGCCGTCGACGACGGCCAGGCCGATGCCCATGCCAGAGCGAGAGCCCCTGGATGCACCGGGGACGCGGTAGAACTTCTCGAAGAGGTGGCCGAGCGTCTCGTCCGGGACGCCCGGCCCGGCATCCTCCACCGTCAGGCGGACGAAGCCATCGCCCGTGTCGTGCGCCCCGACCCGGATGGGTGTCCCCGGCGGCGTGTACTTGATCGCGTTCTCGACGGCGTTCGTGACGGCCTCGTCGAGGAACACGGGATCGACGTTGACCGGCGGCGCGTCAAGGGCGATGTCGAGCGGGCGACTCGCCAGGCGTGGCCGAAGTCGCTCGAGGGTCTGACCCACGAGGTCGTCGAGCTCGAACGTATCGATCTCACCGCGCAGCTCGCCGGCCTCGATGCGCGAGAGGTCGAGCAGGTTCGTGACGAGCCGGTTCAGGTATTCGACCTCGCGGTCGATCGCTTCGGCGCTCGCCAGGCGATCCTCGTCGTCGAGGCGGCTGTCCGGCCGTAGCGACCCGGCCGCCGCCCTGATCGTCGCGAGCGGGGTCCGCAGGTCGTGCGAGACGGACTGGAGGAGGGCCGATTTGAGGGCATCGCTCTGACGGGCGATCTCGGCGGCGCTCGCCTCGGCCGCGAGTCGGTCCTGGCGGAGGGCCTGCCCGATCTGGTCGGCGGTGGCCGCGAGCAATCGCGTCTCGCTCCTCGACGGCTCACCACGACCGCGTGGACGGGTCGCCCAGATCGACCCATAGGTCTCGGACCCGGCATCCATGCGAACGCGGTAGGTCTCGCCGCCGCTCCCGGGCCGCCCACTCGGCGATGCCTGGTGAACGCGCGTCCAGCGAGCGGGTGCATCGCCGGGCGTCCGTTGCAACACGTTGTGGAGGCCGGCCGCGGGTGGTCGGCCGTCGTCGGTGTCTGCCGCGACGCGGTCCTGGCCAAGCGTGATCCAGACCCGGTCCATGCCCGCCTCATCGAGCAGGATCCCCGCGATCGTCGCCAGGACGGCAGGGGTGGACGCGCGAGTCGCCAGCTCCCGACTGACGCCGAAGAGTGCGCGCGCCTCTCGCTCGCGAGCGATGGCGTCCTCGGCCCGAGCACGCTGGCGCGCGGCGAGCTGTCCCACCACGAAGCCGGTGAACAGGAGCAGGAACAGGTTGATCAGCTCGCCGAGGTTCGCGACCGTGAAGGTGTAGCGCGGCTCCACGAAGAAGAAGTTGAACAACAGGAAGGCAGCCAGCGAGGCGACTGCCGCTGCCCGTGTCCCGGAGACGACCGCCACGGCGACGACGGCCAGCAGGTACAGCGCCGACGGGTTCGGCACGCCGAGTCGGTCCTGGAACACGGCGATGGCCAGCGTGGCCCCGGCCAGGCTCGGCACGGCCACAGCCAGGAATCGAGTCAGGGCCCTGCGGTCGACGGGCGGCATGGTCACGATCGTACGAGGTGGGCTGGGCGGGGATCAGGGGCTCGAGCCGGTGGACCCTACCTGGAGGGTCCGGTCGGACCGATCGTCAGGCTGGTGGCCGACCCATGGTCGAGCCGGAAACCCACCTCGGCTACCTGTGCTCGGGCGAGGGCGATCGGAGCGACGGCGTCCGGGTCGTTCAGGCCGACAAGCCGCACGCGCACCGCGAGCCCGCGCACCACGAGTTCGATGGCCGCGTCGACCTCACGTAGATCCACCTCGCGCGGGTCCTCGGCCGGGGGCAGGACATGCAGGCCCGCGGTATCCATGCAACGACCGTAGTCTCTGGTCCCAAGAAGCCATGCCGTTCGGCGCGCGCCGGAGCCTCAAACCTCGCTCAACGCGGCGCCGCCGGGTCCGCGATCCGATAGCCGACCCCCGGTTCCGCGGTGATCAGGCCGGCGGCCGCACCCGTTGCGTCGGCCGCGGCCAACTTCCGGCGTAGCCGCGACACGTACACATGCAGGTAATGAGCCTCGTCCGCATAGGCGGTGCCCCACACGGCACGCAACAGCCGTCCCTTGGTCAGCAGACGGCCAGGCTGGGCGATCATCACCTTGAGCAACTCGTATTCGCGTGGCGTCAGGTCGATCGGCGTCCCTCCGACGGTGACGCGCCGTGCGGCGATGTCCATCGCGATGGGTCCCAGGTGAGCGATGCCGGTCGGATCGGCCGCCGGCCCGGCGGCGCGGCGCAGGACCGCACCGATCCTGGCACGTAGCTCATCCATGCCGAAGGGTTTCGTCACGTAGTCGTCGGCACCGGCCTCGAGCGTGGCGACCTTGACCCGCTCGTCGGCCCGCGCGGAAAGGATCAGGATCGGCGTTGTCGCGTCGCGACGGACATGGCGCACGACGGCGCTGCCATCGAGGTCGGGCAGGCCCAGGTCCAGCAGGATGAGGTCCGGTCGTTCGGCGTCCCAGGAACGGAGCGCCCCGGCCACATCGTCGGTCGGCGTGACTCGGAACCCATGGGCCTCGAGGTTGCGCGCGAGGGCCGTCCGAGTCGCCGCATCGTCCTCGACGAGCAGGATCCTGGCGCTCAACGGTCCGGGTCCAGCGGCGCCGGCCGGAGGCGGACACTGACCGCAAGGCCACCCAACTGGCTCCGTTCCGCTGTCACCTGACCCGACATGGCGTCCACGAGGCCTCGGACGACGCTCAGGCCGATGCCGAGGCCACGGCGCGATCCCTGCGCCCGAGTCGGACCGCGCCGGAAGCGCTCGAAGAGCGTGCCCAACTCCGCCTCGGGGACGCCCGGACCGCCGTCCTCGACGACCAGTCGGACCATGTCCCCGTCATCCGTCGCGCGGATCGACACTGGGGCATCCGCCGCGGCGTGCGCATGGACGTTGTCGAGCAGGTTGGTGATGACGATATCCAGCAGGACGGCGTCGGCCAGCACCGGCGGCAGGGTCTCGGGGACGTCGACCCGGATCGATCGCTCGCCGAAGCTCGGGCGGAGCCGGTCGATGGCCGGCTGTACGACGGACCACAGCTCATGTGGCTCGAGGTCCGGGTGGACCCCGCCCGAGGCGATCCGGCTCAAGTCCAGCAAGCCACTCACGAGTCGATCGAGCCGGGCCGCTTCCGTGTCGATGACACTCGCCGCCGCCCTACGGGTGTCATCCGTCCAGGGGACGGCGGGGTCGGCCAGCCCACCAGCCGTGGCCCGGATGCTGGCCAACGGCGTCCGGAGGTCGTGGGAGACCGAATCGATGAGGGCGGTCTTGAGCGTGTCGGTCTGACGGGCGACTTCGAGATCCGTCGCCGTCTGGCGGAGCTGATCGCGCCGCAGGGAGACGGCGATCTGGTCGGCTGCGAGCGCGAGCACCCGCGTCTCGATCCTTGACGGTTCGCCGCGCGCGCGGTCGCGGAGGGCGACGATCGTGCCGAGCTGCACACCATCGACCTCGATCCTGGCGCGGAACTGCGGGGAGTCGGCGGCCGATGGTCGCGTGCTCTTCGTCGCCGCGTGCGTCAGGACCCATCGAGCCGGCTCGTCGCCCGGCGTACGGACGAGGTTCGAGGTCAGGCTCGGGTGGGGCGGTTGCGTGCCGTCCCCGGTGTCGGCGATGACGCGCTCCGTGCTGCCACGCAGTCCAGCCACGATCCAGACCCGCTCGAGTCCGGCGGCCTCACGGACGCGATCTGCGATGTCCGGTGCCGCTTCCGCGGTCGAGGTCGCCGTGGCGAGCGATCGACTGAGCGCGAACAAGCTGTTCGCCTCGGATGCGCGCCCGGCTGCCTCCTCGGCACGGGCATGCTGGATCGCCACCAACCGCCCGACGACGAGGCCGACGAAGAGGAACAGCACGAGGTCCAGCAGCTCCCTCGGATCGGCGATGACGACCGAGAGGCGCGGCTCGGTAAATAGGAAGTCGTAGACGAGGAACGCGGCGATCGCCGTCAGGACGGCTGGGAGCGTGCCGGCGAGGGCACCGGTCGCCACGATCGCCACCAGGTAGATGGCCGACGCGTCGTCGATGCGAACGGGATCGCCCTCGAGCAGCGCGATGGCACCGGTCGCCAGGACGAACGCGCCGATCACGACCACGACCGCGATCGCGGTGTCCGGCCCCGTGGGGCCGATCCGTGTCGCCGGTCGCGATATCCGACCCGCCATCGTCATGCGCACGCTCGGATGGTAGGACGGGGACAAGTCTGGTACTGGCGGGTAACCCAAAGTACGGCTTGGATGGGCCGGGGCCACACCCCTACTGTCTGGCACACAGCGGTCCCGACCCTACCCCTGAGTACCCCAGGGGCCCGGAGCCGCCGAGAAGTGCGCAGAACGAGGCAACCTGACCCATGGCATCGATGGCCGTCAACGAACTGGGACCGATGCTCACCGCGACCGAGGTCGCCGAGATGCTCCACCTGCACGTGAATACGGTGAAGCGCCTGGGAGACCGTGGTGAGTTGCCCTTCTATCGCGTCTGCAAGCGTGGCGATCGCCGCTTCCGCCTCGACGACGTGATGAAGTTCCTGGCCCAGAACCGCTAAGACACCCGCGACGGTGGTGGCCCTGCCCCCACCTGCCTCGATCCCGCTGCCTACCGAGCGCCCGGTCCCTCCCCGGGCGCTCCTTCACGTCTCGTAGCGCGAGGCCCGCCGGGATGACCGGCGGGCCTCGTTCTTCCTGACGCCGGAGGCGTCAGGGTCTGTTGTCGATATTGACGAGCGTCAGGCCCATCAGGCCACTCGTGCCGGTGTGGGACACGGCGCCGAGATACCAGTCGCCGACGGCTCCTGCCGTGATGCCGCTCCACGCGACCTCGACAGTCCCGACCGTGGCGCTGGTCGCCGAGGCCGGTGCCGACACGATCGAGAGGCTGCCGCCTCCCGCGGCGCTCGGGACTGCCCACGTCCACATGTCGTAGTCGGAATCGCCACCAGGCGCCGCCCAGCCGTGGACATAGACCTTCCATGTCCCGTCGGCGGGGGCGCGGATGTCGATCAGCTCGTCGGTCCCACCGGACGTGCTGCTCGCTTCCTCGCCGTTCGGACCGACGACGTAGATGTCGAGGTCGGCGTCGACCTCGGTCGCTTCAGGTGGCATCGCGATACGGAAATGCGCCGCACCGGACAGGGTGAACGCGTGGAGGTTGGCGCCGCCGGAGGCGACGTCTGTGGGCGCGAAGGTCTGGTCCGGGTCCTGGAGGACGTTGTCGTGCGTGACGGTCGCGGGCACGAGGCCATGCGCCGCCGCCGTGTACGAACCCGTGTATCCGAACTTGACCGGGAAGCTGAGCGTCCCGGAGGTGCCCGTCCCGCTCAGCTCATCCGGCGCGTCGAAGAGCGCGCCCTTGACTGCGATCGGGCTGCGCACGCTGTAGTCCTTGGCCTTCCACGTCAGCGACCCGAAGCGCCACGTCTCGATCGGGGCGCGGACGTTCGTGACCGTGACCCTGAACGTCGCCGACTGACCGCGCCGAAGGGTGATGGTCGACGGCGACACCTTGACCTTGTAGCCCGACGGTGCCCGGACACTTGCCCGATAGGTCACCTTCGCATTGCTGCTTGCCACGCTGGTGACCGTGCGAGTGACGGTCTGACTGCCGGCAACCTCGGAGATGCCGATGGACGGCATGTTGAGATCGACCGGGGAGCTCGGGACACCCTCGCTCTCGAGGAAGTCGCAGCTGGCCTGGTCGAAGACCTCCCATTCCATGCCGCAGGTGAACGCGGCGTACTCGAACAGGCCGGCGTCGTACACGAGACCTGGCTGCGAGATGGAGCCCTTGCCCCAGCGGCCGCCTGGTCGGACGTGGCCTGCCCCGAAGTCGAACGGATCCGCCTTGCTCACACGGTCGTTGTCACGCACGCTCTGGTGAGCGGTCGTCATCAGGGCCGATTTGGCTGCGGCCGCCGACCAATCCGGGTGGGCTTGCTTGATGAGCGCGTAGATGCCGGCCACGTGTGGGCCCGACATCGATGTCCCGGCGATCGCCTGGAACAACTCACCGGACGGTGAATCGGCGTCCGGGAAGGGGGAGTTTCCGGCAAGGATCTGCAGGCCTGGGGCCGTGACGTCGGGCTTGATGATGTCCGGCGCCACCGCGTTCGGACCGCGCGACGAGAAGATCGTCATCGTCGGCGCATGCGGCCAGGAGGTCTTGCGCGGCCGCCCGGCCCCGTCTCGGACGCTGATCCGAGCAGTCGGGCTCGCGCTGGCAGCGATGTACGCCTTGATGGCGAGGCCCGGCGTGTTGTCGATGTGGACTGACGGCACCCAGTGGGTGTCCGTGAACAGGTTGTCGACGTTGTTGGTGTTGTACATGATCATGCCGACGCCGCCGGCGTCGAAGACGGCCTTGCTCTTCTCGGCACGGCCGACCACACCGCGGATGCAGAGGACGATCTTGCCCGTTACCTTGGCCGGGTCGAGCTCGCCCGGCTCGCAGATGTCGCTGCCGACGCTCGCGGCGTCGACCAGCGGCGTAGATCCGAGGTTCCGCGTCACCGACGCGCCGCGATAGCGCTTGCCGTTGCCGAGGACGATGACGCCCTGGAAGAAGCGTCGCTGCGTGCTTGCGCCCACGGCGGTGACCCATGGCATGACTGCCGGACTGCCGACCGTCTCAGTGCCGGGTCCTTCGTTGCCCGCGGACGCAGCGACGAAGACGCCGGCATTGGCCGCGAAGAGGAACGCGATGTCATCGGCGCCAGGTGTGCCGGCGCCGCCACCGATGGAGTAGTTGATCACGTCGACGCCGTCGGAGACGGCGATGTCGATAGCCGCTGCGAGGTCCGAGGTGAAGCCGCCAAGCTCGCCCAGACCCTTGTAGGCGACGACTCTGGCGCGCGGGGCGATACCGGAGATCCGGGCCACCGGCAGTCCATAGATGCTCGCGGCGACGCCGGCATTGCCGGCTGCGGTCGACGCGGTATGCGTGCCATGGCCGCTGTCGTCTCGGGCGGAGTCGAATTCGTGATCCTCGGCGCCGACGACTGCCCGGTACGTGGCCAGCATCTGGCGAGCACCCAGGAGCTTGTCGTTGCAGGTGAACGCGACGTCGTTGACGTTGTGGGCCGTGTTACCGAACTCGCACGGCACTGGACCGATGGGGGATGGCCCATAGCTGCCGTTATCGGCGAATGACGGATGCTCCGGCCAGATGCCGGTGTCGATGACGCCGACCACGACGTCCTCCCCGTCGACACCTCGGTCATAGGGGCCGCCGTCCGCGGTCAGCTGCAGGAACCGCGGGCTGCTGTCGGTCTGCGGCTGGCGCATGTGGTCCTCGAGGACCCGCACGACGCCCTTCTGGACCTGGATCTTCTCGACCTGCGACGGGGTCAGCATCGCGGCATACCCGTTCAGGGCGTAGGAGTAGTCGTGGAGCTTCTTGCCCACGGCCACACCACCCTGGCGCAGCGAACGGTCGTGCTGGACCCGCAGGAACGCCTGATAGTTGCGGACTGCCAGGCTCTTTGGGTTGACCTTCTGGCCGGGCGCGACTTTCGTCGGCGCGAGTCCCCGTGCACCGCCGTCGTACGCGGTGATGGGTTGCGCGGCCATGACGACGACGTATGGCTTGGCCTTCTCCGCGGCCACGGCCGGCGCCGCGACCGCGGGCATGAGCAGTGAGATGGCGGCCGCGGCCACCGCGATCCGGTAGAGCTTCATCCGTCGCATCCGGTTCTCCTCCAAGGACCTCGAACGTCCATCCGATCGGGAGCGCGATCCATCCGTGGTCTGCGCTGGTCACCTCCCTGACCTGGTGCGCGAGCTTCCGGGCGCTGCGGCGCGGCGATGTGGACCGCCCGCGGTAGGCTGGGGCGGTCGTTGGAGTACGTACGATGATGGCGGCTCATGGAGCTCAGTGCAAAACGATGTCGTACCAACCTGGTGGAAGTACCTTCGGCCATCCGAGGCGGCGTCTCGCATGGGCCGTGTTCCCTGCCACACTCCTGCTTGGGTTCGTGATGGCGGGATGCAGTGGTGGGTCGGGTGCGCCCGGGCCTCCGGGCTCGGCTGAGCCGCCCGCGGGTGCCGCCAGCCCCAGCCTGCAGCTCGCCAGCCCGAAGGGTTCCGGCAGCGGGGCGATCGAGACATATGTCGGCGTCCTCGGCTCCGATGCGATCGAAGGCGGGTGCGCGTACCTCCAGGCATCCGACGGTCGCAAGTACGAGGTCATCTACCCCAAGGGTTGGACGCTACGGAAGTCGCCACTGGAGCTCTCTGCGGCCGATGGGCAGGTCGTCGCTGGTGCCGGTGACGAGGTGACGGTGCGCGGCTTCGAGGCGGACATGGTCTCGATCTGCCAGATCGGCCCGATCATCCAGGCCACCGAGGTGGTCGTCGGCGGCTAGTGGCCGCCGCGGACCTCAGGCCGCGGCCAGCGCCTCCCCGAAGATCTCGATCGCTTCGCTGATCTCACCAGCCGTGACGTCGAGCGGCGGGATCCAGCGAATGACCTCGTGCTGCGATCCGCACGTCAATACGAGCAGGCCTCGGTCGGCGCAAGCGGCGATCAGCCGGTCGGGCAGGGCGCTATCCGGTTCGCGCGTCGACTTGTCCTTCACGAACTCGACGCCGATCATCATCCCCGGCCCGCGGATGTCGCCGATCCGGTCGTCCTCGGCGGCGATGCGCTCCAGCCCAGCCCGCAGTTCCGCACCGCGCTCGTTCGCGTTCTGGACGAGGCCCTCCGACGCGATCGTCTCGAGGACCGCGATCGCCGCCGCGCAGGCGACGGGGTTCCCACCGTACGTCGAGCCATGGGCACCGCGGCCCCAACGCTCCTGGATCTGGCGCGACGACGCGACGGCCGAGAGCGGCAAGCCGTTGGCGATCGCCTTCGCGATGACCACCACGTCCGGGACGATCCCGGCGTGCTCGAACGCCCACATCTTGCCGGTGCGCCCGTAGCCGCATTGCACCTCGTCGGCGATGAGCAGGATGCCGTGCTCATCGCAGAACGCGCGGAGCTCCTGGAGGAAGCGCACCGGTGCGGGGGTGAAGCCGCCCTCGCCCTGGACGGGCTCGATGAGGATCGAGCCGACCGCCGATGGCGGGATCGCCGTCGATGTCAGCGTGCGCAGGTCGGCCATGGCGCCGGCGACCGCTGCCTCTTCGTCCCCGCCGAAACCGCGGTAGACCGCGGGGAACGTCGTCAGGTGGACCGACGGCAGCATCGGCTCGTAGCCGACGCGGTAATTGAGGGCCGAGCTGGTGACCGCCATCGCCCCGAACGTGCGGCCATGGAAGCCGCCCCGGAAGGCGATGATCCCCGGCCGTCCCGTCACCCGCCGGCCCAGCTTGAGCGCTGCGTCGATCGCCTCCGAGCCCGAATTCAGGAACATCACCGAGTCGATCGGGTCGGGCAGGCTCGCCGCAAGGGCATCGGCTGCGCGCGAGATCGGCTCGGTGAAGCCGATCGCGTTGATCGGCCCGACCAAACGGTCGACCTGGGCGTGGATCGCGGCGTTGACGCGCGGGTTGTTGTGGCCGAGCGCCGTCACCGCGATGCCGTTCGCGAAGTCGAGATAGGCGCGACCGTCGGTGTCGAACAGGCGGTGACCCTCGCCGTGGCTCCACTGACGCTGGAGATACCGGCCGAGGACCGGGGTCAGATGGGGCGCGGGATCCGGGGATGACTCCATCGGCCGAGTGTACCGGCCGGTCTCGTCACGATGCGGACGGCCATGCCATCCGAACGTTTGCCAAAGAGGGCTGAGCATCGGGGCGCGATCGTGCAACTCAGCGGCCATCGGGCGACTCCCGCCGCGTAGGATGCGCGCCATGGTCGACTTCGCCCTGACCGACGAGAACAAGCTCGTCCAACAGGCTGCGCGAGCTTTCGCCGAAGCCGAGATCCTGCCGCACATCCGTGAGTGGGACGAGAAGGGCGAAGTCCACCGCGAGGTGTTCGGACGGATGGCCGAGCAGGGCTTCCTCGGTGCGCCGATCCCCGAGGCCTACGGCGGCAGCGGGATGGACTACATCAGCTTTGCGGTCCTGTGCGAGGAGCTGGAGCGTGCCGATACGGCGTTCCGCGTCGTCCAGAGCGTCCACGTCGCGCTGAACTCGCTGGCACTCCTGCAGTGGGGCACCGAGGAGCAGCGCCGGCGCTGGCTCGTGCCCCAGGCGAGGGGCGAGAAGCTCGCGACGTTCGGTCTCACAGAGCCCGGGGTCGGGACCGATGCCGGCAACCTCCAGACGACCGCGCGGCGCGACGGCGGCGCGTACCGACTCAACGGCCAGAAGATCTGGATCAGCCTCGCCGACATCGCCGACCACTTCCTCGTCTTCGCGACCGTCGACCGCGCGAAGAAGCACAAGGGCGTGACCGCGTTCATCGTCGAGCGCGGCATGAAGGGCGTGAGTACCGGCACGCTGCACGGCAAGCTCGGTATCCGGGCGGGCAACACCGGGCTCATCAACCTCGATGACGTCGTCGTGCCCGCGGAGAACCGCATCGGCGAGGACGGGGAGGGCTTCCTGGTCGCCATGAGCGCGATCGACCAGGGCCGCTACACCGTCGCGGCCGGCGCCGTCGGTCTCGCGCAAGCATGCATCGACGCCAGCGTCAGATATGCACGCGAGCGACAGACGTTCGGCCAGGACATCGGGGAGCATCAGTTGGTCAAGCAGTTGATCGCCAAGATGGTGGCCGGCACCGAGATGGGGCGCCTGCTCGTCTGGCGCGCCGGCTGGCTCAAGAACCAGGGCATGCGCAACACGCGCGAGACGTCCATGGCCAAGTGGCACGCGACGGAGCACTCGGTGCAGAGCGCGCTCGACGCCATCCAGGTCCACGGCGCGAACGGCTACTCGAACGAGTTCCCGGTCGAGCGCTACCTCCGCAATTCCAAGGCCGCTGTCATCTACGAGGGCACCAGTCAGCTCCACACGCTCATCCAGGCCGACTACGCGCTCGGCTATCGCGAGGATCGACCGCTCCGGTGTGAGCCATGGCCCGCGCAGGGATGGGAGGCCGTCCGGGCCTGACATGGGTACGTGGACGGAACGAGAGCTGGCGACCCTGGCAGAGGTCGGCGAAACGTTCGTCCGCGGCGATGCCCGGCGCCGCGCCCGCCTGACGACCGAGGCCCTCGAGCGGGCTGCGGACCCGGAGCAGATCCACCAGTTCCATCGACTCCTCGGGCTGATGGAATCGCGCTTCGCGAACCTCATCCTCGGTCGTCGACCGACCCGGTTCACGTCGATGCCGCAGCACGCCCGCGAGCGCTACCTCCTCAAGTGGTCGACGTCGCCATTCCCATCTCGCCGCACGGCCTTCGGCACGCTCCGCAAGGTGATGACGTTCCTCGCGTACGCCGACCCAGGGGCGGACGCCTCGGGCAACCCACGGCACGCCGTCATCGGCTACGAGCCCGAGCTGCCACCGCTCACGTCGGACAGATCGCCCATCCAGCCCCATGCGCTGGACTTCGAGACGGGCGCGCACGACGAACCGATCACGCTCGAGGCCGACGTCGTCGTGGTGGGCTCCGGGGCGGGCGGTGGCGTCGTAGCCGCGACGCTGGCCGAGGCCGGTCGATCGGTCGTCGTGCTCGAGGCCGGCCCGTTCGTCGACGAGTCCTCCATGCCGCGCGACGAGCTCGATGCGTTCGGCCGCCTGTACCTCAACCACGGCCTGCTCTCGACCTGGGACGGCTCGGTCACGATGCTCGCCGGAGCGGGCGTCGGTGGCGGAACCATGGTCAATTGGATGACCTCGATGGAGGCGCCTGCCGCGGTCCGCGGCGAATGGCGCCGCGACCATGGCATCCGCGATCTCGAGGACGGCGAGGTGTGGAGCGACGACGTCGCCACGCTCGAAGAGGAGCTGTCGGTGTCGGCCGTCCGGCGACAGCCACCGAAGGATCAGGTCATCCTGCGCGGCGCGGAACGCCTCGGCTGGGCAGCTGCCCCGGCACGACGGAACGCCAGCACCGAATGCGACGACTGTGGCAGTTGTCCGTTCGGCTGCCGCCGGGGCTCGAAGCAGTCGGGCATCCGCGTGCATCTCGCGCGCGCGGCCGAAGCCGGTGCACGGATCGTGCCGCACGTCCGCGTGACGAAGGTGCTGCTCGAGCGTGAGCGTGCCGTCGGGGTCCAGGGTCGGGCGCTCATCCCGGGGACCGATCCCGAGCCGCGAACGCGGCAGCTCGTGGTGCGTGCCCGGCAGGTCGTCCTGGCGGCGGGCGCCCTGCGCTCGCCGGCCCTGCTCCAGGCCTCCGGCGTCCGGCACCGGGCGATCGGCCAGCACCTGCGCCTCCATCCGGTGCCGATCGTCGCGGGGCGGATGACGATGCCCGTCGACATGTGGCACGGGCCCATGCAGGGCGCCCAGTGCCTCCAGTTCGTCGACGCGGAGCGGGACCGCAACGGGTATGTCATCGAGTCGGCGCCCGGGCACCTCGGGCTGCTCGCGATGGCCCTGCCGTGGGAGGGGACCGACGCCCATGCCACCTCGATGCGCGACGGTCGCTATCTCGCCCCGCTCGTGGCGGTGACGCGTGATGGCGGCGCCGGCCGCGTCTCACTGACTCGTGCCGGTCGGGTCCGGGTCGACTATCGACTCGACAAGATCGGGGTCGCGACGCTGCGCCATGCGGCGGTGCGGATGGCGCGCATGGCTCGCGCTGCCGGAGCGGGCGAGATCGTCGTCGCCGGTACGCCCGGGATCCGGTTCATGCCCGTCCGCAGCTCGCCCGAGAGCGACGCTGCGGCATACGGGCGGTTCGAGGACGGAGTCGCCAGGATGGACTACGCCCCCAACCGCGGATCGGTCTTCTCGGCCCACCAGATGGGCACGGTGAGGATGGGCGCCACGCCCCGCGACCACCCGTGCGACCCGAACGGCCGGGTCCGCGCGCGCGGCAGACAGGACCGGTTGATCGCCGGCCTGTACGTCTCGGATGCCTCGCTGTTCCCGACCGCCATCGGGGTCAACCCGATGCTGACCGTGATGGCCTTGGCGCGGCGAGTGGCTCGGACGGTCCTGGCGGAATCGTGACATCCGCCGCGACCGGTGGGCGGGTCATCCGACCGCGGGCCGTGACGATCACCGCGACGGCCGCGACGATGACCGCCCCCGCGACGATCGTGCGCGGCTCGATCGGCTCGTTCAGGATCAGCGCGCCGAGGATGACCGCGACGACCGGATTGACATAGGCGTAGGTCGCGACCAACGGGAGCGGTGCGACGCGGATCATCCAGCCGTACGTCGTGAACGCGACGATGCTCCCGACGACCGTCAGGTAAAGGAATGCCGCAAAGGACGGACCCGACACCCCGGCCGGGTCGAAGCGTGTCGGCTCGCCGGACACCGTCGCCATGACCAGGAGGACCGCGGCACCCGCGACCATCTGCAGCCCGGTCGCGACGAGTGGGTGATGCGGCAGGTGCGCCCGGTGGGTCGCATACAGCGAACCGGATGACCAGGCGATCGGCGAGATGAGGATCGCGAGGAGCCCCGCCGCAGGGAGGGCGCCGGCCGCGCCGAGGGCTGTCGGGCCCACCAGGATCGCGACGCCGGCGAAGCCGACCACGATGCCCGCGACCGCCAGTCGGGGCAGTCGTTCCCCGAGCGCCACCCGACCGATCACCGCGACCCACACCGGCATCATCCCGATGAGCAGCGCCGCGATGCCGGAGGGGATCGTCTGCTCGCCCCAGGCGACCAGGCCCATGCCGCCACCGAGCAACAACGCTCCGACGATCGTCGTATCGATGAGTTCTCGGCGCGTCGGGCGCCCGAGCGCCTCGGGGTGGCGCACCGCGACCCAGCCGAGCAGCAGGACGCCAGCGAGACCGAAGCGCATCGCGGCCATCAGGAACGGCGGGATCGTCTCGACGGCGACGGCGATCGCCAGGTAGGTCGAGCCCCACACCGTGTAGAGGATCGCAAGCCCGCCCCAGACCGCACCCGAGCCGGGCGATGACGATTCCAGCTTTGGCATAGTGCGGTGGTCCAAGGCCACAGCATACGCCCCGTGGCCGCGCGCCGCGGGCCGTTCTCCCGTCAGGCGGCGGCTGCCACCGGGCGGCAGACCTTGCACGGCCGATAGCCTGCCGCGCCGGCCTCCGCGAGCGATCGGAAGGGCCGCCGATTGCGCTCGAGCATGTGGCGCCCGGTCCGGCAGGTCGGCCAGCACACGATGTGCGTCGAGGCGCAGCCCACGAGCCGCTCACCGCGCCTCGCTGCGTCTTCCATCGCGTCGGGATCCAGGCCCTCGGCGGCCAGGATGGTCCGCTTGTTCTCGGGTCCGCCCAGGGAGTATTGACCGATCGATCCGTCGCTCCGGACGACCCGATGGCACGGCACGATCAACGGCACCGGGTTGTGGCCGAGCGCCGTGCCGACCGCCCGGACCGCCTTCGGTCGCCCGATCTCCGCGGCGATCCAGCCATACGGCCTCACCTCGCCGCGGGGGATCTCGAGCGCCTTGCGCCAGACGTCCTGCTCGAACGGGCTGTGGCCGCGCAGGTCGAGCCGGATACGGACTCGCCGGTCACCGTCGAGCCGGCGGGTGATGGCACTCGCGAGTCGGGGCGGGACCTCCGCGGGGATGGCCCGGCGGCCGGTCGTGGCCAGGTGGCCAGCCTCGAAGCTGCCGTCGTCGCCGGCGAGATCGACCGACACCACGCCACGGCCGTTCCAGGCCACCGCGAGCTCGCCGAGCGGCGAGTCGAAGCGGCCGTACTGGTCGACCAGCCCGACCTCGACGAGGACGGATGGGCGCAGCGTGGGTGGGGCTGGCACGGCAAGATCGGCCAGAGCGGCGGCCTCGCGATCGGTGACATCGAGCTGGCTGGTCATGCGGTCATCTCCTCGGGCTCGCGGCGGCCCTCCGCCTCGAGCATGGTTCGTAACAGGGCGATCCCACGATGGACCTGGGCCTTCACGGTCCCTTCCGGTCGACCGAGGACGGCAGCGGCTTCGGGATACGACATGCCGTCGACATGGCGGAGCACGATGGCCGTTCGGTACTGGGGGGGAAGCTCGCCGAGGCGGACCGCCCAGCGATCGCGCTCGACGTGGCGTTCGGCCACCTCGGCTGGAGACCCACTGTCGGGTGCCGCGGGTTCGATGGCCGGACGGTCCGGATCGCCATCGATGGAGACCGGCCTCGGACCCCGCGTCGCGCGACGCGCAGCCACCGTCCGACAGCGGTTCAGGACGATCGTCGTGAGCCACCCTCGCAGGCGCAGCTCCAGGATCCGCTGCCGCTCGTACGAGGCCAGCGCCCGGTACGCCCGGACGAGCGCGTCCTGGGCGGCCTCTTCGGCATCCCCGGCGTCGCCGAGCATGCGCAGCGCGATGGTGTACAGGCGATCCTGGTGGGCCACGACCAGCGCGTCGAATGCGCGGTCGAGGTCGTCGGCCAGGCCGCTGGTCACTCGATCGTCGGCGTCCATCATCGAGTAGAACCGCGTGTCCGCCGCATCCGTTGCACACCGCCACGGTACCGCCGCAGCAAGCCGGACCCGTCCGGGCCCATGCGACAATCGAGGCCATGGGCCACGAGGACCGCTTCGACGACCTGATCGCGAGCCTCGGTAGCTTCTACCGTGCGTGGCTCATCTACCTCGGCGTCGAACTCGGGCTCTTCGCGCGGATCCGCGAAGCGGGCGTGGGCGGGATCAGCCCGACCGAGTTGGCGACGGTCACGAGCACCCATCCGGAGGCCGTCGCGGCATGGTCATGGGCGTCCGACGCGCACGACCTCACCACCCTCGACGACGATCGCCTCACGATCGATGAGGACGTCGCGGCGATCCTCCTCGACGATCAGCGCGGCGAGTTCCTCGGCGGACAGTTCGTACACGCCGTGGTCGCGTCGATGGACTGGGGCGGCATGGAGGACTTCTTCCGGTCGGGCCAGCCGATCACGGACCGACCCGACCGCTACCGCGCCGCGATCGAGCGGCTGACCCGGCAGGACATCGCGGTGTTCTTCCAGGAGGTCCTCGCCGCGATGCCCCAGCTCGTCGGCGATCTGTCGCGCGGCGGCCGGGTGGTCGACATCCATTGCGGCGGCGGTCGCTGGCTCGTCGCGATGGCCCGCCGTTTCCCGGAGCTCGAGCTCGTCGGCGTCGAATTCGAGGTCGACTCGGTCGCGCGAGCGCGGGCGACCATCGAGGCCGAGGGGCTCGCCGACCGCATCGAGATCCGTCACGGCAAGGCGACCCATCCGGGTCACGTCGGTGAGTACGACCTCGCCTACTTCCAGTACGCCCTGCACCAGCTCCACGACGCGCCCACGGTCCTCGCGGCCGCGTGGGGCGCGCTACGACCCGGCGGCCGGCTCGTCGTGCTCGACTGGCCGTTGCCGTCGAATGCTGACGAGTTCCGCACCCGCCACGGCGAGCTCATCGCCGGCGTCCAGCTCGACGAGCTGTACCAGGGCACGGCGCTGGCGACGCGCGAGCGGTTCCTGGCGTGGTTCGCAGATGCCGATCTGCCGGCCCCCGCGATCATCGACCTGCCGTCGGGCGCGTCGGTCTTTCTCGCCGAGCGACCCGCCTGACGTTCGCGGTCAGCTGACCTCGACCTTGCCGGTCATGTTCGGGTGGATCTTGCAGAAGAAGTCGTATGAGCCCGCCACGTTGAACACGATGCCGCCCGACGCGCCGCTGGCGAGGTTCTCGGTCGTGCACGTCTCGTCCGACTTGACCGTCGCGGTATGCGCGGTGCTGTCGTTGTTCGTCCAGGTCACGACATCACCGACCGTGGCCGTGATGGTCGCCGGGCTGAAGGCGAAGTTCGCCATGGTCCCGGTCGCGGTGCCGGTCTCGGTCGACGGCGCGCAGGTAGCCTCGCCTGCGGCGCTCTCCGACGCGGCCGGCGATTCGCCACCAGCAGGTGCTTCACTGGCGGGCGCCGCGGTCGAAGCGGTGCCGCCGGAGCAGGCCGACACGACCAGCAGGAGCGTGGCCGCGAGGGCCAGGGGGATGGTCCGGGACATGTGCGTCTCCTCGTGCTTCCGGGTCCGAGGTCGGTCTGTGGGGTCCGCGGAACGGTACGCCCCGATGGGTCGGGCGGTTTCGTGAGCTCCGGCGCGCTCGACCCCCGGATCGACGCCACGACCGTTCGCAGGCTACTCCGACACGAGGCCGAGGTCCACGCGATCCACGGGCGCACCTTGCGCGATCTCGGCGACTCGCTGCTGCTCCACGACCGCGATGAGCCGGACCCGTTCTGGAACCGGGTCGAGGCGATCCGTTGGCCTGTGGAACCGACCGCCTTCGACCGCCGCCTCGCGGAGATCGGTGTGCTGTTCGCGGCGATCGGCCGGCAGCCCCACGTGTGGTCGTCGCCACCGCACGACGAGCCGGCCGATCTGGTCGCCCGCCTGCTGGCCAACGGCTTCGAGGATGTCGGCCATGGTCTGTTGCTGGTGGCACGGGACGTCGAACCGGCACGCGCCGCCCTTCGCGCGACGTCGCTCGCCCCGGACACGACGCTGGAGCGGTTGCGCTCGACCGGAGGGGCGGATGCGCAACGAGCGGCCGAGGCGATCGTGTCGGTGCTGCTCGCCGCATTCGGCGTCGGCGACGACCGCCGGGCGGACGTCGTCGCCGAGACGCGGCTGTCGCTGGCCGATCCCAGGTTCACGCACTACCTCGTGCGTCGCGACGGACTCCCCGTGGCCGTGGCCCGGAAGGCGACGTTCGATGGCATCTCGTACCTGTCCTCGATCGGCACGATCGACGCAGCTCGTGGACTCGGCCTGGGCCGCCTCGTGACCGCGTCGGCGATGGTCGATGCCGCAGGGGAGGGGTGCGAGCTGATCCACCTGGGCGTGTTCTCCGACAACGTCCCGGCGCGCCGGCTGTACGAAGGTCTCGGGTTCTTGATGAGCGGCGATCCCGGACCCGACTTGCTCCTGGTCGGATGAGCCGGGTGATCGGACGCGGCTGGGCGACGGTCGATCTCGATCGCGCGGCGGTGGAGCTCCAGGACCTTCTCGAACCCGGCGGGACATTCGATGAGGCGCCGGGCTCGGCGTGGCTCGGCGCGAGATGCCGAATCGGGCGTGCGGCATCCATCGAAGGCCCGTTCCTGGTCCTGCTCGAGCCGCACACGGAGGGTCGCCTCGCTGCCTACCTGGCACGGCACGGGGAAGGATGGGCGGTCGGCTACGCCATCGATGTCAGGGAATCCGGGCGATGGCGCCCGGGCCCCCTCGGCCTGGAGGAACCTGCTCCGGCGCGAGCATCGACGGACACGTTCCTGATGCTCGTCACGCGCCGTACCATCGAGCCATGACCGAGACGACCGACCCCACCCTCGCCATCCGGCCTGCGCAGCCCACCGATGCCGAGGCGATCGCGACGTTGTTCACCGACGAGGGCTATCCCGCCGGGCCGAGCGACATCGTGGAGCGCATGACCCGCTTCGCGTCGGAGCACTCCCGGGTCGTGATCGCCGAGCACGAGGGTGTGGTGCTCGGGTTCATCGCCCTCCACGCCCTGCCCCGATTCGAGCATGACGACCGGATCCTGCGCGTCCTGGCGCTCGTCGTCGATGCCGGTGCGCGCGAGCGTGGTGTCGGCCACCGCCTCATGACCGAGGCGGAGCGGATCGCCGCTGAACTCGGCGCGGCGTTCATCGAGGTGACCTCCGGTCACCATCGGCCGGAGGCGCGCAAGCTGTACGAGTCGATGGGCTACGACGCGTCGATCGCGGCGTACTTGCGGAAGAAGCTTTGACCGAAGTCCACGCCGATGTGCCAGCATCGACGGCGATGACCACCACCATCGACGCTGGACCCGTTATCCGTGTCCGCGGTCTGACCAAGCGCTATGGCGACGTCCAGGCCGTCGCGGGCATCGATTTCGACGTCGCCAAGGGCGAGATCTTCGGTCTCCTCGGTCCGAACGGTGCCGGCAAGACCACTACCGTCGAGATCCTCGAGGGGCTGCGCAAGCCCGACGAGGGCGAGGTCAGCGTCCTCGGTGTGGACGTAACGCGCAGCGCCGACGCGCTCAAGCCGCGCATCGGGGTCAGTCTCCAGACCGCCGCCCTCTACCCGAAGCTCACTGTCACTGAGCTCGTGAACTTGTTCCGAAGCTTCTACCCGCGCGCCCGGTCGACGCAGGAGATCATCGACGTGATGGAGCTGGGCGAGCGACGCAACGCGCGCAGCGAGGAGCTGTCGGGTGGGCAACGCCAGCGCCTTGCCGTCGCGCTGTCGCTGATCAACGATCCGGAGCTCGTCTTTCTCGACGAACCGACGACCGGGTTGGATCCGGCGGCGCGCCGGTCGCTATGGGACATCGTCGAAGGCCTCAAGGCCGACGGGCGCTCGGTCCTGCTGACGACGCACTACATGGAAGAGGCGGAGATCCTGTGCGACCGCCTCGCGATCATGGACCACGGGCGGATCCTCGAGATGGGTACGGTCGAGGAGCTGGTGTCCAAGCACTTCCAGGAGCGGACCGTGCGGTTCGACCGGCTGGATGGGCTGGGCCACGATGAGCTTGTCGCCCTGCCGAACGTGTCGTCGGTGAAGGAGGATCCCGACGAGATCCTGATCTACACCAGCGATCCGGGTCGGACGATCGGGGGGCTGCTGGACCTCGCGGATGCGCGGGGCCTGGAGCTCCAGAACCTCGCGATCAGGCGGGCGACGCTCGAGGACGTCTTCCTCGACCTGACCGGCCGGGCACTGCGGGACTGACGATGCCGGCCCTGTTCGCCCTCACCGTCGCCAACATCAAGAGCTATCTGCGCGACCGAGCGGCGCTGTTCTGGACGCTCGCGTTCCCGTTGATCTTCATCTTCCTGTTCGGGTTCATCTTCCAGGAGGGTGGCGGTCAGACCCGGTTGACGTTCGGCTGGGTCGACGAGGACGGGACACCGGCCGCGGCCCAGCTGCGCGACGCGTTCGAGGCGCAGGAAGGGACGGAGCTCGTCGACGCATCGAAGGACGATGCCTTGGCCCGGATGCGGGACGGCGATCCCGACGCAGTCATCCTCGTTCCTGCCGGATACGGCACGGGGATCGCCGCCGGGGCCGCCGGGAGTGGTGGACCGACTCCGGTCGTCGTCTACACCGACCCGTCGCGCGGAGACCTCGTCGCGTCGGTCTACCAGTCGGTGCAGGCCGTGCTCGGCGTGGTGAACCTGGGCGGTCGTCCACCGCTCGTCGTCCCGCAGCCGGAGACGCTCCAGACCGAGAACCTCAACTTCATCAGCTACTTCGTGCCGAGCATGCTCGGCCTGTCGGTGATGCAGGTCGGCATCTTCGCCGCGATCCCATTGGTCGCCGACCGCGAGAAGCTGATCCTGAAGCGGCTCGCCGCGACACCCTTGCGGCGCTGGCAGCTGGTCGGATCGAACGTCCTCATGCGGCTGCTCATCGCGCTGATCCAGGCGGTGATCATCGTCGGGGTCGGGGTGGCCGTGTTCGGGGTGGAGATCGTCGGGTCGTTGCTGCTGGCCGCGGCATTCATCGCACTGGGGGCGATGGCGTTCCTGGCCCTTGGCTACGTGATCGCCTCGTTCGCCAAGACCGAGGAGTCGGCCAACGGCATGACCAGCGTCGTGCAGTTCCCGATGATGTTCCTGTCCGGCACGTTCTTCCCGCTCGAGGCGATGCCCGAGTTCCTGCGCGTGATCGCGAGCCTCATCCCGCTGACCTATCTGGCCGATGCGCTCCGACAGGTGATGGTCGGCGGCGCGGCGTTCGCGCCGTTGGCGGTGTGTGCGGGCGTCCTCTTTGCCTGGCTTGTCGCCTGCTTCGCGATCGCATCGAAGACGTTCCGCTGGCAATAGGGGCCGGTTCGGTCACCCGGTGACCGGCGATCTGGCATAACGCGTATCAGCAGCACCTTATGGTGATCACCTGGCCGAGAATCATGAATGTCGTGGGTGGTCGGCTGCGTTGTGCATGATCGGATGGCCTCTAGGCGGCCTCGTCGGCCCAGTGACGCGCCATACGGCTGCCCTGATCCACGTACTTCATGGTCGGAACCGCGCCGGAGGCGCGGCCACGTCCGCTACCAGCGTTCCTCGTGAACGAGCTCGTCCAGCGGCACGCGCCCGCCAGCCTTCAAGGGTCGCTCCAGCTCGGCCGAGTCCGCGGGATACCCGAACGACAGCAGGAACTCGCAATGGTGGTCCGCCGGATATCCCAACAGCTCCCGCACCAGGTCGTGCTTGTAGACCGTTGCGGGCACACTGCCGATCCCCAGCTCCCAGGCCACAAGCATCATCGAGTCGGCCGCCTGCCCGAGGTCGAACATCACCGACAGCGGCGCGTCGGTCCGCTTCGGATCGGGCGTCACGAGCGCGATGCCGACAGCGGCTCCGGCAAGGTGGCCGGCATATCGCCCGACGTCGGCCAGCTGCCGCAGGTGCTCACGGTCGCGGCACACGATGAATGCCCAGCGCTGCTGGTTCTTCGAGCTATTGGCTCGTCGACCGGCCTGCAGGATCCGGTCCAGGTGGTCGTCCTCCAGCGGTCGGTCGGCGAATCGGCGGATCACCCGTCGCGACATGACGGTGTCCCAGACGGACATGGACCTGGTCGTCCCGTCGGGCACGATTCAGCCGAGCCCGGGCTCGTCGGCTGCCGCGAGTGCGTCGGCATCGAGCCGCTTCGTTGCCCCGGGCAGAGCGACCCTGATCAAGGTCTGGAAGCCGCCCGGCACGGTGTCGACCGCCGACAGTCGTTCCTCCGCGGCCGGCACGCGCTCAGCGCGCGTTGCCGCGGCGATCGACGCCGCTTCGTCCGGATCCAGCGGCCCGTCGAGCGCCGTCGTCAAGAACCGGGCGACGGCCGCGCGGTACCCCGCATTCTCATAGAGCCACGAGTGCTGGCCGTCGGGCACCACGAGGGTCTCGACCGGAGCCGCCGCCGGATCCGTCGACCGCGCTCGTCGCGCCGCCGCGGCCAACCGAGCCAGGTGTGCCACAGGCACGACGTCGTCGGCCGCGCCGTGGATCAACATGATCGGACCCGCGTACCGGGCGATCGCCGCGCTCGCGCTGATCTCCGCGACGACGTGACGCCGCGGTCGGAGATATACGCGCGTCGTGAGCCAGGCGAGCGGGTACGCGATGGGATCGGGGATCGGCAGACGTGCGAGCCGGAACGTCTGTCGCGTGAGCCGGTACGGGTCGGCCGGGGCAGACGTCGCGACGACCGCGGCGACGCGCGGATCGGCCGCGCCGGCGAGGATCGCCCCGATCGCCCCCATGGAGTGGCCGGCGATCGCCCCGCTCGTCACCTCAGGTCGGCCGATCAGCGCCGCGAAGGCCGCGGATGCATCGAGCCCGAACTCACCCGCGCTCAACGGCAGGGCCTCGGCTGGGTTTGCCCCGTGGCCGCGGATGTCGATCGTGAGGCAATGGAAGCCGGCGGCGTGCAGGAAGATCGCCAGCGGCAGGGTTCGGTCGCGGGCTGACTCCCAGCCATGGATCAGGGCCACCCCAGGTCCTGGCTCGCCCGACCGAGCCGGGATGAACCACCCGGGAAGCTCGAGGTCGCCGGACCGGACGGAGATCGACTCGTGCGCCAGGCCGACATCGGTCGGCGACAACGTCGGCGGGAACCGACGCGGGTAACCAGCCCTCGCCCGGTATGCCAGCGCGAACCGGTACGCGAGTCCGACCTGCGCGGCAGCGATCGCGGCGGCGACTCCGGCTCGTGTGACGGCACCCATCGGTGGTACAGGACGGTACGCGATGTCGGCACGTCCCGCATCGGGCGGGTGCCGGCCATCGGTACACTTCGAAGGTGCCGAAACGCGATCCCTATGGCGTGCTCGGCGTTGCGCGCGGTGCGGACGCTGCGTCGATCAAGGCCGCCTGGCGGCGCCTGGCCCGCGCGCATCACCCCGACCTCACCGGTGACGACCCGGCCGCCTCGCAGGTCGCCACCCGGCAGATGGCCGAGATCAACGATGCCTATGCGGCGCTGATCCGCGACATCGCCACCGAGCGGCAGGGGTCCGGACCGGCCGCCGACCTGGGCGCCGACGGCAGCCCACGCCGCGGTGGCCCGCCCCCACCTCGGCCGTCACGGCCGGTGACCGGGCGGGTCGACACGACCGCGACCTATCGACCGCGCAACCAGACGACGCCGCGCTCGACAGGCGGGCCCTATCCGAACGCCGGCGAAGCGCTGCGCGGGCAGCCGCCGTTGCGCGGAGAACGCGCGCGGAGCGAGATGCCACGCGCATCGACACCCACAGGCCCGCTGGAGCGCGGTCGGATCCGGAACTTCCGACGGCCGAAGCCACCCGACCTCGACCGCGCCCGCGAGCACGTCATCGAGTTCGGCAAGTTCCACGACCACACGCTCGGTCAGATCGCGGCGTTCGAGCCGTCGTACATCGACTGGGTCGTGAGCACCGTCACGCGTGATCCCGACCTGGTCGCCGCGGCACGCGTCGTCCAGGCGGACCTCGACGCTCGCGGCATCGGGCGGCGGAGCCATCCGGCGACGGCCCGCGCGACTCGTTCCGCATAGCGCACTCGCCGGGCAAGACGACGGACGGGGCACACACGACGATCGCCCCCCGGATATCCGGAGGGCGACCAGAGGCGACGATATGAGCGCGCCTGTTCGTATCAGTGCTGCCAACCCAACGGCCTTACGGGCCTGATGGCCGAATGATCCGGTTACTCGGCTCGTGATCGAGGACCGGGATCCCTCCCTCGAACCTCCTCGAGTGAGCGTCCGTTCCCCGTTCCGTGACCGACGCCCCAGGTGCTGTCCCCGGTTCGATCGCAGGTCGGCTTGGGTGACATGCTGCTCCTCGGATCGCTCCAGTGCAATGGCACTTCTGGTCCCGCGAGGCCGGGCTCGATGGTCGGGCGCACCAACGCACCATCCGTGGGACGCCCGTACCAGGTGCCCGGACGCACCGCGCGGCCGCCGCGGCTAGGCTTGGGCCGTGACCCACCGATTCCCGCGCCCTAGTTCGCGCCTGTTCGGTGCGCTGTTCCTGACGGGGTTCGTGGCCGCGTCGGTGGTCGCTGGATGTGGCACCTCGGGGGCGTCAGCCTCGTTCGATCCGGCGGCAGGCTGCCCATCCGAGGGCCGCGCGGTCGGCGCGATCCCGGAACTCGAGACGCGCATCCCGACCGTCTACGAGGGGCGCGGTCCGGACGATCTCGACTCAGGCCGACACTGCAGCCCAGCCAGCCTCGGGAGCCTCGCGGACGCCGGTTTCGACGAGGTCGAGTTCGCGGGTGGCACGTGGGATCTCGGCGGCTATCGAGCCGCTGCGCTCGTCGTGTTCCAGGCGCCCGGCCTCAGCGCAGAGGACGTGATGGGTTTCTATTCGGCCAGCGCCCGCGTGGCGAACCGGACGCAGATCACCGGCGAGTCGATGCCGCAGATCGCCGGCCGAACCGGCCATCGCCTGGACACGCGGACCGCCGATCGGATCCAGACCGTGGTGACCTGGCCAGCCGGAGACACGGGGGTCATCAACGTCGTCATCACCAACGATCTGCCCGACCCCAAGATCCAGGCCGCGGTCGACGCCTTCGGCGGGCTGTAGACCGGCGACCGCCGTAGGACCGGCGACCGCCGTAAGACCGCCGACCCGGTGCTAGAGTCGGCCGCATGACCGACCGCCCGACGGACCGCCGCCGTGCGCAGTGGGAACGCGACCGCCTCGAGCCGGCGCTCGATCGAGCCCCCGAGCGAAAGCCGCGGTTCTCGACCATCAGCGACATGCCGATCGAGCGGCTGTATGGGCCGTGGTCGGTTGCCGACGACGCGGAGGCGCGCATCGGCATGCCGGGTGAGCCGCCATTCACCCGGGGCATCCACCCGACCGGCTATCGCAGCCGCCTGTGGACGATGCGGATGTTCGCGGGCTTCGGCTCGGCCGAGGACACGAACCAGCGCTTCCACCAGCTGCTCGCCGCCGGTCAGACCGGCCTGTCGATCGCCTATGACATGCCGACCCTGTACGGCTACGACACCGATGACCCCGAGGCGGAGGGCGAGTTCGGGACGTGCGGCGTCGGCGTGAGCAGCCTGGCCGACATGGAAGTCCTGCTCGCCGGGCTGCCGCTCGAAAAGGTCTCGACGTCGATGACCATCAATTCGCCGGCGGCCCCGATCTGGGCGATGTACATCGTCGCGGCCGAGAAGGCCGGGGTCCCGCGCGATCGACTCGAGGGCACGCTCCAGAACGACATCCTCAAGGAGTTCATCGCCCAGAAGGAGTTCCTGTTCCCGCCCGAGCCGTCGATGCGGCTCGTGACCGACACCATCGAGTTCGGCACGCGCGAGATGCCGCGCTGGAACACGATCTCGATCAGCGGCTATCACATCAGAGAGGCCGGCTCGACCGCCGTCCAGGAGCTCGCGTTCACGATCGCCGACGGGATGGCCTACGTCGAGGCCGCCATCGAGCGCGGGCTGCGGGTCGATGACTTCGCGCCGCGCCTGTCGTTCTTCTTCAACTCGCATTCCGACTTCTTCGAGGAGATCGCCAAGTTCCGGGCGAGCCGCCGGATCTGGCACGACCTCATGACGAGCCGTTACGGGGCCGAGAACGAGCGATCGGCGTGGATGCGCTTCCACACCCAGACGGCCGGCGTTTCACTGACGCCCCAGCAGCCGCTCAACAACCTGACCCGGGTCGCCCTCCAGGCCCTGGCCGGGGTGCTGGGCGGGACCCAGTCGCTCCATACCGATGCCTACGACGAGGCGCTCGCCGTGCCGACCGCCGAGGCCGCCCTGCTCGCCCTCCGCCAGCAGCAGGTGATCGCCGAGGAGACCGGCGTCGACGCCACGGTCGATCCGCTCGGCGGGTCGTGGTTCGTCGAGGCGCTGACCGACGAGACCGAGCGCCAGGTCTGGCGGTACCTCGACGAGATCGACCGGCGGGGCGGGATGGTCGCCGCGATCAAGGAGGGCTATCCGCAGCGCGAGATCGCCGATGCGGCCTACCGCTACCAGCTCGAGTTCGACGCGGGCGAGCGGCGGATCGTCGGGGTCAACGCCTATGTCGACGAGACCGAGGACACGACGGTGCCGGTGCTTGCCGTGCCGCCGGGATCGCTGGAGCGCCAGATGGCGCGGTTGGAGCGGACGCGGCGCGAGCGCGACGCCAGCGCCGTCGAGGCAGCCCTGGCTGGACTGCGCGAGGCCGCATCAGGTCCGGGGTCCAGCGAGACGAACCTCATGCCGCATTTCATCCGCGCGGCCGAGGCCTATGCCACGCTCGGCGAGATGTGCGGCGTCCTGCGCGGCGTGTTCGGCGAGTACCGGGAACCCGTCGCGGTCTGATCCGGCGTCGACCGGCTGGCCTCCCAGACCACCTACAGGATCTCGTCGACGCTCCAGGCCGGCAGTGCCCCCGGGCGTGAGGCGCAACCAGCGCCCCGAGCCGGTTCGCGAAGGCGAGCGACTCCGCGCCCGGCATACCGACGAGGATCCCGTGCAACAGCGCGGCCGCGAACGCATCCCCGGCCCCGACCGTGTCGGCCGCCGCGACCCGGGTCCCCGCAACGGTCGCCGTCGCGCCGCCTGACCACATGGCCGCGCCGTCCGGACCGTGCGTCACGCACAGCGTGCGGACGCCGAAGTCCGCCGCGAGTCGCTCGCCGATGGCGTCCGCCGTCCGCTCGCATCCGAGGAGGCCTGCCAGCACCGCGGCCTCCTCGTCGTTGACCTTCACGACCGTGGCCAGCGAGAGCAGGTCGAGCACCAGCTCGGGAGTCCAGCAGCCGTCTCGCAGGTTGACGTCGTAGAGGCGTTCCCGCGGGCCGGGTTCGGCCGCCACACGACCCGTCAGGTCGCGAGTACCGGCGAACCGCTGGGCGAGCGTCCCGAACGCGATCGCATCGGGCGCCCACGCCTCCAGCCGACCGAAGACGCCGTCGCTTCCGGCGATCGATTCGTACGCGACTGGTGTCGCGATCTCGAACCGATGACCACCGGCCGCATCGCGCACGACCGTCGCCGTGCCGGTCGGCAGCTCTCGCGACGTGGCGACGAACGCCGGGTCGATGCCGAGGTCGACGGCGGCGGCCCGCGCTCGCGCACCGAGATCGTCGTCTCCGACGGCCGTCACGAAGGCGGCCGGATGGCCGAGCCGCCGCAGGTTCGCGATGACGTTGAAGGGCGCTCCGCCGAGCCGCGGTCCGTCGGGGAACACGTCCCACAGCAGCTCGCCGATGCCGAGACCCTCGAGGCGGAGGTCGGTTCGTCGTCCAAGCCGCGAATACTATCGACGCGCGATGACGTCGCAGGCGGTCGCGCACCGCCGGCACGCCGAGGCGACGGGCCGGTCCGAGCCGGACTCCGCCGCCCCAGGCGTCTGAAGGTTCACCGATGGGTTAACCCGATGCGTCCTTCGAGCTGGCCGGCGTATCGATCGTGACGTGGCGGACCACGATCGGAGCAGATGGCTGCGTCGGGTTGCTGATGCGCAACTCCGCGTCGACCCGGCCGAGAAGCGTCGGCAGCTCGAGCACGCCGGCGAACCGCGAGGAGAACACCTCGAGCTCGGTACGGTCGATCAACTCGCCCGCCGCGTACAGCTCGACCTGGACCGAGCGGACCCGCGGACCGTGCGGCCGGCCGTAGGCCGAACCGGCGACCGCGAGCGTAGACGACGTGACGTAGTCCCGCTCGCCGGGGATGACCAGGGCGATCGATCGGCGGGCCGGCGTCGCCTTCTCGGCCCGTGACGCCGATGGCGCCGCCACAGCCGGCGTGATCATCGCGCTGCCAGCAGCGTCAGCGCTGCCAGCGGCGGACGGCGAGGCCGTCGCACGGTCGGCCGACCAGCCCAGGGCGGCCCCGAGGAGCCCGCCGACCAGAAACGTGATCAGGGCGAGCTGCCCCCGACCGTGCGTCGTCCCGCTCGCTGTCCCGAAGTGGCTCGTATATCCCTGCGTGTCCATGATCGCCTCCTTGTCGTCCATCGATCCGATGAACGTCAGGGTGTGGCGACCCGGTCAGCGCTTCATGGGGGAGGTGCCCTATTCGGTGTCCGCTGGGATCATCTCCGTGCGGCCAACGTGCGCCGCGAGCTCTGCTCGCGAGTGCAGGCCGAGCTTGGCGAGGGCATTCGAGACGTGATGCTCGACGGTCTTGCGTGACAGAAACAAGCGCGTCGCGATCTCCGCGTTCGTCGCGCCGAGAGCGACGAGGTCCGCGACCTCCTGCTCCCTGTCGGAGAGATCGCGGCTGCCGTCGCCACCCGCCGCGGTCGGTCCGCGCCGCCAGGGACGTTCCCCAAGGTTTCGCAACCCCTGGTCGGCCAGCCGCCTGATGGTCGGCGCACCGGCATCCTCGGCGCGCTCCGCTGCCCGCCGGTAGGCGGCGATCGCCGCCGCGCGATCGTCGGGCGCGAGGAGACGACCCATGTCCAACTCGGTCCACAGCGCGTCGAATCCGAGTCCCAGCTCATCGGCCTCCTCCCGTAGCCGTGTTAGCTCGGCCCCGACATCGAAGTCAGCAGACCCGGTCGTGATCGCCAAGAGGACCGCAGCTCGTCGTCGAAGCCACTCGCCCTCAACCCACGACCGTCGACCTACCGCGTCCCACCTCACGAGCGCATCTCGAGCGTCGGCCGGTCGATCGAAGCGAGTGAACACTTCCGCGATGGCGAGCTCGACGTCGCGGCCGCAGCCGATGCAGCCGGCGGCGGCCGCGTATGAACGCGCCTCGGCTGCGTGACCCAACGCCTCCGCCTCGCCGACTCCGAGCCTGGACAGCCAGACGGCGGCCGTCTGATGGTGACGGAGACGATAGTGCGGGTCCGGCTCTGCCTCGGCAGCGGCGAGCAGCTCGGTCATGGCCGAACGCCAATCGGACGTCGCCATGGAGAGTTGGTACTTCACGAGTCGAGTCCGGTCGCGGACGCGGCCCTGGTCACCCGTCCGTGCGGCCAGCCGCTCCGCAGCGGCGGCCACCCGATCCGCCTCGTCGAGCAGCAGCATGTCGAACAGGACCGCCGCCAGGCGGTACCCGACGTCGATCGCCTCGATCGGGAGGACCGCCCGCCAGGCCTCTTCCCAGACCGCGCGATAGGTGTCGGCTGCTTCCGACTGGGCCGCCGAGTACTCGCGCGCCATGCCGATCATCGCCCGCGCGGCGAGCACCTCGCGCAGCCCCATGTCCCTTGACGCGTCGAGGGACTCCTCGGCCAGCGCGACGATGGCGTCGAAGTCCTCGGCCTGGATGGCCGCCTCCCATGCCGCGCTCACGGCATCCATGTAGGCCGCTCGTACCGCAGCGGTTACTTCGATCGTGCCCACGGCAATGCGGCCGCGCTCCACGGCGCGCAGCGCCATCGCCCGCCCCTCGTCCGTCCGATGATCGAGCCACAGGAGTATCCGTGCCTCGAGCCCATCTGCCGAGATCTCCAGATCCGGAGCGTCGACGGCCTTGGCCCGGCAGGCCTCGAGCCAGCGTCGCGCCTCGTCGTCTCGCCCGAGGTGATATGCCGCGAGCGCTGCGCCGAACCCCGCGCGCGCCGCCAGCACTCGATCGGATGTGGCTTCCGCAACGGCCGCCCAGCGTTCGAGGGCGAGGTCCTGATCGCCCAGCTCCGCGGCCAGCGCGGCCGCGGCCGCGTCCACGCGGGTGCGGGTGCCGCGGTCGACTTCGTTCCGAGCGGAATCGGTGATGCTTCGGACGCCGTTCGGCTCGATCAGGCGGCGCTGCGGGGATGTCAGGATGCGCAGCGCCAGATCCGCGTCGAATTGACCGGCCGCGACGCGATGTTCGAGGGCCGCGAGCATCACCCCGACGTCCCCCGACGACTGCGCTTCGAGCACTGTCGCGATGCGCGCATGCAACTGGCGCCGGGTCGCATCCGGGATGCGGCCGACGACGACGTTCCGGATCAGGTCGTGAGCGAGACGGGTGGCGCCGCCATCGTCGATGGCGAGTCCACGGAGTGACAGCTCGGTAAACGCGCTGGAGATCCGGTCCGGAGGCCACCCGATGATGCCCTCCAGCTCGCTCCCATCGATCGGGCGGCCGAGGACGGCGAGCATCGATAGAAGGGCATTCGCGTCGCCACCGAGGCGCAGGATCCGAGTCGTCACCACCTTGTCGAAGTCGCGCTCACCACCATCGGTCTGGATGAGCAGGTCGAGCCAGAACGGCGATCCGCCCGCGCGCTTCCATAGCTCGACCGCCGCTCGTCGATCGATGCTGCCGCTCCGGCTGACGACGAAGCGGACGCCATCTGCGCGATCCAGCGGAGCCAGGTGCAGCGTCGTCGGGCGCTGCCCATCGCCCGCTGCGGTCTCGAGGGAGGCCGCGAATTGGTCGACGATCGGCGACGGCCGAGACGCGACGACGAGCGCGAGGCCACGACCGGTGCCCGCCGCCGCGCGGACGAGGAAGTGACACAGCGCGATCGACAGGGCATCGACCCACTGGAGGTCGTCGACGAACAGCGCCGCCTGGCCGAGCCGGGACAGCTCACGGTGGACGGACTCGAAGATCCGGATCGCGTCGAGTCCACCGACGTCGGCATGGGGATCGAGCAGACCGAGGAACGTTCGGTCCTCGCTCGCCGCGGCGAGTCGACGGAGGAGCGGTGCGGCAGCGGCCAGGGGCACGCTCGACTCGGGCTCATAGCCGGAGAAGCGCAGGATCGGATCCCCGGCGGATCGCCGTTCGACCTCGTCCAGGAGCCGCGATTTGCCGATCCCGGGCTCACCGACCAACAGCAGCGCCGCGACGCGACGTTCCCGGCGAGACCCGGCGAGCAGCGCATCGATCGCCCCCAGCTCGTCAGCGCGTCCGACGAACTCCTCGCCCACGCAGACAGGCTACGCCTCGCGGCCAAGCCCGCCGACACCACTGCTAGACGCCATACACTGCTTCGGGCCGTGATCCCTTCCGTTGTCGGCCGCGAGCGCGAACTTGCGGAGACCGCGCGGTTCCTCGACTCGATAAAGAGTCGATTTGGCGTGCTCCTGTTCGCCGGGCCGGCGGGCATCGGCAAGACCACCCTCTGGGCAGACGCCATCGCCGCGGCCCGGGAGCGCGGACATCGCGTCCTCGTCGCGCGCCCCACCGAGGTCGAGACCGGCCTGGCCTTCGCGGCGCTCAACGATCTCCTCGGGGACGTCACGAGCACGCAGCTCGAGGACCTCCCGGAGCCGCAGCGCATCGCGCTGGAAGCTGCGCTCCTGCGGGTCCCGGCGGCGACGGCGCCACCGCCCCTCGCCGTGTCCCTTGGCGTCGGCCAGGTGCTCCGCCAGGCGGCCGCGATCCAGCCCGTCGTCATCGCGATCGATGACGTGCCGTGGCTCGATGAGCCGTCCGCCCGCGTTCTCGACTTCGTGCTGCGCCGCCTCGACGACGCACCCGTCGGCGTGATCGCTGGGCAGCGCACCGCTCACCCCGAGGGGAAGATCGCCGCGCTCGACGGGGTCGCCCCGGAGCGGATAACCCGACTCGACCTCGGGGAACTGACGCTCAACGAGATCGATCGGCTGCTCCGGTCGCGGGTCGGGCTCGATCTGCCGCGGCCTGCGCTGGTCCGCCTCCGCGCCGTCTCGGGCGGCAACGCGTTCTATGCCCTCGAGCTGGGGCGCGCGATCGCTGCCGGTCAGGCGACGGCCGACCTCGAGGCGTTCTCGAAAGGATCGGGTCTCGACGCTCTCGTCGGCACGCGACTCGACCGCTTGGGGCGCGAAGCGGAGATGGTCTCGCTCTATGCCGCCGCCGCTTCACAGCCGACCGTGGGGTTGCTCGAAACCGCGATCGGCGTCGACACCGTCCGGACCGGCCTGGTCGAATCCGAACGCGACGGCATCCTCGTGATCGATGGCGACAAGGTGCGGTTCGCCCATCCGCTGCTGGCCGCCGCGGCGTATTCCCGAGCGTCGGATCATCGTCGTCGCGATGCACATCGGCGGCTCGCCGACGTCATCACAGAGCTCGAGGAGCGCGCCGTCCACCTGGCTCGCGCATCCACACGACCCGACGCCGACGTGGCCGCCGCCCTCGACGACGCCGCCCGCGTGGCCGAACAGCGAGGTGCGCCAGAGGCCGCGGCTCTGTCGGCCGAGCGAGCCGCCGATCTCACCCCACGCTCGGACCGCCCGGCCCGACGTGACCGGCTGTCCACCGCCGCGCACTACCACATCGTCGCCGGTGATATCGAACGAGGGCGAGGCCTGCTCGAGCGGGTCGTCGAGGAATCGATCGGGCCGTCGGAGCGTGCCGAGGGCCTGGCGGGTCTGGCCCACCTGCTCCTCGTCCAGGCCGAGTGGGACACGGCGCGTGAGCTCTACCGTGATGCGGCGTCGATGGTCGACGACGACCCTGGGCGGCGCATCCCGATCGAGCAGGGGCTCGCCGGGGTCGCCTACGTCACCTGGCAGGACTGGGGCGACGGAGCCCGGCATGCCGCCGAAGCACTGCGCCTCGCCGAACTCCTCGGGGATCCGGTCGTGCTCTGGCAGATCCTCGGTCATGCCGCGTCCTGGCGCGGACGGCTGGGCGAGGACTGGCGGGAGCTCATGGACCGCGCCGACGACCTTGCCGCCGTCGGTGACGGGGTTCCGGCGGTCGAGCATCCGGATCTCCAGTTCGCCCGGCTGCTCCGGGATGCCGGTGAATTCGACGAGGCGCGTCGGCGGATCGACCGCCTGGTCGCGCACGCCCGCCACGTGGGTGATTGGCACGGGTTGCCACGGCTGCTCCTGACGAAGGCGGGCATCGACGCACGGTCAGGGGACGTCGCGAGCGCCACGGCCACGCTGGACGAAGCCACGACCGGCGTCTACCAGACGGGCGAAGGCGCCTGGATGGAAAACCTGAACATCCTGAGCCATCGACTCGCCGCGCTCCGCGGCGACGTCGACGAGGCTCGCCGGATCGAGGCGGCAGTGCAACAGCGACTCGAGACCAATCCCGCCTTGGCCCATGAGCGGTGGTCGACCGCGGTCTCGGCCGCGGAGCTCGACCTGGCGCTCGGTGACGCAGCCGCGGCGCAGCGCGGCATCGAGCCGCTGCTCGCGACGGCGGGCACGGATCCACTCAAGCCGGCGTCCGCCTGCACCCTGGTCGTGCTCGCCGTGGAGATCCTCGTCGCGGTCGGTCGCGTCGACGACGCCGCGGCGTTGGCGGAGCGCTGGATGCCCGGTCTGCGGGCGTCCGGGGTCCCGTGGATCGAGGCCGAAGTCGAGCGGGCGAGTGCCGTGCTGCTGGCGGCGGGAGGCGACGTCGATGCGGCCCTCGCTGCGTCGGAACGCGCCATCTCGCTGACCGAGGACAGCGGCATCCCGTTCGTCGAGGCCCGCGCGCTCCTCACCGCCGGCGAGGTCCGCCGCCGTTCGCGTCAGAAGGCGCGGGCGCGCGAGGCGCTTGAGACGGCGGTCGCGATCTTCACCCGTCTCGGCGCGCGCCTGTGGGCCGGCCGAGCACGAGCCGAGCTGGCTCGCGTCGCGGCAAGGCGACCGGCTGGCGCGCCGCTGACTGCGACAGAGCATCGGGTCGTCGAGCTGGTCGCGGCAGGCAGGGCCAACCGGGAGATCGCGGACGCGCTGTTCATGAGCGTCCATACGGTCGAGGCGCACCTGACCCGTCTGTTCCGCGAGCTCGACGTGCACAGCCGGACCGAACTCGCCCGGCTCGCCATCGAGGGCACCGACCCGCGCCTCCGTGGCGAGCGGCCCGACACCGGGGCGTGACCTGGCGATCGGGACTGCCGTCGGGGGTCGGCACCATAGAAATAGGGATATCCGTGATTTCGCCGAGGCCGGCACGGGTCGAGGATCGACGCAGCGCTGGTCGGATGACCAGCCGACCGACCTCGATGAGATCAAGGGAGTCCTAGACATGGCAGAACTCGTCCAGCAACGGAAGACCATCACCAACCCTGTCGTGGGTGCGGCCCTCGCGGTGGCGCTCCTCGGCGGGCTCGCCGGCGGAGCCGTGGCGATCGCGATCCCCGCGGTCATCCAGGCCGGCGCCGACAATGAGGCCGCCCAGGCCGCCTATCGCCAGAAGTGGCTGACGTACGGTCAGGAGTGGGAGAAGCGGTACCGCCAGATGTACCCGATCTTCGAATAGCGGTCGTTCCAAGGCGATCGATTCAGCGGAACGGCCGCCGGGCCCAGATGACGAGCCCGGCGGCCGTACCGAGCACCAGGACCAGGGCGGCCGCCTGGCCGAGCCCGAACACCGACAGCGCCAGCGCGATGACCCCTGCGACGAGGAGCATCGCCTGGGCGCCCGCGATGGAGCGGTCCGGGAGGCCCGGCTTCTCCGGATGCATCGCACGGCGCTCCCGTCGATCCCAGTCGTGCCAGCGCGCGAGACCGACTTTGGCGAGCGCATAGGACAGCCCGACCGTCAGCGCCAGCCCGAGCACGACCGGCCCGAGACTGCCGAGGACATCCGCGAGCCCACCGAGTCCCAGGCTCTCCAGGAGCGTGCCGATCACGACGCCGATGGCGGTCACCGGCCCGGACACGATCTCGTGCCCGGGGATGCGATCCCAGGCGGCCACCAGCAGGTTGCCGGCTCGGGTCAGGCGGTCGTCGCCGGCGGCCTGGAGCACGAGCAGCACGAGGGCGGTCGCGATCGCGGCCAGCGAGCACAGCCAGCCCCATGCCGCGAGCGTCGACACGCGCTGTCGACGCCACACGATCCGACGAGTCCGATCGGCCCGATCCCGGTAGAAGCGCGACGCGCCGGCGTCACCGAGCGCCGCATCGAGATGGCGGACGAGCGGGATCAGGAAGCCCTCCGGGTTGGTCCAGTACGCCCCGTGGTCGGTCAGCACGTTCATCTCATTGGTCACCGGCCGCGACTCGACGAGGATCGTCTCGGGCGGCGACGCCGGTGCAGGTTCGCCTGGCAGCGTCACCGGGGCCTGCATCAGCCAGGGGACAGCAGCCGCGTCTCCCGTGGCGACCGGCGTGGCGGTGGCTGGGTCAGCGACCGACGGGTTCGGCGCTTCGGGCGCGATCCCGCCTCGGGCCGGCAACGGACCGGCCGGTGCAGGGTCGTACGACGCCCACACATCGACCCAGCGCAGTCCCGGGCGAGCCTTCGCAAGGTTGCCGACCAGCCGGTGGCCCGGCGTGATCTCGCGCACGGACGGGTCAGCGGCAAGCCGCCAGGCCAGGCCGAGACCCTGGCCGAGGGTCACCAGCTTGTCGACCCGAAGATCTCGGTAGGCAGGGTCCAGCAATGTCTCGAAGGTCACGAGAGCCCCGCCGGAGTGGGCGACGACGACGATGGCGTCGCAGCCGTCGTCGATGAGCCGCTGGATCGACCGCGCCAGGCGGGCGCGGACGTTGGCCGATTGGATCGGCTCGTCGAGGAGCACCGGCAGGTCACCGAACCAGTCGATCAGAAAGCTGTCGATCATCTTCCGTACGGCGAAATCACGGACGGTCGGGATGGGGATGCGGCGCAGGAGGTCGTACCCGGCCAGGACCACGGCTCCGGCCCCGCCGACCAGCCAGCCCACCGGCCGCGCCCCGAAGGCCCGCGACTGGATCAGGTCGAGTCGCTCAGCGAGTCGCCAGTCGAGCGGCGGCCGTCCCTCGCCGATCACGTCCGTCGCCTGGGCGAGCTCGTGGAGTCGCGGCGAGCGGTCCCGGTAGCCCGCCGCGATGCCCGCCACGACCGTCCCCATGCGACGCCGGAGGTAGTCGATGGTTCGGCCCAGGCTGGGCGCTCGCAGATCCGATGCCCACCAGGCCTCCGTGACGACCCAGGTCGTGGCCGGCACGCCGGCGTGCTCGGGCACGGCGATCTCGAGATACGGGGGCGAGGCGGCGTTGAACGAGAATTCCGCCCGCCAGACGGGGTCATCGATGCGATCCGCGTCGGGGGCAGCCGCGGCCGTGCCCTCGGTCGCCGGGGCCGTTCCCTCGGCTTCCCGCCAGTCGGCCAGCAGCTCGACGATCGCGCCCGACCAGTCGAGGAACGTCTCGCTCGGCGCCTGCGTCCCGATGCCGTGGACGAACACGATCCCGGTCCGTCGCGCGATGCCCTTCGGCAGCCGATCCGACGACTGGGCGTACCTGCTCGACGGTGAACGGTCGTGCCCTTCCTGGTCGGTGAAGACCGTCGGTTGGTCGTCCCCGCGCCGCTGCATGGCGGCGACTCTAGCATCGGTGCACGGGCGGTCGGACTACCATGCCGGCATGTACCTCGACGCGATGGAATTCCTCGAGGAGGAGCGCGATGCGTGGGCTCCGTACGAGGCCTTGGGCGGGCTGACGGATGAGCAGCTGGATGTCGCGGTCGACGGTGCCCACGGCTGGTCCGGGCGGGACCTGATGGCCCACATGCTGGCGTGGCAGGGCGTCTCGCTCGAAGCGGCCAAGGAGCTGGCGCTGGGCGAGACGAGCGCCACCATCGCCCGGGTCGACGCCGACTGGGATGCTCGTGGCGGCGACGTGGTCAACGAGGAGATCACCCGGGACTGGGCGGCTGTGCCGCTAGAGGACCTTCGGGAGCGTTTCCGGACACAACCCGGTGAGCTGCGCGGGTACCTCACGGTCGTCCCGGAGACGCGCTGGGTAAAGCATCCCGCCCATCTCAAGTCGTTCCACGACGAGACCATCGCCCACTACGCCGAACATGCCGACGATCTGGCGGTGATCCTCGCGGCCGCCGGATCGTGACCCTGCGCGAGATCCTGGATTCCGCCGCCGGAGAGACGCCCGAGGTCGAGGTGGGCACGGAGCCGGATGGCACGCTGACGTGGTCTGTCCGCGGGACGACGTTCGCGACTCTGTCACCGGACGGGTCGTCCGCATCGTTCATGCTCGATCCGATCGTGGCCAACGCTGCGGCGCGGACCCCGGACGTGGCGCGTTCGACACGAAAGCCCGGCTGGGTGGACATGCGGCCGCGGGTCGTCGATGGGCACGTGGCGGACCGGGCCCGGGCGTGGTTCCTGTCAGGTCATCGACGGCTCACCGGACCGGGCGCGTAGCGCGCGTCTACGTCGCCGGCGGGGCCTCGCGACCATGAAGTACGTGGCTGAGGGCCGCCTTATGGCGACCAGTCGGCTCAGGTGGCCCGTCGAACCCTCTGTACCGTGGCCGCCAGTCGGCCTTCCGCATGGTCGCTGCACGGATATCGTCCCCTGCCGTCCGATCTAGCCCCCGCGGCGGCGCGACGGTCGCAATAAGGGGGGTCGGAGCCACGTTGTTCATGGTCGGCGCCAGTCGCGGGCCGTAGAGACGCCACCCGACAACCAGGACGACCGCGTGCCCGGGTCGCAGTCACGTCGCCGGACAACGAAAACGACCCCGGTCGGGTGACCGGGGTCGACTGATCGCGGCGAGAGGGACTCCTACTCGGTCGCGGCCGTGGCGTCAGCGGTCGGTGCCTCGGTGGCGGCGTCGACCACAGCGAACTCCGCGAGGCCGAACTGCTGCTCGAGCTGCTCGAGCGGTCGGAACCCGATCACACCCTGCGGCTGTGCGCCGGGCTTGAAGAAGGCGATCGTGGGGATGCTCATGATGTTGAAGGCCTGGGAGAGCCGCGGGTTGGCGTCGACGTCGACCTTCACGACATCGACCGCACCCTCGTACTTCTCGGCGAGCTTGACCATCTCGGGGGCGACCATCTTGCAGGGCCCGCACCACGCGGCCCAGAAGTCCACGACGACCGGCCGCTCCGCCTTGATCACGAGATCCTCGAACGTGGCGTCCGTCGCGTGCTTGATGTCGACCATTGATGTGTTCCTTTCTCCTCTCGCTGGCTGCGAGTCGCCCGGCTGGCTGGGGGGCCTAGCGGGCGATGTCCTGGATGAGTCGGTACGCCTCGAGGACCCGGTCGTCCGTCAGGCGATAGAGGATGGTGTTGCCGTCGCGCCGGCTGGTCACGAGACCTGCGCGGCGGAGCACAGCGAGGTGCTGGCTCATGTTGGGCACCTGGCATCCGACCCGGGTGCTGAGGTCGCTGACCGAGAGCTCGCCGATGGCGAGCGACTCGAGGACGCACAGGCGTTTGGGGTCCGCCAATGCCCGACCGACCGCGGCATACCGCTCGCGTTCGGGCTCTGCCGAGACCGGCAGGATGTCCAACACGGCTATAACGATATCAGTGTTTGCGCAAACACGCAATTAGTCGCGGGTTCAGGCGAAGAACGGCGGCGAAGTCAGCACGTACCGGTCGAGCAGCTCCTCGGGCCCGTCGCTGAAGTACAGCATCACGAACGGGTCCACCCGGAAACCTCGAGAAAGGAGGTGGTCGATCGCGGGCCGCGCGGTCAGCGCCAGGTCGAACGTGACCGTCGGGTGACCGGCGGCCGCCGCTGCGGCCTCACCGTCGGCGATGAGCACCGGCAGGTCGGTCGGCTCGAGCGCGGCATACGGACCGCCCCACAGCGGCCGCGTCGGGTGATACGCATACCCGACGACGGCGCCCTGGCGCCGGTACAGCCAGCCGGGCCGTTGGTGGGCCAGCCAGCGATGTTCCTCGTCGCGCCGGAACCCGAGGATGTGCCGGTCGAGCGCCGCGAGCGCCTCCAGCGGTGGATCGTCTGGATCCAGCCGCTCCCTGACGAGATCCGTCTCGAGCGGAGCGTCGCGCGGCACGCCTTCCCAGCCCACGAGCGGGAGACGCGCGCCGAGCCCGGACTTGAGGTAGCGAGCGATGGCCGGCGGGTCGGTGGTCGCCACGATCGCCCGGTGCCGCGCCCCAGCGGCAGGAAATGCCCGCGCGAGGAGCTCCCGCCCGACGCCGCCGGCTTGCGCGTCGGGGAGGACGAAGAACTCGGTCAGCTCGCGCACGCCATCACGCAGGATCGACCTGGCGTAGCCGACGGCCCGGCCGCTCTCGTCGTCCTCGGCCACCCACCACTCGGCGGCGGTCTCGGCCAGGTGGTCGAACAGCGGGCGCCGCAGCTCGAACGCGTTCGGGTCGCCCGCGGTCGAGTTGGCGACGCTGCCAGTGCGCCGTCCGAGGTCGTCGACGGTGACCTCGAAGATGTCGAAACAGGTCCTCGTGTCGGCAGCCGTGCCGGGCCGATACGTCGTCATGATCCGAGCCTAGCCCGTGCCATACTCGGCCACATGCCCGACTCCCTGAGCACCGCGGCCGACGCGGCGCTCGAGGTCTCGCTGTCCGCGATCGAGGACGCGGCCGGCCGCCTCGACGGCGTCGTCCATCGGACCCCGATGCTGAGCTCGCACACGGCGGCAGTGTGGGCGAACCGCGCCACGGGTGCCCGCCTGGCCGATGGCCTCCTGTACCTCAAGGCGGAGCACCTCCAGAAGACGGGGTCGTTCAAGGCGCGCGGGATGACGAACCGCATCGCCACCCTGCCCGCCGAGGCCCGCGCGCGTGGCGCGATCACGCTGTCGGCCGGCAACGCCGGACAGGCCTACGCGTGGGCCGGGGCCGCTGCGGGTGTGCCGGTCACCGTGGTCATGCCGGTCGGTGCGGTCCGCTCCAAGGTCGAGGCGTGTCTCGGCTACGGCGCGCGGGTGATCCTGCACGGCGAGCACGTCGGCGAAACGTTCGCTGAGATGGAGCGGATCCGCAACGCCGAGGGTCTCACGTTCGTACACCCGTTCGACGATCCGGCGGTCATCGCCGGCAACGGCACGGTCGGTCTGGAGATCGTCGATGACGTGCCGGACGTCGACCTGGTCGTGGTGGGCGTGGGTGGCGGCGGTCTCATCAGTGGGATCGCGTCGGCCGTGAAGGTCCGCCGCCCGAGCGCACGAGTGATCGGTATCGAGCCCGAATATTCCAATGCCGTGTCCCTGGCCATCGAGCGCGGCGAGGTCGTGACCATCCAGCCGCAGTCGGTCGCCGACGGGCTCGGAGCCCCATTTGCCGGTCGCTGGACGATGGCCATCACGCGCCGGCTGCTCGACGGCATCGTCCTCCTCGACGACCCGACGATCCTGGCAGCGATGCGGTTCGCGGTGGAGCGGCTGAAGCAGGTGGTCGAACCCGCCGGCGCCGCGGCCCTGGCGGCCGTCCTCGCCGGTCGCGTGCCGATCGCCGATGGCGAGCGCGTCGTCGTGGTGATCTCGGGTGGCAACGTCGAAGTCGGCCGCCTCGGGGAGTTGCTGGCGGATGCCGGACCGCTGCCGGGCGATGCCGCCCCGGCCTGACCCGGCAGTCAGCGCTAGTCGACGCCGAGGTCGTGGAGGCGCTCGTCGTCGATGCCGAGGTGATGTGCCAGCTCGTGCATCACGGTGAGCCGGACCTCCTCCGCGAGCTCGTCGGGATCGGCGAAGTCGGCTTCCAGCGGCAGCCGGAACAGGGAGATACGGTTCGGCACGGCGATCCAGTCGGCAGCGTATTCCGTCCGGGCCACGCCCTCGTACAACCCGTACAGCGTGTCGTCGGGGCCCAGTTCGCTCTCGCGAAGCTGCTCCCGCGAGGGCTCGTCCTCGATCACGATCGCGACCTCGTCGAGCGCCGCGGCGAACGGCATCGGGATGTCGCCGAGGGCCTCAGCGACAAGGTCCTCGAACCGCCGGTGCCGGCTGGCGGGGCGCTTGCCGATCGCCCGTCCCGTTCGTGATCCGCGGCGGCGCTTCGACATGGCGCCCGTATCCTAGGGCCCGATGGATCTTCCGCAGGCCGTCGTGCCCGAACCGGACGCGACCCTCGAGCCCGCGGGGTTCACCGTCGATGACCAGGGCGTGCGGATCCATTTCCTCGACTGGGGTGGGCCGGCGGGGGCGAGCGCAGCGGGCGTCGTCGCGGTGCACGGCATCGGTCACACGGCATGGGCGTGGACGCCGGTCGCGCGGCGCTTGGCTGGTCCGAGCGGGTCGCTGCGAACGGTCGCCATGGACCTGCGCGGACATGGGCTATCCGACGCGCCGACAGAGGACGGTGCCTACGACCTCGATCTCCACGGCCGCGATGTCATCGCTGTCGCCGAGGGTTCGGGTGTCCTCGTCACGTCGGCCGACCGGGTGATCCTGGCAGGACACGGGTTCGGCGCGATCGCGGCGGCCCACGCAGCACTGGAGCTCGACGACCGCTGCGCCCGACTGGTTCTCGTCGACGGCGGCTGGGAATCGCTCGAGACCGCGACAGGGCTGGATGTCGACGAGTTCGTCCGTGGCCTCGACGAACCACCCGAGGTGCTGCGGTCGATGCGGGCGTTCCTCGCGGATCGGCGCGATTTCGATCGACCCACCTGGGACGTCGACCAGGACCGTGCCGCGAGGGCGACCGTCGTCGAGACCCACGCGGGTCGCGTCGTCCCGTCGGCCCGACCGCACGCGACCGAGGCCACGGTGCGGGCGATGTTCGAATACGACCCGCTCGATGTCCTGCCCCGCGTCCGGGCGCCCATCCTCGGTCTCGTTGCCGACGACACCACGGGATCTCGTGCGCAGGCACTCGCGTCCGTCTCGATGGCGCGTGAAGCTGCCGGTGGCTCGCCGATCCGGATCGTTGCCCTCGGTCAGGTCGGCCATAACCTGATGCGCTACCGTCCTCGGGAGGTGGCCGCGGCCATCCTCGACCTACCCGACTGACGCGCGACGCCGCCGAAGCAGGAGCCCGATGCAGGTCGTCTATACGCCCCGACATCTCGCGCACGACGTCGATACCGAGACGTTCATGGGTGTCGCGATCCCCGCCAACGAGGTCGCGGAGCGGGCCGAACGGATCCGCTCGGCCCTGACGGCCGACGGCGGCTTCACGTTCGCCGAGCCGACCGAGCACGGCGAGGCGCCCATCACCGCCGTCCACGACGAGGGACTGGTGCGCTTCCTGGAGGTCGCCTGGTCGGAGGTGCGTGCCCAGGCCATCCCGCGAGCATTCCTGTCGGCCGATACGTACCCGAACCGGGCGATGTTCGAAGGGATGTCCGCCGATGCGGTCGAGCGCCTTGTTCGCGAACCGCAGCAGGTCGGCGGCCGTGCCGGATACTGGGGCCTCGACTCCGCCGCGCCGCTCGTGGCCGGGACCTACGACGCCGCCCGGGGCGCCGTCGACGTCGCGTTGACCGCGATGGACATGGTGCTGGGCGGGGCGAACGGCGCGTACGGTCTCTGCCGGCCGCCCGGCCATCACGCCGCCCGCGCGATGTATGGCGGGTACTGCTTCTTCAACAACGCCGCGATCGTGGCCCACGCCCTAGCCGGGGCGACCGGCGAGCGGGTCGCGGTCCTGGACGTGGACTACCACCACGGCAACGGCACGCAGCAGATCTTCTGGCGCCGTGGCGACGTGCGGTACGTGTCGATCCACGCCGACCCGGAGCGCGCCTATCCGTACTTTCTCGGCCGCGCCGACGAGACCGGGGAAGGGGAGGGGGCCGGCGAGAACCTCAACCTGCCGCTGCGCGCCGGAGCCACCAACGTCGACTACCTCGAGGCCACGGACCGCGCGATCGAGGCGATCGCGGCCGTGCCGGGCTCGGCCGTGGTGGTGTCACTCGGCTTCGACACCTATGGCCTTGACCCGATCGGCGACTTCGCGCTCACGACGGACGTCTACCACGAGGTCGGCCGGCGAGTCGGTCAGCTCGGCCGTCGACTGGTGATCCTCCAGGAGGGTGGCTACCACCGACCGTCGCTCGGGGAGAATGCCCGCGCCTGGCTGCGCGGTGTCGAGGGCCGCCCCTTCGATCCGCTGCCATCGGTCGGGTTCGGTGAGCGAGGGACGGTCGCCTGATTCGCGCCCTCGACCAGTCGACGCTCGAGTCGGCCGTCGCGGAACTCGCCTCGCGCGACGCCGACCTCGCGGCGATCGTCGCCCGGATCGGGCCACCGCCCCTGTGGGACCGCGAGCCAGGGTTCGCGACGCTGGTGCACATCATCCTCGAGCAGCAGGTGTCGCTCGCGTCGGCCAGGGCAGCCTTCGATCGCCTCGTTGCGGCGACCGCACCGCTGACGCCCGAGGCGTTCCTCCTGCTCACTGATGCCGACCTCCTCGCGATCGGGTTCAGCCGCCAGAAGGCGCGCTACGCCCGGGCGCTCGCCACAGGGATCCTCGACGGCTCGCTCGACCTCGACGGACTCGCGGCACTCGACGACGACGCCGCCCGGTTCGCGCTCGAATCGATTCCGGGCATCGGTCGCTGGACATCGACGATCTACCTGCTGATGGTGCTCGGGCGGCCGGACGTGTGGCCCAGCGGAGACATCGCGCTCGCGACGGCGGTCGCACAGGCCAAGGGCCTGCCGGCCCGGCCCGACCCCGAGATGCTGATGCTGCTCGGCGAGGCCTGGCGACCGTGGCGCTCGGTCGCGGCGCGCCTGTTCTGGCACGACTATCTGGCGCGTCGGCGCACCACTCCGCCCGTTTCCGTGCGTGACGACATGCGGTTGTGATCTTTTCGGGGCATGCGATACGTCCGCATCGGCCGACGTTGCGTATCCTCTGAGACGGTCACGAGGCCCGTGCTGTGGGCCTTGTCAGGAGGGAGACCTATCAGCCGGATCATCCAGTTCGGCCGCCTCATCCGATCCGACCCCATGTATCGCCAGACTGCGGTCGGGATCGGTTTCGGGCTGCTGATCGCGATCGTCCTCGCCCGGGCGCTGTCCGGGACCGTGCCGCCGCCATCCGGGCCGGGTGGCCCCGCGCTCGTTCTTGCACCGTCGGTGGCCGCCGCGCCCAGCGGTGGGGTCGCCGGCGCGACCGCGTCGGGCGCCCCGGTCGTGGCGCCCGAAGCCAGTGGCAGCCTGACGCCAGGCATCACGAGCCCGGGCGCGAACGAGCCGACAGGCACGACACCCGGCGGCACCACACCTGGCGGCACCGCGCCCGGCGGCACCACACCTGGCGGGGCCACGCCCGCCGATCCTGGCACGGGCCCGGATGGCCCAGCCGTGACCTCGCCGACGGCGACTCCAGTCCCCACCCCGACGAGCCCGCCGGCAGCGGCAGCGACCGCCGCACCGACTCCCGCGCCGACCCCGAGGGCAACGGCGGCCCCGACCCCCAGGGGCACGACCGCTCCGACCGCGCCACCCTCCACACCTCGACCAACGACCAACCCCACGCAAGCGCCCGCGCCACCACCGCCACCGCCACCACCGCCGACGCCGGAACCGACGCCGGCGCCGGCCGAGTGCCTCATCGACCTACCCATCCTCCCGCCGGTCTGCCTTCCCTGAGGCATCGCTCCGGCTGCGCTCGGCGTACCATCCCTCGACCATGGCCCGCCCGACCGACCTGCCCCCGAACGTCCGTCGACTCGTGGACGAGATCGAATCCGAGATCGGTGAGACGAGCGTCGCCATCGACGACATCACCGGGTCGCGCGGGCGCGACCACGACGGCGAGAGGCCCACCGACAACGGGCGCGTCGAAGACGCGGTCCGGCGCATCCTCGAGGAGATCGGCGAGGATCCCGACCGCCAGGGCCTGGTCGGGACCCCGGAGCGCGTGCACCGGATGTACACCGAGCTGACCGCCGGCTATCACGTCGATCCCGAGCGCCTCATCAACAACGCCATCTTCGACGTCGACTACAGCGAGATGGTGATCGTCAAGGACATCCCGTTCTACTCGCTGTGCGAGCACCACCTGCTGCCGTTCTTCGGCACGGCGGCGGTCGCCTACATCCCACGCGGGCGGGTGATCGGCCTGTCGAAGATCCCGCGCATCGTCGAGATGTACGCCCGACGCCTCCAGGTCCAGGAGCGCTTGACCCAGCAGATCGCCGAGTTCCTCCAGGACCGCGTCGAACCGCAGGGCGTCGGCGTGGTGATCGAAGCGACGCACCTGTGCGCGGTGATGCGCGGCGTTCGCAAGCCCGGCACGATCATGACCACGTCATCGGTGCTCGGACTGTTCCGCACACGCGACCGGACGCGTGCGGAGTTCCTCGACCACCTGGCCCGCCGGACGCCGATCGCGGGCTGAGCGGATGGCCTCGCGGCGTCAGTCCACCTCGGTGACCGTGATCTTCCCCGCGCCGCCGACGATGTCGATCGAATAGCGGTCCGGCGCTTTGCCGGCGCCCGTGGTCTCCAGGATCGTGTCGCCCGTCGCACCCAGCCGCTGCTGGTCGAAGTCGATGCGCCCTGCCCCACCGCTCAGGTTCAGCCGGACATGGGCCCCGGTCGGTCGCTCGATACGGATGTTGTTGGCGCCGCGCGTGAACCGGATAGGGACGTCCCCGGCGGGTGGGCCGAGGGTCAATCGCATCTGATCGACGCCTCCGGACAGCGCGAACGAGCGCAGGTCCAGCGACGAGAACTTGCCCTGGAGCTTGCCCACCCCGCCGACGATCTCGACATCCCAGGGGATCGTGGCATTGAGCGAGACGTCGGTGCGCCGCTCATGGCCGTCCCATTGCCAGCCGCCCTTGTACTGGATCGTCACGATGCCATCGCGCAGCCGAACCTGCGGTACACGGCCGTCGAACCGGGCCCGATAGAGGTCGTTGATGTCCGTGACGCCACGGAGCAGGAGCTCGTGGGCGCCGGACTTGAACAGGAGCCGCGCCCGGTCGAGGCCACCGATGGGCGCCGCGTGCTCCGACCCCCCGTCGCTCGCTGCCGCCAGGGTCTCACGGAGCGCCGTGGCCTCGGCGTGCGAGATCGCTGCCATACGGCTCAAGAAGTCGTTGATGACGGCGAGCTCGGCCTCCGAGTACTGGCCGATCTCCGACGCGCTCTTGTCGGTGACGCGGGCCATCGTGGCCTCCACGGCCGACATGCGCTCGGGAACGAGCTCGACGATCACCCGGCGCCGATCGGTCGGGTCGGGGATGCGCCGGACGTAGCCGGCCTGCTCGAGACGGTCGATCACACGGGTGATCGCGCCCGTCGTCAAGCCGGTCAGGTCGGACAGCTTCCCGGCGGTCGCCGCGCCGCTGTCGATGAGCACCTCGAGGGCCTCGATGTCCGATTCGGACAGACCGAACCGGAAGGCCACCGTCTGCCCGAATAGCGAGCCTTGCAGGTTGACGCGACGCAAGGAGCGCAGGACGGAGTCGATCGATTCGCGATTCATGGTTGACAACATCTCCTTGGCTGGGTAACTATCTGCACCGGGCAGATATTGCACGAAGATGCTGAACGGCGCAAGTGACGCCGACAACCCCAGGATAGCGATAGGAGACCGACATGACCACGCCGACGGCCAGCGGGCCGATGATCCAGACGCAGGATCTGCGGCGGACGTTCAAGGTCCGTGGCAAGAAGGAGGACATCGAGGCCGTCCGTGGCGTCGACCTGCGCGTCGGCGCGGGCGAGATCTTCGGCTTCCTCGGCCCCAACGGTGCCGGCAAGACCACCACGCTGCGGATGCTCGCAACGCTCCTTCCGCCGACCTCCGGCGAGGCGACCGTCGCCGGCGCCGACCTGCGCCGTCAGCCGCAAAAGGTCCGTGAGCGGATCGGCTACGTCCCGCAGGGCGGTTCGACCGACCCCGCCGAGACCGGCCGCGGCGAGCTGGTCATCCAGGGCCGCCTGTACGGGATGAGCAAGAGCGAAGCGGTCGCCCGCGCCCGCGAAGTGCTCGCCACGCTCGACCTCGAGTCGGCCGCCGATCGGGCGATCGCCACGTATTCCGGCGGGATGAAGCGCCGCCTCGACGTCGGCCTCGGCATCGTGCATCGACCGGCCGTTCTCTTCCTCGACGAGCCCACGACCGGGCTCGACCCGCAGGCCCGGGCGGGCATGTGGGACGAGATCCGCGCACTTCGTACCCTCGGGACGACCGTCTTCCTGACCACCCACTACCTGGAGGAGGCGGACGCGCTGGCCGACCGGCTGGCGATCATCGACCACGGCCTGATCGTGGCCGAGGGCACGGCCGACGAGCTCAAGCGGCAGGTCGCCGGCGACGTCATCACGCTCGCCGTCAACGGCGCCACCGAAAGCGTCCTCGAGACCGTCCGCAGTCAGCCGTTCGTGCGCGAGGCGACCGGGGAGGACGGTGAGGTCCGGCTGTACGTCGATCGCGGCGAGACTGCCGTCCCGCTTCTCCTGCGCGTGCTCGACGGTGCCGGCCTGGCCCCGTCGTCCATCGCCCTCCACCGGCCGAGCCTCGACGACGTCTTCCTTCGCCAGACCGGCCGTTCGCTCCGCGACGACGCGGCAGCCTGACATCGACGAATACGAAAGGAGCCCTTCGATGAAGCTCATCCGCGACACCTGGCTCATGTACCGCCGCTCGCTCATCCTGACCCTGCGCCAGCCGGTGTGGGTCATCATGGGCCTGTTCCAGCCCATCCTCTATCTGGTCCTGTTCGCGCCGCTCCTGGAGGGCGCGACATCCGCCGCCGGCGCATCCGCCAGCGCGTTCAACTGGTTCATCCCAGGCCTGCTCATCCTGACCGGCTTCTTCGCCGCGGCCTTCGCGGGCTTCGGCCTGGTCGCCGAGATCCGCTACGGCGTCGTCGAGCGGATGCGGGTCACCCCGATGAGCCGCTTCGCGATGCTGGCCGGTCGGTCGCTCCGGGACGTGACGATCCTGCTCGCCCAGTCGGCACTGCTCATCCTGGTCGCCATCCCGTTCGGCCTGAAGATCGATCCCATCGGGGCGGTCCTGACGCTGGGCATCGTCGCCCTGGTCGGGCTGACCTTCTCCCTGCTCTCGTACACCCTCGGGCTCGTTACCAAGAGCGAGGAGGCCCTGGCGCCTATCGCCCAGGCTGTCTCCCTGCCACTGCTCCTGCTGTCCGGGATCATGCTGCCGATGGCACTCGCGCCGGACTGGCTGCAGACCCTGTCGACGTTGAACCCACTCACGCACGCAGTAGACGCTGCTCGCGCCCTGTTCAACGGCGCGTGGGGCGATCCACAGATCGTCGTCGGCGTGGTGGTCATGGGGACTCTGGGAGTGATCTCCCTGGTGATCGCCTCACGGGCGTTCGCGCGAACCACCGCGTAACGCTGGGCTGATGGACTGGCGAGGCGTGGCGGTGACTACAATCCCGCCATGCCGGACCGGCCCATCAAAGTCCTGATCGCCAAACCCGGCCTCGACGGTCACGACCGTGGGGCCAAGGTCCTTGCCCGGGGCCTGCGCGACGAGGGCTTCGAGGTCGTCTATACCGGCCTTCGGCAGACGCCCGAGATGGTCGCCACGGCAGCGCTCCAGGAGGACGCCGACGTGGTCGGGCTGTCGATCCTGTCGGGTGCCCACATGACGCTCGTCCCGCGCATCACGAAGTTGCTCAAGGACGCCGGCCTCGACGACGTGCTCGTGACGGTCGGCGGGATCATCCCCGACGTCGACGTCCAGCCGTTGCGTGACGCCGGCGTGGCCGCGGTCTTCGGCCCGGGCACGACCATCGTCCAGGTGGCCGATTTCCTGCGCGCGAACGCGCGACCACGCGAATAGGGTGGGGGAGTCCCCGACTCCCCGGGCTGACGTCGGGGGCGAACCGCTGGCCGACGCCGCGGCATCGGGCGATCGCCGGGCATTGGCACGGCTGCTCACCGCCGTCGAGAACCGGACCCCACTCGCTGAGGTCGCACTCCGCCGGCTCTACCCGCAGGCGGGTCGCGCGCACCTCGTTGGGATCACCGGACCACCCGGCTCCGGGAAGTCGACACTCGTCGCGGCCCTGATCGCCGCGGCGCGGGCGGCGGGTCGCGCCGTCGCGGTGGTCGCGGTCGACCCATCATCGCCGATCACGGGCGGGGCATTGCTCGGCGACCGCGTCCGGATGCAGTCGTACGCGGAAGACCATGACGTCTTCATCCGGTCGATGGCATCGCGGGGGCATGCCGGCGGATTGGCGTCGACGACCACCGCTGCTGCGGCCGTCATGGACGCGTCGGGTTTCGACCTGGTGCTGATCGAGACGGTCGGCACGGGCCAGAGCGAGGTCGAGGTGGCGGCTGCCGCCGACACGACCGTCGTGGTCGAGGCGCCCGAGATGGGCGACGAGGTGCAGGCCATCAAGGCCGGTCTGCTCGAGGTGGCTGACCTGGTCGTCGTCAACAAGGGCGACAAGCCGGGTGCCCTGCGGACCGCCGCCCAGCTACGAGCCATGCTCGTGCCCACCGTGGCGCGCAGCGCTGCCCCGCCGGACCGACCCACGCCGAAGCGGCCCGAGGTCCTCGTGACGACAGCGACGACCGGCGACGGCATCCCGGAGCTGCTGGCTGCGCTCGATCGGCACCGGACGACGGACCGTGAGGGCCTGACCGCGGAGGCGCGGCGGGCCCGGGCGCTCGCCCAGATCCGTGGTGTCCTGGCGGATCGGCTGGCCGACCGGCTGGGCGAGCCGGCCCTGGCGCCACTTGCGGCAGATGTCGTCGAGGACGTCGCGGAGCATCGGCTCGATCCGTACGCGGCCGCTGACCGCCTGCTGGAGGCGATCGCCAGGGCGGAACGGTGAGCCAGACGATGACGGACCCGCGACCCCCGCTCGTCACGCCGGCCTTCCTCGCCCTGTTCGTGTCGGCGCTGGCGTTCTTCACGGCCGGTGGTCTCGTCCTCCCCGTCGCGACCCGGTTCGCCAGCGGACCGCTCGGCGCCAGCGGCCTGGGTGTCGGGGTCGGCATCGGCGCCTTCTCCGTCGCGGCCCTGGCATTCCGGCCCGTCGTCGGCTGGGCGGCCGACCGCTTCGGCCGGCGACCGCTGCTGCTGCTCGGTGGCGCGGTCACGGTCGCGGCGTTCGCGGCGCACCTCGTCGCGACGACGCTGCCGGCGTTCGTCCTCGTGCGGGCGGTGTACGGCGTCGGCGAGGCGCTGTTCTTCGTGGCGGCGCTAGCTGCGGTCAGTGACCTCGCGCCCGAGGAGCGGCGGGGCGAGGCGATCAACATCGCGTCGCTGTCGGTCTATCTCGGGTTGGCGGTCGGCCCGTTCCTCGGGGAAGCGATCCTCGCGGCGACGGGGTTCGCGGTCGTGTGGATCGGCGCGGCGCTGATCACTGGTGTCGCGACGGTGCTGGCGCTGTTCGTGCCCGAGACGGCCCCGAGCGTGCTTGCGGCGGCGGCCACCGGCGAGCGACCGCCGCGGGGTCGGTTCTTCCATCCGGCCGGCGTGCTGCCCGGCTTCCTCATCCTCACCGGCGCGTGGGGCATGGCCGGGTTCCTGGCGTTCGTGCCGCTGCATGCCACGTCCCTCGGGCTCGATGGGGCGGGCATCCCGCTGGCGATGTACGCCTTCATCGTCGTGGGGCTGCGGATCGTCTTCGTGCGGCTGCCGGACCAGGTCGGGGCCGCGCGGCTGTCGGGCGGTGCCCTCGTCGTCGGTGCGATCGGGCTGGCACTGATCGGGATCCTGCCCGGACCGGTCGGCCTGTTCATCGGCACGGCGGTGTTCGCGTCCGGCATCGCGTTCATGTTCCCGGCACTGATCGCGCTGGCGGTCTCACGGGTTGACGAGTCCGAGCGTGGATCGGTGGTCGGTACGTCGAGCGTGTTCCTGGACCTCAGTTTCGGGCTGTCGCCGGCCCTCCTCGGGATCGCCGTGGATGCCAGCGGCTACCCCGCCGCCTTCATCGTGTCGGCGATCGTGTCGGCGGTCGGCGCGACCGTCCTGGCGCTGCGTCGTCGCTCACTCGTCGTGGAGGCCCGGCCGGCGTGACGGCTCGAAGCCGGCCGACGGCGCGCTACGCTACCGGTCGATGACGATCGAGCGGGTGTTCGTCGCCGGGGCCGGCCTGATGGGCCACGGCATCGCCCAGGTCCACGCGGCCATCGGCAAGCAGGTGGCGCTGTACGAGCCGGACCTGGCACGCGCGGAAGCGGGCCGGGACCGGATCGCCGGGAACCTGCAACGCGCGGTCGACAAGGGCCGACTCGATGCCGCCGACCGAGACGCCACGATCGCCCGGATCACGCCGACCGACGATGCCGCCGCGGCCGCCGACAGCGACCTCGTGGTCGAGGCGGTCTTCGAGGACCTCGGCGTCAAGTCCGCCCTGTGGCGGCAGCTCGACGGGATCGCGCCGCCGGAGACGACGTTCGCGTCGAACACGAGCTCGATCGCGATCCGCAGGCTTGCCGAGTCGGTGTCGAATGAGCGACGCCGACGCTTCGTCGGGATGCACTTCTTCAGCCCAGTGCCGGTGATGCCGCTCGTCGAGCTGATCCGGTCCGCCGACACGTCGGACGAGACGGTCGAGTCGATCCGGGCGCTGTCGGCGGAGCTCGGCAAGCAGGTCATCGAGTCGGCCGACCGACCCGGGTTCATCGTGAACCGCATCCTGATGCCGTTCCTCGCCGAGTCGATGCGGGCATTCGAGCAGGGCGTCGGTACGGCCGAGGACATCGACGCGGGCGCGCGGATCGGACTCAACCATCCGATGGGCCCGCTGGAGCTGGCCGACTTCATCGGGCTCGACGTGTGCCTCGGGATCATGCGCGTGCTCGAGGACGGGCTCGGGCTCGAGCACATGCGCCCGCCGCATGTGCTGGTGGAGCTGGTCGATGCCGGGCACCTGGGCCAGAAGACCGGCCAGGGCTTCTATACGTACCCGCGCGAGCGGTCGTGACGGTGACGCCGGTCCCCGCCCTCGGCGACGAGGAGCGGCTGCTCCAGTCGACCGCGCGCGAGTTCGCGCAACGCGAGGTCGCACCCGGTGCCATCGAGCGCGACGAGGCTGAACGCTACGACCGGTCCCTGTTCGCCAAGATGGGCTCGCTCGGGCTGACAGCCGCGCCGTTCCCTGCGTCGGTCGGTGGGGCCGGCTTCTCGTACCTGGCCTGGACGCTGGTCATGGAGGAGCTCGGGGCGGCGGACATGGCGATGGCCGTGTCGCTGTCGGTCCACATCCTGTCGCAGTACCCGGTCGTCACCTGGGGGACCGACGAGCAGCGTGCCCGCTGGCTGCCCGCCATGCAGGCCGGCGAGGCCCTCGGTGCGTTCGCGCTGACAGAACCGCACGCCGGGTCCGATGCGTCGGCCATCCGGACCCGCGCCGAGCCGGTCGCGGGTGGGGCGGCGTACCGGCTGATCGGGACCAAGATCTGGATCTCGAACGCACCCGAGGCGGAGCGCTATCTCGTGTTCGCCACGATCGATCCGGGCGCAGGGTCGAAGGGCATCACCGCCTTCCTCATCGAGAAGGGGATGCCCGGTTTCCGGTTCGGGGCACACGAGCGGAAGATGGGGATCCGGGCCTGTCCCGCGGCCGAGCTCGTGTTCGAGGGGTGCGAGGTGCCCGCGGAGAACCGGCTCGGCGAGGAGGGGGACGGGTACCGGATCGCGCTGTCGGCGCTCGGCGAGGGGCGGATCTCGATCGCCGCTGCGTGCGTCGGGCTGGCGCGGGCCGGGCTGGAGGCCGCGGCCCGCTATCTCGGCGAGCGCACGGCGTTCGGCGGGCCGTTGTCCGAGCAGCAGGGCTTGCGGTTCACACTGGCCGAGATGGCGCGGGACGTTGCGGCGGCGCGGGCACTCACCCGGGAAGCTGCCGCGGCCAAGGATCGCGGTGAGCCCCTGGCGGAGGTGTCATCGCTCGCCAAGTGGACCGCGTCGGACGTCGCGATGCGCGTCGCTACCGATGCCGTCCAGCTGTTCGGTGCGAGCGGCTACTCGCGCGAGACCGGCGTGGAACGCCTGATGCGTGACGCCAAGGGCGCCCAGATCTACGAGGGGACGAACCAGATCCACCGCGAGATCGTGGCGGGCGAGGTCCTGAAGCGAGCCGGCGGATGAGGGTCGCCTAGCGGCGAGCCCGCGGCTATCCCGCGGCTAGCCCGCGGGGCTCTGCCACAGCGCGACCTCGCTGCCCTCGGTGTCGCGGACCAGGACGTAGCGGCCCTGGCCCGGGACGTCGGTGATGTCTTCGACGAGTGCCCCGCCGTTCGCGATGGCGGCGTCGCGGGCCGCCTCGAGATCGGGGACCGTGATGAAGATCCGGATCGACGTGCCGGTGCTCGTCCCACGGGCGCCGATCGCGCCGCCGGTCTGCTCGTCGGTCGAAAATAGCTCGTAGTCGGGGAACCCCTCCATGGCCTGGAACTCCCAACCGGCCACGGCCGCGTAGAAGCGCTTCGCTCGCTCGAGGTCGTCGGCGGGGAATTCGACGTGGCTGATGCGGGCACCGGGCATGACATCCTCCATGGTTTACGCAGCTCGACGTCAGCCTAGCGCGACCTTCGCACGACTGACCGGACGGAACGTACGCTCACGCCCGCTTGGTTTCCTGCCAGATCGCTGGCTCATGACGCTTGGGCATGGAGACTGGGCGGTCTCGCGCCCTTTAACACTTCAGCGGGCCGAGTCCGTGCGTGATCGCATCCCAGTGACGCGCTTGACCGGCGCGACTGAGCGCCGAAGCCCCACGACGTAGCGTTTTGGCAGGAAACCGAGGGCGTCGATGCGGTCGCGCGGATCGCGCAACCACCTGCGGACACTCCGGCCATCGACGGGGAACTTCCGCCTGAGCACGGTTCGGTGCGCGGCCACCGTGCGCCGGTTCGTACGGCCGTCGGCGATCACGACCCAGGTACTCACGGCAGCGGGATCCCACCCGTACCGCATGGCGACGTTCGCGGCGAGGCGGCGCCGCTGGTCCATCTTCCCAAGCAGCATGCCAACCTCGACGACCTCGGTCTTGAGTTCGATCACGAGGAGCATGCGACGGCCGGGGTGCCAAGCAAGGATGTCGATGATCCCGCGTTCGCCGTAAATGGAGAAGGAAACCTCGGGCTCGATGATCCAGCCATCTATAGACGCGAACATCCTGGCGATCGCTTCGTGCATCGCCGCGTGGCGTTCGTCGAGGAGCCGTGGCAGGTCAGCGCCATCCCATCGGACGAACGTTTCGAGCCGTGCCCCGAGCGCACTGGCTACTTGACGCACCTTCCCGAGTGGCACCGTCGCGGAACCGCCATGTTCGATGCGCCCGATGACTGTCGGCGAGACGCGGGCGCGCGCCGCGAGGTCCGCCTGCCGCCACCGTTTCCGGACCCGGATCGCCCGCAGCACGGCACCGATCCGCTGGTCATCCATCCACGGAGGATGACGAAGACCGCTCACCTGGGGCTCAACCGAGTTCCCGCGGCTCATCTGAGTGCCTCGGCGTAGACTCGGCCCATGCACGAATCGAACGGCCAGACCTTCATCGTGAGCGCTGCTCGCACCCCGATCGGCAAGTTCGGCGGCGGGCTGAGCGGCGTTCCGGCGACGACGCTGGGCGGTATCGCGATCCGTGCTGCGGTCGAACGAGCCGGCCTCGACCCCGCCACCGTCCAGGTCGACGACGTGCTCATGGGACAGGTCCTTCAGGCTGGCTCCGGTCAGGCGCCTGCCCGCCAGGCGGCACTGAAGGCGGGCCTCCCCGACTCGACCAGCGCGACGACCATCAACCGCGTCTGCGGGTCGGGGCTCAAGGCGATCATGCTCGCCGCATCGGAGATCCGGGCCGGCGATGCCGAGGTCGTCATCGCGGGCGGCATGGAGTCGATGAACGGCGCGCCGTACCTCCTCCCCGGCGCCCGGTTCGGCCTTCGACTCGGGGACGCCACGCTCATCGACTCCACCGTCGCCGACGGCCTGTGGTGCTCGATCGAGGACTGCCACATGGGCACGCATGCCGAGCGCGTCGCGATCAAGGACAGCGTGAGTCGCGAGGACCAGGACGCGTTCGCGCTGGCGAGCCACCAAAAGGCGATCGCGGCCATCGATGCGGGCCGATTCGACGCCGAGATGGCGCCGGTCACGATCACCGATGCCAAGGGCCGCGAGACGATCGTCGATACCGACGAGAACCCGCGCCGTGACACGAGCGCGGAGGCTCTCGCCAGACTCAAGCCAGCATTCGCGCTCCCCGACGGCGAGGACCGGGGTGACGCGACCAGCGGGACCGTGACCGCCGGTAACGCGCCGGGCATCACCGACGGCGCGGCCGCCACGGTCGTGGCCAGCGAGCGAGCGGTCGAGCGGCTGGGCCTGACGCCCCTCGCGCGGATCGTGGGGTACGCCCAGGCCGAGGTGGCCCCGAAGTGGCTGTTCCTCGCTCCGGTCGAAGGCGTGAAGCGGCTGCTCGACCGAATCGAACTGCCCATCGAAGCGTTCGACCTGATCGAGATCAACGAAGCGTTCGCTGCGCAGACCCTCGCCGACGGTCGCGAGCTCGGCTTCGACTGGGACAAGGTCAACGTGAACGGCGGGGCGATCGCACTCGGCCATCCCATCGGCGCCAGCGGGGCCCGCATCGTCGCGACGCTCCTCCACGAGCTCGACCGGCGGCAGGGCCGGTACGGCCTCGCGACGTTGTGCCTGGGCGGCGGCGGCTCGGTCGCGGCGGCCTTCGAACGGGTCTGACGACGTTGACCGGTCGACGCCGGCGGGCGAGCCGCCAGGCTCGCTGCGATCGTCGTGCTCGCGTGCGTCCTCGTCGCATGCGGGACGAGCGGCACGAGCGGGACGGGCGCGGTCGGCGACGCCACGCCCGCGACGTCGCCCGACGCCGAGTGCGCGATCGAGCAGGCCCCCGGTCCGGGTGACGTGCCGCCCATCAACGGCGAGATGGATACGTCGGGGCAGGGCCCCGGCCGCTGGCGGCTGTGCCTCGACGCGCCGGCACAGGCGATCGTCGAGGGCACCGCGTGGTGCACCTGGGATGACGCCCGGGAGGCTGTCGACGCGGTGAGCGGGCTGCCCGTGGGCGCCGGTGGGATCGACTACGACGCGTTCATCGGCTTCGACATCTCCGGCTTCGAGGTCCACCTGGCCGATCGGTCGAGCGGGACGATCGCCAACTATGGACCGCGCTTGGATCTGCCCGACATGGTCACGGAACCGGGACGCAGGGCCGGCCTGTCGCCGGTCGACGTCACGCTCCTCACCGGCGGGGACACCCCGCCCGCCGGCGCGCCCCTGGCGCTGGGCGGTCGCCTGCGCTGGGCCTGCGGGGAACCGCCCGCGGCGGCATGACTCGACCGACCGATGCCGGGACCGTCACCCGGCAACCGTGGACCGTCCGGGTCGCGGGCTGGAGCGCGCGCCACCGCTGGCTGGTGTTCGGCCTGTGGTTCGTCCTGACCATCGGTCTGTTCGTGGCCAGCCTGGCGATGGGCGGCACGCGCACCGCCGATGCAGTCGACGAGGATGCCTCAGAGGAATCGACCTACGAGGCGGCCCGAGCCTACGACGTGTTCGGGTCGTCCGGAGTCGAGGACGCCACCCATCGGACGTTGCTCGTCGTTGGGACCGCGGCCGGCACGATCGACGATCCCGCGACCGCCGACGCGGTCGACGACGTGCTCGCCCGGATGGCGGCCCACACGACCACGATCGACGGGACAGCCGAGCCGACGTTCACGGAGATCGTCGACCCACGTCTCGCGCCCGCCGAGGCCGGTCTCGTCTCGCCCGATCGATCGACGGTCAGGATCGCGGCCGCGGTGCCCGGCGAGGGAGCCGAGGTCGACCAGAAGCTCGCCAACATGCGGTCGTTCCTCGACGCGACCAGGACGGCACATCCAGACCTCCGGATCCACTCGCTCGACGGATCGCTCGCCAACGAGGACATCCAGGAATTGGTCACCGGGGGTCTCGACGCCTCGCTGCGGCTGACCATCCCGCTGACGTTCCTCATCCTGCTCGTCGCGTTCGGGGCGGCCGTCGCGGCATTCGTGCCGTTGGTCCTGGCCGTGACGGCACTCCTTGCCGCGTTCGGCGTGCTCGGCATCTACAGCCAGGCATTCGATCCCGTCAGCCCATACGCGAGCCAGCTCATCGTGCTCATCGGTCTCGCGGTCGCGGTCGACTACTCCTTGTTCATGATCACCCGCTACCGCACCGAGCGGCGTCATGGGCGGGCGAAGCCGGACGCCATCCGCGTCGCATCTGCGACCGCGGGCCGGGCCGTGTTCTTCTCCGGCCTGGCGGTCATTTTTTCGATCGCTGGGCTGTTCCTGCTCGACGACATCCTCTTCCAGTCGATGGCCATCGGGACGATCTCGGTCGTGCTGATCGCAGTCATCGGCTCGCTCACGTTCCTGCCGGCGACACTGGCCATCCTCGGCGACGGGGTGGACCGGCTGCGCGTGCCGTTCCTGGGACGCGACCGACCGGAGGGCAGCGGCATGTGGGCGGTGGTCGTCCGGGCGGTCATGCGCCGGCCGGTGATCGCGTTCGTCGCGGCCGCGTCGATCTTGTTGGCGATGGCCGTCCCCGCCCTGCGATTGCACCTCGGCCAGAGCGACTTCGCCTCATTCCCGGACTCCATCGATGCCGTCCAGGGCGTCAACCTCCTCGACGAGAAGTGGCCGGAGGGCTCGACGTTGGCGCTCCAGGTCGTCGTGACCCGGGCGAACCAGCCAGAGACGCAGTCGGCCATCGAGACGCTCCAGCAACGCCTCCTCGAGGTCGACGGCCTGAGCGGCCCCGTTGAGACCCAGCCCTCCGCGGACGGTACGGCGGCGTTGGTGTCCGTGGTCATGGCGGGTGGCCAGAACGACCTGCGCAACCGCGACATCGTGCACGAGGTGCGCACGACCGTCGTGCCGGAGGTGTTTGCCGGCATGGACGGCGTGGAGGGGCTCGTCACCGGGCGGGCCGCGTTCACGGCCGACGTCGTCGACTTCTACAGCGACGGCATGCCACAGGTCATCGGCTTCGTGCTGGCTCTGTCGTTCATCCTGCTGCTCGTCGCCTTCCGCTCGATCGTCATCCCGATCAAGGCGATCCTGCTCAACCTGCTCTCGACGGCGGCGGCCTTCGGATTGCTGGTGCTCGTCTTCCAGGACGGTCACGGCGCCGACCTGCTCGGCTTCAAGCCCGGCCCGATCGAGGCGTTCGTGCCGGTCTTCATCTTCACGATCCTGTTCGGGCTCTCGATGGACTACCACGTGTTCATCCTCACCCGTATCAAGGAGGCGCGCGATCACGGGCTGTCCTCGAACGAGGCGGTCGCGCGCGGCATCGCCATCACGGCCGGGACGATCACCAGCGCGGCGGCGATCATGGTCACGGTCTTCGCCGTGTTCGTGACGCTGGAGCTGGTGATCATCAAGCAACTCGGGTTCGGGCTGGCGGTCGCGGTGCTGCTCGACGCGACGATCGTCCGGAGCGTGCTGCTGCCGGCCACGATGCGGCTGCTCGGGGAGTGGAACTGGTGGCTGCCGGGGTTCCTGCGCTGGCTGCCACAGGTCACCATCGAGGGCGACATCGACACGCCGCCTGACGGGCTCGCCGAGGCACCCACCGCCGTACACTCGCCGTCATGACCGAGACGACCACCCGACCGTCGGAAACCAGCGCCACCGAGGTCCCGACGTTCCGCCACTTCATCGCCGGGGAGTGGTGCGACTCGACGAGCGGCGCGACGTTCGACAGCCGCAACCCGGCCGACCGGCGCGACGTCATCGGTCGTTTCCAGCAGGGCACGAAGGCCGATGTGGCCATGGCCGTGAGTGCCGCCTGGGCCGCCCGTCCGATGTGGCAGCGGACGCCCGCCCCGAAGCGGGGCGAGATCCTCTACGCGTTCGGTGCGCTCATGGCCGAGCACAAGGAACGGCTCGCCCGGGCGATGACCCGCGAGATGGGCAAGGTCATCGAGGAGGCGCGCGGCGACGTCCAGGAAGGCATCGACATCGCCTTCCTGATGGCCGGCGAAGGGCGCCGCATGCACGGCGACACGGTCCCGTCCGAGCTGCCCGACAAGTGGGCGATGAGCATCCGCCAGCCGATCGGCTTCGCCGGGATCATCACGCCCTGGAACTTCCCGATGGCGATCCCGTGCTGGAAGATCATGCCCGCGCTCGTCACGGGCAACGTGGTGGTCTTCAAGCCGTCCAGCGACACACCCCACTGCGCGACGCTCCTTGTCGAGCTGATGGCGGAGGCGGGCGTGCCGCCCGGCGTGGTCAACCTCGTGACCGGCACCGGCGCCGAGGTCGGCGATGCCATCGTCGAGAACCCTGATATCGGGGTGATCTCGTTCACCGGCTCGTCGGCCACGGGTCGGTCGATCTCGGTCCGGGCGGGGCAGCGGCTCAAGCGGCTGTCACTCGAGCTGGGCGGCAAGAACGGCGTCGTCGTGCTGGGCGATGCCGACCTCGATCTCGCGGCCGACGGCATCTTGTGGAGCGCATTCGGCACCACGGGTCAGCGATGCACGGCGGCCTCGCGGGTGATCGTCGAGCGCTCTGTGGTCGATCCGCTGCTGCAGCGGCTGGAGACCCGGGCGAAGGGGCTCAGGCTCGGTGACGGTCTCGATCCGGCGACCGACGTCGGACCGCTGGTGAACGCCCCGGCCGTCGACAAGGTCGCGTCGTACGTCGACATCGGGCGCGCCGAGGGCGAGCTCGTCACCGGTGGCGCCCGCGCCGCCGATGGGAGCCTCGCAGCACGGCCACTTCTTCGAGCCGACGATCTTCTCCGGCGTCCGGCCGATGGATCGCATCGGTCAGGAGGAGATCTTCGGGCCCGTGCTGTCGATCATCCCGGTGGCCGACTACGGCGAGGCGATGACGGCGCTCAACCAGACGCGCTACGGCCTGTCGTCGAGCATCTTCACGAGCGACGTGAACACGGCGTTCCGGGCGATGCGCGACTTCGAGACCGGCATCGTCTACGTCAACGCCGGCACGACCGGCGCCGAGGTCCACCTGCCGTTCGGCGGCTGGAAGGAGACCGGCAACGGTCACCGCGAGGCGGGCAATATCGCGCTCGATACGTACACCGAGTGGAAGTCGATCTACGTTGACTTCAGCGGTCGACTGCAGCGAGCCCAGATCGACAACCAGGGACAGGGCTGACGCCGCTCGTGGCGAAGCGGAGTCGGCGCAGCGCCGGCATCCTGCTGTATCGGTCCGCGAACGGCGGGATCGAGGTGCTGCTCGCCCATCCCGGTGGGCCGATCTGGGCGAAGCGCGACGCCGGCGTGTGGACGATCCCCAAGGGCGAGATCGAGGAGGGCGAGGACCCGTGGGCCGTCGCGCTCCGGGAGTTCGAGGAGGAGACGGGTCATGCGGCGCCCGACGCGGCCTCCATCGATCTCGGTGAGATCACCCAGAAGGGCGGCAAGGTCGTCGTCGCGTGGGCGCTGGAGGGCGATCTCGATCCGGCGATGGCCCAGAGCAACACGTTCCCGTTCCAGTGGCCGCCGAATTCCGGGAGCTACATCACGATCCCCGAGATCGACCGGGTCGAGTGGTTCTCCCCGGACGAAGCGCGGACGCGCATCAAGGACACCCAGAACCCGTTCATCGACAGGCTGATCGAGGCGCTCAGCCGTCCTTGACGGCGAGGCCTCGGGCGACCATCCGGTCGACCTTGGCGGCCATGATCAGGTCATTGGCACTGATCGCACCGATCGCATCCGTCTGCCAGGTGACGACCAGCCGGCCCCAGGCGAGCTCCATGGCCGGGTGATGGCCCTGGCCTTCGGCGAGGAGGGCGATGCGCGTCGCGAGCCCGAAGGCGGCCGAGAACGTCGAGAAGCGGAACTCGCGAGTCAGGCTGGCGTCACCGATCCGCCAGGCGGCATCGAGCCCGGCAGCCAGTCGCCTGACCTCGTCGGGTTCAAGCGCAGGGGTGGAGGCGTCGGCCGGCGAACAGGTCGCCGAGGCCAGGTTGCCAGGTTCGAGCGCGTTCGACATGGACGAAGTCTATCGGTGACCACGCGCACCACGGCCTTCGCTAGCGTGGACGGAGCCCCGGCGTCCGACAGGTACGCCGGGGCGTCGTGTTTCGCGGATCCCCTACGGGTTCTCGACGACCTCCACATCCCCGGAATCGAGCGGGAATGGTCCGACGGGGATGAACTGCGTCCGACACCAGCCCTCCATGAGCGTCAGTGACTGGCCGGGGTTGCTCAACCACAGGACGGCCCGATCGTTCTTCCCATCCGCACCGCCGTCGTGGACATGGATGAAGGCTGCAACGTCCTTTCGCCCGTTGGTGGCAACGGTGGCCGGTCCGGCGATCCAGGCGTCATCGCGCGCGATCACGAGGCAGGTGATCGGGCCGCCGAAATGGTCGCTCTGACCCGTGGGCGGCACGATCCGCGACCAGGCGCCAACCGGTCGGCCATCTTCGAAATGGGCCGTGATCGCGTCGCGTCGCGCGTTCGGTTCGTTGTAGGTGTAGGACCCGTTGACGAAGCCGGCGTCGGTCGGCGATGGCTGCGCTGAGGGCGCAGAAGCCGAAGGCGCCGGCGACACCGACGCCGAGGCAGCCGGCGACGGCGAAGGAGCCAGGGACGGCGACGGCGCGACGGTCGCGATCGCGCTCGGTATCCCGGATGCATCGGGTGGCCGGAGCGCTCCGGCGATCAACGGCACGCCGATCGCAACGATGGCCAGCGTCGCGGCGACGAGCAGGACGAGGCGCCCGGCAGCAAGGCGACGGCGACCCGCCGCTTCCGCGAGGACTCGCTCCCGCACGAGTGGCGTGACCGCGACGGGATGCAACTCGGCGCGCAGGATGATGTCGTCGCGCCGCATCCCGGCGGCCGTGGCGCGGCAGCTCGGGCACCGGGCGAGATGCTCTTCGAGCGCGGCCTCTTCCTCCTGCGTGAGTCGCTCGCCGACCCGCTTCGCCGCGAGCAGGAGATAGGTCTCGTGGTCGTTCATGTCGACGGCTCCCCGCCGGGGGACAGGATCTCGCGCAATCGGATGCGGGCACGGCAGATATAGGTCGACGTAGCGTTCGCGGTCCGCCCGATCGCGTCGCCGATCTCCGCCGACGAGTAGCCCGAGGCGGCCATTAGGAGCGCGATCCGAGCGTCGGTCGGCAGCTCCGCCAGACCGTCTCGGAGCCGGCTGCTTTCGTCGGAACGCATGGCGTGATCCTCGGCCGAGGCGCCGACGGAGCGGTCGACCAGCGACGACTGCTTCCGGACTGCCACGACCTGACGTCGCCCGCGGCTGATGATGAGGTTCGCACACACGGTGTGCAGCCATCCCCCGATGTTGTCGGGCACCGTGCCCGCGCGGACGTGGCCGACCAGCCGCAGGAACGACTCCTGCACGAGGTCGTCCGCAGCGTCGGGATCGCGCACCGCGGCGAGCGCGAAGGCCTTCAGGTGTGGGCCATGCGCATCGAACGCCTCCTCGACGATCGATCCGACCGCGGCGCGGGGCGCAAGGTGCGACACGCCGCCGGGCGCTACGCCACTCGTGATCACTGGGGCGTCGGTGGGTTCGACATCCGGCTCATCGACGTCCGAATCGCGAATGTCTTTCACATTGGGCCTGTCCCTCGGTGCCCGACGACCTGCGCCAACCCCCGATGGCGTCTGAGGCTACGACCGATGCGTCGTCCCGTCGAGGTCCAACGATGTAATGCGAGGCGGCGGTAGACGTCTGATCCTGCGAACCAAACGTTGGCGAGTCCAAGGCACGCCGAGGCTTATCGTTCGCGAATGCATCGTGGCCGACGATTTCTCGGTTTCCTCTGGGCCGCGCTCGTGCCTGCCGCGGTCGGCCTCTTCTGCGCCTGGGCGACCCTCCAGTCTTTCGGCAACAGCGCGGCTTGGGTGCTCGCCCCATGGCTCGTCGTTGCCATCGTCGTGGGGGAGGTGGTATGCGCGGTGGCGCTCAGCCGAACGAGCGTGCCGCGGAGATTCGGCGGCTCGACTCGATCGATCGAGGCCGCTGCCCTCTACGCGATGCGTGAGCATCGCTTGGGGCGTCGCCCTCATCCAGCTGTTCGGAACTCGCCCGGGCTTCTAGGGGTCCGACGTCCGGCAGCGCCTCCACCGTTCCGATGTAAACTGCCAAATCCGTGCGGGGAACGCCCCCGCATCCTGTGGGCCCGTAGCTCAATGGCAGAGCAGCTGACTCTTAATCAGCGGGTTGAAGGTTCAAGTCCTTCCGGGCTCACCACCCTCTTTGCCACCGTGCCCGCACGTTTAGACACGCTGACCGTTTATCAGCGGGTGCATCTCTACGGGGGCGTCCCCCCTTAGGTTCGAGCGTCGTCCTCGACCGGCTGCGTAATCGCATAGGTCGGTCAAAGCGAAGTACTTGTGGTTCTTGTACTGCACGTACGCGATACGACGGCGGGCGGCCTGCTGCCAGATGGTTGCCGGGGCGAGGCCCAAGAATTTGGCGGCGTCCTCCACGTCGAAGATTTCGTGCCCGAGCATCGCCGCCAGTTCGGCTGCCTTGAACGGTTCTGACATCGCGTGACCTCCTCCGACGTGACTCATAGTCCGTGGACTCATATACCACGCAGGCGCATGAACTAGCACATGGCCAAATCGGGCGATGACCATGCCGTGCTTGCTACGTTCGGCGCTCGGGTGCGGGCAGCGCGGCAGGAGGTCGGCATCTCGCAAGAGGAGCTTGCTGACCGCGCTGGTCTCGACCGCACGTATGTAAGCGGCATCGAACGAGGCCAGCGGAACCTCGCGCTTCTCAATCTCGTCCGACTTGCAGGCGCACTTAGCCTTGACCCCGGAGAGTTACTAGTTGGGCTGCGTAACAAGGGCAGGGGGCGTAGCAGATGACGAAGGGAACCATCGCGGCTCTCTTGTTTGGTCTCGTCGTCCTCGCCGCTTGTGGTCAGCCCCTTCCCTCTGGCTCGCCTGAACCGATCTCGACCGCTACACCTGCACCGTCCACGTCGGCGATGCTGCGGGTCTCCGGCACTGCCGTGCACTGTGGCTCACTTGGCGGCTGCGCCTGGTTCGCGGAACTGCTCGGACCGGACCAAACTTGGAAGACCGAGTTCGATGTCGCGAAGCAAGACGACCACTTTGCGATTACCGGCGACCAAGGTCTGCCACCAAGCATTCCCGAGGGTCCGTACGCGATACGGATGTGGGTGCAGCTCGTTTCGGATGTGGTCTCAAACGGGGTTCGGGAGATGGGTCCTGTCGCGACCTCATGCGCCGACACGTTTAGGGTTTCGTCGGGCCAGAGCAGTGTCGATGTTCAGGTTGCTTTTGGGTATGACAGCTGCGAAACCACAGTGGACGGTAGCTCACCGTAGATGCCTCTGGCCCGAACGGATTTGGCCACAGAACCTACCTCTTAATCAGCGGGTTGAAGGTTCAAGTCCTTCCGGGCTCACCACACTCCCACGCACGAAATGACCCCCGACGGTCGCGTTGCATGGCGCGGGTGACGTGCCCGTAGATATTCGCCGTGGTCCCGACGTCCGCGTGACCGAGGACCGGAGACACCGCCAGCAAGTCGACGCCTGCTCGAGCATGACCGTGGCCGCAGCGTCGCGAAGGTCGTGGAAGCGGCAGTCGGGTACCCCCTGCCCGTCGCAGAGCAGCATGGAAGCCCCGGACCATTGACTTCTCAGAGGTCGTAGAGCGCCGTCGTCAACCGCTCGATCTCCGCGTCGTTCTCCTCCGAGCGGACCGACCCTGCCTTGAGCGCGCGTATCTTCTGGGCAAGCTCCATCTTCTGCCGGAGACGCGACCGGCCCGGCGGCAGGGGACTCGGGGCGGCCGGCGCCTCGGCAAGCGCGTGACGAAGCTGTTCGATGCTCTGTTCGGTCGCGCCGAAGTCGGCGAAAGCGATGCTGGCTGGGCGCTGCCCTGGTTCTGGGCGACGACGTGCCGCTGAATCGGAATTGGCGCTCACGGAGCGCAACCACATCGGGTGCGAGGTGGAGATTTCCCGGGCCTCGAAGCCCCGCTCTCGCATGTCCACACCGAAATGGGGGTGGTTGAAGCTGTACGGAGTGATCGAGGCCTGTTTGTCGGGAAGCATCGCGAGCCCGACAGAGACCCATGGGTAGCGGATCGGGTAGACCTTCCCGTCGATAAGGTAGCCACCGTTGACGAAGGTCAGCGCGCAGGGAGGAGCCCGCCCCGCGAGCTCTTGACGGGTTCGGGCCATGTAGACGCGATGCAAGAAGTCATCCTCGTCGCAGCGGCTCAAGATCGTCGGGCGGGAGGCGGTCATAGCGCGTACCGCCGGCCGATCGACAGGGTTGATGCCCTCGACGGTCGGGTCGCGCCGCCAGATGTCGAAGGAGAGGCCGGTCGCAAGACCCTCGAACTCGCCGTCGACCCACGCCGGAGCACGGACGTCGCGAACGAGCACCCAGGTGAACGATTTGTCTGTCTGTGCGCGGAGGGAACGGCCGAGCGCAAGCTCGGCTACTCGGACGCGGTGACGATAGTAGCCGTCTCGGCTAACGCCGACGCCGATCCTAGTGATCAGGACAAGCCAGGGCTCGGTCACGATCCCTCCCGAGCGCCGGCAACGGCCGGGCAGGTACCTTCGCCGCCGTGGCCGCTGCAGCACCCGCAGCTGCCGTGAGGAGCGAGCGTCGGCTGCGAGGGACGGTCGCCCCGTCGTGGGTCTGCTTCATCGCGCACCTCCTGGCCTGTGGGTTGAGCCACTGCACTGACGTCCGAGACCTGGTCCCATTACGGGCGTCCTCCGTCTAGGGCGGACTCGGCGTGCCGCATACGAGCGGTGTGACGCTCGTACAAGGGCAGACTCATACCGGGTCGCGACGGACAGCACGGACATCTACGGAACAGGAAAGCCGCGCGGCGAGGCGGGTTGCTCGCAACTCTTGATCAGCGGGTTGAAGGTTCAAGTCCTTCCGGGCTCACCACTCGCTCCCACTCCCTTCTGCCGGCGTCCCATTAACGCCCAGGCCATCTAGGGGGTGCAGCTTCTGGCGTGAACGACGTGCTTGTGCCCCTCACTCTGTCGCTCATCGTCGCGGCGATCATCGCCGCCTTTGCGACGGGCAGGCTCCGCGTTCCGGACGACCATGACTACCGCTGAGGCACAGCGCCTATGCACGATCCGTGCGCGCAGCGACCTCCCAGGGGTGGTGCGTCCAGTCACCGCCGATGATAGCCGTGCAATGCCGACGTAATGTCGGTTCGCGGGGCTGGTAAGGCCCAGGCAAAGGCCGTATCCGTAGGGTCAAGGCACGCGACGATATCGGGGGTTTAGTCGTCGCCCCTGGCGTCTCGGCCTCCTTCGATGTCCCCGGTGGGCCGAGGCGCCTTTCCATGCCCGTTCGAGAACCGCCGCCCCGGCTACGACCGTACCGACCTCTAGAGCTCGGACGCCCATGCCCGAGACGGAAGGAGGAGACGTATGCGTAGGCTGGCATTCCTCGTCGCCGGCGCCGGGCTGGCCCTGGTCGTCGCCGCACCGGCCGTGGTCGGCGACTCCGATAAGGAGTTCCGTGCCTCGCTCAACGGCTACCTCGAGGTCCCGTCGATCTCGACGACGGCGCGTGGCTCGTTCTTCGGCGGAGGTCAAGGGCGTCGACCATCCACTATCGACTGACGTTCCGCGACCTTGGATCGGACTCGCGGTTCGCCCACATCCACTTCGCGCGGCCCGACGTGAACGGCGGCGTCGCGGCCTTCCTGTGCGGCGGTGGCGACAAGCCGGCGTGCCCGCTCCGTGGCTGGTGACGGTGACCGGTGTCATCGATCGCGGCCGACGTGGTCGGTCCCGGTCGAACAGGGCATCACTGGCGGCGAGTTCGGCGAGCTGGTCCGTGCGATGCGGAACGGCGCCACATACGCCAACGTGCACAGCGTGCACGCATCGGCAGCGGCGAGATCCGCGGCAACATCCGCCGCGACTGACCTCCTCGCGAGCTGGAACGACCCCGGTCCGATCGGACCGGGGTCGTTTCTTTGCCGTCGTCCCACGAAGTTCTGGGCTCGCGCCCGATGTCACGCCCATCGACTTAGACCGAGCGTCGTCCCACGGCCGGCATCAAGCCGACCCGACCAAAGGGGCGACCGATGCGCACCGAACGAGCAGTCGATGGGATCGTGGCGTCAGCGTACGAGCTTCACCGAGCGGGACTCTTGCGGTACCTCACGGGTATCACTCGCGACCCGACGGTCGCGGAGGACCTCGTCCAGGACGCGTTCCTCCGCCTCACCGTCGAGGCGTCAGCGGGACGAGTCCCCGACGACATCGGTCCGTGGCTCTACCGGGTCTCCCACAACCTGGCGATGAGTCGAGGCCGGCATCTATCGGTCGCCGACAGGAAGCAGGCGTCGCTGGCGATCCCGGACCAGCCGGCATCACCGGAGAGCGTTGCCCTGGCCCACGAGCGCGACCGCGAGGTCGATGCCGTGGTCGCCGAGCTCGACCCGGTCCATCGAGTCGCCCTCGCGCTGGCCGCGATGGGCTACGGCGGTGACGAGATCGCCCGATCGATCGGTCGGAGCAACCCTGCGACGCGCACGTTGCTGTGTCGAGCCAGGGCCAAGGTCCGCACGCAACTGCTGTCGATGGAACCGATCGCACCATGACGCTGCAGCGACGGGCGTCGGTATCATCGACGCTTGGTCGCGGAGATCGAGCCGGGCGACATCGTCGGGCGAGGCCGGGAGCTCGCCCGGCTGGAGGCCGCGTTCGACGGCATCGTCGCGGTCCCACCGGTCGGTCGCACGATCGTCATCGGCGGTGAGGCCGGGATCGGCAAGAGCCGCATCGTCGGTGCGCTGGCGGACTCCGCTCGCGCGCGCGGCGCGACGGTGTTGATCGGTGCGTGCCTGCCGACGGGCAGCGGGGCCGTGCCGTACGCCCCATTCGTCGAGGCATTGCGCGACCTGACACGGTCCGTGGATCCTGCCCTTCTGGCCGGGCCTGCTCGGCCCGGCACGCGATGAGATCGGCCGTCTGCTTACCGGAGGTCGGTCCCCGGGCGGGACTGCCGCGGTCGGACGCCCTCGAGGCCGACCGGGCCGGTCAGGGTCGTCTGTTCGAGGCGATCTTCACGGTCCTGGAGCGCCGCGGGCGCGACGGGCCGGTCGTCCTCGTGATCGAGGACGTCCAATGGTCCGACGTCGGGACCCGCGGACTCGTCACGTACCTCTCGCGAAACCTGCGACATCAGCCGCTCTTGATGCTCGTGACGGTCCGCACGGACGCCGTCGAGCCATCCGTTGCGACCGTCCGGCTCCTGGCCGAGCTCGAACGCAGTTCCTGGGTCGAACGCATCGAACTCGGCCCGCTCGGTCGCTCCGACGTGGCCGCCTTGATGCGCAGCCTCGACCCCGATCGGTCGATGCGCAAGGACACGGCCGAACTCCTAGCGCGAACGGGCGGCAACCCATTCTTCGTGGAGCAACTCATGGCGGTCGCGGATACCGCATCAGATCGACGGCTGCCGCCCGGCCTGCGGGACGTGCTCGTCGACCGACTCGCCGCGCTCCCAGACGCGACTCGGCGCGTCGTGCGGGCTGCCGCTGCGGCAGGACGTCCGGTCGACGACGAGCTGCTCGCCGCGGTGCTCGAACAGTCCGTGTCGGCGATCGCCGACGCCCTCCGACCAGCCGTCGGCCAGGGCGTGCTCGTCGACGCCGAATCCCTTGGTGACGGACGCGCGGGCTACACCTTCCGTCATGCGCTGCTCGCCGAGGTCGCGGAAAGCGAACTCCTGCACGGCGAGCGCCATCGTCTCCACGCGGCGTTCGGTCTCGAGCTCGAGCGACGCGGCGAGATCGGTGGCGTGCCGGTGACGCCCGCCGAGCTCGCGTTCCACTGGGTCGCGGCGCGTGACCACGAGCGTGCCATCCCGGCCCTGGTCCGAGCCGGTCTGGCGGCCGAGAGCGTCTACGCATTCGCCGAGGGACGCGACCACTACGAACGGGCATTGGCGCTGTGGGACGCGGACGACGACCTGCGAGACACGGTCCTCGACCGACCCGCCGTCCTCCAGCGGGCCGCCGAGTGCGCCGTGCTGACGGGGTCCTACGCCCGGGCGATCGAGTTGGGGCGACAGGCGATCATCGCGGCCGAGCTCGCCGACGTCGTCGACGGCCGACCCGACCCCACCCGCTTGGGGCTCCTCCACGACCGACAGCGCTGGTTCCTGTGGGAGTCGGGCGACCGAGAGGCCGCGGGCGCGGCGGTCGCGGAAGCGCTCCGTCTCATCCCGGCGGACCCGCCGTCGGCCGCCCGCGCCCGAGCGCTTGCGCAGGCGGCCGGGTTGCGGCTCTTCAGCGGCGACGCGACCACGGCACGCGTGCTGGCCGAGGAGGCGATCGACGTCGCACGCGCCGCGCATTCCTTGTCCGAGGAGGCGTTGGGCCTCGGCATCGCCGGCTGGGCGGAGGCGGTGACCGGGGACGTGGAACGGGGCATCGCCACGTATCGCGAAGGACTCGCGATCGCCGAGCGACTCGGAGGTGTCGAAGGGATCGCGCTCGGCCACGCGAACCTGGCGGCGCTGCTTGATCGGGTCGGGCGGACCGAGGATTCGCTGGCGGCCGGACGGGAGGGATATGCCATCACGCAGCGGCTCGGTGTCGCCCGGACGTACGGTGGCGCCCTCCTCGGGCACGTCGCCAAGGCGCTCTTCGACCTGGGACGTTGGGATGAGGCGGCCGCCGCGGCCGACGAGGGCCTCGAGCTTGACCCCGTCGGTGCCGCGGCGATCTGGCTCCATGTCAACCGTGCGCGCGTCGACACGAACCAGGGTCGATTCGCCGAGGCCGCCGCTCATCTCCGCGAAGCCGACGCGCTCGCCGCCGCCGGCACCGGTCCGGATCGGCACGGCGCCGCGCTGGCATCGGCGACAGCCGAGCTCGCGGCGTGGCAGGGCCAGCTCGACGTGGCCCGGGCGGTCGCCGACGCGGCGTTGGCGAGCATCGATACGGGGGCGCCCCTCGACCCCGCGGTCGGTTGGCTCGCCTGGCACGCGCTGCGCGCGGAGGCGGATGCCGCGACGTACGCGCGTGCCGGCCACGACGACGCAGCGCTGCGCGAGGTCGAGCGGCGAGTGGCCCCGATCGCCGACGTCCTGGTAGCCCGCGACGACGGCACCACCGACGGCGACCCGCGCCGGATCGCCCTGGCCGGGCTCTGCCGCGGCGAGCTCGATCGCGTACGCGGGATGTCCTCCACGGAGTCCTGGGCCCGAACCGCCGCGGCGTGGCAGGTCATCGGCCGGCCTGCGCCGACGGCGTACGCGCAGTTCCGTTGGGCGGAGGCGCTGCTGAGCGGCCGCGGAGACCGCTCATCGGCCACGGAAGCGCTGCGGCAAGCGCACGGCACCGCCGTTCGACTAGGAGCGATCCCGCTCCGCCTCGAGATCGAAGCACTGGCCCGCCATGCCAGGATCGAGGTGACCACCACCGCCGAGCCCGATGGCGACGATGCGGGCGAGCGACTGGGGCTCACGGATCGTGAGGCAGAGGTCATCCGGCACGTCGCCGCCGGCCGCTCGAACCAGCAGATCGCCGATGCCCTGTTCATCACCCGCAAGACCGCCAGCGTCCACGTGTCGAACATCCTCGGCAAGCTCGGGGTCGCGAACCGCGTCGAGGCCGCGGCCGTCGCGCAGCGCCTGGGGACTGGTCGACCCTCCGAACGCGGGTGTGGGGCGCAACGATGACGAGGTTGCCGCGTCTATCGAGCGCCGCGATCCGCGGCCTGGCGGACAGTCGAGCGAGGTCGAGGGATGAATGCTGACGATGGCGGCGAGGGCGGTGAGGTCCCGGCTGACCTGAGCCCTGGAGAGCGAGCGGTCGCTCGGGCGAAGGCGATCGATGATGAACGCATTGCCCGCGCGGATCCGATCTACCCGGACGAGGACCGCGCCGTCAACGAGGTCGAAGCAGCCGAGCTCGCCTCCGCGTTTCGGGCGCTGCGCGATTCGCGCCGCGGCGAATTAGTCGCTCCCCGCTCGGCCCTCCCGGGGGATCCCGAGCACGTGGCCACCGCGCTGCTGGCGGAGGCGGAGGCTCGGATGGAGGGTCTCGACGGTCGAGGTCTGAAGGCGGCACAGCGCGAGCTGGCCGAGGTGTTCGTCGACCTTCAGGCGTTCCGGCCGGACGATGAGGCGGTCAAGATCCAGTCGGATCCGACCGGCGCGGTGGCTGAGCTCGAAGCGCTGCGCACCGCCCAGGCCGCGATCATCCAGCTGATTCGCGAGGACGACATGTCGGTCACCGGCAACATGAATGCGATGCGAGGCCTCGATCTGCGGATCGGCGACGGTCGGATCGCGCTCGATGCCGTCAACCGCTACCGGGAGAGGCAGGCACTGGGGCTCTTGGCGATCGGTGGCATCGCGGTCCTCGTCGTCGTCGTGCTTGCCGTCATCGTCGTCCTGCTGGTTATCCGTCCCAGCCTCTGATCCGGGACGCGGTGACGGCCGTTCAACGTTCCGTCACACTCGCGACGTGGCACAGAAGGTCATCCTCGACGTCGACACCGGGACCGACGATGCCGTTGCGCTGATGCTCGCGGCGCTCCATCCCGACCTGGAGCTCGTCGCCGCGACGACCGTCAACGGCAACGTGCCGGTCGACTACTGCACCGAGAACTCGTTGCGGGTCTTCGACCACATCGGGCTGCCGGTGCCGGTCTACGAGGGTGTCGACCGCCCGATCGAACGCGACGACTTCCCGATCCCGCGCGGCGACATCCAGAGCTCGAACGCCGTCCACGGCGGGTATCTCGACATCCCAGCGTCGACGTCCTCGAAGCAGTCGACAGGCGCGATCGACTTCCTCATCGAGACGTATCGCGCCGCGACCGAGGAGATCATCCTCGTCCCGGTCGGGCCGTTGTCGAATGTCGCGACCGCCCTGCTCAATGAGCCGCGGCTCAAGGACCGCATCCCCGAACTCGTGATCATGGGCGGCGCGAACCGCTACGGGAACGTCACGCCACGCGCCGAGTTCAACGTGTGGGCGGACCCGGAAGCTGCCCGCGTCGTCATCAACAGCGGGATCCGGAAGATCACGCTGGTGCCCCTCGACGCCACCCATCAGGCGCTCGTGTCGCTCGACGATTGTGCCGCGCTCCGGGCGCTCGGCACACCGGCCGCGACCGCGGCGGCGACGTTCACCGAGCGACGGATCCAGGGCTACGACACCACCCAGCCGATGAAGCGGCCGCACGCCGCCCCGGTCCATGACGCCCTGGCCGTCGCCTCGATCGTCGATCCCAGCGTGATCACCACGCATCGCCTCCACGTCGATGTGGAGACGACAGGCGAGCTCACCGTCGGCGAGACGGTCGTCGACACGAACTTCCGGAGTCGACGCGAGCCCAACGTCGATGTCGCGCTCGATGCCGATGAGCGCAGGTTCGTCGCCATCCTGCTCGAGACGTTCGCTCGCACGGCGGCTGTCAACTGACCGACAGTCGATCGTCGCGGCGCCACAACGCGCCGGACGTAACGTCTTCCTGCCATGAAAACGCCCACACTCTTTCGCCCGACCACCCTGCTCCTGAGCCTCGTCGTCGTGTCAGCCTGCGGTTCGCCGACAGCAGCGACCCCGTCGCCGAGCGTCGCTCCCTCGTTGCCACCGTCCGCACCGCCCGCGGCGTCGGCCTCGTCTGATCCGCCGTCGCCGAGCGCGCCGGCAGTGCGGGTCGAGCGCGCCGCGCCGATGCTTCGCGCTCGTACCGGTTTCGACTCCGTCGTGCTCGGCGACGGGACGGTCCTGGCCGTAGGCGACGACGTCGCGTGCCTGCCCGGGCCGGCCGAACCCGGCAGCGAGACGGCCGAGCGGTACGACCCCGCGACCGATCGGTGGACCGAGGCCGAGAGCCTCAACAAGCCACGAAAGTCCTTCGCGACGGTCGGCCTGCCCGATGGCCGTGCCCTGGTCGTCGGCGGCACGAACCCCGACGACCTGCTCTACTCGAGCACCAAGCTGTTCGACCCGACCACGGGTTCGTGGACTGACGGACCGCTCCTCGACGTCGCCCGCGGTGACCCCGCCGCGGTCACGCTCGCCGATGGACGCGTGATGGTCGGCAGCGTCGTCGCGAGGGGTGAGACCAGCGACACCACGACCACCGAACTGCTCGATGCGGGCGCCACGGCGTGGTCGGCAGGCCCGCTCATCGAGGGCTTCGGGGTCCTGTCCTTCGTCCCACTCACGGACGATCGCGTCCTGGGCGTCGGCTTCGGCTTCGAGGTGGACGTGGCGCTGGAGCTCTTCGATCCGGCGGCTGGGACATGGACGCCGATCGACAGCCCGCGCGTCGTCCGCCAGCCGCGGTTCGTGCCGATCGACGGCGGCGACGTGCTGGCCATCGGGTACGAGGAGGTCGCCGAGGGTCAGCAGCTGTCGACCCGCGTCGAGCGATACGACGGCGAGACCGGAACGTGGACGGAGGTCGCGCCGATGGCGACTGCCCGCGAGGGCGCCCTGATCACGACCCTCGCGGACGGGCGCGTCTTCGTCGCGGGCGGTGCCGTCTATGACGCCGACGGCAGCGGTGTCCAGGCCGCCGTGACGACGGAGCTCTATGACCCCGTCGCCGACGCCTGGTCCGCGGGTCCCGACCTCCTCGAACCGCGCAAGGACGGCGGTGCGCTGCTGCTGCCCGACGGCAGCGTCCTCATCCACGGTGGCGACGCCAGCTTCAACACCGAAGGCGACGTGCCGTTCTGCCCCGAGCCCATGGTCTCGACCGAACGGGTCTACCTGGGGACCTGACCGGCGCCACCACCCCACCCGGCCCGGCGCACGCCGTCGGGCCGGGATGCTACCCTGACGCCGTCCTTGGATGGCCGGCCCTGTGAGACCGGCGTACCGGTCCCGTGAGGCCGGCGAAGGAGGCAACGTCGATGTCCGCGCATACCCACGCCCACCACGCCACGCCGGCGGGTGGGTGTTTCGTTATCCGGGTCGCCGTCGGGTGATCGCTCCGCCACGGCCTCGGTCGAGCGCGGTCGTCGATCCCCGGATCGGTGACCTCGGGCCGGCGTTGTTGGCGCTGGAGGACGGCAGCGTGTTCCCGGGGGTGGCCTTCGGGGCACCCGTCTCGGCCGGTGGCGATCTGGTCGTCAACACGAGCCAGACCGGCTATCAGGAGGTCTGCACCGACCCGTCCTACGCGGGCCAGGTCGTGGTCATGACCTACCCGCTCATCGGCAACTACGGCCGGCTGCTCGATGACGACCAGTCGACCCGCCCGTGGCTGCGGGCCCTCGTCGTCGCCAACGCCACGGCCGCCGTCCTCGACGACGCCCGCCAGCTCGCGGCGCTGCTGCGCGACGACGGCATCCCGGCACTGGCCGGCGTCGACACCCGCGCGCTCGCGCGCCACCTTCGATCGAACGGGAGCCTGCGCGGGATCGTGACGGCACCGGGCGAGACGGATCCGGAGGCTGCGCGCGCGGCCGCCCGCGCCGTTCCGCGCTGGGAGGACCAGGACTTCGTCGGGCAGGTGTCACCGCCGGCGATCACCGAATACGGCGGGTCGGAGGACGGCGGACCGCTGATCGCGATCGTCGACCTCGGTCTCAAGTCGAACATCGTGCGCGCGATGCGCCACCGCGGGGCGCGTGTCCGGGTGTTCCCCCACACGGCGACACCGTCCGACGTCCTCTCGTCGGACATCGACGGCGTCATCCTCTCGCCCGGTCCGGGCGATCCCGGCTCGCCTCGCCTCGCAGGTCGCCCTCGCCGGCTCGGTCATCGAGGATGGGCGGCCACTGCTCGGGATCTGCCTCGGACACCAGATCGTCGGCCGGGCCGCCGGTGCCGACACGACGCGCCTGCGGTTCGGTCACCACGGGGCGAATCACCCGGTCCAGGACGTCGACTTCGGGCTGGTCCAGGTGACCGCCCAGAACCACGAGGTGCAGGTCGTCGGCGACTCGCTGCCAGCACCCTCCGGGTTCCATGTGAGCCAGATCAACCTCAACGACAGATCCGTCGAGGGACTGCGCCACGCCGAGAAGCCGATCGAGACCGTCCAGTACCACCCCGAGGGTGCACCCGGCCCCCTGGACGCCCTGGCCGTGTTCGACCGCTTCGTGGCCGCCGCCCGCGGGGAGGATCGCTCGCGGTGACCGACGCGTCCCCGAAGCCGACGTCGGTCCTGATCCTCGGCAGCGGTCCCGTGGTCATCGGCCAGGCGGCCGAGTTCGACTACGCGGGGACGCAGGCCTGTCGGGCACTCCGTGCCGAGGGCGTGCGGACGATCCTCGTCAACTCGAACCCGGCCACGATCATGACCGACCCCCAGGTCGCCGACGCGATCTACCTCGAGCCGCTCACGGTCGAGGCGGTCGAGGCCGTCATCGACAAGGAACGCCCGGACGGGATCCTGGCCGGGCTCGGGGGCCAGACTGCGCTGAACCTGGCGATGGCCCTCGCCGACGCCGGCGTCTTCGAGCGGTACGACGTGCGGCTTCTGGGCACGCCGCTCGAAGCGATCCGGATGGCCGAAGACCGCGAGGCGTTCCGCGACCTGCTCGACCGGATCGACCAGCCCTACGCGCCATCGTGGATCGTCGAGAAGGACGAGGACGTCGACATCGCGCTGCGCGAGATCGGCCTGCCGGCGATCGTCCGGCCGGCGTTCACGCTGGGCGGAACTGGCGGCGGCATCGTGTCGACCGAGCCGGCCTACCGCGAGCGAGTGCGCGCGGGTTTGCGCGCGAGTCCCATCGACCAGGTGATGGTCGAAAAGTGCCTGGTCGGCTGGCAGGAGATCGAATACGAGGTGATGCGTGACGCCGACGACACGTGCATCGCGGTGTGCTCGATGGAGAACGTCGACCCGCTCGGCGTCCACACGGGCGACTCGATCGTCGTGGCGCCCGTCCAGACGCTCACCGACGCGGTCCACCAGCGACTGCGCAGCGCGGCACTGGCGATCATCCGGGCGCTCGGCGTCGAGGGTGGCTGCAACGTCCAGTTCGCGCTGTCGCCGGACTCGACCGAGTACGCGGTGATCGAGGTCAATCCCGCGCGTCTCGCGCTCGTCCGCGCTGGCCAGCAAGGCGACCGGCTACCCGATCGCCCGGGTCGCGGCGCAGATCGCGGTCGGTCGTCGCCTGGCGGAGATCCCGAACGTGGTGACCGGCACGACCGTCGCGGCATTCGAGCCGGCCCTCGACTACGTCGTGGTCAAGCTGCCGCGCTTCCCGTTCGACAAGTTCCCGACCGCCGACCGCACGCTCGGCAGCCAGATGAAGGCGACCGGCGAGGTGATGGCCATCGACCGGACCTTCGGCTCGGCGCTGAACAAGGCGCTGCGTGGCCTGGAGCAGGCGGGCGCCGGGCCGCTCGCCGAGGATCCGTCGTGGACGCCCACCTTCGACTACCTCGCCGGCGTCTACGCGGGCGACCCCGACGAGGATGAGCCCATCCAGTGGATCGACGAGTCAGGGCAGGCCTGCGAGAGCACTCGGTTCGCCCAGCGCAGCGCCGCACCGATCGTGCTGCGCCAGTTCCTCGAACCGTCGGACTCGCGGCTGTGGCGGCTGCTCGGGCTGCTCCGACGCGGCGTCCCCGAGGCCGTGGTCGGCGAGGCGACCGGCATCTCGCCGTGGTTCCTCGCCGAGATGGGCCGGAACGTGGCGCTCGAGCGCGAAGTGACCGTGACCGGCCAGCGGCTCGCCGATCCCACCGACGACGAGGCCGCCGAGCTCCTCGCGACCGTGAAGCGCGCGGGCTTCGGCGACAAGGAGTTGGCCGGGCTGGCCGGCACCACCGTCCGGCGCCCTGCGCGAAGCGCGGCTCGCCCGCGGCATCGTGCCGGGCTACGCGATGGTCGACACGTGCGCCGCCGAATTCGCCGCCGAGACGCCGTACTTCTACTCCACCTACGCCGCTGCCGGCTCGACACCCGAAGCCGGCCCGGTCGATCGACCGGCGGCCCTGGTGATCGGCAGCGGCCCGGTCCGAATCGGCCAGGGCATCGAGTTCGACTACTGCGCGGTCCAGGCGGCCGACACGCTCCGCCAGAACGGCTGGCAAGCCGTGATGATCAACTCCAACCCGGAGACCGTCTCGACCGACTTCGATGCGTCCTCGCGGCTGTACTTCGAGCCCCTCGACCCGGAGAGCGTGCGCAGCGTCATCGACGCCGAGGGAGGCATCCCGGCGGTCGTCGCGTACGGCGGGCAGACGCCACTGAACCTCGCCGCCCCGCTGGCGGCCGGTGGCGTGGAGCTGCTCGGGTCGGACCTCGAGGCCATCGACCAGGCGGAGGAGCGCGTCCGGTTCGCGGCCCTGCTCGACCGGCTCGGGATCCCCCAACCGGAGGGCGGCATGGCCCACAGCGTCGACGAGGCGCTCACGCTGGCGGAGCGCATCGGCTACCCGGTCATCGTCCGGCCGTCGTTCGTGATCGGTGGGCTCGCGATCGATTTCTGCTATTCGCCCGAGGACCTCGAGCGCCAGCTCGCGCTGGCGACGGTGGTCGACCCCGACCGGCCCGTCCGCATCGACCGCTACCTCGAGGGCATCGAGGTCGATGTCGATGCCGTGAGCGACGGCGAGCACGTGCTGATCCCCGGCTTGCTCGAGCACGTCGAGCGTGCGGGTGTCCACTCCGGTGACAGCGTCGGCATGTTCCCGCCGCAGACGGTCAGCGAGGGCGACCAGGACCTCATCGTGGCGACGATGGAACGGATCGTGCTGGCCCTCGGTGCGCGCGGTCTGGTCAATGCGCAGTTCATCGTGCGCGACGACGGCGTCTACCTGATCGAGGTCAACCCGCGCGCGTCACGGACCGTGCCGTTCATGTCCAAGGTCACCGGCGTGCCGATGGTCGAGCTCGCGGTGCGCATCTCGCTGGGTGCCACGCTCGACGAGCTGGGCTGGGACGGCGGGCTGCTTGAGCCACCGCCGTTCGTGGCCGTCAAGGCGCCGGCCTTCTCGACGGCCAAGCTTCGTGGCGTCGACCCGTCTGTCGGGCCGGGCATGCAGTCGACAGGCGAGGTGATCGGCATCCACGTCGATCCGCGGGTGGCCCTCGCGAAGGCGCTCCTCGGGGCGGCGCTGGTGCCGCCGCGACCGGGCGAGGCCGGGGCGTTGGCGCTGCTGTCGATCGCGGATCGCGACAAGGGCCTGCTCGGGCGGCTGGCGGCGGGTCTGGCGGGGGCGGGCTATCGCCTGGCGGCCACGCCCGGGACGCGCCGGCACCTGGCCGATGTCGGGTACGACGCGCGGCCCGTGGCGAAGCTCGGCGACGAGCCCGACTCATCGATCGGCGAAGTGCCCATCCTCGACCTGATCGCCAGCGGCGAGATCCGCCTGGTGGTCAACACCCCGACGCCGCGATCGGGTGCGATCCGGGACGCTGCCGAGATCCGCCACGCCGCGACCGCGGAAGGGATCCTCTGCCTGACGGCGATGGAGACCGCGGTTGCCGCCGCCGAGGCGCTGGACCCATCGGTCGCCGAGGCGGTGGCGAGAGTCCGCTCGCTCGACGAGTGGATGCCGCGGGCGGAGCGCGGTCAGACCCGGTTGGTCGCGACCGCCTGACCCGCGCTCGCCTCGTCGGGTGTCACGACGATCGCCTGCCCGAGCGACCACAGCGTCAGCGTGGTGAGCGCGACCATGACCACGGCCAGTGGGACCTGGCGCAGCGTGAGCGTCCGGCGCTCCACGTCCGATGAGGCGTCGAGCGCGGCCACGACATGCCCGGCCCACGCGCCGAGCATGTGCCCGCCGACCACGGCCGCCAGCTGGATCGTCCAGACGAGGCCGGGCGGCAGCCACGCCCCGGATGGCTGGAAGAAGGCGGTGCCAAACAGGTCGGCACCCGTCTGGAGCGGGTCCGATACAGCCACCACGATGCGCTGGCCGTCGATCACGAGATACGTGAAGTAGTGGGCGATCAGATACCCGACCGCGATCGGCAGCAGACCGGCGCCCGTCGCGGAGATGCCGACGGAGCGGGTGACGACCAGCGCTGCGCCCACCACGAGCCCGAGGAAGCCGGCGAAGAGCAGGCTCTGGATGGGGATGCTGGGCACGCCGAACGCCTCGAACCAGAACTGGGTCTGCGAGAGACCGTCGAAGAGGATGGTGCCGACCCCGAGGGCGACGATGATCACGTCGGTGACGGCCCAGCCCGGTTCGAGCAGGCCGCTGGCGAACGATCGTCGACGGACCCTGCCGTCCTCGTCGACGAGGGCGTATGGGGCAAGCCGCCCGAGCAACCGGAACCAGACGGTGAAGACCTCGGCGTTCGCCCGCCAGGTGTCGCGCCCGTACTGCGCCATCATCGCCAGGGTCAGCGCCGTGTACCCGACGACGACGATGAACAGCACGTCGGGTCCGGCCTTGAGCACGAGCTCGAGCCAGGTCACGACGACGAAGCCGACCACGGCGGGCCATCGTCCGAGGCGCTCCGGGTAGGTCGCCGGCTCCCACGGCTCGGATGCCCACTCGGCGGACGATCCACGCGCCGATGTCGTACAGCGTCGAGAACGGGTCGAGGAACTGCCAGACCGGCCCGACCAGCGCCGAGACGCCGGCTACCCCGACCCAGCCGTAGACCAGCAGGAACAGCGTCGCCACCTCGGCCGCACTGCTGCCACCGGCGATCCCCTGCGCCACGATCCACGCCCAGGCGACGAGCCCGATGACCCGTAGCGGCCAGCGCAGCCAGGCGGGCGGCAGATGACCCGGCGCCGACGTATCCGGGCGTTCCGCACGCACATCGCGAACGAGCACGAAGATGAACGACAGGGCGACCGTCGCCGCGGCGCCGGCAACATAGACGGCGAGGGGTAGCCGGCTCGTGTAGGTCGGGTTCAGTGCGTGGGCCGCCACGGCGGCCGGGACGGCCAGCCCGACGATCGCGCCGGCGGTGACGGTGCCGGCGAGCAACCTCGTGCGCCGCATCAGGAGCCCGCTATGGCTGGGAGCGGTTGCGGGTCAGCAGGAACCCGGCGGCGACACCCACGATCGCGAGCGCGGCGATGATCGGCAGGACGACGTCACCGCCGCTCGACGTCGGTGTGGTCGGCGCCGGGCTGGCGCTGGGACTTGGGCTGGCAGAGGGAGACGCGCTCGGTGGCGCAGACGACGGGGCCGCGCTGGGCGACTCGGCGGGTGAACCGGATGCCGTCGGGCTCGGCGAGGGCTCTGGGCTCGCCGCTTCGACGGTGAACGTCCAGGTCACCCGCTCGATATCCCCGTCCTCGGCGGAGACCGACGTCGACTCGACCGTGAACGTGCCCTCGGTCAACGGCGCATCCGGGCGCGCGACCATGCGCCGTTGGTTGTCAGGATCGATGCCGCCGGTGGCCACCGTCGAACCCGTCGCGTCCTTGATCACGAGCCGGCTGTTCCCTGTCAGGTCCTGCGAGTAGCGGCCGCTCACGACGGTCACCGGCTCGGTCACGGTCTCGCCGTCGGCAGGGATGGCTCGGAGGAGCTCGGCGTGTGCAGCGACGGTCGTTGCGGAGATAAGCAGGGCCGCGATCGCGGCGAGAGGCGCGAGCGACCGGACGGCGCCCAAACGATGTGACATGTCATTGAGCATAGGCAAACGAGGCGCAGCGCGCCCGCGACGCGTCTCCGGCCGGGACCGATCCGACGCGGTACGATCGACCGCACTCCACCAAGACCCACGCATCCCGCCCAGGAGCACGTGTGCCGACCTCTTCCGTCCCTGCGGTCACCTTCAGCGACGACCGCCTGTCCAACGGCCTGCGCCTGATCGTCGCCGAGGACCACCTCGCGCCGGTCGTGGCCGTCAACGTCTGGTACGACGTCGGCTCGAAGCACGAGCAGCCGGGCAAGACCGGCTTCGCGCATCTCTTCGAGCACGTGATGTTCCAGGGCTCCCGGCACGTGACGAAGGCCGAGCACATCGCGCTGATCCAGGCGGCCGGCGGCACGATGAACGGCACGACCTGGCTGGACCGCACCAACTACTTCGAGACGCTGCCGTCCCACCAGCTCGACCTCGGTCTGTGGCTCGAGGCCGACCGGATGGCGACGCTGCTCGACGCGCTCAGCCAGGAGAACCTCGACAACCAGCGAGAGGTCGTGAAGAACGAGAAGCGCTGGTCGTACGACAACCGGCCGTACGGCTCGTGGCAGGAGAAGCTGCAGGCGCACCTGTTCCCGGCGGAGCACCCGTACCACCACTCGACGATCGGGTCGATGGCCGATCTCGACGCTGCGTCGCTCGATGACGTGAAGGCGTTCTTCCAGACCTACTACGCGCCGAACAACGCGGTGTTGTCCGTAGTCGGCGACGTCGACACCGACGCGGTGCGCAAGAGCGTCGAGAAGTACTTCGGGTCGATCCCGGCCAATCCGTCGATCCCGCCTCTCGGCGACCTGTCGCTGCCGCCGACCCTCGGCCGCGAGATCCGGGAAGTGGTGAAGGACCGCGTCCCGTTGCCGCGGATCTATGTCGGTTTCCGGGCGCCGGTGTACGGCGATCGCCGGCTCGACGCGCTCGAGGTGGCCGGCCAGATCCTGGCCGGCGGGAAGGGGAGTCGCCTGCATCGACGGCTCGTCCGCGATGAGCGCATCGCGCAGGACGTGGCGCTGTTCACGCTCGGGTTCATCGGCGGCGCGTCGATCGCCGCCGGCTGGGCGACCGTGCGACCGGACATCTCGGTCGATCGGGTCGAGGCGGCGTTCCACGAGGAGGTAGAGCGGTTGGGCACCGAGCCGGTCAGCGCCGACGAGCTGGCCCGCGCGTTCGCCCTGATCGAGGCGGACGAGCTGGGGGCGCTCCAGCGCGTCGAGGAGCGGGCGGACCGGTTGTCGATGTACGCGACGCTGTTCGACCGGCCGGCGCTGATCAACGAGATGCTGCAGCGCTACCTGGACGTGACTCCCGAGGCGATCCAGGAGGTCGCGGCGTCCACGTTCCGTGCCGACAACCGGCTCGTGCTCACCTACCTGCCCGAGACGCCGACCGCCGACGACGCGGCGGTCGACGAGGATGCCGAGGCCATCGAGATCGTCGACGAGGAGGTGGCGGCGTGACCGCCGAAACGCCCGAGCGAGACGTGGTGGTCGCCGAGCGCCCCGAGCCCGGGACGCCGCGGGCCTATGCCTTCCCGGCGGTCGCCCGCACACAGCTCGACAACGGCCTGACCGTGATGGTCGCCGACCTGCCTGGTCGTCCCCTGGTCAGCGCGACGATGATCGTGCCGGTCGGGGCAGCCGACGAGCCGACCGCCGACGCGGGAGCGACCGTCCTGGCGGCACGTGCCCTGACCGAGGGCACGGAACGGTACGACGCCGTCGGGCTCACGGAGGCCTCCGAGCGGCTGGGTGCGTCGCTCCACGCCGAGGCCGGCTGGGACGCGACGAGCGTCGGCGTTGACGTGCCGTCCGCGCGGTTGGCGCCCGCCCTCGAGCTTCTCGCCGAGGTCCTGCTCCGCCCGACCTTCCCGGCCGACGAGATCGATCGATTGCGGGACGAGCGACTGAACGACCTGCTCCAGGCCCAGGCCGACCCGCGCCGCCGGGCCGACGAGACCTACATCGGCACGATATACGCCCCGGCCTCGCCGTATCACCGACCGTCCGGCGGGACCCGCGAAACGGTCGAGCGCCTCGACGAGTGGGTGGCGCGGCGGGCCTACGAACGGATCCTCGACCCGGCCCGCGCGACACTCGTGGTCGGCGGCGACCTGGGCGGCCAGGACGTCGTCGACATCGCGCGGCGGCTGTTCGGCGACTGGGCGAGGCATACGAGCGCTGCGGCCACCGGTCCGATCGTCGATCAGGGTTCTGGGTCGGGTCGCCTGGTGCGGGTCGTCCATCGCCCGGGCAGCGTCCAGACCGAGATCCGTATCGGTCATCCCGGTCTGCCCCGGCGCATCCCGGACTACCACGCCGTGACGCTGATGGGCGCGATCCTGGGCGGCCTCTTCAACTCGCGGCTGAACATGCAGCTCCGTGAGGCGAAGGGCTACACGTACGGCGCCGGTGCGGGGTTCGACATGCGCCGGGGTGCCGGGCCGTTTACCGCCCGTGCCGCCGTTAACACCGAGGTCACCGTGCCGGCGATCCTCGACACCATCACCGAGCTCGAGCGGATGCGCGACTCGCGTGTCACCGACGACGAGCTCGCGGCCGCGCGCGATTTCCTCGTCGGTGTGTTCCCGTTGCGCTTCGAGACACCCGGCGCGGTCGTCGGGGCCGTGTCTGGCCTCGCGGTGCATGGCCTGCCGCTCGACGAGCTGACCGAGTATCGAGCACGCGTGGAGGCGGTCGATGTCGACGCCATCGAGGCCGCTGCCCATGCACACCTCGCGGTCGACCGTGCGGCGATCGTGCTCGTTGGCGACGTCGACGCGTTCGGGTCCGACCTCGAGGCGGCAGGTCTCGGTCGACTCGTGATCGACCGTGACGAGCCCGCGGCGGCGCAGCTCGCACCTGAGATGGAGGCGGTGGCCGCAGCCCGCCCGACCGATGAGGGCGAAGAGGCCGGCCCGACGGCAGGCGCCGAGGATCCGTCGCTCCCGGGTTCCGACGATCCTGGCGCCGCGGACACCTCGAGCGAGGAATCCGACCCCGACGCCTGAAACCTTTTCGCGCGTCGACGTCTCGATGGAGTAGCGACCGGTCACGGTGACCGGCCGAACCACGGAGACGACGACCCGATGCGAAACGACCCACGCCTTCTTCGAGGCCTCCTGATCACAGGCGCCTCGCTCTTCCTCGTCGCTGGGGTGGCCATCGCCGCCAACGACGGGGCCGCCAGCCCATCGACGGCTGGTCCGGCCCTGATCTCACCCACGGCATCCCCGACGACCGAACCGACCGCGACCGCCGAAGCCACGGACCAGCCGACGGCCGAAGCGACGGCCGACCCGACCGCAGAACCGACAGCGGACGCATCCGCGCAGCCACGTGCCGCCGGCACCGCGGAGCCCACTGCGACCGCCGGGGCGACCGACGACGCCAACGACGCCAACGACGACGACGATGGTGATTCCGGGCAGGGTGGCCAGTCCGGGCGGAACGGCGATGACGACGGCGACAACGACGATCATGGCGGCTCATCCGGCCCCGACGAGGATGACGGCCTCAACGACGACGGTCCCGGAGACGACCACGGTGGGTCGTCCGGCCGTGATGGCGGCGGCGACGACGACTGACGGGATCGCCCGTCGTCGATGCGGACACGACCCGCTTCAGGGTGGATCGGCCCAGACCACGGCATCATGGTCATGGGCCGATCCGGTGTGTCCGACGTCCAAGGCCCCCACGCCGCCTGGAGGTCGCCCATCGCCACCGAGTCATCGCCCGCCTACGAACCGACTGCCTGGAACGACGACCGCGCCATCGTGGACGCGGTCCTGGCGGGCGACCGCGAGGCCTATCGCCGACTGGTCGAGCGTGAGGCACCCGCGCTCGTCCGGGCCTGCCATCGGGTCCTCGGCGACCATGCCGAGGCCGAGGACGCCGCCCAGGAGGCATTCGTGACCGCGTTCCGGTCCCTGTCGAGCTGGCGCGGCGACGGGCCGTTCGGCGCGTGGCTGACGCGGATCGGCGTACGCATCGCGCTCCGGCAGGCTGGCCGTCGCCGGACGGTCGCATGGCGCTCGCCGACCGGTGTCAACGCATCAGGGGAATCCCCGAGCGCCGCCGACCGCGCCGCAGAGCGCGACGCACTGGCCGCCGCGCCGATGACCGATCCGGCGATCCTGTCGCTCCGCGCCGAACGGGCGACCGAGGTGCGGACGGCCGTCGCGACACTGCCCGAGCCGTACCGCGAGGTCGTCGCGCTGCGGTTCTTCGGGGAGGCGTCACTCGAGGAGATCGCCCACGAGACCGGCCGACCGCTCGGGACCGTGAAGACCCATCTCCATCGAGGGTTGGCGCGACTGCGCTCGAGCATGGAAGGAGGCGAGCGATGAGCGATCCGGGTCGCCGCTTCCATCCGTCCGAGCTCGACATCGAGCTGGATGCCGAGAGCGCCGAGCTGCTGGCCACGGCACGAGATCTGGAGACGTACGCCGCCACGGGTCTGGCCGGCCCGAGCGTCGGCTTCGAGGACCGCGTCATGGCGGTCATCGCCGACGAACCCATGCCACGACCGGCCGGTCGCGGACTCCTCGCGACGGCCCGGGATGCCTGGGCGATCGCGTTCGGCTCGGGCCGACCGCTCGCGCTGCGGGCGCAGGCGTTCGCGATGCTGCTGGCACTGGCCGTCGCGATCGGGTCGGTCGGTTCCGTGGCGGTCATCGGGGCGAGCCGTCTGTTCGGGCCGGACGGGACGCCACCGCCCACACTGCCAAGCCCGTCGCCGATCCCATCACCGTCCGTCGTTCCGTCCCCATCGCCGTCGCCGTCGCCGAGCGTCTCGCCGAGTCCGTCGCCGAGCGCCACGCCGACCGTCACCGCGCGCCCCTCGCCGACGGAGACCGACGAACCCTCCGGGACCGACGATCACGGGGGTGGCTCGGGCGGTGGCTCGGGTGGCGACGACTCCGGCGGTGGGTCGGGCGGCGGCTCAGGCAGCGACGACAACTCCGGCCCGGGTTCCGGGAGCGGCGACAGCTCCGGCAAGGGATCGGGGAGCGACGACAGCGAGGCATCGGCGGCATCGAGGTCGAGTAGCCTGACGACGTGATCGTCGTCATCGGAGGACTCCGGCTGCGAGGGTCCGGCGACGATTCCGATGCGGCCGGGCTCGTCTCGTCGGTCGCCACGGCCGCTGCTGCCGAGGACGCTCGTGTCGAGGTGATCGCCAGGCTCGGCGACGACCCGGCCGGCGATGCCGTCCTCCTGTCGCTCGCCCATCGGAAGGTCGGGACACGTGGCCGTCCTGCGCGACCTGGGCGAGACGACAGCGGTCGTCCCCGACGACCCGGTCGAAAGCCCGGACCCGGCTGCGTCCGAGACTGCAGCCACGCCGTCATCCACCCCGCCGGACGCGCCGCAGCTCGAGGCGGCCGACGTGAACCTCGCCCTGCGCTACCTCCCGCAGATCGGCGTCATCGTCGCCGTCCATCTGCCAGACGACGTCCTGGCCGAGGCGGTCGCGGCGGCCACCTGGGCCGACACGGCGCTCGTCGTCATCGTGCCGTCGGGCGCGTCGGTGCCCGCGAGTCTGCCGCCGACGGCCGTCACGCTTGAGATCGACCACCAGGACGAGTCGGCGGCGGGCGCAGCCGTCGGTCGCTACGCAGCGGCGCTCGATCGGGGCGATGCGCCGCGAGACGCCTTCGAGGCCCTCGTGGCGTCGGTGAGCGCCGAGTCGGTGACCGCCTAGAACCCGAGCGTGCCCTCGGTCGCCGTGGCGACACCGCCCGCCGGCGCGTCCGCCAGCGGCTCGATCAGCTCCGGGCCATCCCGTCGGACGTCGTTGACGTAGCGGTTGACCGGGTAGATCCGGAGGGCGACGTTGTCGGTCGGCTGGAGCATCGCCAGCAGCTCGCCCTCGTCGACACGCGCCCCTGCGCGGCCGTCGACCAGCCAGCGGTCCCACGCCGACTCCTCGAGGACCACGGGCATCCGGTCGTGGAGTCCGGCCAAGGCCTCGTTCGGCGCCGACGTCACGATCGTGAACGTGCGCCGGACCTTGTCGATCTCCGGGTCCCGCCAGCCCGCCCACAGTCCCGCCAGGGCCAGCGGCAGGCCGTCGGCCCTCGTCACCCGGTACGGCTGGCGGACCGTGCCCTCGCGCTTCCATTCGTAGAACGAGTCAACCGGCACGATGCATCGCCGCCGCCGGAACGCCTCGCGGAAGGCGGGGCTGGCCGTGATGGTCTCGGCTCGAGCGTTGAACATCCGCCCGCCACCCTTCAGGTCGATCGACCAGTGCGGGATGAGCCCCCAGCGATAGGCCGTCAGGGCACGCCGCTCCTCGCGCTGCACCACGACGAAGGCATCGTCGGTCGGGGCGACGTTGTAGCGGGCTCCAAGCTCGTCGGCGAGCGGTTCGGCCGCGAAGATCTCGGCGAATTCGGACGCCGGGCGCTCCTGGGTGAACCGTCCGCACATGGTCGGAAGTCTAGTATCGTCGGGCCGATGGACGACGCTCGGCCCCCCGCCTCGCCCGATCCGTTGCGGCCGGGCCGTCTGTCGAGGGAGGAAGCGTCGGCCCTCCTCGCCGAAGGCGATTCCAAGCTCGCCGCAGGCGATCACGCCGAGGCCGCCGCCCGCTACGGCCGGGTCGTCGGGTTCGACGACGCGAGCTTGACCGCCGCGGCTCTCCTCGGGCTCGGCCAGGCACGGCTCCAGCTCGGCGAGAACGATGCCGCCCTCGCCGCATGGCGGGCCGTGATCCAGGTCGGTGAGACGCCCTCGGCGTACCCGGCATGGCGCAATATCGCCGCCGCCGCGGTCCGTGACGGCGACATGAACGGCGCCATCAGTGCCTATCGGCAGGCCGAACGTCGTGCACCGGCCGGCGACAAGGCGGAGATCGCGAATACGCTCGGCTGGCTGTCGAAGGAGACCGGCGACACCGACGCGGCCCGGGGCTATTTCGCGCGGGGCCGGGGCGACACCTCGATGCTGTCCGTGACCACCGTCCTGATCGCCGCGACGGTCATCGTGTCGCTGTCGGCCATCCTGTCGGCGGAGGGCCTGTTCCTGTACGAGGCCTTCCAGCTCGACAAGCAGGCCGTGGCGGAAGGCGAGTACTGGCGGCTGTGGACGGTCACGCTGCTCCACGGCAGCCCGCAACCTGGCTTCTTCGGGCAGTCGCTCGCGCACCTGTTCTTCAACATGTATGCGCTGTACCTGTGCGGGCCGATCGTCGAGCGCTGGTACGGGCCGGCTCGGTTCCTCCTGTTCTACCTGCTGTGCGCCGCCGGCGGCTCGATCGCGAGCTTCGTCTTCGGCGCCGAGGTGCCATCGGTCGGCGCGTCGGGCGCGATCTTCGGGTTGTTCGGGCTGTTGCTCGCCGCGAACCGCTTCCACCGGCCGGTCGATCGATCGAGCCGGATGCTCGTGGGCCAGCTCGGCTTCCTGATCCTGGTCAACATCCTGTTCGGCTTCGCCATCCCGAACATCGACAACGCCGCTCACCTCGGCGGCCTCGCGACCGGGCTGTGGATCGGGACGGTGTGGCCGCCGACGCGGGTCTCGACCGTGGCGCTCCTGTGGCAACCGGCGGGCAGCACGGCGGCCCATATCGCGACCGTTCCCTGGTATGTGCCCGTCCTGGCGATCGGGGTGGTCGCGCTGGCCGTCGTCCTCGGGCTGTTCGTGGGGACGCCGCGGTTCGTGCCGTAGCGCGGCGGCCGTAGGCATGTTCGCGACGCTGCTCGGACCCTTGCCACGCCCGCCGCTGCCCGACGACGCGCCACCGGAGGCGATCGTCGACGCCTGTCTCGAGCTGCAGGCCGAACATGGCCTCGAACCCGCCACCGATGGCGGCTGGCCGCTGTTCCCAGGCGACGCCGTCCGGTCGTGGCGGGCGATCTCGGGGCGGACCGAGCGCCTCGTCAAGGCGGTGATCGTCGGGCCGTGGTCGTCGACTCGCGATGTCGCGGAGGTTCGGCGCGAGGTCCTCGCCCTTGCCGAGTCGGGCTGTCGCTGGATCGAGATCCACGAGCCCGCCGCGACGACGATCGGGTCAAGCGAAGAGGCACGGGAGCGCTTTGCCGCAGCGCATCGCGAGTTGACCGCGGACCTCGGCGCGGAGGTCCACCTCACGCTGGCGATCACCGGGGGCGATGCCGACACGGCCGGGATCGAGACGATCCTCGCCGGCGCCTACTCGAGCCTGGCGGTCGACCTCATCGACGGTCCGGACAACTGGCGACTCGCGGTCAAGGCACCGACCGAGCGCGGGATCATCTGCGGCGCGCTCTCCTCACACGCCGGTAGCGACGACAGCCCGGAACTCCTCCTGTGGGCGGCGCGCTACGCGGCCTCGAGCGCGGGCAGGGGCATCGACCGGGTCGGGCTCGCCACATCGGGTTCCCTGGCGGCCCTGACCTGGGACGAAGCGGCGAGGAAGGTCCGTCGACTCGGGGAGGCCGCGCGGCTCGTCATCGGCACCCCCGACGAGCGCCGGGCCGCGCTGGATCCTCGCGCGGTCGACATCCGGTCGGCAGCCCTCGGCCGGGCGGAACCGCCCGTGGACAAGGGCCGGCCGGAGACATAAGCCGGTCCGCCCACGTCCACGAGCAACGGGTGCTGACCGCACTTGATTCCGGCCCTCGACGGTGGGACCATCGCAGTCCCTCCCACCGGCACGAGGAGCCAGCCGGCGCGAAGGGTCCTCTGCTCCAGCGGACGCATGCACCCTGACCCTGTCGCGGACCCCCATCGCCCGCGCCGCAGGTCGTCGTCGAAGGAGGTCCGGCCCGTGGGCGAACACATCTCCCTGACCGTCAACGGCGTAGGACACGAGCTCGACGTCGAGCCGAGACGGCTCCTCGTCCAGGCCATCCGCGAGGACCTGGACATGACGGGTACCCACGTCGGCTGCGATACCAGCCAGTGCGGCGCCTGCACCATCCATCTCGACGGCAAGGCCGTGAAGTCCTGCACGGTGCTCGCCGTCCAGGCCGACGGTGCGTCGATCACCACCATCGAGGGCATGGCCGACGGCGAGGAGCTCCACCCGCTCCAGGCTGCCTTCTGGGAGAAGCACGGCCTCCAATGCGGGTTCTGTACACCGGGGATGATCATGGTCGCCGCCGACCTCCTCGCCCGGAACAGCGATCCGTCCGAAGAAGAGATCCGGCACGCCATCGAAGGCAACATCTGCCGCTGTACCGGCTATCACAACATCGTCGCCGCGGTCCGTGCCGCGGCCGTGGCCATGCGCGAGGGGGCCGCCGCCCCCGCGTCCGCGTAGCCCGGGGAGAGGAACGATGACCGACGTACTCGACGCCCCGAAGACGACGCCGCTCGGCCAGCCGATCAAGCGCACGGAGGACCCGCGCTTCATCACCGGCAAGGGCCGCTACATCGACGACATCAAGCTGCAGTCGATGACCTACCTGGCCATCCTCCGCAGCCCGTACGCGCACGCCAACATCCGCTCGATCGACACGAGTGCCGCCAAGACGATGCCCGGCGTCCACGCCGTGTTCGTCGGTGCGGACATCCCGTACAACCCGCTGCCGATGGCGTGGCCGGCCGGTGGCAGTGCCGGTATCCAGAACAACGTCAACACCCCGCGCGTGCTCGCGACGGACGACGTCAAGTGGACCGGCGAAGGCGTCGCCGCAGTCGTCGCGGATACCCAGGAGCAGGCGGTCGACGCCCTGGAGGCCATCCAGGTCGATTGGGAGCCGCTGCCGGCCGTGGTCGATGCCGAGAAGGCGATGGAAGCCGGCGCGCCGCAGCTCCACGAGAACGCGCCGCAGAACGTCGTCTTCGAGTGGAACGTCGGCGACAAGTCCGGCACCGACGCCGCCATCGATGGCGCAGAGGTCGTCGTCAAGCAGCGGATCGTCAACCAGCGGCTGATCCCGAACTCGATCGAGACCCGCGGGGACATCGGCTGGTACAACCCAGGCACCGACGAGTACACGGTCTGGATGTCGAGCCAGACGCCGCACATCCAGCGGCTGTTGCTGACCGCCTTCGTGACAGGCATCCCCGAGCACAAGGTCCGCTGCATCGCGCCGGACATCGGCGGCGCGTTCGGTTCGCGCATCTACACCTACGCCGACATGGCGTTGTGCATGTTCGCGAGCAAGGCCATCGGCGGGCGGCCCGTGAAGTGGATCGAGGGCCGGCGCGAGAACTACCAGTCGACCATCCACGGCCGCGACCACATCACGTACCTGGAGATCGCCGGCAAGCGCGACGGCGAGGTCACCGGCCTGCGGGTCAAGACATATGCCAACCTCGGTGGCCGGCTGTCGACGATCGGCCCGGGCATCCCGACCACGCTGTACGCCCGCGTCCTGAGCGGCTGCTACAAGATCCCGAACGTCTACGCCGAGGTGACCGGCGTCTACACGAACACCACGTTCGTCGACGCCTATCGCGGCGCCGGTCGGCCCGAGGCGACCTACGTCATCGAGCGGGCGATGGACCTCTTCGCGGCCGAGATCGGGATGGACCGCGTCGAGGTGCGCAGGCGCAATTTCATCCAGCCCGATCAGTTCCCGTACGAGAACCCCTCCGGGCTCGGCACCGCCAGCGGCGGCGCCAAGATCTACATCGACTCGGGCAACTACGAACCGGCCATGGACAAGGCGCTGGCCATGGTCGACTACCCGGCGCTGGCGGCCCAGAAGGCCGACGCGCGCGACCGCGGCAAGCTGCTCGGCGTCGGCATCAGCACCTACATCGAGGTGTGCGGCGTCGCGCCATCGAAGTGGATCGGCGCCGTCGGCGAGGGCTGGGGCGCCGCCATGTGGGAGTCGGCCAACATCAAGATCCACCTGACCGGCAAGGTCGTCGCGACCGTGGGCACCCAGCCGCAGGGCCAGGGCCACGAGACGACGTACGCGCAAGTCATCTCGGATCAGCTCGGTGTGCCGATGGAGGACATCATCGTCCAGCACTCGGACACGCAGGGCACGCCGTTCGGCTACGGGACCTACGGGTCGCGGACGAGCTCCGTCGGGATGACCGCCGCGATCAAGGCGACCGACAAGATCCGCGACAAGGCCCGGCGCTATGCCGCTCACATGCTCGAGGCGTCACCGGACGACATCGAGATCGACGGTGCGGAGTACCGGGTCAAGGGCTCGCCGGATCGCAAGAAGACGATCCAGGAGATCGCGTTCGCGATCGACCTGGCGTTCGATACACCCGAGGGGATGGAGCCGTATCTCGACGAGACGGCCTACTACGACACGCCGAACTGCACGTGGCCGTTCGGCACCCACATCGCGACGGTCGAGATCGACGAGGAGACCGGCGAGGTCGACCTCGTGCGCTACGTCGCCGTCGACGACGTCGGCAACGAGATCAACCCGTTGATCGTGGCCGGCCAGCTGCACGGCGGTATCGCCCAGGGCGTCGGCCAGGCCCTCTGGGAGGGTGCGGTCTACAGCGACGACGGCCAGCTGCTGACCGGCTCGATGATGGACTACGCGCTGCCCAAGGCCTCGCGACTGCCGAACTTCGAGCTCGACAAGACCGTGACCCCGTCGCCGGTGAACCCGCTCGGGGTGAAGGGGGTCGGCGAAGCAGGGGCGATCGCCTCCACGGCCGCGGTGGCCAACGCCGTCATCGACGCGTTGGGCGCCCACGGCATCCGCCACCTCGACATGCCGTACACCCCACAGAAGGTGTGGCGGGCGATCCAGTCCGCGAAGGGAGGCCAGGCATGATCCCGGCGGCGTTCGAGTATCAGCGGGCGAGCTCGCTCGAGGACGCGCTCGGGGCGCTGTCGGGCGGAGAGGCCAAGATCATCGCCGGTGGGATGAGCCTGCTGCCGCTGATGAAGCTGCGGCTGGCCCAGCCGACCAAACTGGTCGACATCGGCGGGATCGACGAGCTGAAGCGGGTCAGCCCCACGGCGGACGGCGGCTTCGAAGTCGGTGCTCTGGCGACGTACGCCGAGGTCCTCGAGGTCGCGAAGCTGCCGATCGCCCAGGAATGCCTCTCCCAGATCGGCGACGTGCAGGTCCGCAACCGCGGGACGATCGGCGGGTCCATCAGCCACGCCGATCCGGCCAGCGACGCACCGGCGCTGGCACTCGCGCTGGACTATTCGGCCGTCCTGCGGTCGTCGAGTGGTGAGCGGACGGTGCCCCTCGACGGCTTCTTCACCGGCGCCTTCGAGACGGCCATCCACGCAGACGAGATCCTCGTCAGGATCGTCCGGGGTCCACTTCCCGAGGGTGCGGGCGGGTCGTACAGGAAGCTGGCGAATCCAGCATCCGGCTACGCGATCGTCGGCGTCGCCGCGGTCGTGGCGATGAGCGGCGGGAGCGTGTCGCACGCCCGGGTCGCCCTCACCGGGGTGGGGGAGGCGCCGTACCGGGCGAAGGCGGTCGAAGGGGCCCTGATGGGCAGCGACGGCTCAGCGGCCGCAGTGGCCTCCGCGGCCGCCCACGCGACCGACGGCCAGACCGTCAACAGCGACTTCTACGCCGACCGGGACTACCGATCGAAGATGGCCGAGGTGTACACGCGCCGGGCGATCGACGCCGCCCTCGGTCGTTAGCGCGCTCCCCCAGCGTCTGAGCGTTGCGCGTCGAGCGGGTCATCCCGGGCCGGCGCGCACCGGCCCGGCTGGCCGGCGCCGTCCTGACGCGTGATCTGACGGTCGGCGGCAAGCGCTGGTCGAAGGGTCGACGACTGTCGGCCGAGGACCTGCTGGCGTTGGCCGCCGAGGAGCCGGGACCGCCAATCAGCGTGCTGGTCGCCAGCGGCAACGAGCTGCACGAGGACGAGGCCGCGCTGCGGCTGGCGAAGGCGATCGCCGGGAGCGGGCTCGATGTCCGTGGCCCGAACCAGAGCCGGCTCGACCTGGTGGCGGCGGTCGACGGCGTCGTGACAGTGCGCATCGCCGACCTCGAACGGATCAACCGGCTCGACCCGCTCGAGGTGTTCACGGTCTATGACGGCCAGGTCGTGGAGCGCGGCGACCTCGTGGCGAGCGTCAAGGTCGCGCCGCACCTCGTCGATGCCGGCGTGATCGAGGCCGGTGCCCGGATCGCCGGGTTCGGCAGCCAGCCGATCGTGTCGGTCGCACCGTTCGTCGCGCGGCGGGTCGGCGTCGTTGTGAAGGAGTCGGTCCGGGCGACGGCGAAGGAGCGGTTCGAGGCGTCCGTGCGGGCCAAGGTCGAGGGCCTCGGCTCGGAGATCCTCGACATCGTCTACGTCGAGGACGATGCCGACGCGGTCGAGACCGCGGTCGGGCGCTTCACTCGGGGAGCCGAGACCGCCGACCTGGTGCTGACAGCGGGCTCAGCTTCGACAGACCCGGAGGACGCGTTCTTCATCGCCATCGAGGCGCTCGGCGGGCGCGTCGTGCGGCGAGGGGTGCCGTCCCATCCGGGATCGATGTTGTGGCTGGCGCGCGTGGGTGGGACGTCGATCCTGGGATTGCCGACGTGCGGTGCGTACTCGAAGGCCACGGCCGCTGACCTGTTGCTGCCGCGCTTACTGGCCGGCGAGCCGGCATCCGAGGCGACGGTGGCGAAGCTCGGCCACGGCGGGATCCTGACGCGGAGCCAGCGCTTCCGATTTCCCCGGTACGCGCGCGAACTGGATGCGCCGGAAGGCTAGGAGGAGGAACAGCCGTGGGCGAGGCGGACATCGCGAAGGCGATCGCGCAGGCGCGGTCCTACCTGACGGCGAACCCGACCGAGGCGAGGTATCGGGATGGCGCGGCGACCGCGTCGATCGAGGACGGGCTGCGGGTGCGGGTCGTCGGTGCGGACGGGGCCTCGCTGGTGACGGACATGGTCACCGGGATCGGCGGGGGCGGGTCGGCCCCGGGTCCTGGGTGGATCTTCCGTGCCGCTTATGCGTCGTGTGTGGCGACGCTCATCGCCATGAGGGCCGCCGAGGAGGGCTGGTCGCTCGAGGGCCTGGAGGTCACCGTCGACTCCGAGTCGGACGACCGCGGGATCCTGGGCATCGACCGCGTCGTCCCAGCCGGTCCGCTCAGCATGCGGGTCGCCGTGACAGCGTCGGCGGGCCAGGCGGAAACCAGCTCGGTGCGAGCGGCGATCGCGGAGGCGGTGGCGAGCTGCCCGGTCCACGACGCGGTCATCCGAGCGGTCCCAGTCGAGCTGGATATTCAGGTGACCTGACGCTTTGCCAGGCGGTCGTGTGGTTACCGGGTACGCTGCCAGGCGCAGACATCCATGAGGCGCCCATGTTTGCTCGAACGCTCCTCGCGGTCGCGTCTGCAACGCTGATCGCGGCGTGCGGGGGACCTCAAACTGACTCTCCGGCACCAGGAACACTCGCGTTGCGAACGTGGGTGCCCGGTTCACCGGCTGCGTGTCCTGCGGCACGCACCGAAGGCACCCTAGTTCGCCACCCCGACTCGGGCGCCGGCCTCCGCGACAACGAGGGAGCCGTGTGGCAGGTCATCTGGCCGACGGAATACTCCGCGCGGGAGGATGGTGATCGTCTCGTCGTCGTGGATGGCGCCGGAACCGTCATCGCGCACGAGGGCGACCGGGTCGAGATCGGAGGCGCGCAAGAGGGCGGCGTGTGGCTAGGCTGCGGAGGGATGCGCATCCTCAACCAATAGGGTTCGTGCTCCCAATGACGATTCCCGGCCACTGGTCCACCCGACCGCGCTGGTGGACCCGTGGAGCGAAACGGGTCGCGGGTACCGTGCGTCAACCGCCAGGAGCCTGGACATCGACCCCGGCTCGACCACACCGGAGGCGCAGCAATGCTCGGAACCAGCAAAGTCCACCCGATCCTGCTTGTCCCAGGATCTCGACCAGACCCGCGCGTTCTATCACGACAAGCTCGGGCTCGACATCCTGTCCGAAAGCGACCACAAGATCGAGTTCCGGTGCGGCGGCGGCACGAAGTTGGCCGTTTCCAAGAGCACGACCGGGACCTCGGACAGCCAGACGCAGATCGGTTGGGAGGTCGACGACCTTCAGGTCGAGATCGATGACATTCGAGCCCGCGGGGTGCCGATCGAGGACTACGATCTTCCCGGGTTGAAGACCGATGACGGCATCGCCGACGTGGGCTTCGCGTGGATGGCCTGGATCATCGACCCCGGCAAGAACGCTCTCGCGATCGTCCAGTACAAGGAGTGACGACGTGTCATCAGAACGCCACGGTTCATGCCTATCGTTTCAACCATGAGTGAGAGCAAGACCACCTCCCCAACCACCAAGTCCGATGCCGACTGGCGCGCCGAACTGTCGCCGGAGCAGTACAGGGTCCTTCGTCAGAAGGGCACCGAGCAGGCCTTCAGCGGCGAGCTCTGGGATGAGCATCGACAGGGCGTCTATCGCTGCGCAGGCTGCGATGCGGAGCTCTTCGCGTCTGACACGAAGTTCGACTCAGGCACAGGATGGCCGAGTTTCTATGCAGCCGCCGATCCCGAGGCGGTCGCGACCGAGACCGATCGCACGTGGTTCATGACGCGCACCGAGGCGCTCTGCGCGAACTGCGGTGGACACCTCGGCCACGTCTTCGACGACGGACCAAATCCCACTGGCCTCCGGTACTGCATCAACTCGGCGGCGCTCAAGCTGGAACCCGACGGGTAACGTCTCGCTGGGCGTGCTCCTCGCGCGTCGAGAGTAGGTGACGGGAGGGTGGGACATGGCCGAGCCGCTTGCGCCGCCTCTGACCCGATTGCGATACGGCATCCATCCGAATGCGGCGGACCTGTCCCTCCCGGAGCTCAGTCCGCCGTTCGCGGAGGAGCAGGAGACCTAGCCGGAGGTCGTGTCTGAGCCCGAGTAGATCCCCTCGTACGCACGGCTGATGATCTCGGCCGCTTCGATCAGGCGACGGTCGCTCAACGGGTTGCCGGCACGGGCCCGCCAGCGATCGACGCCGACGAGAGCCGCAGCCCGCACGTCGTCATCCGTCGCGTCGCTCTCCAGGCCCGCCCGAGCGCGAGCCTCGCCCGGGTTGCATAGCCGCTCCACCTCCGTGCGCTCCGACTCGCTCAATTCCAGGTGACCGGCCAGCACGAGATGTTGCAGGCGAAGTAGCGCCAGCGCACCCGACGACGCCTCGAGCCGGTCGATCGCCTCGACGACGCGACCCGCTTCGGCGACCCCATCCCGACCCAGCACGACCGCGATCGCCCGTAGCGCGACCAGCGCCGACCTCGCCTTCAGCAACGACGCGCGCGCCGAGTACGACTGCTCCAGCACCCGCTGGAGGGCGCGGATCCCGGAGTGCTCGAGGAGCGCCGTCGACAAGTCCGGAGCCGATCGCACCGAGCCGTCGGCAACGAGCCGGGTGGCCAGCCGCAACCCGTACAGCCCCAGTCGCTCCAGCAGCTCCTCGCGGATCGCCTCGCTGAGCGGGTTCTCCGCGTCGTCGCGGAAGCGCTCGACCGACACCAGCAGCCGATCGCGGACCTCCGCATCCAGCCCCGCAACCTGGCGGATCCACTCGAACTGCTCCTGCCGCAGCGTCGCGCCGGTCTCGGCAAGGAGTCCGGCCACTGGCAGCACGCCCGACGCCAGCTCCCGCACGCGTGGATCACCCGCATATCGCCCCGCGATCGCATGCGCGGAATCGAGCGCATCCGGGCGAGCCGCCCCGATCTCGTCGGCTCGCGACAGGACGACGACCGCATTGACCGGCGAGGCGTGGGCGATCGAGTGGTCCATGAACGCCTCGAGGAACCGTGCGTCGCCGTGATGCAGGTGACGCATCAGGTACAGCACGGCGTCGGCGTCAGCCGGTCCGGCGACGCCTGCATCGAGCAGCGACGCCATCGTGCGTGCCGACGAGCCCTCGTTCGCCGACCCGAGACCGGGCGTATCGATCAGCGTCATCGACTCGAGCTTGGCCGACGGCCAGCCGACCTCGATCCGTTCGATGCCCTCGACGCCGTGCTCGCCGAGGTCGATCGCCAGCTCGCCATCCTCGCGCCGGAACGGCAGATCGACACGGCCCTCGGGCCGCAGGTCGGCGCTCACGCGGTACCCGAGGCCGTGCCGGTACCACGTCACGATCTTCGTGCACTCGCCGGCGTCCGTGGCCGCCAGCCGCTCGCCGACCAGTGCATTGAGCAGGGTCGACTTGCCGGCCTTGACCCGGCCGGCGATGGCGACCCGCAACGGCTCATCGAGTCGGCGCGTGACCGTGTCGATCGCCGCGACATACTCGGTCCCGGCGGCCGCCTGCCGAGCGAGATCCGCGATCGCCCGGACGTCGGTCGCCAGATCGCTCATCGCGATATCTGCGTCAGGATGGGATGTCGACGCAGTTGCCGGTGTCCTGGACGACGGAGTGGTCCGCCCTGGCGACGAGGACGCAGATCTGCTGTGCGCCGCTCGGGCGTTCGCTGACCTTGTATTCCTTGAACGGCACCGGCCCGGCGTACAGGAACCAGGGTCCGTCGCCCGGGACGCCGGCGTTCTCCGGGGTGACGGTGTCGAAGAAGAAATGCACGTGCCGGCCGCCAGGCAGTTCCGGGGTGAAGTTGAAGACGTCGTAGTCGACCACGTAGCGCCCACCGCTGACCGTGATCCCGGTGATGCGCGCCTGCCTCCCGGCCGGAGTGGCCGACGGCGGGATGGCGGTCGGGGAGGGGACCGCGGTCGGCGTTACGACGGGGCTGGGGGACGCGGTAACCACGGCCGGTGATGGCGACGCTGAAGGGACGGCGGCGATCGACGCCGATGGCGACGCGGTCGGCGCCCCACCCGTGCCGCCCCCCATCAGGTTCGCCCCGATCGCGATGGCCCCGACCACCAGCGCGCCGAGCAGGGCGAGGCCGACCGGAAGCATCCGCCGATTGCGATCGCCGCCGGAATCGGTCGGGGGTGGTCCCGCCCCTGCCGCGCCTGGATCGAGCTCGGACTCATCCGCCTGGGCCACCGAAGTCGCGGCGATCCCCGATGCGGCCGCTGCGGCTGCCGCGGGCTCCGCCTCCGGCGGGAGGACCGGCGAGGGCGTCCCGATCCCGGCGTCGGCCGCGGCACTCGCCGCACTTGCCGCCGCTGCTCCAGCCGCGATCACCCCGACCGTGCCCGCGGCGCCCGCCCCCTGCGTCGCGACGCGGTTCTGTTCCGCCACGTATGCCGCACCGAGCGCCATGGTGTGCTTCGGATGCGCGTCGACGGCCACTGGTCGACCGGTCGCGTCGCGGACCATCTCGGCCACGAGCGGGATGCGCGAGCTGCCACCGACCAGCAGGACCCGATCGATGTCGCCCGATTCGAGCCCCGCGCTGCGCGTCGCGCGGCCGAGGGCCGCGATCGTTTCGTGGATGCGCGGCCGGATCATGTCCTCGAACTCGGCGCGGGTGAGGCGCATCTCGCTCTGGAAGCCCGGCAGGAAGATCGAGATCGTCGCGTCGGTGTCAGACGACAGCGCTTCCTTGGCACGCCGGCACTCGTCGCGCAGCCTCGCGATCGCAGCCATCGTCGCAGGCTCGTTGGCATCGACGGTCACGCCCTGGCTGGCGACATGCTCCATCGCGCGGCGGAACAGGGCCTCGTCGAAGTCGATGCCGCCGAGGCGCTCGAGGCCCTCGGGCTGGCCGAGTGGCTCGAAGCCGTCGTCGGTCTTGCGCAGGATCGTCGCGTCGAACGTGCCACCACCGAAGTCGTAGATCGCGATGACCGTGCCCGACGGCACGCGCTCCTGCCGCGCGTAATCGAGCGCGGCGGCCTCGGGCTCCGTCAGCAGCGTGACGGGGCCGATGTCGGCCTGGCGGACGGCCTGCTGGAGTAGGTCGAGCTTGTATGCCCCGTACGAAGCGGGATGGCACAGGGCGATCGACGCGGGCGGCTCACCGAGCTGCTGGGTCACGCGCTCGACGATCGCGCGGAGCAGATGTGCCAGCAGGGCTTCGGCGCCGTATGGCGTCCCGCCCAGGATGATCGGAGTCGGGTCGCCCAGGCGGCGCTTGAACTCGCGCCCCGTGCGGGTCGGTTCGGCCAGCGCCCGGCGCTCGGCCGCCTCACCCGTCAGCACCTCGCCGTCGGCCCGGAGCAGGACCATCGACGGGATCGTCGCCGCGCGTTCACCGAGCTGGAAGATCTCGAGTCGATCGCCGCGCGCGGTCGCCGCCGCGGAGTACGTCGTCCCGAGGTCGATCCCCAGCGAGTAGGCCATCAACTCCCCTCGATCGTTGGCAGGGTTCCCGAGTCTACCGTGCGCGACGCGTGTCGGACGCTACACTCGCGGGCCGGAGGATGGAGGACGCCGCCACAGATGTCCGCGACGATGACGATGGCGCCGGCCGCGCGCCCGATCGACGTCCCCGGCCCAGCCGACGACGCGGTCGATGCGCCCGCCGCGATGGACGCCGCTGCGCGCGACATCCGGCTCCTCGCCGAGCGTTTGGACCGTGCCGACCTTGCCGACAGGGTCGAAGAGATCCGGCGGCGGACAGCACGAACGGAGACCGTCGTCTGCGTCGTCGGCGAGTTCAAGAACGGCAAGAGCGCCTTGATCAATGCGCTGCTGGGCCGGGTCGCGTGTCCCGTCGACGACGACCTCGCGACGAGTGCGGTCACGGTCGTCCGCTACGGCGATCCGGCCAGTGCCGAGGTGCACCGGCGGGACGGCGACGAGCGGGTGGTCGAGTCGATCGACCCGGACGCGATCGCCGAATGGGCGCAGGAAATCCCGGGCCGGGAACGGCGGAGTGATGTCGAGCTCGTGGAGGTCCGGCTGCCCGAACCGGTGCTGGCCAGCGGCCTGACGCTCGTCGACACGCCGGGAGTCGGCGGACTCAACGCCGGCCATGCCGCGGCCACCTTGGCGTTCCTCCCGTCCGCCGATGCGCTGGTGTTCGTGACCGACGCATCTGCTGAATTGTCCGCCGCGGAGCTGGAATTCCTGGCCAGCGCCCGGACCGCCGGCCCGCCCGTCCTGGTGGCGCTCACCAAGATCGACATGTACCCGGGCTGGCGCCGCATCCTCGAGCTCGACGCCGGCCATCTCGCCGTGATCGGCGTCATGGAGCGGCCGTTCGGGCTGAGCTCGGTGCTCAGGATGCGATCGGACGAGATCGATGACGAGAGCGGCTACGGCGCCTTCGCGGAGGCGCTGCGCGGCGACGTCGTCGACCGCGCACGGGCGGCCACGCTGGATTCGGCCGCCGGTGAGCTGCGCTGGGTGCTCGGCCAGCTGCGCGAGCCGCTGATCGCCGAACGCGCCGCGCTGGCCGACCCGGCCGCGGCGAGCCGGATATCGGCGGAGCTGGAGGCGTCGCGCCAGCGACTGGCCGACCTGCGACGGGTCGACGCGGCGTGGTCGGCGCGGCTGGACGACGAGTTCGGCGCGCTCCGCACGCGGATCGCGTTCGAGTTCCAGCGCGAGATGCGGTCGATCCTGCGCGATGCCCAGGGCGAGGTCGAGGCCGCCGACCCGGCCGCCATCTGGACGGATCTGAGCGCCAGGGTCCAGGACCTCATCGCCACGTCCGTCCGCGGCGCATTCCGGAACGCCGCGACCGGCGCAGCCGACGTCCAGGCCACGATCGCGGCGCTCCTCGCCGATGAGGAACGCGGCCCGCAGGACGACGTCCCGGCGATCACGTTCGACGTGGAGGAGTTCTGGACGAACGACCCGGAGTTCGAGAGCCGCACCCGGACGCGACTCGGGTCGGGCTACGGCCTCGTGACCGGGGCCAAGGCCGGCGTCGAGCTGCTAGGACTCGTCGGGACGCTGCTCGGCGCGGCGATCGTCGGTCCGGCGGTGCTCGGCGTCGCGGCGGTCTACGGCGGCAAGGAGGTGCTCGACGAGCGGCGCCGCCGGTTGATCGACCGCCGCCAGCAGGCCCGCACCTTCTTGGCCGACCTGATCGAGGAGATCCGCTTCCAGGTCGATGGGCGGCTGGCCTCCGTGATCGACGAGATGCAGCGCCAGATGCGAGCACGGTTCATGGACCGGATCGCCGAGCTGCACCGGACCGTCGCGGCGAGCGCGGCGGCGCTGGATCGGGCCGCCAAGCGCGAGACCGCCGAGCGCCGTGCCCGTCAGACCGAGCTGGAGGGGACGCTCACCTCCATCGATGGCCTGCACGAGCGGGTCCGCGGGGCGCGACCGGCAGCCTGAGGACCGCACCGCGCGCGCCGTCCCGGAGTCGGTCCGTGTAGCATCCGAGCCGATGACCGACAAACCGGCGGACCGCGAGGACCGACCGCCCGGCACCCGCTCGATCGATGCCCTGACCGAGGACTTCCGCAGCCGCGACTACATCGCGGACCGCTCGCTCGGGACGGCCGTCTTCCTGGCGCTCGAGCTGGGTCGCCCGCTCCTGCTCGAAGGCGAGGCGGGCGTCGGCAAGACCGAGCTCGCCAAGGTCCTCGCCGCATCGCTCGGCGCGCGACTGATCCGGCTCCAGTGCTACGAGGGCCTCGACGTCAACACGGCGGTGTACGAGTGGAACTACCCCCGTCAGATGCTCGAGATCCGCTTGCTCGAGGCGCGCGGTGAGGCCGAGCGGGCGAGCGCCCAGGACATATTCGGGCCCGATTTCCTGATCCGCCGGCCGCTGCTCCAGGCGCTCGAGAGCGACGATGGGGTCGCCCCCGTGCTGCTCATCGACGAGATCGACCGGGCCGACGAGGAATTCGAGGCGTACCTCCTCGAGATCCTGTCGGACTTCCAGGTCACGGTGCCGGAGATCGGCACCATCCAGGCGGTGAAGCCACCACGCGTGATCCTCACCTCGAACCGGACGCGCGAGGTCCACGACGCGCTCAAGCGCCGTTGCCTGTACCACTGGATCGACTATCCGACCGCCCAGAAGGAGTACGAGATCGTGCTCGCGCGCGTGCCCGCCGCGCCGGAGCAGCTCGCGCGCGAGGTCGTGGGGTTCGTCCATCGGCTGCGCGAAGCCGACCTGACCAAGGTGCCGGGCATCGCCGAAACGCTCGATTGGGCCGCCGCGTTGCTGTCGTTGGGTGCCCGTGAGCTGAAGCCGGAGCTCGTCGACGAGACGCTGGGCGTCGTCCTCAAGTACGAGGAGGACATCCGTCAGATCCGCGGCGAACAGGCCGCCCGGATGCTGACCGAGGTCGCCGCCAGGGGTTGATGCGCTGCGCTCATGATCGCCCGATGACGAGATCGACCGCCCGATGACGTTCCCGGTCCAGGTCGGACCGTCGACGATCACGATCAACCGGGACGATCGCGTCCTGGTCTGCCAGCCTGACGCGACTGTCGTCGGCGATGCGGACGGGTTCTTTACCCGCGACACGCGATTCATCTCGGGCTATGACCTGTGGATCAACGGACGCCGGCCGATCCTGCTGTCGTCGGCGCCCATCCAGTCCTTCTCGGCACGTTTCGAGTTCACGAACGACGATCTCATCGATGCCGAGGGTCCGATCGGGCGCCAGACGCTCGCGATGCGCGTCGATCGGACCGTCGCCGATGCGATCCACGAGGACATCGACATCGTCAACTACGCCCGCCGGCCGGTCCGCCTCACGATCGAGATCGCCGTCCTGTCCGACTTCGCCGACATCTTCGACGTCAAGCGCGGCGAGATCGTTCGGCGGGGCGAGATCAACACGCGCTGGTTCCGGTCGCGGGGCGAGCTCCGGACCACCTACGTCAACCGCGACTTCCGGCGCGACCTGATCGTCGCGGTCGAGCGCCCCGGCTCGACTCCCCAGTTCGCCAACGGGCGTCTGGTCTTCGTCGCGAAGATCCCGCCCAAAGGCGTCTGGCATACGTGCCTGAAATGGCTGCCGCTCACGCGGTCGCATCGGCGACTCGTGACGCTCGATTGCAACGCGGTCGACGCACCGCTGCGAAAGCTGGTCCGACCCGCCCTCCCGAACGTGAGCGTCCAGACCCCGAACGACACGGTCGATCGGGCGTGGGACCAGGCTGTCCGCGACCTCGAGGCGCTGCGGCTGGAGGACCCGAGCTTCGAGCGCGGCGTGATCATCCCCGCGGCTGGCGTGCCGTGGTTCGTGACGCTGTTCGGGCGCGACTCGCTGATCGTGTCGATGCAGGGGATCTCCGGCTTCCCCGAGTTTGCGTCGGGCGCGCTCCGCCGCCTGTCGGAGCTGCAGGCCCGGTCCGACGACCCGGAGCGCGACATGGAGCCCGGCAAGATCCCGCACGAGATCCGCCACGGCGAGCTGGCGCAGCTCGGGATCTTGCCGTATCAGCCGTACTACGGGACGCACGACGCAACGAGCCTATTCGTGATCGTGCTCTCGTACCTCTACCACTGGACCGGCGATCCCGAGATCCTGCGCCGCTACCTGCCGAACGCTGAGTTGGCGATGGCCTGGATCGACCGCTTCGGCGATCGCGACGGCGACGGGTTCCAGGAGTACCAAACGCGCTCGTCGCACGGCATGTACAACCAGGGTTGGAAGGACGCCGGCGACGCCATACCCGAGGCCGACGGCACCCTTGCCCCCTTGCCCCTCGCCACCTGCGAGCTGCAGGGCTACGTCTTCGACGCGAAGATCCGCATGGCCGATATCTACGACGTTCTCGAACGTCCGAAGGACGCGCGGCGCCTGCGGCGTGCGGCCCAGCGCTTGTACGACCGCTTCAACGACGCCTTCTGGTGGGAGGAGGAAGGCACCTACCATCTCGGGCTCAACGGGCGCAAGGAGCCGATCCGCAGCGTGGCGTCCAACGCCGGCCACCTCCTCCAGTCGGGCATCGTCCCGCCTGAGCGAGCCGGTCGCGTCGTTCGCCGCTTGATGGCCGACGACATGTGGTCGGGCTGGGGCATTCGGACGCTGTCGACGGACCATCCCGCCTACAACCCGTTCTCGTACCACACCGGCTCGGTCTGGCCCCACGACAACGCGACAGCGGCGGGCGGCTTCCGCCGGTACGGCTACGCCGACGAGGCTGCGCAGGTCGCCAAGGGCATCTTCGACGCCGCCGAACGGTTGGTCGGCCTTCGCCTCCCGGAGCTCTTCTCGGGGCTGCCCCGCGTTCCGGCAAGCTTCCCGGTGCCGTATCTCGGTGCCAACGTGCCGCAGGCGTGGGCGGCCGGCTCGGTGTTCCGGTTTGTGGCGATCCTGTGCGGCCTGCACGCCACGGTCGACGCCGACGGGTCCAAGCTGTATGTCAACCCGGCGCTACCAAAGTGGATGCCGGAGATCACGCTCCGGAACCTGCGGCTCGGCAAAGGTTCGCTGGACCTCCATTGCGTCGACCACTCGGTTTCGGTGATGCGGAACACAACGGGATACCGGGTCGTGCACGGTCCGGCACCCGGCCCGCTCGGCAGTCGCGGCGCGGTCGTGGCACAGTCAGCGGATGCAGGCCGATGACGATCCCGCCGTCGTCAAGGCTCCGTGGGGGCCGGAGGTCGACGGCCGTCGTCTGCTGAACGAGGCGGTCGGCTTCGGCCGGGCGTTGCGCGCAGCCGGTCTTCACATCGACCTCGGCGCGGCAGTCGACTACGCGCGCGCATTGACCCTCGTCGACATGGGTTCGCGCGAACAGGTGCGCGCGGCCGGCGAGGCGGTCTTCGTGCGTCGCCGCGACGATCGCGAGACCTACGACGTCGTGTTCGACCGATGGTGGCGCTCACGTGGACGGCGGCCGGGCGACTTCCAGGCGCCGCCACTACGCAGCCCCGATGGGACCGAGACCGACGGCCAGGACGCTGACGGTGAAGCGACGCCGACGGCCGGAGATGAGCACATCTCCTCGCGGCCCGACGAATGGGGCGTGCCGATCCCGTCGGAGGGCGACGACGACGAGAGCGGCGATGACATCGAGGGCATGATCGTGGCACCCGATGCGTACTCGCGCGGCGAGATGCTGAAGCACCGCGAGTTCGATCGGATGACTCCCGCGGAACTGCGCGATGCCGAGCGGCTGGTCGATGAGCTCGTGCCGCGGCTGGAGCAACGTCGGACCCGGCGCTACGAGCTGCATTCGCACGGACGTCGCCTGGCGCCGCGCGCGATGTTCCGACGGAACCTCGGGACGGGCGGCCAGCTGTTGTCGTGGGTCTGGCGCCGGCCGGTGCGTGAGCCGCGATCGCTCGTGGTGCTGTGCGACATCTCCGGATCGATGGAGCGCCACTCCCGGCTGCTGCTGCGGTTCATCCAGGCGTTGTCGGCGTCGAGCGAGGTCCGTGCGGAGTCGTTCGTGTTCGGGACCAGGCTGACCCGGGTGACTCGGCTCCTCCGGGACAAGGACCGCGACCGTGCGCTCACGCGCGTGAGCGAGGCGGTCAACGATTGGGCCGGCGGGACCCGTATCGGCGAGAGCTTCCGGACGTTCAACCAGCACTGGGCGCGCCGGTCGCTCCGTTCCAGCGGCGTCGTGATCGTCGTGTCCGACGGCTGGGACCGGGGCGACCCGAACCTCGTCGCCGCCGAGACCGCGCGCCTGCGGCGCAACTGCCATCGGCTCGTGTGGCTCAACCCGCTGGCCGGCACGCCCGGCTATCAGCCGCTCGCCGGCGGGATGCGTGCCGCCTACCCGTACATCGACGATTTCCTGCCGGCCGGCACGGTCGCGTCGCTGGAGCGACTCGGCGAGATCCTCGGCGGCGTCCGTTCGGCCGACACCCGCCAGGGGGCGGAGGCGGCCGCGCACGCGGCACTCCCCGGCGTGGCCGGGGTCGCCGGTGTCGCCGACCTGGCCGCCGTCGCGACGCCCACCGTGGTGGGCGGCACGCCCATCGATCCAACCACCGCGAGGCCGATACGATGAAGGAACTGCTCGAGACGCTGTCCACCTGGCAGGGCGAGGGAGTCGAGGCGGGCCGCGCGGTCGTCGTCCGCACGTTCGGCTCCGCGCCGCGACCGGAGGGAGCAGTGCTGCTCCATGCGACCGACGGCCGGATCGCGGGGTCGGTGAGCGGCGGCTGCGTCGAGGGGGCGGCCGCGGAGCAGATCGAGCACGCTCGCGAGACTGGCCGGGCGCGGGTCATCCGTTACGGCATCAGCGACGAGCAGGCGTGGGACGTCGGGCTGGCCTGTGGTGGCACGATCGACGTGCTCGTCGAGCCCGCCGTGCCGTCCGTTGCGGTCCTTGCGGCGACCGAGTCGCTCGGTGCCGGCGGCCACGGCGCAGCGGTGATCACGCCGCTCCCCGCGGACTCACCGCCGGCGGAGGGTGGGCAGCATCAGCCAGGCGAGGGGGCACCGCCCGAGGCGAAGCTCGTCGTCCATCAGGATGGCCGGTTGGAGGGCTCGCTCGGCGAGTCGGGCCTTGATGGCGCGCTGGTCGAAGCGGCGCTCGAGGCGCTGCGTCGGGGCCAGTCGAGGACGGTCGAGCTCGGCGGGCGGTCGCTGTTCGTCGAGGTGTTCCCGGTCCGGCCGCGGCTCGTCATCGTCGGCGCGGTCGAGGTCGCGCGAACGCTGGTCAGACTGGCCAAGGAGCTCGGCTTCGAGACGGTCGTCATCGACGGCCGCGCGTCGTTCGCCACCCGCGAGCGGTTTCCCGATGCCGACGGGTTGGTGGTGGGCTGGCCCGACGAGGTCGCCGACGAGATCGGCCTGGGACCGAACGACGCGGTCGCCGTGCTGACCCACGACGTCAAGTTCGACGAGCCGGCCATCGTCGAGGCCCTCCGGCGCGGGTGCCGGTATGTCGGTGCGGTCGGCTCACGCAAGACCCAGGCGGATCGCCGTCGCCGGCTGCGCGATGCCGGCGTTACTGAGGAGGAAATGGCCGGGCTGCGCGGTCCGGTGGGCCTCGACCTGGGCGGGCGGCAGCCGCCCGAGACGGCACTGGCGATCCTCGCGGAGGTCGTTGCGGAACGGTATGGCGGCACGGGTCGGCCGATGCGCGAGCGGGCTACGCTCGGCGACGCCGGCACGCGCGTCGCGATCGAAGGCACGCCGGTCACGGCCGGGTAGCGCGGGTCACGATACGTAGGCGCCGGCACCGCCGGATAAGCGCCGGCACCGCCGGATAGGAGCCGGCACCTGCCGGCTGAAAGGGAGGTCATGAAGGGCGATCGGGTCGAGGTCGTGGTCGATACCGGCGGGGCCGTGCAGAACTTCGAGATCGTCGCCAGTCGCGCTGGCCGTCGGATCGAGGTGACGACAGCGCGCGGCGTGGTCGAGGTGACTGAGGTGACACGCGGCGGGTCTCCGGTCCGCACGGGGCGGTTCATGGCGAGCCGGCTCATCGCGCTGGTCGAGCATCCCGCGCGCGAGGGTGACACGACCGTCGACGTCGTGACGCGGAGGCGGATCGGCGCCAAGGAACCTCGGCCGGGCCGGGCTGCCGAGCGGGTGCCTGGACTCTTCGATGCCGGCGCGGACGCCGAAGGGAGCACCGACGAGGAGGAGGCCGGGGGCTAGCGCGAGCTCCCTCGCCCGGCGGCCCCGGGGTGGTCGCCCACGGGTGTCGCCCACACCGGCCCCCGGGTTGTCGCCCACACCGACATTGTCGACATGAGCGACACGATCGCGACAGCCGTGCACGACCAGATTCCCAGGCGACGTGCTTCTGTCCACGGGGAGTTCGGGCCGTGCTCGCTCATTCGGGAACGGTCGGTGAGCTCGACAATGTCGCTCTCACCGACGCGCACCTAGGGTGGCTCTCCGGCCCGCACCTCGCGCAAGGGACTGACACCATCCCTCTCACCGACGGGCACTTGGCGCACCGAACCGTGCGGCCGCATGGGCGTAGTCCCGATACGGAGCCGGACCTCGACGACCATCCGACTTGATCGGCAGCAACCAATCCGCGCGCCGACTCGCGGGGTCGATGAGCGCCACCCCGCGCTGAGTGGACGATGGCACGTCTCCGCTGACGACGCGGCGCATCTCGACGGCCCGATTTGGGAACGCGATGCGCATGACGTCGCGTTGTATCAGCGCCGCCGATTTCGACCTCGTCACTCGCCAAGATCAGGAGCCAGCTCGTGATCTTCGACGGGCGCCAGTCGAACTTCGCGGCCAGCTCGCGAGCTGACCGTTCGTACCAAGCGAGGCGCCGCTCGATGGCGCCGATGTCGTCGATTTGCGTCTTGACCTCGACGATCACCAGGACCCGGGTCACTGGATGGAAGGCCAGCAGATCGATCCAGCCATGAGATCGCGCGTGGACGACCTCGACTTCGCGACGGGTCTCCCAGCCGCTCGCGCGTAGTCGGCGATCCACGTACCCGGAGCATCGGGCATGGACGCTGTCCGATGCTCGCGGTTCGACAACGACAGTCGAGCGGCCGACCAGTTCGAGGTCGAGCCCGAGCGCGTCGCCGATGCGCACGACCAGATCGAGCGACGGATTCACCATGCCCGTCTCGACCTCGGCGATGTGGGAACGCGAAATGCCCACGGCGCCGGCGAGAGCGGCCTGCGTGATATCGAGCGACATCCGGGTCTCACGGCAGAGCCGAGCGAAGGTCATGCGAAGGCGAGTCGACACGCGATCAGTCAACCAAACCGGGCTTCACGCTCGATCAACGGGGTCTTTACCTGGACTGCTCGGCGATGCCTGGTCGGGGCCCAGCCGGCCGTCCTGGAAAGAACGGCACGTTGTCGCCCACGCCGACATTGTCGATGTGAGCGACACGATCGTGACAGCTGTGCACGACCAGGTGCCCAGTGGACGTCCTGGTGCATCCGGGGAGATCGGGCCGTGCTCGTTCGTCCCAGAACGGTCGGTGAGCTCGACAATGTCGCTCTCACCGACAGAGTGGGGCCGGACAGGGGTGGAGAGGGGCCGGGCACGGCCGGGGGCCGGGCAGAGCGGGGCCGGACGGGGCCTAGCCGTTGTCGCCCACGCCGACATTGTCGATGTGAGCGACACGATTTCGACAGCTGTGCACGACCAGGCGCCCAGTGGACGTCCTGGTGCATCCGTGCCCGGCGCCACCCCGGCTGTGCCCGGGGCCCCACTCCGGCCGGCCGGTGTGGCGCCGGGCGACCGCCGAGGACTCGGCCTCCGCCACGGCCCCTGGTGCGGTGACGGGAGGTTGACGCGTACGCGAGCATCGGAACGATGGGACGCACTCCTCCGGCTCCGGCCGGTATCGCCGCCGTCGTGCTCGCCGCCGGCGCGGGGTCGCGGTTCGGCGGCGGGAAGCTCCTGGCCCCGCTCGAGGGCCGGCCGATCCTCCAGCACGTGCTCGATCGGCTCGAGACGTCCGGGCTGCAGGACGTCGTGGTCGTCGTCGGTGTCGACGCCCAGGACTTCGACGGGGCGATCGATTGGGGAACGGCCCGCCCCGTGGTCAACCCCGATCCGGACGAAGGACTCTCGAGCTCGCTGAAGGTTGGCATCGGTGCCCTTCGTGCTGACGCCGATGCGGCCCTCATCGTCCTCGGCGACCAGCCACGCCTGCCGCCGCGCGCGATCCGCGCGCTGCTCGATGCAGAGGCGACGGCCGACCGGCCCATCGTCGTCCCGGTGTACGGCGACGGTGCTGGGCGGAACCCGGTCCTCGTGCGACGGGCGGCGTTCGGGCTGGTCGACGAAACGAGCGGCGACCGCGGGCTCGGGCCGTTCCTCGAGGCGCATCCGGAGCTCATCCAGGAGATCCCGATCCGGGTCGAGGGTGGCAATCCCGACGTCGATACGCGGGCCGACCTGGTCGGGCTGCTCGAGAACGCCTGGGCCGCGCGGGTCGTGGCCAACGCCGAGCAGGTGGAGCGCTTCCGCGAGGTGCCGGACGGTGCCGACTTCTACGCCCCGGTGACCGGTCTCTTCCGGGCCGACCCACGACGCACCGACGAACCCGTTCTCGACGTGCTCCGGGGACTCGTCCGACCAGGCGAGGCGTGGATCGATATCGGCGCCGGCGCCGGCCGGTACGCGCTGCCGATCGCCATGGCCCTGGCTCCGTCCGGCGGTCGCGTGATCGCGCTCGACGCATCGCCGGGCATGCTCGATGCGCTGATGGAGCTCCGCGCCGAGCACGGTGTGACCGATGTCGAGGTCATCGAGACGCGCTGGCCGCCTGTCGACGGGATCGCTCGTGAGCGGTTCGAGGCCGACGTCGCGCTCATCGCCCACGTCGGCTACGACATCGAGGCCATCGGGCCGTTCGTCCGGTCGATGGAATCGGTCGCCCGCCGGCTGTGCGTCGCGGTCCTGATGGAGCGCCAGCCAGCGTCGATCGCCGATGTGTGCTGGCCACCGGTCCACGGCGAGGCCAGGGTCTCGTTGCCGGCATTGCCCGACTTCGTCGAGCTATTGCAGGCTCGCGGGCATGCGCCGTCGGTCGAGATGCTCGCGCGTGATCCGCGGCGGTTCGCATCGCGTGACGAGCTCGAGATGTTCCTCCGGCGCCAACTCTGGATCGAGCCTGGTGGTGGGGCCGACCAGCGCTATCAGGCCGCCCTCGACGAGTTGGTCGAAGTCGATGCCGACGGTTTGGTCGGCCTCCGCGGTCAGCGACCCCTGCCGATCGGCGTCGTCACCTGGGATCCTCGAGGGGCGGCGGACTGAGCGCGAAGGGCGCGAAGAGCGTGAAGAGCGCGAAGCGCGCGACGACCGTGGCGCCCGATGGACGGCCGATGGTCGGACCATTCGACCGAGCCGGCTGGCGGACCTGGTTGATCGACAACCACGCCGCGTTGAACGGCGTGTTCCTCGTGTCGTGGCGGCGTGGTTCGGGCCGGACGAGCGTGTCCTACGAGGAGGCTGTCGAGGAAGCGCTGTGCGTCGGCTGGATCGACTCGAGCGGCAAGACGATCGATGAGGTGCGGTCGATCCAATGGTTCGCGCCGCGCCGGCCGGGGAGTGCCTGGGCGCGCTCGAACAAGGAGCGGGTCGAGCGGCTCACGGCGGCCGGGCTGATGCTGCCCGCCGGGCTCGAGGCGGTCGAGGCCGCGAAGCAGTCGGGCTCGTGGACGCTGCTCGACGATGTCGAGAAGCTCATCGTCCCGGTCGATCTCGCGGCCGCGCTGGCAACACGCCCGCCGGCGCGCGACCACTGGGATGCGTTCTCGCGGAGCGCGCGACGGGCGATGCTGGAGTGGGTCGTGCAGGCGAAGCGACCCGAGACGCGAGCGAAACGGATCGCCGCCATCGCCAAGGGCGCCGAGCACGACCAGCGAGCGTACCCGCCGACCACGACTTAGATCGGCCCGGTCTCCCCGTCCATGGCGCGCAGGGCGCGCTCGCCGCGGGTCATCGCCGCGACCCGGGCGGCCTCGCGGACCAGTCGTTCGCATCGGGCGGCGTCGATGTCGTCGCCAGGACGGAAGGTGAGCCAACGCACCTGCTTCGTGATGCCCTCGCCATTGAGGACGCGGTCCGGATCGTGCATGGCCCAGCCGTGTTCGAAGCCGAGATGGACGTGCTCGACTTCAGGCGCGACGTACGCGAAATACACGCCGTTCTTGCGGATCGGCAGGTCGTACCCGATGAGCTGCCAGCCCGGCCGGACGCGCTCGACGGCGTCGGGGATGGCCGCGATAACGATCTCGCGGAGCCGATTGGCGATGGCCTGCATCGGGGGAGGGAAGTCGTCGAGGAGCGCCTCAGGCGGGATGGTGTCGCGGGCAGGCATGGCCGCCATCATCGCGGATGCCATCCGGATCGGTCAGACTCGGCTACCCTTCCCGCCCGCCCCTCGCCACGGAACGGAGACGCCCATGGCCAACGAAGTCACCGTGCCGCTGCTTCCCTGCCGGTCGATCGACGAGATCGTCGAGTTCTACACGATGCTCGGCTTCACCCAGACCTACCACCAGACCCTCCCGAACCCGTACGTGGCGCTGAAACGCGACGACATCAACCTGCACTTCTTCGAGATGCCGGACTTCAAGCCCGAGGACTCCTACGGAACCTGCCTGGTGATCGTGCCCGACACCGGCGAGCTGTACCGGGCATTCGCCGCCGCGATGCGCGCTGCTCATGGCAAGCTCCTCGTCTCCGGCATCCCCCGGATGACCCGCGCGCGCAAGCGCAAGAACGCCGACAACCTTTCCGGGTTCGCCGTGATCGACCCCGGTGGCAACTGGATCAGGATCAATGCCGCCACGGCCGAGCCCGAACAGGAAGACGAGCCGGCCATCGGCAGGCTGGGCGCGATCCTGCAGAACGCCGTCGTGATGGGGGATTCGCACGGCTACGACGTTCGCGCGGCGCAGATCCTCGACGGTGCGCTCGAACGGGATCAGGGCACCGCATCAGCTATCGAGCTGGTCGAGGCGCTGGCGTACCGCGCGGAGCTCGCGCTGCGGGGCGATGACCACGCCGCCGCAGCCGACGCCATCGCCCGGGCCCGCGCGATCCCGCTGTCCGAGGCTGAGCGCAACAGGCTAGCCGAGACGCTGGTCAGCCTTGAGGACTTGGCCGCCATCGCGCTGCCCGAGTAGCCGTCGCGGGCGCACCCTCGCGCGCCACGCCCGCAGAGCAGGTGCTGAACTTGGTGCCCGGTCTTCTAGCGCGATTGCGGTGAGGCTGGCCCGCCATCGCGGAGCTTTCGTTCGATGTCGCGGCGATGCCCGTCGTAGTGGCCGATCAAGACGAGCTGGATCGTATCGGCGAGCACCTGCCCCCGGGCCCGTGGGGGCCGCGTCGGCATGGCCAGCTGCTCGTCGCTCAGGTTCGAGATGAGCACCGCTCCCTCATCGGTGCGCTGGCGGATGAGATCCACCGCTTGCTCTGTTGTCATGCTTGTCGTGAGTTCCTGCCGCTCGATGGCCGGCCGGCGCCCTGACACCTTCTGACCGATCGTGAGGCGGACTATCCATTGGTGATACACGGCGGCCTCGGCCACGTGCGCGGCGTCCTTGCCGACCGACCAGACAGAGGGGCCGGGGACGTGCGTCCAGCGGTCGGGTTCGACCCGCTCGAGCACCGAGATCAGCGCCGAGGCGGCGGCGTGAAGGTCGGCTTCGAGCCTGGTGGCGCGCGCCGCGCCGCGCGCAAGGCTCGCCTTTGACTTCATCGCTGGATTGTCCGAGAAATCGAGACACTAAAGGTCCCAACCATGTTGACATGTGACCGTACGGTCACATAACATCGGGCCGTGACGGACGACATGGCTCCGATCTTCCGGGCCCTCGGTGATGCGAGTCGGCGGGTCCTCCTCGATCGGCTCTTCGAGCGCGATGGCCAGACGCTCGGCGAGCTATGCGAGGCGCTGCCCGGGATGACCCGGTTCGGGGTCATGAAGCACCTCGGCGTCCTCGAGGGGGTCGGCCTCATCTCGACCCGACGCCTCGGACGGGAGAAGCGCCACTACCTCGACCCGGTGCCGATCCGCCTCGTCCACGATCGATGGACCAGCAAGTTCGCCGCATCGATCGTGGGTCCGATGACAGCCCTCAAACGCCACCTGGAGGCACCGATGACCACGGTCGATCACGTCTACTCCGTATACATCAAGGCATCGCCGGACAGCGTCTGGCGCGCGATCACCGACGGCGACGAGACCGTCCGCTACTACTACGGCACGCGCGTCTCCTCGACCTGGGAGGTCGGGGCACCCATCACCTACGCCTATCCCGACGGCAGCATCGCCGCCGACGGCTCCGTCCTCGAGATCGAGCCGGGCCGTCGGGTCGTGATGTCCTTCCACCCGCGCTGGGACCCTGACATCGACGCCGAAGGACCGATCCGCATGACCTGGGCGATCGAGCCCGGGGACGGCGACGACGCTCCGACCCGGCTGGTCGTGACCTCGGCGCTGACACCGGGATCGAAGACCGAGGGCGAGTTCAGCGGCGGCGTCGTCTACATCGTGTCCGGTCTGAAGACCGCGCTCGAGACGGGTGCGTCGATGGTGACCGCCTAGGGCTCGACCGCATCTGGAACATCCCGATGTTCCAAGTGACCGCTGACGACGCGAGGAGGGTCCGGTTTGGCGCCCGGTTTGGGCCCTCCTCGGTCGTTTGGAACCTTCCGATGTTCCGATCAGCCGCTGAACGCCCTGTGCTGGCCATATCGCCGGTCGGTCGGAACATCGTGATGTTCCACGGGCCGATGGGGCCCCGCACCGCGGTCCACACGCGGCGGAAAACGTTGACGCGCCAACGAGCCGCGGCGGATACTCGCCGTACCAACCCCGCCACATCGGCACCGAGTCGGAGGAGGATGCGACTCGGCGCTCCGCGCCACCGTCATCGGACACGCTCTCGGCCTGTCCGCGCCGGACACGGGCAGGCCCCATGCCCCGCCATCGAGCGGGAGGAGGCAGGCAGCGCGATGATTCCCGGCCAGTTCGACTATGTGCGTCCGGGCGACCTGGACCAGACGTTGACGATCCTGCGCGACAGGGAAGGGGAGGCGAAGCTGCTGTCGGGTGGCTACAGCCTCATCCCACTCATCAAGCTGCGGCTCGCCCAGCCGTCCCTCCTGGTCGACATGCGCGACCTCACCGGGCTCGACGGTATCGTCGAGACCGACGACCACCTCGTCATCGGCGCCCGGGCGACGCACCGCCAGATCCACGACGACCCGATCGTCCAGGATCACTACCCGGGCATCGTCGACCTGGCGGGCGGTATCGGCGACCCGCAGGTGCGCAACTGGGGCACGATCGGCGGGTCCGTCGCCCACGCCGACCCGGCCAGCGACTGGCCGGCCCTGCTGCTGGCGGTGAACGCCACGCTCGTCTGCAAGAGCGCGAGCGGTCAGCGCGAGATCAGTGCCCGCGACTTTTTCCTCGACACATTCTCGACCGCAATCGAGCCCACCGAGGTCCTGACCGAGATCCGGTTCCCGCGCCGCTGGAAGCGGGCCGGCGGGGCGTACACCAAGTTCGAGCGCCGGGTCGGCGACTTCGCGACCTGTGGTGTCGCCGCCGGCGTCCGCCTTGGTGAGGACGGCTCGATCGAGGGCTCAGGCGTCGGCTTGACCGGTGTCGCCGATTCGCCGTTCGCGTCGACCGATGCCGAAGCCGTCCTGACGGGCCAGCGCCCGTCCGAGGACCTGTTCCGGGCGGCAGGCCAGGCTGCGGCACAGCAGGCCCGTCCTGCCGCGGATATCCGGGGCCCGGTCGAGTACAAGCGGGCCCTCGCCGCCGAGATGACGGTCCGCTCGCTGCGGTCAGCCGTCCAGCGCGCGCTCGCGTACGAGTAGGGGACCGACGATATGACGACAGCACACATCACCGTCACGGTCAATGGCGAGGCCCGCGAGGCCGACGTCGAGCCTCGCTATCTCCTCGTCCATCTCCTCCGGGACACCTTCGGACTCACCGGCACCCACATCGGCTGCGACACGAGCAACTGCGGCGCGTGCACGATCCATGTTGATGGCATGAGCGCCAAGTCCTGCACGATGCTCGCTATCCAGGCCGACGGGCGCGAGGTCAAGACCATCGAGGGCATGGCCGACGGCGCCAACCTCCATCCGCTCCAGCAGGCGTTCTGGGACCAGCACGGGCTGCAATGCGGGTTCTGTACGCCGGGGATGATCATGCAGGCCGCCTGGATGCTCGGCGAGAACCCGGACCCGAGCGAGGAGGAGATCCGCGAGGGGATCAGCGGCAACCTGTGCCGCTGCACCGGCTACGTGAACATCGTGAAGGCGATCCAGCAGGCGTCCGGACAACTCAGCGCCGACGAGTCGGCGCCGGTCGTCGCCGCCGAGACCACTGAGGGCCAGGAAGTGTCGGCCGAACCGGCAGCGGCCGGTTGAGCGGGGAGTGACGAGATGACGACAGAAGAAGCTCCCCGCGAGCTCCGCACCACCCCCGAAGTCGGGGGCATGGGCCACTCGGTCAAGCGCAAGGAGGATCCACGCTTCATCCGCGGCGCCGGCGAGTACATCGACGACGTCAACCTGCCGGGTCAGCTGTGGCTCGACATCGCCCGCTCGCCGTACGCGCACGCCACGATCAAGAGCATCGACTCCAGCGAGGCCCTGAAGGTCCCCGGCGTGCTGGCGGTGATCACCGGTAAGGATCTCGAGGGCTACAAGCTCCACTGGATGCCGACGCTGGCCGGCGACATGCAGATGGTGCTCCCGACCGACACCGTGATGTACCAGAGCCAGGAGGTCGCTGCCGTCATCGCGACATCGCGCTATGCCGCGGCCGACGGCGTGGCCGCGGTCCTCGTCGACTACGAGCCGCTGCCCGTCGTCACCGATCCGTACAAGGCCCTCGAGGCGGGTGCCCCCGTGCTGCGACCCGACCGCGGGGAGGAGAAGCAGACCAACCACATCTGGCACTGGGCATCCGGTGACGCCGACAAGGCCGATGCCGCCCTCGCCGCCTCCGCGGTGCGGGTCAAGGAACACATGTACATCCCACGCATCCACGTCGCCTCGATCGAGACGTGCGGCTGCGTCGCGGACTGGGATCCCATCCGCAGCCAGTTGACCCTGCACATGACGTCGCAGGCGCCGCACGCCATCCGAACCGTCGTCGCCCTGGTCGCCGCCGGGGCCGGTCTGCCCATCTCCGAGCAGAACATCCGGGTGAAGACCCATGACATCGGGGGTGGCTTCGGCGGCAAGGTGCCGGTCTACCCGGGCTACGTCCTGGCGGTCGCCGCCTCGTTCCTGATCGGCAAGCCGGTCAAGTGGATCGAAGACCGGTCGGAGAACCTCCAGGCGGACTCGTTCGCCCGCGACTACCACATCGACATCGAGGTGGGCGCGACCCAGGAGGGCCGCATCCAGGCGATGAAGGTCAAGACGATCGCCGACCACGGCTACACGGATGCGGCTGCCGATCCGTCGAAGTACCCGGCCGGCCTGTTCAACGTCATCACCGGCTCGTACGACTTCCAGAATGCCTTCGTCGAGGTCGATGGCGTGTACACCAACAAGCCGCCCGGCGGCGTCGCCTACCGGTGCTCGTTCCGGGTCACCGAAGCGGTCCACGCCGTCGAGCGGATCGTCGACATCCTTGCCCACGAGATCGGCAAGGACCCGGCCCAGCTCCGCATGGAGAACTTCATCAGACCCGAGCAGTTCCCGTACAGCACGCCGACCGGCTGGGAGTACGACTCGGGCGACTACCCGCGGGCGCTCCAGAAGGCGCTCGACCTGATCGGCTACGACGATCTTCGCAAGGAGCAGGCCGAGAAACGCGAGCGCGGCGAGCTCATGGGTATCGGCATCAGTAGCTTCACCGAGATCGTCGGCGCCGGACCGTCGCACGACTTCGACATCCTCGGACTCAAGATGTTCGACTCGTGCGAGATCCGGGTCCATCCGACGGGCAAGGTCCTGGCCCGCATCGGCGTCCAGACCCAGGGCCAAGGGCACGAGACGACATTCGCCCAGATCATCGCCGAGGAGCTGGGCTTCCCGGTCGGCGACATCAAGATCGAGTACGGCGACACCGACACCGCGCCCTATGGGCTCGGCACGTACGCCTCGCGCTCCACGCCGGTCGCTGGCGCGGCGACGGCCATGGCATCGCGCAAGATCCGCGACAAGGCGCGCAAGCTCGCCGCCCACCTGCTCGAGGCCTCGGAGGACGACCTCGAATGGGAGCCCGGCAAGTTCAGCGTCAAGGGCTCACCCGATCGGTTCACGACCATCCAGGACATCGCCTTCGCGGCGTACACCAACCATCCGCAAGGGATGGAGGCGGGTCTCGAGGCGGTCGACTACTACGACCCGCCGAACCTGACGTTCCCGTTCGGCAGCTACATCTGCGTGGTCGACATCGACACGCCCACCGGGCAGGTCAAGGTCCGCCGCTTCGTGGCGGTCGACGACTGCGGCAACATCATCAACCCGATGATCGTCGACGGGCAGATCCACGGCGGGCTGACCATGGGCCTCGCGCCGGCGCTGTACGAAGAGATCAGCTACGACGAGCTGGGCAACAACATGGCCGGCACGTTCATGGACTACCTGCTGCCCACCGCGGTCGAGACCCCGGCCTGGGAGCTCGAGAAGACGGTGACCCCGTCGCCGCACCACCCGATCGGCGCGAAGGGCGTCGGCGAGTCGGCGACGGTGGGGGCGCCACCGGCCATCGCGAACGCGGTGGTCGACGCGATGTGGCACCTCGGCGTCCGCAACATCGATATCCCGATCACGCCCCAGAAGGTCTGGGCGATCCTGCACGACAAGGGGCTCGCGTAGGCGCGGCCAGCAGCCGCCTCGCGGAGCGATGACGGCGTCGACCTTCACGCGCGCAGCCGAGCTCGAGGCGGCCGGTCGGCCGTTCGCGGTCGCCACGGTGGTGGCCGTCCGCCGCCCGACATCAGCACGACCCGGGGCGAGCGGGATCGTCCATCCGGACGGCAGCATCGAGGGCTGGGTCGGTGGGAGCTGCGCCCAGCCGGTCGTCGTCCGCGAGGCGCTGCGCGCCCTCGGCGACGGCCAGCCGCGGCTGCTCCGGCTGTCGCGCGACGGTCCGGGCGAGGGCCGCCGAGCGGACGGTGTCATCGAGCTCGTCATGACCTGCCACTCGGGTGGCACGCTGGAGATCTACGTGGAACCCCATCTGCCGGCAGCACACCTCTGGATCATCGGGACGACGCCGATCGCCGGCGCGTTGGCCTCGCTCGGCGCGGCCGCGGGTTGGCAGGTGACGGTCATCGACCCCATCGCCGAGCCCGACGCATTCCCGGGCGTGCGCGTCCACCGGTCGGCCGACATCCGCGGTCTCGATCCGGGCGTCGCGCCGTATGTCATCGTCGCGAGCCAGGGCATCTGGGACGAGGAGGCCGTCGGCCTGGCGCTGACCCGCGAGTCGGCGTATGTCGGTCTTGTCGCGTCGCCGACGCGCTCGGCCGTCGTCCGCGAGTGGTTGCGCGAGGAGACGACGGTCGGCGACGAGCGCATCGCGGCCCTGCGGGCGCCGGCTGGACTCGATATCGGTGCCGAGACTGCCGAGGAGGTCGCCCTGTCGATCCTCGCCGAGCTCGTCCAGGTACGACGCGGTCGGGCGGACTTCGTGGCGTCGCCGGGACCGGCGACCGTCGCCGGCGGGCTGCCGCCATCGATCACGCTCGAGCCGGTCGTCGACGACATCGTGCTCACGGATCCGGTGTGCGGGATGACCGTCGAGGCCGCGCATGCCCGGCATCTCGCCGAGCACGACGGTATCGTCTACGCGTTCTGCTCGATCGGTTGCCGCACGCGCTTCATCAAGGAGCCCGCGACGTTCCTCGCCGCGACCGAGTATTCGCCGATGCAGGATTGAGCGCACAGGTCAGACGCGACCGGAGGGTCCGATGCACTTCGAAGGCACCGTCGAGATCGCCGCACCCCGCGACCGGGTCTGGGCATTCGTGATCGATCCGAACCAGGTCGGCCAGTGCGGCCCGGGCGTCGAATCGATCGAGGTCGTCGACGACACGCACTTCAAGGCGACCGCCAAGGTCGGCGTCGGATTCATCAGTGCGCGGTTCATCGTGAACATGGAGTTCGTCGACCTGGATGCGCCATCCGTCGCCACGATCCGGGCTCACGGCCAGGCGCCCGGGAGCGCGGTCGACGCCGACGCGCGGATGCAGCTGTCCGATGGCGAGAGCGGCGGGACGACGATGGTGTGGTCGGCCGACGTCAACATCTCGGGCACGATCGCCAGCGTCGGCGCGCGATTGATCGAGGGGACCGCGAACAAGATGATCGGCCAGACGTTCGACTGCATCAAGGCCAAGCTCGAAGGCAGCGAATCCCCGGGCTGATGGCCCGCGGTGGCGACCGCGACCTCGGCATGCAGGGCGCGCTGCGCTGATGGAGCGCCTGCATCGCGTCATCGGCCCGCTCGCGACCAACGTCCACGTCCTTGCTGACCCACGCTCGCGTGAGGCCATCGCGATCGACACCGCGACCCCGTGTCTCGCCTGGATCGCCGAGGAGCTGGCGGCGCGCGACTGGACGCTCAAACTCATCGTCTCGAGCCACGGCCACTGGGACCACATCGGTGACAACGCCGCAGTCGCGGAGCACACCGGCGCCGACGTCGCGGTCCATCCGCTCGATCGCGACCGGCTGGAACATCCCCGACCGACCTTTGCCCCGTTCGAGATCCCGCCGTCGGTCCCCGCGGTCGAGCTCGCCGAGGGCGGCGAAGTCCGCTTCGGCTCGATCCGTCTGCGGGTTCTCCACACGCCGGGGCACACGGAGGGGTCGGTGTGCCTCCTCGAGCCAGACGCGGGCCTCCTATTCAGCGGCGACACGTTATTCCAGGGCGGCTGGGGTCGCGTCGACCTCCCCGGTGGCGACCCCGACGCGATGGTCGCCTCACTCGGGCGCTTGCTCGACCTCGAGGACGGCGTCAGCGTCTTCCCGGGCCACGGCGCTGAGACGACGATCGGTCGCGAGCGCCCTTGGCTCGACATAGTCCGCGACTCGGGGCGGTTGTTCGCCTAGATCAGGGCGTGTCCTGGGTCACGACCGTCACGGGGACTCGCACCGAGTCCCGGAGCCGACTCGGCACGTCCTCGCCGAGCCAGCGTGACAGGCCTCTGGGCAGGGTCGACACGATGACCTCGTCGACCTCGCGCCCGCGCATGGCGTCCCGGACGGCCATGACCGGGTCGCGGTCACCGATCTCGCCATCAGCTTCGGCGCCCATCTCGCGCAGCCGTTCGAGCATCTCGTCGAGCCGGGTCTGGGCAACGGCGCGGGACGCCTGTTCGTTCCAGGTGAGCCGCCCGCCGACCGGGCTGAGAGGGACGACGACGTGGGTCCGAACCGGTCCGTCGGCGAGTCGTGCCGTGATCGCCTGGGTCAGCGACTCGCTGGTCAGCGTCTGGTTGGCCACGATCAGGTACGCACGCATGATCGGATCCTCCAAGGCGTCCCGACCATGATGCCACCGCCCCGCGCGCGTGAGCCCGGGGTCAGCGCTCCAGGGTCCGCACGTACGCCGACGAGCGCTGGGAGACGACGAAACCCAGACCTTCGTACAGGCCAAGCGCCCCGGTCGGGTTCTCGGCATCGACCCCGAGCATGGCATCGGTCATGCCGGCGGCTCGCAGACGACGCAGCGATTCCGCCGTGATCGCGCGACCGAGGCCCTTCCGGCGCCACGGTCGGCGGACGCTGATGTGCTCGAGCCAGCCACGCCTGACCCCGAGCTTCTCGTTCTCCTCGGCCCAGATCCAGTTCTGGACGACGCCGGCGATCTGATCGCCATCCCAGGCGACCACCCACAGGCCGGTGTCGATGTCGGCCTTCTTGTGGAGGCCCTCGAACTCGACCTCGTCGTAGTCATGCGGCTGCCAGTGGTCCTGGAATGCCTCGAACTCGGCATCGAAGATGGCGCGGTGATCCTCCTCGCGGACGGGTCGCAGCTCGATTCCGGGCGGGAGCGGCGCATCGGGGACCGCACCGTGGCGTGGGACGACGCATGAGGAAGAACCACCGGTTGATCGTGAAGCCCTCCGTTTCGAGGAGCGCGCGGTGACCGATCTCATGCTCCGACGCGAAGCCACGCACTGTCAGGGGGAACGGCATCGCCGGTCTCCAGTGCGTGCTCGGTCGCGCGCTGGAGGTTCGCCCGCAGCATCGCCCGCCCGATACCCCGGCGCCGATGGCCGGGCAGCAGCGTCCCACGAAGGTCGTACGTCCCTGTGCCGCCACGGAGCACGCGTTCGACCGACGCCAGGGCCACCATCTCGCCGTCGACCTCGGCGATCAGGACGTCCCGGGACGGATCCAGCGTGGACGTGCCCTCCATCTCTTCGCGGAGGTTGGTGGCGGTCGGGAGCCAGGGGTCGTGGTCGTGCCGGTTCGCGACGCCGATGACGCGCGCCATCGACTCGTAGTCGGCGACGTCGCCGCGCGGTCGGACGGAAGCGGAGTCCGTCGATCGGCGGTGCGCTCTCTAGCTCGAGCCACGCGTCGGCTTTCGTCGCCATCACCGTGCCTCCCCGTACTTGTCCTGCATGTGGCGGTCGACCGCCTTGTGGATGGTCCTCCAGCGTCGGCGTGCCTCGGCTCGCGCGCGCGGATCGCCCTTCCGTTCCGCGTGGGCGAGTTCGCGCTCGAGCTTCTCGTGGCTGGCCAACCGGTCGGCGCTCAGGCTGCCGTCGTCGAGGGCGGCGCGGATCGCGCAGCCGGGCTCGCCGCGATGGCGGCAATCGCTGAACCGGCACGTCGCCGCGAGATCCGCGATGTCCTCGAAGGCCGTGTCGACGCCTTCGTCGGCGCCGGCGACCTCGAGCGCCCGGATGCCTGGTGAGTCGATGAGATACGCGCCGCCCGGGAGGGCGAAGAGTTCGCGATGGGTCGTGGTATGGCGGCCGCGTGAGTCGTCGTCGCGAACGGCCGCGGTGGCCTGGCGCTGCTCGCCGAGGAGCGCGTTGACGAGCGTCGACTTGCCCACACCGGACGACCCGAGCACGACGGCGGTCTGGCCGGCGGCGAGGAACGGCGCCAGGTCGGCGACGTGGTCGCCCGTCAGCGCCGACAGCACGACGATCGGCACGGCGGGTGCCACCGAGGCGACGTCGATGAGCCGCGCCTCGAGGTCGAGCGCGATGTCGGCCTTGTTGAGGACGACGACCGGACGCACAGCGCTCGACCACGCGACCGCCAGGTAGCGCTCGAGTCGGCGGAGGTTGAAGTCGTGGTCGAGACCGGCCACGAGGAAGGCCACATCCACGTTCGCTGCGAGCACCTGCTCGTCGACCAGATGGCCCGCCGACCGCCGGCTCGCATCCGCCGCACTGCGGACGAACGCGGACCGGCGAGGAAGGACGGCGGTGATGACGACGGGGTCGTCGGCGCCGCTCGTCCCGTTGGACGCGATCGCGACCCAATCGCCGACGGCTGGATAGTCGGACGTGGCGAGGGCGTCATACCGGAACCGACCCGAGACGACTGCCGAACGGTCGGCACCGTCCGACCCGCGCACGATCGACGTCTCCTTGTGGACGGCGACGACGCGGGCCGTTACGAGCTCGGGCACGACACTATCCGACCCTCTTCAGCTTCCCGGTGCGCTTCGCGTAGCGCTCGGCCCGCGCGAAGGCCCACAGGCCGAATGGGATCAGCACGATGCCGCTCACGATGAGCGGCCAGATGTCATGGGTCAGCTCCGACACGGATGTCCCGTGGACGAGCCCGGCCCGCACGCCGTCAAGGACATACGTTGCCGGCGATAGTCGCGACAGGACCTGCATCCATTCGGGCAGGATCTCGATCGAGTAGTACACGCCGCTGACGAGCAGCAGGCACGACTGCAGGACGAACGTCATCTGTGCGCCGCGCTCGACGTACAGCAGCGGCAGGATGGCGGCGATCATCCCGATCCCGACGAAGCTGAACGAGCCGAGCAGCACGAACGTGACTGCTGTCGCCGGGTTCGCCTGGCTGAAGTCGAGCTGCGGGAAGAACAGCAGGAGCGCGACGAAGATCACGGCCGTGTGGATGAGGCCGTAGAACATCGCGTAGATGACGCTGCCGAACAGCTGGGACGAGCGGCGGACCGGGGCCATGAAGGTGTACTCAAGAGTCCCTTCCCAGCGCTCGATCGACACCGTCTCGGCGATCCAGCTGAACACGACCGAGAGGTAGTTCCAGAAGATCGCTCCCACCATCAATGTCAGCAACAGCTCGGGGCTGCCCTGGTCGGCACCGATGAGCGAGATCGACAGCGCGCCCGCGACCGAATAGACCAGGAATGCGATCTCCCAGCCCCAGTAGCGGCGTGTCAGAAAGAAGTTGCGCTCGACGAAGGCGTACGAGGCCTTCAGCTCATGGGCGACGATGGTCACGAGGATCTCCTCAGGGGAGGCCGGCTCGGCCCGTTAGCGGGACCGAGCCAGCTCCAGTGCGGTGTCCGCAGCGATCCGCTCGCCCATCGCGATGACGCGGCGGCCGATCGATCGGCGGATGGACGGGCTGGTACGCCGGGCCTGGCGCGCACGCGCCGACTCCGCGATCAGCTCTTCCTGGCGCAGATGCGCCAGCTCCAATGCGATCTGGTTGAAGTTCATCGATATCACCTCCTTTCTGGTCATCTAGTCGTCGTCCGGCTCTGCCTCGTCCTCGTCGACGTCGTCGTCGAGGGAGCGGCCGGTGTAGGTCATGAACACGTCTTCGAGGCTGGCCGGCTGGCCGAGCCGCTCGGATGTCGTCTGCTTGAGCCCGTCGGGCGTGTCCTCCGCCACGACGCGGCCGTCGTTGAGGACCGTGATCCGGCTGCACAGACGCTCCGCCTCGGCCAGGTCGTGGGTCGTCAGGACGATCGTGGCGTCGTGGGTCTGGTTGATCTCCTCGATGAAGGCCTGGACGTCGAGCTTGCTGCGCGGGTCGAGACCGGTGGTCGGCTCGTCGAGGAGCAGGAGGGTCGGGCTGGTCAACATGGCTCGCGCGATGGCGACCTTCTGCTGCATGCCACGGCTCATCTGCTCGACCGGCCGGCCGACCCGCTTCTCGCTGATGCCAAGCCGGGCCAGGATCGCGACCGTCTCGCGTTTGGCGGTCGACCCGTCGATCCCGTACAACCGCGCGGCGAACAACAGGTTCTCCATCGGGCTGAGCTTCTTGAAGAAGGCGGCATCGACGCTGACCCGATTGATCAGCCGCTTCACCGCCATCTCCTCGCGTTCGATGTCGTGGCCGAAGACCTCGACCCGACCGCTGTCGAGCGTGAGCAGCCCGCTGATCAGGCGGATGAGGGTCGACTTGCCCGAGCCGTTCGCACCGAGGATGCCGTGCATCTCGCCGCGCTCGAGGCGCATCGACAGGTCGGTGATCGCGGCGACGGGCTTGCGCTTGCGGCCGACGACGAACGACTTGCTGACGCTCTCGATGAGCAGGGCAGGGACCGCCCCCATCGCCGTCGAAGCGACCTGAGCGGGCCGGGTGGTCGTCTTCAGTTGTTCGGTCTGGATGGCGGTCACGGTGGACTCCAAAGTTCGGTGGCGGTGGGTGGAAAAGGGGAGAGCCGCGGGCCTCGTCCGACGCTTCGTCGGTGGGCCTCGCGGCTCGCGATGCCGGTCCTGGATGCTCTGCCGGTCGTCCGGTCAGCGCAGGGAAGGCATCAAAAAAGCCGAGGGCCCGATCTGGCCCACGGCTCGTGGCTTCCGGAAGGCGGTCCTGCCGCCTGCGGCTAGCTCGAGATGGGCGCAGATCTCCCGCCATCGACGGCGCCGATAGGCGCGATCGAGCGTCGGAGAAGGTGCGTCATCGACATATTCCGAGCCGCCTCCGCTAAGGGGAATGGATGGTCGGGCGCTCCGGGCCCGGCGCGCAGTCTACGGGTCGCGGCGAGGTGGCGTCAAGGTGGACAGACGACGATGGCGGGCTGCGACGGATGACCTAGGGCGCGGTGGTGGGGACCGCCCGCGTGGCCGGATCGGGTGCCCGACGAACGTGGATCAGGGCAGCGACTGGGTCCGTGCCGAAGCGCATTTTCGCGCTCGGCTTGCCGGACCTTCTCGATCAGTCCTGGGAGGACTAGCGCTCGACCACCGGCACGATCTCCTTTGTGCTCAGTCCCGTGGCGACTAGGTAGAAAACGGATCGCCGAGATTCGGGCCATCGAGCCTCATCGCTAGTCCTGTGGGGACTATCCGCGAAGGGCGACCCGGCTGCTGCGCTTGCGGATCGCGCGTCGGACGATCGGTCGAGGCGGGCCGCCCGGGGTCGGACGGCGGTCGACGACGTTGAAGTTCGCTCGCTCGAACATCGCGAGGGTGCCGCGGAAAGCGTTGGATGGGGGGATGCGCTCGCCTGGGTCGACCTCGACCGGATAGGCCTCGAGCATCGTCGCGCCGTGCTCGCGGGCGTAGTCGATGCCGGCCTCGAGTAGGGCCTTGGCGACGCCGCGGCCGCGGGATCGACGACCGACGACGAAGCAGACGATCGACCACACGGGCTTGTCGTCGATGGGCTTGAGGACGGTCGAATGCGCGAGCCGTTCGTAGTCTTCGCGCGGACCGATGCTGATCCAGCCGACCGCCTCGTCGCTGTCGTAGGCGACCAGACCAGGAGCACGACCCTTGCGAGCGTTCTCCTCGACGGAGCTCTCCATCGCTCGGCGGTGACGTTGCTTGCCACCCTTCGAGAAGTCGAAGCCGCGGATTCGAAAGTAGGCGCACCAGCACCACTTCGGGTCGCCGCCCTGCTCGAAGAGTGCCGCCAAGTCGGGGAGGCGCTCCGGGGTCAGGGGCCGGATCTCGACGTCGGTCATCGTTCGCGATGGTAGGCGGTGATGTTGACGTCGAGTGTCGACATTCGGGGCGCCGGTCGCCCCGTGACCGAACCGACGAACGAACGGCCGAGACCGGCGCCGGGCCCCTGCTCGACCCTGGCTTCGGTCACCCCATGACCGAACCGACGAACAAGCGCCCACGGAGGGGCACACCCGGGCAGCTCGACCGCCCGTTCGGTCACCCGGTGACCGGCCGGAGGCGTGTCCTGGCCCAGCCTGATCCAACCTGACCCAACCCGACCCGGACCGCCACGTTTGACGCTCCATGGACCCGGCCCTACGCTCCGACCGTGGCCGAGACCTCGCCGGGGCGGGGCCGGTGGGCCATCCGCCACGTCCCGCCGACGCCGCGCTCGATCGTCGAGCTGATCCGTTCCGGCACGCTCGATGCGGAGCTGGCCGCGACGCTCTGGCTGCTGATCGAAGGTCGGGTCCCGATCGTCGTCGCGGCGGCCGCTCAGCGAGCCGGCAAGACCACCCTCCTCGACGCGCTCCTCGCGTTCCTCCCACCCGGCATCCGCACCGTCGAGCTGGCCGGTGCCCTTGAGACGTTCGACTGGCTGCCGCAGGCCCCGGAGCTCGGGTGGCGTTCGACACACGCGCCGCAGGCGATCGCGGCACGGGTCACCGGACGCCGACCGACGCCCAACCGCCCAGACGACACGGTCCTGCTCATCCCCGAACTGTCCGATCACCTGCCCTCATACACCTGGGGCGCCGAGGCCAGGATCGCGGTGCGTGCCGCGGCCATCGGCTACGGCCTGGCCGCGACCATCCACGCCGATTCCCTCGATGAGGTGTTCGACCAACTCCGTAGGCCGCCGGTCAGCCTCGGTGACGACGAACTGTCGCGGCTCGGGATCGTGCTGATCCTGCGCCCCATCGGCGACGGGCTGCGGCGCATCGCGGCGGCCCACTACATCCGCCCGACCGCCCGGGACGAGCACGGCCATGTGCAGCGCTTGGGGCCGGCGGTCCTCGCGACATGGGACCCTGACCGCGACCATTTCGAGCACTTCGCCTGGGGCATCACCCCGGAGCTCGCGCTCCGGGTCGATCGCCGCCCCGGCGACTTCGAAGCCGAGGTCGATCGTCGCCGCGACTATCTCGCCGGCCTGGCCGAGGCCGGCATGACCGACCCCGAAGCCGTGCGCGCAGCCATCGATGGCTATCGCGCGACGACCGTCGACTCGACCAGCGTCTCCGCCACGAACTGAGGTCCGCGATGCCATCCGCCGAGCGCCCCGCCACGATCGCCGAGCTCCGGGCCAGCGGCTGGCGGTCGCGGACCGTGAAGGACGAGCTCCGGGCGAACCTCCTCGCACGCCTCGCCGACGGCCGCGAGGTGATGCCGGGGATCGTCGGCTATGAGGACTCGGTCATCCCGGCCATCGAGAACGCCATCCTGGCCGGCCACGACCTCGTGTTCCTCGGCGAGCGCGGACAGGCCAAGACCCGCATGGCCCGCCTGCTGATCGGCCTGCTCGACGAGTGGCTGCCGGTCGTCCGTGGCGGCGAGCTGAACGATGACCCGTACGCGCCGGTCTCCGCCGCTGCCCGCGGGATCGTCGAGCGCGAGGGCGACGCCGCCGCGATCGACTGGTTGCCCCGCGATCGGCGCTATGCCGAGAAGCTGGCCACGCCCGACATCACGATCGCCGATCTGATCGGCGAGGTCGACCCGATCAAGATCGCCGAGGGGCGCTACCTGTCCGACGAGATGACGCTCCATTACGGGCTCATCCCACGCGCCAATCGCGGCATCGTCGCCATCAACGAGCTGCCCGACCTGGCCGAACGGATCCAGGTCGGCCTGCTCAACGTGCTCGAGGAACGCGATGTCCAGATCCGCGGCTTCACGGTCCGCCTGCCGCTCGACCTGTACGTGGTCGCCAGTGCCAACCCCGAGGACTACACCTCGCGCGGCCGCATCATCACGCCGCTCAAGGATCGACTGGGCTCGCAGATCCGGACGCACTACCCGCGCTCGCTCGACCAGGAGCTGTCGATCGTGGCGCAGGAGAAGCATCGCTTCGGCCCGGGTGCCGCCGACGGCGACACCGTCACCCCGACCGTCGTCGTCCCGCCGTTCATGGAGGAGGTGGTGGCCGAGATCACCCAGCTTGCCCGCCGCTCCCCGGAGATCAGCCAGCGCTCGGGCGTGTCGGTCCGGGTGTCGGTCGCCAACATGGAGGTCCTGGAGGCCGCCGCCCTGAAGCGTGCGGTCCGGCTCGGTGAGACGGTCGCGGCACCCCGTGTGTCGGATCTCGCCGCGGTCGTCGCCTCGACCGTCGGCAAGGTCGAGCTCGAGTCGGTCGGCGACGAGGCGCCCGAGGAGCGGGTCGTCGAGCGGCTGATCACGAAGGCCCTCTACTCGACGTTCAACCGCCGGGTCACGCTCGATGACCTCGAGCCGATCGTCGAGGCCTTCGAGGACGGGTTCATCGTCGAGGCCGGGGAACGAACGCCGTCGCGCGAATACGTCACGTGGCTGCGCGAGGTGCCCGGGATGGATGACGCCGTCGCGGGTCTCGGCACGTTCGACGTGACCGACGGGGCCGAAGAGCCGGCGGTCGTCGCCTCGGCCGTCGAGTTCCTGCTCGAAGGGCTCCATCTGGCCCGGCGGCTCAACAAGGATCGGGTCGGCGGCGGCACGGTCTACCACCGGTAGCCGCGAAGCCGCGAGCGTCCAGCGATGACCGCCTATTCGCCAGATCCGCGAGACCTGACCGGTCGCGTCCCGCGTGCCGACGACCCCATCGCCGACCTGGCGCGCCGTGCCCGCTACTCGCGCTGGGACGGCACGCAGCGGCTGCCCGACCTCGACGCCGACGAGATCCTCAAGGCGCTCTCGGACGATGTCATGGCCGAGGGTGACCTGGCCGAGGCGCTTGCGCCGTCTGATGGACCGCGGCTGGCGAAGCGGCGACCCGACCCGCCCCGACATGCAGGGCCTCCAGGACCTCATGGAGCGCCTGGCCCGGCGACGCGAGGAGCTCCGCGAGCGCTACGACCTGGGCGACGTCCTGGGTGACATCCGGCGCGAGCTCGAGGAGATCGTCGGCGATGAGCGGGCGGGCGTAGAGCGGCGCCTCCAGAACGCCGCGAAGGACGCACCGGACCCCGACACGGCCAGGGCCGCGCGCGACCTCGCGGCACGCCGACTGGATCGACTCGACTCGCTCCCGCCCGATCTTGGCGACCGTATTCGCGACCTTCGCGAATACGACTTCCTCGAGCCCGACGCTCGTGAGCGGTTCGACGAGCTCGTGGAGAGGCTCGGCAAGCAGGTCCTCGACCAGTTCGCCTCCGGCATGGGCGAGGCGATCCGCTCGATGACGCCCGAGGACCTCGCCGCCAACCGCGACATGGTCCGCGACCTCAACGAGCTGATCCGCGAGAAGATCGGCGGCGGCGACCCGGACGCCCGCCAGTTCCTCGCCAAGCACGGGCGGTTCTTCCCAGGCGCCCAGACGTTCGACGACATCATCGACCAGCTCGCTCAGCGCATGGCCGCCATGCAATCGCTGATGCACTCGCTCAGCCCCGAACAGCGCGCCGAGCTCGAATCGATGATGGACGCCCTCCTCCGCGACGACCGGCTGTTGATCGACCTGGCGCAATTGGCGTCGAACCTCGACATGCTGCTGCCCGGCGGACTCGGCGACCGCGTCCGGTTCAGCGGTGACGAGTCCCTGTCACTCGATGGAGCGCTGGCGCAGATCGCGCGCCTCCAGTCGATGGAGCGGCTCGAGGACGCGTTCATGGACGTCGAGGCCCCCGGTGACCTGGCCTCGATCGACCGCGACGAGGTCCGCGACCTGATGGGCGACGAGGCCGTGCGGAACCTCGACGCGCTCGACGACCTCGCGCGGCGCCTCGAGGAAGCCGGCTATCTGACGCGCGATGGTGATCGACTCGAGCTGACCCCGCGCGGGACGCGCAAGATCGGGCAGCAGGTGCTCGATGACCTGTTCTCACGCCTCGAGCGTGATGCGTTCGGCGGGCACCGCATCGACCGGCAGGGCAGGGGTGGCGAGCGGGAGGAGACGACCAAGCCGTACGAGTTCGGCGACCCGTTCCACCTCGACCTCCGCGGCACCCTGGCCAACGCGATGCTGCGCGAGGAGAACGGGCTGGCGGTCCGCGCCGCGCGGGGCGATCGCGGCCTCCGCCTCACGCCCGACGACTTCGAGGTCTATCGGACCGAGCAACTGACGACGACGGCGACCGTGCTCCTCGTCGACATGAGCCGATCCATGCTTCTGCGCGGCTGCTTCCTCGCCGCGAAGAAGGTGGCGGTCGCGCTCGACACGCTCATCCGGTCGCAGTACCCGCGCGACCACCTGTCGGTCATCGGCTTCGCCTACTACGCGCGCGAGATCCGGCCGGGCGCGCTGGCCGAGCTGACATGGCACGGCTACGAATACGGGACGAACCTGCAGCACGGCCTACTGCTCGCCCGGCGGATCCTCGCTCGGCAGGCCGCGGCCAACAAGGAGATCGTGGTCATCACGGACGGCGAGCCGACGGCCCATTTCGAGGATGGCCAGGTCGAGTTCAGCTACCCGCCGACACGGCGCACGATCACCGAGACCCTCCGCGAAGTCCAGCGCTGCACGAAGGAGGGCATCACGATCAACACGTTCATGCTCGAGCGGTCGAGGGCGCTGGCCGAGTTCGTGGCCCACATGACCAAGCTCAACCGCGGTCGAGCATTCTATGCAACGCCGGAGCGCCTCGGGGAGTACGTGCTGGTCGACTTCGTCGGGCGGCGCTCGAAGCGGGTCTCGTAGGGCGTATCCTCGCGCGGCCTGATCCGCATGGAGTCGGGCCGGCGAGGGAGGGTTTGCATGGATCTCGCGTGGTTGTTCCCGTTCGTCCTGTTCCTGCACGTGCTCGGGGCGATCATCGCCTTCGGGCCGACGTTCTCCTTCTCGATCATGGGCGCGATGGGTGGGGCCGAGCCACAGCACGCGAACTTTGCGACCCGGGTGTCGGCGCGGATCAGCGACCGGATCATCAAGCCACTCGCGATCTTCCAGGGCATCACCGGCGTCCTGTTGATCTGGATCAGCGGCCGCGACCTGATGGCCTCGCGGTGGCTGCTCGTCTCGATCGTGCTGTACCTGCTTGCGCTGTACTACGCCTTGTTCATCCAGTCCAAGCACGTCGCGCGGGTGATCGAGCTGACCTCGGCCCCGCCGCCGCCCGATGCGCCCGGGCCGCCGCCTGGTCTGATGGAGGAGGTCGGCGCGGTCCGGCGGGGCGGGATGATCCTCGGGGGCCTGATCGTTGTCATCGTCTTCCTGATGGTGGTCAAGCCGTTCTGAGCGGCCGAGGCGCCTAGCCTGGGCGCCCAGGCCCGCGGCGTTGCACCGGATGCACGAAGCGTCGATCGGGGAAGCGGCGCTTGGCTCCTAGTCGACAGACGTTGCATCGGATGCCCGATCCGTCGGAGGAACGGTCAGTAGCGGGCGTCCGATCGATGGTTGTTGCATGGGATGCAAGGCGGACGGGACGCGGCGGACGGGACGCGGCGGACGGGACGCGCCGCTGGCCCGCGGTCGGCCGACCGCCCAGGGTCCCCGCGAGGCCCAGCCCGCTACCATGAGCCGCGAACCTGACAAGGAGACCGCCGACCGATGCCGCATGTCGCGACCAGCCCCGCCGACCTGATCGAGTCGATCGCGGGCACCGCCCACCTCGACAGCGATCGACTCGTCATCGACGACGAGAAGGCCTTCCGCGACACGGCCATCCGCGACCTCGCGTGGACCGCGGCATTCAGCGACGACGAGGCGACCACCGCGGCCGCCCACTGGCTGGTGTGGGAGGCGAGCCAGGAGCTGGGTGCGCTATCGGCGAGCATCCACGACCTGTACCTGGCCCGCGGACGCGGCGAGGTCAACGGCTTTACGGTCCCCGCCATCAACCTCCGCGCGCAGACGTTCGACATGGCACGCACGGTGTTCGATGCCGCCCAGAGTGCCGATGTCGGCGCGGTCATCCTCGAGATCGCGCGCTCCGAACAGACCTACACCTACCAGCGCCCGATCGACTTCGCGACGTCCGTGCTCGCCGGCGCCATCGCCGCGAACTGGCGAGCTCCGGTGTTCATCCAGGGCGACCACTACCAGTTCAACGCCAAGAAGTACGCGGCGGACCCCGAGGCGATGACCGAGGAGATCCGGCGCGCCTGCCGGCTCGCCATCGATTTCGGGCTATCGCAACATCGACATCGACTCCTCGACGCTGGTCGACCTGTCGAAGCCGACGGTCGATGAGCAGCAGCGCGAGAACTACGTGCGGGCGGCCGAGCTGACCGCCCTGATCCGCTCGCTCGAGACCGACGGCGTCACGATCAGCGTGGGTGGCGAGATCGGCGAGGTGGGCCATCAGAACTCGACGGTCGAGGAGCTGCGCGCCTACATCGATGGGTACGACCGCGAGCTGGCAGCACGAGCCCCCGGCGCGCCTGGCATCTCGAAGGTGAGCGTCCAGACCGGCACGAGCCACGGCGGCGTGCCACTGGCGGACGGCGGCGTCGCGGAGGTCAAGCTCGACTTTGACGTCCTGCGCGAGCTCGGCGAGGCGGCTCGCTCGTACGGCATGGCCGGCGCCGTCCAGCACGGTGCGTCGACCCTGCCCGACGAGTTGTTCCATCGGTTCCCGGCCGTCGAGACGGCGGAGATCCACCTCGCGACGGGGTTCCAGAACGCCCTCTACGAGCACCCGGCGTTCCCCGAGGAGCTCCACAAGAAGATCGAGGCGTGGGTCTTCGAGAATGCCGCCGACGAGCGCAAGCCCGACCAGACCGATCAGCAGTTCGTCTACACGACGCGCAAGAAGGCCATCGGCCCGTTCAGGCGCGAGCTGTGGGACCTCGATGCGAAGGACGAGATCCTTGCCGCCCAGCGGCGCAAGTTCTCGTTCCTGTTCACCGAGCTGGGGGTCAACGGGACGCGCGAGATGATCAACGCTTACATCCGGCCGGTCGAGCTGCACCGACCCATTCCCGACGCGCTCCGAGGAGCCGTCGCCGCACGATAGGGGGCTACCGATGACCGCGATCCTCGCCACCGACGATCACGCGACCCAGGAAGCTCGGCGCGACGAGCTCGCCGATAGGTTGGCTGGCGCGGTCCTGGCCTCGCTCGACCTGCAGGCGGTGTACCTCGGCGACCGGCTGGGGCTGTATCGGGCGCTCGAAGAAGGTGGCGCTGCCACGCCGCCCGAGCTCGCCCAGCGCGCCGGCATCCATCCGCGCTATGCGCGGGAGTGGCTCGAGCACCAGGCCGTGGGCTCGATCCTCGACGTGGACGATCCGGCGACGGCCGCCGACGAGCGGCGGTACACGCTCCCCGCGGCGCACGCGGCGGTCCTGACCGACCCCGAGAGTCTCGCGCTGGTCGCGCCGCTCGCCCGGTTCGTGGTCGGGACGGCCAAGACGATGCCGAAGCTGCTCGATGCCTATCGCACGGGCGATGGTGTCGATTGGGCCGACTACGGACCGGACGTCGTCGAGGCCCAGGAAGGCATCAACCGGCCCCAGTTCCACCACCTCGTGGGCGAGTGGATCGATGCCCTGCCGGACATCGCGGAGCGCCTGCGGGCCGGCACGGGCCGCGTCGCCGACGTGGCCTGCGGCACGGGCTGGTCGTCGATCGCCATCGCGCGCCACTTCCCGGGCGTCGAGGTCGACGGCATCGACATCGACGAGGGCTCGATCGCCCGGGCCAAGGCGCATGCCGCCGAGGCCGGCGTTGACGGTCGGGTGTCCTTCCTGTTCGCCGATGCCGCGAACGCGGCGGGCGAGGGTCGCTACGACCTCGTGACGATCTTCGAGGCACTCCACGACATGGCCCGACCGGCGGAGGTGCTCGCGACCACGAGACGCCTGCTCGCACCCGGCGGCGCGGTGCTCATCGCCGACGAGCGCGTGGCCGAGACGTTCACCGTCCCTGGCGACGAGGCCGAGCGCATGTTCTACGGCTACAGCGTCGTGGCATGCCTCGCGAACGGTCTGGTCGACACGCCCAGCGTCGGGACGGGCACCGTACTCCGGCCATCGGCGGTCCAGGCGATTGCTCGCGAGGCCGGTTTCAGCGGGTTCATGGTGCTGCCCACGGAGCACGCGTCGTTCCGTTTCTACCGCCTCGATCCGTAGGCGCAACGTCCCGTTGACGGCTGCGCACCCCGTCGACGTCGCTCCACCCTGGCGCCGGTCGCCACGGTCGCGCACCCGCCGGCCATCGACTTTGGCTGGGCATCGATGCCCGCCTTCAGCGCTCGAGCTGCCGCCACAACCGTGCCCGCTTCGCTTCGTCGAGCTGCGGATAGCCCAGGGCGCGGGACGACACCTTGTCGAGGTTCTGGGTCAGGGTCCGCCAGAGTCCCCAGTCGTCGGCGCAGAGGCGAGCGATCCGGCCCAGATCGATGCTGTCGGCATCGCTCGACCCGATCGGGTGGTCAAGCAGCAGCAGGACGATATCGATGATGTCCTTGTCGTTGATCCGGACGATCTGCAGCTTGGACAGCAGGAGCTCGGCGATCGGGATGGTCGGTCGGTCGGCCTCGAGCCTGCCGGCGAGCGGGATGATGTGGCAGAACTCGAGCCGATCGTAGAACACGTCTACATGGATCCGTGACGATCGGGTCGATGAAGATCGACCGGCCGCCCTCGGATCCGACGAAGACTTCGCGATCGTCATCGTACCCGAGCCTCGTCATCAGCTCGGTCAGCGTCCGGGTGTCGCGCCTGTAGGCTGCGAGATCGAGGTCGGCGTACGTCCGCTCGAAGCTCGGGATCATCGATGCCGCGTCATGGCTGTGGAGCGCCACGCCGATCGACCCGAGCACCCGCACCGTCGCCCTGGCTGCCTCGGCGGCGTCGACGATCCGGACCAGCTCCGCCTCGAGGACGGCGCGGTCGACAACCGCTGGCGCTGGGTCGGGCGAGGTGGTCACGGCCGCGATCGTAGCCGAGCGAATCAGGCGATGCGTCGATGTCTCGCGCGGGTGCCTGCCACGACGTACCGTAGCTCGGGTGAGCAACGATCAGGCGCGCGCTGTCGTGATCGGCGGCGGCGTCACGGGCTGCAGCGTCGCATACCACCTCGCGGCCGCCGGTTGGACGGACGTCCTGCTTGTAGAGAAGCATCAGCTCACCGCCGGCTCCACGTGCCAGGCCGCCGGACTGGTGACCGCCTTCAACCCGTCGTCGACGATGATGTGGTTCCGGCGCTACAGCATCTCGCTCTACCAGCGGCTCGGTGTTTTCGAGCGGGTCGGCAGCCTCCGGTTGGCCTCGTCGATGGACCAGCTCCGCGAGCTCCAGCGGACGGCCAGCCGCGCCCGCGGGATCGGTCTTGATGCGGAGGTCGTCGGGCCGCGCGAGGCGTTGTCGTTGATGCCAGCGATGTCCGGCGAGTCGATCTTCGCGGCGGTGCATCTCGCGGACGATGGCCAGCTCGATCCGCACGGCTCGACGCACGCCCTGGCCGACGCCGCCGGGCGCTTGGCGTCCGCATCCGCCAGGGCGTGCGGGTGACCGGCTTCGATGTGTCCGCCCGGCGAGAGGTCCGCCGCGTCCTGACGGACGCGGGTCCGATCGACACCGATCTCGTGGTCAACGCCGCGGGGATGTGGGGACCGCAGGTCGCAGCGATGATCGGTGGGTTCGTCCCGTCGACGCCGGTGGACCACCAGCACATCGCCCTGAAGGCCGTCCCGGGTCACGAGCTGCCGCGAGAGATGCCGTGCTTCCGGGACCCCGACAACCTGGTCTATGGCAAGGCCGAGAACGGCGGCATGGTGTTCGGGGGGTACGAGCTCGACCCAAAGTCTCGCTGGGAGGACGGCGTCCCATGGGATCACGCGGCCCGGTCGCTGCCGCCCGATTTCGAGAGGTTCGCGCCACTCATGGCCGGAGCGGTCCGGCGTTTCCCGTTCATCGCCGACGCCGATGTCGTGCGTTTGGTCTGTCATCCGGACGCGATGACACCGGACGCCAACCCCCTGCTGGGTCCACTACCCGGGGTCCGCGGCTTCTGGGTCGCCGCCGGACTGTCGCTCAACGGGTTCGGCGGCGCCGGCGGGATCGGCCACGCGCTGGCGGGCTGGATCACCGCCGGCGATCCTGGGGTCGATATGAGCCCATATCTGGCCGGACGATTCGGCGACACCTACCGCGACCCGGTGTTCGTCGCAGGTTCTGCGCGCGAGCGATACGCCGACTACTACCGGCTCCGCTTTCCATACGACGCCGACCTGGCGGGACGCCCGCGACGCCTGTCATCGCTCCATGGCCGGCTGCAGGACGACGGTGCGGTCTTCGAGACGAAGGCCGGCTGGGAGCGTGCCGACCACTATGAAGCGGTCTGGCGGCGGGCGGGACGCGACCAGGCCGCCTACGGTTGGAGCCGGCCGCCGTGGTTCGACGCGGTCGTGGCCGAGGGTCGCGCGGTTCGCGAGCACGCAGGCATCATCGACCTGAGCTCGTTCGGCAAGATCGATGTTCGTGGGCCGGGCGCCCTGTCCCTCTTGCAGCGCGTGGCGGCCAACCAGGTCGACGTGCCGATCGGGACCGTCGTCTACACGGCATGGTGCGACGAGCGCGGCGGCATGGTCGCCGACGTCACGGTCACCCGGCTCGCGCCGACGTACTTCCGGATCGTGACCGGTGCCGGGTACGTCGCCTCGGATCTGGCCTGGCTCGAGCGACAGCGCGCAGATGATGAGGATGTCGCAGTGGCCGACGTGAGTGACCTGTATGCGACGATCGGGCTCTGGGGGCCACGCGCCAGGGACATCCTCGGGGAGGCGACCAGCGACCCGGTCGATGACGCCGCGCTGCCTGCCCGACGGGCATGTCCGATCCGCGTCGGCAACGCTGCCGCACCGGTGACCGCAGCGCGGGTCAGTTATGCCGGCGAGCTTGGCTGGGAGTTGACGACGCCGACTATCTGGGCGGTCGGCGTCTGGGACGCGCTGCGAGCTGCCGGCACGGAGCATGGCCTGCGCCCGGTCGGTTATCGCGCCCTCGACGGCCTCCGCATGGAGAAGGGGTATCGCTACTTCGGGACGGACATGACGATGCTCGAAACGCCATATGAAGCCGGTCTCGGCGCGTTCGTCCGACTGGACAAGGGACCGTTCCTCGGCCGCGACGCGCTGGAACATGCGCGATGGGCGCACCGAGCCGGCGAGACCAAGCGCCTGACGACAGTCGTCGTCGGTACGGACGACGCATACATTCCGATCTACGGCGGCGAGGCCGTCCGTGCGGACGGTGCAGTGATCGGTCGTCTGCGGAGCGTGGCGTACGGGCCGATGGTCTCGCGCACCGTCGCGTATGTGTATCGTGACCCGTCAGTCGGGGAGGGCGTGCGACTGTTCGTGGACGTCTTTGACGAGCAGGTGCCAGCCGCGTTTGCGGCGGATGCGCTGTGGGATCCGGTTGGCGCGCGGCTGGGCGGCTGAGGGAGTGTGATGCGCCTGTTGCGTCGGCCTCTTGCCGACTCCCGCACGACCATCTTCTACGCGACCGACGTCCACGGCTCCGAGCGCACGTGGCGCAAGTTCCTGAATGCCGCCTCGTTCTACCGAGCGGATGTGCTGGTGATGGGCGGCGACGTGATGGGCAAGCTGGCCATCCCGATCATCCACGAGGCTGGGGGAGCTACCGCGCGACGATCCATGGACGGGTCGAACGGCTCGAGACCAGCGACGACGTGGCGCGGGCGAAGGAACGGATCGCGAACCTTGGCTTTTATGACATCTCGCTCGATGAGGACGAGTACGCGACGATCCGCGCCGACCCCGAGGCGATCGACACCCTCTGGCGGCGACTCGCGACGGAGCGACTGGAGCGCTGGATCGCGATGGCGGAGGAACGCCTTGGTCCAGCCGGGATCCGCTGTTACGTGTCGGGTGGCAACGACGACCTGACCGATGTGATGGCCACGCTCCCGGCCGCCGGCACGCGTTCGTTCGTCGGTTGCGAGAGTCGGGTCGTGTCTCTCGACGACCGACATCAGATGGTTAGCATGCCGTACGTCAACCCGACGCCCTGGAACACCCCGCGCGAGGCCGACGAGGACCGCCTGGCCGAAATGATCGAGGAGCAGGTCGCGGGGCTTCCGGATCCGTCCCGGGCGATCTTCAACTTTCACGCGCCTCCCGTCGATTCGACGCTCGACACGTGCCCGTTGCTCGACCCCTCCACGGATTCGCCCACACAGGTCGTCCGCGGCGGACAGCCGGTCCTCCATGGCGCGGGCAGCACCGCCGTCCGGCGCGCCCTCGAGTCCCACCAGCCGCTACTCGGCCTGCACGGCCACATCCACGAGTCGCAATCGGCTGCGCGGATCGGGCGAACAAGGTGTATCAATCCGGGGAGCGAGTATGGCGAGGGCGTGCTTCGGGGCTGCCTGATCTCGATCGCCGACGGCAAGATCCACGCCATCCAGATGACGGCCGGCTGACTCACGGGAGGTGCAAAGCGGATCTTCGGTCCCAGCGACCCTGGCGCTCGCGGTATCCCGTATCGAGGTGACCTGATGGCGACAACATCGGCTGCGCCCGAGGTCTTCGTCATGAAGTCGTCCGGCCTCGTTCGCGTGTGTCTCCGTCGTCGCGTTCATCGACAACGTCCTGACGATGGTCGATCCTCCCTGGACCTACTGGGGGCACCAGGTGCCCTCCGGTGGCAACTGTGTGGGATCCGCCGGCGATGCTCCTCGATATCCTCATCGCCCTCGCCTACGTGTGGCTCTCGACCCGTTCCCGAGGACCGGCGATGAGACGTATTCGAGCCGCGACCCGCGGCGGCTCCGCGTTCCGTCGTGTGCTCGGGGTTCGTCGATCCTGATCCTCCAGGGGCGCCCTGTCGGCCTGATCTTCCTCACCGCGGTGCTGCTGGCGATTCCCCGACGTCCCCGCGACGATCGAGGAAGGCGTCGCTCGTCGGTGGCGACGGGTTCCCGATCGCCACCATCATCACCACCAGATCTGACCCAGGAGATCGTCGCCGGGATCTCCGGTCCGCGAGATCTACCTCCTGGTCATCCTTGCATCATGGGTGTATCGTCGTACGCTCGCGACGAGGGTGCGGCGTCCCGGTCATGATCCGTTCGCGAGGAGTCGCGACCGCCGCCTGCCGCTCGGCGGGTTGTCGACGTGTCAACCAGACGATAAGACCCCGGCCATGCGGCAGTGGCGGGTCGGCGTCCTGGCGTTCGCTCTCCCGATCCTCGTGACCGGCCGATCGCTGGACGTCCTGCAGTGGCGATCCGCAGCCGCGACCGGCCTGATCTACGAGCGCGGGTCCTTCCGTGACCAGCTCGACGTCCTCATCGGCTCGCTGATCCTGACCGGGCTGCTCGCCGCTGCTGGCGCGCGCCGAGAAGACGTCGGTTCAGTCCTGACGCGCCGGTCGGGCACGGCTGCTCACCAGGCCTCGCTCGCGGCTCATCTCCGGCCCAATATCATCGCCACCGCGCTCGCGAACAACATGATCGTGACGGTGCTCATCGCGTTCGGGTTCATCCTCAACGCCCACCAGATCGTCCATAACTGCTATATCGGGATGACGCGCGTCATGGTCGCGATGTCGTTCGATCGACTGCTTCCCGAATTGATCAGTCGCGTGAGCGAGCGCCTGCACACTCCGGTCAACGCACACGTCGTCTACTTCTTGGCGAGCATCCCAGTCATCTGGCTCTACAACAACTTCGCCTACGGCCGTGATGATCGTCAACATCGCCCTGTGGCATGACCCAGGCCTGTTCGGTGACTTCGGTGGCGAAGGCCGCACGTACTGGAACCCGTTCATCAACTCGTTCCTGCAATGGTTCGGGCAGCCGCTCGACCAATTGCCGGCGTGGCCGCTGTACGAGACGATCGTGGGGACGCTGTTGATCTTCGGAGCGGGCCCAGCGTTCTTCCGCCCAACCGTAAAAGTCGAACTCGATGGTCGAGATCGCTGCCTGGATCGCGGCCCAGAGCGTCCAGCCGACATCCGACATGATCATCTGGAGTCGCATCCGCGCGAGCAGGGCGTCGGTGGTCTCACCGAAGTAGGCGGCGCACAGCTCGGCGATCCGGTCAGCGTCCCAACCCTGCTCCTGGCACGTGTTGCCAAGCTCGAACGTCGGATCATTGTTGCCGCTGTATTACGTCGTCGACGATCCAGAGCCATTCGCCGTCGTCCAGGAAGTTCTCCGCCAATAGGTCGTTATGGCATGGCACGGTCGCGAGCGGATGGACCTCGAGGGCGGCTTCGATGCGCGGGATCCGACCCATCGAGGCTCGGTAGCCGGAGGGGATCGGGATGTCGCGGTCCTCGACCACCCGGAGATAGCGCTCCGACAGCCGGAACATGTCGAAGTCGTCGCGAAAGCGAGGTCCGCGGACGCCGCGCGGCGATGTCGAGTCGGCGGACGCGATCACCGGCGAGGCCACGATCGCCTGAGGCGAACCGTCCCGGGAGGAGGAGCTGCGGCGCGGCGAGCGATCGCCGCGCCGCACCTTATGACCGACCACGGCATGGGTGACGACGGCGACGTCCTGCGCGGCGAGCTCCACGACCAGCTGGTCGGCGCGATGCAGCGCGTGCCCGAGCTGGCCGCACGCGAGCTGACCCTCACCGCGCTGAGCGGCGGCATCACGAACCGCAATTTCCTGGTGACCGTCGGCGGGATCGCCGACCGCTACGTCATCCGGCTGGCCGGCAACGACACTCATCTCCTTGGCATCAGCCGCGAGGTCGAGTACGCGGCGACGGTCGCTGCGGCGGGCGTCGGGGTCGGCCCGGAGGTCACCTCGTTCATCCGGCCCGAGGGCTACCTGGTCACGCGGTTCATCGAAGGGTCACCGGTCGAGGTCGAGGAGGTGCGCCAGGAGGCAACGCTGGTCCGGATCGCCGATTCGCTCCGCCGCATCCATCGCGGGCCGCCGATCCCGGGCCTGTTCGTGCCGCTCCGGATCGTCGAGGCGTACAAGGCCCTGGCCGATGCCCGCGGTGTGCGCATCCCGCCCGAGTACGAGGTGGCAGCCGCCATCGGCCGCCGGATCGAGCTCGCCTGCCTGTCGTCGCCGATCGAGCTGCAGCCCTGTCACAACGACCTGCTCAATGCCAACTTCATCGACGATGGCGCGCGGATCCGCATCGTCGACTGGGAGTACGCGGGGATGGGCGATCCGTACTTCGATCTCGGCAACTTCTCGATCAACCACGAGCTGACGCCCGACGACGACGCGAACCTCCTGGGGTCCTACCTCGGCTCCGTGCCGATCGACCGCCTCGCACGCCTGACCCTGATGCGTGTCGTGTCGGACTTCCGCGAGGCGATGTGGGGCGTGCTGCAGCAAGGGATCAGCTCGTTGGACGTCGATTTCGTCGGGTACGCGGGCGAGCACTTCGACCGGCTCCTGTCGAATGCCACGACGCCGGCCTTTGATCGGGCGTTGCGGGAGACGGCGGGCGACTGAGAGGGTCCGGCGGGGCGTGCCCGATGGGTTGTGCGGGTGGGTCGCGGTGCGGGCCGTGCTCGCGGCCATCCAGGCCAGGATTTCGCTCCCACCGAAATATCCTGGGCACGGGCGGCCGTAACGCGCCGCCGGCAGCGGTCGTCACGCTCGGCCACGCACGACTGGCAGGCACGACCGGTCGAATCCGCCGCATTGACCCGCCCGAACCCCTGAGGATTCTGCTCCCATCGAACGACGAAGGGCCAACGAGGTGTTGGGCGCCCGACCACGCCCGACGATCAGTGGCAGAACGCCGTTCCGGTGTCGCGGAAGTCACCGCTCACCGGGATGAATTCCCAGTCGTACGACCCGTCGCGCAGCGTCATCTTGAAGACGCCGTGGGTGAGCGCACGGAGCTCGCTGTTGGCGATCGGATCGTTGAACGCGCGGAGCGGCGTGCCACCGGTGCCGACCACGAATTCGCGCATCCCGCGGTCGCGGTCCTCGGCGCCGTCCGGATCCTGGGGCGCGAAGCGCTCGTAGTCGTGGTCGTGGCCGTTGACGACGAGGTCGACACCGGCGTCGTACAGGACCGACCAGAACGGCGCGACCGATCGGTCGTTGCCGTGCTCGCCCGAGCTGAACCGGGGCTTGTGCCAGATCGCGACCGAGCAGCGAGTATCGGTCGCCGCAAGGTCCGATGCGAGCCAGCGTCCCTGCGCCGAATCCGCCTCGCAGCCTCCGTTCTTGTCGCACTCGGAGTCGAGCATGATCACGTGCCATGTGCCGAGGTCGAAGGAGTACCAGCTGTCTCCATCCGGCCCGCGGGCAGCGTCTCCGAAGTATCCGAAGTAGCCCGCCAGACCGGCGGTGTGCCAATCGTGATTGCCGGCCACCGGCCGCGTGCGCTCCTTGTGGCGGCCCCACGTGTCGTCGTAGCAGGTCGAGAACTGCTCGGCCGTCCCGTTCTCGTAGGCGTTGTCACCGGCCGTGAACACGGTCCCCTCGATGTCGTCCAGGAGCGCGGCCGTCATGGTGTCCTCACGGGTGGCGCAGTCGCCGATGTCCCCGGCCCCGACCAGTACCGCGGCCTGGCCGAGGGATGCGCTCTGGCTGGGCGAAGGCACGGACGGCGCCGCCGAGGATGGGGCGGTCGTCGGACTGGCCGTGCCGGTCGGCGCCAGGGTCGGCGTCGCCGAGGCGATACCGCTGGGGGTCGCGCCGCCGCCGCCCGGGTCGCCGCGGACCACGATCGCCAGCGCCGTCAGCAGGACGATGATGCCGATGACCACGACGGCAAGGACCGCGATCTGACCCGGCCCCCGACCCGGGCCGCTCGGACCCGCCGGACCCGTCGGATCCGCCGGGGGCGGTTCCGGAGGAGGTTGCGGCGTCGTCGGCGGCGGGGTCTCGTTCATGCGCGGGCCAGCCTACTCGAATGATCGGATCGGGGGGGTAGCAGCATCCAGTCGCGGTGCGTGGCGCCGGGTCACGGGCGTGCAGAGCTGCGGCTACGCTTCGGCGATGGACCACGCCCGTGTCGTGATCATCGGCGGTGGCGTCGGCGGAACGTCGGTCGCCTATCACCTCGCCGAACGCGGCTGGACCGACATCGTCCTCGTGGAACGCGCGGACCTCACGAGCGGCTCGACCTTTCATAGCGCCGGCCTCGTCGGGCAGCTTCGGGGGTCGGTGACGCTGACGAAGATGATGATGTACGGCTCCGACCTGTACCGACGCCTGCGCGACGAGACCGGAGTCGACCCGTCCTGGCACGAGGTCGGCTCGATCCGACTCGCGTCGTCCAAGGAGCGGATGGAGGAGCTCGAGCGCCAGGCGGGCTGGGCGAAGACCTTCGGGCTGCCGATGGACCTGATCGATGCGCAGGAGGCGCAGGACCGCTTTCCGCTGATGTCGACCGATGGCGTGCTCGGGGCCGTGTGGCTGCCGACCGACGGATGGCTCGATCCATCCGGCCTGGCGCAGGCGCTGGCCGCCGGCGCCCGGCGACGCGGCGTGTCGATCCGGACCGGACGACGGGTCGTGGCGATCGGCGTCGAGCGCGACCGCGTGACCGGGCTGACCGTCGAGCACGACGGTGAGCGGCAGGTCATCGCGACCGACATCGTGGTCAACGCCGGTGGCATCTTCGCGCCCGAGATCGGCGACTTGGTCGGCGTCACCGTGCCGATCATCCCGATGGCCCACCAGTACCTGTTCACGGAGGCGCTCGACGGCGTGGTGCCCGGGCTGCCCCAGCTCCGCGATCCCGACAACCTCGTGTACTTCCGCGAGGAGGTCGGCGGGCTGTGCATGGGCGGCTACGAGCGCGATCCGGCCCCGTGGTCGCTCGATGGGGCCCCGCCCGACTTCAACGGCAAGCTGCTCGCGCCCGACCTGCCGCGCTTCGAGCCGATCATGGAGGGTGCCATTCGGCGTGTCCCGGCAATGGCCGACGCACGCGTCAGCCGGATCATCAACGGACCTGAGGCGTTCACCCCGGACAACGAGTTCATCCTAGGTGAGTCGGCCGTGCGCGGCTTCTGGCTCGCCGCCGGGTTCTGCGCGCACGGGATCGCGGGCGCCGGTGGCATCGGCCGCCAGATGGCGAGCTGGATCGTCGACGGCGAACCCGAGCTCGACCTCTGGAAGATGGATATCCGCCGGTTCGGATCGGCCTATCGGTCGCAGGCCTACACGCTCGCCCGCTCGGTCGAGAACTACGCGACCTACTACGACATCCACTACCCGAACGAGGAACGGCAGGCCGGTCGGCCGCTGCGCACGTCGCCGACCTACGAGGATCTCGCCGCGCTCGGATCTGTGTTCGGCGAGAAGTCGGGCTGGGAGCGGCCGAACTGGTTCGAGCCGAACGCCGACGATCCACGGTTCGGCGGCCGGGAGTCGCTCGAGGCGCTTCGACCGCGCGGCTGGGCCGGGCAGCACTGGTCACCGGCGATCGCCGCGGAGGCCTTCGCCACGCGCCAGGCTGCAGCGCTGTTTGACGAGACATCGTTCGCCAAGCTCGAGGTCGTCGGGCCGGGGGCCTGCTCGTTCCTCCAGCGGGTGTGTGGGAATGACATCGACCGCGTCGAAGGCTCGATCGTCTACACGCAGCTGCTCGACCGGCGTGGCGGCATCCAGGCCGACGTGACCGTGACCCGCCTCGCCGCGAACCGCTTCATGCTCATCACCGGGACGGCGTACGGCAACCACGATCTCGCATGGCTCCGATCCAACGTGCCGGTCGATGGCTCGGTGACCATCCGCGACATCACGTCGGCGCGGGTGTGCTTCGGGCTGTGGGGACCGCGGGCACGCGACATCCTGGCGCCACTCACGCGTGACGACGTGTCCGATGCCGGCTTCCCGTTCCTCACCGCGCGCGAGATCAGCATCGGGTCGGTCCCAGGCCTCGCGTTGCGGGTGACGTACGTGGGTGAGCTCGGTTGGGAGCTGTACGCGCCGATGGAGTACGGCCGAGCGCTCTGGTCGACCTTGTGGGAGGCCGGCCGAGATCACGGGATGGTCGCCGGCGGCTATCGAGCGATCGACGCGCTCCGGCTCGAGAAGGGCTATCGCGTGTGGTCGAGCGACATCACGCCCGACGAGAACCCGTTCGAGGCCGGGCTCGGCTTCGCGGTCGCGCTCGACAAGGCCGAGCCGTCGCAGGCGGCTGCCGCGCTGCGCGCCGCGAAGGCCGACGGACCGTCGAAGCGCCTCCGCTGCCTGGTCCTCGACGACGCGCTCGACGTCTGCCTCGGCAACGAGCCCGTCCGCATCGACGGCGAGGTCGTCGGTCGGGTGACCAGCGGCGGCCAGGGCTTTGCGGTCGAGAACTCGATCGCCTACGCGTACCTGCCGCCCGACCGCGGCGTCGGCACGCGCGGCGACGTCGAGGTGTTCGGCCGGTGGATCGGCTTCACGGTCGTGCGTGAGCCGCTGTACGACCCGACCAACGCGACGATCCGATCGTGAATGACGGCGAGTATGGCGAGGAGTGGTCCGCGTCGCTGCGGCGCGGGACCGAGGGTGAGCTCAAGGGCTGGCTCGACGTGGCGCTTGCGGCGTGCGACGAGGCCGATGCCCTCGCCCGGGCATCGTTCCGGCGTGACCTGACGATCGACACCAAGCCTGACAGGACGTTCGTGACGCAGGCCGACACCGCGATCGAGCGGCTCATCCGCGGACGCCTCGCCGACGCGTTTCCCGATCACGGGCTGATCGGCGAGGAGTACGGGGTCGAAGCCGGTGAGGCGTCTGTACGGTGGTACATCGACCCGATCGACGGGACCCACAACTTCATCCGCGGCGTGCCGTTGTTCGGGACGCTCCTCGCCGTGGAACGGGACGGTGAGCTGCAGGCGGCCGTCCTCTCCGCGCCCGCGCTCGACGAGCGTTGGTGGGCATACCGCGGCGGCGGCGCGTGGGCGCGCAACCGGGGCGCGGAGCCGCGCCGGATCCGCGTGTCGGCGGTCGACCGCCTCGAGGACGCGCAGATCCTGTACGGCTCGGCGCGCGACATCCAGGGGACGGGTCTGGCGCCCGGGTTCGACGGGCTGCTGCGCGACGTCTGGCGTGATCGCGGGTACGGCGATTTCTGGGGCTATGCGCTGATCGCCGAGGGCGCGGGGGAGGCGATGGTCGAGGTCGGGCTGAAGTCGTGGGATGCTGCCGCGCCGACCGTCCTCGTCGAGGAGGCCGGCGGCCGCGTCACCGACTTCGACGGCCGCCGCGACATCGAGACGGGCACGATCGTCGCCTCGAACGGCCGGCTGCACGACACCGTCCTTCGCCGGCTCCGGGAGGGCTAGCTGCGGGCCTCCAGGGCCGCGAGCGTGAGGCACGCCGGGCAGCAGGCGTCGGCCCACGCGCCGATCGTGGCGAGGTCCGTCCCATCGGCCGCCCCAGCCGCCGCGCGGCGACGACGTCGGGCCAGGACGAACCAGCCGACGCCACCCAGCACGGCGAGCACGATACCGGCCAGTGCCAGTGGCCCGAGCGCGCCGCCGACGACGGCCAGCAGCGGCTCGCCGAGCACGAAACCGAGCCCGAAATGGGCAGCGATGAACAGTGCATTGCCGATCGCCAGACCGGCGACGAACGCGACCGGCGGGATGGCCGCGAGCGCGCTGGCGGCGATGGCGACGATCCGGATCCCGGGTGTCGAGCGGGCGACCGCCACCGATCCCGCGCCGCCGCGGCGAAGGCGTTCGGTCTGCCGGTCGAGGCGGTCCGCCGATGTCACCCGCTGGAGCAACCGGAGCAGGGCCGGCCGGGCGATCGACCGCACGAGGGCGTACTGGACGACCCCACCGATGATGCTCGCGAGCACGATCAGGACGAGTGTCGTGCCCGGGTCGAGATCGCCTCGCGCCGCCGCCACGCCGGCACCGATGACGATCAGGTCGCCCGGCACCGGCACCGGCAGTCCGGCCTCCTTGACGAGGATCAGCCCGACGACCGCGAGCAGACCAGCCGACGCGAGCTCCACGTCAGCGCGATGCGTCAGGCGCCAGCGGCTGCCAGCGACTCGTCCAGGATCGACAACGCCTGATCGACCTCATCCGCCGTGGTTACGAGCGGCGGGATGATGCGGATCACGTTCACATACGTCCCAGCGGTGAGCACGATCAGCTTGCGCGCCAGCGCCTCGGCCTGGATCCGTTTGGTCAGGTCCGGGTCCGGCACGCGTCCGTCGCCCTCGTCCGGCTTGACGAGCTCGATGGCGACCATGAGGCCCAGCCCGCGCGCATCGCCGATGGAGCGGTGCTTCGCCTGCAGCGCTCGGAGCCCGGTCAGGAACTGGGCGCCGCGCTCGGAGGCATTGGCCACCAGGCCCTCGTCTTCGATGACGTCGAGCGTCGCGTTGGCCGCCGCGCACGACACGACGTTGCCGCCGTACGTGCCACCGTGGCTGCCGGGCTTCCAGCGCGCCATCAGCTCCTGGCGGGCCAGGATCCCCGAGAGCGGCAGGCCCGAGGCGATGCCCTTGGCCATGACCAGGATGTCGGGCTCCACGTCGTAGTGCATGACCGCGAACATCTGGCCGGTCCGCCCGAATCCCGTCTGCACCTCGTCGGCGATGAGCAGGATACCGTGGCGGCGGGTGATCTCCCGGAGCCGCGGCAGGAAGTCCGGCGGCGGGACGATGTAGCCGCCCTCGCCGAGCACCGGCTCGATGATGATCGCCGCGACCTGGTCGGGGTAGATGATCTGGTGGAACGTCAGGTCGAGCTGCTCCTCCCAGTCGCACGTGCACGCCGACGGGTCGTGCGGGCCGGTCGCCGCGCGATAGCAGTACGGGTAGGCAGTGTGGTAGACGCTCCCGGGCAGCGGTTCGAAGGCGCCGCGGTACACGTCCTTGGCCGTCGTGAGCGCCATGGTCTGCGCCGTCCGGCCGTGGTAGCCGTAGCGGAAGGCCAGGATGACCGGGCGGCCGGTCGAGACGCGGGCCAGCTTGACGGACGCCTCGATGGCCTCGGCGCCCGAATTCGACAGGAACGCCTGGAACGGGCCGCCGGGGAGGAGGTTCGGGAGCCGGTCGTACAGCCGCAGGCCGGGCTCGTGGTAGAGGATGTTCTGCTGGCCGTGGAGCAGCTTCTGGGCCTGCGCCGAGATCGCCGCGGCAACCCGAGGGTGCGCGTGTCCGGTGTTGGTCACGCCGATCCCCGAGCTGTAGTCGAGGTAGCGCTCGCCGTCGCGGGTGATCAGCCACGAACCCTCGCCGCGATCCACATCGAGGTTGGTGATGCGCCCCCAGACGGGCGGGATCACGGCGTGGTCCGGGAGGCTGTCCGCAGCGCCGCCGGATGTATCGGCTCGCGTATCGATCATCGCGCGTCCTTCCCTCGGGTCAGGCCTGGGCGGCAGCTGCGCTGTTCGCCTTGGCGGCCTCCTGCGCGGCGATCAGCCGATCCCGCCGTTCGTTCCGCCGCTCCCACAAGGTGCTCAGCGCGACGAGGCCGACCGCGCCGACGAAGACCATCGTCCCGATGACGTGGACCTGCGGCGGCAGGTTGTTCCTGATGCTCGCCCACACCCAGATCGGGAACGTGGAGGACGTGCCCGACGTGAAGTTCGTGATGATGAAGTCGTCGATCGAGAGCGAGAACGCCAGCAATGCGCCGGCCAGGATGCCGGGCAGGATGAGCGGGAAGGTCACCTTCCAGAACGTGGGCCACGGCGTGGCGCCAAGGTCCATCGCCGCTTCCTCGAGGTGATGGGGGAACCCCTGCATCCGGGCCCGCACGGTCACCACCACGAAGCTGATGTTGAACATGATGTGGGCGATGAGGATCGTCTGGACGCCGAGCGGGAAGAGCACCCCGCCGGTGAGCGTCTTCCACGGCTCGTTGGCCGAGCCGACGAACAACGTCAGCAGGCTCGCACCGAGGACGATCTCGGGCGTCGCCATCGGGATGAAGATGAACAGGCTCGTGCTCGAGCGTCCGGTGAAGTTGTAGCGCGAGAGGGCGAGCGCGATGAGCGTGCCAAGGATCGTGGCGACGATCGTCGCGAGGGTCGCCACGACGAGGCTCGTGATCAGCGCCGCCTCGAGGCCCGGCCGGCCGAATGGGTTCTGCCAGGCCGCCAGCGAGAACTGGACCCCCACACGAAGTTGAACCGGCCTGGTGGATCGTTGAACGAGAACGCGATCATCACGAGGATCGGCAGCAGCAGGTAGAACAGCGCGAGGAAGACGAAGATCGGGATCAGCCAGCGATCGAGGGTCTTCTGCACTCGCTGGCCGGTGCCGACCGAGCGCGCCACGGCGACCTCCTGGCCTTGGGCGAGCGTCGCGTCGGTCATCCGCGGCCTCCGGTCAGCTCCTCGGTCCCAAGCGCCCTCGCGTAGATGAAGATCGCGATGAGGATGCCGGCCATGAGCAGGAACGACAGCGCCGCGGCGGTCGGATAGTCGTTCTGCGCGAGGTAGCGGTTCTGGATGACGTTGCCGATCATCTGCGTCTGCGGATTGCCCAGCAGCTCGACGTTCACGTAGTCACCGATCGCGGGGATGAACGTGAGGATCGAGCCCGCGAACACCCCGCCGAGGCTGAGCGGCAAGATGATCCGCACGTACGACTCCGAGATCAGGTACGTCCCGATGACCGCGCCGATCGCGCCACCGACGAGTGCCACCGCCGCGATGCCGGGCAGGCTCCCGACGTTGAGGTCCACGTATCCCAGTGCCGCGACGATCACGACGGCGAGTCCCGCTCCAGCGATCCCGCCCACGACGGTGCCCCGCGGGCGCCACGGCCCGGCGTAGAGGTCCTTGGCCGCCTCGATCAGGCGCCGGTCGATCTTCTCGAGCGAGACGTAGAGCGGCAGGACCATGAACGGCAGGAACTGATAGGTCAGCCCCGAGACGACCGCCAGCGGCGTGCCCAGGATGCTGAAGTTCGGCGGGACGATGCCCAGGCCGTCACGGATGACCGACAGGAAGGCGCCATCGTTGCCGAGCAGGATCCGCCACGAGATCGTGCGGATCAGGAAGCTCGTGAAGAACGGCGCGATCACCAGGAACAGCAGCAGGTTCTTGTAGCGACCACCGCGGAAGGCGATCCCGTAGGCCAGCGGATAGCCGATGAGCAGGCACAGCAGCGTCGCCAGCCCGCCGTACACGAGCGAGTTGGCGAATTGGTCGGGAAAGGCGGTCAGCGCCGTGATGTAGTTGTCCAGCGTCCAGGTGAGCTCGTACTGGCGCGCCAGTCCGGCCCCGCCGGCGCGCTCCGAGAGCGACATGAGGAACATCTGGATGTTGGGGAGGACGAAGAAGAGGGCCAGCCACAGCAGCCCGGGGATGAGCAGCAGGTAGGGGATGAGCCAGCGACGCCGGGTCACGGTGCTCACACGCCCGCGAGGTCCGCGTACATGCCGTTGACCGCCGCCTCGGTGGCCTCGTCCCACTCCGGCTGGGGATGCTGCTTCGCGAGGACGTCTGGCGGCGGGAACAGGAGCGGATTGGTCGCCGCCTCCTCGTCGATCGCCTTGATCGCGTCGGCCACGCCCTTGACCGGCGAGATGTAGTAGACGAAGTTGGCGATCCGCGCCGCGCGGTCGACGTCGTAGACCCAGTCGATCATCAGCTCGGCGGTGTACTTGTTGACCGCACCCTTCGGGATGACCATGTTGTCGGTGAAGAGGTTCGAGCCCTCCTCCGGGTAGACGAACACGTCGTTGGGCCCCGCCGACGAGGCGAGATCGCCCGACCAGACCATCGCGACCCACGTGTCACCGCTGCCGAAGTCCTGCAGGTAGGCGTTGCCGCGGAATGCCCGGATGTGGCCGTTGTCGACGAACGGCTCGCAGGTAGTCGTGGACGACCTGTGCGTCGTCGGCGGTCATCGCCTCCGACGGCGTGGCGGACGCGTTGCCCTGGGCCTGGAGCATCGTATGGATGAGCGGGAAGGTGTCGTGGGGGTCGTCGAGCAGGGTCACCTTCCCGGCGAATGCCGGATCGAACAGGTCCTCGAGCTTGGTCAGCTCGCGCCCCGTGGACTCGGAGTTGTAGCCGACACCGGTCGCGCCCGACTGCCACGGGTAGTGGTAGGTGAACTCGGGATCCCACGGCAGGCCTCGAAGCTCGTCCCGCACATTGGCCGCGGCCGTGGCGGTGACGGCTGGGTCGAGGGGCTCGGCCCAACCGGCCGCGATCACCTTGGCGGCCATGAAGTCGGTGAGGACGATGAGGTCCCAGCCGGTCGGCACCCCGGCCTCGAGTTGCGGGGTGATGGTGGCCATGAACGACTCGTTGCCGTCGATCTCGGCGTTGGCGTAGTTGACCTCGACGCCGTACTGGGCAGCGAATTCATCGAGCGTCGGCGAGGGCAGATCGTATTCGTCGTCGTCGGTGTCGAGTTGTCCGTCCTGGCCAGCGACCGTGGTCAGGTCGATGTAGGCGTCCCAGTTGGCGAAGTTGAGTGGACCGGTGGCCACCTGCGGCGGCGCGACCGACCCGGGCACCTCGGAAGCGCCCGCCGACCCACCCGCGGCCTGGGATGGCGGTCCGCTCGGGGTCGGCGTTCCCGCCGGAGTGCCCGCGGATGTCGCGGCCAGGAAGGCCGCGACACCGCCGACCGCGACCAGGGCACCGCCGACGAGGAACACCCGCCGCGAGGGACCTGTCGGCACGGGCGCCGGGCTGCCCTCGCTGGCGACGCTGGTCGCGGTGACGACGTCGGGTGGCGGCGTGCCGCCGGATTCGACGGCGAACGTGTGGTCCGGCGACCAGGTCATGCGGACCTCTTCGCCCGGCTCCCACAGCTCGGCCCGCGTCGCCCGCTCGACGTTCTGCTCGTAGACCGTGATCTTGGCCCCGCCGCGTGTCGCGACCTGGTAGCTGGTCGAGACGCCGAGATAGGACGCGTCGCTGATGACGCCCTGGAGCTGATTGAGGCCGGCCGGGACCTCCTCGGTCAGCTCGCGCAGCCGGATCTTCTCTGGCCGCACGCCCACCTCGTAGTGCTCGAGGCCCTCGGTGAGCGCGGCGGGTACACGGACGCTCGTGCCGTCCGCCAGCTGGCCGACCGCGTAGCCATCGGCTGTGCCGCTCGGCGTCGATGCGAGGAGGTTGCTCACGCCAAGGAAGCCGGCCACGAACCGCGTCCGGGGTCGCTCGTACAGGCTGGCCGGATCGGCCAGCTGTTCGTAGCGGCCCTTGTTCATCACGGCGATGCGATCGGACATCGTCATCGCCTCTTCCTGGTCGTGCGTCACGAAGATGAACGTGATGCCGACCTCCTGCTGGATGCGCTTCAGCTCGACCTGCATCTGCTTGCGCAGCTTCAGGTCCAGCGCGCCCAGCGGCTCGTCGAGGAGCAGGACCGACGGTCTGTTGATGAGCGCGCGAGCGAGGGCCACGCGCTGGGCCTGGCCACCGGAGATCTGAGTGGGCTTGCGCCGCTCGAACCCGGGCAGCTCGACGAGCTTGAGCATCTCGCCGACCCGGTTGCGAACCTCGGTCTCGCTGACCTTCTGGCGCCGAAGACCGAAGGCGACGTTCTCGAAGACCGACAGGTGGGGGAAGAGGGCGTAGTTCTGGAAGACCGTGTTGACGTGTCGCTTGTAGGGCGGTAGCCACGTCACGTCCTCGCCTTTGAGCTCGATGAGGCCGGAGGTGGGCTCCTCGAAGCCGCCGATCATCCGAAGGGTCGTGGTCTTGCCGCAACCGGATGGCCCGAGGAGCGTGAAGAACTCCCCGGTCTGGACCTCGAGGTTGATGTGGTCGACCGCGACGGCATCGCCGTATCGCTTGACCACGTCCACGAGCCTGACGTCGACGGCGGGCACGTTCGGTAGCACTCCTGGCGCTAGGGCGTCCGGGGACAGTGTCGGACGGGTTTCCGTGACTGTGCCGGTCAGGCGGGCCTGGGGGCCGGTCGGGCGAGGATATGGGCGCCCCGTTCAGGGTGTCAAGGACGCGGGAACCGGCGCACTGGCCGGGTCCTCATACGAGATTCGTGGCTCTCAGCGAGCCGACACCGCGTGGTTCGTGGGATCGGCGGTGTCGGGCGCCCCCCCAGCGATGCGCCGGAAGCGGTCCACGACGCGACCCAGGCGCTTGCCGACGATCTGGCCGAGCCCCTCGATGGCAGGCAGCGGGTCGCTGAACCAGAACAGAGCCTTGTCGCCGCGCAACCATGGCTTGAGGATCGGACCCTCCGGCCGGCGCAGCGAGACGATGGCCCGGCCGATTGCCGTCGCATCGGGGATCTCGTACATCCCGTACCGCCCGATCTGATAGGGCGGCGGCGGCGCGACGGGGAGACCCTGGGCGTCGAGGTAGCTCATCCACGGCAGGTCGACGCCGGCTCGCTCGATGTGGCCGATCAGCCAGAACGGTCGCGGGTTGAGCTCGATGATCTTGAACCGGCCGTCGCGCGCATCGAACTTGAACTCGACATTGAAGATGCCCTGATAGTCGGTCGCCTCGAGCAGCGTCCGGATGGACGGCAGGCACGCCTCGACAGCGGCAAGCGGGATCGTCACGTCCGAGCAGGTGTTGGCCAACCGTGGCGGATCCATGCGCACCCGCCGCCGGGCGACCATCGCGCTGATCGTCCCGTGCCGGTCGACGAACCCGTCGATGAGGAACGTCTTCGATGAGTCGCCCGGGATGTACTCCTGGAGCATGAAATTGACGCCGGCGTCAGCGGCCTCGTCGATGAGCCGGCGGGCCTCGTCACGTGACTCGACGAAGAAGCCCTTGGTCTTGAACCGGCGGTTGTGCGCTTGCGATTCGGTCGGCTTCAGGAAACCGTTGGCGAGGTCCTCGTCGGTCGCGCGAGCGAGATCACTCGGCTGGTGGATGGGGAGGGTCCGCGGCCGCGGGATGTCCAGCGTGTCGACGAGCGCCTGGAACCGGTCCTTGTCGACGAACTGCTCGATGGCGACGTGCGGGGCGAGGCTCGTCGGGAACCGCTGGCGGAGGTCCTCGGGCAGGCCTGCGACCGCGAGCGCCCATTGGTCGCTACAGGCGATGAGGACCGCGCTCGGCAGCTCCAAGGATCGAAGGTAGGCCGCCAGCGTCGCCGGGTCCGAGGTCTCCGCCAGCGTCGGCTCGGCGGGCCGATACCAGCGCGACCGCACGATCACGTTGGTCGTGTCGTCCACGACGAACGTCGGGACGTTGCGTCGGGCGAGCACCCGCAGCACACCGAGTGCCGCGATGTGCGATCCGAAGATGAGGACGGGTTCCTGGGTCCGGGGGGCGGTCATCGCGGGCCTACTTGATGGCGAGTGGGTTCACGGGCGAGCCCACGCCGCCGGTGATCGGCAGCGGTGGTGCCGAGAAGAGGAACTCGTAGCGCCCGTCCTCCGCGCAATCGGCGGCGAGGCCTTCGAGATCGAAGATCTCGCCGACAAGCAGACCCATGTGCACGATCAGGATGATGTGGAGCGGCTGGAAGACGTCGAGGGTCTCGTTCGGCAGCACCTCGGCGCCCCACGTATCGCTGGCGATCGCCGCGATGTCGCGGTCGTGGATCCAACCGACCGTGTCGAGCGCCAGGCCAGGGGCAGCGCCACCGGCGTAGGCACCCCACGCCCCATCGGCGCGGCACTGCGCCATCTGGCCGGTCCGGATGAGCACGATGTCCCCGCGCCCGATCTCGACCCCTTGCGCTCGGGCGCAGGCATCGAGGTCGGCGGCATGGATCGGCTCACCGGGATCGAGCCAGGGCCGGCCCTTGCTGCGTGGGATGTCGAGCAGCACGCCCCGTCCGATGATGCGGTCGCGCATCTTGGCGATGTCGTTGCGGATCGCGCCCTTGCTGCCGACATCGGTCGCGTCATAGCCGTTGTAGATGTGGCCGTCGAACACGATGTGGGCCAGCGCGTCCCACTGCGTCCCGGACTGGAGGGGCAGGATCAGCAGGTCGTCCGTGCCGCGGATATAGCGGTCGCGGCCGCCGTAGAAGTCGCGGACGACGGTACCGGTCGCTGCGGCATTCCCGTCGCGGATCATCAGGTGGATCGGGTTGAACCGCCCGAAGCCGCCCGATTGCGGCCCGTTCTCGTCGACCGGGATGGCCAGCGAGAACGTGCGACCGGTACGGACCAGGCTGGAGGCTGCGACGACGTCGCTCGGGGTGATGAGGTTCAGCGTCCCGAGCTCATCGTCAGCGCCCCAGCGACCCCAGTTGGAGTAGCGCTGGGCGAGCTCCCGCACCGTGTCGATATCGGGTAGCGCTGGATCGGCCTCCGGCAGGCCGGGGCCGTCGATCCGCGCCGCGGTGGTGGTCATAGCTCGCGGATTCGGACGCGGTCGTAACGGGTGACCGGGGCGATCGCGTCGCGGTCGATGACCGCGTCGATGATCGTCGGGCCGTTGCGCTTGAGGCCGTGGGCCAGCGCCTGCTCGAAGTCCTCGATGTTGGCCACACGGAACCCGCTCGCCCCGAAGGCCCGGGCGATGGCTCCGTAGTTGACGTCCACGAACTCGTTGACCGACGGGACGACCTTGCCGTACAGCAGGTCCTGCACGTGCTCCTCGAACGCCAGCGTCTGGTTGTTGAGGATCACCACGATGACCGGAAGCTGCTGGCGGATGGCCGTCTCGATATCGCCGATGTGATAGCCGAAGCCACCGTCACCGGTGATACAGACGACCTGCCGGTCCGGCTCGGCCAGCTGCGCACCGAGGGCGGCCGGGAACGCCCAGCCGAGTGAGCCGTCGGCCCGCATGAAGTGACGACCTGCCTGCTTCACCTCGGCCAGGGCGCCAGCCCAGGCCGACGAGTAGCCGGTATCCGCGACGAGCACGGCATCGTCCGCGAGGCGGGCATCGAGCATCGCCATGATCGCCTCGGGTCGCATCGGGCCACCGTCGAGGCCGTTCTGCGCCGCCAGGCCGGCACGCCGCTCCCGCCATTCGGCGCGCTCGGAGGCCAGGTTCCGTGAGGACTCCATCGCGGCCGTCGACGGGAGTGCCTCGAGCCGCACGCACGCGTCATATACGGCCTCGAGGAACGCTCTAGCGTCGGCGACCAACCCGAGCTCGGTCGGGAAGTTCATCCCGATGACATCGGGATCGATGGACACGTGGATGATCCGCGTGCCCTGGCTGATCAGGCGGTACGAGTCGGTGACCATGCCACCGAGCGCGGTCCCGATGGCCAGGATCACGTCCGCGTCGCGCAACGCAGCGTTCGCGTAGTTGCGCGAGTAGCGGCCGACGCTGCCGAGGGCGAGGTCATGGGTCTCGGCGATGCTGCCCTTGCCGGAGTTGCTCGTCGCGACCGGGATCCCGAGACGCTCGGCGACCTGGCGAAGGGCGTCGTAGGCGGAGGACTGGTGGATGCCGCCACCCGCAAGGATGATCGGGCGCTCGGCGGAGGTGAGCGCACGGACGACCGCTTCGGCGTCGGCTGCGCTCGGTGCGGGGCGCGCGAACGGCACCTCGAAGACGTGGTCGAGTGGTGCGGGGCCGCTGTACCCCGGGAGCTCCTCCTCGAAGAGGTCGTTCGGGATGCCGAGGTACACGGGTCCCGGAGCCCCGGCGATCGCGTGCCGTGCGGCCTCGCGCACGAGGCGCGGCACGTGGTTCACGACCGACGCCTCGACGCCCCACTTGGTGACCGATGCGAACAGCGGCTGCTGCTCGAGCTCCTGGTACTCCCTGCGGTAGCGGTCGGAGCGACGCATGGCCGACACCAGGGCGACGACGGGGCTCCCTGCCCAAAACGGCTCGGCCAGACCGCCGGCGACGTTGGCGGCGCCCGGTCCGTATGGTCCGTACACGAAGGTGGGCGTGCCGCGGAGACGGGCGTAGCCGTCGGCCATGTAGACCGCAGCGGCTTCGCTCCGGGCGAGCACCTGGCGGATGCCCACCTCCTCGAGGGCGATCCACAGGCGGTTGTCGCGACCGGTCATCAGGAAGAAATGCTCGACTCCGAGAGCCTGCATCTCGAGCGCGATGGCGGTGGCCGCTTGGGTGGTGACAGTGCCTTCCGCGATGCCGACATTGGTGGCTGCGGACGAGGCGATAGCAGCGGCTGGAGTAGCGATGTCGAGGTCCCCCCTAGATCCGACGGAATGCTTCGTATACAGCGCTACCGCCCGAACGGTGTCAATGGTCCGGGCGTTAACCCACCGATAGTCCCGTTGCGAGTGCGCACCGGGTCGCTAACGCTTAGTGATGGTCAGGGATATTTGGGGAATGTATGGGTGGGATAAACAATCGCGCAAGGCGTTTTCCGAGGAGGTAGCGATGGAGGGTGACATCGGCGGCGACCGGTACGAGGTCGTCGACGGATTCTTCAGGCGCCCGAAGGGTTGGACCTTCGTCGAAGTGGCCGATGTCGGCGTCGATGACGACGACAACGTGTACGTCTTCAACCGTGGCAACCACCCGGTGATGATCTTCGACAGGGACGGCCAATTCCTGGATGCCTGGGGCGAGCTGGGCGGCGAGCACTACTTCACGTTCCCGCACGGCCTGAGCGTCGCGCCCGACGGTTTCGTGTACACGGCCGACAGCCGTGACCACTCGATCCGCAAGTTCACCAAGGACGGCAAGCACGTCCTGACGCTCGGCAGTCCCCATCAGAACGCGCCGGCGTTCAGTGGCAAGCCCTTCAACCGCCCGACACATGCGACGGCTGCCTCGAACGGCGACATCTACGTCAGCGACGGCTATGGCAACGCGCGGATCCACTGCTTCAGCCCGGACGGGGAGCTCAAGTTCTCGTGGGGCTCGTCGGGTCACGGTCCGGGCGAGTTCAACACGGTCCATAGCGTGTTCATCGACCCGGCCGACGAGCGCCTGTACGCCGCGGATCGCTACAACAACCGTGTCCAGTATTTCGACCTGGCTGGCGCGTTCCTCGGTGAATGGACCGGGCTGCGACTGCCGCAGAGTGTCCGCAAAGGCCCCGACGGCGCGTTCTACGTCGCCGAGCTGTCGCATCGGGTGACCGTGCTCGATCGTGATGGCACCGTGCTCGCACGCTGGGGTGACGGCGTGGTCGTCGACGATTTCGAGACCGGTGGTGTCCCGCTCGCCCTCGCGACCGCGCCGTCACGTGACCCGATGGTGCGCGGCCGAGTCATGCACGAGCCCGGTCCGGGGATGTTCTGTGCGCCGCATGGCATCGGCGTGGACTCGCAGGGCAGCTTCTACGTGGCTGACACAGCGGAGTCGTGGATCGGCCTCGACCGCGGCAGTCGCGGCGTCCAGAAGTTCGTTCGCGTGTAGTCGCGGTCCCTATCTCGCTGGGCAGGCCTTCTCGCGAAGGGAGGTACGATGTATTCCGACACTTCCCGTGACAGAACGAGGGCCCACCCGTCGCATGACCGTGATCACCGAAATCGCCGTGCTCGATGCACTGCGCAACGTGCAGGAGCCCGAGCTCGGGCGGGACATCGTCACGCTCGAGATGGTCAAGTCGATCGCGATCGAGGAGTCGCGCGTCGCGTTCACGATCGAGCTCACCACGCCGGCCTGTCCGCTCAAGGATGAGATCGAATCCAACGCCCGGATGGTGCTGACCGATCTCGGCGCGACCGACGTCGAGATCACCTGGGGCGCGATGGTCCGCCGCGCCCAGCCCCGCCAGGCCGAGCAACTCGTCCCGGGCGTCAAGAACATCGTGGCGGTCGCGTCCGGCAAGGGCGGCGTCGGCAAGTCGACAGTCAGCGTCAACCTGGCCGTGGCGCTGGCACAGGCCGGCGCAACGGTCGGCCTGCTCGACGCGGACATCACCGGCCCGAACATCCCGCAGATGCTCGGCGTGGAGGGCCAGCCCAAGGCCAGCGCGAACAACAAGATCACCCCGCTCGAGCGCCATGGCGTCAAGGCGATCTCGATCCAGTTCTTCGTCCCCGAAGGACAGCCGATCGTCTGGCGCGGACCGCTCGTCGGTGGCGCGATCCAGCAGTTCCTGCGAGACGTCGATTGGGGCGAGCTCGACTACCTCGTCATCGACCTGCCGCCGGGCACGTCGGATGCGCAGCTGACCCTCGCCCAGGCCGTACCGATCTCCGGAGCGGTGCTCGTGACGACGCCCCAGGAAGTCAGCCTGAGCGACGTGGCCAAGGCCCTGGCGATGTTCCAGCGGATGAACGTCCCGGTGCTCGGCCTCGTCGAGAACATGACGGCGTTCGCCTGCCCGCACTGCGGGGATATGACCGAGATCTTCGGACGCGGCGGGGGCGAGCGGTTCGCCGCCCAGCACGGCCTCGAGTACCTCGGCGGCGTGCCGCTCGATATCACCGTCCGCCAGGGCGGCGATGTCGGCGTGCCGGCGGTCGCCCAGCGCGAACCGGGACCGGCTGCGCGCGCACTGACCGCGGTGGCACAGACCGTCGCTGCCAGGATGAGCGTCCGCGCTGCAGCGGCCGAATCGCGACCGCTGCTGACCATCTCCTGAGGTCGCGCACGACGTGCGGTGTCCGTCGTGCACGGCCATCGCGGCAGACGATGCCCGCTTCTGTGCACGATGCGGCGCCGCGCTCGACGGTCCACTCGACGAGGGCGCCCAACGTGCGCCGGACGAACGGCAGCTCGCCCCCACCGACCCGGGAGCCCGCGGTGATCGGCGGGTCGTCACCGCGTTGTTCGCCGACCTGGTCGACTACGTGCGCATGCTCGCTGAGCACGACCCGGAGGATGTCCGCGCGCGGGTGACCGAAGCCCTGGCCACGATGGCCGCGGCGATCGAGCGCTTCGACGGGACGCGCGAGAAGTTCATCGGCGACGCCGTCTTCGCCGTGTTCGGCTGGCCACGGGCGCACGACGATGACGCGGTTCGTGCCGCGCTGGCGGCCCTGGCCATCCGGTCGGGGCTCCATGAGGCTGCGGCCGGGTCCGAGCCACTCGACGTCCGGATCGGGATCGCCACCGGTGAGGTCGTGGCGGGGTCGGCGAGCGTCGCCCCGGACCGTGACATGCGGCTGACGGGCGTGGCCATCACGACGGCAGCGCGGATCCAGTCGATGGCCAGGCCGGGCGAGATCCTTCTCGACGAGGCGACCATGCGAGCCGCGCGTGGACGCCTTGCGACCGACCCGCGTGGGGCCGTCGTCCTCCGCGGCCAGTCCACGGCGGTCGAGCTCCACGGCCTGCGCGGTGAGGCCGGGATGGGTCCCTGGATCCCGTATCAGCCTGGCAGCCGCGGTCCGCTGGTCGGCCGCACGAGCGAGCTCGGGATCATCGCAGGGGCGCTCGACGCGGCCCGCCGGACCGGCCGTGGCGGCGTGGTCGTCATCGAGGGCGAGGCCGGCGTCGGCAAGTCCCGGCTGCTCGCCGCGGTGGAGACGCCGGCACGGGCGGCAGGATTCGCGTGGTCGTGGACGGAGAACGTGTCGTACGCCCGCGGCGAGCCATACCGCTGGGCGCGGCGGTTCGCCCAGGTCGTCGCGGACGAGCATGGGGTCGACTCCGGAACGTTGGTCCGTCGCTTCCTCTTCACCGACGACCTGGACCCGGCGAGCCGCCGCCGATTCGGCGGCGCCATCGCGGCCATCGCCAGGGACGCCGCATTCACGGGTTGGGAGGCCGAGGCGGCCGACATGCCGAGCGACCCGGCAGAGGTGGGTGCGGCCCTGACCGAGGTCGCGTCCCAGTATCTCGATCGGCTGCTGGAGACGAGCGGACCGCGCGTCATCGTCATCGACGACCTGCAATGGCTCGACCCGTCGAGCGTCGGCATGGTCGACCTCGTCGTCGACCGGACACGGAGCCATCCGGTCGTCGTCCTGGCGGCGGCGCGGCCGGGGTCCGTGCCGGCGTGGGCCACGCGACGCGAGGCGACCCATCTCTTGCTCGCGGGCCTCGACGAGCCCGAGACCGGCAAGCTGGCGACCATCGTCGCGCGGGCAGCGCTGGACGCCCACGGCGCCCGCAGCATCCACGAGCGGACCGGCGGGAACCCCCTCTTCGTCGGGGAGACCGTGCGCGCCTTCCTCGAGGACGGCACGCTCCAGTGGCGCGACGGGCTGGTGGCGATGACGGGCACGGGCGGGACCGGCGTGCCCATCACGTTGCGTGCCGTGCTCGGCGCGCGTATCGATGCCCTCCCGCCGGGCGCTCGGGAGGTGCTCGGCGTGGCCTCGGTCATCGGCATCTCCTTCCGGCCGGCGACAGTCGAGGACCTGCTCGATCGCCCGCTCGAGCCGGAGGTCTTCGACCACCTCGCGGCGAGTGCGCTGGTGCTGCCCCAGGACGACGAGCGCTGGCGATTCGCCCACACGTTGATCCACGATGCCGCCTACGCCGGCCTCCTCGCCAGTCGCCGACGCGTGCTCCATGGACGGCTGGCCGATCGGCTGGAGCGGGCATATCCGGCCGGCAGTCCCAGTCTGATCGCCGCCCACCGGGTCGCGGCCGGCGATGCCCCTCGCGCCGTCCCGCTGCTCCGCGAAGCCGCCGAGAACGCCATCGCGCTCGGTGCGATCGCCGAGGCGGCGGCGTTCTGGCGACAGGCGGCCGACCTTGCGGCGACCGACGATCCCGACGGTGCGGCCCGCGACCGTGTGCGCGCAGAGGAGGCGTCGGCGACGCTCGCTGCGCTCCGGGAGACCGCGATCGCGGGCGCGGTACCTGGCGGGGGAGCGCCCTAGGCCGAGGCCCGGGTCGAGTCCTGCTGGGTCTCGATCCCCCGGCCAGACGACGGTCGGACGGTCACGGTCAGCCCGTCCACCGCCGTGCGGACCCACGGTCCGGCTGCCGCGCACATCGCATCCATCTCGGCCTTGCGGGCCGGTCCGTAGTGGACGAGGATCGCCGTGCGCGCGTTCGCACGCCGCGCCAGCTCGATGGCCTCCTCCGGCGTGAGATGGCCGCGTTCCGCGTCGTCGTGTGCCGCCAGCCCCAGCGCGCTCTCCACGAGCAGCAGGTCGGCATCGCGGACGCTGTCCTCGACCGAGGCGGACGGGCCCGTGTCGCCCGTGTAGGCCAGTCGGGACCCATCGGGTGCATCGATGACCACGCCCCATGCCGGGACATAGTGGCGGCCACGGACGAAACGCAGCCGCAGCTCACCGATGTCGATGGTGCTGTCGGGGTCGTATTCGACCGCATCGAACGCCGCGTCGAAGAAGCCGGCCCGTTCGCTCACGGCGGTCGCGAGCGCGTCCAGGCGTGCGCGCCCACCCGGCGGCAGGTGGATCGGCAGCGGGTCGGGCGCGCGCTCGCCCCACGGGTAGAGGTAGCGCAGGCCGACGATGTCGAGGTAGTGGTCGGCGTGCATGTGGCCGATCACGATCGCGGACAGGTCGTGCGGGTCGAGCACCTTCTGCAGGTTCCTGATCACGCCCTGGCCACAATCCAGGAGCACCGCCGTCCTGCCCCACTCGACGAGGAAGCCGGCCGTCGGCGTGGCAGGGTGCGGCGCGGCCGTGCTGCAACCGAGCACGGTCAACCGGAGGCGCGCGCCCAGCGGGTCGGTCATGTCCCACGCATGCTATCGGCGCTGATCGCGCGCATGTGTCGGCATTTCGACACGCGTACCATCGCCGGCATGCTCGTCGGGCGATCCGTCCTCGATGCGTTGGCGGCGATCCCGTTCTTCGCCGGTCTGGATCAGGCCGCGCTGGAGCGGCTCGCGGGGACCGTCCGAGCGCGCCGTTTCCGACGTGGCGAGGTCATCTTCCATGTGGGTGATCCGGGTGACGCGCTCTTCGTGATCGTCGCCGGCGACGTGAAGATCTCCCTGCCGTCGGAGACGGGCGAAGAGGCCATCCTCGCCACACTCCGCGCCGGCGACGTCTTCGGCGAGCTCGCGCTGCTTGACGGGGCACCGCGCTCGGCCAGCGCGACGGCCGTCACTGCGACCGAGACCGTGGTCCTGCCACGTGACCGCTTCCGCGAGCTGATCGCCACGGAGGCCGCTGTCCGTGATGCCCTGCTCGCATCGATCGCCGGCGAGCTGCGACGGCTCACGACGCATGTCGAGGAGCTCCATTTTCTCGACATCACCGGCCGGCTGGCGGCCCGACTTGTTCGGCTCGCGCACGACGGCGGCACGGTCCAGCCGGACGGTGGGATCCGACTCCGCAAGAACCTGACCCAGGGCGACCTGGCCGCGATGGTCGGCTGCACGCGGCAGAGCGTGAACAAGCTCCTGGGTCAGTTCACGGACGATGGCCTCATCCGTCTCGAGCGCGAGGGGATCGTCGTGACCGACATCGACCGCCTGACGGCGGCGTCGCGCCGCTAGGGCCGCTCGCCCAGCGCCTCGTAGAGCGTCGAGGCGGCGATCAGCGCCGCCTGGCTCAGACCCATCGCCCCGCCGATATACGTGGCGCGTGTCTGCCGGCGCTCGGCGGTGGCGGTCACGATGGCGACGCTCACCGCGAACTCGGATCCGCGCGGGCGGACGCGAACAGCCAATCCGACATCGGCGCCGGCCTCGGCGCGCACTGCTGTCGCGTGAGAGATGAGTCCGCCGGTGACCTCGTCGTCGCCGTCGTTTCCGGGCGTCCGGTCCGTCGCCGGTCGCGTCCGCACGAGGCCCAGCCATGGCACGTCGCCGAAGAGCGCGACGACCTGGCCTCCCGTCCCGATCTCCTCGACCGCCAGTCGCCATCCGAGCGCAGTCAGGCGCTCGCCGACTGCCTCCGACCAGGTCGTCTCGCCCTCCGCCCAGATGTGGTCGCCCAGACGTTCCCGGACGATCGCCGCGGCTCGTTCGACACGATCCTCGGCGCTGGTGCCGCCCGCGTCTCTCCCGCGGGCACTCACCCGAACGTCGACGGCCTCGAGCCGGGCGTAGGTCGCCACCTCCGGGTCGGGGCGGCGCAGCATCTCCTCGCCCAGGATCTCGGCGACGCTCGACTCGCCGATGCCGGTCAGTCGGAACGTGCGGATCGCCATGTCGGCACCGAGGCCGCGGTCTCGCAGACGGGGCATGGCTTCGTTCGACCACATCGGCCGCATCTCGCGCGGCGGCCCGGGCAGCGCGATCGCGATGCCACCGTCGGGGCGGCTGACGAACCAGCCAGGGGCGCTCCCGTTCGGGTTCGGTAGCGGCTCGCTCGACGGGATGCGCCAGGCCTGCTTGAGGTTGATCTCGGGGAACGGCAGACCGCGGCGTTCCCAGCGACCGCGCAGCCAGGCTTCGAGGTCAGGATCGACCTGCGGCGTCTCGCCCAGCGCCGCGGCGATCGACTCGCGCGTGAGGTCGTCAGGAGTCGGGCCCAGGCCGCCCGTGCTGAGTACCAGGTCCGCCCGCCGAAAGGCGGTCGTGAAGGCGTCGGACACGACGTCGAGACGGTCGGGCACGGCGACGATCCTGCCGACCGTGACGCCCTCGAGCGTGAGCGCTCGTGCCAGCTCCCCGGCGTTGGTGTCGCGGGTCTCGCCGACGGTGAGCTCGGACCCGATGCTGAGGATCTCGGCCGTGCGGAGATGGCGGCGCTCGGGCGTCGGTGGCATGACCGCAGCGTAACGGTCCCGTGAGGCCGAGTGCGCCTGAACGCGACTGGGAGCGAGGCGGGCGCTGGTATCATTCCGAGCCCGAGCCGGTCTCGCGCGTGACCGCCCCGACCCTCGAGCTGGAGCAGCATCCTGGACGCCCAACCACCGCCCCGCTCGGTCCCGCCACCGCGCCCCGCGCCGCCACCGCGTCGCCCGCCGCCCCCCGGATTGCGCACGTCGATCCGCTCGGTCCGCGATTCCGGCCTGCTGCTGGTCAAGGCGCACATCGATCTGGCCAGGGCCGAGGCGGCGGCGATCGCCGGGGAGGTCGCGAGGGTCGCGGCCTTCATCGGCATCGCGATCGTCATCGTCCTGTTCGCGATCACGCTGGCCGTGGTCGGCACATCGCTGTTCCTCGGCGAGTGGATCCTGGGATCGCTCGGCTGGGGCGTCCTGCACGGCGTGCTGCTGTTCATCGCGATCGCGGTGGCATGTGTGCTTCTCGCCGTCGGGGTGAGCGGCGGCCGCGTCGTTGGGGCGTTCGTGCTCGCGCTGATCGTTGGGATCCTCGTCGGCGTGCTGATGGCACTCGGCCTGCCGAACCAGGCGTACACATCGATCGGCGAGTCCGTCATGCCGGGCATCGAGCCCGGCGTTCGACCGCTCCTCGTCGGTGTGCTCATCCTCGGCGGCCTCGGGCTGCTGCTCGGGGTGATCGCCGCGCTCCGGGATGGCGGAGGCGGGGCCGCGGTCGTAGGTCTCGTCGTCGGTGCCGTCATCGGCGCCATCTCGGCGGCCACCCCGGGAATCCAGGTCGGCGCCGGGATCGGGATCGCGGTCGGTTATCTCACGTGGATCGGCCTGATGGTGCTCGACGTATCGCGGTCGGGCATCGATGTCGAGGCGCTCAAGGCGAAGTTCATCCCGTCCCAGACCATCGAGACCAGCAAGGAGACGCTCGAGTGGCTGCAGAGCAAGATGCCGCCCGGGAACTCGTCCTAGCGGCGCGCGCGGCCCTCCAGGAGGACCTGACGGGGCTCGGAGCGTCAGCGCGCGCGGCAGTCGACATCCCGGCCAAAGTCCGCCAGAGCCCGGTCAAGGTGGCCGCCGCCGCCGGAGCCGTCGGGTTCGTGGTCCTGAAGGGACCGCAACGGCTGTGGTCCGGTTTCCGAAGGACGGTGTTCGGACGCAGGAAGCCGATGCCCAAGCGGCTGCTGCCCGACGAGATCGAGAAGGCCCTCGACCGGATGGGTGACGACGGCGAGCGCGTCCGCGGCACGCTGGAGCGCGATTTCGCCGAGTACGTGAAGAAGGCCGAGAAGAAGCGTGGAGCCGGCTTGCTCCCGATCCTGGTCGTCGGTCTGGCCCGCCCGATGCTCACGCTCGTCGCGCGTCGCGTCGGCGAATACCTCACGTCGCCGAGCCAGAAGGGCTACAGCTCGTGGCTCGAGGAGATGCGGGCCACCGCAGGAATGAAGGCCGAGGAAACCAAGCTGCGAGCTGCGGCGCGCGTGGAGGAGGCTCGGACCGCTGCCGATCGAGCGGCCCATTCGGAGACGGCACCGGTCGCGGGCGCGGGCGGCGGGGGTGGCGCGGGCGGCGGCGGTGCGGCGCCGGCCACCGGCGAGGACAGACCGACCGGGGCCTGAGGGCAGCGGCTCCCGGAGCGGGCCGGGGACCGCGGCCGCCCTCCGCTAGACTCTGGGCACGGGCGAGTGGCGGAATGGCAGACGCGCCGGCCTTAGGAGCCGGTGCCGCGTGAGCGGCGTAGAGGTTCGACCCCTCTCTCGCCTACCAACGTCTCGGGGCTGCGTGCCACGATCCGGGCCACGATCATCCTGTCGGCGCATGGAACCTCCTGATGTTCCGACTGACCGGCGAAAGGCAGCTCAGCAGTCGTTTGGAACACCCAAGAGGTTCCGAACGGCACACCACTGGCCGATTCGAGGCCTTTGGCGGTACTTCGTCGGTTGATCGGAACATGGGGAAGTTCCAAACACCGACCAGGCGATCCGGCTCAACGCGCGCCCTGCCGCGTCGTGGAACATCACATGTTACGAGCGTCGCCTGAGAGGCTCCTTCAGCTGCGATCAGTAACACGGCATGTTCCAAACGGCCGCTAGGAGCCGTTCTACGCCGGTTCGCCGGTCGGACGTAACACGTCATGTTCCGAACGCGGACGGAGTGAGCGGCGCGGCACCGTTGGCCCGCACGGGTCAAGGCGCACGGGGCGGCGCGGCACGGCTCGCAGCCGCGGCGCGGATCGTGGTCGCTCGGGGCGGCGCGCCCCGGCCCGTCCCGAAGGCCCGCCCCGGCCCGCGCCCGGCCCGTCCCGAAGGCCCGCCCTATACTTCCCGTCCGATGCAGATCACGCGGACCACCGCCCCCAAGTCGACCGTCGAGCTCCAGATCGAGCTGCCGCCAGAGCGGCTCGATCGTGCGATGGATGCCGCCGTTCGCGCCCTCGCCCGGCGCAGCCGGATCCCCGGGTTCCGTCCCGGCAAGGCGCCGCGGCCCGTCCTCGAGCGGCACCTCGGTCCGGGCGTCGTCCTCGACGAGGCTGTCGACCACCTCATGCAGGACGCCTATCGCGAGGCCCTCCAAAAGGAGGACATCCTCCCGCTGTCGAACGCCGACGTCGAAGTCGTCCAGGCCGAGGAAGGCAAGCCGCTGATCTTCAAGGCCACGGTCCCGGTCCGCCCCGAGGTCACGCTCGGCGACTACAAGGGCTTCAACTTCGCGCCCGAGATCGAGACGATCGACGACGCGCGGGTCGACCAGGTCATCGAGGAGCTGCGCGACCAGAACGCCACGCTCGCGGCAGTCGAAGATCGCGGCGCAAAGGACGGCGATTACGCGGTCATCTCGTACGTCGGCACGAAGGACGGCCAGCCGTTCGACGGCGGCACGTCCGAGCGGATGCCGCTCATCCTCGGGCAGGAGCGCCTCATCCCCGGCTTCGAATCGAATCTGATGGGTCTCAAAGTCGGCGACACGAAGGAGTTCGACGTCACGTTCCCCGAGGACTACCCGGAGACGTCGATGGCCGGTCAGCCGGCCCATTTCAGCGTCGAGCTCAAGGAGCTGCGCGAGAAGATCCAGCCCGACCTCGACGATGACTTCATCGCGAGCCTCGGCGACTTCGCATCGCTCGATGCGTTGCGGACGGACATCCGCTCGCGGCTCGAGGCGAACGCCACCGACCGCGCCCGGCACGAGTTCGCCGACAGGATCATCGAGTACGCCGTCGCCAATGCCACCGTCGAGTTGCCCGAGGTGCTCGTCGACCAGGAGGTCGAAGTCATGCACGACGAGTTCAAGGGCTCGCTCGCGCGACAGGGCATCAGCGAGGAGGCCTACCTCAAGGCGGTCGAGAAGTCGAGTGAGGAGATCCACGCGGACTTCCGCCCGAATGCGGAGAAGCGGGCCAAGACCCTGCTCGTGCTTTCGAAGGTGGCGGATGCAGAAGGCGTCGACGTCTCGGAGGCCGACGTCGATGCCGAGGTGGCCCAGGGTCGCCTGCGCTACGCCGGCGACAGTCGCCTCGCCTCGTACTTCGAATCCGACCGCGGCCGGTCGTTCATCCGGAGCACGCTGCGCCGGAGCCGCGTCGTCGAGGGTCTGATCGACGGATGGCTCGCCGCCCACCCCGAGCACCCACCGCTCATCCATCTCGAGGATGCCGTCGGGGCAGCCGTGGCCGGTGAGGGTGCCCAGGCGAACGCATCGATCGGGGCCGCCGACCCGGGTACCGTCACGGACGGCCACCGGCCCGATGCCGACGAGGCGGTCGACGATAACGTCGACGAGACCATCGACGAACCGGCCACCGCAACCTGATCAGCCCACCGAGCGACCACCACCACCTCTAGCCACCACTACACGCAGCAAGCATCTCCAGGAGCCGCCACATGCTCGTCCCGATGGTCATCGAGTCCTCCAGCCGAGGGGAACGCGCCTACGACATCTACTCACGCCTGCTGCGGGAACGGATCATCTTCCTCGGCGATGCGATCGAAGACCACCTCGCCAACCTGGTCATCGCCCAGTTGCTCTTCCTCGATTCGGAAGACCCCGAAAAGGACATCAGCCTCTACATCAATTCGCCCGGAGGCGTCGTGAACTCCGGCCTCGCGATCTACGACACCATGCAGTACCTGCGGGCGCCGGTCAGCACGATCTGCCTCGGGATGGCGGCATCGATGGCGGCGGTCCTGCTGGCGGCTGGCACGAAGGGCAAGCGGTACGCGCTGCCGAACAGCCGGATCATGATCCACCAGGGCTCCGGCGGGTTCCGCGGCAATGCTCCGGACGCCATGATCCAGATGAAGGAATGGGAATTCCTGGTCAACCGCAACATCGAGATCCTGGCCCGTCACAGCGGTCAGCCGGTCGACAAGGTGCGCGAGGACACCAATCGGGACTTCTTCATGGCTCCCGAGAACGCGAAAGACTATGGCATCATCGACGCGGTGTACTCGGAACAGTGGGATTCGCTGACCGCCCAGCACCACGACGAGAAGGCCGCAGAAGCGGCCGTCGAGGCTGGCGACGCCGAAGTGGCACCGCAGCCGAAGCGCTCCTCCAAGGGCGACTCGGCGGGATAAGGAGCAAGGAAGCAACACGTGACCTCGACCAGCGGCAGCAAGGGACCCAAGGTCCCGTATCGCTGCTCCTTCTGTGGCAAGAGCCAGGAGCAGGTTCGCAAGCTCATCGCCGGTCAGGGCGTCTATATCTGCGACGAGTGCATCAACCTCTGCCAGGAGATCATCGAAGAGGAGATGCTCGAGACGCCGCGACCCAAGCAGGCCGCGTCGAAGCTCCCCAACCCGCACCAGATCAAGGACGCCCTCGACCAATACGTCATCAGCCAGGACCGGGCGAAGAAGGTCCTCTCGGTCGCCGTCTACAACCACTACAAGCGGGTGAACGCCGGCCACCAGGTCGATGACGTCGAGCTCCAGAAGTCGAACGTCTTGCTCGTCGGGCCGACGGGCAGTGGCAAGACGCTGCTCGCTCAGACGCTGGCACGCGTCCTCGACGTCCCGTTCTGCATCGCGGACGCGACGTCGCTCACCGAGGCCGGCTACGTCGGCGAGGACGTCGAGAACATCCTGCTCCGTCTCATCCAGGCAGCAGACTTCGATGTCGCCAGGGCCCAGCGCGGGATCATCTACATCGACGAGATCGACAAGATCGCCCGCAAGGCCGACAACCCGTCGATCACCCGTGACGTGTCCGGCGAGGGCGTGCAGCAGGCGCTGCTCAAGATCCTCGAGGGCACGGTCGCCAACGTCCCGCCGCAGGGCGGCCGGAAACACCCCCACCAGGACTTCATCCAGATCGACACGACCAACGTGCTGTTCATCTGCGGCGGTGCGTTCGACGGCCTCGAGAAGATCGTCGAGGAGCGCGTCGGCCGACGCGCGATCGGTTTCGGTGCCGACGGCGCCATGTCGGCCGCGGACAAGGGCCGCATCCTCGAGAAGCTCATGCCCGAGGACCTGCTCAAGTTCGGGCTGATCCCGGAGTTCATCGGGCGGCTGCCGGTGATGGTCACGCTCACCGCGCTGACCGCCGACGACCTCGTCCGGGTCCTGACCGAGCCGCGCAACGCGGTCACGCGACAGTTCGAGAAGTTCCTCGCCCTCGACAAGGTCGAGCTCGCGTTCACGCCAGGCGCGCTCAAGGCCGCGGCGGAGGTCGCGCTCGATCGCAAGACCGGCGCGCGGGCGCTGCGCTCGATCGTCGAGGAGTCGCTGCTCGAGGTGATGTACGACATCCCGGAGCGGACCGAGGTCCGCAAGTGCATCATCACCGAGGAGACGATCCGTTCCGGACGCCTGCCACTCCTCCTGACCAAGACCGAGGTCGAGGAAGGCGTCGACGAGACGAACTACGAGGAGTGGCTCGCGGAGCGCGGCGAGAGCGCCTGACGCCCCGCGGCCGGCCGCCTCACCCCGTGCGGCTCACGCGACCTCGATCGAGACCTCATAGACCTGCGGCGTGGGATGTCCGGCTTGCTCGTGGACGCGCATGACCGCCTCCTTGGAGGGTCCGCTCGCCAGGCAGAAGACCTTGCCGGACTCGGGATCCAGCCAGGCGTGCTCGTAGTGGACGCCCTCCTGCCGCTCGATGTCGAGATCGCGTTGATGCGCCTCTGCCAGCTGCTGCGCCGTCACCCCGAAGAAGCCATCGTGGACATCCATGAACTTGGCCATCTCGAACTCCTGCTGGGCACCACCACCGTGGCCGTGCTGCCCTGACGGTGCACGGCGCCGTCGGGTCGCACATCGGTCATCTGACCGATGTGACACCGATCGAGCGGCCTAGACTCCCTCCGTGATGACCCGGCGACAGCTCGTGTGCCCGATCCTCGTCGGACGCGATGACCTGCTTGGACCTTGCCGACCGGCGGATCGCCGAAGTCCGCGCGGGTCAGGGCCGGTTCCTCTTGCTCGCCGGTGAAGCCGGTATCGGCAAGACGCGGCTGCTGGGCGCCATCGAGGAGCGCGCTCGGGCCGCGGGGTTCCGCGTGGCCAGGGGCGGGACGTTCCCCTCGGACCGCCATGTCCAGGGGGCCATCCTGCTCGACGTCGCCCGCTGGCTGGCGCGATCGCCCGAACCCGACCTGGCAGCCTCGGGTGCGGCGCTCGACGGGGTCGTCCGCTCTGCGCCGAGCGAGGACCGGGACGAGCGCGGGGCGGCTGGAGGTGCCCGGGGTGGCGCCGACCGGCGGGCCAGCGGCGATGCCCACCGACGGCGGCGGATCCTCACCCTCGACGCCGCAGAGATCCTGCTCGGGCTCGCTGCGAGCGGCCCGATCATGGTCGAGCTGGAGGACCTCCACTGGTCGGACGATCTCACGCTGCAGATCCTCGAGACGGTCGCCGGGCGGATGACGGACACATCAATGCTGCTCGTCGGCACCTACCGGAGCGACGAGCTGTTCCCGAGGGTGCCGATGCGCGAATGGCGGGCGCGTCTCACGGGCCGGCGCATGGCCGAGGAAGTGCGTCTGTCACGCCTCGGCGAGGCCGACACCGCGACGATGGCATCGCTGCTCCTCGGTTCGGACCTGCCGGCCGCGCGCGACCTCGTCACGGCGGTCCAGGATCGCTCGGACGGCATCCCGCTCCATGTCGAAGAGATCCTGGCGTTGCACGGCGACGCCGTGCCGACCGACGACCATCCGTCCGAGCTGCCGGCCTCGGTCGAGGACGCCATCGTCGTCCGCCTCGAATCCCGCTCGCCGGAGGCGATCGCCGTCGCCCGGGCGGGTGCCGTGATCGGCCGATCGTGCGACCTCGACCTCATCGCTGCGGTGACGGATCGGCCCCTGGATGACCTGGCGGCGCCGCTCGCCGAGCTCGCCGACCACTTCATCCTGCTCCCATCGCGCGTCCCCGGACGGTACGTGTTCCGGCACGCCCTCATCTGCGACGTCATCTACGAGCACATCGCCGAGCCGGAACGCCGGCGGCTGCACGATCGAACGGCGCAGGCGGGCGCGGGCCGCGCCGAGCTGGGTGGGGACGCGTTCCTGGCGATCCACCTCGAACGCGCCGGCCGACTCGGCGAGGCATTCGAGACGGCCGTCTCCGCCGCCCATGTCGCGAGCGCCATGTCGGCGCATCGTGAGGCGCTCGGGCTGTTCGAGGTCGCGCTGCGGACGATGCCCGCCGACCTGGAGCCCTCGGACCGCGCCAAGCTCCTCGAAGCGTTCGCGGTCACGTCCCGCGCGACGGACGACAACGTCGGGGCCGACGGGGCGTTCGAGGCGGCGCGATCCGCCTTTCTGGAGGCTGGCGACTCGATCGAGGCGGCAACGGTGTTCGCGGCGTGGGTCCCCGTGCGGCATCTGCTCGGCGACGACCTTGCGACGCGGGAAGCCATGCTCCGTACCGGCCTGGACGAGCTCGACGCGCTCGAGGCGAGCGGTGAGGCAGCGGCGAACGAGCTCGACCGCCCGCGGGCGATCCTCCTGGCGGAGGTGGCGGCGGCGAACATGCTCGACCGGCGGCTCGATCGATCGATCGCCGTCGCCACCGACGCGAGGGCACGTGCCGCGAAGGCCGGGGAGGCGGGGATCGAACGCCACGCCGCGACGACGCTGGGTTCCTGCTTCGTCTTCGTCGGTCGGATGGACGAGGGATGGGCGCTGCTGACGGCAGCGGTCGACGACGCGAAGGCCGCCGGGCGCGAGGCGGACGCCTCCCGCGCGTACCGGATGATCGGGTCGTCTGCCTCGGTCCTGGTCGAGTACGACCGTGCGGAACGCTTGCTCCGCGAGGGCATCGACCATGCCGAGCGTGCCGAGACGTGGAATGACCGCCACTACATGGCCGCGCACCTCGCTCACGTCCTGTGGGCGACCGGTCGTTGGGACGCAGCACGGGATCTGGCTCGCCATGCCCTGGCCGACGGTCGCGGCGGCATCACGACCCGCATCACCGCCCTCCACGTCCTCGGGTACGTGGCGATGGGACGCGGCGAGCTGGCGGTCGCGCGCGATCACCTGGAGGAGGCCCGCCGACTCGGTGAAGGGATGCGCGAGCTCCAGCGTCTGTCGCCCGCCCTGTGGGGCCTCGCCGAAGTGGCCATCGCCGACGACGATCCGGCCTTGGCTGTCGACCTCATCGAGCGCGGGGCCGCCGCGTCGGCGGCCGTCGACGACGCGGCGTACCTGTATCCTTTCGTCGTGACCGGGACGCGAGCCTACCTCGCGCTCGGGGACCCGGGCGCCGCTCGGGAGTGGATCGAACGAGTCGCCGGCCCGATCGAGCGACGAGGGATCCCGGGCACCCTGGCCAGCCTCGACCACGGCCGCGGTCTGCTGGCTGCCGCCGAGGGCTCGACGGGCTCGGCCCGCACGCACCTGGTCGCAGCGACCGCCGGCTGGCGGGACCGTCGACGCGCCTGGGAGGGCGCTTGGGCGCAGCTCGACCTGGCCCGTTGCTACCTGCGCTCGAGCCAGCGGGCCGAGGCCGTCCGGATGGCTGCCCGAGCCCGAGACGCAGCCCTCGCACTGCCGGCGCCGGCGATCGCCCGAGGCGCCGAGGCGATCATCGGGCGACGTCGCTCCGCCGCGGATGCCGATGGGTGGGCACCGCTCAGCGCCCGGGAGTTCGAGGTCGCGCGTCTCGTCGCTCGAGGACGGACGAATCCCGAGATCGCATCCGAACTGGGGATCAGCCGCAAGACGATCGCGGCGCATATCGAGCACATCCTCGACAAGCTCGGAGCCGCCCGCCGGGCCGAGATCGCGGCCTGGGTCGGTGCCCTGCCACGACCCGCTCGTCGGCTGGACGAGGGTGCGCCCTCGTTCCCGGTGGATTCCGCGAGACCGGAACGATGACCGACGCCGCGACCGACACGCCCGGGCCGCTCCCGAAGGCCTATCGATCCAGCGAGGTCGAGGGCGCCATCTACGAGCGCTGGCTAGCGGCGGACGTCTTCGCCCCGGACGGCGCCGGCTCGACGGCCGATCCCGAGCTCCCCCCGTTCACGATCATCCAGCCGCCCCCCAACGTGACCGGCTCGCTGCACCTCGGGCACGCTCAGCGGACCGCCGTCGAGGACCTGCTCATCCGCCACGCTCGGATGCGCGGTCATCGGACGCTGTTCCTGCCGGGGCTCGATCACGCGAGCATCGCCGCCCAGTTCGTCCTCGACGGGATCCTGGCGAAGGAAGGCGAGAGCCGCCAGTCGCTCGGTCGCGAACGGTACCTCGAGCGGATGCGCGCGTTCTCGGACTCGACCCGGCCGGTCATGCTCGGTCAGCAGCGGCGGCTCGGCGCCTCGGCCGATTGGGGCCGCCTGCGCTACACGATGGACGAGGGCTCCGCGCGGGCGGTTCGTGTCGCATTCGAGCGGTTGTATCGCGACGGCCTCGCGTATCGGACCGAGGCCCTGGTGAACTGGTGCCCCGGGTGCCGCACGAGTGTCAGCGACCTCGAGGTCATCCCGACGCCCGAGACCGGGACGTTGTGGACCGTGCGCTACCACCTGGTCGACGACGCGACGGGCGAGCCCGATCCCGCCGCCACCATCGCCGTCGCAACGACGCGGCCCGAGACGATCCTCGGTGACGTCGCGGTGGCCGTCCATCCGGACGATGAGCGCTATCGCGCACTGGTCGGGCGTCGGGCGAGGATCCCGTTCGTGGAGCGCGACGTGCCGATCATCGCGGATGACGTCGTCGAGCGGTCGTTCGGGACGGGTGCCGTCAAGATCACCCCGGCGCACGACCCGGAGGACCACGCGACCGCGAAGCGGCACGGCCTGCCGGCGCCGACGATCCTGGCCGATGACGCCACGATCGCGAACACCGGAACGAGGTTCGATGGGCGCGACCGCTACGAGGCCCGGGAGCTGATCGTGGCCGAGCTTGCCGAGCGCGGCGACTTGGTCGACCAGAAGCCGCACGAGATGATCGTCGGGCGCTGCCAGCGCAGCAACGACGTCCTCGAGCCACGGCTCAAGACCCAGTGGTTCATCCGGACCGCGCCACTGGCCGAGCGGGCGCTCGATGCCACCCGGTCGGGTCGGACGCGCATCCTGCCCGATCGGTTCGAGAAGACGTGGGAGCACTGGCTGACATCGATCCGCGACTGGAACGTGTCGCGCCAGCTGTGGTGGGGCCATCGGATCCCCGCGTGGTACTGCCCGGATGGCCATGTCACGGTCTCCTCGGAGCCGGACGGGCCGACCGCGTGCGAGGTCTGCGGGCGAGCGGCCGGCGAGCTCCAGCAGGACCCCGACATCTTCGACACGTGGTTCAGCTCGGGGCTGTGGCCGTTCTCGACCCTCGGCTGGCCCGACGACACGGCCGACTACCGGACGTACTACCCGACGTCCGTGATGGAGACCGGCTACGACATCATCTTCTTCTGGGTCGCGCGCATGATGATGCTCGGGCTCCACCTCACGGATCGCGAACCGTTCCACACGATCTACCTCTCGGGGCTGATCCGCGACCCCGAAGGCCAGAAGATGTCGAAGACGAAGGGCAACGTCGTCGACCCGCTCGGCGTGATCGACGAGACCGGCGCGGACGCGCTCCGTTTCGCGGTCATCCATGGCACGGCCGCCGGCCAGGACCAGCGCTTCGGGCGGACGAAGCTCGAGAACGCCCGCAACTTCGCGAACAAGCTGTGGAACGCCACCCGGTTCGTGGTCGGCGCCCGACCCGCCTCGATCGATGCCGGCGCGGAGCGCCGCCTGCCGGCGGATCCCGACCTGGGCCCGGCCGAGCGCTGGATCCTGTCGCGGGCGAGCGCCTCGGTCGAGGCCGTGGATGCGGCCATGGCCGACTTCGCCTTCGGCGAGGTGACTCGGGTCCTGTACGACGCCATCTGGAACGAGTTCTGCGACTGGGGCGTCGAACTGGTCAAGGTCCGACTCGCCGATGAGTCGCTGCCGGCGGCCACCCGCGAGGCCAGCTGGTGGGCGCTGGTGGAGGCGCTCGACACGTACCTGCGGCTGCTCCACCCGGTGATGCCCTTCGTCACCGAGGCGCTGTGGGCCGCGCTCCCGCATCGCGCCAGCGACCCGGAGCTGCTGATCGTCGCCCGCTGGCCCGCCCCGACCAGCCGCGACGAGCGGATCGAGGCAGAGGTCGGCGCGATCCTCGACCTCGTCCGTGGCCTGCGCAACGCCCGCGCCGAATCGCGCGTCGAGGCCGCAACGTGGCTGGCGACGGAGGTCGTGGTGCCGTCGACGATGGGCCCGACGTTCGAGGCGCTGCGACCGGCGGTCGAACGCCTGGCGCGCGCACGCCCGCTCGATCGACGGCTGTCGCGCGAAGCGCTCGGCCAGGGGAGCGGGTCGTCGGACGGGGCGTTGACGGTGATCGCGGGCGAGCTCGAAGCGCTCGCCCATCGTGGCGCCGACGCGGGTGATGGCTCGGGCGGCGACGCCGAGCGGGCACGGCTCGAGCGCGACCTCGCCGAGGCCCGCGGCTGGCTGGACGGCGCGCGCGAGCGTCTCGCGAACGAGGCCTTCATCAGCAAGGCACCTCCGAACGTCGTCGAGGGTGCCCGCGCCCGCGAGGCCGAGCTCGCGGATCAGGTGGCGCGGCTCGAGGACCGCGTAGCCGACCTCGGCTCGTAGGGTCGCGGATGATTCGCCCCATCCGCTCGAAGCGGTCGCTCGACACGTATCGCCACCATGCCGGCGGAAACGGCTCGCCCGGTCCGATCGCGGCCCGGATGTTCCAGGTCGCGACACGAACCGGCGTGATCCCTACTTGACGGAGCCCGCGAGCAGGCCCTGGACGAAGTAGCGCTGCAGGCTGAAGAACACCAGCAGGGGCACGAACATCAGGATGAACGCGCCGGCCGCGAGCAGGTGCCACTCCGTCCCGTATTGGCTGAGCAGGTTCTGGATGGCCTTGGTCATCGGCCACATGTCGCCGCGCTGGACGAAGACCAGGGCCATGAGCAGGTCGTTCCAGACCCACAGGAACTGGAAGATCCCGTACGCCGCGATGGCCGGCACCGACAAGGGCACGACGATCGTCCGGAAGACGCCGATCGTCGAGGAGCCGTCGATGCGCGCCGCCTCGATCAGGTCACGCGGGAGCGTGATGAAGAAGTTGCGGAGCAGGAAGATCCCGAATGGCAGTGCAAAGGCCGTGTGTGCGAGCCAGATCGCGCCGTAGCTGTTGAGCAGGCCCGTCGGTGCGAACAGTTTGAGGAGCGGGATGAACGCGACCTGCACGGGGATCATCAGCAGAGCCACGACGAGGAGGAACAGCCCGTCCCGGAACGGGAAGTTCAGCCACGAGAACGCGTATGCCGCCATCGACGCCAGCACCAGCGGGATGAGTGTCGACGGGACGGCGATCAGCATGGTGTTGACGAACGCTTCGATCATGCCCTGCGACGTCAGCACCTCCTGGTAGTTCTCGAGCGTATAGCGGAACTGCAGGAAGCTCTCCCACCAGCCGGTCACCTGGATGTCGCTCCTCGGTCGGAACGACGTGACCAGCAGCCCGATCGTCGGCGCCAGCCAGATGAGCGCGATGATCCCCAGGGCGATGTGGATGGGGGTCTTGTTGAGGAATCGAAGGATCCGCTGGTTGGTCGTCTCCGCTCGTTCGACGGGGCGGGTCTCGGCGACGGCATCCATCTAGACGACCCTCGAGCTGCGGAAGCGGCGGATGTTGTAGGCCATGATCGGGATCAGCAGGATCAGCATGATCACCGCGATCGCGGCACCTCGGCCGAACTGGCCGGCGGGGAACGCTTCGTAGTACATCGTGAACGCGATCACCCGGCTCGATACGCCGGGGCCGCCGTTGGTCAGGACGTAGATCAGGTCGAACAGCTTGATCACGTTGACCAGCAAGGTCACCGCCAGGACCGAGATCGGCAGGCTGACCATCGGGATGATGATCCGGAAGAAGATCTGCCGCTCGTTCGCCCCATCGGTCCGGGCGGCCTCGAGCACCTCGGTCGGGATGCTCTTGAGGGCCGCCGACAGGATGACGGTCGCGAACCCGACCGACCCCCAGGTCCCGGCCGCGATCAGCGCCGCGTTGACCAATGCGGGGTTGCCGAGCCACGAGATGCCGCGCTCGGTGAAGGGGTCGAGGATGGCGTTCAACAGCCCGATGTTCGGGTCCGGCGCATACACGAAGTTCCAGATGATCGCGAGCGCCGTCGCGGCGATCGCCATCGGCAGGAACACTACGGCCTTGATGATCGATTCGTAGCGCACGCGTGATGCGAGCACGGCCACGATCAGGCCGAGGAAGATCACGAAGGTCGTGTAGAAGATCGCCCACAGCACGTTGTTCCAGATCGCCCCAGACGGCGGGAAGGTGCTCAGGTCGATGAAGCTCTTGTCGCCGAGCAGGCCGATGTAGTGCTGCAGCCCGACCCACTCGTTGAACTCCCCGCGCCGCCCGCGGTTGAAGCTCAAGGCGATCGTATAGATCGTCGGGTAGATCAGGAAGATGACCATCAGGAGGGCGGGCGGCCCGAGGAACAGGAGGGCCGTGGTATCCCACCGGCGTCCGGCCACCTTGATGGGCGGCGGTTTCGTCGTCGGGATCACACCCGGAACATCCCCCGGGTTGCCAACGGCCATCTGGTCCTCCTCGTGAGATAGGACACGGGCGGCCCGAAGGCCGCCCGTGTCGGTTCTACCAGGCTAGGCGCAGCCTCTCGATCACTCCGCGTCCCAGGCGGCCTTCACGCGCGTCTGGAAGTCGGCCCAATCGATGGTGTTGCCAGCGATGGCCCGCTGCAGGAGCTGGCCCATCTGCTCGCCCTGGATGCCGGCAGGCAGCAGGTCGGAGCCGTCGTAGCGGATCTGGTCGGCGGCAGTCAGGGACTCCGCCTCCCGGACGACGAGGTCGTTCGGGTACGAATCGGTGCCGACGCCCTTGTGCGGGGACACGATGGCGCCGGTGCTCGCCCAGACGGTGTTCGCCTCGGGCGTGATGATGTACTGCATGAACGCCTTGGCGCCCTCGCTGTCCGTCAGCGCACCGATGACGTCGCCACCGAACGTGGTCACGTCTTCGGAGCCACCGAACGTCGGGAAGGGGAACCAGTCGATCGTCTCGCCGGGCTTGAGGTCTGGGTTCGTCTGGCCCATGGCGATGCCGCCGACGAAGCCGCCCTCGTAGAAGGTGGCCGCCTCGGGCTCAGGCTTGAAGACCTGGGCGATCGCGTCGGTCCAGGCGCGCCCGACAGCGGCATCGATGCCACCCACGACATAGGTGTCGTTGATGACTTCGAGCATGGTGTCGACGGTGGTCTGGACGGTCGGATCGGCCCAGTCGCCTTCGGCGCTGAACAGCTTGTCGTAGGCCTCGACGCCCGCCTGTCGGATGTAGACGCTCTCGAACCAGTCGGTCAGGTTCCAGTCGTCCTTGGCACCGAGTGCCATGGCGCCCGGGCTGCTCTTCAGGCTCTCGAGTGCCGCCTTGTACTCATCCCACGACGTCGGTGCCGTGACGTTCGCCTCCGTGAAGACGTCCGGCCGGAACCACATCGTGCCCTTGTTGTTGTACTTCGCGGGGAGCGCGTACAGCTCGCCGTCGACCGTGCCTGCCCCGAGGAAGCCCTCTGGGTAGTTCTGGGTCAGCGTCGAGGTGTCCACGCCAAGGTCGGCGACCTTCTTGAGCGAGCCATCCTTGGCGAACCGGCGCAAGAAGCCGATGCCCGGGATGATCGCGATGTCCGGCGGGTTGCCGCCGGTGATGCGCGACTGCAGGGTCGTCGAATACGTCTGGCGGTCGGCTTCGTAGTTGACGCCCCAGCCGGTCTTCGCGGTGAAGTCCTCGAGGACGGCCTTGAAGGCCTCCTCCTCACTGCCGCCCCACAGGGACAGCACATTGAGCGTGCCTGCTTCACCACTGGTGGCAGGCCCGCCACTGGCGCCCCCGCTGGCGGCCGGTGCCGACGCAGCTGGAGAGCCCGTTCCGCCGCCACCGCTGCACGCCGCCGCGATGAACGCGGCTGCGAGCGCGAGAGCGGGGAATCGTAGGGATCTGGTCATCGAGATCCTCCTCGAATCGAATGGCGCGTGCCCGTCAACGACGGGCGTTCGCGTACGCGACTGACGGCGCCGTGGCACGTCCACTCGCGATCTCCTCCGCCGGTGGCGATCTGCCGATCGAGCCTCGGTACATATCCAGAGCGCCGATCGGTCATCTATCGTGACCGGAGCCTCCCGCCGTCCACCCGACACGGTGCGGTACGGTCGAAAGTGGGGCTGAGCCTAGAGTCCGCCCGAACGTTCTGTCAACGTTGCAGGCGCGAGTCATGGGCCGGTCGGCGGGGAGCCCCTCAGTCCGCCCCCGCGCCGGTCGGGCGAAGCTGGACCGTCCGGATCTCCCATGGCTCGAGATCGAGGGTCAGGGCCATGCCCGCTGCGTCCAGCGGCGCGCCCGGACGGCCGAGCAGATCGGCCTCGCGAGCGGCATCGGCCGGGAGCCGTAGGCTGGCGCGGCAGTGACTGCCGCCCTGGTTGACGACGCGCACCTCGAGCCAGTCGTCTCGCCGGCGCACGGCGCTGAGCACGACCCCCGCGCCATCGATCGAGAGGCCGCGGACGGCGGCGGTCCCGGCGTCCGCCGGCCCGTTGCCACGGACCACGAGGAATGGATGGCGGTACCGCTCCGCCGCCGCCAGCGTGCCGGCCTCGGACCACGACCGGCCATGCGGCAGCAGGGCGAATTGGAAGGAGCGTGGGCCGGGAAGCTGCGCTGCCGGAACCTCGACCTCGGGTCCGGCCGGATCCTCCCGGTACGGGTTCGCATTGCGGCTGATCAGCCCGAACGAGCGCAGGACGGTCAGCGCCAGCTCACGCCCGTCGATCACCTCGTACTCGGTCACCTGGTCGAGCAGGACGCTGCAGCCCTCGACGCTGGCGAACCCGAGGGCGGGGAACGTCGCGAGGGGCACCTCGCCGTGACCGCCCTCCTGTTCGAGGCTGCGCTCGACGACCGCGAACTGGCCTTCCGCGGCGGAGCCCGTGACCGCTGCGGGCAATGGGATGTGGAAGCGGACACGGTGGTCGCTCGAGTCGTTGTCGAACGCCAGGCTGACGCGCACGAGCGGCTCGTCGGCGCGCAGCTCGAGGGTCGTCGTGACCTCTGTCTCCACCGTCCGCTCGGAGCGCGAACGAGTATCGCCGCCGAGCCCGCGCGGCCAGGCGTACGTGCGGATGATCGTCAGCTCCGCGCGCAGCGGTCCGCTCGCGCCGCTCCGGATGTCCACCACGTCCGGCTTCTCGACCAGCCGATCGGCCGCTGGCGGCCCGTAGTTGTAGCTGTCCCCGGCATCACCACCCTCCACGATCCGGCCGACCCCGTCGAGGGTGACGCCCCCGCCGGCGAGGCGGAACGTGCCGTCGTCGGCCACCGCGACCTCGACCAGGCCGTTGCGCATCGTCCGCTCGTCCACCTCGACTGGGTTGGGAATCGCCTCCGTCGGCAGCGTGCCACCCTCCAGCTCGGTGACCCAGCCGTAGCCCAGGGCAGGTGCGGGCAGCCGCGCCAGGACCCGGCGCCGTTTCGTGACCTCGACCGTCACCTCCCAGACGTCGTCCGGCCGCGTTTCTGCGGCGGCGACGATCGAGCCGACCAGTTCCTCGACATCGAGCTCGGGCGGCTCGGCCACGCGATCGACATGGACGACGATGCGCGGGCGCTCGCCCGTTGCCTCGATCTCCGACGCGTTGATGTACCGGCCGAGCAGCTCGCGACCGTGACGTCGCCGGCGGAAGAACCCAGCGACATCGGCGCCAGGAACCTCGACGACGCCGTGGACGGCGCCCTCGCGAACCAGCTCTTGCGTGGGCAGGACCCGATCGCCGGCACGAACGGCGACCGACGGCCAGGACGCAGGCACCGCCAGGTCGAGCTCGACGAGGTCGTGCCGGTCGACCGGTGAGGGGTTGATGACGGCCCAGCCGTCGGCCGGCACCGACGCCGCGATCCGGCGCAACACCTTGCCCACGAGCCCGGATGCGATCTGATCCGCCTCGGCGTAGCGGCTGATGACCTGGGCCACGACCTCGTCGTGCGAGCAGCCGCAGATCGAATCGTGCGCCGAGTTCTCGATCAGTCGCCGCCAGGCCAGCTCGAGCAGGCGCGACGGCCATGCATCACCATGGAGCGCCGCCAGCGGTTCGGCATACCGCTCGAGGCGACGCTCGGCCCGCGCCGCAGCGGCCTTGAGATCGACCCGCGCGGAGATGACGTTCATCAGCATGTTCGCGCGTGCACCAGACCGGAGCTCGCCGTCCCAGGTAGGCGCCTCGCCGGCCGGCCCGGGATGCTGTTCGCGGTCCCGGTCGAGGTACTCGGTCAGCGTCGCCAGCCGCACCTCGACATCGCCGTCGCCCGCGTTCACGAGCTCGACGAGGTCGGCCAGCATCGGCGAAGGGACGGCGTGGTCGGTCCCGTACATGGCCAGGAGCGAGCGGTCGCCATACGGACCGGCGTTCAGGCGCCGGTACTCGCCGAGCTTGGGCCCGAGCCTGTCCGGGACGTCGAACAGATACGCGCCATTGCCGTAGCCGCCGACCAGGTACTCCGTGTCGACGGTCGAACCATCCGGGGAGCGCCACATGAACGAGTGGCGATCGATCGACGCTGGGACACCGCGCCAGACGGCGGCCCGGTCGATCCCGGCCCGGCGCAGGATCTGCGGCATCTGGGCGATGTGGCCGAACATGTCGGGCAGGTAGCCGACCCGCATCGCTCCACCCAGTGACTCGGCACGCGCCCAGCCGAGCTCGAGGTTGCGCACGATCGTCTCGCCCGACACGAGGAACTCGTCGAGCAGGATCTGCCACGGGCCGATCGCGAGGCGGCCCTCGGCGATGAGCGCGCGAATGAGCGGCTCGGCCTCGGGGCGGATCTCGAGATAGTCGTCGACGGTCGCGACCTGTCCGTCGAGGGTGAAGCGGAGACGCTGGTCGGCCGCCATCCGCTCGAGCAGCTGGTCGATCAGTTCGACGAGCCGCATCCGAAAGACCTGGAACGGTTCGTACCACTCGCGGTCCCAGTGGGTATGCGGGACGAGGTGGATGACAGCGCGCTCGGTCACTGGGCGGCCTCCCCGCCGATGTCGATACCGCGTGCCGCGGCGATGGCCGCGATCGCGCGCTGGCACGTGACGATGTCGGCGCGACCCTCGGCGACGCCGGCGACAGCCGGGTGGCCCTCGACGACCAGTCGATGGAACGCGAGCAGCTCGGTCTCGAACGCCTCCTCGGTGGAGGTCCAGACCTCGTCTCGCCGCCCACCGGCGTCGGTGGAGGTGATGCGCAGGACCGTCGGGCGATGCAGGAGGTAGGGCGAGGGAAACTCCAGCTCGATGGTCGACGCCTCGTACACGATCCGGACCAGCTCGCGGTACGCGGGATAGTCCGGGAGGAAGTGCCAGCGGATCGCGACGCGACCGTCGGCCGAGAGGCGGCCGGTCAGCTCGACGGATGGGGGCCACGTGTCTGTGGGCCAGACGTCCAAGGTGTCGACCGCGGTCGGATCGCCGGCGAACGCCCGCACCAGCGCCAGCTCGTGGACGACGCTGCCGAGCAGGATCTCGGAGTAGAGGCGGCCGAACGCTCGCGCTGCCGCATCGCCCAGCGCATCACGCCGCAGTCGATCCGTTGATTCGGTGAGCGCCGCTAGCACGCCCGCCGGGATGTCACCGGGCGGTGGCAGGAGACGGGCATGCGCCAATTGCGCCTCTGATGTGGGGTGGAGGACCGTGACCTCGATGGCGCGGGGTGCGCCATACCCGCGCTCCTCCGCGACCCGTTGCGCGTGCCTGACGGCCGGATCGTCCAGCTTCATGTAGCCGAGTTGCAGCCGGGCGCGGGACGCCCCGGCGAGCCGTCGCTCGATCCCGTCGGTCTCCGCGAGCGTGAACGCGAGTGGCTTCTCGGCGAAGACCGGCAGGCCCGCGTCGAGTGCCAGCTCGACCGCCGGCGCGTGCGAGCCGGACGTGAGGATGGCGACGGCGCCGAGCCCGGCCGCGTCGACCAGGGCCTCCACCGTATCGAACCGGCGCTCGGGCGGCACCTGGTAGCGCTCGCCGACCGCGTTCGTCAGGCTTGGGGAGAGGTCGGCGATGGCGCCGATCGCGAAATGGTCCCGGAGGCGCTCGATGAGTGGGAGGTGGACGGCCTGCGCCACGGCTCCCAGGCCGGCGATCCCGATACGCACGCGGTCGGACGGCCGGCCGGCGGAGGGCTGGGACGTCATCGCGGGCGAGTATATCGAGGGTCTCGTGCCGTAGGCTGTCGGCCATGACGCTAGGGACGGGCGCCGGATCCCAGCCATCGGCCGTGGTCGCGCCGGCATTCGGCGACGACTGGTGGCGCAACGGGGTCATCTACCAGATCTACCCGCGCAGCTTCGCCGACAGCGACGGTGACGGCGTCGGTGACCTGCAGGGCATCATCGACCGGCTGGACTACCTGCGCGACCTGGGCGTCGATGCGCTGTGGCTGTCGCCGATCTACCCATCGCCCGGTCTCGATGTCGGCTATGACGTCAGCGATCACACGACCGTCGACGAGCTGTTCGGCGGCGATGCCGCCTTCGACCGACTGGTGGCCGAGGCCCATCAGCGGGGCCTGCGGATCATCCTCGACCTCGTGATGAACCACACCAGCGACCGCCATCCGTGGTTCCTGGCGAGCCGCTCCTCGAGGGAAAACGAGTACGCCGACTGGTACCTGTGGCTCGACGCCGCCGACGTCGACGAGGACGGCAGGCCGGTCCCGCCGAACAACTGGCTGTCGTGGTTCGGCGGGTCGGCATGGCAGTGGGACGAGCTTCGCGGGCAGTTCTATATGCACACCTTTCTCGTCGAACAGCCCGAGCTGAACTGGCGGCTTCCGGCGGTCGAGCTGGCCCAGTTTGCGATGGTGCGCGGCTGGCTCGACCGCGGTGTGGACGGCTTCCGCCTCGATGTCTTCAACGCGTTCCTCAAGCATCCCGAACTGCGCGCCAACCCGGAGATCGAGGGGGCGACGCTGTGGGCGCGCCAGCAGCACCTGTATGACCGCGACCAGCCGGACTTTCCCGATCTCATCGGTCGTTTCCGGTCGATCCTCGACGAGCGTCCCGGACGGATGTCGGTGGGTGAGCTGTTCGCGAGCGAGGCCGAGCGTGCCGTCGCCCTGACGACCGAGCGGCACATGGTCTTCGACTGGGCGCTGCTTGCCGCACCCTGGTCGTCGGATGCGTACGGCGACGCGATCTGGCTCCGCGAGACGATGTTCGGCGACGATCGGTGGCTGGCGAACGTGCTCTCGAACCATGACCAATCCCGCCATGCCAGCCGCCTTGCCGACTCGGCGGGCATCGCCGACACCGATGCCGTCGCCAGGGCGGCCGCCGTCATCCTCCTGACGATCCGCGGCACGCCGTTCCTGTACTACGGGGAAGAGCTGGGTCTCCGCGATGTCGCCATCCCGGTCGACGAGATCATCGACCCACCCGCGCGGCGGGCACTCATCGACCCCGACTTCGAATGGTGGAACCGCGACCAGTGCCGGTCACCGATGCCCTGGACGGCCGAGCCGGGACACGGCTTCACGACCGGCCGCCCCTGGCTCCGCTTCGGCGACGACGCGGCCGGGCGCAACGTTGCTGCGCAACTGGCGGACGAGGGTTCCGTCCTGTCGACCTACCGCCGGTTGATCGCGCTGCGACGGTCGTCGGACGCCCTCCGCTCCGGGACCCTGCGCCTGGTATCGACCGGCACCCCCGACGTCCTGGCATGGCATCGCGACGCGCCCGCCGAGCGATTGCTCGTCGTCGCCAACTTCGCCAACGAACCGCGCAGCGCCACACTGCCGAGCGCGGCCGCCGACACGTATCGGCCGGTCGGTGGCTCCCACCTCGACCCGAGCGCACCGGGCGCCGGGACGACGCTGGCCCTCCGGCCGCTCGAGGTCGTGATCCTGCAAGAGGGCTGAGCCGGGCGATCGTGCGCTGCTACGATGGCCCCGCATCACGCTCGACTCCACCCTGGAGGTGGCCCAGTGCCGCTCGATTTCCTGAAGCGAAAGAACGCCCCCGAGCCGGACGAACCGCAGCCAGCGGCGGCGGCGCCGACTGGCTCGATCGTCATGCCCGAGGAGGTCGTCGCCCAGGAATTCCAGCTCAAGCTCTACTACGCCGGGAAGACCAGCGAAGGCGTGCGCATGAACGCCGGTCCCAAGGCGATGGCAGAGCTGCCATCGATGCTGGTCGGGCTCGCCGATTCGGAGATCGAGGTCGTCGAGCCGCTGCCGATCGAGTTCAGCCAGGCCACCCCGACGATCGCCCATCCCTCAGAAGCGATGCAGTGGCTGAACGCCCATCACATCCACTCGCCGATCACGCGGCACGCGCTGGTGGTCCTGGAATCGATCGACGCGGTCGATCTGGCCTTCGACACGTTCGTCTGCGCGATGCTCGACGGCGAGGTCGATACCAGCGGGTACCCGGAGTACAACGCGATCATCGGTGGCGTGGCTGCCCACTGGGACGAGGCGACGGGCGACATGATCTGTCGTGCCGTGGTCGGCTGGGGTGGGCGCGGGGTCCGCGGTGACACCGACCGGACCGGTAGCAAGCTGCTGGCCGGGATCCTCACCAACATCCTCGCGAACCAGCATGCGGTCGGGTTGACCACGATCGAGCGTCCCGTCCCGGCGGCTGGCCGGGGTGGGCTCGTGTGCGCCCACTGTGGCTTCGCATCCGCCCACGAGCGGGCGTTCTACTGCCCGAAGTGCGGGATGCGGCTCCTCCGCGGCTGAAGCGCGACCCGACCGTGCCCCTGTACGACTACGACTGCGCCGCCTGTGGCCGGCGCTTCGAGGTCATCCACGGGATCCACGACGGACCACCCCCGCAGTGCCCGCTGTGCGGTTCCGGGCCGGTCAGGAAGGCGTTCGCTGCGCCTGCGGTCCATTTCAAGGGTTCGGGCTGGGCGAAGCGGGACCGTCGCGCCGCGGTGAAGTCCTCGAGCGCGTCGAAGGGCGAGGGTACCGACGGCGAGGCGACCGGCGGGGAGGACAAGTCGACGTCCAGCGAGGAGGGCACGTCGACGACCGGCGAAAAGGGCAAGTCGACGCCCAGCGAGGGATCGAAGCCGGCCAAGGACACGGGGTCCGCCAAGACGTCGACGTCGTCGCCGACGACCGCGAGCGACTGACCCGTGCCCGTTGTCGTCGGACCGGGTCGTCGCCCGGCCGTCGACCGCGCCTGACGGATCCGGCATGCAGATCCCGGCGGTCCTGGTGCGCCTCCTCGATCGACCGACGGTCGTGGTCATCCGCAAGGTCCTCGACGTGTACGCCCATGCGCCGGGTGGTCTGCTGGCCAACGGGCTGGCATTCACGGCCCTGTTCGCGACCGTCCCCATCGCGCTCGTCACACTCGGGGTGGCCGGATTGCTGGTCAAGGATCCGGCAGTGCAGGACCAGCTCGCGACCGCGCTGACCGACGTCATCCCGCCACTGCGGGAGCTGATCGAGCAGGCCTTGGTATCGATGGCCCAGGGAGCCGCGCTGACATCCGTGATCGGGATCGCCGGACTGATCTGGACCGTGAGCCAGTTCTACGTGACCCTCGACATCGCCTTCTCGCGGATCTTCTCGGACCGCCCCGAGCGCGACGTCCTGCATCGGACGGCCCGAGGGTTCGTGTGGGTGGCGGGCTTGGTCGGCGTGGTGGTCGCGCTGATCGTCGGCGGGTCGCTGGCCGCCGCGGCCGAGGCCCTGTTGCCGACCTCGTCGACCGCGTTGTCGGCCTTCGGACGGATCTTCACGTCACCGGGGGTCATCCTCCTCGTGACGATCGGCGTCGTATTGGTGATCTACGTTGTGGTGCCGCCGCGCGCCCCGGCTCGGCGGGCTGCACTGCCACCGGCGATCGTGGCTGGTAGCGCGATCTTCCTGCTGGCCCAGCTGTTCGGGTTCCTGGCACCACGCGTGGTCGGTGTCGCGACACTCGCCGGACCGCTGGCGACCTCGTTCATCGCCCTCGCGTGGCTGTCATTCTCGTTCCAGATGCTGCTGTATGGAGCCGCCTGGGCACGCATCCGCGACGACGAGATGACGGCCGGCGACGACGGACCGAGCGACGGTGACGCGTCAGCCCTGGCGAGTCCCGCAACGGCGACAGAAGCGCGCGTTCGCCGAGAGCGATAGTCCGCAGCTGACGCACGGCTGCACGCCGGTATTCGGTCGCGTCGCCGTCGCCTGGCCGACCTGGGTGACCTCCTGGGCCGATGCGGCCCACAGGGCTTCGATCCCACCGGTCGGGGCCGGCGGCCGATTGAGGAACGGCAGGCCAGCTGCGGGTTCGCGCGTGGGCCACTCCGGCTGCGCGGGCCATTGCGGCTCGGCGCTCGCGGCGGCCGCGTCGGCCGGGGGTTGGACCGGCTCCTGGTACGGCGCGACGGGCGTCTCGACGACGGGAGTCGTGTCGGGGGCGACGATCTGCCAGGTCGGCTGGGGAACGACATCGACGCGTGGTTCCGGCTCAGGCTCCGGCGCGGCGGCGATGGGCTCCGGCTCGGGTTCCAGCTCCGCGGCAACAAGCTCGGGCTCCGGCGCGGCGGCAACAGGCTCGGGCTCGGGCTGCGGCGCGGCGGCGACAGGCTCGGGCTCGGGCTGCGGCGCGGCGGCGACTGGCTCGGGCTCGGGCTCGCGGCGAGCGTCAGCGACGGCCTCCAGGACGATCGCTGGTCGCAGCCAAGCCGGCGGCTCGGCCGGTGGAACCACCGGTTCCGGTACTGCCGGAACGATCTCCGGTTCGGGAGCGGGCTCGATCGGAGCCGGCTGAGCGAACGCCTCGACCGGTACGGGTTCGGGCTCCGGGTACACGTCGACGGGCTCGTGCGCCGCGGCGATGGGGACGACGGGCTCGGGCTCGGGCGCCGGTTCTGGTGCGGATCGGTACGAGAGGTGGCTCGGGCGCAGCGACGGGTTCGGGCGCAGCGACGGGTTCCGGTGCTGGCGCCGCGGCATCGACGTGCGAGCGCTCATAGGCCTCGATCTCGTCGTCGAGGCTCTCGCCGGGGCGGAATCGCTGCAGCAGATCCGACGTGTTGGCAGCGGCGGCTGCGGCGCGGTCGTCGAGCTCCTCGATCGGCTCGGCTGGGACGACCGGTTCTGGCGGGGCAGCTGCTGCCGCAGGGGTTGCGACCTCGGCCTCGGTCGCTGGAGCCGATTCGACCGCAGGAACCGGCTGGACCGGCTCGATGGCAGCAGCCGCGACAACGGGCTCCGGCGCGACCGGCAGCTCGGCGACGACCGGTCGGGTGGGCTCGGCTGGGGCTGCGAATGGGACGGGTTCGGGCGTGACGTCCTCGGGCGCGGCGTCGGTCGAGGGCCCCGCTACCGCCGCCGCCGGACCGGAGACAGCCGCGAGGCGAGCGGCGAAATCGATCGGCTCGATGTCGTCCGCGAGGGCGCTCAGGTCATCGGCATACGGCGCTTCGGTCGCCGACTCAGCCTCGACCGGCTCGACCGGCACGTCCTCGGCAGCGGTCGCCGGCGGCGGCTCGGCCTCGAACGCCGTCTGCGGGAGCCCGGCCTCGAACGCCGTCGGCGCTGGCCCGGCCTCGGTCGGGGCGACCAACGGCTCGGACTCGAACGGCGTATCGGGCGCGAGTGCCTCTGCAGCAGCCAGAGTCGGCTCGGGCTCGACCGGCTCGTCGGCGATCAGTGGCGCCGGCGGGGCGGCGGCGGCCTCGGCCTGGCGCATGAGATCGGACGTCGGCCAGGCCATCGGCTCCGGTGCGGCGTGCCCATCGTGCCCATTCCGCTCGTGGAGCCCGATGGCCTCGGATCCGCTGACCGTGACGGCGCCCCCGGCGGCGACGTTGCCGAACGCCGCGGCCGGCTCGAGGCCGAACAGTGGCGCGCACGACAGGCAGCGACCCTCGCCCTCGTTCCAGCAGTTCGCGCACGTGTACTGACGGCAGTCCATGCAGAAGTTGAAGGTCTTATGGAATGCCTCGAGCTGCTGGGACGTCTGCTCGCGATCGGCATCGTTGCGCGCCGCGGCCATCGCTTCGTCCATCGACGTGTCGTCGGACATGACGAAATTGCGCAACCCGCGCGAAGCGACCTTGAGGCCCTTGAGCCGTGGGCCCCGCGGTGTCGCAGACTCGAACGTGTAGCGCGTGCCGCAGCGTTCGCAGAAGGATTCGGTGAGGAGCTCGGGCATCAGTCCCCGGGATGTGCGCGCTGGACAAGGCTCGGACGAGGGGTTCGAACGGGGCGAGAGTATAGCCTAGGGCCCTTCGCGCCCCTCCGACGGGGGTACCCCAGACCACACGCGGATGGTCCGGTCCCCGCTCGGAGGGCCGCTCGGTGACCCTCTGCTAGTCTGCGACCGACCATGCCGCCGTTCGCCGCCATCGAGCGGTTCTTCGAGCGCCTCTTCGAACGTCCATCGGCACGCTTGTTCCGGGCACGACTTCAGCCGGTCCAGCTCCAGCGACGCATCGAGCGGGCGATGGAGGCGGAACGCCTGGCAACGGCCGACCGGACGCTCGTCCCGAATCGGTTCGTCGTCCATCTCCACCCTGACGACCTCGAGGGGTTCGGGGATATGACCACGTCCCTCGCGTCCGAGCTCGCCGACGGCGCCCTCGTGTTCGCCCGCGCACGGCGCTACACGCTGGTCGATCGACCGCGCGTCACCCTGTTCGCCGACTCGGCTGTCGAGCGGACCGATATCCGGGTGACCGCGAGGTTCGCCGATCCGATCGCGGGGAGCCACGGCAACCCGAGCCCGTTCGGCGAGATCGGACACGAGCCAGGGCCGAGCGTGGCCGTCCACGGCGACACCATGGTGTTCACCGTCCCGCGGCCGAGCGCTCCGGCTGCGCGGCTTCGGATCGTCGATCGTGACGGGCAGGAACAGGTGCACGAATTCGACGGGTCCGGCATGACCATCGGGCGCGCTGCCGACAACGATCTTGTGCTCCCCGACAGCCGCGTTTCGCGCCACCACGCCCGGATCGCCGGTCGACGGGGCACGCTCGTCTACGCCGACCTCGGCAGCACCAACGGTTCGCGCGTGAACGGCGTGCAGGTCGGTGAACTCGTCCTCGGTGCGGGGGACCGGATCGAGTTGGGTGACAGCGTGATCATGGTCGAGGTCGCCGGGGACGTGAGCTGATGGACGGCCTGCTCCTGATGGTATGGGTCGTCCGACTGCTGTTCCTGGCCCTGCTGTACATCTTCCTGGCCCGGGTCGTCCGGTCGTTGTTGCGCGACCTCCGAGCGGCGGCCCGCGAACCCGGCGCAGCGCTCGGACGGCTGATCGTCGTCGAATCGCCGAGTGGCGACCCGGAGGCCGGCCGATCGTTCGACCTCGACGCCATCACGACGCTCGGCCGCGACGTCAACAATGCGATCGTCGTCGAGGACCCGTTCGCATCGGCCGATCACGCCGTGCTCACCTACCGGGGACGGAGCTGGTACGTCGAGGACCTGGGAAGCACCAACGGTACCTTCCTCAACGGCCGGGCCATCGCCTCGGTCGCGCCCCTTGGGTACGGCGATGAGGTGTCGATCGGGCAGGTCCGCCTTCGCCTCGAACGAGCACGCTCGGCGTGACCGGAGCCAGCCGGCCGGCCACACCGCTCCAGCTTCCGAAGGTCCTGGGCGACATCCATCCCCGGGCGAGGTGGACCGAGGCGCGCCTCCTTGGGATCGTCGCCATCGCATTGGTCGTCGGGAGCATCTCGCTCGGTGCCGGACTCACCGGCCGGCTCACGGTGTATGCCCCACAGGGCCTGGCGATCTACCTCGTGGCGCTTGCCATCGCGCACATCGCCCAAGTGTTGGCCGGTCGCCGGTCCGACGAGGTGTTGCTCCCCGTGGTCGGGATGCTCGGGGGCATCTCGCTGCTCCTCATGCAGCGACTCCCGCAGGACCTCGTGACGATGGACCTCGGCGGTTCGACGCTCGGGCTCGGGGACGTCCAGCTCATCTGGCTGCTGCTCGGGCTCACCATCGCGACGACGCTCGGCATCGTCGTCCGCTCCGACAGCTGGCTGCGGCGGTACAAGTACACGTGGGCGGCGGTGGGCATCGGCCTCCTCCTGCTCACCTTCGTGTTCGGCACCGACGTCGCGGGCCAACGGCTGACACTCCGCATCGGACCGTTCGCCGGCCAGCCCTCGGAGCTGCTGAAGGTCATCCTCGTCGTGTTCCTCGCGGGCTACCTGTCCGAGAACCGACCCCTCCTGATCGAACAGGACACGAGGATCGGGCCGATTCGCCTGCCGCCCTTGCCCTACCTCGCGCCGATGGTCGCGATGTGGGCGATCGCCCTCGGGATCGTCGTGATCCAACGGGACCTCGGTGCGGCCTTGCTGTTCTTCGCCGTGTTCCTGGCCCTGGTGTACGCAGCGACCGGACGGATCAGCCTGGTCGTCATCGGGGCGATCCTGTTCGTCGTTGGCAGCGTGCTCGTGGCCGACCTGTTCCCGCACGTCCGCGCGCGTGTCGAGATCTGGCTCGACCCGTTCGCCGATCCGCTCGGGGCGGGCTATCAGATCGTCCAGTCGCTTCACGCGTTCGCGCGGGGCGGCCTGGTCGGCACGGGTCTCGGGGAGGGTTTGCCGATGGTCGGTGGCCGGCTGCCGATCCCCGAGGTCCACACCGATTTCCCGCTGGCCGCCCTCGGCGAGGAGCTCGGGCTGGTCGGCGTCATCGCCATCCTTGGCCTGTTCTTCGTGGTCATCGAACGCGGGCTCCGGATCGGTGCGTCCGCTGCCGACGACTTCCGGGCGATCCTGGCCACGGGTCTCGCGCTCGTCGTCGGCGTCCAGGCCTTCATCATCGCGGCCGGCAACCTCAAGGTGCTGCCGCTGACGGGCGTCACGTTGCCGTTCGTCAGCTACGGGGGTTCGTCCCTCGTGGTGAACGCCATCGTGGTGGGCCTCCTGCTGGCGTTGTCCGATAAGGGTGTCGAACCGCCGCCACCACCAACCAGCGTTCGACGCTGGCGCGATCGCCTTCGGCGTCGGCGAGTCACCTGATGCTCGCGACCTCGAGCCGCCGCCGACCCCTGGGACGAACGATCGTCCACGTGGCCATCGTGCTTGCCCTGGCGTTCGGCATCCTGGCCGGCGCCGGCGGCTACTGGGCGGTCATCCGCTCGTCGGACTTGTCCCGCTCGCCGTACGACCCAGCGGTCATCGCCGCCAGCCGGACCGTGCCGCGCGGCGCGATCATCGATCGCGAGGGCAACGTCTTGACCCACAACGAGGAGGACGCCAACGGCGAGCTGTACCGGCGCTACAGCGGGCCCGAGATCAGCCACGTCGTGGGGTACGCCTCGCCCCGCTACGGCCGGGCCGGGCTGGAGCTCGCCTACGACGCCGAGCTGGCCGGCCTCGCCGGCGACCCACTCGCCGATGCGTTGCGCAAGTTCGGGACGAACCCGTACGACCCGAAGGATCTCCACCTCGCACTGTCGTGGGACCTGCAGCGTGCTGCGGCCCGGGCGTTGGGCGATCGTCGAGGGGCGGTCGTGATGATCGACCCGCGCAACGGCGAGGTCATCGCCCTCGCATCCACGCCGACCTACGAGGCCTCCGCGATCACCGATCCATCGACGTCGGATCAGGCGTTCGAGGCACTCCGCGACGATCCCGCCGAACCGCTGCTGCCTCGGGCGACCCTCGGTCGCTACGTTCCCGGATCCGTGTTCAAGATCGTGACCGCCATCGCCGGGCTCGGCTCGGATGCCGTCTCGCCCGACACGACGTACGCGAAGCAACCGCCGGCCGAGGAGGACGGCCTGCTGGTCGAGGGTTTCCGGATCCGCGACGGCCATCATCCAGAGACCGGCAACAAGCGCCTGGACCTCGTCGATGCGACCGAGGTGTCCTGCAACATCTGGTATGCGCTGACCGGCCTCGAGACCGGCGGGGAGCAGCTCGTGCGCCAGGCCGAGCGGCTCGGCTTCGGCGCCCCCATCCCGTTCGACCTGCCGACGGCGCCGTCCCAGGTGACCAACGGATCGGGCTCGGCACCGGGCGGCTTCGTCGACGATGTCGAGCTGGCCAACGCCGCCTACGGCCAGGGCGAGACCTTCGTGACGCCGTTCCAGATGGCGATGGTCGCGGCGACGGTCGCGAACGGCGGCGACCTCATGCGGCCGCGACTCGTCACCGCGTTGAGTGGTCGGGGCGGGACGCGGCACATCGGACCGTCGACCCTGAACCACGTCATCGATGCGGCGGATGCGGCGGCGATCAACCGGGCGATGGTCCAGGCGGTCGAAGGGCCGCTCGGGCGACGGTTCACGACGGGCGCCCGCGTGCCCGGCGTCACGACGGCGGGCAAGTCCGGCACGGCCGAGCTGGGCGGCAGCGGGGAGCCCCATTCGTGGTTCATCGGCTTCGCGCCGGCGGAAGCGCCGACGATCGCCATCGCTGTGCTGGTCGAGCAGGCGGGGCGTGGGGCCGAGGTGGCCGCGCCGATCGCGGGCGACCTGATGACGATGTACCTCGAAGGCAGTCAGTGACCGACGAGGAGCCAGCGAGCGCGGCCGAGGAGGGTCCACGCCGACCATTGATCGAGCGCATCGGACTGGCGCTGATCGCGGCGGTCATGGCCCTCGCGTTCGGCGGCGTCGCCGTCGCGGCATGGATCGGTGGGGAGGTGTTCCTCGCGGCGATGGGCGCGATCGGCTGCCTGATGACGGCGTGGGTCGGCGGGTTGACGCTGCTCCGCGGCTGACGGCCAGGAGATCGGGAACAATTCGTCGCGTGTCGACGCCTGTATGGATAGGGCGTCCTGCTCCCGTCATGCTCGGAACCGAAAACACGGAGCCGACGTACTATGCCGTGACACCACCTCCCATCCCGAGGGGCCGTCACGTTCCCAGTGCCCGATCAACGGCTGGTTCCCCGCACCCGCCATCCCCTGAGAGAGGCTCATGACGAAGATCCAGGAGACCGGGGACAAGGTCCTCGCGAACGTCGAGCGCGTCATCGTCGGCAAGCATCACGAGGTCCGGCTCGCGCTGGTCGCCCTGCTGTGCCGCGGACACCTCCTCATCGAAGACGTGCCGGGCACCGGCAAGACCGTCCTGGCCAAGGCCATCGCTCGCAGCCTCGGTTGCTCGTTCCGGCGTATCCAGTTCACGCCTGACCTGCTGCCGTCCGACGTGACCGGCCTGTCGATCTACAACCAGAAGACCCAGGAGTTCGAGTTCCGGCCGGGCCCGATCATGAGCCAGGTCGTCCTCGCCGACGAGATCAATCGGGCGACGCCGAAGACCCAGTCGAGCCTCCTCGAGAGCATGGAGGAGCGGCAGGCGACCATCGACGGCATCACCCACCAGATGCCCGACCCATTCCTGGTCATCGCCACCCAGAACCCCATCGAGTACGAGGGCACGTTCGCGTTGCCCGAAGCGCAGCTCGACCGGTTCATGCTGCGCATCCGGCTCGGCTATCCCCAGCCGATCGAGGAGATCGTCATCCTCGACGAGCAGAAGCGGACGCACCCGCTCGAGGAGCTCGATGAGGTCCTGGGAGTCGAGGATTTGCGTGGTCTGCAGGACGCCGTCCGAGAGATCTACGTCGATTCGACCGTCGCCGACTACATCGTCCGCGTCGTCGGCGCGACGCGCACCCATCCCGACGTCTACCTTGGCGCGTCCCCGCGGGGCTCGATCGCCCTGTACCGCGCCGGCCAGGCGCTGGCGGGCCTGCTCGGCCGCGACTATGTCATCCCCGACGACATCAAGTCGCTCGCCGAATCCGCGCTCGCGCATCGCCTGATCATCAAGACGAGCTCGTCGATCCATGACGTCCAGGCGGCGCAGGTCGTCCGCGAGATCCTCGACACGACCCCGATCGACGGCATCCGTCCGATGGGTGGTGGGCCGACGGAGATCCGGCCGACGACGCCCGGCGTCAAGACCGGCCCGAGCGCCTAGCGCCCCGGCATCGAGCGTCCGGTCGACCGATGTTCCGGCGACTCCAGGCCATCGCCCTCGGCACGATCCTCGTGGTCGCGGCGTTCTCGACCGGCTACGACTTCCTGTTCTACCTCCTGTACCTCGGCATCCTGGTGGTCGGCGGGTCATACGTGCTGGTCCGGCTCGGGTTGTCGGAGCTCGAGGCGGGCTATGCCGTGAGCCAGCTGCACGGTCACGTCGGCGACCGCATGCGGGTCACCTACACGCTGCGCAATAGCAGCCGTTTCCCCAAGCCGTGGCTCGAGATCCACAACCCGACGACGCTGCCGGGAGGGCTGCCGGGTCGGGCGATCACCCTGGGCGGTCGAGCCGAGCGGTCCTGGCTCATCCGTGCGCCGCTCACCCGGCGCGGCCACTTCCGGATCGAGCCGCTGCACATCCGGACAGCCGATCCCTTCGGGTTCTTCGAGGCGGCCGCGACGGTGGGGCAGGGGATCAGCGTCGTCGTCTACCCGCGCCTCGAGCCGCTGCCGATGTGGCGTCTGCCGGCTGCCAGTTTGGAGGGTAGTCACGCATCGCCCGAACGAACGCTGCAGACGACGCCGTTGGCGACCACGGTCCGCCCGTACGCGCCGGGCGACAGCATGAACCGCATCCACTGGAAGTCGACCGCCCGGCACGGCGACATCCAGGTGAAGGAATTCGACCTGGAACAGACCGCCGATGCATGGCTCATCCTCGACCTCCAGCGCGGTATCCAGGCGGGTCGCGGTGAGGAATCGACCACGGAGGCGATGATCCGTGCCGCCGCGTCGATCGCCGACAAGGCGCTCACCGAGAACCGCGCAGTCGGCATGACCGTCAACGCCGGGCGGACCGCCTATCTCCCCGCCGACCGCGGCGGTCGCCAGCACCAGAAGGTGATGCAGCTCCTCGCCGCGGTCGATGCCGACTCGAGCACCGCGCTCGTCGAGACCCTGATCGCCACGGTGGGTCGACTCCGCCGCGGGATGACGGCCGTGGTCATCACCGCATCGAGCGACGCGTCGTGGATCCGGCCGCTCGCGTCGCTGCGCACCCGCGGCATCGGGTGTGTCGTGGTCCTCGCCGACGCGGCGTCGTATGCCCACGCGGAGGCCGAGGCGAGGGCGGAGGCCACGGGGATCGAGGTGCGCCCGGACCCGGCCGCGGAAGAGGCCACCGCGAAGCGACGCCGGGCCCTCAACCACGCGCTCGCCGAGTACGAGCTCGCGGCGCACACCCTCCGGCCCAACCGCGCGCTCGGGGAGATCCTGGTCTCATGACAGCCCGCGACGGACGGGACCTGCTGTACTCGCTGCGCCGGCTCGACGGTTGGTTCACTGTCGGGCTGGTCGTCCTCATCTGCGCGACGCTCGCCTGGTCGCTCGACGATGCGCTGCTGGTCCTTGGGCGGGACGAATTGACCGACTTCCTGTTCTGGGCGGCCATCGGTGGCGTCGTCGCCGGGTTCATCGGCCCGCTCGCAGGATGGGGCCGCTGGGCGACCCACCTCGTCGGCGCGGTCTTCGCCGCGCTGCTGGTCCCGCTGCTCGTCGGCTGGGCGATGATCCCGACAGGCGCCGCACCGGCACTGCTCTTCCAGAAGACGACGGACGAGGTCGTCGGTGCCTGGTCCGATCTTGCCCTTGCCGGGCTGCTCTTCACCCAGTACTCCGGGCATCACCTGCTCGTGCTGGGTCTCGTGACGTGGGGGTCGTCGCAGTTCGCGAGCTACGCCGCGTTCGGTCATCGCCGGCCGATCAACGCCGTCGTGATCATCGGGCTGTTGCTGCTCGCCAACATGGCTCTGACCGTCCGCGACCAGCTGACGTATCTCGTGATCTTCTCGATCGCCAGCCTCTTCCTGCTCGTCCGGTTCCATACGCTCGACGAGCAGGCCGATTGGCTGCGCCGGCGGATCGGCGATCCGACCGCGATCTCGGCGCTGTATCTCCGTGGCGGGACGGTGTTCATCATCGCGGCCATCACAGGGTCGCTCCTGCTCACCGGCGTCGCGTCGTCGGCGCCGCTCGCCGGAGCGTGGACCGACGTCGGGGCCCGCGTCGTGGAGTGGGGGCAGTTCCTCGAGCGCTTCCTGCCAGCGTCGCGTTCGGGTCGGTCCTTCGGCCCGACGTTCGGCGACTCGTCCGTGATCCAGAACGTCTGGTCGACCGGCGACCAATCGCAGCTGCGCGTCGAGTTCCCGTCAGGCGAGTCGTCGCCGCCGTTCCTTGCCGCGGTCTACTACGACGCGTTCCAACTCCGGGGCTGGCGGCGGGCGGAGGGCGCCGAGGTCGTCCGTGAAGCGGGCAGCGACGTCCTCGCCGACACGGCCGAGGCGGTCACCGCAGATGGACGGCGGTCCCTCGTGGTCACGATCAGCCCGGAATACGCGCGGCGGGAGGTCTTCGTGCCCGGTCCGCCGTCGTCCTTCAGCTCGCCGACGCGGCTCCATCTCACCGGCGAATCCGGGTTCCTGAGCGGGATCGTGCGGGACCCGAGCGAGGCGAGCTACACGGTGACGGCGCTCGTCCGTGCTTCGGAGGCCGAAGGCGGCTGGACCCAGGAGCGCCTGCGAGCGGCCGGGCGGGACTACCCGGCCGCTGTCGAGGCGCTCTATGGCAAGGCGGCGTTGCCCGAAGGATCGCTCGGTCCGGCGGCGCGGGAGCTCCTGGCGGAGATCCAGGCCGCCTCGCCGAGCGACAACCCGTACGACCTCGCGGACACCATCGAGACGAGCCTGCGCGATCCGAGCGAGTTCACCTACGACACCGACCTGACCGATGAGGCCAGGCAATGCGACGACGCATCCATCGTCGAGTGCTTCGTCCAGACACGCGCCGGCTTCTGCCAGTACTACGCCTCGACGATGACGGTCTTCCTGCGCGAACTCGGCATCCCGGCACGCTTCGTCGAGGGGTTCCTGCCCGGCGCGCCCGACCCGGTCGGGAACGGCCGGACCGTCAAGAGCGCGGACGCCCATGCATGGGTCCAGGCCTACTTCCCAGGCTACGGCTGGATCGACTTCGATCCCACGGGTGGGCCGGCGCGATCGGGTGAGCTAGCGCCGATCCCGTCGGGCGAGCCGGTCGCGAGCGGTACGCCCAAGCCATCGGGCAGTGCCGCCGGGGCGGCGATCCCGAGCATCCCGCGCGACGAAGCCGACGCGGGCCCGGGCGGCTCCGTGGATCCGAGATCGCAGAACCAGGCGCCGGTCGGGCTGTTCATCGGGATCACGATCATGCTCGCCGTCATCGTCGGTTCGCTGGCTGCCGTCGCCTGGCGTCGTGGGCCGCGTGGACCCATCTCCGCGGACGACGCGTATGGCTCGGTCGCCCGGCTGGCCGGCCGCCTCGGGTTCGGGCCTCGGCCTACCCAGACCGTGTACGAGTACGCCGGCGCGCTGGCCGATGAGTTGCCCATGGTCCGGCCCGAGCTCGAGACCGTGGCCCAGGCGAAGGTCGACGTGGCCTACGGCGGACGCCTGCTGCCCGACGAGCGTCTGGCCGCCCTCCGCCACGCCCACCGGCGGCTGCGGGTCCAGCTGCTGCGGCTGATCCCGCGGCGGCGTCGGCGGCGCTCCAGCCGGGGCCGCTAGAGGCCGTCCGGCCTCGTGGTAGCATCGACCCGGTGCTCGGGAGGGCGCCGCCGGGTCTGCGGACAGGACCGAGTCCACCTCCCATCGCGCTGACCTTGTTCGACGATCTCCTTGAGGCCTGCTCGCGGACCACGGGCCGCCGAAAGGAGTCGTCCGATGCCGGCGCTGCCACCCCGACCCGATCTCGACCAGCTTCGTCGGTTGGCGAAGGAACTCGTCCGCGCCGCCAAGGGACGCGAGCCGCGAGCACTCGAGCGATTGCGATCAGTCTCCGCCCCGCCGACGCTCGCCGGTGCACAGCTCGCGATCGCGCGCGAGTACGGCTTCCCGAGCTGGGCTCGCCTCAAGCGCGACGTCGAGCGTCGCGAGATCCTCGACGCCCGTGACGTCCGCCGGCTGCAGACCATGCTGTCGGACGAGTCCGACCTGTCATGGACGACCATGGAGCACTGGGGCGATCATCCCAAGGGGGCCTCGCCCTTGGGCTACGTCGCGATGCTCCGCCTGGACACCGCGAGCGGCTCCTGGCGCGACGTGGATGGCACCGGGCCCATGGCGGCGGCCCTGATCGCTGCGGGAGCGCCGGTGGATGGGCAGCCGGGTGACCCGGAGACCCCGCTGATCACCGCTGCGAGCTATGGCGACCCCGAGGTCGCGCGCGTCCTGATCGGCGCCGGGGCCGACATCGAGGCTCGAGCGGCCGATGATGCCGGCGGGATCCCCGGCGGAACCGCTCTTCTGCACGCCGCGGTGTTCGGTATGACGGCCGTCGTCGACGTCCTCATCGCGTCGGGGGCGCAGGTCCACGGCATCGAGGAAGCCGCCGCGGCCGGCGACCTCAGCGGCTGGTTGGGCGATGAGACACCTCCGGACGCCCGCGTCCGTGCCCTCGTGATGGCGGCCCACCATCAGCGTCTCGAGGTCATCGATCGGCTGATCGGTGCCGGGGTGCCGGTCGACGCGACCGACCCTGCCTTCGGTGGCCACCCGTTGCGGACCGCTGCGAGCGAGGGTCGCCCGGCCGGCGTCCGGCGCCTGCTGGAACACGGCGCCGATCCGAACCTCCGCGATCCCGAGTCCGGACTCACGCCACTCGAGCTCTGCCGGAGGAGCCGCGCCGGGAGCAGCGATACGCCCGGTCACGCCGAGGTCGAGGCGATCCTCGCGGCGGTCACCGGGGGCGAGGTGTCCCCGCCGAGCGCCCTATAGCGCCCCGCTGCGGCTCCGGCGCTCCTGCTCTTCCTGGGCCGCCTCGTCGAGCAGCGTCGCGAGATGCCCCGTCAGGTTGTGGGCGCGGAGGACGGGCCGCCCGGCCCGGAACTCGACGACGGTGATCGCGGCGAGGTCCATCGTCCACATCCAGAACCGCTCGAGGGGCAGGTCGAACAGCGTCAGCAAGGCGACCTTGAACACCCCGTCGTGCCCCACCGCGATCGACCAGGGGTGGCTCGGTAGCTCGTCCATGTAGCCGGCGACCTGCGATCGGTCGAACGTGCCCGGGACGCCGCCTTCCGCCAGTCGCGCGAGCATGCCCGCGAGTGCCGGGCGGAGCCGCGCCTGCACCTCGGCGATCGATTCGCCACCGGGTGCCCAGGTCGTCGTGGGGGTCCGCCGCCAGGCCGCCAGGATGTCGCCGTAACGTGCCGTGATCTCGTCGCGGTGCAGGCCCTCCCATTCGCCTTGGCCGATCTCCAGGAGTCCCGATTCGGGTCGCGCGGGCTGCGCGCTGTCGAGCTGCTCGACGATCGCCTCCGCCGTCTGTGCCGTCCGTCGCAATGGCGAATGGACGATCTCGCGCAGCGGCCCGGTGGGCAACGGCAGCGCCGGCGGATCGTGAGGATGCGCGAGTCGCTCAGCGAGCAACGCCGCCTGGCGCAGCCCGGTCGGCGAGAGCGGCGTCTCCGCCTGTCCCTGGAACCGTCCCTCCACGATGAACTCCGACTCGCCGTGGCGGGCCAGCACGAGTGTCGCGTCGAGACGGTCCGGTATGAGCGGCGTGGTGCGTTCGCCGGGCGGTCCGCTCACCGCTCGCGGCCGAGCCGGATCGTCCAGAGATCGAGGACCGCGTCCAGGTCGCGGATCGCCGTCTCGACGGCGGGCGGCACATCGTCATCAAGCGCCAGGATCATCAGGGCATCCTCGCGCGGACGCGTTCGCGCGAGGTGCATCGCGCTGATGTTGACGTCGGCCTCGCCGAGCATCGCCCCGACCCGGCCGACCATGCCGGGCTTGTCGGTATGGCGGGTGATGAGCATCACGTCGGAGGGCTCCATGTCGATCCGGTAGGCACCGAGCCGGGTGATGCGCGCCTCGCCGGCCGCGACCGTGCCCCCGACCGTGAGACCGCGGCCGCCCGGTGAACCGTCGCTCGACAGCGTCAGCTGAGCGGCGTAGGCACCCGCGTCGCGGGTCTTGCGTTCGACGAGCGTGATGCCCCGAGCCTTGGCCAGGGCACCGGCGTTGACGAGGTTCACGCGCTCGGTCGTGACGGTCTCCAGCAGACCCCGCAGCACGGCGGCCGTAAGTGGCGACCCGTCGTACTCGGCGAGCTCGCCGGCGATCTCCAAGGTCAGCGTCCGGACGCCACCGCGCGAGAACTGGGCGAAGAACCGCCCGAGGACCTCGGCGAGCGGCAGGTACGGAGCGATGGCTCGCGCCGTCTCTGGCGTGAGCAACGGCGCATTGACGGCATAGCGCGCGCTCCGCCCTTCCAGCACGTCGAGGACCTGGGCCGCGACCTCCTCGGCGACGAGCACCTGGGCTTCCGCGGTCGAGGCGCCGAGGTGGGGGGTCAGCAACGTATTCGGCGCCGCGAGGAGGGGCGAATCGGTCGGCGGCTCGACCTCGAACACGTCGAACCCGGCACCGGCGAGGTGACCCGACTCGAGCGCCGCGGCGACGGCGGCCTCATCGACGATCCCGCCGCGCGCGACGTTCAGGACGATCGAGCCCGGCCTGAGGCGCGCGATCTCGGCCTTGCCGATGAGGCCGCGAGTCGCCCGCGTCAGCGGCACGTGGACGGTGATGACGTCCGAGCGGTCGAGCAGCGTCCGCATGTCGACGAGCTCGACCCCATGGTTCTCGGCCTGCTCCGCCGTGACGTACGGGTCGCTGCCGAGCACGACCATCTCCATCGCGCGGGCACGGAGCGCGATGGCCTGGCCGATCTTGCCGAGGCCGATGATCCCGATCGTGCGGCCGCGCAGCTCGAGCCCGGTGAACTCGCTGCGCGTCCACTCCCCGCGACGGAGGCTGGCGTCGGCGGCCGCGGTCCGGCGGGCCACCCCGTAGAGCAGGGCGAGCGTGTGCTCGGCGGCGGCGATCGTGTTGCCGGTCGGCGCGTTGACGACGGTGATGCCGGCGCGGGTCGCGGCCTCGAGGTCGACGTTGTCGACACCGACGCCGGCTCGCCCGATCACGATCAGCTTGGCCCCGGCCGAGATGAGCTCCGGGTCGACCTGGACCTGGCTCCGGACGATCAGCGCGTCGTACTCGGGCAGGATCGCCGCGAGCTCCTCGCGCGTGCAGCCGATGCGCTCGTCGACCTCGTGCTGCGCCGCGAGGAGATCGATGCCCTCGCGCGCCACTTCCTCGGCGACGAGGACCCTCACGCGCTGGTCCTGGCGACCGACAGGCTCGCGACGCCCTGGCTCGCAAGGGCAGCCCGTTGGGCCGCAGCGACGGCCGTGCCCGGCTCGACCGGCAGGCCATGGTCGAGCGACACCGCCTCGAGCGTGCCGATCGCCCCGAGGATCTCCTCCAGCGTGACCGACCCCAGGTGCCCGAGGCGGAAGATCCGGCCCGTGAGCTTGCCCTGGCCGCCGGCCAGCACGAGGCCGCGCTTCTTGAGGGCTGTGTTGAACGACTTCCAGTCGAGGCCGTCGGGGACGGTCGCGGCCGTCACGGTCCGTGAGTAGTGGCGCGCGTCGGCGAACAGCTCGAAGCCGATGGCGGCCAGCCCGGCTCGGGCTGCCGCGGCACACGTCTCGTGGCGGGCGAAGATCGCGTCCGCGCCCTCCTGCTGCATGAGGCGCAGGCCCTCGTCGACCTGGTACACGACCGCGATCGCCGGCGTGAAGGGGGTCTCCCCACCTGCCGCCGCCTCACGGTGGGATCGGAGGTCGAGGTAGAACCGCGGCATCCTCGCCTGCTCCATGGCGGCCCACGCCCGAGATGAGGCCGCGATCATCGACAGCCCGGGGGCCGACATCCACGCCTTCTGCGATCCGGTCACCACGACGTCGACGCCCCACGCATCCATCTCGAACGGCACGGCCCCGAGACCGGACACGCTGTCGACCAGGATCAGCGCATCGGGCGTCTCGGCGTGGATGGCGGCGGCCAGCTCGCCGATCGGGTTCATGACGCCGGTCGATGTCTCGTTGTGGGTGAGCAGGACGGCCCTGGTGTCGGGCATCCCGCGCAGCCGCTCACGGATCTCCTCGGCGGCTGCCGCGTAGCCCCACTCAGCGTCGAGCTTCGTCACGTCGGCCCCGTAGACCCCGGCGATCTTGGCGAACCGGTCCCCGAACGAGCCGATGCTCACGCCGAGGACGCGGTCGCCCGGCGAGAGCGTGTTGACGATGGCCGCCTCGAGCCCGCCCGAGCCTGCGGTGGTCAGCATCGCCACGTCCGAGGTCGTACCGAAGTAGGGCTTGATGCCGTCGAGGATCCGGCCGAGCATGGCCGCGAATTCCGGCCCGCGGTGATTGATCATCTGGCGCGCGCCGGCGGCGCGCACGCTGGGCGGCAGGGAGGTCGGGCCGGGGATCCGGAGGTTGGGCTCGAAACGGTCCACGGGTGGTGCTCCTGCTGACGGCGTGGCGGTCGGGTCGATGGTGCCACAGGCAGCCGCGTGGGCCGTGGCAGGCCCGGGCCGCGCAGGCCGTGGGCCGGCCCGTGCTGGACGCCGTCTCGACCCCGGGCGTATCCTCTCGGCGGCGCCACCTCGCGCCGCACCTCCATCGTCGGCACTCACGCTGTCGACCTCGTGGAGGCAAAGGGGCTCCGCCTCGAGGACGTCGGTTCGTGCCTGGCCACGGTCGGTGGCTCCGGAGCGTGGGTCCGGGCCGACGGCCGGTCAGGAGACACACGAGATGACCACCGACAAGGCCCGCAAGCGGGCCGTCCGTTTCCGGATGGAGAAGACCGGCGAGCGCTATGCCGCCGCCCGGCGCAACATCGTGCGTGATCCCGTACCGATCACACTGCCACCCCGACTCGCCCAACCACCCGTGTCCGAGGAGGCGATCGTCAAGGGCACCGGCCGGGGCTGGGACGACTGGTTCCGGACCCTCGACGCCTGGGACGCCACCTCGCACACCCATACCGAGATCGCCCGGTATGTGAACGGCGAACACGGCATCGACGGCTGGTGGTCGCAGTCGGTCACCGTCGGCTACGAACGGGCGCGTGGCATGCGTGCCCCGAACCAGCGCCCCGAAGGGTTCGAGGTCAGCGTCTCGAAGACCGTCGACATGCCGTCGATCGACGCGTGGCGCGCGTTCGTCGAGCCGAAGCGCCGGACGGCGTGGCTCGATCTCGGGCTGCGGATGCGGACCGGGACACGGACGATGGGTCGCGCGGCTCGGTTCGACGTCCCGTCCGAGGGCACGCGCGTGAACGTCCTCTTCGACCCGAAGGGCGACGACCGCGCCGTCGTGACGGTCACGCACGTCAAGCTGGCCGACGCGGCGGACGTCGCCAGTCACCGGACCGCTTGGCGGGAACGCCTCGCGCGTTTAGCGGCGCTCGCCACGCCGCGTGCTGTAGCAACTCGGCGCTCCCAAGCGTCTTGAACCTGACAGCCCGCACCCCAGGAGCCCACCCCGCGTGAATCGATCGTCCCGCCGCGCCCCCAGCCGCTTCCGGCGCTTCCTGGTGGGCGCGGTGGGCATCGCCATCGTCGGCGCGACTCTCACGTCCCTTGCCATCGCCACCGATGCGTTCGGGGCGGGGGAGAAATGGCTGGCGGTGGTCGGTCGGATCGAGCGGTTCATGGCGGGGCCGGTCCCGCATCGGGAGACGGTCGCGACGGTGCGGGTCACCGAGCCGCCGCTCGAGAGCGAGCCGCCCACGCCCGAGCCCACGCCTTTGCCGGCGACCCCGGCGCCCGGCGAGAGTGCGAGCCCGACACCCGACCCGACGCCGACACCGACACCCAAGCCGAAGCCCAAGCCGGTCGATGTGGACATCGTGCGGGGCGACCCGAACAAGGTATTCGCATCGCAGCTCCGCAATGACTGGTGTGCTGTCGCCGGGGTCCAGATGGCGCTCGCGGTGATGGGTCTGGCCGACACGTCGAATGCCACCCAGCGCGAGATCGGCGGGCGGATCCGCTCGTGGGAAGCCTATTCGGACAGTCACAATGGCGAATGGGGTCCGGGCGCCATGGCGCTCGCCCTCGACGCGTACGGCGCACCGGGCTACGAGGTCCGGGCGTTCGAAACGATGACGTACGCCCTGCGCGACGCGGCCGTGGCGATCAAGAAGACGAAGTCACCGGTCGTCCTGCTCGCGTGGCGCGGCGCGCACACCTGGGTCATGACCGGCTACCGCGCCGATGCGGACCCAGCGACGTTCCGAGACACCAAGATCGAGGGTGCCTACATCCTCGACCCGTGGTTCCCGCGCATCTCGTCGATCTGGGGCGAGTCGAACCCGCCGGGCACGTTCACCAAGTTCGCGGAGCTCCAGGACAACTTCCTGCGCTGGAAGCGGCCGGAGGGCCAGTATCCGGACCGGGACGGCTTGTTCATCACGGTCGCCCCGACGAAGGCGCGCGCCGGCACGGGCTAGCCGCGATGGCTGTCAGCCAGCGCCCGCGACGGACGCGGATGGCCGCCCTCGACCGATCGCCCGCACCCGCGGGATCAGGAACGCGGCGAGCAGGACGTCCTTGACCACCATCCCCGACGCGTAGCCGAGTGGGATCGCCAGGAGACCCAGGCTCGGTGCGAGCGCCGTCGAGGCGACCAGCACCACCCCGAATCCTGCGAACGACGCCGCCACCTGGCGGATCGTGTCGTGCGTCGCGTACAGGCCGCGGGACAGGGGATAGGCCAGCGCGTCGAACGGCACCGAGATCGCGAACGCCGCGACGATCGCCGACGTGACCGCGACGTCCTCCGGGCCGAATTCGCCGCCGCCGAGCAGGACCTCGACGAGGATCCCCGACCCGAAGAACAGCACGATCGCGGCGATCGTCGTCAGCGCCCCGATCGTCACGACATTGCGTGTCAGGACCTGACGGAACGCCGTGCCATCCCGGTCCGCATAGGCCATCGACAGCGTCGGGAACACCGCGAGCGAGAACGAGATGCCGATCAGGCTGACCGGCACGACCTGGTAGTCGAGCGCGAAGTTGATCGACGACACACCGCCCACGACGATGGTCGACGCCAGCGCGGTGAAGAACGTGAAGATCGCCGGCTCGATCGGGTGGCTGATCATCCGCGGGAGCATCAGCCGGATGAATTCCTTGAATGCCCCGGTCCGCACATGGAACGAGATCCGCGGTCGGAAGCTCGTCTGCAGGATCCCGAGCGCCCTGATGCCAAGGTGGAGGGCTGCGCCGACGACCGCACCCCAGGCCGTCGCGACGATGCCGAACCGTTCCGCGCCGAGCACGGTCCCGGCGATGATCCCGCCCGTGTACATGATCGGAGCGAGGGCGTAGAACAGGAATCGTCGATGGGCGACGAGGATCTCGCCGAGACAGATCGACGCCGCGAACAGGATCTGGGCGAGGCAGTTGATGCGCACGAGGGTCACGTACAGCTCGCGGGTCGGAGCGTCGAAGCCGGCCCCGATCTGGGTCGATAACCACGGTGCTGCGAGGAAGATCCCGACCGACGCGAGCGCCATCACGACGACGGCGACCGTCAGCACCGTCCGGCCGAAGTCGTTCGCGGAGCGCTCGTCGTCGTGGCGGAGGCTGGTGAAGATCGGCACGAACGGGGCGGTCAGACCCGCCGCCACCAGGACGTCGAGGGCGATCTCGGGGATGCGGAAGGCGGCGTTGTAGGCATCGAGCTCGGGGCCGGCGCCGTACGTGTTCGCGAAGATCCTGTTGCGGATGATCCCCGCGATGAAGTAGCTGAAGCTCAGGACGGACAGGATCAGCGCGCCGCGCGGGAAGATCCGGTCGATGAGCGAGCGGGTCAGGTCGACGAGCGAGCGCGCCATGGCGACGGGCGATCGCGACACGGCAGGCCTCCCACTCAGCGCGGCCCGCGCCGCGTCCTGGCAAGTGTGACGGCCCGACGAGGCCCGGCGCGACGCCGCCCTTGACCGCTACGCTGGAATGACGATCGATGTAAAGCCGGCCCGCGCCTGACGGGCGGCCCGCCAACGACCGCCCCGGTGGCTCAGCCGGCGTCGCGCTTCTCGGTCTCGGCCAGCTTCTTGCGGTTCGCTTCGCGGGTCCGCAGGAGGTCCGCGCCGGCGCCTTTGGCGACGTCCGGCTTCGGCGCGGCTGATCGCTTCGGCCTACCCGCATTCCGCTTCTGGACGCGGGCCGTCATCCGATCGGCGATCGTCGCCTCATAACCCTGCTCGATCGGCAGGTAGTAGCGCCGATCTTTGAGTTCTTCCGGCAGGTACTGCTGGTCGACGTCGGCGTCCTCGAAATCGTGCGGGTACTGGTAACCGACTCCGATCCCGTGCTGACGCATGAGTCGATGCGGCGCCTGCCGGAGGTGGAGTGGCACCGGCAGCGAGCCGCGCGCCTCGACATCGCCGACGGCCGCCCAGTACGCCGAGCCCGACCGGTTCGACTTGGGCGCGGTCGCGATGTACGTGGTCGCCTGGGCGAGCGCGTACTGCGCCTCGGGCAGCCCGACATGGTCCAGCGCCTGGGCAGCCGCCACCGCAACCTGGAGCGCGCGCGGATCGGCGTTGCCGACGTCCTCCGACGCCGAGATGATCAGCCGTCGGGCGATGAAGCGCGGGTCCTCACCGGCAGCGACCATCGCCGCGAGCCAGTACAGCGCCGCGTCCGGATCGTTGCCGCGCAAGCTCTTGATGAACGCCGAGACGGTGTCGTAGTGCCCGTCACCCGCCCGGTCATAGGCCAGCACCCGCTGTTGCGCCGCCGCCTCGACGTCCTCGAGCCTGGGCGTGACCTTCCCGTCCGCGTCGCGGATACCCTCCGATCCCGCGAGCGCCACGGCCCCCTCGAGGACGTTCAGCGCCGATCGCGCGTCGCCTCCGGCCAGCCCGACCAGGTGATCATAGGCATCCTGCGCCAGCGCGACCCCGCCCTCGGGGCCGAGCGAACCGGCGAGGCCACGCTCGGCGTCTTCGAGCGCCCGGCGGACGACCGTCGCGACGTCCTCGTCGGTCAGCGCTTCGAGTCGCCAGACGCGCATGCGCGACAGGAGCGCCGAATTCACCTCGAAGTAGGGGTTCTCGGTCGTCGTTCCGGTCAAGGTGATCGTGCCGTCCTCGACATATGGGAGGAGGGCGTCCTGCTGGGCCTTGTTGAAGCGGTGGATCTCGTCGATGAACAGGACCGTCCGCTGTCCGTTCAGCGCCAGGCGGTCCTGCGCCTGAGCGACGGCGTCGCGGACCTCCGCGACCCCGGACGAGACGGCGGAGATTGCGATCATCTCGGCGCCGATCGCGTCCGCCAGCAGCCGTGCGAGCGTCGTCTTGCCGGTGCCGGGCGGACCCCACAGGACGATGGAGGCGAGGTGCCCCCGGGTGAGCGAGCGGCGCAACGGCCCCCGCTCGCCGACGAGATGCTCCTGCCCGACGAACTCGTCCAGGTCGCGCGGTCGCATGCGGGCGGCGAGGGGCTGCGCCCCCGGCGGCGGCTGGAACAGGGGTTGGGGCTTCGCGCCGCTGGCCTTGGAGCGGGTGGTGGGCATGTGGCCAGTCTAGGACCGCCCGTTGTACCGATCTTGAGGACTAGGACCGACTTATCTCGGTTTCAGCTGCATGTACGGCGTGAACAGCTCCGGCTCGGGTCCGGTGAGCTTCGCGCGAAGCTCCGCGCTCGGCTCGCCGAGGAGCTCGCCCTCGACTGTCGCGGTCGCGAGGACCGCCGGCGATATGTCGCTCATGTTCGCGCCGTGCTCGATCAGCGCCTCGGAGCTCGCGAACCGCTCGATGACTACGGCCTCCGTTTCGTCCTCGTTGAAGTAGATCGCATACTCCAGCGTGTCGCTCTCCTTCGCTCGGACGATGTCCATCGCCTGCGCGGACAGGCGCTTGTACTCCTCGACCGTGCCGGGATGGAACCGAAATCGCGCGATCCCGAGCAACTCACCCATGGTCTGGCCTCCGATATCGTTCGATGCTGGAGCCAGTGTCAGACCCCGATCGAATCCACGCAGACGATGGCATGCGTATGACAAGCGGTGGAGGCGCCCATGGGCCGGTTCGTCTACTTGATGAACGTTTCGCTCGACGGCTTCGTCGAGACCCCCGATCGCTCCCTCGACTGGGCGAGCGTGGACGAGGAGGTCCATCGCTGGTTCGGGGACCGGGTCCGTGAGGCGGACGTCCTGGTGTATGGACGGCGGCTCTACGAGGGCATGGCGGCGTACTGGCCGACGGCCGAGTCTGATCCAGCCGCCACCGACTTCATGCTCGACTACGCCAGGAGCTGGAACGCGACGCCGAAGATCGTCTTCTCGTCCACGCTGGCTGAGGTGGTCTCGAACTGCCGGCTCGTGCGCGGCGACGCGGTCGAAGAGCTGACTCGCATCCGCGACGAGTTCTCGGGAGACCTGGACATCAGCGGCGCGACCCTCGCCCGGGCGTTCATCGAGCGCGGCCTGATCGACCGCTACGACCTGGTGGTCCACCCCGTCGCCCTCGGCGCGGGCACGCCGTTCTTCCCGAAGCTCGACGCGCCGCTCCGGCTCCGGCTCGTCGCCACGCACACGTTCGCGAGCGGGGCCATGCACCTTGGCTACGAGCCGATCCGGGATTGAGCGCCAAGGCCGGGATCCGGCGGTCAGCCGGTCAGAACGGTCCGACGCCGGTCGCCTCGACGACGACCCAGATCCCGAGCAACAGCGCGATCAACGACCCGCCGATGACGACGATGCGCCGCACGTCGCGGCTGACGTACGCGTACTCCTGGCTCGCGCGGAGCGCGATCGATCCACTCCGCGCACCGCTCGTATCGGTCTGGCCCGCCCGGCGCGAGCGCTCGCGTGCACGAACGACCGTCGCCTCGGCTGCCCGTTCCTCCGCGACGATCTGGGCCTCGAGCTCGGCGGCCCGCGCCTCCTCGGCGTCAGTCAGTGACGTCGGTGCCGGCGAGCTCGGCTCGACTCCGGGGCGCGGGCTCGGCGCCCGGCGCTGCAGACGCGCCCGTTGACCCGGGCGGGTCGAGCTGCCGCGTAGACGCTTGGCCATGGTCGCGAGGGATCCTCCGGGACGGTCGTGGATCGGCGGCGGCGTCGCGATCGATGCGGCCCGCCTGCCAGCGGCAGAGGATAGCACCGCCGCTGTGCAGCCTCCGATGGGTGGCCGTGCAGGGTCGACTGCTAGACTCGCGCCGACCCCCAGCCCTCGGAGGATGTTCCGATCGACCTGACCTCACAGGTGTCCTCGAACATCGGATGGATCGTCCCGGCGCTCGTCGTCGTCGTGCTGATCCTGCTCGTCATCGTGGCGTGGCTGGCGCGGCAGGTGAGCACCATGCGGACGCGGCTGACCGGCTTGACCAGAGGCGAGGACGGCGACCTCGGGGACGTGCTTGGCGCGCACCTCGAACGCGTCCATGTCCTCGGTCAGGTGGTCGATCGGCTCGACACGCGGACGAGCCGGCTGGAGGCGAGCGCTCCCCGGGCGTTCCAACGCGTCGGCCTCGTGCGGTTCAACCCGTTCGAGGACACAGGCGGCAACCAGAGCTTCGCGCTTGCGCTGCTCGACGCCGAGGGCAACGGCTGGGTGCTCTCGAGCCTGCACGCGCGCACGGGCACGCGGGTCTACGCCAAGGCCATCCGGGCGGGGCGCTCGGATGGCGCGCTGTCGGACGAGGAGTCCGCGGCGATCAAGCAGGCGACGGCCTGACAGCCTAGGTGTCACGGGTGTCGGCGATGGTCCGGACATGGCCCCCATCGTCGACCCGACAGCACCGCCCTCGACCGCGGCCGTGACACGCCCGACGGTCCGGGCTCGACGCCGCGGGCCCGTGCCCCTCGAGCAGATCCCCGCATGGCGCGAGCTCGTGCCGGCGATGGACCCCGCGATCGCGCGTTCCGCTCTGCCGGAGGGCATGGAGGGCTTGCTGGGCGGACTCGATCCGGACCAGCGTCGCGCCGTGACGCACGAGGATGGGCCGCTGCTCGTCGTCGCCGGTGCTGGGACGGGCAAGACCCAGGTCATCACCCGCCGGATCGCCTGGCTCATCGCGACCCGACGCGCCAAGCCCTCGGAGATCCTGGCACTCACATTCACCGACAAGGCGGCAGACGAGATGACCGTTCGCGTCGACCAGCTCGCCCCGTACGGCTACACGGACACCGCCATCTCGACCTTCCACGCGTTCGGCGACCGGCTGATCCGCGAGCACGCCCTCGAGCTCGGCCTGCCGCCCGACGTGCGCGTGCTGTCACGCGCCGAGAGCGTCATCTTCCTCCGCGAGCACCTGTTCGAGTTCGACCTCGACGCCTATCGACCGCTCGGCGACCCGACCCGGTTCCTGGCTGCCCTCGTGACGCTGTTCAGCCGCTGCAAGGACGAGGACGTCACCCCGGAGGCGTACGTCGACCATGCGAATCGGCTGACGACGGAGGCGGCCGCAATCGCCGAGGCAGCCGGGATCGACGCCGCGGCCGGAGTCGCCGAGGATGCCGCCCGGCAGGCCGAGCTTGCGCGAGCCTATGCGCGCTACCAGGAGCTGCTGGCGGCGAACGGCTTCATCGACTTCGGCGACCAGGTCGCGCTGGCCCTGCGCATGGTGCGCGAGTCGCCGGCCGCCCGGAACGCGATCGCTGGGCGGTTCCGGTACATGCTCGTGGACGAGTTCCAGGACACGAACCGCGCCCAGGCCGAGCTGGTCACCCTGCTCGCGGAGGCGCATCGGAACGTGACGGTCGTCGGCGACGACGACCAGGCCATCTACGCGTTCCGCGGTGCAGCGATCGACAACATCCTCGGGTTCGGTGCTCGCTACCCCGAGGCGCGGACGGTCGTGCTGCGCCGCAACTATCGATCCCTGGCACCGATCCTCGACGCGGCGTACCGGCTGGTCCGGTTCAACGATCCGGATCGGCTTGAGGTCCGAACCGGTCTGACCAAGCGCCTCAAGGCGGAGCGCCGCGAGCCATCGCCGGAGGGTGTGCGACTCGAAGCCTTCGTCACGGGCTCGGAGGAGGCCGACTGGATCGCCGCTGACATCGCTCGTCGCGTCGCCGAGGGCGCCGCCCCGCGCGATCACGCGGTCCTCGTCAGGGCGAACGTTCATGCCGATCCGATCCTCCGCGCCCTGAACGTCGCGGGCGTCCCGTGGCGGTTCTCCGGCTCGTCCGGCCTCTACACCCGGCCCGAGGTTCGGCTGCTCCTGGCCTTCCTCCGGTCGATTGCCGACCCGCATTCGAGCGTTGATCTCTATGCGCTCGCGTCGTCCGAGGTGTACGCGGTCGGGGCCGAGGACCTCTCGGCCATCGTCAACATGGCCCGCCGGCGCAACCGGTCGATGTGGGACGTGGTGGAGGAGCTCGAGCACCAGCCCGCCATCCTGCGGTTGGCCCCGGCGTCCCGCGAGGCCATCCACAGATTGGTGGCGGACATCGGTCGGTTCTCGGTGATGGCCCACGAGCGGCCCGCCGGTGAAGTGCTCTACGCCTTCCTGCGTGACAGCGGGCTGCTCGCCCGGCTCGCGGCGACCGCGACCACGGCGGCCGACGAGGGGCTCGGCAACATCGCCCGGTTCTTCGACCTGATCCGGGCGCAGTCGGCGGTGCTGGCCGACGACCGGGCCGTCTTCGTCGCGCAGCATCTCCAGACCCTGATCGACGCGGGCGACGACCCTGCGACGGCTGATCTCGACCCTGACGCCGACGCGGTCGCCGTCCTCACGATCCACAAGGCGAAGGGCCTGGAATTCCCGGTCGTGTACCTGCCGGGCATGGTCGCGGGCCGCTTCCCGGGCAACGGCCGCGGCGAGCCGCTGCCGCTCCCGGCCGGGCTCGGCGGTGGCGACCCGATGACCCCTGAGCGGGCGATCGCCGAGGAGCGACGTCTCTGCTACGTGGCGATGACCCGGGCACGGGACGAGTTGATCCTGAGCCACGCGGCCGACTACGGCGGCGCGCGGGCGCGACGCGTCTCCCCGTTCGTGCTCGAGGCCCTCGATCTACCGGCCGCAGAGGTCGCGCCGGGGCTCGGGGCGGTGGCGCCGGCGCCCGAGGAACGGCTCGCGGCGTTCGCGACGGTCGACCTCCCGGCGCCCGCCCCGCGGGTCCGACGCGACGAGCCGCTGATGCTGAGTTTCGGTCAGGTCGACGCCTACCTCAGCTGCCCGCTCCGCTACAAGTACGCGCACGTGCTGCGCATCCCGGTGGCACCGCATCACGCGCTGGTCTACGGCTCGGCCCTCCACAAGGTGGTCCAGGTCTTCCACCACCGGCATGCACGTGGCCAGGTGATGTCCGAGGCCGAGCTCGACGAGGTGCTCGACTCGGCCTGGACCAACGAGGGCTTCGTCAGCCGCGAGCACGAAGCGGCCCGGCTCGAGGCGGCGCGTTCGGCCTTGCGACGCTTCCGCGAGGAGCAGCTGCTGCCGGATGCGGTGATCCCGACCTATGTCGAGCGCGAGTTCACATTCGACCTCGATGGCGACCGGATCCGCGGCCGGTGGGACCGGGTGGATATCGAACAGGTCGCCGCCGATGCTGCAGAGCCGGCCGTAGCGAGCCAGCCGCCCGCGGCGGACGCGCTCGTCCCGAGCGCCGACGTCGTGACACCGACGCTCGGGATCATGGGTCGCGAACGGGTGACGATCACCGACTACAAGTCGTCCGACGTGCGCGACCCGGTCAAGGCCCGCCAGCGCGCGAGGGACTCGCTCCAGCTCCAGATCTACGCGATGGGTTACGAGGCCATGACCGGCCGGCTGCCCGACCAGGTCGCCCTCCACTTCCTCGACTCGGGGCTCATCGGCAAGGTCGACGTCGATCCGAAGCGGGTGGCCAAGGCGCGGACGCAGATCTCGACGGTGGCGAGCGGCATCCGGGCGGGACACTTCGAAGCCACGCCGGACCCGATGGCGTGCAGCTATTGCCCGTTCCGCGATATCTGTCCATCGAGCGTCGCCCGCCCGAGATAGCGCCGTGGCGACGGAGGCCGCGCCCTAGACTCGCTCGTCATGGAGCCGCGCGACCGCCTCGTGAACCTGGCCGTCCTCGGCGCCGCCGTCATCGTCTGGGCTCTCGTGGCGCTGATCGTGACGACCCGCGACCCGGTCGCCGAACCCGTGGCCGGGTTCATCGGGGCGGCGCTCATCGGGCTCGCGATCGCGCTGACCATGACCCCGATCGCGTGGCTGCTGGTGTTCGGCCGGCATCGCCGGATCGCCTATCGCGGCGACTGGGTCCGCGCCGCCCGTCGCGGGGGGTGGATCGGCCTGATCGTCGCGATCTTCATCGTGCTCAGGCTCCAGTCGGCGCTCGAGCTTCCCATCGCGCTGTTCATCGTGGCCCTGGCGGCGGTCGCCGAGGCCACGCTGTCCGCCGAGCGCTGAGCACGGTCCGGCCGGCCGCCGTACCATCCGCCGTCGGACCTGTCCCAGTCGGTCCGATGCCCAGCTTGCTTGGAGGACCTGTGCCCGACCGAACCGCCGTACGCCCCGCCGAGCCCTTCGCCGACGTCAAGGCACGCATCGCCACCGCTGTCGAGGCGGCTCGGGACGAGATCATCGACCTCTCGCATCGGATCCATGCGGATCCCGAACCTGCCTTCGAGGAGCGTCACGCCTCGGCCTGGGTGGCGGAGGTCCTAAGGCGGCACGGGTTCGAGGTCGAGCATCCAGCGGGCAGCCTCGCGACCGCCGTCCGTGCGGTCCGCCGCGGGGCCCGGGGAGGAGGCGGCCCCAGGATCGGGATCCTCGCCGAATACGATGCGCTACCCGGTCTCGGCCACGGTTGTGGCCACAACACCATGGCGGCGTCGGGCGTCGGCGCCGCGATCGCCCTGGCATCCATCGCCGACGAGCTGCCAGGCGAGATCGTCTTCCTCGGCACGCCCGCCGAGGAGCGGGGCAGCGGCAAGCAGATCATGATCGACGACGGCCTCTTCGAAGGGATCGATGCGGCCCTGATGTATCACCCGTGCGACCGGACCCACGTCGAGACCTACCCGCTCGCCTCGGAGGATGTCGAGGTCGTCTTCCACGGGCTGCAGGCCCACGCCTCGTCCGATCCGTGGAAGGGCAGGAACGCGCTCGATGCGATGATCCAGCTCTTCTCGTCGGTCGGCCTGTGGCGCCAGCAACTGCATCCGGACGCGCGGGTCCACGGGATCATCAGCGAGGGTGGGACGGCCGCCAACATCATCCCGGACCGAACGTCTGCGTGGTTCATGCTGCGCAGCACCGACCCCGCGTACTACGACGAGATGAAGGCGCAGTTCACGCGGATCGCCGAGGGCGCGGCGCTGGCCACCGGCACGACCGTCGATGTCACCTACTCGGGCGGCGCGACGACGATGCGCAACAACCGTCCGCTGGTCGAACGCTTCCGGGCCAACATGGCTGCCTACGGCATCGAGGACATGGGCGACGACCCGAACGCGGGCAGCACCGATATGGCCAACGTCAGCTGGGTCTGCCCGACCATCCATCCCGATCTCGCCATCTGCGAGGAGGGTGTGGCCGGGCATTCGACGGCGTTCCGCGACGCCTCGGTCACGCCGCGCGCCGACGAGACGACGCTGCTCGCCGCCACACTCGTCGCGCAGACCGCGGTCGACCTGTTCCTTGACCCGTCGCTCGTCGACGCTGCCTGGGCCGCGTTCCGGCAGGACTGAGCCGGACGGCCGCACCCCGGGGTGTACCATCGCGCCGGCGCGCCCCGCTGGACGCTCGATCGCGAACCGGCGGCGCCCCGAACGAGACGGATCCGTCCATCCGCGGCCCCATAGCGGACCGCGCCCGTCTCCGGGAGGACCACGTGGCCGAGCGCCCCCACGACCCCGACTTCGCGGCCGCCAACGGCTGGGACCGCGAATTCGAGACGTTCACCGACTTCGAGCTGCCGACCTACGTCGGCGGGGTCAGCTTCATGAAGCTGCCGTGGATCACCGACGTCGCCGAGCTTCGGGCACGCAAGGCCGACGTGGCGATCATCGGCGCGCCCTTCGACGACGCCGTGAGTCACCGCTCGGGCGCACGGTTCGGGCCCCGCGCGATCCGCCAGGCGCAGTACACCTCGGGCTCCATCAACTCGCTGCAGCTCGACGTCGAGCCGTTCGAGATCCTCGACGTGGTCGATGCCGGCGACGCCAACATCATCCCGGCCTGGATCGAGCGCGCCCACGCCCTCATCTATCGGAAGGTCCGCGAGGTGGCCGACACCGGCGCGATCCCGATCGTCCTGGGCGGCGATCATTCGATCACCTGGCCATCCGCCACGGCCGTCGCCGAGGTGCGCCGCCCGGGCAGCATCGGGATCGTCCATTTCGACGCGCACGCCGATACCGCGAGCGACGACTGGGGCGTGCTGGCTGGGCACGGTACCCCGATGCGACGCCTCGTCGAGTCCGGTGCGGTGGCCGGCCGGAACTTCGTCCAGGTCGGGCTCCGCGGCTACTGGCCGCCGGTCGAGACGTTCGAATGGATGCGGGCGAACGGTCTGCGCTACCACTTCATGCGCGAGATCGAGGAACGCGGCGCGGACACGGTGGTCGCCCAGGCCATCGAGGAAGCGCTCGACGGCCCGGACTTCATCTACCTGAGTCTCGACATCGACGTGATCGACCCCGGGATGGCGCCCGGCACGGGCACGCCGGAACCGGGCGGCATGCTGACGCGAGAGGTCCTGCGGGCCGTCCGCCAGATCGTCGGCGCGGTCGACCTCGCCGGCATGGACATCGTCGAGGTCTCACCGCCGTACGACCACGCGGAGGCGACCGCCATGGCGGCGAACCGCGCAGCGCTCGAGGCCATCAGCGCCCTCGCTGTCCGCAAGGCAGCCGGGACGCCGGTCCGCTGGGAGCCGGGCGCGGGGTGATCGAGCCGCCCGATCCGTCCACCGCAGCAGAGCTGGCCCGGTTCTACGACCTCGACCTCCAGGACGACCCGGGCGACCTCGACCTGTACAGGGCGTTGGCCGACCGGGCAGACGGTCCGATCCTGGAGCTCGCGGCGGGCAGCGGCCGGCTGGCCGTCCCGCTCGCCCAGGCCGGCTACGAGGTCACGGCGATCGATGTCGATCCGGCGATGCTCGCGAGGGCGCGTCGCCGTGCGTCGGAGGCGGGGGTCGCCGACGGACGCCTCGAGCTCGTCGAGGCCGATCTGGTCGGCCTTCGACCGACGGGCGCAGCGCGCCATGCGCTCGCGTTCCTCGCGCTCAACTCGATCATGCTGCTGGCTAGCAGGGTGGACCAGCGCGAGGCGTTGCGCACGCTGGCCGCCCACCTGCGCCCCGGCGGCATCGCCGTCGTCGACGCGTGGCTGCCCGACGGCGACGATCTCGGGCGATACGACGGCCGGCTGATCCTCGAATGGATCCGCGAGGATCCGGCGAGCGGGACGATGGTCACCAAGACCGGATCGGCGGTGCACGACGCCGCCACGGCCACGGTCGTGCTGACGGCGTTCTTCGACGAGGCTGCCCACGGTGGCATGCCGCGCCGCTGGATCCGCCAGGATCGCCTGCGCCTCGTTTCGACCGACGAGCTCACGTGGTTCGCGGAGGATGCCGGCCTGCGCGTCGAGATCGTGGCCGGCGGCTACGACCTGACGCCGATCGGGCCCGGATCGGAGCGCGCGGTCGTCATCGCGGAGCGGCCGTGATGCCCCGGTCGCGGTCCGCGTCGTACAGGTAGCCCCGTGGTATCGTCGAGCCCCATGTCGAGCGGTTCGAGCAGCGACCAGACGCGCCTCCTGATCGTCGAGGACGTGCCTCAAGTCGCCCAATACATCCGCGGGCTGCTGAACGCCCAGCAGGTGGTGAAGTTGCTCGACGTCCTGTCCGATGGCGGACGCGCGGTCGACCAGATCGCGCAGCTCCGACCGGACGTGGTGATGGTCGATGCCCTGCTCCAGGGCCGCATCAAGGGACCCAAGCTCGTCGAGCAGATCCACGCGGCCGGCCTGAACGTCCCGGTGATCGTGCTCACGGTGCCCCAGAACCCGATCGAGGTCGATCCGGCGAAGGGCGTCCATGCCGTCCTGTCGATGCCGTTCTCCGGCTTCGAGTTGATGAATAAGATCGCCGGCGTCAAGAAGGCCTTCGCCGAGACGTCCCCGGTAGGGCATACGCGGGTGATCTCCGTCTTCGCCCCGAAGGGCGGCGTCGGCAAGACCACGATCGCGTTCAATCTCGCCGTCGCGATGGCCCAGATGGAGCTGCGGACCGTGGTCATCGACGGCAGCGTCCAGTTCGGGGACCTGCGGGCGCTGCTGAAGGTCCCGATCGACGCGCCGTCGATCCTCGACCTGCCGACGGACCGCATCTCGGAGGCGGATCTCACCGACGTCCTGTGGCGCGACCCATCCGGCATCGACATCCTGCTCGCCCCGCCGCGGATCGAGATGGCGGAGATGATCACGCCGCGTGACATCGAGAAGGTCCTCTCGCTGCTGCGGCGCGTCTACGCGGCGATCGTCATCGACATGTCGAGCTCGATCAACGACATCAACCTCGGCTTCATGGACTCGAGCGACACGATCGTCGAGATCGTCACGTACGACTCGACGACGATCCACAACACGATCGCCATGGCCGACACGTTCCGCTCGATCGGCTACCCGGCCACCAAGGTCCGCTACCTCGTGAACCGGGCGGACAGCCACGGTGGCATCGAGGCCGACGACCTCCAGCGCGCCCTGGGCCGCGTGCCGGAGCATCGCGTGGTCTCGGACGGCCAGCTCGTGGTCCGCTCGAACAACGAGGGCGTGCCGTTCATCCTGGCCGACCCGACCGCAGCCATCAGCCAGGACATCGTCCGGGTCGCCACCGAGCTGCTCGGCGCGGCCCGCGTCCCGGTCGCCGCCGGTCGCCGCTAGGAGCGCCGTGACCGACGCACGAGCGATCGGTGTGTTCGACTCCGGAGTCGGCGGCCTCACCGTCCTGCGCGAGATCATCCGTCGCTCACCCTCTGAATCGACGGTGTACCTGGGCGACAACGACCGGGCGCCGTACGGCACCCGGACCGACGATGAGGTGCTCGCGTTCTCGACCCAATCACTGGACGCGCTGGTCGAGCGTGACGTCAAGGCGCTGGTCGTCGCCTGCAACACGTCGACGGCCGTCGGTCTGGCGGCGTTCCGGCGGCGCTACGCCCTGCCGGTGCTGGGCGTGATCCGACCGGGCGCAGCGTCGGCAGCGCTGGCCACGCGCAACCGTCGGGTCGGGGTGATCGCCACGCCCGCCACGATCCGCTCGCACGCCTACTTCAACGCGATCAAGGACGAGAACCCGGCGGTCGAGGTCTACGAGCATGCGACGCCCGCGCTCGTGCCGATGGTCGAGGCCGGGACGCTCAGCGGCGAGGTCGCGGAGCGAACGGTCGCCGATGCCCTGACCCCGCTGGTGGGTGAGCGGGATGGCGACGGCGAGTCGATCTTCCCGCGGCCACCGGGCGCCACGATCGACACCCTCCTCCTCGGCTGCACGCATTACCCGCTCCTCCGCCAGGTCATCGCCGGTGTGGTCGGCGACGGCGTCGCGATCGTCGACTCCGCCACGGCCACGGCGTCGGCGCTCTCGGAACTGCTGAGCGTCAACGGGTTGGAGGCGCCCGCCGACGATGGGCCGGTCCACGCGCAGCTGACGACCGGCGATCCGGGACACTTCGACGCCGTCGCGGGGCGCCTGTTCGGACCGGACTTCGTATCGGTCGAGGCGGTCGAGCTGGGGGCACTCGCCCGATGACCAAACGATCGCCGACCTCCTGGCGCGACGATCGCGCGTGGCAGGCCGGGATCCTCATCGGCTCGGCACTCGGGGCGGCCGCCACGGTCGTCGGGCGCCAGATGGAGCGGCGCGCCCGCGAGGGTCTCGTCGACTGGGCGACCGTCGAGCGGCTGGCCATCGGTCGGCTCGAGCGCGCGCCCGGGACCCTGAGCCCGGACAAGCTGCGCCGCACTGAGCCGGACTACGCCGAGGCGATGGCCCGGATCGTGCCGGCCCTGTCGGCCGCGCTCGGGACGCAGCTGCCCGGCGTCGTCGAGCGTTCGGGCGTGGTCGATCGGGCCGGCTGGGTGCGTGCCAATACCGCGTCGTTCGCATCGCTGATCGGCAAGCTCGAGCACGATCTGCTGGACCAGGTCGTGCCCGTCGGCGGCGGGCTGACGGTTGCTGCGATGGCGCTTGCCAATCGCTGGATCACGACCCGTCAACTGGGCGTGCTCCTGGGCTTCATGGGCCAGCGCGTGCTCGGTCAGTACGACCTCGCGCTGTTGTCGGCCGAGGCGGCCCCGGGCCGGCTCCTGTTCGTCGAAGAGAACATCCGCCAGACCGCCAAGGGCCTGGGTGTGCCGCTCGCCTCGTTCCGCACCTGGATCGCGCTCCACGAGACGACCCATGCCTTCGAGTTCGAGGCGCACCCGTGGCTGCGCCCGTATCTGGCATCGCGTCTCGAGCGCCAGCTGAGCCTGTTCGGCCGGGACGTCCGGGGCATGGGCCGCGAGGCCATCCGGGGGATGGGTCGTGCCTTGCGCGGCGAGGGTGGCGGCGAGCACTGGCTCGAACGGCTGATGGGCGAGGAGCAGAAGGCCGTGTTCCGGGAGACGCAGGCGGTGATGAGCCTCCTCGAGGGCTTCAGCGACTACGTGATGGACGAGGTCGGTCACGAGCTCGTCCCGGATGTCGAGCGGATCCGGGCCAAGTTTGACGAGCGTCGCGCCAAGCGCACCCCGTTCGAGCGGGCGATGCTCCGGCTGACCGGGATGGACCTCAAGCTCGAGCAGTACAAGAAGGGCGAGACCTTCGTCCGGGCGATCGCCTCGGCCCGCGGTCCTGAGGCGCTGACCAGGCTGTGGGATGGGCCTGAGAGCCTCCCGCGGGACGGCGAGATCGAGGCGCCGGAGCGTTGGATCGCCAGGGTCCTGGACGGTGTGCCGGCCCTGCCCGCCATCGGCCGTGCCACGTGACGGCGGCGGGTCCGGGAAGCGGTCCCGGCGGTGCGCCGACCGCCGTCGCGCTCAGCCCGATCCTCTCCGCGCGCTACCGGTCACGCGACCTCGAGCGGATCCGTGCCGCGGCACCCGGGGCACGTCTCGTGACCGTGTCGGTGGAAGGGCTGGCCGACGGGCCGCTCGACGATGTCGAGGTCATGCTTCGGGGCTGGCTCAGCTCCGATGCGTTCGATCGGCTGCTTGCCCGGGCACCGAGGCTCGCCTGGGTCCATTCCGCGACGTCGGGCGTCGAGCGCGCCCTCACCCCGGCGTCGCGCGAGCGCGGACTGATCGTCACCAACGCCCGCGGCGTGTTCAGCCGGCCGATCGCCGAGTACGTCCTGATGATGATCCTGGCGGTCAGCCGGCGACTGCCGCAGCTCCTCGAGCTGCAGCGGGAGCGCACGTGGCAGCCGCTCGAGGGCACCGAGCTGCGCGACGTGACCGTCGGCATCGTCGGGCTGGGCTCGATCGGCCGGGCGGTCGGAGCCCTCGCGACCGCGTTCGGCTGCCGGGTCGTCGCGGTCCGGCGCAGACCGGACAGCGAGGCGGGCGCCGATACGACCACCGACGCCGCCGATGACCGCTCGTTCGGGGAGGTGATGCTCGATCGTGTCGGCGGGCCGGACACGCTCCCGGAGCTCCTGGGCGAGTCCGATTTCATCGTGCTGGCGGCCCCGCTGACGCCCGAGACCGAGGACATGATCAACGCCGAGACCCTGGCGATGGTCAAGCCCGGCGCGTGGCTCATCAACGTCGCCCGAGGCCGTCTGATCGATGAGCGCGCGCTGCTCCGAGCCCTGCGCGACGGCCCGCTGGGCGGGGCGGTGCTCGACACGTTCCGCGACGAGCCCCTGCCACCGATGTCGTCGTTCTACGACCTGCCGAACGTCATCGTGACCCCCCACACGGCGTGGTCGAGCGGGCGGGTCCTGGACCGCAGCGTGGAACTGTTCTGCGACAACCTGCGCCGGTTCTCGAAGGGCGAGCCGCTGCTCAACGTGGTCGATCCCGCCGCGGGCTACTGAATGCAGATCGCCATCGTGGGCCTTGCCGGCAGCGGCAAGACCACCGTCTTCAACACGCTGACCCGCGGGCACGCCGAGACCGGTGGTTTCGGCGGGGTGACCCTCAACGTGGGCGTGGTCAAGGTGCCCGACGATCGTCTCGATCGGCTGGCCGAGATCTTCAAGCCCAAGAAGGTCGTGCAAGCCGATGTCACCTATGTCGACCTGCCCGCTCCGCCCGCGTCGTCCGAGGGTCGCGTCGGGACCGAGGAGCTGCCGGCCGACCACCTCGCGCGGCTCCGCGACTCCGACGCCCTGCTCCATGTCGTTCGCGCGTTCGACGACCCATCCAACCCGCACGTGACCGGCAGCGTCGACCCGGCCCGTGACCTCGAGCAGCTCGACCTGGAGTTCACCCTGGCCGACCTGGCGATGACCGAACGGCGGCTCGAACGGCTCCAGGGCAGCGGCCGCCACGGCACGCAGGCCGAGCGTGAGGCAGCCGAGCGCGAGGAGGTCGTGCTGCGGCGCATCCACGAGGGCCTCGAGGCGGGCACGCCGATCCGCGACCTCGGGTTGGACGCGGACGAGTCGAAGGCCATCCGCGGCTTCCGGTTCCTCACCGAGAAGCCCGTGCTGGTGCTGCTCAACGTCGGTGAGGGCGACCTGGCGACCGCCGCGTCACTCGTCGACCGCATCGCCGCCGGCTACCCGCATCGACACGCGATGGTCGACGCCCTGTCGGCGAAGATCGAGATGGAGCTCGGGGAGCTCGAGCCGGACGAGGCGGCCGTGTTCATGGAGGAGCTCGGGATCAGCGAGTCGGGCCTGGACCGGGTCATCGCCCTGTCGTATCGGCTGCTCGGCCTCGTGTCGTTCCTGACCGCCGGACCCGACGAGGTCCGTGCGTGGCCGATCCCCGACGGCTCCACGGCGGTCGACGCCGCCGGCACGATCCACACCGACCTTGCGAAGGGCTTCATCCGAGCGGAGACCGTCGCGTACGACGATCTCGTGACGCTCGGGTCGCTGGCGGAGGCGAGGAAGGCCGGCCGGCTCCGCTCGGAGGGGAAGACCTATCGGGTGAAGGACGGCGACGTGGTGGAGATCCTCTTCAGCCGCTGAGGCTCAGTTCAACGGCCCGAGATCCGGATCGAACTCGGCAAGCACGGTGCGGAAGTCGCCTCGAGGCTTGCCCTCGTCGATCTCGTCGTCGTCATCGTCGTCATCCTCGTCGTCTGCCTCGAGCTGGGTGAGGAAGTTGTCCTCTTCCTGTTTCGATACGTTGACTGCGGCGCCGAGGCGATCGTCACTGACGAAGATGAACCCGTAGTCCCGTTCCAGGACATACGCGATCGCTTCGATCAGGCTGTCCTGCTCGTAGCCGTCCTGGATGTCGTGCCGGATGCGCTGGACGAGGTCGAAGAACTCCTGCGGCTCCCACTCCGACTCGCTGACCACGAGGACGTCCGAGTAGACCTCGTCGTCGCCTTCGTGGAGCTCGTAGAAGAACACGTGGGCAGCCTCATCGTTGCGGTTCGGGTGCGGCAGTATACGCCGCACCGCTCGGTCGCCTGAGCTCCGGAGCAGGCGCCCGCGCGAGGATCCTGGAGGTCAGATGCCGTCGCCACACGTCGAGGTCGTCCACGTCGGCTCGGCCGCGCGCGACATCGCGCCGGACGATCCGCGCGGCTGGCGGATGGGCGGCGGCGTCACGTACGCGGCGCTGACCACCGCCAGGCTCGGCCTCCGCACCGCGGCGGTGGTCGGTGTCGACCGCGAGGCATCGAGCGCACACGAACTCGACGAGATGCGCGACGCCGGCGTCGACGTGCTGGCGGTCGACCTGCCCGAGGGCCCGATCTTCCACAACCAGGAGACACCGCAGGGCCGACGCCAGACGTCGATGGCGGTCGGCGTGCCGGTCCGGCCGGTGGCGCTGCCATCGTCGTGGCTGGCGAGTCGGGCGTGGTCGCTCGTGCCGGTCGCCGACGAGGTGCACGACGACTGGGTCGACGTGATCGGACCCGGGGCGATCGTCGCCGTCGCCTGGCAGGGCATGCTCCGGCGGCTCGTCGTCGGCGCCCATGTCGAGCGCGTGGCGCCGAGTGAACGGGCCGTTCTCCGCCGCGCCGACCTCGTCGGTCTCAGCCACCTCGACGTGGAGCGGGACACGTCGCTCGGCGATCTCTCGCGGTTCCTCCATCCGGGTGCGCGCCTGCTGGTCACGCAGGGAGGCCATGGCGGCTTGCTCGTCACGACGGGTGACGACGGCCCTGTCGAGGTGCTCCGCTATCTGCCGACGCCGACGGAGCGCGAGGTCGATCCCACCGGGGCAGGGGACACGTTCCTGGCCGCATTGCTCGCGGTCCTCGTCCGGCCGAGCGTCGCCGGTTCGCCCGGCACGTCGGCTGCTCGCGCCCTGCGTTTCGCGGCGGCAGCGGGATCGCTCGCGGTCGAGGACATTGGCCTGGCCGGTGTGCCGGACCGCCGATCGGTGCTCATCCGGCGTGCGCGCGAACGGGTCCGCCGTGCGGTCGTGCCCAGCCTGACCGCCCAGGTCGGCGTGGAGGATCCGCGCCAGTAGGGTCGGAGGTTGGCCGGCACGGGCCGGCCACCGCGCCGCTCAGCCGGGTGCTGGCCCGGTCGAGTCGCGGACCTGGAGATCGACCGGCAGGAGCACCGACGATGGCGCAACGCCGTTCTCACCGATGAGGCGCTCCACGGCCCAGCGACCCATCTCGTCCGTCCGTTGCGAGACGGTGGTCAGCGCCGGATCGACGTACGTGGCGAGCGGCACGTCGTCGAAGCCGACCACGCTCTGGTCGACCGGTACGCGCCGACCACGCCGGCGCAGCGCCCGGATCGCGCCGATCGCCATCAGGTCGTTGTAGGCCACGATCGCCGTCGTGTCCTGCGCCAGGTCGAGCAGCGCGTCGGTCGCCGCCTCACCGCCGCCGACCAGCGCCTCACCATCGGTGACGGTCAGGGCATCCGTCGGACAGCCGGCGTCTGCGAGGGCCGCGAGGACACCGGCGAGTCGATCCGGCGCGTCGACGTTCCGTGGCGGCGGCATGAGGTAGCCGAACCGCCGATGCCCGAGCCCGAGCAGGTGCTGGGCGGCGATGCGGCCGCCCTGCTCGTTGTCCGACATGATCGTCGACAGCCCGGATCCCGGCGCGGCCGTGTTCACGAGCACGACCGGGATCGGTGGTGCGGTGAGCCAGTCGCCCTGCCGCACGCCGAGGCTGCTCGCGGCGATGACCAGGCCGTCGACACGCCGGTCGACGAGCAGGTCGAGGTACGACGCCTCGCGCTCGGGGTCGTCCGCCGCGTTGCACAGTAGGACCGAATATCCGGCGGCTCGTGCGGCGTCCTCGACCGAGCGCACGAGCTGCGGGAAGTACGGGTTCTCGATGTCGGTGATGATCAGCCCTAGCGTTTGGGTCGAACGGCGCTTGAGCGAGCGAGCGACCTCAGACGGCCGGTAATCGAGATCTCGCGCAGCCTCGAGCACGCGCGCCCGCGTCTCCGGTCGCGCCCGCCCGAGACCGGCGAGGACTCGACTGACGGTGGCGGTCGACACCCCGGCCTTGGCCGCGACATCGGCGATCGTTGCCGTCATCCGTGCGGACCGTCGTTCCGATGCCGGACGCCTCCCCCGTCAGTGGCTCACCGGTGGCTGGCTCGCCGGCGGCGCGGCCACGGGCGGCCGGCTCGCCGGCGGTCGGCGCTCGCTGACCGCCAGGGCCTCGAGCTCGCGGGTCAGCTCATGGAGCTCATCGCCGCCGCCCATCTGGCTGTGCAGCTGGTCGGCGTCGACCTCGCCCCGATGGAACTGTCCGCCGGTCCGGCCTCTCGAGAGGATCGTGAAGGTGTCGCCGATCGGCAGGGCGTGTGACACGTTGTGGGTGATGAAGACGACCCCGAGCCCGCGGTTGCGTGCGGCGACGATGTGGCGCAGCACGATCGCCGATTGCTTCACGCCGAGCGCGGACGTCGGCTCGTCGAGGATCAGGACCCGCGCCCCGAAGTACTCGGCTCGGGCGATCGCCAGCGTCTGGCGCTCGCCGCCCGAGAGGGTGCCGACGGCCTGGTCGGTGTCGCGCACGTCGATGCCGATGCGCTTCATCTCCTCGCGCGCGACGCCGGCCGCCTTGGGCAGGTCGAACCGCTTGAACGGCCCGACGCCGACCGTCGGCTCGTTGCCGAGGAAGAAGTTGCGGGTGATGCTCATGAGCGGCATCACCGACAGGTCCTGGTAGACGGTCGCGATGCCTGCGTCGAGGGCGTCGCGCGGCGAGCCGAACTCGACGGCCTGGCCGTCGACCGCAAGCGTGCCCTTGTCCGGGCGATGCACGCCGGACAGCGTCTTGATCAGGGTCGACTTGCCCGCACCGTTGTCGCCCAGCAGGCACGTGACCTGGCCGGCACGCACCATCAGCGAGACGCCCTCGATCGCCACGACGGCGCCGAAGTACTTGGACACGTCGCGGGCCTCGAGGAGAGGGGGCACGTCCGTCGGCGCGACGGCGGGCGTCTGCTCCATGAGAGCGTCGGTCATGGGGGTCGCATCCATGGGTCGGCCCTCCTACGTCAGACCGGCGAACTTGCGCCGGATCCAGTTGTTGAGGACGACCGCGATGAGCAGCAGCGTGCCGATCGCGATCTTGTACCAGTCGGCGTTGATATCGGCGAAGACGATGCCCTGCCGGGCCATGCCGAGCGCGAGGGCGCCGAGCGCCGTGCCGGCGACGGAACCGTACCCACCGGTGAGCAGCGAACCGCCGATGACGGCAGTCGTGATGGCGTCGAGCTCGTAGCCGGTGCCGCGCAGGATGTCGGCCGATGTGAAGCGCGTCGTCTGTATGGCGGCCAGGATCGCTGCCGAGAGGCCGGTGAGGGCGAACAGCGCGATCTTCACCCGCGCGACGGGCACGCCAAGGTTGCGGGCCGCGGCTCCGGATCCGCCGACGCCGGCGATCCAGTTACCGAATCGTGTTCGGCCGAGCACGTAGATGCCGACGACCGCGATGAGGATCCAGAAGATGATCGACACCTGGATGCTCGTCGTCGCCCCGTCCTCGAGTCGGATCGGGAAGTTCCACGCGAAGATCGACGCCAGCGGGTCACTGGCGATCAGCACCGGGTCGATGGGGATGTAGGTGATCGGGCTCACGATCGAGGTGAGCACCGACGACGCCCCGCGGATGATGAACAGCGTGGCCAGCGTGACGATGAACGAGGGCAGACCGGTCCGCACCACGATGATCCCGTTGATCACGCCGAAGACCGTCGCGAGCGCCATCGCGAGCAGGATCGAGAGCCATACCGGCAGATGCCAGATGGTCACACCGATGCCCATGATGATCCCGGCGAAGCCCACCATCGAGCCGATCGACAGGTCGAATTCCCCCGCGATCATCAGTAGGGCGACGGCCGTGGCGATGATGCCCACCTGCGCCGCTACGTCCAGATAGTTGAGCGTTCCGGCGAGGCTGATGAAGGCCGTGCTGCCCCGAGACAGCGTGATCGCGGCGAACACGACCCAAACGAACACCACGATGATCAGCGCCCCGGTGGCGGGACGTGACAGGAGGCGCTGGGCCAGGGAGAGCTGCCGGAGTCGGTCCGATCCGGGTGCGGCTGGAGCCGCGGTCGTCGTGCTCGCCATCCGTCTCCTCCGATGTGATGGTGAGGGACCGGCAGACGCCGGTCCCTCCAAGCGCCGGCGGTGCCGGCGCGCGAGCGTGGATCTAGCGAAGGCCCTTCGCGGCGAGCGCGATGACGGCCTCGGCATCGTCCTTGGTCACGAACCCGGGGCCGGTCATGATCAGTCCCTGACCGTTGCCGGTCGGGAGGTTCTTGGTCTCGGCATAGTTCGTGAGGATGACGATCGGCAGGTAGCCCTGCAGGAACTGCTGCTGATCGATAGCGAAGTCCATCTTCCCGTCCTTGATCGCCGTCAGCACGTCAGCGCTGAGGTCGAAGGTGGCGAGATGGACGGTCTTGCCCGAGGCCGCGACGGCGTCGAGCGCCGGCTTGGCCACGGACGGGCCCAGGGTGAGGATGCCGTCGATGGTCGCGTCCGACTGGAGGGCGGCCGCGATCGTCGCCTGCATGCCCGCCGGGTCGGAGATGTTGCCCGTCAGGACCTCACCGTCCTCAGCGCCGGTCAGGCCCATGAAGAAGCCGTTGCAGCGCAGGGTCAGCGCCTGGTTGCCGACCTCCTGGTTGAAGCACACGGCGTTCTTCACGCCGGCGTCCTTGAACCGCTGACCGGCCCCGAGGCCAGCCTCGTATTCGGTCTGGCCGACGTGGGCCAGGACACCGAGCTCCTTGAACACATCCGAACCGGAGTTCATCGACACGACGGCGATCCCGGCGTCGACGGCCTTCTGGATGGCAGGCCCGAGTGCATCGGGGTTCGGGATCGAGACGACGAGCCCGGTCGGCTTCTTGGCGATGGCGGCGTCGATGAGCGACACCATGCCGGGCATGTCGCTTTCCTGACCCGGCGCGCTGTAGTTCGCCGTCACGCCCATGTCGGCCGCGCCGGCCTTGACGCCGTTGCGGACCACGCCCCAGAACCCGTCCTGGGCCTGACCGTGGGTCACGTACTCGATCTTGATGTCGGCACGCTTGACGAGCGCGCCATCGAGGTCGCCGCCAGCGGCCGCCGACCCGGTCGGCGTCCCGGTCGAACAGGCTCCGACGATGATCGCCGCGCCAGCGAGGCCGACGAGCACTTTTCGTAAGTTCATACCGTTCGTTCTCCTCCGATGTGCCGCGGCACGCGCCACGGTCCAGATGTCATCCACCCGACGGGTGGAGCCGAGGGATGGCTGTCGATCCGCGGCCGACGTGGCCGCCATGGACACCTCCTTTCGTTCGGCCGTTCCGAGGAAGGCCGTGACCCGTTCTCAGCCGGGGATCTCCGCGAGCCGCACTGGTCGGTGTTCGTGGAGCGAGCGATCGGCCGCTTCGGCGACGCGCAGAGCCGCGACGCCATCTCGGGCCGTACAGGGACTGGGAGCATCGCCGCGGGCGACCGCGACGAAGGCCGCGAACTCGGCCGCGTAGGCCGATTCGAAGCGCACGAGGAAGTCCTTCCACGCCGGCCCGGCCGGCGGGGGCACGCCCGGCTCGACCGAGCGCAACGGGGTGCGCGGTCCGAGCCCGACGGAGACACTGTCGCCCGACCCGAACACCTCGGCCCGGATGTCGTATCCGAGCGGGTCGTGGCGAGCGACGGTCATCACCGTGAACGGACCGTCGATGAGGCGGAGGGTGACGACGGCCGTGTCGACGTCGCCGTACTTCGCGAAGACCGGGAACCCACGGACGCCGCCATCGGCATAGACCTCCTCGACCTCGCAGCCGGTCATCCAGCGCAGGATGTCAAAGTCGTGGATCGAGAAGTCGCGGAACAACCCACCGGATTGGGCGATGTAGGCCTCATGCGCCGGAGCCGGGTCGTGACCGGCCAGGCGGATGGCGTACAGCGTACCGAGGGACCCGTTCCGGATGAGCCGGTGGACCTCCTGGTAGGCAGGGTCGAACCGGCGCTGGAAGCCAAGCTGGAACGGGATCCCGGAGCGCTCGGTGTCGGCCGCGAGGGCGATGGTGTCATCGAGGGTGGCGGCGAGCGGTTTCTCGCAGAAGGTCGGGAGGCCCCGGCCGATCGATTCGCGGATGAGCTCCGGGTGCGCCGCCGTCGCCGCGGCGATGGCCACGGCGCTGGCGCCGTCGAGGGCCGCGTTGATGGTGGTCGCGGATTCGATCCCGACCGTCTGGGCGACATCGGCCGCGCGCTCCGCATCGACGTCCCCGACGACGACGGCATCGACGCCGGGTGTCGCCTTCAAGAGGCGGGCATGCAGCCGTCCGATCCGGCCGGCACCCAGCAGCGCGATCCTCATGGCTCGCCGGCTCCACCGCGCTCCGAACCGAGGCGCCGGAGCGACGCTCCGAGGACTCGCCGGCCGATCGCGGCGCTCTCGGACGGGGGGCCGAGGCTGCGATCCTGCTCGACCATGAGCCAGCCGTCGTAGGACCGGGCGGCGAGCGCGGCGAGGACCCCGTCGAGGTCCAGCGAGCCGGCGCCGAGCTCGGTGAACAGGCCCTGCCTGACGGCGTCGGCCATCCCGGCGTAGGCCCCCGCGCGCAGACCCGCCAGGACATCCGGATCGACGTCCTTGAGGTGCACGTGTCGCACCCGCTCGTCGAGCGCCCGCAGGTCGGCGACCGGGTCGCCACCGGCGACCAGGTGATGCCCCGTGTCGAGGCACAGCCCGACGCGCTCCGCATCCGTCGATCGCAGCAGCCGCTCGATCTCGCCGGGCGTCTCGACATAAGTCGCGGCATGGGGATGGAACACCATCGGATGGTCGAGCGCCCGCGCGGCATCGGCGATCGCATGAAGGAGCTTGATCAGTGCCTCCCAGCCGGCGTCGGTGAGGGCAGGCGTGCCAGACTCGTCGGCGCGGCCGCCCCGCGCGTCTCGGTCGGCAGAGCCGTCGACGGCGACGCACAGGACGTCGCCGCCCGCATCGTGTAGCCGGGTGAGGCACTCGAGAGCGATCGTCATCGCCCCCGATGTCGGGCCGTCGACGGTCGTCGGGATGGGCACATAGACCTCGGCCAATCGCAGGTCGCGTCGCGACAACTCGACGCGCAGCGCCGCTCCGGTCGGGAAGCCCGCGCCGAACTGGGTGCCCTCATAGCCAAGGCGGGCCATCTCGTCGAGGATCGCCGGGGCGTCCCAGCGATACGTGTCCGCGTCCGCGTTGTTCCACAGGATGGGGACCGTCCCGATCGACGCGTGGGGGAGGGCATCACCGGCACGCCGCAATCCGGGCGCCAGACGTGTGACGGCCGTGACGGTGGTCATCGATGCTCCTCGACCGGCCCCCTCGAGTTCGCGCGCAATCGCGATGGTATCTCGGCGACGTGGCGTATCGTGGACGACCGCGGGCGTGACGGGCAACGTCCCTCCTCGAACATCCCGCGTAATCGATTACCCTGAGACCGGTCGGACGGTATCGCGGTGTCGACCCGGTGTCAATGCGGCTCGCAGGAGGATCCCAGGTGGGAAGCGCGACGGACACGATCGGCCGCTCGACGACGTTGGCGCTGGCGGATTCGCCACTCGGCCGGACGATCGCGACGACGCCGACCGACGTGTGGAACGACTCATGCTCGGTGCCCGAGCTCGAGTACGCCATCTCTTTCGGCGCCGTCGGCGCGACCGCGAATCCGACGATCGTCACGGACGTCTGGAAGCAGGATCCGGCCTACTGGCAGGATCGCGTCAGGACCCTTGCGGCCGACCTGCCTGCTACGACCGAGGTCGACCTGGCCTGGGCGATCGTCGAGGAGATGTCGCTTCGGGCCGCGCCCTTGCTGCGGCCCGCCTTCGAGGCCAGCGGCGGTCGTCAGGGCCGCCTGTCGATGCAGACCGACCCGACGCTCTTCCGGTCGTTCGACCGGATGCTCGCCCAGGGCGAGGCCTTCGCCGGTCTCGCGCCGAACATCATCGTCAAGTTCCCCGCCACCGAGGTCGGCGTCCGGGTCATGGAGGAGGCGACCTACCGTGGCGTGAACGTGAACGCCACCGTGTCGTTCTCGGTCGCCCAGGCGCTCGCGGCCGGCGAAGCGGTCGAGCGCGGGTTGCGCCGCCGCGAGGCGGACGGGCTGTCGGTCGACGATATGGGCCCCGTGATCACGGTGATGATGGGTCGCCTGGAGGACTGGCTCCGCCTGCAGACCGAGCGCGACGGGATCGTCGCCGATCCGGGCACGTTGCCCTGGTCCGGGGTGGCGGTCTTCAAGCGGGCCGTCGACGAGTTCCGTACGCGCGGGCTCAGGGCGCGCCCGCTCGCCGCGGCGATCCGCCACCACCTGCACTGGTCCGAGCTGATCGGGGGCGACGTGATCATCACGATGCCCGCCGCCTGGCAGCGCCGCTTCAACGCCTCCGATGTCGAGGTCCGTCCGCGCATGGAGGAGCCCGTGGATCCGGCCATCGTCGACGAGCTCCGTCGGCAATTCCCGGATTTCGTCAGGGCATTCGAGCCTGACGGTCTCGACCCGTCCGAGTTCGACGCGTTCGGGCCGAGCGCACGGACCCTGCGCGCGTTCATCGCGTCCTATCACGACCTGCTGCACCAGGTGGGCGACGCGCTGGTCCCGAACCCGGACCTCAAGCCGTCCGCGTGACCGACCCCGCGGCGCGGCTGTACCGGCCGGCCGGGTCGCTGGCCGAGGGGGCGTGGTCGGTCGTCCTGACGCCGGAGGCGGCCGGCTGGCGGTACTGCGGGCTGCGGGCTGCGACGCTCGCGCCGGGCGGAACGATCGCCTTCGACAGCGCCGCCGATGAAGTCGCGGTGCTCCCGCTCGAAGGCGCCTTCGGTGTGACGGTGGACGGCGCGCGGTACGAGCTCGAAGGGCGCACTGACGTGTGGGCGGGTCCCAGCGACTTCCTGTATGCCCCGCCTGCTTCGTCCGTCGAGGTCGGCAGCGCCGGTGGTGGTCGGTTCGCGGTCGCCACCGCGCGGGGCGAGCGGCGCTTCCCGGTCAGGTACGTGCCGGCAACCGACGTCGCGGTCGAGATGCGCGGGGCGGGGGCGTCGTCGCGCGAGGTCCGCAACTTCGCGGCCGCGCATCGCTTCGAGGCCGACCGCCTCATCGCGGTCGAGGTCCTCTCGCCGGGGGGGAACTGGGGCTCGTATCCACCGCACAAGCACGACGAGGTCCGTGTGGGCGAGACCGAGCTCGAGGAGATCTACCACTACGTCGTGAGCGACGACCCGTCCGGGGCCGGACTGGCCTACCAGCACGTCTACGGCACACCGGAGCGGCCGATCGAACTGCTGACGACGGTCGCGACCGGCGATGTCGTCCTCGTCCCACACGGCTGGCACGGCCCCGCGATGGCCGCGCCGGGCTATGACCTGTACTACCTGAACGTGATGGGCGGACCCGGCGAGCGTGCCTGGCAGGCGTGCGACGACCCGTCGCACGCCTGGGTGCGCGACACCTGGACGGAAGGGACCCTCGATCCGCGGCTGCCCTTCGGGCGACGGCCTGCGCGCTAGGACCGCCATATCGGCGACGACGGCGTACGGTACGATCGGGCGACCGTCAAAGCCGCACCAAGAACGGACGTGATCCGATGGGATCCCCCGAAGGTAGCCGCGTTCCAGAGGGGCTCAAGCGACGCTGGCCGGATATCCGACCCGAGGACCGGGCCGCGGTCGCGGCCGTGCTCGAGCGGGGCATCCTCGGTGGCGTCGGCGCCCCCGAGATGACGGCGCTCGAGGACGAGTGGGCGGCCTTCGTCGGCCGATCGACCGGTCTGCTGTTCAATTCGGGGACAGCGGCGATCCACGCGGCGCTCTACGGCATCGGTATCGAGCCCGGGGACGAGGTGATCACCACCTCGTACACCTTTGCCGGCACGTGGCAGCCGATCCTCCAGCAGCTGGCGATCCCGGTCTTCGTGGACATCGATCCGCGGACGTTCAACCTCGATGCGAGCCAGATCGAGGCGAAGATCACGCCGCGGACGCGGGCCATCATCGCCGTCCACATCGGCGGGCTCCCGGCCGACCTGGACGAGATCATCGCCATCGCCGACCGGCACGGTCTCCGCGTCATCGAGGATGCCTGCCAGGCCCATGGCGCCACCTACCGCGGCCGCCAGGTCGGGTCGTACGGCGTGGTCGGCTGCTACAGCCTCAACTCGAGCAAGATCCTGTCGGGCGGCGAGGGTGGGCTGTTCGTCGCCGACGACCCCGATGTCGTCGCCCGTGCCCGACGGTTGCGGACCTTCGGCGAGGATATCCCCGAACTCGGGCGACTCACCGGCTGGAACTTCCGGCCGTACACGTCCCACTCGGTCGGGTGGAACTACCGCCACCAGGAGATGCCGGCGGCCCTGGCGCGGTCGCAGCTGCAGCGGCTGCCCGAGTACATCGCGACCGGCCAGCGCAACGCCGCCTACCTGGATGAGCAGTTCGCCGGGGTACCGGGGATCGTGACGCCGTACGTCCCGCTCGATCGAACGTCGTCGTACTACCAGTACCGCGTTCGTCTCGAGCCGGCGGCGCTCGGTCTCGGGCACGTCCCGCCGACGGTCTTTCGGGACGCCCTCGGCCAGGCGCTCATGGCCGAGGGGGTGGGCGTCGAGCTGTGGCACTCCCAGCCGGCCCCGGCATTCCCCGTCTTCCAGGACCGGGTCGGGTTCGGCGGCACGTTCCCGTGGACCCAGCCGCCGGCCGGTCGCGATGTCGCGTACGACGTGGCCGACTACCCCGAGGCCACGGCGATGCTCGACTCGTCGCTCGTGCTCTGCGATGCGCGTCACCCGATCTTCGTCCAGCCGCTCGAGTTGATCGAGCGGTATGCCGAGACGATCCGGCGGGTCATCGCCGACCCCGAGCGTGTCCTAAGCGGCGTGGCGGCGCCGCCGGCCGTGCCTGCCTGACGGCAACGCGGATGGATCGCCCGATCCGCGTCGGGCTTCTCGGCGCCGGGTGGATCACCCGGGCCCACGGCCACGCGCTCCACACGCTCAACCACGTCAGCCCGCTGGGGCGACCCATCCGGCTGACGGCCCTCGCGGCGCGACATGCCGAACGCGGCGAGGCGATGGCCCGCGACCTCGAGGTCGAGCGGTTCACCACCGACTGGGCGGATGTCGTCGAGGACCCGAACGTCGACGTCGTCGCCGTGCTGCTGGGCGAGACCGCCCATCGTGCGGCCACCGAAGCCGCACTGGCCCTCGGCAAGCCGGTCCTGTGCGAGAAGCCGTTGGCGAGAGAGCGGACCGAGGCCCGGCTGATGCTCGAGGCGGCGCAGCGGGCGGGGGTGCAGGCGGCGTGCGGCTTCAACTACCGCTACATGCCGGCCATGCGGCTCGCCCGCCGGATCGTCGAGAGCGGCCGGCTTGGGACGTGCCTCCAATTCCGGGCCGTCTACCTCCAGGACCACGCCGCCGGGCACGTCCCGAGCCGCCGGCCGAACGTGTCCCGGGCCATCACCGACTACGCCCACATCGTCGACTTCCTGCGCTATCTCGGCAATGAGGCGCAGGCCGTCCAGGCCGTCTCGGCCAAGCTGACGAGTGCCGATGTCGGGGTCGACGTCGAGGATGCGTATGTCGCCGCGATCGGCCTCCGGGGCGGCGGCATCGCCTCGCTCGAGGCGTCGCGCGTCGCGCGCGGCTGGAAGGGTCGCCAGGTCGTCGAGTTCAATGGCACGGAGGGCTCGCTCTGGTGGGACATGGAGGATCTCAACCGCCTCCACGTGTTCTATGCGAGCGACGAGGCCGACGGGACGGGTGGCTTCCGGGACATCCTCGTCACCCAGACCGACCACCCGTTCCTTGACATGTGGTGGCCGCCCGGCCACACCATCGGCTGGGAGCACAGCTTCGCCCACGAGTGGCGGGACTTCCTGACGGCGGTCATCGAGGAACGGCCCCTGCCGCCCGAACAGGCCAGCTTCGAGGACGGCTACCAGGCGGCCGTCCTGTGCGATGCGATCATCGCCTCGGCAGCCGAGGGCCGGCGGGTGGAGGTCGACGAGATGCTGGCGCCGAGCTCGGCCCCGACCGCGGGCGTCTCATGACCGAGCGAGACCGATCGATCGGGATCGCCATGGTCGGCGCCGGAACGATGGCCGCTTGCCACAGCGCGGCGCTGATGATGGTGCGCGGGCTCTATCCGGACCTGGCGCTCCGGCCGAGGCTGGTCGCGGTCGCCGACGTCAACGCGGGTCTCGCGACGCGGTTGACCGATCGTTTCGGGTACGACCGGGTCGAGTCCGACTGGCGGCGCGTGATCGAGGCGCCCGATGTCGACCTGGTCGTCGCCTGCCTGCCACCGGTCCTGAACGCGGACGTCGTCCTCGCGACCGCCGCAGCCGGTAAGGCCATCGTCTGCGAGAAGCCGCTCGCGGCGACGGCTGGGGCCGCGCTGGGACTCCTGGACGCATGCCGTGCGGCGGGCGTCTTCCACGGCCTCGGTGCGGCGTATCGATGGACGCCGGCGCTACGCGCGATCCGGGACCTCATCGATGCCGGCGAGCTGGGGGCAGTCCGGAGCCTGCAGGCGTCGTTCATGCTCGACTACGGTGCCGACCCTGACGTGCCGCTCCTGTGGCGCTTCCGGCGGGAGCTGTCTGGTGGTGGCATCGCGATCGACACCGGCTACCACCTCATCGATTGCGCTCGCTTCCTGGTCGGCGAGATCGAGACCGTCCAGGCGCTGACCGCCACATTCATCGCCGAGCGACCTGTCGCGAGTGCGGATGCGATCGGGAACCGCGGCGGCGCCCGGGCGGCCGATGCGCCACTGGGCGCGGTCGACGTCGAGGATGCGGCAGCCGCATTGCTGACGTTTGCGGGCGGCGCGTACGGCGTCCTCGAGACGAACCGGGCGGCGATCGGACGGCGGGTGTCGCTCCGCATCGACGTCTTCGGCTCGACGGGGTCGGCCGCCTGGGACTTCGAGCGACCCGACGAGTTCCGGGTCTGCCTCCCCGGCGACGTCTCGACGTTCGGCTACCGGCGCGTCCTCGTGAACCCGACCCACCCGGGAGCGGCGGAGCTGCTCATCGGGGGCACCGACGGGACGTCGATCGGATTCCTCGGCCAGGAATGCGCGATGTGGGCCGAGTTCCTGACCGCTATCGCGGAGGGCCGGCCGGCGCGCGCCGACTTCGAGGACGGCGTCCGCGCCAACGCCGTGGTCGATGCCATCTATGCGTCCGCGGCGAGCGGGTCACGGACCGTGGTCGCGGACCCGCTGCTCGATGGCGCACCGGTGCCGGTCCGATGACGGCCACCGACCGGACGCGGCCGGGCGGCGCCCAGCCGTACGACTGGCCGGTCACCACCGACGAGTCGGCCCGCCTGTACGAACGCGCCAGCCGCGTGTCGCCCGGCGGCGTCCAGGGTGAGGGCCGGGGCGCGAGGCCGTATCCGCTGTTCATGACCCGAGCCCAGGGATCGCGCATCTGGGACGTGGACGGCAACGAGTACGTCGACTTCCATGCGTCGTTCGGCGCCGTCCTGCTCGGCCACAACGACCGGCGGATCAACGAGGCCGTGAAGCGGACGATGGATGAGCACGGGGTGTCGTTCTCGACCGCCAACCCGCTCGAAGTGGCGCTCGCCGAGCGACTCGTCGAGATGATCCCGTCCGCGGAGCGCGTCGTCTTCAGCTGCACCGGTACGGAGGCGACGTATCACGCGATCAGGCTCGCTCGCGCGTTCACGGGGCGCGAGCGGATCCTCAAGTTCGAGGGCAACTACCACGGCTGGCATGACTACGTCGCGTGGAGCCATCACTTCGCGACCGACGGCGAGGAGCCGACGCCGGTCGCCGCGTCGGCTGGCATCCCATCCCTCGTCCGCGACCTCGTCGTGGTCCGCGAGTACAACGACGCGGCGGGTGTCCGCGACACGCTGGCGCGGGAGGGCGATTCGATCGCCGCCGTCATCCTCGAGCCGGTCTTCCACAACGCGGGCGTCGTCCTGCCCGAGCCAGGGTTCCTCGAGACGATCCGGGCGGCCTGCACGGACGCAGGCGTCGTGTTGATCTTCGACGAGGTCATCACCGGGTTCCGGCATGCGCCCGGCGGGGCCCAGGAGCGGTTCGGCGTGACACCCGACCTGACGACGCTCGGGAAGGCCATCGGCAACGGCTTCCCGATCTCGGTGCTGTGCGGTCGGGGCGACATCATGGACCGGCTCGGGCCGAAGGGAGACGTCCTGTTCGCGGGGACGTTCGCGGGGCACACCCTCGACGTTGCGGTCGCGCTGGCGGTCACGGGAATCGTGCGCGAAGGCGCCATCCACCGGCACATCGGCGGCCTGGGTCGGCGGCTCACCGTCGGGATCCAGGCCGCGATCGACGAGACCGGCGCACGGGTCCAGGTGCGCGAGTCGGCAGGCGTATGGACGATGTACTTCACCGATGCCCCGATCCGTCGCTTCCGCGATTTCGCGCGGTTCGCGATGGACAAGGACCATCCGATCCAGCGGGCGTACCGCGGCTGGCTGCTGGAGCGCGGGATCTACGTCCACCCGCACTACATGATCCGGGGCTTCCTGACGGGCGCCCACACCGAGGCTGATGTCGACCGACTGGTCGATGCCACCGCGGCCTTCCTGGCCGCTCACCGCGAACAGCTGGCGGCGGGCTAGGGGAGGGCCGCGACCTCCGACCTGTCGTCCGATCGCTCGAGGATGCTCCGCATGAAGGCGGCGCCCTGCTCGACCGATGCTTCCGGCTCGAGGCTGGCATCCTCGTTCTCGATCGACAGCACCCCGTCGTAGCCGACATCGCCCAGGGCCGCGACGAAGGCCGACCAGAACGCCCGGTCGTGGACGGCACCGACCGTCCGGAACACCCAGGCTCGCTGCCCCGGGTCCTCGAACGGACGCTGGTCCAGGACGCCGGCGAGCGCGACCTGCTCCGGCACGACCTGCGTGTCCTTCAGGTGGACGTGGGCGACACTGGGGCCGAGGGCCGGGATGACCGCGAGCGGGTCCATGCCCTGCCAGAACAGGTGCGACGGGTCGAGGTTGGCGCCGATGATCGGGCCGACCGCGGTCTGCATCCGCTGCAGCGTGGGGACGTTGTAGACGAGGTGCAGCGGGTGGAGCTCGAACGCGAGCCGCTCGACCCCGGCGGCCTCCGCCTCGGCGCCGAGGACCCGCCACAGCTCGATCGCGGCGTCCCACTGGCGCTCGAGCAGCGCCATCGATTCGGGCGGCCAGGGATACCAGACGAAGTTGACCGCCGATCCGCCCGGGCCGTCGCCAGGGCTGCCCGACATCGTCACGATCTTGCGGACGCCCAGCTCGCCGGCGAGGCGAATTGTCGACCGGATGAGCGCCACATGCCGGTCGCCGAGGACGGGATGGAGGGGCCAGGCCGAGCAGTTGAGTGCAGCGATGTGCAGGCCACGGTTCGTGAACGCGGAGGCGAAGGCCGCCCGTCGGCCGGCATCCCCGAGCAGTTCGTCGATCCGCAGGTGGGGCGCCCGGGACTGGCCGCCGGTCGCGATCTCGATGCCCGTCGCGCCGATCCTCGCCGCGACGTCGAGCGCCTCTTCGAGGCCGAGGTCCTCGAGGGAGTCTGTGTACAGGCCGAGCTCCAGACCGCGCGGCGTCACGAAGCCGGTGGAGCGCCGGGAGTGAAGGACCCGGGCCGTCATGGCGCGGTCCGGATGTGAACCTTGATGTTGGCGTCTGTGTCGCGGGCCGCCGCGAGCGCGTCGATCGCCCGCTCGAGAGGGATGGTGGCGGTTACGATCCGGGATGGATCGATAGCCCCGCTGGCCAGGAAACGGATCGACTTCGGCCAGACGCCGACCGAACCGATCATGCCTTCTATTCGCAGAGACTTGGACTGGATGAGCCCAAGGGCGGCCGGCGTGGTTGAACCGATATTGATGCCGACGTAGGCAACCCGCCCCCGCAGACCTACGACCTCCAGGGCGAGGGCCATGGCCGCTGGAGCACCCGCGGCCTCGATCACGCCGTCGAAACCCCGCCCGTCCGTCAGCTCGTCGACACCGTCCCTGAACGATTCGCTGGTGGGATCGAGGGCCGCCGTCGCGCCCAGGCCCAGCGCCTTCTCCCGGCGCCCGGCTTTGGGTTCGATCACCACGACTTGCGCGTTGTTGGCGGCCGCCGCCATGATCGCGAGGAGCCCGATCGGACCGGACCCGATCACCGCAATCGTGTCGCTCGGATCGACGCCCCCGAGGCAGAGCGTGGCGTTATACGCGACGCTGAATGGTTCCACCAGTGCCGCCTGCGTGTAGCTCAGCTGGTCCGGGATCTTGTGGAGCCACTCGCCGCGCCCCCTGAAGAGCTCCGCCGCCGCGCCGCTGATGCTGAACCCGAAATGGTCGCGCCCGCCCTGCCCGACCACGCACTCGCCGACGACGCGGTCGCCGGGAGCAAGATCCTTGACGGCCGCGCCGACTTCCATGACCTCGCCCGACCACTCGTGACCGGGCGTGATCGGGTACGCGAAGGGAATGATGTAGCGCCCTTCCAATAGCTCGAAATCGGAATGACAGATCCCCACGACGTGAGACCGAACAAGGACGTCGTCAGGTCCGATCGCTGGCGGGTCGACTTCTAGGACAGCGGCGTCATTCGGGCCCGAAAAGACGAGTGCCTTCATCAGCCGTTTCCCCCAACGGAGAGAGCGACCGCGATCTTCACTTCACAAACCCTCCGGTGGTGCCCGACGATGCGATCGCGCAATAAGTCCGCGCTCTTGGCGATGAGTTCGACCATTCGCTGCCGCTCGGCGGGGTGGTAGATGGACGCCCGAGGGGTCGATCGTCCGGCTCACACCATCCTCCCGATCCGGTCCCTCGATTGACTCGACAGTGGGCTCGATGCTAGCATTTCTGTGCAATCGTTTGCGCTGAACGACGGAGCGGTGGATGCCAGGCCCAGGTGCGGACCTCATCGGTGCCGAGGAGCTCGCTGAGCTCAACGATGTGATCGCGAGTGGCCACCTGAGCCGTTTCGGCCCAAACGATGCGAGCTTTCCGGCCAAGGTCCGCCGGTTCGAGGAGACCGTCGCTGAGCTCGCGGGCACGGACTATGCCCTCGCGGTGAACTCCGGCACCAGCGCGCTTTTCCTCGCGCTTGTCGGGCTGGGGATCGGGCCTGGTGACGAGGTCATCGTGCCGGGCTTCACCTACGTCGCCACCATTTCATCAGTCGTCTACGCGCGGGCGCGGCCCGTCCTGGCTGAGATCGACGAGACGTTCGACCTTGACCCAGCCGATGTCGAGGCGCGGATCACCCCGCGGACCCGGGCAATAATCGTGGTCCACATGCTCGGCAACCCGGGCCGGGTCGCCGAGCTGCGAGCTGTGGCCGACCGGCACGGGATCGCCCTGATCGAGGACTGCGCGCAGGCGTTCGGCGCGACCTACCGCGGTGGCTGGGTCGGCTCGCACGGGGCCGTCGGGACATACAGCTTCAACGAGTTCAAGACGATCACCTGCGGCGATGGAGGCATGCTCGTCACCGACGACGAGGCGCTCTATCGGCGCGCCTTCGCCATGCACGACCAAGGCCACAGCCCGAACCGGCTCGGCGTCGAGGTCGGCAATCGCCCGTTCCTCGGCCTGAACTTCCGGATGACCGAGCTTGAGGGCGCGGTGCTCCTCGCCCAGGTCCGCCGAATCGACCGCATCCGGGACCACATGCACGCGAACCGCGACCTCGTCCACGACATCATCGGCGAGGTGTCGGGCATCGAGTTCCGGACACTGCCCGACCCGGACGGCGACTTGGCGACGCACCTCGTCGTTATCTTTCCAGACGTCGCCTCGGCCAGCGCCGTGACCAGCGCGCTCGGCTCAAACACCCTCGGGACGTCGGGTTGGCACGTCTACACGGAGATGGAGCACGTGTTGACCGGCCGGACAGCAACGGGTCGAGGCTGCCCGTTCGATTGCTCGTGTACGGACCCATCGACGCCCGACTACCGCACAGGATTGCTACCCGCCACCGATCGGCTCCTCGAACGCTCGATGAGCTTCTCGATCGGCGTCCTCGACCCGAACCTGGCGCCGTTCGGCCTTCGGATGCGGGACGGCGAGGACGTGGCACGGGCCAAGGCCGAACAGTTCCGGGCGGTCGCGACCCGAGTCCTGGGATAGGCCCTAAGCGTTCAGCATGCCGCTCGCGAGCCGGCCGGCGAGATCAGCGAGGAACGCCGCCGCTTGTGCGCCGTCGGTGACCCGATGGTCGACCGACAGCGTGAGGGTCACGACCGGGGCGACCACCATCATGCCGTCGCGCGCTACGACCATGTCGCGCACGCGACCGACCGCGAGGATCGCAGCCTCGGGCGGATTTACGATCGCGGTGAACCGATCGACGCCCTGCTGACCGAGGTTTGAGATCGTGAAGACGGCGCCGACGAGCGCATCGACCGGGAGCCTCCCAGCACGCGCCCACTCCTGGAGCGCTGCACGCTCACGGGAGATCACGGCGACGTCCTTCGTGTCGGCGTCGCGAAGAACCGGCACGAGCAGGCCGTCCTCGAGCGCAACGGCGATCCCGAGGTGGATGCCGTCTGCCGGGATAAGCCCGTCCGGGTCGTAACGCGTCACGAGCCGCGGGTGGTCGCGCAGCGTGCGCGCGACGGCCGCGATCAGCACGTCGGCATAGGACACGCCGGCGGCCGTTCGGGCCACATTCGCCGTGGTCATGTCGATGTCGCTCGAGACAGAGAATTGGGGCACATCGCGGAACGAGTGGGTCATTCGCTCGACGATCGCCCGGCGCATTCGCGACAGCGGGGCACGGACGGCCGGGCGACCAGCCGCCTCGACGTCCTCGACCGAGATCCGGCCGCCCTTGGCCGCACGGACCCCGGCCAGGTCTACACCCAGTTCCTGCGCGCGTTTACGGGCCGCGGGACTCGCGACGACCCGCTCGTCTGGGGTACGAGACGCGAGCGGCAGAGGCACCGACACCGCTTCGTCGACGGGACGGTCCGTCACGGCGAGCGTCGACGGGACGGTCACGGGCTCGTCCGCAGTGGTGGAGACGAGCGCGATGACCTGGGTCACAGGGATCGTGTCACCAGCGGCGACAAGCAGCTTGCGAACGTATCCAGCTACCGGTGACTCCACCTCCATGGTGGCCTTGTCCGTCTCGACCTCGAACAGGATCTCGCCGGCCTCGATGCGATCGCCTTCCTTCTTCAGCCACGCGACGAGGATGCCCTCGTCCATGGTCAGGCCGAGCTTCGGCAGGATGACCGAGGTCACGCTCATCCGACCAGCTCCTTTGCGACGCGGACGATGTCCTCGAGCTGGGGGATGACGCCGCGCTCGAGATGCGCCGCGTACGGGATCGGCGTCTCGGCACCGGCAAGACGGCGCGGTGGGGCGTCGAGATCGTCGAAGGCCTCCTCGGCGACGAGTGCGGCGATCTCGCTGCCATAGCCACCACGCTTGATCGCCTCGTGCACGACGAGCAGCCGGCGCGTCTTGCGTACGCTCGCGAGAATCGTTTCCTTGTCGAGCGGTACGAGCGAGCGCAGGTCGATGACCTCCGTATCCACCCCCTCGGCCGCCAGCGTTTCCGCCGCTTCGAGGGCGAAGAGCACTTCGCGGGACCAGGTCACGATCGTGAGATCGCTCCCCTCGCGCTTCACATCGGCTATGCCGAGCGGGACGACATGATCGCCCTCAGGCACCGGCCCCTTCGTGCGGTAGAGCAGCTTGTGCTCGATGAACATGACCGGGTCATCGTCCCGGATGGCCGCAGTCAGGAGGCCTTTCGCATCGGCTGGTGTGGCCGGCATGACGACCTTCAGGCCGGCTACGTGGGTGAACCACGCCTCGAGTGACTTGGAGTGCTGCGCTGCATTGCCCCGACCTGAGCCACCTTGCGTACGCACGACGAGCGGCACGCGGGCCTGACCGCCGAACATGAACCGGTTCTGAGCGGCCTGGTTGACGATCTGGTCGATGGCGAGACCGGAGAAGTCGATGTACATGAGCTCGACGATCGGCCGGAGGCCGGTGAGCGCGGCTCCGACGCCTGCCCCAACGATCCCGAGCTCACTGATCGGTGTCTGGCGGATCCGCGTCGGCCCGAACTCGGCGAGCAGACCGGCGGTCACCTGGAACGCTCCGCCGTGTTCGGCGATGTCCTCGCCCATCACGAGGACCCGCGGGTCGCGCTGCATCTCGAGCCGGAGTGCGTCGCGCAGTGCCTCCGCGTAGAACAGCTCGGTCGTCGCGCCGGGAGCCCTGGTGGCGGCCGTCTCAGTAGCTGGCATAGATCTCCTCAAGCGTGATCGGCGATGCGATCGGGCCGGCCTCCGCCCACGCGATGGCGGCCTCCGTCTCCTCGTCGACCTCGCGGTCGAGGGCCAAGATCTCCGCCTCGGTCGCCACGCCGTCCGAGATCAGCCAGGCGCGCGCGTTGATGATCGGGTCGAACGTCGTACGCCAGACCTCCGGCTCCTCCTTCGGGCGGTAGTGCTGGGGATCGCCGTAGTAGTGGCCCTCGTGGCGGTAGGCCTCGGCGACGATCAGCGTCGGACCGCCTCCCGCCCGGGCTCGGGCTATCGCCTCGCCGGCGACCGCATACACGAGACGGACGTCCCGGGCATCGACATTGACCCCCGGAATCCCGTAGCCGATCGCCCGCGAGGCGATGTCTTCGGTCGCAAAGGCCTTGCCGACCGGGAGACTCTCCGCGTACTGATTGTTCTCGCAGACGTAAACAACCGGTAGCTTCCAGATCGCGGCGAGGTTGAGCGACTCGTGGAACGTGCCCTCGTTGGCGGCCCCATCGCCGAAGAACGAGACGGCGACTTGGTCCGTGCCGAGTTGCTGTGCGGTCAGAGCCGCGCCGGTCGCGATCGGGATGCCACCACCAACGATCCCATTCGCGCCCAGGTTGCCCTTGGATGTGTCGGCGATGTGCATCGAGCCGCCCCGGCCGCGACAGTAGCCAGTTTCGCGCCCGAGCAGCTCCGCGTACATCTTGCCGAGGTCGGCCCGCTTGGCGATGCAGTGGCCGTGACCACGATGCGTCGAAGTGATCCAGTCGTCATCGCGTAGGTGGGCGCAAACCCCCGCCGCGATCGCCTCCTCGCCCGCGTAGCTGTGGATCGTGCCCCAGATCCTGTTCTCGCCGAAAAGTGTTGTTGAACGCTGCTCGAAGCGACGGATCCTCCGCATCACCCGGTAGAGGTCCATCGCGGTGACCTTGTCGATGACCATCTACTCCTCGACGAACGCGGCCACGCGGCAGATGCAGGCTTCGCCGCCTTGCCAGCGCCACGGGAATGCGCCGATGTCCACGCGCCGGCCGGCGACCTCGGCGAGCTCTCCGCCGAGGTTTTCCAGCATCGAAATGTCATTCCGCGCGGTCGCCCGGTGAACGTATTCGAAATCCTTCGCTGGCAGCGTGTCCTCGATCGGCCGACCAGTCATCGTCTCGTACTCGATGACGAGATCAGGTCGCATGTGGCGCACGCGGGTGTGCAAGGAGTGGTCGATCGAAGCCAGATCCGCGCCGATCCATTTGATCCGCTTGGCGATCAGGAGATCGATGACCTCGGGTTGCGGACCCGGATGGCGATCGAAGTAGGTCACGTCGTCGCGCGTCGGCTTGGTCCAGTTGTAGCGATCCCAGCCCGTGTAGAGCACGACGATGTCGCCGTCGCGGATAGATTCGCCTGGCGGGATGTGGGCCTCGATGTCAGCAAGGCTGTAGTAACTCCAGGGCTTGGTGACGGGCCGAAGGTCGATCACGAGGGCCGTCCCGTAGAGCTCGCTCAGCTCGATCCGGCCGAGGTCCCGACCGGTTTCCCAGTAGTGGCTCGGCGCGTCGATGTGCGTGCCAGTGTGCATGTTCGTCTTTACGAGCATGGTGCTCTTGCGGTCCCGGTGATGCGTCGTGATGTCGGTGACCTCGATCGAGGCGAACTGGGGCCATGTGGGCATTCGATCGCCCCAGGGCTGCGTCAGGTCGACGAGGCGCTTCACGGCTGGACTCCCGTTCGTCGTTTGGACAGCCTCACGGGTCGACTGGCGCGGCCGTGGACGCGCGGACGACGAGCTCGGTAGGCAGCGTCAGGCGGACCTGGCTCATCGAAATTCCCTCCAATTGGTCGATGAGCAGATTGGCGCCGGCGACCCCCATATCCAGTTGCGGTACACGCACCGTCGTCAGCGCGGGCTCGAGCAGGCCGGCTAGCGGGATGTCGTTGAAGCCGACGATCGAGAGGTCGCCCGGGACGTGAGCGCCGATCTGGCGGAGTCGTTGGAGCATGCCGATCGCGATGAGGTCGTTGGCAGCGAAGACGGCCGTCGGCTGGGCGGGTCCGGCGAGCATCATCTGGAGCGCGTGGTGGCCCCCCTCCTCGGAGAACGCGGTGGCCTCGACCACGAGCTCAGGCTCGTCGGCCAATCCGAACGCGACCACCCCAGACCGGTATCCCTCGAGCCGGTCGACGCCTGTCGTCGTGTTCTGTGGCCCGGCGATGTGGCCGACCCTGCGGTGTCCGAGAGCGGCGAGATGGGCGACTACCCCGACAGCCGCGGTGTAGTTATCTACTACGACGGCGAGGTCCTCAGCGCTTTCGGTCGCTCGGTTGAGAAGGACGAACGGGAAGACCTCCCGGCGCAACTCGGCGATCGTGACGTCGGCCATCTGCGAGGACGCGATCAGCAGGCCGTCGACCTGGCGATCGCGGAGCACGCGCAGGTACGTCGCCTCGCGTTGCGGCTCGTCCTCCGAGTTGCAGAGAATGAGGTTGTAGCCCCGCTGGCGGGCCGCGTCTTCGGCCCCTTTGATGATCGACGAGAAGAACGGGTTCGTGATGTCCGGGACCAGCATCCCGAGGGTTAGCGTCCGCTGCAGCCGGAGACTGCGGGCGAGGGCCGACGGCCGGTAGCCGAGGCGGTCGGTGGCCGCGATGATGCGCTGGCGCGTCGCCGGTCGGATCGTGGACCCCGCGTGGCCCGTCAGGACGCGTGACACGGTGGACGGGTGCACGCGGGCTTCCGCAGCCACATCGATGATCGTCGTTCGAACTTTCGCCTTGCCCATGTCGACACCGCTGCGCGTTGGTCCGCAATCGATTTCCGAATGGTACCGCCGGGCACGGATGGGGGTCAAGCGAAGAAGCGTCTTCCGATCGTGCCGAAAACAACCTGCTACCTACTGGTGGCAGGTTGTGACCCGGCGGGCCGGAACGCCAGCTCTCGAGCGACTCCTGTCAGGAAGCCGGCGTCGGGCCGGGCGTGATCACGACCTTGGTCGCGTCGCCGGAACGTAGCAGGTCGAGGCCTTCGGCCAGGCGCCCGAGCGGCAAGACGTGCGTGACGATCGGGGTGAGAAGCAGAGATCCGCCCTCGACTAGCCTGATGGCGGTCGGGAATGTGAAGGCCGTCACGTAGGACCCGAGCACCGTGAGCGACCGCTCGGTGATGGTGTACTGGTGGATCGGCGGTCGGGCCGTCTGGTTCTGCCCGAACAGGACGATCCGACCGCCGAGGGCAGCATGTTCGACGGCCGCCCCGAACTGGCTCCCGACCGCGTCGACCACGATGTCGGCGCCGTGTGGCAGGAGCTCCTTTTGCCGTTCGGCGAGATCGTCGGAGTGGACCACGGCATCGGCGCCGACGGCCGAGGCGACGGCGGCCCGGGCATCCTGCGGCTCCACCACGATGACCGGCGTGGCGCCGGCCGCCTTGAACATCGCGAGGAACAGGCAGCCGATCGCCCCGGCACCGAAGATGACCGCACTCTCGCCCGGCCGCGGGTTCGCCTTGTTGACGCCGTTCACCACGCATGCCAGCGGCTCGATCAGCGCGGCGACCCGGGTGGGCGGCGCGTCGGACAGCGGGAAGACGGCGTCGGCCGGCGCCTTCACGAACCGGGCCAGCGCGCCATCGCGGAAGATGCCCAGGGCGCGCACGTTCTCGCAGCTGGCCGGACGCCCCGCCCGGCACGGGCCGCACACGCCGCACTTCGGATCGGGATCGGCCGTCACGCGCTGCCCGACGCGCAGCCCCTCGACATCCGCGCCGAGAGCGCTGACGCGCCCGATGAATTCGTGCCCCATGACCACGCCGGCGTCCGCCGGGTGCCCGGGTGGCACGTTGAGGATCTGGAGGTCGCTGCCGCAGATGCCGCACGCCTCGACGTCGATGATGACGTCGTCGCCGTGCTCGACGACCGGCTCTGGGACCTCTTCGAGGTCGACGACCCCGGAGCCCTTGAAGACCGCGGCCAGCATCAGCCGGCCGTCCGCCGCCGGCGCATCCGACCGCTGACCCGGCGGAAGCGTCCGAGGGCCAGCGCCGCCAGTCCGAGCGTCCCGAGGGTGACGACGAGCATGACCGTCGCCACGGCGTTCACCTCGGGCGTCACCCCGAACTTCACGCGTGTGTAGATGTAGGTCGGCAGCGTCGGCTGGTTGCCGACGGTGAACCAGGTGATGACGAACTCGTCGATCGACAGAGTCACGCTGATCAGCGCGCCGGCCAGGATCGCCGGGGCGATCAGGGGCAGCACGATGTGGCGGATCGCCTTCCGTGGTGACGCGCCGAGATCGGCGGCCGCCCATTCGAGAGAGCGGTCGAAACTCTGCAGGCGGCTCGCGACGATCAGGACGACGAACGGCACCGTCACCACGAGTTGCCCCGCGATCACCGTGCCAAGCGACAACGGGAGGTCCAGCGCCCGGGCGAAGAAGATCAGCAGCGACACGCCGATGAGGACGCCGGGCACCATGATCGGCAGCGTGAAGGCGATCCGCGCCGCATTCGGGTAGCGAACGCCGCCGCGAACGAGGACGAAGGCGGCCATGGTTCCGATGACCGTGGCCGCGACCGCCACGATGGCCGCGACCGTCACCGAGTTGCCGACGGCCCGGAGAAGCTGTCGGTTCTCGAGCATCCCCTGGTACCACTGGAGCGTGAAGCCGGTGATCGGGAGTCCGGGCGTGGCCCCCTCGTCGAACGAGAAGATGACCATGAAGGCGATCGGCAGGTACAGGAAGACGATGAGCGCTCCGAACACGATCCGGAGGCTCCAGCGCGTCGCCCCCGCGTGAGGACTGACAGGCATCGTCTCGAGCGGATCGACCCGGTCAGCCACGGGCGTAGACGTCCTCGACCCGGAGGTAGCGACGGAACACGATCAGCAGCACGAGCACGAACGCCGCGATCAGGAAGCCCACCGCCGCGCCCTCGGGTATGAGGGCGTTCTTGAAGAAGTTGGCCACGAGATTCGCGATAAGCAGGCCCGATGCACCGCCGACCATCGATGGCGTCAGGAACTCGCCCAGGATCGGGATGAAGACGAAGATGCAGGCCGTGATCAGGCCCGGCCGGATCTGCGGCAGCAGGATGTGGCGGAACGCCTGGATCGGGCGGGCACCGAGGTCCTGCGCAGCGGTCAGCTGGGTGAAATCGAATCGCTCGAGCGAGGCATACAACACCAGCGCTGCGAACGGTACGTAGACATATACGAGGACGATGAACGTCCCGAAGTCGTTGTAGACGAACAGGAGTGACGGTTCGTCGATCAGTCCGAGGGCGATGAGCACCTGGTTGAGCGCGCCGCGTTCGCCGAGGATCGCCTGCCACGAGTAGACCCGCAGCAGGTAGCTCGTCCAGAACGGCACGATGATGATCAGCAGGGCGATCCTCGCCCACTGGCGCGAGACATAGCGAGCCAGGAAATAGGCGACCGCGAACGCGATCACCAGGCAGGCGATGGTGACAGCGGCGCCGATGACCATCGTCTTGAGGAGCGATCGGACATACGTCGCGTTGGCGAAGAAGTTCGCGTAGTTCTCGAGGCTCCAGACCGGGATGATGTCGAGGTTCGCGTCGGTCGACCACAGCGAGAAGACGAACATCACGGCGAGGGGCACGAAGAAGAGGCCGACCAGGATGATCCCGGCCGGGACGAACGGCGCCACCCGGCCCAGGAGTCCCCCACGCCCAGGGTCGACGGGTGTCGGCGGGGTGATGCTCACCCCGCCGACGATATCGCTGGCCATCAGCCGGACTAGCCGAAGACCTCGTTGAAGAGCTGGATCGACTTCTCGGTCGAGGTGCCCGGTCCCTTCAGCGTCGTCTGGGACAGGACGTCCTCCGACTCGTTGTACCGATAGCGGTCCGCCCGATCCTTCTCGCCCTGGTCGACGAGGACCTTGTAGGCCTGTTCGTTGAACAGCGGACGTCCGTGCATGATGAAGTTGGCGGCGATGTTCTCGGCGACAACCGCCTTCTCGAGGTACGGGAAGAGCAGCGAGGTGTTGGCGCCTCCCTTGACGATCATCTCGGCATCCATCCAGCCGACGGTGCCTTCCTTGGGGATGAAGCCCTTGATCTCGGGGCCGCCGCCGTCCTTCACGCGGTCCTCGTTCCCGAAGTTACCGGTGATGAGCCAGGCTTCCTCGCTGGTCATGGAGTTGACGCTGTCGGTGGCCTGCTGGGCGAACTTGAGGACGTTCGGCTTGAGCTGTTCGAGCAGACCCTTGACGGTCGCGAGCTGATCGTCGGTCATGTTGTAGACGTCCTCGAAACCGGCCGCCTTGCCCATGTACGCGACGATCTCTTCGGGCTGGTTCTCGATGACGATGCGGCCCTTGTACTTCGGGTCGAGCAGCACCGCCCAGGAGTCTGGTTCCGGGCTGACCTGAGCCGGGTTGTAGTAGATGCTGATCGGGGACCAGCCGAATGGATAGCCGAGGTAGCCCTCCGGCGTGGTCCAGATCTCGAACTCCCGCGCGAACGAATACAGCTGCGAGGACACCTTCAGTTCGTTGATGTCGAATGGCTGGATCAGCCCCTCGGAGTTGTAGGCGTCGGGTAGCCACAACGCGTCGCCCGAGATCATGTCGAGCTCGCCCTTGACTTCCTTGAGCTTGGCGAATCCCTCCGCGTTGCCGGAGAGCTCGCTGATGTTCGCGGTGATCTTGTCGGCCGTCTCGATGGCCTTGAGCTGCGTGTCGATGTAGTGGTCGCCCCAGGTCATCCAGTTGAACGTCCCGGTCTGCGCGGTCCCACCACCACCGATCGCGTTGCACGCTGCCGTGATGCCCCCCAGGCCCACCACGACGCCAGCCGCGGCGGACGCTTGCAAAAAGCGCCGCCGTGACAGGTAGCTGTCGTTCACGTTCATCCCTCGACACCTCCTCCAGGGTCTTGCTCCGTCTCGGACAGGTCACCGCTGGCGACCACCGTCGACTCGCGGGGATCCCACCAAACTTGCACCTCTCGATCCAGCATCTCCTCCTCAGCAGCGTGTTCGTCCGACTCGCTATGGAACCGAAGTGCGACGAGGACCCCGGCGTCGGTCTGGACCGTGATCCTGGTGTGATTGCCCATGAACGCGATGTTCGTCGCCCGGCCCTTGATGGCCACTGGGCCCTCAGGTGCGCGCCGCCCGACGCCCAGTGATTCCGGCCGGACCATCAGTGACAGATGGCCGTTTCGCTCCGCGGTCGCAGGTGATGGTGCCGGGACGACGGTGCCGTCTCGGAGCTCGAACGTCGTCCCGTTGCCGTCGATGGCGACGCGGCCAGCGAGGAAATTCGATTCGCCGATGAAGTCGGCCACGAAGCGGTCGACCGGCCCGAGGTAGATCTCGCGCGGTGACCCGATCTGACGGACCCGTCCGCCGGCCATGACGGCGATGCGAGTCGCCATCGACAGGGCCTCCTCCTGGTCGTGGGTGACGAACACGAAGGTCGTGCCGACCTGGCGGTGGATGCGCGACAGCTCGACCTGCATCTGCTTGCGCAACTTGAGATCGAGCGCACCCAGCGGCTCGTCGAGGAGCAGCACCGCCGGGCGCTTGGCGAGCGCCCGGGCCAGGGCGACGCGCTGTGCCTGACCGCCTGACAGCTGTGTCGGATACCGGTCGTGGAAGGCGGCCAGCCCGACGAGCTCGAGGTACTCACCGACGCGGCTGTCGACCTCGCGCCCATCGAGGTTCTCCATACGCAGGCCGAATGCCACGTTGTCGGCCACCGACATGTGCGGGAACAGCGCGTAGTTCTGGAAGACCGTGTTGACATTGCGGCTGTGGGGCGGCAGGTCGTTCACCCGGCGTCCCTCGATGCGCAGCTCGCCCGACGTCAACGGGATGAAGCCGCCGATCAGGTTGAGGGTGGTCGTCTTGCCGCAGCCCGACGGCCCGAGGAGGCAGAAGAATTCGCCGGACTCGATGCGCAATGAGATGCCATCGAGTGCCACGGTATCGCCGTAGCGCTTGGTCACATCGACCAGCTCGATCGCGGGTGCGCCGGCCACGTCGGTCATCCGGCGGCCACCCGGCCCTGTTCGACCGGAGTCGCCTCGGCGTTCGTGCCGACTGGTGGCGTGCTCTCGCCGACGACGAGGCGCACAGCCATCACCTCGGAGGGCGGTGGTCCGCCGTCCCGGCGCGAGCCGACCAGCATCTCCACGGCTCGGCGCCCGATCTCGACTGACGGCACGGCGACGGTCGTCAGTCGAGGGCGCGATTGGCGTGCGGCCGGGATGCCGTCGAAGCCGACAAGGGCAAGGTCGTCTGGGACCTCGACCGTGGTCGACCGCAAGGCATCGAGGACGCTCAACGCCAGCTTGTCGTCGTAGCAGATGACGGCCTCCGGAAGGTCGGCGGCGAGCTGCTCGGCGATGGTCGACGCATCACGCCATCCGTTCGGACCGGAGTCGACGAAGCGCAACGACCCGAGCCCCGACCGATCGAGCGCCTCGGTCGCGGCCGCTCGTCGCAGCGCATCCGAAGCGCCGCTGCCCGGTCCGACATAGGCGATCCGCCGGTAGCCGCGCTCGACCAGGTGGTCGATCGCGGCCGCGAACCCGCCCGCGTCATCGCTCCGTAACACGCCCCGGGGCGGGACCTCGGCGCCGTCGGCGAGGGCGGGATAGTCGGGCTGCACGAGGACCACCCGCTCTCGTGGGACCAGTCGGTACACGTCCGCCGGGTCGATGACGCATGAGGTCACCGCCACGCCGTCGGCGCGATGCTCGACGAATGCCCGCAGAGCGCGCTGCTCGCGGACCTCGTCGTGGAGGCCGGTCATCATGAACACGGCATACCCGAGGGCCGCTGCCGCTTCCTCGAAGCCGGCCGCCACCTTCCCGTGGACGGGATCGGCGAGGTCGTCGAGCAGGAGACCGAGGATATGCGTCCGCTGCGCGCGGAGGCTGCGAGCGGCCGCATTCGGCACGTACCGGAGCTTGTGGGCGGCCGCACGAACGGCGGCCCGGGTGGCTTCGCCGATGCGCGGATCGTCCTTGAGCGCACGCGACGCGGTGGCCTCCGAGGTGCCCGCGAGGCGGGCGACATCGGCCAGCACGACGCGACGCTCTGGGGGACCGCGCATCCTGTCGGGCTAGCTCGGATCTCGCCGGGTCATGGCCGTGGCCTCAGCCCCTCGGGCCTGCCGCCGGACCGGCGTCCACACGCACGCAACTGAGCGATGCCCCTCCGCGCTGGCGATGCATCCAGTGGCTTGTGCAATCGGTTGCGCGGACGCTAGCATACGGATGCTGGAGGGTCAACGAAACGCGTCGCCGGGAGGGTCAGCGGTTGGTGCGGACGATCGATCTGACCGCCGGCAGATCCCGATGACGGCATCCCGGGCGACCGCCCGCGCGACGCCGATCGACCTTCGTGTGTCCCGCCGGACGAGCGCTGCGACCCTGGCCTCGACGCTCCATCCCGCGTACGCCGGACCGGTCGGCCGCCTGCCCCGCGGACGGCAGGTCTTCCGCGGGATCCCGTTCGCCTTCGCTGGGTCGACCGCCCGGCGGCCCTGGCTCCTGCTGGATCGCGAGGTCGTCGTCGATCTGCGTGGCGCAGCGGACGCAACGCACGTCGTCGTGGCCCATTTCTGCGACGCGTGGCGGGACCCGCTCGCCGGCCGTCCCGATGACCTGCCCGTCGGGTGGGTGACACCCGCCGGCCAACCACTGGCGCGCTACACGATCGAGCTCGCATGGGGACGCACCATCGGGCGCGACGTTCGGCGGCGGTTCGAGATCAACGATGGCATCGTCGGGTGGGGCCAGGGAGCGTTCGCGGCGGTGCCGCACCTCGTCGACACGCCGCTCGACTGGCGCGGGCCACATCCGGTGCCCGGGCCGGCGGGCTATGCCGAGCCGGGCCACGCCGGCCTGCTCGGGATCCTGCCGGGGAGCTGGGGTCCGGACCAGACCGGGGTCTCCGACTCGGTGCCGAGCCCGACGGGCGACATCGCATTCTGGCTGCTGACGATCGAGATCCCGCGCGGTCAGGCCCGGAGCAAGGGCGGCGTCCACCGCCTCCGGATGACCCCGCTCGCCGACCTCGACGCGGGCGGGGGCGTCGTGGTCGGTGCCATCACCGCGTTTCGCGGCAGCGCCTCGCCGCTCGCGGTCGAGCCCCGGCGGACCCTGCGCATCGAGCAGTCGAGCCGCACCGCCGGGCCGGTCTCGATCGACCTCGGCCAGGTCTTCCGCCAGCGACCTGCGCCACGAACGCTTCCGCGGATCCGCGATGACGGGCGGGTGATCGGCTGGGGTACGGATCCATCCGGGCCCAGCGAGGCAGGCACGTTCGACATCGACCTGGCGATGGCGCCGGACGCGTCCCTCGCCGTCGGCCGCACGCAGGTGCCTGCGGAACGCCTCCCGTCGGCGGGCAAGCGCAAGCGGTTTGTCGGGGTCACGATCGAGGCCCTGCCGACCCCGACGCAGCGTATCGAGGTCGAGATCGTGGACGCCGCCAGCGGCAGGTCGATGCCAGCCCGGGTCCGCTTCCGGGCGCCGGACGGGCGCTACCTCCCGCCGCTCGGCCATCGCGACGAGGTCAATCCGGGCCTGAACGAGGATCTCGGTGCCGACGTGGTCCTCGGGGCTGACACCTACGCGTACGTTCCCGGACGGTTCCCGATCCTGCTGCCCGGTGGACCCGTCGACGTCGAGGTCGTGCACGGTTTCGGCTACCGGCCACTGCGGCGCACGATCGCGGTGGGCGGCGACCGGGCGCCGGTCGTCCTGCCCATCGAGCGCGTCGATACCGACGATGCCGGCTGGACGGCGGTCGACTGCCACGTCCATTTCATCTCGCCGACGTCCGCGTTGCTCCAGGCGCAGGCGGAAGGCGTGGCCATCGTCAACCTGCTCGCGACCCAGTGGGGCGATCATCACACGAGCATCACCGACCTCCCGGTCGCGGTGGTGGCCGACCCGTCCGGCGAGCACCTCGTCGTCATGGGCAGCGAGAACCGCCAGAACATGCTCGGCCACATCGGGCTGCTGGGGGCTCCGGATGCGGTGCTCCCCATGGCCAGCGCCGGACCGCCCGAGGCCCGCATGGGCGATGCGCTCGAGTGGCTCATGGCCGACTGGGCCGACGCGGCCCATGCCCAGGGCGGGCTGGCGGTCGCGGTCCATTTCCCGCTGCCGTACGCGGAGGTCGCCGCCGACATCGTCTCCGGCCGCATCGACGCGGTCGAGATGCAGGCCCTGACACCGGGCGCCGACGGGCCGGCGATCCGCGAGTGGTACCGGTTCCTGTCGTGCGGCTACCGGCTGCCGATCGTCGGCGGCACGGACAAGATGTCCTCCGAGATCCCGCTGGGGGCCATCCGCACATACGCCCGGCTCGATGCTGAACGGGCCCTGTCGTTCGAGGGCTGGGCCGACGCTGTGAAGGCCGGCCGGACGTTCGTCTCGTCGGGGTCGTTCATCGATCTCCGCGTCGACGGACACGAACCGGGCGACGTCATCCGCCTGGGGCCGGGTGGCGGCATCGTCGACGTGCGCGCGACCGCGTGGGCGGCGCAACCGATCATCGACCGGGTCGAGGTGGTGCATGACGGGCGCGTCATCGCCGTCGCCGAGGGTGGCGGATCAGACCGCGTCGACCTGTCGGAACGAATCACCGTCAGCGGCAGCGGCTGGCTAGCGGCACGTGTGGCGAGTCGCGAGCACATCCGCTCGGCGTTCGCGACGAGCATGGGCGCCCACAGCTCCCCGGTCTACCTCGACGTCGGCGGCCGGCGGCCGTTCTCCGTCGAGGACGCGAAGGCCATCGGCACGATCATCGATGGGGCACGCACGTGGATCGAGACGATCGCCGCGGTGCGATCGCCGTCGGAACGGACGCGACTGGCGTCGTATCTCACGTCGAGCCGCGCCGCCCTGGACGAGCTGATCAAGGAGCGCTCGGCGGGCTGACGCTCAGTCGATGGTCCGGATCTTCTCGAACGGCTGACCCAACGCCTCGGGCCCGATGGTCGCGTAGCCGCCATCGACCATGAGCTCCGCGCCGGTCACGAAGGAGGCTCGGTCCGAGAGCAGGAAGGCGACCGCCTCGGCGACTTCGCGTGGCTCGGCCATCCGACCCAATGGCTGGAACTCGGCCGCCAGGGCGTCGGCCCGCTCGCGTGTCCCGTACCGGCGCTCGATGTTGCGGCTCCACATCCAGCCGGGCGATACCGCGTTGACCCGGATGCCCTGCGGTGCGAGGTGGTGGGCGGCGCTCTTCACGAGCATCAGGAGCGCGGCCTTTGACACGTTGTAGACGACGCGGGCCGGCTGGGAGACGTGCCCACTGACCGATGCGATATGGACGACCGCGCCGCCCGGCCGCATGGCCGTCGCGGCCTTCGTCGTCAGCATCGCGGCGGATGCGACGTTCACGTCCAGGACCCGCTGCCACATCGCACGATCGCTCGCCAGGCGGTCATCCTCGAAGTTCGCGCTGCCGCCGACCACCCCGTCCAGCCGTCCGAAGCCCTCGACGGCGCTCGCCACGAGCCGGTCGAGGTCGCTATCGCTGGCCACGTCCGCGCTGACGAATCGGGCGGCATCGCCCAGGTGCTCGGCGACCGCCGGCCCGTGCTCGGCGTCCCGGTCCGCCAGGATCACCCGGGCGCCGCCCTCGATGAGCACGGCGCCGATGGCCTCACCGACGAACGAGGCCGCCCCGGTGACGACGATGACCTTGCCGTCGAAGTCGCCCAACGGTCAGACGCCGACGCGCTGCTTCTGCTTGGCGGCCTCCCAGGCGTCGCGGGCGGAGCGGACGCCCGGCCGCTCGCTCACCTCGGGGATGCCGACCTCCCACCACGCACCACCCTCGGTCCAGGTGTACTGGTCGATCGGGATCACGATGACGTAGCTCCGGTCGGCCGCCTTGGCCCGGGCGAACGCGTCGGGCAGCTGGTCGATGCTCTCGACGCGCTCGGCGAGTGCGCCCATCGACTCGGCGTGCTTGACGAAATCGACCTGGAGATAGTGCTCGTGGCGAGACGTGGACAGGAGATTGTTGAACTCGGCCCCGCCCGTGTTGACCTGCAGCCGATTGATCACCGCGTACCCGCCGTTATCGCAGACCATGAAGATGACCTTCTGGCCGGTCATGACCGTCGAGTAGATGTCGGAATTCATCATCAGGTACGAGCCGTCACCGACCCAGGCGATGACGTCGCCGCTGGTTCGGGCAAGGCGAGCGCCCCACGCCCCGGCGATCTCGTAGCCCATCGTCGAGTAGCCGTATTCCGAGTCGAACGAGCCGACCGACTTGGAGCGCCAGCCCATGCTCAGTTCACCGGGCAGTCCACCCGCCGCCGACAGGATGTAGTCCTGCGGGTCCGCCACGGCGTTGATCGACTGGATGACCTCCGCGTAGGCCGGCGGTCCGTCGTGCCGGCGTCCCGACCACGAATCGAGATAAGCGTGCCACTCGGCGATGCGCTCGTCGGCCGAGGCCAGCCACTCGGCTGGCGCAACGTAGTCGCCCAGCCCCTCGTCGATCGCTTCGAGCGTGACCTTGGCATCGCCGACGACCGCCAGGGCGCCCTGCTTGTGGGCATCCCACGAGGCCGTGTTGACCGCCACGAACCGCACGTCGGGGTCGCGGAAGACCGACCACGAACCGGTCGTGAAATCCTGCAGCCGCGTCCCGACCGCGATGACCACGTCGGCCTCCTCGGCGACCGCATTGGCGGCCCGGGATCCGGTCACGCCGATCGGGCCGGCGTAGTTCGGATGATCGTGGGTGAGCGTCGACTTCCCTGCGACCGTCTCGACGACGGGGATGGCGTGCCGCTCGGCGAACGCCCGCACGGTGGCGGCCGCGTCGGAATAGTGGACGCCGCCACCGGCGATCAGCATCGGCCGCTTGGCGCCGGCGATGACGCTCGCGGCCCGCTCCACGTCGCGCGCGTCGGGACCCGGCCTGCGGATGTAGTGGACGCGCGGCTCGAAGAACCGCGTCGGGAAGTCGTAGGCCTCGGCCTGGACGTCCTGCGGGAGCGCGAAGAACGCGGGGCCACGCGTCGCCGGATCGAGCATGGTCGCCAGGGCCTGGGGGAGCGACCGGACGACCTGGGCCGGCTTGGTGATGCGGTCCCAGTAGCGGCTCACCGGTTTGAAGGTGTCGGCCACGGTGATGGTCGGATCGCCGAAGTGTTCGACCTGCTGCAGGACAGGGTCGACGATGCGGTGCTGGAAGGTGTCGCCCGACAGCAGCAGGACCGGCAGTCGATTGGCGTGGGCGACGGCCGCGGCGGTCACCATGTTGGTGGACCCCGGCCCCACGGAGGACGTGGCGATCATGATCCGCTTGCCACGCATCGCCTTGGCGTAGGCCACGGCCGCGAGGGCCATGGACTGCTCGTTCTGGCCGCGCCACGTCGGGAGCTGGTCCTGGACGGGCTCGAGCGCCTCCGCCAGGGACGTCACGTTGCCGTGCCCGAAGATGCCGAAGACGCCGGCGAACACCGGGACGTCGTTCCCGTCGACCATCGTCCGCTGTGCCAGCAGCCAGCGCACGATCGCCTGTGCGGTGGTCAGTCGGATCGTGTCCATCGTGGTGTCAGCCTCGCACGTCTCGGAGGTGGGCGGTCATCCCCTCGCGCAGGAATGGCTCGAGCGACGTCGTGAAGTAGCGGGCACCGCGGTCCAGCCACTCCTTGGTCATGTCGACCGTGCCAGCGTAGATCCCGAGCACCTTGTCCGACCCGACGACGGCCGCTGCGACTCGGTCGAGGGCGGCCAGGACGTCGGGATGGCGGGTATCGCCCGGGTGCCCGAGCGACTGCGACATGTCGGTCGGGCCGAGGAACAGGACGTCGATCCCGTCGACGGCCAGGTAGTCGTCGATCGCGTCGACCGCGGCCTGCGTCTCGATGTGGATCACGACGAGTGTCTGGCGGTTCGCGCGTTCGACGTACGCGCTGAGCGGCTCGCGGAGGCCCCACTCGGAGGCGCGGCTGCCGGCGAGGCCGCGTATACCCCGTGGCGAGTACTTCACCGCCTGTACGGCGCGCTCGGCCTCGGCCGCGCTGTTGACCCAAGGGATGTGCGCGCCGTGGGCCCCCGTGTCGAGATAGCGCAGGATCGTCGAGGGATCGTTCGTCGTGACACGGACGATCGGCGTCGTGCCGCGCGGCTCGACGGCCCGGCACAGATCTTCGACCTCGCTCGGCTGGAGCGTCCCGTGCTCGGCGTCGAAGACCAGGAAATCCCAGCCGAGCATCCCCACGTATTCGATGAGGGACGGCTCGGGCGTGCGAACGAAACACCCGAAGGCGGCCTCGCCGGCGGCCAGCTTCGCCTTGGTCCGGTTCTCCAGCATGGTTGTCTGCCCTCAGTCGCGTCGGAGGCTGGTGACGTCCTCCCAGCCTCCACTCGTCCATGATCGAGCCATCGCGGCCGCCACCGAGGCATTGGCCAGCGCATCCTCGAAGCTCGGGGAATGCGGCCGCCCGGCCGCCACGGACTCGAGGAACTCGAGCGCCTCGATGACCTTCATGTCCTCGTAGCCCAGCGAGTTCCCGCCGCCGGGGACGATATTGCCCTGACGCTTGAAGGCGTCGCCGGCGAGCACCTCGATGAAGCCGTCGTTCGGTTGCTCTTCGGGCAGATAGAGCTGCAGCTGGTTGAGCTTCTCGTGGTCCCACGAGGCCGCCCCCCGCGAGCCGTTGACCTGGTAGGCCATCGAACTCTGCGGCCCGACGATCGAGCGGTCCGCCTCCAGGGTGCCGCGCGTCCCGTTGGCGAACTCGACGAGGGCGCCGACGTAGTCCTCGTTCGTGACGGTGCCGGTCGGGTCACCGGGGTTGCCGCGGGCGTAGTGCGATGAACGGCCGGGCACCGGCAGGGGCCGCTCCCGGACGAAGATCTCCTTGGTCGAGACCACGCGAGCGACCGGTCCGCACAGGTATTGCGCCATGTCGATGACATGCGACATCAGGTCGCTGAGCACGCCGTAGCCGGCCTCCTCCTGGAGGAAGCGCCACGACAGCAGACCCAGGCGGTCGCGGCCGTACATCGAGAAGAAGCGGCCGCGGTAGTGCGTCAGGTCGCCGAGCCGGCCGTCGGCGATCAGCTGGCGGGTGTGCTGCACCAGCGGCGCCCAGCGGTAGTTGTAGCCGCAGCCCGTGACCACGCCGGCACGTCGCCCGGCGAGCTCGATCGCGGCGGTCGCCTCGGGATCGATGCCCACGGGCTTCTCGCAGAAGATGTGCTTGCCTGCCGCCGCCGCGGCTTCGACGACGTCCCGGTGCAGGGCGTTCGGTGCCGTGACGTCGACGACGTCGACGTCTTCGCGCGCGATCAGCTCCCGCCAGTCGAGGGTCGTGCTGGCGAATCCGAAGTTCTCCCGGGCGAGCTCGAGGCGGTCGGGGACGTTGTCGGCGACGGCCGCGAGTCGCGGCCGGATCCCGCTCTCCGGGAAGTAGACGGGGATGTCGCGGTAGGAGCGCGAATGGGCCTGGCCCATCCAGCCGAAGCCGACAACGCCGATGCCGATCTCCGTCACGTGTCCACTCCTGCGACGGTCGCGCCCGCGACGCGGTCCCACACGTCGGGGTTGACGAGATGTTCCGGCCGCCGACCGTCGAGAACAGCCATCGTCGCCTCGAAGGCGGCGCGGAGGATGCGGACCTTGCCGTCCGCTGTCGCCGATGCGACGTGGGGCGTGACCACCACGTCGTTCCGTCCCAGCAGCGGGTGGCCCACAGGCAGCGGCTCGGGATGCGTGACATCCAGGCCGGCACCGACCAGCTGGCCGCTATCGAGCGCGGTGAGCAGCGCGTCATGGTCGACGAGTCCGCCGCGTGCCGTGTTCACGAAGACCGCCCCACGCTTCATCGCGCCGAACCGCCCGGCGTCGAACATGCCACGCGAGGCGTCCGACAGCGGGACGTGGACCGACACCACGTCGGCGGCGCCCAGCAGCTCGTCGAGGGACTCGGCCCGACCGACCCGCCGCGGCACGGTCGCCGGATCCAGGTACGGATCGAACACGACGATGCGCATCCCGATGCTTTCGGCGATCGTCGCGACCCGTCGTGCGATCCGGCCGAACCCGACCAGCCCGAGGACCTTGCCAGCCAGCTCGATTCCCTCATGGCGGGCGTAGTAGCGACCTGGCGATCCGGCTGCCAGCGCCGCTTCCGAGGGCTTCACCTTCTTGGCGACCATCAGGATCAGCGTCACCGCATGCTCGGCGGTCGAGATCGTCGGGCCGTCGGGGGTGTTGCAGACCGCGATTCCGCGGGCGGTCGCGGCGGCCACATCCACCGCGTCGTAGCCGATGCCCGTGCGCGCGATGACGCGCAGCCCGGGCGCGCGATCCATGACCGCGGCGTCGTAACGGGCCGCACCCACGATCGCCCCGACGGCGCCCTCGATGCCGGCATAGCGATCCTCGTCGGTGCCCGGTCCCAGAACCGTGCACGACGCCTCGACCGACAGTGCCAGACCCGATAACACCGGTCGCTCGAACCAGACCGGCGGAAGCCGGGTCACGCCGGCCACATCGCGGCGCCCGCTGCGAACGGCGGTTCCGGCCGACCGCGAAAGCCTGTCTCGACGGCGAACAGCCCGCCGGCGTCCGGTTGTGACGGGTCGATGCCGTGGGACCCACCGCCACCGATCGTCGTGATGAACAGGGTCGCGAGGTCCGGTCCGCCGAACGCCGGCATCGTCGGTTTCGCGACCGGCAGGCTGATGTGCCGGTCGATCGACCCGTCCGGTGTCACGCGGAGGACGGCCGACCCGTACACGCACGCGATCCAGTAACCCCCGTCCTCGTCGACGCAGGCCCCATCCGGGCGACCGGGCAGGTCGCTGAAGGCGAGAAAGACGCGTTCGTTCGTCGGCTCGCCGGTGTCGGGGTCGTAGTCGTAGGCCCACACCATGTCCCGATGCGTGTCGGCGAAATACATCGTCCGTCCGTCCGGGGAGAAGGCCAGCCCGTTGGGCACGCCGATGCCGCTTCGGACGACGGTCGCGGACCCATCGGGCTCGACGCGGTGGAGGAGGCCGGTCGCCCGCCTCTCCCCCCTCGAGGCGTACATCGAGCCCACCCAGAACCGACCAGCGGGATCGCACTGCCCGTCGTTGAGGCGGTTGCCCTGTCCCTCGCGCTCGAGGGTGACCCAGTCGGTCCACGCTGCTGCGCTCCAGTCGAGGACGCTGAGTCTGCCCTCGATGGCGACCAGCAGCCGGCCGGCGATGCCGGTCAGCGCGAGCGACCCGGGGCGTCCGGGTGCATCGACCTGTTCGTCGATCCCCGTCGCCGGGTCGAAGCGGTGGACCGCTCGTCCGTCGATGTCGACCCAGTACAGGCGCGCTTCGGCGGCGCTCCAGAGCGGGCTCTCCCCGAGTTGGGCGCGCGCCGGGAGCACGCACCTGGCCGTCGGTCCGGCCGAGGTCGAGTGCGTCACGCAGGACCGCCGACGAGCCCGCGCAGGTACGCGACGCTGTCGACCGCGTCCGCCTTCGGACCGGTGCCCTCGGGTGGTTCCGCCTTGAGCGAAACGTCCTGTTCGAGCACGTACCAGCCCCGATAGCCATCCTCTTCGAGGACACGGATCACGCCGGCGATATCGACAGCACCCTCGCCCAACGGGACGAACAGCCCGCCGATGACCGACTCACGGAACGGGATCTCGCCGCTGCGCACTCCTTCGGCCTTCTGCGGATCGACGTCCTTGAGGTGGACGTGGAGCACCCGGCCCCGTGCCGCCCGCGCGACCTCGACCGGGTCCGTCCCGGCCAGGTAGACGTGACCGGTATCCAGGCAGAGACCCACCGACGACGCGTCCAGCAGTCGGTCGATGTGCGGCCCTGTCTCGATGGCCATGCCCCAATGCGGATGGAGCGCGGTCCGCAGGCCGGCGTCGCTGACGAGCGCCTCGAGCCGAGCGAGGTTGGTCAGGAACGTCGTCCATTCATCGGCGCTCATGTCGACCGACGTGTCGTAGCCGGGGTGATGCGTCGATGGCCCGAGCACGAGGACGTTCGAGCCGGTCGATGCGAGCTGCCGGGCGGCGCGCTCCACGTAGGCCAGGACGTCCTCGATGCGGTCGGGCCGGTAGAGGAGGGCAGGGACGAACCCGCCGACGATGCTCATGCGGAACCGGGCGAGGAACTCTTGCAGTTCGACCGGATCGGTCGGCAGGTAGCCGTCCGGCCCGAGCTCTGTCGCGCTCAGACCGCTTTCGACCATCTCCCTGAGGACCCGGTCCCGGTCCATCAGGTGGCCCCAGCCCGGTGACCCGTCGACGCCCCATGTGATCGGCGCGCCGGCTACCCGCTGCAGGAGATCGCTCACGTGCTCCCGACCCTCCACTCATCCCGTGCCGACGTGTGTTGACGGTCAGATTATCGTGCTGGTAGCGTTCCGTGCAATCGGTTGCACTGGGTGCAGTGCGCGGACGGACGGAGGGAGGCCGGCATGCCCGGACCGGGTGTAGAGCTCATCGGCGAGGAAGAGATCGCCGAGGTGATGCAGGTCCTCACCAACCGGTCGCTCAGCCGCTACGGAAGCGACGAGGATCCGGGCTTCGGGGCCAAGGTCCGCCACGTGGAGCAGGAGATCGCCTCGATCGCCGGCGTGCGCTACGGCCTCGGGCTGCACGGAGGCGGCTCAGCCGGATTGTTCGTGACGCTGCTCGGTATCGGCATCGGGCCGGGCGACGAGGTGATCGTTCCAGGCTTCACGTTCGTGGCGTCGATCTCGGCGATCGTGTATGCCCGCGGCGTGCCGGTGCTGGCCGAGGTGGACGACTCGTTCAACCTCGACCCGGCCGACGTCGAGGCGCGCATCACGCCGCGGACCAAGGCGATCCTCGTCGTCCACATGCTCGGCGCGCCTGCTCGCCTCGACGAGCTCAAGGACGTTGCCGACCGCCACGGCATCCCGCTGATCGAGGACTGCGCGCAGGCGTTCGGGGCGAGTTACCAGGGGCAGGGCGTCGGCGGCATCGGCACGGCCGGCATCTACAGCTTCAACGAGTACAAGACCATCACGTGCGGTGACGGTGGGATGATCGTGACCGACGACGAGGAGCTGTATCGTCGGTTCTTCGCCATCCACGACCAGGGCCATGCGCCGAACCGGAGCGGATCGAAGTACGCCGATCGTCCGTTCCTGGGGCTCAACTTCCGGATGACCGAGCTGTCGGGCGCCGTCCTTCTGGCGCAGGTCAGGAAGCTCGACCTGATCCGCGATCATCTGCGCGCCAACAAGGCCATCGTGAAGTCGGCCATCTCGGACCTGCCGGGTCTCGGCTTCCGCACGATCGTGGATCCGGAAGGCGATCTGGCCACGCACCTCGTCGTCACCTTCCCGTCGCCCGAGATCGCCAAGGTCGTCGCGGACGAGCTCGGCTCCATCACGCTCGCGTCGTCCGGCTGGCACGTCTACGCGAACATGGAACACCTGCTCGAGCGGCGGACCGTCAGCGGCAAGGGCTGTCCCTTCGACTGCGATTGCTACGGCAGCGATATGCCCACGTATCGAGCCGGGATGCTGCCCCAGACCGACGCGCTGCTCGCCCGGTCGATGAGCATCGGCATCGGCGTGTTCGACGCGAACCTGGCGCCGTTCGGGCTGCGGATGCGCGACGACGCAGCGGCGGCCCAGCGCGTCGCCGAACGCTTCTGCGAGGTCGCCGGCCCGCACCTCGGCCGCTGACGGCTTCGATGGGCTCGCCTGGCGGGATCGGCGTCGGTCTGGTCGGGTATGGCCTCGCCGGTCGCCTCTTTCACGCACCGTTCATCGTGGCCGTCGACGGGTTGCGGGTCGCCGCAGTGGCGACGACCCGGCCCGACCGCCAGGCCGAGGCGCATGCCGATCACCCGGATGCGAGGGTCGTCGGATCGGTCGACGAGCTGCTCGGCCTCCCCGATGTCGACGTGGTCGTGGTGGCGTCGCCGAACCTCTCCCACGTCCCAGTCGGGATCCAGGCGCTCGAGGCGGGGCGGCATGTCGTCGTCGACAAGCCGATCGGCACGAGCATCCCGGACGCCGAACGGCTGATCGAGGTTGCCCACAGGTCGGGCCGCATCCTGTCCGTCTACCAGAATCGCCGCTGGGACGGCGATTTCCTGACCGTCCGCCGGCTGATCGATGCGGGCGCGCTCGGCCCCATCGACAGCCTGGAATCACGCTTCGAGATCCGCGTCCCGCTCGCGGAGGCGTGGCGCGAGGACGTCGAGCAGGGTGGCGGTCCGCATCGAGACCTCGGCGCACACCTAGTCGACCAGGCCCTCCTGCTGTTCGGTCGTGCCGAGCACGTCTACGCGCAGATGGACCGACGCCGGCCCGGCAGCGGGATCGACGACTCGGTCTTCGTGGCCATCGAGCACGCCGGTCGCGTGCGGTCGCTGGTGTGGACGTCGCTCATCGCGTCGTGGGGCCGGCCCCGCTTCCGCGTGCGTGGACTCTCCGGCGAGTTCGTCAAGGAACAGCGCGACCAGCAGGAGGCGCGGCTCCTGGCCGGCCGACGTCCGACAGAACCGGACTTCGGGGACGACGCGCCTGCGGACTGGGGGCAGCTCTACACCCCCGACACCCCGCCCTCGCCGGTGCCGACCGAGCGAGGTGACTACAGCCGGTTCTACGAGCTTTTCCGGGATGCCGTCCGCGGCGACGGCGCGGTGCCGGTCGACCCCGCGGATTCCGTCCGTGGCCTGCGCGTCCTCGAAGCAGCCGAGCGATCGGCGGGGACAGGGACGGTCGTCCGTATGGACGGGTCCTGACCGTGGCGCAGCGTCTGCGGGTCGGCTTCCAGGTGTGGGGTCAGCACGTGTCGTGGCCGGACGTGATGGCCATCGGGGCGGAGATCGACCGCCTGGGCTTCGACGAGCTGTGGAGCAACGACCACTTCCTGCCCCTCGCACCCGGCGCCGAGGGTGCCGTCGGCGACATCGACGGGCCCGTCTTCGAGGGCTGGGCGATCCTGTCCGGTTGGGCGGGGATCACGGAGCGGGCCCGGATGGGCTGCCTCGTCTCGGGTGCCGCCTACCGGAACCCGGTGCTCCTCGTGAAGATGGCCACCGCGCTCGACCATGCGACGAACGGTCGTGCCGCGTTGGGCCTCGGGGCAGGCTGGTTCGAGCCGGAGCATCGAGCCTTCGGATTCGCGTTCCCTCCACTCGGACGACGCATCGACCGTTTCGCGGAGGCCGCCGCGATCTGCCGTGGCCTGCTCGACGGCGAGGCGGTCACGGCCGACGGCGAGTGGTTCACAACCGTCGCGGCACGCAACGACCCGCCGCCCCTGCAGCCCCGGCTCCCGCTCGTGATCGGGGGCAGCGGTGAGCGCCGGACGCTCCGGATCGTCGCAGAGACGGCCGACATCTGGAACGCCGACGGCAATTCGCCCGGATCCTTCGCGCGCCGGAGCGCGATCCTCGACGAGCACTGCGCGACGGTCGGCAGGGACCCGGCGTCGATCGAGCGCACCGTCGGTCTGCCCCCACCGTGCATCCGGGCGACCCGCGACGATGCCGTCGAGGCGCTGGTCGGGATACTCGAGCGACATGCCACGGACACCGCAGCCGCCCGTTCCGCGGCGGAGGGTTCCCCGTTCGCCGACACGGTCGATGCAGTGGCTTCGGAGCTGCGCCGCTACCGCGAGGCCGGCGCGAGCGCCGTCATGTTCGACCTGCCCGCGGCGTTCGACCGCGAGACGCTCGATGCCCTGGCCGGTCCCGTCCGCGCCGCGCTCGAGGGGGACGCCTAGGCCCCGCGGCCCTCGGCAGGACGGTTCAGGCGGCGACCCTCGACAGGCGTGCCCGGAGGCGTCGCCAGCGATGCCGGAGGTCCGCTTCGAGAGCGGGCTCGGGCAGGCCGCGCGCGCGGCGGCGGTCGGCGAGGGTCAGACCGCGCTCGACGGTGGCCATCGCCGCCACCGCGTCGCCCACGCGATGCTCGCGCAGCTTGGCCGCCTCGATCGTGGCGACGACCGCGGTCCGTCCCGGGCCGCTGGCGATCGCATCCCACGCCTCGAGCGCCTCGTCGATGCGTCCGAGGCGCCGCAGCAGATGCGCGCGGTCGGCCGCGATGCGGGCCTCGTCCCAGGGACGAGCGAACGCTTCGCGTCGATCCCATCCGCCGGACGCGCGTCGCGTCTCGGGCCGGCCGCCGAAGTCGGCACGTCGGCGGGGTGACCACCACGGTTCCTCCAGCGCGCGGGGCGGCGCGGATGGCGGCTGGGACGGCGGGGACGGCGGGGACGGATCGGCGGCCAGCGCCGCATCGAGGCAGTCGACCGCCTCCTCGAACCGACGCTCGCGCCTGAACGCCCGAGCGAGCCCGGCGAGATCGCCACGCGGGGCGCTCGTCCGCGCGGTGGGATCGCCCAATCGTTGCTCGACATGGGCGAGCAACCGCGCGAGCGACCGGACGTCCTCGTCGTTGTGGCGGACGACTGCCGCCAGCGGTTGCGCCGGGCCGCCGCGCAGGAACCCGAGGTACCGGCCGGGGATCTCCCACCCGTCGACGTCGTCCTGGCGCTGGACACCGAGCAGCATCCGCTCGACCGTCCCGAGCCGCGCGTCGTCTATCCGGTGCCGGAACAGGCGCCTGACAAGTGGCAGGAGGTCGAGGTGACCGGCGACCTCGGGAGCGGAGCGTCGCGCCATCCGATAGCGGGTCACGAGGAGCGGCCAGTCGAAACCGCGACCGTTGTAGGTCACCAGCCACGCATCACGAGGCAGGTGCCTGCCGACCTCCTCGAGGAGCACGCCCTCCTCGCCGTGGTCCGGCAGCAGCAGCTGGACCTGGCGGAAGGTGTCACCCGTCCACCAGCCGAGGCCGATCAGGAAGGCCACGGTCCCCGCGGCCGTCGCCAGACCCGTCGTCTCGGTGTCGAGGCACACGAGCGGTCGGTCGGCGGGTGGCTGCCCGGGCAGCGCTGCGAGTCGAGCGCGGTCGACCGGCAGGTCGATCGCATCGCCCTCGACCCGGACATGGACGCCGGTCGGCCCGTCGATCACCTCGCCGCCGACGGCCGCCGCCAGCCGTGTAGCGAGGTCGCGGCTCGCGCGGGGTCGATAGGGCAGTGGGTCGCCGACCGTGCCCGGGCCAGCATTGGCGGCACGGAACCGTGCCAGCCGCCGGGCGAGTCGATCGGTCGATGGGACAGGGACAGACGCGGTCATCCCGCGGCCGCGAGCCGGGCGCCCGCCCCGAGCTCCGACAGGAGGCGCAAAGCGAGCCGGCGCGCATCGACGTTCGGTTCCAGACGCGGCCCCGTGCACGACGGGCAACCGCCGTCGCAGTCGCACGCCGCGATGAGGTCGGCTGCACCGGCTAGCAGCTCGTCGTGGCGCTGCCACAGACGCTCGGACAGGCCGATCCCGCCGGGGACCGCCTCGTACAGGTAGATCGTCGGCTCCTCGGCATGCGGCGAGCGGACCTGGGTGACGAGTCCGAGGTCGCGCGGGTCGACCATCAGCAGCACCGACGCGATGGTCTGGATCGCGCGGCCCGCACCGAGCAGCGCGACATCCAGGTCGTCCCGTCGCCAGTGATCCCGCGCCCGGTCCGCCGTCAACCAGTACGCCGTCGTCTGGAGCTCGAGCTCGGGCAGGTCGATCGGCCCCCAGCCGACGTTCTCGTCGGTCACGAACTTGAGCTTCTTGAAGAGGGTCACGAGGCTGGCGACCATCACCTCGCCGTGTTTGCGGTGGCCGCCGGTGGCCGGCTCCTCGGCGAACACCTCGAGCGGTTTCAGCGTCACGGCGCGATTGGCGTAGGTGTAATGGTCCGCGTCGATCTTGTGGACGTAGGCCTTGCGCTCGTGCCACTCGAGGCGGTCCACGTAGTACTGGACCGACTCGTGGATGTAGATGGCGCGCTCGTGGACGAGGACCTGGGCGCTGAACAGGTCGACCTCGCCAAGGACGCGCGGGCGGTCGGGGGTCGTGTCGATGATCACGACGTTCTCGGGCGCCGCCGTCCGCAGCGAGATCTCCGAGGCGGGGAAGTTCTCGCTCGACCAGTACCAGCGGCCGTCGGCGGCCTGGCGGACCTGGCGCTCCTCGCCGAGGAACGCGAGGAGGTCGTCGGCCGGCGAGGGACCGAAGACCTCGCCGGGCTCGAACGGCAGCTCGAAGGTCGCCGCCCGCAGGTGGGCGAGCAGGACGTGCAAGTTGTCCGGGTCGAGACGCGCCTCCTCCGGCGTGGTGTCGAGGAGGAACTCGGGGTGATGGATGACGTACTGGTCGACGGGTGCACCCGACGCGACGAGGATCGAGACGCTGGTGCCTTGCCGCCGGCCGGCCCGACCGAACTGCTGCCAGGTCGCGGCGACCGAGCCCGGGTAGCCCGCCAGGATCGACACGTCGAGGCGCCCGATATCGACGCCGAGCTCGAGGGCGTTGGTCGATACGACGCCGAGGATCTCGCCGTCGCGCAGCCCGCGTTCGATCGAGCGGCGTTCCGTCGGCAGGTAGCCACCGCGGTAGCCGCGGACGCGACTGCGTGGGCCGTAGCTCTCGCGGAGCGCCTCGCGCAGCCCGGTCAGCAGGATCTCGACGGCGACGCGGGAGCGCCCGAAGACGATCGTCTGGCGCCCGGCGCGGAGGAACGGCAACGCCCAGCGCTGGGCCAGCGTGGCCGCCGAGCTTCGGGCGCCGCTGGCCGGCTCCATCACCGGTGGGTCGACCAGCAGGACGTGACGCTGGCCGGCCGGGGCGCCGTTCCGGTCGACGAGGCGCGCCGGACGCCCGGTGAGCATCTCCGCCAGCTCGGCCGGATTGCCGATCGTCGCCGAGCAGCACACGATCACCGGCTTGGATCCGTAGTGCGCGCAGATCCGCATGAGCCGCCGCAGCACGTTGGCGACGTGGCTGCCGAACACGCCGCGGTAGGTGTGCAGCTCGTCGACGACGATGAGCTGGAGCTGCTCGAACAGCTGGAACCACTTCGTGTGGTGGGGCAGGATCGCCGAGTGGAGCATGTCCGGGTTGGTCACCACGACCTGCCCGGCCGCCCGGACGGTCGAGCGGATCGGCGCCGGCGTGTCGCCGTCATACGTCGAGGTGATGATCGACAGGTCCGCCGAGGCCGCCAGCTCCCCGAACTCCGTCACCTGGTCCTGGCCGAGCGCCTTGGTGGGGAAGAGGAACAAGGCTCTGGCGGCCGGGTCGTCGGCGATCGCCTGGAGCGCTGGAAGGGCGTAGCACAGCGTCTTACCGGAGGCCGTCGGCGTGACGACGACGACATCCTCACCGGCGTGGATCGATTCGATGGCCTGGGCCTGGTGGCTGTACAGCCGCTCGATCCCGCGGCTGGCGAGTCCGGCGACGATGCGCCGGTCCAGCCATGGGGGCATGTCGGCGAAGGTCGCCTCGCGCGCCGGGATGACCTCGTGGTGGACGACGCCACGGACGAGCGACGGCTCCTCGAGGAGGCGGCCGAGCACGGTCGAGGCGTCGGCGGGGGCGTAGGTTCGCATCGGCGAGCATCTCCGTGTTCAGAACATCTGTTCGGAATGGAGGCAGTCTAGACGGAGCGTCAACCGCACCGTTGACAGGTTGCCTGTCACGCGCAGGGCGGTTGACACCGCAGCTGGGCGTAGCTACGCTCCCGCCGATGTCGCGCCCGATCGACCCCGAGCCGCTCGACGACGCCGCCGACGACCTCGACCTCGCCGACGCCGCGGGCACCGGGCGACCGGCCGTCGATCTCGCCGCCCTGCCGATCGTCGGGCTGACCCGTCGCCGGATGGCGATGATCGCCAGCGCGATGCTCGCCGCGTGGATCGTCATCGTGTTCGCCCGCCAGGTCGCCGAGGCATCCGACGCGTCGACCAGGGCAGGGGACATCGCGACCGGTAACGCGATGCTTCGTCTCGAGGTGGCCGCCATGGAGCGCGAGCTCGAAGCGATCGGCCGGCAGCGATTCGTCGAGCAGCAGGCCCGCGGCCATGGCGTCGGTGGCGTCGACGAGATCTCGTTCTCGCTCGCGCCCGACGCACCGCCGCTCGCCGTCGATGCGCCCGGTTCGGCCGCCGTGCGGCTGGGCGCCGAGAGCGAGAACGTCGCGCCGCTGGAGCGCTGGCTGACCGTCCTGTTCGGCCCGTCCGGCTAAGGAGGGATCCGGCCACCGATCGCGGCTACACACGCTCCGGCTGTGTCGCTAAGGCCGACATCGTCGCTCTGAGCGACGCATTCGCACACACGTGCAGGATCGATCGCCCAGGGGACAGGAATCTGCAGCCTGGGCGATCGGCCGAGCGTGTTCGTCGGCAGACTGTCGCTGAGGCCGACATTGTCGGTGTGAGCGACTTGGTCGCGAGGCCGCACTGTCGTTCGGGGGCGATATCGTCGCGGTGAGCGAGGGTGTCCATCGCGGGGTGGGCCACGCCGCACAGCCCGAGGCTCTCGCCACCGGCGCGCCAGTCGCTATCCTGTCCTCCCGACGCGTTCGCGGCGGAGGAGGGGAGGCCCGCGCGCCCAGATGATCGGCATCCCGGTCGAGGACTTCATCTTCGTCGTCTGCGCGCTGATCGGCGGCGGGCTGCTGCTGATCTCGGTGCTCGTCGATGACATCCTCGGTGCGGTCTTCGACGTCGATGTCGGCGGCGTGTCGCTCATGCCGTTGCTGCTGTCGTTCGTATCGATGTTCGGGGTGGGCGGCCTGTTCGCGACGCAGGTCCTCGACGTGCATGGCGGCCAAGCGGCGATCTGGGGCCTCGGCTTCGGCTTGGCGGGTCTGGCGATCGCCTACCTGATCTTCAGCACGCTGCGGCGAGCGGAAGCGGAACCGCCCTTCTCGACCTCGGACCTCGTTGGTCGGGATGCGTACGTCCAGGTGTCGATCCCGGCCGGCCGCAATGGCAGCGTGCTGGTCAAGGCGGAGGGCCAGACCCACGAGTTCAGCGCGACCGCATCGGTGGACATCAGCGTCGGCACGGTCGCTCGGGTGAGCGGTGTCGCCGGCACCGGCCTCATCGTCGAGCCAGCGTCGCCCGAGGGCGTGACAGCACAGCAAGGAGTGAGCGGCGATGGATCAGATCATTAGCTTCATCGGGACCGGGGTGATCCCGATCTTCCTGATCATCATCGTCGCGGTCCTGATCGTCTCGTACATCGGCAGCCGCTACAAGGTCGCCGGTGCGAATGAAGCGCTGATCGTGTCGGGCAAGCGCGATCGCGGGCCGGATGGCCAGCGCAATCTCAAGGTCGTGCGTGGTGGCGGCATCATCGTGCTGCCGCTCCTCCACAAGGTCGGCAAGCTCAAGCTGACGGCCCGCCAGATCAACGTGAACCTGGCCGATGCCGTCAGCCGGCAGGGCATCAAGGTCGCGGTCCAAGGCGTAGCGACCTTCAAGATCGGCGCCGAGGACGAATCGATCCGCAACGCCGCCGAGCGCTTCCTCGATGCGCAGGAGGAGGAGGTCGACTCGATCGTCAAGAACGTGCTCGAGGGCTCGCTGCGCTCGATCGTCGGCACGCTGACCGTGGAAGAGCTCAACCTCGACCGCCAGAAGTTCCAGCAGGCCGTCCAGGACGCCGCCAAGGGCGACCTCGCGACCTCGGGACTGCAGATCGACTCGTTCACGATCCAGGCCATCCGTGACGAGTCCGGCTACATGGACCTGATCGGCCAGCAGGAGACCGCCCGCCGCGAGCGCGACGCGCGCATGGCCAAGGCCGCCGCCGACCAGGAGGCTGCCGTCCGCGAGGCCGAGGCCGAGCAGATCAAGATCAACGCCGCGCGCGACGTCTCCTTGCGCCGAGCCGAGACCGAGACGCAGACGGCCGCAGCCAACGCCCGCGCCGCGCAGGCCGGCCCATTGGCCGAGGCCGAGGCGACCCAGGAGGTGACCCGCAAGCAGACCGAGCTCGCCGAGCTCGAGGCGGCGCGGACGCAGAAGGAGCTGCTCACCAGCACGGTCCGTCCAGCGGAGGCAGAGGCCGAGGCGCAGATCCGGCGTGCCGAGGGCGACAAGCAGGCCCGCATCGCGGCCGCCCAGGCCGACGCCGAGAGGGTCAAGCTCGCCGGCGAGGCGCAGGCCCGCGTGGTCGAGGTCACCGCCGAGGCGACCGCCAAGCAGACCACGCTCGAGGGCACCGCCGAGGCGGGCATCGTCCTGTCGAAAGGCGAAGCGGAGGCCAAGGCTCTCGCCCTCCGAGCGGAGGCCTACCGCCAGTTCAACGAAGCGGCGATCATCCAGACGGTGCTGTCGCAGCTGCCGGAGATCGTCCGCGCCGCCGCCGAGCCAATGGGCAACATCGACAACCTGACCGTCCTGTCGAACGAGGGCGCATCCGATGTCGTCCGCAACGTGACCCGCACGGTGACCGAGGCCGGCACGACCGTGAAGGGTCTGACCGGGATCGACATCCCGGCCATGCTCAGCCAGGCGCTGGCTGGCGCCACGGGAGGTGGCGGAACATCCGGTTCCGGTTCGGGCGGATCGGGTGGCCGCCCGCGTCCGAGCGGACCTCGAGGCAGTGGCGGCGGCGGTCAGACCGGGCCTGCGCCGAGCTCCGCACAGGCGAGCGGACCCACGGGACCGGCGGCGTCCGCATCGGAGCCGACCCCGCATGTCCAGCGCCGGCCCGCCGGCGCCACGTCGCGCGGCACGCCGCCCGCGACGGTCGACCTGACGACGCCTGGCGCGGCGCCCCGATTCGAGAGCCGCGAACAGATCGATGCGGCCCTGGAACAGGCCGACCAGGCGATCCGTGCCGCCTCGGGCTCCGCATCACCGCCGCGGACCGACACGGCGGCAGGACCGGCCCGACCAGCCCGCACGACCTCGCCGGCCGGGCCCGCCTCGGCGGGGATCACGCGCGAGACGACCGTGGACGACGCCGCCCGGCGGCTCGCCACGGATCTGCGGGCGGTCCCGGGCATCGAGCGGTTCGGCGCCGTCCGGTTGGCGGAGCTGGAGCGGTCGGGACCGCGGCCGCTGCGGACCATGTGGCGCATCGCGCGCGACAGTCTCGGCGCCCAGTACGGCCAAATGACGATCGGCGAGCTGCTCGAGATGTACGGTCAGGATCGGACGACCTAGCAGAACGCGTGCGATGACCGACGCGGATCGCAGTGCCGACTACGCGCGCTTGCTCGCCGAGAACCGCCGCTACACGGAGTCGTTCGACCCATCGGCGCTGACCGCGACGCCGCTCTTGAAGCTGGCCGTGATCGCCTGCATGGACGCGCGTCTCGACGTCGAGAAGGCGCTTGGCCTGCGGTCCGGTGACGCGCACATCATCCGCAACGCCGGCGGTTTGGTGACCGACGACGTCATCCGCTCCTTGATCGTGAGCATGGAGTTGCTCGGCACAGAGGAGATCGTGCTGATCGAACACACGCAGTGCGGTCTGCACGACGTCGACGAGGACGAGCTCCGCTCGCGGGTCGCGTCGCACAGCGGCCTGCCGGCGCACGAAGTGGGCGTGGCGTTCGGTGGCTTCGGCGACCTCGAAGAGAACGTCCGCCGCCAGGTCACGCTCCTTCGCGAGCACCCCTACCTGCGGCGCGTGCCGATCCACGGTCTCGTGTTCGACGTTTCGAGTGGGCGTCTCGACGAGATCACCTGACCCCTCGTCGGACGATGCGTCTGCAAGGCGTCTGACCCTTGTCGCGACGTCTGGCCCCCGCATCACCACGTATGCTGCCGCGCACACGAAGCGAGGCGGTCCTCACCATGAAGTGGAAGCGGAACACCGGGTTCGACCAGATCGAGGACCGTCGCGGCCAGGGTGGCGGGAGCGTCGGTCTGCCCGGCGGTGGCGGCGGCATGGGTATCCCCATCCCGATCCCAGGCGGCAAGGCCGGCGGTGGGCTCGGTGGGATCATCGTGCTGGTCGTCCTGTTCCTGTTGTTCAGCGGTGTGCTCGGTGGGGGCGGCTCCATCCCGGGTCTCGGCGGCTTGACCGCCGGTGGCGGTGCGGTCGAGCCAGGCGGGACCTTGAACCCCCAGAGCCAGACGGACGAGCAGCTGTCCTACATCGTCGACAGCATCCAGACGTTCTGGGCATCGACATTCAGCTCGTCCGGCCGGGATTATCCGGAGACCAAACTCGTCCTGTTCGACGACGCCACGCAGTCCGCCTGCGGACCCGCATCCGCCGCGACCGGCCCGTTCTACTGCCCCGCCGACCAGAAGGTCTATCTCGATCTCGGCTTCTTCGATGAGCTGCAGTCGCGCTTCGGCGCCCAGGGTGGCGACTTCGCGATGGCCTACGTCGTGGCTCACGAGTTCGGCCACCACATCCAGACGGTCCTCGGCATCTCGGAACAGGTCCAGCAGGTGTCGGCGCAGGACCCGGGCCAGCGGAACTCGCTGTCGGTGCGCCAGGAGCTGCAGGCCGACTGCCTGGCCGGCGTCTGGGCGAACTCGGCCTCGAGCGACCTGCAGGCGGGCGACATCGATGAGGCCCTCAGCGCCGCGTCGGCGGTGGGTGACGACCGCATCCAGCAGTCGACGAGCGGCCGGATCGACCCGGAGAGCTGGACCCATGGCTCGGCCGAGCAGCGGGTCGCCTGGTTCACCACGGGCTACCGGAGTGGCAACGCGGACGACTGCGACACGTTCGCCCAGTAGGCCGCAAGGCTCGAGAGACCGGACCCGACTAGCCCAGACGACCCCCTTTCCACCGTGACCGTGGTGTCGTAGTCTCCCTCCCTCGACGCCGGGGTCAGCCCGACGTCCGCTCGGGGTGATCACACGGAATGGCCGCCACACAGCCCGTCACGGCGACACCGCACGTCCTGGAGCGCAGCCCGGGTCGCGTCCTCCGACGCGTCACGCTCGTCGCGCTGTTCGCCGTCGCACTGGCGCTGGGCGGACTGGTCGCCTTCACACAGGCGTACAGCGGCCGGGCCCTGCCTGGGGTCGTCGTCGGGGGCGTGGCGGTCGGCGGCATGACCGAGGCCGAGGCCCGAACGGCGATCGAGACGTCGCTCGGCGCCCTCGAGGACGGCCAGATCGAGCTGGTGTCGAGCAAGACGACCGATGTCATCCGCTACGCCGAGGTGCGCCGCGTCATCGATGCGGACGGCATGCTGACCGACGCCCTCACGCACGGCCGCAATGGCACGACGTTCGATGTCGCCATCGCCGGGATCCAGGGCCTGCTCCGGCCTGCGGCCCTGCCGATCCGAATCGGTTTCTCGCGCCCGATGCTGGCCGCGAAGCTCGCGGCGTTCGAAGAGCTTGGGCGCCGCCCGGCGACGGACGCCTCGGTCCGGGTGAGCCATGGACAGCTGGTCACGACGCCCGGGCGCGAGGGCGTCGGGGTCGACACCACGCAAGTGTTCTCCCTGATCGACACGGCTTTGCGCGACCCGGCGACCCCGTCGGTCATCCGCTACGAGGCGGATTCGGTCCCGATCCTGCCGGCCACCTCCGATGCGGATGTCGTTCGCGCGGTCGGCCTTGCCGAGCGCCTGTCTGTACCCATCCACCTGAAGACGAAGTCGCGGAGCTGGACGATCGGCACGAACGTCATCACGCGCTGGATGCATTTCGAGGGGAGCGGCGCCGAATACGCACCGGTCCTCGACACGAGCAAGGTCCCGTCCATCCTCAGGAACATCAAGAAGCACGTCGCGGTCAAGCCGACCGACGCGACCTTCTTGCGCGACCGTGGCGGCCGGATCTTCGGGGTCAGCCCGTCGTCCACGGGTCGTGCGCTCGACGTGGAAGCCACCGTCGACAGCATCGTCAGCATCCTCGACGGTCGGGCGACCGGCGCCTCGACGCCCGCCAAGGTGACCGTGGCGACCAAGGCGGTCGGACCCGACCTGACGACCGGCGAGGCGACCAAGAAGGCGCCGCTCGTCGAGCGCATCGGGTCCTGGACGACCTACTACCAGGTGAGTGCCCACAACGGTTTCGCGGCGAACATCACGATCCCGGCGCGCCGGCTCGACGGTGTCGTGATCCGGCCCGGTGCGACGTTCGACTTCTGGCGGGGCCTCGGCGAGGTCAGCTTCCGGACGGGCTACCGGTTGGGCGGCGCGATCGTCGGCGGCCATTCGGTCGAGGGTCGCGCGCTGGCTGGTGGGATCTGCGCGGCGTCGACGACGCTGTTCAATGCCGCCGCACGAGGCGGCCTCCAGATCGTCGCCCGGCAACCGCATTGGTACTACATCACCCGCTACCCGCTCGGCCTCGACGCCACGGTGTCCGACTCGCAGACGATGCGCTTCCGGAACGACACGAAGTACCCGGTGATGATCAAGTCCGTGGCCTCGCCCGGCGTGGTCCGGTTCGAGATCTGGAGCGTGCCGAACGGTCGCTCGACGACGTGGTCTCGGCCATCCGTGTCGAACGTCGTGGGCGGCTACGACACCGTCCAGCACACGTCCTCGCTGCGACCTGGCGAGCGCAAGCGGATCGAATACCCGGTCGATGGCAAGGACGTGTCGGTGACGCGCACCGTGCGCGATGGCGCCGGTCGCGTCGTCCATCGCGACACGTTCATCTCGCACTACCACCGGATGGTGGGCATCACGCTCGTCGGTCGCTGAGAGCATCGATCGACCGATCCTGTGCGGTCAGCCGGTATCGACGCTAGAATCGCCGGCCATGGCGGAGTAGCTCAGTGGTAGAGCAGGGGACTCATAAGCCCTTGGTCGGTGGTTCGAATCCGCCCTCCGCTACCACGCCTCGTCACACCGCGACATGTGCCGGCATTTCCCCCAGCCGATACATCGATCGCGGACTCGTTTCGATTTCTTGACGTTCCTTGCCGTCGCATCCGTGGGCTGCGATCGTCCGTAGGGATGATCGAGGGTATGACCTCGGTCAGGGGGTCTGGCGGGCCCTCGACGGTATACTCGCGACACGTGGCGCCGCTTCGTCGTCGCTCACTTCACCCGGAGGCTTCTCGTTGAACCCCAAGTTCTTCCGGAACGGCATCGTGATGCTCGTGCTCGTGGTCGGCACGGCGGCACTGCTGTTCACATGGATCACGACCACAGGCACACCGACGAATACCGGCTATTCCGCGTTCCTGGCTGAGGTCAGTGAAGGCAAGATCGCCAAGGTCACCCAGCAGGGCACGACGCTGACCGTCGAGCGCAACGGTGACACGAAGACGACCTATACGGTCATCGTCCCAACGGTGCTCACGCAGGTCTACCCGGACATGCTGAAGGCGGCGGAGGCGACCAGCACGACGCTGCCACCCGACATCTTCCAGGCGACCCCAGCGCCGGACACGTCGTGGCTGGGCCTGCTCCTCACCGCCGTGCTGCCGCTGCTGATCATCGGCGGCTTCATCTTCTTCATGATGCGCCAGGCGCAGGGCACCAATAACCAGGCCCTGTCGTTCGGCAAGAGCCGCGCCCGCATGTTCCTCGGCAACAAGACCGTGGTCACGTTCGCCGATGTGGCGGGCGTCGACGAGGCCAAGACCGAGCTGCAGGAAGTCGTCGAATTCCTGAAGTTCCCCGAGAAGTTCAACTCGCTCGGCGCGCGCATCCCGCGCGGCGTGCTGCTCGTCGGCCCCCCGGGCACCGGCAAGACGCTGATGGCTCGCGCGGTCGCCGGTGAGGCGGGCGTGCCGTTCTTCAGCATCTCCGGCTCGGAGTTCGTCGAGATGTTCGTCGGCGTCGGCGCCAGCCGCGTCCGCGACCTGTTCGACCAGGCCAAGCGCAATTCGCCATGCATCGTCTTCGTCGACGAGATCGACGCGGTCGGACGCCAGCGGGGCGCCGGTCTGGGTGGTAGCCATGACGAGCGCGAGCAGACCCTGAACCAGATCCTCGTCGAGATGGACGGCTTCGACACGAACACGAACGTGATCGTCGTCGCGGCCACCAACCGCCCCGACGTCCTCGATCCGGCCCTCCTGCGGCCCGGCCGCTTCGACCGCCAGGTCATCCTCGACCGGCCCGATATGAAAGGTCGCGTCGAGATCCTGAGGGTCCACACCAAGGGCAAGCCGCTCGACAAGGCCGTCGACGTCGAAGGCGTCGCCCGCCAGTCGCCCGGTTTCTCCGGTGCTGACCTCGCCAACCTCGTCAACGAGGCGGCGATCCTGTCGGCCCGCCGCAACAAGAAGGTCATCGGCATGTCCGAGTTCCAGGAAGCCCTGGAGCGGATCGTGGCCGGTCCGGAGCGCAAGTCGCGCGTCATCTCGGACGCCGAGAAGGCGATCATCGCCTACCACGAGGGTGGTCACGCCGTCGTCCAGCGGATCCTGCCCAAGTGCGACCCGGTGAGCAAGGTGACGATCATCAGCCGCGGCATGGCCCTCGGCTACACGATGGCGTTGCCCCAGGAGGATCGCTATCTGCAGTCCAAGACCGAGTTCGAGGACAAGATCGCGGGCCTGCTCGGCGGCAACGTCGCCGAGCGCCTGATCTTCGGCGATACCACGACCGGTGCCAGCAATGACATCGAGAAGGCGACCGATCTCGCGCGGCGCATGGTCACCGAGTTCGGCATGAGCGACAAGCTCGGCCCGCTGTCCTTCGGGAAGCGCGACGAGCTGGTGTTCCTCGGCCGTGAGATCGGCGAGCAGCGCAACTACAGCGACGAGATCGCCAAGCAGATCGACGAAGAGGTCCGGGCGATCATCGACAAGGCGTACGAGCGAGCGACGGACGTCCTGACGACCCACCGCGACCGCCTCGTGGCTCTTGCCGAGAAGCTGGTGGCCGAGGAGACCGTTGACGCCGAAGGGTTCGAGACGCTCTTCACGGACCTGCCGCCGAAGTCCACCGGCAGCGGCGTGCCGTCGGTCATCGGCCCGGGCCAGCCGATCCCCGAACCCAACCCGCAACCGGCCTGACCTCCGGTAGGCCTAGACCAGTACCCCGAAACGAGCGGGCCGGATCTCCGGCCCGCTCGTTCGAATTCCGGCCTGCGTTGCCTGGGCGCCGCGTTGCCGGCGCCCGCGTTGCCGCCCCCTGCGTTGCCGTGCCTGCCTCGCGTTGCCGGCCCCCGCGTTGCCGGCGTCCCGCGTTTGCCGGCCCCCCGCGTTGCCGGCGTCCCGCGTTTGCCGGCCCCCCGCGTTGCCGTGGTGCGGCACAAACCGACCGTGGCGAGCGTGGCAGCGGGCACCGTTGACGTCGCGGCCGAGCCATCTTCACGAGGACGAGCGCGCTCCGCGGCGGCACTTCATCCCGAGCCAGGGCCTCGTACGCGGCTGGATCGTCGATCACGAAGGTCGCTGAGAGCATGGACGCCGCGGCGTCGATGGCCGCCCGGTTGGCTCGCGTGTCTGCGACGACCAGGACGACCCGCTCGAGCCCGGAATCAGCCGCCTTGCGCGAGACCCGGCGCAGCTGATCCTGGGCATCGACCAGCCGGGTCTCGAGCTCGACGCCGCAGTGCTCCGAACGTCGATCCTCGAGCGTCAGGTCCCACGCCCGAAGATCACGCGGGTCCCCGATCGGGACCTCGGCACGGACCATCAGTCCCGGCCCGAGCATCGCGCGGAACGCATCCGTGAGAGCGAGATGCGCGAGGTCCCGAAGTGGCTCGCCCCCGGGGTAGAGGCGCACCCAGACGTCGAGCCCGACGACCGCTGCCAGTCGGGCGAGCGTGGGCACATCCACCCATGGCGCACGGCCGCGCTCGATCCGGCTGACCTCGCTTGCCGATAGCCGTACGGCATCTGACACCTGGGTGAGCGTCAGCCCATCGATGAGCCGCGCCTGGCGCAGCTCGATGCCGAGGCGTTCGCAGATGGTCCTCGCCCGCCGGTCCGCGCGGGAGATCCGTGACTCGGCTACGGACAACATGGTGGAACGGGCCGCTCACCGCCGACTCAACGCCGCCGGGCGCCACCGCCGACCGCCGACTCAACGCGGCCGCCCGCCCACCGCCGACTCAACGCCGTCGGCCGCCCACCGATAGACTTCCGGCCCATGCCCGACCGAACTGCCGATCCCGTTGCGCTCGAGGCATATCTCGACGCGCACCGCGACGAGCGCCTCGAGCGACTCAAGGCGTTCCTGCGCATCCCGAGCATCTCCGCCTTGCCCGCGCACGCCCCGGACGTCCGTCGCGCGGCCGAGTGGCTGGCCGACGAACTCCGCTCGACCGGCATCGAGAACGTCGAGGTCAGCGAGACCGGCGGCCACCCGATCGTCTACGGCGACTGGCTCCACGCGGCGGGCGCGCCAACGGTGATGGTCTACGGCCACTACGACGTCCAACCCGTCGACCCGCTCGACGAGTGGCGCACCGAGCCGTTCGAGCCCGTGGTCGACGGCGAGCGGCTCATCGGTCGGGGCTCGGCCGACGACAAAGGCCAGATCCACGCCCACGTCGCCGCGGCAGCGACCCTGCTCGCGACGCGCGGCAGCCTGCCCGTCAACGTCAAGTACGTCTTCGAGGGCGAGGAGGAGAGCTCGAGCGAGCACCTCGACCCGTGGCTGGCCACGAATCGTGACCGCCTATCGGCCGACGTTGCGATCATCAGCGACACGGGCTTCTTCGAGGGCAACGTGCCCGCGATCACGATCTCATTGCGCGGCCTGATGTATGCCCAGATCGACGTCCGTCTCGGCGCGCGCGACCTCCATTCGGGGAGCTACGGTGGGGCCGTCGCCAACCCAGCGGTCGCGCTCGCCCAGATCATCGCCGCGCTCAAGGGATCGGATGGGCGGATCCGCATCCCCGGTTTCTACGACGATGTCGCCGCGTCGACCGACGCCGAGCGCGCGGCCATCGCCGCGCTGCCCTTCGACGAAGAGGCGTTCCGCGTCGAGACCGGCGTGCCGGCCCTGGTCGGTGAGTCAGGCTACTCGACCCTGGAGCGGAAGTCCGTCCGGCCGACGCTCGACGTGAACGGCATCTGGGGCGGTTTCCAGGGCGAGGGGTCGAAGACGATCATCCCGGCGACCGCCCACGCGAAGGTCAGTACGCGCCTCGTCGCCGCTCAGGACCCGACCGACATCTTCGAGAAGTCCAAGGCGTTCATCGAGGAGATCGCCCCGCCAGGTGTCGACGTCACGGTCACCCTCCTCGGGGCGGGCCGCCCGACTAGCACCCCCGCCGACCACCCGGTCGTCGGTGCCGCAGCGCGGGCCCTGGAAGCGGTGTTCGGTCGGGCACCTGTCCTCATCAACTCCGGTGGCTCGATCCCGATCGCCGCGAGCTTCCAGGCGATCCTCGGCCTGCCGGTCGTGCTCGAGGGCTTCACCCAGCCGAACGACTTCGCCCATGCGCCCAACGAGTGGTTCGACCTCCGCAACTACGAAGGCGCCATCCGGACGATCGTCGGCACATTCTATGAGATCGCCGCGCTCGATGAGACAGGTCCGGACCAGCGCAGTACGGATGGGTGATACGGTCTAGACCCGCTGCTGCCCTAGATTTCGCGCATGAGCGCCAAGAGCGCCGCCCTCCGGGGAGGATCCGACCGCGTGAGCACCGATCTCGAAACTGAAGCCACTGAAGCCAACGTCGCGCCTGCGCCCGCCGCGCGTGGGTGGCGGCTCGACACCGATAACGGGAGCATGGCGCCGAGGTCGGCGCTCGACGTGCTCGTCGACCTCAACGAGCGCGTGACGACCGGCAACCTGGCCGAGTACCAACCCGTCCCGTTGGGTTTCACGCCCCTCGACAAGACCATCGGCACCGGGCTGCGAGCCGGCGAGCTGCTGCTCATCGGTGGCGCCCAGGGCACCGGCAAGACGACGATGGCGCTCCAGATGGCGCGCAACATCGCGTCGGGTGGACAGGCCAACGTCCTCTACCTGTGCTTCGAGCACGACGAGGCGTACCTCATGAACCGCCTGATCGCGATGGAATCGGCGTTGGCGCATCTGCCCCATAAGACCGGCGCGATCAAGATCCAGGACGTGCGCAAGGAGATCCTTGGCACGTGGATGGCCGAGGGTGCCGCGAGCCCGCAGCTCGCCAACAACCCGCGTCTCCGGCCATCGCTCGATCGCATCGCTCGGTACGGGCAGAACCTGTTCCTGCTGCGCGGCTCGCAGACGGCCAGCACCATCGACAACGTCCGCAAGCTCGTGCAGCAGCACCGCGCGCTGTCGGGCGACCGGCGACTCGTCGTGTTCGTCGACTACATGCAGAAGGTGCCCCAGGTCCCCGAGCCGGAGAACGAGTCCGAGAAGGTCACGTTCATCGTCAACGGCCTCAAGGACATCGCGCTGTCCGAGGACGTCCCGATGGTGTCGATCGTGGCGGCCGACAAGGAGGGCCTCAAGGCCTCGCGCCTGCGCAACTTCCACTTGCGCGGCTCGTCGGCGATCAACTACGAGGCCGACATCATCCTGATCCTCAACGAGAAGTACCACATCGTCGCCAAGGTCAACATCGAGTTCAACCCGTACCAGGCGCAGCGCTTCCGCGATTGGGTCGTGGTGTCGGTCGAGAAGAACCGTGGTGGCCAGGACAACGTGGACCTCGAGTTCGAGAAGCACTTCGAGTTCTCCTGCTTCGACCCCAACGGTCGAACCGTGCAGGAGAAGTTGATTGAGGAACGTCTTTACAACGACTGACCTCTCCGAGGTCCGAGCGCGGTCTACGGAGCGCATCGGCCCGAGGACACGTCTCTACAACGACTGACGCGGCGGCTGATGCGGCGCCATCGCCGCGCCGCCGCGTGACGGAGCGCACGCAATTCGTGCGTCTACGGCAGGAAATGCCGCCCGCGCTGCATGACAGGTATCAACCGTCGCCAGAAGCCATCGATCGCTGCGTCACGCGCAGGATCTCGGCTCCGTCGCGTCGTTGATCGCCTGAACCCTGCGTCGAACGCAAGAAAGCGTGGCGTCCACGGGCGCCACAAGCCCGCCGGCGACGGTTCATGCCTCTGACGCAGGACACTCTGTGACGTAGGAGCGGCCGGCCCGGGATCGGCTTGCTCCCGGTCCCGTCGGCTACTGTGTCGGCATGCGCAGCCCCGGCGAATACCCCGATGTGATCGAGATCGTCGTCGAGATCCCGCGTGGCTCCCGCAACAAGTACGAGTTCGACGAGGACGTGGGCGTCTTCCGGCTCGATCGTGTGCTCAGCAGCGCCGTGTTCTACAACTTCGATTACGGCTTCATCGAGGGGACGCGGGCGGGTGATGGCGATCACACCGACGCCCTGCTCGTCATCGACGAGCCGACGTTCACCGGGTGTCACGTCTGGGCGCGCCCGATCGGCGGGCTCGAGATGCGTGACGAGAAGGGGTTTGACTTCAAGGTGCTGTGCGTCGCGCTCGGTGACTCGCACCAGCAGCACATCGAGCGCCTCGACCAGATCCGGCCGCACCGCCTCGTCGAGATCGAGCACTTCTTCCAGACCTACAAGATGCTCGAGGACAAGGCCGTCGACGTCGTCGGTTGGCGCGACCACGACGCCGCACTCCAGGTCCTGCGGGACGACCGGGCCGCGTGGCTGCGGGAGCGCGACACGGTCGCCCAGCCCGGGTGAGGGACGGCCGGGACCCGCTCGCGACCGACGGTCGTGGGGGTCCGTCCGAGCCGCGCTTGTTCATCGCCGTTCCACTCCCCGCCCAGGCCGTCGCTGAAGTCGGGGCGATCGTCGATTCGGTCCGCGCCGAGCCTCTCCCCGCCGGGGCGCGCGACGTCCGCTGGGTGCGCCTCGATGGGCTGCACCTGACCATGCGCTTCCTCGGACCGACGGACGAGGCGCGCATCCCGGCGGCCATCGACGCGGTCGAGGCCGCGGCAGCATCGACGGAAGGTCCGATCGACCTCGAGCTCGCCGGTTCGGGCACGTTCCCGGCCGGAGGCCGGCCGCGGGCCCTGTGGATCGGTGTCGAGACCGCGACCGAACAGCTCGAAGGGCTCGCCGCCACCACCGATGCGGAGCTCGAACGGCGGGGTTGGACACGCACGGATCGACCGTTCCGGGCCCATCTGACGCTCGCCCGGTCAGACGGCGTCGCGGCCGGACGACTCGTCGCGGAACGCCTCGGTGCGGCCGTGGCCGAGCGTCGGATCCCGGTCCGCGTCGACCGCATCGGCCTGTTCGAAAGCGTCACTGGCGGCGGCCCCGCACGATACCTGCCCGTCGCAATACGGAATCTCGCCTAGGGCGGACCGGCCACCAATCTTGGTACCATCGGGTTTCCCAGACCCGCCCCCCCGGATCGACGGAGTTCCCGTATCGCCGTGACCAACGCTCAGCGCGCCAGACTCGTCCTGAGCCTCGGCGTCCTGAATCTCTTCCTAGCGACCATCGCGCTTGGCATCGGCGGAGTCGGCCTCCAGCAGCGGTCCGCAGCGTCCTCCCCAGCGCCGGTCGCCGTCGTCGAGCCGCCGACTCCCGCCCCGACGGCGACACCGACCGGGCGCGCTCCGGCGATCCCGACGCCCACCTCCGGCGTCGCCACACCGACGCCCACGGCCTCGATCACCGCGCCGACCCCGTCGGCGGCGCCGACCGTCACGACGCAGCTCCAGCCCACGCCGAACCCCCGACCGGTCCGGCCGGCCTCGACGACCCGACCGGCGGTGAACCCGGCCGTGAACCCGCCGGCCGCGCCACGACCGACCCGTACCGCGGCTCCGACGGCCAGACCGACCGCGGCTCCGACCGCCAGGCCGACCCCGGCGCCGACGGCCATCGCGACCCCGACGCCGACGGGCATCGCGACCCCGGCACCCCCGGCCAAGCCGACGCCAACGCCTCAACCCACCCCGTGGCGGACCCCGCGTCCAGGCGACGATGACGACGACGGCAAGGACAGCGACGACAAGGATCGCGATCACGACCGGGACGACGACAAGGACCGCGACAAGGACGACGACAAGGATCGCGATCACGACCGGGATAAGGACAAGGACAAGGACAAGGACCGCGACAAGGACAAGGACCGCGACAAGGACAAGGACCGCGACAAGGACCGGGACAAGGACCGCGACAAGGACAAGGACCGGGACAAGGACCGCGATGACGACGACGACGATGACCGAGACGAGGGCATCGTGATCGTCATGCCTCTGCTCCTCGCGACCGGCGGACGGTCGCTCCGCATCGAACGGTTGCGCCCGCGCCGCCGCGCGCGATAGGCTCGCGCCCCCGACCGCTCACATCACCGCGGCGGGACCTCCGGGAGGGCCACGGATGTCAGCCGTCGCTGCTGATCCACGTCAGACCAAGTTCGTCCTCGACGAGAGCCGCATCCCGCGGTCCTGGTACAACATCGCGGCGGACCTGCCGGTTCCCCCGTCGCCTTATCTCCATCCGGCGACGCTCGAGCCGATCGGGCCAGACGACCTCGCGCCTCTCTTCCCGATGGCACTCATCGGGCAGGAGGTGTCGCAGGACCGCGAGGTCGAGATCCCGGAACCCGTCCGCGATGCGTATCGCCTCTACCGGCCGAGTCCGCTCTATCGCGCGCATCGACTGGAGCGGGCGCTTGATACACCCGCCCACATCTACTACAAGTACGAGGGCGTCAGCCCGGCCGGGAGCCATAAGCCCAATACCGCCATCGCTCAGGCGTTCTACAACAAGGAACAGGGCGTCACGCGCATCGCCACCGAGACCGGCGCAGGCCAGTGGGGGAGCGCGATGGCCTTCGCCGGCACGCTCTTCGGCCTCGAGGTCAAGGTCTACATGGTCCGCGCCAGTTACGACCAGAAGCCGTATCGGCGGATCCTGATGGAGACGTATGGCGCCGAGGTGGTGCCCAGCCCGTCTTCGACCACGAACTACGGTCGGTCGGTCCTCGCGGAGCACCCGGACAGCCCGGGCTCCCTCGGCATGGCGATCAGCGAGGCGGTCGAGGATGCGGCCACCCGCGACGACACCAAGTACTCGCTGGGTTCCGTGCTCAACCACGTGCTCCTGCACCAGACCGTGATCGGCCAGGAGGCGATCGAGCAGATGGGCATGGCCGGTGAGTCGCCCGACATCATCATCGGCTGCACCGGTGGCGGTTCGAATTTCGCGGGCCTCACGTTCCCGTTCCTCGGCCGGAACCTCCGGGAAGGCGCCTCGCACCGGATCATCGCCGTCGAGCCCGAAGCCGCCCCGAGTCTCACCCGCGGGGTCTACGCGTACGACTTCGGCGACACGGCCAAGATGGCGCCGGTGGCCAAGATGCACACGCTCGGCCACGACTTCATCCCTGAGCCGATCCACGCCGGCGGTCTCCGCTACCACGGCATGTCGCCACTGGTCAGCCTGCTGAAGGATCATGGCGACATCGAGGCACGCAGCGTGCACCAGCGAGCGAGCTTCGAGGCCGGCGTGCTCTTCGCCCGGGCGGAGGGCATCCTGCCCGCTCCCGAGCCGACCCACGCGATCCGGGTCGCCATCGACGAGGCACTCGCGGCCAAGGAAGCCGGCGAGGCGCGCGTCATCCTGTTCAACCTGTGCGGCCACGGCCACTTCGACCTGGCCGCTTATGAGCGGTATCTCGACGGCTCGCTCGAGGATTACGAGTACCCCAGCGACAAGGTCGAGGCCGCGCTCGCCGCGTTGCCGTCGGTCGGCTGAGCGGGAAGGGGGCAACGACCACCGTGCCGCACCTTGCATGCTGGTCGTGTGGTCGCCAGATCTACACGGTCTCGCCGCTCGACTCGCTGTTCGCGGAGGAGCGGCGCTGTCCGCGCTGCGGGGCCGTCCTGGACCGCGAGCGCCGAGCGACCGAGCGCCGCGAGCGGGCACGCCGCGTGAACCCGCCCGCCACGCCGGGCCCACCCGAGGAGAGCGCCGAGCGGCGGATCGCGGATCGACGCATCCGGCGGAGGCGCGCGAGCCCCTGAGACAGCCGCCCGGTCCGACCGGCTGCGATACTCGCGCCGATGCGCATCGCTCTGCTGGGATTGGGTCTGATCGGCGGGTCGATCGCGCGCGCGCTTCGCGAGCGAGGTACGGCGGACGCGGATGAGGCCATCACGATGGCGGCGTGGTCGCCCAGCGGTCACGGTCCAGCGACGGCTGCCCGGGACGGGATGATCGACGAGGCGGCAACCTCCCCCGACGCGGCCATCGGCGGCGCCGACCTCATCGTCCTGGCAGGACCTGCCCCGGTCTGCCTGGCGCAGCTCGACGAGCTGGCGGGTCCGTGGCGGTCGGCGATCGGCCCGGACGCCGTGATCACCGACGTGGCGAGCTCCAAGGCGGCCATCGTCGCGCGAGCCGCCGCGCTGGGGTTGCGCTTCGTCGGCGGCCACCCGATGGCCGGTCGTGAGTCGAGTGGCTACGAGGCGGCACGGCCCGACCTGTTCGACGGGCGACCGTGGGTCGTCGTGCCGACCGCGGATGAGGCGGCGGTCCAGCGCGTCGAGGACCTCGCCCGTGCCGTCGGGGCCCGACCGCTCCGCCTGGGCGCAGACGAGCACGATCACGCCGTGGCCGGGATCTCCCACCTGCCGCTCGTCGTCGCAGCGGCGCTGGTCGAGTCCGTCGCCGGGCCGACGACCGCGACACGCGACGATTGGACGACAGCGGCTGTGCTATCCGCGACGGGCTGGCGCGACATGACCCGCCTGGCCCGCGGCGATGTCGAGATGGGGGAAGGGCTGGTGACGACCAACGCTGGGCCGGTCGCCGCGCGCATCCGCGACCTCGTCGATGTCCTGGAGGGGTGGCTGGCCGACCTCGAGCGCGACGGTGAGCCGGATCGCGATGCGGTGGCGGAGCGACTTCAGCATGCCCGCGAGCGGCTCGAGTCGATGGGTCGATGAGCGCCCCCGGCGCCGAGCGTGTCCTCGTCGTCCCACGCCGTCTCGTGCCCGACGACGCGTCGTGGTACGGCCTTCGCACGGCCGGGCTCGACGCGTTCCTGTCCGTCGTCGCCGAGCACGGTCGGTACGAGCCGCGCGCCGAGATGGAACGCGATCCGTCGTTCAAGCAGATCATCCCGTACCTCGTGCTCCGCGACGGGACGGAATACTTCCTGATGCGCCGCACCAGGGCCGGCGCCGACCCCCGCCTGCACGATCGATGGTCGATCGGTGTGGGTGGCCATGTCGACCCTGACGACGACGGGCTGGCCGGCGGGCTGCGGCGGGAATGGCACGAGGAGCTCGTGGCGGACTTCGAGCCCGTGTTCACCCCGTATGCGTTGCTCAACGACGACACCACCGACGTCGGTGCCGTCCACCTCGGCGTCGTCGTCCTGGCCGAGGCCGAAGGTCGATCCGTGCTGGTCAGGGAGACCGACAAGCTGTCGGGGGCGTTCGCCAGTCCCGCCGAGGTCGCGGCCGGCTCGGAGCATCTCGAGACGTGGAGCCGGATCGTGTTCGAGGCGCTCGAGGCGGCGCCGCGGGTGGCCGGAGGCGCCGGCGCGGCCGAGCGGGCCGGGGCGGGCGGGTGATCGGGCGGATCGCCACGGTGCTGGGAGCAGCGGCGGTCTCGATCGTGGGCGTGCGGACGATCGGTGGCCGAGCCGCGGACCGCCTGCTCGATGCGCCCCGGGTGACACCCGAGGAGGCCGCGCTCGGCGACCAGCTCGATGCCCTCGGCGGTGAGGTCATCCGATTCCGGTCCCGCGACGGGCTACGACTCGGCGGGCGCTGGCTGCCCGCCGAGAGCGGCGACGGCGATTGGACGACCGATCCACACGAAGCGATCCTGCTGCTCCACGGCTACACGGGTTCGATCGCGCCGGACCTCGTCGAATACGGCACGTTCCTGCGGCGGACGGCGAACGTCCTCGGGATCGACTTTCGGGGGCATGGCGAGTCGGACCCGGGACCTTCCACGTTCGGGATGCTCGAAGTCGAGGACGTCGCCGGTGCCCTGGCCTGGCTCGGCGAGCGCGGGATCCGCCGCGTCGCACTCTTCGGGACGTCGATGGGCGGGATGGCCGCGATCACCGCGGTGGCCATCCTCGGCGACGGGACGCTGGCGGCGGCTGACACGCAGCCCGACGCCACCCGCGCCGAGATCGATCCACCTCGTCCGCTGATCGTGGCCGTCGTCGCCGATTCGACGGCGCCCGAGATCGAGATTCCCGTCGCCAACCGTCTGTCGACACCATTCCGCCGCTTCGTCACGCGGCGCATCTTCGATGCCGCGGCCCGCAAGCTCGGAGCGGACCCGCGCGAGACGGAGCCCGGACGCGTCGTCGGGCTCGTGGAGCCGGTCCCGCTCCTGCTCATCCACGGCGGGGCGGACACGACGGTGCCGGTGGCGGACGGGCGCAGGCTCGCTGCGGCGGCAGGTCCCTCAGCCCAGCACTGGGTCATCCCAGGTGGGGACCACAGCCAGGGACACGCTACGGTGGGGCAGGACTATGAGCGCCGCGTCATGGACTTCCTGCGCATGGCGCTCCGTTTGCAACGCGAGGACGATCTGCGCGGCGAGGGACGCACCTATAATCGCCGCGCCGGGGGGCTGTCGGCGACCCGGTAGTCCCGCGCTCATGTTCTGGGAGGCCAGATGGCAGCGAAGATCCTCGTCGTCGATGACGATCCGAACGTCCAGCGACTCCTGCAGTACACGCTCAAGCAGGAAGGCTATGACGTCGTCATCGCAGGGGACGGCGCCGAAGGATTCCGACTGTGGGGCGCAGAAGCGCCCGATCTCGTGCTGCTCGACGTCATGCTGCCCAAGCTCGACGGGTACCAGGTCGCGACCAAGATCCGGGGCGAGGAATCGGGCACCTCGCACGTGCCGATCATCATGCTCACGGCCGAGCGCGAGGTGGAGCAGAAAGTGCGCGGCCTGCGAGCCGGGGCCGACGACTACCTCATCAAGCCATTCCACCCAGCCGAGCTCCTCGCCCGCATCAAGAGCCTGCTCGCCCGGTTCGCCCCGCGTGACGCGCTCCTGGCCCGGCCCCCGATGGGTCGGATCCTGGCGTTCTACGGCGCGAAGGGCGGCGTCGGGACGACGACCATCGCCATCAATGCGGCCATCGCCCTCCATCGGGAGCTCGGCCGCAAGGTCTGCCTGGTCGACGGCAACCTGCAGTTCGGCGATCACCGCGTCTTCCTCGACCTCGGCCTGGACCGCAAGAGCATCGTCGACATCGTCACGGCGCCGTCGATCGATGCGGACCTGATCCGGAACGTCATCGTGAAGCACGATTCGGGGGTCGACCTGCTGCTCGCACCGCCGTCGCCCGAGACGGCCGAACTGGTCCGGCCGGAGCACCTGCCGTTCATCACCGACCAGTTGACCTCGATGTACGACTACATCCTCGTTGACGTCGACAAACGGCTCGACGACATCAACCTCGGTGTCTTCGAAGCGGCGGAGACCGTCTTCGTGGTCATGACGGCCGACCTGTCGTGCCTTAAGAACGTGCGATTGATCCTCGAGACCATGAACCACCTCGGGTACGAGAAGGACAAGGTCCAGCTCGTGCTCAACCGCTCGAACGCGTTCACGGGCATCAACGTCAAGAACGCCGAGGGTGCCTTGCGCCGGACGATCGACCATCAGGTCGTGAACGAATACCGCGGCGCGATCAGTGCCCTCAACTCGGGCGCCCCGTTCATGTTCACGAAAGCCGACTCGCCACTGGGGGCGTCCGTGCTGGGGTTCGTGCGCGCGGTCGACAAGGTCGCGGTCGCCGCGCAGGCGCAGCCGGTGGGGGCGCGCTAGGGCCCGTCACCTGTGACTGCCCGCTCCAGCAGCGGTCGGTTTGGTCCCGGGTGATCAGCTGATACGTCCGCGGTGAGTGGCCGTGGATAGGGTGGCGGCGTGCTGGCCGTCGTCCCCTCCGCCACGCTGTACGGTCTCGACGGTCGGTCGATCCGCGTCGAGGTCGACGTCGCGCCCGGGCTGCCCGGGTTCACGCTCGTGGGGTTGGGCGACACGGCGATCCAGGAGGCACGCGAGCGCGTCCGCGGCGCGATCAGGAATGCCGGCTTCGTCTTCCCGCCGCGGCGACTGACGGTCAACCTCGCACCCGCAGAGCTGCGCAAGACGGGCGCGTCGCTCGACCTGGCGATCGCCATCGGCATCCTGCTCGGGTCCGAACAGGTGCGCGCGGGACCGGATGCTGTGGCCCTGCTCGGTGAGCTCGGCCTCGATGGCGAGGTGCGGCCCGTCCCCGGCATCCTGCCGATGGTCGCGGCCGTGGCCGCGCGGCGGATCGGTCGGGTCGTGGTCGCCCCCGCCGCGGTGGACGAGGGACGGCTGGTCGATGGGATGGAGGTCGTCGGCGCAGCCACTCTCGCCGATGCGGCCGAGATCGTCCGCGGCAAGCGCCCCCGGCGCGCGCCGATCGCGATGCCCAGGGTCACGATCACCGGGCCGACCGGACACGACACCGATGCGCCCGCCCCCGCGGTGCCGCCGGCAGAGGCCGTGCCGGACCTCGCCGAGGTCCGCGGGCAGGCCCAGGCGCGGCGGGCGCTCGAGATCGCGCTCGCCGGCGGGCACGGCCTCCTGATGACGGGTCCCCCCGGGGTGGGCAAGACCATGCTGGCGCGGACGATCCCACGCCTGCTGCCGCCGCTCGACGATGCGGCGGCGCTCGCCGTCTCGATCGTCGCCTCGGCGTCCGGCGAAGGCCCGATCTCGGCCCTCCGTCGCCGGCCGCCGTTCCGGGCGCCCCACCACACCCTGTCGTACGCCGCCATGGTCGGTGGCGGTTCGATGCTTGCTCCGGGCGAGATCACGAAGGCGCACCACGGGGTCCTGTTCCTGGATGAGCTGGCCGAGTTCGACAGGGACGTGCTGGAGGCGCTCCGTCAGCCGCTCGAGGAGGGACGGATCCTCATCGCGCGCGCCGGTCGGGTGATGACGTTCCCGGCCCGCTTCCAGTTGATCGCGGCGACGAACCCGTGTCCGTGCGGGTTCGCCGGGTCGTATCCCGAGGATCGCTGCCGGTGCACGATCGGCGAGATCGACCGCTACGGCCGGCGGGTCTCGGGACCGCTGCGTGACCGCATCGACCTGTGGGTCGCGCTGCCGCGGGTGCCGGCTGCGACACTCGTCGTCGGCGCGGAGCCAGAGGACTCGGCGACGGTCGCGTCACGCATCGCGGCGGGGCGCGCCCACGCCACGCTCGACCGCGGACGGACGAACGGGCAGCTCCGCGGGCGGCATCTCCGACGGGCCTGCCGGCTATCGGATGTCGCGGCGCGCCGGGTCACGGAGCTCGCCGAGGCGGAGTTCGCGAGCGGTCGAGGCACGGAGCGGTTGCTGCGCGTCGCCCGCACGATCGCCGACCTGGAGGGTGCCGCCGGAGTCGAGAGCGCGCATCTCGAGGAGGCGGCCTGGTACCGCTCGCCCATCGAGACGCGCGTCGGCGCCCTGGCATCCTGACCGTGATCGGCATCGGAACGCGCTCGGAGGGGCCCACACCGTCCGGACCCGACCCGTACGCGCCGGAACGCGATGCATGGGCCGTGCTGGCTTCGGTCCACGGTCTCGGCCCGATCGGCTTCTCCGCATTGTTGGCGACATATGGCACCGCACTCGACGTGCTGGCCAGCGCGTCACAACCCGGCGCGATCGAGGGGCTTGTCGAGACGCCGGCATCGGATATCGGGATCCGTGAGCGGCCGATCAGCGAGCGGGTCGCCACGGCCATCGTAGACGCGTCCCAGGATGCCGGACGGATCATCGCCCGGATCCGCGCGCTTGACGTCCAGGTCCTGACCGTCGAGGAGCCGAGCTACCCGATGCGCCTCGCGGCGATCGCCATGCCGCCGCACGTGCTGTACCTGCGCGGTCCACACGACTCGCTCTCGACGGACCGCGCGGTCGCCGTCGTCGGCACGCGCCGGGCGACAGCCGCTGGTCGCGCGACCGCCGCCCGGATCGCGACGGCATTGGTGGCCGCCGAGGCGACCGTCGTGTCGGGTCTCGCATTCGGCATCGACGGTGCCGCTCACGAGGCCAGCCTCCGGGCCGGCGGCACCACCGTCGCGGTCATCGGCGGCGGGCACGCGACGCTCGGTCCGCCGGCGCATCGACGCCTGGGTGAGGCCATCATCGAGGGCGGCGGGGCCGTGGTGTCCGAGCTCGCACCGGACGTCGACGCGTCGCACGGCACGTTCCCTCGCCGCAACCGGATCATCAGCGGACTGGCGGACGCAACGGTCGTCGTCGAGGCACCCGCGAGCTCGGGCGCGCTGATCACGGCGTCCTGGGCGCTCGAGCAGGGCAGGGGCTGCTTCCTCGTCCCGGGCCCGATCGACAGCCGGGCGTCCGCCGGCAGCCTGTCGTTCCTGCGTGAATTCGCCGAGGTGACCCACCTGGTCGCGGGCATCCCGCAGCTCATCGCGGATCTCGGGTTCAGCGGGGAGCGGCCGCCTGGCCGTGACGCCCTGTCCGCAGCGTCGACGCGCGAGCTCGGTCGCACGGAGCGAGCCATCGCTCGCGAGTTGCTGGCGGGGCATGCGACGGTCGATGAGCTCGTCGCGATGACGGATCTGCCCGTCGCGACGGTGCTCGCCGCGCTCACGCTGCTCCAGCGACGGGGGTTTGCGAGCGGGGCCCACGGCCGCTATCGACCGGCCGGCACACTCGTCGGCGAACAGACCTCGTTCTGGGCCGGTGCGAGCGAGCGCACCACCCGTTCGGTTGCCCGGGCTGGACACCCGATGCTACCCTGACCGGCGCACACGCCCCAGCGTGATGCGGGCGACCATACGGAGGCCCCCACCCCAGTCGCCCCCCTCGACCCAGCAGCCAGGTCCTGTATTGCGGAAGCTGTTCATCGCGATCCTGGCCGTCCCCGTGCTCCTCGGCGTGTACGCGTCGGTGGCCCTCGGTCGATCCAAGGTCGTGCGCAGTGGGGTCGCGATCGGTCTGGGGGGGATCGTGGCAGTCGGGGCGATCTCGCTCGCTCGACCCACGCTCACCAACGCATCGCCCGTCAATGACATCGTCCCGCTGACGCAGGCGGCGTTCCGCATCCCGATCTCCACGAACATCGACCTGCGCGCGCCGGCGAGCATCCTGTTCACCACGCCGATGCAGCCCGAATCGGTCGAGTCGGCCATCGCGATCCAGCCGCCGATCCCGTTCCAGCTCGACTGGAGCGCCGACGACACGAGCGTGTCGATCGTTCCGACCGGGCATTGGGCGCCCTCGACCTACTACACCGTCACGGTCGGACCCGGGGCCCTCGCGACGACGGGTCGGCCGATGACCCGCCCGGCACGGTCGTCGTTCCTGACGCGCGAAGCCGCCTCGGCCCAACTCGGGTTCACCGAGCGCATCGAGAAGCGCGCCACGATCGATTCGTCGTTCACGATCGCGTTCGACCAGGCCGTCGACCTTGCATCGGTCAGCGAGTCGCTCCAGGTCGATCCACCGCTGACGGGTGCCCTGACGCGGACGACCGCGGCGACCGGCGCCTCGACGTACACGTTCATCCCGGCGCAGCCGCTGGCGCCCGACACGAAGTACCGGCTCACCGTCTCGGGCGCCCGTGACGTCGCGGGCGTCGAGATCGCACCGATCACGATGGCGTTGCGGACCGTTGCAGCGCCATCCGTCGTCCGGTTCCGGCCGCGTGCCGCGACGACCGACGTCGCTCGCGACACGATGTTCTCCGTACGCTTCACGAAGTCGATGGATCGAGCGTCGACCAAGGCGGCGTTCAGCATCACGGCCGACGGCAAGCGCGTCCCGGGCAAGGTTCGGTTCGCAGAGGACGACACCGTCCTGATCTTCGATCCGTCATCGAACCTGCCGTATCGGGCGTCGGTCGTCACGACGATCGCCGCGACCGCGACGAGCAAGGACGATGTCCCGCTCGGTGTCCCGACCAAGGCGACGTTCAGGGTGGCCAAGAAGCCCACGCCCGCCACGCAGGCCACGCAGACCCGCACCACGACCAACAACAACGGCGGCGGTGGTGGTGGCGCTGTCGGCGGCGGGAGCTGGGCATCGGTCGAGCGGTACTACCTGCGCCTGATGAACTGCACCCGGACGGGCGGGTGGGTTGATTCGGGCGGCGACTGCACCAGCCCCGGCGGTCGCAACGTCGCGCCGCTGCGCTTCGACGCCGGGATCAGCAGCAAGGTCGCTCGCCCGTATGCCAGGAAGCTGGCCGTCAACAACATGTGCACCCATTTCAGCGGCGGCAACCCGGGCGATCGGCTTCGCCGCGCCGGGTACAGCAGCTATCGCTGGGCGGAGAACCTGGGGTGTCGGTCCGGCAACCCGTTCAGCGCGGTGCTCGGCAGCCATCGCTTCTTCCAGAGCGAGCGTTCCTGGAGCCCCGATGGCGGCCACTACGTGAACCTCATGAACTCCGCCTACGACCGCGTCGGCATCGGCGTGTGGGTGTCGGGCGGTCGCGTGCGGCTGGTCGTCGACTTCTACCACCCATAGGGGGACCATCGGGCCAGTCCGGACCGGACCACTGAGGGGCACGATGGGGGCATGCTCCGCAACGCTGTGCTACACCTGCACAACGAGCAACCGCTCGTCGCCGATATCTTCGAGCTGCCCAGCCCGACCGACACCACCATCCGTCTGACGAACCTGCGCTCGCTCGACGGCAAACGGCCGGTCTTCGCCGACGACATGAAGTCGATCTTCGTGTTCCCGTACCACCGCGTGTCATTCGTGGAGATCCCAGCGCAGGCGACGCTGAGCGAGGCGCTGGGCGATGACGCGCCGGAGACGGTGGCGGCAGGCGTGGCCCTGCAGCCCGGCACCGAGCCCGTCGAGGCCGACCTCGAGATCGACGAGGACTTCCTGCGTCGCATCCGCGAGGTCTGACGGCTCCTTTCGGAGCCGATCGAGCGAGGTCCGCCCGCCATTCGGTGCACGAATGGTCAGCGAAGGACCCGGTGCTACACTCCCGGCCGTGTCAAAGAACCTCGTGATCGTCGAGTCGCCTGCGAAGGCGCGGACGATCGAGCGATACCTGGGCGACGACTATCGAGTCCTCGCCTCCTACGGCCATGTCCGGGACCTGCCCGAGAACCCCGGGAAGGGCAAGTTCGGCGTCGACGTCGACCACGGATTCACCCCCGAATACGTGATCAACGAGGACCGCCGCAAGCAGGTCAGCGACATCGCCAAGGCGGCCAAGGGGTCCGATCTCGTCTATCTCGCGACCGACCTCGACCGCGAGGGCGAAGCCATCGCCTGGCATGTCGCCGAGGCGGCACATGTGCCGTCCGAGAAGACGCGCCGGGTCACGTTCAGCGAGATCACGGAACCGGCCATCCGCGAGGCGTTCGCCAATCCGCGCGACATCGACCGCAACCTCGTCGACGCGCAACAGACCCGCCGCATCGTCGACCGGCTTGTCGGCTACACCCTCAGCCCGCTGCTGTCGCGCAAGGTCCGCGGTGGCCTGTCGGCCGGCCGCGTCCAGTCGGTGGCGGTCCGCCTGGTGGTCGAGCGAGAGCGAGAGATCGAGGCGTTCACCGCTCGCGAGTACTGGACGATCGAAGCGATCCTCGCGACCGAGGCCGGCGACACGTTCGCCGCCGAGCTCGTGCGCATCGAGGGCGAAGCGCTCGACCTGCCCGACGAGGCCACGACGGAACGGCATGTCACCGCGCTCCGCGAGGCGCATCCGGTCGTCCGCAAGATCGGCGTTCGAACGCAGAAGCGCTCGCCAGCGCCGCCGTTCACCACCTCGACCCTCCAGCAGGAGGCGAGCCGGAAGCTCTCGTTCAGCCCGAAGCGGACCATGTCGATCGCCCAGCGCCTGTACGAGGGCGTCGATACACAAGACGGCCACGTCGGACTCATCACCTACATGCGGACCGACTCGACGTCGATGGCCGGCGTGGCGATGAGTGAGGCGCTCGAGGTCATCGGCGAGCGCTACGGCGAGCCCTTCACGATGCCCAAGGGCAGGGTCTACAAGACGACGTCGAAGGGCGCCCAGGAGGCGCACGAGTCGATCCGACCGACGAGCTTCCGGCGCGACCCGGATTCGCTCGAAGACATGCTCAAGCCCGAGGAGCTCCGGCTGTACCGCCTGATCTGGCAGCGGGCGCTGGCATCGCAGATGGCGCCCAAGGAGCTCGAGACCACGACCGTCGAGCTGGTCGATGGCCCGTACGAGCTTCGGGCGACATCGACTCGCACACTGTTCGAGGGCTTCGCCCGGGTCTACACCGAGGGGCGCGATGACGAGGCCGCCGAGGAAGAGGAGAACGCGCGACGGCTGCCGACGCTCGCCGAGGGTGAGCGCACCGACGTCCGCGATGTGACGCCGACTCAACACTTCACCGAGCCGCCGCCGCGCTTCACCGAGGCGACGCTGATCAAGGCGCTCGAGGAGCACGGCATCGGCCGACCCTCGACCTACGCCGCGACGATCTCGACGATCATCGATCGCGGCTACGTCCGCGTGGAGGAACGCCGGCTGCATCCCGAGCCGGTCGCCGGGATCGTCACCGACCTGCTCGTCGAACACTTCGGCGACTACGTCGATCTCGCGTTCACGGCCCGGATGGAAGAGGAGCTCGACGAGATCGCCCGTGGCGAGCGCGAATGGATCCCGCTGCTCGAGGCGTTCTACGCGCCGTTGCGCGATCGCGTGGCCGAGAAGCGCCGCGAACTGCGCCGCAGCGACTTCACCACCGAGGCGACCGACGAGGTGTGCTCGGAAGGCCATCCGATGGTCATCCGCCTGGGGCGCAACGGGCGGTTCCTGGCCTGCTCCATGTACCCGGAGCACAAGGAGACGCGGCCGCTGCCCGGGGATGAGCCACCGCCCCAGGAGGGCGCCGGCGAGGTCTGCCCGAAGTGCGGGGAGGGGACGCTCGTCGGACGGCAGGGTCGCTTCGGCCCGTTCCTCGGCTGTTCGCGCTACCCGGACTGCGACTACATCAAGCGCGAGGGTCCGCCACCGCCCGACCCACTGCCCTTCGAGGTCACCTGCCCGAAGAACAAGGACGGCCACCTGGTCCCGCGTCGCGCGCGGCGCACCGGAAACGTCTTCTGGGGGTGCTCGAACTACCCGAAGTGCGATTTCACGACGAACAACGAGCCACTCGGCGGGCTCCACGAGACCGACGACGGACCACTGGCCCGCAAGGGCGAGGCGGCCATCTGCCTGGTATGTGGCTCGACCAGCGACGCCGGTCCCGACGACATCGTCCCCGGTCAGCGCTATCCGGGCGGTCCACCCGACCCGGCGGCGCTCGCTCGCCCCGCTCGCGGCGCGTCGCGGGGTGGGGCAGCTGGGCGACGACGAGGTTCGTCGCGCGGGGGCTCGTCCGGCTCCAACGGCACGAGGCGATCGACCGAGCCGGCCCCCGAGGCGTGAACGCGGTCGCGGACCACCTCCCGACCGATCCGACCCTGCAGCGCTTCCTGCGCTCACTCGAGGCGCGTGACGCCTCTCCCCACACGATCCGGGCCTATCGGACCGCGGTCGGTGCCTACCTCGACTGGCTGTCAGAGCAGGGTGTCGACTGGACCCGTCCCGCCCGCCATCAGCTCCGCGGCTACCTTGCGCGGCTTGGCTCGGAGTCGTCGCGCTCGACCGTGGCACAGCGCCTTGCCGCGATCCGCTCGTTCCACCGCTGGGCTGCCCGCGAGGGGATCGCCACCGGCGACCCGTGGGGTGCCATCGCGACGCCGCGCCTGCCTCGCCGGCTCCCGCGCGTCCTGGAGGTGGACGAGGTCGGCCGGCTGCTGGCCGTGATCGAAGGCGAGCTCGACGCGGCCGATGCGGTCCGGCCGGATCGGACCGCCATCGCGACCGCCCTGGCGCTCCGGGACCGCGCTCTCGTCGAGGTGGCCTACGCCGCAGGGTTGCGGATCAGCGAGCTGGCGTCGGCCGAGCTTGGCTCGGTCGATCTGCGGCGCGGCGAGATCCGCGTCATCGGCAAGGGCCGCAAGGAACGGATCGGGCTCCTGGGGCGGCCGGCCATCGCCGCGCTGCAGGCGTACCTGGACCACGGCCGACCGCTGCTCGCGGAACGGCGGACCGGACCGAGTCCAGCACCCACGGCCATCTTCTTGAACCACGCGGGCGGGGCGCTCGGCGTCCGTGGGCTGCGCTACCGACTCGACCGGCTGTGTCGGGTGGCCGGGCTGCCGGAAGGCGTGTCGCCGCACACGCTGCGCCACTCGTTCGCCACGCATCTTCTCGACGGTGGCGCCGACCTCCGCGTCGTCCAGGAGTTGCTCGGCCACGAGAACCTGGCCACGACGCAGGTGTACACGCACGTGTCGCCGGGCCGCCTGGCTGCCGCGTATCGAGAGGCCCACCCGCGCGCACGGCGGACCGGCTCCGCGTGACCGCGGCCACGGCGCTGGCCAGGGCCGGCCTCATCGTTTCGGGCGCGTTCCTGGTGTCCCGGCTGCTCGGCTGGTTGCGGCTCGTCGTCATTGCGAATGCCCTGCCCGACCCGAGTGAGCTCGACGCGTTCTTCGCCGCGTTCCGCATCCCCGACCTGCTGTTCCAACTGGTCGCCGCGGGGGCACTCTCATCGGCCCTGATCCCCGTCCTCGCGAGCGTGATCACCACGGACGGCGCGGAGCGCGCGTGGCGGGTCGTCTCGACGGTCACCAACCTGATGCTCATCGCGCTGCTGATCCTGGCCGGGTTCGTCTTCGTGTTCGCCGACCGGCTGGTGCCGCTGTACACGTCCGGCTTCGACCCGGTCACGATGGCTCGGACCATCGAGCTCACCCGGATCATGGTCCTCAGCCCGATCTTCCTGGCGCTCGGGGCGGTGGCCACGAGCGTGCTCAACACGCAGGGACGCTTCGCCGCGGCGGCCGTGGCACCCATCGTCTACAACCTGGCGATCATCGGTGCGGCCCTGCTGCTGACACCGTCGATGGGCGCGGTCGGGCTGGCGATCGGGGTGGTCGCCGGATCCCTCGGCCACCTGCTCGTCCAGATCCGTCCACTGCAGCGGCTCGGGTTCCGGTATGCGCCGCGCATCGAGTCGGGGGATCCGGCGGCGCGCAAGGCACTCGCCCTGATGGCGCCGCGTGCCATCGGCCTCGGGGCGAGTCAGATCACGTTCGTGGTCGTGACCGCCCTCGCCACGAACCTGGGGCTCGGCGCCGTCACGGCGTTCACGATCGCCTTCACGCTCCTCCAGATCCCGATCGGCATCATCGGCGTGCCACTCGGCGTCGTGCTCTTCCCGTCGTTGTCACGCGGCGCGGCGATCGGCGACCAGGCCGAGTTCATCGGGTTGCTCAACCGGGCGATGCGCCTCCTTGCCCTCGTGATGATCCCGATCGCGGCCCTCGCCGCCATCCTTCGGGTGGAAGTCGTCGCGCTGCTGTTCGGGAGCTTCACGCCTGAGGCCATCCAGCTCATCGCCGATACGTTCCTCGTCTTGCTGCTGGGTGCCCCGGCCCATGCGCTGATCGCCGTCCTGGCCCGCGCGTTCTATGCACGGCAGGACACCATCACGCCGGTGGTGGTGGCGGTCGGTGCCGTCTTCGTGAACACGACGCTTGCGATCATCCTCGTCGGTTCGCTCGGGCTGCCGGGGATCGCCCTGGCCATCGCCACCGCGGCCTGGCTCGAGGCCGGCGCGCTGACCGTGCTGCTCCGGCGACGCGAGGGGTCGCTGGGTCTTGGGGCGGTCGCGTCGGTGGCGGCGCGCACCCTCGTCGCGACGGCGTTCGCGGCCCTGGTCGGCGTCGTGACCCACCTGCTCGTCGGTCCCGCCCTCGCGCCGGATCCGGCGGTCCTGGGCCGTTCCGAGATCCTGGGGATGGTCGCCGTCATCGTCATCGTCTCGATCGCCTTCGGCGCGATGTTCGTCGCCGTCGCAGTCGCCTTGCGGATCGGGGAGCTGCGCTCTATCGTCGGGATCATGGTCGACGCCATCCGCCGACCCAGCCCGGCGTGACGGCCCCGATCGACGCGGACGCCTGGGACGCCCTCGTCGACGCCGGCGACCCGGGTTCCTATCTCCAGTTGAGCGGGTGGGCGCGCGTCAAGGCCGTGAACGGTTGGGCGGCACATCGGGTGCTCGCCGCGGACCGGGTCGGGGCGCAGGTCCTCGTCCGTCGTCCGCGGCCGCTGCCGTGGGGCTTCGCGTACGCGCCGCGCGGACCGCTCGGCGGTGACTGGACGGCAGATGAACTCGGCACGCTCACGGCCAGCATGCGCGATGACCTCGCAGCCGTGGCCGGTCGGGTCTCGCACCTGCGCATCGACCCCGAGGTCGAGGTCGACGGGCCGCACGACTCGGACGGGGCCACGCGCCGTGCCCTTGCCGCGAACGGCTGGCGCCCCGCGCCGCCCATCCAGCCCTCGTCCACGCGCATCATCGACCTGCGCGCCGACGAGGAGGCGCTATGGGGCGACCTCCGCAAGAAGTGGCGCCAGTACGTCAACAAGGCGCGCTCAGCCGGTGTGGTCGTGGTCGATGCCGACGGAGATCGGCTGGGCGAGTTCTACCGGATCTACCAGGACACGGCCCAGCGAGCGGGCTTCCTCATCCGCACCGAGGCGGCGTATCGCGACGTCTGGGACGCGTTCCGGCCGGCGGGTCGCGCGCGTCTCCTATTCGCCCAGGCGCCCGATGGCGAACCCCTGGCGACGCTGTTCCTCGTGCGCTCCGGGCGGAGGGTCGTGGAGCCGTACGGCGGCATGACCCAGGCCGGCGGCGACAGCCGGGCCAACTACCTCCTGAAGTGGGAAGCCATCCGCTCATCGCGCGAGGCCGGCGCGGAGACGTACGACCTGTGGGGCCTGGCGACCGGCGGCATCGCCCACTTCAAGACCGGGTTCGGCGGTCGCGAGGTGCGCTACATCGGTGCCTGGGATCTCGTCCTCGACGCGATGGGCAAGCGGATCTACGACACCGCGGTCACGACCCGCACCTGGTGGGCGCGTCGGCGTCACGGCCTGGGGGGCCGCACGAGCGCGGCCGCCTTCACCGGGGAGGGGGCGGATTGACCACGGGCTCGCCGCGAGAGGCGACGACCGACGAGCTCGCCGACTGGGACGGTCGTGCCGTGCGGTCCGTCGGCGGGCACGTGTACCAGTCGACGGTCTGGGCCGAGCAACGCTCGCGGCTCGGCTGGCGGCCGCTGTTCACGCTGCTGGACGACGACTATCCCGCACTCGTCCTGCTGCGGCCGTTCCCGATCGTCGGCGGCGAGAGCGCCTACGTCCCGCGTGGACCGGTCGTCGATCCGACCCGCCCGGAGGAGGGCGGGCAGGCGGCTGCCCGGCGGATGGCCGCCCTGGCGAACTGGTTGGTCGAGCGGGGCGTGGTCGTGGTGGCGACGGACGCGGAGGTGCCCGCGACTGATGCCGCCTATGGAGCCGCCTTGCGCAAGGCCGGCTTCGACCCCATCCCCGAGATCCAACCCTCGCGGCACCGGGTCAGCCTTGCCCTCGCCCAGGGCACCGATGATGCAGCGGTGCGGGCGGCATTCACGAAAAGCACGCGACAGCGCGTCGCGGGCGCGGAACGCGACGGCGTCGTCGTCGCGCGGCACGATCGGGCCGGGTGGGGAGATGTCGAGGGACTCTTCCATCGGCCCTCGAGTCCGCCAGGGGAGGCCCTCGGCGCCTTCGCCACGCTCCTCGAGGGGACGGGCGAGCGCCGCGGTTTCCGGTTCGGTCCCCGCCAGGTCTTCCTCGACTGGTGGGCCACAGCACTCGAGGCGGGCATGCTCGTCTACCTCGACGCGCGCGACCCGAGCGACGCCGACCACTCGCTCGGCGGGCTGATCCTGTATCGCCACGGCAACCGCCTCTCGACCGTGCACTCGGCAGACGCCCCGGGCACACGGGAGTCCCATCCGGGCGTCATGCACCTGCTCCGCTGGCGAGCCATCCAGCTGGCTATCCGTGAAGGCGCCGACGAGATGGACCTGGGCGGGGTCGATACCGGTCCGCGCCACCGAGAGCCGGGCGAGGGCGATCCGATGGCCGGGCTGTACGAGCACAAGCGATCGTTCGGCGCGAGCTGGCTGGCGATGACCGGTGCCCACGAGCGCGTCATGCGCCCATCGCGCTACGCGCTGGGGCGCGTCGCAGCTCGACTCGAGCGGGTCGTGGGTCGATGAGCACGACGCCGGCCAGTCGGCCCCTCGGTGGCCTGGTCGACCGGTTCGCGGCGGAGGGCCGGCTGCGCGGGACGCGTGTGGCGGACCGGCCCGTGCCGCACGCGGAGGTCGCCACGGTCGAGCTGACCGGCATCACCCACGATTCGCGTGCTGTCCGACCCGGGATGCTGTTCGTGGCCGTTCCCGGCCTGCGGGTCGACGGCCATGACTTCGTCCCGGCGGCGATCGAGGCCGGCGCGGCGGGGGTGATCGTCGAGGAGCCGCTCGCCGGGGTCGCCGCGGTGCAGGTCGTGGTCGATGCCGCGCGTCCCGCACTGGCCAGTGCCGCGGCCTGGTGGTACGGCGACCCGTCCCACGCGCTGACGGTCATCGGCATCACCGGCACGGACGGCAAGACCACGACCGCCTACCTGGCCGTTGCGGCGCTCGAGTCCGCCGGCGTGCGGACCGGGATGATCGGCACGATCGCGACACGAATCGGCGGCCGCACCGACGACCACGCCGAGCACGCCACGACACCCGAGGCGCCCGATCTCCAGGCGATGCTCCGGTCGATGGCCGACGCGGGCGACCAGGCGGCCGTCATCGAGACCACCTCGCACGGCCTCGCCCTGGACCGCGTCGCGAGCGTGGCCTACGACGTCGCGATCCTCACCAACGTGACCCACGAGCACCTCGAGCTGCACGGATCGTGGGAGGCGTATCGCGACGCGAAGCTGTCCCTGTTCGACCGGCTGCGGATCGCGCGCACGGCGAACAAAGCGGCGGCGGTCCCGACCAGCGCGATCGTCAACCTCGACGACCCGTCGGCGGGGCTGTTCATCGGGACTGCCCGCGGCGCCGGCGCCCGTGTCCTCACCTACGGCACCGAGCCGGCCTCCGATGTGCGAGCCATTCGTGTCGCCGAGGACGCCCGTGGCGTCCATGCCGACATCGCGACGCCGTCCGGAGAGGCGCGCATCGATCTCCAGCTCGCCGGCCGGTTCAACGTCCACAACGCGCTCGCCGTGATCGCGCTCGGCGAGGCGCTCGGCCTCGACCCCGAGCGCGTGCGCGAGGGTCTGGCCAGGCTCGCTGTCGTGCCCGGTCGGATGGAGCGCATCGACCTTGGCCAGCCCTTCGGCGTGATCGTCGACTTCGCCCACAGCCCGGCGTCGCTGACGACCGTGCTCGACCTGCTCGCACCGGCGGCCGCCGCACGCGGCGGCGGGTTGATCGCCGTGTTCGGCTCGGCCGGCGAGCGGGACACGGCCAAACGCCCGCAGATGGGCCGCATCGCCGGTGAGCGGGCGCGGCTCGTCGTGCTGACCGACGAGGACCCGCGCGGCGAGGACCGTGTCGCGATCCTGGACGACATCGCGCGGGGCGCGGAAGCCGCCGGCCGTCGGCGCGGACACGACCTGTTGCTGATCGGCGATCGGCGTGATGCCATCGCCGCCGCGTTCGACGCGGCACGGCCCGGTGACATCGTGCTGCTCGCCGGCAAGGGCCATGAACGCTCGATCATCGGACCGGACGGCGAGCGGCCGTGGGATGAGCGCTCGGTTGCGGAGGAGCTGCTCCGCGAGCTCGGCCACGCTCCGGCGGAGAACGCGACGCCCTGATCGAACGGGACCCGCTGCTATCCTTGCGCCCCATGGCCGCCAGCCGAGCGAAGACCGCATCGACCGCGTCCGCGGCGTCGACGACGAGCGCGGAACGGGCGTCAGCGCCTGCACGGCACGCCACAGCGTCCAGCCCTCCGGCCGCGCGCCATGCGACGCCCGCAGTCACGGCCCCGGCCGCTCCGAAGAAGGCCCCCAAGACCCCGGCCCGGCGAGGCCCGCGACGGGCACCAGCGGTCCGCCCGGGTGGCGGGTCGGGTACCGACCTCGAGGCGCTCCGGGCGGCCCTCAAGACCTCGGTCACCGATCACCATCCGACCGCCGACCTGAGCGGCGTCGACCGCGCCTTCGACCTGGCGGTCGCCGCGCACGAGGGCCAGGTCCGCGCGACCGGCGAGCCGTACGTGACCCACCCCATCGCCTCGGCGCAGATCGTGGCGGAGCTCGGGATCGACCCGATCTCCGTCGAGGCGGCGCTGCTCCACGATGTCCCGGAGGACACCGAGTACAGCCTGCCGGACATCGAGGAGCGCTTCGGCGCCGAGGTGGCCCATCTCGTCGACGGCGTCACGAAGTTGTCGCGCTTCTCCACCCATAGCCACGAGCAGCAACAGGCCGAGAACATCCGCAAGATGCTGCTCGCGATGGCGGAGGATATCCGGGTCGTTCTCATCAAGCTGGCCGACCGTCTCCACAACATGCGCACGCTGTATGGGCTGCCCTCCGAGAAGCAGCAGCGCATCGCGCGCCAGACGATGGAGATCTACGCGCCGCTGGCCGAGCGCCTCGGGATCTGGCAGATCAAGTGGGAGCTCGAGGACCTCGCGTTCAAGGTGCTCGAGCCCGAGCGTTTCCGGGAGCTCGCGAAGCTGCTCGACACGCGGCGCAAGGGCCGCGAGACCTACATCGACCGGGCGATCGCCGAGCTCCGGCCGCGGCTGGAGGCGGCCGGCATCGAGCCCGACCTCCAGGGTCGACCGAAACACATCTTCAGCATCTGGAAGAAGATGCAGCGCAAGGGCGCGGAGTTCGGCGAGATCTATGACGTCTACGCCATCCGGGTCCTGGTCGACGAGGTGCGCGACTGCTACGCGGCCCTGGGCATCGTGCACAGCCTGTGGCGGCCGATCCCCGGCCAGTTCGACGACTACATCGCGGTCCCCAAGAACAACCTCTATCAGTCGCTGCACACCGCGGTCATCGCGCTCGACGGCAAGCCGCTCGAGATCCAGATCCGGACCCACCAGATGCACCAGGTGTCGGAGGTCGGCATCGCGGCCCATTGGCGCTACAAGGAAGGCACGAAGTCCGACCGCGAGTACGACGCGAAGCTCGCGTGGCTGCGCCAGCTCATGGACTGGCAGCGCGACGTGTCGGAATCCGACGCCACCGAGTTCGTCGAGGGCATCAAGCTCGACATCTTCCAGGACCAGGTCTTCGTTTTCACCCCGAAGGGCGACATCAAGGACCTGCCGGCGGGCGCCACGCCGCTCGATTTCGCCTACCGCATCCACACCGACGTCGGGCACCGCACCATCGGCGCAAAGGTCAACAACCGGCTCGTCCCGCTCGACTATCGCCTCAAGAACGGCGACATCGTCGAGATCGTCACGACCAAGGGCGAGCACGGCCCGTCGCGCGACTGGCTGAACGTCGTCCGGACGTCCCACGCGCGCGAGAAGATCCGCCAATGGTTCAAGCGGAAGGACCGTGACGAGAACATCGTCCACGGTCGAGAGGCGCTCGAGCGCGAGCTCCGGCGACTCGCTCGGACGAGCATCTCGGCGGTCGGTACGGACAAGATCGCCGAGGTCGCCAAGCAGATGAACCACGATTCGGTCGACGACTTCTTCGCGGCGATCGGCTATGGCGCCATCGGCGCCCAGGCCGTGGTCATGCGCCTGGGGGTCGTCGATGACGGGCAGAGCCAGCTCCCGACCGTCGCGCCCGCCTCCCAGCAGCTGGCCCGGGCGGGCGGTGTCCGGGTGAAGGGCGTGGGCGACCTGCTCGTGCGGTTCGCCAAATGCTGCCATCCGATCCCGGGTGACCCGATCGTGGGGTTCATCACCCGCGGCAAGGGCGTGACGGTCCATCTCCGCTCGTGCAGCACGGTGTCCAACGAGCGCGAGGTCAGCCGGCTGATCGAGGTGGAGTGGGAGGCCGAGCCCGCCCAGACGTACCCGATCGCCATCCGGGTCGAGGCCTATGACCGGACCGGGCTGCTGAACGACATCACCCAGGTCGTGGCGGAGAACAAGGTCAACATCGTCGCCGCCAACGTCGGGGTGAGCCAGGATCACACCGCGGTCGTCACCGCGACGCTCCAGGTGGCCTCGGTCTCGCAGCTCGCACGCGTCATGAGCCGGATCGAGAACCTCAAGGACGTCATCAACGTCCAGCGCGACCTCGGGTAGGCCCCGGGCGACAGGGGAGGTCGGGAGGGGATGACCGACATCTCCGCGACGATCGATCAACGCTCGACGGACGGGGGAGCGGCCGGCGCGCGCCGGTTGGCAGTGTTGGCCAGCGCGCTGGCGATCCTCGCCATCGGCATGGCCCTCGTCATCCTGCGACTTGGATCCCTGGGCGATATCCGGTTCCGTCTGGACCTGAGCCTGGTGACGTTCGCCGCACTCGGAACGGTCGTGCTCTTCCCGGTGGTCGGTGCGTTGATCATCCAGCGCCGACCTGCGACACGGGTCGCGTGGCTGATGATCGCGATGGGCCTCTCGCTCGGAACAGGCTTCGTCCTGTACGGCTACGGAGCCGTGGGCGTGTCACCCCGAGCGGCATTTCCCGGGGCGCTCGAGGCGATGGTCGTCTCGCAGCTGTTCTTCGTGCCAACGCTGGCGACGGGGTCGACGCTGTTGTTCCTCTTGTTCCCGACTGACCGCCTTCTGAGCCGCTCGTGGCGAGTGGTGATGGTGCTATCCGCCGTCGGCAGCGCGGCCTACCTCGCCGGGACGATCATCCGACCGGGCGAGCTCGATCCCGAGATCTTCCCGGAGCTCCTCAACCCGGTCGGTTTGCCCGCGTCATGGGGTGGGGTGACCGAGGGCTTGATCATCGCCGGGAACATCGCCCTGATCTTCGGCGCCGCGGCCGGCGCGCTGTCCTTAGTCATCCGATACGGCCGCGGGGACACGATCGAGCGGGCACAGATTCGCTGGATCGCGCTGGTCGGGAGCCTGGCCGCCGCGGCCTATGCGGTGGCTGCCCTCCAACTTCCCGTCATCAGTTCGACGGCATGGGGGCTCGGCTTCGCGTTCCTGGCCTGTATGCCGATCGCCATCGGGGTCGCGATCACGCGCTATCGCCTGTATGACATCGACCGGCTCATCAACCGCGCGCTGGTCTATGGCGCGCTGACCGCGATCCTCGCAGGTGTCTTCACCGCGGCGATCGGGCTCGCCCAGCGCGTCTTCGTCGCCATGACCGGCGAGTCGTCCGACGCCGCCATCGTGCTCACCACGCTCGTCGTGGCGACGCTGTACGCGCCCTTGAGAACACGTCTCGAGGCCGTCGTCGACCGGCGATTCAAGTACGACCACCTCCAGTTCGGTGCGTATCGCGACGAGGTCGAACGGGTGATGCGGGTCCTTGACCCCACGCGGGCGGGCCAGCGCCTCGTCGACGAGGCCGTCCGCGAGCTCCAGGCGACGGGCGGCGCCGTCATCGACGACGCGGACCAGCCGATCGCGACGGCCGGGTCGTGGCCGGTCTCGGCGGTGATCCGGATGCCGGTCTCGAGCCATGGACCGCTGGTCGCCCTCCTGGTCGGGCCTCGTCTCGACGGCCGGCCGCATGACCCGCGTGTCGTCGCGCGGCTCGATGAGACGGCGGCCCTCATCGCAACGGCCCTCGAGATCACACGCCCGCAAACGCCTGAGAAGCCCGGCTAGACTTCGGCCGATGCCCGACTTCCGCGCCGCCCGTGGCACGCGCGACCTGCTGCCCGACGAAACCCCACGCTGGACCCGACTCGAACGTCTGGCCGCCGACCTCGCGGGCCGCTATGGCTACCGCCGCATCGAGACGCCCATGTTCGAGCAGACCGCCGTCTTCGAGCGCGGTGTCGGCGAGGTCACCGACATCGTCGAGAAGGAGCTCTACCGGATCGTGCCGCGGACGGAGGAGTCCGAAATCGTGGGCGCTCCGGCCCGAGCCTACGGCCGGCATCGTGCGGGCCTACATCCAGCACGGGATGCAGACATGGCCCCAACCGGTCAAGGTCTACGAGATCGGGCCGATGTTCCGCTACGACCGGCCACAGGCGGGTCGCTACCGACAGTTCTGGCAATTCGACGTCGAGGCCATCGGCGATGCGGGCCCGGCGGTCGATGCCGAGATCATCGAGCTCGGCATGCGCTTATACACCGACGCCGGGGTCGACGGCGTCCGGGTGCTGCTCAACTCCATCGGTGACGCGGCGTGCCGCCCGGCCTACATCGAGGCGCTGACCGCCTTTTACCAGGCGCATGCCGACGCGCTTCCGCCGATCGAGCGCGGGCGTCTCGACCGGAACGTGTTGCGACTCCTCAATTCGAGGGATCCGGCGATGGCGGCCCTCAACGCCGACGCGCCACGCATCACCGACCACCTCTGTCCCGCGTGCGCCGCGCACTTCGCGGCCGTGCGTGCGCATCTCGATGCGCTCGGTGTCCCGTACCGGCTCGAGACCGGGCTGGTCCGCGGCCTCGACTACTACACCAGGACCGCATTCGAGTTCTATGTCGAAGGCCGCGAGGGACAGCAGCAGGCACTCGGTGGCGGCGGGCGCTACGACGGGTTGGTCGAGCTGCTCGGTGGCCGGCCGACGCCGGGTATCGGGTTCGGCATCGGGCTCGATCGGCTGCTGCTCGCGCTCGACGCCCAGGATGGCGGCGCTGGTCGCCAAGCGACGCCCGAGGCGCCGACCGCCGTCGTGGTGGGCGCCGACCCAGAGGCGACCGTGGAGCGCCTGCGCATCGCGACGTCGCTCCGTGCCGAGGGGATCGCGGCCCGTGCAGAGCTCGGCCAGCGCAAGCTTGGCAAGCAACTCGAGGCCGCCGCCCGCGACCAGGCCCATTTCGCGATCATCGTGGGCGACGAGCTGGCGAACGGCGAGGTGCAGCTCAAGGACCTGCCGGCCGGGACCCAGAAGGTCGTGAGCGTCGAGGATCTGGCCAGGGAGGTGGCGCGCGCCCACCAGGCCCATCGCCACGGCGCCTGAACGGCGCCAGGCTTGACGGGTCCTCGCCCGGCGGATCGCGTGGTACCGTCTCGCTGCCGCGCTTGCGCTCCTCCTGGCCCAACCAGCGAACGCGGCCACCAGTCCGAGCGTGCATCACCACGAGGGAACCGTCGCAGCGTGGCCGATACGCTCGGCATCGCCGCCGCCGCATGGGGCGTGCTGATGGCGATCTCACCCCTGCTCCAGATCCGGCGCATGGTCGAGCGGCGCTCGTCCGCCGACGTGTCGATCGCCTACCTGGCAGTCTTGGAGTTCGGATTCGTGCTCTGGATCGGATATGGCATCTCGCTCGGGAACCCGGTGATCGCCGTGCCGAACTCGGTGGCCGCGATCGTCGGCGCCGCCACGATGGCCGTCGCCTGGGTCCTGCGCCACGGACCGCGGACCGCCTGAGGCACCGACTCGGTCATCGGCTGGTCCCGTACCATTTGCCGGCCATGACGGACGCTCCCCCCGGTCTCGCCACGCCCTATCGCACCCACACCGCGGGAGCGTTGCGCGCGTCCGATGCGGGGATCCAGGCGCGCCTGGCCGGCTGGGTACACCGCCGCCGCGACCACGGCCAGCTGATCTTCCTGGACATCCGTGACCGTCATGGCATCACCCAGGTGGTCATCGACAAGACCGAGTCGCCGCTGGCACACGAGATCGGCAGCCGTGTCCGCAGCGAGTTCGTCGTCAGCGTCGCGGGCGAGGTCGCGCCGCGCCTGCCCGGGACCGAGAACCCGCGCATGCCCACCGGCGCGATCGAGCTTCGCGCGAGCGAGATCGACATCCTGTCCGAAGCGAAGACGCCGCCGTTCTACATCAACGAGCCCGACAAGCCGGTCGACGAGGGCCTGCGTCTCAAGTACCGCTACCTCGACATCCGGCGCCAGCCGATGGCCGATCGACTCCTCCTTCGGAGCCGGATGGTGCAGGCCATCCGGCAGGCGCACCACGCGGCCGGGTTCGTCGAGGTCGAGACGCCGACGCTCATCAAGTCGACGCCCGAAGGTGCGCGCGACTTCATCGTCCCGTCGCGCCTCCAGCCAGGCAGCGTCTATGCGCTGCCGCAGAGTCCCCAGCAGCTCAAGCAGCTGCTCATGGTGGCCGGGGTCGACCGCTACTTCCAGATCGCGCGCTGCTATCGCGACGAGGACCTGCGTGGCGATCGACAGCCCGAGTTCACCCAGCTCGACCTCGAGATGAGCTTCATCGACGAGGACAGCGTGATGGCATTCATCGAGTCGATGGTGATCGAGGTGTCACGGGCGACGACCCCGGAGCGGCCGATCGTCGAAACGCCGTTCCCGCGCTTCACGTACGACGAAGTCATGGAGCGCTTCGGGTCAGACAAGCCCGACGTCCGGTTCGGGATGGAGCTCGTCGAGCTGGCTCCGGTCCTGCGTGACGGCTCCGGCTTCCGCGTCTTCGACGAGGCACTCGCCTCCGGTGGCCGGGTCAAGGCCATCGTGGCACCGGGTCTGGGCGGCGTGACCCGGCGCGAGGTCGACGAGCTGACCGAGCACGCCAAGCGGTTCGGGGCGAAGGGCCTCGTCCACCTGTCGGTGACGCCCGAGGGTCTCGGCGGACCGGTCGCCAAGTTCCTGTCCGAGGACCTGCAACGGGCCGTGATCGATGCGACCGGCGCGTCGGACGGCGACCTGGTCCTGGTCGTCGCGGACGCGGCCTCGACCGTGGCGGACGTCCTCGGCCGTCTCCGAGCAGAGCTCGGCGAGCGGCTGTCACTGGCCGACCCTGACGTCCTGGCCTACGTGTGGGTGAACCGCTTCCCGATGTACCAATGGGACGAAGAGAAGCAGCGCTGGGACGCCACCCACAATCCGTTCAGCGGCGTCGTGCCCGAGGACGAGGCGCTGCTGGTGACCGCGTCGGGCGACCCGGCGCGACCGTCGCCCGAGGACCCGGCCGGTCGGGCCCGCGCGCTCCAGTACGACCTGGTCCTGAACGGCTGGGAGCTCGGCGGTGGCTCGGTGCGGATCCATCGTCGCGACCTGCTCGAGCGCAGCTTCCTGCTCCAGGGCCAGACGCTCGAGGGGATGCGCGACAAGTTCGGCGCCGTCCTCGACGCATTCGAGTACGGCGCACCACCACACGGCGGGATCGCGCTGGGCATCGACCGCTGGGCCGCGCTCCTCGCCAACCAGACGAACATCCGCGAGGTGATGGCGTTCCCGAAGACGCAGTCGGGCAGCGACCCGATGCTGGACGCACCCTCGCCCCCCGAACCCGAGCAGTTCGAGGAACTCGGCCTGCGGTTCGTCGGCGGTCCGTCGAAGCCGCCGCCGGCATGACCGGCCCGGAGACCGGGCCCTGACGTCCGAGACCGGACTCGGCATCCGGCCGCTCGACGCCATCGCTCGGCGGCCCCGTCTGGCCGCGCTGGCCGGGGCGTTGTGCATCGCTTTCTCCGGGATCTTCTACCTGTGGGCGGACGTGACCCCGTCGACCGGGACGGTGTTCCGCGCGCTGTTCGGCCTGCCGCTCCTAGTTGCGGTGGCCTGGGCGGAGCGACGCCGCTTCGGGCCGCTGCCGCGGCGCTCCGTGCAGCTGGCGCTGATCGCCGGCGTCTTCTTCGCGGGTGACCTGACGTTCTGGCACCACGCCATCGAGTACGTCGGGGCGGGGCTGGCGACAGTCCTCGGCAACCTCCAGGTCCTCATCGTCGGCGTCGTCGCGTGGCTGGTCTTCGGAGAGCGGCCGTCACGGGCGACGCTGATCGCCGTCCCGATCGTCCTCGCCGGGGTCGTGCTGATCAGCGGGGTCATCGGCGCGGGCGCCTACGGCAGCGACCCGGCCCTCGGCGTGATCCTCGGGATCGCGACCGCGCTCTGCTACTCCGGCTACCTGCTCATCATCCGGCTCGGTGGCCGCGATGCGCGACGGCCGGCCGGCCCGGTCGCCGTCGCCACGATGGCGACCGCGGCAGTCGCGGCCGTGGCCGGGCTGATCATCGGCGACCTCGATCTCACGCCCGGGCTCGCGAGCCTCGCCTGGCTCGCGCTGCTGGGTCTCACGTCGCAGTCGCTCGGTTACCTCTTCATCTCGATCTCGCTGCCGCGGCTGCCGGCGATGGTGACGTCGCTGATCCTGCTCGTGCAGCCGGTCGTCACGGTCGGGCTGAGCATGGTGCTGCTGGGCGAGCGACCGTCGATCGCGCAGCTCGGCGGGGTCGCGCTGGTCATCGGCGGTATCGCGGTCGCGACCATCCCGCTGGCGCGCCTTCGCGACGCCATGCGCGCCTCGCGTGACCAGCCGGCGGCGGTGGTCGACTAGCATCGAACGCATGGATGTCCTGGAGGCCCCGCCCAAGCGAACGGATCCGAAAGCGTTGGAGCCCTACAAGCGCTGGGCCCGGTTCCTCTTCATCGTCTTGGCCAGCCTGGCCGCCATCGGCGTCATCCTTGTGGTGTTCGGTACGGGCATCGATCCCGATCGGGTCGCCGCGTCGCTACCGTTGGTCGTCTTGCTCACGACGAACGTCGTCGCGACGCTCGTCGTGTTCCTCAGCCTGATCCGCGGGCTCAGTGTCTCAGCCGCCTGGGCCGTCCATGCCGTGAACCCCGCGTGCATCATCCTGATCGTGTTCGGCCTGCTCCGGACGCTGACCGCCTTGACCCGCAACGAGGTGCTCATCCCGCTCGAGACGATGGCGGCGTTGCTCGTCCTGAGCCGCCCGCACGGCCCGGACCTGTTGCCCGAGGCGAACGCGTCTGACCGCCGGCGGGTGACGCTCGTCACGGCCGTGCTATGCGTGACCTACGTCGTCCCGCTCGTCACGCCGTTGATCGCCGGATAACGCCTGACCCGCGCGGCCTCAGTCGAGGTCGGCCGCCGTGTCGTCGGCTGCCTGGGGGAACGGCGCCAGTCCGCGGCCCTCGCCGGGAACGTCCTCGTCCACGCCTCGGTCGACCACGGCATCGTCCCATTCGTGCGTGTGCCCTCCGGGCGGATCGGGTGGTCCCTCGTACGGCGGTAGATCGCCGAACGGCGTGTCCACGTCGAACCAGACACCGGGGTCGCCGACGTCGACCAACCGCGTCGACATGGAGCTCGACACCTCATCGATGACCTCGGGCGGCATGCGCTCAGGTCCGATCGCGCGCAGGTGATCGAGCGCCGACAGCGGGAGCAACACTGGCCAGCCTGCTTCACCCTGCCAGCCGGGCCGGAGGAGTGACCCCGGCTGCACGCCATGGGCCTCGATGAGCGAGGTGATCGATTCCGGACCGACCCAGGTCATGCGCGCCGGCCAGAGCAGGACCGCGCTGATGTCGCGGACCTCCTCACGGGCGATCTCCGCGCCACGAACCATCTGGCCGGCGGGCCCCGCCTCGGGCGGGGCAGGGGAGCCATAGACCGCCTCGGACCCGATGAGGGCTGCCGTCACGGCGCCGTCCGGATCGGGGGCGACCACCACGACAGGCAGCGCCCCACCCGACCAGGCGATGTCGACGATGCGGCGGACGCGAGGCTGGCCCAGCGTGTCGGCCAGCGCACCCTCGAGTGTCGCGGAGAGGATCACGGCGGCGACGGTCATCGCGTCGATGCTAGCAGCGCCCCAGTGCGCGTGGTCCTTCGGCCGGGTCCGGCCGGACACGGGGTGATGTGCGACACTCCGTCGCCATGCCCACCCGCACCCGGGACGACGTTCGCAACGTCGCGATCGTCGCTCACGTCGACCACGGCAAGACCACGCTCGTCGACGCCATGCTCCGCCAGACCGGCGCCTTCCGCTCGAACCAGGCCCTCGTCGACCGTGTGCTCGACTCGATGGACCTCGAACGCGAGAAGGGCATCACGATCCTCGCCAAGCAGACGACCATCGAATACGGCGACATCCGTCTCAACATCGTCGACACACCGGGTCACGCGGACTTCGGCGGCGAAGTCGAGCGCTCCCTGCTCATGGTCGATTCGGTGCTGCTCCTTGTCGATGCCGCCGAAGGACCGCTCCCGCAGACGCGCTATGTCCTCCAGAAGGCGATGGCGCGGCGGCTGCCGGTGATCGTCGCGCTGAACAAGATCGACCGGTCGGACGCCCGGCCGCGCGAGGTGCTCGACGACGTCTATGAGCTCTTCATCGACCTCGGGGCGGACGAGGCGCAGATCGAGTTCCAGGTCGTCTACACCAACGCCCGCGTCGGAACGGCCACGACGTCGTTGGATGAGCCGGGCGAGGACCTGCGGCCGCTCCTCGACCTGCTGGTGGACGTGACCCCCGCGCCGACCTACACGCCGGGTCACCCGCTGCAGCTGCTCGTCACGAACCTCGCGGCCAACGAGTACGTCGGGCGGATGGCCGTCGGCCGGGTGTGGAACGGCACGATCGGCGTGGGGCAGCGCATCAGCGTCGTCCGGGAGGAGGCCGACGATACCGCCGGTACGGTGGAACCCGGGCGCACCGTGACCCTGACCGGGACCGTGACCAGCCTGCAGACGGCGCGCGGCATCGAACGGGTGGACATCGCCGAGGCCCGCCCAGGCGACATCGTCAGCGTCGCGGGACTGCCCGACGTGACGATCGGCGACACGCTCACCGAGCCCACCGACCCGCGACCGCTGCCGCGGCTCGACGTGGACGCGCCGACCCTCCGGATGACGTTCGGCGTGAACACGTCGCCGCTGTCCGGGAGCGAGGGCCAGTACGTGACCAGCCGCCAGATCATGACCCGCCTCGAGAAGGAAGTGCTCGGCAACGTCTCGATCGAGGTTCGCCCCGCGGAGAGCGCCGACGCCTACGAGGTCCGCGGCCGTGGTGAGCTGCAGCTGGCCGTCCTGATCGAACAGATGCGCCGCGAGGGGTTCGAGCTGACCGCCTCGCGGCCGGAGGTCCTCCTGCGCACGATCGGCGATGAGGTCCAGGAGCCCTACGAGCGGGTCACGATCGACATCCCGCCCGAGTACATCGGCGAGGTCCAGGGCGCGATGGCCGGCCGCAAGGGCCGGCTCGAGCAGATGACCACCGACGCCGATGGCCGGGTCCGCCTGGAGTACGTCCTGCCGGTGCGCGGGCTGATCGGCTATCGCGGCCAATTGCTGACCGACACGCGCGGCACGGCGCTCCTGCACCAGATCGGTGAGGGCTACGGGCCATGGGCGGGCGATGTCACACATCGCACGTCCGGCGTCCTCGTCAGCGATCGCGCCGGGACCAGCAACAGCTACGCGCTGTTCAACCTGCAGGAGCGGGCAGAGCTATTCGTCGACACCGGCGTCGAGGTCTACGAGGGCATGATCGTGGGCGAGAACAGCCGCTCGGGTGACATGGACGTCAACCCGACCAAGGAGAAGAAGCTCACCAACATCCGCACCCACGCCCACGACGAGGCGCTGCGGTTGACCCCGCCACGGCCGATCACGCTCGAGTCGGCGATCGAATTCATCGCGGCGGATGAGCTCGTCGAGGTGACCCCGAAGTCGATCCGCCTTCGCAAGCGGCTGCTGTCCCAGCACGACCGACGCCGGGAGCAGGGTCGCGCCGAAGACCTTCGGCGCGCCACGGAACCGTCCGTCGTCGGTTCCTGAGGCCGTGTAAGGTCGGGGCGATGCGTGGGCACGACCAGCGCCGCATGCTCCGACGCCTCGGCGTCACGCTCGGGTTGCTCGTATCGCTCAACCTGATGATCCCGGCGGCGCCGGTCGCCGCGGTCACCGACTGGCTGCCCGACCTCCGAGCCGATCGGATCACCGACCTGCGGATCACCCGATCGTCCAGCGGGCGGAAGCTGCTGCGCTTTACGACCACCCTTCTCAACTACGGCGATGGCCCGTTCGAGGTGCGCGGCAGTCGGCCGCGCACGAACGTCCCGCTCGACATCGACCAGGTCATCTATCGGTCGAACGGCGGCACGCGTCGTATCGAGACGGACGCCCAGGTGCGCTACGCCGGTGATGGGCATGACCACTACCACGTCAAGCGCATGGCGAGCTACCACCTGTGGTCCAACCGTGGGACGTTGCGCGACAGCAAGATCGGCTTCTGCTTCTTCGATACGAATGGGCGCTATCTGTCGCTGCCGCGCGCCCCGGGGTCGAGGCGCTACTTCGAGTCCGGCTGCGGCACCTTCCGGTCGACGTCGACCCGGACCGGTATCTCGGTCGGCTGGGGCGACAAGTACCCATGGAACTTCGCCTACCAGTGGATCGACATCACCGGCCTGCCGTCCGGCTCGTACACCCTGCGGTTCGCGGTCGACCTGTTCGGGTACTTCACCGAGAAGAGCGAGACGAACAACTGCGCGTACGTCCGCCTGTCGATCAGCGGGAACTCGGCTCGCGTGCTGGGTGGCGGCTCGACGTGCGTCAACGACTACAGCACGACGGCCTACGCGGGCGACGCGAAATGGGGGCTCGCCAACGGCCTGTCGCCGGGCTGCGATCCGATGCTGTTCTGCACCTACAACGTGGCCCATCGCGACGAGCTCGCGGTCTTCCTCTCGCGCCTCCTGGACCTTCCGTCGACCAGCCAGGACCTGTTCGACGACGACGAGGGCTCGCGGTTCGAGGCCTACCACAACCGGGTGGGCGTCGCCGGGATCATGACCGGCTGCGGGACGCGCAAGTTCTGCGCCACGTCGGCGGTGACCCGGCAATTCCTCGCCGTGACGCTGGCGAGAGCCCTGGACCTGCCGCCCAGCAGCACCGATCACTTCACCGACGACGACGGCATCGGCGCCGAAGCCGCCTTGAACTCGGCCGCCGACGCCGGGCTGATCGACCCCTGCGCGTCCAACCGGATCTGCCCCACGCGGACACTCGTGAGGGGTGAGACGGCGCGTGTCCTCCGCCGGGCGTTCACACCATAGGACCGAACCGGGGGTACGGATCGTCGGGGTGACGCGGGCTGGCGCCACGTTGTAGGGTGATGGTCATGACCCACCACCGATCGCGCCACGGGCGCCGCGCCGTCCTCGTTGCCGGCCTGGCTGCCCTCTTCCTGATGACGGTCATCCCTGCGAGCGTGGTGCGCGGCGCCACCACCCTGGGCCTGTGGCAACGGGCGACGGGGCTGCAGTCGCTGACCCAGGTGACGAACGCCGGCGACGGCACCGATCGCCTCTTCCTGGTCGAGCGGCGCGGCACGGTGCGCGTCTTCCAGAACGGGGCGCTCAGGTCGGGCAATTTCCTCAACATCCAGTCGGTGGTCCAGGACTCCGGCGGTGAGCAGGGCTTGCTCGGACTCGCCTTCCACCCGCAGTTCGAGATCAACCGCCGCGTGTACGTGTACTACACGCGATCGGGCGGTGACATCGTCGTCGCGCGTATGCGGGCCAATACCTCGGGCACCGGGGCGTCCGCATCGACCCTCGAAAGCATCCTCGCCATCGAGCACAGCGCGTTCAGTAACCACAATGGCGGTGCCATGGCGTTCGGCCCGGACGGCTATCTCTACATCGGGACGGGTGACGGCGGAGGCGGGGGTGATCCGCTCCGTAACGGCCAGAGCAAGACCAAGAACCTGCTCGGCAAGATCCTGCGCATCCACGTCGGCGCGAGTGGTTCCGGCCCGTACAACCGATACGCCATCCCGCCCACCAATCCGTTCCGCGGCGCGACCTCGGGCCTCGATGAGGTCTGGGCGTACGGTCTGCGCAACCCGTGGCGGATCTCGTTCGATCGAGGGACAGGCTCGCTGTACATCGCCGACGTCGGCCAGAACCGCTACGAGGAGATCAACCGCGAGCCGGCGGCCTACAAGGGTGGCCGGAACTACGGCTGGAACGTCATGGAAGGGAAGCACTGCTACAACGCGAGCAGCTGCAACAAGTCCGGCAAGTTCCTACCGGTTGCCGAGTACAGCCACTCGTCCGGAGCCTGCTCGATCACCGGTGGCTACGTATATCGCGGTTCGGCCTACCCAGGGCTCGCCGGGCAGTACATCTTCGCGGACTTCTGCAACGGCCGGTTCTACTCGATGCCAGCCGCCGGCTCGAGCCTGTGGATGCGCAAGGACACGAGTCTCAACGTGACCTCATTCGGGGAGGCCGAGAACGGCGAACTGTTCGCTGTCACGATCGATGGGCGGCTGCTGCAGGTGACCGCGACCTAGCGATCGCTCACTCCTGGCCGATCAGCGACCGGGTGTACGATCGGCCGCGATGCCGATCTACCTGGACCACGCCGCGACGACGCCCGTCCGGCGAGAGGTCCTCGACGCGATGCTGCCGTTCCTCACGGAATCCTTCGGGAATCCGTCGTCGGCACATGCGTTCGGACGGGTCGCCCGGGCGGCCCTCGACGATGCCCACGATAGACTCGCCGCGGCGCTCGGCGTCGAGCCACGCGAGGTCGTGTTCACGTCGGGTGGCACCGAGGCGAACAACCTTGCGCTGAAGGGCGCAGCGTGGGCCAGCAAGGCACGCGGCCACCGCATCGTCACGTCGTCGATCGAGCACCACGCCGTCGGACACGCGCTGCGCTACCTCGAGAAGTTCGGCTTCGAGATCGTCGAACTGCCGGTCGATCGCTACGGGCGCGTCGATCCGGACCAGCTCGAGGCAGAGCTCAGCGACCGGACGATCCTCGTCTCGATCATGCTCGCCAACAACGAGGTCGGCACCATCCAACCGGTGGCCGAGATCGCGAAGCGGGTCGCGTCGCGCAAGGGCATCCTCCTCCATGTCGACGCGATACAGGCGGCGCCGTACGTCGACCTGCGGCTGCACGAGCTCGGCGTCGATCTCGTGACGATCAGCGGCCACAAGTTCGAGGGACCCAAGGGCGCCGGGGCGCTGTACATCCGGCACGGGACGCACATCCTCGCTCAGCAGCACGGCGGTGAGCAGGAGCGGCACCGACGGGCAGGGACCGAGAACGTGGCCGGCGCCGTCGGGCTCGCGGTCGCGTACGAGCTCACTGCCGCCGAGCGCTCCGCGACCGTCAAGCGGCTCCGCGCCGGGCGCGAGCGCCTCCGGCGGGCCCTGCTCGCGGTCCCGGAGACCGAGCTGACCGGCCATCCGACCGACCGGCTGCCCGGGCTACTGTCGATCATCGCCCGTGGCACCGACGGCGCCGCCGTTACCCTGTCGCTCGATCTCGAGGGGATCGCGACGTCGGTCGGGTCTGCCTGTACCACCGGCTCGACCGAGGTCAGCCATGTCCTCTCGGCGATGGGCTACCCGGAGGACGAGGCGCGCGGGGCCCTGCGCCTGTCGCTCGGACGGACGACAACGGACGAGGAGGTGGCCACGGCCGCGGACGTCGTGCCGCGGGTCATCGCCTCGATGCAAGTGGGATCGGCGTCGGTGGCACGCGACCCGCTCGGCCAGGGCGTGACGGCGTGAGCCGGATCCTGGTCGCCATGTCGGGCGGTGTCGACTCATCGGTCGCGGCGGCCATCCTGCACGGGCAAGGGCACGAGGTCGTGGGCGTCTGGATGCGCCTGCACGACGTGGCCGACACGTACTCCGAGTTCAAGAAGAGCTGCTGCTCGCTCGATGCCGCCGACGATGCCCGACGCGTGGCCGCCCAGCTCGAGATCCCGTTCTACGTGATGAACCTCGAGCGCGAGTTCGACGCGGGGGTCCTCCAGCCGTTCCTGGATGCGTACCTCGATGGGCGGACGCCGAGCCCGTGCGTCGACTGCAACACGTACGTGAAGTTCGGGGCGCTGCTGGGGCGGGCGCGCCACCTGTACGAGTGCGACGCGGTCGCGACCGGGCACTACGCGCGCCGGCTGGTCGGCGACGACGGACGGGCGCGGCTGTACCGGGCTCGCGACGAAGATAAGGACCAGACGTACTTCCTGTACGGCTTGCGCGCCGAGCAGCTCGAGCACGCCCGCTTCCCACTCGGCGACCTGACCAAGCCCGAGGTGCGCGACGTGGCCCGGTCGCTGGGTCTCGTGACCGCCGAGAAGCCCGAGAGCCAGGAGATCTGCTTCGTGCCAGGCGGCGACTATCGCGACACGCTACGGACGCGCGCCGGCTGGCAGCCCGAGGCCGGCGCCCTGCTCGACGTGGACGGGTCGCTGGTCGGCGAGCACCAGGGCACGCCGGCCTACACCGTGGGGCAGCGCCAGGGGCTAGGCGTGGCCCTCGGGGCGCCACGGTACGTCTCACGCATCGACCCGATCTCGAACACGATCCAGCTCGGTCGGCGCGAGGACCTCGAGACCAACGACTTCACCGTCGAGCGCGGCTCGTTCATCGGGAAGGTCGCTCCGTCGGAGCCCTTCCGGGCGGCCGTCCGCATCCGTCATCGCGCCACGCCGATCGAGGCCACCGTGGCGCCACTCGGCGATCGCCGGTGGCTGGTGCAGACCGACGAACCCGTATGGGCCGCGGCGCCGGGCCAGGCGGCGGTCTTCTATGACGGCGACGAAGTCCTGGGCGGTGGTCGCATCTCTGTGCCGGCGGAACGAGCGGTCGGGCGCGAGGCATCGCTCGTCGGCGCGTGAGCCTCGAGCCCTCACTCGTGCTTTCGGTGCTGGTCGGGGTCTTCCACGCGGCGCTCTCGGTCGCGATCCGTGGGTCGGCCGGCGGCCGGCTGCCGGCGCTGGTCGCGGCGGCGATCCTCGGCGCGTGGGCCGGCGACGCGATCTTCGAGCGCCTCGGCATCGGCATCGTGACACTCGGGGACTACCACCTCGTCGGAGCGTCGATCGTCGCGTGGCTGGGCATCGCGATCGTGTCGGTCATCGCGGTCCTCGGCCCGAACCCACGGCGACCGACATGAACGGACGGCCATGAACGACGACCATTCGACCGCCAATTTCCTGCGTGGCCTGACGATCGGCGCGATCCTCGGCGCGATCATCGCCGGGTCGCGGTTATGGCGCGTCTTCGGGCGGCGCCCAAGGGGTTAGGTGAGCTGCACGGCGATCGGGAAGGTGGCCCGGTAGCCGTCGCCCTCCTGCGTCACCGACAGCAACGTCATGTCGCCGCTCTGGCTGAAGATCCCGTCGGACTCGTTCGGCTGGTCCTGCGCGCCCTTCTGGGCGTACACGCCGGTCGTGTACACGGATCGGCTGACGTCGTCGTCGAAGAACAGCTGTGACGTGAACTCGAAGCCCGCTTCCGCGTCGGGATCGGTGCGGATCTTGAAGTGGATGTGCACCGCCCGACCCTGGTACCAGCCCGGGTAGATCGTCGTGAACGAGGCCTTGCCCTGACTGTCGGTGCGCTGGAAGCCGCGCAGGAAGTTGGCCGAGTCGCCCTCGACACCGGAATACGTGCCGAGCGCGTCGCAGTGCCACACGTCGACGATCACGCCCTCCATCGGCATGCACGCCGACCCATCCGCCTGCGACACGACCCAGTCGAGGACGAGCGGCGCTCCCTCGACCGCCACGCCGTCCGAGGTATCGGTCCGGATGTCAGAGCGGTCGAGATCGACGTCGACGTAGTACGGGCCCTCTGTCAGCTCGGGTGCCACGACGCACGCGGGCAGTGTCGAGGCGATCGCGGCGGAGGGGACGTCTGTCGCCGCGGCGCTCGCGCTCGCCGACGCAGCGGCAGATGCCGTCCCGGATGCAGCGGGCGACGCCGAACCGGCCGGCGTGCACGCCGCCAGGAACGCGGCGGTGCCTCCGGCGCCGATGAGCGCCAGCACCTCGCGTCGCGTCAGGATCCGACCGATCGGCCGGTCGTCATCGAGGTCGTCGATCGGGTTCGCTGGGGGCGCGGTAGGCGAGGTCATGCGGGACGTCTCCAGGGGGTTTTCGACACCCGGAGCGTCCCGGCCGCGCGTGAGAAGGGTCTGAGACGCGGCTGAGTGATCGTCAGCGCGTCGCTTGGGCCGGAGCCTCGGCCTCGGTCTCTTCGACCAGGTCGAACTCGGTCCACGCGCACGACAGACACGTCCAGTTGCTGAACGCATCCTGCGCTGCGGCATCGCTCGGCGACGGCCAACTCTGGCGGGCGTCGATGGTTCCGCACTTCTCGCACTTGCGCACGTAAGCCATGCGGGCACCTCGTCTGCGGGTTCCGACCGTTCCACCATGGTCGTCTGACGGCGTCGGGCGCATCATGCCGGTCGCACAGGGATATCGCGGTCGCCTTGCATAGGCGGCCCGCCTCGGTTCGGTACCATTGCCGCCGATGTCGACCCCACCCGTCACCCCGGACCCCCGGATCGTGTGGCGGCCAGCGTCGGAACTCCGTGGCCGGTTCATCGAGTTCTTCGCTGAGCGGAACCACACGGTCGTCCCGAGCGCGAGCCTCGTACCCGCCGGCGATCAGACGCTGTTGTTCACCAACAGCGGGATGGTCCAGTTCAAGGACGTCCTGACCGGCAAGGAGACCCGCAGCTATGTGCGGGCGGTCGACTACCAGCGCAGCCTGCGCGTCGCCGGCAAGCACAACGACTTCGAGGAGGTGGGTCGGACACCGCGTCACCACACGCTCTTCGAGATGCTCGGGAATTGGAGCTTCGGCGACTACTTCAAGCGCGAGGCGATCCACTGGGCCTGGGATTTCCTGACGCGCGACCTCGGCATCCCCGCTGAGCGGCTCGCGGCGACGACCTACACGACCGACGACCTCGCCTTCGAGGTCTGGCGCGATGAGATCGGTCTGCCGCCGGAGCGGCTCGTGCGCTGGGGCGATTTCCCGAACGGTGACGAGAAGAACTGGTGGCGCATGGCCGACATCGGACCGTGCGGACCGTGCAGCGAGATCCACTTCGATCGGGGCGCCCACCTCAGCGAGGGCCCCGAGTGCATCCCGGACCACAGCGAGACCTGCCCGCGCTGGCTCGAGATCTGGAACCTCGTCTTCATGGAGTTCGACTTGCAGCCGGATGGCTCGCTCGTGCCGCTGCCGGCACCGGGCGTCGATACGGGGATGGGCCTGGAGCGACTGGCCAGCGTCATCCAGCAGGTGCCCACCAACTACGACACCGACCTGTTCACCCCGATCCACGAGCGCATGCGCGAGTTGCTCGGGCACGACCCGGATGCCTTCGAGCAGGAGCGGTTCAGCTACCAGGTCATCGCCGACCATTCGCGTGCCGTCACGTTCCTGATCGCCGACGACGTCCTACCCAGCAATGAAGGGAGGGGCTACGTCCTGCGCCGCATCCTGCGTCGAGCCGTCCGCCACGGGCGCCTGCTCGGGCGACGCGAGCCGTTCATGGCCGATGCGGCCTCGGTGGTGATCGACGTGATGGCCGGCGCCTACCCCCACCTCGTCGAGAAGCGCGACCAGATCCTGTCCGTGATCGGGCGCGAGGAGGTCCAGTTCGCACGGACCCTCGACGCCGGCACCATCCACCTCGAGGAGGCGCTCCTCCCCCTCACGAGCGACGAGCGGGTGATCGGCAGGCGACCCGAAGACCTGCCGACGGATGCGGCGGCGCTGTCTGGCGAGGTCGCCTTCCGTCTCCACGACACCTACGGGTTCCCGGTCGACCTGACGGCCGAGCTCGCCGCCGAGTACGGGGTCGCCATCGATCGGGCCGGCTTCGACGCCGCTCTCGCCGAGCAACGCGAGCGAAGCCGATCGGGCAAGAAGGCCGAGCTGGCACGGCACGCCGAGCTGGCGTCCCTCTACGGCGCGATCCAGGGCCGCGTCGGCGATAGCGAGTTCCTGGGCTACGAGACCACGACGGCGGAGGGCCGGGTGGTCGCGATCATCCGCGACGGCATGGAGCTCAGCGAGCTGACCGGCCACGGCGCGGCGGAGATCGTGCTCGACCGAACACCGTTCTACGCCGAGGGTGGCGGCCAGGTGGGCGACCAGGGCGTCATCCGTGAGCCCGGCGGCAGCGAGCTGTTCACGGTCGAGGACACGCAGCGCCCGCTCGGCGGGCTGATCGTCCATCGCGGGACGTTGCGCGGCCGGCTGAAAGTCGGCGAGACGGTCGAGGCGGTCGTCGATGTCGACCGGCGCGCCCACACGATGCGCAACCACACCGGCACGCATCTGCTGCACCGGGCCTTGCGCAACGTCGTCGGGGACTCGGCGCGCCAGGCGGGCTCGCTCGTCCATCCCGACTATCTCCGCTTCGACTACCCGTTCGATCGTGCCCTCACGGACGACGAGAAGCGGGCCATCGAGGACGAGGTCCGCGCGATCATCCGCGACGATCGACCGGTCACCGTGGAGTTCTTGCCGATGCAGGAGGCGATCGCCCAGGGCGCCGACGCATTCTTCGACGAGAAATACGGCGAGACCGTGCGCACGGTCCGGGTCCAGGACTACAGCTTCGAGCTGTGTGGCGGGACACATTGCCGGGCGACGGGCCAGATCGGCGGCTTCCTGATCACCGGCGAACGCAGCATCGGGTCCGGGCAGCGGCGCATCGAGGCCGTCACCGGCGCGGCCGCCGACCGGCTGAGCAGTGAACGGTCGGAGACGCTCGAACGGCTGGCCGAGGCGGTCGGCGCCAGCTCCGTCGATCGCCTCGAGGATCGCGTCGCCGCGCTCCAGGAGGAGCTGCGCGAGACGAAGCGCCGCCTACGGGCAGGCGGTGGCGGCGTGCCCAAGCCGGCCGAGCTGGCATCGCGTGCCGAGGAGGTCGCCCCGGGCGTCCGGCTCGTCGTCGCGACGGTCCCGTACGAATCGATGGATGCGCTCAAGGCCGCCTCGAAGGAGGTCCGCGTCGCACTCGGGAGCGGCGTCATCGCGATGTTCCTCGACGCGGAGGCGCCGCAGGTCTGGGTGACCGTGTCGGACGACCTGGTCGATCGCGGGCTGTCGGCCGGCGACCTCGTCAAGGTGGCAGCCGGGCCGCTCGGTGCGAAGGGCGGTGGCCGTCCGCAGATGGCCCAGGGCATGGGCACGCGCCGGGACGGTCTGGCAGAGGCCGAAGCGGCGGTCCGGAGCTCGATCGCCGAACGGCTCGGCGCGGGGGGCTGATGGCGTTCTGGCGCCGGATCTGGCAACGCGACGGGGCCGACGACCTGGCCGCCTGCACGGCCCTCGACGTCGGGACCGAGTTCGCCAAGGCCCTGGTCTTCGAGATCGACGACGAGGGCCTCGGTACGGTGCGCGGCGTCGGCCGCAAGAGGCAGGGCCTCTCGCACATGCAATCCGGGACCGTCGCGGACATCGCGGCGGTCGTCGATAACTGCGCGGTCGCGCTGCAGGAGGCCGAGGAGATGGCCGGCTTCCGACCCAGCCAAGTCGTTATCGGCATCGCCGGTGAGCTGGTCAAGGGCTTCACGACGACGCACAGCCAGGAGCGCAAGCGCCCGGACCAGCCGATCTCCGAGCCGGAGCTCCAGAAGCTGATCGACGGCGTCCAGCGCGAGGCCTTGATCGAGGCCGAGCGAGCCATCACCTGGGAAACGGGGCTCCCGCACGTCGACGTGCGGCTGGTCCATGCGGCGGTGACGTCCGCCTCGATCGATGGCTACGCACTGACCAACCCGGTCGGGTTCCAGGGGCGTCACGTCAAGATCGGCATCTTCAATGCCTTTGCGCCGCTTGTGCACCTCGGTGCGCTCCAGAGCGTCGCCTCGCAGCTCGACCTGGAGCTGCTCGAGATCGTCGCCGAGCCATATGCCGTGGCGCGTGTCCTCGGCACCGACCAGATCCGCCAGACCGGCGCGCTCTTCGTCGACGTTGGCGGCGGCACGACAGATGTCGCCCTCGTCCGCCAGGGCGGCATCGAGGGGACGCGCATGTTCGCGCTCGGTGGCCGGGCGTTCACCAAGTCGATCGCCGACCGGCTCGACCTGCCGTTCCCGCGTGCCGAATCGCTGAAGGTCGACTACGCCCGCGGGCTCGATGTGGAGGGCAGGGACGACATCGCGAACATCATCGGCGACGATGTCCGCGTGTGGGCCGCCGGTGTCGAGCTCGTGATGGAGGAACTGTCGGGTGGCGATCTGCTGCCCGGCCGGATCTTCCTGTGCGGCGGTGGCTCGCGGCTGCCCGAGATCCGCGAGGCGCTTGCCGCCGAGACGTTCTGGAAGCGGATGCCCTTCGCCCGACCCCCGGAGGTCTCTGTCCTCAGTCCGGACCAGATCGAGACCGTGGTCGACGCGACCGACCTCCTGGTCGACCAGCAGGACGTCACACCCCTCGGCCTCGCGTACCAGGCGATCGAGCTCCAGACCATCGCCGATCCGCTCGATGTCGCGCTCAAGCGAGTCCTCCGCGCGATGAAGGTCTGACGTGGACGTCCGGATCCTGTATCTCGACATCGACGATGAGATCACGACTGCGGCGACCCGCGTCCGGGCCGCGGAGACGAGCCGGATCGCCATCGTGCTGCCGAACGGCTCGCGGGTCGCGACGTCACGCATCAACTTCCGGTTGCTGGCTCGTGACGCGACGCTGAACGGCAAGCGACTGGCGGTCGTGGCGAGTGACCCTGCGACACGCGCCCTCGCTGCGTCGGCCGGCCTGCCGATCTTCGCGAGCGTGACCGAGTACGAATCGTCGGTACAGGAGGTGGCCGGCGAGCGCGACGACAACGGTCATGCAGCAGCCGCTGCCGCGGCGGCAACGGTCGGCGCGTCGAAGGCATCACCGCGCGGGAGCGGTGGTCGCAAGCCCCGTGGTGACCGCGGTGGCGCCCCCGCCGATGCCACGCCCGGACCCGTCGCCCCGGGATCCGTCACGCCCGTCGGGCTGGCCGCTGCCGGAGCAACGGTCGCCGCCGCGGGGGCCTCGACCGCCGGAGTGGCGGCGCTCCCCTCGGACGTGCCGGGCCAGGCGAGGCACCACGACGCGGCGATCACCGCCTCGCACCGGGCCCCCGCGGCCGTCCCGGCGGCGCGGGTCGTGGCCGACACGCCGGCCGAACCGATCTCCGCTGTCTCCCGAGTTCGCCCTGCGCCGGCCGGTGAAGGGTTCGCTGCGGGACTCCGGCGGACGCCCGTCGTCGCCGGCGCAGCCGTCCTGGGGCTGGCACTCGTCGTCGGTGGCGTGGGTGCATTCGTGTTCCTGCCGACGGCGACCGCCGTGATCGCGCCACGCGAGAGCGTGATCGGGCCGATCCCGCTGCGCATCGTGGCGGACCCCTCGGCGACCGAGCCCGATCCGGTCGACCGCACGGTCCCGGCGGTCACGAAGGACATCCCGGTCGAGGTGACGATGCCGTTCGAGGTGACCGGCAAGCGCGTCGAAGAGACCGCGGCGTCCGGCACCGTCCGTTTCCGGAACAAGGACTTCACGGACTCCAACACGATCCCGGAGGGGAGCATCGTCAGCACCGAGAATGGGCTCCGCTTCCGGACCGAGCGCTCGATCACGATCCCGCCGGCCGAGCTCGTCGGGCTCCAGGTGTTCCCGACGTCGGCTGCGGTCAAGGTGCGGGCCGCGAATGCTGGACCGGAGGGCAACGTCGAGGCCAATGCGATCCACGTGATCCCGCGCGGCGAGAACCCGGTGACGCTCGACGTGACGAACCCCGAGCCGACACGGGGCGGGAAGCGGGACGAATTCCCGCGCGTCGTCCAGGCCGACATCACGGCCGCGACCAAGGCGATCGACGCCCAGCTCGCCGCGACGTTCGCCGAGCAGCTGGCCGATCCGGGCCTTGCTGCCGATGGCACGACGGTGTTCGCGGAGACCGCAACGCTCGGCGAACCGAACTATAGCGTCGATCCGGCGTCATTCCTCGGCGACGAGATCGAGTCGTTCGAGCTCGGCGCGACGGCGACCGGGACGGTCCAGGCGGTCGACGAGTCGGCCGTCCAGCAGGTCGCCGAGGCGAACATCGCGCCCCAGGTCCAACAGGGCTACGCGCTGGTCGAGGGTTCGAGCGACGTGATGCCGTCGCCCGGCCAGGTCGAGGCCGGCGTGATCTCGTTCCCGGTGACGATCACGGCGCGCCAGGTGCTGCAGATCGACCCAGCGGTCATCGAGGCGGAGATCCGCGGCAAGCCGCTGGCCGACGCCCAGGCCATCCTCGATGGGTACGGTCAGGCCGAGCTGTCGGTATGGCCGGACTGGGTGGGCACGATCCCAACCTTCGACGCGCGTGTCGACGTTCGGACCGCCGAGATCGCCGAACCATGACCGCGTTGCTCGGCGTCGATCTCGGGGAGCGCCGGATCGGCGTGGCCATCGCCGACGGCCCGGACGTCGGTGCCCGGGCCCTCGTGACGCTTCGCCGCGGACGGACGGTGGAGGCCGATGCGGCCGCGCTGCTCACGCTCATCGAGCGGCATGCCGTCACGGAGCTCATCGTCGGGTTGCCCATCGACGCGGCCGGGCACGAGGGCCCGCAGGCCGCCGCGACCCGCACCTGGGTCGACGCGATCAGCGACGCACCTCGGCGAGCGGGTCTCGATCGGGCTGCGCGACGAGCGTCTGAGCAGCCATGTCGCCGAGTCCCGGCTCGGCCCGATGAGCCGCGGTCGATCCGGCGGACCGCCCTCCCGGACGCAGCGCGATGCATACCGTGCGCGCGTCGATCGGGAAGCCGCGGCGATCATCCTGCAAGATGAGCTCGACAGCCGCCGCGAGATCGGGTCCGCCCAGGCCCGGCCCACGATGGAGACGACCCCATGACGATCCGCTCGGGCGGCCGTCCGCGCGACGGACGAACCCCGCACGCCCGGCGCTACGAGCCCGACGCCTACGCGACCGAGTACGTCCCGGAGGGCTTCGAGCCGTCGCGTCGATCCGGGAAGGACGGTCGAGGCGGTCGTCGACGAGGCGGTGGTGGGGGCGGTGTCATCGGGTTGATCAAGTTCGTGCTGTTCGCGGTCCTGATGGCCGGCCTCGTCCTGGTGGTGGCCCTCACTGCGCTGCGGCCGCTCGTCAACGGCGCGATCCTGTCCTGGGCCGAGGATAGCCCGGGAGCGCTCGGCCTACCGTTCGTCGCCGACATCGTGCGGGAGGACCTCGGCACGGCGTTGACCCAGCCGGTCTCGACCGACGCCGAACAGGTCGAGTTCCTGGTCGAAGACGGGGACACCGCGTCGACGATCGCCGCGCGCCTTGGGACCGAGGGTCTCATCCGCGATCCGCGGGCGTTCATCTTCCTCGCCAGCCAGCGCGACCTCACCGGCGCACTCCAGCAGGGCACGTTCGTGCTGCGCCGCAACATGACGCCCGACCAGCTGGTGTCGGCCTTGCTGGCCCCGCCGCCGAACCCGTACATCGAATTGGACCTGCGGACCGCTCTTCGTCTCGAGCAGATCACCGCGCTGCTCCAGAAGAAGAAGACCGATGGTGAGGCCCTCGAGATGGATCCGCGCGAGTTCTACGAGCTCGCCAAGGAGCCGCCCGAGGTGCTGCTCGCCGACTACCCCTGGCTCCGACGGGTCCTGCAGGATGCGCCCGACGGCGCATCGCTCGAGGGCTTCCTGTGGCCGGGCACGTACCGGTTGCTGCCGGACACGACGCCCGAGGAGCTGATCCGCAAGATGCTCGACGGGTTCCACACCGCGGTCGGCGACGACAAGCTCAAGGTCGCCGCGGACCGAGGGCTGACGTTCTACCAGGTCCTGTCGCTCGCCTCGATCGTCGAGCGAGAGGCCGTCCTCGACGAGGAGCGCGCGCTCATCGCCGGCGTGTACCAGAACCGGATGGACGGCATCCCGGGCATCAAGAACAAGATCCTCAACGCCGATCCGACGGTCATCTACGCGAACGACACGGTCCAGTTGGATGCCCTCGACTTCGAGAAGTGGCAGGACTATCGGTTCTGGGTCGTGCCCGAGGTACCGCTCCGTGACGTCCCGCTGCCCGCCGAGTTGATCGGCTACCAGACGTACACCCAGCCGGGCCTCATCCCCGGGCCGATCGCCACCCCGACGCTCGCCTCGATCGATGCGGCGCTCCACCCCGATACGGCCGACAAGTACATCTACTTCCTGGCCATCCCCGAGACCGACGGGAAGCACGCCTTCGCGAAGACCAAGAAGGAACACGACGCGAACCGGAAGAAGTACGGCTACATCCCGTGACGCTTGCCCGCGCCGCGTGGCCGACCCCGGCCGACTTCGCCGGGCCGCCGACGCCGGCCGACCGCCGGCGCTGGGAGGAGGCTGACCGGGCGTCGAGACCCGTCCGTCGCGAACGCGTCCGCGACCGATTCGCCGGTGCGGGCATCGATGCCTACTTCGGGGTGCGCCGCGAGCACATGCGCTACCTCACCGGTTTCACCCTCGCCGACGGCGAAGAGAAGGTCGCCAGCAACTCCGGGCAATTCCTGCTGTCGGGCGACGAGCTCGCCCTGTTCGCCGACTCGCGCTACGAGATCCAGGCCCGCCGGGAGGCGCCCGAGGCCAGGATCGAGGGCGTCTACGGCGACCTCCAGACTCGCTGGCCTGAGCTCGTGGGATCGATCGGTGCGAAGCGGGTCGGCGTCGAGACGGCGTTCGTGCCGCACGCCGTCTGGGAGAAACTCGCCGCCGCCGCGCCGGACGTGGAGCTCGTGCCGATCGACGGCTGGATCGAGCTGGATCGGGCGACCAAGGAGTCCGCCGAGATCGAGCGGATCGCCGCGGCGTGCGCGGTGGCCGACCGCGCGCTCGCCGCGCTGCTGCCCGCTATCCGTCCGGGTGTCACGGAGACGGACCTCGCGCTCCGGCTCGAGTGGGCGATGCGCACGGGTGGTGCCGAGGCCCTCGCATTCGACGTCGCGTGCTTGTCCGGGCCGGAAGCGGCGTTGCCGCATGGCGCGCCGGGCGACCGGCCGGTGCTGGACGGCGCGGTCCTCCTGTTCGACTTCGGCGCGCAGGTCGGTGGCTATCGGAGCGACATGACGCGGACCCTGTTCGTTGGCCAGCCGTCGTCGCGGGACGCCGAGGTGTACGAGCTCGTGGCACGCGCCCAGGCGACCGCGATCGAGGCGCTCGACGAGGCCGTTGGTCGAGGTGGCGAGCTGCCCTCGGGCCGTGCGGTCGATGCCGTCGCGCGGGAGGTCATCGAGACCGCCGGGCACGGCGAGCATTTCGGGCACAGCCTGGGCCACGGCATCGGCCTCGCGACGCACGAGGCGCCGATGCTCAGCAAGCGCGCCACCGATGCGCCACTGCCGAGCCCGACGGTCTTCTCGGTCGAACCCGGGGTCTACCTCGACGGCGAGACCGGCGTGCGGATCGAGGACCTCGTGTCGATCGACGCGACGGCCGGACGGATGGAACGGCTCACCGGCTTCCCGCGCGACATCGTGATCGTCGGCTCGGGCGACGGCTAGGCACGCCCGAGGGAGGCGAGGGTCGCCGCGAGGGCGTCCGCGAACACCCGCACGTCGGCCTCCGAGAAGGCCAGCGGTGGACGGACCTTCAGGACATTCCCGTCACGACCAGCGCTGCCGATCAGCACGCCGCGCTGGCGAAGGTCCTCTTTGATCGCGCGAGCCGTGTCGGCGTCCGTGATCTCGACCCCGATCGCCAGACCGGCCCCACGCACGTCGAGCACGGCGGGGTAGGGCAGCGCCACCGACCGGATGGCCTCGACCAGCGCGTCCCCGACGAGGGTGACGCGCTCCAGCACGCGCTCGTCCTCGATCACGTCCAGGACGGCGACGGCCGCCGCGGCGGAGACGGGGTTGCCGCCGAACGTGCTGAAGAACACGGTCTCGTCCGCGAACCTGGCGGCGATCTCGCGCCTGGTCACGACTGCCCCGACCGGGTGGCCGTTGCCCATCGGCTTGCCGAGCGTGACGATGTCGGGCGTGATGCCCAGGCGCTGGAACGACCACATGTCGTGGCCGGTGCGACCGTGACCGCCCTGGACCTCGTCGGCGACCCACAACCCACCGGCCGCGTGCGTCGCTGCGACCCACTCCACGGCGAGGGCCGGCCCAGGGTCGAGGAAGCCGTCACTCGTCAGCACGCCGTCGAGGATGGTCGCGGCCGGTGCAAGCCCCCGCGCGTGCAGGCGGTCGACCGCCTCGGCGAAAGGTTCGCCGTCGAGGTTCGCCTCGCGCAGTCGGTCCGGTGGCGCCCAGGTCTCGACATGCCCGGGCCGGCGCGAGGCCTGCCACGACTCGGGTGACAGTGCGGCGGTGGCCTCGGTCACGCCGTGGTAGGCGAAGGCGGTACAGAGCGCACCGCCGTTGCCGGTGACCGTCGTCGCCAGCCGCCACGCGACGTCGTTGGCCTCGGACCCGGAGTTCACGAACATGACCGTGTCGAGGCCGGCCTCGGGCGGCATCGTCGCGACGAGCCGCTCGGCGAGCTCGATCGCCGTCTCGTGCAGGTAGCGCATGTTCGTGTTGACCCGTCGGCCCTGCCGGGCGATCGCCTCGGCGACGCGCGGGTGGCCATGCCCGACGCACGGGACGTTGTTATAGGCATCGAGGTACCGACGCCCGTCGGCAGCCGTCAACCAGACGCCGCTCGCGCTCACGACGTGGATCGGCTCATCGTAGGTGAGCGCCTCCATGGCCGGCCCGAGGACGGCCTCCCGCCGAGCGGCAAGACCACTCGAGAGAGACGCGTCGCCCTCGGCACCGAACCGGCGAGCTGCCTCGTCCCAGCCGACATCGAGCAGCGTCCGGATCGTGGCGGCGACCGGCCCGTTGTAGCGCTCGGCGAACGTCGCGTCCTCGAGGCCACGTTCCGAGCGCCAGGACGAGATCGCGATGGTGACCGCCGCACGGGCTGCCAGGAGCTCCGGCAGGAGGCGCAGCTCGAGCGGCTCGAGCGGCGTGATCCGCTGGTACCCGTCGAGGACCAGCCGCGCGCAGCGGGAGAGCTCGTCGTCCGTCCGGTCGTTGAGCAGTGAGTCGAGCAGCGACGCCAGATCGGTGATCAGCGCGCTGTGGCTCATGTCGCCGAAGTCGACGATGCCGCTGACCATGCCGGCGTCGTCGGTGAGGGCGTTGTCGGTGGTCAGGTCGCCGTGCACGACCTGCGCACGCAGGGATGGCCACACCGGCACGACCGCGGTCTCGAAGCGGTCGAGGACGACCCGCACGAGATCGCGATGTTCGGCGTCCTGGATCGCCCCAAGCAACTCGCGCGATCGCGCGGCGTGCTGGACGTCCCATAGCATCGTGCGCTGTGCAGACGGGTGGAAGAAGCCACGCAGTGCCCGACCGACGCGCGCCGCCATCTCACCCCAGCCGGCGAGGGCGGCATCCGACAGTTCCATCGCGTCGACCCGCGTCCGCCCGGGCAGCACCGAGTACAGGCGGACGTGGTGGTCGCCATCCCCGGCGGATATGGTGACGCGACGGTCGGCCGGGTCCACGGACGCGCTCGCGGCGCCGGGGGCGAGCCACGGGATCGCGAGCGGCAGCAGCGGGTCGACCCGACTGGCATGGAGGACGCCGAGCGCTTCCATATCGAGCGTTCGTGGGTCCTCCGCGGCGTTCGACACCTTCAGGACCGCCAGCGGCCGGTCCGACGCGTCGAGGAGGAGGAACGCCTGGTCGCGCTCGCTGCCGAGGTCGCGGGCGCCGCTCGCCTCGATGTCGAACGTCCGTCGAGCGATGTCGATGACGTCCGCAGCATCGAACGCGGGTCGTGCCGCAGCGAGGACGGGGTCCATGGTCAGCGCATCGTAGCCGCTAGAATGGGCGCCTCATCCCGGCCCGCCTGCGGTCCTTCCGCCCCTGCGCGGCGGTCCGAGCCCAGGAGCCCTTCCACGACATGATCAGTACCGGCGAACTGCGCAAGGGCGTCACCATCGAGCTCGACGGTGAGCTCTGGCAGATCCTCGATTACCACCACATCAAGATGGGTCGAGGCTCCGCCCAGGTCCGCATCACGCTGCGCAACGTCAAGCGCGGGCAGACCATCGAGCGCTCGTTCCAGGCTGGGACGAAGTGGCCCCGCGCTCAGCTCGAGCAGCGACCTGTGCAGTTCCTGTACCGCGACGGCGGCGATTTCCACTTCATGGACAACGACACCTACGACCAGTTCCACCTGACCGCCGAGCAGCTGGGCGACGCCACGCAGTTCATGAAGGACGGCATGACGCTCGATCGAACGAGCTACCAGGGCGAGACCATCGGTGTCGAGCTGCCGGTCTCGGTCGATCTGTCGGTGATCGACACGGAGCCGGGTTTCGCGGGCGACACGCAGACCGGCGCCCGCAAGCCCGCCACCACCGAGACCGGCCTCGTCGTGCAGGTGCCGATCTTCGTCGAGAGCGGCGACACGATCCGCATCGACACGCGGACCGGGGAGTACCAGACCCGGGTCTGATGGCCAGTCGAGGCGGCACCCACGTCCAGCAGGGGTTCGGATGACCGAGCCTAAGGGCGGGCCGCCGGATTGGGTGCTGCCGGGCTGGGATGCGGTCGATCCGGAGGAGCCGGTGCCGGTCGGGCCTGGTAGGTTCCCCGAGCCGGCCCCGACAGAAGAGAAGTCACACACGGCGCCCGGCACCTTCGGGCTGCGCATCCTCAAGGTCAGCGACGTCACCCGCGCGGTCCGGACCGCGATCCGGCAGGACCCGCGCCTGCTCGATCTGTGGGTCGAGGGCGAGATCGGCCGCGTGACCGTGTCGTCGGCCGGTCATGCGTACTTCGCCCTGAAGGACGAGCGCAACCAGCTCCAGTGCGTCTGGTTCCGCGACGACCGCGAACGCTCCATGTTCACGGCACAGGCCGGGCTACGCGTCGTCGTGCATGGTCGGGTCGACCTGTACGAGCCGTCCGGTGCGATGCAGCTCTACGTCGACTCGATCCAGCCATCGGGCGTGGGCGATCTCGCCCTTCGGTTCGAGGCGCTCAAGGCCCGCTTGGCCGCCGAAGGGCTGTTCGACAGCGCTCGCAAGCGACCCCTGCCGACCCGACCACGAACGATCGCCGTCATCACGAGCCCATCCGGCGCGGTCTGGCGCGACGTCAGCCACGTGCTGGCGCGTCGATGGCCCCTCGTCCAGGTGGTCCTGGTCGCCGCCCAGGTGCAAGGGGAGGGGGCGCCGGCCAGCATCGTGACCGCCTTCCGTCGTGTGGCCCGCTATGCCAGTGCGATGGCGGTGGCCGGCCGGCCGGACGACGCACCGGCACTGACGATCCTCGCCCGGGGCGGCGGCTCGCTCGAGGATCTGTGGGCGTTCAACGACGAGCGCGTCGTGCGCGCCGTCGTCGCCCATCCGCTTCCGGTCGTGTGCGGCGTGGGCCACGAGGTGGACGTGACGCTCGCCGATTTCGCCGCCGATGTGCGGGCGCCGACGCCGTCCGCCGCCGCGGAGATCGTCGTGCCCGACCGGCTCGAGATGGCGGCGGCCCTGCGGCGCGCGGCCGACCGGCTGACGGCAGCCACCGAACGCCGTCTCGTGGCTGCGGCCCGAGACGTGGCGGTCGAGCGGCGCGCGCTCGATCGGGTCAGTCCGGCGGCACGGCTGGCGGCCGCGCGCGAGCAGGTGGGGCTGTTGTTTGATCGAGGCACGCGGGCCGTGGAGGCGCGTCTGGCGCGGGAGCGCATGCGATTGACGTCGGCGGCGGCGGACCTGCCGCGGCTCACGGCCACCCGCGTCGCCGCGGCACGGTCGGCGGTCGAGGCGTCATCGACGGCGCTTGCCGTCCTCGGCCCGAACGCGACGCTCGAGCGGGGTTACGCGATCGTGCGCCGGTCCGACGGATCGATCGTGCGCGACCCGCTCGAGGCGCCGAGGGGATCACCGCTGCGCATCCGCGTCGCCCGGGGCGACATCGCCGCCACCGTCGACGAGCCGACCGAGGACAGCGTCGACGACCGCATCCACGACCGGTGAGCACCGACCTCATCGTGTTCACCGTCATCGTCGCCGTGTTGGCCATCGTGGGTATCGGCATCGGTATGCTGGTCGCGCCGCGGCTCGGGCGGCTCGCCGAGCGCATCGATGAGGACGACGGTGACGGGAACGACTGAAGAACGCGCGCCTGACGCTGCCGGGCGGACGCCGCCCGGGGAGCTGTCGTTCGACGACGCCCTCGCCGAGCTCCAGCGGACGATCGCCGAACTTGAGACCGGGAACCTGCCCCTCGAGCGCACGCTGGCACTCCACGAGCGTGGCGCGGCCCTGCTGGAGCGCTGCGAGACGCTGTTGAAGAGCGCGGAACTCCGGATGCGACAGCTGGTCGCCAAGGGCAGCTCGCTCGACACCGTCGAGGTGAGCGAGGACCGCACCGTCGACGACGCCTGATCGGGGCTCCACCGGCAGCCGCAGAAACTCGCGACCCGCAAGGAACAGGTTTAGACTGGCTGGCGGCCGTCATGACCGCCTCGCGCTACCCTTCGCATCGACATCACACACCGGGTATCCGACCCGTCCAGCGACCGAACCCATCGGAGCCACCCACCTCGTGACCATCCTCCAGGAACTGCACGACCCCGCCGAACTGCGCGGGCTCACCGAGCTGGAGCTCGCCCAGCTCGCCGCCGAGATCCGCGAGACGATCGTCTCGACCGTTGCGGAGACAGGTGGCCATCTCGGGTCATCGCTCGGCGTCGTCGAGCTGACGATCGCCCTGCACCGATTGCTCGAATCACCGCGCGACAGGATCGTCTGGGATACAGGCCACCAGGCCTACCCGCACAAGCTCCTGACCGGCCGACTCGAGCGGTTCCGAACGTTGCGCTCGCTCGACGGCGTAGGCGGCTTCCCCCGCCGGTCCGAGTCGCCGCACGACGTGTTCGATGGTGGTCACGCCGGGACCGGCCTGTCGATAGCCGAGGGGCTGGCCGAGGCGCGCGACCTGCGCCACGGGATGGAACGCATCGCGGTCGTGGTCGGCGATGCGGCGCTGATGAGTGGTCTCTCGCTCGAGGCGCTCAACGACATCGGCCAGCGCAAGACGCAGATGCTGATCGTCGTCAACGACAACGAGATGTCGATCAGCCCGACGGTCGGCGCGTTCTCCAAGTACCTCTCGCAGATCAAGCTGTCGAGCGCCTGGCGGCAGAGTCGGAGTGCGTACGACCGGGCGGTCCTGCGCGTGCCGATCTTCGGCCCCCACCTGCTCGAGCTTTCCAGGCGGCTGCGCGCGTCCGTCGTGCGGTTCGCCCAGCCGGGTCAGCTCTTCGAGGACCTCGGCATCACGTACATCGGCGTCGTGCCCGGCCATGACATCCGCGCCCTGCTCGAGACGCTCGGCGCCGCGCTGGCCCTGCCGGGCCCGACGATCGTCCATGTTCGGACGCAGAAGGGTCGCGGCTACCGACCGGCGATCGAAGACCAGGTCGGCTTCCACGGGGCGGCGCTGCCACCGATGCAGCTCTCACCGGAGGCCGATGCCTACGACGGCGCCAGGGCGTCGGCGACACCGGCCGGGCTCCCGACCGAGTCGATGGCCGACGATGCCGCATCGCCGACGCCCGAGCCCGCGGCGCCCAGGAAGAACCCGAACTACACGGCGGTGTTCGCGGCCGAGCTCATCGAGGCGGCACGAGACGACCGCCGGATCGTCGGAATCACGGCCGGCATGCCGACCGGGACGGGCATGTCGAAGCTCGCCGCCGTCTTCCCGGAGCGCGTGTTCGATGTGGGCATCGCCGAGCAGCACGCGATGACACTCGCGACGGGCTTGGCGATGGGCGGCATGCGACCGGTCGTCGCGCTGTACTCGACCTTCCTCCAGCGCGCGTTCGACCAGACGGTCCATGACGTGTGCCAGAACGACCAGCCGGTCCTCATCGCCGTCGACCGGGCGGGCCTGGTCGGTGAGGACGGGACGTCGCATCAGGGCATGTTCACGGTCGCCGCCCAGCGTCAGCTGCCGAACCTCGTGATCGCCTCGCCGAAGGACGAGCAGGAGCTGCGCTCGCTGCTGCGGACCGGTCTCGGCCAGGATCACCCGTTCGCGCTGCACTACCCGCGCGACCCGGGGTTCGGGTTGGAGCCGCTCGAGCCGGTCGAGCTGCCGGTGGGGCAGGGCGAAACGCTGCGGGACGGCCTGGACATGCTGTTCGTCGGCTTCGGGCCGATCGTGATGCGGGCCATCGAGGCAGCCTCCGCTCTCGAGGCGGATGGCTGGTCGATCGGTGTCATCAACGCGCGCTTCGCCAAGCCGCTCGACCGACAGCTGATCCTGGACGCGGCACGTGGCAAACGCCTTGTCGTGACGTTCGAGGAGAGCGTGGTGTCGGGCGGCTTCGGCTCGGCGGTCCTCGAGCTCATCGAGGAGGCGCGGCTGGCCGACGCCGCCTACCGCGACGTGGCCGTGCGCATCATCGGCATCCCGGGCGATCGCTTCGTCGACCATGGCTCAGTGGCCGACCTGCGGCGCGTCCTGCGGCTCGACGTGCCGGGTCTCACGGACCAGGTCCGCGAGACGCTGGCGACGTTGCGGCTGTCACCGGGACGATCCACCTCCGACGTCGCGTAGGCGAGGAGCGGCACCGGGACTCGGAGTGAGTCCACGTGCATCGTGCTGTGCCACGATAGGCCGGTGAGTCCGACCGTCGCGCATCGGCAGCCGAAGGTGCGTCTCGATGAGCTGCTCGTCGAGCGTGGGCTGGCAGAGACCCGCGCCAAGGCGCAAGCGCTCGTGCTCGCCGGCAAGGTGCGGGTCGGTGACGGAGATGCGGCGCGGCGGGACCGTAAGCCAGGCGATCGCGTCGGCACCGATGAGCCGATCGCACTCGATGCGCCGGAGCCGTACGTCGGGCGCGGCGGGTACAAGCTGGCCGCTGCCCTCGACGCCTTCGGCATCGACCCAACGGGCATGAACGCGCTCGACGTCGGCGCCTCGACCGGCGGCTTCACTGACGTCCTGCTGCAACGTGGCGCGGGCCATGTCTACGCTCTCGACGTGGGCCGCGGTCAACTCGCCGAGTCGTTGCGACGCGACCCCCGCGTCACCTCGATGGAGCGCACGAACGCACGCACGCTGACCGCCGCGACGTTTCCCGGGCCGATCGACCTGGCGGTCATCGACGTGTCCTTCATCTCGCTCGACAAGGTGCTCGGCCCGACCATCAGCACGCTCACCCCGGCCGCCGACATCGTGGCGCTGGTCAAGCCGCAGTTCGAGGCCGGCAAGGGCCGGACCGACCATGGCGTCGTGCGCGATCCGGCCATCCATCGCGAGGTCCTGGAGAGCGTGACGGGCCACGCCCGGTCCCTCGGCCTGGGTACCCGCGACGTCATCGCGTCGCCTCTCACCGGCCACGACGGCAACCGCGAGTTCCTCGTCCACCTGGCGCAGGGACCCGGCTGCGCGGACCTCGGAAGAGCGCATCGCCGAGGTCACCGGCGCGTGACCGTCAAACGGATCGGCTTCGCGTACAACCCGACGATCGAGGCCACCGTCGAGCTGGCGGCGCGCGCATCGGGCTGGTGCCATCAGCATTCGATCGATGAGTGGCGCGCGCAATCCGGCGATCTCGAGACCCTGCGTCGCGAATTGCCGACGACCGACGCGCTCGTCGTGCTCGGCGGCGACGGCACGTTCCTGCGGGCGGCGCGCGCCGTCGCGGAGATCGACGTCCCGCTGCTCGGCATCAACCTGGGCAAGATCGGCTTCCTCTCGAAGGCCGAGGCCGGTGACCTCGAGTCGGTCCTCGAGCACATCGTCGCCGGCGAGTACCGCCTCGACGAGCGGATGGCCATCGAGGGTCGGATCATGCGCGGTGGCGGGCTCGGCGACGGTGACCGCCATATCGCGCTCAACGACATCGTCGTCGCGCGAGGCTCGCTCGCGCGGGTGTGCCGGCTCGACGTCAGCATCGACGACAGCCACCTCGCCACCTTCATCGCCGACGGTCTCGTCGTGGCCAGCCCGACGGGCAGCACCGGGTACTCGTTCTCGGCCGGCGGCCCGATCCTCGACCCCGCGAGTCGCAACCTCGTGGTGACGCCGATCGCCGCGTACCTGTCGGCCATCCGATCGGTCGTCGTCAGTCCCGAGCAGGTCGTGCGCTGCCGGGTGGTCGACGCGCATGAGGCACTGGTCTCGGTCGACGGTCGCGAGGATCTGCCGATCGCCGTCGGCGACACCGTCGAAGTCAGAGCCCTCGACCACCCGATCCGCCTCATCGAACCGAAGGGTGCCCAGCCGTTCTGGGACCTGCTCCGCCACAAGGTGGAGCTCCTGCCGTCGTGAGCGATGCCGGGGTCGATGCCGAGACGGTCCAGGAGGGCCGCGCCCCGGGCCGCCTGCTGGAGCTGACCGTCGCCGACCTCGCCCTCATCGACCGACTGCGACTCGAATTCGACGCGGGTCTCAACGTCATCACGGGCGAGACCGGCGCGGGCAAGAGCCTGCTGATCGACGCGCTCGGACTGGCGCTCGGTGCGCGCGCCGATAGCACGCTCGTCCGCCACGGTGCCGAGACCGCCAGGGTCGAGGCTCTGTTCGACCGACTGCCGGAGCCGCTCATCTGCGTGCGCGAGGTCGCCGCCAACGGCCGTTCGACGGCTCGCCTCGACGACGCCACCGTCACCGCGGCACGACTCGCCGAGGAAGTCGGCCCGGTCGTGGAGATCCATGGTCAACACGACCAGGGCCGCCTGCTGGACGAGCGCTGGCAGCGCGACCTGCTGGACGGCTTCGGTGGGCACGACGACCTCCGGACAGCCGTGGCGTCGACCGTCGACCGCTGGCGCGAGAACCGTGCGGCGCTGGACGCCGCAGCGCTGGACCCGCGCGAGGTCGCCCGACGCATCGAGCTGCTCGAGCACGAGACCGATGACATCGCCCGGGCGGGCCTGCGACCAGGCGAGGCGGACGAGATCCGGGCCCGACTGACGGCCGCCCAGCACGGCGAAGCTATCGCGCGGGGAGCTGCGGCGCTGCACGAGGCGCTGACCCGCGACGGCGCCGGGGCGCGTGACGCGACGGCCGTGGCATTGAACGAGGCCCGCGGCCTCGCCCGGCTCGATCCGCGCTTCGAGCCCGTCGCCGAGCGGCTCGCCGGTCTCGACGCCGAGCTCGCGGATGTCGCCGACGACGCTCGCCGGCTCGCCGACGATGTGGACCACGACCCCCGCGCGGTCGCCGAGCTCGACGCCCGGCTCGGTCTGATCCACGGGTTGCTCCGACGCTACGGTGACGACGAGGCGGCGGTCATCGAACACGGGGAACGCGCCGCTGCGGAGGCCGAGCGCCTCCGCGGGCTCGATGAGGAACGCACGCGTCGCCAGCGCGAGGACGCCCGCCTGCTGACTGACGTCGGGACTGCCGCAGCGGGGTTGTCGGCCGCACGCCGAGACGCGGCGCAGACCCTCACGGCGGCCGTCGCCGAGGTGCTGGAGGAGCTCGGCTTCCCGCCGGGTGTCTTCGATGTCGCCGTGGGTCGACGGGTCGCCGGCACGAACGAGGCCGCCGTCGAGCTCGATGGCGACGCGGTCGCGTTCGATACGACCGGCGTCGACGAGGTCGTCTACCGGCTGGCGCCGAACCCCGGCGAGCCGGCACGATCCCTGGCCCGCATCGCGTCGGGCGGCGAGCTGTCGCGGGTCGCACTGGCCATCAAGCGGGTCCTCGCGGAGGCCGATTCGACCCCGACCCTGGTCTTCGACGAGGTGGACACCGGGATCGGCGGCCGCAGCGCCGACCCGCTGGGCCGGTCGTTGTGGGGTCTGGCCCGACGCCACCAGGTCCTGTGCGTCACCCACCTACCGCAGATCGCCTCGCACGCCGACGCGCACTACCGGATCGTCAAGCGAGAGCGCGACGGCCGGACCGTGACCGAGGTCGAGCGACTCGATCGCGAAGGCCGCATCGTCGAGCTCGCGGCGATGCTCGGCGGCGGGCCGGGCGATGCCGCGGCGCTGGCCTCCGCGCGCGAGCTGCTGGATCGGGCCGAATCGTGGCGGGCCGGGCCGGTCGCGGCCGGGGGCGACCGCTCGGCGTGAACCTCGACCGTGCGATCGAGGACTATCTCGCCTACCTCGACGTGGAACGCGGTCTCGCCGCCGCGACCATCCGCGCCTATCGGTCGGATCTTGGGGACTTCGAGCGCAGTCTCCCTGATGGGCAGGACGGCTGGGCACGCTCCGCCGATCCGGCCGTGCGCTACCTGGCCGCTCGCACGCGACGCGGCGAGCCCGGGGAGCGAGCCCTTGCCCCGACCAGCCTCCGGCGGCGGGCCGCGGCGCTGAAGGGCTTCTATCGCTTCGCCTTCGGCGAGGGGTTGATCGACGTCGACGTCGCGACCCACCTCGACCTGCCCCGCCAGAGCCGGCGGTTGCCCGACACGCTCGACGTCGCCGAGGTCGACCGGTTGCTCGAGGCGGCGTCGGCCGGCGGCGTTCGCGACCGGGCCCTGCTCGAGCTGCTGTACGCCGCGGGCCTGCGCGTCAGCGAGGGCATCGGCCTCGATCGCGAAGACCTCTCGCTCGATGGCGCGTTCGTGCGCGTCATCGGAAAGGGCGACAAGGAGCGGCTGGTGCCCATCGGCGAGGTGTCGATCGACCATCTCACCGCCTGGCTGGACGGTCCGCGCCAGGCGCTCATCGCGCGGCATCACGTCGCGCCGGTGCGCGGCGGGCCGCTTTTCCTCGGCGATCGCGGCCGGCGATTGGCGAGGCAGCAGGCGTGGGCGGTGGTTGCCGCCGCGGCCCAGCGCGCCGGTCTCGACGCGAAGGTCAGCCCGCACACACTGCGCCACTCGTTCGCGACCCACCTGCTCGAAGGTGGCGCCGACCTGCGCGTGGTCCAGGAGTTGCTCGGGCATGCGAGTATCTCCACGACCCAGCTGTACACACACCTGACCGGGGAACGGATCAGGGACGTCTATCGTCGGGCCCACCCGCGGGCCTAGCGAGGAGGGACATCCGAGCATGGGCTATGCCGACGGGCTGCTGTCGACCGGCGAGCGGATCGTGCACCGCGAGAAGCAGCACTGGTTCGTCTTCATCTGGGGCGCGCGCTACACGATCCTTGCGATCGTCATCGCCGCCGTCCTGCTGATCCTCAAGGGCAACATCGGTCAGCCACTGCAAGACATCCTCAACTACGTGGCGATCGCGCTGTTCGTCGGTGGTCTCGCCGTGCTGGCCTGGACGATCCTGCGCTACATCAACCTGGAGTACGTGCTGACCAACCGGCGGGTCATCGAGGTGTCCGGCGTGCTCAATAAGAAGTCGACCGATTCGTCGCTCGAGAAGATCAATGACGCGGTCCTGACCCAGTCGATCTTCGGGCGGATCTTCGGGTTCGGCGACCTGGACATCCTGACCGCGGCGGAATCGGGCATCAGCCGGTTTCGGATGCTGGTCGAGCCCGTGAAGTTCAAGCGCGCGATGCTCGACGCCAAGCACGAGTACGAGCGCGACATCTCCGGATCCGGCTACGCGGCGACCCCGCCCCTCCGGGCCGAGGCCGCGTCGCCGTCCCAGCCACCGACCGACGAGACCGTCTCGACGCCGTTGCCGCCACCGCCTCCAGCAGCCCCGTTGTCACAGGACGAAGTGACGCGGACCCTCAACAGTCTTGCCGATCTGCGTGACCGCGGGGCGATCAGCGCCGACGAGTACGAGCGCAAGAAGGCCGACCTGCTGGGGCGACTCTGACTCTCGGCCGACCGCGCCAGTACCATACGGCGGACCCCTAGAGGAAACCGTGGACGATCAACTCCTGGCGGCGATCATCGTCGTCGCCATCATGCTGCTGGTCGGCTTCCCGGTGCATGAGTTCGCTCATGCCCTGGCCGCCTATCGACTCGGCGACAGCACGGCCCGGTTCATGGGCCGGCTGACGCTCAACCCGATCGTCCACTTCGACCCACTGGGCGGCATCCTGCTCGCCGTCACGATGATCAGCGGCTCGGGTTTTGCCTTCGGCTGGGCCAAGCCGACGCCGGTCAACCCGAACAACCTCGAGGGCGGACGGCGCGGGGAAGCGATCGTCGCCGCCGCGGGTCCGCTGTCGAACCTGGTCCTCGCCGTCGCGGCGGCGTTGCCCCTCCGCTTCATCATCGCCAATCCGACGCTGGCCGCCCAGATCCCGACGATCGTGCTGCAGGTCATCCTCTATTTCATCCTGATCAACCTCGTGCTGATGGTCTTCAACCTGTTCCCGATCCCTCCGCTCGACGGGTCGAAGGTGTTGTTCGCGTTCCTGCCGCCGCAGGTCGCGTGGCGCTGGCGACCGGTCCTCGAGCAGTACGGGTTCATCCTGCTGCTGATCGTCTTCTTCCTCCCGCCCGGCGACTCCATCGGCGGGCGCATCCTCCTCCCGATCATCGATGGCCTCCTCAGCTTCCTGGTGGGCGCATAAGGTCCGCCAGTTCCGATCGCACGTCCGAGCCCGCGTCGGGGCGGACGAGCGGGCGGCACTGGCTGGCTGGCTGAGCCCCGAACGACTGGCGCTCTTCGATTCGATGCACATCGCCGATCGACGGCACGGACTCGATGTGGCCGCCACCCTCCGCGCCGATGGCGTGACCGAGACGGACGTCCTCCTCGCCGGCCTGCTCCACGATGCCGGCAAGGGGGAGACTGGCGTCTGGCCGCGCGTCGCGTACAGCCTCGGTCAGGGCTACGGTCGATGGATCTGGCGGTTGGCGGGCGTGGTCCCCGGCTGGGGCGCCGCGCTCGACCGATTGCGCGACCACGCGGAGACATCCGCCCTGATGGCAGCCGAGGCCGGCTGTTCGCCACGGACCGTCGAGCTGATCCGGCACCAGGACGCGCCGGTCGACCCCGATGCCGGGCGAGCGCTCCAGCTCGCCGACGAGGCCAACTGATGCTGCCCGAGGTGACCGGCACGCCGGGCGTCCCGGTGATGGAAGTGGACCCGCCGACGGCCGTTCGATTCGGCGAAGGGCGACGACCAGAGACCGCCACGCACGTGCAGCTGGCGATGTTCGACGGGCCGCTCGGTCTGCTGCTGTCGCTCATCGAAGCGCGCCAGCTCGATGTGCTGACCGTGCCGCTGGGCAGCCTCGCCGATGGGTATCTCGAGGCGCTCGCCGGCCTCGAGGCGGATCGGCTCGGGAACGTCAGCGCGTTCGTCGCGGTCGCGTCGCAGCTGATCCTGATCAAGAGCCGCGCGATGCTGCCCCGACCGCCGGCCATCGTCACGGGTCAGGGCGACGGCGACGACGGACTCGACCCCGAGGCCGAGCTGCGTGCTCGTCTCCTGCTGTACCGGGCCCACCGCGACGCCGGACGACGACTGGCCGATGACGCGCTGGAACGCATCGGTCTGTTCCGTCGCGAGGCCGGCGCAGCACGGGCGGCCGGTCTGGCAGGAGCACGACCGGCGGACGCGCCACCCATCGATCCGATGCGGCTCGTCGACTCGCTGGCGCACCTCGCCCTGATCGTGCCGCCCCCGGAGCCACCGCCCGAGGTCATGCCGAGGACAGTGACGATGACGGAGCGCGCCGCGATCATCCGCGCGGCGCTCCGTGACGCGCCGGAGATCGTCCTGCAGGACCTGCTCCGCGGCGTGCACGACCGCGTGGTGGTCGCCGTCACGTTCTTGGCCATGCTGGAGCTGATGAAGCGGCGCGAGATCATCGTCGAACAGGCCGAGCCGTGGGGCGCCATCGTGGCCCGCGCGACCGACGCCCTGGCCGATGACGCGCCGCTCGACGAGAGCCTGGAGTCGTTCGCATGACGGACGAGCGGGACCTCGGCCTGGACGACCTCGCCCGGCGTTGACGGCCTCGGCGTGGACGGCCTCGAACCCGACGGCCCGGAGCAGGACGACCGGCACGCGGCTGCCTCGGCTTCGGCATCCGCCGATGATCGACCTCCTCTCGAACTGACCGAGGCCGCCCTCGAGGGCCTGCTGTTCGTCGCCGAGCGACCGCTGAGCCGCCGCGAGATCGCGGCGCTCGCGGGCATCGACCGCGACACCGTCGACCAGCGCCTCGGTGACCTCGAGGTCAGCCTGTCCGAGCGCGGGATCCGCCTGGTCGTCGACGGCGACCGGGTCGAGCTGGCGACCGCCTCGGAGGCCGGCGCCCTGGTGGCGCGGTACGTGGGCGCCGACGCGGTCCGGCTGTCGCCGGCGAGCATCGAGACGCTGGCGATCGTCGCCTACCGCCAGCCCGTGACCCGCGGGGCCATCGAGCGCATCCGCGGCGTCGACTCCGACTACACGGTCCGCTCGCTGCTGCACCGGCGCCTCATCGTCGAGCTGGGACGGTCCGACGGGCCGGGCCGGCCCTTCCTGTACGGGACCGCGTTCGAATTCCTCGAGCGTTTCGGGCTGACGAGCCTCGCCGACCTGCCGCCGCTCGATGTCGACGTTGCCGCGCGCCTCGCCGAGGAGGGCGGCGAGCCGCTCACCGAGCCGCTGTTCACGGACGACGTTCCGACCGAGGCCTGATGCCCGCCGAGCGGCTCCAGAAGGTCCTGGCTGCCGCCGGCGTCGCCTCCCGCCGCGGCGCCGAGTCGATGATCGCCGCCGGGCGGGTCACGGTCGATGGGAAGGTCGCGACACTCGGCACCCAGGCCGATCCCGAGCGGGCGGTCATCGCGGTCGACGGCCGGCTCATCGGCGCGGCGGCCGCGCACGCCTACCTGCTGCTGCACAAGCCACCCGGCGTCACCTCGACGACGCGCGACCGCCACGCGGCCACGACCGTGCTGGAGCTCGTGCCGACGGCGCTCGTCCCGGACGGTGCGCGGCTCTACCCGGTCGGTCGCCTCGACCAGGACAGCGAGGGGCTGCTGGTGCTCACCAACGACGGGGCGTGGGCCGAGCGCGTGCTGCATCCGCGGCACGGCGTCGAGCGCGAGTACGCGCTGGGGCTCGACCGGGCGCTCGATCACGGCCAGGTCGAGGCGTTGCAGGCCGGCATCCAGCTCGACGAGGGGCTGGCCACGCTCGGTGGTCTTCGACCGATGACCGCTGTCGAGACGGAACGGCTCGCCGGGCTGCTCCGTCCGCCACCCCGGGACCTCGTCTGGTACCGGGCCACGCTCACCCAGGGCTGGAAGCGCCAGCTGCGTCGCATGTTCGGCGCGGTGGGTGTGCCGGTCGCCCGGCTCGCACGGGTCCGCATCGGCCCCGTCCGGATCGACGGGCTGCGCAGCGGCAGCGTCCGGCCACTCAAGGCGCCGGAGGTCCGCGGCCTCGCAGCGGGCGCCGGCCGCTCCCGAGCGTCGCGGGCCGGGTCGGGGCAGGGCTGACGGCTATCCTTCCCGGCATGGAGCGGTTGGTGGTGGCGCTCGATGGCCCAGGGTCGTCGGGCAAGAGCAGCGTCGGCGCGGCCGCGGCGCAGGACGTCGGCTACCGCTTCTTCGACACGGGGCTGTTGTACCGCGCTGTGACGTGGCTGGCCGAAGGGCGTGGCGTGTCGGTCGATGACCCGGAAGGTCTGGTCGATCTCGTCGACGACATCCGGATCGCCGAGGACGAGTCCGGGAAGCTGTCGAGCGTCCGGATCGACGGCGTCGATCACACGGCCGATATCGAGGCACCGGCGGTGGAGTCGGCCGTCTCGGCAGTCTCGGCGGTGCCAGAGGTGCGGACCGCGCTCCTCGCCCGGCAGCGCGAGCTCGGCGACGGCGGCGGGATCGTCATGGCCGGGCGCGACATCGGTACGATCGTGCTCCCGGACGCCGATCTCAAGATCTATCTCGACGCCTCGGTCGAGGAGCGTGCGCGCCGACGCGCCGAGCAGCGCGGGATCGATTTCGAGGGTCGCGAGGGCCAGTCGATACTCGAGTCCCTCCGGCGGCGCGATCGCCTCGACAGCACGCGGGCGGTGGCCCCGCTTCGCATCCCGCCCGATGCCCGGATCATCACGACCGACGGCAACACGTTCGACGAGACCGTCGAGGCGGTCGCCGGGGCGATCCGGGACGCCGAGGCGCGGCTGGAGCCGGCACCTTCCTCGTCATGACCGACGAACCGGGGCGCCAGTCGACGCCCATCCTCGAGGACATCGCGCCGTGGATGGCCGGCCTCGCGGGAGCCGTTCGGGTGAGTCTGGGCGGTCTCACGCGCGTCCGGGTCGAGGGCGCCGTCGATCAGATACCGCGCACTGGCCCGGTGATCATCGCGGCCAACCATAGCTCGAACCTCGATGTGCCCGTGCTCGGCTCGTCGGTCATGCCCAGGATCGGCCGCCGCCTGCAATGGCTCGGCAAGAAGGAATTGTTCGACTGGCCGGTCGTCGGCTGGCTCGCCCGGAACGGTGGCGTCCACGCGATCGATCGCTCGAGTGCCGATGTCGAGGCATTCCGTCTCGCAGCGCGGATCCTCGAGGAGGGCCACGCGCTCTTCGTCTTCCCCGAAGGGACCCGGTCACACGACGGCACGCTCGGGGAGGGGCGCGACGGTGTCGCCGTCCTCGCCCTGCGGACCGGTGCCCCGATCGTGCCGATCGGTGTCAGCGGCTCATACGAGCGCTGGCCACGCGGCCAGAAGCTGCCGCATCCGGGTGGGCGTGTCACGGTCCGTGTCGGTTCGCCGTTCCGCCTCGCTGACGAGCTCCCGGCGGACCTGGACCGGCGGGCGGCCAAGTCGGCGGCGACCGATCTGATCATGCGCCGCATCGCCGCGCTGCTCCCGGAACGTCAGCGTGGCCGCTACGCGACGATCACGCCACGCGTGGCCGAACCGGAGCCCGTGGGATAATCGATATGTGGGTACCGTCCAAGAGGTCCGCATCGCGAAGCGGACCGGGTTCTGTTATGGCGTGCGCGAGGCGATCGACAAGGCCAAGGAGGCGTCGGCCGCCGGCAAAGCCACGCATACCCTCGGCCAGGTCGTCCACAACGAGGGCGTGGTACGTGACCTGCAGGACCTCGGTATCGAGACGGTCGAGACACTGGACGACGTCGATCACGGTGCGGCGGTGGTCATCCGCGCGCACGGCGTCCGGCCGGACGTCATGGAGCGCGCCGAGTCCCGCGGCCTTGAGGTCATCGACGGCACCTGCACCTGGGTGATCCAGGAACAGAAGGAGCTCGCCCGCCTCGTACAGGAGGGCTACACGATCGTCGTCCTCGGCACGCCGAAGCATCCCGAGGTCGTCGGACTGCTCGGCTTCGCGCCCGACGCGATCGTGGTCGACGAGGAAGACGAGTGGGACGCTGCCATCCCGCGCAAGAAGCGGATGGCGCTCCTGTCGCAGTCGACCCAGCCGCCCTGGAAGTTCGAGAAGCTCGCGGCGATGATGGTGTCCCGGGCACACGAGCTCAAGATCGTCAACACGGTCTGCCCGGTCACGATCCGGCGGCAGCAGGACACGATGGAGACGGCCGCGGAGGTCGACCTCATGGTGGTCGTGGGCGGTCGATCGAGCGCCAACACCAAAGAGCTCACCCGACTGTGCGAGATCGGAGGGACGCACGCGATCCAGATCGAAGGCGCGCGTGACCTCACCGAGGCCGCGCCGTTCGAGGGGGCGCGCGTGGTCGGTGTGACCGGCGGGACGTCGACCCCGATCGAGGACCTGCGCGACGTCGCCCGGCGCATCCTGGAGCTGGCGGGCACGCCCGAGGTCGCCACCCGGGCGGAGGAACTCGCCGAGGCGGCGCTCGGTCGCGCCGCGACGCCGGCGGGTCGTACGACGTCACTCCCGCACATCACGTCCACGCCAGCATCTGGCGCCGCCTGACCGCCGTGGCGTCTCGGACGGGCGCCACGCGGCGCCCCCGCCTCGGGGGTGCGGTCCCGCTCGTCGCCATCGTCGGCCGGCCGAACGTCGGCAAGAGCACGCTCTTCAACCGCGTCATCGGCACGCGGACCGCGATCGTTGAGGACCGCGCTCGGACGACACGGGACCGGCTGTATGGCGACGCGGACTGGAACGGCCGGCGGTTCGTGCTGATCGACACGGGCGGGCTGGAGGTCGACACGGACGACCCGATCGAGCTGCGCGTCCAGGAGCAGGCCAGGCTGGCCATCTCCGAGGCCGACGTGATCGTGTTCGTCGTCGATGCCGCCGTCGGCATGACGCCGGCCGATCTCGAGGCGGCCGAGCTGCTGCGCCGCGCCCCCGCGCCGGTGATCGTCGCGGTCAACAAGGCCGACAACGAGAAGCGCGAGATCGAGGCCGCGGAGTTCCACGCCCTCGGCTGGGACGAGACCTATCCCATCTCGGCTGCGCACGGCCGCGGGACCGGCGACCTGCTCGACGCGATCGTCTGGGCGCTGCCACCGGAGAGCGAGGAGGAGATCGCTCGGAAGCAGCGCGAGGTCGAGGCCGACGCGTGGGCGGACGAGGTCGCCGCGGGCCGGCTCGAGCCGTTCGTCGTGGGCGAGCCCGAGGCGGATCTGGATGGCGATGGGGACGGTGCGGCTCACTCCACCGCCGACGCCGACGCCGAGGCGGCACGTTGGGACGCCGCGATCGCCGCCGAGGCCGACACCTCGCCCGCCGCGATCGCCTTCGTCGGTCGACCCAACGTCGGCAAGTCGAGCCTGCTCAACGCCCTCCTCGGCGAGGAGCGGACGATCGTCTCGGAGGTACCGGGCACGACACGTGACGCGATCGACACTCGCCTCGCCTGGGGGCGCAGCGAGGTCGTGCTCATCGACACCGCGGGCATCCGGCGGCGAGGCAAGGTCGCGTCCGGTGCGGCCGCCGAGCGCTACTCGACGATGCGTGCCCTGACCGCGCTGTCGCGGGCCGACGTGGCTGTCCTCGTCATCGACGCCGTCGAGGGTCTGACCGCCCAGGACGCGCACGTGGCCGGCTACGCGGTGGAGGAAGGCAAAGGCCTCGTCCTGGCCGTCAACAAGTGGGATCTCGTCGAGGACAAGACCGACAAGACGTTCGACCAGTACATCGAGTGGATCCGCAACGACGCCCCGTTCCTCGAGTTCGCCCCGGTCGTGTCCATCAGCGCCAAGACCGGGCAGCGAGTCGGCCGCGTGCTCGAACTGGCGGTCGACATCTGGGCCGAGCGGCGGAAGCGCGTCCCGACCGGCGAGCTGAACCGGATGCTGATTGCGGCGACCGACCGGACCCCGCCACCCCTCGTCCGTGGCAAGCGACCGAAGCTGTTCTACGCGACGCAGGCGGCCATCTCGCCGCCCACGTTCGTCTTCTTCGCCTCTGACGCTTCGGCCGTGCACTTCTCGTACCGGCGCTACCTCGAGAACCGCCTGCGCGACACGTTCGGGTTCCACGGGACGCCGATCCGCCTCGTGTTCCGCGATCGGGCCTCGGTCAAGCTGCCGCGGCGCCGGAAGGCGCGCTCCGCGCCGCCCAAGCCGACGCGCCGAACCACGTCGCCGCGGTCGCGCCGGACCCGTTGATGGCCGCCTCGCCGACCGTCGCGGTGGTCGGGGCAGGTGCCTGGGGTACGACGCTGGCGTCGATCGTCGCCCGGCGCGAACCTGTGCTCCTCCTCGCGCACCGGGCCGAGATGGCGGACGAGATCAATGCGACCCACCGGAACGAACGCCGGCTGCCGGGCATCGACCTGCCCGAGGACCTTGTCGCCACCGCCGACCCGGCCGCCGTCGCGGGTGCGACCGAGCTCGTGCTCTTCGCGGCTCCATCGCGGCACCTGCGGCTGGTAGCGGGCGAGGTCGGGCCGTCCATCGCTGCGTCCGCAGACGTGCTGTCGGTCGTCAAGGGCCTCGAGAACGGCACGCTGCTCCGGATGAGTGAGGTCATCGCGGACGCTGGCGGCGTCGCGCCGGAACGGATCGCCGCGCTGTCCGGACCGAACCTGGCGTCGGAGATCGCGCGGGGGTTGCCGGCCTCCGCGGTCATCGCTGCGTCCGACCTCGACCTCGCCAACCGCATCGCGGATCGGTTGGGCCGCCGCGAATTCCGCCTCTATGTGAACAACGACATCCTCGGCGTCGAGCTGTGCGGCGCGCTCAAGAACGTCATCGCCATCGCGGCAGGGGCGGCGGACGGTCTCGGTTTCGGTGACAACGGCAAGGCCGGGCTGATGACCAGGGGCCTGGCCGAGATGATCCGGCTGGGTGCGGCGGCGGGTGCCAATCGACTCACGTTCGCCGGGCTGGCCGGCATCGGCGACGTGATCGCGACGTGCGGATCACGACTGTCGCGCAACCATCGGCTCGGGGAGGAGCTGGCCAAGGGACGGTCGTGGGCGGAGATCGAGGCGACGCTGCCCGGCACCGCCGAGGGCGCGTACACGGTCGACGCCGCGCTCGCGCTCGCGGATCGCTACGGCGTCGAGATGCCGATCGCCCGCGAAGTCCATCGCGCACTGTTCGAGGGCAAGAGCGTGCAGCGCTGCCTCATCGACCTGCTGTCGCGCGAATCGAAGGACGAGCTGCAGGACCTGGGGTAGGGGCGGGCCGGGGAGACGGCGGCGGGATGGGGCCCCGCCCGGAGGCACATGACCTGACAGTCCGGTTCCGGCAACGAGCGTGCACGGACGACCCGCAGTTCCGACGCGGATCGTCGGTTTGGGCACCCGGCCCTGCATGCTCGTGGAGGCTTCGGACCAGACGGGTCACGCCGGGCCGCTGATGACCCGTTCTGGCACCGAGATGACCTCACAGTTCCGCCTCCGGCAACGAACGTGCAGGGATGCCTCACAGATCCGACATCGATCGTCGTCTGGGCAACCCAGCCCTGCACGTTCGTGCAGCCTTTCGGAACTACCAGTTCACCTAGGCCGAGCACCCCAGACCCGTGGCGCGGGCCTGCGGGTCGAGCGAGGCCCGGCACAGACCTCGTGCTAGACTCGGCACCCCGTCGGGGCGTGGCGCAGTCTGGTAGCGCACCAGTCTGGGGGACTGGTGGTCGTCGGTTCAAATCCGGCCGCCCCGACCATATCTGAACGTGGGAAAGGCCCCGCCGTCGCTGGCCAGTAAGTCCGGACGGATCAGGGTCACGCACAACGGGCGTTCGACTGGGGTGGGTCGGTCGACTGCTTGAGACGACGGCCAGCGACCACTACGCTTCCGGGCATGGGCTTGCTGAACAAGCTCGTGCCAAAGCCACCAAGCTTCCCGCACGACGTTCCCGATCTTGAGGCGACGTTACCCATGAACGTGGCGAGCCTGACGCTTGTCAGATGGTCAGTTTCAGGTGACGGATTCTGGGACAAGCTTGACAGGCTTGGGCGTGGTCGACTTCGGTCGGCCCTCGGTCCTGAACTTGAGGATGCCGGGCTGTCGCCAGGTCTGATCGCAATGGCCGTCGCGGGTCGCGCGGATACGCGCGATCCGCCATACATCGTCTGGGCCGTGCGCTTCGGAGCGACCAGGGCCGGGGCCTTGCCCTCGCCCGCGACGGCGCTCGCGATGGAGGTGATGCACGTCGATGCCAGCCAGGGCGGGAATTGGCAGGACGCCACCATGGCCGACAAGGCAGTGCTAGTGGGCAATCACCACATGGTCCACCAAGACAAAGGTCATCGAGGGAAGCCCTACGTCTATCTTGGTGCGTGGGCCTTATACGCGCTCATTGCCGACGATGAGGCCTGGGCCGCAGGGGTTGATGCCTCGGACGTCGTTTGGCCGCGAGGCACCGGGGGGAAGTCAACGTAGCTAGATCCACAGTGGTTGCACCGGCCACGCCACGCAGGACTCAGCGGCTTGCCGCAGCGGCCGCACGCCTTGTCCGAGCCAGCTTGCGATTCGGACGTCCAGGCAGTCGCAGGCGTGGGCAACGTCGCCGGTGGGGCAGGCGCGGCAGCTGGCGAGATCACAGGCGGCGGCATCGGTTGGGACGGGTGCGGCGAGGGCTCAGGCCGAGCGGTTCCTAGACCCTTATCGTCGAAATCGAAGCCGCAGGTTCGACAGAAGCGAAAGGAACCAGTTCTAGCGTTGCCGCACTGGGGGCAGAACTCCGACGCCATCCGGTACCCCAAAGCTGAGGAGCGAGCCCAGCCAAGTCCTGCCCGGGTCGCGGTTGAGTCTATGACTCGAGGTCAACGATTCGTGATCAACCTCGAGCCAGGCGGCATAGCGTCTCGCGCGGCCGACAGTGCCTCTCGACGGCTGGTTGCGGCCACAGGCAGCCATGGCGTGGACCTCCCAGCCACCCTCCACGACTGCCGCACAAGCGCCGGCGACCGGGCCGAACCAACCTATATCGGACCGCTGAGAGTCCCGAAGGGTCGCACGGGGACCTGAAGCCGACAACGACCATGTCCCGTTGCCGTGGGCCTTACGCACCGCGCTCGTTGCCCGACGACTCCGAGGCCTGGGCGGCTGAGGTGATTCGACAGGTCCCGCCGGCGCCGATGCTCCTGAAGTACGCCTTCTCGGGGCATCGGTTGTTCCAGATGTACCAACCGGAATTCCAATACTTTCTCGCCGTCGTGTCGGTCCCCGTGCCCGTATAGAGGGTGATGGAGCCGCCAGCTGAGATACGAGCTGTGGACGCGAACACGTAAGTGTGCTTCGTGCCGTAGTCGTGGATCTTCCAGCCACTGATCGACTGTTTCGCTGAGCACTTGCTCGTGATGCGGACCCATTCACCCTTGAGCTTCGTGTTCGAGACCGGCGTATCGGGGCCGGTGGTGTCGAACCGAGCCGCACTGAACGTGATGCAGCCGGCCGCCGCCGCTGGCGTCGCAGACGCGACGAAGCTGGCCGAAAGAAGCGCACCAATGAGAATCAAACGACGGACCAAAATGGGCCTCCCCCAGAGTCGTCTCGCGTGTGACCGTGCGCAGTAGGGTAGGTCACTCCTTCAGAGTCGGCTCTATGGCTCGTCCCGGACTTCGATGTCGAACTCGTTCGCATCAACGTCTAGCCAGCCCGCGATGACCTCGCCCCACATCCAGCGCCTCGCGGCAGGAGGTGGCGGGCATTGGCAGCCACGGCAGCTCGTCGACGGCCCAGCCGCCCGCTACGCGGCGCGTGAGGCGATACCCGGGACGCTGCCCAAGGAAATCGGTTCGGCAGCCACCGAAACGTCCGCGGGGTAGGCTCCGGGGGTGGTGGGCCGATGAGTCCAGTGGATGACGAGAATCCCGCTTCGGACGAACTGTCACCGCGCGACGTCATCCTTGTGGCTTTGGCGATGGTCGGCTGCCTGTTCGGCGCCGTCGGCATCTGGGTCGTCATCCTGGGCGTCCCGATCGGGCTGTACCACGGGCTGACGACCGGCGATTGGACGTGGCTAACTGCAGTCGGCGTCCTCGCCATCCTGTTGGCCATCGGCGAAAAGTCAGCTTGATCAGTCGCTCAACGACTGACGTCAACGCCACGTTCGGTGAATGCGGATCCGACGGCCCCGACCGATCCGAACGACTCCTACTGGCAGGCGGTGAGCGCGGTCGTGAGTGCCGTCGCCGCCTGGTCCACTCCCTCGACGGCCGCCTTGATCTCGGCTCTCTTTTGAACCAGCGTCTCCTCGCTGGTCAGGTTCACGACGGCGAACTTCAAGCCGAGGATCGAGGCCTCCAGCGCCTCGACCTCCGGTCCGGCCTCAGCCTTCGCGGAGGCCGCGAGCAACGAAGCCGCCGACTCGACATCCGCGACGGCGGCGGTGACGCCGTCGGACGCAAGGCTCGACAGATCGAGCGCGCGGAGCTCGTCGACCGAGGTCTTGAACGCGGTCAGATCCTGGCAGGCGGTGGCGTTCGAGCCGGGGGCTGCGGAGGCCGCCGAGGAGCCGGCGACGGTCGCGGCAGCCGAAGCGCCCGGGGTGGCTTGACTGCAACCAGCGATCGCGACGACGGCGATGGCGAGCACGGCGCCCATATGGGTCATGGTGGTGCGGGTCATCGCTGGTCCCATCCTGGCTGGACGATCGACGGCCCATCGCTACCTCCATCGTCCCCGTCTGCCTTGAAGCCACGTGGGCAGGAGCCTCCCCCCGGGAAGGCGACACGCGCGGAGGGACCCGATCCCCCAGGAAGGGTTCCCTCCGCGGCGAAATGCCTGTCGATCAGTGTGCGGCCCGTCACGACCGAGCGTATGACGGGTCGTCATCAGCTTGGATCGCTCGAGCGATCATCGAGACGAGGCTGCGAGACATGACCGTCTCGTCATGACCCGATGGCTGCGGTGCTATCAGACTCGGCACGAAACGATGACGAGGGAGGTGGGATCGATGCGACCATCGAAGACCCAGAAGCGAGGGGCGCCCGCCCGTCGTCCGATCCCCCGGTCGGTGCTACTCGCCGGGATGATCCTTGGCGCCCTGGCCGCTGGCTGCACCGCGACTGACCCGCGATCGGACGACTCGGACGTCTTCGGATCGGCATCCCCGTCAGTCGCGTCCCCGTCCACGTCGCCGTAGGGATCGTCCAAGCACGGCCGGGAGGTTGATATGTCCACGTCGCCGCTCGCGCGGATCGCGGGGCCGCTTGCCGTCGTCACCGGCATCTTGGTCGTGGCGACCAGGCTCCCGACCCTCCTGTTCGTTCTTACCGGCGGCGATCTGACGGCGTACGTCAGCGGCGCGACGCATGCGATCACCAGTGTCCTCACGGTCGTCGCGTTCGGGTTGCTGGTACTTACCCTCGTCGCCATCTACGAGCGCCAGGCATCGAGCGCGGGCTGGTTCGGCCTGATCGGCTTCGCGACCGCCTTGCTGGGCACGATCTTCATGGCCGGGGACTGGTGGTACGAAGCGTTCGCCGTGCCTCGGATCGCGGAAGTCGTTCCCGAGGCGATCCCCACCTTCGTCGGAGGCCGTCTGCTCCTGGGTGGCATTTCGAGCTTCGTCGTGCTTGGCATCGGCTGGGCCCTGTTCGGCGCCGCCAGCCTCCGCGCTCGGGTGTTTCCGACGGCCAACTCGGGCGCGATCCTGGTCGGCGGCCTGTTGTCAGGTGTTCCGATCGGTCTGGCGTACCTGACCGGCGGGGTCATCCTGGGTCTCGCCATCGGCTGGCTCGGCATCTGGTTGATGCGGGAGACCATCCCCGTGAGCGATGCTGCGCAGCCCGGAGCGATCCCCGACCGATCGAGGATCTAGCCGAACAGACTGCGCTGATTCGCGACACGTCTGCAATGCCGCGCCGCTGCCTGGGACAGGTACCATCCGCCGCAGACGCAGCCCGGGACGCCCAAGACTGCGGTCATCCGACCGCCCCGGTCCGCGCCAGGAGGTAGGTATGGGCATCATCGCGTGGATCGTGCTCGGCGCGATCGCCGGGTTCATCACGAACCTGCTCATGGGCGGCAGCGGCGGAGTCCTCGCCACGATCATCCTCGGCATCATCGGGGCGGTCGTGGGCGGGTTCCTGGCCGGCACCGTCCTGAACGTCGCCGACGTGACGGGTATCAACGTCGAGAGCATCGTGGTCTCGGTGATCGGCGCCGTCATCGTGGTCGCGTTGTATCGCGGGGTGATGGGCCGCCGCGCCGCGGTCTAGCCCGGAACGCGGCGACCTCGCCGACCGCCGGCGAGGTCTAGTCGGCAAGGTCCCAAACGACAGAGGGGAGCGGTTGGCGATGACCGCTGAGGAGCAGCGACTGCCCGGTGCACCGTCCGAGGCGGCCGCGTCGTTGCCGTCCGGGCTCGTCTTCGCCGACACGCCCTCGCGCATAGCTGCGTATGTCCTCGACGGCGTGCTGCTCAGCGCGATCGTGTCGATCCCACCGGCCGTCCTTGGCCTGTACGACTCCGGCTCCACGAGTTCGTCGTTGCCCGAGCCGCTGCCGCGGGCGACGTTCGTCGGTGTGTCGATCTTCAGCTTCGCGATCTACGCGGCCTACTTCCTGTTCTTCTGGAGCGGCGGCCGACGAGGCACGCCCGGACAGCGTGCGTTCGGGATCCAGGTGGCGAATGCCTTCGACGGTCGCCCGCTGACGACGACCCAAGCCGTCGAGCGCTGGCTCGCGATGGGATGGTGGATCAGCTTGCTGGTCCTGTTGCCGGTCCTGTCGATCGCCGTCGCGGCGTACGCGCTGTCCTTCGTCTGGTCGGTCGTCTTGGTGATCTCGATGATCGTGAGTCCGACCAAGCAGGGCATCCATGACCGGTTCGCGCGGTCGGCGCTCGTGCGACCGGCCGGTCAGAGCAATCGATGGGCGGTCGGCTGCGTCTGGTTGCTGATCATCCTGACCGTCGTGGAGGTCGTTCTGCTCGTGGCGCTGTTCTCGATCATCGACAGCCTCGGTGACCTGAACGCCTTCCCGCCGGGGACGAACCCGTTCGACTACGTCACCGAGCAGATCCGGGAACTCTGGCCCTCGTAGCGGTCCGTATCATGGGGGCCTCGCAGGGAAGGGAAGGACCATGACCCAACCACCCGACGACCGCCCTCGACCGGATCAGCCGGGAGGCGATGGCGGACCCGAGAACGAACCGACCGTCGCGTGGACCCCGCCGGAGCCCGAACCCGAGAAGCCGGCCGCTGATGCGCCCCCGCCGGCCGAGCCGCCGACGCCCGATGCGCCGCCGCCGGCCGGCGACGTTCCGCCGGCAGCCGCTGCCGGCCCGATCATCAGCGCGACCCCGACACCACCGGCCTCGGGCTGGGAGCAGCCCGGCCAGACCGCCGTTCCGCCACCGGTCGCCCCGGGCGGAGGCTGGGAGGTCCCGGCAGCCGCCGCGGCAGCACCGCAGCAGGACGGCTACGTCATCGCGGGCGTCGGCGCCCGCTTCGTGGCGTGGCTGATCGACATCACGATCGCCGGGATCGTCCCCGCCGCGTTGAGTCTCGCCCTCATCGACTGGTCGCGGATCATCACCGACGCCCTCGAGCAGGCGCAACGCGACCCGAGCGGAGGCTTCAACGCGACCACCGCCTACACGATCCCGCTTACGCTCGATCTCGTTCTCGTCACGCTGATCGGACTGGGCGTCCAGTACCTGTACTTCGTCGGGTTCTGGACCAGCCGCTGGCGTGCGACGCCGGGCATGATCGGGCTCAAGATGCGGCTCGTCGATGCGGCGAGCGGAGGCGGGCTGACCGTCGTCCAGGCGACCAAGCGCTGGATCGCTCTGGGTTGGCCCCTGAGTCTGCTGACCCTCGTCACCGCACTGCAGGCCTCGCAGGGTCTCATCCAGTTCGCGCTCTGGGTCTTCCTGTTCTTCACGACCGTCACCAACGATCGTCGTCAGGGCCTTCACGACAGGTGGGCGAACTCACTGGTGATCCGTTCCGTGACGAGTGGCAACGGGGCGACCTTCGCCGGCTGCCTCGTTTGGGGTGTGCTGATCATCCTGCTCGGGTTCGTCGCGACGACGATCTTCTTCGCAGCGGCGATGCCGCAGATCCAGGAGTACATCGAGTCACTGCCAAGTAATCCGGTATGACCAGCGGCCCGCCCGGATCAGGCGATCGTCCGGCCGACGATCGGCCGCCGCCGTCCGATCCGGGCGCCGACACGGCGCCGTACGCGCCGCCAGTCGCCTCGACGACCACGAGCGGGCCGCCGGGACCGGCAACGCCTCCGACACCTCTACCACCGCCCGCGTCGACCGCCACCGGTCTTCCGCCGGGGATCGGCTGGGCGCCGCCCGTCCCGGTCCGCCAGGAGGTGGCGCCTGGACTGGCGTTCTCCGACACGCTCCCTCGGTTCGTGGCCTGGATCATCGATGGCCTCCTGCTGACATTGATCGGCGCGGTGATCGCCAGCATCGTCGGCGTCGGCACCGCGGTCACCTCCACCATCGAATCCCCGACGGATCAGATCGACTACAACGAGATCTTCTTCGCGAACGAGTTGACGATCGTGGGTCTGGCGGTCAGCGCCCTCTACTTCATCGGGTCGTGGAGTGGCGGCCGGCGGGCGACGCTCGGTCAGCGACTGCTCAAGATCCAGGTCGGCAACGCATTCGACGGTCGCCCGCTCACATTGGACCAGGCCATCCGTCGATGGCTCGGCTTCGGCGAGTTCATCTGGCTGATCGGGTTCGTTCCCGGACTGGCCGGCTTCAGCAGCCTGTATTTCCTCTGGGTGGTCGTGCTGCTCATCACGACCGCGGCGAGCCCGACGAAGCAGGGTCTGCACGATCGACTCGCCAACTCCGCCGTCGTCCGCCCGATCAACGCCGGCAATGGCCTCGCCATCGGCTGCATCGTGATCCTGTTGATCCTCCTGGCGATCCCCTTGCTGAGCATCGTGGCCCTCATCTTCCTCGGGTCGCAAGTGAGCTCGATCCTGTCCGAAGTCGGTGCGTCGGTCTGACCACGTCCAAGCACGCGCTCGACGCCGCCCAGGTCGATGGCCTCGTCGACATGGACCCCGCCGCGTTCCGGGCGGCCGCCCATCAGGTCGCCGACCTGATCGCCGCCTATCTCGAACAGGTCGAGGACCACGCCGTCTTTCCTCCGATCGAGCCCGGCTCGCTGCGACCGGCGTTCCCGAGCGAGCCGCCCGAGGCGCCCGAAGCGGTCGACGTCATCCTCGCGGACTACGACCGGCTGGTGGTCCCCAACGCGACACATTGGCAGCACCCGGGGTTCATGGCGTATTTCGCGACGACGGCCTCGGGGCCGGGCATCCTCGGCGAGATGCTCACCGCAGCGCTCGGCCAGAACCCGATGCTGTGGCGGACGTCGCCGATCGGCACCGAGCTCGAGGAGGTCGTCGTCGATTGGTTGCGCCAGGGGCTCGGGCTGCCCGTCGGCTTCGATGGCCTGCTGACCGACACCGCATCGACCTCGTCGCTCATCGCGCTCGCAGCAGCGCGCGAGGCAGTCGGTCTCGATATCGCGGCGCGCGGGCTGGCCGGCCGGCCCGAGGTCCCGCCGATCCGCGTCTACGCGTCGGAGGAAGCGCACAGTTCTATCGAGAAGGCGTGCATGACGCTCGGCATCGGTCGCGAGGGCCTCGTCCGGATCCCGGTCGATGACGCGTTCGCCATGCGGCCGGAGGCGCTTGACGCCGCGATCGAGGCCGACCGGGCTGCCGGCCGGCTGCCGGTCGCCGTCGTCGCGACGATCGGCACGACCTCGTCGACGGCGATCGATCCGGTCGCCAGGATCGCCGACGTGGCGCAACGGCACGGGCTGTGGCTCCATGTCGACTCGGCGTATGCCGGGGCCGTTGCGTTGATCCCGGAGCGGCGGGGGCCGTTCGACGGCTGGGAACGCGCCGACTCGATCGTCGTCAACCCACACAAGTGGTTGTTCACGCCGCTCGACGCGTCGCTGCTCCTCACCCGGCGCATGGCCGACCTGCGCGCGGCGTTCAGCCTCGTCCCCGAATACCTGCGCACGCTCGACCGCGATGCCCCGGTCCGCGACTTCACCGAGTACCAGCCGCAGCTCGGGCGACGGTTCCGAGCCCTCAAGCTCTGGATGCAGCTGCGCTGGTTCGGGCTCGATGGGCTTCGTCGTCGGATCGAGCGGCACATCGCGATGGCCCAGGACGTCGCCGGCTGGGTGGACGCCGATCCGGCGTGGGAGCGGCTGGCGCCCGTTCCGTTCGCGACCGTCTGCTTCCGTTGGAACCCCGGTCGGGGCATCACCGAAGAGGAGCTCGATGTGCGCAACGCTGCGATCATCGACGCGGTGAACCGGACCGGTGAGGTGTTCCTGTCGCACACCCGACTCGCGGGCACGTTCACGATCCGGCTGTCGGTCGGGAACCTGCGCACGGTGCCACGCCATGTCGAGCGGGCATGGGAACTGCTCCGCGAGGCAGCACGGGGTAGCCTCGGGGCGTGACCACGCGACCAGACCCGAAGGACGTCCACTTCCTCGAGTCGACCGATGCCCTGCGCGACTGGTTCGACGCCAACCACGCGACGGCCGACGAGCTGTGGCTCGGCTACCACAGGAAGGCGACCGGGCGCCCGACCGTCAGCTGGTCCGAGGCGGTCGACGAGGCGCTCTGCGTCGGCTGGATCGACAGCGTGCGCTACTCGATCGACGACGAGCGGTCGGCGCAACGGTTCACCCCGCGGCGCAAGGGCAGTATCTGGAGCGCCATCAACGTCGCGAAGGTCGCCGAGCTCACGAAGCAGGACCGGATGCGCCCTGCAGGGCTGGCGGCATACGAGGCGCGCGACCCGGAGAAGACGGCGATCTACGCGTACGAACGCGACGAGGCGAGCCTGAACGACGACGAGATCGCGCGGCTCAAGGCCGATGACGCAGCGTGGGCCGACTGGGAGCGTCGCCCGCCCGGTTACCGCCGCACGATCACCTACTGGATCGCGAGCGCTAAGAAGCCCGAGACGCGTTCGCGTCGGGTCGACGCGCTGATCGAGGCGTCGGCGGCGGGTCAGCCGGTCGGCCCGATGCGCGGTCCCCAGTCCCACCGCTGACGCGGCACGAACGGGACTGCTGCTGGCGGGTCGCCCGCGCCGGTATCATCGCCGTCATGCCACCGATCATCGAGCTCACCCGCATCGAGCCCGCTCACCTCGCTCGCCTCGAGAAGCAGGGCACGTTCACGACGGGCCTGCTGCTCGAGCGCTCCGAGACGCCGACGCGTCGCCAGTACCTCGCCGACCAGGTCGATGCGACGATCAACGACGTCAATGACTGGCGCGACGAGGCGCTGATGCTCAACCTCGCCAGCTTCGGTCCCGATGATCACCAGCTGATGATCCAGGCCGAGATCGACGGTCTGCGCGACATCCTCGACCTGCCGCTCGAAGCGTTCCGCGAGCGGATCCATCGCGCGGCCACCGAGGCGAAGCGTGAGCCGCCCGACGACCTCACGGTCTCGGGCTGGTGGGAGCAGGCCAAGACCCTCGAAGAGGAGTAGCGCCGGGTTCCGGCTACGATGCCCGAGTGCGCACGCCCCTGAACCGGATCGGTGATGTCTGGATCGCGCTCGCGACCGGCCTCGCCATCGTGGCGCTCACGATCCCGCTGTTCCTCAACCCCATCTGGGTGGCGTTCGAGCAGGGTCGCGCGCAGGCATCGGCGTGGACGGGGTTTGCGGAACCGGACCTCCGGCAGGCGACCGAATCGATCCTGGCCGACCTCGTCGTCGGGCCACCGGACTTCGATGCATCGGTCGCCGGCGCACCAGTCCTGAACCTGCGAGAACGGGGCCACATGCGCGACGTCCGCGGCGTGTTCATGGGCTTCTTCGCTCTGGCCATCGTCGTCGGCGTGACCGGGCTCGTGATCGCCGCCCGGAGACGAGGTGAGGACCGCGTGGCCTCGTGGCGGGCCGTCCGAGCCGGGTCCATCGGGCTCGTCGTGCTCCTCGCGATCGGTGGCGTGCTCGCCTTCGTCGCATTCGACGCGGTGTTCGAGACCTTCCACCGACTGTTCTTCGCCGGTGGCTCCTACACGTTCGATCCGGCGACGGACAGGCTCGTGCAGCTGTTCCCGTTCCAGTTCTGGCAGGAGACGGCGATCGCCGTCGGCGCGGTGAGCATCGTCGTCGCGGTGGTGGTCGCAGGCATCGCCAGCCGCCGCCTCGCGCGGAGCGCTCGGTCCGTGCCGGCCGCGGCCACGCTGCAGGGCACGCGCCCGTGAGCGGCGATCGGCTGCTCAGCGTCGAGGAGGCGCTCGATCGCGTCTTCGCGGCGATCGCGGGTCCGACGCCGACCGAGGTGGCCTGGCTGTCCGAGGCGCTGGGCCGGGTGGCGGCAGCACGCGCGACGAGCCCGATCGCCCTCCCGCGATGGGACAACTCGGCGATGGATGGCTACGCGATCCGCTCCGGTGACACGGCGAACGCCAGCGAAGACACTCCTGCCACCCTCGAGGTGGTCGGCGAGGTCGCGGCGGGCCAGGCGCCGGAGACCGAGGTCCGGCGCGGTACGGCGGTGCGCATCGCGACGGGTGCACCAGTCCCGCCAGGGGCTGATGCCGTGATCCCCGTGGAACAGACCACGCCGCTCGACGCGAGCGGGGCGGTCGCCGGTGAGCGTGGCCGGGACGCGACCGGGCCGCTGCCCCCGAGGATCGCCGCGCATGCCAGGATCCCGGCCGGCGGATCCATCCGGGCCAAGGGCAGCGACCTGTCGGCCGGAACGCCGGTCATCGAGCCGAGCACGGTGCTGACGCCGGCGGTGATCGCTCTCGCTGCGGGAGTCGGGCTCGAGACGGTCGACGTCCATCGCCGACCGCGCGTCAGCATCCTCGCGACCGGCGACGAGGTACGGAGCCGTGGCGCCGAGCTCGGACCTGCCGGCATCCCCGACGCCAACGGCCCGGCCCTGATGGCCATGGTCGAGGCTGCCGGCGGCCTTCCCGACATGCTCGGCATCGCCGCTGATCGCTTCGATGACGTACGCGCCCGGCTCTGCGCGGGATTGGTCGGCGGCGCCGACGCCATCATCGTGTCCGGTGGCGTGTCCGTCGGTCCGTATGACGTCGTCCGCAACGCGTTCGCCGAGTTCGGCGAGATCGACCTGTGGCGGGTCGCCGTCCAGCCGGGCAAACCGTTCGCCTTCGGCACCGCCCGAGCGCCGGGCGACGACGGCACCGACCCCGACCGACCGCCGACCCTGCTGTTCGGGCTGCCGGGCAACCCGGTGTCGACCTTCGTCACGTTCGAGCTCTTCGTCCGGCCCGCCCTGCGTCGGATGGCCGGCCATCGCGACGACGCCCTCTTCCGGCCGATCGATCGTGCCGTGCTCGGCGATGACGTCATGAAATCGACCGGTCGGCGGGGCTTCGTCCGCGTTACGGCCGATCGCGACGAGCGCGGCACCCCCCGACGCGACGACCGGGGCCGGGTGACGGTCCGTCTGGTCGGTGGTGCCGGCGGACAGGGAAGCCACGTGCTGTCGGCGCTGGCGACGGCCGATGCCCTGGCCGTGATCCCGGAGGCGAACGACACGCTCACCGCAGGTGCCGAGGTCGATCTGTGGTGGCTCGACCGGGCCTGACGCGTCGAGGCAGCGCTCCTGTGGCCCAGCGGGCCGGTATCCTCGGGACGTGATGGATCCCAAGGCGGGACGAGGGCCGGCACCACGGGCCGAGCGGCGACGGCTGTCGCACGTCGACCGCAGCGGCCGGCCTCGGATGGTCGATGTCAGCGGCAAGCCTATGACCGCCCGACGGGCGGTCGCCGAGGCGATGGTGTCGATGTCGGACGAGACCCTCAGCCTCGTCATCGATGGCGGTGGCGCGAAGGGCGATGTCCTGGGCGTGGCCGAGCTCGCCGGCGTGATGGGTGCCAAGCGGACCAGCGAGCTGATCCCGCTCTGCCATCCGTTGCCGCTGACCGACCTCCAGGTGACGATCACACCCGACCGCGCCAGCAGTGCGCTGCGGATCCGGGCCGAGGCAGCCACGACCGGTCAGACCGGGGTCGAGATGGAGGCGATGACCGCGGTGTCGATCGCCGCCCTCACCGTGTACGACATGGTCAAGGGCGTCGAGCGCGGGGTCACGATCGGCGGCGTCCGGCTGATCTCCAAGAGCGGGGGCAAGAGCGGCGATTGGGTGCGGCACGAGCCCGACGGGGACGGCCCGTCGCGGACCCACCGCCCCGGAGCACGCGCCGCGGGAAGGATCGGCAAACCGCCACGGCAGGGTTCGCGCGGCGCGGGACGCCGACCGACGTGAGGCGCGCGCTCGTGATCACCGCCAGCGACGGGGTCGCCCACGGCGCTCGTGAGGACACCTCCGGCGCCGGCGTCGGCCGGCGACTCGAGGCGCTCGGATTCGCGGTCCAGCGCGAGGTCCTGCCCGACGAGCGAGCGGCGCTCACCGAGATCCTCCGCACGTCGGCGCGAGCGAACGAGCTGATCGTGACGACCGGCGGAACCGGGCTGACACCACGCGACGTGACCCCGCAAGCGACGCGCGACGCGATCGACTACGACGTGCCCGGCCTCGCCGAAGCGATGCGCGCGGCCGGCCGGCAGTCGACGCCCCTCGCCGACCTCTCCCGGGGCGTTGTCGGCGTCATCGGTCGTGCCCTCGTCGTCAACCTGCCGGGCAGTCCGCGCGGCGCGCTGGAATCGCTGGCCGCCATCGAGCCGGTGCTCGACCATGCGCTCGAGACGCTCGCCGGCCCGTTCGACCATGACGAGGCAGAGCCGACGGCGGGCGCGGCCGACCGATGACGCTCTTCGAGCCGTTCGCCGATGTCCCGTACTACCCGCTCGTGTTCCCCTTGTTCTGGGGAGCAGCGGCCGTGTTCGTGCTGGCGATGGCGCGCCACCTGCGGGTGTTCGCGGCGGTGCGCGCCGAAGGGCCGAATCCCATCGCCGATATCCCGCGCCGGTTCGTCGGCCTGATCGAGTACGCGTTCGTCCAGACCAAGATGTTCAAGGACTGGCGCGCCGGGCTGATGCACGCCGGCATCTTCTGGGGCTTCGTCCTCCTCACGATCGGCACCGTCAACATCGTGACCGGCGGACTCCTCGAGCAGGTCCTGTCGATCCCGTTCGACGGACTGCTGTGGACGTTCGTCAGCGCCATGCAGAACGTCGTGGCCGTCATCGTCCTGGTGTCGATCGGGTGGGCGTTCGTGCGCCGCCTGATCACCAAGCCGCGGCGGCTCACGTACAACCGCGACGCCCTGATCATCCTGTCGATGATCGGCGGGGTCGTGGCGACCGAGCTGCTCGCCGAGGCGTTCGAGTTCGCGGCCCACGGCGACCAACCCGGTGCGTTCGTGTCCGCGGCGCTGGCCGCGCCGCTTCGAGTTGTCTTCGCGCCTGAGACGCTCGAGACGCTGTTCGCGGTCTTCTGGTGGGCACACATCGCGCTGGTGGCGGCGTTCCTGATCTACCTGCCGTTCAGCAAGCATCTCCACATCGCGACGAGCTTCCCGAACATCTGGTTCCGCAAGCTCGCGCCGCGCGGCGAGCTGCCGCAGATGGACCTCGAGGACGAGAACGCCACGTTCGGCCTGAAGTCGCTCCAGGACCTCGGCTGGAAGGACCTCCTCGACGGCTTCACCTGCACCGAATGCGGCCGCTGCCAGCAGGCCTGCCCGGCTTGGAACACCGGCAAGCCGCTCAACCCCAAGACCTTCATCATGGGCATCCGGGATATGTCTGTCGAAGCCGAGCACGGCCTCAACCTCATCCCGAACTCGCCGATCGTCCGCGAGACGTACGGTCTCGACGACGCGCGACCGGCGGCGACGGCGCTGGCCAAGCCCATCGTCGACGACGCGATCCCGTACGACGCGGTGTGGGACTGCGTCACCTGCGGCGCGTGCGTCGAGGCGTGTCCGGTGCTCATCGAGCACGTCGACAAGATCGTCGGCCTGCGCCGCAACCTCGTGCTCGAGGAGTCACGCTTCCCGCAGGAGCTCACCGCCGCCTTCCGCTCGATGGAGGGGCAGGGGAATCCCTGGGGTCAGCCGGCCTCGCAGCGGATGGACTGGACAAAGCCACTGCCGTTCGAGGTGCCGACCGTCGCATCGCTCGCGGCCGATGTTGGCATCGACCGCCTCGAGGTCCTCTACTGGGTCGGTTGTGCGGCGGCATTCGACCCGCGCAACCAGAAGGTCGCCCGGGCGGTCGCGACCTGTCTGCACGCGGCCGGTGTGTCGTTCGCGGTCCTCGGGCAGGAAGAGTCGTGTACCGGGGATCCGGCGCGCCGGATGGGCAACGACTACGTGTTCCAGATCCTCGCTTCGTCTGCGGTCGAGACGCTAAACCGGTACGGGATGGGGGAGCGGACGATCGTGACGGCCTGCCCGCACTGCTTCAACACGATCGGCAACGAGTACGGGCAGCTCGGCGGCTCGTTCCGGATCGTCCACCACTCGACATTCCTGTCGGAGCTCGTGGCCTCCGGCCGGCTGGCGACGCTGCCGGAGGACGCCGAGTCCTCGACCGGTGACCATCGACCGGGCAGCGTGACCGTCCACGACTCGTGTTATCTCGCCCGCTACAACGGCGTGATCCAGGCACCGCGAGAGGTGCTGGGCGCGGCGGGCATCGCCGTGACCGAGATGGCCAAGAGCGGCAAGGACACGTTCTGTTGCGGTGCGGGCGGGGGTCGGATGTGGATGGAGGAGACGCGCGGGACGCGCATCAACGTCGAGCGGACGCGGCAGGTGCTCGAGACGGGCGCCGCGACGGTCGCGACGGCCTGCCCGTTCTGCATGGTGATGATGACCGACGGCCTCGCCGCCGCTGAAGGCGGGACGGCGGTCAATGCCATGGACATCAGCGAGGTGCTGGCCGCCCGTCTGGCGTCGGTGCCGGAGGACCGGCGGCTCCCGGTCGTGTGATGGGGAACGCGGCGGAGCGGTGGGAAGCACTCGTCGGCGAGATGCTCGGCGAAGGCTCGGCGACATATGGCAACCAGGGCGGCCCGGAGCGAGCGTTCGGCGCCACGTCACTCAAGACCGACGGGAAGATCTTCGCGATGCTCGTGAAGGAGCGACTGGTGGTGAAGCTGTCGGCGAAACGTGTCGAGGAGCTGGTCGACGCCGGGGTGGGGGAGCGGTTCGATCCGGGTCACGGTCGGATCCAGAAGGAGTGGCTGTCCGTCACCGGCGACGATCCGGGCGAGTGGCGGTCGCTCGCGACCGAGTCGGAGGCGTTCGTTGCGCGGCGGGCGCGGTGACGGCGGACGGCTTGGGGCTCCCGCGGTTGCCGTACGGCTGCCCTCATCCACATATCGCATGATCGCCACATGACAGACCGCCCCGACACAGGCCACGCGGACCTACCTGGACTGACGGACCACGAGATCCAGAACCGCGACTCCTGGAACGCCGACAGCGATCGTTACCAGGACAGCCACGGCGAGCAACTCGCATCGAGCTCCGGCCTCGCGTGGGGCACCACCCAGATCCCCGAGGCGGATCTGAACATCCTCGGCGACGTCGCCGGCAAGGACGTACTCGAGCTCGGTTGTGGCGCCGCGCAGTGGTCGATCGCGCTGGCCAAGGTGGGCGCTCGGCCCGTCGGGCTGGATCTCTCGGACCGACAATTGCAGCACGCCCGCCGACTGATGGCCGAGGCTGGGCTCGACTTCCCGCTGATCCTCGGGAGCGCGGAGCGCGTCCCGCTCCCGGACGAATCGTTCGACATCGTGTTCTGCGACCACGGCGCGATGACATTCGCCGACCCGTATCGGACGGTCCCGGAGGCCGCTCGACTGCTCAGATCGGGCGGACTGTTCGCGTTCAACCATCACACGCCGATCGAAGCGATCGCCTGGCCACTCGACGGTGACCGCGTCACGGATCGGTTCGTGGTCGACTACTTCGGCATGCATCGTCTCGACGACGGCGAGACGACCACCTTCCAGCTGCCGTACGGGGAGTGGCTCCGACTGTTCCGCGACAACGGCTTCGTCGTCGAGGATCTGCTCGAGCTCCAGGTGGCGGAGGGCGCGACCAGCTCGTATCGCGATGCCGAGGAGCTCGAGTGGGCGCGTCGATGGCCGGCCGAGGAGATCTGGCGGGTCCGGAAGCAGTGACCGGGGCTCGGTCGGTCACCGGGTGACCGAACGAGCGAACGAACGGCCGGCGTGGGCCGCTTGGACCCGCTTCGACGGTCGATATGGTCACGGCGTGACCGATGTCGTGGCTGACCCGCAAACCGCGCGGTAGGATGCAGGCGGTGACCACCGCGAGCCACGCCCCGGGCCTGTTCCGACTCACGGAAGAGCAGCAGATGCTCCGCGACGCGGTCCGCGTGCTGGCCGACGACCGCGTCGCCCCGCGCGCCGCGGAGATCGACAAGACCGCCGAGTTCCCCGAGGACATGCGCCGGCTGCTCGCCGACCACGACATCCTCGCGCTGCCGTTCCCGACCGAGCACGGTGGCCTCGGCGGGGAGCTGCTGACCGTCTGCCTCGCCGTCGAGCAACTGAGTCGGGCCTGCGCGACGACCGGCCTGATCCTGGCCGTGCAGGAGCTCGGCTCGCTGCCGATCACGCTCGCCGGCACGGCCGAGCAGCAGGCTCGCTGGTTCCCGAAGCTGGCGAGCGGCGAGCACCTGATCGCCTTCGCCCTCACAGAGCCCGAGGCCGGCTCCGACGCGGCCGCGGCGCGAACCACCGCCCGACGTGACGGTGACGCGTACGTCATCGACGGCGGCAAGCGGTTCATCAGCCAGGGCTCCGTCGCCGACCTCGTCGTCGTCTTCGCGGTGACCAAGCCCGACGCCCCGCGACACGAGCGCCTGAGCGCGTTCGTGGTCGAGGTCCCGAGTGACGGGTTCTCGGTCACCCGGATCGAGCACAAGATGGGCATCCGCGGCAGTCCGACGGCCGAGCTCGCCTTCACGAACCTGAGGGTCCCGGCCTCGAACCGCCTCGGCGAGGAAGGCGAGGGCTGGAGCACCGCGATGCGCACCCTCGACCGGAGCCGCACGGCCATCGCCGCCCAGGCGGTCGGCATCGCCCAGGGTGCGCTCGAGGCGGCGACGGCTTACGCCCGCGACCGCAAGCAGTTCGGGCAGCGCATCGGTGACTTCCAGCAGGTCGGGGCGATGCTGGCCGACATGGACGCCGGGACCGAGGCCGCGCGGCAGCTCCTGTACAAGGCGTGCGTCGAGATCGACGCCGGTGCACCGGACGCCAGTCGTTGGTCGGCGATGTGTAAACTCGTCGCCGGTGACACCGCGATGCGGGTCACGACCGACGCCGTCCAGGTGCTCGGGGGCTACGGCTACATCGACGAGTTCCCGGTCGAGCGGATGATGCGCGACGCGAAGATCACCCAGCTCTACGAGGGGACCCAGCAGATCCAACGGCTCGTCATCGCGCGATCCTTGCTCGGCAAGGGCTGACCGGCCCGAGCGCCCAGGAGGTTCCGTCCGCTCGTGCGCATCGTCGTCCTCACGAAACCCGTCCCGGACCCGGCCTCCGGCGGCGAACGCCTCGGTCCCGACGGCCGGCTCGATCGCGCCAACAGCCCGGCCGTCGTCAACGGCAACGACGAATACGTGCTCGAGAAGGCGCTCAAGCTCATCGAGGCGGCCGGCGACGGCGAGGTCATCCTCCTGACGATGGCGCCGGCGACGGCGCCCGAGACCATGCGCAAGGCGCTCGCGATGGGGGCGACGCGGGGCGTCCTCATCACCGACCCGGCCATCGAGGGCTCCGATACCGTGGCCACCACCCGGATCCTGGCGGCGGCGCTGAAGACGCTCGAGTTCGATCTTGCATTCGCCGGGGTCGATACCTCCGATGGCGTGGCCGGCCTGGTCGCGCCTGGCGTCGCCGCCCTGGCCGGCCTGCCGTACCTCTCCTATGCCGCGACGATCGAGCCGGACGAGACGGGGCGGACCGTGCGGGTCAGACGCATCACGGCCGACGGCTACGATGTGCTCGAGGCGCCGATGCCGGCCCTCATCTCCGGCACGCAGGCGCTCGGAGAGCCGCGCTACCCGTCGCTGAAAGGGATCATGGCGGCCCGTTCGAAGGAGATCACGACGCTGTCGCTGGCGGATCTGGGGATCGACCCGGCGACGGTCGGGCTGACCGGCGCGACCACGAAGGTCGTCGATTCGAGGCCACCGGAGCCGCGCGGTGCCACGCGCGTCGTCCGCGACGCACCAGAGGAAGCGGCGAAGCAGATCGCCTCGCTCCTGGCCGAGCGACGGCTGATCTGATGGCCGGGATCTGGGTCCATGGCGAGATCGCCGGCGACGGATCGCTCGCGAAGCTGACGACGGAGGTCGCCACGCTCGCCCGGACCGTGGCGGGACAGAGCGGAGGCGCCGAGGTGACCGGCGTCGTGATCGGGTCCGACGCGACCGCCGCAGCGGAAGAGCTCGCTCAGTACCTCCCGAAGGTGCTCGCCGTGACGGAGCCGACGACCGCCGACCACGCGGCCGGGATGATCGTCGCCCAGCGCCTCGCGTCGCTGATCGAGGTGCACGGCCCGGACATCTTGATGACCGGTGCGGGGCCCGAGGGTCGTGACCTGGCCGGTGCGCTATCGGCCCTCACCGGCTGGGGCGTCCTGGCCAACGCCACCGGGGTCACGGGATCGGCGAACGGGCCGGTGGCCACCCATAGCGTCTTCGGCGGCAAGCTCATCACCGAGAGCGGGCTGACCGGCGGCAAGGGGATCATCACCGTCCGCCCGAACAGCATCACCGCAGAGGCGGCCGCATCGACGGGATCCGTCGAGGCGGCGACCGCGACCGGGAAGCTGCAGCAGCCGGCCGTGCCCGTCGTCGAGCGTCTCCCGGCCGAGACCAAGGCCGCCTCCATCGACGACGCACGCATCATCGTCGCCGGCGGTCGCGGTGTCGGCGGGCCGGATGGGTTCGGGCTCATCCAGGACCTGGCCGATGCCCTCGGTGGTGCCGTTGGGGCGACGCGCGCGGCGGTCGACTCCGGGTGGATCCCCTACAGCCAGCAGATCGGCCAGACCGGCAAGATCGTCAAGCCGCAGCTCTACCTGGCGATGGGCATCAGCGGCGCGATCCAGCACAAGGTCGGGATGCAGACCGCATCGACGATCATCGCCGTCAATCGCGACCCAGATGCCCCCATCGCGGATTTCGCCGACATGGTCGTGATCGGCGACCTGGTCGAGGTCGGCAACGCTCTGCTCGCCGAGCTGCGAGCACGGGCAAGCTAAGGGAGCGCGCGGCCTGATGGGCGTGGCCGAACTCACCATCCTCCTGCCGGTCGCGGCGTTCATCGCCCTGGCCTTGGCCGTCGCCGTCGTCCTGCGGCGGGCCGGCCGGATCATGGCTCGGACGCGCGAGGTCGAGCATTTCCGCTCGGCGGTGCGAGACCTGGCGGCCCGAATCGACCGCTCGCTGGAGGGTGCCGCCGGGCGCGTCGATGCCGTCCGCCGCGGCCAGCTCGCCGCCGACGCGATCGGGCAGACCATCGACGCCGCAACCGACGCGGTGAGCCGGTACGCCGAGGAGGCACGCTCGCTCAAGGGGCCGGCGGCCGCCGTGCCGATCCGCGATGCCATCGTCGAGGAGCTCGAGCGAGCCGAGCGTGCGCTCGCCATGGTCGACCACGGCGCGAAGATCATGGCCCAGTCGCGCCGGCGCGGTCGGGAGATCGAGGCCCAGACGTCGGTCAAGCGCGGTTACCTCAACCTGATCCATGCCCGCGACGCGATCGCGGCGCATGCCCTGGCCGCCGAGGCCCTCGAGGTGGCTCCGCCCGACGGGGCAGCGAAGGGCTCTGCGCCGGCCGGCACAACACGCCCCTGACCACACCATCTAGTGGTATGCTCCCGAGACACCACAACGTGTAGTGGTGTCGATCGACAGGAGAGCGATGCGCTGCCCCCAATGCGGCGACCGGGATACCCGCGTCGTCGACTCGCGCGATCTCGACGAGTCGGCCACCATCCGGCGTCGACGCGAATGCAACGCCTGCGCGACGCGGTTCACCACCTACGAGCGGATCGAGGCCGCGCGCCTCGTCATCGTCAAGCGCGACGGAACGCGCCAGGAATTCGACCGCGAACGGCTTGTGATGGGGCTGCGCAAGGCCCTGACGCGCCGGCCCGTGCCGGACGACGCGGCCGAGGTCGCAGCCGACCGGATCGAGGCCGAGCTGCGTGCCGAGGGCATGACCGAGGTGCCGTCGTCGAGGGTGGGAGCCCTGGCGATGGAGGCTCTGCGCGGCCTGGACCAGATCGCCTACATCCGCTTCGCCAGCGTATACCAGAGCTTCGAGGACCTCGAGGATCTCAAGCGCGAGGTCGACAGCCTGTACGCCGAGAAGGGCGACGGGCACAACGCCGCGTGAGCGTCCTCTCCGATCGCGACATCCGCGCGGCGCTCGAGGCGGGGTCGGTCCGCATCGAGCCCTACGACTCCCAGGATCTCCAGCCGTCGTCGGTCGACCTGCACCTCGACCGCTCGTTCCGGGTCTTCCGCAACAACCGCTATCCGTACATCGACGTGCGCGCGCCGCAGCCAGACCTGACGGAGCTGATGAGCGTCGAGGATGACGAGCAGTTCATCCTCCACCCGAGCGAATTCGTGCTCGGCCAGACGCTCGAGTGGGTCGAGCTGCCGGACGATCTGGTCGCACGCCTCGAGGGCAAGAGTTCTTTGGGGCGCCTCGGGCTGCTGATCCATTCGACGGCCGGCTACGTCGATCCGGGATGGAAAGGCAACCTCACGCTGGAACTCTCTAACGTCGCCAACCTGCCCATCGCGCTCTACTCAGGTATGCGCATCGGCCAGATCTCGTTCTTCCGGATGTCGTCGCCCGTCGAGCGACCATACGGATCGCCGGAGCTCCGCTCGCGCTACCAGGGCCAGAAGGAACCGACCGCGTCGGCCTATCACCGGGACTTCGACGGGAAGCGTTGAGGCGTGGCCATCAACGACGCGGTCGATTGGCGCGTGGACCTCGGCGGTGGCACGCGCGTCGCGCTGATCCAGGCCGGCACGTTCCGATCCGATGCCGGCGCGCTCTTCGGACCGGTCCCGCGGCTCCTTTGGAACAAGCTCGTGACCGACGAGCTCGACGCGGAGAATCGACTCCTGCAGGCGCTCAACTGCCTCCTCATCGAGACCCCGTCGGGGCGGGTGCTGGTCGAGACCGGCATCGGTGAGCGGGTCGACGAGAAGACCCGCGCGATGCGCGTCTACGAGGGGCCGGCGATCCTGCCGGCGCTCGAAACCGCGGGGTTCCTGCCAGAGACGGTCGACGTCGTGGCGCTCAGCCACCTCCACTTCGACCACGCCGGTGGGCTGTTGCGGGCCGATGGCGAGCGCGCCTTCCCGCACGCCACGATCGTCGCCCAGAAGGCCGAATGGGAGGTCGCGCTGGGGGACAACCCGCGGCTGGTCGCCTCGTACGTGCAGCCGGAACTGGAGCTGGTCAAAAGCTGGGGCACGCAGGGCTCGACCGACGGTGAGAAGGAGCTCGTGCCGGGCGTGACGGTCGTCCCGACCGGCGGGCATTCGACCGGGCACCAGGCGATCATCGCGCGCGGCATCGGCGACGGTGCGAAGACGCTCGTCTTCTTCGGCGACCTGTTCATGCGGCCTTGGGCCGCCAACCCGCGCTGGGTCACGGCCTTCGACGACTTCCCGCTCGATTCGGTCTCCCAGAAGGCCGAGCTGTTCGGTCAGGCCGCCGACGAAGGCTGGCTGATCGCTCTGTCACACGAGAGCACGCACCCGATCGGTCATATCACCCGCGACCGCGACCGGTTCCGCTTCGAGCCGATCTAGGACCGATACGCCGCCGGGACCTCGCTGAGCATCGCCTCGATGAGCGCGCGAGCGCCCTGCTCGTCGACGGGGCCGCTGACGACCTGTCGGATGACCCCGTCGACGTCGACGAAGAACTGGGTCGGCAGCGCGAAGACGCGGTACTCACGGAGGACATGCCCGAAGCCGTCGAAGCCGATGGTGTACCGGAGTCGATATCGATCGGCGTACGCCTTCACGTCGGCGGCGGTCGTCTCCTGGACGCTGACGCCGACGACCTCGAGACCGCGATCGCGATACTCGTTCGCTAGGGTTCGCAGGATCGGCGTCTCCTGCTGGCACGGGGGGCACCACGACGCGAAGAAGTTCAGCCAGACGACCTTGCCGCGCAGCGCGGCCAGAGTGACCGGCTTCCCATCGAGATCCTGGAGCTGGTAGGTGCTGCCGTCACCGAGGTCGACCGTGAGCTCCGGTGCTGTCGTCCCCGCCTGCATGCCTTCGGGTGGCGCCTCGCCGATGATGAACGGCGTTGCCAGCGGGTCAACGAGGTCGGGTGCATTGGCCGTGTTGCCGAGGGGCGTCGTGATCGCGACGCCGATGATCGCGACGACGAGCACGGCGATCGCCGCCGCCAGCAACTGGCGGCCGCTGAACGGGCCGATCAGCCCATGGCGGGCGCGCTTGTGGGTGAAGGTCGGCCGCTCGGTCTCGGTCGCCACGCGAATCAGATCGCCGTCAGGAACTGGAAGTAGCGCGGCAGCAGGCGAAGCAGGTCGAGCACCATCGCGACACCGATCGCCGACACGAGCAGTCCGCCGATCAGCGAGACCGTCCGACCGTGTCGCAGGAGTGGCTGGATCAACCTCGGCGCGCGGTCGTAGGCGAGCGCGATGATCAGGAACGGCACGCCAAGACCGAGGCAATAGGCGACCAGCAGCAGCGTGCCCTGGGCGACCGTGCCGCTCGTGGCGGCCATGGTCAGGATCCCGCCGAGGATGATCCCGATGCACGGCGTCCAGCCGATGGCGAAGATCGACCCGAGGCCGAACGACGCCAGCAACCCGCCGCCTGAGCCGACCAACCGGCCGCCGAGTCGATCACCGAGCGTCGGGGCCGCGTCGGGCGCGCCACTCGATAGCGCGATCGAGCCCGTCGCGGTGGCGAGGCTGCCGGCGGCGCCGGCATCGAGCGGTCGCCACGTTCGCTCGAGGGCCGGGATGCGCAGGATGCCCGCCAGGCTCAGTCCCATCACGATGAGGATGACGCCCCCCACCACACGGAGCAGTGGCAGGATGTCGACGAGTCCCTGGGCGAGGTACGTCGCGGTCAGACCGAGCAGCGTGAAGACGGCGGTGAAACCGACCACGAAGGCGACCGCGTGGCGGATGGCCAGCCAGCGGTCCGGTCGCGGTGTCTCGGCCCCGGCGACGGCGATCGCGCTGAGTTGGCCGAGATAGGCCGGCACCAACGGCAACACGCACGGCGACAGGAAGCTGATGAGGCCGGCCGCCAGTGCGACGAGGATGGTGAGGTCGGTTCCGGACGTCATGCGGAGGCGGTCTGCGGGCTCCCGTCGAGGACGTCGGTCAGGAGTCGGCGGAGCTTGGCCGCGCTCGTTGCGAGCTCCAGGCGTCGACCGCCGAGCTCGACGACAGGGATCGTGGCGAAGAAGGTCCGCTGGAGGTCGTCGTCGGCATCGATGTCGAGCTCGACCATGGTGGGCGTGGGGAGGCCGTTTCGCGCGCGCTCGTCGAGGAGTGCGTGGAGGAGCGAGCGAGCCTCATCGCACAGGGAGCACTCGGGACGGCCGTACAGGATGAGATCGGGGAGGGGAGTGTCGGCCATCGTGTGCCTGATTGTAGGGGCGAGCGCCTCTTGACCCGGATGAGAGCAAGCCGTCGCAGGGAGGCGCGACGGCTTGAGTGGGTGACGCCGTCGCTCGCTGGGCGGTTCCGGCCGATTTCCTGCCATTTCCCCATGTCATACCGCTTGGGCATGGATTCGGGTCACGACAAGGTGGACGTCCTATGCGCCCCCGCACGATCCACTCTCAGGGCGATCCTCTGGCGCCCAAGTTCCCAGTCCAGCAACCACCACGTGGGGATCTGGCAGGAAACCTGACCTCGAAAGGCTCGGAGTACGATGCTCGCCGCGCCCCCGTAGCTCAGTGGATAGAGCGAGGCCGTCCTAAGGCCTGCGTCGGCGGTTCGAATCCGTCCGGGGGCGCCAACTTCCTGGCTTCTCCTGTGACCTCGACTGCCTAGACTTGCGCCATGACCGGGTCGGCCAGGGTCATGAGCCGGCGGACGTTCTTGCGCGACCTCGGACACGGGGCCTTCGCGCTGACGGTCATCGGGTTGGCGGGCTGCTCAGCCGGGCCGAGCTCGGCGAGCAAGGCGCTTGGCAGCTTCGACCCGCTCACGTACGTGGGCAATCTCGACGAGATCGAGGCTTTCTGGTGCTCCCCCAGCTTCTTGCCCCCCACGCCCCCAGTCCAAGAGCCCGACCCGGATCACGCCAACCCCCGGCGCTGGGCACGCTTCGGGAACGCGGGATTCTCTGGCTACATCCTTGTCCGAGGCGGCGAGGCGACGGTCATCGACACCGGGCCCTGGTGCGTGCCGGACGCGATCGAGGGAGGGCTGATGGCAGTCGGCCTCGACTGGTCTGCCGTCGGATCCGTGATCGTGACCCCCAAGCATCCTGATCACTGGATCGGGTTATCCACTGCCCTCGAGCGCGCTGCAGACGCAGTCGCCTTCGCTGGAGCCGCGGACATCCCGCTCATCGCCTCGCCGCGCCCGGTGGTGGCGGTTGGTGCTGGTGACCGAGTCATGGACCTCGCGATCATCCCGACTCCCGGTCACACGCCGGGCCACATTGCCGTTCACGATGAGGCTGCGGGCGTTCTCGTCGTCGGTGACGCCATCGGAACTCGCGCGGGCGAGGTGTTGCCTCTCCTCGGGACGAGCGAGGATGTTTCGCAGATGCATGCATCGGTCAGCATCCTGGCCGGCTTGTCCTTCGACACGTTGCTACCGGGGCATGGGGACCCCATCGTTGGTGGCGCCTGGGAGGAAGTGAAGAAGTACCTTGCCGGCACCTGAGGCCCATTTCGATCCGCCCACCGACCTCGGCTGGGCCATCACGCGACGCCCCTCAACGCGCGCGAAGGGTTTATGCGCCCGAAACGGTGCGGCCATCACGCTACGACGATGGACATCAAAGACACCTTCATCACAGCGAACGGCGCCCTGACCGACTTGGCCCTTCGCGTGCGGCCGGAGCACCTGTCGCTCGAGATGCCTGCCTATGCGCGATTCCACGACGGACAGACGCTGCGCACCTCGCTGAACCTGATGGCGTACGAGAATTTCTGCGTCCCGAAGGTACTCGCAGGTGAGACGGGACTGACGACGAACCCGGAGTTCGATGGCGACCTGCTTGGCGACGATATGGCAGGCAACTACGAGCGCCTCGCCTCCGAGGCCAACGCATCCGTCCGCGCCCACGCCGATCTCGATCGGACCGTCCACATGTCATACGCCGACGTCCCGGCCAGCGGCTACCTGTCCGACATCTCGCTCAACCGGACGATGGCCCTGTACGATGCCGCGGCTCTGACCGGCCTCGAGCCGAACCTGCCCGACGAGACGATCCACGCGATCCACGCGATCGCGACGCAGAATGGCGACCTGCTTCGAAAGATGGGCATCTTCCCGCCCGAGGTCGCTGTCTCCGGCGACGCCTCCCCGGAGGACCGATTCCTCGCCTACCTCGGCCGAGAGCCCAGGGACAGGTCCGTGCTCGTTGGGTGATCGGACGTCCGAGCCCCGAGACTGGTGATCCTCCCCAAGGTCCGCGACCGGCGGTTCATCACGGTGCGTCGCGGCGGCAGTCTCGAGGACGACGACCACCGCCTGCTCGGGACGTGGGCGGCCGACTGCGCGCAGCACGTGCTGCACCACTTCGAGCTCGCGCGGCCGAAGGACGATCGCCCACGTCGGGCGATCGACCTGGGCCGTGCCTGGGCGCGGGGCGAGATCACGTGGGCAGAAGCCCGCACGGCAGCCGGGCATGCAAACGCCGCGGCCAAAGACCTGCGTGGGGCAGCACGGCATGCCGCGTACGCCGCCGGCCAGGCCGCGGCGGTGGGCCATGTGGCTGCCCACGAGCTCGGTGCTGCGGCTTATGCGATCAGGGCGGCGCGCGCGGCCGCGCCTGAGGACAAGAGCGAAGCGGCTGGCCGCTTGGAGTGCCAGTGGCAGCGCGCCCGCCTCCCACACGAGATTCGAGAACTGGTGCTCGACGACCAGCGCCTGCGCAACGAGTTGTGCTGGTTCGCCTTCGACTGCTGACACGGCTCGCCACCGCGACCTCGTGCACTCCCGTCGTGGCATGGTTAGCGGGTGAGCCCGTCACGGATCGCCTCCCCGCTCGAGAGCGAGCTCTACGGTCCGGTCAAGGCCCTCCTTGAAGCCCAGGGGTACGACGTCAAGGGCGAGATCGTCGGCTGCGACGTCGTGGCCAGTCCGCGGCGACGAGCCGCCGGTCATCGTCGAGCTCAAGCGGAAGTTCGGCCTCGATCTGGTCATGCAGGGCATCGACCGGCTCGCGCTCACCGATGCCGTGTACCTCGCCGTCGGAGCCTGGCCTCGTCGGCTCGCGCTCGTGCGTCGGCTTTGCCGACGCGTGGGTCTCGGTCTCATCGTGGTCACGCACGGACGTGCCGAGGTGCTGCTCGACCCGCTGCCGTATGCGCCCCGCAAGAACCGCCGTCGGGCCGGTCGGCTCCTCGACGAGCACCATCGGAGGATCGGCGACCCGACCGTCGGTGGCTCGGTCCGCCGGCCGATCATGACCGCATATCGGCAGGAGGCCCTTCGATGCGCCGGTCGGCTCGAGGCCGGTCCTGCCCCGATCCGTGATATCCGCGGTCCCGGTGACGTACCCCATGCCGCCCGAATCCTCCAGACCAACGTCTACGGCTGGTTCGACCGCGTGGGCCGCGGCGTCTATGCGCTCTCACCCAGCGGCGTGCGGGCACTGGCGGAGGACGACCTGCGAACGCCGCGATCGACTGCCGGTCCGTCCGAGCCCGACTGATGCGTGAGGCGCCACCATGACTGCGTTCACCGAGATCGCCGTCGGTGACACGACGGCGCGGGCGTATCTGCGAGTCCCCGACGGGGCCCGAGCCGGCGTGGTCGTCCTGCACGCGTGGTGGGGCCTGAACGACGACGTGATCGCCTACGCGGATCGTCTGGTCGACGCGGGGTTCGCCGTGATCGCGCCGGACATGTTCCGCGGCCAGGTCGCGACGGAGGTCGAGGATGCCGAACGGCTGTCGGCGGAGGGAGACGCCGGCGGCGCCGACGCCATCGCGTTCGCCGCCGTGGATCGGCTCGCCGAGGAGCTCGGTCCGGACGCCCCGCTGGGGACGCTCGGCTGGTCATTCGGTGCCGCGTACGCGATCTGGGCACCATCGGAGCGAGACCGGGTCAGCGCAACGGTCGTTTACTACGGCGCCTACGCCGACGAGTTCCTCAAGCAGTCGGCCGCACCGCTGCTTGGCCATTTCGCGGAGGAGGACCCGTTCACCACGGAGGACGAGGTCCATGAGCTCGAGGCGGGGTTCCGCGATGCGGGTCGTGACATCACGACGCACCGGTATCCAGGCACCGGCCACTGGTTCGCCGAGCCATCGCGCGACGCATACCGCCCCGACGCCGCGGAGCTCGCGTTCGAGCGGACCGTCGCCTTCCTGCGGGATCAGCTCGGAGGTTCCTGAGCCGTCGAGCAGACCGACCTCGCCCTCCGCGATACTCGGGACATGAAGCTGTATTTCGCCGGTCCGCTGTTCACGACCCCCGAGCGAGCCTGGAATGCCCAGGTCGTGGCCGCCCTGCGTGACGCGGGCCACGAGATCTTCCTGCCGCAGGAGCAGGAGCCCGGCAAGGATGCCGCGGGCATCTTCGCGGTCGACGTCGGCGGCATCGACTGGGCCGACGGCCTCGTGGCGATCATGGATGGCCCGGATCCGGATTCCGGCACGTGCTGGGAGGTCGGCTACGCGTTCGGGTGCAAGAAGCCCGTCGTCCTCGTCCGGACCGACTTTCGCACGCTTGCCGGCAACGCCGGCGCCTACAACCCGATGCTCACCGAATCCGCGGCGATCCGCCTCGACCTGCCGGCCGCGGCGACCCCCGATGTGTCCAGGGCCATCATCGACGCGCTCGCGCGCCTCGAGGCCGGTCAGGATCCGCGGGCAGCCGTCACGACCTAGCGACGGCGCCGGGCCTGCCTACCCCTCCAGGGCCGCGCTCAGCTGCGGGTCGTGCTCCCGCTTGTGGCCGTACATCTGGTAGACGAGGAGATCGTCGAGCGAGTAGTCGGGGCCGTACCACGGGATGGTCCCGACCTGCCGCCATACCTCGGGCTGGATCCCTCCCGCATGGCGCATGACGCGTTCGTGTGCGTCGAGGAACTCCGCGAGCACGTCGGCCACTGGCCAGTCCTTGCGGATGGCCGCCTGGTCGTCGTTGAACGTCCGTGGGTCGGCCGCCGTCAGCTCGCTCTCGGTCGGTGCGCCGACGAATGGGGCCAGCTGGTCCGCGAATCGGACCTCGAACGCACCGAGATGACCGAGCAGGTCCTTGGCGGTCCACACGCCCAGCGCGATCCGATCCCAATCGGTCGGTCCGTACCGGTCGATCGTGGCACGCACCGTTCGCTGCCCGTACATCAGCATGTCGACGGCGTTCACAGTGCGGCCACCGCCGCCTCGAGGCGGGTCGTCGCGGCGGCGTGGTCGGTATCTGCATCGAATCGGATCGGGTCGCCGACCACCAGCTCGACTTCCCCACGCAGTGGCGACGCCCACCGTCGTCGGTCGATCCACGACATCTTGCGGATGTGGATCCTGACCGGGACGATCGGGGTCCCGCTCTCGACGGCGATCAAACCCGCACCCGCCTTGAACGGCTGTAGCGGGCCACCGAGCGTCAGCTTTCCCTCCGGGTACAACAAGATGTTGAAGCCTTTGTCGAGGCGCGCACCGAGCAGCTCGAGGCTCTTGCGAACACCGCCCTCGCGGGCGAGCGGGAACGCGTTGGCGATGATCGAGGCGAGGGCGCCCCGGACCGGGTTGTCATAGATCGTGTCGGCCGCGGCTGCGACCGAGAGCTTCCAACGGACAGCCATGGGGAGGCGCGTGAGGATGATCGCGTTGTCCAGATGGAGGCAATGGTTGGGCGTGAACATGACCGGCCCGCGGACGCCATCGAGTCGGTCGAGGCCTGTCACCTTGATCTTGTAGAACGCGTGGATGAACGGGTAGATCAGGAGCACTTGCGACGTGACGCCGATGGCCCGGACGACCGGACTCAGCGGCCACGCCCAGGAGCCAGGCTTCCGTTTCCCTTCTCGAGCCGCGTCCACCAGCGCGACGAGGTCGGCGACCGTCGCGTCGGGCTCGAGAGCGTCATCGTCCACGAAGACGCCAAGCTCCTCCTCGATCACCCCGAGCAGTTCCACCCGACGAAGTGAATCGAGGTTGAGATCGGTCGACAGCCGTTGGTCAGCACGGATGGCTGCCGGGTCGAGGGAGCCGACGCTCGCGACGAGCGCCGTCACCGGGTCGACATCGAGCACGGGAGCCTGCCCAAGGGGAGTGGGACCGCTGGCGACAGGCCGATCCGGAGACGCGAGCGCCGCGAGCCGAGCCAGCACTTCGGGTTTGCGGACCTTGAGCGTGTGGGTCCTTGGCAGGTCCGTATCGGGCCAGACGGTGGACCCTCGGACCTGCTGATGCGGCGCGAGCTGGTCGTTCGCATCGCGGATGATCGCACCGGCCGCGTCGGCGTCCTCGAGGAGCAGGACCGCGTGGACCCGGAGATCGGCGCCCAGCGGCCAGCCGACGACGGTGGCGTCCTGCACTCGCGCGTCAAGGCGGAGCACCGCCTCGACGTCCTCGGGATAGACCTTCTGGCCGTCCGGCAGCGCGAGCATGTCCTTCTTGCGGCCACGGAACGTGAGCATGCCGGCATCGGTGAAAGCCCCGAGGTCACCCGTGCGGTACCAGCCGTCCGCGTCGATCGCGGCGGCAGTGGCCGCCGGGTTCTGCCAGTACCCTGCGAAGCGGCCGGGTCCGCGAGCGAGGATCTCGCCGTCATCGGCGATCTTGACCTCGATCCCCGGAAGCGGTTCACCGACCGTGCCGAGCACGTTCCGCTCCGGACGCGTGAACGTGACGACCGGGCCCATCTCGGTCGCGCCATAGCCCTGCAGGATCTGGACCCCCATGTCGATCCAGCGCTGGGCGACGTCGACGTCCAGTGCAGATGCGCCCACACCGATCGTGTGCAGCCGCCCACCGAACTGTCCGAGGACAGGGCGGAAGAGCAGGCGGCGCAATACCCGGGGCAGCCGGCTCGCAACGCGATGGAGCCGCTCGAAGGATTCGCGCCGGTCGGCCTGATCCACCCGCCGCTCGATGGCGCTGGTCAACAGCTGGAGGCCTTGCGGAACGATGAGAAGCATCGACACACGGAAGTCCCGGAACGTCCGGATCAGGACCGCAGGTTGGCGACTGACCGGGTAGACCACGCTGGCCCCGACAACCAGTGGACCCATGAACCCAAGGACTTGCTCATAGAGGTGCGAGAGCGGGAGGACCGAGAGCAGTCGGTCATCGGCACTGATCGACATGACCCGGCACATCGCCGTGGCGCACGACATGAGGTTGCCGTGGGTGAGCATCGCGCCCTTCGGTTCACCCGTCGTCCCGCTCGTGAACACGATCTCGGCCAGCGTCGCGGCCTCGACCGGGGCGGGCGGCAGGGGCTCGGACCGGCGGGCGAGATCCGGGAGCGATTCGATCCACACGATCGGCAATCCCAAGGCGCGGGCTGAAGCCTCCGTCTGGCGCGAGGCGATGACGAGCTTGGCCCCCGTCTGATCGACGATCTTGTGGCCGAAGTCCACCGTGTGCCGGACGTCGAGCGGCACCGCGACGGCCCCGAGGTGGGCGACGCCGAGGAAAGCCAGGCCCCACTCGGGCCGATTGACCGCCCAGATGATGGCGCGATCGCCTGGCCCGAGGCCGGCCTCGGAGAGGACGCGTGCAACGCGTGGCACCGCGTCCGCGAGGTCACCGTGCGTGAACGTTCGGGTTCGGAACGACGGGCGGATGATGAGCGCCGGGCGTTCTGCGAACCGCTCTCCGCCTGACCGTACGAGATCGACCAGCGTCTCCACGACCACCCCTCGAGATGACCGGGTCACTGCCCGATCCGTTCCGGCGCGAGTCCCGCAAGCCTCGCGAGTGTTGCTGTGGCCCCCTCGACGGCTGGCGGGTAGTGTGCGAACACTATCGTCACGACGTCTAGCGCTGCCATCCGTTTCACGCTCGCGCGCGCCTCGGCAACGTCATCGCTGTACAACGAACTCGCGTACGACACGCGATTGAATCGGTGCTGGAGCGCGTCGCCGACGAACAGGAGTCTGTCGCGGCGCGCATAGAGACAGACGCTGCCCGGGGTATGCCCCGGCGTATGGACGACCTCGAGGCCGCCAAGGACGGGCAGGACGTCGCCGTCGGCCAGCGGCGTGGAGCTCTCGAGCAGCGGGGTCATCGCCGCGAAGATCCGACCTCGGCTGGGGTGTCGGATCGCGTCCCGGTAGCCGATCGGGAGGTTGGCGGCGTCGGCCGGATGGATCAGCACGTCGATGCCGCGATCCGCCAGCGCGCGTGCTCCGCCCGCGTGATCAGGATGCCCATGCGTGCAGATGACACGCCGCACATCGTCAAGCGAAAGGCGGATAGCCGCCAGGCCTCGCTCGATGCGATCGAGCGATCCGGCCCGACCCGCGTCGATGAGGGTGACGCCGTCGGCCTCGACGACCGCGTGGGCCTTCACGCGCATGAGGTCGATCTCGTGGATGTTCGCCGGGAGGACGGACTCGATCACGACCTGGCGAGGGTACCTTCCCGACGTACCATCGCTGCCATGTCGGACGGTCAGGATCGACTCGAGGTCGCGCTGCGCATGCTCACGAAGGCCCGCCTGCTGTCGATGCAAGTGCCGGGCTTCGCCGTCAGTCGATGGTGTGACGCCTGGGAAGCCGAGGCGGCCCGGCGCGGACTCGAACCGAGCGCCGACTCGTGGGAGGACGGGATCCGCTGGATCGTGGCCAAGGTCGCCGCAGGCGAGCAGCCGCCGGATTGACCCGCCGCTCGACATGTGCCGCCCGCGGACGTCCCAGCGGCGATGGTTGGAGGTTCTTGATCATGCCTCCATCGAGGCTTCACACCAGGCGTCATACGATGTGAGGATCGCAACCCACCCTGGAGTCTCCCGTGTTCTTCGATCCGCTCTACCTCCTGGTCATCATCGCGACGCTCGTCATCTCGGGCGGCGCGCAGCTGTACATCCGCTCGACGTACGGGCGCTGGAGCCGAGTCCCGAATTCGGCCGGTCTCAGCGGCGCCCAGGTCGCCGAGCACCTGCGCTCGCACGCGCGGTTCGGCGACAGGCCGGGCACCGAGGCGATCACCTCGATCAAGGTCGTGCCCGGCGAGCTGTCGGACCACTTCGACCCGCGCGACCGGTCGCTCGGGCTGTCCGAGGCGGTCGCGACGCAGCCGTCGGTGGCAGCCATGGCCATCGCCGCGCACGAGGTGGGCCACGCGGCGCAGGTCGCCGAGGGCAGTGGCCTGATGCGGATCCGCTCGGTGCTCGTCCCGGCGGTCAGCGTCGGCCCGAGCATCGCCTACATCTTCATCATCGGCGGCATCATCCTGAACATGACCGGGCTGCTGACGCTCGGCATCGTCCTGTTCGGGATCGCCGTCCTGTTCTCGGTCCTGACCCTGCCGGTCGAGATCCAGGCGAGCCAGAAGGCGCTGGCGATGCTCGGATCGACCGGCGTTATCACGACAGCGCAGGAGCGGGATGGCGCCAGGTCGATGCTGACGGCGGCCGCCCTGACCTACCTCGCCGCTGCCGTGACGGCGATCCTGACGCTGCTCTACTACCTGACCCTCGCGCGTCGAAGCGGTTGACGAACCCATAGCGCGCCCATGACGCGCCAGCGGATCCCGGACGAGGTCCTCACTGCAGCGCACGAGCGAGCGAAGGCACGCGCCGAACGCGACTGGGCGACGGCCGACCGCCTCCGAGCCGAGATCGAAGCCGCGGGCTGGACTGGTCGTCGACCGTGGCACGGACTTCGCGTTGTCGCCCGCTGCGCCACCGGACGTCGAGGAGGGGGCCCGCCTTCGCTACGGCGCGTCACGCAACGTGCCGTCACGTCTCGAGGAGCCGCCGGTCGGGGTCGCCACCGTGGTCCTGCTGGCGACCGATTGGCCGTCGGATGTCCAGCGGGCGGTGGCGGCCGTCCGCTCCACGTCGCCCGCGGGCACGTCCATCGTCGTCGTCGCGGACGCCCCATCGGACGAGCAGGCCTCGGCGCTCGAAACCCTCGAACGTGATGCCGACGATGTCGAGGTCACCTGGACCACGGAACGGCTCGGGCAGGGCGCCGCGACGAACATCGGCATCCGCCGGGCGACTGGGCCCATGGTCGTGCTGATGGACACGAGCGTGGAACCGACCGGCGACGTCGTCACGCCGCTGGCTCGGGCCTTGGACGACCCATCCGTCGCCGTTGCCGGTGGCTGGGGCATCACGTCGCGCGATCTGCGCACGTTCGAGGACGCGCCCGCCGGTGATGTCGATGCGATCGAGGCCTACCTCATGGCCTTTCGCCGCGCGGACGCCGCCGACCGGGGACCCCTGGATGAGCGGTTCCGCTTCTACCGGAACCTCGACATCTGGTGGAGCCTCGCGCTGCGCGACGAAGGGGAGGGGAGTGCGCCGCGGCGTGCCGTCCGCGTTGCCGACGTGCCGGCCGTCCGTCACGAGCATCGGGGCTGGGCGAGCCTGTCCGACGAGGAACGGACGCGGCAGTCGAAGCGCAACTTCTACCGGATCATCGACCGGTTCGGGTCGCGGCGCGACCTGCTCGTCAGCGAACGCGGAGCGAGATGATCGACGACCGCTCGGTGCCCATCGTCGTCGCGATCGTGGCCGTCGTCATCCTGCTCGCGGTCCGGCCGATCGCCCGGTCGCGGCGCGCATCGATCCAACGCCGTCCACCACCGCCCGGCCCCGAGGCCATCGCCCAACTCGCCGAGCTCCTGGGTGTCGGCATCATGGTCGAGTCGGTCGACGCCGGTCCGCCTGCGCACATCGTGGCCTTCGGCCTCGTCGATGGTGGTCGGACCCTCCTGGAGGGACGGGGCGCGACGGAGGACGACGCGTGGCGGGACCTTGCCCGGGCCGCGATCGTCTGGAAGCGCGAGGACGGCCGGAACATCCGGTTCTGGTGGGGCGCCTAGCGGCGCGGACGGACCGACGAACCCGAAGCGTCGTCGATGACATCGAAGCCCGCCGCCCCGATCTCGTCCCGAAGGGCATCAGCCGCCGCGTAGTCGCGCGCGCGTCGCGCGGCGTCACGCTCGGCGACGAGCGCGCTGACCACGGCCGGCACCTCGACAGCGTCGCTCGACGCTTCCCAGACGCGATGGAGATCGAGGCCCAGTACGGCATCCCCATCCAGGACGAGCCAGCGCCGTTCGTCGGCGGGCAGATCGGCCCGCAGGATCTCGCGGACCGTCACGAGCGCTGCCGGAAGATCGAGGTCGTCATCGAGCGCATCCACGAACCGATCGTGGAAGGCGCGCCCTTCGGTGGACAGTGGCGCAGAGGGCGCGTGGGCTCGATCGGTCAGCGCGTAGTCGGCGCCACCGAAGCCGCTCGGTCCGCTCGCCGTGCCTGCCGGTCGGTCGCCGGCCGCCCCGGCGGTCAGGACCGTGGGCGCCGACCACGGCCCGGTCTTCGAAGGCGGACCCAGGGCGGCGAGCCGGCTGCGCAGCGACGCCAGCGCAGACGAGGCGGCGCCGATCGACTCGTCGGAGTAGTTCAGCTTGTGGCCGTAGCGCGACGTCAGGACGAGGTAGCGAAACGCCAGCGGGTCGATGCCCTCGTCGATCAGCTCCGTGACGCGCTGGAAGTTGCCAGCCGACTTCGCCATCTTTCGGCCCGCCATGAGGAGATGCTCGCCGTGGACCCATACGTGGGCGGGTGGCCTGCCGACGAGCGGCGCCGACTGGGCGATCTCGTCCTCGTGGTGGGGGAAGATGTTGTCGATGCCGCCGGTGTGCAGGTCGAACAGGTCACCCAGGTAGCGCCGAGCCATGGCTGAGCATTCCAGGTGCCAGCCCGGGAAGCCGTCGCCCCACCGTGGCGTCGGCCACTTCAGGGAACGGCGCGGTCCGGCGCCCTTCCAGAGCGCGAAGTCGGCCGGGTCGCGCTTGTCCGCCTCGACCTGACCGCGGTATCCGGCTCGCAGGTCCGCAAGCGAATTGCCCGACAGCCGTCCGTAGTCCGGGAACGAGCCGACCGCGTAGTACACGTTCCGGGCATCGGTCGCGTAGGCGTGGCCCAGGTCCTCCAAGGCCTCGGCCAGCTCGACCATCTCGTCGATGTGCTCGGTCGCCCGTGGGAAGACATGTGCGGGCAGGATGTTGACGAGGGCTTCGTCGGCATGGAACGCCGCCTCGTACGCGTCGGCGATCTCGGCCGTCGTCTTGTGCTCGAGACCGGCCTGCACCAGCATCCGGTCCTCGCCCCGGTCGAACTCGTCCTCGCGCAGGTGCCCGACGTCGGTGATGTTCTTGACGTGGAACACCTCGATCCCGTGGTACAGCAGGACGCGCCGGATGAGGTCGGCCAGCAGGTTCGAGCGGAGGTTCCCGACGTGGGCGAACCGGTACACGGTCGGGCCGCACGTGTACATCCGCACCAGCCCTGGTTCGAGCGGCTCGACCGCTTCCACCGACCGCGTCAGTGTGTTCCGGATGCGCAACGTCATGGCCACATCGTAGAGGGCCGCGGTCGCGCCACCGGACCGCCCGTAGGGGCTCGACGGGCACCGCCCGTATACTCCGGCCGATGCGGCGCCGGGTGTCCTTCCTTCTCTTCTGTCTGCTCGTCGGCGCCTGCGGGGGTCAACCGGCGGGCGTCGCCGAGGGTTCCGTCCGCATCGCGCTCGAAGCCCCGACGGACCTGGATCCGGCACGGACCGGCGACGCCCAGAGCTCGGCGATCATCTCGCAGTTGTTCGAGACCCTCACGACGTTCGACGAGTCGCTCGAGCTGCGGCCGGCACTCGCCGAGTCGTGGCGGGTCGAGGACGACGGACGACGTGTCGTCTTCCGGTTGCGCCCGGATCTGCGCTTCAGCGACGGATCGCCCCTGCGCGCTACGGATGTCCTGCGGAGCTGGCTGCGCGTCATCGACCCGGCGTCACCCTCGCCCCTCGTCTCGCTGCTGGCCGACGTGCGCGGCGCGACGGCCTACGCCGACGGTGAGGGCTCGACGAGCGACGTCGGCCTGATCGCCGACGACGGCACGAACGAGGTCGTCGTCGAGCTCGACCGCGCAGCTGCGGACTTCCCGGCTATCGCGGCGAGCCCGACGCTTGCCGTCGTCCCGGCCGGCATCGACCGGTCCGATGCGTTGAGTGCCGGCGACGGGTTCGTGGCGACCGGTGGGTACCGGCTCGCGTCCGAGGATGCGGACACCATGACGCTGGAGGCGAATCCGGAGTACTGGGCCGGCCCGCCGGCGATCGGCACGGTCACGGTCGTGACCGGGCTCGGTGGCGCGAGCCCCGTCGACGAGTTCGAGGCCGGCGACCTCGACTACGCACCGATCGGCAGCTCCGACGCCTCGTGGATCGCCTACGACGCGACGCTCGGGCCTCGACTGCGGACGATCCCCGCGATGTCGACGGACTTCTACGGCTTCGACACGACCGAGCCACCGTTCGACGACGTGCGCGTTCGCCGGGCCTTCGGCGCGGCGGTCGATTGGCGGCGCATCGCCCGGCTGGCGGTGGACGACCCGGCTGCCGTGGCCACGTCGATGGTGCCGCCCGGCATCCCGGACCGCAGCGATGTCGATGGTCTGCCCGATCACGACCCCGATGGCGCCCGCGCGCTCCTCGGCGAGGCCGGCTACCGCGATGGGCAGGGGTTCCCACCGGTGACACTGGTGACGGGCGGTAGTCCGTACGACGAGGCCGTGGTCCTGGAGCTCGAGCGGGAGCTCGGCGTGAGGCTCGACCAGGAGACGATGGATTTCGGGTCGTACTTCGACCGCCTCGATACCGACCCGCCGCAGATCTGGTTCCTGTCGTGGGTCGCCGACTACCCGGGACGGAACGACTTCCTCGGGGTGCTCCTCCGGTCGGGCTCCGCTAACAACTACGGGAGCTGGAGCTCGCCCGAGTTCGATGCCGCGGTCGCCGAGGCGGGCGCTTCGACCGACGAGGCAGAGGTGCGAGCCGCCTTCGATCGGGCCGAGGACATCGTGAAGCGCGACGTGCCGGTCGTCCCGATGAGCTACGGCACTGGCTGGGCGCTGGCGAAGGACGGGCTCCTCGGCGCGGGACAGAACGGCCTCGGTTCGATGCGCTTCGCCGGGCTGGCGTGGGAAGCGCCATGACCTTCACCTCTCGATCGCTGCGCGCCGTGATCGGCGTGGCGGTCCTGGCCGGTATGTCGGGCGTCGCCGCGCTGCCGGTCCGGGCCGCCAGCGCCGAGTTCGGCCGGCCGTCGATCGAGGGGTCGTTCGATACCGGCGTCGTCGCGACGCAGCCGGTGACGCTCGATGGCACGCCGGAGCGCATCGAGGTGCTCGTGACGATGGCCGATAGCCCGGCGCCGCTGGTCAGCGAGGTCCCCGTGCCTTCCGGCTCGGGCGAGACCACGCTCAGGCACACGCTGGGTGGACCGGACGCCCACATCCTGCCCAACACCCCGGTCCGCGTCCGCTGGCGGATCACCACCGACGGCATCGCCCGGACCGGACCTGAGGCGCGGACCGTCGTGAGCGACGAGCGCTTCGACTGGAAGACCCTGCGCGGCGATGTCGTGCGCGTCCACTGGTACGAGGGCGATCAGGCCTTCGGCGAGCGGGCGCTGCGCATCGGCGAGCAGGAGGTCCAGGAGACCGCGAAGCTGCTCGGGGTCGAGGAGACGGATAAGGTCGACTTCTTCATCTACGCGGATACTGCCGCGTTCTACGACGCGCTCGGCCCGGGCACCCGCGAGAACGTGGGCGGCCAGGCGAATGCCGAGATCCGGACGCTGTTCGCCAATATCGAGCCGTCATCGATCGACGATCCCTGGGTCGAGAACGTCGTCCCGCACGAGCTCATCCACCTGGTGTTCGACACCGCCGTCGACAACCCGTACCACTTCCCGCCACGCTGGTTGAACGAGGGTCTGGCCGTCTACCTGAGCGTCGGCTACGACGCCGGGGACCGAGCGGCGGTCGAGAACGCGGGCGATTCCGGTGCGATCATCCCGCTCGATGGGCTCGTCGCGCAGTTCCCGACCGGGTCGGGCTTCGGGCTCGCCTATTCCGAGAGCGTCAGCGCGGTGGACTACCTCGTCCGCGAACACGGCCAGGACACGCTCGTGTCGCTGGTCCGGTCCTACGCCGACGGGCGCACCGACGACGAGGCGTTCGAGGGGGCGATCGGCATGGACGTGGCCGCGTTCAACGACGCGTGGCTGGCCGACCTCGGCGCCAAGGATCCCGTGAAGTACGGCCCGCAGCCAGCACCAGCCGGACCACGGCCCGCCGACTGGGGCGCGGCACCGTCGGTCGCCCCGGGCACGGTCGCGACGCCGCCCCCGGCGGTCAGCGGACCGACGGTCCCTCGAGAGTCGCCGGTGCCCTCGATGGGCCTGTGGATCGTCCTCGCGTTCGTGATCGTCGGGGTCGTCCTCCTGGTATCGGCCCGTTCGCGCGGGGCGGAGCGATGACCTCGATGACGGCCCGTCTGCGGTCGATCCCGAGTTGGCAGGTCACCCTTGGCGCGGCGCTGCTCGGTCTTGGCTTCCTCATCGCGGCGCAGCTCGCCGCCGAGGGGCCGCGCGTCCGGTACACGACGCAGGAGCGCTCACCGCTGGTCGAGACCGCGACCCAGCTCCAGCAGCGCCAGGAAGAGCTGAAGGCGCGCATCCTCGAGCTCCGCTCCAGCATCCAGGCGACGGAGCAGGCCGGCGAGGGGTCGGCCGAGCTCGTCCGCCAGCTCAACGATGAGCTCCAGGACGCGCGCATCGCCGCCGGGCTGATCCCGCTTGCGGGCACCGGCATCGTCCTCCAGCTCGAGGACTCCATGGAACCGGTCGGGCCGGGTGCCGACCAGGCCGACTACCTCGTCGGGGCGCGTGACGTGCGATCGGTCGTCGAGGAGTTGTGGGCGGCCGGGGCCGAGGCCATCGCCGTGAACGGCGAGCGCATCACGCCGACCAGCGCGATCATCGACGTCGGTCCGTCGATCCTGGTCAATGCGGCGTACCTCGCCGGGCCGTACCAGGTGACGGCGATCGGACCCGACGATCTGTACCCGCGGCTCGGTGCGTCCCCCGGTTTCGTCGATCTCATCCGGACGCGCGCCCAGGGGTTCGGTATCCAGGTGTCGGTCGCGGAACCCGAGTCGGTCGACATCCCGGCGTTCGCCGGCACGGTGACGCTGCGGTATGCGCGGCCGGAGCCGGCACCCTAGCCATGCGCCGCCGCCGGAACCAGGTCACGATCGCCGCGGTCACGTTCCTGCTCGGGCTGCTGGTGGTGATCCAGCTCCGGACCCAAGCGAGCAGCACCGCGTTCGCGGGTCTCTCGTCGCAGGACCTCACCGTCCTCGTCGCGAACCTCGACGACCGCAACGATCAGCTCCGGACCGAAGTCGCGACGCTGGAGCGCGAGCTCGATGTCCTCGCCCAGAACACCGATCGTGGCGACGCGTCGGTCGACGAGCTGCGGGCCGACCTCCGTCGCGTCCGGCTGTATGCGGGCATCGACCCGGCGATGGGCCCGGGTGTCGCGATCACCGTACGAGGCCCGATCGACGGCTCCGGCATCGAGGACCTGGTGAACGAGCTGCGCAACGCCGGCGCCGAAGCGATGGCGATCGACGACCTCCGGCTCGTCCCGGGCGTCGTCGCCGTCGGGCCGGCCGGAGCCGTGATCCTGGAAGGTGTCGCACTCGAGGAGTCGTTCACGCTGAGCGCCATAGGTGCCCCGGACAAGCTCACCGGATCGTTGACGCGGCCGGGCGGCATCATCGCCCAGTTGTCGGCCACCCAGCCCGAGGTGCTTGTCGAGGTGACGCCTCTCGACCGCATCGGCGTGCCCGCGACGGAACGGGATCTGGTGCCGAGCCATGGTCAGCCACGCCTCTGATACCCTGCCCGCCGTGCCGGACCGTCCCATCCTCGACCTGCTGCTCGGCGATGTCCTTCGCCTGCGTCGGACCCATCCCTGCGGCGGTGACACCTGGCTCGTCGACCGGCTCGGCGCAGACATCGGGCTGCGCTGTCGGACCTGCGGTCGGCACGTGCTGATCGAGCGCGCGACGCTCGAGCGACGGCTGGACGGGTTCGTCGAGCGGGGGGACGCGACGATCACGGCCGCGGTGACCCCCGACCATCCCTCGAACGCAGGGACCCCGCCCGACCGTCCATCGTGACCGACTCCGGGGTGCCGCTCGAGGCCGACGTGATCGAGTCCGGCACCGAGCCCGGCACCGAGGGTCCCCTCGCCGTCTTCCGCAACCCGCCGTTCCTCCGTCTCTGGCTGTCGCAGGCCGCGACCCAGATCGGCGGCAACATGGTGCTGTTCGGGCTGACCGTCGTCGTGTCGGAGAACAACCCCAACACGGCAGTCAGCCTGCTGATCCTGTCGTTCCTCGTTCCGGCCGTCCTGTTCTCGGCCGTCGCCGGTGTCTACGTCGACCGGATCGATCGGCGACTCGTCCTCATCGCGACCAATGTGCTGCGCGGGTTCGCGATGATCGGCATCTTCCTTGTCGGCGATCACCTGCTGCTGTTGCTGCTGCTCAACCTGTTCGTGTCGACGGTGACCGTCTTCTTCGCCCCGGCGGAGGCGGCGATGATCCCGGAGGTCGTGCCGCGTCAACAGCTGCTGGCTGCCAACGGCGTCTTCACCCTCACGCTGAACGCCGCGTTCGCGCTGGGGTTCGCGCTCCTTGGTCCGCTGGTGATCAACATCGCCGGGCCGCAGGCCGTGATCCTCGTCGTCGCCGGTCTGTATTTCCTGGCTGCCGTGTTCTGCTGGACCCTCCCAACGTCGCCGCCACCCGCCCGAGCGAATGGGCACGGTACGACGGTCGGCGAGACCCAGCAGGCGGTGGAATCGACGCTGGTCCAGCTCCGCGAGGGTTTCGCGATCATCAGGTCGAACCGGTCGATCGCGTGGTCCCTGCTCTATCTCGGCATCACGGCATCGCTGGTGGGCGTGCTGGGCGTGCTCGGTCCGGACTTCGCCGAGTCGGCGCTCGGTCTTCGACCGAAGGACATCGCGGTGATCGTGCTGCCATTGGGTGCCGGGATCGTGATGGGCATCCTGCTGCTCAACTCGTATGGCAAGTTCCTGCCGCGCCGGCGGGTCATCGAAGGCGGCCTGGTCCTGCTCGGCGTGATGCTCGCGCTGCTGTCGGTCGCCGGACCGATCAGCCAATTCCTGCAGAACGTCGACCGGGCAGGTTCGCTGATCGACCTGTCGGCGATCACATCGCTGCTCGCCATCGTCGTGTTCATCGCCTTCATCGCGGGCATCGCGTATTCGGCGGTGGCGATCCCGGCCCAGACGCAACTCCAGGAGGACCTGCCGGAGGACGTGCGGGGCCGTGTCTTCGGTGTCCTGTTCATGCTGGTGTCGGTGTCGAGCTTCGTGCCGATCATCGTCGTCGGGCCGATCTCCGACCTCATCGGGACGGCGACCGTGATGCTCACCGTGGCGATCGCCGTCTTGCTGGCCGGTGTCGCCAGCGTCTTGCTCCGGGACCCGAACCTCATCCCGGCCGGAGCGACCGCCGATCCGCACGCCGAGGATCCACTCGCGGCTGCGCTCGGTGCCGATCGACCATCGTGGCGCGGGAAGTCGTCGGGCGCGCCTGCCGAACCGCCGTCACCTGCCCCGCCACCCTGGGCACCGTCCGGCCCAGCCGATCCCGCCGACCGGGACTGACGTGGCACGCGTCGCCGTCGTCTTCACGGGCGGGACGATCAGCATGGGCTTCGACCCGGTCGCGGGCGGTAACGTCCCGACGCTGGACGGTGCGGCGATCCTGGCGCGGACACCCGGTCTCGATGCCATCGCCGACGTGGTTCCGATCGACCGCGGGCTGACGCCTGCCAGCCACTTCACGTTCGCCGACCTCCTGACGCTCGGCGGGGTCATCCAGGGCGCGCTCGACGACGAGGCGATCGATGGGGTCGTCGTGGTCCAGGGCACCGACACCATCGAGGAGACGGCGTTCGCGTGGGACCTCGTGCTGGACCCGTCCAAGCCGGTCGTGGTCACGGGTGCGATGCGGGCGTCGCACGAGGAGGGCTACGAGGGCCCGGACAACCTGCGCCGGGCGGTCGCGGTGGCCGCCTCGCCGGTGCTGGGAAGTGTGGGGGTCGTGGTATCGCTTGCCGGCACGATCGAGGCGGCGGATGACGCGACGAAGATGCACACGACGGCCTTCGATACCTTCCGTTCACCGAATCGTGGGTCGCTCGGCCGGGTGGGGGAGGGCGGCGAGGTCGTGCTTGAGCGGCCGCGCGGTCCGCGTCGGCGGCTCCGGTCCGTGCCGAGTGACGGCGCTCAGGTGGAGCTGGTGCAGGCCGGGATCGGCTCTGACGGGACCATGATCGACGCCGCGGTCGGGTCGGGTGCACGCGGAGTCGTCGTCGCGGCGACCGGTGCCGGCAATACCTCCGCCGCCATGCTGGATGCGGCCAAGCGTGCGATGGCCGCCGGCGTGACCGTCGTTCTGGCCTCGCGCTGCCCGTCGGGCGCGGTCTCGACGGCGTATGCGTTCCCTGGCGGCGGGGCGACGTGGGTGCGGGCCGGCGCGATCCCCGTCGGCACGCTGTGCGCCATCAAGGCTCGGGTCGCGCTCGCGCTGGGACTCGGGGCTGGGCTCGAGCGGGAGGCACTCGCGGGCCTCCTTGCAGACCCGCTAGGCTGACCGGCCATGCCGCTCGAGATGCTCATCACCGGCCGCATCGCGACGCTCGCCGGCGATTCCGGTTTCGGCTGGGTCGAGGCGATCGGCATCCGCGACGGCCGGGTCGCGTTCGCGGGTTCGGAGATCGACCTCGAGACGCGGGCCGACCCGTTCACCGTGCGGATCGCCCTGGAGCCCGATCAGGTCGCGATCCCCGGGCTGACCGATGCGCACCTCCACCTCGCGCAAGCCGCGCTCGCGTCCCGGCACGTCGATCTTGGGGATGCGGGGACGCTGGAGGAGGGGCTCGCCCGCCTTCACGCCGCCCACGAGCGGCTGGCGGGCGACGCGTGGCTCGAGGGCCACGGCTGGGATTCCGACCGGTGGGGCGGCTGGCCGACCGCCGACGCCCTCGAGACGGTGGCGCCCGGTCGGCGCGCGGTCCTGTGGGCGCACGATCATCACGCACTCTGGGCGAGCCACACCGCGATGCGCGAGGCCGATCTCCCGACGGGCGATCCTCCCGGCGGCGTGATCCGCCGCGCTGCCGATGGGTCTCCCGAGGGTGTGCTGTACGAGGCGGCGACCAGGCTGGTGACGATCCACGTGCCACCGCCGACCGCCGCGGACCTCGACCAGACACTGATCGAGGTGGGGCAGGACCTCGTCCGGCTGGGCGTCGTGGCTTGCCACGATCCGGGCGGTGTCGCGCCCGACCCATCGTTGGAGTACTCGTTCCCGGCGTATGCGCGGCTGTCGGAATCCGGTCGCTTGCCGGTCAGGGTCCACGCGTGCATGCGCGACGACGCCGTCGCGACCGCCATCGAACGCGGCTATCGGAGCGGTGCGCCACTGGGAGCGGCGCCGGATGGGCGGGCGATCGTCGGCTGGCAGAAGTGCTTCGCCGACGGGTCGCTCGGGTCGCGGACGGCGGCATTGCTCGAGGACATCGAGGCCGAACCCGATCGGCCGCTGGCACCGGAGATGCGTCGAGGCGTCTGGATGACCGACCGGGACGGCCTGCACGAGCGGGTGGAGCGGGCGGCCGCCGGTGGGATCGCCACCATGATCCACGCCATCGGCGACGCGGCCGTGCGCACCGCGCTCGACGTCCTGACGCCGTTCGCCCAGACGTCGCCGCTGATGCCCCGCATCGAGCACGTCCAGATGCTCCATCACGACGACCGACTCCGATTCGCAGCGGCGGGTATCGCGGCCAGCGTCCAGCCGGTCCACCTCGGTTCCGACGCGCTCCAGGCCTGGAAGCTCTGGGGCGACCGGGCCGAGGCCGAGGGCTACACCTGGAAGGCCATCAACGACACCGGTGCGGTCATGCCGTTCGGCACGGACGCGCCCGTCGAGCCGTACGACCCGTGGCCCGGGTTGGCGTTGGCGGTGCGCCGCGAGGACGCCCGCTGGCCGGCGGGGACGCCGGTGTATGGGTCGGAACAGTCGCTCACCCTTGACCGGGCGCTCCGCGCGAACTGCATCGACGCACCGATCTCGGCGCGCCAGACGGACCGCGGCCGGCTGACGGTCGGGCAGCGCGCCGATGTCGTGGTCATCCCCGCTGCCGCGATCGACGAACCGGTGACACCGGGCGGCTCGCTCGCGACGGCCCGGCCGCAGATCGTCCTGATGGACGGGAAGGTCGTGTTCGAGAGCTAGGCCGGGCCGTCGAGCTCGGCGAGGGCGTCCGCGAACAGGCCGTTGAAGGTGCGCGACGTCGACGGGAACGCGTGGATCGTGTCGGCCAGGACGTCCACCGGTGTGCGCGCCTTGATGGCGAGCACACACTCGTGGATCGCCGCCGATGCGTCTGGACAGGCCATCGCCGCACCGACCAGCTGCCGGGTGGCACGGTCGACGACGATCGTCACGTGTCCGAACTTGGCTTCGATGGCGTAGCCGCGACTGCTCTTGGCGAAGTCGGCGACCTGCTCGAAGGCGTCGATGCCCGCTTCGCGGGCGCTGTCGAGCGACAGGCCGACGAACGACGCTTCTGGATCGGTGTACGTCGCGCGCGGCAGCGCGCGGTAGTCGGGCGTGACGGATTCGCCGTGGGCCATCCGCGCGGCGAGCTCGCCCTGGTAATGGGCCTGGTGGGTATGGAGCTCCGGACCGCCTGAATCACCAACGGCGTAGAGGCCGTCGGCGATGCGCAACCGCCCGTCACGCGGGTAGGGCGGCGTCCGACCGCTGGTATCGAGGCCATAGTGCTCGAGACCGAGGTCGTCGAGCGGGACCTCGCGACCGATCGCAGCCAGCACGACATGACCCTCGACCGAGGAGTCGTCGTCGAGATCGACCATGTGTGCGCCATCGGCACCCGCGCCGGCACGAGCGGCGATGGCCCGGACGCCGGTGCGGATCGTGACGCCATCCTCCTCGAGGGTCGCGCGGACGACGTCCGAATTGCGCGGATGGTCGGTCGGTGCGAGCCGCGGACCCGACTGGACCATGGTGACCGGCACCTCGAAGCGTGCGTAGACCTGCGCCAGCTCGCAGCCCGTCGGCCCGCCGCCGAGGATCAGCATGCTGCGTGGAAGCTCCCGGCTGAGGGTCGCCTGCTCATTGGTCCAGACGTCGACGCCGTCGATCCCGGGCATGCGGATGGGGCGCGAGTTCGAGCCGACAGCGATGACGACATCCGCGCTCGACAGCTCGTGGCGGACACCGTCGTGGGACACGGTCACTCGGCCCCGCCCCGTGATCCGCGCATCGCCTCGATAGCAGACGGCGCCCGCCTCCTCCAGCGCCTGGACGTGGCTCGAGTCGTCCGGTTCTGGCTTGTCGGGCGCGCGATTGATCATGAAGTCGCGATGCTTCGATGCGTGCGGCCAGTCGAAGCGCTGCGGGTTCGAGTGGTGCGCGGCGGCGTCGTGGAGGAGGGCCTTGGATGGCAGGCAGCCGATGTGCGGACAGCTGCCGCCGAACCACCTCCGGTCGATGATGGCGACAGTTGCACCGAGGCTTCGAGCCTTGTGGGCGGCGGCCTCGCCGCCCGGCCCGGCGCCGATGATGATGAGATCGAACGTCGACTCCATCGCGTCAGTCTGGCGCGTGCGCCTTGCGGTCGCGTTGCCGTCTCGCCTCGTACAGGACCACTGCGGCCGACACCGACACGTTGAGGCTGTCGGCGGTGCCCCGCATCGGGAGGCGGACGGCGGAGATGTCGGCGGCGTCCCAGGCATCGGTCAGGCCGTCGGTCTCGCTCCCGAACGCGACAGCCAGCGGGCCCGTCAGGTCGGAGGCGGTATAGAGCTCGTCGGCATCGACCCTTGCGGCGACGATGCGGATCGATCGCTCGCGCAGCCAGGCGACCACGTCGGGACTCGGGGCGGCGGCCATCGGGATCGAGAAGATCGTGCCTGCACTCGCCCGGATGACGTTCGGATTGAACAGATCCGTCCGCGGCGAGGCGGCGATCAACGCATCCGCGCCGGCGCCATCGGCGCTCCGGAAGACGGCGCCGAGATTGCCCGGCTTCTCCACGCCTTCGACGACGACGATCAAGGGGTCGGCAGGCAGATCGAGGTCGTCGAGGCCCAGCGGTGGGATGCGAACGACGGCCAGGAGCCCATCGGCCCGGTCGCCGAAGGCGACCTTGGCGAAGGCCGCCTCCGTCGTGCTGACGGTCGGGATGCCACGGGCTACCAGGGCGTCGAGCGCGGCGCGGGCATCCTCACCGGCAAGCATCGGCTCGCACACGAACACTTCGACGACCTCGATACCCGAATCGAGCGCACGACGCACCTCGCGGGCACCGTCGACCAGCGTCATACCGGTCGCGTCACGTTGCCGCCGGTCTCGCAACCGGGCGACCGACTTGATCTGCGGGTTCGACGGGCTGGCGATCGTTCTGCTGGGCATCGCGCTCATGATGCGCGGCCCAGCCGCGCATAGGCACCGAGCCGCAGTCTCGCTCCCGATGTCGCGGTGATGGCCAGGTCGCCGACCTCGGCCGCATCGCCGAGGTAGCCGCCCAACCGAGCGGGGTCGAGATCGGTGGAGTGAGCGGTCAGCAGGATGAACGCCCCTGGCGCGAGCAGGCGACGGACATCGTCCAGCAACGGCTCGAGGTCGCGTGCCAGCCGCCACGCCGTGCCCGACGTCCCGTGCCCGTACGTCGGCGGATCGAGCACGGCGCCGTGATACCGGCGACCGCGACGACCCTCCCGGGCGACGAACACGCGTGCGTCATCGACCAGCCACCGGATCGGTCGATCCTCGAGACCGTTCCTCGCTGCGTTCCGGCGTGCCCAGTCGACGGCGGGCCGAGCGGCATCGAGGTGGACCACGGCTGCGCCGGCTCGAGCAAGCGCAAGGGTGCTGAGTCCGGTGTACGCGAAGAGGTTGAGCACGTCCGGCCGCTCCGTCGACTCGTCGATGCGCTCGCGGAGCCAGGGCAACGTGGCCGCGTGCTCCGGGAAGAGGCCGACCTGGCCGGTCTCGGTCGGATGCGTCTCCAATCGGAAGCCTTCGATGTCGACGACCCAGCCGACTCGAGCCGTCGCCAGCCCCTCGCCATCCCAGCCCGTGTCCCGCTCGAACGTGAGATCTGCCTCGTGCCAGCGATCAGGCGCGCGTCGATGGCCGTCGGCACCCGGAAACGGGCGATCGACCACATGCACCCCGAATTGTTCGAGACGGCGACCGGCGCCGGCATCGATCAACTCGTAGCCATCCATAGGGGCCATCATCACGGGAAACCGGTCGGCAGGGGCCGCCGAATCCCATGGCAGGAGTGAGAAGGAGGTTCGCGTGGTCCGTCGATCGATCGTCGCGCTGATCCTGGTGCTCGCCGCCGCCCTCGGCGCGTGCTCGCCATCCGGTGGTGGTTCGAGCGGTGCCCCGGCAGCGTCTGCGGCCCCGTCTGCGGTCGCCCCCGGCTACTGAGAGGGCTCCCCAGAAGGTCGGGACCACACAGACGAGCGCTCCGCGAACGCCGTCTGTCGTCACCGCGAACCCCCCGATGAACGTATCGAGCTGCCGCGCAGCTCGATCCTCCCATGGGCTATCATCCGGAGGCAACGCAAGACTCGGTACCTAGGTGTGGAGGAGATATACCTGTGGTTTCGAGGAAATCCGCGGCCCCTACCATCGGTATGGATGAACCCATCCCCCGGCACTCGGGGCTCCGCGTCGGACAAGCGGCGGAGATGCTGCAGGTCTCGGTGGAGACCCTTCGTCGTTGGGAGTCGGCAGGTCGCCTGCGGATGGATCGATCGGCTGGCGGCCAGCGGATCGTCTCGATCGCGGAGGTGACCCGTCTCCTCGCGGAGCGCCGCACGCAGGCCCACGAGCGTCCGAGTGTGGTCGCATCGGCCCGAAATCGGTTCCCCGGCATCGTCACGCGGATCGAGAAGGACCGCGTGGCGGCAGTCGTCGAGGTCATCGCCGGGCCGCACCGGATGGTCAGCCTGATGACCGCGGAGGCGGCCGATGAGCTGGGTCTGCGCGTGGGCGACGAGGCCGTCTGCATCGTCAAGGCCACCAACGTGATCGTCGAAGTTCCCCTCAGGCAGGAGTCCCGCGCATGAGAACCCGACTCATCCTGCCCGTCCTGGCGATCGTCGCGCTCGTGGCCTGCACCAGCGCCGGAGGTTCGTCCGCCCCGAGCGCCTCGACGTCCGGTCCCGCGAGCGCCTCCCCGGCGTCGGTCGCGCCGTCCGCCGAGCCGGTCGAGCTCACCATCTTCGGTGCGGCGTCGCTCGCCAAGGCGCTCGAGCAGGTCAAGACCGCCTACGAGGCGGCCAACTCGGGGACCACGCTCACGATCTCGACCGACTCGTCGGCGGCGCTGGAGACCCAGATCGAGCAGGGTGCACCGGCCGACGTCTTCCTCTCGGCCGACACGACGAACCCGCAGAAGCTGGTCGACGGCGGGTTCGCCGACGGGGACGCGGTCGTCTTCGCCGGCAACAAGCTGACGATCATCACGCCGACCGACAACCCAGGCGGCCTCGCAACGCCCTTCGATCTCGCCAAGGCCGGCATCAGGGTGGTCGCCGCGGGCGACGAAGTGCCGATCACGAAGTACGCCACACAGCTCGTCGACAACCTTGCCGGCGAGGCAGGGGCGCCCGCGGACTTCGCCGCTGCGTACGCCGCCAATGTCGTCTCGAAGGAAGACAACGTCGCCGCCGTCCGGGCCAAGATCGAGGTCGGCGAAGGCGACGCCGCCGTGGTCTATGTGACCGATGCCGCGGCCTCCGACACGGTCGCCACGATCGACGTGCCCGACTCGGTGAACGTCCCGGCCAACTACGCTGGCGTGGTCGTCAAGGCGTCGTCGAGCACCGAGGCCGCGCACGCCTTCCTCGACTGGGTCGCGGGGCCGGACGGTCAGGCCATCCTCGCTGCGCTCGGGTTCCAGCCACCCGCGTCATGAATGACGCTGTCCGGGAACGCCTGACGCCGCTCGACGCACTGCCGCGTCGACGAGGCCCCGTACGCGTCTCGTCGGGTGGGTTCCCGCTCCTTCTTCTCGCGAGCGTGTTCACGGCATTCCTCGCGCTGCCCGTCATCACGCTCCTGGTCCGCTCGGTCGTCGATGGCTCGCTTCGGGAGATCGCCGGCACGTCGGCCGTCGTCGCCGCATTGGCCCTGAGCCTGACCACGACAGCGGCGAGTCTCGTCCTGACGGTCGTCTTCGGGCTGCCGCTCGCCGTCGTGCTGGCCCGACGCTCCTTCCGGGGAAAGTGGCTGGTCGAGGCCGTCGTCGATCTGCCGATCGTCCTGCCGCCGGCGGTCGCCGGCCTCGCGCTCCTGCTGGTGTTCGGTCGGCGCGGGCTCCTCGCGGGACCGATGCAAGCGGCCGGCATCGACATCGCTTTCACGGTCATCGCGGTGGTCCTCGCCCAGACATTCGTGTCCGCGCCGTTCTTCGTTCGCGCCGCCCGTGCCGGGCTCGCCGGCGTGGACCGTGACCTCGAGGACGCGGCGCGGGTGGATGGCGCGTCCGAGCGACAGCTGTTCCGGCGGATCACCGTGCCGCTGGCCAGCATCGCGCTCGCGGCCGGTCTCGTGATGAGTTGGGCGCGGGCACTCGGCGAGTTCGGGGCCACCATCATGTTCGCCGGCAGCATCGAGGGGCGGACGCAGACGCTGCCGCTTGTCGTGTACGCGGAGTTCCAGGCAGGCGAACTCGACGCTTCGGTAGCCGCTGCAGCGATGCTCGTCCTGGCCGCGCTTGGCGTCCTGCTCTCGGCGCGCCTGTTCGGATGGGGCCGGGCCCTCGACGTGCGGAGCATCGGCTGATCGCGCCAGATTGTCGGCTCGGTCACCCTGCAGTACGATTCCGCGTGCCGTCTGACTCGTGGTCGGCATGGCTCGTGGCTCCTTGTGGGGACTGGAACACCCCACAGTCAGGGAGCCACCTGCGGTGCAGGTCGTGCGTGAGACAGTAGGTTCCGAAGGCCATCGGTTGTAGCCACAGCCGGTGAACGCCGGAACCGATGGGCGGCTAGCTCAGCTGGTCGCCCGTAACGAAGCCCACGGCGGTACACGTCGTGGGCCTTGTTATGTCATCGCCACGCGGTTCTGTGGACGGCCGATCTCGTGTGCCGTCAGCGGCGGCGCAGCAGAAACAGCACCCGCATGCTGCCAGCGATCGGCTCCTCGCGGACGATCTCGAAGCGGGTCCCTGCAGCCGCCCTGAAGGCGTCCAGGCTGTAGTCGGCGAATACGTCGCGTCGCGTGGCGAGGAGCCGCCGGACCATCGGGTCGTCCTTGGGCACGAACTCGACGATCGCCGACGGGGCAAGGTCCGCGAATAGGTCGAGAACCATCGGCAGCGGCACGTTCCTGGTGATCGCGAGGTGGTGGACGAGGGCGAGCGCGAGCATCGCATCCGCATCGGCGCGTTCCAGGAGCGAACGCCGCTCACGGCCGGCCCAGCCGAGTGCCGGGCTCGGGTTGGCGATGTCGACGACGAGCGGCAGGATGTCGGTCCGCCCGGCCTCCCGCACGATGCGAAAGTGTCGCTCGGCGGCGGCCGGATCGATGTCGAGAGCGACCACTCGCTTGCCTGCGTCGGCCGCGATCCGACTGAAACGACCGGTGTTCGCGCCGAGGTCCCACACGCGCGGTCCTGGCAGCTCGCGTACGAACCTGTCGACCAGGCGGTCCTTGTCCGCCGCCGCCCGCTCGCCGTAGCTCGTGTGCTCGGCGTAGTCGGCCCACTCCGTCCCGCCTGCATGCCAGTCGAGCGCCGCGACGGTCGAGCGCAGATTCCGGATCATGCCGTCCAGGCGCGCGCGTGGGAGACGCGCCTGCCGCGCCGAATGTCCATCGGCGTCGTTCGCCGCGTGACGGATCTGGGCGCGGGCGTGGAGGTGCACGTGGGAAAGGAGGCCGAAGTCGAGCCATGTCCGCCGCGGCAGCAGCCGACTCGCCAGGTCGAGCGGGATCCCGTCAGGGTCGAGCCTGAGGAGATCGGCGAGCCGGACGTCGCGCCGGCCGGCAAGTGCCAGCGGCGCCAGGAATTGCTCGCAGAACTGGCGGTAGGCGACCCACGGCGCGCCCTCCTCGAGCGGCTCGAACGACGACGAATCGATGTGGATCGGGCGGGCTTCGTGGAACTGGATGTTGAAGGCCGACGCGTCCTTGAGGGTCCAACCGGCAGCCATCGCCTCGAGCTGGATGTCGAGCGTCAGCAAGGCCGACTCGCGCAGCTCGCCGAACGTCCATTCGTACGGATAGCTGAGGAACTCGACCCGCTCCGGTCGGATGACCGCGTGCGCGCCGGACGTGGCCGCGAGATCGAGACCGACCGGTTCGTACCGGATCAGTCGTCGCTGATCGAGGAGCCGGCGCTTGAGCGGGCTCGCCTCGAACCCATCCCACTCGGTCGCGAACGCCTGTTGGATCTGGCGGTATGGCTGGCCGTCGCGCCAGAAGATGAATGCGCTCGGATCACGGAATGACCCCGCGTCGCGCCCGTCCGAGGCGCCGTCGACGTGCTGCGCGCGAGGGCCGTGCTGGTCAGTGGCGACCGGCTGCGTCATCGCCGCCCGCGGATGCGTTGTCGTCGGAGCCCCGGAACGCTCGGACCACCCGGGCGATCTGCGTTCGGAAGAAGATCGGGATGGCGATGACGGCCGCGATCGCGGCCTGGATGATGAGGCTCCCTGAACCCGGGTCTATATAGGCGAGATACGCGAGGAATGGGGACATGCTCGGACCTCCAGGCTCGGATCTGGAAGGACCGGAGGATACCCCTGACGGGAGATCCGCATCAGCCGCCCGGGTCGATGACCTGGTCGGTGACGTCCTTGAAGTCGTAGATGTGCTCGTTGTCGGGCCACGTGAAGCTGCGGTCGGGAAGCGGCTCGAGGTCGGCGCCGAAGTACTCGCGGAACACGACCCTGAACGTGTTGACGGACGTGAACGTGTCGGGAAGCACCTCGTCGACGCCCGGCAGGTACATCGCGACAAGGTTCCCCAGACGGATCCGCAGGTATTCCGGCGTGTTCTTCACGCAGTCGAGGGACCGGCACATCAATGGCCCCTCGTCGCCCTCGATGATCACGATCGGTCGGGTCAGCTCGGGGCCGGCGAGCAGGTACCCGACGATCTCCTTGATCTGCGAGTTCGCGAACGCCAGGTGGTCGGCATAGAGCCTGGCCTCCGGTGCGGCCTTCGCGTCGGCTTCGGACAGCGGGGAGCCGTCAGCCTTGAAGACGTAGGGATCGTGCGGCAGGAGGATGTGGGCGAAGACGAACTTCGGACCCGGCGCAGTAGCGACCCGGCGCAGCTGTCGGAACCCGAACAGGCTTCCTTCCCGATGGCGGTCGCGCTCCGTTGGCTCGGCGCTCACGATGCCGCGGACGCGATCGATCGCCGGCATGATCGTCAGATCGTTCAGGACGGTCTCGAACTCGCTGGCGACGCCGTACGCGAGGTTCTCATCGGCGATCGTGACGGAGCGGGTCGGGCCGAACCACGACCCGATCTGGTAGTACCGGTAGCCCTGTGACTGCAGGAAGCGGCCGACCTCATGCTCCCGGATCATCTCCTGTGCCGGCGTCCGATCATCGGATGTGCGGCCGATCTCGCGGGTCAGGTTGTCGAGGTACTGCATGTTGAGGGTGGCGGCCAGGGAGAAGTCCGTGGCTCGATAGTTCGCGTGGCTGTTCGACGGGACCTGGAACCCGCGCTCCTCGAGCCAGCTGTACATGTCGTTGTCGGTGATGTCGAAGCGGCGCTCGAGTGCGTCTGCCGAGCCGTATCGGTCGAACACCAGGAAATAGATGTCACGGCCCGGCGCGGGGCCGGATCCTGCCAGGACGGGGGCCGCGTGCGAGACGGGTTCCCGACCAGAACGAGTGAACTCGTACGGCAGGATCGTCGCGGCGGCGATCGCTACCAGGACGATGGCGACGACGTTGAGTCCAGCCGTCGCCTGTGGCACCTTCGCAGACGCGCGCGCCGCGAAGACGAAGGTCGCTGCCACAACGACGGCCCACAGTCCGAGCTGGGCCACGTCGCCGAGGCCCAGACCGGCGAGAGACCCCGCGACGTGCCCGAACGCGAAATACGCGATCACGATCGCCGACGCCACGATCGCCCCTTTACGGATGTCGCGGAGGACAAGCGCAAGTACAGCAGTGAGAGCGGCCGCAGCGAGCACGGCGCGTGCCAGCGGCGCGACCGCGTCGATGGGAAGGACCAGCGCAAGGTTCGCGGAATAGAGGAACAGGATCGCGTACGCCGCGAATAGCAGCGGGTGCAGCGGGATCCGTGTCAGGAGTGCGACTCGGGACGATCTCCGTCAAGAAGCATCCCCGTATGCTACGGCGAGACGGAGGTGCGCGAGCCCGGGCTTCGGCCAGTGGAGGCGGGCAGTCACCCAGGTCGACAGGCGTGACGGATCCGGGGTGCCTCTGCTAGATTGACGGCCGCGACGGGTGAGCTTCTGCGCTGTCAGCAGGGAGATCCCCGAGCGATCCGGGCGGCTAGCTCAGCTGGTTAGAGCACTTGCTTGACATGCAAGAGGTCACTGGTTCGAGTCCAGTGTCGCCCACCACCAGATCCCCCTAGAGCCGTGCGTCCACGTGTCGCCGCCGGAGTCGCGGCCGACGCCCGGCTGCTACCATGCTCGCCTTACGCCGGACCCGTTCCGGCGGGCCTGATCCATACGCGCCGATCGGGACACGCGACTCGGGGAACGTCCACAGAGAGTCGGGCCATGGCTGGAAGCCCGGCGACCGATCCCGGGACCCGCACCACCCGTGAGCGACCGGCGAACCGGTCCGGGAGTCGCCCGTTAGCGCGGCCGGAGAGCGCGTCGGCAGTGAGCCGGCGAACGCAGGTGGGACCGCGGGAGACACCTCTCGTCCTGGCAGTGGACGAGAGGTCTCTTGATTCCAAGGAGTCGAACATGACGGACGACGAGCAGATCGAGGTCGACGGGGAGGTCGACGAGGTGCTGGACGCGCCTGAGCGCGGCAATGCGACCGAGCTCATGGACCACGGCGCGTCCGGCGAGCTGGGACCGATGCGCCACAGCGCGGCGCACGTCCTTGCAGAGGCCGTGCTCGATCTCTTTCCCGGGACCAAGCTCGGGATCGGTCCCGTCATCGAGGATGGCTTCTATTACGACTTCCTCGTGCCGCGACCGTTGACGCCGGATGACCTGCCCATGATCGAGGAGCGGATGCGCGCCTCCATCGCCGCCGACCACCGGTTCGAGATGAGCGAGGAGACGCCCGAGGTCTCCCGAGCCCGGCTCGCGGAGCAGGGCCAGGACTTCAAGGTCGAGATCATCGACGACCTGCTCGCGGCGTCGAAGCGGGACGGCACGCCGATGCCGCCGACCACGTTCTACCGTCAGGGGCCGTTCATCGACCTGTGTCGCGGGCCGCACGTTGCGAGCACGGGCAAGATCGGTCCGTTCAAGCTGCTCGGCACGGCCGGGGCGTACTGGCGGGGCGACGAGAAACGCCCGATGCTCCAGCGCGTCTACGGAACGGCATGGGCAACGCAGGACGAACTCGACGCCTACCTCTGGCGTCGCGCGGAAGCAAAGAAGCGCGACCATCGACGGCTTGGTGTCGCCCTCGATCTGTTCTCGTTCCACGATGTGTCGCCGGGATCGGCGTTCTGGCATCCCAAGGGCCAGCGCATCTGGCGGACCCTCGAGTCGGCGATGCGCGAACTCCAGGAGCGACGCGGCTACCAGGAGGTGTCGACGCCGATCATCGTGTCAGAGAAGCTCTGGCGTCAGTCGGGCCACTGGGACCTGTACCGCGACAACATGTTCCTGGTCGAGTCCGAGAACCAGACGTTCAGCCTCAAGCCGATGAACTGCCCGGAGTCGACGTTCATCTACCGCTCCTCGCTGCGGTCGTATCGCGACCTGCCGCTGCGCTTCAGCGAGTTCGGACGGTTGCATCGCAATGAGCGCTCGGGCACGTTGTCGGGCCTGACGCGCGTCCGCCAGTTCATCCAGGACGACGCCCACCTGTACGTCCGGCCCGACCAGCTGACCGACGAGATCGTCGCGTTGCTGGGCGAGGTTCGCGAATCGTATGGCTGGTTCGGGCTCGAGCCGCGCTTCTCGTTCGCGACCAAGCCGGATAAGGCGATCGGCGACCCGGCGCTGTGGGAACGGGCCGAACAGCTCACGCGAGAGGCGTTCGCCGCCGCCGACATCAGCTACGAGCTGAAGCCGAAAGACGGCACGTTCTATGCACCAAAGATCGATATCTACATCGACGACGCGCTCGGGCGCGAGTGGCAGATGGCGACCATCCAGATCGACCTGACGATGCTCCCCGAGCGCTTCGACCTCACGTATATCGACGAGGAGGGCAAGCCGCAACGCCCGATCGCCATCCACCGGGCGATCTATGGCAGCCTCGAGCGGTTCATCGGCATCCTGATCGAGCATTTTGCTGGGGCATTCCCGCTGTGGCTGGCGCCGGTGCAGGCGGTGGTGATCCCGATCGCGGATCGACATGTCGATGCGGCGTCGGAGCTCGCCGAGCTGATGCGGGCGCGCGGGCTGCGTGTCGAGGTCGACGATTCGTCGAACCGGATGCAGTACAAGATCCGGACGGCACAGGAACAAAAGGTGCCGTACATGGTCGTGCTGGGCGACCGTGAGATCGATGCGCGGACGGCGTCGCCTCGGACGAGGGGCGGCGAGCAACAGCCGGCCGAACCGTGGGACGCCTTCGCGGACCGCCTGGCGGCCGAATCGCGAGCCCGCGGGGTGGGGTAGGGCCGGTGCCGGACCGCCGCCTCGTCGCGGTCGATGTCGCGATCAAGGTCGCGGCAGTCGTCCTCCTGGCCTGGGCGGTCCTGAGCCCAGATCTGCCGCAGTTCACCGGCAAAGCGTTCGCGGGGCGAGCGCTCGTGTACCCGATCGCGCTGCTGATCCTGCCGGTCGGCTGGTGGCTGCTCGGGCGACCGCGCGGTTTCCCGTACCCGGTCGCTGCCGACATCCTGTTGGGCCTCCCGTTCCTCATCGATGTCGGCGGGAACGCCCTCGACCTGTACGACACGGTCCCGTGGTGGGACGACGCCAATCACCTGGTCAACTGGGCGCTCCACACGGCGGCGATCGGCCTTTTGCTTCAGGCTGGACCCTGGGGACCGTGGACCCGCGCGGCGCTGTGTATCGGCTGGGCGGCGAGTACCGCTGTCCTCTGGGAGCTTGCCGAGTACGTGGCCTTCGTACCCGACTCACCCGAGGCGGCGACCGCCTACGCGGACACGCTGGGTGATCTTGCGTTGGGTCTTGTCGGGGGTACGGTCGCGGCCGTGCTCGTGAGCCGCCTGCCACGCAAGTCGTGATGGTCCGGAGACCGCGGCAGCGGGGTGGGACGGGGCCGGTACTTCAGGCCGGGGCCGCTCGGGCCAGGTCCGGCCAGGGCCGCTCGGAGGCATTTGGAACATCCCTATGTTCCGATCGACCGGCGAACGATCATGCCCCGAGCGATTCGGACGTCGAATCGGCCGTTCGACGGGCATTCGGAACGCCGTGATGTTCCAGATAACGCTAGAGCGGCCTTCCGCCGATCAGTTGGAACATCGGGAGGTTCCAGCGACGCCCGAGAGGGATCCGCGAGGCGCGGCTGAGAGCGTTCCCGCCACCCCGCGACCCCCCGATTCGTTGTCGCCTTCGAAGGCCCTGTGCTATCCTGCCCGCTCGCCCGGTAGGGGCCGTTTGCCCGTGCCGGTCGGTTCGAAATCCAGCACCAAATGGGGTGAACCATCAGTCGAGACCTGCGTGTAAATACGATGATCCGGATCCCACAGGTCCGGGTAGTCGACGAAGAGGGTGCCCAGTTGGGTGTCATGCCCACGCCACAGGCCCTCGAGATGGCGCAGGAACGGGGATTCGACCTCGTCGAGGTCGCTCCGATGGCGCAGCCCCCGGTGGTCCGGTTCCTCGATTTCGGTCAGTACAAGTACGAACTGACGAAACGGGAGAAGGAGAACAAGCGCAAGCAGCGCTCGGTCACCTTCAAGGAGGTCCGCCTCACACCGAAGATCGGTGTCGGCGACTTCAATACCAAGGTCCACCGCGCGATCGAGTTCCTCGAGGACGGCGACCGCATCAAGGTGACGGTGCGCTTCCGGGGTCGGGAACTGACCCACCCGGAGATCGGCCGGAACCTGATCGCCAGGTTCGTGGATCGGGTCAAGGAGCACGGAGTCGCGGAACGGACGCCGCTGCTCGAGGGCAAGTCGATGCACATCACGATGGCATCGCTCCATAAGCCCAAGAGCCACGACGCACCGGACCGAAAGCACGCGCCGGATGTGACTCCGGCCGACGCGACGGCGGAGCCGCCGGCCGCGCCAGATACGAAGACCGTCGTGGCCCAACCGGCCGAGGCGGCGGCCGAGTCGCCAGTAGATGTGGCGGCAGAAACGAAGACCGAGGCGGAAACGCCGGCCGCGGCAGAAACGCCAGCCAAGGCTGAAACGAAGACCGCGGCAGAAACGCCAGCCAAGGCTGAAACGAAGACCGCGGCAGAAACGCCAGCCAAGGCTGAAACGAAGACCGCGGCAGAAACGAAGACCGTCGAGCCCCGACCGGCCGCCTCCGCCCAAAAGGCGCAGGCGCCGAAGGAGCCCGAACCGGTGCAAGCAGGAGAGTGAGGCCAGCGTGCCGAAGATGAAGAGCCACAAGACGGCCCAGAAGCGGATCGGCAAGACCGGCAGCGGCAAGGTCATCCGCGTGAAGGCGTGGCGTGGCCATCACCTCGAGATCAAGTCCTCACGACGGACCCGCCGCTACGCCGGCAAGGCGATCATGAAGCCCCAGCACGCCAAGCAGGTCCGGCGCCTGCTGCCGTACCTCTAGGAGCCACTCACTCATGGCACGAGTCAAGCGAGGCGTCACGTCCCACAAGCGGCACAAGCGCCTGCTCAAGGCCGCTGAGGGTCGCCGCGGCACGCGCTCGAAGCTGATCAAGCCCGCCCGCGAGGCGCTGCTCCACGCGCTCGCCTATGCGACGCGTGACCGGAAGCAGCGCAAGCGCCAGATGCGCGAGCTGTGGATCGTCCGCATCAACGCGGCGGCGCGTCAGAACGGCATGACCTACGGCCAGCTGATCAGCGGACTGAAGCGCGCCGATATCGAGATCGATCGCAAGATCCTGGCCGATCTTGCCGTGCGCGACAGCGCGACCTTCGGACGGATCGCCGAAGCCGCCAAAGGCTAGTTGCCTCCGGCTCACTGGGAGTCTGCGATCGAGCCCTCCGAGGACCGAGGCGACGCCCCGTGAGCCATCGGTCCGAGGATTCGACGCTCCAGCGAGCCATCGGTCCGAGGACTCCCTCGACGTCGATGACGCTCGAGGGTTCATGATTCCGGGACCCGACACCCGCACGTAAGAGGGACTGTGGACCTCGCCGACCTGACCCGCGACCTCGAAGCTCTCCGGGCCGATGCGCTGGCATCGATCATGGCTGCGCAGAACGCCGCGACGCTCGAGGCGCTCGAGCTCGACATCCTGGGGAGGAAGGGCCGGCTGACGACGGTCCTGCGCGGCATCGGGTCGCTTCCCGCCGAGGACCGACCCAAGGTCGGGGCGATCGCGAACGGCGTACGAACCTCGATCGAAGCGGCCCTCGCGGAGCGTGGCACGGCGCTCCGCGGCAGCGAGCTCGAGACGCGCCTGTCGCGCGGAGTCGGTCGATGTCACGACGCCGGGCCGGCCGATCCGTCGCGGCACCCTCCATCCGAGCATCGAGGCGATGCGCGAGATCGCCGACATCTTCGGGCAGTTCGGGTTCGTGCCCTACGAGAGTCCCGGAGATCGAGGACGACGTCACCAACTTCCAGATGCTCAACATCCCGCCCGATCACCCGGCGCGCGACCTGTGGGACACGCTCTACGTCGACGTCGAGGGTCAAGCTTCTGCGCACGCACACGTCGCCCGGCCAGATCCGCGTCATGGAGACCGAGACGCCGCCGATCCGGGCGCTCCTGCCAGGTCGCTGTTTCCGCTACGAATCCATCGATGCCAGCCACGGGTCGGAGTTCTTCCAGGTCGAGGGCCTGATGGTCGACGAGGGGACCACCATGGCCGACCTGAAGGGCCTCCTCGACCAGTTCGCGAAGGCGATGTACGGGTCGGACAAGAAGACCCGCTTCCGGCCGGGTTACTACCCGTTCACCGAGCCGTCCGTGGCATTCGACGTCGAGTGCCTCGTCTGCGGTGGTGTCGGCTGCGCGGCCTGCGGTCGGACCGGCTGGATGACGATCCTGGGCGCCGGGATGGTCCACCCGGTGGTCCTGCAGTACGGCGGTCTCGACCCAGAGCGCTATCAGGGCTTCGCATTCGGGATGGGGCCCGAGCGGATCAAGATGCTCAAGCACGGCATCACCGACCTTCGGCTCTTCCTCGAGAACGACCTCCGCTTCCTGGAGCAGTTCCGATGAGATCCTCAGTCGGATGGCTCGCAGGGGCGTCGCCTCCGCCTTCGGAGCGCGAGTGCCCGTACCCCGCTGAGGGTGGCCGTTCATGAGGGTGCCGCTGTCCTGGCTCCGCGACTACGTCGATATCCAGCTCACGGCTGAGCAGCTCGCGGAGCGGCTGACGCTGCTCGGCATGGAGGTCAAGAGCGTCGAGCGCTGGGGTTCGGACTGGCAGAACGTCGTCGTCGGCGAGCTGCTGGCGGTCGACAGGCACCCGAACGCCGATCGCCTGTCGCTCACGCTCGTCCAGGCGGGCGACGGCGTGACGCTCGAGATCGTGTGCGGCGCCACGAACATCGCGGTCGGTCAACGGGTCCCCGTCGCGCTCCCGGGTGCCGTGCTGCCCGGCGGTCGACGGATCGAGCGCACCGAGAAGATGGGCGTGGTCAGCAACGGGATGCTGTGCTCGGGTGACGAATTGGGTCTCACGACCGACGCCGACGGGATCCTCATCCTTCCACCCGAGACACCGATCGGGGTGGCCCTGAGCGACCTCTACGGCGACATCGTGCTCGACGTCGATGTCAAGCCCAACCGGGGCGATGCGTTGAGCCTCGTCGGCCTGGCGCGCGAGGTAGCTGCCGTCACCGGGGCGTCCGTCCGATTCCCAGAAACCGACCCGGTCGAGACCGGCCCACCCATCGCCGAACGGCTCCGGGTCGACGTCGAGGAACCAGGCCTGTGCACCCGGTTCGTCGGGCGCTGGGTCGGTGGCGTCAGCGTCGGTCCGTCGCCCGACCAGGTCCAGATGCGACTGCTGGCCGCCGGGCAGCGGCCGGTCAGCAACGTCGTCGACGTCAGCAACTACGTGATGTTGGAGCTCGGCAAGCCGATCCACACGTTCGACGCCGCGGCCGTCCGCGACGGCCGGATCGTCGTGCGTCTCGCTCACGCCAGTGAGCGTCTCGAGACGCTCGATCATGTCGTGCGCGAGCTCACGCCAGACACGCTGATCATCGCGGACCCCGCGGGTCCGATCGGCATCGCCGGCGTGATGGGCGGCGCCGCGTCGGAGATCGGGCCGGCGACGACGGACGTCGTCGTCGAGTCGGCGATCTTCGACCCGATCAGCATCCGGCGGACGGCCTTCCGCTACGCGCTGCGTTCCGAGGCGAGCCTGCGGTTCGAGAAGGGCCAGGAACACCGGCTCGCCAAGCTGGGTGCCGATCGCACGGCGCGCCTGATCACCGAGTGGGCAGGTGGGCAGGTCGCGATCGGAGCCGTCGACACGAACGCCACCGAGCCACCCCCGAGCCGGGTCGCGTTCCGACCGGCGCGGGTCGATCGGTTGCTCGGGACCACCTCGTCGTCGGCGGAGCAGTCGGACGTCCTCAGCCGGGTCGGGGTCTCGACCGGACCGGCGGAGCCGGGCACGCGAGTCCTCGTCGCGGCGGCACCCCAACGGCTCGAGGTCGATCCCGGCGGGGTCGAGACCCTGGTCGCGATCGTGCCGTCGTGGCGGCGAGACCTGCTGATCGAGGCGGACATCGCCGAGGAGGTGGCGCGCATCCGGGGCTACGACACGATCCCCGAGCTCCTGCCGGACACCCCGCTGCCGGCCTATCGGCACTCGTCCCTCGGGATCCGCGACATCGTCCGCGAGACGCTGGCGGGCTGCGGGCTGTCGGAAGCCGTGACGTTCGCCCTGGTGTCGCCGGCCATGGTCGAGCGTTTCGGTCCGATCGAGGACGCTGTCGTACCGGGGGAGGGCCAGCCAGGCGGTCGACCGCTCACCGTCACCAACCCACTCTCGAGCCAGCACTCCGTGCTGCGGCAGAGCCTGATCGGGAGCCTGCTCGAGGTCGTGTCGACGAACACGCGCCTTGGACGACCGGATGTCGCCATCTTCGAGATCGGCAAGGGCTACGGCGCGACCGAGGAAGGCGATGCGACCCACGAGTGGTGGCGTCTCGGCCTCGCGCTGACTGGGGCGGCGGAGATGCCGGCCTGGGACCGCCCCGCGCGCCCGTACGACCTCGACGATGCCAAGGGCATCATCGAGTCGATCGCCGAACGGCTGGGCTTCGCGCGGCCGACCTACTCACCCATCCTCGACGACCCGAACCTGCACCCGGGCCGGGCGGCGCGGGTCAACGCCGACGACCAGCTGGCGGGCCGCGTGGGCGAGGTGCACCCGGTGGTCATCGACGAACTCGAGCTGCGCGTGGACCGGATCCTCGTCGCCGAGCTCGCCGTTGCGGGCCTGTCGGGCGGGCAACCCGACACACCCCGCGTCGCGAGCCCGTCGCGCCATCCGATCGTCGATCGCGACCTCGCGGTGATCGTCACGGCGGGGACACCGGCAGGCCACGTCGAGACGTCGATCAGGCGCCATGCCGGCGCGCTCCTGCGCTCGGTCACGCTGTTCGACATCTACCGTGGGCGGCCGCTCGGCGAGGACGAGAAGAGCCTCGCGTATCGGCTGGCGTTCGGCGCCGACGACCGGACGCTGGTCGAGAACGAGGTCGATAGCGCCGTGGCGGACATCACGGCGGGCCTCGCGAGCGACGTCGGGGGTCGACTCAGGACCTAGCGGCTAGCCCGAAAGTACCGGTCGTCCCGCGCGGCGGGCCGGTTGCGACGCGTCAGAAGCCGCTGCTACCCTTGCGCGGCTCTCGGGCCGGATCACCGGCTCGAACCGTCACCAAGGAGGTTCGGTGGATCTCGGGGATCTCGCCGGCGTCCCATTCGCCGATTGGCTGATCGTCATCTTCTTCGTAGGGTTCTTCGTGCTGGGCTTCGCCCAGGGGACCATCCGACGGCTGATCGGCCTCGCAGCAGTCTTGTTCTCCTTCCTGTTCGCGGCCAACGTCGCGGAGCCGCTCGCCTCGTTCCTGCAGTCGAACTGGACCGACCAGAATCCCGCCTACAGCTACATGGTCGGGTTCCTGACCGTGTTCGTGGCGGCCTCGGTCGCCTTCGCGCTCGTCGTTCAGGGCTTCTATCGGCCCCAACCGCTCTTCCAGAAGGCCCGCTTCGTCGACGAGATCATCGGCGGGTTGCTCGGCCTGATCCAGGCCGCCGTCATCCTGGGCGCGATGATCATCATCCTCGACTCCTACTACGCCCTCGGGCAGGAGCCGCGGTCGACGGAGATCGGCTTCCTGCGCGACCTGTGGACGTTCCTCGATACCTCTCGGATCGTCGAGATCTTCCGCGACACGCTGATCCCGGCGTTCTTCGTCCTCTTCGGGTTGTTCATCCCGAGCAACCTCGAGGCCATGTACCCCGGCGGCGCCTCCTGAGCGTCCTCGACCGAGGGAGCCTGGCCGGGTCGACGCCGGACGTCGCCCGCGGATTGCTCGGCGCGCGGCTCGTCCGCGACGACGAGACCGGACGTCGCATCGCACGAATCGTCGAGGTCGAGGCCTACGGAGGCCCCGACGACCGGGCCTCGCATGCCCGCTTCGGCAGCACGCGGCGCAACCGGGTCATGGCCGGACAGCCCGGCATCGCGTACGTGTACCTTGTCTACGGGATGTACGACTGCCTCAACGTGGTGACGGGCACGGAGGGAGCGCCTGCCGCGGTCCTGATCCGTGCGGTCGAGCCGCTCGACGGTCTGGCCGAGATGCGGCGCGACCGCCTCGTCGTCGAGGGTCGGCGCAAGGTCGCCCAAACGCCGGACGGCCTGACCGCCTCGCGGTCTCGACTGGCGCGCGTTCCCGTCCAGCGGCTGGCCAGCGGACCGGGGTTGGTGGCCGCCGCCTTCGGCATCGATACGAGCCGGACCGGCACGGACCTGTGCGACCCCACCTCGGACCTGCGTCTCGAGCGAGACTCGCACGATCCCGCCGACACGGTCATGCCCGATCGGGTCGCCGTCACGCCACGGATCGGCGTCGCCTACGCCGGACCGGAGTGGGCGGCACGACCCTGGCGTTTTTCGATCGCCGGGCATCCGTCCGTCTCGGGCCAGCGCGCCCGCTGAGGGCGGGCCAGCGTGGATCCTCGCTCACAGGCCCTTCTCGAGTTCCCACTCGTCCGGCAGCGCCTCGCCGATGCGACCTCGTTCCCGCCGTCGCGTCGCCTGGCCGAGGCGCTCGAGCCGTCCGCCGACGCGGTCGTCGTCGCGCGCCGACTCGACGAGACGGATCAGGCGCGCGCGCTCCTGACCGATCGAGCCGGTGTCGGCGTCGGTGGCGCGCACGACATCGAGCCATCCATCGAACGGGCGGCCCGAGGCGGCCGACTGGAGCCGGAGCAGTTCCTGGCCATCGCGGACACGCTCGATGCGACCGCCCGCCTGGCGACATCGCTCGCCGACGAGCGACGTCCGCTGTTGCGCGACCTCGGGCGCGAGCTCCACCCGCTGCCGGCCATCCGGAGCACGCTGGCGCGCAGCTTCGACCCCGTCGGTGAGCTGCTCGACACCGCCTCGCCACGCCTCGGCGGGATCCGAGCCGCGGTGCGCGTCGCCTACGACCGACTGCGCCGTCGGCTCGATGCATTGGTCGGCGCCGAGCTCGGCAACGCGCTCCAGGAGCCGATCGTCACGTTGCGCAACGGTCGCTACGTCGTCCCCGTCAAGGCCGAGGCGCGATCCCGGGTCAAGGGCATCGTCCATGACGCGTCAGGCAGCGGCCAGACCCTGTTCGTCGAGCCGCTCGTGGCCGTCGAGCTCGGCAACGCCTGGCGGGAGGCACAGGCGGCCGAGGGGGAAGAGGTCGCCCGCATCCTCGACGAGCTGTCGGCGCTCATCGCGGTCAATGCCACTGCCCTGCGCGAGACGCTTGATGCGCTGGCTCGATTCGACCTGTGGGCCGCCAAGGCCGCACTGGCCGTCGAGCTGGACGCGACCCGAGCCGAGACGGCCGACCGTCCGGACGTCGTCCTGCTGTCGGCTCGCCATCCGGGTCTGACCGGTCGCGTGATCCCGATCGACATCCGGATCGGCGATGGCTACACGGCGCTCGTCGTCACGGGTCCCAACACGGGCGGCAAGACGGTCACGCTCCGGACACTGGGGCTGTTGAGCCTGATGCACCAGTCGGGGCTCCATATCCCGGCCGAAGCGGGCAGCCGGTTGCCGGTCTGGCGCGACGTGTTCGCCGACATCGGCGACGAGCAGTCGATCGCCCAGTCGCTGTCGACATTCTCGGGGCACCTCCGGCGCATCACGGCGATCGTGGCGGAGGCCGGACCTGACACGCTCGTCCTGCTCGACGAGCTGGGCGCCGGGACGGATCCGACCGAGGGCTCGGCGCTCGCCCAGGCGCTGCTCGACCACTTCATCCGTGCCGGAGCGATCGTGGCTGCCACGACCCACTACGCCGAGCTCAAGGCCTACGCCCACACCACCGCGGAGGCACGCAACGCGGCGGTCGAGTTCGACCTCGACACGCTGTCGCCCACGTACAAGCTGATGATCGGGTTGCCCGGTGGCAGCCAGGCCTTCGCGATCGCGGAACGGCTCGGGCTTCCGGAGGCCATCGTGGACGACGCCCGATCGCGCCTGACCGAGGCGCAGCTGTCGTTCGAGGCGACGCTGGCGTCGATCCGGGCGACCGAAGGGGAGACGAGCGAGGCGCTCGAGCGGGCTCGGTCGGCCGAAGTACGGGCGGCGGAGTCGCTGCGCACCGCCCAGGAGGAGCGCCGACGCGCGCGGCGCGAGCGTGACGAGCAGGTCCGGTCCGCCCGCGAGGAGGCGGATCGCATCGTCGAGGACCTGCGCGCCGAGCTGGCCGCGACCCGACGGATGCTCGAACGGGAGACGGTCACGGCGGCATCGGTCGACGCGGCCCTCGCACGCGCCGAGGCCGTTGCCGACAGACTGCCCGCCAGTGAGCCGGCGGAGCTCCCGTCAGAGCCGGCCGAGCGGCGTGACTGGAAGGTCGGCGACCGTGCCCGAAGCCGGACGGGCGGTTGGGAGGGACGGATCGCGGCCCTGGAGAAGGGTGGACGACGGGCCACGCTGGAGGCCGGCGGCATGCGGGTCACCGTGGAGGTCGACGACCTCGTCCCGGCGATCAGGACGCCGACGGCTGTCGGCGCGTCGGCCGGTCGCTCGAATCCAGCGGCGACCTCGAACGCGGCAGCGCTGCGCCTCGAACGTGCACGTAGCGTCGCCTCCTCGCTGGACCTGCGTGGCGCCCGGGTCGAGGAGGCGCTGGAGGCGCTCGACCGCTACCTCGATGATGCGGCCGTGGCCGGTCTCGGCTCGGTCACGATCATCCACGGGCTCGGGACCGGGGCGCTGCGCGACGCGGTCCGGGACGCAGCCGCAGCGCATCCGCTCGTTCGGTCGGCCCGGCCCGGCGAACGCGGCGAGGGTGGGGACGGCGCGACGGTCGTCAGCCTCTGATCGGTCGGGCTCGACGGCGTCGCGCGCCGATCACGGCGGGTCGGGCGGCTTGGTCTTGTCGGGTTCGGGCGGTTCGGGCGGGAGGCACAGCTCCGGGAACAACGGGTCGCACGATGGCGGCGGCGTTGCGATGGGTGCGATCGGGCACTTGCCGGTCGGCGCGAACGGAGCACCCCAGGACTTGCCGAACGGCGTGAAACCGCCGTCGTAGAAGTAGGAGGTCCGCGTCCCCTCGGGTCCGCCGCGGGTCCCTGCTCCCTTGGCGGCGCGTGCCGCCCAGTTCCGGTTGGCCTTCTGCCAGTTCGGGAAGTTGCTCTCGACCTCGTTGAGGTTGAAGAAGCCTCGGCTCACCTTCGGGCCGACGCAACCGGACCGCCACAGCAGGCCGGATGCCTGGTCGATCTCGCGCGACACGCGCAGCGTCTCGCGGTCCCTCGGGCGCCGTGCCCTTGATGAACAGCTCCTTGACGGTCTTCCTCGTGAACGGGCCCGGCTTGAGCCCGGTGAACGCATCGACGGTGGCGGTCGTGAGACCACCCGGCGCCTTGAAGGTGGCCACCGGGTACTTCGAGCTGAGCTCCTCGAGCATCGCCGACCAGAGGGGCGCGGACGAGTCGAGCGACAAGCTGCCGTTGTTCGGCTGGTTGTTGCTATTGCCCATCCAGACCCCGACCGCGAGCGCCGGCTGCTTCTTGTTGGCGGGCGGTGCGAGGTAGCCGTAGGCGTGGACGTCGCGGTTGTCGTTGGTCGTGCCGGTCTTGTACGCGGCGGGTCGGCGCTTCCCGTTCCTGGCGTAGATCGCGAACTTGCCCCAATGCGGGTTGACGCTCATGACCGTGTTACCGGCGAGGATGTCGGTCACGATGTAAGCGGCCTGCGGGCTCACGACCTCGCTGCCTTCGGCCTTGGTGTCGTCGATCGGCCAGACCTGGATGCCGTTCTCGTCGACGACCTTGGTGATCAGCTGGCGGGGCATCCGAATGCCGCCGTTGGCCAGCGCCCCGTACGCCGCCACCATGTCGATCGGGTGCGTCTCGAGCGTGCCGATGCCCATCGAGGTGACCGGGATCGCCGATGGCGGGAAGACGAGCCCGAAGTCGTGACTGCGGTCGAACGTGTGCTCGAGGCCCTGGATGAGCGTGGCCTTGATGGCCGGGATGTTCAGCGAGAACTGGAGCGCCGAGCGAAGCCGGACCGGGCCGCGTTCCTTCTTGTCCGCCTGGGTGGGCGTGAAGCCGCGCCCGAAGTTCGTCGTGACGTCCATGAACATGGTGCTCGCGGTCAGGGTCTCGTCGTCGATGCCGATGGCGTAGTCGATCGGCTTGATCGACGATCCCGGCTGGCGCCAGCCGTCGGATAGGACATCGAACTGCGGCTGGTACTTCTTGTTGCCCTTGCCGGTGTAGCGGGCGCTGCCGACGTAGGCCAGGACTTCGCCCGTCCGATAGTCCGTGACGGCCGAGGCGGCGTTGTGGATGTTGCGACCGCGCAGGTTGAGGATCCAGCTCCATTCGCGGGCCGGGATCTTGTACTGCCGCAGGATCTTGCGCGGGTTGCTGGAGTGTGGGGCCCGCGCGGCGACGTAGGTCCACTTCTCGGCGATCTTCTGCATCTTCCAGTCGAGCGTGGTGGTGACCCGATAGCCCCCGGTGTCGACCTTCTCGCATTCGCTCGGCTCGTCGGGGCAGAGGATGGTCGTCAGCGCCTCGCGGACCTGCCAGACGAAATGGGCGGCCCGCCACGTCGCGACCGCCTGCGGCTCGATGACGACCGGTTCGAGCTTTGCCGCGGCGTATTCCGCATCGTCGTGGCGCGCTCCGCTGAGCGGGCTGCGCGACCGCATCAGGTCGAGGATGTAGTTGCGGCGCTGGACGATCTCCGATGTCGCCGGCACTTCCAGCTGGAGCTTCTTGCAGGACTCGTCGGAGTCGGGGTCGGGCGGGTTCTCGTCGAGGCAGACCTCCTCGGCGTTGCGCATGAGGTCGAACCTGGTCGGCGACTGCGGGATCGCCGCGAGGATCGCGTACTGGGCGAGGCTCAGTTCGTCGAGCGACTTCCCGAAGTACCCGCGAGCCGCCGCCTTCACGCCGTACGTCTGGTTGCCGTAGAAGTTCTGGTTCAGGTAGGCAGTGATGATGTCCTGCTTGCCCTTGTCGCCCGGGATACGCCTCGGTCAACCGGATCGACTGGATGATCTCGCGGATCTTGCGCTCGTAGGTCGTGTCCGCGAACGCCTCCGGCGGCAGGAGTCGGGCCCTGACGAGCTGCTGGGTGATGGTCGACGCGCCTCGCGGCCGGCCGGCCAGCGTGTCGAGGCCGGCGCTGACGATGGCCGACGGGTCGAAACCGGGATTCGTCCAGAAGCCCTGGTCCTCGATCGCCGTCGTCGCATCGAGCATCTCATCGGGGATGCCTGCGAACGTCGTGACCTCGCGACGCAGCGTGCCCAGGCGTGCCAGCTCGACCTTCCCGGTCCGGTCGTAGACGATCGTCTGCTGTTCGAACCGGAGATCGTTGAGTGCCTTGCCGGGGTCGGGCAGGCCCTGTGCGTAGAAGTTGTACGCGGCCACCGTGAACAGCGCCCCAGCGCCGGCCGTCAGGACCGTCACGAGGATGAGGACGATCGGGATGGCGATGAGGATGCCGCGGAGGATCGTTCCGCTTCGCCCGGTCGGGCGACGATGCAGCGAGCGTCGATGACGCTGCCGCCTGGCCAGGGTGGTCTGCATCTGAGCCCGCACGATAGCATAGGGTTCGTGAACGACCGGACGTGTGCGGCCGCCTCGGGACAGACGCCGCGGCGCACCGCTCTGTGACGGCGGCACGCTCAGAGGGGAGCGGCGCGGGCCTCCTCGAGGAGCTCGAATGGCGCGGCATCCTGCACGCCGCCACCCCCGGTCTGGCCGATCGACTCGCCACGGGCCGACCCGTCTCGGGCTACATCGGCTTCGATCCGAGCGCCGATTCGCTCCATGCCGGCCACCTCGTACCCATCTTCGGGTTGCTGCGGCTGCAGCGGGCCGGGGGGCGGCCGGTCGCCGTCGTCGGTGGTGGGACCGGGCATGATCGGCGATCCGTCGGGTCGGTCGACGGAGCGCAACCTGCTGGACGCGGCCGACACTCGAGACGAACGTCGCTGCCATCCGCGGCCAGCTCGAGCGCTTTCTCGACTTCAGCCCGGGAGCCGGCGCGGCGTCCATGGTCAACAACCTCGACTGGCTCGGCGAGCTGTCGCTCATCGACTTCCTGCGCGATACGGGCAAGCACTTCACGATCCCGTACATGCTCGCCAAGGACTCGGTCCAGGTGCGCCTCGACCGCGGGCTGTCCTTCACGGAGTTCAGCTACATGCTGCTCCAGGCGTACGACTTCTGGCACTTGCACCGGACGCTGGGAGTGGAGCTCCAGATGGGCGGGGCCGATCAGTGGGGCAATATCACCGCGGGGCTCGAGCTGATCCGGCGGACCAACGGGGTCGGGGAGGACGCCCCGGAGCAGCCGGCCCACGGGCTGGCCTACAAGCTGTTGCTCTCGCCCTCGGGCTCCAAGTTCGGCAAGAGCGAGTCGGGCGATTCGATCTGGCTCGACACGAAGCGGACGACGCCGTTCGCGTTCTACCAGTACTGGCTCAACGCGGACGACCGAGACGTCGGCACGTACCTGCGCTGGTTCACGGAGTTCGACCGCGAGCGCATCGAGAGCCTCGAGGCCGAGCTCGCCGAGCACCCGGAGGCTCGTGCCGCGCAGCGCGCCCTCGCGCGCGACATCACGGCGCGGACCCACGGCGAAGGCGCCGCCGCCCAGGCCGAGTCCGACAGCGCGGCCCTGTTCTCCGGCGGGTCGATCTCCGACCCGGCGACGCTTGCGTCCCTGCACGAATTCGACCAAGGGCTTCACCTTCTCGTCCGATGCCGTTTCGGCGGGCTCCAACACCCTGCTGACAGAAGCCGGGCTGGTGCCAGTCCAAGAGCGAGGGTCGGCGATTGATCACGGGCGGCGGCGTCACGATCAACGGCGTCCGAGTGACGGATCCGGACCACGTCCCTGAGCTCGTTGACGGCGAATGGCTGGACGTGCGCATCGGCAAGCGTCGGCGGGAGATCGGGCGGCTGCAGCGGTAGCCACTGGATCTGTGGGTCAGGCCCGGGAGGCACGGCAGGGCGCTAGGACGCCGCTTCGAATTCCCGTGCCGCGGCGATCAGTCGGTCGTTCTGTTCGGGGCTGCGGACCGTCAAGCGGAGGTGGTCGGCCAGTGGGTGCGTCTCAGGGAACGTTCTAGGCACCAGGCCACGTCGGAGGAGGGCGTCGGCAGCGGAGGCAGCGCGATCGACCGAGCCCAGGTCCACCAGCACGAAGTTCGTGGTCGACGGTCCCACCGACCAGCCAGCCTCGGACAGCCCCGTGATGAGCCGCTCCCGTTCGGCCGCCACGCGCGCGACGTTCGATGCCGCCAGGTCGTCGTCCAGCAGCGCCTCGGTCACCACCGTCACCGAGACCGTCGAGACGGAGCCGGGTGGACGGATCGGGTTCATGCGGGCGACGAGCTCCGGTCGGGCGATGGCGAAGCCGACCCGCAGACCCGCCAGCCCATATGCCTTGCTGGCCGTCCGGATGACGACGAGGTTCGGGTGGTCGAAGCGGAGCGCCGCCAGCGTCCGACCGGCGAACTCGGCGTACGCCTCATCGATGACAACGATCGGCGGCGGCCGGGTGTCCACGGCTGCATCCGCCGCGATCAGGCCGAGCAGCGTCTCGATCGTGCCCTCGGGCTCGGCTTGGGCGGTCGGGTTGTTGGGTGAGCACAGCCACAGCAGCGCGGCATCTCGGGCCGCCTCGCGGACGGCCGGGACGTCGAGCGCAAAGCCCTCGCCCGGACCGAGCCGCGGGACGAGCACAACGATCGCCCCGCGCTGCTCCGTGATGACGCGGAACATCGCGTAGGTCGGGACCGGGATGACAGCGCGCGATCCCTCGACCAGGAATGTCTTGGCGATGACGTCGAGGATCTCGTCTGCTCCGGCGCCGACGACCAGCTCATCCGTGCCGACACCATATCGACCAGCGGCAGCCTCGACCAGACGTCGATAGTCGGCCGGCGGGTACTCGGACAATGATGTGTGGAAGCGGCCGCCGCCCATGACGCGCTGAGCGATGTCGGGGGGCACGGGTGCCGTGTTCAGGTCGAATTGGATGATCTCGTCGATGGGCACCCCGTAGCGTTCGGCGACCTCCTCGTTGGTCGCTTCCCACGCGTACGACGACGGTTGGTTCGGCGTAGAGAAGGTGACGGGCGTCGGGCTCATCGAGCGGCGTCCTCGGGCGATCGGGGATCTGTGCCAATGGTGACACGCCGCGGGTCGTGGACGGCGGTCGTGGGTCAGCGGCTGCCTTCGTATGCGCGACCTTTGTATCGACCGCTCCATGTTGCCGAGACGTCGGTGTCGTCCATCGTGTAGCGGTTCGTGCCGACGATCCGGTAGGTGAACTCGATGCGCGGCGAATCGATGTCGAACTCCGCCTCGTCGAGACCCCGATACGTACCCGTGCCGGACATGGGCTCGTCGCGCATGACGGCGCAGCGGTCGATGGTGATCCGCTCGACGCCATCGTCGGGATCGGCCTTTGCCTGGACCTCGATCCGCCCTCCGTAGCGGCAGCCGACGGCCAGCGGTGCGCTGCCGTCCCATGCCCAGTAGTCGGGATGTGCCAGAAGCTCCAGGTCGAGCGCCCGCGCGCGATCGGCGATCGGATCCTGCTCGCCGCTCGCGTCCGGGAATTCGAGGTACGGAGCGACGATGTCACCGGGACACGACGTGCGAGGTTCCGACGGCCGTGTCCCGTGCACCAGCAGGTCGATCACGAGGTCATCGGGGCACGGCCATCCGCGCGAGAATGTCACGTGCGGACCGTCGCGGGTCTCGATGAGGTACGTGTCAGCGATCAAGCGATAGCGCTCGTAGATCCGCCGCCCGTGCGCCGCCGGCGTGATCGGGTCGCCCGTCGCCGCCAGGATGAGCACCGGGAAGTCGGCGGTACTCGGTACGGCCACGGGCGGGGTCGTGCCCGGTGGCAGCGGCCAGGCGTGGCACGCGGCACTCGACAGGTACACGCTGCCGGCGGGGGACGAGGCGAACGGTGAGCGCGCGAGCCAGGCCAGATACTGCGCGGTGTCGGTGTCGGGCGCGCCGACGAAGCGATCCGCGCACGACGTCGCGTAGTAGGCGAAGTCCGACGCATTCCGCGACATGACGTACGGCCCGAAGCCGCTGTAGACCATCCGGGCGAGCGGGACCCAGTCGCCGGCCTCCGCAGCGGTCAGGGCACGCAGCGTCAACATCCGGCCGACCCGGTCGTACATCGCATCGATCAACGTGTCGCGCGCGGCCTCGGCCGTCAGGGGCCAGTCCGTGACTTCACCGTCGACGTCGGCATAGGAAGCCGATACGGTCCCGCCTTCGAGCGAGCCGATGACGTTGTTCCAGACCGAGGCGTCGTGGAAGCGACACCCGGACGTCGATGCGCAGGCCCCGAGCGTCCGCTGGAGCACGTCGTCGAACCCGCGCGTCGCCTCGATCCACGTGGCGTCGGTGGGCTGGGCGATGTCGATCGCGCCGTCGAGGATCAGGGCGGAGACGTGCTCGGGGTGAGCGACGACGTAGCGCTGAGCAGCGACGGTGCCATAGCTCTCCGCATACAGCGCGATGCGCTCGACGCCGAGGTCGCGTCGGATCGTCTCGATGTCTTCGGCGAGCTGGACGCTGCCGAACTCCGCAAGCCGCGCCGGGTCGACGCCCGTTTCGCCGATGCAGGCCGATACGAAGTCGTCGATCACGGCGGCGACAGCGTCGAACCACAGCGCCGACTGGTAGCGCTCGCTGGCGACCGGACAGTCGACGTAGTCGGAATCGCCGACGCCGCGCGTATCGAACAGGACGATATCGAGGCTCTCGATGAGTCGGGGATCGAGCGCACGGACCGTCGCGTCGGCGTACGCGATGCCACTGATCCCGGGTCCCCCGGTCGCGATGACGAGCGTTCCCTGTCGCGTCCCCGTGGCCCGGTGCAAGCCGTAGTGCAGCAGTCGCGTCGCGCCACGCGGATCGTTCGCGACCTGGTCGGCCTGGACGAGGACCCAGCGGCACTCGAGCTCCGCCGCCCGGCACACGCGATCGCTGGTCAGGTACGGGACATCGAGCGATGGCGGGACGATCGCGATCACGGCGAGTGCGGCCATCGCGGCGATGGGCCAGCGGCGGTCGCGGTCGCCCGGGATGGGCAGCCACGGACATCGGGCATGGATCTGCAGAGCCTCGCGCCGCTCGATGTCGCCGATGAGCCAGATGGACAGGCCGGCGGCGATCGGCAGGAGCAGCGCTCCGATAGCGACCACGACCCATCCGACTCGCGCGGGGTCCCGACCGGGCGCGACCAGCGGGATCAGGGTCCCGACGACGACCAGCACCAGGCCGACGAGCGCGAGCGCGATCGCGACTCGGGCCGTGCGATGGGCGGGCGCCGATAGCGGTCGGTCGTCACCGAGGAGCGCGAGCGATCGCTGCATCCGGGCCGCCCAGCGCGAACCGGCGACCGCCGCGGCGATGCCGACGACGATCAGTGCCAGGCGCGTCATGTTGGCGACCGTGCCGAACGCCTCGAGCTCGGGGGTCGAGACGAGGTCCGGGTCGATACGACCGCTGAGCAAGGCCGCACATCGGATCGCGGTCGCGCCGAGGACCAGGCCCAGGAGCCCGGCCGCGAATGCGATCCATCGAAGGCGGTTACCGCCGATGGTGGCCGGGATGGCGGGTTGCGGCGGCGGCGCGACGGGCTGCCCGAACAGCGCGGGTGGCCCGAACAGCGGCGCAGGTTCCGGCACGCGCGGCGGTTCCGGCGCGCCCTGCGGCTGCCCCGGTGTCAGATCGTCCGGCGGCGGCTCACCCCCCACGGCCGGCGTCGCTGGGTCGGCGGGTCAGTGCCCGCCGTGCCCGGCCTCCACGGTCTGGCGGTGTTCGGCGATCACCCTCTCGGCGAGGTGCGAAGGAACGTCTTCGTAGTGGTCGAGCGAGGCGGTGAACGATCCACGGCCCTGCGCGAGCGAGCGCAGCTCCGTCGCGTACGAGAAGAGCTCCGCCTGCGGCACGTGCGCGGTGATGATCTGGACGCCACCGTCCGAGTCCATCCCGAGCACCCGGCCGCGGCGACCGTTGAGATCGCGGTTGACCTCGCCCATGTACGCCTCGGGGATGCGGATCTCGACCAGCATGATCGGCTCGAGGAGGGCCGGCTTCGCCTGATGGACGCCCTCCTTGAGCGCCATCGAGGCCGCGATCTTGAACGACAGCTCGTTCGAGTCGACGGTGTGGAATGAGCCGTCGTAGAGCGTGGCCTTGAAGTCGGACAGTGGATAGCCGGCGAGGACACCCTCGGCGGCCGCCTCACGGATACCCTTTTCGACGCCCGGGAAGAACCCCCTGGGCACGGACCCACCGACGACCTTCTCGGCGAATTCGACGCCACCGTCGGGGTTCGGCTCGAGCTCGATCCACACGTCACCGAACATGCCGTGGCCACCGGTCTGCTTCTTGTACCGGCCGTGGACCTTGGTCGTGCCGCGGATCGTCTCCTTGTACGGGACCTTCGGCACGTGCGTCTGGATGGCGGCCCCGAACTTGCGCTTCAGCCGCTCGAGGATGACTGCGGTGTGGGCCTCGCCCATCGTCCGGAGCACCTGCTCGCCGGTGTCGGTCCGCTCCAGGCGGGCAGTCGGATCCTCCTCCAGCAGGCGGGCGAGCGCGGGACCCATCTTGTCGAGGTCCTGCTTCGAGACCGGCTCGATGGCCACCACCAGGGACGGCGCCGGGAACTCGAGCGGCGGCAGGCGGAGCGCCTTCTCCTTCACGCCGAGCGTGTCGCCGGTCTCGGTCACGGCCAGCTTGGCGACCGCCCCGATCTCGCCGGCCTTCAACTCGCCGATGGGCTCCTGCTCCTTGCCGTGGAGCAGCAGCAGTTGGCCGATCCGCTCGTCCTCGTCACGGGTCGTGTTCCACACGTGGGCCTGTGACTTGAGCGTGCCGGACAGGACGCGCAGGTACGTCAGCCGCCCGACGAACGGGTCGGCGGTCGTCTTGAAGACACGCACGAGGAGCGGGCCGCTCTCGTCGGCGGGCACCTCCACCGTCGCGCCGGACTTGTCGTCCGCCTTGACCGGGGCCTCGTCGGCCGGGGAGGGGAGGTAGCGGGTGAACGCGTCGAGCAGGGCCTGGAGGCCGATGCCCTTGGCCGCCGAGCCGACGAGGACCGGCGCGAGCACGCTCTCCTTGACGCCCTTGCGCAGGCAGGCTTCGAGCTCGGGGTCGGAGACCTCCTCGCCCTCGAGGTACTTGACCAGGACGTCATCGTCGGCCTCGGCGGCTGCCGCGAGCAGCTGGTCGCGCCGCTTGTCGACCTCTGCGGCCAGCTCGTCGGGGATGGGGATCTCGACCTCCTTCGAGCCGTCCCACTGGTAGGCCTTGCGGTGGACCAGATCGACGTAGCCGCTGAACGATTCGGCCGCGCCGATGGCGAGCTGGAGCGGGGCGATCTTGTCGCCGAAGGTCGAGCGGAGGGCGTCGAGCGCGGCGGTCGGGTCGGCGTTCTCGCGATCGGACTTGTTGATGAAGAAGCACGCGGCCCGGCCGCTCGATCGTCCGAGCGCGACGGCCTGCTCGAGGCCGGCCTCGATCGGTGCCGATGCGTCGACGACGAACAGTGCGCCATCGACAGCGGCGAAGCCCTCGATCATGTCGGCGACGAAGTCCGGGTAGCCCGGCGTGTCGACGAGCGAGATGCGCGTGCCGTCGTACTCGAACGTCCCGACGGCGAGGCTCAGCGACTCGCGGCGCTTCTGCTCCTCGGGCTCGAAATCCAGGTGCGCGGTGCCGTCATCGACCTTGCCCAGGCGGGGGATCGCGCCGGCCTTGAAGAGCAGTTGCTCGGCGAGCGTCGTCTTGCCGCCACCGGCGTGACCAGCCAGGACGACGCTCCGGAGGTGGGGCAGATCGACGCTCTTCATCGTCATCGGGTCGACGATCCTCCTGCGGTGTCGATGGGTGCCTGACGAGGCCTCGGAGCGGGGGGTCCGGCCATCATAGTCGGCTATACTCCCGCCCGCGATGTCAGGTCATTCCAAGTGGTCGACGATCAAGCGCCAGAAGGGCGCCAACGACGCCAAGCGCGGGGCACTCTTCACCAAGGTCGCACGCGAGATCGCCGTCGCCGCGCGCCTCGGTGGCGGCGATCCGGACGCGAACTATCGACTCCGGCTGGCCATCGAGAAGGCGCGCTCCGTCAACATGCCGGCCGACAACATCAAGCGCACGATCGAGAAGGCGACCGGCGGCGGCGAGGCCGACCAGTTCGAGGAGATCGTCTACGAGGGCTACGGCCCGGGCGGCGTGGCCCTGCTGGTCGAGGCGCAGACCGACAACCGGAACCGGACGGCCGCCGAGGTCCGATCGATGTTCACGAAGAGCGGGCGGCCAGCTCGCGGGCTCGGGCGCCGTCGCCTGGCAGTTCGAGCCACGCGGGCTGATCACCGTCGCCCGGAACGGCATCGATGCCGATGAGGTCGCGCTGGCCGCCATCGATGCCGGCGCCGAGGACGTCGACACGGACGACGATTCGGCCATCGAGATCTACACGACACCGGGCGACCTCGAGCGTGTCCGCTCGTCGCTCGAGGGAGCGGGCGTCCCGGTCGAGTCGGCCGAGTCGACGATGATCGCCAAGCAGACCGTCGAGCTGGACGAACCGAAGGCGCGCCAGGCCCTGCGCCTGGTCGAGCAGCTCGAGGATCTCGACGACGTCTCGCGCGTGACCGCCAACTTCGACATCCCCGAGGAGCTGTTCGCCGAGGTCGCCGGGTGATCGTCCTGGGGATCGACCCGGGGACAGCGGCACTGGGATACGGGATCGTCGAATCGAGCCGGGGTCGGCTGCGCGAGGTCGATCACGGGTGTCTCGTCACGTCGCCCGATACCGCGCTGCCCGATCGGCTCCTGGCGATCCACACCCTCGTCGACGAGCTCGTCGCGGTCCACGGTCCCGGGCTCATGGCGGTCGAGCGGCTGTTCTTCTCGAAGAACGCGCAAACGGCGTTTGCCGTCGGCCAGGCTCGGGGTGTCGTGCTGTTGGCCGCCGCGCAGCATCGGGTGCCGGTCGTCGAAGCGACACCGAACGAGGTCAAGTCGGCCGTCGCAGGCTACGGGGCGGCCGACAAGGAGCAGGTCCAGCGGATGGTGCAGGTCGTTCTCGGGATGGCCGAGCGCCCGCATCCCGACGACGCCGCGGATGCGCTGGCGATCGCGGTCTGGGCGGCGAACAGCGCCCGCGAGGGATCCGCGCAGGGGTTCGGGCCATCGTCTGCGGTCATGGACCGCGCAGCCGTCGCGCCGATCGCCCGGGGCGAGTCCGGGTTCGACCGTGCCGTTCGCGAGGCGCTCGATCGCGAGAAGACCGAGGCACGCGCCGCCAAGCGCTCGGCGACCTAGGCGGGTCGGGTGATCGCGTCGGTCGACGGGGTGGTCGGGGCGATCACCGCGGATTCCGTGGTCATCGAGGTCGGCGGGATCGGCTATCGCGTGTTCGCGGCACCGTCCGTCCTGGCGTCCGCGGCAGCCGGCGGGCGGCTGAAGCTGCACACGTACCACCTGGTCCGGGAGGACCAGCAGGCGCTGTACGGCTTCCGGAACGCCGAGGAGCTCGGGTTCTTCAACCTGCTGCTGACCGTGACCGGGGTCGGGCCGAAGGTCGCCCTGGCGATCGTCGGTTCGAGACCGACGGCCGATCTGCAGCTCGCGATCATGACCGGCGATCAGGCGGTCCTGGTGTCGATCCCCGGCATCGGCAAGAAGCTCGCCGAACGGGTCATCTTCGAGCTCAAGGAGAAGGTCGCGGCGGCCGGTGTGGCGGCGGTGGAGCCCGGTGCCATCGGGACGCGCTGGCGCGGCCGAGACCGAAGTGGTCGCGGCGCTCCAGGCCCTCGGCTACTCGCTGGCCGAGGCGCGCGAGGCGTCGCGGTCGGCCCTGGCCGACTCGGAGATCGGCGGGACGCTCGAGGACCGGGTCAAGGCGGCGCTGCGAACCCTCCTGCGGGACTAGTCCGGGAGCGGGACGGCGTTCCCGGAGACCCGCACGCGCCGGTCGCCCTCGACGATCGACACGGTGAGCAGGCTCGGTCGACCCATCTCGACACCCTGGATCACCTCGAACGTGGACGGGGCGGTGATCTCGCCGCGTTCCCGCAGGTACGCGCCAAGGGCGGCGGCGGCTGCGCCGGTAGCCGGGTCTTCGACCACGCCGCCAGCCGCGAATGGGTCCCGCGCGCGGAATCGGAGCGGACCCTCGCGCCACAGCAACTGCAACGTCGTGAGGTCGTGCTCGAGCATGAGCGCGCGCATCGGCTCGAAGTCGTACGTCAGCTGCGCGAGTGTCGCCAGGTCCCGCACGGCGATGATCGGGTGGCGGACGCCGGCGAACGCGAGGGCCGGTGGCAGAGCGGGGTCGAGCTCATCCCGTTGCCAGCTCAGTAGGGCTAGCAGGCGCTGGAGCAGTCCCTCGGGGAGCTCGCGGACCCATGGTTCGACCGACGTGAGCGTCGCCTCGAAGCGGCCCGCGTCATCGCGCTCGACATCGAGGCCGATGACCCCGTCGTTCGTCCGCAGCACGAGCACCTCCGGCCAGCCACGTTCGGCGAGGGCGACCCCGGCCGCGATGGTCGCGTGCCCACAGAAGTCGATCTCTTTGGCGGGGCTGAAGTAGCGAACCCGCAGGTGGCCGGGGGCACTGGAGCCGTCCGGCGCAAGGAACGCCGTCTCGGAGAAGCCGACGTCGATCGCCGTGCGCTGCATCTCGTCGGCCGACGGCAGCGCGTCCCCGATCCAGACGCCGGCCGGGTTGCCTCCCGACGGGTCGGTCGTGAACGCAGCGAGCCGCAGAAGCGTGCCGCTCATCACGTCCAGGTCAGGCCGCATGACGGGCCATGGTAGACCGCGCCCACGGTCCGAAAGAGGCCGGTCAGCGCGGTGGACGACCGCCGGCGCGATGCGCACCATCCGAGTCCGGCCGGGCACGACCAGTAACGAGGGGAGCCATGACGACCAAGGCGGACTACACCGACGACGAATGGGTCGGCATCGTGCGGGCGCCGATCCTTGCCGGCGGATACATCGCCGTCTCCGACATGAGCACCCTCGGCATGTTCGGCGAGATGAAGGGCCTCTACGACGCCATCGTGGGGCATCCCGTGCCCGATGCGGCCGCGCCCCTCATCAGCGCTGTCGTCGCGGCCATCAAGGCCACCGAAGGCTCGAAGGACAAGCTCCCGATGCCGCAGACCCAGAACAGCGAGAAACAGGCCGCGCAGCTGCTCAACCAGCTCGGATTGGATCTCGAGGCACTCGATCGTAAGGCCGCGCCGGACGAGAGCAAGGCCTTCAAAGGGTGGGTCCTCGGCATCGCCCAGGCCACGGCCGAGGCGTCGCGGGAGGGCGGCTTCCTCGGCATCGGATCCGTCCGCGTGAGTGAGCAGGAGGAGGACGCGCTCGCCACACTTCGGCGGGAGATGGGCCTCTACTGAGCCGCACGGCGGGTGATCCGCCGACCTAGAACATGCGTGCGAAATGAGTGGCCCTTGTGCTACCATCGCGCGCGATGGTCGACGACGCCACCAGCATGAGCATCCTGTCCGCCGAGCTCGACGAAGATACCGATCCCGTCGTCGAAGGGTCGCTCCGACCCAAGACGCTGAGCGAGTACATCGGGCAGGCCGAGGTCAAGTCGAACCTGTCGGTTCTGCTCCAGGCCGCGAAGGGCAGGGGAGAGGCCGCCGACCACATCCTGCTGTACGGACCGCCGGGTCTCGGCAAGACGACACTGGCCACGATCGTCGCGCGCGAGCTCGGGGTGAACGTGCGCTACACATCGGGCCCGGCCATCGAGCGGGCCGGCGATCTCGCCGCGATCCTGACCTCGCTCGACGAGCGCGACGTCCTCTTCATCGACGAGGTCCATCGCCTCAACCGGGCGGTCGAGGAGATCCTGTACCCGGCGATGGAGGACTTCGCCCTCGACGTGATGATCGGCAAGGGACCGAGCGCCCGGAGCCTGCGCCTGAGCCTGAAGCCATTCACCATCGTCGGGGCCACGACCCGGGCGGGTCGCATCAGCTCCCCGTTGCGTGACCGGTTCGGGGCGACCTACCGGCTCGATTTCTACACCGAAGACGAGCTGACCGAGATCGTCGAGCGCTCGGCGGTCATCCTCGACGTGCCCATCGATGCGGAGGCGACCCGGGCGATCGCCCGTCGCGGACGGGGCACGCCGCGCATCGTCAATCGCCTGCTGAAGCGTGTCCGCGACCACGCCCAGGTGCACGGCGACGGGATCGTGCACGAAGTGACCGCGCGCGAGGCGATGCGGCGCATGGAGATCGACGACGAGGGTCTCAATTCGGCCGACCGCAAGCTGCTTGCCGCGATCGTCCAGAAGTTCGCCTCCGGTCCGGTCGGCGTCGCCGCGCTCGCGGCCGTGCTGTCGGAAGAGGTGGACACGATCGAGGACGTGCACGAGCCGTTCCTGCTCCGGCTCGGGTTCATCGACCGGACCCCGCAGGGCCGCATCGCGACCGACCTCGGTCGGGGGCACCTGTCGGCCCTGGGCTACGAGATCCCGCCGCCCCGTCGCGTCGACCCGGGGATGCCGAGCCTGTGGGACGACACGCGCGCAGTGGACGAGCCCGACGGAACGGACGAGGCGTGACCGGACCGTTCGTCTCGTCGTCGATGCGGTTCGAGGTCTCGACACCACCCCCGAGCGACGGGTCGACGCGGGCACGGACCGGCCTGCTGACGCTGCCGCATGGCGTGGTCGAGACGCCCCAGTTCATGCCGGTCGGCACCAACGCGACGGTGAAGGCGCTGACCCCGGACGACCTCAAGGACGCCGGGGCGTCGATCATCCTCGCCAACACGTACCACCTGTACCTCCGGCCCGGGCACGAGCGGATCGCCCGGCTCGGCGGGCTGCATCGATTCATGGACTGGGACCGGCCGATCCTGACCGACTCAGGCGGGTTCCAGGTCGTCTCGCTCGGTGACCTCCGCGTCGTCGACGAGGACGGCGTGACGTTCCGCTCGCATCTCGACGGCTCGATCCACCAGTTCACGCCCGAGCATGCGACGGCGGTGCAGGAGGCGCTTGGTTCCGATGTGGCGGTCGCCTTCGACCAGCCGGTCTACCCGAGCTCGCCGCTCGACGTCGTCGCCGACGCGACCGCCCGGACCCATCGCTGGGCGGAGCGCTCGCTGGCCGCCCACACCCGCACGGACCAGGCGATGTTCGGCATCGTCCAGGGCGGCCTCGATCCCGAGCTGCGCGACGCGTCGGCGCGGTTCATCGCCGGTCTGCCGTTCGATGGCATCTGCATCGGCGGGCTGGCCGGTGACGAGACGCCCGAGCAGCGCGACGCGACGCTCGACGTTGCCGTCCCGGCCCTCGGTGACGATCCGCGACCCAGGTACCTGATGGGTCTCGGCTCGCCGGCCGATCTGCTCGAGGCCGTCCACCGGGGGATCGACCTGTTCGACAGCGTGCTACCGGCGCGAGTGGCACGGAACGGGCAACTGTGGGTTCCGAGCAACGGCGAGGACGGCGGCCGGCTGAACCTCCGCAACCGGGCGTTCCTCGACGATCCGCGACCGGTCCAGGAGGACTGCCCGTGCCTGCTGTGCCGCCGATTCTCGCGCGCCTACCTGGCGCACCTGTTCCGGGCCAAGGAGTTGCTCGCGTACCGCCTCGCGACTTGTCACAACCTGACCTTCACCCTAGACTTCATGGTCAGGATCCGAGCCTCGATCCGGGCCGGCACCTTTCCCGCCGAGATGTCCGATCTGCGCTCACGCGCGGGCCGGTCGAGTGGCAGTGAAGTCGCCGAGCAGTCCGCGTGAAGGATCCATCGATACCCTGCATGACGACGCGGAGGCGACGCGATGGGCTCTCGGGATCGACCGCGCAAAGAGCAAAAGAAGAAGCCGAAGACCAAGCTCGCCCAGCCGAGCCTGGCGCCGCTGTCGGAGCCGCCACAGAACGTGGAGGTCATCCGCAAGCCGCGCAAGGAGAAGCCAGTCGTCGAGGACGACACGGACGAGGCCTGACCGGCCGGACGGACGCCACCGTGGAAGGCTCCGCTGACGGATCGGACCGATCGATGAGGAGCGTGACGAACGGATGGCGATGACGGACGAGCGCGCGGCGGAACGGGCGGTCGCGGAGCGCGGCAAGGCGGTCGACGCCGCGCTGTCGGCGATCGAGAAGCAATTCGGTCGCGGCGCGATCATGAAGCTCGGATCGGCCGAGCGGCAGGCGGTCGATTCGATCCCGACCGGGTCGATCGCGCTGGACCTGGCCCTGGGCGTCGGCGGCATCCCGCGCGGCCGGATCACCGAGATCTTCGGCCCTGAATCGTCAGGCAAGACGACCGTCTGCCAGCACGTCCTGGCCGAGGCCCAGAAGCGCGGCGGTGTCGTCGCCTTCATCGACGTCGAGCACGCACTCGACCCCGCCTACGCTCGTGCCTGCGGCGTCAATGTCGATGAGATCCTCGTCTCCCAGCCGGACACCGGCGAACAGGCCCTCGAGATCACGGAGACGCTGATCCGCTCTGGCGGCATCGATTGCGTCGTCGTCGACTCGGTCGCAGCCCTCGTGCCGCGAGCCGAGATCGAGGGCGAGATGGGCGATTCGTTCGTCGGCATCCAGGCGCGGCTGATGAGCCAGGCGCTGCGCAAGCTGACCGGCGCCGTCTCGCGCTCGAACACGGCGCTCGTCTTCACGAACCAGCTGCGCGAGAAGATCGGCGTCATGTTCGGCAACCCGGAGACGACGCCCGGCGGCCGCGCGCTGAAGTTCTACGCCTCGGTCCGGCTCGACATCCGCCGCGTCGAGACGATCAAGACCGGTACCGAGTCGGTCGGTAACCGGGCCCGGGTGAAGGTCGTCAAGAACAAGGTCGCGGCGCCGTTCCGGGTCGCCGAGTTCGACATCATGTATGGCGAGGGGATCTCCAAGGAAGGCGGTCTGCTCGACGTCGGTGTCGCCATGGACGTCGTGACGAAGACGGGTGCCTGGTTCAACTTCGGCGAGACGCGACTGGGCCAGGGTCGTGAAGCCTCCAAGGACTTCCTCAAGACCAGCCCGGAGATCGCCGCGGAGATCGAGTCGCGCATCCGCGGAAAGATCACCGAGACGCCCATCCCCGTCGAAGGCATCGAAGAAGCTGAGTAGGTCGGCGTCATGCGGCCCGATCGCGGCGTTGGTCGCTCCGCTCCGGCACTCACGCACACCCACGTGCGCTCGCGCCGGGTGCTCACGACCGCCTTACGCTCGGACCACCTGACGCCGACCTAGGGTCGTGGTGAAGAGGCGGGAGAGTTATGCCGAGGGGCGGGAGCGGCGTGGGGCGGTCGAGGATCCGCAGGTCGTGCTTGAGGCGGGGGCGCGGTTTCTCGAGGCGCGGTCGCGGTCCGTGGCGGAGGTGCGGCGGCGGCTGACGTCGGCGGGCTACAGGACCGAACTGGTCGATGGTGCGATCGTGCGCCTGGCCGAGCTCGGGATGCTCGACGACGAGGTGTTCGCCCGGGCGTGGGTCGAGTCGCGTGATCGCGCGCGACCGCGTGGCGAACGGGCGTTGCGCGAGGAGCTGCGGCTCAAGGGCATCGACCGGTCGATCATCGACCTCGTCCTGGACGAGCGCCGCGCGACCGACGACCCTGCCGCCGTGCCCGACCGCGCGGCCGCCGAGCGGTTGCTCGCCAAGAACGCGCGCATGCTCGAGCGGATCGCCGATCCGCGGCGTCGACGTGAGCGGGCCTATGCGCTCCTGGCCCGGAACGGGTTCGATCCCGAGACGTGCCGGGAGATGGCGGCACGCGTGACCTCGATCGACGACGCCCTAGACGCCGGCCTCCCAGCGTGACGCGAGGTACTCGGCGTCGCGGGCCACGCCGCCGAGGTTGGCTGACGCATTGTCGAGCTGCCACAGCAGGCCGAGGAAGGTCAGACCTGGGACCTCGCTGACCCCGCGGACGTGCCGGGGCACGCCAAACTCACCGATGACCGGCAGGTCGAGCCAGCGGTAGTCCGGGGCGTAGCCCGTGGTCCATAGGACGGTCGAGATGTCGTCAGTTGCCAAGTCGACCTCGGTGACCTCGGGCACGCCGAAGTCGAATGGCACGCGGTCGTCGGGCGGGAGGTCGAGTCCGGCGGCCGACGCGTAGGCATCGAACAGCGGCCGGAAGCGTTGGTCGAACATCTCGTCTGCGAACCGCAGGTTGTCCTCGAGATCGGGACGGAACCGCGCGATCTCGCCCTCCGCAGCCTCGAACCGGCCCACCAGCCGCATGCCGTCCGCAGCGAACCGGCGCAGGTTGGTGTCGTGCCCGCCGCCGTGCCCGGACAGGTGGGGGTTGCAGGCGAAGCGGAGTCGCGGATCGGGCAGCGAATCGACGGTGGGCAAGGGTGTCCCGACCGCTTCGCCGTTCCGGACCAGGGCGCGGACCCACCAGAACCAGTCCCGGTCACGATAGCGTCGGACGGCGCGGCCGCAGCGCCCGACCGATAGCGTCACCCATCGGCCTGCTGCGTGGAGCTCCTCCGCCAGCTGGACCCCGGTCTGGCCGGTCCCGATGACGAGCACACCGCCGGGCGGCAGCGCGTCGGGGTTGCGGTAGTGGTGCGCGTGCAGCTCCGTGACCCGTGGCCCGAACCGCGCCGTCGCTGGGATGCGCGGCACGTGGAATGCCCCGGTGGCCGCGACCACGTTCCGCGCACGGACCGCCCCTCGCGACGTTTCGACCAGGAACTCATCGGCGCGGGACGGGTCGGTCGTGACACACCGGACGTCGGTTTCGAGCAAGACGGGCGCGTCCACCACCTTGGCATACCGGGCGATCCGACCGGCGAACTCGTCGCGGGCCATATATCCATCGGGGTCACCGTCGTCGTAGGGGTAGTCGGGCAGCTCGGTCAGGAAGTTCGGCGTGACGAGCTGGAATGCGTCCCATCGGTCGAGCCAGCCGCCGCCGAGGGTGGGTCTCCGGTCGAGGACGACGTGTTCGCGCCCGGCATGCCGCAGCAGCCGGCTCATGATCAGCCCGGCCTGGCCGGCACCGATGACGACGGTGTGGATCGACTCGGGCAGGTCGCTCGACACGTGCAGCAGCATATCCGCCACCTGTCGCCCGTACTGTCGGAGGGGCGTCGGTGACCAGCGACACCGCACCCGGCCGCATGGGACCGCCCCCGACCGACTTTCGGCGGGACCATGGTCAGGCTCGCCGCCCGCCATCCGTGGCGCGACACTCATGGTCGGCATGGCGACACGACACCGAAGCCTGCCCAGGACGACGGCGTCTTTCCCCCCAAGGCGCCGTCGTTCTCTGTCCCTTGCGGTGGCGGTCGGTTGACCCGTTTCTGCCCCGGGCCTACGCTACGACCAACGTTCCAGGCGCCGACTGTTAACGGCGTTCCGAACGAAGGATCGGCCCGATCGCGGCCCAACGAGGGGGCCCGGACCGTCGATGCGACGGTCCGCACCAGGTACCGCTGATGCGGCGCCCGGCTTCCTCCTCGAACTTCGCGACCGTGCCTTCGTATACGTGACGCGTCCGGCCGCATGATCCGGTCCGGATGGGAGGAAATCGATGGAGACACCGATCGTGGTGGCGGTGGCGCTTTTGGCTGCCGCCGGCGGGGTGCTACTCGGCGCCCTGGGCCGGACGATGTGGGCTTCCCAGGGCATGAAGGCCGCGCAGGCCGAGGCCCGTCGCATCGAAGCCGAGGCCCGAACCCGCCAGAAGGAGCTGATCCTCGAGGCGAAGGACGAGAAGCTCCGCCTTGGACGAGAAGCCGAGGAAGAGGCTCGGGCGCGTCGCAACGAGCTCGCGGCCCAGGAACGGCGCCTGATCCAGCGTGACGAACAGCTCGATCAGCGGACGGAGATGCTCGAGCAGCGTGACAGGAAGCTGCTCGACCGCGAGCGAGAACTGGACAAGGCCAAAGACGACCTCGCGCGGGCGACGCAGGAGCAGGTCGCCGCGCTCGAGCGGGTCTCGAGCCTGAGCGCCGAGGATGCCAAGGCCATGCTGCTCGAAGCGGTCCGGGTCGAAGCCGAACACGACGCGGTCAAGCTCTCCCGGGCGATCGAGCGCAGCGCGCGCGAGGAGGCACAGGACAAGGCCCGCGACATCGTCCTGACCGCGATGCAGCGCGTGGCCGCCGACCACACCGCCGAGCACACGGTCAGCGTCGTCCACCTGCCATCGGACGAGATGAAGGGCCGGATCATCGGTCGCGAAGGTCGCAACATCCGGGCGCTCGAGCAGGCGACCGGCATCGACCTGATCATCGATGACACACCGGAGACCGTGGTGCTGAGCGGGTTCGACCCGGTGCGCCGCGAGGTGGCACGCATCGCCATCACCAAGCTCATCGCGGACGGACGCATCCACCCCGGCCGGATCGAGGAAGTCGTCGCCAAGGCCCGCGCCGAGGTCGACCTCGTCATCCGCCAGGCAGGCGAACAGGCCGCGTATGAGGCGGGCGTACCGGGCTTGCCCGCCGAGATCATCAAGCTCCTCGGGCGGCTCAAGTACCGCACCAGCTACGGCCAGAACGTGCTCAACCACGTGGTCGAGACAAGCCACCTGGCGGCGGTGATCGCTGCCGAGATCGGCGCGGACGTCCAGATCGCCAAGATGGGCGGCCTCCTGCACGACATCGGCAAGGCCGTCGACCATGAGGTCGAGGGTCCGCATGCCGCAATCGGTGCCCAGATCGCGCAGCGCCACAACCTGCCGTTCAAGGTGATCAACGGCATCGCCGCGCACCACCAGGAGGTCGAGTACGCCTGCCTGGAGGCGCCGATCGTGCAGGTCGCTGACGCCATCAGTGCCTCGCGACCGGGTGCCCGCGGCGAGACGATGGACACCTACGTCAAGCGGCTCGAGGACCTACAGGCGATCGCCGAGAGCTTCATCGGGGTCGAGAAGTCCTTTGCGGTCCAGGCCGGCCGCGAGGTGCGCATCCTCGTGCGGCCCGAAGAGATCGACGATCTGACTGCCACGCGCCTCGCCCGCGATGTCGTGAAGAAGATCGAGGAGCAGCTGACCTACCCGGGGCAGATCAAGGTCACGGTCATCCGCGAGACGCGCGCTGTCGAGTACGCCAAGTAGCGGGCCGGTTCAGACGCCGATCCGAGGATCGGGCCGCGGCGAATGCGCTGGCGGTCAGGCGTCCCTGAGGGTCGCCGTCGTCTCGCGCTGGTCCTGACGCTCGAGCCACTCCGCTCGACGTCGGCGCGCCGCTTCGGCCTGGCCACTCGCGACCCACAGCGCCACGAGGTCGCCGAGCTTGGCGGCTCGGTTGGCACGTTCATCCGCACGGTCGCTCGCACGCCGCCGATGAGGGATGCGCTCGGTCATCGCTCCACACCTTCGCGCCATGTCCCGGCGCGGGGGATCCCCTGGTGGTGCGTAGGCGCACCAGGTCAGCCATCGTATCGGGCTCCGTCAAGCGCCGGTAGACTCACCGCCCATGGACCCCGCATCGACGGCCGGCCGCACACGCCTGGGCAACCCGACGAACGGCAACGCGCCACGACCGGCGGGCGCCTGTCGCGTGCTGATGATCGGCGACCTGATCGGCAAGCCCGGCCGACAGGCGGTCGAACAGGTGCTCCCGGGCCTCCGTAACGAGCGTGGCATCGATTTCGTCACGGCCAACGGCGAGAACGTGGCGGGCGGCATGGGCCTGACGCCGTCGACCGCCGACGCGCTCCTCGGTGCGGGCGTGGACGTGATCACGTCCGGCAACCACGTCTGGGACAAGAAGGAGATCTACCCCTACCTCGAATCGAGCGAGCGAGTGCTGCGCCCACACAACTACGGCACGCACGAGGTGCCGGGTCGGGGTTGGGGTACGTTCGACGCTCTCGACGGATCGCACCTGGCCGTGATCAACCTCCAGGGGCGCACGTACATGCAGCCGATCGACAATCCGTTCACGGATGCCGACACACTGCTCGATGAGTCGAGTGCGCCGGAGCCATTGCCGCCGATCCGGCTGGTGGACTTCCACTGCGAGCTGACGTCCGAGAAGAACGCCCTTGGTCTGCACCTGGACGGACGTGTCAGCGCGGTCGTGGGCACGCACACGCACGTGGTGACCGGCGACGAGCGGATCCTGCCCGGCGGGACCGCCTACCAGACGGACCTGGGCATGACGGGGCCGGTCTGGAGCGTCATCGGCTTCCAGCCGTCGACGGTGTTACCGCGGTTCATCAATGCGCTGCCGACGCGCTTCGAGGTGGGGGACGGGCCGGTCGTTTTCAATGCCACGCAGATCGACATCGACCCAGCGACGGGCCGGGCGCTGGCGGTGGAGCGCATCCAGCAGCTGGTCGAGGTGTAGTGGCGCAGCGTCCCGACGGGCGCTGCTCGTCTCGGGCGTCCGCCGCACCCCGACCGCGTCGCTCCCGCCGCCAGGATCCGGCCGCAGCGGACGGCTGGGTCCTGCCGCCGGCGCCCGCCACGGTCGATCTGCACGCCCATTCGATCCGCTCGGATGGAGTCCTCACCCCGGCTGCATTGATCCATGACGTCGCGGCGGCCGGAGTACGGACGTTCGCCCTGACCGACCACGACACGCTCGCCGGCTATCGGGACCTCGACACTGCCGGCGCCATCCCAGACGGGTTGCGGCTCATCCCGGGCGTCGAGATCAACGCCCTCGTCACCCGCGACCTCCGGCTGTGGGAGTGGGAGTTGCACATCCTCGGGTTCGGGATGGACCCCGACGACGAGGCGTTCGAATCGATCCTGGCGTCGCAGCGCGCGGCCCGCCGCACCCGGTTCGATCGAACCGTGGCGCTCCTCCGCGAGATCGGGATGCCGATCGACGCGCAGGTGGCGGCGCTGCCCACGGCCGAGGAAGACGCGCTCGGCCGGCCAACCATCGCGCGGGCACTGATCGCCGCCGGCTTCGCGTCAGGCGTCGAAGACGCCTTCTCCAGGATCATCGGACACGGCGGGCCCGGGTACGTCCGGCGCGCGGGCCTCGGGCCCGACGACGCCATCGCGGCGATCCGCGCCGCGGACGGACTCCCGGTCCTCGCCCATTTCCGCGAGGCACCCACACGACCGGACGTGATCCGCGAGTTGGTCGATGCGGGTCTCGGCGGCCTCGAGGTGTACTACCGCTCGTTCGATCGGGCGACCGTCGAGGCGATGGCCGAGACGGCGCGGGTGCACGGCCTGGTCATGACCGGGGGCACCGACTATCACGGCGACCTCGGGCCATATGCCGACGCACACGCGCGGCTCTGGGTCCCGCCCGAGGTCGGGGAGGCGCTCGTCGCGCAGGTGGCCGTGCGCTCTAGGCCCCCGGTGCCGCTCCCTCGTCCTTGACGAACGTCGGGTTGAGGTCGACGACATGGTGTCGCTTGCGCCTCCGCCGCAGATTGAGCGCCTCGACGAATACGCTGAACGCCATCGCCGCGTAGATATACGCCTTGTCGATGTGGAGCCCGAAGCCGTCGGCTACGAGCGTGACGCCGATGAGCAGCAGGAACGACAACGCGAGGATCTTCACCGACGGGTGCGCATGCACGAAGCGCGACAGCGGCCCGGACGCGATGAGCATGACGCCGACGGCGATGACGACCGCGGCGATCATGATCACGATCTCGTCGACGAGGCCGACGGCCGTCAGCACGGAGTCGAGCGAGAACACGATGTCGAGCAGGACGATCTGCAGGATCGTCGGGCCGAAGGCCGCGGGTTTCCCGGCCGGAGTGTCGGCGTGACCCTCCTCGCCTTCGAGCGACTCATAGATCTCGGTCGTGGCCTTCCACAGCAGGAACAGGCCGCCGCCGATGAGGATGAGATCGCGCCACGAGAACTCGTTCCCGAGGATCGTGAACGCCGGCTGTGTCAGGCCGATGATCCAGGAGATCGTCAGCAGCAGCAAGATCCGCATGCCCATCGCCAGGCCCAGGCCGATGTACCGCGCCCGGTCGCGCTGGTCCGCCGGCAGCCGGCCGACGAGGATCGAGATGAAGATGACGTTGTCGATGCCGAGCACGATCTCGAGCACCGTCAGGGTGATGAGCGCGACCCACGTCTCCGGGTTCATAAACAATTCCATCGCCGACTCAGAGTACAAGGAGGTGGCCGCGCGTTCCGGCGTACCATGGCGCGGCCGTGGCTGCCCCTCGATCGCTCACACGCGCACTGCCCGTGCTCGACGTCGTTGCGCCCGAACCGGTCCGGACGCCACGTGAGCCCGAGCCCGTCGACGAGCGGCTGACCGAGTACCGGCCGGAAGCGGTGGCGCTGCCGCGCTTCCACGTGTGGACGCTGGGCTGCCAGATGAACCGCAGCGACTCCGAGGAGATGGCCGGTCGCCTGCTTGCGGTGGGTTGCGAGGAGGCCGACTCGTTCGAATCGGCCGACCTGGTGGTCATCAACACCTGTGCCATCCGCGAGGGCGCCGAGCAGAAGGTCATCGGTCGGCAGGGCCACCTCGCCCGGCTCAAGACCGTGAACCCCGGGATGCGGGTCGTCCTGACCGGGTGCGCGGTCCGGGAGGCCGAGCGGGACGGCCTTCGACGCCGCTATCCGGCGGTCGACCTGTTCCTGCGGCCTGACCAGGAGCCTGAGCTCGTCGACAGGCTCGGCCTCGCGTCCGCGCAGGGCGTGATCGGGTCGATCGGGTCGATCGGGTCGACGACCACCGTCGGCCGGACCGTGGTCGGTGCCGCGGACCACCTGTCCGGCACACGGGCCCGTGCGGTCGGGCAGGGGACCGTCGCGCGCGGTTCGACGATCAGCGCCTGGCTGCCGATCATCTACGGCTGCGACAAGACCTGTACCTACTGCATCGTGCCGTTCAGCCGCGGACCCGAACGGAGCCGGCCATTCGACGACATCGTCGAGGAGGCCCGGACGCTGGCAGCGGCGGGCTATCGGGAAGTCACGTTGCTCGGCCAGAACGTGAACTCGTACGGGCACGACCTCGACCCGGAGCCACGTTTCGCGCACGTCGACGCCGAGCGCTGGGCGGGCCGCAGGCTGGATCTGCACGGTCGACCCGACCTGGCCGAGCTCATCCGGGTCATCGATGCCCTCCGCACGGCCGACGGCCGTCCGGCCATCCCGCGGTTGCGCTTCGTGACGTCGCACCCGTGGGACCTGTCCGACCGGCTGATCGCGGCCCTGGCCGAGTGTCCGAGCGTCTGTGAGCACCTCCATCTGCCGGTCCAGTCGGGCGACGACGCGGTCCTCCGGCGGATGGGTCGCCAGTACACGATCGAGCACTATCGGGAGCGTCTTGATCGGATCCGGGAGGCGGTCCCGGGCATCACGATCTCGACCGACGTGATCGTGGGGTTCTGCGGTGAGACAGAGGAGCAGTTCGAGCGGACCCTCTCGCTGCTCGAGGACGTCCGCTACGACCAGGTCTTCGCCGCGGCCTACTCTCCACGGCCAGGAACGCCGGCGACGAAGCTCGCCGACGACGTGCCGCCCGACGTCAAGCGGCGCCGGCTGAACCGGTTGCTGACGGTCCAGGAACGCCTCGGTCTGGAGCGCAACCTCGCCTGGCTTGATCGTGAGCTGGACGTCCTCGTGGACTCCGTCGCGGCGTCACGGACGCACGACCACGACGCCCCGGGTGTCGACGAAGGGCCGCGTGTCTCGGGCCGGACGCGTGGCAACAAGCTGGTCCACGTGCCTGGCGATGCGTCACTCCTCGGCCTGACCGTCCGCGTCCGGATCGACCACGCGGGTCCGTATGCCCTCCGCGGGTCCGTCGTCACTCAGGAACAACGCTCCGTGCGTTGACGCGAGGGGTGGACGCCATTACCGTGGCGGCTTCCGGAGGAGTTCCCCAGCACGGACCGTCCGGCTGGATGGTGGTGCGGAGCATCACGGGTTCCGTCACATGGTCGAGGAGGACAGGCACCATGGACTATTCCCGGCTTGATCTCGTGCGTCGAAAGGCGACGCCTATCGAGCTCGATCTCGTCGACTCGTTCGCGAGCGGCAGGATCTCCCGGCGCCAATTCATCACGCGTGCGTCGGTCATCGGGCTGTCGCTGCCCGCGGTCAGCTTGGTCCTCGTGGCCTGCGGCCAGGGCACCCCGAGCTCGGCACCGGCGTCAGCGGCTGCCAGCGAGAGCGCCGGGGCGAGTGCTTCGGCCAGCGCGGCCGTTACCGGGGGCACGATCCGGTGCGCGATCCAGCGCCCCGTGTCGGTCGACCCGGTGGCGATGCAGGATCTCGGTGGCTACGGCATCGTCGCCCAGACGTTCGAGTTCCTGTGCGGCCAGAATACCGACCCTGCGGATCCAGGCGGCCTTTCCCCGGCCCTCGCGGCCTCGTGGGAGGCGAACGACGACGGCACGGTCTGGACGTTCAAGCTCAACCCCGATGCGAAGTGGCAGCACGACAGCTCGCCGCTGACCGCGGACGACGTGGTCGCCACCATGGAGCGCCTCGTCGCGGCGGGCAACTCGGGCCTGAAGGGCGTCCTGCCCGCGGGTGGCGCCGTCGCGACCGACGCCTCGACGGTGACGATGACCCTCGAGAGTGCCAACGGCAACTTCCCATATCTCGTCTCGATCTACAACGCGCAGACCGTCATCACGCCCAAGGACTACACGGCGGGCACGACGGCGGACGCTCGTCCGACGGGCACCGGTCCCTGGAAGTTGACGAGCTACAACCAGCAGGAAGGCGCGACGTTCGAGCGCAACACGGAATGGTGGGGCGGACAGACACCCCTCGACAGCACGGAGTTCATCTTCTTCGACGAGACCGGGCCGATGATCACGGCGTACCAGGGCGACCAGGTCGACGCGATCGTGCAGTTCGACGTCCTCACCGGGGCCGCACTGCTCACCGATGCGAACTTCACGCTCATCGCGCAACCGGCCGCCCTGCACCGGCAGATCTGGATGCGCGTCGACAAGGGCCAGTTCCAGGATGTCAAGGTCCGCCAGGCCCTGGCGCTCACATGGGATCGCGAGGCGCTGGTCCAGCAGCTGTTCCAGGGCCGGGCCGAGATCGGCAACGACCACGTCATCTGGCCAGGCTTCCCGTACTACGATTCGGCCGTGACGCAGCGGACGCGTGATGTCGATCAGGCCAAGGCGCTCCTCACGGAAGCCGGTGCCGCAGGTCTCACCGCGACCCTGCATGCCGGCAACCTGCAGGAGATCCCGGACCTGACTGCGCTTCTCAAGAGCCAGGCCGCGGAGGCCGGGATCACGCTCAACGTCGAGGTCGAGAGCCTCGACACGTTCTACGGCGCTCAGTGGTGCCCGGCCGATCCCGCCAGCCCGCCGTGCTCCGGTGCCGCCGAACTCGGGATCGTGGACTATGGCCATCGGGCCACGCCGGACGTCTATCTGAACGCGGCCCTCAAGACCGAGGGCATCTGGAACTCGTCGCAGTACACGTCGAGCGAGTTCGACGCGGCATTCGCCGAGTTCCAGGCGGCTATCGGCGTGGATGCCCAGAAGGCGGCCTGCACGAAGATCGAGACGATCCTTAACACGGACGTCCCGGTCGGCGTGCCGTACTTCTACAACTATCTCGCCGGCAACTCGAACAAGTTCACCGGGGTGTTCTCGAGCGCCTTGGGACAGATGTCCTTCGCAACGACACAGCAGGTCGCCTAACGGGCACCACGTGAGGGCGGCGGCCCCTTGGGCCGTCGCCTTCGCCTATCCATCGAGCTGAGGGGATGGGGCGAGCCACGCGATGGCACGATTCATCACGCGCAGGTTGCTCCTGTCACTCCTCACGTTGTGGCTGCTCGCCTCGATCGTCTTCATCATCGCCAACGTCCTGCCGAATGACGTCGGTCGCACGATCCTGGGACCCTTCGCGCCGCAGGAGAGCGTCGATGCGCTGAATGAGCGGCTGGGTACGAACCGACCGATCGTCGAGCGCTACATCGACTCGATGATCGGGCTCGTGACCCTCGATTTCGGGGATTCGTTCGTCACCAACAAGCCCGTGCTGCCGACCCTGGCGGAGGCGATCGCTCGTTCCGCCAAGCTGGCCGGACTCGCGCTCCTCATCACCATCCCGGTCGCCATCGTCGCCGGTCTGGTCGCGGCCCGCCGACGCGACCGACCGGCCGACCGAGCCGTCGTCCTGCTCGGCCTCACCTCGTCGTCGATCCCCGAGTTCGTCACCGGCACGATCCTTATCGTCGTGGTCGGCGTCCAGTTGGGCTGGCTTCCGGTGACCGCTCGACCCCCGCGCGGCGCCGATTTCCTGACCGAGCTGCGTTATCTCCTCCTGCCGGCGCTGGCGATGGCGATCGTCTACTTCGGCTACATCGCACGCATGACGCGGGCCGGCACGATCGAGGTCCTCCAGTCGGACTACACACGGACCGCGGCGATGAAGGGCCTGACTACTCGGCAGACCATGATCCGCCACGTGTTGCGCAACGCGCTGATCCCGACGGTCGCGGTGATCGCGGTCCAGATCGGTTACCTGTTCGGCGGGATCATCGCCGTCGAGCGCATCTTCAACTACAACGGGATGGGGCAGACGATGCTGTTCGCCGCCCAGCGCAAGGACATCCCGACGCTCACCGCTGGCGTGATCATCATCGGCATCGTGTACATGCTCGCCACGCTCGTCGCGGACGTCATCATCGCGTGGATGAACCCCCGGATCCGGCTCGACGCGGAACGCTGATGGACGTCCCGATCACCCCAGGACCCGCGATCGCCCCGGTGCCGGTCAGCAACATGTCCGAGCGCGCGCAAGCCAGGCGCGAAACCCTGCGCGTCCTCTTCCGCCGACCGACCTTCATCATCGGCATCGTCGTGCTCGTCGCCTGGATCGTCACGGCGATCCTCGGGGAGGCGATCACCCCATACGACCCGTACGACTACTTCACCCGGAACCATCAGCCCCCTGGCCAGCTGACGACGCTGACCGGCACGACAGAGCTGCACGTGTTCGGGACGGACCGGCTCGGGCGTGATGTCCTGTCACGCGTGATGGTCGGTTCACGCGACGTGTTGGTCATCGCGCCATTGGCCGCGCTCCTCGGCGTCGCCGCGGGCACGCTGCTGGGCCTGATCATGGGCTACTACCGGGGGACCATCGACGATGTCCTGAGCCGCCTGGTCGAGGCATTCCTGGCCCTGCCGGTCATCCTCGTGGCGCTACTGATGCTCGTGGTCCTCGGCCCGTCGCCGATCGTCGTCGTGGCGGTGGTCGGCATCCTGTTCGCGCCGATCGTCGCGCGCACGGTGCGCTCCGCGGTGCTGTCCGAACGCCAGCTCGACTACGTCACCGCGGCGAAGCTCCGTGGGGAGTCGGGCTTCTTCATCCTGTCGCGCGAGATCTTCCCGAACGTGCTCCCGCCGATCGTCGTCGAGCTGACGGTCCGCTTCGGCTACGCGATCTTCACGGTCGCCACGCTGTCGTTCCTCGGCGTCGGCATCCAGCCCCCGTCGGCCGACTGGGGCCTGACCATCGCCGACGAGTACACCAACATGATCTCCGGCGTCTGGTGGCCGACGCTGTTTCCGGCGCTCGCCATCGCGAGCACCGTCGTCGCGATCAACTTCATCGCCGACTCGTTGCAGTCGGTCCTGACCGAATGACCGTCGAAGCCGCTCCGCCGCCCCCCGAGACGACACCGCAGAGCGCCGCATTGCGCGTCGAGGACCTGTCGCTGGCCTATGTCGTGCGCGGTATCCGTCGGCCTGTGCTCCGCGGCGTGTCCTTCGACATCAAGCCGGGTGAGTCGTACGGGCTGGTCGGGGAGTCGGGCTGCGGCAAGTCCACGACGGCGTACGCGGCGCTGCGCTACCTGCCCCGCAATGCGGTGATCACGGGTGGTCGCATCCTCGTCGGCGGCGACGACATCATCACGATGAGCGACGAGCAGGTCCGCGAGTTCCGGACGAATCATGCGTCGATGGTCTATCAGGACCCGGGCGGAGCGCTGAACCCGACCACCAAGGTGGGACCGCAGGTGGCCGAGGCGTTCACGATCCTCGGCCAGAGCGCGGACCAGGCGCGCGAGAGTGCGCTGGCGGCGCTCCGACGCGTGCACATCGCTGACCCGGAGCGCGTCTACCAGCGTTACCCGCATCAGCTCTCCGGTGGGATGCAACAGCGGATCGTCATCGCCATCGCGCTTGCCTGTGACCCGCAGCTCCTCGTCCTCGACGAGCCGACGACCGGGCTCGATGCGACCGTCGAGGCGAGCGTGCTCGACCTCGTCCGCTCGCTGGTCGCCGAGACCAACGCCGCTGTCCTCCTCATCGCCCACAACCTGGGCGTCATCCGCACGATGTGCGATCGGGTCGGGGTCATGTACGCCGGCAAGATCGTGGAGGAAGGCGACGCGGTCGCCGTCTTCGAACGCCCGCAGCACCCGTACACGGTCGGGCTGCTCCAGTCGCTGCCGCGCCACGGGATCCGCAAGTCGGAGCGCCCGTTGGCCACCATCCCGGGGACGCTGCCCCAGATCGGGACGCCGCTCCCGACGTGCGTCTACGTCGATCGCTGCCCGCTGGCCACCGACCTGTGCCGCGAGGTGGTTCCACCCGTGGTGGAGGTGAGCGACAGCCAGTGGACCCGCTGCCACCATTGGGAGCGGATCGGCGAGATCCAGGCACCACCCGCAGGTGTCGGTCAGGCCGCCATCCCGCCGGGTGACCTGGCACTGAACATCACCGGTGTGTCGAAGACCTTCCACTCGTCGGGCAGCGACGTCCCGGCGGTCGTCGGGATCGACCTCCAGCTGCGCGACGGCGAGACGCTGGGTCTGGTCGGTGAATCTGGCTCGGGCAAGTCCACCCTGGCCAAGACGATCCTCGGTATCGAGAGCCCGGACGCCGGCGGACAGCTCGAGCTGGGCGACCACGAGCTCGCAGCGGAGTCGGCAAGCCGGCCCACGGCCGACAAGCGCTCGATCCAGATGGTCTTCCAGAACCCCGATTCGGCGCTCAACCGCGGCTGGACGGTCCGCAACATCCTGTCGCGCTCGGTCTCCAAGCTGACCGGGCTGCGGGGCAAGGCCGTGACCGAGCGCGTCGACACGCTCGCGACGTCGCTGCGCCTGACGCAGCGCCATCTCGACCTGAAACCTCGACAACTGTCGGGCGGGCTCAAGCAGCGGGTGGCGATCGCACGCGCCTTCGCCGGGGACCCGCGCATCGTCGTGGCCGACGAGCCGACGAGCGCGCTCGACGTGTCCGTGCAGGCGGCGATCCTCAACGTCCTGTCCGAGCTCCAAGCGCAGAGCAAGACGAGCTACCTCCTGATCTCGCACGACCTCGGTGTCGTGCGCTACCTCGCCGACCGGATCGCGGTGATGTACCTGGGCAGGATCATGGAGGTGGGCCAGTCCGAGGCGGTGTTCAAGGGCCCGAACCACCCGTACACCGAAGCGCTGCTCTCCGCGGTCCCGAGCCTCGACGGCACACCGCGCACTCGCATCCGCCTCGAGGGCGAGGTGCCGAGCCCGTCCAACCCGCCGTCGGGTTGCGTGTTCCATACGCGCTGCCCGCGGATGATCCCGGGGCTGTGCGAGGTCACCGAGCCACCGCTGGCGGAGGTCGAGCCGGGCCACCTCATGAGCTGCCACATCCCGCTCGAGGAGCTGCGACGGCTGCAGGACCGCGGCGGCGAACTGATCGTCGCCGCCGAAGAGACCGCCCTACGAGCGGGCGAGGATATCCACCAGTAGCTCGACGAACCGAGGGCCGTGCGCGTCGAAGGCGACGAACGCGTTCGGCGCAGATCCGAAACGTCCGTGCGTGTCGATGACGGTCCGCCCGACCGTCAGCTCACCGCGAGTCTCGATGTCGACGTGCACGCGTCGACCCGTGACGACGCCCGGATCGACCAGGTAGGCGACACACAACGCGTCATGGACGGGCGCCGAGCGCGCCGTCTCCATCGGCTGCAAGTCGTCGTATGCGGCGATCCGATCCTCGATGATTTCGGCGGCGGCCAGTGCCGCAGGCGTGCCGAGTGCCCGCAGGCGGTCACAGTCCGTGGCCGACACGAGCGCCCGATGCGTGGCGTCCAACGGGATGAGCGTCAGGTCCCGGAGGCCGGCCCGGAGCACGACCTGCGCCGCCTCGGGATCGGCCCAGATGTTGAACTCGGCCGAGGGCGTGGTGTTGCCGGCCTCGTGCGCGCCGCCCATCACGATCACCCGCGGGATGCGCTCGACGATCCGTGGCTCGCGTCGTATCGCGAGCGCGACGTTGGTGAGCGGGCCGACCGGCATCAGGACGATCTCGTCGGTGGCCGCCATATACGTCTCGATGAGGAAGTCGATCGCACGGCTCGCCTGCTTGACGGACCGCGGCTTGGGGATGGGCAATTCGAGGCCGTGCATGCTGCCCGCCGCGTGCAGGACGGCGCGGGGGATCGGGAAGTCGTCGCGGACGAGGGGTGTCGCCGAACCCTCGTGGACGGGGATCTGCACGCCGAGCAGATCGAACACCCGGAGCGTGTTGTCCGTGCAGTAGGCGACCGGGTTGTTGCCGTTGACGGTGGTCGCCGCCACGAGATCGATGTCCGGATGGCGCGCCGCAAGCATGAGCGCGATCGCGTCGTCGGTGCCGGTATCGACGTCGAGGACCAGCTTGGTCGGCGCGGCCACTGCGCGGGTGCTAGACGTCCGAGTCGGGGAAGCTCGCGCGCCGCTGGTCCATCCACGCCACCAGCTCCTCGTGGATGGCCTCATCGAGCGGTGGCTGCTGATACTCGGCCAGGCGCTGCTTCCAGCGCGCATTGGCCCGGGTAGCCGCGTCGTGGGCGCCGTTGAGCTCCCATTGCTCGAAGCTGTTGTTGTCCGACAGCTCCGAGCGCCAGAACGCGTTCTCGAAGTTGGCGAGCGTGTGGGGCGACCCGAGGAAGTGCTGGCCGGGTCCGCCCGCGAGCATGGCGTCGAGCGCGAGCCCGTTGTCGGTCAGGTCCACGCCGCCGATGTATGCCCCCGCCATCGAGGCCTGATCCTCGTCGAGCATGAACTTCTCATAGCCGATGGCGAGGCCGCCCTCGAGCCAGCCGGCCGTGTGCAGGTTGAAGTTCACGCCCGCCTGCATCGTGGCCATGAAGCTGATCGCGCTCTCGTAGGCGGCCTGGTAGTCGGGGAGCTTGGAGGCCGTGAAATTGCCCCCGCTGCGGAACGGGACGCCGAGCCGGCGCGCCAGCGCCGCGAGGACGAAGAGCACGAGCTGCGGTTCGGGCGTGCCGAACGTGGGCGCCCCGGTCTGCATCGACATCGACGACGCGAACGAACCGAAGATGACCGGCGCGCCTGGTCGGACGATCTGGCAGAAGGCCATGCCTGCGAGGGCCTCGGCGAGCGTCTGGGTCGCATCGGCGGCGACCGTCACCGGCGCCATCGCCCCACCGAGGATGAACGGGGTGATCAGCATGATCTGGTTGTTCTCGGCGTAGACCTTGGCCGAGCCCAGCATGTTGAAGTCCCAGGACATCGGTGAGTTCGCGTTGGCCAGACCCATGATCACGTGCTCGCGCTCGAGCGTTTCGGGCCCGAACACGATCTTGGCCATGTCGACCGAGTCCTGGGCGCGGGACGGATGGGTGACCGAACCCATGAACGCGCGATCCGAATAGCGGATGTGGCTGTAGACCATCTCGAAATGGCGCTTGTTGACCGGCAGGTCGGTAGGCTCGCACAACGTTCCGCCACCGTGGTGGAGCGTCGTGCTCGTGTAGGCCAGCTTCACGAAGTTGCGAAAGTCCTCGATCGTGGCGTAGCGCCGACCGTCGTCGAGGTTGTGGATGAAGGGCGACCCGTAGGTCGGCACGAGGACCATGTGCGGATCGCCGATGACGACGCTGCGCGACGCGTTGCGCGCCGTCTGGGTGAACACCCGAGGGGCCGACGCCTGGACGATCTCGCGGCACATCCCGCGCTCGAACCGGACGCGCGTGCCCTGCACGTCCGCGCCGGCCGACCGGAAGATCTCGACCGCCTCCGGGAAGTTGACGACCTCGATGCCGACTTCCTGGAGGAGCGTGTCGGCGTTGCGTTCGATCGCCTCGAGGCCGTCGGTCGAGACGACCTCGACCGGCGGTAACGTGCGGGTCAGGTAGGGGAGCGTCTCCATCGCCCGGGCAAGGCGTTCGGCTTGCCGAGCCGAGCGTCCACGACGAACGGGGGTGGCGGGATCGAGCTCCTGGGTCGCCATGGGTGACGCCATGGTACGCGCCGCTCAGATGCGCAGCGCGAGCTCGCGTCCCTCGTAGATGGCCAGGCTGGCCCGTCGTGGCGCCACGCAGTCGCCGATCGCCTGGAAGGGGATGCCCTCGGCACGTAGCGCGACCTGGAGGGCGGTCTCCGGGGCAGGGGTCTCGGCGATCACGAGGGTGTCGGCTGTCAGCCGGGCCTCGCGGCCGGTGAGCGTCGAGCGGACCCTGGCCGCCACCCCGTCCCATCCGAGGACCACCGTGTCGGGCCGCATCTCGCCACCGGCTCGGACGAACCGCCGGCGCAATGGCCCATCAGCCGCGCTGTGCGCGAGCCCGCCGCCGATCACCGATGCCGAGGAGACGATCGTGACCTGATGATCCCGTTCGGCTAGGTGGAGCGCCGTCCCGAGACCGCGCCAGTCGCCCAGGTCGTCAAGAAGGATGACGCGCCCACCGACCCGGGCGCGATCCGCCAGGGCGTCGTGGATCGAGATCGTATCGTCGCGGTCGGCACCCGGCAGCCGGTCGACCATCGGCAGGGCGCGCTGGAACCCGGTCCCGGGCGGTCGGGACCCGGTCGCGACGATCGTCAGGTCGGCGCCGGCCACGGCCACGTCCGCGACGGTCGCGTCGGTGTCGAGGCGGATCTCCACGCCGAGCGCGTCGAGCCGGCGCTCATACCAGGCGATGAGGTCGAGGATCTGGCCGCGCGACGGCTGCCGCCCGGCAAGCCGGAACTGCCCGCCGAGCTCGGCGCCACGCTCCAGAAGAGTCACTCGATGACCGCGCTCGGCGGCACCCCGGGCAGCTTCCAGCCCTGCCGGCCCACCACCGACGACGAGCACGGATCGCGGCTCCGGCGCCGCGGTGAACCGGTCGCCGCCCCACTCGAACTCGCGGCCGGCCGACGGGTTGACGAGGCACGAGATCCAGTAGTCGCGCGATCGACGGCCCCAGCACAGCTGGTTGCACGAGATACACGGCCGGACCTCGTCCGCGCGGCCGGCCCGTGCCTTGGCGACCATGTGTGGGTCGGCGATCTGGCCGCGGACGATGCTGACCATGTCGGCCTCGCCGGCCGCGATCACGGCCTCCGCGGCCTCTGGCGTGCGGATGTGGCTCTCGGCCTGCACGACGGCCCGTGTGACCACGCGTTTGAGCGCGGCAGCGTACGGAACGCCGAGTCCCGCCTCGTACAGCGACACCGGGATGATCGGGAAGAAGTCGAAGTAGGACCCCGTGCCGCACGTGACGTAGTCGATCAGCGCCCGCTCGTCGTGCCATGCGACGACTTCGCACAGCTCGTCGACGGAGAGGGTCGGCTCGGAGTGCTCATCGATGCTCACCGCCAGCCCGACGATGAACTCATCGCCGCATGTCATGCGGATCCGCTCCAGCACCGTGCACGAGAAGCGCATCCGGGCCTCGAACGAGCCGCCCCAGGCGTCCGTGCGCCGATTCGACCACGGCGTCCAGAACTGCTCCATGAGCCCGTGGTAGGCGCCGAACAGCTCGACGCCGTCGAACCCGCCATCCCGGGCACGCCTCGCCGAGTCGACGAAGCCATCGGTGACGGCGGCGATCTCGTCCTCGGTCATCGCATGGCTGCCGTCCGCATCGTGATACGAGGGCAGCCCCGACGGCGACCAGTTCGGAGCGAACGAGTTGTCGGCGTCGCCGTGCTGACCGACGTGATACAGCTGCTGGATCATCACGACATCGGGGTTCGCGTCGCGACAGGCGTCGGTCAGCCGCCGGAGATGCGGGACGATGGCGTCATCATTCCGGAAGTTGCCACGCGTCAGCACCGCGGTCGGGTGCACGGGGAGTGGCTCCACCACGATCATCCCGGCCCCGCCGAGCGCCCGTTCGCGGTAGTACCCGATGTGCCGATCGCCGGGCAGCCCGCTCTCGGCCATGTTCGCCGTGTGGGCGCCGAACGTGATCCGGCTTCGGAGCGTGCGATGACGGATCGTCAGCGGCTCGAAGACATGCGGGAACGGCATCGGCCGTGCAGTATGCGGCCATGGGGAGCCTGCCACCGCTCATCGTCGTCGCGGGCCCGACCGCGACCGGCAAGACCGAGCTCGGCATCCGGCTCGGGGAGTGGCTGATCGCCTCGGGTCGGCCGGCGATCGTCATCTCGGCCGATTCGCGACAGATCTATCGCGGCCTCGACATCGGCACAGCCAAGGTCTCGGCTGCTGATCGTGCGCGCGTCCCGCATGAGGGCCTCGACCTCGTCGACCCGGATGCGCGGTTCGCCGTTTCCGACTACGTGGCGCACGCGACAAGCGTGCTCCGGAAAGTGGCGGCACGGGACGGCGTGGCGCTGTTGGTCGGTGGCACGGGTCTCTATCTGCGGGCCGTCGCGCGTGGGCTCGACCTGGACGCGCTGCCCGATGACCCCGCCATCCGCGCCCGTCTCGAGGCCGAGTTCAAGGCGGAAGGCCTGGAGCCCCTGGCGGCCCGGCTTCGGGCCACGGCCCCCACCCTCGCCGCCGAGGTCCACCTGGCCAACCCGCGGCGTGTCATCCGCGCGCTCGAGATCGCCGAGCTGCGGGGCGATGGCCCGCGGCCGCGGGCGCGTGGATATGAGGGGCAGGCGACCTGGATCGGCCTCGCCATCGAACGTGACGAGCATCAGAAGCGGATCGCGGCACGAGCGCGTGCCCAGTTCGACGCCGGACTGATCGACGAGGCCGTCGCTCTCCGCCAGCGCTTCGATCCGACGCTACCGGCGTTCTCGGCGATCGGCTACCACGAGGCGTGGACGGTGGCGGATGGGACCGTCACGCGCGAGGCGGCGATCGAGCAGAACGCCCGTCGCAACGTGGCATTCGCGAAGCGCCAGCGCACGTGGTTCCGTGCGGAACCCGACGTCACCTGGCTGGGCGCCGCGGCGGACCCGTTCGATCGGGCGCTCGGTCTCGTACGAACCGTGGTCGAAGAGGCGGGCGATCCAGCCGGCTAGCTCCATCCCGTCGACGACGCTCATCGCGTTCCCGCCGGAGCGTCTGCGGCTCGCCACAGACGCTCACGGTATCCTGCAGCCGCATGGCACGACATCTCATCGACCTCGAACCACCGGTCGAGAAGGCCTTCCTCGTCGCGGTCGACACCGGTGGCGAGGACGGCTGGACCGCCCAGGAGTCGCTGTCGGAGCTCGCCAACCTGGCCACGACGGCCGGCGCCGACGTGGTCGGCGCGGAATGGCAGAACCGCCGCCACGTCGACCCGAACTGGTACATCGGCAAGGGCAAGGCCGAGGATCTCGCATCAGCCCGGCGGGAGACCGGCTTCGACATGCTCATCGCCGATGACGAGCTGTCACCCGCCCAGCAGCGCTCCCTGGAGGAGCTGCTGCGGGTCAAGGTCATCGACCGTAGTCGGCTGATCCTCGACATCTTCGCCCTGCACGCGCAGACGCATGAGGGCCGGCTCCAGGTCGAGCTCGCCCAGCTCGAGTACCAGCTGCCCCGCCTGACGCGGTTGTGGACCCACCTCTCGCGGACCCAGGGCGGCATCGGTTCGCGCGGACCCGGCGAGAGCCAGCTCGAGACCGACCGGCGTGTGATCCGGACGCGGATCGCCAAGATGAAGGACCGCGTCGAACAGGTCCGCCAGCATCGCGCCACGGCCGCACGTGGCCGCGACCGGCGCCTGTGGCCGACCGTCGGCATCGTCGGATACACGAACGCCGGGAAGTCGACCCTGCTCAATACGTTGGTCGGCTCGGAGGTCGCCCGCGCCGAGGACAAGCTGTTCGCGACGCTCGACCCGACGAGCCGCCAGGTCAAGCTCGGCGACGGCCAGACTGCTATCGTCACGGATACCGTCGGCTTCATCCACAAGCTGCCGCACCAGCTCGTCGATGCGTTCCGGGCGACGCTGGAGGAGGTCAACCGGGCCGATGTCCTGCTCGAGGTCGTCGACGCCTCCGATCCCCATGTCGACGAGCACCGCACGACCGTGCAGACCGTACTCGACGAGCTCGGGGCGGGTGACAAGCCGCGGCTCGTGGTCTTCAACAAGGCCGACCTGATCGACCATGCCGCCTCGAACGGCTCGGGTGTGGCGCCGTCCATCGCCGGCGCAGTCTTCGTCTCCGCGCTGACCGGCTACGGCATGGAGACGCTGCGCGCCGAGATCGCGGCGGTCCTCGCCTCGTTGTGGGTCGACGTCGACGTCGCGTTGCCATACGCCGCAGGCGAGCTCCTCGCTCGGGTCCGTGAACGGGGGACCATCGACATCGAGTATCGCGAGCGCGACGTGCGGATCAGCGGTCGGGTCGCACCGTCGCTCGCCGGCGAGCTCGAGTCAGCCGCAGCTCGCTGGGCCGATGCGGTCGACGGCACCGGTGAGACACCGGCCGTCGCCGGTCGCCGGGGTCGCTGACGGGGCGCGCAGCGAGGATGGCATCCGTCCGTCGTGGCGGTCATGCGCGGACCGTCACCGGCGACCTCGTGACATGGAGCCAGGCCGACGGCGCGCGAGGCACGCGCTGGCGCGAGTCGATCGAACGGGACGGGCACCTCCTGCGGTCCCTCCTGCTCGAGACATCGACCGCTGGTCGGCCGACGCGGCTGGAGATGACGACGCGAGCCGGATTGCTGACGCTGCATCCAGAGAGGGACGAGTCGGCGATCCATGGGAACGTGGTGATTGCCTCGGGCGTGCGTCACCTGGCGTTCCGCTGGAGCGCGGAGCATGAGCTCCTCGTGATCGGCTCACCGGCCTCGGCGACGATCGCCGTCCGACGCTTCGAGCATCGCGTCGTGCCGGGCGCCATGGTGACCCTCGACATGCTGCGCGTGGACGACGGACTCGATCCCCGACCGATGCGCTGGAGCGTCGAGCGCATCGCCCGGCACTCCTGGCACCTGCGCGACACGGCCGGCAACGAGGAGCGGCGGTTCACGGTCGAGGATGACGGGCGCCCGGCCCTGATCGACGAGGTGTCGTGGCCGCTCGATACGTGACGGCCCCGGCCCCGACCCTGCGAACTTGCGCCCACTGTGGGGATGCTGTGGACGACGTGCGGCGTGGCGTCGCATTTGCGATGAGATCCGTGGATAACCCTCTTGCCGCCGCAAGCATGCGTCCCTTACCGTAGGACCTGCCCGAAGGGGCACGAACATCTAGCGATCTGACCGGTGTTTACATTGGTTGGAGCGTCTAGTGATCGAGTTCCTTCGGGCATTTGCGTGTGCCCCGCGCCGGCGCGATCCGGCCCGCGTCCTTCCCTGGGTTCACCCGCGACCCGCTGCCGGTGGATTGGCAGTGGACGGATCGGCCAGATCCGCCCCTGAATCCGGAATCTCGTGGATAAGTCCCTTCCCAGGTGCCGGGCATCCCCGCTACCGTAGGTCGTGCCCGAAGGGGCAGGACCGCAAGTAGCGGCATAGGTGTTTACATCGATGCTGAGGGCTGCGGACCAGTTCCTTCGGGCACTTTCGTGTCTGGAAGGCTCGATCGGGACCGCCGCGGCACGGCGCGGGTACCATCCCATCCGTGGCATCGCCCCCGCCGAACGACGCCCGCGCGCCGTTCCGCCCCGACATCGAAGGCCTGCGCGCCATCGCCGTCCTCCTCGTGCTCGCGTATCACGCGCGCGTCCCGGGGCTGACCGGCGGCTACATCGGCGTCGATGTCTTCTATGTCGTCTCTGGTTTCCTGATCACCGGACTCATCGTTCGCGAGCTGCAGTCGACCGGGCGGGTCGACCTGCCGTCGTTCTACGCCCGCCGCGCCCGACGGTTGCTGCCCGCGGCGCTCGTGGTCATCGCTGTCACCGTCATCGCCTCGGCCATCGTGTTGCCGCCGCTGCGCATGGTCGATGTTGCGGGCGACGGCGCCGCCGCGGCCCTGTACGTCAGCAACATCCGCTTCGCGGCGCAGGCGACCGACTACCTCCAAGCCGAGCTCGATCCGTCGCCGCTGCTGCACTTCTGGTCGCTCGGTGTCGAGGAGCAGTTCTACCTGTTCTGGCCGGCGCTCCTGTTCCTTGTCGCGGGTCGCGGCGTCGTCCTGCGCCGGATCGGGTTGACGGTCGCGGTCGTCGCGATCGCCTCTTTCGTCCTCGGCCTGGTCTGGACGTCCACCGATGCGCCGTTGGCGTTCTTCCTCCTCCCGTCGCGTGCGTGGGAGCTGGCGGTCGGTGCTGCGCTGGCGTTGGGCATGACCCGTCTCGCGCGGCTGCCGGGATCGGTCGCCACGGCCTCGGTCGCCGTCGGCCTCGTGCTCATCGGGGTCGGTGGCGTCGTCTTCGATACCGCGACGCCGTTCCCGGGCACGGCCGCTCTCGTGCCGGTCGTCGGCGCCGCCCTGGTCATTGCCGGTGGGTTGCCGCAACCGCTCAATGCGCTGTCGCGGCTCGTCGCGATCCGCCCGATGCGCTGGATCGGCGGGATCTCGTACTCGCTCTACCTGTGGCACTGGCCGTTGCTCGTCCTCCCGGCGGCTGCGGTCGGTGCAGCGCTGCCCGGGCCTGTCCGTCTCGGTCTCGTCGGGGTGACGTTCCTGCTCGCCGAGGCGAGCCGGCGGTGGATCGAGGACCCGATCCGTCACGGCGGTGCAGCACGGCTCCGACCGTCGCGATCGCTGGCCGTCGCCGGCCTCACGAGCGTGCTGGTCGCCGGGGTGTCGCTGGGGGCGGGTGTGCTCGCCCGACCAGCCGCCGCTGCGCCGAACACCGGCGACGTCGAGGTGGAGCTGACGACCCCGAGACCCAGCCTGGCGACGCCGAGCGGCACCCAGACGCCCGCCAGCAGCGCTCCGCCCACGCCGACCGCCGAGCCGACGCTCGCCCCGACGCCGGGTGGACCGGTCCCCGCCGATCTCGTGCCGCCGCTTGCGACGGTCCGCGACGACATCCCGGTCATCTATGGCGACGCCTGTCATGCCGAGTGGCGAGAGACCAGCCCACCCGACTGTATCTACGGCCGAGCGAACGCGCCGACGACCGTCGTCTTGATCGGCGATTCGCACGCGGCGCACTGGTTCCCGACGCTCCAGCGCCTCGCCGAGGAGCAGGACTGGCGGTTCATCTCGCTCACGAAATCCGCCTGCCCGGTGGCCGACCTGCCCGTGTACAACACGGCGCTCAAGCGCGAGTACGCCGAGTGCGACGAGTGGCGGGCCGCCGTCCTCGACCGGATCGCCGCCGAGCGACCGGCGATGGTCGTCATCTCCGACAGCCGGACCGGCCAATTCTGGGTCGACGGTGCCGCGGTGCCGTCGCGTGACCGGGAGGACCTGTGGGCGACCGGCCTCGAGCGGTCCATCCGCGCCATCGATCAGATCGCCGACCGTGTCGTCGTCATCGGCGACACGCCCAGGCCGGCGAGGGACGCGCCGGTCTGTCTCTCCGATCATCTGGACGACGCGCTCGCCTGCGCCACGCCGATGTCCAAGGCGCTCGGAATCGAGCGTGCCGAGACCGAGAAGGCGGTGACCGCCGAGACGGGCGCGACGTTCATCGATCCCGCACCATGGCTATGCCCGACGGAGCCGTGCCCGGCGGTCATCGGCCGCGTGCTCGTGTACCGCGACGCCCATCACATGACCACGCCGTTCGCCCGCGCCCTGGCGCCGTACCTCGCGCCGCTCCTGCCCAGCCTGCCCGACTGACGACGCGCGATGCCTGACGTGCCGAACCCGATCGCGATCCCCGAGCTCACGCCCGAGGCGATCCGCGCTGTGGCCGCGACCATCGATCCGGCCTTCACCGGGTCGCCCCAGTACGTCCATGACGGGCTGACTGCCCGGCTCGGCGTCCCGGTGATCGTGAAGGTCGAGACGGTCAACCCGATCCGGGCGTTCAAGGGCCGCGGGACGTGGGTGGCGGTCCACGGTCTGGCAGGGGAGGGGAGGATCGGCCCGCAACGGGCTGTCGTGGTCGCCTCGGCCGGGAACTTCGGTCAGGGCGTCGCCTACGCGGCACGGGCGCTCGCGATCCCGACGGTCGTGTTCACCTCGCGCAACGCCAATCGCGCCAAGATCGCCCGGATGCGGGGCCTCGGCGCCACCGTCATCGAGGAAGGCCAGGAGTTCGACGACGCGCGCGCCGCCTCCGAGGCGTATGCCGCCGCGAACGACGCCGAGTTGCTGGTCGACGGTGATGATCCGCGCATCGCGGCAGGAGCGGCGAGCCTCGCGGTCGAGCTGACGGACGCCGTCGATGCCGGCACGTTGCCGACGATCGCGATCGCGTCCGTCCCGGTCGGCAACGGCGCGCTGATCGACGGCGTCGGAGCGTGGTTCCGGCACGCGTCGCCGCCGACACGGGTAGTCGGCGTCCAGGCCAAGGGTGCCGACGCCATGACGCGCTCGTTCGAAGCGGGACGGGCGATCGACACAGACCGCGCGGCCACGTACGCGGACGGGATCGCCTCGCGGATCGCGATCCCGCGGGCCGTCGAGCTGATGTTCGGCCGGGTCGACGCGATGCGCACGGTGGGGGAGGCGGCGCTGCACGAGGCACAGGACGAGCTGACCGAGGCGCTCGGCGTGACCGTCGAGGGCGCGGCGGCCGCATCATGGGCGGGCCTGCTCGCGGATCCGCCCGAGAAGGGCGCCGCGCTCGTCATCGTCACTGGCAGCAACGTCTGACCCGAGCGGGGGAGGGGTAGCCGCCGTGGCCGCCACGCCTCGCCCGTCGGCGAGTCCGGGCACCCCGTGACATCATCGCGGCGATGACCCAGCAGTTCGCGCGGATCCCGTCGGACGCCGGAGCCGTCGTCCGGGAGGTGCGCGGCTTTGGTGGCGTGCCCTGGGCGCGGCTGTTCGGCTACCTGCGGCCACATTGGCGGCCGTTCGCCCTGGCTCTGGTCGGCCTTGTCATCTCGTCGGCCGTCGGGCTGGCCTTCCCGCTGATCATCGCCGGGATCACGACGGAGGTCGTCGCCGGCGGCGACGCGGCTGGGCTCGATGTCTTGATCGGGATCCTGATCGCCCTGTTCGTGGTGCAGGCAGGCGGTGGCTTCCTGCAGACATATCTGCTGGGCGTGGTGGGTGAGCGGGTCGTCGCCCAGATCCGCGGCCAGCTCTTCGCCAGGCTCATCACGCTCTCGCTCGACTTCCACGCGAGCCGGCGTGTCGGTGAGCTGATCTCGCGCCTCTCGAACGACGTGACGCTCGTGCGCACGATGCTCACCGAGACGGTCACTCGCCTGCTGTCATCGCTGATCGGACTGATCGGTTCAGTGATCATCCTGTTCACGCTCAGCCCGACGCTCCTGCTCGTCATCCTGCTGCTGGCGCCGGCCCTGATCGCTGTGGCGGTCGTCTTTGGCCGGCCGCTCCAGCGGGTCAGTACCCAGGTCCAGGACACCATCGCGCACAGCACGACGACCGCGGAGGAGGCGTTGTCCGGGATCCGCGTCGTGAAGAGTTACGTTCGCGAGGACTGGGAACTTCGGCGCTACGACGAGGACCTCCGAACCGTGGTCGCGACCGGCTCGCGACTGGCCCTGTGGCGGGCGGCCTTCGGGATGCTGATGGGGTTCCTCGGCTTCGCCGCGATCGCCGGGCTGCTCTGGTACACCGGCCACCAGGTCATCGACGGGACGCTCGGCATCGGGACCTTGACCGGGTTCCTTCTCTACGGGGTGGCCATCGGAGCGAGCCTCGGCTCGCTCGCGAGCCTGTACGGGCAGTTCCGCGAGGGGACCGGGGCGATCGAGCGGGTGTTCGAGATCATCGATACGCGGCCGACGATCCTCGATGCGCCCGACGCCCGGCCGCTGGGACGGGTCGCCGGCCGGATCGAGCTCGACGAGGTGTCGTTCGCCTACCTGCCCGACCGACCGGTGTTGCGCGACATCTCGCTGACCGTGCCGGCGGGGGAGACCCTCGCCCTGGTCGGGCCGTCGGGCTCCGGCAAGACGACCCTGGTGGGCCTGATCCCGCGCCTGTGGGAGGTGTCGTCGGGCACGATCCGCGTCGACGGCGTCGACATCCGCGAGGTCACCGTGGCGAGCCTGCGCGCGCAGATCGGGCTTGTGGCGCAGGAGGCGACGCTGTTCGGCGGGACGGTGCGCGAGAATATCCTCTACGGCCGGCTGGATGCGACAGCGACAGAGATGATCGATGCCGCGGTCGCGGCCAACGCGCACGATTTCATCAGCGTGCTCCCCGACGGCTACGACACCATCGTCGGCGACCGAGGGATGCGGCTCTCGGGCGGGCAGCGCCAGCGAGTGGCGATCGCCCGGGCGATCCTCAAGGACCCACCGATCCTGCTGCTCGACGAGGCCACGAGCTCGCTCGACAACGAGTCTGAGCGACTGGTCCAGGACGCGCTCGACCGGCTCAAGGTCGGCCGCACGACGATCATCGTGGCCCACCGCCTGTCGACGATCCGCGCGGCGGACCGGATCGCGGTGCTCGACGACGGCTGGCTGGTCGAGTTGGGCACGCAGGACGAGCTGCTGGCCCTGGAGGGGTTGTACGCCCGGCTGCACCGTACCCAGTTCGCGCGGCCCGAGGATCCGGTGCCGGTCGAGGTCTGAGGGGCTGCGCTCCACCCCGGCTGATACGCTGACTGTCGAGCGCCAACGGGAGAGGGATCCCATGTCGAAGAGGGGTCCGACGCGCCTGCTCGGGCGACGAAGCGAGTTGGCCCGGTTGGATCGTCTGGTCGCGGCCACGAGCGCGGGCGAGAGCCAGGTGCTGGTCCTGCGCGGCGACGCCGGGGTCGGGAAGTCCGCCTTGCTGGACCACTTGGCCGACACGCCCGGTGTGCGAATCGCCCGGGTCGCCGGCGTCGAGTCCGAGGCGGAGCTGGCGTACGGCGGTCTGCATCAGCTGTGCGCACCCTGCCTCGATCGGCTCGAGCGCCTGCCCGGACCACAGCGCGACGCCCTCGGCAGTGCATTCGGCCTGAGCGCCGGCGGGGCTCCGGACCGCTTCATGGTCGGGCTCGCCGTCCTCAATCTGCTTGCCGACGTCGCCGAGGACCAGCCGTTGCTCTGCCTGGTCGATGATGCGCAATGGCTCGACAGCGTTTCGGCGCAGACCCTTGCATTCGTGGCGCGCCGCCTGTTGGCGGAGCGGGTCGCGCTGGTGATCACCATTCGTGAGTCAAGCGATGACGTCGAATTCGCCGATCTGCCCGGGCTCGTGATCGGCGGCCTCAGCGCGGCGGATGCCGGTGAGCTGCTGGACTCGGTGATCAAGGGCCCGGTCGACCGGCGGGTCCGCGACCGGGTCATCGCCGAAACCGGCGGCAACCCACTGGCGCTGCTCGAGCTACCCCACGCCTGGACGACGGCCGAATCGGCCGATGGGTTAGCGCAGCCCGACGCAGGGCCACTCACCGGGCGCCTCGAGCGGGGTTTCGTCCGTCGGCTCGAGGCTCTCCCTGCCGATACCCGCCGCCTGCTCGTGACGGCCGCCGCCGAGCCGCTCGGCGACGCCACGATCCTGTGGCGCGCGGCGAACGTGCTTGGCCTGGCGCCCACCGACGCCACGCCTGCAGAGGAAGCCGGATTGATCGAGTTCGGTCCGCGCGTCCGGTTCCGCCATCCGCTGGTGCGAGCTGCGGCATATCGCACGGCGTCGGTCGCGGAGCGGCGGGAGGTGCACGGTGCCCTGGCCGAGGCGACCGACCCCGAGGTCGATCCGGACAGGCGCGCCTGGCATCGTGCCCAGACGACGACGTCACCCGATGAAGCGATCGCCGCCGAGCTGGAGCGATCGGCCGGGCGTGCCCGGGCGCGCGGGGGACTGGTGGCCGCATCCGTGCTCCTCGAGCGGGCAGCCACGCTGACGCCCGATCCGGCGCGTCGAGCGCAACGTGGTCTCGAGGCGGCGTGGGCGAAGCGCGACGCGGGCGTCCTCGACACGGCCCTGGCCCTGGTCGCGATGGCAGAAGCCGGACCACCGGACGCGCTGCGAACTGCCGAGGCCGAACACCTTCGGGGCCAGATCGCGTTCGATCAGCGACGCGGCACAGACGCGGCTCGGCTGCTCCTCGAATCGGCCCGGCACTTCGAGCCGTTGGACCCCGGCCTCGCTCGCGAGACCTACCTCGACGCGATGGCGGCCGCGCTCTGGGCGAGCGGGCCGGACGCACCCGACGTCCTCGCACGGGTGGCCGCCGCCGCGCGGGCCGCCCCGCCCGCTCCGCAACCCCCGCGGGCGATCGACAACGTCCTCGACGCGCTCGCGACGAGGTTGACCGATGGGTACGTTGCAGCCGCGCCGGCGCTGACCCGATCGCTAGGGGAATCCCGGAGCGTCGATGCGGACAGCGCCCGTGTCGGCCGGCTGCTCGGCCTCGGCGGGAACCGGGTCAGCGCGATCATCGCCACCGAGGTGTGGGACTTCGAGGCGGCGCGAGCCGTAGCGGAGCGGCAGGTCCAGCTCGCCCGCGACTCCGGCGCGCTGGTCCAGCTGCAATTCGCGCTCAACCTCCTCGCCAGCAACGTGCTGCTCACGGGCGACCTGCCCGCCGCCACCGCCCTCATCGATGAGGCAGCGGGGGTGGGGGAGGCGATCGGTAACCCGCCGATCACCTACGCCGCGATGCTGGTCGCGGGCCTCCGCGGGCAGGAGGAGCTCGCGTCCGGGCTGATCGCCCGCGCCAGGGACAAGACCTGGTCGTCGGGCGAAGGCCGTATGGGCGCGTTCGCGGACTACGCGAGCGGCGTGCTCCACAACGGCCTCGGCCGACACGACCGGGCGCGGGACGCCGCGTGGCATGCATTCGACCGCGATGTCGTCGGTGGCTACCAGCTCATGGCCATCGCCGAGCTGGCCGAGGCAGCGTCGCGGACCGGCGATCTGGACCTCGTCCAGGGCGCCCTCGCCCGGATGTCGGAGCGAGCGGCCGTGACCCCGACCGACTGGGCGCTGGGCATCGAAGCCCGCCTGAAGGCGCTGGTCGATGCCGACCGGGTCGCAGATGCGCACTACCGCGCATCGATCGACCACCTGAGCCGAGCCGGCCTGCGCGCCGAGGTCGCCCGCGGCCACCTGCTGTACGGGGAGGCGCTCCGGCGCGCCGGGCGCCGCGTCGACGCGCGAGACCAGTTGCGGACCGCCCACGACATGCTGGCCACGATGGGCCTCGAGGGGTTCGCCGAGCGTGCGCGTCGGGAACTGCTCGCCACGGGCGAGAAGGTCCGCAAACGAACGGTCGAGTCGGCGCAGGATCTCACGCCTCAGGAATCCCAGATCGTGCACCTGGTCCGTGCCGGCCTGTCGAATCGAGAGATCGGCACGCGGCTGTTCCTGAGCACGCGCACCGTCGAGTGGCACCTGCGCAAGGTCTTCACGAAGCTCGGGATCGCTTCGCGCCGCGAGTTGCGCGATGCCGTGTCGGAGGGCGTGCCGGCCTAGACCCATGCGTCGTCCAGCGCGCGGACCAGTGGTTTTCACGGGCGCGATGGATCGAGGAAAAGCCGAGTCTCCAGCTCAGCGGCGCACAACCCGCACCAACGAGCAACGCAGGAGACCACGATGACTCTCGTCACTTCACCCTCGGCAATGACGACTGCGTCCGAGGACACGTCGATCAGGCCGTTCCGGATCGACGTCCCGCAACGAGACCTCGACGAGCTTCGCCGCCGGATCAACGCCACGAGGTGGCCCGACCGCGAAACGGATCCCTCGCAAGGCGTTCGGCTCGACACCATCCAGGCCCTCGCTCGGTACTGGGCGACGGACTACGACTGGCGCAGGTTCGAGCAGCGCTTCGCCGCCCTACCGCACTTCGTCACCACGATCGATGGCGTCGACATCCACTTCATCCATGTCCGCTCGAAGCACGAGGACGCGCTCCCGCTGATCGTCACGCACGGTTGGCCAGGCTCAACCGTCGAGCAGCTCAAGATCATCGAACCGCTGACGGATCCGACGGCCCACGCTGCGAGCGCCGCGGACGCGTTCCATCTCGTCATCCCGTCGTTGCCGGGGCATGGGTTCTCCGGAAAGCCGACCGAGACAGGCTGGGACCCGACCCGCATCGCGCAGGCCTGGGTCGAGCTGATGCGACGCCTCGGCTACACGAGGTTCGTGGCACAGGGCGGCGACTGGGGGAATGCCGTCACGGAGCAGATGGCGCTGTTAAAGCCCGAGGGGCTGCTCGGGATCCACACCAACATGCCCGCGACCGTCCCACCCGACGTGTCGAAGGCGCTCGCCTCCGGCGGTCCCAAGCCGGATGGCCTCTCGCCCGACGAGGACACGGCATTCGAGATCCTCAGGCACTTCTTCGCGACCGGCGTCGGCTACGCCAACGAGATGGCGAACCGCCCGCAGACGCTGTATGGCATCGCGGACTCGCCAGTCGGCCTCGCGGCCTGGATGCTCGATCACGACGTGCGCAGCTACGAGCTGATCGAGCGCGCGTTCACGGGGCAGCCCGGCGGATTGAGCCGAGACGATGTCCTCGACAACGTCACCCACTACTGGCTGACGAACTCAGGGGTCTCGTCGGCCCGCCTCTACTGGGAGAGCCATCTGGCCTTCTTCGATGCCAAGGGCGTCGACATCCCGGTCGGCGTGACCGTCTTCCCGGACGAGCTTTATCCGGCTCCTCGGAGCTGGGCGGAGCAGGCCTATCCCAAGCTCGTGCACTTCAACAAGGTCGACCGGGGAGGTCACTTCGCGGCCTGGGAGCAGCCAGAGCTCTTGTCAGAGGAGGTGCGCGCCACGTTTCGATCGCTTCGCTGATCTCGACTAGAGGTCTAGACACCTCCAACTGACACTTTTCTCAACCACTCACTTCCCGAAAGGAAACTCCAATGACTTCCATGAGCACAACGGCGAACGCTTCGGCGGTCGCCACCCCCAAGTACGGTGCCGCGTTCTTCGAGCACCTCTGGCGGGGCGCCGGCGTCCAGGCCGTCGCCTTCGCCCTGATCGGCATCGTGGTCTCCACGTTCCAGCCGGTCGGCCCGTTCATCGCGGCCCCGATCTTCGGCCTCGCGATCCTCAACCTGACCTGGTGGTCGGCAGCCCTCCGGACGACGCTCGCTGACGCGGGCCTCGACGGCTGGGGCGCGGCGGCCACCGCGGCCAGCGCCGCTGTCGCGGTCATGTTCTTCGTCCTGGTCGCGCTGACCACGACGATCGCCTCGATCGCCGGCACGGCCGACGCGGCGCTCGTTTCTGGCCTCTCGTCAGTCGGCTCCGCAGCGTTCGTCCTGAGCTCGTTCCCGCGGGCCATGCTGATCATGGCCGGTTCGTTCGGGTTCTGGCGGGCCGGGCTGATCACGAACAAGCAATTCGTCGTGGCCGTCGCCGCGGTGATTGCCGGCGTGCTTGGTGGCACGACGTGGTTCGCCGACGGGTTCTGGTCCCCGGGCGGGCTATATGCCCAGCTCATCTGGCCGGCCATCGGCCTGGTGTGGGTCGTCGCGGCGAGCCGGGTGCTGAACCGGGCGCCTTCGACGCGGACCGGGTTCTGATCCGGAACAGCCTCCAGTCCAACGGGCGGCGCGCACCAGACGGTGCGCGCCGCCTCTTCGATTTCGCATCCGATCCCGACCGCGGCACGCCGCGGTCTTCACGTACGGCTGATTGCGGCGCGAGCTAGCCCGACCGACGACGTATGGTACCGTGTATGGCATGGAGAAGACGACGGTCTACCTGACCGGGGCGCAGAAGCGGGCGTTGGAGCGTGCCGCGCTGACCGCAGGCCGGAGCGAGGCTGATCTGATCCGCGAAGGAGTCGAGCTCGTAACGGCACGACACCGGTCCGCCGAGCTCGTCTTGCCACTGTTCTCGAGTGAGCAACCGGATCTTGCCGAACACGTCGACGATGCGCTCCCGGGATTCGGGGAACAGTGATCGTCCTCGACACGAGTGGACTCCTCGCCGCGATCGATGCCAGCCAGCGCCAGAACGCCGCGGCCGCAGAAGTTCTCAGACGATCTAGCGGTCCGCTCCTGCTGTCGCCATTCGTCCTCGCGGAGCTCGACTACCTGATCTCGACTCGTGTGTCGAGCACCGCCGCCCGGGCATTGCTCGACCAGGTTGCGACCGGCGTCTACCGCCTCGAGCCCATGGACGCCGAGGCCATCACCGCGGCGAACGAGGTCATCGACCGCTACAAGGACCTACAGCTTGGACTGGCCGATGCGTCGCTGGTCGTCCTGGCCGACCGATATCGCGCATCCGACGTGCTCACGCTAGACGAGCGCCATTTCAGGGCCGTGTCGGGACCAGGCGGCCAGCCGTTTCGGATCCTACCGGCCGACGCCTGACGGCCAGCCCCGCTGTCCAAGGGCCGAGGAGTAACGTCTGCCCATGGACCGAAAGCGTCGGATCTGGGGCATGGTCTTCCTCGGATCGGGCTTCGTCGCGCTCTTGGCGCTCGGCCTTATGACCCTCACCGCAGCACCCGCGTTGCCGCTCGCGGCTGTCTCTTGGCCGCTGACGATCTACGCCGGTTACATGGTCTGGCGAACGACGCATCCCGCCGCGAGCCTCCGGCGTGAGCTCGCGCGTCGAGGCCTGCTGGTCGCGACGTTCGGTGCGACCGCCGTCGCGGTGTTGTTCTTCCAGGCGTTCCCGCAGGTCTTTGTCGTTGTCGTCGGCGTTTGGATCGTCCTCATCGGGGCGCTGTTGATCGCAATCACGCTGGTGGAGCGTTCGGTCCGATAGCTGCGTCGCGCTATCACTTCCGATAAGGTGAGTTATGTCTGCCTCCGAGCGCTAGCCTCGCGAACGTCGTCATCCGCATAGTCGTGGCGGGCAAGCATACGCCCGAACGGTCGAGACCGCATGGCGCGCGAGGTCCTGCTCAGTTTCCATTGCCGTTGCCAGAGGCTGGCGTGCCTCGCAGGTACGGCCAACTCGGTGCCTCGTCGACTGACGGCAGCACGTCGAGACCAGGGCTCGGACATCTGAGTGGAGTCGAACGCGCCGAGCTCGGCGAACGGCGTCGAGGTGGGATCGATGGTCAGGCCACGCTCGATGAGCCGGACCACCAGTCGCTCCCGCAGTCGCCTGCGATGTCAGGTGGTCCAGACCAAGCCACTCGCCGGGCTCGCAAGTGGATTCCGACCTACCGAGGTTCCGAGATCGCCTGGAAAGACCAGGCCGTTGTCTTACGTCCACACCTGAAAGACTCGTCGGAGAACCAGTACCAACAAGGGCGCAAACCGCGTTCCATTCGCTGACGCTCAGAATGGAACGGTGAGCTCCGTCCGTTGTGAAAGCGTACGACCCGCCCTTCACGACCAGCACCAACGTGTACAACCACTTCACGGAGAACATTGCGGCTCGGGTGGAGGAGGCCATCACCCTTCGCAACAACCAGTGACGGATCCGGCTCGTCCCGACACTCGAGCCGGCAGATGTCCCTGGCTGCCCGTTCTGAGCCATCGCTCAAGGTCTCGACTCCACCGTCGTGTTGAGCATCCGCGCTCGGCGCGATGCCACTTGCCCACGACTGTCTGGAGACGCGCTCGATCCAGCGCCTCACGCAGTCGTCGCCGCGGACCTCCGACCTGGTGGGAGGCCACGACCGAGCTCGGCCACGAGCCACTTCGTGGCCGACGCTAGTGGCGTCCATGCCTGGTTCGACGGCGACGCCGTCGCCGACTGTGCTCGACGTCCGGTCGTTCCGGAGTCGACGACCGAGCAGTACTCCGCCCAAATGCGCGGCCGAGCTGGGCCGGCTTGTCACGGCGTCATCTCGGCAGCCCTGATCTCATGATGGCTGACCGGCGTCTTGAGGCTGCGACCAGCGCATCGCGAACCTTTTCGCTCCGATGGCGTCGCGCTTCTGGCGAAGCAAACTCGACCTGGTGCGAGATCGACGCATTACCCGCCGTCGGCTCGGCAGCGCTGCCATGCGGCCCTATGCAGTCGGTCCGCCTGGTCGGCTCGATTGTGCTTCAGCTGCGACCGCGTCGAGGGCCCGGACGCGACTCGTCGAAACGGTGCCGGATCACGTACTGCACGGAGCGTGCGATCGCGAGCTTCTCTGACCAGGACGCCGGCGGCCGGAACGCTGCGGCGTCACAATCTCGAGGGCATCCTTTAGCGAATCAGCCGCGGTGATGTCCTTCCGAAGCGGTCCTCCGAAGGGTCAGGCGACGGAGCTGTCCCGGGTCGGGTGACATCGCGTTGCCGCCAGGAGACGAGCGTCCGCGGTCGAAGCCGTGCCTTTCGTCGATCGGCATCCGAATCAGCCGACGCGAGTAATCCTGCTTCCTGGCGCCGTTCGATGTAGGCGTCTAATGCTGCTCCCTGCCAGATTGCCTCGTTCTGCTCCGCGAAGGTCTGCGTGCATGCACGAAATCGCGCGGCTCGGCGGCGAGGCGGTCGGCCAGCTCAGGAGCAATGGTCAGAAGCCCTTCGACGAAGATAAGCTGCCGCAGGCCTATGGCTGTGGTCGGCTTGAGAGACTCGTATCGGGTAAATGCCCCGTTGAGGATTCGTGTGACTGTGCGAGGCGACCGCACGGCTGCAGAAACCCCGATCTCCGCCACGCTTCGCGATCCGCTTCGTCGGCGTCCGGGAACAATTTGATCGCCTCTTCGTAGGCCCAGTCGAACAGGTCGATCGGCTCAGGTTGGGCAAGTTGAAGGTCGAGATTGAAGAACTTTTCCAGATAGTCGGCTGCGGCTTGAGGGTCGTTGAGCTCACGCCCAAGGTGGGCGGACAACCGCGTCCATCGCTGGATGCCACGCTGGAGAGCACCCGCTTACGTCACGCGCTGCCGGTCGTTCGTGATGGTCGCCGCGTCGCCTACATGTCCGCGAAGTCGCGACACGAAGGCGATGGACTCGACCGATCGAGGATGCGACCGAGCCGTCGATCGGAAGGTCGGCCGCGATCACCGCTATCGGCGCCTCACGCCGACTGCATCTCGACGGCCAGTGCGACCGTGCGCAACCTTCGTCCGCCGCCATCGGCACCTGCCGCGCCAGCCTGTTACCACGCTCCTTCGGAGCTGCGTAACGTCCTCGTCCGCGTCGATCTTGACCGCCCGACTTCGTTTTCCTTCAGTCGTCCATGGTCCGCGATCGTCGAACTCCTCACGCGATCCTCGACGATGCGATGCTTCGCTTCCGAAGTCGGCACCAACGAACCGGTCGACCTCGATCGACGCCGTCTTCGGAAGCGTCATTGGTCACGTCCCGGCGCCTGTCGGTCGCCCATTTACCGCGGCCGAAAAGGCTTGTTCGGCCACCGTCTCAGGCCCTTGTGATCGATTCCGCCAACTTAGACGTAGCAGCCGCGGAGGCCGCGGGTCAGCAGGACGCGGTAGGTGCTCTTGACGTAGCGGGTGAACTCGGCCTCGGTGACGCCGCGGCGGACGACGCGGTCGTGCGACTGGTCGCGCTGGCCGACCCATCCCCCGTCCATCGGCCGGTAGACGAGGTCGGGGCCGACGATCACGCCGACGTAGTCGAACTCGAAGCCCTGCGCGGTGTAGACGCAGCCGACCTGGTCGATGCCCTCCTTCGGCGCTCGCCCAGAAGTCCGACTTCGGGATGCCGGGCGCCGAGCCGGCCGACGCCGTCCCTGGCGTTCCAGGGCATCGACCACTCCCCTACCCTGACGTCCGGCACGAGCTGGCCGTCGTCGTCGGGGTCGGACCAGGGCCAGCAGAAGCCGGCGACGAGTCGAGCGGTCGTCCCGCTCCGCTGCCTTGGCGCGGATCTTCTGCTCGAGCTGGCCGATCGAGCCGACGATCTGGAAGTCGAACTCGTCGTCCATCGACCACAGGACCTGCGGCGTCCGGTCGAGCTCGAGCGTGTTGTCGACCCACTGGATGAACGAGTCGGAGCCGTTCGAGCGGAACTGCGCCTCGAGCTTGAAGTCGCGGACCTCGATCGAGCGCTTCGCGGCCGCCTCGCGGATCAGGTCGGTGCTGCCGACCTCGCCCGGGCGCACGACCTGCAGGTCATCGATGAAGAAGACGGTGACGCGGCTCGAGTCGAGGATGTCGTCGATCTGGGACTTGCCCGTGCGCGCCTTCGCGGGCGTGAAGCGGCTCGTGCTGATCGTCCGGATGCGGTGGGCCTCGTCGAGGATGGCGACGTCGAGCTTGTCGGTGACGGTCGCGGTGTCGCGGAAGTACTTGAACAGCGCGCCGGCTCGGCCGCCGACGATCTTGCGCAGGTTCTCGGTGAACGCCTTCGAGCCGGTCAGGTGGAGCGTGCTGAGGCCGCGCTCGGCGAGCTCCGCGACGAGGTTGAGGGCGATGACCGACTTGCCGGTGCCCGGGCCGCCTTCGATGAGGAAGACGACGTTCTGCTGGTTCTGGCCGGCGTCGCCGACGGCGTCGAGGATCGCGTTGTAGGCGACGAGCTGCTCGTCGAGGAGCACGAAGGTCGGCTCGTTGCGGATGACGCGGGCGACGTGGTCGAGCAGGCGCTTGTGCGGCTTGAACGCGGTCGCGGCGACGCGCTCGAGGATCTCGCCCTCGTCCGGGCCGGCGACGCGCTGGTCGAGGAAGGTCGCGAGCGCGTCGACTGGTCGCCGGCGAACGACGGGTTCGTCGCCGAGGAGCGTCGCGAAGTCGGCGTGGTAGAGCGGCGACGTCGGGTCGTGCTGGGCGTAGTGCAGGTACGCGCAGGCGTCGAGCGCGATCGCCCGGTCGTCGGAGAACGCCGGGTGCGTGTCGAGCAGGTAGCGCTGGTACTGCGCGACCTGGCGCGACGGGTGGAGGGTGTCGCGCGGCCTGCCGCCGTAGTCGACGGTCACGCAGTCGGTGATGTTCGAGCGGCCGACCTCGGTCCACTGCTTGAGCTCGACGATCACGGCCGAGTCGCGCCGGTGCTCGGGTTCGAGCCGGTGATCAGGACGTCGAGCCGCTTCGAGGTCAGCGGCATCTTGAGCTCGACGAGGATCCCCTGGTCGCGTCAGGTCGGCGACCTGGAGGACGTGCGCCATGGCGCCGCAGCGAGTTGCGCCAGGACGTGACCTCGGACGGCGACGGCCGGTACCGGAACTCGTCGAAGAAGCGGTCGGACGAGCAGGTTCGCGAGCCGCGCCTGCGTCGCGTCGGCGATGAACTGCTGGGTCGTGCCCTGGTAGAGGTGCATAGTCGGCTGGCTAGAAGTCCGCCAGAACCTTAGCCTTCAAAGCCTCGTACTCCGCCTCCGAGATGAGGTTCTGGTCGAGCATGGCCTTTGCCTTTGCCAGTTTGCTCATTGAATCGTCGGCCGGCGCGGGAGACGCGGCCGTTGCGTGTCCCGGCATCCCACCCATGTACACGCCGCCCGCCTTCGCCCGCGCCTCTTCCATCTCGCGAACGCGCCGCTTCTCGCGCCACTCCTGCTCCATCTGCTGGGCGATTCCGTAGAGCCGCTTGGCCTGCTCCTTGTCGATCGCGCCAACATCGTGCTTGCCCGCCGCCGTCGAGATGACGATTTCCGTGCTGAGCATGCCTTGTCGCATAGACACATCGAGCACGTCCTGCCACTGATGGTCGTTGAAGCTGACGCGCCCGAGTACTCCGGGACTGAATCCGATGATTCGGTTGTGTGGTGACAACAACCGAGTCCTTCTTGATTGAAAGCGCGGTCGCATTCTGCATTGCGATGTAAAGGATCTCTTCGGTCGGTGTTAGGATCTTCGCGACCTCGCGCGCGACCTTCTGGAGCGCCTCGGTGTCCTGATCAGGCTCAACATGACGTATTGGGATCGGGCCGGTCATTCGCTCACCTCTTGTGTGGATCGGGCCCAAGTCGTGGAGCAGCGCTTGTGGAGCCTGTCAGGCTCACAGATCGGGTCGGGCCGGGCGCTCGGTCCGAGGGTGGACTCCCTCGACACACTCCCCTTCTTGGTGGACGTCTCGAGGGTCGACGCTGGTCCGGAGTGTACTTCGAGCACCATCTCGAACCATCGCGGAGGACAGCTTCTCGGATACCTTGGGCCAAAGTCGAACCCCTCGCATCGATGAGTACCGAACGCGCCCCATGCGATCGGTCGTGGCATCCTCATGCCCTCGATGACCCGATACCTCGTCCTCCTGCGCGGCATCAACGTCGGCGGCCGGAACAAGGTGCCGATGGCGGCCCTGCGCGAGCTTCTCGAATTGCACGGCCACACGAAGGTCTCGACCTACATCGCCAGCGGCAACGTGATCCTGACCTCCGATCGCACCGCGGCCGCGATCAAGCGAGAGCTCGAGGAAGCGCTGCCCAAGACCTTCAAGCTCGATAGCGAGCTGATCGCGGTGCTGGTCCTGACGCTGGCCCAGCTTCGCGCCGTGGTCCGGAAGCGACCGAAGGGCTTCGGCGACCATCCGGAGACGTACCACAGCGACGCGGTCTTCCTCATGGGTATCGACGCCCGGACGGCGATGAAGGTCTTCGACCCGCGGCCCGGCGTCGACGAGGTGTGGCCGGGAACCGGCGTGATCTACTCGCAGCGGCTGAGCGCGGAACGGACGAAGAGCCGGCTCGGCAAGATCGTCGGGACGCCGGCGTACAAGTCGATGACGATCCGCAGCTGGCAGACGACGCTGGCGCTCCTGGAGCGCATGGAGGCGCCCGAGGCCGACGCCTGACCGCTACTCGGAGGGCTCGTAGACCCCGAGGACGTTCCCGGAGGGGTCCGCGAAGGTGAACCGCCGCCCACCCGGATAGTCGTGCATCGCCGCCTGGACGCGGCCACCGGCGTCGACCACGCTGGCGAGGGCGGCGTCGGCATCGTCGGTGCGGACCAGCGCCAACGTCCCTTCGCCGCGCGATGCGACCGGCTGCGCTGCGAGTCCGCCGAACTCGCCACCGGTCCTTGGGTCCTGGATCCCAGCGTATTCGGGGCCATAGTCGTTGAAGGCCCATCCAAGCGCCTTCGCGTAAAACGCCTTCGACTGCTCCAGATCGTCGACGGAGAGCTCGATGTAGTCGATCACGTGCGCCATGGCGAGAGCGTCGTTCATTCCGTTGGGGCCTCCTGACCGCTGGGTGGTGCGCCCCCTGGACCCGCGAAGCGTGCGACCTCCTCCATCGTGAACTCGCCGCGGTGGCTCCGGATCCATGTGCGCGCGTGCCGATATCGAAGCGCCTCGTAGGCGATCAATGTCGTGCAGACGGCCGCTGCCAGCGCTAACGAAACGAGCGCCGGCACCACGGTGGCGACAGGGATGAGGGCGAGCAGCACGATCGTCGCGGTCGGTCGACCGTGTCCCCAGCCGCCGCCGATCCGCAGCCGCAGGACTACGTGCGCGGCCATGTACAGCGCCAGACCTCCGCACAGGCCGATGGCTGGGATGGTCCCCAGCGGTTCGTCGACATGGCTCAGCGTCTCCTTCATCCCGAGCGCAAAGAGGACGATGCCGAAGACCATCGGCATGTGGAGGTACGAGTACAGGTCGCGCGCGAGGTCCGCGCGCTCGGCACCCTGCGCATCAGTGAGCCTGGCCTGCGAGATGAAGGTGACCCAATCGAAGTAGGACCACCACAGGGCCGCCGCGACGACCATCCCCAGCAGGGCGGCCGCGATCCTCGCGGCATCGAGCGGCAATCCTGCCGCGCCGACGCCGACCGCGACGATCGACTCTCCCAGGGCGATGATGATGATGAGCCCGTGTCGCTCGACGAAGTGCGCTGGCGAGATGTGCCACCCCCGCCCACGGCCGATCAGCGCGCTGAGGTAGTCGATCGTCAGGGCGGCGATCCACAGCCCGAGCTCGACCGGCCCGTCGAAGAAGCTGGCGACCACGAGCAGTGCCGGCCCGAGGAACGCGCCGGGCGCCCATCGGAGGACGGCGCGGCGGAGCTCCGGATCGTCGCGGCCGGCGACCACGAACAGGACGAGGTGCAGGACGCGGACGAAGAAATAGGCGACACCGAAGACGAGGGCCTCTGCACCGAACGCCTCGGGCGTCGCGAGGGCCACGATCAGCATGGCCGCCGCCGAGGCGAATACGGCTAGTCGGACGGCGCCTTCTTCAGGATCGAGGGTGTTGGTCAGCCAGGCATATGCCGCCCACGCCCACCACAGCGCGGCAAGAAGGAGCCCGCCCCGCAGGAGACCCACCCCCGTCTGGTTCGCTGCAAGGAAGCCGGTCACCTGCGTAAGCGCGAAGACGAAGACGAGGTCGAAGAACAGTTCGAGCGGCGTGACCCGCTCCTCGCCCTCGACCGAACGAACGTGCATCGCGGTCAGATTAGTCCAGGCCCGAACCCCGCCGAATCACGTCCCGACCGCCTGCCAGACCACGTAGTGTGATCCGGGACGCGGGATCGGCTCGGAGGGAACCGTCATGCGAACGCCGCTGATCCTGGTGGGCGCGGTCGCCGTCGTGGCCGCGGTCGTCGTCGCCCTTTCCGCCGTCTACGCGCGGGTGCCGCGCCGACCCCGAGCCCTCAGAGCAGCGCCGCGGCGGCATCGCCAGCCGCCCAACCGACGCTCCTCTGGCCCGCGCCGTCGGATCCGCTCGAGCGCACGGTCGAGGCCGGTCTTGAGCCCGCCCCGAAGGAGTTCCTGATCAACCACGTCCACGCCCATCTGGACGTGTTCATCGACGGCCAGGAGGTCGTGGTCCCGGCGGGGATCGGGATCAACATCGAGGACCCCGGCGTTCGCACGTTCGAGAACCCGGTCGGCTATGGCGGCATCGAGATGTGCGACCAGCCGTGCATCTCGCCGCTCCACACGCACGACGAGACAGGGATCATCCATACCGAGTCAGAGGACCCGGAGCCGCACACCCTCGGTCAGTTCTTCGTCGAGTGGGGCGTCGAGCTCAGCGAGACCTGTGTCGCGGACCACTGCGACCCGACGCCGATCGCGGTGTACATCGGCGGCGAGCCCTACGAGGGGGATCCCAACGCCATCGAGCTCACCGACCAGAAGGTGATCGTGATCGTCGTCGGGACCCCGCCCGCGGTGATCCCGTCGACGGCGGATTTCTCGCAGGCTTAGGTCGCCCGCGCGGCCTCAGGCGGGCTGTAGCTCCCCTACTCGCGGAGCGCCTGTTCGATGACGTCGACCACGACGTCCGGGTGGAGATCATCGAGACGTGCGAAGCATCGACCTCGGTGATCGTCGCGCCGGCGTTCTCCGCCATCGCGCGCAAGGACGACGTCGTCGATGATCCGTGTCCTGCTTTCCGTGATGGCCCACGCCGGGCCATTCCGTCGGCGGTGCGGAACGTCGCCCGCCCGGCCGGTCGATTCGGCAGGCGCACGGCTACTCCGGGTCTTTCGCTTGGCGGTCCTTGAAGATGGCCAAGTACTCGTCGCGCAAGCGCTCGAACTCAGCGAACAATCGTGCCGACTCGGGCGAGCCTGGTTCCAGGTCATCGAGCTGCCGTTCGATCGCTCGCCAGCGCTCGAGGATCTTGGCGGTCGTCGGCGCGTGCTCCGACTTCGCGATCGGTTCGATGTCGGTCCGGCCGTCCGTGGCGATGCGGGCCCACGTCTCCTCGTACTCGGTGAACTCCGCCAGCGCCTGCGCCACCACGCGGACCGATCGCGCCACCTCGTCGAAGCGAGGTTCCCCCGGCGGGATGCCGCGCTTGTGTCGCTCGAGCTGACCGACCTCGGTCAACAGCAGAAGGATCGCATCAGACGCGGCCCGGAGGTGCTCTTCGATGGTGTTTGCGTCGTCGCTCATGCCGCGTCACACCTTACTGTGCGGTCGCTCGACTCGGCCATGGATTCCTGCGGTCCGCGTCGCACGGCGCTGGTCAGCGGCCCAGTAGCTGGTCGACCGGAGCGAAGTCGTCCGTCAGCGCGACTGACCCGCCGATGAACGTCGCCACCTCATCGGGGGCGGTGAGAACGGCCGTCGAGTCACCTTCTCCCCAGGTCGAGATGGCGGCCTCCACCCCTGCCCTGTCGAGCGGCGTATCGCTCGCGACGAGGACGAGGTTGCCGCCTCCCTCGCCCTCGAACGTCCCGCGGCGGGCGATGACCGCCACGTTCGAGAACTTCGTCGCCAGCGTCGCCGCCTCGGCTCGGACGAAGCGCAGCGGCGCGTAGTCGATGATGTTCGCGACGTACATGCCGCCCGGGCGCAGCACGCGTGCCACCTGGTCGATGAACTCGGTCGTCGTGAGATGCCACGGCACGGCGAGCCCGCCGAAGGCGTCGCCGACCACGATGTCGAACGCATCGGACGGGAGCGCGCGGATCGACTGTCGCGCGTCGCCCAGGCGCACGTCGATGCGGTCGCTCGGCACGTACCCGAGCTCCGACTGCGCGATCTCGTAGATCCGGGATCGAGCTCGAGCACCGTCTGCCGAGCGTCGGGATGCATGGCCTCGATGTAGCGCGGGAACGTGAACCCGCCGCCACCGATGTGCAGGACATCGGGCGATGCCCCGAGCTCGGCACGGAGCGGCGCCGTCGCGTCGGCGAACCGCCGCACGTAGCCGAACTCGAGGTCGGTCGGGTCGCGCAGGTCGACGGCGGCATGCGTGAGTCGGTCGAGCACGAGCACGCGGATGTCCGGGTCGGCGGCGTCGCGACGGATGGCGATGCAGTAGTAGGCGCTCTCGGTGTCGCACGGCGACGGCTGGGCCACGGCGAGTCCGCCGGTCAGCAGGACGGCGCCCACCGCGATCGCCGCTGGTCCCCTCCCCCCTGCCGCAGCCATACCGTCAGGACGACGCCGATCGCGGCCAGCCCGACGCCGATCGCCACGATCAGGACGCGGGTCGGGAACAGGCCGAGCAGGACGAAGCCGGTCAGGAACGTGCCGGTGATGGCGCCGACCGTCCCGACGGCCGACAGCCGGCCGACGATCGAGCCGCTGGTCGCGAGGTCGGTCAGCGTGCCGCGCACGAGCATCGGCGCCGTGGCCGAGAGGATGGCGGCCGGCACGACGAACGCCGTCGTCGCGAGGACGACGATCGCCGACCAACCCCTCCCCCACCCCGATGCCACCGATCACCCCGACGATCGGCACTGCGGCGATGGCGCTGAGGCCACCGAGGATGAACGCCGGGCCGAGCAGCGGCAGTGGACCGACGGTGTCGGCGGCCTTGCCGCCGATCCACGCGCCCAGGGCGATGCCGGCCAGGATCGCGCCGATGATCCCGGTGTAGGTCGTGAGCGAGACGCCCACGTACGGCGCCAGGAGCCGCCCGGCGGCGATCTCGAGCACGAGCACGCTCGCGGTGGCGATGAACGTCAGGAGGGCGGCGACGAGCGGCGGGAGTGACGGAGCCGGGAGCGCGCCGTCGGTCTCGGTCACTGCACGAATCGTACCTCGGCCCGAACGGGGCGCTCGTTCGGCGTGGCCCGTGCCGGATCCGACCGGGGCTCGAAGACGACCACTGCGGTACCGCGCGGTCGACGCGTTGCGTACGCATCGAGGTTCGAGTTGACCTGCGCCATGGCGGCCCACAGGCGGGCGCGTTCGTCGCCCGTTGCCTCTCGTGCATGGAATCGGCGGGTACCGTCACGCAGGTCGATCGTCACGTCGGGTGTCGCCTGGAGGTTGAGCCACCATGCCGGTTCCGGCTCGCCCCACCCGTTCATCGCGAGCGTGTACAGGTTCGGCCGTCCTCGAAGTAGCCGAGCATCGCCACGCGGGTCTGCCCACTCCGTCGGCCGACCGTGTGGAGGCGCAGCGTTCCGTACGACTTCGCTGTCGGCGGTCCGAGGCCGCGCCGGCCGCCGGTGACCCGATAGATCGCTCGGTGGGCGGCCCAGCGACCCGGATGAACCACCGGGCGGAAGGAAGGGCTTCGCCGGTGTCTGTGACATGTGGCTCACGATACCTCGCGGGCATCTGCCTCCGTTCCGTGGAACCGATCCGCATCGCGGGATGTAGAAGGCACGTGCAACGCCACCGACGAGCGTCAGCCCTTGTCCTCGTGATCTCGCTAGCCGGCTGCGGCTCGCCGGGCCCGTCGGCTGTCCCATCCGAGTCGGCGCCTGCGTCCGCCGCGGCGTCCAGCGCGACTCCGCTCCCCTCCCGGATCGTCCATACCGGCACGACCCCGGTGTCGACCGGCGAGCCGATCGAGCCTTCCGCACTAAAGGGGCGGATCGTCTTCGACGACTTCGAGGACGTGTTCGTCATGGATATCGACGGCTCGAACGTCGTCAAGGTCGCCGGAGAGGCCGGTTCGGAGTTCGACGGCGCCTGGTCGCCGGATGGCGAGTGGGTCGTGTACCGCGACTCGACGCGTCGGATCAACGAGAATGACGAAGTCTTCGTGGCGGCGGCCGACGGATCCGAGCGGCGGAACATCACCAACAACCCGGCCAATGACTGGGGTCCGGATTGGTCGCCCGACGGATCGACGATCGCCTTCAACTCGGACCGCGACGGCGGCCGGCTCCGCGGGTACCTGGTCGATCCGGACGGCTCGAACGTCCGCGCGCTCGACATCGATGCTTGGTTCGAGTACCCGTCGTTCTCGCCGGATGGCACGGCGATCGTGTTCATGGGCCACGATGCGGGCGACTACGAGATCTACATCGCCGACATCGCCACGGGCGAGACCCAGCAGCTGACCGACAGCCCGGGTAACGACGGCTGGCCGGTCTGGTCCTCCGACGGCTCCTTGATCGCCTTCACCTCGGAAAGGGACGACTGCTCGTTCGTGCCCTCGGATCGGGAGTGCTGGCGGAGCGGACGAGCCCGCAGACCAGCATCGCGACGTATGGGTCATGAACGCTGACGGCTCGGAGCAGCGTCGTGTCACGAGCGAGACCGGCCAGTTCGTCGCTTGGTCGCCGGACGGCCGCTACCTCCTGGTCTCGGGCCGCGCGCTGTATGTCGTGCGGCCCGACGGGACGGGCCGGTTTGAACTCCGCGCCGACGGCATCGATCGGGCGCTGGGCGGTATCCCGGACTGGCGCTGACCGCCTTCGGGCAACCACCCGGAGCTTCTCGGCCTCAGACGCCGCTGATCGCCGAGACGAGCTCCGTCACGAACCGGCCGATGGACGCACCTTCGGCGTCGGCATGGTCGGGGTTGATCTCCGTCACGACGAGCCCCGCGTACCGCGGGCTGGCCACGAAGACCCGGAGGCTCGCCATCGCGTCGGCGAGCGTCATCCCGTGTTCGAAGTGCGGGACGTCGGCGATCGGGCAGTCGACGAAGTCCAGCACGTCGACGTCGAAATGGACGAGGAATGGCCCGCCGTCTGACTCGACGGCCTGCCGTGCCTCGGCGGCAGCGGCCGTCGCCCGACCCTCCACGCGGTCGAGCGGCACCGCTCGCATGCCATGCCGCGCGAGGACCTGTGTCTCGACGTCCTCGGAGTGCTCGAGGCAGGGGCCGTAGAAGCAGCCCGACCAGGATCGAGCAGCGGATGTCGCGGTCCCGATCCGGCTCAGCTCGGGTGCAGCACCCGGTTCGCCGATCATGTGGGCGACCCCCATCGAATTGAGATGGCCCTCGGGTTGCGTGTTGGGGACGTAGAGGTCGATTCCGCCGTCGACGTACAGGGATTCGGATCCTGGCCGGCTCGCACGAGACCCGACACGACGCCGACCGTGACGGTGCAGTCGCCGCCGACGACGAGTGGTATCTGGCCCGCTCGCACGATCTGCTTCGACGCGATCCGCGACGGCCGTGCGGTCTCGACCACGAGTGGCAGGTTCTGCGCCCGGCGATGTTCCGGATCGGGACGAGAACGGACCGGCGGCAGGTCGCCGTGGTCGGTGACGCTGCATCCGGCGCTCTCGAGGCGCTCTAGCAATCCGGCATCCCGGAGCGCCCGCGCGGCCTTCTCCTGGCCCGGCGTGTGGGCGCCAGCGCTCGACTGGACGCCCAGAAGGCCGAAGCGGATCAAGGGCGCCTGCACGCTGACATCTTGTCAGGCGGGAACGGCTACCGCGTCACCCCGCCGTGACGCCTCCCTGTTCGCGGCGAGTGCCGCGATCGCTTGCCGCTGGAGTGCTTCTTCTTGTTGTGATGCTTCACGACGGTCGCCGCGGCGATCGCCTTGGAACGCTCCATCGAACGGCCTTGCTCGCGCTCGCTCCGCTTGATGTGCTCGTACATCTTCTGCTCTTTGTCGCTCACGTTCGGGAGATGTTCCTTCTTGGGCATGTCTGATCTCACCTCGCTTTCGGAAATCGCCAGCGGGTGACGACCCTAGCCCTCCGATATCGGCGGTCGCACCCGCACCGGGCGGTGCCGGTATTGCGGTTGTGCTGCATCGGGCGGTAGCCGTCGTTCGTGAGCGCCGGGCGTCAGTACCGCCGTGCGATCGCCTCGATCTCGGTGTTCAGGCGCTCGTGCTCATGCCCGTAGATCGAGCAATGGCCCATCCCCTCGAACAGGTGGTACGTGGAGGTCGGGCATAGGTCCGCCACCTCCCGGCCGAACTGCGGCGGTGCCTGGACGTCCTCCGCGAACGAGAAGACGTGGAGCGGGACCGTACAGGATGGAAGCTTGCTGGTCACGTCGAATGTCTGGCAGGCGTCCCACTGACCGATAAGCGACTCCTCGTTCGCGCCCGTCTCGATCCACGCCGACAGTTCGTCCCGGATCCGTGGCCACAGCACCGGGTCGCCCAGGACGCGCGCCGGGTAGAGGCTCGCGGCGTAGTGGGCCACGGCCATCTCGCCATCGAGCCGCCCTCCGGCGGCGCGATAGTCGATCTCCGCCTGCATGTAGTAGCGGATCCAGCCATGGGACCGTGCCCCGCCACCCATAGCGATGCCGACCTTGACGAGGTCCGGGTGGTCGACCGACAGCCTGCATCTGCTGGTCTCCGGCCACGCGCTGGTCGTGGTCCGGACGACGGCCCGGCCGACTCGGAGTGGCGCGCGGTCGGGATCGATCCCGCGCTCGGTCGGCATCCCAGACTGGCGCTGGGGGCACCAGCGGTCCGGCCCTGACGTCCTGCGCGTACTCGATCGCGCTGGACCCTCGAACATCAGCATGGCCCTCTTCGTGCGCATGGTGCCGTATCCGCTCCGTCCATGCGCCCCGATAGGATCCGGGTCGTTACATAGGTGACCCGCAGGAAGGCGCGAACGTGACCGCCGCCTACGACCTGCGGCGTCTCGCCCGATCGGAGAGTGGGTATGACCGAGCGTGCGGTGGTGATCGCCGGAGCAGGTCCGACGGGGCTGATGTTGGCGGGCGAGCTGGCGTTGGCGGGCGTCGACGTTGCGATCGTCGAGCGGCGCGCCAGCCAGGAGCTCGCCGGATCGCGCGCAGGCGGCCTGCAATCACGCACCATCGAGGTCCTCGACCAGCGTGGCATCGCCGACCGGTTCCTTGCGGAGGGACAGGTGGCACAGGTCGCGGGGTTCGCCAGCGTCCGTCTGGACATCAGCGACTTTCCGACGCGGCATCCCTACGGGCTCGGGCTGTGGCAGAACCACATCGAGCGGATCCTGGCCGGCTGGGTCGGCGAGCTGGGCGTGCAGATCCACTACGGCATCGACGTCACCGGTTTCGCGCAGCACGACACCGGGGTCGACGTCGAGCTGTCCGACGGCCAGTCGCTCCGGGCGCAGTATCTCGTCGGGTGCGACGGAGGACGCAGTCTGGTCCGCAAAGCCGCCGGCATCGAGTTCCCCGGTTGGGAAGCGACCACGAGCTCCCTGATCGCGCAGGTCGAGATGACCGAAGAGCCTGCGTTGGGCATCCGCCGCGATGCCTCCGGCATGCATGCCCTGGGCAAGGTGGACTACGAGATCCGCGACGGCGACGTGGTCTACAAGGAAGGAGGGACGGTGGGGGTCATGCTGACCGAGCCGCACGTCGGAGCCACCGCCGAACCCACCTTGCGCGATCTCAGCGAGCGGCTCGTCGCCGTATACGGGACCGACTACGGGATCCACAGTCCCACCTGGATCTCCAGGTTCACCGACATGACTCGGCAGGCCGCGACCTACCGCGCGGGGCGCGTCCTGCTGGCGGGCGACGCGGCGCACGTGCACTCCCCGGTCGGTGGACAAGGCCTCAACACCGGTGTGCAGGACGCCGTCAATCTGGGATGGAAGCTGGCCCAGGTGGTCAACGGGATATCGTCGGAGAGCCTCCTCGACACCTACAACGCCGAGCGGCACCCGGTCGGTGCCCGCGTGTTGCGCACCACGATGGCGCAGGTCGCGCTCATGCGCGTCGACGATCGCGTCGAGGCGCTGCGGGACAGTGTGTCCGAGGTGCTGAGCATGGACGGGCCGCGCCGACAATTCGGCGCGATGATGTCCGGACTGGACATCCACTACGACCTGGGTGAGGGCCACCCGCTGCTCGGTCGCCGCATGCCCGACCTCGACTTGGTAACCGCCACGGGTCCGCTACGCGTCTTCACCCTGCTGCACGATGCCCGACCGGTGCTGCTCAACCTCGGTGAGCCCGGCGACTTCGACATCACTCCGTGGACCGATCGCGTCCAGCTGATCGACGCGGCATACGACGGTCTGTGGGAGCTGCCGGCGATCGGCGCGGTCACCGCTCCCACCGCCGTGCTGATCCGGCCTGACGGATACGTCGCGTGGGTGGGCGACGGCGCCCAGGCGGGGCTCGTCGACGCGTTAGGACGGTGGTTCGGCCCGCCGACCTCGGCGTAGCGCACTGCCATCGGGTGGCCGGACGTCTCGGCAGACCGTCAAGCGTCGCAGATCGCCGCCACGATGGCCGCCACGAACCTGTCGATCGACGCGCCCTCCCGATCGGCATGGTCCGGATTGATCTCCGTGATGACGAGTCCGCCGAACTGCGGGCTGCCAAGAAGGATCCGCAGGCTCGTCATCGCGTCGGCGAGCGACATCCCGTGTTCGAAATGTGGGACGTCGGCGATCGGGCACTCGACGAAGTCCAACACATCCACGTCGAAGTGCACGAGGAACGTCCCTCCGTCGGACTCGATCGCTACGCGCGCCTCGGCTGCAGCGACCGGTGCCCGGCCCTGCACCCGGTCCAGTGGGTGGGCTCGCATCCCGTGCCGCGCCAGCACGCTGGTCTCCTCGTCATCCGTGTGAGCGAGGCACGGGCCGTAGAAGACGACGCGGCTCGGATCCAGGAGCGGGTACCGGCCCTACCCGGCTCAGCTCGGATGACCGGGTTCGGCGATGATGTGGGCCACGCCCATCGAATCGAGGTGACCTTCGGGCTGGGTCGCCGGGACGTAAAGGTCGACCCCGCCGTCGAAATACAGGAGGCTCGGGTCCTGGCCGGCTCGTATGCGAGCCGGACATGACGCCGATCGTGACCGTGCAGTCGCCACCGACGACGAGGGGGATCTGGCCCGCAATCGCGGTCGCTTCGACACGATCCGCGACCGCTCGCGCGACCTCCACGGCGAGCGGGACGTTCTGCGCCCGCCGGTATTCCGGGTCCGGGCGCGACACGACCTCCGGAAGGTCACCGTGGTCGACCACGGTGCATCCGCCGGCGTGGAGTCGCTCCACGAGACCGGCCGAGCGAAGCGCCGCGACCGCCTTCTCCTGCCCGGGCGTATGTGCACCGGCACTGGACTGCACACCAAGCAGTCCAAGCACGATCGGAGGAGCCTGCATGGCCTTGTCGCCCCGCGCGATCGAGCCTCGAGCTCGCGGCCGATCGACTCGCTGGTGGTCTTCACGCCGTTCTGATGGTAATCGCAGACCGACGGGTGTTGGACTCGCCGGTCCCCTCGCGCCTAGCTCACGGCGGCGGCAGGCTCGCGAGACCCTTCCGTGACTTCGCCCTTGTGCGCGGCGAACGCTGACAGGACCTCGTCCTTCTCCGCCGCCGGGACCTTGAACTCGTCGAGCGTCGTCGCGAGGATGGCGGCGACCGCATCGAATTCGTCGGGCGCGATGTGCAGGTCGCGATGGGCTTCCTCGAGGCTCAGGCGATCTCGTCCGGGACTTGTTCCCACATACCCCTGAGGACCACCCGCCACATTGCACAGCCACAGCGTCCGCATGAACTTGAGACCAGGCAGTCGCGCGAGTTCCTTCGTGTGCCATTCGCGGAGGGCCGGATTGCTCGAACCCTGACCGGCGACTCGGTCGCTGATGATCGCGTCGCTGAAACGGTCGACAACAGCCGCGATCGCGAACGCGCCTCCAAGGCGCTCATAGAGGCTGTTCTGGGCCATGGTGCGTCCTCCTCGTCCCTGCGGGCAGACCCTGACGCATCGACGCAGGTGCTCGCTGGATGACGATTCGTCCGATCGGTCGACCCGGTTTCACAAGTGACCATTATCGATAGAACGTCGACCGAACCCCGGTCGCCGTTACGGCGCGACGTTGTGGTTCAGGTGGAAGACGTTGGTCGGGTCCCAGGCTCGTTTGAGGTCCCCGAGGCGTTCGACCTTGGCGGCGCCGTAGCTGGCCTGGGTCACCTCGGGGCCGGCGTCGGACAGCTCGTTGATGTAGCGGCCCGGGAGGAGGTCGGGCTCGACGATCGCCATCGCCTCGCGCACCCACCGCACGTTCGCCTCGTCGAGGGTCGGGTCGGACCAGCCCGTGTCGGGGCTCACGTCGAACGGGTGGGGGCGGCCGCTGAAGGCCATCGCGTCGTCCGGGACGCGCTCGATCGCGCCGCCCATCGCGGTCACCGAGATGCTGGCGTCACCCGGGATGTGCTCCACGTGCGCGACGAACGCATCCAGGACCGCAGGAGAACAGTCCGCGACGTAGCCACCGAGGATGGCCGTCCGCGAGCCCCAGGCGAGGTCGAGGTCGCTCGAGCGCTGGGCGACCAGGTACTGCTCGCTGGTAGCCGTGACCGACGCCGGTGCCGGACCCTTCAGCAGTGGCGCGATCTCGCGCTGGACGTCCTCCCCTGCCCCGCTGTGGTTGTACGAGATGACGACGATCGGCCGGCCGGCGACGGCGTCCGGGTAGTTCGCAGCCGGCTCGGCCAGGGCGACGGTAAAGATCGCCGCGATCGTGTCCGGCGCAGTCGCCACGAACTCGCGGAAGACCGGCCAGAGCTCGTGGATGTCGGTCGCCGGGTGGACGTGGACCCCTCGGTGGAGGGTCCCGGAGAACGGGTGCAGCTCGAGCTCGAGGCTCGTCGCGACGCCGAAGTTCGCGCCTGCGCCGCGGAGGCCCCAGAACAGCTCCGGCTCCTCGTCGGCGCTGGCCCGGACGACGCGTCCGTCCGCGGTCACGAGCTCGACCGAGCGAAGGCTGTCGATCGTCAGCCCGAACCGCCGCTGGAGCCGGCCGACGCCGCCACCGAGCGTCAGCCCGGCGACGCCGGTGTGCCCGACGACTCCGACCGGGCAGACGAGCCCGTGCTCCTGCGCCGCGATGTCGAGCTTGCCGAGGAGCGCCCCGCCGCCGGTCCGGGCGAGTCGCCGCGCCGGGTCGACGCTGACGGCGTCCAGCCGCCCGAGGTCGATGACGAGGCCGCCGTCGGTCGTCGAGTGCCCGACCGCGCTGTGACCGCCGCCGCGGACGGCGATCTCGAGGTCGACCTCGCGGCCGAAGCGAACGGCTGCCACGACGTCGTCGACGTTCGAGGGTCTGACGACCAGCGCCGGTCGTCGATCGAACATCGCGTTCCAGACCCGTCTCGCATCGTCATAGCCGGCGGCATCGGGCGTGACGACCTCGCCCGCGAATGAGCGGCGAAACGTGTCGAGCTGGCTTCGTGTTGGCGTGTTCGTATCCGAGAGCGTCATGGAGGCAGCCTAGTCCGCTTTGACGCTGGGTGTAGGCTGCCGACGAGGGGCAGACCGCCGATACGCCAGGGGGCGAGGCGCGTCGGAAGATCGGGTGGATCCGCCATGGCGAGGCTAGTCCGAGCCTATCCGTTGGCCGCGTACGTCGTCTTGGCGTACGTCCTGTCCATCGCGGTCGGGCTGTTGCTCAACATCTCGCTGGCGTTCGGATTACTCGCGCTCTTCGGGCCTGCGACGGCGGCGTTCGTGGTCGCTCGCGTGTGGCGCGGCCGGGCAGGGATCGCCGAGCTGTGGGCGGTGACCACCCGTTGGCGGGTGCACCCGGCCTGGTACCTCGCCGCGTTTGGGTTGCCCATCGCCGGTTTTGTCATCGGCCACGTGCTCTACGTCCTTGCCGGCAACGACCCGCTGCCCGTGCCGGGCGCGGTCCAACCGATCCTGCTCCTGCTCTTCTTCCTCGTCATCGGCGAGGAGATCGGCTGGCGCGGTTTCCTGCTGCGAGGCCTGCTCCGCCAGCGGTCGCCGCTCGTCGCGACAGCGATCGTCGCGGTGATCTGGACCTTCTGGCACAGCCCGCTGTACTTCATCCCGGGGATGCCGAACTACGGCCAGCCGTTCCTGGCGTTCGCGGCGTGGGTCGTGCCGTTCTCCTTCCTCCTCACGTGGCTGTGGCTCGGCACGCGCAGCGTCTGGCTCGCGACGATCATGCATGGCTCGGGCAATCTGGCCGCGTCGCTCGTCTTCCCGCAGCCGGATCCGGCGACGTTGTTCGTGTTCAGCGGCCTCGGCATGACCCTGCTGGCTGTCGTGCTGGTGGTGACCTCGTGGCGCCGCTGGATCACGGTCGAGACGCAGGCGCCGGACCTGCCGGAGGTTCCAGGGCTGGCCGTCGACCCCGCCTGACGGAGTCGGCGTCCGACGATGTCGCGCGGCCGACCTCAGCCGAACGTGAAGCAGTACGCCTCTGCGCCGGGCGCGAGGAACTCGATCTCGACGGTTCGTTCCGCGACGGCACCGTCCTGGCGGATGAGCTGGTACAGGCGCTGGTCGTCGAGGATGCCGTTCCCCTGATCGTCGACATCGAACCCGTGCGCGGACCCGGGCGCCTGCCCGTCCAGCAGCACCCGGAACGGCACCGATACTCCTCGGCTGGCCGGGCCCATGACCAGGTTCACGTCGCGGGCCTGGAAACGGAAGGCGATCCGTCCGCCGGCGTCGTTCCCAACCGCTGCGTGCTGCGCGAGCGTCCAGTTGCCGACAGGCGCCCACTGGTTGAGGCCCAGGCGGGACACCTCCGGGTAGGGATGTGGTGCTTCGAAACGCGGATCATCGGGTGACGCGAAGCCCGCGCTCCGGCCGTAGGCAAGGTACGTCTCGGGCGTCCGGAGGGTCTCCCAATCGGCGGCCACCTCGAAGCCTTGTGGCTCGACCGACACGAGACCGCCATCGATTCCCTGCGCACCGGCTTCGATGAGCAGCTGCTGGATGACCATCTCGGACATCGCGTACTCGCCCTCGCCGAAGTGGTGGTAGCGGATCCGTCCCTCGGCATCGGCGACGTAGAGCGCCGGCCAGAAGTGATTGGCGAAGGCCTGCCAGACCCCGTAATCGGGGTCGAGCGCGATCGGATAGTCGACGCCGAAGTCCCGCGCTCGCGGGATCACGTTGTCGACGTCACGCTCGAACGCGAACTCGGGCGTGTGCACGCCGATGATGGTCAGCCCGTGATCGCGGTACTTGGCGTCCCAGGCACGGACGGTACGGCGCCGTCCGCAGCCAGTTGATACAGGTGTAGGTCCAGAAGTCGACGGCGACGACTCGACCGCGGAGCCCTGCCGGCGTGAGCGGCTCGGAGTTGAGCCAACCGGTCGCGCCATCGAACCCCGGCAGGTGGCCCTCGACCGGCAGGACATCCGCGTCGCCCGCCGGGCGGTGAGCGATCGACCGGAACACCTCCGACGACCGCCTTCGGTACTGTCGACATGGGTCTCACTCCCCTGCTCTCGAAGTTCAGCGTAGCAGGGGCCAGTGCTCGCGCCGTCGCGCTCCGCGGCGACTAGTCTTGCGGCCATGAAGCTGGTCGTGACCGCGTTCGTGACCGTCGACGGCATCGTCGAGGCGCCCGGGATTCGACGAGCACCGGAGTGGCCGCAACGCCTGGGCCCTGCGCGTGCAGAACGACGAGGACGAGGACTACAACACGGCCCAGGTGGCGACCGCCGATGCGCTGCTGATGGGCCGTCGGACGTGGCAGATCTGGGCCGCGTTCTGGCCCACGGCCAAGACCGAGAACGACCTGGCCGAGCGCATGAATCGCATCCCCAAGTACGTCGTATCGAACACGCTGAAGCGGGCGGACTGGAGCAACACCACGATCATCTCGGGCGACGTGCCGGCCCAGGTCCGGAAGCTGAAGGCCCAGCCCGGCGGCGACCTGATGGTGTACGGCAGTCCGGACCTGGTCGACGAGCTCCTGCGGCACGACCTGGTGGATGAGTACCGGCTGCTCGTCTACCCGGTCATCCTGGGCAGCGGCAAGCGCCTGTTCCGGGACCGCATCGACACGCACCACCTCAAGCTGGTCGGTTCACGCACGTTCAGCTCGGGCGTCGTCCTGCTCACGTACGCCCCGGACTCCGAGGTCCCGACCGGCCGCTTTCTCGAGGACTTCCAGTGGACCAACGAGCAGGTCCGCTCCATGCAGGCCGCGGAAGACTTCGAGCGAACGCTGGCGACCGTCCTCTTCGCGGACATCGTCGACTCGACCGGTCGGGCGGCCTCGATGGGCGATCGGGCCTGGAAGAAGCTCCTGGAACAGCACCAACGTGTCGTCCACACCGAGATCGAGCGGTGGCACGGGCAGAACGTCGAGTTCACCGGCGACGGCGTCATGGCGGTCTTCGATGCCCCGACGAGAGCCCTCCGCTGCGCCTTCGAGCTGGTCGAGGCAGCGCGCGGCCTCGACGTCGAGATCCGTGCCGGTATCCATACAGGCGAGATCGAGCGCCGCGAGACCGGCATCGGGGGCATCGCCGTGCACATCGCCGCGCGCCTGCTGGGGTCTGCCGAAGGCGGCCAGGTCGTCGTGACGAGGACGGTGCGCGACCTTGTCACCGGCACCGACCTGGCCTTCAGGTCGCTCGGCGACGTGACCCTGCGCGGTGTGCCAGGTGAGTGGGAGCTGTTCGAGGCCAAGACGTCGGATCGGTGAGGCTGCCTCGGGCTAGGGCCCGCGGCCTTCGGTGACGAACATCGCGATGAGCTCCGGCCAACTCGCGATCACGGGTTCCGGCGCGCCGACCGGGGGCAGGCGGGCAGCGGGGTCCGCTCGGAGCCAGGCGACGCGGAACCCGAACGTGCCCGCGCCCGCGGCATCCCAGCCATTGGCCGTGACGAAGCCGATCCGCTCCGGCGGGAAGCCGGTCGCGTCGACGGCGAGGCGGTAGACGTCGGGGTGCGGCTTGAACCGCCGCGCCGCGTCGACCGACAGGAGATGGTCGAAGGGGATCCCGATGCGAGCGGCGACGCGGTCGAGCGTCCGCGCCGAGGCATTGGTGAGGATCCCCGTGGTCAGGCCGGCCGCGCGAAGTCTGCTGACAGCCTCGGCAGCCTCCGGCACGAGCGGCAGCGCCGCGAAGGCGTCCGCGAGATCGTCAACGCTCGTCGGGTACCGGGATCGCGAGCTCGTCCAGGGTCGCTCCCAGCGTCTCGTCCGTGATCGTGTCGAAGTCCACCCATCGATCCATCGCCGTGCGCAGCCACGACGCCTCGAGCTGTCGTGCGCGCCACCGTGCCGCGAGCTCGGCGCCGCGGCCGGGTGCGACGCGCTCGCACGCCGTCGTCGAGTGGCGCGAGCGACAGGAGCGTCCCGAACAGGTCGAAGAAGACCGCGTCGACAGCGCCCTCGGATGACGGCACCGCGCCCGGTGTCACGACACGAGGCCGGCGCGCAGCTCCTCGATCGGCGTGCCGCGCCTCGTCGACCGAGCCCTCGTCCTCGATCGTGCTGATGTCGCCGGGGTCGCTGTCGAGCTGCGACGGCCTTCAGCACGCGGCGCATGATCTTGCCGCTCCGTGTCTTGGGCAGCATCGCCACGAACGACACGTGCTTGATGACGGCCAGCGGCCCCAGCTCGTGGCGCACGGTCTGGATCAGCTCGCGGCGCAGCTCCTCGGACGGCTCGTGCCCGGCCCGCAGCGCGACGAACGCCTCGATGACCTGGCCGCGCAGCTCGTCCGGGACACCGGTGACGCCGGCCTCGGCGACGGCCGGGTGGCGCAGGAAGGCCGTCTCGACCTCGATCGTCCCGATCCGGTGATCCGCGATCTTGATGATCTCGTCGGCCCGGCCGGCGAACCAGACATAGCCATCGTCGTCGACGTGCGCGGCGTCGCCGACGTAGTAGCCGCCCGGGATCTTCGCCCAGTAGTCGGTGACGTAGCGCTCGGGCTCGCCCCACAGCGTCGCGATGAGCCCGGGGAACGGGCGGACGATGCGCATGATCCCCTTCTCCCCCACCCCGACCGGCCGGCCGTCGTTGTCGACGACGTCCGCCTCGATGCCCGGCAGCGCCAAGCCGGCCGAGCCCGGCTTGATCGGCAGCAGGCCGAGGCCGTAGGGGTTGCCGAAGATCGGTCCGCCGGTCTCGGTCTGCCACATGTGGTCGATGACCGGGACGCGATCCTCGAACACGGTCCGCTGGAGCCACTCCCAGGCGGGCGCGTTGAGGACCTCGCCGGCCGAGAACATGCGCTCGAGCCTGCCCAGGTCGTGCCGCCGCGGAATGTCCTCGCCGTAGCGCATCAGCAGTCGGATCGCGGTCGGCGAGCTGAAGACGCCGGTCACGCCCTCGCGTTCGATGATCGACCAGGGGTTGTCGGCGTCCGGGTGATCGAGGGCGCCTTCCCAGGCGATCGTGGTCGCCCCGGCCATGAGCGGCGCGTAGACGATGTAGCTGTGGCCGACGATCCAGCCGATGTCGGACGTCGACCACCAGGTCTCGCCCGGCGCGCAGCCCGAACACCCAGTCGCCCATCGAGGCGATGTGGACGCCGTAGCCGCCATGGGTGTGGACGGCGAGCTTCGGCTTGGCGGTCGTGCCGGAGGTCGCGAGGATGAACGCGGGGTCCTCGGCCGATGTGTCCGCGACGCCGCCGTCTTGGCCGTCGCCCGGCGCGCAGCAGCGTCGTCCCATGACAGCTCGCCGTCGCGCGGCGGGCGGGAGGCGGCGTCTCGTCGCAGGACCACGACGCGCTCGACGTCGCCCCGGCCGCCGTCGAGGGCGTCGTCGACGATCGAGAGGAGGTCGACGTTCTTGCCCTTTCGGTAGGTGACGTCCGTCGCGATGCACGAGTCGGGAGCCGCTCGCCCGGATCCGGTCGCCGAGTGCGCCCGCCCCGAACCCGGCGAACACGACGCAGTGGATCGCGCCGATCCGGACCGTAGCCAGCATCGCGACGATCGCCTCGGCCGACGTCGGCATGTAGATCGTGACGCGGTCGCCCTTCTCGATGCCCAGACCGCGAAGGCCGGCGGCGACCCGCTCCACGTCGTCGAGCAACTCGCGATAGGTCAGCGACCGCCGGCCGCCTCGTTCGTCGAGCGCGATCAGCGCCGTGGTATCGCCACGGCCGGCCGTGACATGGCGATCCAGCGCATTGGTCGAGAGGTTGGTGCGGCCGTCCGGGAACCAGGCGAAGGTCGGCGGTTCGCGGAGCTCGAGGGCGCGATCCGGTGGTGTCGGTCCAGTCGAGCCGGCCGGCGGCCTCGAGCCAGAACGCTTCGCTGTCATCCAGCGAGCGGCGGTACAGCTCGTCGTAGCGCCGGCGGGCCGCCGTCCGGACGTTCCGTCATCGGATCTGAGTATCGACCGGGTGCTGGTCAGCGTCCAGCCTGAAAGACCCCCGGCCCTTCCCCAAGTGGGCCGGGGGTCGCGTCTGTGCTTCGTTGATCTACGTGGTCAGTCGTCTCGCTCGAAGAAGTGCGTGGAGAGATACCGCGCGACCTTCTGGCCGAGCCAGGCTCCCTGGACGTCGGCCCGTCGGAAATGGATGCCGACGAGGATGCGACCCTCGATCGCGTCCTTGATGGGACCACTGAATCGGGTGTAGTGCCGGGTGACAGGCACCGCTCCGACGCTCGTGAGGCTGAACTTCATCCGGTCCGTCCGGAAGTAGGCGCGCGCGGCGTTCATCGCCCCGGACACCAGGCAGTTGAAGCCCGACGGCGGGTCCGGGTAGCCGGGGTTCCCGATCAGCGACGTCCAGTTGGGATCGGCCACGGTGGCCGGATTCCCATCCGTACCTGCGAGCTGGATCGCGGTCTGTGGGCGCCAGAAGAGCCAGTGATCCTTGTTCTCCCAGCATGCGATCAGGGAGTCAGCGGTCGACATGCTCGTCATCACGAACAGGCGTGCCTGCTGGCTCGTCGAGAGGTGGCGCTTGGTCGCGATGTCCCGGAGGCCGCGGTTGACCATCGCGAAGGGATTGACCGACGCCCAGCTGGCAACCTTGGCCTGCGATGGCGTCCGGGTCGAGGTCGCCCCACCGAGCCGCTTGACCTCGTTGAATTCCCTGGCGTATGCGGCGCTGGTGAGCGGATACGGCGCCCCGATCCGGTACTGGTCCGCACGCCGCAGCGTGAACGGCTTGACGAGGCTCACCCATCCGAAGGTGTTCGCGTTCTGTGGCGGCACGAGGCGCCACTCGCCGGGATCGGTGCCGATCGGGAAAGCGTACGTGCCGAAGCGGCCGTCACCCACACGATTCGCGAGCATCGCTGCCGCCGCGGCCTTGCCGACGGTGATGCCGCGCTGCTTGGCCGTTCCGTTGCGGATCTTCGCAAGGGACGCGGCATAGAGGCCGTCCACGCTGGCTTTGACCTCCGGCGATGCAGCGGCGAGGCCGACAAGGACCCCGTGCGCCGCAGCCGCGACCGCGGCCGGCTGGGAGGCCGACCTCCGGGCGTTGAGACCCTTCAGGTACGGCTCGTGGGTGTCGACGATCGCCATCACGGCGTCGTAGATCGCACCGTGGACCATCGCGAGGTGGATGGGTGCGAGCGGTGGAGGTTGGCCGAGACCGGGTGGGGAAGCGCTCGGCGGGGTCATGGCCGGGGGATTGCCGATCGCGTTGACCGCATTGATGTTCCACTCGAGGACCATGTCGATCGGCTCACGGGCCGCGACCGAGGTGGCCGGTATCACCATCGAAACGACGATCAGCGCGATCGCCATCGGCGCCGACAGCCAGAGTCTGGCCCTCGAATGTTGCCGGGAATGCGTCATGCGTCTGTCCTCGAATCCGGGCTTCCTTGGCGCGCCGAGCGCGGCGAGTGTCGATTTCTCGGGTCAGGCGCTCGATCGCAGCTCGAGTTCGGCCATCGCGTCCCTCCCTTCCCCTCTCTTTTGTGATCCACCTACGACCCATCTCGGTCGGTCAGCGCCGGCGTCAGTTGCCTGCCACGCCTGACTCGATGTGGACCCTCTGGTGGTATGGCGTCGCGACTAGGTGATTTGGTTCAAATTTCATGGCAGGCGTCTCGGGACCGATGAGGTCGGCAGCGAGGCGGTCGGCGAGATCCATCGTGGAGGTTGGAGCGCGTCAGCCGTCAGCCGCGGCGGCGCTGTCGGCGGACAGGTGCTCCGTGACGAGGTCGGCGGCGACGGCTCGGCTGCGTGGCTGCCCGGTGAGTGCTTCCAGGAAGGGCTCTCGACGGATGGCCAGAAGCACCGTCGTGTCGATGGCTTGGACCGTCGCGGTTCGCGGCACATCGCGGATGAGCGCGATCTCCCCGAACGAGCCGCCGGGGCCGAGCTCGCCTGCGTCACGGCCACGGGCGGCGACCCGGACCCGGCCCTCGACGATGACGTAGAACCGATCGCCCGGATCACCCTCGTGGATCACCTGGGCGCCGGGAGCGACCGCCATGCGTTCTGCGCCTGATGCCAGGCGCTCCACGACCGGCCCCGACAACGGGCCGAACATCGGCACGGCCCTGATCACCGCCAGATCGTGGAGGAATCCCTCATCGACTCGGTCTGCGCGGAGAAGCGTCGGGGCCGCGATCACGGCGACGATCGTGAGCCCGACACCGAGCGTGATGAGCGCTCCGCCCGGCCCCATCGCCACGACGAGGATGGGGACCAGCAGACCGCCGATCGCCTCCGCGCCTGTCTGGAGCGACTCGTTCACCCCGAAGACTCGGGTCATGACGTCGTCGCCGGCGAGTCGCTGGGTCATCGACGTCGCCGCGACGTAGGCCACGGACCAGCCGATCCCGGTCGCGACGAGCGCGAGCACGACGGGCAGTGGGCTCGTCCCGAGACCGACGGCGGCGACCGCCACGGCGAATACGACCACCGAGGCGAGCATCGGGGCAGCGAGCCGCTCACGTCCGACGAGCGACGTGGCGACGAGTGATCCGATGAGCGCCCCGAGCCCGCCGAGCGCGGTCAGGTACCCGGTCGCATCCTGGTCGAAGCCGAGGACGTCGATCGCCACGATGACGATGAGCACGCTGAGTGCACCCAGCGTTCCGATCGTGACGCCCATCACACCTGACAGTGCCGCAAGCCGACGGTCGCCGAGCACGGTCGCGGCGCCAGCTGACATCTCGCGAGCGACGTTGCGCGCGGTCGCAGCGAACCCTCCACCCGCCGATCGGATCGAAGTCCGTTCGATCGACCGCGCACGCAGGGCGAGCGGCAGCATGAGCATCGACGCTGCGACCATCGCCCCGGCGCCGGCGATCAGGACGAACGGCACGCCGGCCAGCGCGAAGAGGACGCCGGCGGCCAACGAGCCACCCAGGGCGCCGAGCCCCTCCCCCAGCCCCGTGGCGACGTTTCCGGCCGTGAGCTCCTCGGGAGTCTCGGCGACTTCCGGGAGCAGCGATGCCAGCAACGGCCGAACGAGCGCGATAAGGGCCATCGCGACGATGCCCAACGCGTAGCCCACGAGCGCGGCCCCGAAGACGAACGCGATCGCGGTCGTGACGAACGCCACAGCCTGGGCGAGGTACGCCCCGAGCATGACGCGCGACCGCGGGAAGCGGTCGCCCAGGATCGCGGCGGTGGGTGCCACGACGATCGCCGGGACGGCGACCGCGAATCCGATGATCCCGGCTTCCGTCGCCCCGCCGCGATCGAATGCGAACACCACGAGCGACAGCCACGCCGCCCATTCGACCATCGTCGCGAGGAGGAACGCGAGCTGGACCCGCCCGAGGGCGCCATTGCGCCGCAGGCTTTCCAGGACGCCGGCCAGCCGTCGTGGGCTCACGTTCCCCTCGTTGTCATGTCTTCCGTGGCGATGTCACCAGTGTGCGCCGCTGTCAGCGGGGTACGGCTCGATCGCCGAAGGAAAGTCGGTGCGCTCAGGGCCGATCCAGTTCCTCGTGCGCCGCACCGCACATCACATCACGGACGATGCGTGGGAGATGGAGGATCGGGACGAGGGCTCACCCGTCCTGAACATCGACATACACCACGTAGTAGAACCCACCCGCTCCGTCCGGCTTCTTCAGCTCACCAGCTCGGATCGGGAGCACCTGGTCGCTGGCTGGAGCGACCTGGATGCCGAGTCCATATGTGACGTGCCCCTCGAAGTCTCCAGCGGACCGGTAGCTCTTCAGGTTCTGGAGATCGAGCGGGGTCTCCGGCTCGACCTTCACCGTCGAAGCGCCGTCGTTGTCGTGCGCTTGCGCGCTGACGAAGCCGACCCTGAGGAAGGCGTTGCCCTCAAGTGGGATCGCCGCGCCGCTGCCCTCGGCACCCACCGAGGCCACGTACTGGAGGTTGTATTCCGGAAAGGCTCCTCGGAAGTAGAACGAGATCCGCTGGTACTGCGGATCCGACTCCGGGTGATCGCCGACGTAGATCGCCACGAGATACGGGAGCGGCAGCGCTGGCGAAGGGGCGATCGGAGCGTGGACCGTGTGCGGGATCGAAACCTGGTCGGACGGGACCGCCCAGTCGTAGGTCACCCGATACTCGATCGCCGCCGCCGTCGGTCCAGTCGGGCCTTCTTCCGTTGGAGACGGGTTGGCGACGACGGTCGGTGAGGGCGCGGTCGGCGAGCTGCTCCCGATCGCGGCGGGGTCGGTCGCCTGTGAAGGTCGGACGGTCGGGGGTGGCTCGGTGGCGGGAATACCGGGAGACGTCGCACATGCGGACGCAGCGATGCTGAGGCCAAGGATCATGAGGATGGATGCCGTGCGCGTCATAGGAGATGCTCCAGAACGATGACTTCAGTGGCCAATGTCTGCCCGGCCCATCTCCATGGGGTCGCTGGACGGTAACGATCGAGTCACAGCGCCGGATGTGGCGCTTCCGTGACACCGGCCGCGTATCGTGCGGCGTCCGGCGTGTAACAGCCGACGAGGTCGGGCGTCGTCCCTGTGCACGACGGGACGCATGGCGCAGACGCGCCTGACCGGCACGCGTGTGCCAAGCCCGAGGGGACCTGATGAGACATGCCGCATTCGTACTGGTCGTAGCGCTTGCTGCGACCCTCGCCGCGCCGGGCTCGGTGCGGGCCGCCACGGCGACCACCACGACGCTGGACGTGCCGTCGGGCACGCAGTACGGCTCGTTCACGGTCAGCGCGCACGTCACGCCGGCGCCACAACCGACCGACGGGTTCATCCCGGGTGTCTTGTTCATCATCGACGGTGGCGGCGGAGTCCCCGGGCAACTCGACTCGAGCGGTGACGCGTCGACCGAACTGTCGCTCCCCGCCGGTTCGCACACGGTCAAGGCCAGTTTCGGGCCGTTCGCGGAGTGGGATGCCAGCGAGAGCGCCGCCAAGACCGTCCAGGTCGGCATCGCCACACAGATCTCGCTCGAATCGAACCGGAACCCGGCGCTGTCGACGCAGGCCGTGACGATCACCGCGACCGTGTCGCCCTCGGCGGTGACCGGTGGGACCGTGACGATCGTCGACGCGTTCGATGCCTCGACCATCGCGACCGGTGCGGTCGGGCCCTGGCGACACGACAGTCTCGTTCACAGGACTCCTCGACGCGGGGAGCCATGCGCTGACGGCCACGTACAGCGGCCACGGGGACTACGGGCCGTCCGAAGACGGACTGACGCAGACGGTCCAGCCGGACTCGGGTGTCGACGCCACGGCCGGCGTGCAGTACGCGACGTTCTATCCGTTCCGGGACACGTACCGCGACACGAATGCCCTCCGCGGCACGCTGCGCGAGCCGGCCTCGGTCCTGATCCGCGTCTACACGCCTTCGAACGTCCTGTTCCGGACCTTCGACCTGGGCCACCGCGGGGTCGGGGCGTACAGCCACACATGGAACGGCCGCAACGCGGCCGGTGCGATCCTCAAGGCAGGCACCTATCGCATCGTCCAACGGATCACCGACGATGCCGCGAACGTGAAGACGGCCACCTTCAGGGTCGCCATCTCGCACAAGCGCCTGCGCTGGACGACCTCGTCGATCACGTTGTACGGCTCGCAGATCCGTGCCGCCGCCGACCCAGGCAATGGCTCCATCAGCCCATCCCGATCGGCCTACTACCGCGGCGTCAGGCTGAATTCCGGGCGCGCCGGCGTGGCCGTCGCCTACCGTTTCACGGTCAGGTCGGCGCTCCGTTACGGCAACACGATCAGCTTCAAGGTCCTCGGCCGATCACCGAACGGCACGAAGGTCGCTGAAGGCCTCTGGAACCGCTCGTATTGCCCACCGCTCGGCGTCGACTGCTACGACCAGAAGCTGATGGGACCGTCCTACCGCTGGTGGTCGATGAGTGCGAGCTCGGGGCAGCACCTCGATGGGCGCACCGCGTGGGGGCTCGTCAGTGTCCCGTACGCGGGTACGGCTCGGTCCTTTGACGTCGCCAAGGTGCGGCTGACCTACCGCTGGGCCGTCCTCCGGTGACGCCCGCGCGGTCCGCCGGCTGGCTGTCTGGCCGTGCGGACCGCGCCGACCGGGGCTCAGTGTTCGACGACCTTCTCGAGCTTGCCTGCCTCCTGGATCCATTCGGCGATCTCGGTCTCACCCGGGATCCGTCGGACGATGCCCGGTCGCGCCGCGACGACTTCCTGTACGGTGATCTCGAGGTTCTTCGGGTTCCGGAGCGCGAGCTCCGCTGGTGAATCGACTCCTGCCGCCTCGAGCAGATCGCTGTACTCGGGGCCGACACCGGGGATCCGCATCAGGTCGGCGTCGTTGACCCACGCCAGGATCAGGTCACCGCTGATACCCGTCGTTTTGGCCACCCGCTCGCGCCCGCTCGGATTCGCGCCGGCCATCAACAGGTCGTCCGTGGTCTTGATGCCGATCGCGACGAGCTTCTCGGCGTTCGATGGCCCGATGCCCTCGATCTCCACGACCCGCATGGCTGCGGCGCCGGACCCGACGGTGGCGACGCCCACCGCCACTGGCGCGGCGGGAGCCTCGATCTCCAGCTCCTCCGGGACCGACTCGACCGTCTTCGGGTCCTCGAGGAGCTTCTCGACTTCTGCCAGGTCCTCGGCGACGATCTCGGAGATGACGAGCTGGCCGCCGAACCCCTGCGCCCGCATGCGCTCGAAGGCCGTCTGCCAATCGGCCTCTTCCACCAGGACGGCGATCGCCGACTCGTCCGGGGTCATGTCCTGACCCAACTCCTTGAGCAGCTTGTTCTTGATGCCTCGGTCGAAGCCAGCGAAGACCCCGCCGGCCGCAGCGCCGAGCGCGATCCAGCCCACCGGCCCGAACAGCGCGGCGAACAGGATGCCGATGAAGCCACCCTTCACGAAGCCCTTGCCGACCGAATCGTCCTTCGTCTGATGAAGCTTGATCTTGCCCTTGTCGGTCTTGGTGATGGCGACCGCGTCCCTGAGCTTCACGACATCCTCGCGGCCGAGCTGCTTGAGCACGCCGAGCGCGGTGTTCGCCGTCTCCCGCTTCGGATACTTGATGACCAGGAAGCTGTACTGGGAAGCCATGTTCCGGCCCTCCATCGGGTCGCATGTGGACCCCTCGTCGGACGAGCGTGAACCGGGACCACGCACGGCGCTAACCGGTGCACACGACATGAACCGGAACGTCGGCACACGGTCGCTCAGCCGGTGACGCCCCTTCGATAGACTGGCGGGGCGGCGCGATCGCCGACCGATGGAGGGAACGATGGATCTCGGCGCATTCTCGATCAGCCTGTCCGTGAAGGACCTGGAGGCGTCGCGACGCTTCTACGAGCAGCTCGGGTTCGAACCGATGGGCGGCGATGCCGCTCAGGGCTGGCTGATCCTCAAGAACGGCGACCACATCATCGGCTTGTTCCAGGGCATGTTCGAGCGGAATTCCCTGACGTTCAATCCGGGCTGGGATCAGGACGCCAGTGCCGTCGGGTCGTTCACCGACGTGCGCGAGCTCCAGCGCCGGCTCAAGTCCCAGGGTGTGGCGTTCGTCGCCGAGGTCGATGAGACCGGGTCCGGGCCCGGGAGTTTCGTCATCGTGGATCCCGACGGCAATCCGATCATCATCGACCAGCACGTCTGACGGTCCCGGCGCGACGCGGGGGGTTATCCCTACCTCGACAGACGCCGGGTGCCCGGCTGGGCTCACGACTCCCCTCCTCGCACAGTGACGGCAGGCACGGACGGTGACCGACGAGAAGACCGGTAACGTGCCACGGACACAGGAGGGAAGGGATACCCGATGCGGCTCAACCGCACGCTCCTCTATACGGGCGTGTTCCTGCTGGCCATCGGCGCCGCGATCGCGGTCGCCGATCTCGGTCAGCTCACGACGGCTGCGCTGACCGACGCCCTACGCCTCTGGCCCCTGGCGGTCATCGCCATCGGCCTGGGGATCGCGCTCCGACGGACGCAGGCCAGCCTGGCCACGGGCGTGCTCGCCGCTGCGCTACCCGGGTTGATCCTGGGTGGTGCCATGGCCACCGCGCCGCGACTGGCCATGGAGCGCGGGACGTGGGATGCGCTCGAGGCCGCCTACAACCGCTACCACTACTGCGAAGAGGCCGATGTCCATATCGACTTCGGTAACGTGCAGATCGATCCGATGGGAGGATGCAGGTGAATCGCCGACTCTATCGTTGCCGTCATGACCGCCGTCTGGCCGGTGTTTCGGCCGGCATGGCCGAATACTTCGACGCCGACCCGACCATCGTCCGGCTGCTCTGGTTCGTCTCGATCTTCGTGACCGGCGGCCTCAGCATCCTGCTGTACCTCGTCATGGCGCTCATCGTCCCGAACGAACCCCTGACCGACTCGGAAGCCACCGAACTCGCCACCCTGCCGGCCGGCCACCGCCACGCCGCTCGCGGCGAAGGGACGGGGCGACTGGCGACGTTCTTCGGCGTGGCCTTGATCCTGTTCGGCGGTCTCGCGCTCCTCGACGCATTGCTGCCCTCGTGGCAGGACTCGTGGCGCTATCTCGCCCCGGCGTTCATCGTCGGCATCGGCGCTCTGCTGGTGTTCGGCGCGATGCGCCGCGAGTCGAATGAGCCCGTGGAGTCGACCGACTTGACCGGCACGTGATCGAGGCAGTCGTCCTGGTGACAGGGCTGCTGCTCATCCTGGCCGGGCTCGCCTCGGCCCGCATCCCCGGTGGAGCGAGTTTCGCTCGACCGGGGATCGCTCGTTCTCCGCTGCGGGCGTTCCTCCTCTCGCCGATCCACCCGGCCACGTGGTACGCGAATGGCGCCATCATCCTGGGCCTGTTTATCGGGACGTTCGCGTTCACCGCGATCGTCGCGCTGGTCTCGACCGGTCTGACGGTGCTGCTGGCCGGCATCGGCGTGGTCCTCATCGCACTGGCCATCGAGGGATCCCGGCTCGTCGCCCGGGTCGAGCGCTGGCGGGTGTTCGTCGGTGAGGCCGACCGACCCGTGCCGCACCCGTATCGACCCCTCCGTGGCGGCATCCTCGACATCCTGCGTGCGGAGTTCGCCGACGAGGCGCGCTGGCGCGACGTCCTCTACGTCGCAGTGAACTTCCCGCTCACGATCATCGAGTTCGTCGTGGTCGGTCTGGCCTGGGCGCTCGCCCTCGTGTCGCTGACGCTGCCGCTCTGGATCGAGCGGCTCCCGAGCGTGCCCACCGCGGTCGTGGACCTCGCGTGGCTCGGGCCCATCGCCGGGGTGATCCTGCTGTTCGTCGCCGCCTCGTTGTCGCAACTCGTGCTCGCGCTCCATCGGCAGGTCGTCGTCGGTCTGCTGTGCACATCGGAGAGCCGCGAGCTCCGGCGCCAGGTGCAGACGCTGCGCGAGAGTCGATCGGCCGTGCTGGACGTCGAGGCCAGCGAGCTCCGTCGGATCGAGCGCGATCTCCACGATGGGGCGCAGCCACGCCTCGTCCGGCTCTCGATCGACCTTGGTCTCGCGAGCGAACGCATCGACACCGACCCGGCCGGCGCGAAGGAACTGGTGCGCGAGGGTCAGGAGCAGGCGCGGGCGGCACTCGCCGAGATCCGCCAGCTGGTGCGCGGGATCGCGCCGGCCATCCTGCTCGACCGAGGCCTGGTCCCGGCGATCGAGTCGATCACGAGCCTCGGAGCGATCCGGACGGCGGTGATCAGCGAGCTCCCACCCGGTGCGCGGCTGCCGCCCGCCGTCGAGCGGGCGGCCTACTTCGTCGCATCGGAAGCGCTCGCGAATGTCGCCAAGCACAGTGGCGCGACGCGCTGCGAGGTCCGCTGTCGTATGGAGGGCGCCCAGCTGGTCGTCGAGATCTGGGACGACGGCACGGGCGGTGCCGGGATCGAGCCCGCGGGCGGCTTGGCCGGTCTTGCGAGTCGCGTGGCGGGCGTCGACGGCGCGTTCTCCGTGTCGAGTCCACGTGGCGGCCCGACCCTCGTTCGTGCGGTGTTCCCCTTCCCAGCCGGGTCTGTCCCCTAGGAACCGAGGTAGGTCAGCACCGCCAGTACGCGGCGGTGGTCTCCTTCGGTCTGCGGCAGCTCGAGCTTGCCGAAGATGTTGCTGATGTGCTTCTCGGTGGCTCCCTCGGTGATCGTCAGGAGCCTGGCGATGCCGACGTTGGTGCGACCTTCGGCCATGGCGGCCAGCACCTCCCGCTCGCGCGGCGTGAGGGCCGCCAGCGGATCGTCGGGCTTGTTGCGCACCATCAGCTGGGCGACGACCTCCGAATCGAGCGCCGTGCCGCCCCGGGCGACGCGTCGCAGAGCATCCATGAATTCGGGGATGTCACCGACCCGGTCCTTGAGCAGGTAACCGACACCGCCACCACGGTCGGCGAGCAGCTCGGTCGCGTACTGCCGCTCGACGTACTGGCTGAGCACCAGGATCGGCGTACCGGGCACGCGCCGGCGGGCCTCGATCGCGGCGCGCAGGCCCTCGTCCCGCTGAGTGGGCGGCATCCGGACGTCGACCACCGAGACATCGGGTCGATGGTCGACCACAGCCGCGATGAAGGCGTCGCCATCGGCGACCTTGGCGACGACGGTGCCGCCCGATTCCTCGATCAGCCGCGCGATGCCCTCCCGAAGGAGCGCCGAGTCATCGGCGATGACGACGCGCAGGTCGGACTCGGCGGCCTTCACGCCGGCACTCTACGCCGCGGCGTCGATACCGCGATCACCGGCCCGGCAAGGACATCCGTGGTAGCACCGGTCCGGTACGCTCGGGGTGATGACCCTCCCTGCCCCCGGGTCGGTGACGCTCAGCCCAGAGCTCCGCCGCGACATCGAGCGCTGGTTCGCGCGTCGTGGCGTTCCGCAGCTCATCGAGGGCTACAGCTCGGAGTCGGCGATGGACTCCCGGGCGGCGCCGCTCATCTCGCTCTGGCTGATCGTCGGCACGGTCCGTGATTGGGGCACCCGCCCCGACTGGCCGCTCGCCATGAACCTTGCCGGCATCGTGGCGACCATCGCCTGGATGGGACTCGCCTGGACGGTCTTCAGCCGCCTGCGCGGCAGACCCCCCCGTCTGCGGCCATCGACCTTCGACTACATCGATATCGCCGCGATCGCCCTCCTGCCGGCGCTGCCCGCGGCCCTCATCGACGCTGATTCGGCCGAGGCGATCCGGGCGTTTCTCGGGGCATTGACGGGGGTCGGCGTGATCTACGCGATCATCGGCTTCGGGCTGATCGAGATCGGTGCGTGGGCCATCGAACGGTTGTGGCTCGAGCTGACACACATCGTGGAGCTGGTCGCCCGGACGCTGCCCGTGCTCCTGATCCTCGTGGTGTTCCTCCTGTTCGCGGCCGAGATGTGGGAGGCGGCCCACGCCATGAGCTGGATGGAACTGGGCCTGATCCTGCTCCTGCTCCTGCTCGTGGCGTCGTTGCTGGTCATGACCTCGTTCCGGCGTGAGCTCGCGCGCATCGAGAGCCGGACCGACGTCGACGGCGTTCTCGCCGATGCCGCCGACACGCCGGCCGAGCCACTCGCCGCCACGATCGGCAGCGACGCCGTCCCCGCCCCTCGCCTGACCTGGCTCCAACGGAGCAACGTCACGCTACTCGTCGTCGTCCCGCAGCTGCTCCAGGCCGCCGCGGTCGGTTTCGTCGTGATGGCGTTCCTCGTGGTGTTCGCCCTGATCGCCATCCCGGCCTCGGTGCAGGAGGGCTGGATCGGCGGGCCGACGCGCGACCTGATCGCGGTCGTCCTGCTCGACGAGCTTCGGACGCTGTCCGAGGAGCTATTGATCGTCAGCGCCGTCCTCGGCGGGATCGTCGGCTTGTACTTCAGTGGCCTGTCGATCACCGACCCGACGCTATCGGTCGGACACGTTCGACCCCGAGGTCGCCGGCGTCCGCCAGATCCTCGCTGCCCGGGCCCTCTACCGCGAAGCCTGCACCCGCGCCACGGAGCCCCAGCCCGTCACGGAACCGTGATGACGACCTTGCCTTTGGCGTGGCCGTCGTTGACCCATCGCAAGGCGTCCGCCGCCTCGGCCAGCGGATAGCGTCGATCGATCGCCGGGCGGACCTTGCCGTCGGCGATCAGCTTCTTGAGGTGGTCGACGTCGGGCTTGTGGAATGGCTTCCACCACAACATGAGCATTGACCGCTTTCCGCCGAACAATGACAGGATCGAACCGAAGATCAGCGCACTGAGGATCGGCCCCGAGGTGCCACCCAGCGTCAGGTACGTGCCACCGGGCGCGATCGCCCGACGCACCCGGAAGATCGAATGGTGCGAGTCGGTATCGACGATCCAGTCATACGTGTCGCCGGTCGCGGTGTAGTCGGTGGTTCGATAGTCGATGACGTGATCGGCGCCGAGCGAGCGCACGAACTCGACCTTCTCCGTGCGGCATACGCCGGTGACGTCGGCGCCCAAAGATTTCGCGATCTGGACCGCGAAGGGGCCGACGTTCCCGGACGCGCCCACGATCAGCACCTTGTCGCCCGGCTTCGGCGTCCGCCCGTTGCGGAGCCGCAGCCCCTGGAGCGCGAGGACCGCCGAGTGCGGCAACGTGGAGGCGTCCTCGAACGACATCCCCGCCGGGATGGTCTGCCACGATCGCTCCGGGGCGTTGACGTACTCGGCGAATGATCCGGCCCTGGCCGTGAATAGGTCGGAGAACACGGCATCGCCGGGCTTGAACCGGGTCACCCCCTCTCCGACCGACTCGACCACCCCGGCGACATCGATACCCAGCCGCTGGTTTCGAGGCGTCCGAAGCCCGACGAACAAGCGCACGAACTGTGGCCGTGGCTCGATCCCGTCGAGGTCAGCCCGGTTGACCGACGCGGCATGGACGCGGACGAGCACGTCGCCTGGACCCGGCGTCGGCGTTTCGACGTCCTCGACGCGGACGTGATCGGGCGAGCCGTATCGGTCGCAGATCGCAGCTTTCATCGTCCCTCACCGTCGAGTGCGATCGGACCCTGACTAGCGGCGGATGCGCCAGAGGCTGGTGATGCCCGCGACGAGCACCACGCCGATCGCCACGGCGACGAGCCCCGGGAGCGTCAATCTCGACCGCGGTTTCGTCTCGATCGTCAGCGACTGCGCCTTCGTGCCGTTGACCTTCTTGCGGGCCGACCCCTTGGCCTTCTTGCCGCTCTTGCCGTTCTTGCCGTTCTTGCCGTGCTTCGACATCGGGCTGGATCCTCCACGCGCAGCGTACGACCATCCGGACCGATGCGGGCCACCACTTGACATGCATCCTGCACGATGGCGGCATGTCGAATCTCCTGTCCTCCGGCCCCACGCCGGAAACCATCGTCGGGTACATCCTCGAGACCTATCCCGAGACCGATGTCGTCGAGGCGATGGATGCCTGGTTTTTCTCCCTCGACAGCGAGAAGCACTGGCCGAACTACGCGACGATCGTGACGACCGACGCACACGACGATGCCTCGAACCTGAGCCGGCCAGACGCCTACCGCTTGAACCTCGGCGTCGACCGAGGGACGTTCGAACGCATCGCCGCCGCCGATGCCGAGCCCGACTACACGGCGCTCGACCGACTCCTCCCCCACCCTGCCTATGGCAAGCAGCTCTGGATCTCGATCTTGAATCCAAGAGACGAGACGTTTCGCGACGTCATCGTCCCGTTGATCGCCCTAGCCCATGATCGCCTGGCGAAAGCGCGATCTCGGCATCGCGGCTGACTGACCGAGCGACGACCGCAACACCGCCGCAAGGCGGAAGGGGCGGTGCTGATGGGATACGGACGCCTGTCAGTGCACGCTGTCGCGAGACAACGATGTTCCCCAGTTCGGAGGTCCCCAGATGGCCACGACCCGATCGCCCGATCGACCCGATCCAGCTCCTCGGCGCGCAACGGCTCCGGTCGTCGGTCGGCCGAACCGCGACTCGACGAACACGGTCCCGAACTCCAGCGGTTCGGGACCCTGCGGACGCTGCCGATCGCGCTCAAGCAAAAGGCGCGAGCCGAGAGCTGCGAGTTGCTCAACGAGATCCTCGCCGACTCGATGGTGCTCTACGCGCTGTACAAGAAGAACCACTGGCTCGTGTCGGGCCCGACCTTCTACCAGCTCCACCTGCTATTCGATAAGCACTACGAGGAGCAGGGCGAGCTGGTCGACCTGTTGGCGGAGCGGATCCAGAGTCTGGGCGGCATCGCCGTCGGCGATCCGCGCCACGCTGCCGAGCTGACGACGATCCCGCGACCGCCCGACGGCCGCGAGGAGGTCGCGGTCATGATCGACCGGACCTTGCACGCCCACGAGATCGTCATCGAGAAGGTCCGCGCCGGCATCAAGACGACCGAGGAGTCGGAGGACTGGGGCTCCAACGACCTATTGATGGGCGACGTCCTGCGCCGCCACGAGCTGCAGGTCTGGTTCCTCTCGGAGCATGTCGTGCCGGTCCCGCTCGTCGGGGAGGACGACTCCTAGTCGCGTGCTGCGCTAGCTGACAGTCGGGCCTGGGGACGGGGACGTCACCAGCCGCTGCCGACCTCGTCGATCATCACGTCGGCGACCGTCGCGATCACCCCGAGCGAGACGCCGAAGCCGGCTCGCCGCTGGAGGGGCGGCATGATCGTCAGCTGGCCGAGTGGCGGGGTCTTGGGGAACCAGCGGTTCCACTCCTCGTTGAACTCGTCGAAGTCCGACGCGTCCCTGAGCGACCAGTTCGCCCACACGACCTTGTCCATCGAGCTCCCCGCGGCCTCGAGCCTGTCGCTGAGGTTCGTCATGCACCGCCGGGTCTGCTCCTTGATCGTGCCAGAGACGACCTCACCCGTGTCCGGGTCGACGGGACCGATCGACGAGACGTAGACCATGCCGCCCGCGACCACGGCCTTGCCATCGCCGACCGGCACGGCCGCGTATTCGGCGCTGCTCGTCATCCGGGCGCCGAACCGGCTCTTCTGGGGCCGCACCGGGTCGTCCGGATCGTCGGGCGGGATCCCGAACTCGTCGGGGGGTAGCTCGATGCCGGCCCGCGCGAACTGGGCCATGAAGGTCGGCCGCAGCCCCGTCGGCTGGAGGGTTCCCTCGATCCGGCCGTCGTGATAGCCGGTCTGCACGAATCGGAAGATGTCGTGGGTGAGGATCTCGTCATCCTCGATCCCGTAGACCTCGGTGATGTTGACGATCTTGCGGCTGCCGTCCTTGAGGCGCGCGGTGTGGACGATGATGTCGACGGCGGAGGCCATCTGCTCGCGGATCGCCCGTAACGGCAGCTGATAGCCGGTCATGAGCACCATCGTCTCGAGACGCCGCAGCATGTCTCTCGGGCTGTTGGCGTGGCCGGTCGACAGCGACCCGTCGTGCCCGGTCGTCATGGCCTGGAGCATGTCGAGCGCCTCACCTGCCCGGCACTCGCCGACGATGATGCGATCGGGCCGCATGTGCATCGCGTTCCGCAGCAGGTTCCGGATCGTGATCTCGCCCTCGCCCTCGAGGTTGGGTGGCCGTGACTCCAGCGTGATGACGTGGTCCTGGCGCATCTGCAGCTCGGCGGCGTCCTCGATCGTGACGATGCGCTCGTCGTTCGGGATGAACGTCGAGAGGACGTTGAGGGTCGTCGTCTTGCCTGAACCGGTGCCACCGGAGACGAACAGGTTGAGTCGCGCCTCGATGCACGCCTGGAGGAAGTCGAACATCGCGGACGTGGCGGTCCCGAACCCGATCAGGTCGTCCACGGTGTAGGGCGTCTTGGAGAACTTGCGGACCGTGATGACCGGCCCGACCAATGAGAGCGGTTCGATGACGGCGTTGACGCGTGAGCCATCCGGCAGGCGGGCGTCGACCCGCGGGCTGCTTTCGTCGATCCGGCGTCCGAGCGGGGTGATGATGCGGTCGATGACCCGCAGGACGTGCTGGTCGTTGAGGAAGACGCTGTCGATCCGCTCGATCTTGCCGCGGCGCTCGATATAGATGTGATCGGGCCCGTTGACCATCACCTCGGTGATGGTCGGGTCGGACAAGAGCGGTTCCAGCGGGCCGAAGCCCGTGACGTCGTGGACCATCTCCTCGACGAGCCGCTCGTGTTCCTCGCGGGTCACGGCGAACCCACCCTTGGCGATCGTGCGATCCACCAGGATGGCGATCCGTTCCTGTGCCTCGTCCTCCGTGGCGTCGAGCAACGTCTTGAACGCCCCGACGATCTCCGATTGGAGGCGCACCCGGACCTCGCGGATCAGCTCCTCGCGGGCGGGCGTCGGAGCCGGTCGCATGAGCCCGGTCGGTGTCGCGGGGCCCATGAGGCCACCGGATATGGCCGGACCGACCGGTATGGCCACCAACGCGGGCGCATGACCGTTGGACGGCGCCTCAGGGCTGACCGTGACCGCTGCGGTCTCGGAAGCTGGCGGCGATGGTTCTTCGGTCGGGGACGGAGCGCTCTCACCGTTGGCGGCGGCGGCTTCCGCCGCCTTCGCTCGTTGGGCGCGCTCCATCCGTTGAAGCAGCGACATGACCTGGACTCCCCCTGAGGCTAGGCCCGCATCGCGGATCGATCGTGGCCGGCGCTGATCCCCTCGCCGGGTCCTGCTGAAGGGTAGTCCTTTCTTCCTAACCCGGGGTGCGCCGACGCACCAGGGTCAAGAATGCGGTGCTTTGGCGACACTGGCAATCGTGTCGCACTAGCCGCGCTCGATGTCGAAGGCCCCGGGGTCGACGTCCAGCCAGGCCGCGACAGTCTCGCGGGCACGTTCGAGGTTCGCTGTCACGATCGACGCCGCATCCGACGAGATGCGCGGCGCGTATCGTTACGTGATGGCGTCGACGGGCTCTCGCGTCCTGGCGGTCGCGGCGACCCTGATGGTGGTCGCCTCAGCGGCGTGCGGCGAGACATCGCCCTCGCCCGCTCTGACCGATCGTCCATCCTCGAGTACTGCACCGGCGGCCAGCGCTGACTCCAGCCCGGTACCGAGCACGGCCGCGAGTCCGGGGCGCTCCCTCGCCTCGTCGGGCTCGATCGCGCTGCTCGCGGCCGACGGCTCCATCTCTGTCGTCGATGCGGATGGCCGATCCGCGCTCCTGACGGACACGACGGACGGTCTGTTCGGCTTCCCCACGTGGTCTCCCGACGGCACGCACATCGCGGCGGTCCGCTCGGACGGGACGCAGTCGTCGGTCGTCGTGTTCGACGCGGCCGACCCGGGCTCGTCGCCGGCCGACCCGACGGTCGTCTTCGAGAAAGCGAGCGCCGCGCCGTTCTACCTGTACTGGACGCCGGAGGGTGACCGCGTGTCGTTCCTGGCGACCGAGGCCGACGTGCTCTCGCTTCGGCTCGCGCCGGCCGACGGCAGTGCCCCCATCGACGGCAGCGGTGCAGACTCGGTGGTCAAGTCGGGCAACCCCTTCTACTACGACTGGCTCGCCGGTGATCGGTTGTTCGCCCACATCGGCGCCGGGTCGGACGCCTTCCTGGGAGAGATCGGGCTCGATGGCGACGCCGCGGGTCCGGCGCTCGAGACGCCAGGCGACTTCCGCTCAGGGGTCGTGAGCCCCGACCACGAGTCGATCGCCTTCGTCCGTGGCGCGATCGGTGGCGCCGGCGAAGTCGTCGTGTCGCATCGAGACGGATCGGACGAGCACGTGATGTCGGCCTTCGGTCAGACCGCTGTGGTGTTCGATCCTGGTGGTGGGCGGGTCGCGTCGATCGGTCCGATCGAACCCGGTGACCTGCCGGGCTTCCCGCTGGGACCGATCCGGCTCATGGACGCGGCGTCGGGTGAGATCCGGACGCTGGTCGATGGCCTGGTCGTCAGCTTCTGGTGGTCGCCCGACGGTAAGACGATCGCCGCGCTGCGCGTGCAGCCCGCCGCCGCTCCTGCGACGCTGTCCGGCGCCCCGTCAGCTGAGCCAGGTACCGAGATCAGGCTTGTGTTCGTCGACGTCGCCTCGGGAACGACGCTGTCACAGCCGGTCGTCCGACCGGGCGAGCGCTTCGTGAGGGCCTTCCTCGCCTACTTCGACCAGTACGCCCTCAGCCATCGGGTCTGGGCTCCGGACAGTTCGTCGATGCTGTTGCCGGAGGTGGGCCTGGATGGCGTGACCCGCGTCAGCGTGCGATTCCCCGATGGCTCGGAGCCGATCGCCCTGGACGGCGTCATCGGTTTCTGGAGTCCCTAGCCAGAGTTTTCGCCGGGCGCTGTCCCGGCTGTCTTCTGCCAGACCGACACGTGCTGGCGGCTCTCGCTGGTGAACGGCTCGCGCGTCCAGTCGTCCCAGCGCTCGCGCAGCTCGAGACCGGCTAGCCGGGCCATGAGGTCGAGTTCCGACGGCCACACGTACCGGAACGGCACGGATCGGAGCTCGATGCGGTCGCCCACTCGGCGGAAATGATGTGAGGTCAAGCCTTGTCGTTCGACGTCGTACTCGTCGATGCCCCAATGGCCGTCCATCCACGTGAAGACCTGGAACACCTCGCCCGGCGGCAGGCGCTGAAGGCCAGGAACGCCGACCTCGATGACGAATGTGCCGCCAGGCTCGAGTTGCTCGGCGACGTTGCGAAAGCACGCGATCTGGGCGTCCCTCGTCGTGAGGTTCATGATCGTGTTGCGGAGGAGGTAGGCGACGCGAAATGTCCCGACCGCCTTGGCCGTGGTCATGTCGCCGATCGTCACTGGGATCGCAGCACCACCTGGCTTCTCGTGGAGCCTCGCCGTCATCGCCCGTGACAGCTCGATCCCGGCGACCTCGACGCCACGCTGAGCGAGCGGCACCGCGATCCTGCCCGTGCCGCTTGCCAGCTCCAGCGCTCTGCCGGATCCCGCGAGGAGGGCAAGGAAGTCGACGGTGGGCCCGACGACGGCCGGATCGGCGAGCGCGGCGTTGTCCTCGTCGTACGTCGCGGCGACCTCCTCGCCGAAGTGGCCGTCCTCGCCCAGGATCGCGCTCAGCGCGGCGTCTCCCGACGCACCTTGCGCGGGTCCTTGCCGAGATCGAAGCCCTTGTAGGCCGCCTGGCGGACGAGGCCGTCCCGGGTCCAGCCGGCGAACTCGGCCCGGATCACGAGTTCGGGTCGAAGCCAGAGGGCGCTCTTCGACACGGCGCGCGGGGGTGGCTCCGCGAACGGGGGCGCATCGGCGGCGAGTGGTGCCATCGCCTCGAGCAGCTCGGCGCGGATGGCGTCGTTGAAACCGGCACCGATCTTGCCCGCATACCGGAGCGCGCCGCCCTCATACACGCCGACCAGCAATGCCCCGAGCTCGACGGCCTTGCCGGTGCCCTTCGTCCAGCCGCCGACCACGAGCTCCTGTTCGGGTCGGATCTTGACCTTCTGCCATGACAGCGCGCGCTTGCCGGGCAGGTAGGGAGAGCGCCGGTCCTTGGCCATGATGCCCTCGAGACCTCGCTTCCTCGCGGCCTCGAAGAACGCCAGCCCCTCCCCTCCGATGTCCTCGCTGAGCCGGACACGCGGGTCGGCGCGGATGACGTCCTTGAGCAGCGTACGGCGGACCTCCAGCGGCTCGTCGAGCAGCGATCGACCGTCGAGGTACATGAGGTCGAACACCTCGTAGACGAAGGGGGTCGCTGCCCCTCCCCGGCTCTGCCCCTTGATGCGCGCCTGCAGGAGAGCGAAGTCGGGCTCGCCTCGGTCGTCGAGCGCGATCACCTCGCCATCGACGATCGCCTGGTCGGCCGCGATCCAGTCCGCCGGATCGAGGAATGGCCCGAAGTACCGCGCAGCATCCTGTTGACCGCGCGTCCACATCCGCACACTGCCGCGGTCGAGGACCGTCTCGACGCGGAAGCCGTCCCACTTGATCTCGAACGTCCAGTCCGGGTCATCGAACGGCGCGGCCACCAGCGTCGCGAGCATCGGCGGGACGAAGTCGGGCATGACGGATCGTCGGGCGGTCACGGGAGAAAGTGTGCCCTACGGTCCATCACGCGCGGCCCTCATGCGATCGCGGCCCGCTCCGAGCGGTCGACGGTCGCGGGACGTGCCGTGCCATCGCGAAGGAACGACGTCATCCCCGAAACGCACGCGTCCATATCGTCGAGCCATGGGCTATGGCCCGCGTTCGGCATCAGGGCGAGTCCGGCGTCGGGCATGCGTGCGACGAGCGCCCGGGCTGCGTCCTCACCCCCGAACGGGTCACGGCCACCCCACATGAACAGCGTCGGGCATCCGACCCGGGCGAGGACATCGTCGGGCAGATGCAGGCGTTCGAGCCCATGCAACGGCGAGATCAACGCCCTGGCGGGCGCGAACTCGTTGCGCATCGTGTCCGTGTGGCGGAGCAGCGCCAGGTAGCACGCAAGGTCGGCGTCCGTGATGCGCCCGTCGGCCAGCTTGTCGCCATGGCCCAACTGGCGGAAAAGGATGCGCATCGACCGCTCGTTGCGTGGGATGGACGCCACCAGCCGACCGAAGCCGGGAACGCTCATCGCGCGTAGGAACAGGGGCAGGGTCCGAGTCGGAGCGCCGGCCGGCCAGCTGAACTGGACCATCCGATCGACGCGTTCGGGCGTGGCCGCCGCCGAGCGCAGCGCCATGTAGCCACCGAACGAGGTTGCGACGAGGTGGGCCGACGGCAGGTCGAGGGCATCGAGGACGTCGGCGACGAGGACGTCGGCCATCTGGGCGAGCGTCCGCGCATCGACCGGTCGGCCCAGCGGGCGGCTCAGCCCCGTTCCGGGGCGATCCAGGATCAGGCAACGGAACCCGGCGGCGCGTGCCGCGAGACCCGCCCAGCTGACACCGCTCGTGGCGACGCCATGGATGAACAGGACGGGCGCGCCCTGACCGACCTCCTGGATCCGCACGTCGACGTCGATCCGCTCGAGATGGATCGTCCTCTCGTACGGTCTGGCACCGATCGATCGCCACAGCCGGCGCTCTGCCGCCCGATACGCGAGCTCATTCATGCCGCTAGCGCCGGCGCGCGGGCAGGATCGCCGCTTCCGTCGTTCGTGTCGATAGCCATGTCACGTGCCAGATTCTCACGGCTGGCGAGCCGATGGTGCCCACACCGCCAGATTCCGCGTGTCGGCGCACCCCAAGAAGTGCGTGTCGGGCATGGTGTAGCGGCGCACCAAGGACTAGCATCGACGCGTACGACCATCAAGCCACTGGAGGGACGACAACGATGAATCGACCGATCGGGGTGACATTGCTCGCCTTGGGCGCTGGCCTGGCCGGCCTCTTCCAGGTGTGGCGGGTCCTCCTATTCCTGGGGATCGTCAGTTGGACGTTCTTCGGCAAGGAAGTCTCATTCCCCGAAGCCCAATGGGGTCAGGCGCTGTGGGCGGTGATCCTTGCCGCGATCTGGTTCTGGGTCGCGCTGGGTTTCTGGAACGTGCGCGCCTACGCCTGGTCCTTCGGCAACTTCATCAGCCTCTTCACGATCATCTTCGGCTTCTTCGCGATCCTCGGGGGCACGGCCACCACGGAGTCCGAGATGATCGCCTACCTGCTGTCGCTCGGGATCTTCTTCTACCTGAACTATCCGGGCGTCCGGAATCAGTTCATGGAGCACGAGATGTCGCTGCTGACGCCCGACCAGCGGGCAGCGCTCGAAGCAGCGCAGCAAGCCAACGCTGCTGCTGCACAGGCGATGGCCGCTCCGGCCCCGGCCGCCGCCGCCGCGGCACCCGCTGCACCTGCCGCACCCCCTCCTCCTCCCCCACCCTCCGCTCCCAGCGGACCGCCACCGTCATCGACCGACACACCCGGATAGGGTCCCCGACGGGTCTCCAGCGTGGAGCCTCGCCCCGAACGTGACGACGGGCGCCTGGTGGCGCCCGTCGCCATCGATGGAGGATCGAGCCATGGCAGAAGCGGCAACGGCATCGACCAACAAGCCGACCTGGATCGACCTGTCGGCACCGGATCCTGGGGCAGCCCGGGACTTCTATTCGACGGTGTTCGGGTGGGATATCGAGGTGAACCCGGATCCCCAGTACGGCGGCTACGGCCGCGCGAAGCTCAACGGCCGTGATGTGGCCGGCATCGGTGGCACGCAGTCACCCGACCAACCCGCAGCCTGGAGTGTCTACATCGGCACCGACGACGTCGACGCGCTCGCGAACGCCGTGACGTCCGCGGGCGGAACGGTCGTCGCGGCGCCCTTCGACGTCGGCGATCAGGGCCGGATGGCGGTCTTCCAGGACCCGACCGGAGCGTTCATCTCGGCTTGGCAATCGACGCGGATGGGTGGCTTCCAGACGACCGGCCAAGGCTCCTTCGGGTGGGCCGACCTGAACGCGCGCAACGTGGCATCGGCACTGCCCTTTTATGAGCGGGTGTTCGGCTGGGGTCTCAGGAGGACCGGATCCGACGCCCAGCCGTACACGGAGTTCCAGGTCGACGGCGAGAGCATCGCGGGCGCGACGGAGATGGACTCGGTGGTGCCGGCAAACGTGCCGAATTACTGGATGGCCTATTTCACGGTCGATGACGTGGACGCGGCGCATCAGCGGGCGATCGATGCGGGGGCGTCAGAGCTCGTCCCGCCGCTCGACTTCCCAGGCGGGCGCATGTCGATCGTGAGCGATCCGCAAGGAGCATCATTCGGGTTGATGACGCTTGCCTCCGGCTGACCCTCTGCCCGTCCCGGCGCGACGGCTGCTCGAGACGGCGGCCGTCGCGTCCGTGGTGACGCTCGACGCTGACGGGACCCCACACCTGAGCTCCGCCTGGGTCGGTGTCGAGGAAGGTGAGATCGTGATCGGCACTTTGCACGACCAGCGCAAGCTGGGTAACGTGCGCCGCGACCCACGCGTCGCGCTCACTGTCCAATCTGACGTCGTCAACCCGTGGGGCCTGCGCGAATACCTCGTCATCAATGGCACCGCGTACATCACCGAAGGTGGGGCGCCGGAGCTGCTCCAGCGGCTTGCCCGGATCTACCTCGGACCGGATGTGGTGTTCCCGGCGATGCCGGATCCGCCGCCGGGATTCGTCCTCCGCATCAAGCCCGAACGCATCTCCGGGGTCGGGCCGTGGAAGGCGTAACCCCGTCCACTGGGAACGCGCACACGGCGCCACCGCCGACTCTGGGCGATGTCGCATGGGTGGCCGGGATCAGCGCCGCCAAGGCCGCGGTCGTGGCGCTGGCGATCGACGCATTCGTCAACTCCAGCGCGCCGCGCTACAGCGGCAAGGCGATGCGCATCCGAGCGATCGGCTACACGGGCGGGATGCTGCTCGTGCCGTTGGCGTGGCGTGTTGCCGGACGGCCCCAGCCGTATCCGCGTGAGCTGGACCTCGCGGTGACGCTGCCGTTGCTCGTCGACGCTGGCGGGAACGCGATCGGTATCTACCGCCGCGCGCACATCGACGACCTGATCCACTTCGCCGATGGCGCGACCGTGGCATCGGTCGCCGGGGCATTGGCCACGCCGCGGGTCAAGACGTCATGGGAGGCAGCCGGGGTCGCGGCGCTCGCGGGTATCGCGGCGGCCGGGATCTGGGAGATCGCCGAGTGGATCGGCTTCAAGCTTGGCGCGAAGGGCATGGACCTGACGTACGACGACACCATGACCGACCTCGCCGAGACGGCCTCGGGCGCGCTGCTCGGCGCGGCGATCACCCTGCTTCGCCATCCCTCACGGCTTCGCAAGGTGCCTGGCCGACCGGGCGATCCGGTGGTCGCCGGGTCCTGAACGCCGCCTCCGCAGTCCGGGTGGATCGCCTAGGGGACGGTGTGACCGCGAATGTCGAGTCCGCGGAACCCGCCGAGCGCGACGATCGCGATCGCGATGATGGGCCACACGATGCCGCGGATCGCCCAGGCGAGCTCGGGTTCTACCCCGCCCGATAGAGGAACGAACCCATTGAAGAGCGCGTGCACAAGGGCAGCCATCAGGATGCTTCGACCAGTGCCGACGTAGACCCAGGCCAGGATCACCGACATGGACATGATCTGGGTCGCCATCGACCAGTAGGCGGCACCCGCGTTCATCTGGCCCGGCAGGAACAAGCCGACGTGGATGAGTGTCCACGGGACGCCAAGGATCAGCGCGGCGCGCAGCGGCGATGTCGCGCTCAGGGATCGGTGCAGGGCGAAGCCGCGCCAGCCGATCTCCTCGGTGATGGCAGGAAGCAGCACGACCAGCGGCACGATGAGGACGGCCGGGAAGACGCTGTCGAACAGCCCGGTGACCGGTTCGCCGAGAGCCACGGCGACGATATCGACGGCGAGGAACGCCGCCAGCGGCAGTAACAGGGTTGCGAACCAGATCGGCCGTCCCGGAAGGACCGCTAGTCGGCGCAGCATCTCGCGAACTGCGCCATCACGCCATGCGAGCGCGATCGCGATGAGAGCGGGTGCAAGTGCCAGGGGGAACGCGAGAAGGTTCGGGTCGGCGCCGGAATTGATCGCGAGGACCGTCGCGATGAGAGCGAACGTCAGGGTGATGGCGACGAACAGGACGACGCTCGCGACCTGGTCTCGGGTGGAGCGCACGTCGTCGCGGGGCACGGAAGCGGTTGTCGTCGTCATGATGGACCCTCCCCACCCAAGCCGGCGCGGCAACGGTCGAGTCGGTGGGCGCCTCCAGCCTACTCCCCGGCTGTCAGCCCTCGACGGTCAGGCGTGGAGCGCCGCCGGGGGTTCGCGCCGTGATCCACTAGCACAGGCGAACGGCGGGCCGTCCACGGCCAGTACATTCGCAGCACGGTGAGCGGCCGGCATCACACCCAGCATCGACACCGTCGTGAGAACCGCGCTCTTGCGGGTCCATCTGGGCTCGCCTTCGAACGCGCTCCCTCCCTCGACGGATCACCCTGGCCCGGCTAGCGGAGAGGCTATGGTGCGGCACAGCCGACGCGTAACCCGGCTGCACCCGCTGGTGGTATCCCAGGCAACGAGCTCGCGCCACACTAGCGGTCGAACGGTTCGAACGCGGTCGCTCGTGCCATCGCCTGGACGTACCTGGGCTCCTGCCAGCGACGCTCCGCCTCGACGTCGTCGACCTCCTCCATGCGAGCCATCACCCACCACAGGTTGCCGAGGGGGTCGCGGATCCGACCGGAGCGATCGCCCCATGGCATGTCGCCCAGCGGCGTGACGGGCTCGGCGCCTGCGCGGATCGCCCGTTCGAACGCAACATCGGCATCCGGGACGTAGATCCGCAGGAAGGCCGGCGTATCGGGCCAATGCGGCCTCGCATCGAAGGCGAGGATGACCGAGTCGCCGATGAGGAATTCGGCATGGCCGATCGAGCCGTCCTCGTTCATGACGCGGCCCATGTCATGTGCACCGAAGGCCGCGCTCGCGAACTCGATCATCTTCGCGGTGTCGCGCGAGATGATCCAGGGGCAGACCGTGCCGTATGGCTGGGGAGTGCTCGGGTCGCGGAGGGGGGTCGGGCTCTCGGGTGTGGTCATGTCGGGCTCCGTGGTTCGTTTGCGCCTGATCTGGGGATGTACGCTATCGCGCAACTAGGCCAGATGCGGTCCTAGTTCCGACGGAGCATGCGAGTCATGAGCACGGCGTCGCGACTGCTGGCCCTGCTGACGCTCTTGCAGATACCGCGGACCTGGTCGGGCGGCGAGCTCGCGGAACGCCTGGAGGTCAGCCGGCGCACCGTGCGCCGCGACGTCGATCGACTCCGCGACCTCGGGTATCCCGTCAAGGGCACGCTCGGCGTGGATGGCGGCTACCGCCTTGGTGCCGGGACCGAGATGCCTCCCCTGCTGCTCGACGACGACGAGGCCGTCGCTGTCGTCGTCGGGCTTCGGGCTGCGGCCGGACATGCCGTGGATGGTCTCGACGAGGCATCCGCGCGCGCCCTGGCCAAGCTCGAGCAGGTGCTTCCGACTAGGCTGCGCGGCCGGTTCGAGGGAATCCGGGCGGCGACCACACGGTTCGACTGGAGCGGCCCGACCGTCGACGCTGCCGTCCTGCCTGTGATCGCGCGGTCGATCAGCGCCGGCGAGCGGCTGCGGTTCACCCATCGGTCGGCGTCGGGAGTGACTGGCCGGCGATCGGTCGAACCGAAAGGGCTGGTCGTCGTGGGCCGCCGCTGGTACCTGGTCGCCTGGGACGAGGACCGGGACGACTGGCGCACCTTCCGAGTTGATCGCATCGATGATCCGTGGGCCACCGGGCGGCCGTTCACCGCTCGCGATCTGCCGGACGGGCTCGATGCCGCGACCTACGTCCACCGACAGCAGCTCGGCCAGGCGCCGACGTATCGCCTAGTCGCGACGCTCCACGACCCGTATGAACACGTCACGCCGCGGGCCGGCGACCTCGCGCCCGCGATCGAGCGGATCGATGCGCAGTATTGCCGGATCACCATCGAGGGCGACACGCTCGCCTGGCTGGCGCTCCGCCTGATCCTGCTCGACTGCGACTTCGAGATACATGAGCCCCCGGAGCTCGTGGACCACATGCGAATGCTTGCCGAACGGCTTGGGCGGATCGGCGCTCCGCCCGCGACGGCCTAGGCGACCGCGGGCTCTCGGCCCCGCAGGTACTCGCCGGTGAGTGAGCCGGGCGCCTCGAGGATCCCGCTCGGCGTCCCGCTGAAGATCAGCTGTCCTCCGCGGCTTCCACCCTCCGGCCCGAGGTCGATGATCCAGTCAGCGTTCCGGATCACGTCGAGGTTGTGCTCGATGACGATCACCGTGTTGCCGGCGTCGACCAGGCGATCGAGCATCTCGAGCAGGTGGCTCGTATCCGACATGTGGAGTCCCGTCGTCGGCTCGTCGAGAACGTAGATGTTGCCCTTCCTGTGCAGCTCGCTGGCCATCTTGATGCGCTGGCACTCACCACCCGAGAGGGTGCTCAGCGGCTGGCCGAGCGTCAGGTAGTCGAGCCCGACGTCGCTCATCGCCTGGAGCTTGCGGCGGATGTCCGCCTGGGTGAACGCATCGAGCGCCTGGGCCACGGTGAGGGCCAGGACTTCGGAGACGTTGCGTCCGTCCAGCGTGTACTCCAGGACCTCGTCCTTGAACCGGCGCCCCTGGCAGATCTCGCATGGCGTCTTGACGCCGCCGAGGAACGACAACTCCGTGTAGATGACGCCGGAGCCATTGCAGTTCTCGCAGGCGCCCTTCGAGTTGAAGCTGAACAGACCGGCGTCCACCTTGTTGGTGGTCGCGAAGGCCTTTCGGATGTCGTCCATCACGCCGGTGTACGTCGCAGGGTTCGAACGGGTCGACGTACCGACCGCGGACTGGTCGATCACCACGGCGTCCGGGTGCTCGGGCAGGAACACCTCGTCGATCAGCGAGCTCTTGCCCGAACCCGCGACGCCGGTCACGACCGTGAGCACAGCCGTCGGGATGTCGACGTCGATGCCCTTGAGGTTGTTGGCTCGCGCGCCCAGGATCGATAGCCAGCCGGTCGGCGTTCGGGTGCGCTCCTTGAGCGGGAGCGAGCGGTCCAGGTACTGGCCGGTGAGCGTGTCGGCGGTGCGCAGGTCGGCGAACGATCCCTCGAACACGATCTCCCCGCCACTGCTCCCCGCGAGCGGTCCGACGTCGATGACGTGGTCCGCCGCCCTGATCACATCGGGGTCGTGCTCGACGACGAGCACGGTATTGCCGCGGTCGCGCAGTAGTTGCAGCAACTCGGTCAGCCGATGCACGTCACGTGGGTGGAGCCCGATGCTCGGCTCGTCGAGGATGTACATCACGTCGACCAGGCTGCTGCCGAGGTGTTTGACCAACTTCACGCGTTGCGACTCCCCGCCCGACAGCGTGTCCGTCTCGCGATCGAGGCTGAGGTAGTCAAGCCCGATGTCGACCATGTGCTGCAGGCGCTCGACGAGCGTTCGGACGATCGGCTCGCCGACCGGGTCGGTCATCAGCCGCAGGATCGCGATGAGGTCGCCCACCTCCATCGATGCGAGCTCCGCGATGTCGTGACCGTCGATCTTCGAGCTGAGCGCCGCCTGGCTCAGTCGGGTGCCGCGGCACGATGGGCACTGGCGCTCGCGCAGGAACGGCTCGACCTTCTTCTGCGTCCGCTCCGAGGCGGCCTTGAGATCGCGCCGCACGTACGATCGCTCGAGCTTCTCGATGACGCCGAGGTAGGTCGCGTTCATGGTCTTGTCGCCGATCGCGAGCTTGTACTTGCGATCCTTGCCGTACAGGAGCAGATCCAGCTCCTCAGGCGTGTAGTCCGCCAGCTTCTTGCTGTTGTCGAAGAAGCCCGACGTCGGATATGCACCCGTCTCCCAATCGGTCCAGAACGGCACGCGGATCGCCCCGTCATCTAGCGACTTCGAGTAGTCGACGAGGTCGTCGACGACGAAGCCGAGTTTCCGGCCGAGCCCGTTGCAGTCGGGGCACATGCCTTGCGGGTCGTTGAACGAGAACGCGTTCGAGTACCCGACATGGGGTCTGCCGACACGCGAGAACAGCAGGCGCAGTGCGGTGTAGATGTCGGTCACGGTGCCGACGGTCGAGTGGGACCCGCCACCCAGACGCTTCTGGTCGACGATCACGGCCATGCTGAGGTTCTCGATCGCGTCGGCCTCGGGCTGCGGGTAGCGCGGCAGGAAGCTCCGGATGAACATGCTGAAGTTCTCGTAGAGCTGCCGCTGCGCCTCGGTCGCGATCGTGTCGAACACGATCGACGACTTTCCGGAGCCGGAGACGCCGGTGAAGATCGTGATCTGCCGCTTGGGGATCCGCAGCGAGATGTCCTTGAGGTTGTTCTCGCGCGCCCCTCGCAGCTCGATGTATTCGGTCATGCGTCAAGGCTACCGAACCTCGCGCAGCCGCACGTGGCTGCGGACGCCGAGGGACGCCCCTGTGTCAAGGTGGGCGTCCTGGATTCGGGCGACCCGTGCCGAAACATAAGGATTTCCATGGATGCGGAGTCGACCCATCGTGTCCGATGCTCGTCCGGAACCAACCAAGGAAGGGAGATACACGGCATGACCCAAGCGACCGCGACCGACGCCAACACGGCCAGCCCGCCGCCCGATCTCGCGGCGATCAAGACGCGCCAGCAGGCCACGTGGGCCAGTGGCGACTACCACATGATCGGGACCCAGATCCAGATCGTGTCCGAGCTCCTCATCGAGGCGCTCGACGTGCATTCGACCGAGCGCGTGCTCGACGTGGCCACCGGGAGTGGCAACGCTGCCCTAGCCGCCGCACGACGGGGCTGCGAGGTCGTCGGCGTCGACTACGTTCCGGGCCTGCTCGACCGCGCCCGCCGGCGCGCTGACGCCGAAGGGCTCTCGGTCGAGTTCATCGAAGGCGACGCTGAGGCGCTGCCGTTCGAGGCTGGCAGCTTCGATGTGGTCAGCTCGGTCTTCGGCTCGATGTTCGCACCGGACCAGGAGCAGACGGCCGGCGAGCTCGCCCGCGTCGCCCGCTCCGGCGGACGGATCGGCATCGTGGCCCACACGCCCGACGGCTTCATCGGCAACCTGTTCAAGGTCATGGCGAAGCACGTCCCGCCGCCGGCCGGCCTGCGCTCACCGATCCAGTGGGGCACCGAGGCCCGACTGCGCGAACTGTTCACAGGCCAGATCGCCGATATCTCGCTCGAGAAGCGGCATTACACCTTCCGCGATCGATCGCCGCAGCACTTCATCGAGTACTGGCGCACGTTCTACGGTCCGACCCTCAAGGCGTTCGAGAGCCTGGGTGATGCCGGTCGCGCGGCGCTCGAGGCGGAGATCGTCGAGCTCATCAGCCGCTTCAACCGCGCCGAGGACGGCACCATGATCGTCCCGAACGAGTACCTCGAGGCCGTCATCGTCCAGCGCTGACGGTCGCTGCCACATCTCTGCGACGGGGCTCCCCGCTCTGGCAGGCACGACGGCCGCCGTGGACGGTTAGGGTGAGTGGATGAGTGGGAGCGCCCCGTCGGCATTGCGCGAACTGGTCGAGCGGCTGGAGGCGCTGGCCGCGCGTCGCCTGGCGACGCGACCACGGAGCGAGGCCGCTCTCGCTCGTGCGACGCGCCTGGCCGATCATCTCGCCGGGCACGTCCGCGTCCGGGCCGCATCGCTCGACGCTCCGCTGCTCGTGGTGCTCGTCGGTCCGACCGGAGCGGGCAAGAGCACGGTCTTCAACACGATCGCCGGTCGGTCCGCCAGCGAGACCGGCGTCCTGCGTCCGACGACCCGCGTCGCGGTCGTCCTGCTCCACCCCGACGATCACGTCGGGCTGCTCGAGGGGACCCTCGCTCGCGTCCTGCCGTCGGAGGTGCGGTTCGTCGAGGACGGGGCGGTCGAACCGGGGCTCGTTCTCGTCGACGCGCCGGACATCGACTCCGTCGAGCACGCCAATCGAGAACTGACGGATCGACTCGTCGAGGCGGCCGACCTGGCGGTCTTCGTCACGACCGCCACGCGCTACGCTGACCGCGTCCCGTGGGCCGTCCTCGACCGCGTCCGCGAGCGAGGGCTGCCATTGCAGGTGATCGTCAACCGGATGCCACCCGATGCGGCGGACCGCGCCGAGATCGTGGCCGACGTCCGCCGACTGCTCACCGGGGCCGGCCTCGACGCCGTCCAGATTGCGGATGAGGCCGCTCCACCACGGGAGATCATCGCCGTCGCGGAAGGGGCGCTCGACCCGACGGGCGACCGACTGGAACGGGTCGCCATCGGTCCGGTGCTCGACGAGATCGCCGGGCTTCGCGCCGATCGCCAGGCACGCCTCGACCTCGCGGCTCGGGCGCTGACTGGCTCACTGACCGGGCTCGGCGAGAGCATCGACCAGATCGCCGACGACAGTGAGCACGAATCGATCGATGTCGAGGCGCTGCGGCGCATCGCGGACCGTGCCTACGAACACTCGCTGGACACGCTCCGGCACGAGGTCGGTCGTGGCACGTTCCTGCGTGAAGAGGCGCTGCGCCAGTGGCAGACGTTCGTCGGCGCGGACCAGATGACGCGGTTCTTCTCAGAGGGCATCGGCCGGATCCGGGGCGCCATCTCGGCGGTCCTGCGACCGGCGACCGCGCCCGTCGCCGAGGTCCGTGCCGCCACCACGGAAGACCTCATCGCCGTCGCCCGCCTCCAGGCCGCGGAGGCCGCGCGACGCACCGCGACGGCCTGGTCGGAGACACCTGCGGCGGGTCGACGGATCGCCGAGGAACCGGAGTTGTGGGTCCCCTCCCCCGACTTCGATGCGCGCCTGCAGGACCGCATCGAACGCTGGATGGAAGGCATCACGGAGGAGATCCAGGCGCACGGCCGGCCAAAGCGGTTGCTGGCCCGAGGGGCCGCCGTCGGCGTGAACGCGATGGGCACGGGCGTCATGCTCGCGACGTTCATGCATACAGGTGGGATCACGGGCGCAGAGCTCGGCGTCGCCGCGGCCACCGCCTTCCTCAACCAGAAGGTCCTCGCCGCACTGTTCGGAGAGGCGGCGATGGCGGAGCTCGTGGCGCACGCCCGGCAGCACCTCGACGAGGCCTTGTCGACGACGTTCGACGAGGAACGTGCCCGGTTCGAGTCGTTGCTGCCTGCGCCGGGGGTCCTGGCCGGGCTGGCGACCGATCTGCGGGCGGCTGCGGCCGACGTCCGCGCGCTCCCGTCACCCGCCTGATGGACCACCCCGCGTCGGCCGCACCACCGCCGCTCGACGACGCCGACGACGCACTCCGCCGCTGTCTCGATGCGCTGCTCGAAGCGGCTGATGCGGCAGATGTCCTGGGCATCTCGACCGATCAGGTCCGCGACGCACATGCGGACGCCGTGCGCCGCCTCGGCTTCCCGTCGGACGCTTACGTGCTCGCGCTGGTCGGGGGTACGGGCGTCGGCAAATCGAGCCTGCTCAACGCCCTGGCGGGGGTCGACGTCAGCCCCGCATCGGTGCGCCGTCCGACGACGAGTGAACCGATCGCCTGGGTCCCTGCGACGGAGCGTGAGTCCCTCGGTCCGTTGCTCAGCTGGCTCGGCGTGGGCGACGTCCGGGACCACACCGCAGAGGGGCTCCGGTCGATCGCGATCGTCGACCTGCCGGACATGGACTCGATCACGGCGAGCCACCGAGAGCGGGTCGAAGCGCTCCTCCCGCTGGTCGACGCGGTCGCGTGGGTGACCGACCTCGAGAAGTACCACGACGCCGTCTTGCACGACACCTTCTTGCGAACGTGGGTCCCGCGTCTCGACCGCCAGGCCATCGTCGTGAACAAGGCCGATCGCCTGTCCGACGCGGACCGGCCGCGCGTCCGGCGCGACCTCGAAGAGGACCTCGGTCAGCGCCTCACCGTGACGGACCAGACGCCAGTCCCGGTCTTGATGACCACGGCGGCACCCCCTGCGGACGTCGACGAGTTCCGCTCTTGGCTTGCCGATGGGGCGGCGTCGAAGGCGGTGGTCCGTGCGCGGGTCGCGGCGACGGCCGTCGACCACGCCCGGGAGCTCGCGCGTGACGCCGGCGTCGACCCCGAGCGTGGGGCGACGCCGTTCCTCTCGGAGGCCGCCCGCGCGGCGGCCATAGACGACGCGACGCGTGCCGTCCTCCGCGCGGTCGATCTGCCCGGTCTGGAGCGGCAGGCGGTCGCGGCCACGCGCGCTCGCGCCCGGGCTCGAGGTACGGGACCGATGGGCCGGCTGACATCGCTGATCTACCGGGCGTCAGGTCGCGATACGAAGGTCGCCGACCCGACCGGCCACCTGATGCGCTGGCGTGACCGTGCCCCGCTCACGCAGGCCGTCGACTCGCTCGCGACGGCGCTTGGATCGGCACTCAGGGACGCCAGCCCGCAGGTCCGGCCGGCACTCGCTGCGACGCTGGAACCGGCCCCGCTACGACAAGGACTTGAACGTGCCGTCGACCGGGCCATCGCCGGCCTGGACCGGCTGGAGCCACCGACGAGCCGCTGGTGGGCGGTCCTGGGGCTCTTGCAGGTGCTCGCTGCCATCGCGATCGCCGTGTCCGCTGCGTGGGTGGTGGTATGGATCCTGGCCAGACCGATCGTCGACACCGTGGAGGTGCCGGTGCTCGGATCGATCCCGATGCCGTTCGCCGCGCTGCTGGTCAGCGTGCTGATCGGCTATCTGCTCGCGCGACTGCTCGGACTCCATGCCGGTCGCGTGGGTCGCAGATGGGCCGATCGCCTGCGGGCTCGGGTGGCCGATGCGGTGCGCGAGGAGGTCACGAACCGAGGGCTTGCCCCGCTCGACCGGCTGGAGGAGGCGCGAACGGTCCTGTGGACCTCGACCGCGGCGGTCATGACGGACTGCCGCCGGGGCTGACAGTCGGCCGGTCCGACCCAGGACAGTCGATCAAGACCGCGCTCAGTCGATCGGGGTGGGGCTCCCGTCCCGGAGACGTTGGGTCAGCGCGTTCACGAGGTCGTACCGAATCACCGGGAACTCGTCCATGATCCGGGCGAACCCCTCTCGACCGATCACGAGCGCGTCGATCGGCTCGTCAGCGGTCACCGTCGCCGTCCGAGGCCGGCCGTCGATGAGGGCGATCTCGCCCAGGAAGTCGCCCGGGCCGAGCCGACGCAGGAACCGGCCGGCCTGGTCGACGCTCGCGGTCCCGGTGCGGATGATGATCAGGGATGCGCCCTCGTCGCCTTCGCGCACGAGCACAGCGCCGGCCGGGAAGCTGGCTTCCTCCGTGATCCCGGCGATGATCTCGATCGAGCGATCGCTGCAACCCTGGAAGAGCGGGATCGCGCGGATCGGTGTCGTGCTGGCGATCATCGAACCTCCTACGTGACGGGTGCGGCGACTGTAGGAAGGCTTCGTTAACGCCTTATCAACGTCGGTCGGCCGGACATCTTTCCGCCGGATAGGCGAGGCATACTGACGGCGTGCCAGAGCCCGCCTCGTCCGCCGACGAGACCGTCCGTTACCCGAATGGGAAGGTGAAGTTCACCGGAGCGCACCTCGACGGCGAGATGCACGGCCCATGGGAGTTCTACCGGACCGACGGCAGCCTGATGCGTGCCGGCTCGTTCGAGCGTGGTCGCCAGGTCGGGATCTGGCGGACCTACGACCGGACCGGGCGGGTCGTCAAGGAGACGCGCTTCGAGGAGGTGAGCCCGACATGACCGATCCAGAGATCGTCGAGGTGGAGGCGCAGCCGACCGTGGTCGTCCGTGTCATCCAACCCATGGCCAAGCTCGATCTCGCCGCGGCCTTCGACCGCAACATGCCACTCGTCGCATCCCGGATCCAAGAGACCGGCGGGACAATCGGCGGCGCTCCGTTCGCGCGCTACCACCGCTTCGGTCCGGACGTCGTCGATGTCGAGATCGGCTTCCCCGTCGCCGGCCCCCCGTCGGACCTTCCGGCATTGGCATCGGTCGCGCAGGGCGAGGTCGGGCGCTCCGAGCTCCCAAGCGGTCCAGTGGCCCGCGCCTTTCATGTCGGACCGTATGACGGACTCGGCGCCACGTACGACGCGTTGCACGAATGGATCCACGCCCAGCCTGGCTTCGACGACGGGCCGGGCGCGTGGGAGTCCTACGTCGACGACCCGGGCACCGCGACGGATCAGTCGACGCTGCGGACCGAGATCTCCTGGCCCCTGGTCAGGATGTAGGGGCGCCAGCCTAGACCCGCCACCTGTCAGTCGTCGTCGAACGCCTCCGGGTCGAGGCGGATCTCACGGCCGTCGGCGTCCACCAGGCGCCAGCGCACGCCCAGCGCCGCGTCACGGCCGTCGCTGAGCGCGCCGGCGATCGCCCCGGTCGTCGCCTTCGGGCCGAGAGCCCGGATCTGTCGCGTGACGGCGAACGCCGCGACCGTGGGGACCTCGCCGACGACGTCACGACGGACCATGCCCTCCGGATCCGATGCACCCGCCTCGGTCAGGCGTTCGATCAGGCGCGTCGCCCGACGGCGTTCGGCTGGGTCGAGGTCGCGCAGCCAGCGCGGCTCTTCGGGTTCCTTCTGGGCCTTGGCCTTCGCCGTTTTCGACACGGTCGATCTCGAGGCCTCCGGCGCGGGCTTCGGTTTCCGGTCCTTCAGCGGGGACGCCGGCGCATCGGTATCGCGAGCGGCGGCGATCGCCTCCTTTGCCGCTCCGAGGCTGCCGAATGGTCCGCGCACGAGCGGGAGCCCGAGGTCGTCGGTCTGCTCGGCATCGACGACCGCCCAGGTCCCCGATTGCGGTTCGATCGTGAACCGCTCGTCGCGCGTCTGCCAGCGGCCCCCGCCCAGCCGCTTGAGACCTTCGTCCTTGTCGGCGGGCATCAGGCTCGACCTTTGACCATGTCGATGAGGCGCCCGAGGACGCGTTCGCCGTCGGCCCGCAGCCCGTTGTGCTCGTATTCGTCCGTCTGCCAGACACGGATCCCGCGGATCGTCGCGGCGGTCTCCTCGGCGAAGTCGCGTTCGACGTAGAGATCGTTGACGTAGATCGTCGCGGCGACGGGGACCTCGTTCCGTTCGAGCTGCTCGGCGTCATACAGGCGCGGCCACGGGTGCTCCGCCAGCAGCTCCGCGGCCGCCTGGTGACGGCGCAGCCCCGCGTAGTCGTCCCACATCCACGGGAACACGTGCTCCGCGGTCAGGTAGCCCTTCGCCTCGATCTCAGCGGGGAGCAGGCGGTGCGCGGACCAACGCGTCGACACGCCGTCGGCGTATGACGATTCATGGAGCGTCGCGTAGATGGGGTTCCGGTCGAATGGGCCCGCCTCTGCCCGCGTCGTGCAGGAATGCCGGCGACCCGAACGGCAGCTCGACGACGTGGTGCAGCAGCTCGAACCCGGCGCTGTCGCCCAGCCACATCCCGAGTTGCCGGAAACGACGGGCCGTGAGGCGGTCCCCCGAGGGCAGACGGACGTCCTCGTCCTCGAGCCGGCGCAGGATGTCGCGGATCCGGCCGCGATCATCGGGGTAGCGCGCGTCGTAGCGTTCATTGGACGTGAGCAGCCGCCGGTAGGTCGCGCCATAGATGTCGTCGACCGGTCGCCCGATCGGCGAGAGACCGCCGGTGACGAACGCTTCCGACAACCCTTCTGGCGCGATCGACAGATACGCCATGGAGGTGAACCCACCGAAGCTCTGCCCGAGGATGCTCCACCGGTCGATACCCAGCTCGCGGCGGATCGCCTCGCTGTCGCGGACGATCGAGTCGGCCCGAAAGTGCGTCAGGTACGCGGCCTGCTGTTCGGGCGTGTCACCGGGGATGTCGGGGCCGACCGGCGTCGACCGCCCGGTGCCCCGTTGATCGAGCAGCAGGACCCGATAGTCGAGCAGGGCGCGCTTCAGCCAGCCGGTCGGTGGACTCGTCGGGCGGGTCGCCTCGAACCCTGGTCCGCCCTGGAGGAAGACGAGGTACGGCCGATCGAGGCCGTCTGGTGCGGCGGCCTCCCGCGTGAAGACCGTGATGGTCGGGCCGTCGGGCGTCGTGTGATCGAGGGGGACCGCGTGCTCGCGCTCCGTGAGCACGAGCCCGGGCATCCGGTAGACGTTCATGTGCTGGGCGCCTCGGGTGCGTCGCTCGCCCATGGCGATCGTGCCATCCAGCCGGCAAGGTCGGAACCGCGCAGCAATCGGGCGCTCTGGCAGTCCCCGCGCAGGTCGACCTCCCGGCTTATGGCGCGCACGAAGAGCCGATCGAACGCCCCGCGCGGGAACTTGCGCGTCACCGTGCCCTTGACGCGATCGACGAGGTCAACGTCCACGCCGCGGACATCGAGCGCCGTTGCCCGGTCGAGCAGGACGGATTCGACGCCGTCGTCCAACGTGACCCCCGGCTGCATGTGGAGGATGATCGCGATCGCCGCGCGGTCCGCGGTCGCGGGATCCATGCCCTGCCGTTCCAGGAAGCGCCGCGCCACTTCCGCACCCTCGACCTCGAAGCACATCGTGTTGCGCGGGATCCGCGTCAGGCCGACGTCGTGGAACAGGGCGGCGCACCACAAGACCTGCGTGTCGACGGTCCAGCCCTCCCACGTCCCGATCGCGGCGCCCCAGCAGTACGAGCGGACCGAATGCGAGAGGAGGTAGCGCGGGAGTGCCGTGTGCGCCCATCGCCAAGTGGCTTGCGAAATGTCGTCCTGGGGCACGGGTAGCCCGGCGATCGACTCGGGCAGGGTCGGGATCTGCACGTGGCGATGGTAGCGGGACGCGACGGTCATACTCGTCCCGATGGCCCGCTACACGGTCAATGACCGCGCGGTCGCACGCGCAGAACGGCTGATCGATGCGCGTCAGTACGTCCTGGACAGCGATTGGGGCGAGGTCCAGCCGAGCACCGACGACGAGAACGCGTTTCTCGCCCGCCACGATTGGGATGAGTACGCGGAGTGGCATCTCGGGCTGACCGAGGGAGCGACGGACGAGACCAAGGCGCGCTACGCGTTCGTGTTCGGGGACCTTCGTCGCATCCACCGCTCGGGCATCATCGCGTGCCACTTTCGCGCGGCGGAGTGGCGACACAAGGAGGTCGAGCTCGCCGCCCACGAGCTGTTGCAGCGCATCGATCGTCGCAGCGGGCTGATCTAGCCGGTTTCGCCGCCGGCGTCGGCGTCATCGGCGCGTCGTTCGCCGCCCTGCGCCGGTGGCTGCCAGGCGTGATCGGCGTAGCGCAGCTGCCGGCGCGTCAGCTCGTCGAGCCGGTCCTGCTCGTATCGCAGGAGCTCGAGGTCGCGCGCTCGCTCCTCGGCGTCGACGGCTGTTCTGTCCATCACGGTCGGTTGCGCCGGCCCGGCGTCCTGCGCTCCGCCGCCCAGGAGCCGACGCAGCAACCCCATCGCTACTGGAGCCGAAGCATCCGCTGATCGATGTCGAAGGGCATCACGATCACGTACTTGCCGGACAGCCGCGGATTCTGCGTCGACTGGCGGCGCCGAACGAACTGGCGGCCAAGTGCCGAGACCGACAGGATCTCGCCAGGGCTCGGGCTGCGTCCCCAGACGCTCGAGCCGCCGTACGGGTGAAGCGGATCCTCGACGATGGCAGCGGTGATCTTGGCACCCGGTACCAGCGGGTCTCGGTCGGCCTTGAAACCGCTCATCACCCAGGCGTGCCGGCCGCGCCACACGAGCAGGCCGACGGGCTTGCCCGTCTTGCGCATCGCCCGGGCTGCTGTCAGCAATGCCTCACCGATCGTGTCCGATCCGACGACCCTGTACGGACCGGCCCCGATGAGCGTGAGGCCTGCCGCCCAGCCGCGGACGCTCGCGCCCTGCCGCTGTCGCCCCACGCGGTTCGGCCCACTCAATGTCCGCGCGAGCCGTTGGAGGCGGAGCTGCGTTCCGGCAGTCCGATCATTCCGGCGACTCATCATGTTGACCATCATCTGCATGCTCGCCCCGACGCACTGGACGAGGTTCGTCTGGGCGACGAAGTCGCCCCGGCGCCCGAGATCGAGGTGGTATGCCGTCCGCCCAGCCGCCGTCGTCGGAGCGATGGCGAGCGCGAGCACGCCTGCCAGCAGCAGGGCGCCGAACCGTTGCGCACGCACCGATCTCATCGCTCAAAGGTACGACGATTTGGCAATATCGGTTCCCGACTGCGGGTCGATCATTCGTCAGCGTACATTGACCGGGCATGGCGTCCATCGGTGAACGTGGCGGCCTCGGCGCAGCGATCACGCTGGCTGAGCTCGACACGGACCCCTACCCGATCCTGTCGGCGCTCCGCGAGCACGAACCCGTGGCGTGGGTCCCCGTCCTCGACGGATGGCTCGTGACGCGCCGAGACCTGTGCATCGAGGTGATGCGCGATGCGGCGCGCTTCACCGTCGATGATCCGCGCTTCTCGACGGCGCAGGTGGTCGGGCCGAGCATGCTCTCGCTTGATGGTGATGAGCATCGCCGCCATCGCGACCCCTTCGCGGCCGCGTTCCGCCGACCGCAGGTGATGGAGAGGTTCGGCGATCGGGTCCGCGACGAGGCGCTTGAACTCGTGGATGGTCTTCGACTACGAGGTCGGGCCGAGATCCGGCGCGACCTCGCCGGGCCACTGGCCGTGCGTGTCGTGGCGGCCGCACTAGACCTCCTCGACGTCGAGCCGGGCGTCGTGCTGGGCTGGTACGACGAGATCGTGGCGGCCGTCGACCGGGTGTCGGCCGGTGGCGAGATCGGCGACCGGGCGCCCGCGGCCGTCGCCGCCCTCGACCGGCACGTGGGCGAGACGATCGACCATGGACAGGGTGTGCTCGCAGATGCGACGGCTACATTGGCCCGACGGGAGATCGTCTCGAACACGGCGGTGATGATGTTCGGCGGCATCGAGACGAGTGAAGGGATGACGACGTCCTTGTTCTGGCATCTGCTAACGACGGACGGGGCGATCCGGTCCGTGCTGGCCGACCGCTCCCTGGCGGCCAACGCGGTGGAAGAATCCCTACGCCTCGAGCCTGCTGCCGGACGCGTGGACCGCTATTCGACCAGCGACGTCGAGATCGGTGGAGCGACGATCGAGCGTGGCGATCTCGTCATCGTGTCGCTGACGGCGGCCAACCGCGACCCGGCGACCTACCCGGAGCCCGACCGGTTCGATATCCGGCGCTGGAACGCCCGGTCGCACCTCGCCTTCGCGCAGGGGCCGCACGCCTGCGTCGGGCTGCACCTCGCACGCCTGGAGACGCAGTCGGCGCTCGAGGCGGCCCTGGATCGTTGGCCGGGCCTGCATCTCGAGGACGGCGCGACGCCACCGAGCGGCGTCGTCTTCCGGAAGCCTCGGACGCTACCGGTCGCCTGGGCCGTCTGACCCTAAAAGTCGCGGCGGCCCTCGAAGCTGGCCTCGACACCGGGCCTCGACCGCTCATAGATCGCCAGTCGGTGGCCACCAGGTCCAGCGAACGAGCGAACGGGGCCCTGCGGGATCTCGAGGCTGTGCCCCTCGTCCCATCCGCGCGAGCGGAGCTCGTCGGCGGCAACGTCGAGATCGGCCACCCGGTACACGAGGATCGGCCGGTCACCCTCGAGGTGGTCGGCCAGCAGGATACGCGGCGGTCCGTCGGTCAGGTCGATCATGGCCACGCGGGCGCCCATCCCGTCGATCGCGAATGCGACACGGCCGCCAAGGACGTCGGCGAAGTACGCCAGGTCGGCCGGAACGTCGCGACTGGGCATGTACACGTAGTCGAGCGACTCGAACACGCTCCGCAGCCTACGCCGCTGGTGTCGCGCCGTCCGCCCTACCTACCACGCGTCGCCAGGTCGCGAGTCACAACTGATCGTGGCCTCGAGGTCGAGCGCCGGCGACATCGGCGTCGGCAGGACCATGATGAAACCGTCCTCGTCGGGCGTCCGCAGGAGGCCGTCGGTCGTTCGAACGGCGGTGGGTCCCCGCCACGTGATCCAGCCCAGCCGCTCGTAGAACGGATGGACACCGGTCCCCAGAGCACCGAGCTCGTATCCGTCGCGGATGATCGCGCCGACCTCGGCCATCACCAGCGTGCCGAGACCACGGCGCTGCTGTTCCGGCGCCGTCGCGACGGCTTCGACGTAGCCGGTCCGCAACGGTCGGTCGCCGACGTGGATCGTACGCTCGACGACTGACGCATGCGCCGCCACGCGCCCATCGAGCTCCAGGATGACGTGGATGCCGCCGACGGCGTGCTCCCAGTCATCCTCGGTGAACCCCTCTTCGCCGGGAGGGAAGGCGGCCCACAGGAGTTCGCGAACTCGTTCGATCTCCCGCGGGCGCAGGTCCTCGGTCCGGAGGCGGCGGATGGTGGGCTCGGTGATGGAGGTCTCCGTTCAGGTCGCGAAGCGCCATCTGGTGGCGCCGTGGGGTTCCTCGCCGGCCACGCCGAACACGGTGGCGACCCGAAGTCGGTAGAGCGACCACGGCGGTGGTCCGGCACTCGGGGCACTGAACGGGGCCGTGAACGCTTCGCCTTCCACGGTCGCCGGCCAACCGCCCTCGTTGAACTTCTTCACGACCGTCTCCAGGGTGGCCCGGTCGGTGACCCGGCTGGTCTGACCCTCGAACACGAGGTCGATGCCGCGCAGGTTGACGGAGATCGTGGCGGCCGGGTTGTTCGCCAGATCCTTCGTCTTGCGAGTGCCGGAGCCGCTCGTGAAGTACACGTCGCCGTCGTGCCACAGGGCGCCGACGCCCGCGGCATGGGGCCGTCCATCCGGCCGGGTCGTGCCGAGGAACCAGGTGATGTTGGCCGCGGGGTCGAGGGACGCGAGAACATCTCGGGCGCGGCTCCATGGCAATGTCTCGTTGCCGTAGCGATCCAGGTTGGTCGTCTCGGTCGGTTCGCGATCGGTCATCATCCGCGCTCCTGCAGCGCCCAGCCGTTGCCGTCCGGGTCGTCGAAGAAGGCGAACGAATTCCAGCGTCCGCCCTTGCCGTCGATCCACGTGCCGTTCTCGAAATGGCGGATCGGGCCGATGTCGAGGCCGCGACCGACGAGCTCCGCGTGGGCGGCCTCGATGTCCTCCACGACGAGCTGGAGTCCCTGGACCGACCCGGGGGCCGTCTTGAGGGTCCCCTTCCCGACCATGATCGAGCAACCGGAGCCGGGTGGCGTCAGCTGGACGATCCGGAAGTCATCGCTGGGCTGGTGATCGACATCGACCGCGAACCCGACCTTGTCGCTGTAGAAGGCCTTGGCGCGGTCGACGTCGGCCACCGGGATCGGGACGAGCTCGAGCTTGTAGTCCACTTCAGGCGACCGGGGTCGCGCGACGCGCCAGGAGCTCGTCGAGACGGTCGAAGCCGTCGTTCATGCCCTCCTCCATCCCGCTGTCGACCATCGCGTCGCGTGCCTCGATCGACTGGTACACAGAGTGATTGCGGACGACCGTCCTCCCATCGCGCTCCTCGAGGACGAGCTTCTCCAGCGAGACGTGGCCAGGCGCGCCCTCGAACTCGAAGGTCTGGAGCATGCCATCGGGCGTCTGGTCGCCGTGGAAGACGCCATGGAAGCCCCACGCGTTGCCCTCGTCGTCCGAGTGGACGTAGCGCCACTGCCCACCATCGCGGAGGTCGTACTTGTCGATGGTCATCGTGTACTTGCGCGGCCCGAGCCACTGGACCAGCAGGTCCGGCTCCGTGTAGGCCTTGAAGACGAGGTCGCGCGGGGCATCAAACTCGCGGGTCACGTCGATGAAGGGGACGCCGGCCGGGGCATCGATCTGCGTCTTGGACATCATGGGTTCCTTTCCTGATTGTCGACCTGGAGCGCGGCAAGCAGCGCGTCCAGGCGGGCATGGCTCTCTTCCCAGTACTCGCGGTAGTCGACGAGCCACTCGGTCGCCTTCCGGAGGGGATCCGCCTCCAGGTGGCTGAGTCGTGCGGTGGCCCGGCGGGTTCGCGAGATGAGCCCGGCCGACTCGAGCACCTTGAGGTGTTTCGAGATGGCCGGTTGGGACACGTTGAACGGCGCCGTCAGCTCGTATACGCTCGCGTCGCCCTCCGCCAGCTGCGCGAGGATCGCGCGTCGGGTCGGGTCGGCGAGGGCACCAAAGATGGCATCGAGCTGTTCTGGCATCGCTCCATAACCATATGGTTATAGAGGCTGCATGTCAAGTGGGGTCGCCAGCTCCCGCGTTGGTCGTCGGGTTGATGCGCACCATCGGGATCACCCGACCGGTCTGAGCCGGGTAGTCGGCAAACCATGGCAGCGCCCGGACATGGTCGTCCCACAGGCGGTCGCGCTCCGCGCCCTGCACGATGGACGTGGTCGCATCCAAACGCTGGATGCCGACCTCGATGGTGACGGCGGGATGGGCCTCCAGGTTGTGAAGCCACGCGGGATCGGACCGCGAGCCGCCGGCCGTGCCTGCGACCACGTAGTCATCGCCGTCGCGGTGGTAGGTCAGGATGGCGCGCCGTTCGGCGCCCGACCGCGCTCCCGTGTGGGTCATGACCAGGAGCGGATGGCCTGCGAGCGGCCCACTCGTCACCTTGCCCCCATTGGCACGCATCTGGGCGATCAGCTGGTCTTCGAACGTCGAGGCGTCGGTCATGGTCGATGCTCCTGGTGGGTCGTTGCAACAGCAACGATGCCACGGAACGACGACCGACGTGCAACAGCTCCACCGCGACAGGCTACCCGTAGACTTCGTCCGTGGATCGGAGTGAGTGGCTCAGGGAGCGGCGCGACGCCGTCACGGCGCAGTACGACAGCGAGGCGCCGGAGTACGACGCGCTGCCCTACTCGACGACGTCGCACGGGGCGTTCGTGGACCGGCTGGTGGCGACATGTCCGGACGACGCCCTCGTCCTCGACGCGCCGTGCGGGACCGGGTGGTACTTCGCTCGGATCCGCGCGGCCGGCCGACGGGTGGTGGGCATCGACCAGTCAGCCGGGATGCTCGAGCAGGCACGGCGCACGGGACTCGCGGAGCGCCTCGAGCTGGTCGGGCTCCAGGAGATGACCTTCGACGCCATGTTCGACGCGGCCATGACGATCGACGCCATGGAGAACATCCCGCCCGAGGACTGGCCCACCGTGCTCCGCGCCCTGCGGCGCGCCGTCCGGCCCGGTGGCCACCTGTATCTGACGGTCGAGGAGATCGACGACGCCGAGATCGACGAAGCGTGGCGCTCCAACACGGAACGCGGCCTGCCGGCCATCCGTGGCGAGGTGATCGAGGGCGACGTCGCCGGCTACCACTACTACCCGGGCCGCGACCGTGTGCTCGCATGGCTGGCCGACGAAGGTCTTGGGCTGATCGACGAGGGGCGGGACCAGGAGGACGGTTGGGCGTACTGGCACCTGCTCGTCGTCACCCCGACGTCCTAACCTATCGGTATGCGGACCTGGAACCCGGCAGGCGTCAGGCCCGGCCGGCGCTCAGCCGCTCGATCGACGTCGCGATCCGCCGTTGGCGCGTCTCAGGCGCCTTGGCGTCCTCGATCGACAGCGTGATCCGGCGCTTGTTGCTATAGGACAGCGAATCGAAGAACCGCTTCGCGTCGGGTGCTGCCTCGAGGGCCGCGGCGAGGTCTTTGGGCACGTCGACTTCGCGCGGTGCCGTGTCCAACTCCAGATCAACGTCCAGTTCGTCGCCGGCCTGCACGCCGGCCCCCGCCCGATGCTCGGCGGCCACGCCGATGAGGTATTCGTCGCCGTAGACGGCCACGGTGTTGCGGTACGAGTAGCCGTTGATCGTGACGACCACGGGTGGGCGCTTGCCCTTGCCGAGCGAGGCGACGACATCGGGTGGGACGCGAAATCCCGTTGCGGTCTTGCCACCAAGCTCCAGGGTGGTCTTGAATCGCATCGAGCGAGTATGGCAGCGATCGAACGGTCCACCCAGTGAGCGGCACACGTCTGGCGTTCATGCGGCCCTTCACGACCCACATCGTGAACCCGGTCACGCGGCGCATCGCCGGACATCTGCCCTGGTTCGGCATCATCGTCGTGCCGGGCCGACGGTCGGGCGTGAGCCGGCGCGTGCCGATGAACGTGTTCCGCGTCCAGGGGCGCTACGTCATGGCATTGACCTACGGCCGAGACGTCGACTGGGTCAAGAACGTGCTGGCCGCCGGCGGTTGTCGCCTCGAGACGCGCGGTCGGGTCGTCGAGCTGGTGGACCCGGAGCTCGTCCACGACCCGAGCCGCCGCATGATGCCATTCCCCGTGCGCCAGTTCCTCGGGCTCCTCGGTGTCACCGACTTCCTCCGGATGCCGCCAAGGGACACACCCGCCTGATCGAGCCCGTCGTCAGGCGTGGAAGGCCTCGAGCGCCTCGCGTTCACGCTCGACCTCGCGGCGCACGCGAACCGGAAGGTCGAGGTACGGGTCCAGCTCGATCCGTCCGTCTCGCAGCGACCATCCGCCGGCCACGCTGCCATCCACGAGGTACGTGCCGACCGAGAACGGGTTCTTCGTGGAGAACACCCGCGCACGGAACGCCTCCGGCAGCAACCCGGTCCGCCGCGTGTGGACGAGGAGGTTGGCGTCCCAATGGGGCAGGAACCGGATCGGGGCCGGCATGTCCGGGTCGGGTAGCGGCTGGTCGGGCAGGTCCACGAGGACGCGACCGGCCTCGTCCAGATAGGTCCGCAGCTCCAGCCCCGCAGCAGCACCCTTCGCGACCGTGATCGTGATGCCCGCCCATGAGGCGATGTCGGCCCAGTTCGCCGGCCCGAACGCGCGCAGGTATGCCCGGACGAGGTGCTGCAGACCGTCCGCTTCGGTCGCGTCGGGCGGGCCGACCCAGTCTTCCGCGAGCCCGAGTCGGTCGGCCCGGCGGCGCTCCCATGTCCCGGCCGGTGGCACGCGAACGAGGTCGACCCACAGCCCGTGCGTGCCGACGAAGCCGGACGCGAGACCGCCGAGCTCCTTGACCGTCCGCGGCCCGTCGGCGAGGGCAGCGCGCAAGCGTCCCGCCGTACGCTCGACCTCGGACTCCCCTACCCCGGTCGCCCGGGCCCACGTCCGCCGCCAGAGCTCGCGTCGCGCGGCACGGACACCGAGGGCGTAGAGCCAGTACTCGGCGCGCGACACGATGTGGATCGTCACCCGCATCAGGGTCGCCTGGACGACGCTGCGGTCCTCGAGAGCGGCGGTCAGGTCTTCGCGCCGGAACCCGGCCAGACGTGTCCACAGGCCGACGTAGCCAGAGGGGGCGTACTGGGTCTGCAGTCCACCGACCTGCTCGACGGCCTCGGCGATCGACACGGACGACGACCGCTCGAGGAGGAGTTGGCGGGCCAGGAGGGCGCGGTTCAGTGCGCGAGTCGACAGGATGGGGTCGGTCACCCCGCGATGATGCATCGGCGACGAAGCAATGGCGGGGTCGGTCGTATGCTGCGGGCATGGCGACGGATGCCAGGGCGAGGACGAAGCCGGGCGATGTCCCGTGGACCGTCCCGGTCGCGATCACGCTGCCCCTCATCGGACTGGCGATGCTGCTCGCACGTCCGGAGATGGATCTCGAGTGGGAGCACCATCCGAGCCACTTCTGGTTAGTGCTCAGCACCGCCCTCGTCAGCGTCGCCCTGGCGTATGTCACGAATGTCGCCGCGGGACGCTTCCGCGATGCGCGGCTTGTGCTGATCTCCTTCGCCTTCCTGTCCGCGGCGGGCTTCCTCGGTCTGCACGCGCTCGCCACACCGGGCGTGCTCCTGGAGGCCCCGAACGCGGGCTTCGCGGTCGCCACTCCGCTCGGATTGGGCCTCGCCGCGTTCTTCGCCGCGGCGTCGACCAGCTCCATCGCCGGGCCGGGAGCGCCGGCGGTCCTTCGCGCCCGGCCGTTGATCCTGGCCGGCCTTCTCGGGCTCATGGTCGTATGGGGCGTCCTGTCCCTTGCGCGGTTGCCACCGCTCGATGGACCACCGCCCCTCACCGAGGGGGTTGGCGCTCTCACGATCCTGGGCATCGTCGCCGTCGGGCTCTACGCTTTCGCAGCGTGGCGGACCTATCGGATGTACCGCCAGCGCGGTGGACCGATCCTGCTCACCATCGCCGTCGCCCTGGTGCTCCTGGCTGAGGCCATGATCGCCGTCGTCGTCAGCCGGAACTGGCAGCTGAGCTGGTGGGAGTGGCACATCCTGATGCTGGCGGCATTCGGGCTCATCGCCCTGGGCGCACGCGAGGAATACCGTCGGAGCGGCTCACTGACCGGCGCCTTCGGCGGGCTCTACCTGGAGACGACGCTGACCCAGATCGATCGCTGGCATGCGAAGGCGATCGCCGACGTGGCGGCCGCGCAGGCCGACGGTCGACCGGTCGATCCCGTGCTCGACCAGCTCCGTGATGAAGGCGCCACCAGCGACGAGGTCGCCTTGCTCGCCGGCACGGCCCAGGAGCTCCGTCGGCTGGACGCGTCGTTCCAGCCGTACCTGCCGTCCGTGGTCGCCGAGCGGATCCGGCGCCGTGGTTCGCCCGGCGTCGCGCTCCCCGGCGAGGAGCGCATCGTGAGCGTCGTCTTCGCCGACCTCGCGGGCTTCACGCCGTTCAGCGAGACGCGCCCGCCCACCGAGGTCCTCGAGATGCTCAATGCCTTCTGGGCCGCCGTCGTGCCGGCCATCGACGCCGCCGGCGGGGTCATCGAGCATTTCGCGGGCGATGGGATCATGGCCATCTTCAACGCGGCCGGCGACCAGCCCGATCACGCGCTCCGCGCCGCTCGCACGGCCCGCGCCATCGTTGACGCTGCGAGTCCCATCGCTGCGAGCCGACCCGGCTGGCCGGTGTTCCGTGTCGGGGTCAACACCGGCCCCGCGGTCCTCGGTGATGTCGGCTCGGCGGAGCGTCGGAGCTTCGCCGTGATCGGGGACACGACGAACACGGCCGCGCGGCTGATGGCGGCCGCCGAACCGGGTCAGATCATCGTCGGGCGGATGACATGGGAAGCGCTCGGCGAGGGCCGCGTCGGCCAGGCGCTCGGTCCCGTTCGGGTGAAGGGCAAGCGGGAGCCCGTCGACGCCTGGCGGTTCGAGCGCGCCTGACCGCGTCCGTCAGAAGGTCGTTTCGGTCGCGTGCGAGGCGCCGTCCTCGATCGAGGCGTACGCCTGCACGATGATGTCGAGCACGTGCCGGGCATGCTCGGCGGTCAGGATGGGCACGGCATCGCCGAGCAGGACCTCGATGACATGACGGATCCCGGCTTCGACCACCGCGACGTCGTCGATCGGGATCTCCACGTCGTGGGTCCAGCCCTCGCGAGCGGCCGGCGACTCGTCGTCGACGTAGAGGCTGACCGGAGCGTCCTTCTCGTGGGACTGGCCGCCGAAGCTGACCGTTGCACGCTCGAAGTGGACCTCCAGCCATGGCGCGAGCGTCGCAGCCGTGCCGAAGCTGGCGAGCAGCTGACCGAGGGCACCGTTCGCGTACTCGAGGTTGATGAGCACGTGATCGGGCGTCGTGACGGGGATCGTCTGTCCCGTGAGCGGTCCACCGCGAACGTGACGCGTCGGCGTGGCGATCGCACCCATCGCCTGGACGCGGGCCACGGGTCCGAGCAGCATCGTCATCCCGTGGAGGCGGTAGATGCCATGGTCGATGACGGGGCCCACACCTGGGCCGTAGAACGGACGCGGGTCGCCGGTGTATTCGCGCCAGGCCGCCGGACCCGGATCGGCGTGATGGGCGACGACGAGGGTCGCCCGCCCGTAGCGCTCTGAGCGAACGAGGTCGGCCAGCCACGCGAACCGGCGCGTGACGGCCACGCCCGGGGCGCACAGGAACGGCACGCCGCGATCGGTCGCCGTCTCGATGAGGCCGTCCGCCTCGGCGAGCGTGCTCGCGATCGGCTTCTCGGAGTAGAGCGCGATCCCCGCGTCGAGGATCGCCCGGTTCACCGTCGCGTGCCGCGTCGCCGGCGCAAGGTCGATGGCGGCATCCAGACCACCGGTCGCGAGCATCGCATCGAGGTCGTCGAATGCGCGCGCACCCGGCGACCACGCGGCGATGTCGTCGACGAGCGCATCGGCCGCATCGAGCCGCGGGTCCATGCACGACACGACGCGGACACGATCGGCCAGGTCGGCGAGCGCCGGCAGGTAGTGCCGGCGCGCCACGTCCCCGCAACCGACGAGGCCGATCCTCAGCGGCTCGGCGGTCACGTCGCGGTCGACCTCAAGCACGCCCCTCGGACTCGTGCGTCCTTCAGGCGGCGTAGACGTCCCGGGGTGTCTCCACGTCCGGCACCCCGACCTCGATCGGGTTGCTCAGCGGATCCTGGCTCCATTCGAACCAGCCACCGTCGTAGACAGCGATGCGCGGCCAGTCCTGGATGAAGGCATAGAACCACGTCTCGCTCGCACGCCAGCCGGTACCGCAATAGAAGGCGATCCACTTCTCCGGGACGATGCCCGCTTCGGTCCAGTTCGCGGTGATCTCCGGATACGCCCGCATCGTGTTGTCGACGTTGCGGTAGTGCTGCATGTGATAGGCGTCAGTGCCGCAATTGCCCCAGACGTCGCCCTTGATCCGGCCGGCCGGGCCGATGTAGTTATAGCCACTCACAGAGCCGATGTGCTCGCGCCACGTGCGCACGCTCACGAGAGCCGCCCCATCCGGGTCCGCGATGATCTCCTTGGCCTCACCGATATCGACGATGACATCCGGGCGGACCGGGATGACTGCGCCGAAGTCGGCGACCGGCGATGGCTCGCGGATGATCGTCTCGACCGGGTTGCCGTCGCGGACCCACCAGTCGTAGCCGCCGTCTAGCAGGCGCACGTCCTCGACCCCCGCGTAGGTCAGGATCATCAGGGCACGGGTGGCCGCGATCTGGCCGGCACGCCGACCGGGCCACTTCTCGTTCGCCTGGCCCTCGGTGTCGCGGCCGTACACGACCACCGTGGTGTCTTTGGTGATGCCCAGGGCGCGGATGGCGGCGTCGAGGACCTCCGGCGGGCGCCGATTCCAATCGGCCGGGTCCTCGAGCATATTCGTGTCGAGGTAGATCGCGCCGGGGATGTGCGCCTCCGCGTACTCCTCCGGGACGCCGAAGTTGACGTGGAACAGCACGAAGTCACCGGGCGGTGCTGCCTCGGGCCGCTCGCCGGCCAGGACCTGCCGAAGCCACTCGATGTGCACGAGCTTCTCGTGCTTCGGCAGCTTCTCGACCGACGTGGTCGGATCGCCCGCCCACGCAGCGAACCCGGCCTCGAAGACCCGTGCGCCCGGGATGCCGAAGCGGTCGAGTCGTTCGGCCAGGGCCGTGGCGTCATCCGCGCGGTCGCCGTAGACGACCACCTCCCGGTCCGGTGTGACGCCCTTGCCGGCGAACAGGCGAGCGATCTCGGGCTCGTCGACGGTCTGCAGCCAGTCCAACGGGAAGGCGGCCGCACCGGGGATGTGTCCGCCGCGCGTCTCGCTGCCGAGGCGCCAGCCGTTGTAGGCGGCCAGCGGCCGCACGTCGAGGAGGGTCAGGGCAGGATCCTCGAGGCGGTCACGCAGCTCGTCGAGCTCGATGGTTCTGGTCTGGTCGGTCGTCATGCTGGGGTCCCTCTGCGGTGATCGTCATTCGGAGTAACAAAAGACCCCTGCCGTCGGCAGGGGTTCGGGGGTTGGACCGGCGTGCGGATCTACGAGGAACGCACGCCTATCGACACCACCTGCCCTGCTCGGCAGCGGCATGACACATGCAGTGGTGGTGGACGTACTGACGGTTCATCTGCCGCGGCATTGTCCATGACTGCGATCGGGATTGCAACCTGGCAACGGTCGCAGCCACGTCGTGAGAACGCCGAGGGCGCTGGGTATGGCGGTCCTCAGGTTGCGACCTCTCGTTGGATGCCGCGTCGAAGGCGGGCGGGCGACAGCGTCAGGCAGGATGCGACCAGCGCGATCGCGAGACCGACGAGGATCCACAGGCTGGCGCCGAAGTCACCCGTCACGTCACGCGCCGCGCCAAGGACGACCGGTCCCGTCGACGACAGGACGTAGCCGCCGAGCAGCATCAAGGCCGCGACCGACCCGACCCGCGCCGGATCGTCGGCGACATCGAGCGGAAGAGTCAGCACGAGCGGAAAGACGGCACCGAGCGCCAGCCCGAGGATGGCCACCCACAGGAACGCGAAGGTTGGTTCGGCGATCACGCCGAGCAGGGCGACCACCGCGACTGCCGACGACACCAGCAGCTGGATCCGTCGCGATCCCAGCCGGTCAGCCACCAGTGGCAGGCCGACCGTGGTGAGCAGGCCGACGCCATTGAAGACGGCGATGAGGGCGCCCGCATCGACCGCACTCCAGCCACGTTCGACGAAGGCGTTCGGGAGCCACGACACGACCCCGTAGAACAGCACCGACTGGAGCCCGAACACCACGACCAGCAACCAGCCGGTCGGATCGCGCCAGGGCAAGCGCCTCGCGACGGCACCCACGATCCGGTCGCGTCGGTCGGCGCCGACCAGCACCAGCCAGGCGACGACCGACAGCAGCGAGGCCAGCGAGATGATGACGAGCGCCCGGCGCCAGTCGTCGTCGACCGCGAGCGGCACGGCAAGGCCGGAGGCCAGCGTCGAGCCCGCCACGATGCCGCCGGCATAGGCACCCGTGCCGAGGGCCGGCCGCGTCGGCATGCGCTGGGCGACGATCATCGAGGGGATCGCGCCCGCCGAGCCGATGGCGATACCGATCCCGAGCGTTCCCAGCAGCAGGAGCGGGACACTCGGCGCCAGCGCACGCGCGACGCCGAACCCGACGATCGCGAACAGGCATGCGGCGAACGCGGTCGACGCCCCGAACCGCGCGGCGAGTCGTGGTCCGGCCGGCGCGAACACGCCCATGCACAGGACCGGGATCGTGGTCAGCAGACCCGCGACGCCGGCGGGCAGCCCCAGGTCTGCGCGGATCAACGGCAACAGGGGGCCGATCGCCAGGATCTGTGGCCGCATCGCCAGCGACGCGATGAACAACGCGGCGATGACCGCCAGCGGCACGGCGCGAGCGCTCGCCGTCACTGGCTCAGGCTTCCGTGGCTCGCCGGACAGGGGCGATCACGGCTCGATGCTGGGGGCACCGACGAACTGTAGCCGAGCCTCTGTCGTGCGGCGCGGCTCGGTGGCGGTAGCCCGCGCCTCCCGGTCAGTCCAGCGTCAGCAGGGCATCAGCGCTCGGTCGCGCTCGGCGTGGTCGTCTCGACGAGGTGGGTCGGCGCGCTGTGGACGGCGGGGATGCTGCCCAGCCGGCCGGCCTGGTAGTCGGCGACTGCCTGCATGACTTCCTCACGCGTATTCATCACGAACGGGCCCATCCAGGCCACCGGCTCGCGGATCGGGCTGCCACCGAGGATCAGGACGTCCATCGTCGGGTTGCGACTGTCCTGCTGGTTCGCTGCTGTCACGGTCAAGGCATCACCGGCGCCGAGGACCGCGAGCTGTCCCGAACCGATCGGCCGACCCTCGGTCCCGATCGTGCCATCGCCGTTCATGACATAGATCAGCGCGTTGTAGTCGGCTCGCCAGGGCAGCGACAGGCGTGCGCCAGGGCTGAGCGTGGCGTGGACGAGCGTCATCGGGCTGTACGTCGAGCCCGGCCCGGCCTGTCCGGCGACTTCGCCCGCGATGACCCGGATGAGTGCGCCACCGTCGGGTGAAGAGGACAGGGACACCTCGCTCGCCCGGATGTCCTGGTAGCGGGGAGCCGCCCATTTCTGATCCGCCGGCAGGTTCACCCACAACTGGAAGCCGTGGAACAGGCCACCGCTCCGAACGAGGTACTCCGGCGGCTTCTCGATGTGGAGGATGCCGGCTCCCGCCGTCATCCACTGCGTGTCGCCATTGGTGATCACGCCCCCACCGCCATTGGAGTCGGCGTGCTCGAAGACGCCGTCGATCATGTACGTGACGGTCTCGAAGCCGCGGTGCGGGTGCCAGGGCGTGCCTTTCGCTTCGCCGGGGGCGTATTCGACCTCACCCATCTGGTCGAGATGGATGAACGGGTCGAGATCCTCGAGCGCGACACCCGCGAAGGCGCGCCGCACCGGGAAGCCCTCCCCTTCGAGGCCCTGCGGGGCGACCGTGATGCTGCGGACGAACCGCTCACGGGCGATCGCGGGGTCCGGGGTCGGGATACGCGGCAGGATGGCGATGTCGTCGGGAACGATGGCGGGCATGGGATATAGGCTCCTTGTGGTGCGCTCACGGTACCGCCGATGTCGTTGCGCTGTCAACTATATGGCGGCATAGACTCGACGCGTGGATGACCAGACGCGCAATGAGCCGCATATCCGGCCGGCCAGCGAGTCCGAGCGACAGGACGTTCGTGCTATGCATCGGGCGAACCGCTTCGCGTGGGATGAAGCCGCCGAACGGTACGACGGCTGGTTCGACGAGGCCGTCGAGCTGATCCGCGGCGGCGGGTCCAATCTCTTCCCTATCGAGACGGCGTTGATCGGAGATATCCGAGGACGGTGCCACCGGGCGATCCACCTCCAGTGTGCGGCTGGACGGGACACGCTCTCGCTCTGGAACCTCGGCGCGGACGAGGTGGTGGGCGTCGACTTCAGTCCACGCATGCTCGCCCTCGCACGGCGCCTGAGCCACGCGGTCGTCGCGCCGGCCACCTGGGTCGAGGCCGACGTGCTCGACACGCCGGCGGATCTGGATGGCACGGGCGATCTCGTCTACACCGGTCGCGGTGCACTCATGTGGCTGCAGGATCTCGACGCGTGGGCACGCGTCGTCCGCCGGCTGCTCGCGCCAGGTGGTCGGTTCGTGCTGTTCGACGGTCATCCGGCCGAGTGGCTGTTCGACGTCGGTCCAGACGGGTCGTGGATCGCCACCGACTACGACTACTTCGCCGGTCCCGAGGCATCTCGGGGCTGGGCGCCCGGATACATCGATCGCCTGTCCATCGCCGACGACGATCAGCACGAGAAGTTCGCCCGAGCGTGGACGCTCGGTGAGGTCGTCACCGCCCTCCTGCGTGGCGGCATCGCGATCGAGCAGGTCGCGGAACATCCGGTCGACTGGTGGGGCGGCCACCGCCACGTCCGGCCCGACGAGCGCGGCCGCATCCCACTGTCCTTCTCGATCGTCGGGTCTCGCGCCGGTTGAGCGGCGGTGCACGCGCAGGTGAGGGGCCGCTGACCGCCGACCCGTAGGGTGTCCGTCTCCGACGGCGATCCCGCCTCGTGCGCCGGGAGACGGAGGATCGTCGATGCCCGGTCTGCGCGTGCTCGTCGCGAGCGCCCTCCTACTCGTCTTCGTGCTTGGCTGGCCGGCCCCGGTCGTCGCCGCGGGTGGTCCGGCACCGGGTGATTCGTGCGTGCCGGGGACGGTCTGGGAGGACCCGGCCAGCGGCGTGAAGTACCTGTGTATCTACGATGAGGCGTTCGGTGGGCCGCGTTGGGTGCTGATGTCCGCGGGGCAGAGCGGCAGCTCGGGGACGCCCTATCGATCGACCGTGAACGGCTGCCTGAACCTCGCTGCGGGCCTGAGCGCCAGGTCGGGCGGTGGGGCGGATGCGGTCGCGCGCAGCTATCGCTGGCCGTGCACGAGCGGCACCCGTTTCGCCCAGCCGGCGGGCGAACTCCGGAGCCGGATCGTCATCCAGCGCTACGGGGGCGCCGGCTGGACCACGTGCCGCGATAGCGGCTACGTGTACGCCAGCTCGGTCGCGTTCGGGTGGGTCGCCGGGATCGACATGGGTACGACGTCCGATTGCGGTAGCGGATCCTACCGAGCGCTTGGCTACGGCTCGTTCTACCAGGGCGGCGGGTGGCGTGGTGGCGCGTTCTACACGCCGTCCGCCTGGCTCCCGTGAGGGCGGCGTACGTCGCACTGGTCCTGGGCATCATCGGCGGACTCGCGCTGGCGACCAGCGTCCTTTCGGGACCATCGCGGGCTGTGCCGGCAACCGTCGCCGGTGTGCTGGGCCTCGATGTTCCCGGGATCGACATGGATCGCCGACGCGCCGCAGCGGTGGCGGCGCTCATCGCGGCCTGCATGACCGAACACGGCCTCGACTGGGAGCCATGGGTAGAACCGCCGCCCTCTCTACCGGATCCCGGCCTTGGCCCGATCGAATGGGCCGAACGCTGGGGATTCGGGGTGTCGACGATCGGCGGCCGGGCGGATCCGGCGACGCCGGTCGATCCCAACCTCCGGCGATCGGGCGCCGCCTCACCCGATGTCCGAAACGCCTATCGCCGCGCGTTGCATGGCGATGGCGCCACCGTCGGCTGCCAGGCCGCGTCGACAACGGAGGTGTACGGACTTCGCGAGCGACTGCTGACGCCGATGCGTCCGGAGCTGCTCGAGCTCGATAGGCGCATCGCCGCCGATCCCGCCGCACGACATCTGCTGGTCGCCTGGCAGTCGTGTGTGGGATCCGTCGCGACAGGGCTCGCGCGCGATCGGCGCACCCTCGCTGCGAGCCTCATCGAGGGCTTCGGGCGTCGAATCGCGTCCCTCGGCTCGAGCACGCGGTCCATCGCCGCTCTCGGCGCGCTCCAGGCCGAAGAACGCCGCGTGGCGGTCGTCCTGGCCCACTGCGACGCCGCCTACGACGCAGGTCGGGCGGCAGTCGCTGCGCCCCATGAGGGCGCGTTCGTGGCGGCGAACCGTCCGGCGCTCGAGCGCGTCGGCGCGGCGATCCGGGCGGCCGAGGCGGCCTTGCCGACCCTCCCGCCCTGATCGAACGGCGGGCGGTCAGGCCGTAGCGGGCTGGTCGACCGAGATCCAGGCACGGTCGAGCACGAGTTGGATCACGGTCGAGCGATCCTCCATCAGTGCCTGGCGAAGCGCGGGCTCGAGATCGGCGTCGCGCTCGACGCGGATCCCGCGCGCGCCGAGACCGCGTGCGATCGCCACGAAATCGACCGGCCCGAGCTCGGTGCCGACGCCTTCCCCGCTGCCCCGACGCGCCTGCCACATCCGGATGGTGCCGTAGCGCTCGTTGTCGAAGACCAGGACGATGATCCGGATGCCCTCGCGGGTCGCGGTCTCCAGCTCGGCCATCGTCATGGCCATGCCGCCGTCGCCGGCCAGCGCCACGACAGGCCGATCGCGATGGACCAGCGAGGCCGCGATCGCCGCCGGGACCGCATAGCCCATCGCCCCGGAGGTGGGGCCGAGGAACGTCCCGGGCCGGCGGAACCGGAATCCGCGACCTGCCCAGCCGGCGAAATTCCCGGCATCCGTCGTCAGGATGGCGTCGTCGGGCAGGACCTCGCGAAGCGTCGTCACCACGCGTCCCGGGTGGACGCCCGGGCCGGTCCACTGATCGGCGTCGGCATCCACTGTCGAGGCCGCTTCCCATGCCGCCCGGTCGAGCTCGTTGTTCGCCTGGCGAGCGCGAACCTTCTCCGCGTCGAGCACGGCCCTGCCGACGAGCCGATCGTTGGCGGCGCGCAGGAACGTTCGAGCATCGGCGACGACCGTCTGATCGGCGGGGCGCGGTCCATGCGACGAGTGAGGCTCGATATCGACCGACACCCAGCGTGTCCCGGAGCCCGGGATCGTGTCGTCCCATGAGGTCGGCTCGCTCAACCGGCAGCCGATCACGAGCATCGCGTCGGCCGCCAGCAATCGCTCGCGCACGCTCGGTGCGGCGCCGAAGCCCGCCATCCCGAGATAGAGGGGATGGTCATTCGACACGACGTCGGCACGCCGCCAGCCGGCGACGATCGGGACCTGGAGCAGCTCGGCGAAACGCAACAGATCGGTCGACGTCCGAGCGCGAAGGACGCCCCCACCGGCGAGGATGACCGGCCGCTCGGCCGATGCCAGCAGTTCGAGGACCTGGCGGATCTCGCTGTCGGAGGGGCGACCGCTCGTTGGGCGCTCGGGCGTGACGTGCGCATCGACCGGTGCGAGTTCGTCGAGGAGGTCTTCCGGAAGCGACAGCAGCACCGGTCCGGGCCGTCCACCGGCGACCTGACGAAGGGCCTCCGCCAGGACGCCAGGGACCTCGGCCGCCTCGGTCGGCTCCGCGGCCCACTTGGCCAGGCCGCCGATCGTGCCGACCTGGTCGATCTCCTGGAAGGCCTCGTGCCCGCGGTGGGCCCGTTCGACCTGACCGACCAGGGCGAACATCGGCGACGAGTCCTGGCGGGCCGTGTGGATGCCGATCGCGAGGTTCGATGCCCCGACGGCGCGCGTGCCGATGCACGCTGCGGGCCGCCCGGTCAGGTTGCCGTGTGCCTCGGCCATGAAGGCGGCTCCGCCTTCGTGACGGGTCGCGATCACCCGGATCCCCGCCTCACTGAGCCCGTCGAGCAGCCCCAGGAACGACTCGCCCGGCACAGTGAACGCGTAGCGCACACCGGCGGTGCGGAGCGCGTCCGCCACCAGGCGACCGATCGTCTTCGGTCCGGTGTCGACCGGTGGCTCGCCGGTAGCCTCGGCCGACTCGCTCTCGGGCGCGTCCGGCACGGTCCCCGAATCGGCCGGACCGGGTTCGATGGCCGTCTCGGGAGCCTCCGCGACGGGCGCTCCGCTGTCGCGCACCGGGGCGAGCTCGTCGGTCATCCGAACGCGAGCGGATACGCGACCGTCGAGAGCACGAGCCCAAGCACGATCACGACGACCACCACGATCATCACGATCTTCGCGAACCGGGCGCCTGGCATCACGGTCGACCTCAGCGGTAGTTCTGGAACTGGAGCGGCATCGGCTCATCGAGCTCGCGCAGCCGGGCGATGACCTTTTGGAGGTCGTCCTTGCTCTTGGCGGATACGCGGACGGCGTCGCCCTGGATCTGCGACTTGACCTTGGGGAATTCATCGCGGATGAGCTTGGTGATCCGTTTCGCGATCTCGTCCGTGAGTCCGCGACGCAGCTTGATCTCCTGGCGCACCTTGTTGCCGCCGGCCGGCTCGACGCGACCCCAGTCGAAGATCTTGAGCGAGAGGCTCCGACGGATCGCCTTCGATTCGATGAGGTCCTTCACGGCCGTGGCCCGGTACTCATCGTCCGTGACGAGGACAAGCTCGTCTTTCGACTGGGTCAGGTCGACCATGACGCCCTTGAAGTCATAGCGCTGCCCGACCTCGCGCCGGACCTGATCGAGCGCATTCCGGAGCTCCTGCTCGTCGAAATCGCTCACCACATCGAACGACACATCGCCCGCCATCCATCTCCTCCTCGTTCAGCCCGTGGCGGACGACTCGCGCCGGTGCCACCACTCGCGGAATCGGGCGATCCGCCCGTCGTCCGCGATCTCCATCGTCATGAAGCCGGCCAGCCGCACGCGTGCGCGATCGGACCGACGAACGTAACTCGCATGCCATGCGGCGAGGATCGTGGGGTCGATCACCCAATGGCGCTCGACCGTGAACTCGACGTCCTGCTGCTGCTCGGCGGCCTTCAGCAGGTAGGCTCGGATCGGATTGTGCCCCACCATCGGTGGCTCGAACGGGTCCTCGTGGTACTCGGCGTGCTCCGTGAAGAGGTCGGTCCAGGCATCGCCGTCGAAGGTCTGCCACGCCCGACCATACCGCTCGAGAAGATCGGAGGCTGCGGCGTGATCGATGGTCATCGCGTGGTGGCCTCCATGTCCAGCCGGTCGAGCAACCCGGTCGCGATCCGGTAGCTCTGCCCGCCACCCATCACGAGCACCGCGTCACCGGGACGGACCTGACCAGCCAGCCAGTCCGCCGTGGCATCGACCGGGCCTGGTGCGGCGACCGGGATGTCAGGTCGGACCGCGACCACCGCGTCGGCCAGACCGGCGGCCGAGGCGATCGACGTGTCCGGATCCCGGCCGGCCCAGATGTCGGCGATGACGACCGCATCGGCCGTCGCGAGCGACGCTGCGAACTCGGACGTCAGCGCGGCTGTCCGATGGTACGTCAGTGGCTCGTACACCGCCCAGACGCGGCGGCCCGGCTCACGCTGTCGGATGGCCTCGATCGTGGCCCTGATGGCGGTCGGATGGTGGCCGTAATCGTCGTACACGACGACACCGCCGGCCTCGCCCTTCCGTTCCAGCCGGCGACCGACACCGCGGAACGTCTGGAGGCCGCGGACGATGTCCCGCGGCGCGACACCGAGCCGGGCCGCGACACCGGCCACGCCCAGAGCGTTCGCGGCGTTGTGCCGTCCGGCGGTCGGGAGACGGATCGAGACCGGACCGGCGACATCCAGGCCGTCGATCTCGAGCGTGGTCCCGTCCGGGTCCTCCGCCGCGATCCGGCCGCGAAGGTCGGTATTCGGCGATCCACCATCGTTCGTGAGGGCGACCGTCATCACGTTCCGGTGCCTGATGTCGGCACGTGCGACGAGTGCGGCGACCCCGGCATCGCCGATGTTGGCGACGAGCCACCCCTCACCCGGCATCCGAGCGATCCAGTCGGCGATCGCGGCCTGGACCGCGTCGGCGTCGGCGAAGACATCCGGATGGTCCCATTCGACGCTCGTGAGCAAGGCGATCGCGGGCCGAAACGCATCGAAATTGCCGGCGTACTCGTCTGCCTCGACCACGAACACCTCTCCCCTCCCCGTTCGCGCCGTGGCCGGAGGTCCGCTGGTGATGTCGTCCAGGAGAAGCGCCCCGACGAACGCCGACGGATCACGCCCCGCGGCGACCAGAAGGTGGACCAGCCAGCCCGCGCTCGTGCTCTTGCCGTGCGTGCCGGCGATGGCCACGAGGGTCCGGTCGACCGCTGCGTCGGCGATGACCTGTTGCCATGGCTCGAGCGGGATCCCGCGCTCCCGTGCCGCCCGAAGCTCGGCGTTGTCAGGGTCGATGGCGGTGAGCGCCTTGGTGACTGCCAGGCGGTCCGGCGGCAGTCCTGCGCTGACGTGGGCCGGATCGTGCCCGACGACGAGCGGGATGCCAGCCCCCGCCATCGCCTCGGAGTACGGCGACGGTCCGCCGGCATCGCAGGCGCTGACGATCGCACCGGCGTCCGCCGCCAGGAGGGCGGCCGCACTCGCGCCTGCACCCGCGCCGCCGACGACGTGGATCCGCTCGCCGGCGCGGATACGGCGCGCGTCCCGTGCTGGCGCGAGACCGGCTCCGATCGTCGTCGCGTCGCGGGTCACGGGCGGGGCTCGGCGAGCCGTTCCAGGACCAGCTCGAGCGCCGCAGCCGCGCTCAGCCGCTTGTTCCCGGCGCGGTCAGCGTCCCAGAGGAACCGCCGCACGTCGTCTCCGGCTGGATCCGCCACGGCGACGTACGTCAGCCCGACGGGCTTCGCGACTGTGCCGCCATCGGGCCCTGCGACACCGGTGACGGCGACGGCGACATCGACGGCGAGCCTGTGGCGAGCACCCTCGGCCATCGCCCTGGCCACCTGCGCCGAGACGGCTCCGTGGGCGTCGATCACCTCACTGTGGACGTCGACGAGCGCGGTCTTGACCTGGTTCGAGTAGGTCACGAGGCCACCGAGGAAGTAGTCGCTCGAACCCGGGACCTCGGTGATGAGATGGGCGACCAGGCCGCCCGTGCACGATTCGGCCGTGCCGATGTTGAGCCCGCGCTCGCGGCAGGCGACCCCGACCCGCCGGGCAAGATCGAGCAGTTCCTCGTCTGTGGGTGGCATCCCGGTGATGCCGCTAGCGACGCTGTGTCATCACCGGTTCGTCGGGCGGCGCGAACAACCACGTCTCCGGGGTACCGCTCTTTCCCAGCGCCCCGAGTGGTGTCCCGTTGAGGGTGAACTTCGTCACGCCCGATGAACCCGTGCGAACCTCGATCGACTCCTTGCCCGTGAACGTCAGCGTCTTGCCGTTGCCGAGGACCTTTCCGGCCGCACCGGTCTTCGGGTCGAGCTTGCCATCGACCCAGACCTTCAACCAGGCGCGGCCACCCTCGATCGACACGACGAGGTTCACGCCCTTGAACGCGACCGTGACCGCGCGCGTCAGCGAGGTCGTCTTGCCCTCCGGGCTGGAGGCGGTGACCGTGATGGCCCACTTGCCGGCGGTCAGTTCGAGCGGGGCGCTGAACGTCCCATCCTCACCGACCGCGACGCTCACAGGCGCGGGCTTCCTTGGCGGCGCGGGGGTGGGCCCACTGCCGCTTGCTGCGGCCGGACCCGTGTACGCGGCGGTCACCACGACCGTGCCCGCATTCGTGGTCCGACCCTGGATGGGGATCGCCCCGTTCTCGTATGTCGCACCATCTGCGGGTTGGTCCACCGTGAGGGTGGGTGCCTCGATCACGCGGAAGGGCACGGTGATCACGCGCTCTACCGGCGATTCGGCCTCCTTGCCGGTCGCCGGATCGGTGGCCGTGATACGGAACTGGTTCTCGCCACGCCGAAGGTCCACGTTGAGTGTCCAACGCCCGCCCGAATCGGCGTTGGCGCGCGCCTCCACGTCGGCGGTCTTGATCGTGACCGAGCCGCCCGGGATCGTCGTGCCCTCGAGCAGGTACGACGTCGCGTCCTCGTCGACCTCGAGGACGGCCACGGCCGGGTTGGTGACCGAGATCGTCGGTGGCTTCGAGAAGCGCAGGAGCTGGAACCCCAGCCACACCATGAAGCCGATCACGAGCGCCACGAGCAGCGCGAAGACGATGAGGCTCGGCGAGAACGTCAACCCCCGCCGCGGTGCGGCGATCGGCCGCGGGACGGCGATGACGGGCTGGGGCTCCATCGGCGCGCCGCGCTCGCGGCGCCACTGCAGCAGGACCTCGTCGGGATCGAGTCCCAGGTACAGGGCGTAGTTGCGCAAGAAGCCCTTCGTGTAGACGGCGCCGGGCAACTCGCGGTAGTCGCCCCGTTCGAGCGCGGCGAGATAGCGCGCACGGATCTTCGTGTCCCGCTCGGCTCGATACAGGTCGACGCCCTTGCGCTCGCGTGCGGCGAGAAGGCGTTCGGGCAGACCGGGTGCCGCGTCGCTGGCGGGCGCTCGCGTGTCGCGCTCCGCCCCGACCGTGCGCCGGACCTGATCCCTCGTCGTCACTAGGCCGTCCCGTCCTGATCACGCTCGGGTCCGTCACGGCCGATCGAGCCTCGCGCCGCCCGAGCGACCGATTCGCGGACAGGATACCGCAGGCTTTCCGCAGGGCTGCCCGAGCGCTCCCCCAGGATCGCCTCAGTCCCCCGGATCATCGATATCGTCCTGCGTCCGGAACCAGTTGTCCGGTCCATAGATGTGGCGGGGCGTGGCGGGGTTGCGCAGATCCTGCGGGCCGATGATCCCGTACCGCTCCAGCTCGTCCATCACCCGGCTCGCTCGGGCGAAGCCGAGCTTGAGCTTGGTCTGGAGCATCGACGTGCTCGCGCGCTGCGAGCTGGTCACGAGTTCCGCGGCAGGCACGGTCATCTCGTCGACGCCGAGCTTGCGCAACCAGGCGAACTGGCCGGCGTCGGTGCCACCGCCATCCTCGGGATCGGCGAAGGCGAGGATTCCTTCGTCGTAGAACGTGCGGTCGCCGGTCTGGTCGAGCCAGTGCTGGGTGATGGCGCTCACCTCGCGGTCGCTCACGAACACGCCCTGCATGCGCACCGGGCGAGGCAGGTCGACCGGCTGGTAGAGCATGTCGCCGCGGCCGATGAGGTCCTCGGCGCCCTGCGCGTCGAGCACCGTCCGGGAGTCCACGTTCGATGCCATCGCGAACGCGATGCGTGACGGGACGTTGGCCTTGATCAGCCCGGTGACGACGTTGACCGACGGCCGTTGCGTGGCGAGGACGAGGTGGATGCCGACGGCCCGGGCCTTCTGGGCGATCTTGACGACGGGGTCCTCGACCTTGCGCCCCTCGCGCATGATCAGGTCGGCCAGCTCGTCGATGATCAGGACGATGTACGGCATCCGCTCCGCACCCGCGTCTCCGTCACCGCCGGCTCCATCGACGTCCTGGCGAGCGTTGAACGCCGCGATGTTGCGCACGCCGTGCGCCGCCAGGAGCTTGTAGCGGTCTTCCATCTCGCGGACCGCCCAGTTGAGCACCGCCTTGGCCTCGTTGGGCTCGACGATGACGTGCTGGAGCAGGTGCGGCAGCCCGTTGTAAGGCGCCAGCTCGACGCGCTTGAGGTCGACCAGGATGAGCCGCACCTCGTCCGGTCGAGCGCGCATCAGCAGGCTGGTGATGAGGGCGTTCACGCACACGCTCTTGCCCGAGCCGGTCGCGCCGGCGACGAGCAGGTGGGGCATCTTGGCGAGGTCGACGGCGTAGGCCTTGCCCGACACGTCGCGTCCCAGGGCGAAGGTGAGCGGACTGGTCGATCCGAGCATCGCGCTCTCGTCGACGAGCGGCTTGAAGCCGACCACCTCGCTGACCGAGTTCGGGATCTCGATGCCGACGACGTCCTTGCCTGGGATGGGCGCCTCGATGCGGATCGAGCGCGCGGCAAGGGCCATCGCCAGGTCGTCGGCCAGCGCCTCGATGCGCGACACCTTGACGTGATGCTCCGGGCGGACCTCGTACTGGGTGACCACCGGGCCCGAGTTGACCGCCACGACCTTGGCCGGGATCGAGAAGCTGAGCAGCTTCTCCTCGATGCGGCGCTTGTTCGATTCGTGGTCGACGCCCGCCCCGACCCGCCCGGCTGCCCGCGGCTCCAACAGGTCGACGCTCGGCAGGTTCCAGTCGATCGCGTTCAAGGATTCCTGGGCGGTCGGCCCCTCGGTCGTGAGCGCCGTAGCGACCCGACTCGTGCCGGTCCCGTTGCCGTTGCCGGTCCCGCGCGACAACCGCGCGGGGGCACCGCCCGATCCCCCGTCGAGGGGACCTGTCCATACGGTCTGGCTGACCGGGGACTGGTTCGCGAGCGGCGCCGGCTCGTCGAGGATGCTCCGGGCCGCCGCGAGTTCGGCCGCCGACGCCATCGGGACCGCCACCGGCGGCTTGGCGGCGGCAGCGGCCTTGGCACGGCCGTTCGTGGCGGACACAGCGGGCTTCTGCGGTCGCGCCTCGCCGACGCGCCGCATGGAGTCGGCGGTGGTCGTGCCGAGCCAGCGCGCCGCGCCGGTAACGGGCGAGAACAGCTCACGGAGCTGCAGGTTGAACGCGAGCATCAGCCCGAGCCCCGCGATCGCCGCGAGCAGCACGAACGTGCCCGGACCGGTGAGCAGCGGCTCAAGGGTGCCCGCCAGGAAGCGGCCGATGCGCCCGCCACCCCGTTCCGTATCGAACAGCTCGATCTTGAGGACTTCGAGGGCGCCGAGGCCCGCGACATAGGCGATGCCCAGCCCGGTCAGCGTCATCCCCCAGCCCGAGCCTGGCTGGCGTCCGGGGCCGCCGGCCACGTACCAGCCGCCGCCCAGCAGGAGGAACGGCAGCAGCCAGCGGCCGGTCTCGAACCACGGTGCGATCGAGTCGCGCCACCAGTCCGTCAGAGCGCCCTGGCCGGGCAGGATCAGGGCGATCAGCGTGATCGCACCGAGCGCCATCATCGCCGTCCCGACGATCGAGCGCACGACCTCAGGCGTGAAGACGCGGGCGAGGTCTCGTGACACGCGCCGCCGCGTGCGGCTGACGCCGGGGCGGCTGGCCGGACGAGGACTGGATCGGCGAGCCTTGGCCACGTTCAGACCTCGACCACGACCGGGAAGACCATCGGGCGCCGCTTGGTCTGCTCGTACAGGAAGCGCGAGAGGCTCTCCTTGACCTGGCTCTTGAGCAGCCCGATCTCGCTGATGTGGTCGCCCGGCGTATCGATCGCCGCGATGACCCGCTCGACGGCCTCGTGCATGATCGGATCCTGCTCGTTCATGTGGACGAAGCCGCGCGTGACGATCTCGGGTCGACCGACCACCGAGCCCGTTTGCTTGTCGACGGTCACGACGATCATGAAGATGCCGTCGTTGGCCAGACTGCGCCGGTCGCGCAGGACGACCTCGCCGACCTCGCCGACGGACAGGCCGTCGACGAACACGTAGCCAGCCGTGACCGGGCTCCCGCGGCGCGCCGACCCGTCGGCGAACAGCTCGATCGGCGTCCCGTTCTCGATGATGAACACGTTCGACGGGTCGACGCCGGTCTCGATCGCCAGGCGGCCGTGCTGCACCTGCATCCGGAATTCGCCATGGATCGGGATGAAGTGCTTCGGCTTCGTGAGGCCGAGCATCAACTTGAGCTCCTCCTGGCTCGCGTGCCCGGAGACGTGTGCACGCTTGATCGTGTGGTAGTACACGTTCGCGCCGGCCTTGAACAGATTGTCGATGGTCCGGGAGACGTACTCCTCGTTGCCCGGGATGGGGCTGGCACTGACGATCACGGTGTCGCCCGGTTGGATCTCGACGAACCGGTGGTCACGGTTGGCCATGCGCGCCAGACCGGCCATCGGCTCGCCCTGGGCGCCGGTCGTCGCGATCGTGAGCTTGCCGTTGTCGTAGTCCTTGATCTTGTCCTTCGAGACGATGCTCGATGGGTCGTACGTGAGGTATCCGAGGTCGGTCGCGATGCGGAAGTTCTGCTCCATCGAGCGACCGATCACGGACACGTCGCGGCCCATCTCGGCTGAAGCGTCGAGGACCTGCTGGATCCGGGCGATGTTGCTCGCGAACGTCGCCACGATCACTCGCCCGTCGAGCGGCTCCATGATCTCCCGGAAGGCCTCACCGACGGTCCGCTCCGACGGCGTGTAGCCCGGGTTCTCGGCTCTGGTCGAGTCGGACAGCAGGCAGATGACGCCTTCAGCGCCCATCCGGGCAAGGATCGCGAAGTCCGACAGCTTGCCGTCGACGGGCGTGTGGTCGAACTTGAAGTCACCGGTGTGGACGATCGTCCCGACCGGTGTCCTGAGCGCGATGCCCATCGCGTCGGGGATGGAATGACCGACGCGGAACGGGATGACGTGGAACGGGCCGACGTCGATCTCGTCGCCGGGATCGAGCGACAGCACCGGGTTGTTGTTGAGCTTGTGCTCCTTGATCTTGTTCCCGAGCAGTCCGCGCGCCAGGGTGCTGGCATAGATCGGCACGCCGGGGAACTCGGGCAACACGTAGGGCAGCGCCCCGACGTGGTCCTCGTGGGCGTGGGTGATCAGGAACGCCCTGACCTTCTCCCGGTTCTCCTTGAGATAGGTGACGTCGGGGATGACGAGGTCGATGCCGAACATCTCCTCGTCGGGGAACATCAGGCCGCAGTCGATCACGACGATGTCATCGCCGTATTCGAAGACGTACATGTTCTTGCCGATCTCCCCCACCCCGCCGAGCGGGATGATGCGGAGCGGCGTGTCCAGTTCTGTGGTCATGAAGTCCTTGTCGTGCGTGTCAGAAGAAGGTGAGTTGATCGGTCGTGTCGGCTTCCGGGTCGCCGCCACCGACCCTGGCCATGCTCGTTGCGCGCTGGCGTCCCCGGAGTCGCCTCCGGGACGGCGGCGCGGGCAGCGTCGCGGGCGGCCGAACGGTGCTCCCGGCGGCGCTCTCGCGCCTCGATCAGGACACCGGGGATGCGGGCGACGTCCTCATAGGACTCCCGCTCGATGGCCGGCGTGCGCAACGCCGCTGCCGGGTGGTACATCGCGAAGACGGTGGCATCGGGGGCACCGGTGGCGGGATCGGCGGGGCGGGTCGTGCCGTGCGCCTGCGAGATCCGGGCGCCCGGCATGAAGCGGCCCATCGAATGGCGGCCGAGGGTCACCACCACGGCCGGGTCGAGCACCTCGAGCTGCCGACGCAGGTACGGCGCGCAGGCGGCGACCTCGTCGGGTTCCGGGTCGCGGTTGCCGGGCGGACGGCACTTGACGATGTTCGTGATGAACACGTCATCCCGGATCCAGCCGATGTGACCGAGGAGGTTCACGAGCAGACCGCCGGCGCGGCCGACGAACGGGCGGCCCTCACGGTCCTCGTTCTGGCCGGGTCCTTCGCCGACACAGACGACCTCGGTCGAGGGGTCGCCTTCGCCGGGCACGGCGAGCGTCCGCGTCTCGTGGAGTCGGCAGCGGGTGCAACCGCGGACCTCCGCCGCGATCGCCTCGAGCGCCGCACGGCGCTCGGCGTCGGTCACGCCGGGGATCCGGCCGCGTCCCGTGTCGCGGCGGCTTTGACCCACCCGCGGTCGACCAAGATCTCGGCCAGCTCGATGGCGTTCGTGGCGGCGCCCTTGCGCAGGTTGTCGCTGACGACCCAGAACGCGATGCCGCGACCGGCGGCGATCGAGGCGTCCTGGCGCACCCGCCCGACGTAGATCTCGTCGCTCCCGGCGGCGTGCGTCGCGAGCGGGTACGTCGATGTGCCCGGGTCGTCCTGTACGACGACGCCCGGCACGGCCGCGAACAACGTGCGTGCTCGTTCCGGCGTGATCGGGTCGACGGTCTCGACGTGGACGGCCTCGGAGTGCGCGACGAAGACGGGGATGCGAACAGCCGTGCTCGAGATGCGCAGGTCCGGCAGGTGCAGGATCTTGCGGCTCTCGGTGACGACCTTCCACTCCTCCTTGGTGTAGCCGTTGTCGAGGAAGACGTCGACCTGCGGCAGGGCGTTGAACGCGATCTGGTGCGGGTAGATCGCCGCACTCAGCGGTTCGTCGTTGACGTGCGCCTCGATCTGGCGCTGGAGTTCGGTGATCGCCTTACCGCCCGTACCCGAGACCGCCTGGTACGTGTCGACCACGACGCGCTCCAGCCCGACGGCATCGCGCAGCGCCATCAGCACCGGTACGAGCTGCATCGTCGAGCAGTTCGGGTTGGCGACGATGCCCTCGTGCCACGCGAGGTCATCCGGGTTGACCTGGCTGACGACGAGCGGGACGGTCGGGTCCATCCGCCAGGCGCTCGAGTTGTCGATCACCGTCGCGCCACGGCGGGCCGCCTCGGGCGCAAGGGCCTTGGACGTATCGCCACCGGCGCTGAACAGCGCGATATCGACGCCCTCGAACGCGTCGGGCGTCGCGATCTGCACGGTGTGCCGGGTGCCGGCGACATCGACCTCGGAACCGGCACTGCGCGCGCTCGCCAGGAGGCGCAGGTCCCCGAACGGGAACTCGCGCTCGAGCAGCATCCGGATCATCGTTCCGCCGACGACTCCGGTTGCGCCGACGATCGCGACCGTGAGAGGCTTGCTGGTCACGGTGGGCATGGCTCCGCAGTGGTCTTGATCATTTCGGGCACGGCGGGAGTATAGCAGCGGGTCTGGGAGCGCCCGGACGAACAGCCCGGTGCGCCCCGCATATCTCGACGCCAGGCATCGGCTGCGTCAGATGCGAGGGAGCGTGACCCGACATCAGATGCCGGGTCACGTGCGGATGGCGGCGGCAACAGCCGCCGAGCGACTACTCCGACGAGGCGCCGACGGGCTCCTTCGCCAGGTGGCGCTGCATCGCGGCCTTGCGCGACAGGTTGACGCGGCCCTGGCGGTCGATCTCGACCACGACCACCATCACCTCATCGCCGACGGACACGACGTCCTCGACGGTGGGCACGTGGTAGTCGGCCAATTCGCCGATGCGGACCAGGCCTTCCTTGCCGGGCAGGATCTCGACGAAGGCCCCGAAACCCATGATCCGGGTGACCTTGCCGAGGTACAGCGCGCCGACCTCGACCTCGCGGGTCAAGCTCTCGATCCACTGGATCGCCTTGCGCGAGTTCTCGCCCGACACGGCCGCGATCTCGACCGTCCCGTCGTCCTCGACATTGATCTCGGTCTGGGTCTCCTCCTGGATCTTGCGGATCATGGAGCCGCCCTTGCCGATGATGTCGCGGATCTTCTCGGGGTTGATCTTGATCGTGATGATGCGCGGCGCGAAGTCGCTCATCTCCTCGCGCGACTCAGGCAGGACAGCCGTCATCTTGTCGAGGATCTCGAGCCGAGCCGCGAGTGCCTGCTTGAGGCCGTCGCGGATGATCGCCTCGCTGATGCCCTGGACCTTGATGTCCATCTGCAGGGCGGTCACGCCGTCCCGCGTTCCAGTCACCTTGAAGTCCATGTCCCCGATCGAGTCCTCCTTGCCGAGGATGTCGGTCATGACGACGAACCGGCCGTCGGGCTCGCTGATCAGACCCATCGCCGCACCGGCCACCGGTGCCTTGATCGGCACGCCGGCATCCATGAGCGCGAGGGTCGATCCGCACGTCGAGGCCATCGAGGTCGAACCGTTCGAGGTCACGCACTCGCTGACGAGACGGATCACGTACGGGAACTCGTCGTGGTCCGGGAGGACCGGCACGAGCGCACGCTCGGCGAGGTGGCCGTGGCCGATGTCACGCCGGCTGGGCCCGCGCATCATCTTGTTCTCGCCCGTGCTGTACGGCGGGAAGTTGTAGTGGTGGAGATAGCGCTTCTCGGTCTCAGGGCTGATCGTGTCGATCCGCTGCACGTCCGAGGACGACCCGAGCGTGGCGACCGTCAGCGCCTGCGTCTCACCACGCGTGAACAGACCCGAGCCATGGGCGCGCGGGACGAGCCCGACTTCGACGCTGATGGGTCGGATGTCGGTCAGACCGCGGCCGTCGATGCGGATGCCCTCGTCGAGGACGAGCTGACGGACGGTCTTCTTCTGGATGAGGCTGAACAGGCTCTTGCTCACGCGTGCAGCGCGGCGCGCGGATTCGAGCAGGCTGGCCGTGTCGCCACCCGAGCGCTGGGCGCGGACCGCGTCGGCGATGGCCGTGCGCAGGGTCGAGATCCGGCCGGGCAGGTCGCCGGCGAACCAGATGAGGAGGTTGGCGGTCGCCTCGGCGTCCGGCAGCGCCCGATGGCCCTGGCTCAGCTCGACGCCGAAGAAGCGCGCCAGGTCACCGAGCTTGTACGACTCGGCACCGGGATAGCCCTCGCGGGCGATGATCAGCGTGTCGAGGTAGGTCCCGGGCTGGAACCGGAACCCGTCGCCCTTGGCCTCTTCGATGAAGCCGAGGTCGAAGCCGACGTTGTGGCCGACGACCTTCGCCTCGCCCACGAAGGCCAGCAGCTGATCCGCGGCTTCGCGTGGGCTCGGTGCGCCCTGGACGTCCTTGTCGGTGATGCCGTGCATCTGGTTGCCGACGATGGGCCGGCCGGGGTTCACGAAGGTCGACCAGCGGTCGACGATCTCGGTGCCCTTGACCTTGACGGCGGCGACCTCGAGGAGGTCGGACATCTTGGGATCGGTGCCCGTCGTCTCGGTGTCGATGACGACGAGCTCTCGCTTCGCGTCGGTCGCGGAAGCGAACTCGAGGACCGAACCGGTCGTCGGCTCGAGGTAGGGGATGCGCTTCGACTTGCCGACGGCCTTCTGGATCTCCTCCTGGAGATCGACGATCGGCTGCAGCGCGCGATGCCCGAACAGGATGGCCTCGGCCATCACGTCCTCGGGCAGGAGCTTGGCGCCGGCCTCGACCATCATGATGGCATCGCGCGTGCCAGCGACGATCAGGTCGAGCTCCGACTCGGCGAGCTGGCTGAAGACCGGGTTGACGACGAACTCGCCGTCGATTCGGCCGACGCGGACCGATGCGATCGGACCGTTGAACGGGATCTCGCTGATCGTCAGGGCCGTCGATGCGGCGATCGTGCCGATGACGTCGGGGAGATTCTCCTGGTCGGTCGAGAGGACCGTGATGACCAGCTGGACGTCGTCCTTGTAGCCCTCGGGGAAGAGCGGGCGGATGGGCCGGTCCGTCTGTCGAGCCGCGAGGATCGCGTTCTCAGATGGCCGCGCCTCGCGTTTGATGAAGCCGCCCGGGATCTTGCCCGCGGCGTACATGCGCTCCTCGAAATCGACCGTGAGCGGGAAGAAGTCGAGCCCGGGGCGGGGCTCGGAACGGTTGGCGGTGCCGAGCACCATGGTGTCGCCGTAGCGGACGGTGACGGAGCCGCCGGCGAGCCGTGCGAGTTTGCCGGTCTCGATGGTCAGCGTGCGACCACCGAGCTGTGTCTCGAATGTCTGAGACAAGGGAAACGATCCTCCTTGTCGTGGAGGAGTGAACGACCCGCGGGCGGGTCAGCCTGCTTCGCAGCTGGCGCCGTGTGTGCGAGGACCCCGGGCGATCGGCCCGAGATCCGAGAGCGGCGACCTAGCGGCGGAGTCCGAGCCGTCCGATGACGGTCCGGTAGCGCGCGCTGTCCTTCTTCATGAGATACGCGAGAAGGCGGCGGCGCTGGCCGACGAGCTTGAGGAGGCCGCGACGCGAATGGTTGTCCTTGGGAAAGCGTCGAAGATGGTCCGTGAGCTCCTTGATGCGCTCGGTCAAGAGCGCGATCTGGACCTCCGGCGAGCCGGTATCGCCATCCTTTGTGGCGTACCCGACGATGATCTCCTGCTTCTGTTCCCGCGCGAGCGGCACTCGGTCCTCCGACACGAACTGTTGCTTCTTTCTACTTCTATGACCGGCGGATGGTAGCAGAGCGACCCGGAACGCGCCACGCGTGGGAGCCGCCTCTGCCGCACGCTCGACTATCCTGCGCTGATGCCGCGGCTCACCAGGATCTACACGAAGACCGGCGACGAAGGGATGACGGGGCTCGGTGGCGGGCGCCGCGTACCAAAGGATTCGTCGCGGGTTCGCGCCTACGGGACCGTCGACGAGCTCAATTCGGCGATCGGGGTTGCGCTGGCGCTGGGATTGTCGGAACGGTTGACGACCGAGCTCGCGACCATCCAGAACGAGCTGTTCGACCTCGGAGCCGATCTGTGCTGGCCGAACGACGACGGGCGCCGCGCTCGGATCCCGACCGTGCAACCGCGGCACATCGAGCGGCTCGAACGGCTCATCGACGAGCTGAACGAGCGGGTCGGGCCGTTGACGAACTTCCTGCTTCCGGGTGGCGCACCGGGCGCGGCACAGCTCCACCTGGCGCGGACGATCTGCCGCCGCGCGGAGCGCGAGACGATCACGCTCTCGCACGAAGAACCGATCGGAGAACTGGTCCTCCCCTACCTGAACCGGCTCTCGGACGCGCTCTTCGTGATGGCGCGCTTCGAGAACCACGAACGAGGCGTCGCCGAGCCCCTCTGGCAACCCGGGCTCTAGACCGCTCAGGAGGCCGCGAACTCGGGGTAGCAGAACTCCGCGTCGACCACCGAGTCGCCGGGGCGATCCGCCTCCGGTGCGAATGGCGCACGGAACGTGAAGGCGGCGGGCGTCGGTCCGTCCTGGCGCAGTCGATCCAGCCGGTCCAGCGCCTCGTCGACGGTCGGGATGTGACCGGCCGGCACCCACCACAGGACGAGGTGAGCCGAGGCCAGCTGCTCGAACCAGGACCGACGCTGGCGCAGGACCTGGACATGGTCGGTCGTGTAGGTGAATGCGCGGAGTGCCTCGAGCGAGGTCCACACGCTCATGTTGATGAGGAACAGGTCGTCCTCGGTCGGGCGGATCGACGTGGCATCGCCGGCGTCGGTCTGGAGCCGCCACACGAACCCGGGATGGGCGTCGGCCAGGGCGTTGATCGGCTCGAGCTGGACCCGGAAGCCATCGATCGCCGCCGATTCGACCGGGGCGAGCAGCCGACCCACGTTCAGCTGCGCCAGGTGCCAGCGCGTATCGGTCACGTGATGAACTCCAGTCGCACGGCTCCGTCGTCGGTCCCGTCCGGGACGCGGACGGTACCACCCGTGACCGTGGCGATGCCCTCCTGCCCGTCGAGCCGGCAGCGATACTCGCCGTCCGGTGGCAGTGCCATGGGCCACTCGAAGCTGATCCGGCCATCCCGCGATGCGCCGCGAAGACGCACCGGCCGGCCGAGCAGCCGACCGGCCTCGGCCAGGTCACCGCGTTCGATGGCCGCGCGGATGTCTGTGCTGCGGACGGGCCCGCCGTCGACCGCGAGCGGGTCGATGACGACGACGTCGAAGCCGACGCGATCGCCGAGCGCTCGGACCGCCTCGGGTGTCCCCTGCCGCTGGTAGCCGAAGGCCGCGTCCGGCGTCATCAGCAACCCACGGAACGGCGTACCCGTTCGGATGAGCCCGACGAAGTCCTCGTACGAGGTCTGTCTGACGACATCGTCGAACGGCTGGACGACCGTCACCTCGACACCCGCAGCGGCAAGGCGCTCGATGCGCTCAGCGGGGTCGAGCAGCAGGGGCGGAGCCGACCCGGTGAGCACCTCGTCCGGATGATGGTCGAAGGTGATCACGCACGGACGCGCGTCACGGGTGCGCGCCTCATCGATGAGGTGCTCGAGGAGGTAGACATGCCCTCGGTGGAGCCCGTCGAAGACGCCTACGACCGCGAAGATGGGTCCGTGCTCCGGTCGCAGACCCGTGACGCCGACGACCACCTCCATCAGGCGCGGGCTCCGGCCGGCTCGGGGCCCGCCGTCACGAGGACCTTGTCGGGGGCCAATCGTCCGCCGTCGACCGGAACGGCGATCGCCACCAGGTCCCCATCGGGCGATCGCAGTCGGTAGTGGTCGGCTTGCTCCGGTACGCCGGCCGCGGGCCTGACGTACTGCCCGTGGGCGACGGCATCGACCTCAGCCGCATCGAGCTCGACGATCGGGAAGCGCTCAAGACCCTCGTCGATCGGACGCAGCAGGGCAGCCAGCCCCTCGGGACCTTCGGCGGCCGCGGCGCGGACGGTGTCGAGCGAGACGGCATCCTCCACGGCGAACGGCCCCGCGGCGGTCCGCCGCAGGGCACCGAGGTAGCCGGCGTTGCCGACCCGTACGCCGAGATCGCGCGCAAGCGCTCGGACGTACGTTCCCGCGGAACAGACCACGTCCACGATGGCGATCGGTCGATCCGGATCCATGTCGTCCCACGACACGAGCGAGAGCACATCGATCGTGACCTGACGGTCCTTGAGCTCCACCGCTTCGCCCGCCCGGGCCATCGCGTAGGCCCGCCGCCCGCCGACCTTGATCGCGGAGTACGCGGGCGGTCGTTGTGCGAGCGCGCCGATGAACCCGCCCAGGGCCGCCTCCACGCGGTCACGGCCCGGAGCCGGGCTCTCGGACGGCGTCAGCTCACCCTCCAGGTCGTCCGTGGTCGATGCTGCGCCGAAGCAGACCGTGGCCCGATATGCCTTGCGATCGCCGAGGTGGAACTCTACGACCCGGGTCGCCCGCCCGAGGAACACGGGCAGGACCCCGGAGGCGAATGGATCCAGCGTGCCGCCGTGACCCACGCGTTTCGTCGCCGCCAGCCGTCGGATCAGGCCGACGATGTCGTGGGATGTCGGACCGATCGGCTTGTCGACGACGAGGATGCCGTCGAGACCCGGCCCGAGCAACGAGCGGGCCACGTCAGCGCGTGACGGCCGCCGCGGCCTTTCGAGCCTCGGCAAGCACGGCGTCGTGCGCCTGGGCGATCGGCAGCTGCACGGTCGCACCCGACGCGCGGGCGTGCCCACCGCCACCGAACAACCCGGTCAGCACCGTCGCATCGACACCGCCGGGCTTGGTTCGGACGCTGATCCGTGTCGCCTCGCCGGCCTCCTTGAAGAGGACCGCCACCTCGGCACCATCCGCCTGCGCGAGCATGTCGATGATCCCCTCGGAATGCGGTGGCGTGGCCCCGACCGCCCGCAGATCGGCGTCGAACAAGGTCGACGCGACGACCCGTCCGTCGTCGAAGGTCTCCATCCGGTCGAGGATGCGGCCGAAGAGGCGCAGCTGCTCGGCCGGCTTGGAGCGGTACAGACGACGGGAGATCTCCGAGAGCGGAGCACCGGCCTCCACGAGTGCCGCCGAGACAGCGAGTGTCCGCGGGGTGGCATTCGGATGCGCGAAGGTCGCGGTGTCCATCACGATGCCGGCCATCAACGCCGTCGCCAGCCCCGGGACCGAGTCGAGCGGGATGCCGAGACACGTCGTCAGCAATGCCACCATCTCGCAGGTCGCGGCGGCGTCCGGCTCGATCCAGTCGGCCTCGGCCAGCGCCTCGTTGGACGCGTGGTGGTCGATGACGACGCGCGGCAGGCGGTCGAACAGGTCGCGGTGACGCTCGCCCACGGCTCCGACGCGATCGAACGTCGCGCAATCGGAGACGACCAGCAGGTCGTAATCGGCGTTCGGGTCCGGGTCGGTCCTGAACCGCTCCACGCCCTCCAGGAAGTCGTAGTGAGGCGGCACCGGGTCGCTGCACACAGGGTCCGCTGTGCCGCCGAGTCGCTCGACGATGCGGACGACACCGAGGCTTGCCCCCACCGTGTCCGCATCGGGGTTCTCGTGGCCGAGGGCCAGCACGCGCTTGGCGGTGCGGATGCGCTCGACGACGACGTCCGGCACGGTACCGAGGAAGGGCGTGAGATCGACGGTCATCGCTGCTGCCGGCTCGGGCGCGCAGCCGGTGATCGCACGCGGCGCTTGCGCGGCTTGGGTGGGATCACCGCGGATGGCGGCTCCTCGGTCGCATCCCCCTCGTTCCGGACCCGCGGGACCGGCGTCGGCAGAGTCTCGCCGAGCGGCAGGTCCTGCTCGGGCGCGCTCCCTTCCCGAAGCTCATCGAGGAGGTGCATGACGCGTGTCCCCCGCTCGGCGGTGTCGTCGAGTTCGACATGGAGGTCGGGGATCCGTCTCAGGCGCAGCGTCCTGCCGAGCTCGTGTCGGACGAACGGCATCGCCCGGCCGAGTGCGGCGATGGTCTGCGAGCGCTCCTGCGGCTGTCCGATGACGCTCACCCACACCCGGGCATGCCGCAGGTCAGGGGTCGTCTCGACCTTGGTGATCGTGGCGAACCCGACCCGCGGATCCGCCACGTCCCTGGCCACGATCGACCCGATCTCCTCACGTAAGAGTTGATCAACACGATCCGTTCGCGCGGTCATCCAAAGTCCGTCCTGCGTTGCCGCTCGACTGGGCGTCGTGGCGAAGGCGCGACGGAGTACCGGAGCGAGCGCAGCCCGAGGTGCGTGAGCGACGGCACGGAGGGCGCAACGCACGCCATGGCGTTCAGTCGAGTGGCCCCTGGCTCAGGCGGTGGCGATGCGGGAGACGGTCTGCGTGGTGAAGCACTCGATGACGTCACCTTCCTCGAGATCCGTGAAGGATGCGAGGCCGATGCCGCATTCGTAGTTCACCTGCACCTCACGGACGTCGTCGCGGAAGCGGCGCAGCGACTCGATCCGATCGGTCGCGATGACCTTGCCACCGCGCCACACCCGTGCCCCACCGCGGACGATCCGTCCATCGGTCACGTACGAGCCGGCGATCACCGTGTTCTTGCCGACGCGGATGACCTGGCGGACCTCCGCGCGACCCTCGACGACTTCCACTTCCTCCGGCTCGAGCAGGCCCTTGAGCGCCGCATCGATGTCATCGGTGAGCTTGTAGATGATGTCGTAGAGGCGGACATCGACCCCTTCGGCCTCTGCGGCACGACGTGCCGTGTCGGTGATCGAGGTGCTGAAGCCGACGACGATCGCGTCCGATGCGGCGGCCAGCATGATGTCGTTGTCGGTGATGTCGCCGGCCCCTTCGTGCAGGACGTTGATCCGGACCTCGTCCTGGTCGAGCTGCTCGAGGGCGTGGGTGATGGCACCCATCGATCCGGAGACGTCGGCCTTGAGGATGATCCGGAGCTCCTTGGCCTGACCGGCCTGGATCTGCCGGTAGAGGTCCTCGAGCGTGGCGCGCCCGCTTCCGTCGCCGCCCTTCGCGGCGACGTCGGCCTTGCGCTGCTCGACGGCCGTGCGCGCGGCCTTGTCATCGGTGACGACACGGAGGATGTCGCCGGCCTCGGGCACCTCGGACAGCCCGAGGACCACGACCGCGCTCGCCGGGCCGGCGTGCTTGACCCGCTTGCCCCGGTCGTTCTCGAGTGCACGCACCCGACCGAACGTCTCGCCGACGACGATGATGTCGCCGACATTGAGCGTCCCGGTCTGGATCAGCGCGGTCGCAACGGCACCGCGGTTCTTGTCGAGCTGGGCTTCGACGATCGTGCCGATGGCCGGGCGATCCGGGTTCGCGGTGAGCTCCTGCAGGTCGGACACGAGCAGGACCATCTCGATGAGTTCCTCGAGGCCCTGGCCGCTCTTGGCCGAGACCGCGACGAGCGGCACCTCGCCGCCGTACTCCTCGATGACGATCCCGGCCTCCGTCAGCTCGGTTTTGACCCGGGTCGGGTCCGCGTCGGGCTTGTCGATCTTGTTGAGCGCGATGATGATCGGGACCTTGGCCGCCTTCGCGTGGCTGATGGCCTCCAGGGTCTGGGGCATCACGCCGTCGTCGGCTGCGACCACGATGATCGCGATATCGGTGACCCGCGCGCCACGGGCACGCATCGCGGTGAACGCCTCGTGACCCGGGGTGTCGAGAAACACGACGCGCTTGCCGTCGTGGACGACCTCGGACGCGCCGATGTGCTGGGTGATACCGCCGCGCTCGGCGGCCGCGACCTCGGTCGAACGGAGTGCGTCGAGCAGGCTCGTCTTGCCGTGGTCGACGTGGCCCATGACGGTCACGATCGGCGCGCGTGGCTGGAGCTGCTTCGGGTCGTCCTCCTCGAAGAGGACCTCCTTGGCGGCCTCGGGCGCGGCACCGTCCGTCTCGGTCTCCGGCCCGGTCCCGTTGGTGGACGCAGCGACGGTCTCCGCGACCTCGTACCCGAGCTCGGACGCCACCAGGGACGCCGTGTCACGGTCGATCAGCTGGTTGATGGTCGCGAAGATCCCGCTCTTGATCAGCTCACGGATGACGTCCGCGACGTTGACCGCGAGCAGGTCGGCGAGCTCCTTGACGGTGATGGTGCCGGGTAGCTCGATCGCGCCGCGCTCGCGCGGATCGACGACCTGGACTTGCGATGCGAACGCGTTGTCTCGACGCGGTGGCTTGCGGGGCCCGCGTCGGCCGCGCGTACCGCTCCTACTCCTAGCCACGGGCTCCTCCTTCGGTGGTCAGCGTGGGGATGGCCCCCGACTCGACGCTCGCGAGGAATGTCGGCGGGAGCGGGATCTCGAGCGCCCGGGTGAGGGCGCCCTTCTTGATGGCATTCGAGAGGCAGTCGCCGTCCTGGCAGACGTACGCGCCTCGACCGGCGATACGCCCGGTGGCGTCGAACACGACGTCCCCGGACGGCGTCCGGACGACGCGCCGCAGGTCGCGCTTGGCGCGCGAGGTCCGGCACGCCACGCACGTCCGTGTCGGGACGCGGCGGGGTGCCGTCGGCGAGGCGATCCGCTTGACCCCGACTACGTTGCCACCTCCTCGGTGGCCTTCGCGACCGTTGCCTTGGTCGGCGTATCGCTGCCGTCCTTGGTCGCCGCGGCCGTGGTCTTCTTCGTCGTCCGCTTGGGCTTGGCCGGGGTTGCTGGGGTGGCGGCCTCCGCCGCCGACTCGACACCGTTCTGGGCGTCTGCCTCGGCCGCGGCCTTCTTCGTCGTCCGCCTGGGCTTGGCAGGCGCTGCCGCGGGTGCTTCGGACCCCGGATCTGCTGCGACGCCGTCCGGCGCCGCGGCGGCGGCAGCCACCTTCTTCGTCGTTCGCTTGGGCTTGGTGGGCGCTGCGATGACGTCCTCGGCCGGTGCTTCGGCAGCGGCCACCGGCGCGTCAGCCGGCGTCTTACCGGGATCCGGCGCGACCGCATCGCCCTGGGCGGCCTCCGACTCGGCGGCCGCCTTGGCCTCGGCCACGGACACATCGCTCCGGATATCGATCCGCCAGCCGGTCAGCCGTGCCGCCAGGCGGGCGTTCTGGCCTTCGCGACCGATAGCCAGCGACAGCATTCGCTCGGGAACGGTCACCGAGGCGATCCGCTTCTCCTCGTCGATGTCGACCGACAGCACCTGCGCCGGGCTGAGTGCGTTGGCCACGAACACCGCGGGGTCGTCGTTCCAAGGGATCACGTCGATCTTCTCGCCGGCGAGCTCGGCCACGACGGCCTGGACGCGCGCCCCGCGCTGGCCGACGGTCGCGCCGACCGGGTCGAGCCCGTCCTGTCGCGAGTTGACGGCCACCTTCGAGCGGCTGCCGGCCTCACGCGCGATGGCCTTGATCTCGACGGTCCCGCTGTGAATCTCGGGCACCTCGAGCTCGAACAGGCGGCGGAGGAAGCCCTTGTGGGTGCGGCTCACGAAGATCTGCGGTCCGCGCACGGAGCGACGCACCTCCAGCACGAACGCCTTGACGTTCTGCCCGATGCGATAGTGCTCCAGCGCGCTCTGCTCGGTCGTGGCGAGGATCGCCTCGGTGTTCTTGCCGACGTCGAGGATGATCGCGCGCGGTTCGACACGGTTGACGGTGCCGGTGATCAGCTCGCCCTCACGGCTCGCGAACTGGTCGAAGACCTGGTCGCGCTCGACTTCGCGGATGCGCTGGAGGACGATCTGCTTGGCGGTCTGCGCGCCGATACGCCCGAACACGTCGCCGTCGAGCTGTTCGGTCTCGACCATGTCGCCGGGCTTGGCGGTGGGGTCGTGCTTGCGTGCGTCGTCGACCGTGATCTGCGTCAGCTCGTCCTCGATCTCCTCGACGACGAGGCGCGCGCGGAAGACGCGGATACGACCCGACTCGGCGTCGATGCGGACGTGGATGTCCTCGTCGCCCGCCACGCGTCGGTAGGCCGACTGGATGCCGTCCTCCACCGCTCCGATGAGCTGCTCTCGCGAGACCTGCTTTTCGGCGTTCAGCTGAAGGAGGGCGCCAACGAAGTCTCGACTCACCATCGCCTCCTTCTTACGCACAACCCAAGCAACGACCGGTCCGAAAAAAATACGTGGGGGTCACCCACGTAACGGAGCGGCCGTTCAGTTGCACGAACTATACACCCGGACGGGTGGACCCCTCAAACGGGCGAGGGGAATCGCCGTGCGACGTAGTCCTCGAGGATGTCGATGAATTCCCGCACGAGGCCGTCGCCGCGCAGCGTGCGATCCAACTGGCCGTCGATGAAGACGGGCGCGACGGGCTCCTCGAACGTGCCCGGCAGGCTGATGCCGATGTCGGCGTGCTTCGACTCACCCGGTCCATTGACGACGCACCCCATGACCGCGACCCGCAGGTCCTCGGCGCCGGGGTGGCTCACCTTCCACTCCGGCATCCGGTCCTTCAGGTAGGCCTGGATCTGCTGCGCCATCTCCTGGAAGAACGTCGACGTCGTCCGACCGCAGCCTGGACACGCGGAGACCTGAGGCAGGAACGAGCGGAACCCCATCGACTGCAGGATCTGCTGGGCGACCTCGACCTCGCGCTCGCGCGGCGCACCCGGTTCCGGGGTCAGCGAGACCCGGATCGTGTCGCCGATGCCCTCGTTGAGGAGGATGGCCAGACCGGCAGTCGAGGCGACGATGCCCTTGTCGCCCATGCCGGCCTCGGTCAGACCGAGGTGCAACGGATAGTCGGAGCGGTCTGTAAGCAGCCGGTAGACATCGACCAGGTCACGCACGCCGCTGACCTTCGCGCTGATGATGATGCGGTCGTGGCCGAGCCCGGTCGCCTCGGCCAATTCCGCCGACCGCAGCGCGGATTCGAGCATCGCGTCGATCATGACGTCGCGCGAATCGCGCGGCTCCGCAAGACGGGCATTGGCGTCCATGAGCTCGGTCAGGACGGCCTGATCGAGCGACCCCCAATTGACCCCGATGCGGACCGGCTTGTCGTTGTCGATGGCGACCTTGACGATCGTCGCGAAATGCTCGTCATGGCGCTTGGCGCCGACGTTGCCCGGGTTGATCCGATACTTCGCGAGGGCGGCAGCCGTCTCGGGGTACTCCACGAGGAGCTTGTGCCCGTTGTAGTGGAAGTCGCCGATGATCGGCACGTCGACGCCGAGCCCGCGCACCTTGCGCACCATCTCCGGGACGGCTGCCGCAGCTTGCTCGGTGTTCACGGTGACGCGCACGAGCTCGGAGCCGGCATGGGCGAGCCGGGCGACCTGGATGGCTGTCGCGTCGGGATCGGCCGTGTCGGTGTTCGTCATCGACTGCACGACGATCGGGTGTCCCCCGCCGACGATCACGCCGCCAACATCCACAGCGACTGTGAGCCGACGCATCGGTGTGCCGTGCACAGCCTCTCCGATCGCCGAACGCGCTCCGTGGAGCGCATCGGCGCGAGGATTGCTCATGGGGCTGGTGGCGGTGCTCCACCCAGGCTCCGGATGATGTCGAAGCCGGACACCCAGATGATGAACGCGAAGAGGAAGACGAACCCGACCAGGTAGGTCAGCTGCTCGGCCCGCACGCTGATGCGCGTCCCGAAGACCCGCTTGAGCGAGATCATCAACATCCGACCACCGTCGAGCGGTGGGAACGGCAGGATGTTCACGACGGCGAGGTTGGCCGACAGGATGCCCGCCACGAACAACGTGAAGATCGGCCCGGCGGTGAAGAACACATCGCCGATCTGGGTCGCGATGCCGATCGGACCCGACACGGGCGGCGGCGCCGTCGGGTCGGTGACGATGGCATTCACCAACGAGCCGAGGCCGCCGACGATCAGCCCCATCCAGCGGACCGTCTGCTGTGCCCCGACGGCGATGGCGGTCCCGAGGTCGTTGGTCGCCGTGGAGCCGTCGTAGGCGTACTCGATCCCGGCGATCCCGAGTGCGCCGTGGTTCGCGTCGATCTCCGACGGATCGCGCAAGGTGACCTGCACGTCGCGGGAGGCGCCGTTCGTGGCGACGATCGTCATCGCGACAGCCTTTCCGGCATTCGCGCGCAGGACGTCGACGATGTCCTGGCCGACGAAGACCTGGAAGCGCTCGCCGTTGATGGCCACGATGGTCTCGCCGGGCTGGATGCCAGCCGCGGCCGCCGGGGAGTCCTGCTGGACCTCATCGAACTTCGCCCCGACGTGTGGCGACGCAAGCCACACGATCGCCGTGAAGATGGCGAACGCCAGCAGGACATTCATCACCACGCCCGAGACCAGGATGAACAGCCGGACCGGCAGGCTCTTCGACGAGAAGGCGCGCGGGTCGCCGGCCTGATCGCCATCCTCCCCTTCGAGCTTCACGAAACCGCCGATGGGCAGCCAGTTGAGGGTGTAGAGGGTCTCGCCCTTCGAGCGCAGCACTTTGGCGCGCGGCGGGAAGCCGATGCCGAACTCGAGGACGCGGACGCCCGCCACCCGAGCGGCGACGAAGTGGCCGAGCTCGTGGATCACCACGAGCGTGCCGAGGATGAGGAAGAAGAGGACGATCGTGACCACGGTCTGCAGGAACTCGGTCATGCCGTGCCTCCGATCGGGCCGGTCGCGTAGGTCGCCCGGACGTCGGCATCGAGGGCGATCAGCGCGTCGATGTCCGGCTCGCCGGATCCGGCACCGAAGCGCTCGACCGCTGCCTCGAGCAGCCGTGGGATGCCGAGGAAGTCGATTGACCCCTCGAGGAACCGCCCCACCGCGACGTCGTCGGCGGCGATCAGTGCGGCCGATGCCCATGGGCCGGCGATGCCCGCGTCGCGGGCGATGCGGAGCGCGGGGAAACGCCCGACATCCGGCTCGCGGAAGTCGAGGCGCGCTGCGGCGATCAGGTCTGGCGGCGAGGCCGGTGAGGGCCGCCTGTGGGGGTAGGTCATGGCGTACTGGATCGGAAGTCGCATATCGGGGGTGCCCATCTGGGCCTTGAGGGAGCCGTCGACGAAGCGGACGGCGGAGTGGACGACGCTCTGCGGATGGATGACCACCTCGATCGCGTCGTAGTCGACATCGTACAGCCAGTGGGCTTCGATGACCTCCAGCCCCTTGTTCGCGAGCGTCGCGGAGTCGATGGTGATCTTGGCGCCCATCGACCAGGTGGGATGGCGGAGCGCCTGATCGGGCGTGACCAGGGCGAGCTCGTCGAGGCCGGCGGCGAGGAACGGTCCACCGGAGGCCGTGAGGATCAAGGCGTCGACCGACGCCATCGACTCGCCGAGCAGGCACTGCCACAGGGCCGAGTGCTCCGAGTCGATGGGGCGGAGCCACGCCAGGGGGCTCGCGAACGGGTCCGTCGGTCGCTCCGCGGCGATCGCGTCGGCAAGGCGCCGCGCCTCGGGCATCACGAGGTGGCCGCCGGCGACCAGCGTCTCCTTGTTGGCCGTCGCGACGACCTTGCCCGCTCCGAGCGCGGCCATGACCGGACGAAGGCTGACGATGCCACCAGTCGCGACCACGACGAGATCGACGTCGTCCCGTGTCGCCAGCTCGACCAGGGTCCTATCGGGCGGCCCCACGGCCGCGACGGACGGCTGAAGCCGCGCGACCTGTTCGTCAAGCGCCGCCTGGTTCGAACCCGTGGCCAGAGCCACGACGCGAAACAGCTCCGGGTGCGCGGCCAGCACCTCGACGGCCTGGCTCCCGACAGAGCCCGTCGACCCGAGCAGTGCGACGCCGATCGGCTCAGGCGATGAGGGCAACGACATACAGCGTCACGACAGGGGCGGCAAAGAGGAACGAATCGACGCGGTCCAGCATCCCGCCGTGGCCGGGGATCAACGTGCCGGAATCCTTGGTGTTCGCAGCGCGCTTGAGCATCGATTCCGCCAGGTCACCGGCCTGTGCCGCGAGCGCCGTCAACGGCCCGAGCAACAACGCGTGGACCGGTGGTTGGCCGAGCCCGAAGAGCATCAGTCCGACCACGATGGTGGTCGCCACGACGCCGCCGACGAGCCCGGCATACGTTTTCGACGGCGAGATGTGGCTCAGGAACCGCTCCCGCCCGAAGCGCTTGCCGGCGAGATACGCGCCCGTGTCGTACGACCACACGGCCAGGATCAGCAGCACGATCCAGCCGCGCTCCGGGCCGAGGATCTCCAGCGGGGCGCCATCTGGTAGCGGTGGTCCGGCGTGTCCGAGCCGGATGACGAATCCGAGGAGGCTGACGTACAGCGCCCCGAAGACGGTCGCCATCCACGTGGCGAGGCCGTCGCGCGGGTCGGGCCGGGTGAACGCCGCGACCGCGGTCAGCACGACCCCGATCGCGATGAGCAGCAGCCCGCTTCCCTCCAACACATCCGGGAACGCGGCGTCGAGGATGACGCTGAGGGCGAGCGCGGCACCGAGCACCGACAATGCCGGATGCCCCGCGGCACGCAGCAGCGCGAAGACCTCGCGGGCCGCGAGAAGCGTGATCGCGGCGATTGCGACGGATACGGCGAACCCGCCGATCGCGATGACGATGAGGAGCAGCGGGACCAGGACGGCGGCGCTGGTCGCGCGCTGGCGCACCCCGACCTACCGCCCGAAGCGACGATGCCGGCGGGCGAACTCGAGCAGCGCCTGGTCGAACGCCACGGCCCCGAAGTCGGGCCACAGGTCGTCGCAGAAGTAGAACTCGGCGTACGCCGACTGCCAGATGAGGAAGTTCGAAAGGCGCTGTTCGCCACCCGTCCGGATGACGAGATCGGGGTCGGGCAAGCCGGCCGTGTACAGGGCTGCCCCGACGCTGGCCTCGTCGATCGACTCGGGTGACGTGCCGGCGGCGACCAGCCGCCGGACCGCGTCGACGAGCTCGGTCCGACCGGCGTAGTTGAAGGCGATGTTGAGGATCAGCCGCTCGCCGCCGGCCGTGGCATCGAGCGCCTCGCCGATCGAGTGGCGCGTCGCCTCGGGCAACTCGTCGAGACGACCGAGCAGGCGGACCCGGACGCCCTGGCGGCGCAGTTCATCGGTCTCGCTGCGGACCGCCGCCTCGAGCAGACCGAACAGGCCCGTCACCTCGTCGTCGGAGCGTGCCCAGTTCTCGCGGCTGAAGGCATACAGCGTCATGACCGGGACGCCCCGCCGGACGGCGTGCTTGAGGAGCTCGCGGATGGCCTCGACACCGGCGGCATGGCCCTCGATCTCCGGCTTGTCGTGGAGGCGGGCCCAGCGCCGGTTGCCGTCCATGATGATCGCGACGTGCCGGGGCAGGTCCTCGGCCGGCAGGAACGGATCATCCTCGACCGGCTCGTGCGCGATCGGCGGGGCGTCGGTCGGGCGGGCAAGGGGTGCGCGCGCCACTTAGACCTCGAGGACCTCCTGCTCCTTGGCCGCGCCACGTCGGTCGACCTCGGCGATGTGCCGGTCCGTGGTCTTCTGGAGGGTGTCGGTCTGACGGTGCGATTCGTCGGTGCCGACACCACCGTCACGCTCCTCGCGCTTGAGGTGGTCGTTGGCGTCGCGGCGGATGTTCCGAATCTCCACGCGCGCCTCCTCCATGCGCTTGTGGACGACCCGGACCAGCTCCTTGCGACGCTCCTCGGTCAGGGGCGGGATGTTCAGCCGCACGACCGCGCCGTCGACGTTCGGGGTGAGACCGATGTCGCTCTTGGTGATCGCCTTCTCGATGGCGCCGAGGACGCTGCGGTCCCAGGGCTGGATGACGATCTGGTGCGGCTCAGGGACGCTGATGCCGGCCAGTTGGTTGAGCGGCGTCTGGGTGCCGTAGTAGTCGACCAGGATGCGCTCCACGAGCGCGGTCGACGCACGACCCGTCCGGACCGCCTGGAAATCGCGCTCCATCGCATCGAGGGCGCGCGTCATCTTGTGATCGGCGTCGGTGAGGATCTCGGTGCTCATGCAGTCGGTCCTCCGCTCGAGATGAGCGTCCCGACCGGTTCGCCGGTCGCGACCTTCGTGATGTTGTCGGGCTGGTTGAGGTCGAAGACGATGATGGGGAGGTCGTTCTCCATGCACAGGCTGATCGCGGCCGCGTCCATGACCTTGAGCTGGTCGCGCAGCAGATCGGCGTAGTCGAGACGAGCGTACCTGCGAGCCCCGGCGTTCGTCATCGGGTCCCTGTCGTAGACGCCATCGACCTTGGTGGCCTTGAGCAGCACCTCGGCGTTGATCTCGACCGCGCGCAACGCGGCGGCCGTATCGGTCGTGAAGTACGGGTTGCCGGTGCCAGCCACGAAGATGGCGACGCGCCCCTTCTCGAGGTGTCGGATGGCACGCCGCCGGATGTACGGCTCTGCGACCTCGTTCATCGCGATGGCGGTCATCACCCGGGTCGGGACAGCCGCCTTCTCGAGGGCGTCCTGCAGCGCGAGGCCGTTCATGACCGTCGCGAGCATGCCGATGTAATCGCCGGTCGCACGGTCCATGCCGCGTGCCGCGGCGGCGAGACCGCGGAAGATGTTGCCACCCCCGACGACGATGCCGACCTGCACGCCCTGGTCGTGGACATGCTTGACCTGGTCCGCGATGAACGCGCAGAACGCCGGGTCGACGCCGTACGGCCGATCGCCCAACAGCGCCTCGCCGGACAGCTTGAGCAGGATCCGGCGGTACCCGACACCCCGGCCGTCGGCCACCATCGCCGGTGCCGTGTCGCTCACAGGTCTTCCCCCAGGGCGTAGCGCGTAAACCGCCGGACGACGATGTTCTCGCCGATCGTCGCGATCCGATCCGTGATCAGCTCGCCCACTGTCCGCTCTTCATCGCGGAAGGGCTGGTCGACAAGGCACACCTGGGCGTACCACTTATTGAGCTGACCCTCGACGATCTGGTCGCGGATGCCTTCGGGCTTCTTCTGCACCGCCTCGTCGGCGAGCAGTTCCGCCCTTTTGGCCTGGAGATCGGCCGGCGGGACCGCATCGCGGTCGACGAACAGCGGTGCGAGCCCGGCGACCTGGACCGCGAGGTCCTTGACCAGCCGCTGGAACTCGTCCGTGCGGGCGACGAAGTCCGTCTCGCAATTGACCTCGATGAGCACGCCGACGCGACCGCCGGTATGGATGTAGCTCGAGACCAGTCCCTCGCGAGCCTCGCGACTCGACTTCTTGGCCGCAGCGGCCAAGCCGCGCTCGCGGAGGATCGTGGTCGCCTTGTCGAGGTCGCCGTCGGCCTCGGTGAGGGCCTTCTTGCAATCCATGAACCCGGCACCGGTGCGGTCGCGCAGTTCCTTGACCAGCTCGGCCGAGATGTCCGCCATGGGTGGGTGTGCTCCTGTCCTGGTGATGTGGCGGGCGCGTCGGGCGCCCGCGGTGATGGTGTCGTCGGTGCCTGAAGAGGCGGCCGCGAGGCGGCCGCCATCCGATCAGGCCGGGTTGTCGGTCTCGGCCTTCTCGGCCGCCTCGCGCGCGAGCTCCGCGGCGATCTCCTCCGGAGTCGCTTCGGCTGCCTCCGCTGCCTCGGCCACCGCGGCCTCGGCACGAGCGACCCGGTCGCCCGGCAGGAGGTCGTCCTCATCGGCGTCCGGCTCGAACGTGAGCGCGGCACCGCCCGCCAGCGCGGCGACGAGCTCGTCGCTGGCGCCCGGCGCTTCCTCCTCGCCATCCGCCATCGCGGCCGGCTCGATGATCTCGGGCTCGGTGACCGCGCGGGTCGCGCGCTCCTGGGCACCCTCGATCGCGGCCTCGGCGACGAGCGTACACAGCAGTCGGATCGACCGGATGGCGTCGTCATTGGCCGGGATGATGAAATCGAGCTCGTCCGGGTCGACGTTGGTGTCGCCCGTCCCCACGACCGGGATCTCGAGCTTGTTGGCCTCGGTCACCGCGATGCGTTCGCGGTGCGGATCGATCACGAAGATCGCGCCGGGCAGCCGCTTCATCTTGCGCATGCCGCCGACCGTCCCTTGGAGCTTGATCATCTCCTCGGTCAGCTTGGCGGCTTCCTTCTTGGTCATCCGCTCGAAGTCGCCGGCACCCTGGCGGGCCTCGAGCTGCTCGAGCAGGCCGATGCGCTTCTTGATCGTCGTGAAGTTGGTCAGCATCCCGCCGAGCCAGCGCTTGTTGACATACGGCTGGTTGGCGCGGTTCGCCTCGGCGACGATCGGCTCCTGGGCCTGCTTCTTCGTGCCCACGAACAGCACCTGCTCGCCACGAGCCACGGTCTCGCGCACGGCCTCGAGCGCCACGTCGAGGCGCTGCACGGTCTGGGCCAGGTCGATGATGTGGATCCCGTTGCGCTCCGCGAAGATGTACGGGCGCATCTTGGGGTTCCAGCGGCGGGTCTGGTGGCCGAAGTGGACTCCGGCTTCGAGCAGTTGCCGCATGGAGACGGACGGCATGATGGGCGACCTCCTGTCGGTTGGTTCCTCCGCGGACCCTCGCAACTCGCCGGGGACCGGCCGTACATCGGCCGGCACCGCCCCGGTGGGAACGGTCCGCGTGTGAGCTCCGCTCGGCCGTAGCCGGCGGGCGATCGTGGGTTCGGCCTGGTCCTGGGCTCAGACCGGCGCGGAGTGTAGCACAGGGTCTCGTCGACCCCTGGCCGCTGGACAACGCGCGGGCCGGTGGGCCCCTAGAAGGCCGCGCGGTGGTGCCGGACGGTCGGCTCCCCTCCCCCCGTCGCCGGTTCGACCACCACGAGGTCGAACCGCACCGGCAGTCGCGGCAGCGGGCTCCCGTCCGGCAGGACGCCCCGGTCTCGCAAGCCGTATGTCGCCATCCGGACGTGGCGCCGCTTGCGATGATCGACCGTCTCCTCGGGCAATCCGAAACCGCGCGACGCACGCCAACGCACTTCGACGATGACGAGAGTTGCGGGAGGACCCGGGTCGACCGCCACGAGGTCGAGCTCGTGACGGCCGACATGGACGTTCCGGGCCAGGACGGTCCAACCGGTTTCGAGGAGGCGGACCAGGACCAGCGATTCGGCGGTGTCACCTGCCTGCTGAGCAGCGGTCCGCGTCGGCGAGACGGTCGACCCTTCCATGCCTCGCATCATGACGAGCGCCGATCGACCGACGCGTATCGCCGACTTCGCCCGCACTTACGTCAGGCGGATGCTGCCTCGAGGGCAAGGAGATCGTCGGCATCGAGGGCCGCGTCGTCGGCCATGACCGGCACGAGCTCGCGGTCGAGCATCTCGTGGAGCTCGGGGGACGCCGCGGGATCGCCGAGCAGGTCGAAGTCAAGCTGATCGCCTGCCAGCGTTCGTTGGAGGGCCAGGAACGAGCGCCGGTGGAAAGGCGTCAGCCCGAGCGCCCGGATGGCATCGCGGTGGTCCCGCGTGGCATAGCCCTGGTTGTGCTCCCAGCCGTAACCCGGGTACCGGGCGGCGAGCTTGATCATCATCTGATCGCGTACCACCTTGGCCACGATCGACGCGCACGCGATCGAGTACACCTTCGCGTCGCCGTCGACGACGTTCGAGTACGGCCCGACCTGATGCTCGAAGCCGACGATGCGGTTGCCATCGACGATGACGTGCTCGTGACCGCCGACCCGGGCGATCGCCCGGCGCATGGCGAGGTGCGTGGCGTGATAGATGTTGAGCTGGTCGATCTCGCGGACCGATGCCGCACCGACGCCGATCGCCACGGCGCGCCTGCGGATGATCGGTGCGAGCCGGTCGCGCTGCTGCATCGACAGCGTCTTCGAGTCCCGGACGCCCGGGATCCGGTGGCAGCCGGGTTTCATGATCACGGCCGCGGCGACGACCGCCCCACAGGTCGGTGCGACACCGACCTCATCGACCCCGACGACGCGGGTCAGACCCTCGTTCCAGAGACGGCGTTCGTGGCGGAGGGTCGGGACGATGACGGCCATCGGCCATCAGGGTACCGCGGGTCGCGACCTGGGGTAGCGATCACCCGCCAGGAGGAGGCGGCTAGCTGCGGCGCTCGCGGAGTGTGGCGGCCTTTCCGACGCGCTTGCGGAGGAAGTACAGCTGGGCACGGCGGACCTCGCCGTGACGCAGGACCTCGATCTTGTCGATGCGTGGGCTGTGAATCTTGAACGTCCGCTCGACGCCGACGCCGGACGCGATGCGCCGGACCGTGATCGACCGGGTGATGCCGCCCCCGCGCAGGCGCATGACGATCCCCTCGAAGACCTGGATGCGCTCGCGGTTGCCCTCGACGACCTTGGCCGACACCTTGACGGTGTCTCCCGTGGCAAGCTCGGGCAGGTCGGTACGGAGCTGGTCCTGGACGATCTCGTCGAGCACGTTCACGCGGCGGTTCCTTGACTGGTAGGCAGCCGAAGCTGCGGGTCGGGCGACGGGAAGGGCCGCGTGGTGGGCGACCGGCGGCGGAGTATAGCACGCGTCGAGCGCGCGGCCGCGGGTCAGTCCTCCGGGAGCAGGTCCGGCCGGCGGGCACGTGTCCGCTCGATCGATCGCTCGCGGCGCCACGCCGCGACGGCTCCGTGGTCGCCCGACGTCAGGGTCGGCGGGACGTCCATCCCCCGGAACGACGGCGGACGCGTGTACTGCGGGTACTCCAGCAGCCCCTCGCTGAATGATTCCTCGGCCGTCGACGCCTCGTCGATGGCCCCGGGCAACAGCCGCAGCACCGTGTCGATCACGACGACCGCCGGTAGCTCCCCGCCCGTCAGCACGTAATCGCCGATCGACAGTTCCAGATCAACGAACGCGCGGATCCGTTCATCCACGCCCTCGTAGCGTGGGCAGACAAAGACGAGGTGGTCGCGGGTCGCCAGGTCGGATGCCCGGGTCTGGCTGAACACCTCGCCACCCGGGTCGAGGAGGATGACCAGCGACTCCGGCCGGCGGACCGACTCGATCCCCGCCACGACGGGCTCGACCCGCATGACCATCCCGGCGCCACCGCCGTACGGCGTGTCGTCGACCGATCGATGACGACCGAGGCCGAACTCGCGCAGGTCGTGGACCCGGACGGTGGCGACACCTCGTTCCAGGATCCGGCCGGGAATGCTCTCCGACAACGGCCCGGATACGATCGATGGGAACAGCGCCAGAACGTCGATCTCGAGGGTCACGTCACGCCCTCCGGCGGTCGAGGCCGGCGCGTCGCGCGCCGTGGTGCGCGTGGCCGTTCACCGGGCGGCGGTCTCCGTTTCGGCGGCTTGAGGTCGAGCGCGTCGACATCGACCACGATCTCGCCCCTCCGTGGCGCAAAGATCCGGATGAACGCTCGCACCGCGGGCAGGTCGAACGTACCGAATGGTTCGCCACGAACGACGTAGACCTCGTTCTCGCCGACACGATAGATGTCCTCGACCACGCCCAATTCGGTGTCATCGAGACCCCGCACGGTCACGCCGAGCACCTCGTGCCAGTAGACCTCGCCGCGGGTGAGGTCCGCGACCGGATGGACGACGGTCTCGAGGTAGGCCTCGCGAAGGCCGTCCGCCTCGTCGCGCGTCGCGACCTCGCTGAAACGCAACCGCCAGCCGGGGCCGTCGGCGATCGGCTCCGCCGATGCGATCGTCAGTGGCTCGTCCGAGCCTTCGCGGTAGAGCACGACGTCCGGTCGGAAGCGATCCTCGGGTCGGTCGGTCAGGACCTCGATTCGGACGGCACCGCGCAGGCCATGCAGGCCGCGGACCAGCGCGACGACCAGGCGCTGAGCCGACGCGGGCTGGTCGTCAGCCACGAGGGCCGTCCGGTCAGACGATCTCGAGCTGGACGGGCTCGCCGTCCCGGGCCGCAGTCACCTTGAGCAGGGTGCGGAGCGCCTTGGCGACACTGCCGTTCCGCCCGATGACCTTGCCCATGTCGTCGTCGGCGACGTGGAGCTCGATGACGGTCGCGCCATCCTCCTCGATGACCTCGACCTTGACGGCGTCGGGATCGTCGACCAGCGACTTCGCGACGTACTCGACCAGATCCTTGGCTGCCATCGGGTGCTCCTACTTGCCGGCGGGCAGGATGCCCGCCCGCTTGAACAGGCGGGTCACGGTGTCGGAGGGCTGGGCGCCCTTCGCGAGCCACGCTTTGGCCTTGTCTTCGTCGACGTTGAGCTCGATCGGGTCGGTGCGCGGGTTGTAGTGCCCGATCGTGTCGATCGCGCGACTATCACGCGCACTGCGGGCGTCGGCGACCACGAGCCGGTAACTCGGCTGCTTGGTCGCGCCGACCCGCGTCAGGCGGATGCGGACTGCCATGGGTGCTCGTCCCTCCTTGGACTATCGACGAGGCTGGGGACCTCGTATCACTTGACCGTGATGATCGTGTGCGTCTGGTCGGTGCTCCCGCCGACGGTCGCCGTCGACATGAGCGCATCGAGCGGCTCGAGGAACGGCTTTACCGACTCCTCGTACTCCGCCTTCTCGGCGGCCGATGCGTCCGCCATCTTGCTCTCGAGCAGCCCGCGGATCGCGGCCATGTCGAGGAAGCTGACACCGCTGTGCTCGGCATCGACCCGCCCGAGCAGGCTCGTATAGCGGGCCTCGTCGGCGAGCGAGGCTCCCGCACCGGCATCGAGCACATGCTTGATGAAGTCCGCCGAGGTGCCGATGGCGATGACCTCGTCGGTGGCCACATAGGCGAGCTGGACGTTCGTGTCCGGCATGCCGGGCGGCGGCGTCGGGAGCGCACCGCCACCGAGGGCACCGGCCATCCCCAGCAGCCCGCTCAGGTCACCGAGGTCGATGACCGTGATGGTCTGGCCGTTGTACTGCTCGTCGGTGATGGTGATGCCCCCTTGGGCACCGCCGAACTGGAGGAAGCTGCGGATCGTCGTCAGCAGTTGCTTGCCGGCCGCCGCATCCGCGGGGATCGACACCAGCCCGCCTTCGACACTCTCGCCGTTCGGGGCGATGACGACGCCCGTGTCGCCCATCCAGCCGAGCAGGGCGTCGATCCCGCCGAGCATGCCGGCCGCCTGGTCGAGCTGGGTAAACGTGTCGGCCAGACTCGGGTCGTCCCGGTACAGGGCGACCCACTCCTTCAAGGTCGTGCCAAGGTCGTTGCCGGCTACGAGCGCGACCGTCGATGGCGGCGCGAAGCCCGCCACTCCGTTGGCACGGTTCTGATCGGGCCCGGGCATCTCTGCCTTGTGCTGGCTGACGGCGTCGAGCCGGAGGGCGTCACCCTCGATGCGGACGCGCATAGCCGTCCAGTCGGGCAGGACCACCGAGATCGTGTCGGCCAGTGGCGGCACCGACGCGGCCGAGCCGACCACTTCGGTCGTGGCCTCGAACAGCGCCTTGACGTCGAGGAACATGGAGCCGATGTCGTCGCCCGGGAGGGCGGCCTGGGCGGTCGTCACGGCATCGCTCTTTGCGAGGGCGCTGCTGCCCTTCGTATCGACGGCTGCCTTGACGGACGCGATATCGCCCAGAAGCGCGACCTTGCCGTCGACGATCGTGAATGCGGCCTGCTCATCAGCGACCTTCGTGTCCGTGAACACGGTGAGCGTGGCGCCGTTGTAGGTCTCGGTCGTGCCGGTCACGCCGGCCTGCTGCATCGTCGAGGTCAGCCACGCCTGGGCAAGCGCTACGTCCTTGATGGACAGCATCATCAGCGCGCGTGCGTCGCTGGCCGACGCTCCCTGGGCGCCGCCGGCCGGGATCGGCCCGATCGCGAACCCGAGTTGGCCGCCGAACCACGGCTTGATGTCCGTGGTGAACGTCTGCTGTCCGTCGGTCCCCTGCGAGACGAGGCGATCGAGCACCTCGTCGAGCTTGGACTCGAGCGCCGCCTGATCGGCGAACCCCGGGAACTTCGACAGGAACTCGCCGACCTCCTGGCGCTGGTCGCCGGGCAGATCCAATCGGAGCTCGCCAAACGCGACGCTGTCCGTGGGCACGTACCCGATCACGACGGACGAGGTCTGGGAGCTGGTGAGCACCAGCGTCGCGAGGCCGGTGATGCCGATCACGAGGGCGATCAACACGCCGGCCGCGATCCAGCGCACGCGACTCTGTCGCGGCGAGCCCGAGGCGGGCGGCGGCTGGATGGCCGAGGTCGGCACCGGCACCGCCGTGGTGTCGGTATCGGGAGCGGCCCCAGGCGCCGATGCGGCGGGAGGGGGTGTCGCCCCGGGATCGGTGGTGGGGCGGTCGAAATCAGTCATCGCGTGGTCTCCCCCGGCATCAACGCTGGCCTCCCATCAGGCTGCCGAGCGCTCCGCGCCGACCGCCTCCGGAAAGCTGCTTCATCAGCTTTTGCATCTCGCCGAACTGTTTCACGAGCCGGTTGACTTCCGGCAGCGTGGTCCCCGCGCCTGCCGCGATGCGGCGTCGGCGCGAGCCCGTGAGGATCGTCGGATCGCGGCGTTCGCCCGGGGTCATCGCCCGGATGATCGCCTCGGTCCGCTTGAGGTCGCCGCGGTCGACGGCGGCCTGTGCTTCCCCGGCCATGTTGCCCATGCCCGGGATCATCGACATGATCTGGCCGATCGGCCCCATCTTCTGGACCTGCTGGAGCTGGTCGAGCATGTCCTCGAGGGTGAAGCTCGATTTGCGGAGCTTCTCCTCCATCTGCTGGGCCTGGTTGACGTCGAAGGTCTCCTGCGCGCGCTCGACGAGCGTCAGGATGTCGCCCATCCCGAGGATCCGGCCGGCCAGGCGGTCGGGATGGAATGGCTCGAGGGCATCGGTCTTCTCGCCGGTGCCGAGGAACTTGACCGGCAGCCCGGTGACTGCCGAGATGCTGAGTGCGGCACCACCGCGCGCGTCGCCATCGATCTTGGTAAGGATGAGGCCGGTGACCGGCACGGCGGCGGCGAAGGCCTGCGCGACGTTGACCGCCTCCTGGCCCGTCATGGCATCGACCACCAGCAGCGTCTCGACCGGCTTGACCGCGGCATCGACGGCCGCGATCTCCTGCATGAGCGCCTCGTCGACGGTCAGGCGTCCGGCGGTGTCGAGGATCACGACGTCGCGGGTCTGGCGCTTGGCCGCCTCGAGGCCCTGTCGGGCGATGTCCGGGACGGACGTCCCCTGCGGTGCGCGGAACACGGGCACGTCGAGCTGGCGCCCGAGTGTCTCGAGCTGGTCGGCGGCGGCGGGTCGGTACGGGTCGGCGGCGACGAGCAGCGGTCGGCGGCCCTGCTTGATGACATGCCGCGCCAGCTTGGCCGTGGTCGTGGTCTTGCCCGACCCCTGCAGCCCGACCATGGCCACGACGGCCGGATTGCCGCTCAGGTGGAAGACCCGATCGCCGACGCTCAACAGGTCGACGAGCTCGTCGTGGACGATCTTCACCACGGCCTGCCCGGCGGTGAGGCTCTGCAGGATGTCCTGCCCGATCGCCTTCTCGCGAACGCGCGCGATGAAGTCCTTGACGACCTTGAAGTTGACGTCGGCCTCGAGCAACGCGAGTCGCACCTCGCGCATCGCGGCATCGACGTCGGCCTCGCTGATCCGGCCGCGACCGGTCAGGCTGCCGAGCGTCGTTCGCAAGCGCTCGCTGAGGGTGTCGAACACGGCCCGATCGGGACTCCGTTGCAAGTGATGGACCGCCGCGTCGACCGCAGGTCTGCGACGACGCGTCGGGTGATGCGCGAGTTCTGACGCACCGAGGCGGGCGCAGTGTAACGCAGGGTCGCCGGGGACGCGCCCGGGACGATGGTCCCGGAAGTGGCGTCTACGCACCACCACCCGGGCGCGAGCTGCGCGCCGCTATGCTGCCCGCTCGTGCGGAATCCCTTCGCCTCTCCCCTCTGGAGCAACCACGCCTTCGTCCGGGTCTGGGCGGCGGCGAGCATCTCGATCTTCGGGTCGCTCATCACCCGCATCGCGCTGCCGCTGGTCGCGATCCTCACGCTGGGGGCCGGGGCGATCGAGGTCGCCGTCCTGCGCAGCATGGACGTCGCCGCGGCACTCGTCGTCGGGCTGGTGGCGGGCGCCTGGGTCGATCGGTTGCGCCGGCGCCCGGTGCTGATCTGGGCCGACCTCGGGCGAGCGGTCCTCCTCGGCTCGATCCCGGTCTCCTTCGTGCTCGGGACGCTCCAGTTGTGGCAGCTCATCGCGGTCGCGGGTCTGGCCGCCGTGCTGACGACGTTCTTCGACGCGGCCGACAACGCCTACCTCCCGACGATCGTGGAGCGGCAGCGGCTGGTCGAGGCGAACAGCGCCCTCGCCGCCAGCGGCTCGGTCGCGGAGTTCGCCGGGTTCGGCATCGCCGGGTTCCTCGTCCAGATCCTGACCGGCCCGATCACGATCGCCATCAACGCGGTCACCTACCTGATCTCCGCCGTCCTCCTGCTGACGGTGCGCACGCCCGAGGCGCCGCCACCGCCCCACTCCGAGCGCGAGCCGGTCCTCGACGAGATCCGCCACGGGCTGCGCGTGGTGCGAGCCAGCCCGGTGCTGCGGGCGTTCGTCGGCGCCCAGATGCTGATGTCGATGCTGTGGGGCGTCTTCGGCGCGACGTGGTTCCTGTTCGCGCTCGAGGAGCTCAGCGTGACGCCGGCGCAGATCGGCATCATCGCGGGAGTAGGCGGGGCGTCGTCGTTCATCGGAGCGCTCGTGGCGACGCGTTCGACCCGGCGCTGGGGCGTCGGGCCGGTGGCGATCGGCGCGATGCTGCTCGCCGCGCTCGGCAACCTGTTCATCCCGCTGGCGCCGGCGGGCCTGCCGCTGGTCGCCCTGGCGTTCTTGCTCTGGCAGCAGCTCGTCGCCGACTCGGCGATCACCGTCTACGACGTGACCGAGACGTCCGTGCGCCAGTCGCTCGTGCCGGACCGGGAGCTGGGCCGTGTCACCTCCACCTTCCAGGTGGCGTCGGCGGGCGCACAGCTCGTCGCGACGATCGGAGCCGGCCTCTTGGCCGAGGTCATCGGTCTCCGGCTGACGTCGTTCCTCGCGCCCCTCGGCGGCCTGCTCGCCGCCGCGATCCTGTACTGGTCGCCGGTCCGCTACCTTCGTGAGTTGCCCTCGATGGACCAGCGCACGCCGGCCGAGGTGGCACTGGACGTGGAGCGCGATCAGCCGATCGGTGCCTGAGCCTCCCCGAACAGCGCGGCAACGAATGCGTCCGGGTCGAATGGCAGGAGGTCGTTGATGCCCTCCCCCACACCCACGAACCGGACCGGCACCTTCAGGCCGTCCTCGATCGCGAACACGATGCCGCCCTTGGCCGTCGAGTCCAGCTTGGTCAGCACGATGCCCGTCAGCCCGACCGCCTCGTGGAAGGCCTTTGCCTGGGCCAGGCCGTTCTGACCGGTCGTGGCGTCGAGCACGAACAGCGTCTCGGGCTGCGCGTCGGGCAGCCGCTTGTCGACGATCCGGCGGACCTTGATCAGCTCGTCCATGAGGTTCGACTTCGTGTGCAGCCGCCCGGCCGTGTCGGCGATGACCAGGTCGGCGTTGCGTGCGACTGCCGCATCGAGGGCGTCGTAGACGACGGCGCCCGGGTCCGCGCCCGGTGCGTGGGCGACGACGGGCACCCCGGCGCGGTCGGCCCAGATCCGCAGCTGGTCGATGGCCGCGGCACGGAACGTGTCCGCGGCGGCGAGGATGATCGATCGCCCCTCCCCGACGTAGAGCGCGGCGAGCTTGCCGATCGTCGTCGTCTTGCCCGTCCCGTTCACGCCGACCACCAGCACGACCGCCGGCCCGCCGCTCGCCGGGGGGCGCGGTGACCAGTTCGGATCGCGGTCGACGAGGAGTGCCGCCAGCTCTTCGCGGATGGCGCCTTCGGGACCATCGGGATGACGTCGTCCGCGCGCTCGCTCGACGAGATCGATGGCCAGCGCAGCGCCCACATCGCCGGCGATGAGCGTCTCCTCGACGTCGTCCCAGGCGGGTCCGTCTGCCCCGCCGAGGTAGCCGCGGAGCTGCGACACGAACGTGCCGCGGGTCTTCTCGAGCCCTTCGTCGAGGGTGTGGGCCGGCGCCACGGCGAGGAATGCGGTCGGGTCGAACGGCGCGTAGGCGGGCACGTATGGCTCGATGGGTTGCGTGTCCGCCTGCTCGGCGGATGGCTCGCTCACCGCTTCGGCGGCGGGCTCGTTCTCCGTCGTCGGATCGGCCGGATCCGGTGCATCCCCCGCCGGTGCCGCTCCATCCGGCTCTTCGCGCCGGCGTCGCCAGAACGCCATCAGCTCGCCGCGGTCAGCTCGCCGCGGTGCTCCGACGCCAGCGCCTGGGCCTCGTCGAGACGCAGGCTGATGACCCGCGACACCGAGTCGTCACCGACCGTCACGCCGTACAGCGCATCGGCCGCCTCGATCGTACCGCGGTTGTGGGTGATGACGATGAATTGCGTCTGGTCGGCCAGCGAACGCAGCGATTCCGCGAAGCGGCCGATGTTGGCCTCATCGAGCGCGGCATCCACTTCGTCCAGGACGCAGAACGGCACGGGTCGCACCTCGAGCATCGCGAACAGCAGAGCGACGGCGGTCAGCGCGCGCTCCCCTCCCGACAGCATGGCCAGGGCCTGTGGCTTCTTGCCCGGTGGTCGCGCGACGATCTCGACGCCGGTCGACCCGAGGTCGCTCGGATCCGTGAGCGAGAGCTTGGCGAACCCGCCTCCGAAGAGCTGCTCGAACCGTCGCTCGAAGGCGGCCTCCAGCGCGGCGAAGGTCGTGCGGAACTGGCTTGCGATCATCTGGTCGAGCTCGGCGATGAGCTCTCGGGTCTTCGAGATGGCCTCGCGGAGGTCGTCACCCTGCGTCTCGAGCGACTCGAGACGGGTCTTGAGCTCTGCGTACTCCTCGACCGCGAAGGGATTCGACGCACCCAGCTCGTGGTATCGGCGCCGCAGGTGTCCGAGTCGACCGGGCGATGGTGCCTCGGCGGGTGGTGCCTCGCTCTCCCAGCGCAGCGTGACGACCGCGAGGGCTGCCTCGAGCGCCGTCGTGTCGTCGGGCGACTCCGCGTCGGCGTCGGGCTCGTCGGTGTCGGGTCCGTCGGCGACGAGGTCGTCGGCGGGCGCCTCATCGGCCGCGGGGGACTCGGCGGGCGCCGGCGGCTCGGGGCGCGTGATCCCGAGGCTGGCGAAACCGAGTTCACCGAGCCCAGCGAGCTCGACGAGGACGCCTTCCTTCAATGACTCCAGGCCGAGCCGTGCCTCGAGCTCCGCGTGGTCGGCAGCGCGCGCCCTGTCGTCGGCGGAACGGAGCTTGTCCCGGGTCGTGGATGCGGCGCGTTCGGCATCGGCCAGCCGGGAGCGGTCGGCGGCATCGGCGGAGTGCAATGCCGCCAGCGCCTCACGGGCATCGCGCTCGCGTGTGGTGGCGACTGCCAGCTCGCCACGGAGTCGGTCGCGATCCGCGGCGAGGCTCGTCTCGCGGTCGACGAGAGCCGTCGATTCACGGTCCGCTCGAGCGATCCGCTCCTCGGCGATGGTCCCCGATGCCTCCGCTCGCGCTCGGGCGTGCTCGGCGTCGCGGCGCACGCCGTCGTGCGCTGCCAGTCGCGCCGCGAGACGGTCGCGTCGGTCGCGGAGCTCTGTCGCGCGCGCCTCCCATGCGGCTGTCGCATCGGCATCCTTGTCGGATCCGGCCGCGTCTGCGCCAGCGACCTCATCGGAGTCGACCGGCACCTCCGCGCCGAGCCGGACGACATCCGCCTCGAGTCGCTCATGCTGGGCCGCGTGCCATGCGGCCTCACGGGTCTCGGTCTCGGTGTCCCGGACCGCCGTCCGCTCCTCTTCCTCGCTCCGACGTCGCTCACCTGCGAGACGTGCCGCCTCGGCTCGGGCGGCATCGAAGGCGGACCGAGCGTGCGTCGCGGCCTGCGCCGCCGTCTCCGCCGTCGTCCGAAGGTCTTCCAGCTCCGCCTCGATCCGTTCGAGATCGGTCGCCAGCCGGCCGTGATCGGCGCGACGCTCGAAGGCGCCATCAGGGGCGCCGAGCGCCACGCTGGTGTCGTCCACGACCGCCGATCCGTCACGGGGGACCGCCAGCCAGCCGGCGGGCATGCTCGGCTGCAGGTCGAGGCACGTCGCCAGGTCCGGCAGCCAGATCGCGCGATCGAGCAGCCGACGCACGCCGCCAGCCGCATCTCTCCGGACCGCCTCAGCCAGGCGGCCGCCACCGGCACCTGCCACGCCGTCGAGCCACCGGCGGGTGGCGGCATCCAGGGCGGCACTGCCCCCCGTGAGACGCTCCTCGACCACCAGCCGTCCACGCTCACCCGTCAGGTCCGCGACGGCCGCAGCTCGCACGAGGTAGGCACGAGCGCGATCCGAGAGCGCCGCCTCCACGGCCGCTCGGAGATCCGGGTCGACCACGAGGTCCTCATCCAATCGACGGCCGCCGCTCTTCCGCGCCGCCCGGGCGATCGGACGCCGCTCATCCTCGTCGAGCTGCGAACCGAGCGCCTCGACCCGTCCTCGAAGTGCCGCCGCAGCGCTCGAGGCCGACGCGAGTCGTTCCGCGGCAGCAGCCCGTTCCGCCTCGGCGGTCTCGAGGGCCGCACGCGTGGTCTCGAAAGCGACCTGTGCCGATCGCTCGGCAGCGAGTGCGAACTCGAGCGACCGCCGTGCCGTCTCCGATCGAGCGGTCGCCCCGTCCCGGCGAGCTGCGGCCGCCTCAGCCGCGGACCGTTCCGTGGCAGCTTGCCGTTCCGCCTCGGCCAGGCGCCGTCGGGTGGTTTCCTGCTCCGCGGCCCTGGCCGCCTCGGCCCGTCGGACGGCTGCCAGCTCCTCGCCGCGGGCCGTCGACCGGGAGCGGAGCGTCGCGAGCTCCACCAGGGCGTCGGCTAGCTCCCGTTCCGCGGCGGTGACGGCAGCCTCGAGATCGAGGTCGCGCGCGGGGACCGGCGCCGCGGTCGCCCGACGGTGGCTCGTGAGCTCCGCCTCGGCGGCAGCCCGCTCGTCGCCGAGACGAGTCCGGTCTCGCTCGATCGCCTCGAGCTCCGACCCGAGTCGGCCGTCTCGGAGCTGCAGCTCGGTGAGCGCGACGCGAGCGGTCTCGTGGGCCTCGCGTCGGTCGCGCTCGGCGTCGGCACGCGCGGAGAGCTCACCTGCGAGCCCCGCCGCGGCCGCTTCGGCCTCGTCGAGCTCGGCCATCGCCCGGGCGGTCTCGGCCTCGGCGGAGGTGCGCCGCTCGGTGGCCGCGGCGAGCCGGGCAGCAGCCTCGTGCCAGCGGGCGTGCGTCGAGGCGAGCAACGCCGAGGCGAGCTCGTCGGCGATCGATGAGCGCGCCGTCTGCTGCTCGGCGTGGGCTGCCAGACGGCGCGCCTGCGGTCGGAGCTCGGCGAGGATGTCGTCGACCCGGCTGAGGTTCGCTTCGGACTCGGCGAGCTGCTCCTCGGCCTTGCGCCGGCGCCGTTCGTGCCGCCGGACGCCGGCGACCTCCTCGAACAGGGGCCGGCGTTCCTCGGGCCGGAGTGCCAGTGCCTGGTCGACCATGCCCTGGCCGATGAACAGGAAGGCGTTGTCGGCCAGATGCGCGGCATCCAACAGGTCGATGAGGTCACGCAGCCGCACGCGTTGCTTGTTGAGCAGGTATTCGTTCTCGCCGCTGCGATACAGCCGCCGGCCGAACTCGAGCACCTGGAAGTCGACGGGGAGGAGCCCGTCGGCGTTGTCGAGGGTGAGCGTGACGTCGGCCATGCCCTGGGCGGTGCGCTTCTCGGAACCTGCCCAGATCACGTCCTCCGACTTGCGCGACCGAAGGGCGCGTCCCTGCTCACCGAGTGCCCAGCGCAGCGCATCGGCGAGGTTGCTCTTGCCCGACCCGTTCGGACCGACGACCGCGCTGATGCCCCCGCCGAACTCGACGTAGGTCCGCTCCGCGAACGACTTGAAGCCCTGGACGCGAAGGGCGAGGAGGCGGGGCGGTGCCGGCGTCGATGCCATCAGGCTGGCCGTCGCTGGCGTTCGGACGTCTGGCGGCGATCATTCGTCAAGTCAGGCGCGGGCGTCGCTGCGGCGTCGCTCTTGACCGCCCGCTGCTCGGCAGCTCGTTCAGCGCGGACCCGCTCGATCGCCTGGGCGGCAGCGGAGGTCTCCGCGGTCCGTCGCGACGGGCCCTCACCCGCACCGAGCAGCTCGCCGTCGACCCAGACCTCGATCCGGAACGACTTCTCGTGGTCCGGCCCGGACGCCTCGATGAGCCGGTAGTCCGGTCGCTCGCCCGACCGCCGTTGTGTGTATTCCTGCAATCGTGACTTCGGGCTCTTGAGTGACAGGACAGGCGCCTCGAGCGCCAGTTCGGGGTCGGCCAGGGCCTGCAGCCAGCGACGCACCACGTCGTAGCCGAGATCCAGATACAGCGCGCCGGCAAGCGCCTCGAACGAGGAGGCCAGGAGCGACGGCCGCCGTCGGCCGCTCCGCTGTGACTCCCCTTCCCCGAGGAGCAGATAGCGCCCGAGCTCGATCCGACCGGCGAGACGCGCGAGACCGGTCGTGGAGACGATCGCTGCCCGACGCGCGGACAGCGCGCCCTCGTCGTCGTCGGGGTGGCGCGCGTACAACGCCTCCGAGATCATCTGGTTCACGATGGCATCACCGAGGAACTCGAGCCGTTCGTTGTGGCCTCGCGCGGCATCGGGATGCTCGTGCAGCCACGAGGAGTGGACGAGGGCCTGTTCGATGAGGTCGAGGTCCCGGACAGGGAGCCCGAGGCGCTCGGCGACGGCCTGTCCGGGACGCACCTCGGACGTGGCGAACGACCGGTTAGGAGGAGTGCTCGTCGATGTAGTCGACGGCGTCCTGGACGGTCCGGATCTTCTCGGCATCCTCGTCCGAGATCTCCGTCCCGAATTCTTCCTCCAGGCTCATGATCAACTCGACGAGGTCGAGGGAGTCCGCGTTCAGGTCGTCGACGAACGACGCCTCCGGCTTGACCTCATCCTCGTCGGCGCCGAGTTGCTCGACGACGATCTTCTTGAGCCGGTCGTACGTTGTGGCCACTGACTCCCTCCTCGGAGCTGGGATCGGGGGAGATCGTCCCGAGAACGCCGTTCACCAGGCGTCGCATCGGCTCTCCGCTGTAGATGCGTGCCAGCTCGACCCACTCGGCGATGGCCACCCGGGCCGGCGTGGCGGAGTGTAGCACCTCACCGACGGCCGATCGGAGCAAGGCACGGTCCATCTTGGCCATGCTGGTGACGGGATAACGGGGCGCCACGCGGTCGATCACCGCGTCGATCTCGACGCGGTGGCGGACCACCGCAGCGACCAATTCGCGGGCCAGTTCGGCCGCGGCGGGATCCCGTTCCGTCTCGGCGAGATGGCGGTCGAGGATCGCTTCCGCGGTGCGCTGCCCGAAGTCGGCTTCGAAGATCGCGGCAAGCGCCAGCCGACGTCCCGCCGCACGACCTCCGTGTCGGCCGCCCGCGGGGCGACCGACCCGTCGGCGTCCGCGCTGCCGGTCAGCCTCCGACGCCATCCACGATGACCGTCACCGCACCGAGGTCGAGCCCGAGCAATCGCTCGACCGTGGCGGCGACCGCGGTCCGGACCTGGGCCGTCAGCGGGCCGAGCGCATGACCTGGGCGGGCGACGATCCGCAAGCGGACGAGGACGCGGTCATCGACGACGCGGACGCGCACCGCCGGGCCGGCGAGGACGCTCCTCCAGGTCGGGCCACCATGACCCACCCGGGCGACGCCCGGCACCTCGAAGGCCGCGGACTTGACGAGCTCGGCGATGACGCCCTTGCCGACCGTCAGGTCCGGACCGGTCACGTCGCCACCTCCTCGTTCACCGCCGGGACACCGGCCAGCCGTTCGTTGTCCGCGGCGAGCGCCTGCGCGATGAGGTCCGGGACCTTCGCGGCGGCGGTCCGCGCGGCCACGTCACAGGCGAACCCGATCATCCGCCGCCGGGCGCTGCCGTGGGTGATGATGACTGTCCCCTTCACGCCGAGCAACGGCGATCCGCCGTGCATCTCGTAGTCGAACACCGACCGGATACGGGTGATGCCCGGGCGCATCAACAGGTACGCGAGCCGGCCCCTCCACGTCCTTCGGAACTCGGCTCGCCATAGGTCGAAGATGAAGCTCGAGAGCCCCTCGAAGAACTTGATCACCACATTGCCCGCGACAGCGTCGGTCACGACGACGTCGGCGAGATGCTTCGTCAGGTCGCGGCCCTCGACGTTGCCGACGAACCGGAGCGTCGACGCGTCGAGCAGCTCGGTCGCGCGCTGGATCCGGGCATCGCCCTTGCCCTTCTCTTCGCCGATGCTCAGCAACGCGACCCGCGGCGCGTCGACCCCCAGGACGCGCTCGGCGAAGATGGCGCCCATCCGCGCGTACTGGGCGAGGTTCTCCGGGGTCGAGTCGGGGTTGGCGCCGATGTCGATGAGGACCATCGGCCCGGTGTCCGTCACCATCTGGACGGCGAGCCCCGGGCGGTCGACCCCTGGCAGCCGTCCGAGCTTGAGGATGCCGGCCGCCATGCCGGCACCGGTATGGCCTGCGGTCACGACCGCGTCAGCCTCGCCGTCGCGGACCAGCTGGGTGGCCACGAGGATCGACGAGTCCTTCTTCTCGCGGATCGCCTGTGCCGGGTGCTCGTCCATGCCGACGACCGACCCGGCGTGGACGATGCGGACGTTGTCGGGGAGCGTGGCGGCGATCCCTCGGACGGTCTCGGTGTCGCCCACGAGGATCAGCTCGACGTCGGGATGCGCGCGGGCGTAATCAAGGACACCCGGGACGACCTCGGACGGGCCGTGGTCGCCGCCCATCGCGTCGAAGGCGACGCGGACCACCGGGTCAGCGCGAGGCGTCGTCGCCGCCGCTGCTGCGGACCGGCTTGGGCGGCACGGCCAGACGGCCCTGGTAGTAGCCGCAGTTCGGGCAGACGCGGTGCGGCAGTTTCATCTCGTGGCAGTGCGAACACTCCTCGAGGTCGGGCAGATCGATGGCGAGGTGCGAGCGGCGCTCGCCCTGGCGCGCGTGCGAGACGCGTCGCTTGGGTACACCCATGGGGTCTCGTGGGCTCCTTGTCGGTTCGAGGTGCGCGGTCGTTCGGGCGGCGCTCGAGATGGGAGCGCGCTCCGCGCCGACGGCGGAGTCTACCGCGAAACGTGCCAGACCGTCAGCGTCCCGGGTCGGTCATAGGCCGCCGCCGACGAGCTGGTGTCGTTGCCGTGGGGCGGCAGCTGGCGACATGGCTGACGCGCGTCGGGTCGGCCGGCGCGTGGTTGTGCCGTTGCCGTGGGGCGGCAGCGGGCGACACGGCTCACGCGTATCCGGCCGAAACTGCCGCCCGACGGCAGATCGGGACAGATGTTGCCTCAGGACGGCAACGAGCGACCGATGACCGCATTCCGCGTCGCCAGGTGCCGTGGCACGACAAGGACCGAGCTGGGGATCGCGCGTCACCCGCACGCCGACGGGGGCGTGCTCCTAGTCCGGCAATGGCAGCGGACCTCGCACCGTGATGCCGCTCGCATCTCGTCGACGCTCAGGGCGCGCTCGTACGGGAGGACGGCCAGCCGCACGCGCCGCCACGCTTCAAGATCCGCGTCGGTCTCGGCCGGACGGATAACGACCGCCACTCGATCGCCTCAGTCGGGTTTGAAGGCCTTCAAGGCCTCGAGGCGCGGGTCGATGTCGTCGTCCGGGTGGTCGTGTTCGCCCTCGTCGAGCGGCAGACCGCAGACCGCGCACAGACCCGGGCAATCGGGGCGATCGAGCGGGGCGATCGGCTCGGCCAGCGAGATCGCGTCGCGCACGGGCGGCTCGAGATCCACCTCGTGGTGATCGGTGAGTCGAAGGACCTCCGGCTCCGACTCCGTGTCGAGCGGCCGGCCACTCGCGAGGTCGATCGACGGCAGGTACTCCTCGCTCAGCACGATATCGATCCGTGTCGTCAGCGGTCGCAGACAACGGGCGCATTCGCCGGCGAGCGACGTCGACAGTCGCGCGTCCGCGAGGATGCCGCGGTTGGTTCGGCTGAGACGCACGTGGCCCGTGATCGGCGAGGCGAGCTGGAGATCGTCGGGCAGGTCGATCAAGACGTCCGAGACGTCATACGACCGGTCGGCGCCCAGGCCATCCGAGAGGAGGCCCGCCACGTTCCACGTCAGCGGGCCGTCGGTCGACGAGGCGCTCATGGCGATCAGGTCCGGGCGGGCGCTGCGGCGTCCTCCGCCTCGTCGTTCCACTGATCACCCTCGACGAACTCGCCGTCCGACGGCAACGTCTCGTCCCCGATCGGCACGGTCGGCGCCAGCAGCGTCGCGCGCCGCTCGTCGAGCAGGCTGAGACCCTTCTGGATGCTCTGCAGGGTCTTATGGACGTCGGTTTCGAGGCCCTCGAGGACGCTGACGGCATATTCATCGGCGCCGGCCCGGATCCGGTCGGCGTCGGCGTGGGCGTCTTCGATGATGCGGCGGCTTTCGGCATCGGCCGCCTGCGTGAGCCCCCGTTCGTCGATCAGGAAGGCCGCCTGCTCCTGGGCGCGGCCGACGATGCGTTCCGACTCCTCCTGGGCCTTCTCGATGATGCGCTCGCCCTCGGAGTTGATCCGCTTGGCCGCCCGGACCTCCTCGGGCACCGCGACCCGGAGCTCGTCGATGAGACCGAGTGCCGCGTTCTGGTCGACCACCACGTTCGTCGTAAGCGGCAGCTTCTTGCCGTTGGCGATCAGCGACTCGAGGCGCTCGACGAGGAAGATGATGTCGATGTCGATGGCCCTCCTGCGTCGTCGATTATGGCACGGGCCGCTCGGTCAGCGGCGCCCCAGCGCCCGTTCCAGCGCTGCTCTCGCCGCTGTCGGGACCATCGTCGAAACATCGCCACCGAACGCAGCGATCTCCTTGACCAGGCTCGAACTGACGTAACTGTTGGCGGCGGAGGTCATGAAGAAGATGGTGTCGACCTCGGGCGCCAGTACGCGATTGTTGTGGGCGAGCTGCATCTCCGATTCGAAGTCGCTGATCGCCCGCAGACCGCGGACGATCGCGCTGGCGCCACGCGCCCGGGCGAACTCGACCGTGAGGCCCTCGAAGGACGCGACCTCGATCCGCTCATCCGCCACGTCGTGCGCGGCGAGGGCGGCGCGGATGACCTCGATCCGCTCCTCGACCGATAGCAGCGGGGCCTTCTTCGGATTGGCCAGGACGGCGACGACGACCGTGTCGAAGACGCTCGCGGCCCGCTCGACGATGTCGAGATGGCCGTTCGTGATCGGGTCGAACGAGCCGGGGTAGACCGCGACGCTCATGCGTCCTCCGTGCAGGCATCGTCGCCCGCGGACCCTGTGGGGTCGCGTTGGCGGTAGAAGGTCAGCGCCGTATCGCCGAAGCGGCGCTCGCGCTCGGATGCTAGCAGCCCGACCGTGGCCGGCGGCGGTGTCCGCCAGAAGTGCTTGGCGACGACCCGGCCGCCCGCCGTCACCCGCGGGCCGACATCCTCGAGCGCCGCCGTGAGCGCGGCCGTGTCGTCGTACGGCGGATCGACGAGCACGAGGTCGTACGGCACCTCCGACGCACGGGCCGGGTCGCGCAACCACGTCAGCACGTCGGCACGGACGACGATGGCGCGCTCGACGGCGGCCAGCCCGGTCCGTGCCAGGTTGGCGCGGATCGTGCGGATCGCCCCGGCATCTCGCTCGACGAAGGTGGCGTGGGCGGCACCCCGCGACAGCGCCTCGATCCCGCCTGCGCCGCTACCGGCGAAGAGATCGAGCAACCGGGCGTCCGGCAGGTCCGGCTCGAGGATCCCGAAGAGCGTCTGCTTGACGCGGTCAGCCATCGGGCGGGTGCCGGTACCCGGGGCGTCGAGCCGGATCGAGCGAGCGCTCCCGGCGATGACCCGGCCCGCGTCAGGCACGATCGAGGCCCGCATCCGATTGCATCCGAGGCACCACGGCTGTCACCCTGCGCATGCCGCAGGAATTGCGTTCGGTGCTGCGCCAAAGGTATCGACAATCGCTGCGGAACCAACGAGGCGCCGATCTCCTGCGGGCGATACAGGGTATAGGCGTGAGGGACACCAGTTGCGGTCCACGGACGAGGATCCGATACGTGTCGTGCAGCGTCCTGACCGATCCGGGGCCGCGCCGACCGCCCTGGCGACCGTTGATACCTGTGATGGAGGACCGGGCGACCACCGTCGCCACGACGGTCACGAGCCGGACGCCGGATCCGCGGCCACGAGCCGGCGCAGCCAACCCGACTCCAGTTCGCGGGCGAGTGGCGCGAGGTCCGGTCGGGCGGGGTCCAGGGAGCCCGCCTCGTCGAGCAACGCCTCGGCGGCGGCACGAGCGCGGACGGCCAGCTCGCGGTGGTCGCTGCGCGCCAGCGACGCGACGCGAAGGCCGGGCAGGCCGCTCTGTGCGAAGCCCAGGACGTCGCCCTCGCGGCGCAGCTCGAAGTCGCGTTCCGCGAGCTCGAAGCCATCGTTCAGCTCAGCCGCCGCCTTCAGCCGCGCCACGGCGGTCTCATCGGTCGAATCGGAGACGAGGACGCAGTAGGACTCCCTCGTCCCGCGACCCACCCGCCCGCGCAGCTGGTGGAGTTGTGCCAGACCGAACCGGTCGGCGTTCTGGATGATCATCATCGTCGCCTCGCGCACGTCCACGCCCACTTCGATGACGGTCGTGCCGACCAGGACGTCGAGGTCGCCGTCGCGGAAGCGGGACATCTCGGCGTCGCGCTCGGCTGGCTTCATGCGGCCGTGCACCAACCCCACTCGGAGCGGCATCAGCAGTTCCTGTAGCCGCTCCGCCTCGGACTCCGCGGCGACGGCCCCGCCGGCGCTGCCGTCATCGATCCCGTCGGTGCCCTCCTCGATGAGGGGCACGACCACGAACGTCCGATGACCAGCGGCTGCCTCCTCGCGCACCTTCTGCCACGTCGGTCCGAGGCGGTTCGGCGTCCGGATGCCGGTCCGGATGGGGACTCGCCCGGCCGGCGGCGTCCGCAGGTCAGTCACGTCGAGATCGGCGTACAGCACCTGCCCGAGGGTCCGCGGGATCGGGGTGGCGGTCATCAGTAACACGTGCGGACTGACGCCACCGCCCGCCTTGGCCTCGAGCTGACCGCGTTGCTCGACGCCGAACCGATGCTGTTCGTCGATGATCGCGAGCCCCAGTCGCGCGAACGCGACCGACTCGCTCAGCAGCGCGTGGGTGCCGACGATCACCGACGCCTGCCCGGAGGCGATGAGGTCGTTGGCGTGCGCCCGATCGCGGGTATTGAGCGATCCCGTGAGCAGCAGGACGCCGACGCCGGCTCCCTCGAGCAGCGCGCCGACCGTGTCACGGTGCTGGCGCGCCAGCAGATCGGTCGGTGCCAGTAGCGCGCCCTGGAAGCCCGCGCGGGCGGCCGCCGCGAGGGCGTAGGCGGCCACCGCCGTCTTGCCCGAACCGACATCGCCCTGGAGGAGCCGCAGCATCGGGGTCGAACGCCCGAGGTCACCCCGGATCGCGTCGATCGCGCCGTCCTGATCCGGGGTCAGCTCGACCGGTTGACCCACTCGCGTCGACAGGGCCTCGACCAGGCCGGTGCGGATCTCGCGATCGATCGCCGCATCGATCTCGATCGTCGGCGATCGATCGCGTCCACGCGCCCGACGGCGGCCGACCATCCCGAGCTGCAGCGCGAGCAACTCATCGAACGCCAGTCGCTGCAGCGCGGCGTCACGGCCCTCGAACGACTCGGGATAGTGCGCCGACTCGAGCGCATCGGCGACGTCGATGAGTCGTTCATCGTGGCGCAGGTCGGCAGGCAGGTATTCCGGATAGGCACGGCCGGCCTTGTCGAGCGCCTCGCGGATGGCGACCCGGAGGCGCGCCGCGGTCAGACCGGCGGTCAACCGGTAGACCGGCACGATTCGGCCCGCGTGGAGGACGGCACCGTCCGCGTCGACGGCCTGGAACTCCGGGTTGTCGATGGTCAGGTTGCGCCCGAACCGTTTGAGCCGGCCAGACACGACGATCTCCTGACCTTTGTGAAGGCGGCGTTCGATGAAGCGGCGCCCGAACCAGGTCGCGTCGATCTCGCCCGTGTCGTCGCTGAGGTGCGCGATCGTCCGCTGGACGCGACGCCGCCACGACGCCTCCACCCGAACGTCTTCGACCCGCACCCGCGCCGAGACGACAGTCCCCTCCTCCGCCCACACCATGTCCCCGAGGTGGGACAGCTCGCGCAGGTCGTCGTACCGTCGGGGCAGGTGGAACAGCAGGTCCCGGACGTCGTACCAGCCGAGGCGGATCCCCGCCCGGCGCAGGAGGGCAGCCGCGCCCAAACCCGACCGAGCGAGCGGCGTCGCCAGCAGCTCGACGGGGTCGGTCGGGGGCGGCGGTGTCTTCGCCGCCCGCGATGCCGCGGGGCTCCGCGCCATCCAGCCGCTACTCGGCCGAGATGAGGTACCGGTAAAAGGGCTGGCCGCCGTGCCGGACCTCGATCTCCGCGCCGCGCACGACCGTGCCGATCAAACGGGCGATCGCCTCGGCCTCGGCCAGGTCGGCGCCGTCGCCGTAGAACACGGTGACCAGCTCGAAACCCGGCGACAGCGCACTCATGGCCTTCCGCACACACCTCTCGCGATCGCTATCGACCGCAACCAGGCCGTCATCCGGATCGAGCGCGATCGTCTGACCGCGCTTCACCTTCTTGCCGCCGATCGTCGCGTCGCGCACGGCCTCGGTGACGACCAGCGATTGGATCGCCCGCCCAGCCTCGGTCATCGGGGCGACATTGGAGGCCGCATCCATACCCGGGTCGAGGGCCAGCAGCGCCGCGAAGCCCTCGGCGGCGTTGCGGGTGGGTACGACCTGCACCGGTCGGTCCGTCATGGACGCGACCTGGCGGGCAGCCAGGACGACGTTCGGGTTGTTGGGGAGGAGCAGCACCTCCCGGGCCTGCACCGCAACGACTGCCTCGAGCAGCTCGCCGGTGCTGGGGTTGGCTGACTGGCCGCCCTGGACGACGGACGCCACCCCGAAGTCGCGGAAGATCGCTGCAAGACCGTCCCCGGCCGTGACCGCGATCACGGCAAGGCTGGGCAGGTCGCTCGATGGGCCGGTCCCGTTGCCCTCGCCTGCGGCGGGACTGGGTTCGGGCCGCGCGATGCTCGCCTCGGTCGGCGCGGGCGCTACCGTCCCGGTGAACTCGGCAGCCCGCGTCTCACGGACGTCGCGCGCCTGGTTGTCGAGGTTTTCGACCGTGATCCGACTCATGTCACCGAGCGACAGTCCGAAGCCGATCACCAGGTCAGGTCGTTCGTTGTGGACGTGGATCTTGAGTGCTCGGCCGTCGCCGGCGACGAGCACCGACTCCCCGATCGACTCGAGGTGGTCGCGGATCGCGTCGACATCGAGCGGGTCGTGACTGCGCGCACGCAGCAGGAACATCGTCTCGTAGCCGAACCCTTCGTCCGCATGGGCGACCAGCGTGCTGGGCTTCGGGCCCTGACTCCGAGCGCCGCGAGCGGCCCCCACCGGCCGCTTGCCGGTCAGGTGCAGTAGGGCGCCCTGGAAGAGTCGATACAGGCCCTGCCCGCCCGAAATCGACGACGCCGGCCTCGCGCAGGATGGCCAGCAGGCTCGGCGTCCTGGCGACGGAGCGCTCGGCCGCCGCCAGCGTCGCCCCGAGGACCGTCTCGATGTCGTCATCGTGCTCTGCCGCCTCGACCGCACCGGCGGCGGCCTCCCGGATCACGGTCAGGATCGTGCCCTCGACCGGCTTCGCGACGGCGCCGTAGGCAGTTCGGGCGCCCTCGGTGAGCGCATGAGCGAGATCGAGGCCGTTGAACCGCTTCTTGCCGCCGAGCGCTTCGGCCATGCCCCGGAAGATCTGGCTCGTGATCACGCCCGAGTTGCCCCGGGCCCCCATCAACGCCCCGAAGCTGATCGCGGCAGCCACCCGGTCGGCCGATTGTCCCGCCACGGCGTCGGCCTCGTCCAGCGCCGCCTTGACCGTGGCGAACATGTTCGAGCCCGTGTCGCCATCGGGCACGGGGTACACGTTGAGGCTGTTGATCTCCTCGACGTGCGTCTCGAGGTTGGCGACGGCCGCCCGGAACGCCTCCAGGAGCCCGCTGCCATCACACGAGCGGCGGGCCATCTACGCGACGTCCGTCCCGCTGTCGGCCAGATCGCGCGGCCGGACGCTGCCGACCGGCAGGGCTGTCGGCGACTGCGGAAGTGCGCCACCGGCGGGAACGTGCAGGCCATCGACATGGATGGCGATACGTCCGACGTCCTGATCGAGCGCGCGCCGGACGGAGTAGCGGATCGCGGAGTCGACCTGCCGGGCGACCTCGGCGACCGGGACCCCCAGCGCGACGGTCAGGTCGAGCTCGATATCGATGCCATCGTCCAAGCGGACCGCCAGGCCGGGCGTGCCCAGCCCGAGGCGATCGACCAGGCGACCGAGCGGTCCTGCGGCGAAACCCGTGACGCCGTACGAACCGAGGGTCGCCGTCCGGACGATGTCGCGAAGTGCGCGGCCCGTGACGAGCGAACGTCCGGGCGTCGGACGGATGGCCACGCTGGCTGGGGTCCTCCCTCGAGGGCTCTCGCGGCGGGGTGGCCGAAAGCGTGTGCTATCATAGCGCTCCGCTTGGACCCCTCGGTCCGGCGCTTCTTTTTTGAACCGTTTCCTGAGGATCCCATGGCTCGCTCCTGTGCGATCTGCGGCAAGGTCTCGATGGGCGGGTTCAACCCGCAGTCGTCGGGTTCGAACCGCGTCCGAGCCCACCGTCGAATGCAGCCCAACCTGCAGCCGCTCGTCATCGACCGCAAGGGGTCGCCGGTCAAGGCGCTCGTCTGCACCCGCTGCCGGCGGACGATGCTCAAGGCCTCGAAGTAGGCCGGCGCCCTCGGGCGCCCTCTATCGCTCGGCGGTGTCGAGCCAGATCGTGAAGGGCCCGTCGTTCACCAGTTCCACCGCCATCTCGGCTCCGAAGCGGCCCGTCTCGACCCGCACGTCGTGCTCGCGGAGTGCGGCCGCGAACCGCTCGTAGAGCCGATCGGCCCGCTCCGGCGTGGCCGCGGCGGTGAACCCCGGACGGCGACCCCGGCTGGTGTCCGCGAACAGCGTGAACTGGGACACGACCAGCGCCTCTCCGCGGACATCGATGAGGGACCGATTGGTCCGACCCTCCTCGTCGCGGAAGATCCGCAGCTCGGCCACGCGCCGGGCCAGGGCGTCGGCGATGCTCGCGTCGTCATCGTGGCCGACGCCGAGCAGCACGACCAGCCCCTGTCCGATCGACGCGACGACCTGCTCACCGACGCGGACCGACGCCCCGGTCGTCCGTTGCAGCAGGGCCCTCACGCCTTGGTCGCGAACGAGGCGCGCCAGACGTCCGCCTCGGCCTGGAGGCGATCGCGCGACAGACCGTGCGCGCCGATGACGTGCTCCTCGACCGACGCCGGGATGAGCAGGTCGTAGTCGCGCACGCCGTCCGGATTGATCTGCCCGTCGCCGCGCAACATCATCACCGGGATGCCGGTCGCCTCGATCTCGTCCATCAGGCGATGGGCGAGATGCTTGGGCAGTGACGTGAACTGCGTCATCTGGTCGCTCGCGATGGGCGGCTTGCCGTCGTTGGGACCGTACTGGAAGCCCTCGTCGGCCAGTGCGCGGATGAGGCGCACCTCCCGACCCATGTCGCGACCGCGGACGAACAGGGCTGAGCCGACCACGAACACATCGACCCCGAGTGAACCGGCGACCTCGGCCGTCTCGCGGTTGATGCCGCCGTCGACATGCACTTCGCCGCCGTACAGCTTGTGGTGCAGCAGCTCGCGCGCCCCTGGGCCCTTGGCGGCCAGCACGTCCCGCATGAACTGCTGCCCGCCAAAGCCGGGCTCCACGGTCATGATCAGGACGATGTCGAGGAGCTCCGCGTAGGGCTCGAGAGCGGACAGCGGCGTCCCGGGCTTGACGGCGAGGCCGGCCGCCCGTCCAGCATCCCGGATCGCTTGCAGCGTCGGGCCGATCGGTTCCTCGATCTCGACGTGGAAGGTGATCGAGTCGCAGCCCGCGTCGATATATTCCTCGATGTAGCGACCGGGCTCGGCGATCATGAGATGCGCGTCGAACGGGAGGGTCGTGCGCGGGCGGAGCGCCTTGATGGTCTTGGGTCCGAACGTCAGGTTCGGGACGAAATGCCCGTCCATCACGTCGAGATGGACCCGGTCGACACCGGCGGCGACCACCCGTCGGACGGCGTAGGCAAGGTTGCCCAGGTCGGCGTCGAGGATCGACGCCGCGATGCGGGCCCGACTTGCCACCCTATTCGCCTACGCCGACCGGAAGGGGCTCGTGGCTGCGCTCCCCGCGCAATGCCGCGGCACTCTCGGCCTCCAGCCGCTCACGACGGCGGGCGACCGCGGGGACCGCTGGCTCGCCGGCTCGCTCCGCCGCGAGCTGACCGCAGGCCGCGCCGACCTCCTGGCCGCGATTGCGCCGGATCGTGGTCGAGATGCCCGCCTCGCGGAGGGTCGCGGCGAACTGCTCGATGACCGGCATCGGGCTGGCCTGCCATGGGGTGTGGGCGACCGGGTTCATCGGGATCAGGTTGACGTGCGCGTGATCGCCGCGCAGCAGGTCGGCCATCGAGCGAGCATCAAGGTCGGTGTCGTTGACCCCGCCGATCATCGTCGCCTCGTATGTGATCCGCCGTCCGGTCGCCCCGGCATGATCGCGGGCCGCCTCCACCACTTCGGCGACCGGCCAGCGGCGGTTCAACGGGACGAGCACGTCGCGCAGCGCGTCGCGCGCGGCGTGGAGCGAGACGGCCAGCGTGAACTGCGGTCCGAGCGCCGTCAGCCGCCGGATGCCGGGAACGACGCCCGAAGTCGACACGGTGATGTGCCGCGCCCCGAGCCCGAACCGCCGCCGGTCGTTGAGTGCCTCGACCGCGCCCAGCACCCGGTCCAGGTTGAGCAGCGGCTCGCCCATGCCCATGAACACCACGTTCGTGAGCCGGCTGCCCTCGACCATGAGTCGACGCTGGGCGTGGCGGGCCTGGTCGACGATCTCGGCGACCTCCAGGTCCCGCCCGACCCCGAGCTCGCCGGTCGCGCAGAACGGGCACCCGACCGCGCAGCCGGCCTGACTCGAGATGCACAGCGTGTGCCGCTCGCGGGACGCGCCGCGGGCCGGGTAGTGCATCAGCACCGACTCGATCAGCGCCCCGTCGTCGAGCCGATGGAGCGCCTTCTCGGTCTGGCCGCCGTCGGCGAGGCGGATCTCCGTGTCGGCCACCGTGTCGAAGCTGAAGTCGTCCGCGAGCCCGTCGCGCAGCGCCGGCGGCAGCGTCCGGATGGCGGACGGGTCGGTCACACCGCCGTCCTTCCAGACGGCGTCAGCGATCTGCCGCGCACGGTAGGAGGGCTCGCCGCGTGCCACGACCCAGGCGACCAGCTCGTCCGGCGGCAGGCCGGAGATGCCCGGCGTTCGATCGGTGGTCACGCGACGATGCTACTGCCGACGATGGCCGGCCGGCCCCTGACGAAGGCGTCCCACGACATGTGTATGCCGCCCGCCGGTTGGACCTCGCGGAGGCGGAGCCTGGCACCGTCGCCGGTCCCGAGTCCCTTGCCGTCGAAGGTCCCGACCGGTGGCCCATCCGGCTCGACGTCGGCGCGCCAGACGATCAACCGACCGAGCGGCGTCTCCACGTACGAGCCCGGCCACGGCTGGTAGGCACGAACCTGGCGTTCCAGCTCGACCGCCGGCCGCCGCGGGTCAAGGCGTCCATCGTCGCGGCGCAACGGTCGGGTGACCGTCGCACCCACCTCGGGCTGTGGCGTGGCGGCGATCTTGCCCCGGAGCCACGGACCGAGATACCGCGTCATCAGGTCGGCGGCCTCCAGCTCGAGCGTCTCCTCGAGCAATGGCGTCGTCTCGTCGCCCACGAGGCGGACGTGGGACTGCGCCACGATGGGCCCGGTGTCGAGCCCGGTGTCCATGCGCATGAGCGTGACGCCCGTCTCCATCTCCCCCGCAAGGATGACGGCCGGGATCGGCGTGGCACCCCGGTAGCGCGGCAGGAGCGAGGGATGGAGATTGAGGGCGCCATGCGGGCGGTCGAGCAGCGTGGCAGGCACCAGCTGGCCGTAGTCGGCGAGGACGATGAGGTCAGGCGCCAGGGCCTCGACATGGGCGATCGCATCGGCATCGCGTAACCGTGCCGGAGTCAGGATCGGGCGGACCTCGATGTGCCGGGCAGCGTCGTGGATGGGGGTCGTGGTCGTATTGCCGCCCCTGCCCGCCGGTCGTGGTGGGGCCGTGACGACCCCGACGAGCTCGACGTCCGGGTGCTCGCCGAGCCGCCACAGGCTTTCGCGGCCGAACCCGCCGCTGCCGAAGAAGACGGTGCGTGCCCGTCCTCCCGTCACGCCAGGGCGCTCGTCGCCTCGCGGACCTCCGCGTCGTCCTCGTCACCCTGACCGACGGGGATCAGCTCATCCATCGAGTCGAGATAGTCGATGTAGAGCTTGCCGTCGAGGTGATCCAGCTCGTGCTGGAGCGCCCGCCCGAGGAGCCCGGATCCCGCGACCTTGAACTTCTTGCCCTGACGGTCCTGGGCGACGACCCAGACCTTCTCCCGTCGGTTCACGTACGCGACGTAGCCCGGGATCGACAGGCAGCCCTCGAGGTCGCGGTCGTCGCCGGTCGCCCGGATGATCTTGGGGTTGACCAGTTCATAGAGGTGATTCTCCACCTCGATGACGCAGGCCATCATCGCCTCGCCCAGCTGGGGTGCGGCAAGGCCCACACCCGGCGCATCACGCATCGTGTGGGCCAGGTCGTCGAGGAGCTCATGGAGGTACTTGCCGAACGAATCCACGGGCTTGCCCTTCAGGCGCAGTCGTGGATCGCCCAGCATGACGATCGGTCGAACGGACATCGGCGCGAAGTATATGGGCGGCCAGCCTGTCGAGCTGGCCGCGTCCGGACCTAGAGCGGCGGCTCGTTCTTGGCGACGTCCTGCGCGGCGTTCTTGGCCGTGTCTGCGACGTCGGCTGCGCCGCCCTTGGTCGAGCCGATCACCTGCTCGCGGATGTCGGCGGCCCAGCTCCGCGACTTCACTGCCAGCTTGCTGCTGGCGTCGGCCGTGGCCTCGCCCGCCTTGTGGGCGATCGGGGCGGCCTTGTCCGCGGCGACAGCGACGAGGTCGGCGGCCTTGGCCGAGAACTCGCGGACGGTCGGGGCGGCCTTGACGGCCAGGTCGTCAACGGCGACGCGGATCTGGCCGAGGACCTCGGTCGCCTTGGCGCTGGCGTTCGCCGCGGCGTCGCCGGCGCCGTCCTTGGCCGTCTCGGCTCCGGATCCTGACGAGTAGTCAGCGTCGCGCGGGCCTTCGGCGGGTTCGTCGTGGTTCGGGTTCAGGGGGTCGGTCATGGGTGCGTCCTCCGGATCGTGGGAGCGCATCCTCGCACGAACGCCGTTCGAGCACACGAGAGTCGATGGTTCCGGACGTATCATCGGCGGTGCAGAGACGCACGGAGGTCCACCGATGGCTGTCGAATGGAGTTTCGCCGACCTCGAGCCAGCCGCGCTCGACCTCGTCCACGAGGCCGAACGGACGCTCGACACGGACGTCGTCATGGCCTACGCGCCGAGCTCGTGGGGCACGGTCGATCCCGACACCATCGCCGCCGGCCTCACCCCGGTCGAGCTCGAGGCCAGTCAGCTCGAATACCTGCAAGGCCTCGAGCGGATGGTCGGCGGCGTCCTTGTCGCGTACCGCCTGAAGGTCGACTGAGGCCCTACAGCAACGAGTCGGGATCCACGTCGACCGACCAGGGCGGGCCTGGGTCGCCGCCCAGCACGGCCAGTGGATCGTCTCCCCGGATGATCACGTGGTAGCGCCAGCGGTCATTGCGCCGGGCGATGTAGGCGGGAGCCGGCCCGGCCACGGATGTCGCCGTGCCCTCGGCCCGCGCCCGGAGGCTCGCCGCCATCTCCTGCCCTACCCGCTCTGCCGCCTCTCGTTCCGGGAGGGCGACGGTGAGCTTCACGATGGACCCGAAGGGCGGCGACGCGAAACGACGCCGCAGCTCCAACTCCGAGGCGTAGAACTCGTGGCCGTCGCCGGCCACGACGGCCCGGATGACGGGGTGATCGGGCTGATAGGTCTGGACGATCGCGCGGCCGGGCCGCTCGCCGCGACCGGCTCGCCCGATGGCCTGGCGCAGGAGCTGGTACGTCCGTTCCGCGGCACGTTCGTCGGGCAGATTCAGGGCGACGTCGGATGACACGATCCCGACCAGGATGACGGTCGGCACGTCGAGACCCTTCGCGACCAGGCTGGTCCCGACGAGGACGTCGATCTCGCCCGCCGAGAAGGCGTCGATGACGCGTTCCGCGGCACCGCGTCGGTCCGCGACGTCGCGGTCGAGCCGCCCGACGCGCAGGGACGGGTGTGCCTCGCGCACCTCCCGCTCTACACGCTCGGTGCCGCCTCCGAGGTAGCGGATCCTCGGCGAATGACACTCCGGGCATCGTGTTGCCAGGGGTGTGGCTCGGCCACAGTGGTGGCAGCGCAGCGTCGTGCCGGCCTGGTGGTAGACGAGCGGTCGCTCGCAGTCCGGACATGCCTGGACATGGCCGCAGTCGCGACACAGCACGACCGAGGCGGTGCCGCGTCGATTGAGGACGAGGATGGCCTGGTCGCCCCGCGTCGTGTCGAGCGCGGCCAGGGCGTCGCCGAGCGCGCGGGACAGGAGGCCGCGGTTGCCCTCCGCCAGTTCCGCGCGCATGTCGGCGACCTCGACGAGCGGCGCCACGCCCGTCGGCCGGTTCGGCAGGACCACCCGATCGTAGCGACCGTCCAACGCGCGGCCGAGACTTTCGACCGCCGGCGTCGCCGATCCGAGCACCACCGCTGCCTTGCCCAGCTCGCCCAGCCGGATGGCGGCGTCGCGGGCCTGCAGCCGGGGCGTGCGATCGCTCTTGTACGCCGGGTCGTGCTCCTCGTCGACGATCACGACGCCGACATCGGCCAGCGGCGCAACGACCGCGAGCCGTGTGCCCACGACGATGTCGACATCGCCGGCCCGGATCCGTCGCCATTCGTCTGCCCGCTCACCATCACCGAGACCGGAGTGGACCAACGCGACGCGGGCATCGAGGTCCGCGCGCAACCGGTCGACGAGGGGCATCGCCATCGAGATCTCGGGGACGAGGACCAGGGCCGGTCGACCCGCCTCGAGCGACGCCGCGATCGCCTCGACGTAGATGGCCGTCTTGCCGCCACCGGTGACGCCATCGAGGAGGAGGGGACGCGCAGCCTGCGTTTCGATCGCGCGGACGACCCGCCCGACCGCCTCCGACTGCTCGGGGGACAGGTCCGCCGCTGGTGGCCGACCCCCTCGCAGACCCGGGCGCCGCGCTGCAAGCGGTCGTCGCGGTCGTTCCCGCGTCTCGGTCTCGACCAGACCGCGTCGGGCGAGACCGGCGATCGCCGCGGTGCCGTGCCGGCCGGCGACCTCGGGGCCCGCCGCACCGTCGGACGTTGCTGCCAGCTCGGCCAACGCGGCGACCTGGCGTGGCCCGAGCGGACGGCCATCCGGCCGGCGGCCCTCGGCGAGGACGCGCGCGACATCGCGACCCTGTGATGTGGCGCGCAGCCAGCGCTCGTAGCGCGGCCCGGCTGATGCCCCGAGCAGCGTCCAGTCCAGCGCGATCAGCCCGGCATCGGCGAGGGTACGCAACCGGCGGAGGAGCCCGGCGCGACCGTCTGGCGCGGCAAGGTCGCGCGCGGGACGGGCGGCGGTCGAGAGCTGGTCGAGCACGTCCAGGTCGACCGGATCGTCAACGGCCGCCACCCCCTCGGCGCCGACTGGCGTCCGCTCGGCCACGAGCTCGAATCGCTCGAGCAGGCCCGGCGGGAGCATCGACCGGATGACGAGCGCCGGTGGTGCAAGGTAGTGAGCCGCGATCCAGCGCGCGAGGGCCAAGGTCAGCGGCGGCAGCAGCGGGCCGTCGGCGCGCACGCGATCCACGATCGCCTTGATGTCCGTACGAGCTGGGGACCTCCCCTCGGCCCCACCGAGGATGACGCCCAGAGCCTGCCGCCGCCCGAACTCGACCAGCACCGCCTCGCCATCTTGCAGATCCGCGAGGCGAGCTGGGACGGCGTACGTGTATGGGCGGTTGCCGCCGGCCCCGGCAGCGTCGATCGCAATCTCGACCAACCGCTCGCCGGCGTCGGGGCTGCGCGGCGCGGGACCGGGCGCCTCGCGCTCGGGCTCAAGCCCGAGGGTCACGCCGGGCTAGACGCGGACCCGTCGGCCCGCGTGCGCCGCGCGTTCCGCGGCGATGATCGCCTCGATCCGATCGGCGGTCCGCCCGACCTGGCCGGTCTCGTTCACCACGACATGATCGTAGTCGTCCTGCCGCGCGAGCTCGACGGCCGCGTCGCGCTGGCGGACCTCGAGCTCGTCGGCGGTCTCCGTGGCGCGCGCGCGCAGGCGGTCGAACAGCGTCTCCAGCGACGGCGGGATGATGAAGATCAGCAGCGCCTCGGACACCTGCTCCTTCACGATCTGCGCGCCCTGGACGTCGATCTTGAGGATCACGTCCTTGCCGGCCAGCAGCGCCTCCCGCACCTGGTCGCGCGGCGATCCGTAATAGTTGCCGTGGACCTCGTTCGCCTCGAGGAAGCCGCGCGCCCGCCACATCCGGATGAACGTGTCGCGGTCGACGAAGTGGTAGTCGATCCTGTCGATCTCACCGTCGCGCGGCGCCCTGGTCGTGACGGTCACGACGTAGTGGCGCTCGTCCTGTCGGTCCGCCTCGATCTCCCGCCGGCGCAGCTCATCGATGATCGTGTCCTTGCCCACGCCGGACGGCCCCGAGATGATCACGAGCAGCGCCCCCGGCGCGCCCTCGATGACGAAGTCCGGCCGGCCCGGGTCGTGCGTGACGTCCGGCGGCTCCGCGACGGACGGCTCAGGGTCACGGCCGCCGTTGCGCATCATCGGGCCGTCTCGGCGCGGCGCAGCCCATCCAGCGCCGACTCGAGCGCCTCGGGCAGGGGCGCCGTCGCTCGGATGAGGTGCCCGTCGCCCGGCGCCGCGAGCTCCAGGCGCCAGGCATGGAGGAAGAGCCGTGAGAGACCCTCGGGACCCCGGCGAGAGGTGCCGGTCCCGTACAACGGATCCCCGGCCACCGGATGGCCGATGCCGTCGAGATGGACCCGGATCTGGTGCGTCCGACCGGTGACGAGGTCGAGCTCGAGGAGCGTCCAACCCGAGAACCGCTCACGCACGCGATAGCCCGTGATCGACGCCCGACCATCGGGCACCACCGCCATGCGTGTCCGATGCTTCGGATCGCGTCCGATCGGCGCCTCGATCCGGCCGACCGCCGCCGCCACGTTGCCCGCGACCAGCGCCTGGTACGTCTTGCGGATCCGGCGCGCCTTGAGCTGGGCCATCAGCGAATGCTGGGCGGCGTCGTGCTTGGCGACCATCAGCAGCCCGCTCGTGTCACGGTCGAGCCGGTGGACGATGCCCGGGCGCGCGACCCCGGCGATACCGCCATACTCGGCACCCCCGGCGCGCGCCAGCAGGGCGTTCACCAGCGTGTCGCCGTCGTGGTGGCCGGGCGACGGGTGGACGACCAGCCCTGCCGGCTTGTCGACGATCAGCAGGTCGTCGTCCTCGTACACGACATCGAGCCGGATATCCGGCGCAGGAGCAAGATCCAGGGCGACCGGCGCTGGCACATCGAGTCGGACCTCGCTTCCGGCGGCGACCAGCGCGTTCGCCCGGACCGGGATGCCATCGACCGTCAGTCGACCTTCGGAGATGAGCTTCTGGACATGGCTGCGGGACAGGCCCGTCGCGTCGGCCACGAACCGGTCGATCCGCCCCGCGGTCCCGTCGGGGACCCGCACGGTCCGCATCCCGGGTGCGACCGGGGCTTCAGACATCCGGGCGCTCTGCGGTCGGCGGGTCCGGACGATCCTCGCCCCCTCGCCCGGAGAGGAACGCACTCAGGATGAGCAGCAGGATCGCCAAGCTGATCGCCGAGTCGGCCACGTTGAACGTGTAGAAGCGCAGATCGCCGATGCCGAGATCGACGAAGTCGACCACATAGCCGATACGGAACCGGTCGGTCATGTTGCCGAGCGCGCCGCCGAGCAACAGACCCAACGCGACGGAGAGCAGCGTGTTCCGGCCGGAGGTGTGGTGGAACCAGACGATCGCACCGACCACGCCGACCGAGATGACCCCGAACACGATCGCCAGATCGCGGAACAGTCCGAACAATGCGCCGTTGTTCTGCGAATGGATCAGGCGCACGAGGTCGCCTATGACTTCGACTCGTTCGCCCGGTGCGAGGAACGACGCCAGCCACGCCTTCGTGAGCTGGTCGAGGACGAGGACGATCGCTGCCAGACCCAGGAAGATCGGCCAGCGGGCGCGCGTCCGGATCGCTGCTCGGGCCGTCTGGGCGGTCATCGCGCTCAACCCAGCCTCCGGAGCGCGATCGTCGCCGGACCGCTGCCCAGGTCGACCGTCGCCCGCTGGACACTGACCGGGATGTCGCCCTCGCGCAGCTCGGCGAGCGTGTCGTCGGCGACCCCTGGAAGGTATGCAGCCACCGCCGCCGGCACGCCCTCGACCCACAGCTCGATGCGGTCGTCGAGCTCGAGGCCGGCCTCGCGGCGCAAGTCCTGCACCGCGCGCGCGAGCTCGCGCGCGCCGCCCTCGGCCCGCAGCGCATCGGTCAGCTCGGTGTCGAGCACCATCACCAGTCCATCATCCTCTGCCACGGCCGTCCCCGGGCGCGGCGTCGCCTGGATCTCGACCTCCTCGGGCGTCAGGATCTCGCCGGCGATCGTGACGGACCCGTCGTCCCGGAACGCGACGTCGCCGGCCCGCGCGGCAGCCATCACGGCCGGGATGGCCGCGCCGAGCCGCTTTCCGACCTTCGGCAGCAGCACCTTGACGCGGCGATCGACGAGCTCGGATCCGTCCTGGATCAGTTCGACGGCTTTCACGTTGATCTCGGACGCGATGGTGTCGAGGAGCTCGCTCCCGAGGACGCCGTCGCCGCCGGGCACCGCGAGCCACGCCCTGGCCAGGGGTTGGCGCGTCTTCAGGCGATTGGCAGCCCGCAGCGTCCGCGCCAGCTCGACCGCGGACCGGGCGGTCGCCATCGAGCCCTCGAGCTCGACGTTCCGATCGGCCGCCATCTCGGGGGCCGGCCACTGGGTCAGGTGCACGCTGTCCGGCCGTGACGGGTCCACCGACACGACCAGGTTCTGGTACATCGTGTCGGAAAGGAACGGCAGGATCGGCGCGAGCGTCCGCGACAGGCCGACCAGGGCGGCATGGAGCGTCACGAACGCCGCGTCGCGATCGTGTGGGTCCGCTCCGGGGCGCATCCGGTCACGCGACCGCCGCAGGTACCACGTCGAGACGTCGTCGATGAACGTGCTGATCGCCCGGCTCGCGCCGAGGGCGTCGAAATCCGCCAATCGTGCACCGACCTCGTCCGCGAGCCACGCCCCCCGCGACAGGATCCAGCGGTCAAGGACCGGACCCTCGGAACTCGTGCGTCGGGAGCTGGACTCGGTGCTCGGAGCGGCCGGAGCCTGGGCCGGTGTCCATCCGGCCAGCCGCGCATACGTCACGAGGAAGGCGTACACGTTCCACATGACCAGCAGCTCGCGGCGCGCCTCGTCGGCCGCGTGCCAGCCGAAGAGGATGTTCTCCTCGGGCCGGGCCTTGGCGAACATCCAGCGCATGACGTCGACGCCCATCCGCTCGGCGGCCTCGTCGAAATCGATCGCGTTGCCCCAGCTCTTGTGCATCGGTCGGCCGTCCTCGCCGAACACCAGGGCGTAGCCGAAGATCGTCTTGAACGGCTCCTCGCGCCGCAGGACCGTCGACATCGCGAGCATCGAGTAGAACCAGTTGCGGAACTGGCCCGGGAAGCTCTCGGTGATGAAGTCGGCCGGGAACCACCGCGCCCAGTAGTCCGGGTCCTCGCGATAGTGGAGCGTCGAGAACGGCACGATCCCTGCATCGAGCCAGGGGTTGCCGACGTCCTTGATCCGCTCGACTGGTGCCCCGCATGTCGGGCAGGCGATCTGGACCTCGTCGATCCATGGTCGATGCGGCGTGTGCGCCTCGAACGCTTCCCAGCCCTCGACGGCACGTTCGCGCAGCTCCTCGCGACCACCGATCACCTCGACCGTGCCGCATGCTCCGCAGTCGTAGATCGGCAGCGCCAGTCCCCAGTAGCGCTTCTTGCTGATCATCCAGTCGTGCATGTTCCGGAGCCAGTCGAGCTCTCGCTCGTAGCCGAAATCCGGGATCCAGCGGATCCGGTCGACCACCTCCATGATCTGGTAGCGGAGGCTGCGGTCGAGCTGCTCGGCGGTCAGCGTGTCGCGGGGCTGGTCGTAGACCGGGCCCATGCTGATGAACCACTCGTCGACGAGTCGGAAGACGAGCGGCGTGCCGCACCGCCAGCAGTGCGGGTAGCGGTGCGTGTATGGCTCGAGCCGGTAGAAGCGGTCCGCGCGCCGGAGGTGGTCGACGATCGGCTCGGTCACGTCGCGCACGTCGCGAGTGCTGAGCTGCCCGAACCCGTCCACGAAGATGCCGGACTCGTCGATCGGGGCGATGACCGGCAGACCAAGGGCCTTGCCGAGCTGGAAGTCCTCGGCACCGCAACCCGGCGCGATGTGGACGATGCCGGTCCCCTCCTCTTCGCCGACCTCTTCCCAGGGCACGACGCGGTGCTCGTACCCACTTGGCTCGAATGCCTCACGGACCGCCGGCAGGTCGTCGAACGGCCCCTCGTATCGCCAGCCCACGAGATCGCTCCCGGGGAGCTCCTCGAGCACCTCGAACGCGCCCTCCAGCGCCGTCTTGAGGGTGCCCTTGCCCAACCAGAAGGTCTCCTCACCCTGGCGGACGCGGACATACCGCAGGTCTGGGCCGACGGCCGCGGCGACGTTCGACGTCAGTGTCCACGGCGTCGTGGTCCAGATGAGGAGGGCCTCGCCGGGCCGGTCTAGGAGCGGCAGTTTGACGGTCAGGCCCGGATCCTCGCGGTCCTGATAGCCCTCGTTCATCTCCATCTGGGACAGGCCGGTGCCGCAACGGGCGCACCACGGCATCGTGTCGTGGCCCTTGTACAGCCAGCCGCGCCGGTGGCATTCCGCGAGGAACCCCCAGATCAGGTCATTGTTCTCGTTGCTGAACGTGAAGTAGCTGCCGCCGATCTCGGGCATCCCGAGTCGGCCGACCAGCATCTCCACGGTGTCGCTGACAGGACCCTCGGCGCCCTGGATCGTCGTTGTCGCTGAGGGGTCGCTGCCAAGCAGGTCGTGCAGCCGGCGCAGCTCGTCGGGGTCGTTCCAGTCCATCCACATGCCGAGGCGGATCGACTGCTCGGTCTGACGCGCGGCGTAGGTCAGGACGCGCTGCTTGCAGAGCGTGACGAAGCGGTCGATACCGAACGCCTCGATGTCGCGCTTCGAGGTGAAGCCGAGGTCGCGTTCGACGTTGACCTCGACCCACAGGCCCTGGCAGTCGAACCCGTTCTGGTAACGCTGATCCTCGCCGAGCATGGCGTGGAAGCGCTGGTAGAGGTCCTTGTAGGCCCGGCCCCACGCGTGATGCACGCCCATGGGATTGTTGGCCGTGATCGGCCCATCGAGAAAGCTCCAGCGTGGCCCGCCCGCGTTCTGCGCCCGCAGTCGGGCGAAAGTCCGACGATCACGCCACGCCTCGAGCAACTCGTGTTCCTGAGCGACCAGATCGGGCTTCGAGGTGACGGGTCGGAACATGCATCTCCGGCGATGGGCGGGCAAGGGCGAGGGCCGGGCACGGCCGCCAGCGGGGCCCGCGAGCGAGTCCGAGTATCCTACGCGCGATGCAGAACCCGCAGGAGGCGCGACCGCGCGCCCGGTCGCCCTTCACAGCGGCGTTCCTCTCCCTGATCTTCCCCGGCCTCGGACACCTGTACGCGGGTGCGCCGACGCGCGCCCTCATGTTCGCCGCCCCACCCATCCTGCTCCTGGCGCTGACCGGTGGAATCGTCCTCAGACTGGATCGATTCGCGCTGCTCGAGGTGTTCATCCAGCTCGTCGGGGCGATCTTCGTCTTCAACCTGGTCGCGCTGGTCTACCGGCTCATCGCGATCGTCGACGCCTACCGGGTGACCGAATATCTGAACGCGCACGCCGCCTCGGGCGATGGCCGCCTGGGCCGAGCCCGGCTGCCCCGCAACCCGCTCTCGATCGCGGGGCTGGCCGCGGTCGTGCTCGTGATGTCGACCGCTCACGTCGTCGTCGCGCGCTGGGATCTCCTCGCCCAGGACTTCGCCAGCTGCGTCTTCGTCGGCGAGGCGAGCGCGACCGATTGCGACCCCGTCGCCTCACCGACACCAACCGACACCGGGCCCGTCGACGAGACCGTCGAACCGAGCGAGCCGCCGACGCCCGACCCGACGTTGGTCGGCACACCGGTGCCGAGCGTCGAAATCCCGCCCTGGGATGGCCGAGAGCGGCTGAACATCCTCCTCATCGGGGCCGACGAACAACGCGGCGGCCACAACACGGACACGCTCATAACCGTGTCCATCGACCCCGTCTCCAAGCAGGTCGCGATGTTCAGCCTGCCGCGCGACACGGTGGACGTGCCGGTCCCGCCCGGACCCGCCCAGCGCGTCTGGGGCCGTTCGTACGGCAACAAGATCAACTCGTTCTTCGCCCAGAACCGCCGGCGGTCCGACCTGTGGCCGGGCAACGACCGGACCCGCGGCTACAACGCCCTCAAGTCGACCCTCGGAGAGCTGTACGACCTCAAGATCCGCTACTTCGTCGAGGTCAACTTCGACGGCTTCAAGAAGGTCGTGGACGCCGTCGGTGGCGTGACCATCAACGTCCAAGTGCCGGTCAGCGACGACCAGTTCCCTGGTACGACCGGGCGCGCGCAGCGCCTCTACATCCCGAGCGGCCTGCAACATATGGACGGCGAGCAGGCGCTGCGCTACGCGCGCTCGCGGCACACATCGACCGACTTTGACCGAGGTGCCCGTCAGCAGCGCGTTCTGCTCTCGCTCCGCGAACAGGCCGACCCGCAGACGCTCGTCCCGCGCCTGCCGGAGCTCGTGACGGCGCTCAAGTCGGCGGTCCGTACCGACATCCCGGTCGATCAGCTTGACGAGCTGCTCGGTCTCGCCTCCGCGGTCGACACGGCCAACATCCGGTCCTTCGTCTTCGCGCCGCCACTGTATTCGCAGGACACCTGCCAGGACTCGCGAGGCTGCGTCGTCCTGCCCAACATCACCCGCATCAAGCAGGCGGTCAAGAACGCGTTCTCGGGCGATCCGCGCGACGAGGCCCTGCGCCAGGCGCTCGCCGCCGAGGAGGCCCACCTGTGGGTCCTCAACGGGACGTCAGTGAGCAACCGTGGCGCTCGGCTGGCCGGCTACCTCGAGTACCACGGTCTGGCCGCCTCAGCGCCCCGCGGCAAGCCGAAGGGCTCCGTGCCGGCAAAGACCGTGATCACCGTCTACAACGGTGCGGAAGCGACGATCCCGGCGACCATCGCCTATCTCGAGAAGCGGTTCGACGTGAAGATCAAGACCAAGACCGACCCGGCCATCCCGGTCGACGTCGTGATCACCATCGGGCGCTCGACACCCGAGCTGGAGCCGCCGCCGTCGTCCTGACGGCGCCCTACCCGATCGGCGTCAGCCAGTGCCGGTATTCGGGCAAACGGCCGCGCACCGCATCGAAGTAACGGTCGCGCACGAGGCGGGCGATCGGGCCGACCTCGCCTGAGCCCACAGGCCGGTGGTCGACCTCGACGACCGGCGACACCTGTACGCCGGTGCCGCAGACGAAGATCTCGTCGGCGACGTAGAGCTCGGACCGATCGATCGACCGCTCGGCGGTCTCGATGCCTTCGTTCCGCATCAGCTCCATCAGGGCCTTGCGGGTGACGCCCTCGAGCAGGTCATCGCTGACGGGCGGGGTCAACGCCACACCATCGCGCATCACGAAGATGTTGGCGGCCGACGATTCGTTCACGTGACCACCGGCGGTCAGCACGACTGCCTCGTCGAAGCCATTGAGCTCGGCCTCCGACTTCTGGAAGGCCATGTTCACGTAGCCACCGACGATCTTGCCCCGCGCGGGCAGTGCCTCATCGGGGTTCCGTCGCCACGACGAGGTCATGAGGCGGACGCCGTTAGCCGTGTCGATGTAGTTCCCGAACGGCAGCGTGATGATGTACAGCTCGTTGTCGAGATCGTGGAGGCGGACACCGATCGCCTTGGTCGACTTGTAGAACGACGGGCGGATGTAAACGTCCTCGCGGAAGCCGTTCCGGCGCACCGTCTCGACGATCAACCGGGTCAATTCATCGACCGACGGGACGTCCTTCATGAGCAGGATCCGGCACGACTGGCGGATGCGCTCCACGTGCTCGCGGACCTTCAGACCGTAGAGCGTGCCCTGCTCTTCGTTCCAGTACGCCCGGATGCCCTCGAACGTGGCGGTCCCGTACATGAACGCGTGGGTCATGATGCTGACCTTGGCGTCTTTCATCGGGACGAAAGCGCCCTCGAAGTAGCAGATCAGCTCGTCGAGGCTGCCCGGTGTCGGGGCGTGGTGGGTCGCAGCGGCCGTCTTCCCGGCCTCCGTGCCCGCCGTCGTCTCCGTGGTCTCTGTCGTCATGTGTGGCGCGCTCCTGCGTGACGGCGCGATGCTGCTCGCGCGGGGCCGTGCAAGGTCGGCCGAGTATAGCGTGCCCTCCAGCGGGCTCCTGCCAGGCTGGGCCGTGTTCAGCCGGCGATCAGAGCCGTGGCGATGCTGAGGCCGATCACCGCGAGGATGCCCAGCGCAACGGCGACCATCTGCCGGTCGCCCGCGCGCCCGAACGCGATCGCTGCGGCCATCACGCGACTGATCGGTGTGGCGATGACCGCGATGAGCCCGAGCCATAGGAACCCGGCCGGCTGCAGGGACAGCAGGTCGGACGCGAGTGCGCTCGGGTCCAGTCCGGGGCCGCCGCTCAACGGCGAGATCCCGGCCGCGACCATCAGCGCCACCCCGATCAGCAACAGCGCGCTCGCCACGTAGGTGACCACGATCAGCAGGCGGCCGATCGTCCGGTCGAAGGGCGTCACGCGACCACCCGCAGCAGCATCTGCACCGCGGTATAGAGCAGGACGCCGACGAAGAGCCAGCGCAGGATCCGGATGTCGATCCGATGCGCGATTCGCGACCCGACGCTGGCGCCAAGGAAGACGCCGATCGCTGTCGGACCGGCCACGTACGGATCGACCTCGCCGTGGATCACGTAGATGACCGCACTGGCCGCGGCCGTGATGCCGACCATCAGGTTGCTCGTCGCCGTCGACACGCGGAGCGGCACGCCCATTGCCAGGTGCATCAGCGGCACCTTGATGATCCCACCGCCGACGCCGACCATCGCCGACACGACCCCGGCCCCTGTCGCCCCCACCACGCCGATCGGCAGGTTGCGTACCTCGTACGGCGGGATCTCGCCGGTCACCGGGGTCTCGACCGGATCCCCGCCGCGCAGCATCGAGATGGCGACGTAGACCAGCAGGAGGGCGAACAGGATCGCCAGCCAGCGCTCGTCGATGAGGAAGGCGATGGAGCCGCCGACCAGCGCACCGATCGCCGTGAAGAGCTCGAGCCGCATACCCAGGCGGAGGTCCGCGACGTGGCGCTCGAGGTACACGCCGGCCGCGACGCTGCTCGTCATGATCACGCTGACGAGCGACACGCCGACCGCCTCGCGCAGCTGGAGCCCGAAGACGAGGGTGAGCAGCGGGACGATCAGGACACCGCCGCCAAGGCCCAGTAGTGAGCCGAACATGCCGGCGGCCGCGCCGCCGGCGATCAACAGCCCGACTTCCACCTCAGGAACGTCGTGCTGCCGCCCGGGCTACGGGCGCAGGTGCTGGGGCGCGTACGGGAGGAGCGCCACGTGGCGGGCACGCTTGAGGGCCACGGCCAGCTCGCGCTGGTGGCCGGCACACGTCCCGGTCTTGCGGCGCGGCTCGATCTTGGCGCGCTCCGAGAGGTAGCGGCGGAGGCGGTTGACCTCCTTGTAGTCGATCTGGGCGGTCTTGTCCGCACAGAAGGCGCACACCTTGCGGCGGCGTCGGTCGCGGTAGAAGTCGTCGCGCTTGCGCGAGCGGGCGGTCGGCATGGGTCAGGGGTCTCCGGTCAGAACGGCAGGTCGTCGAGGTCGGTGTCGTCGGCGGGCGCCCGCTGCGGGCGGACCCCACCGCCGGCCGGCACGGCGTTGCCTGCAGGTTCGGCGTTGAAGGAACCATCGTCGTCGCGCGGGCGACGCTCGAGGTTCACGATCGAATTGGCGGTGATCTCCAGGGACGTCCGCGTCTGGCCATCGCGGCCCTCGAACTGGCGGGTCTTGAAGCGACCCTCTACGAAGACCTTGTTGCCCTTGCGCAGCGTCTCCGCCATGCGCTCGGCGCGATCACCCCAGACGCTGACGCGGAACCAGTCGGTCTCCTCGACCCACTCGCCGGTCTGCTGATTCTTGGTGCTCTGGTTCACGGCCACGTTGAACTGGGTGACCGCGCGGTTGGTCGGCGTATAGCGCATCTCGGGATCCGACCCGAGGTTGCCGATGATCATCACCTTGCACAGGGCCATCGTCGCGCTCCTCAGTCGATGGCGGCCGGGGCCGCCTCGCTCTCGTCCTCGCCGATCCGCTCGCTGCGGTCGTCGTCGTCCTCTTCCTCGTCGAGCCCGGACGGAAGGTCGGTGTCGTCGCTGTCATCGACGTCGCCGCCATCCTCTCGTCGCGAGGCCTTGACCGGCCGCTCGTCGCGGGTGATCAGGTGACGCAGGACCTCCTCGGTGATGAGGAGGCCGTGCTCCAACTCGGCGAGGGTGTCGCCGGGCGCATGGAACAGGATGATGTGGTACGAGCCCTCACGATACCGGTCGATGGGGTACGCGAGCCGCCGTCGTCCCCAGGGGGCGACCTTGGTGATCTGACCGCCGGCGGCGGTGATCTGGCGGGTCGTGCGGTCGATGACCGCCTGGCTCCGATCATCCGGGACGTCCGGGCGGAGCACGAGCATCAGTTCATATCGGCGCATCTGCGCAATGACTCCTTCCAATGGGATAGCCCCGTTGACGGCGGGCACGCCGATCCGGCACGGAGCGGAAAGGAACGGCGGTAGTCTAGCACGCGCTCAGATGCGACGGCCTGACAGGACCCGGCGGTCGCCGATGTATCCTCTGCCCCGTTCCCCCGTCGACCACCACTCGGAGATCCATTGCCCGCTAGCACGATCCTCGTCCTCGAGTCCGCCACCACCGGGGATGCCTCGCTCAGTCCGATCCTCACCACCGCCGGGTACACCGTCACCCGTACCACCGACGCTGCCGAAGCGATCGAGAAGGTTTCCGACCACCAGCTCGCCGTCGTCGACGTCGGGACCGCACCCGCCAAGGGCAAGACCGGCATCGAGCTGTGCCGCGAGCTCCGGGCGACCCCGGCGATGTCCGCCGTCCCCATCCTATGCGTCGCCGCCAGCGACGATGTCGAGGAGCGCATCAGCTTCCTCGAGGCCGGTGCTGACGATGTCGTGGCGCGCCCGTTCGACGCGCGCGAGGTGGAGGCTCGCGTCGAGGCGCTGCTCCTTCGGTTCCAGCGGTCACGCGACTTCGCGCCGGTCGTCTCGTCGGACGGGCTCACCCTCGGCCGGCCCCGGCGGTCGGTCGCGGTCTACAGCCCCAAGGGCGGGGTCGGGACGACGACCATCGCCACGAACATCGCGGTGGTGGCGGCGCAGCGCAAGGCCGATCGGGTGATCCTCGTCGACCTCAGCCTGCAGTTCGGCGGCGTCGCGACGCACCTCAATCTCGAGCCGAAGCTGACCATCGCCGATGCCGTCCGCGAAGAGGCGGCGCTGCGCGAGCCGGATGTCCTCAAGTCCTATGCCACACGCCACGAGAGCGGCCTCCACGTCCTGGCCGCGCCGCAGTCCCCCGAGGCGTCGGAGTTGATCAGCGCGGACCACGTGTCGCACATCCTGAGCACGCTGCTCGACGCGTATGACGCGGTCGTCGTCGATGCCGGCTCCGTCCTCGACGAGCGCGCGCTGCGGGTATTCGAGGCCGCGGAGACGATCGTGCTCCCGGTGCACCCCGAGATCTCCGCGCTCAAGGCCGTGCACGGTCTGCTCGATTACCTGAACGAGGCGGGCTCGATCAACGGCAAGTCCACGTTCGTGCTCAACAACATGTTCGCCCGCGAGCTCCTCAAGCAGCGCGACGTCGAATCGGCGATCGGTTCGCGGATCTCGGCCGACCTGCCGTACGACCCGTTCCTCTACCTCAAGGCGGTCAACGAAGGGGTGCCGGTCGTGTTGGGTGCGCCGCGCTCCCCGGCGGCCGAACAACTGGTCAGGCTGAGCACCGCGGCCTTCGGGTCGGACGGATACAGCCAGCCCGTGGCGGAGACGGAGCGAAAGGGGCGTCGGTTCGGCTTCGGCCGGAGGACCTAGGCCCCGGACTCCGCCACCACCGGCTACGCGCCGGCCGGGATCGTGAATACGGACGTCTTCTTCAGTGTCCGATCCTCGAGTTCGCGCGTCGTCGTGACCGTGTACGTCGCCACTCGCTCGAGCCCAGGTGGCAGGTATTTCCGTCCCGGGTCGCCGACGAGCACGCGCGTGCCACGCGCCGCCGCGATCCGGAGCCAACAGATCATGCGGTCGCCCATCGTCTGCTCGTAGCAGACGTCGCCGGCCAGGATCACGTCGCATGGCGGCGGAGCTGCGCTCAGCGGGTCACCACGGGCGAACCCGATGCGGACCCCATTGACCCGGGCGTTGAGGGCCACGGCGGCCTCCGAGAGCGGATCGATATCGACCGCCCGGACCGAACTGGCTCCCGCGCGCGCCGCGACGATGGCACAGAGCCCTGATCCCGACGCGACGTCGACGACGCGGCGGCCGGCCACCTCGTCGGGATGCTCGTCGAGATATCGGGCGATCCCGAGGCCACCTGCCCATGCGAACGCCCAGAACGGCAGGCCCGGGTCGCTCTCTCCCAGCTCCGCGGCGGCACGGTGGTATGCGACAGCCACGTCGTCCGCGAGATGCAGGCGCACGCCCGGTGCGTCGGGCACGGGCTGGATGCGCGTGTTTCGCCGAACGAACGCGCGACGATCGGCAGGCGACGAACGGGGCATGGACGTCAGACTAGCCGCAGGCCCTCAAAACACGTCCTTCGTCACGGGATGCGAGCGAACCATGCGAGCGAGCCGGCCGTGGCGACTGCTGCCGCCACGAGCGCGGCGAGGGCCAGGCCGTCGGTGATCTCCCGCGGCTCCGTCCGTGTGCCGACGCCTTCGCCGATGTCCTCGAAGACCGACACGATCTCCTCGGCCGAGTCGGCCTCGAACGCCTTGCCACCCGTCGTATCGGCGATGTCGCGCAGCGCCTCGCGATCGACCGGGACCGGCACGGCCATGAAGTCGACCATCACCGATCCATGGTCGGTGCCGAAGGCGACCGTGCTGACCTTGACGCCGCGGCGCTCCGCGTCGCGGGCGGCGTCGCCTTCCGGTCGTCCGACCGTCGTGTCACCGTCCGACATCAGCACGATCGACCCGGCGCCGGTGACATCAGCATCGGCGGGCACGTCCGACTCGAGCAGGTCCAGCGAGGTGTAGATCGCCTCGCCGATAGCGGTGCCCTGGCCCAATGACAACCGGTCGATGGCCCGGTCGAGGACCAATTTCGATGTCGTCGGCGGGATGACGACCCGGGCCGTTTCGTCGAAGGCGACCAGGCCGACCCGGACGCCCGCCGGGACGACCTCGATGAACCGGTGAGCCGCGTCACGTGCCGCCACGATCCGGCTGGGGGCGACATCCGTCGCCTCCATGGACAGCGACGTGTCGAACGCGAGGACGATCGTCGGCTCATTCGCGACCTCGGTCGCCAGAGCGGGACGAGCAGCCGCGATGACGAGCAGGGCCGTCGACGCCAGGTAGACCGCGGCGACGAGATGGCGCCGAAGGCCAGGGCGTCGGGGCGCCACCGCGTCGATCAGGGCAAGGTCCGTGTAGCGAACCACGTAGGCACGGCGCCGGCGCTGCCTGACGACGTAGAGCGCCGCGAACACGACCGGCAGCAGGAGGAGTACGAACCGCTCGGGCGACAGGAACATCAGATCGGGCGCGAACGGCATCATCGGACAGCTCCGGTCGTTGGGTGGGAGGCCACGTGCCGGCCCAACGCCCGAGTGCGTCGGCGTCCGTCGAGACAGGCGGCGAGCGGACCGGTCCACTCCTGGTCCGTCCGAAGTCGCAGGTGTGTCGCTCCCGCGCGCCGGATCGCGGTCGACCTCGCCGTGCGACGACGCTCGGCGACGTCGACCAGTCGCTCACGGAACCGGTCGTCGCTGGTGTCGATCGTCCGCTGGCGGCCGGTCTCGGGGTCCTCGACCACGAGCAGGCCGACGTCGGGCAGTCGGAGCTCGCGCGGATCGAGGACCTCGATGGCGATGATCTCGCTGCGACGTCCGAGCCGGGCGAGCGCCGGGCTCCACGTCTCGGGAGCCGCGATGAAGTCCGAGATCACGATCGCGAGGCCGCCTCGTCGCATGAGGCGTCCGAGACTGTCCATGGCGCGACCGAGATCGACCTCGCCCCCGAGCGGCGATCGCGCGATGCTGCCGACGAGACCCGTCAGGTGCCGGCGACCCCCGCGGATCGGCACGATGCGTGGTCCCAGGGCGGTCGCGACGACCGCCCCGATCCTGTCACCGCCTTGGACCGCGAGCCCCGACACGGCCGATGCGACGTTGAGTGCCAGGTCGGCCTTCCGCCAGCCGACGGTCCCGAAGTCGAGGCTGCCGGAACGGTCGACGAGGACGGCGACGTCGAGGTCGCGCTCCTGGATCGCGTCGCGGACGTGCGGTTCGCCGGTCCGGGCAAGGATCGACCAGTCCATCCGGCGCACGTCGTCGCCCGGCTCGTAGGGTCGCGCCTCTCCGGGTTCGACGCCGTGGCCGAGGACGAGCGAGGCATGGCGACCGTCCCGGCGGCCGACCACCTTGCGGCCGACCGCTAGCTCGATGCGGCGGAGGCGTGCCGGCAGGTCGAGACCAGCACGCCGTTCGGTGGTCACCTCGCGGCCGGCGGATCGCTCGGCAGGACGATCTGCGGCGTCTGTTCGGGCGCGCGCCACGACTTGGTGACCGCCGCGTCGGCGGAGGGCGACGGGACCGGCACTGGTTGCGGCCACGCGGTCACACCCGGGGCCGGGACCGTCGTCAACAGCTCGACGAGGACGTCATCGATCGTGAACCCCTCGGCCAGCGCTCGATAGGACAGCGCTAGTCGCGCGTTCAGGATGTCGTACGCGACGTCGTAGACGTCCTGCGCCACCGCACGCTGGCGTCCACGCATAAGCGCCATGGCCCGGGCGCTCCGGACCAGCCCCAGCGACGCTCGCGGACTCGCGCCGTACTCGAGGAGCCCCACCAGCTTCGGGAGCCCGTGCGCCACAGGGTCGCGGGTGGCGAGCACCAGGCGGATCGCATAGTCGGTCGCTGCCTCGTCGATCACGACGCGCCGGGCTGCAAGCTGCAGGTCGACGACGTCCGCAGGATCGAGCAGACGCGCCGCCTGGGGCGGCTCGTCCGCCATCCGGGCGACGATCGCCCGCTCCTCGCTCGGCGTCGGGTAGTCGACGGGGATGCGCATGAGGAATTGGTCGCGCTGGGCCTCGGCGAGCGGGTAGACGCCCTCCGACTCGACGGGGTTCTGGGTGGCCACCACGAGGAACGGTCGCGGCATCGCGAACGTGCGACCGCCGACCGTGACCTGCCGCTCCGCCATCGCCTCGAGCAGGGCCGACTGGACGCGCGCGGGGGCGCGGTTGATCTCGTCGACCAGGACGACGTTCGCGATGATCGGCCCGGGTTCGACGTCGAACGCCTCCGACGACGGGCGGAAGATGCGGGTCCCGACGATGTCGGAGGGGATCAGGTCCGGTGTGAACTGGATGCGGTTGAAGGTACCCCCGAGGATCCGCGCGAGGGTCGCCAGCAGCATCGTCTTGCCGAGGCCCGGCGCGCCCTCGAGAAGGACGTGCCCATCCGCGACTACGGCCACGAGGAGCCGATCGACGACCCGGTCCTGGCCGACGATGACCCTGCCCAGCTCGTGGCGGACCTGGGCGAGGCGAGTGGTGGCGAGGTCGATCACGGTCATGCCCCCTGGCCTTCAGTGTCCCCATCAGGGGCGAATGGATCCGACATCCCGTCCGGGCTCAGCCCCTGGCCGAGCTCGTCCAGGAACTGCCGCATCAGGCCGTCGAGGGCGCCGGCGAGCGGGTCTTCCGCACCGTTCGGCGCGGGTGTCGCGTCCGGACGCGGCGCGGTATCCGGTGCCGGCTGTGGCGCCGGGGTCCCGGGGGCGAGCTCCCGCTCGAGCTCGCGCATGAACATGTCGAGCAGCTGTTGAAGCATCCTGTCGGCCATGTCGGAACCACCGGACGGGTTGTCCGGCGTCTGCGGCCCACCGGGCTCGGGTCCGAACAGGTCGCGCAGACCGTCCAGCCCGTCAGGACCGAGGAACTGGTCGAACAGCCCACCAAGCGGGTCCATGCTGTCGGCCGGGTCGTTGTCCTCGGCCTTCCAGGTGCCGTCCTTGACCTTGCCCAGGATCTCGGCGGCCTGGTCGACCGGCACAGCGAAGCCGATCCCGTCGCTGCCGCCTGAGGCGCTCGCGATGGCGGTGTTGATGCCGATCGCGCGCCCCTCACGGTCGGCCAGCGGGCCGCCGGAGTTGCCGGAGTTGATCGCGGCGTCCGTCTGGATCAGGTCATGCAGCTCGCCCATCGGGGTGGGGACCGTGCGGCCGAGCGCGCTCACGATGCCGGTCGTCACCGTCTGGCTCAGCCCGAACGGACTGCCGACGGCGATCGTCATCTCGCCCACCTGCACATCGGCGAGGGCGCCGAGGGCGAACGGCTTCAGCCCAGACGCGGCGCCCTCCTCGGCGCGGATGACGGCGGTGTCGATGGACTTGTCGACTGCGACCACCGCGCCGGAGACGCTCGTGCCGTCGTGGAGCCGGAGCGTGACCGTGTCCGACCGACCGACGACGTGTGATGCGGTGAGGATGAGTCCACCCTCGGCGGCCACGAACCCGGAGCCGACGCCGGCGCCGGCCTCGATCTGCACGACCGAGGGCAGCAGCCTCGCGGCGGTGTCCGCGAGCGGCTCATCGCTCGGCGGGATGACTGCGGCCACCTTGTCCGGTTCGGCCGGGCCACCGGCCGCCGCGAGCGGTGCCAGCAACGCCCCGACCTGGTCACCGGCAGCGAGCATCCCGGTGCCGACGACGGCGAACGCCCCGACCAGGAGGGCGGTGCCGACGACCAACCGGCGGCGAGTCCGCCTCGGGGCGCCGACGGTAGGCATCGCAGAACCCGCAGGACCGACCGCGGCGGTCGCGAATGCGGGTGCCGTTGTGGGCCAGACGAGGGGTGGCGTCGGCGGCAGGTCACGCCAGCTCTTGTGCTGGCGCTCGTCGCCGGCGAAGGGATCGTCCATGTAGGCGCGCCTCCGGATCGTGTGCGGTCGCTGCAGGGCGGACCGATACCGGTCCGGTCAGTGACCCGGAGGCTAAGAGACCGGTGATAACGAGGACGTTTGGACGGTGTAAGGACGACCTAAAGAGTCGGTCAGGAGGCCGAGCCCACCCTCCACAGCGGGTCGGCGATCTCGCGGAGGTCGGCGACAGCGACCGGCTCCGCATCCGCTCGCCGGTCCGGTAGCCAAACGACGAAGCTCGCGCCGTGCCCGGGGACCGAGGCCACGCTGACCTTTCCACCATGTGCCTCGGCGATCTGGCGAACCAGGGCCAGCCCCAGGCCCTGGCCGTCACCTTCCGCCGCTGCAGCACCACCGCGCCAGGCGCGTCGGAACACGAGGGCCTGGTCGTCGGGCGCGATCCCTGGGCCGACGTCGCGGACCCCGAACCACAGCAATCCACCGGTACGTCCGGCGCGGCAGTGGACGACGGAGCCCGGGGGAGCCACGCGGAGCGCGTTCGAGATGAGGTTCGCCTGGGCCCGCTTCAGCGCGGAACGGTCCCCGTCGACGATCAGGCCGGACGGAGCGAGGCGGGACAGCTGGACGCCACGGGTCGAGGCCACCGCGTCGTACTCCTGGGCGACCTCGGCCACGATCTCGGCCAGGTCGACGGGGACCCGTCGCTCGGGCTGGACACTGGTCCGGGCGTACGTCAGGAGCTCGTCGACCGTCGTAGACATCCGGTCGGCCGTTCGTCGAGCCACCTCGGCTGCCCGGCGCAGGCCCTCAGCGTCCGCTGGCTCCGAGAGGGCGACATCAAGGGTCGTGCGGATGACCGCCAGTGGGTTCCGTAACTCGTGCGAGGCATCCTCGACGAAGCCCCGCTGGGTCCGCACGCCTCGATCGAGCCGGTCGAGCATCGCATCGAACGTGTCGGCGAGGTCGCGCATCTCGTCGCGTGGACCGCCCAGATGGATGCGGCGCGAGAGATCGGTGGCCTCGATGTCCCGTGCGACGCTGGCGATCGTGCCCACGGGCCGCACGACCCGGCCTGCGACGAACCAACCGATGGCGAGGCCGACCGGCACCAGCAGGACGAGCGCCGCGAGAGACAGATCCCGAACCCGCTGGAGCGTCTGCTCACGGACGGCCTGTTCCACATCCAGGAGTGCATCGGTCGCGCCGGTAGCGCCGCTTCCATCAAGCTCGGCGAGGCTCATCCCGAGGACCCGCAGCAGCTCCTCCTCGAGTGTCGTCGCCTGTTCCTCCGGGATCGTCGCGGCCACCGTATCCAGGGCCAGGTTCATTCCCAGCACGAGCACACCTGCCGTGACGATCAGGGACATGGTCACCAGCATCGCGAGCCGAAAACGGACCGATCGGACAGTGGCGGCGAGACGTCCGAACAGCCTCTGACTCATTCGACACCCTCCGCGAGGCGATACCCGACCCCAACGACCGTCTCGATGGGTTGCCCGGGGCCTGCCTCGGCAAGCTTGCGGCGGAGGTTGCTGATCGTGACGCGGACGGTGTTCGTGAACGGGTCGGCGCGATCGTCCCAGACGTGCTCGAGCAAACGCTCCGGTGTCAGGACCTCGCTCGGATGGAGCATGAGGTAGCGGAGGAGCGCGAACTCCTTGGGCGTCAGGTCGAGACGATGTTCGTTGCGGTGAGCCTCATGCCGCGAGGCGTCGAGCACGAGGCTCCCCAGCCGGATCGTTGCGCCACCGTTGATCGTCGGGCGACGCGCGAGGGCCCGAACCCGTGCCGCGAGCTCCTCGAAGCTGAACGGCTTGACCAGGTAGTCGTCGGCACCGTCGTCCAGACCTCCCACTCGATCCTCGAGGCCGTCCCGGGCGGTCAGCATCAGGACGCGCGGCGGCGTGGCTTCGGGGAGCACCAGCTCGCCGGCGCGAAGCTCGCGGCAGACCTCGCGACCGTCGCCGTCGGGCAGGCCGAGGTCGAGGCACACCACGTCATACGGTGTCTCACGGAGGCGCTCGCGCGCCTCGGCGGCAGTCACGGCGGTGTCGATCGCATAGCCGTCGCGACGCAATCCGGTGGCAAGAGCAGTAGCGAGGTCGAGCTCGTCCTCGACGATGAGCAGTCTCACGGCCGCCGGAGGATAGCGTGGTCTCGCGAAGTCGTCAGGAAACGACGCCGTTCGTCGGACGCAGGGTGGTGCCGGAGCCGAGATTCGAACTCGAACGCCCTTGCGGGCCACGGAGTTTAAGTGTCAGCCGTACCGTCCGCGGGCGTCCGTCGGTATCAGCATCACACACGAACCGGGCCTTTGTCGTCGCTCGTTTGGTCGTGGTCGTCCGGGCCTGTTGCTACCAGCATTGCTACCAGAAGGCGTCCGGCCATGGATTTCCCCTCGCGCCAGCCCCGGGGTCTGGTGATTGTCACCCGGGCGTTAGTCGCCACTACGTGGCTTCAGGGCAGGCGGCAGGACCGGGACAGCAGAGCCAAGCGGACCGGGGCCCGTCAGCTCGCGTCGTTGCCGGAGCAGCAGCCGCCCTTGCCGCGACCGCGAGGGCGTCGCGTCCATGGCGGATGAGATGAGGCAGACTCGTATCGCGGTCAACCCGCTGCTGGTCAGGATCGACCTCGACGGCGTCCAGGATCCGGGAATGATCAGGGCCAAGCTCTACGCGCAGCGGGAGACTCGCAGTATCCGGGCGACGGGTGAAGCCCCTCGTCGGGCCAAGCGCCCGACGCTGTCGACCGACCCAGTCGCGGAGATCAAATACGGCAGCGACGATGTGTCGACGAACCGGTTCCCATCGTGGAGCGCTTCGCACAGGCGCCTTCGTTCCTCGATCGACGAGGACCGCCTCGCCAGTCCGAGTGAGCGCACGCCGCCGGCAAACGGCGAGGAACAGTCGAGAGAGTCCTATAGCGCCATCAAGCCAGATGGACAGCCGAAGACCCATCCGCGGTCGAGACGTTCATCGGCTTGGGCGTGGGTTGCCGACGACGTGCCCACTCGCCCGACTACGCCCTGGCTGGCCCAAACCGACGACCGGCGGCGGAGGCCGGGCTCTAGGGGCCGGGACCGGAGCCGGGGCGTGACAGGCTAGGTGTCGGCGCTTATCCCAGACTTACCGGATGGCACGGCGAATGAGCGAGGCGCGACAGCGGGAGGCCGGGGGCCGGCGGATGATCGCTCGAGGCGATCGCCCGGGATATCGCATCCTGCCCGCCCAGGACGGCAGCTGGTACGTCGACGCCCTGCCGTGGCTGTCCGTAACGGCCACGCGGCGCCGTGACGCGATGGAGGCGGCACGCGCGGCGATGGCCGACTGGCTCGACGTAACGCCCGACGAATTCGACGTCGAGGCGTAATGCCCGAGGATGACGGTCACGCCTTGCAGGCCAGTCGCCTCAGGGTGGGCTTTCCGGTCAGGCATCGCCTCGAACCCACTCGAACTTAGCGCCCCTCAGCCGGAGAGCATCGGCCAGTTGAATGTATGGGACCCCGACCCCGAGGCAGGCGGTTGGGATCTTCACGTTCTTGATGGCATCCGGCGCATGGATCTGGTCACGGGGTATTGAGCGCGTTCCCTTGGGCCGGCCACGTCGGCGGACGGGTGCCTCGTCTAGCTCCGCGGCTTCCTCGGTGTCGGCCGGGAGCGGCCCTAGCCGGGGCAACAGGTCGCTTAGCTTCGCCATTGGGCCGATGTCCGTTATGAGTCGGGCCGTGGCCTCGTCAGCCGTGCCGACAGGCGCCCACTTGGCCCCGGTCGCTTGGACGATCGGATCTGCATCTAGCAAGAGCTGCCCCCTGTGCACGACTCCCTCCACGAACCGGCCTTCCGCGGCAGCAACGTAGAAGGTGCTCCGGGCAACACAGACGATCTGACGGTCGCTCATGACAGCATCCGATCCATCGCGTCGGCGGTGGCAGATCGGAGCTCGGGGGCGAGGGCGGCATAGTGAGCCGCGGTAATGGCGATCGACGTGTGGCCGAGCGCCTGACTTACGACGATCAACGGCACGCCCGCTCGTAGCCAGGTCGTGGCGGCGGTGTGGCGGAGGGCGCGGAACGGAACGGCTAGGCCGAGCCGATCCGCGGTCGCTCTCCATGCCTTACTCACCTGACCGGGTGTCAGGGGCCGGCCGACGGCGTCGGTGAACAGCAGTCCCGTGCGATCCTGCCAAGCCGTCCCCGCGGCGGCCCGGGCTGCGTCCTGCCGTCCGCGCTGGTCCTCAACCGCGGCACGAGCGACGACCGGAAGCGGGATCGTGCGCCGGCTACCTCGCGTTTTAGGTTCCGCAATCGACCATCCCCCAGCGGCATCCCTCGCCAGCGAGCGTCGAACCGTCAACGTGCCGGCCCGCACTTCGATATCGTCGAAGCTGAGACCGAGCAGTTCGCCGAGACGCAGCCCGGTGGTCGCGGCGATTGTCCACGCCGCACCGTACTCGTCGGCGGCGGTCGCCTCCATCATCGTCCGGACCTGCGACACATCGAGGTAGTCGATCTCTCGGCCAGGGACACGCGGGCCAGCGCTGAGGGCGGCGACGTTCCTCGAAACGAGACCATCGCGGACGGCGCGGCCGAGAGCGATGCGGAGGGTCGTTCGGGCGGACCGGATCGTCACGGGGCCGATACCGCGGGCAGTCAGCGCGGTCATGGCACGTTCCACATCCGTCGGTGCCAGCCGAGCGAGAGGCACGGTACCGATGGCTGGAGCCCAATAGGTCCGGACGTGGGAGCTATAGCCCCGGAATGTCGAGGGGCGAATCGTTGGTCGGACGGCCTCGAGCCATCCGGTCAGGAACGCGCCAACCGTTTGATCGGTCGGAACGGTGCCCGATGCCGCACTCGCTTTCAGGGCCTCCAGGCGACGGGTGGCTTCGGCTTTGGATCGACCCGACACCACCCGCCGGATGCGGTGGCCGGTCCTCGGGTCGGTGACGACGAGAGCGCCGCGCCAGCGGCCGGTGCCGCCATCGACGCGGTAGATGGAGCCTCGGGTATGCTCGGCCATCGGAGCGGTCCTCCCTTGTAGGACTGGTCCCATGGCGCCGGCCCGTTCCTGCGGGCGCGGCGCCTCTTGATGTCCGCCACTGTAAGCCGACTGCTACCAGATTGCTACCAACGGTGGTGCCGGAGCCGAGATTCGAACTCGAACGCCCTTGCGGGCCACGGAGTTTAAGTCCGCTGCGTCTGCCAGTTCCGCCACTCCGGCCGGGGCGACATCGTAGTCGCTCGACCTAGGCGATAAGCAGCACGACCCCGAGCACGATCAGCCAGATCGACCACGCGATGTAGGCGATCGGCACGATCGTCCCGGCCAGCTCCCAGCCCGCTGGTTCGTTGGGACCCACGAACTCCAGCGTCCCGATCAGCAGCGCGACGCCGATGACCGCCCCGGCGATCGCCAGCCAGACGGGCGCGACCGTTCCCGTCGCGATCGAGATCGCAAGCAGGATGGTCCACAGCCCCGTCGCCAGATACCCGAGATGCTCGCCGACCCCCACACCGAGGTATCGATGCAGGACGGCGAACGTGACCTCGACCGACCGTCGCGTCGCCTCGGCGTCCGGTCCGTCGGCCGCCAGATACCGGCGGGCGAGCTCCGGGCACGGCGAACGGCCAGCGCGCAAGGCCGAGACCCTGCACGAGCGCGGCGACCACGCCGACGACCATCGACAACCCCGTCAAGGCCGGCCCCGCGTCGAGCACGACCGCGAGCAGGACCGCGAGCGGCAGCATCGCCAGGGCGCTGAGCAGCAGCAGGTGCCAGCGCAGGAGCAGCCCTGGACCGCCGGCCGCGAAGCGCCGCAGGATCTCGTCGGGTTCGCGACGAAGGATGGCGGGGTAGTCGAAGGCGCGTCCCAGCTCGAAGAACGCCACGTTGAACAGGACCGGAACGACGATCAACAGCACGCCCGCGACCTGCCGGATGTCCATGAAGGCCTCGTTGCGACGTGGTGGCCGAGGCATCGTAGAGGACGGCCGATACGGGGATGCAATGTCACGTTGATCACGCAGCCCTACCCTCCCCCAAAACGCGTCTGCGCCCCGAAGCATGAGCACGGAGGAGACTTTGATGTCCGTGACCCAGACCAGCCCAGCACTGTCGATCCCGGCGCTCGTCGACGCGGTCCGCGGGCGGGTGATCACCCCGGATGACACCGACTACGACGCGGCCCGGACCGTCCTCGCCGGTGGCGTCGATCGACGCCCGGCCGCCATCGTTCGGGTAGCCGATGCCGCTGACGTGACAACGGTGATCGCCATGGCCCGGTCGACCGGTCTCGAGCTGGCCGTGCGCAGCGGCGGCCACAGCGGCGCCGGCCACGGCACGACGGATGGCGGCATCGTCATCGACGTTCGCGATCTCGACGACCTCGACATCGACGTTTCGGATCGCACGGCGTGGGTGGGCAGCGGTGTGACAGCCCGGACCTATACCGCGGCCGCGGCCGAGCACGGGCTGGCCACCGGCTTCGGCGATACCGGCTCGGTCGGCCTCGGCGGGCTGATCACCGGCGGAGGGGTCGGGTACCTCGTGCGCAAGCACGGCCTGACCATCGACAACCTCCTTGCCGCCGAGATCGTGACCGCCGACGGCCAGGTCCGGACCGTCGACGCGGAACACGAGCCCGACCTGTTCTGGGCGATTCGCGGTGGCGGCGGCAACGTCGGCGTCGTGACCCGCTTCAAGCTGCGCCTCCATGAGCTCGACGGCATCGTCGGCGGGATGCTGGTGTTGCCCGCGACGGCGGAGACCATCGCCGGGTTCATCGCGGCGGCCGAGGCGGCGCCGGACGAGGTGTCGACCATCGGCAACGTGATGCCCTGCCCGCCGATGCCGTTCATCGCCGAGGAGCACCACGGCTCGCTCGTGATCCTCGGCATGCTCGCGTACGCCGGCGATGCCACGAGTGGCGAACGCGTTCTCGCCCCGTTCCGTGCCCTTGCCGAACCCGTCGCGGACATGGTCAAGCCCATCCCCTATCCCGAGATGTTCCCGCCCGACGATCCGGACTACCATCCGACCGCGGTGTCCCAGACGATGTTCATGGACCATATCGACCTGCCCGTCGCGCAGACGATCATGGAGCACCTGAGGGCGTCGGACGCCGAGATGCGAGTGGCGCAGCTGCGGGTGCTGGGCGGTGCCGCCGCGCTGGTGCCGGTCGACGCCACCGCCTATGCGCACCGGGCGTCGAAGATCATGGTCAACCTCGCCGCTTTCTATGAAGGCGACGAGGACAAGGCCCGCCGCCAGGCGTGGCTCGACGAGTTCGCCGCCGCAGTCGATCAAGGCGACTCCGGGGCGTATGTGAACTTCGTCGGCGACGAGGGCGAGGCCGGCGTGCGCGCCGCCTATCCCGGCGCGACGTGGGATCGCCTGGCCACGATCAAGGCGACCTATGACCCCGAGAACCTGTTCCGGCTCAACCAGAACGTCCCGCCGGCGACGAGCTGACCGCCGGTCGCAGCAATCGCGGAACGGCCCGCTGGCATCGTCAGCGGGCCGTGTGCTTACCCGGGACTGTGTCAAGGAGATGGAGGCGACGACCGGATTCGAACCGGTGAATAGGGGTTTTGCAGACCCCCGTGTTGAACCACTTCACCACGTCGCCCCGACGGGTGCGCCGCATCTCGAGGCGGTGCTGGCTGCCCCTCGAGGATTCGAACCTCGGTTCACGGATCCAAAGTCCGCTGTCCTACCACTAGACGAAGGGGCAGCGGGGCCTTCGGGGAGGATACTGGAGCGGAAGACGGGACTCGAACCCGCGACCCTCACCTTGGCAAGGTGATGCTCTACCAACTGAGCCACTTCCGCTCGATGTCGCCCACCCTCGAGGAGTGGTGCCGAGGGCCAGGATCGAACTGGCGACACCGCGATTTTCAGTCGCGTGCTCTACCGACTGAGCTACCTCGGCTCGATGGTCAACCGCACTGGCTGTCCGTCGGCGGAGCGCAGGATACCACGGGCCTTCGACCGGACGCCACGACGGGCGGACCGCTGTGGTCGCTCCGCTCAGCACCGCGGGCAGGTGCCACTGGCAGTGGCTCGACGGTGACGTACGAGCATGGCTGCCACTCGAATCTGACGTGCGGGGTCGCCACCGTGCTCGCTCATTGGACGCGTGCCACTGGTAGTGGCGCGGGGGCTTTGGGCATGGGCCTGGCCCTGGCGTACGACCCTTGGCAGGGCCGCACGGCGAGCCAACGCCACGACGCCGCGCCCTACTCCAACCCGGCGAGCTGCGCCTCCTCGGCATCGCCCAGTGGCGGCTCACCGGTCAGCTGCCGCAACCGGTTGACGCGGTCGATGATCGCGGGATGGGTCGACATCAGGTTCGACGAGCGCTTCTCGAATCGCTTGATCGGGTTCGTGAAGTAGAGATGCTGCGTCCCGCGGTTCGCGACCTCGAGGACCTCCTTGTCGGCCGAGATCTTGGCCAGCGCCCGCTCGAGCCCATACGGGTTCCGCGTCAGCTCCACGGACGAGGCGTCGGCGAGGTACTCCCGCTGGCGTGACACCGCGAGCTGGATGAACCGCGAGATCAGCGGGGCCAGGATCGCGAGGGCGATGGCGATGACGAAGATGACCGCCTGTGCCCCTCCGCCGCCCCCGTCGCGGTCGCGCGAGCGACCGGCGCCGCCCCAGAACGTGAACCGCAGGAAGAAGTCGGCGAGGATCGCGATGACGCCCACCATCACCGCGACGATGAGCGAGAACCGGATGTCGTAGTTGCGGACGTGCGACAGCTCATGGCCGATGACGCCCTGCAGCTCCTCGCGGTCGAGCTTCTCGAGGAGACCCGTCGTGATCGCGACCGACGCGTGCGCCGGATCCCGTCCCGTGGCGAAGGCGTTCGGCGCGGTGTCGTCGATCAGGTAGACCTTGGGCATCGGGATGTTCGCGGCGATCGACAGCTCGCGGACGACGTTCGTGAGCTGCGGTGCCTGCGTCTCGTCGACCTGGCGCGCCCCGCTCACTGCGAGCACCAGCGAGTCGCCGGCGAAGTACGTGAAGGTGCCGCTCAGGCCACCGAGGAGGATGGCCACGAGCATCGTCCCCACGGCCCCTGCCGGCGACCCGAACACGGCGTACCCGATGGTGAAGCCGAGGAGCGCGAGCAGGACGACGACGAACGCCGCCATGAGGAACGAGTTCCGCCGGTTGGCGGAGATCTGTTTGTAGAAGGATTCCCGGGCCACGGTGCCTCCCGCGGTCCGACGATCAGCTCAGGCTGAGATCCACGTTCGGGACGTTCGCGGCCTCGGGTTCGGCATCGAAGAATTCCCGCTTCGTGAACCCGAAGGGTCCGGCCAGCAGCATGTTCGGGAACGTGGCGACGGCCGTGTTGTAGTCGAGGACCGAGGCGTTGTAGTGCTGACGCGAGAACGAGATCTGGTTCTCGGTCGTCGTCAGCTGCTCCTGGAGCTCGAGCACGTTCTGGTTCGCCTTGAGTTCCGGATAGTTCTCCACGACGGCGAACAGCGAGCGCAGGGTGCCAGTCAGTGCGTTCTCGGCGGCAGCCTGCTGCGCCGGGCCCTGGGCGCCGGCGGCGACGGCCGCGGCACGGGCGTTGGTGACGTCGGTCAGGACCTTCTGCTCGAAGCCCATGTAGCCCTTGACCGCGTTCACGAGGTTCGGGATCAGGTCATGGCGCCGCTTGAGCTGCACCTCGATCTGGGCGAACGCCTCATCGATCCGCAGTCGCTTCTGGACCAGGGAGTTGTAGATCCCGATCGCGAACACGACGAGCAGGACGATGATCGCGATGATGATGATGGGAGCGAGATCCATGCTCCTCCTCCGGTCGGGCGCGCCTTCGCGGCGGCCATCGGGGTTGAGTCTAGCAGTGCGCGTTCCAAGCGACGTCCCGTTGCAAGGTGCCGTTCGCCCGACCCACACCTCCGCGCAAGCGGGCCGTTAGGAGCGCCGGGTCAGAATGGTGCGGCGGGACGAGCCCCGGGACAGAGGAGCAGGACGTGACGACGACCAGGGATCAGACCGCGTGGCAGTGCCCGCGGGAGGGTGACGCCGACCCCGCATGAACGCGCTGCCGAGTACCGGCGAGGCGTCGGCGCTGCCGCGCGCGATCATCCTCCAGCCGAACGACGGCTGCCTCACCCTGGCCCGGGCCCTGCATCGGCGCGGCGTCGATGTCCACGTGCTGACCAGCCCCGAATACAGCTACGTCACCGCGAGCCGCGGTGTCGAGGGCGAGGTCCTGCCCGAGCCCATGCGCGATCCGGCGTCGTGGTTCGAAGCCCTCAGCGAGCTCGGCGAGTCGGGCGGCGGCGTCGTCCTGTCCGGATCGGACTCGGCGAGTGAGTGGCTGACCGAATACCGCTCGCGACTACCAGCCTCCTTGCGCAGCTTCGAATCCGGCGATCGCGTGCATGTCGACCTCATGGACAAGCTCGAGCTGTACCGCACGGCCTCCTCCATCGGCGTCCGTGTCCCAGCGTTCCACCACGTGCGGGATCGCGGGGACCTGATGGCGCTGCTGCCCGGCCTCCGCTTCCCACGCGTGCTCAAGGCGCGGCTCGGGCATCTGGCCAAGGTCAAGGCCGGGTTCGGGACCGTGCTGGTCACGACTCGTCGAGACCTGCTGGCCCGGGCAGCACTCCTATTCGACCATGGCATCGACTTCCTGCTGACCGAGGTCGTCCCGGGTCGCGAGCATCGCCTCGAGGCGGCCGTCACCGTCCGGCGCGACGACGGCTCCTACACGCTCGAATACGGCCGGCGCAAGATCCGCCAATGGCCTCCCGACTACGGGGTCGGCTCGCTGAACCAGGCGGCTCACGTGCCGGGGACGATGGCCTTGAGCCGAAGGCTGCTCGGTCACGCCGGCTATCACGGCATCGCGTCATGCGAGACGAAGCGCAACGCCCGCGACGGAGAGCTGTACCTGATCGAAGTCAACGTCCGCATCCCGGCCAACTTCGGGCTGGCGGACGCGTGTGGGGTCGACGGGTCGTGGCGGCTCTACGCGACGCTCGCCGGTCTCCCGCTCGGTCCCCAACCTGAGCAGGTCGATGGGCGCAAATGCATGATCCCGTTCCGGGAGGCTCGGGCATCCTGGCGCCGGGTCCGGCGCCACGACGTGTCGGTCGGGGCCGTCCTGCGGAGCTGGCGTGGGACGCGCGATTTCGGCGTGCTATCGCTCCGCGACCCGATGCCCACCGTCGCGCTCGTCGGTCGGCGTATCGGCAAGGCGGTCGGTCACCAGGGCCGAAGCCATCGCGGTGCGGGCGCCTGATCCGGTCAGACGTGCCGGTGTAGGTCCGCCTCGGGTGTCGCTGGGGCATCGTCGCCGCGCGGTGGCTGTTCCCAGCCCATCTGCGACACGTCGTGCTGCGCGACCGAAAGGTGCACGACTTCGTGCTCGACATTGGCGATGGCCGATGCGGGAACGTAAATGTCGCCCGCCGGCCCGGTGGAGGTGAGGACGTAGTTCTGACCAACGTCCCTGACCGTTCCCACCGGGCGTCCGTCGTTCCCAACCACCGTCCAGCCAGGCTTGAGGTCTGCCATTCGCACTTCGGTCCTTGAGCCTCCTCGCCAAACATTAACCCGGGCGGACGATCGCCACGACGCGCGACCGAGGGAGCTCGACAGGCAGCGGCGAGGTCGATGACAACGTGATCGACCCGCGACGGAGAACGGCCCCGCTGCCGTCATGGCGAGCGGGGCCGGTATGACCTGACGAAGGTTGTGCGTGGCCGCCTGGTTGCGGCTTTGACCGCGCCTTTCGAGGAGGGACGTGCTCGCGGACCTCGGCTACGCCGGGCCCGGATTGGTCACGATGGGTCTTCGTGGCGGCGTGGTCGTCGACGACGCATCTCGCTCGTCGGCCGCGCCGTGGCTGTCCGTGACCGCGACAGGGTGTCTTGAGGCGCTGGACGAGGCGCGGGGTCGCGATCGCCGAATGGCTCGACGTACCGGCTGACGCCTTCGACGTGGAGGGGTAGGTCGGATCCGCCGCTGGTTGGCGGGTGACCTCAGCTGGCGCTTCCCGTTGCGGCGAGGGCAAGGAAGATGTAGATGACCAAGTCGCCGACGAAGTGAAGCGCCAACGGCCAAGCGAGCCCCCGAGTCTCGATCATCGCCCGGCCGAACAGGAGGGCGACAGCACCAGTTAGCAACGCGCCCACTAGACCTGATGGGATCCCGCCGTAGTAGTGCCCGAGCCCGAACCACGCGGCGAGGATCAGCACGCCGGTGCTCGGTCCGATCGCCCGCTGAAGCTGGGATAGAGGGGCGGCCCGATACGCGACCTCCTCCCAAAAGGCGTTCAGCAAAGCGGCAACAGCCGCCAGCCCGAGGAACGGCAGCGCGGCCATGACGTCGATCGTTCCGCGCACCATCGGAGCGGCCGCCCAGGCAGTGATGAACGCGAGGAAGAGCAGCATGATGGGTCCGAATAGGCCCCACCGCAGGAGTTCGCTGCTGCCTGGCTTCCGCGATGTCGTCGGGGCGTTGAGGTCGCCGACGCGGAGGTACGCATCACGTGGACGAGTCCCAAGCATCGCGACGACGCCGACCATCACCATCGCCAGCAGGGCAAGTATTAGTCGCTCCGCCAGCAGGATGACGATCGGGTGTCTCGTCGGCGGCATGAAGGCCTGCCAAGCCGACGATCCGAAGATCAGCGGGATGACCGCCAACATGACCGCCAGCACAGTCATCACTGCGAAGTAGCGCTCGAGCGGGAGGAGCCCCGCCACGACGCGCGAGGCGACCCACAGCACCGCGCTCAGCACGACCACCGCCCACGGCATCCACGGCACGCTCAGGCCGAAGATGTCGCGCAAAACGATCTCCGGCAACCTGCTGATCAGGAGCGTCGTGATCCAGGCGATCGGCACTAGTGCCGTGGACCAAGATGGTGTGTCGAGCCCTGATTGCGGGGGCGATGTTGTCTCCGAAGACGCGGAAGCGCCCTGCGTGGAGCTCATCGGTCCCCTCATGCTCGGCTTGCCGGCCCCTTCCCCTCGACCAGCGTACGTCAGCGCAGCAAGGCGGCGGATTGGGCTAGGTGTTCGGGAGCATGGTCCAGCAACCGCGGCAGTCGTATTGGACAGGCGACGACGCCGCGGATGCAACGCCTCTCGGATCGTTCGTCCGGGCTAGCACTCCTTACCGGGATGCGACGCGGCGAGCTACTCGGGCTACGGTGGGGCGACATCGAGGGAGCAAGCATTCGTATCCAGCAGACGGCGGATCGCCGGTCAGGGCGTCGTCTTCCGCCAGCCCAAAACGCGACTGTCGCGGCGGTCGATCGGTCTGTCACCCGATGCACTGACGATCCTGCGCCAGCATCGGCGGCAGCAAGCCAAGGTGCGACTACTAGCCGGCCCCGCCTATCGGGACCGCGACCTCGTCTTCGCGACTGGCATCGGGACTCCTCTCGAACCGGGCAACGTGCTCGGGACGTGGCGTCGCATCGTCACGGCGGCGGGGTTGCCCGGTCTGCGCATCCATGACCTTCGCCACGGTCACGCGACGCTCATGCTCGGTCAGGGCGTCCACCCGAAGGTCGTCTCTGAGCGGCTCGGCCACGCCAGCATCAACATCATGTTCGACACATAATCGCACGTGCTGCCCGGACTCCAGGCCGCTGCCGCGGAGGCGCTCGACACGATCCTCACGGAGCCCGTCGCCAAGGCTCGCTAGCGATCCGTTAGCAAAACGACGACGGCCCCTCTCGAACGTTGGTCCGGAGGGGCCGCTTCGTGCGTGAAATGTGGTGGGCGGTACTGGACTCGAACCAGTGACTTCCTCGGTGTAAGCGAGGCGCTCTGACCGACTGAGCTAACCGCCCGGGCGGAGACTACACCCCGGCACAGACGAAACGACCGCCGGGCCGGCGGTCGTCTTATGTCGCGAGTTGGTGCCCAGGCCGGGACTTGAACCCGGATGAGTTGCCTCATACGCCCCTCAAACGTACGCGTATACCAATTCCGCCACCTGGGCAGAGGTGTCACTGCGGATCGAGTCCGAGGGAATGGTACCGAGGGAGGGACTTGAACCCACACGACCTTGCGGCCACTGGTACCTGAAACCAGCGCGTCTGCCTATTCCGCCACCTCGGCACGGAGCGCGACCGACCGTCACCGGTCGATAGCGAGGCGCCATGTTAGCACATCCCAGAATCGATCCGACCCGTCCGTGACCTGCCTCACGGCGGGTCCCTGGACCGCATCTCGGAGCACGACGACCTCGTCGGCGAAGGCCAGTGGGAGCAGGTAGCGAGCGGCCGCAAGCTGCTTCTGGAGGGCGCTGTAGGCCTTGGCCCGCGCGCTGGTGGAGCCGGGGGCGCGGGCCTTCTCGAGCAGCGTATCGAGATCGGCCGATTGGACGCCCATGACGTTCGAGCCGCCGGTCAGCGTCTGGCTCGAGGCAAGCAGCGGATACAGGTCCGGGTCGAGGCCGATACGCAGGTCGGCGATGGCCACCTGGAACTCGCCGGACGACAGCCGGCCCGTGACGAACTCGGAGGGTGGCAACGCGACATGCTTGGCGTCGATGCCGACCGCCGTCCAGTCGCGGACCACCGCCTCGGCGGCGTCGTACAACCCGGCATTGGACGCCTTGTCCGGGCTGAGCACCTCGATGGCCAGCGCCTTCTTCGCGCGCGGGAGCACCCAGCCGCTCGCGTTCTTGTTCCACGTCGCGGCCGTGAAGGCGCGCTCCGCGGCACCCCGGCTGTAGGCGACCGCCGGGTCCGCCGCCGGATCGAACATCGGCGAGGCGGGCGGGATGATGCCCGTTGCTTGGACGGCAAGCCCGCTGAACGCCTGCTTCGCAAGACGCTCCCGATCGATCGCCGCGAGCAGCCCGGTCCGGATCGCCGGCGTCGCGAATTCGGGATGACCCGGTCGGAGGTTGAGGAGCGCTGCGGTCATGGTGGCGCCCGGGTAGCGGACCAGGCGGGTGCCCCCCACCGCCGCGAGTGCCACGGCCTGGTCGGGCGGCAGCCCGGACGCCCCGTCGAGCTCGCCCGCTCGGAAGTCGCGGACGAGGTCCGCCGGCTCTGCATAGAAGCGGAACTCGATACCCGCGAGGTATGGCAGCGGGCGTGACGGGCGGCGGGTCGGTGGCGGCGTCGTCAGCGAGTCGGGCGAGGAGCTCGGCGAGATGGACGGCTCCCCCGCCCCCTCGAGGATCTCCGCGGGGACGAGTGACGCGGATGACGCACTGAGCTCGGTGATCGCGAATGGACCCGAGCCGATCGGCAGCCCCCCGAACGGGTCGTCCGCCATCTCCTCGATGGGCGTGTCGGCGAGCAGGTGGACCGGCGCGATCGGCTGCGTCAGGGCCTGGAGGAAGCCGCCCAGCGGTGTGGCCAAGGTGAACGTGACCTGGCGTGGCCCGGTGGCGGCCACGGTCACCTCCGACCACGACGACCCGGATGGTCCCTTGTAGGCCGGATCCTGGAGCGTCTCGATGGTGAAGACGACGTCGTCCGGGGTGACTGGAGTGCCGTCGTGCCAGCGCGCGTCGGCGCGAAGGTCGACCGTCCACGTCTTGCCGGTCGGATCGACCGTCCAGCTCTCGGCGAGGTCGGGCACGAGCGTGCCACCCGGTCCATTGCGCACCAGCCCGGCGAAGAGCAGCGCAACGAGATCGCGGTCAGCCTGGGTCCGCGCGGTCAGCGGTGACACCGACGAAGGCTGGCCCACGACACCTTCGACGTACGGTCGAACCTCGAACCCAGGGCTGGTCGCGAGTGACGGCGACGGGCTGGCGGGTGCGGCCGCGAGTTGGATGGCCGGGCCACCGATCAGCGCCGCGAGGATCGCGAGCAGCGTGATGAGGGTCCCGACGACGATGGTGTCGGTGCGGGTCATGAAGCTCCGTGTGGCGCCCGCAGGTCGCGCCGCGGCGACCAGATCAGGTGGTCGGCGCGAGGATGTAGGACGCGAGCGAGAAGATGACGAACAGGACCAGCAGCACGATGGTGAACTGCCATAGCCTGCGTTCCACGCCCCGCCGGCTGCGGTAGACGGCTGAGTCGCCGCCGAACGTGCCCGAAAGGCCCGTCCCGCGGGCCTGTAGCAGGATGGCCGCGATCAACGCGATGCTGACGATGATCTGGCCGATGCTGAGAATCGGGTTCACGCGGTCGAGGTCCTCCGGTGGATACGGCGGCCGATGCTACCACAGGCCACCGAATGATCGGTCAGTCGCGCAGGAGCGAGCGACCCGTGATTTCCGGCCAGCCGGGCATACCGGCCAGCTCGAGGAGTGTCGGTGCGACGTCGGCGAGCACGCCGTCGGCGAGGCGGCGACCGGCCACGGAGCGGCCGATCAGGACGAACGGGACCGGGTTCAGGGAATGGGCGGTGACGGGCACACCGCTGTCGTCGCGCAGGTCGTCGGCGTTGCCGTGGTCGGCCGTGATGGCCAGGATCGCACCCGCGCCGTCCGCGTCGGCGGCCTCGACAGCCTCGATAGCTGCGACGACACGCGCCAGGCACTCGTCGATGGTCGCGAGGGCGTCGATGGTGGCCTCCCACACGCCGGTATGCCCGACCATGTCGGGGTTGGCGTAGTTCGCGACGATGAAGTCGTACGAGCCCGATCCGATCGCGCGGACGAGGGCATCGGTGACACCCGCGGCCGACATCTCCGGTTGGACGTCGTATGTGGCGACCCTGGGACTCCGGATGAGCTCTCGGTCCTCCCCCGGCCATGCCGTCTCGACCCCGCCGTTGAAGAAGTATGTGACGTGCGCGTACTTCTCGGTCTCGGCAACGTGGAACTGGCGCCAGCCCGCCTCGCTGAACGCCTGGGCGAGCGAGCGCGCCGTCTGGGGCGGGAACGCCACGAGGACCGGCAGGCCCTCCTCGTACGCGGTCATCGTGACGACGAGGAGGTCGGTCGGTGCCGGGCGACCCGACGGCGACGTCCGATCAAAGCCGTCGAAGGCGGGACCGTCGGCGAGCGCGTGGGTTAGCTGACGGGCACGGTCGGCGCGGAAGTTGAGGTGCACGATCGGGTCACCGTCCACCAACGGGGTCGCGGCGCCGTCGACCTCGATGACGGTCGGGATGACGAACTCATCGGTCTCGCCCCGGGCGTACGCGGCCTCGATGGCCGCGGTCGCCGACGACGCACGAAATGCCGCATCGCCGTGGACGATGGCGTCGTATCCACGCTCCGTCCGGTCCCAGCGCGTGTCGCGGTCCATCGCGTAGTACCGGCCGCCGACGGACGCGATCCTCGCGTCCGGGTGCGCGGCCGTGAGCCGCGCCTCGAGGTCGGCCATGAACCCGAGGGCCGACGATGGCGGCGTGTCACGCCCGTCGAGCAGGGCATGGACCGCGATTCGCGGTACGCCCTCGCGCCACGCCAGGCCGGCCAGTGCCACCAGGTGGCGGTCGTTGGCGTGGACGCCGCCCGGCCCGATCAGGCTCACGACGTGCAGGACACCGTGCGCCTCACGAGCACGCTGGCACGCGGCGAGGAACGCCGGCCGCTGGTCGAACGAGCCATCGGCGATCGCGGCGTCGATGCGAGGCAGGTCCTGGAGCACCGGTCGACCCGCACCGAGGTTCAGGTGGCCGACCTCCGAGTTGCCCATCTGGCCGGGTGGCAGCCCGACGGCCTCCTCGGACGCCTGGAGGATGCTGTGGGGCCAGCGCGCGAGCAGGCCACGCCATGTCGGCATCGGGGCGGCGGCGATCGCATCGCCTTCCCGATCGCGCCCGATCCCGAAACCATCGAGCACGACCAGGACGATGGGCCGTGGTCGCCCTACGGTCACCCCGCGAGGCCGCGGGCGCGGGCCGTGATCCCGGCCCGACCGACGATGCCTGCCATCTCGTCCGGCTTCAGTGAGGCCCCGCCGACGAGGGCACCGTCGATCGATGGCTCGGCGAGGAACTCGGCGACATTCGCGGAGGTCACGCTCCCGCCGTAGAGGATCGGCGTGTCGACGGCGGCGTCACCCCAGCCGGCCCCCTCCAGGCTGGCCCGGATCGCGTCGGTCATGGCAGCAGCGTCGAGGCCGGAGGCATTGCGCCCCGTGCCGATCGCCCACACCGGCTCGTAGGCGATGACGAGGCGGCCAGCAGCCGCCCGTGCCGGCTCGACGTCGGCAAGCGAGCCGCGCACTTGGCCGTCGACCACGTCGATCGCCCGACCAGCCTCGCGGTCGGCCAGCTGCTCACCGACGCACATGATCGGTCGAAGACCCGCGTCGAGGGCCCGGGCGACCTTCCTGGCGACGAGCGCGTCGGTCTCGCCGGCGTCCCGCCGACGCTCGGAATGGCCGACGATCACCCAGGTCGCCAGGCCGACCAGCATCGGCGCCGAGACCTCGCCGGTGTATGCCCCGGCCAACTCGTGATGCACGTCCTGGGCGCCGACGGCAACGTCGGGATCGGCCTCGGCCAGCGCGTCACGCACCGGAGCGAGACAGACATACGGCGGACAGATCACGCGGGTGACACCTGCTTCGCGCGTCCGCGAGGCGATCGTCCGGGCGAGCTCGCCCGCATCGCCGGGGGTCGTGTGCATCTTCCAGTTCGCGGCGATCACGACCTCACGCATGCGTCCGCATCATGCCAGAGCGGTCATCCGCGGCGGGGCAGGCTCGGTCTCCGCCAGCCGCTCGATCCGCTCGAGCGCCCGCTGGACGGCCGAGCGATGGACGTCGAGCCGCTCGGCCAGCTCCGCCAGCGTCGCCTCGGGTGTCTCGCGTCGGGCATCGGCGACGAGGCGGACGACATACGGCTGCCGGGCGAGCCGACCGTCGGCGTCGAGCTGGTCGATCGCGTCGAGCTGCCGGCCCGCCGCGGCGACGGCCCGCTGCAGGTTGGCCGACTCGGCGTTGAGGATGCGGTTCAACTCACCGCGAAGTGCGCGCGACACCTGCCGGGCCTCGAGCTCCAGCAGGGCCCCAGCGGCCCCGATCCGGCGAAGGAACGTGCCCACCGCCTCGGCGCTTTTCCAGGTCACCACCCCTCGACCCCGGCGGACCCGCCATGCCGCCGGAAGGTCGACCTCACCGAGCCGTCGGGCGAGGACCTGGGCCTCCTCGATCGGGACCACGAATTCGAGATGGGTCCGGCCACCGGCCAGGCTGAGCGACCCGCGGGCCAGGAACCGGCCGCGCAGCCAGGCAGTCCGACAGTGCTCGGCCGCGATGTCCCAGTCGAACGCCGCGACGCCCTCGCGATCCGCATCTGCGGCCCGTCTGAGTCGATGGGCCAGTCGTGCCACGGCAGGCTCCCGGGTCGGCACGTCGACGCCCAGGGCCGCCGCCTCGGCGAGGCGATCGCATGGTCGTGCAGGGTCGATGCCGGCCAGCTCGTTCCGCAGTGCCGTGACGAGGTCGCGCTCGGAGCTGGTCACGCGTCAGGCGGTCCGGCTCACGGCCCGGCGGCGGGCTGGTGCCTCCCGCTCGTAGGCGCGCATGACCGCGCCCGCGAGCCGCACCGGGTCGTGATGGTGGGCGTTGTCCGGATCGACCACGTCGTCGAGGATCAGCCGGGGGAGTCCGGTCACGCCGGCGGGTGGCCATTGCAGTCGCACCGTCTCCGCCCGCCAGTCGGCTGGGACGCGGGCGTCGAAGCGATTGTTGGCGAGCACGAGATCGACAAGACCCGGAGCGGTGTGATCGATCAGCGCCGCCACGTGACCGGCGAGGTCGAGACCGGTCGTCTCGCCTTCCTGCGTCGCGACATTGCAGACATACAGCCGCGTCGCGCTGGCTGCCAGCACGCCATCGCGGATGGCCGGGATCAGCAGGCTCGGCAGGACGCTCGTGTAGAGGCTGCCCGGGCCCAGCACGATCAACTCCGCCTCGGCGATCGCGGCAAGGGCGTCGTCCGACGCGTGGACATCGTCGGGTGTCAACCAGACGCGCTGGATGCCCTCGGTGCGCATGATCCGCGACTGCCCGACGACCGTGTCGCCGGCGGCCGTCTCGGCATGGAGGGTCAGCGGCGTGGCGGTGACCGGCACGACCTGGCCCCGAACGGCGAGGATGCGGTTGATCCGGCGGACGCCCTCCTCGAAATCGCCGTCCTCGATCGCCGTCATCGCCGCCAACAGCAGGTTGCCGACCGCGTGGCCGGTCAGACCGGGACCGTCTGTCGCGGCGCCGGGCGAGCCGTCGGCCGCCGGGAACCGGTACTGGAGCAGCTCGCTCATCAGCGGCTCGGCGTCCGCCAGAGCCGCGATGCAGTTGCGGATGTCACCGACCGGCGGGATGCCCAACTCCTGGCGGAGCACGCCCGACGAGCCGCCGTCGTCGGCCACGGTCACGACGGCGGTCAGGTTGCTCGTGTGCTCCTTGAGGCCACGGAGCAGCGCCGACAAGCCCGTCCCGCCGCCGATGGCCACGATCCGCGGCCCCTTGGCGAGGAACCGCTTCTGGTAGATCAACTCGACGAGCGGCTGATCCGCGTCCGGCACACGGAACGGATCCGTCATGACGCGGATCACCCGGTACGACCCGACCGCCACGAACGCCACGCCTGCCGCCCCGACGATCAGACCGCGGAGCGGGAAGGGCAGGAACTGGAGCGTGATCAGGTCGATCACCGCGCCGACCGGTCCGCCGGGCTCGAGGTCGCGCGACACCTGGCGGATCAGGTGAGCGAAGCCCAGGGCCAGCATCAGCAGGCCGAGGAACACCACGACCAGCCAGCGCTTCACGCCGATGCCGGGCGTGAGCCATCGACGCAGGTTCATGCGCCGCAGCGACCCATCATGTCCGGTCAAGCTCCCGGTGGAAGACCGCGACGGGGCCGAAGTCCCGCTCCCGGAGCCACTCGGCGAGGACCTCGGCAAGGACGATGCTCCGGTGATAGCCGCCGGTACACCCGATGCCGATCGTCAGCCGGGTCTTGCCCTCCTCGACGTACGACGGGATCGCGAAGTCCAGGAACTCCTCGAGGAACGTCAGGAATCGACGCGCCATCGGCTGGGCGAGGACGTACTCGCGCACCTCCTCGGTCAGGCCGGAGTGCGGTCGCAGCTCGGGGACGTAGTACGGGTTCGGGATGAATTGGACGTCGAAGACCAGGTCGGCCTCCAGCGGGACCCCATACTTGTAGCCGAAGCTGATGAGCTGGACCGCGAGCTGGTCGGGCCGGGTCGTCGTCGCGAGTTGCGCGAACAGCCGCTCGCGGAGTTGGCGCAGCGAGAGGTCCGACGTGTCGACGATGACATCGGCCTCCGAGCGGATCGGGTCGAGCAACCGTCGCTCCTCGGCGATCGAACTGGCGATGCCGCGCTCATCGGCCAGCGGATGGCGATGGCGCGTCTCGCTGAAGCGACGGATCAGGACATCGTCGCGCGCCTCCAGGAAGACGATCTGCGGCACGATCCCGCGGCCCTCGAGGGCGCCACGCATCGCCCCGAGCGCGAGTGCCGGTTCACCGGCGCGAACGTCGAGCACGATGGCCACGCGGGCGAAGCGCTCCTGGTCGTCGGAGACGAGCTCGGCCAGGTCGGGCAGCAGCTCGCCGGGCAGGTTGTCGACGACCATGTAGCCCAGGTCCTCGAACAGCTTCGCGGCGGCGGTCTTGCCACCACCGGACAGACCCGACAGGATCACGACCGCCTGTTCCGCCGGTGCCTCCGTGACCGGCTCGTCGGTCGCCTGGGTCACCGGCCCGTCCGTTTGATGAACAGGATCGTCAGCTCGTAAAGCACATACATCGTGCCGCCAAGCGCGACCGGACTGACCAGGTCACCGCCGGGTGTCGCCACGGCCGAGAAGACCGCGATCCCGAGGATCACGTAGCGCCGCGACGCGCGCAGCCGCTCGGACGACACGATGCCGACCCGCGACAGGCCGACCAACAGGATCGGGAACTCCATCACCAGGCCGAATGCAAGGAACATCGTCGTCACGAAGTCGAAGTACGGTCCCGCCGCGATGTTCGCCACGAGCTTGTCGTCGGTGAACCCGAGCAGGAACGACACGGCGTACGGCAACACCAGCCGGGCGATCACGACGCCCAGGGCGAAGAACACGAGGGCGAGCGGGATCCAGGGCCGGACCGTCCGCCGCTCGACGACCGTCAGGCCAGGGGCGATGAACGCCCAGACCTGATAGAGCAGGACGGGCATCGCCAGGATGATCCCGATGACGATCGAGATGCGCAGCTGGATCGCGAAGCCATCACCCGGTCCAAGGACCTGCGCCTGGCCCCCGGGCAATGGCTCCAGCAGGAAATTCCGCACTTCGGGCGCGAAGATCCAGCCGATCGCCGACCCGACCGCGATCGCCAGGACGCAGCGGAAGAGGCGGTCGCGCAGCTCGGTGAGGTGATCGACCAGCGACATGACCGTGTCGTCGGGCGTGCCGGCACCACCTGTCGGCGGTGACGGAGGTGTCTGGGTCGCCGGGACGCCGGGGGCGGCAGTCTCGCGCAGGGCGTCGGCGTCGGCCATCAGTGGCGCGCGGCGCCGGACCTAGTTCGTGCGGGAGGCCGGCTCGTTCGAGGCGGCAGGCGCGTCGACCGCGGGCTGGCTCGCCGGCGGGTCCGTCGGCAACGGCGACGTGTCGACCTTCACGGACTCGTTGATGTCGGACGAGGCCTTCCGGAACTCGCGGATGCTCTTGCCGATCGAGGCACCGACCTCAGGCAGTTTGCCCGGGCCGAGGATGAGCAGCGCGATGACAAGGATGATGATGAGTTCGGGTGCCCCGATGTTCGGCATGTCGGCTGGTCCCTCAGGTACGAGCGGCGGCTAGGGTAGCACAGGGAGTCGCGAAGCCCAGTCGGCCGCGGCCCTGGCGAGTCGCTCGCCGGGGTCGCCGCGGCCCGAGCCGGTCACGGCCTGGGCGATCCCGCGCGAGACGTTGACGAGCAGCCCGCCACCCACGCGACCGCCGCCCGGCGCATCCGCGGCCGGACCAAGACGGCGGACCGGCTCGATCTCGCCGCCCTGGGCACCCACCCCGGGCACCAGGAACGGCAGTCCCGGCGCGAGCTCACGGATCGTGGCGAGCTCTTCGGGTGCCGTCGCACCGACGACCAGTCCGACCGTCCCGCCAGGTCCCCAACCGGTCGCCAGCCGGGCGATGCGTTCGTGCAGCCGCTCGCTGGGTGCATCCGCACCGGGTTCCGCTGCGATGGTCAGGTCCTGGATCTCGGCCGCACCCGGGTTGGACGTGCGGCACAAGACATAGGCGAACCGGTCGGTCCGCTCGAGCAGCGGTCGGATGGCCTCCTCGCCGAGGTATGGGCTGACCGTCACGGCGTCGGCGCCAAGGATGTCGAACAGCGCGACAGCCTGGCGGGCCGCGGTTGAGCCGATATCGCCACGCTTCGCGTCGGCGATGACCGGAACGTCGGCCGGGATGGTCGCGCGCAAGCGCTCGAGGGCCGCCAGACCGTCCGAGCCGTACGCCTCGAAGAACGCCAGGTTCGGTTTGACCGCGGCAGCGAACGGCAGGGCGGCCTCGAGCAGCAGTTCGACGAACCGCTCCATGCCGGCGAGGCCCTTGGCGAAGCGGGATGGCATCCACGCCGGATCCGGGTCGAGTCCGAGGCACAGGACCGTCCCGGCCACCCGCGAGCGTGTTGCGAGACGGTCGAGATACGAGCGCGTCACCGGCCGCGGATCAGGTCGCCGGGCTGGCGACGGACGGGGCCGCGGACCCGCTTGCGGGAGGCTCCGCCGCAGGCAGCAGGGCGGGTGCGATGAACCAGTCCGGTCGTGACGCCGCGTCGAGTCCCGAGACCTCGGTCAGGTTCACGGTCTCGGTCACGGTCCACGCCGGACCACGTCCGTCGAGCGTGGCAAGCCGGAGGTCAACCGTCTGCCCTTCGATGTGCAGGAACGCGATCGAGTCACCCGCCGGCGACCACACCGGCGCCCACGACGCGTCGTCGTCGGTGAGCCGGAGCAGCTCATTGCCGTTGCTGGCGTTGAGGATCACGACGTCCGTCCCGAGCGCGGTCGTCCGCGTGGCGGCCATATACCGGCCATCGGGCGAGTACGACGGCTGCATGTAGCCGGCCCCCGTCAGCGCGCGCGCCTGCTTGGTCTTCGGGTCGTAGCGCATGATGATCGGTGCCCCGCGAGCGCCGTCGCGGCCGTTCTGGGTGTACAGCAGGTACTTACCATCGGCCCGCCACTCGGGATCCTGGTGGCCGAGCACGCCGATCTCGCGGACGCCGGCGCGCGTCAGTCGCTTGCGCCCCATGTCGTAGAACTGCAGCACGACGTTGGAGTCATCCGGCTGCGGGGCGTCCGTCACCAGGGCGACCGTCTTGCCGTTCGGCGACAGCACGGGCTGGCGCATCCAGGCCGACCAGCGCAGCGAGCCAGCCCGCACTCGACCACTCAGCAGCCGCTGCGGCTTGCCGGTCCCGGCGGCGCTCACGCGCATCAGGTCGTTGAGGGAGATGTCGTACCAGGACGGGTTCCCGCGGACGGGCCATTTGCCGCGTTCCTGGGTCGTCTGGATGTAGGTCACCCAGTTGCCATCCGCAGAGAACGAGGGCATCGACGCGCCACCGCCGTCGGTCAACTGGGTCGCCCCCTGATCGGTCTGCACCCAGATATTGCCGGCCTTGGCGTACACGATCGATCCGAGGAACGTGGCCTCCTCCGGCACGACGATGACGTTGGAGGGCGCCGGTGTCAGGGCCGGCCCGCCGGGGCCGCCGACGCCGTTGCCGCCGTTCGTGCCGGTGAACGGCAGCTCGTAGTTGAAGAGGTTGATGGTGACCATCGCGATGATCACGAGTCCGACGATCGAGGCGATCGGTCCGATCGCGGACCCGACCGGGCCGATCCCGTACGGGTCCCGTGCCTGGGTGGATCGCGGCTTGACGGTGCGCGTCACGACACGGAACCCGCGAGGGCGTGGATGGGGCCGGCGAGGACCACTGCAGCCTCGGGGTGCGACCCGCTCGGCGCCGCGTCGCGGATCTCGAGCTGCAATGACTCGAAGCCGCCGAACGTCCGGCTGCTGAGCCGGGCGACCACGTCGATCAGGTCGCCTTCCCGGACGAGCGCCGCGATGTCCGCTCGCCCGAAGGCGATGCCATCGAGCACGTCGCGCTCGCGCTTGAGCGTCAGGGACGTGTGATCGTCGGCTGCGACGCGGACGCGCAGCACGGTCAGACCGAGGACCGCGACCAGAGGCTCCGGGTTGCCGGGTCCGTACGGCACGAGCCCGCCGAGCTCGCGCAGCAGGCGATAGTCGACGTCGAGGGCCGGCACCGCCATGTCGATCCGCAGGACGGCGCGTGGATCCGGCGGGACGTGGGCCAGCGCGATCGCCTCGAACCGCTCGATGAACTCCGGCCAACGGGTCGCCGGAATCTCGAAGCCGGCAGCCCCGGCATGACCGCCGTGCCGGGTGAAGAGGTCCGCACACTGCTCGAGCGCGGCGCCGAGATCGACCGTGCCGTCGCTCCGGCACGAGGCACGGATGGTGTCGCCCAGCTCAGTCCCGACCACCGCGGGCCGTGCCCGGTCCTCGGCGAGACGCGCGGCGACCAGCCCGATGATGCCCACCGGCCACGTGCCGCGCACGATCGACGCCGGGCGATCCGGGTTCGCGGCCACGAGCTCGCGGGCTTCGGCGACCGCGGTGACGGTCAGGTCGCGTCGCGTCTGGTTGGCCGTTTCGAGCACATCCGCGTGGCGCGCCGCCTCCTCGGCGGTCTCGGCGAGGAGCAGCCGGGCGGCTTCGAGCGCCTCCCCCACCCTGCCCGCGGCATTCAGGCGCGGGGCGAGCGCGAACGCGATGGTGTCGAGGTCGACCGCGTTCGGCGCGATCCGTGCGCGCTCGAGCAGGGCGGCGATGCCCGGCCTCGGCGCCGTGCGGAGGCGCTCGAGCCCGAGCCTGGCGATCGCGCGGTTCTCGCCGACGATCGGGGCCACATCGGCGACTGTGCCGATCGTCGCAAGGTCGGCCAGGTCGAGCGGGACAGCCCCGAGGACGAGGTGCGCCACCTTGAAGGCCACCCCGCTCCCGGCCAGCCGCGCATCCGGATAGCGTGAATTGGCCCGTTGCGGATTGACGACTGCATATGCGGGCGGCAGGTCGGGCGGGACGCGATGGTGGTCGGTGACGATGACGTCGACGCCGCGGGCAGCAGCGAGCGCGATCTCCGGGCCCGAGCTCGTACCGCAGTCGACGGTGACGATGACCGACACGCCGTTCGTGACGGCGGTCTCGATCGCCGTGACCGACAGCCCGTGCCCCTCGTCGAGGCGGCTCGGAACATACGGCTCGACGTCGATGCCGAAGCGGCGCAGGGCGATCACGAGGATGGCCAGACCGTCGAGCCCGTCGGCATCGAAGTCGCCGAAGACCATGACCCGTTCGCGTTGATCACGGGCGCGGCCGAGGCGCTCGACGACGCGGTCCGCGTCCGGCAGCAGGTGCGGGTCGTGGAGACCGGCGATCGGTTCGGCGAACCAGGCGGCGAGGTCGTCCCGCCCCAGGACGCCGCGTCGCGCCAGGAGCGCGGTCATGCGCTCGGCAAGACCGTGCTCGACGGCCGCCGTCAGGAGGTCGGGCTCGATGGGGAGATCTTTGGGGAAGCTCCAGCGGAACCGCGGTTCGAGCACCAGCTCAGGATGCCATGGGGCGCTCACCCACGCCTCAACCCGCCGCTCTCCGCATCCAGCCGCTCAAGATGCTGCCCGGCGTGGTCGGGGAGCGCGCGCCGCCGATGCGCGGCCTCGGCGCCGATCCTCCCACGCCTGCCAGTCGACCAGGAGCGGGCTCGCGACGAAGATCGACGAATACGTCCCGATGATGATGCCGATCAGCAGCGCGAGGACGAAGTCGCTGATCGCGGAGCCACCGAACAGGAACAGGGCCATCAAGGTGATCAGCACCGTGAGACTGGTCATGATCGACCGACCGAACGTCTGCAGGATCGAGTGGTTGACGATCTCGTCGAACGGCTCGCCGAGGTGGCGTGCCTTGTTCTCGCGGATCCGGTCGAACACGACGATGGTGTCGTGTACGGAGAAGCCGATGACCGTGAGCATCGCGGTCACGAACAGGGCGTCGATCTCGACGTGGAAGAACGTTCCGAGGATGGCGAAGGCACCGACGACCACCACGACGTCATGGAGCAGCGACACCAGCGCCGTCACCCCGAACTTCACGTCGCGGAAGCGATAGGTGATCCAGCTGACGATGCCGAGCGACCCGACGACGATCAGGATCAGGGCCTGATTCAGCAGGTCCGAGCTGACGACCGCGCCGATCGTCGTGAGACTTCGCTGGGCCTCGATCTCGCCGAGCTCCGACTCGAGGGCGGTGACCATCTCGCCGAGCTTGCCGTCGCTCGGGAGTTCGGTGTTGCCGGAGCCTGCGACGGGCGACGGCGATGGGGACGCGCTGGCGCCGGGACTCGCACTCGCACCGGGGCCGGCCGACGCCGAGGCACCGGGGCTGGCCGACGCCGACGCGTCAGGCGATGTCGACGCGGACGGTGCGACCGACCCACTGGCGCCGGGCGAGCCGCTCGGTGACACGGACGGCGACGGCGATTGCACGACGAGCCCGATCGGCTCCGTCTTGATCTCGATGAAGCCGGACTGGGTCCGGATCGCGGTCGCCTCGAGTTCGTTATCCGCGAACACCTGCTCCACCTGCTCCGGCGTCACCGACGCGTCGGCGAACTTGATCTCCCAGCGGGTCCCGCCGGTGTAGTCGATGGTGAGCTGCAGGCCGGCGTCGCTGATCGGCGAGATCAGGATGAAGATCAGGCCGGGGATCGTCAGGAGGAGCGAGAAGAGGTAGAACCAGCGACGCTTCCCGATGACGTCAAACATCGGCCGCCAGTGGTCGGCGGGTCGGGCGCTGCGGCGAGACCGCGACGAACTCGTCGTCGCGCAGGCCCCACAGACGCGCCTTGCGGGCCCATTCCTGCCTCACGAGCACGCGCATGATCGAGCGGGTCACGACGATCGCGCTGAACATCGACGTCAGCACGCCGATGATCAGGACGAGGGCGAAGCCGCGAATGACCGACGATCCGAAGGCGTACAGGATCGTCGCCGTGATGAGGCTCGAGACGTTCGAGTCGAGGATCGAATTCCAGGCTCGGTTGAAGCCGGCCTCGACCGCCGCAGGCAGCGACTTGCCGATGCGCAGCTCCTCCTTCATCCGCTCGAAGATCAGGATATTGGCGTCGACCGCCATGCCGACCGACAAGACGAAGCCGGCGATCCCGGCGAGCGTCAGCGTGACCGGGATGAGCCGGAAGATCGCCAGCACGACGACCGTGTAGTAGATGAGCGCGAACGACGCGACCAGCCCGGGCAGCCGGTAGTACAGGAGCATGAACAAGATCACCAGTGCGATGCCGATGAAGCCGGCCAGCAGGCTCTGGTTGAGGAACTGTTCGCCGAGCGTGGCCGAGATCTGCTCGCTCGACAACTCCTGGATCGGGAATGGCAACGAGCCGAACTTCAGGACCGTCACCAGGGAGTTGGCCTCCTTGGCCGGGAACCCCCCGATCGAGCCCGCGCTGATCTGGACCTGGCCGTTCGGGATCGCCTCATTGATCGTCGGAGCGGAGATCACCGAGCCGTCGAGGGCGATGGCGAAGATCTCCCCGACGTGGTCACGGGTGTAGGTGGCGAACTTCTGGGCACCGGACTCCGCCCCGTCGTTCTTGAGGACGAACGTGACGGTCAGGCCGCCCGTAGTCTGGTCCTGCCCGATCGCCGCCGACTCGACCTGGTCGCCGCTGAACAGGGGCGGGTATTGCTCGAGGTCGAGCACCTGGCCCTCGCTCACCTGGGTCGCGCCCAGGGGCACGAAATCGAGCTTGCCCGTCTGGCCGACGAGACGCCGCACCGAGTCGACGTCGGAGATGCCGGGCAGCTCGATCACGACGCGATCGGAGCCCTGGACGACGACGACCGGCTCCGACACGCCGGTCGTGTTCACCCGGCGCTCGATGATGTCCTTGATGACGCCCAGCGCCTCCGGGGTCGGCTGCACGCCGTCCTTCGGGAGTGCCTGGTACTCGACTCTCAGCCCACCCTCGAGATCGAGACCGAGCTTGGACTCGACCGTCCGCCACGAGCCGTCCGGGGAGCCCGGATCCGGGAGCTTGAGGTTCGGGAAGAAATCGATGAGGAGGGCGAGGACGCCGATGAGGATGATGAGGACTGGGCCGGCTCTGCGCATACCGGCGGGATGCTACAGCAAAGGCTGTTCAGACGCCCTTACGGGAAGCTGAAGATTTCACCGCAATCGTCCGAGGTCGGGCCGGGCGACACGACCTCAGCGTGCGACCGGAGGTGCGATGCGGGCTCAGGCCTCGAGCGTCGCCTTGATCCGTTCCGCGAGCGCGCGGCTGATCCCCGGCACCGCGGCGATCTGCTCGATCGGCGCCTCGCGGACGCGCTTGATCGAGCCGAAGACCTTCAGGAGCTCGCGCTTGCGCTTGGGGCCCACGCCGGGCAGGTCGTCGAATGCCGACCGGACGGTCCGCCGGTCACGCAACGTCCGGTGGTAGGTGATCGCGAACCGGTGGGCCTCGTCCCGCAGCCGCTGGACGAGGTACAGCGCAGATGACGTCGGCGGCAACACGACCGGCAGCGAGCGACCCGGCAGGAACAGCTCCTCGCGCTCCTTGGCCAGACCGGCGATCGGGAGGTCGTGCAATCCCAGCTCATCGAGCACGGCCTTGGCCGCGTTCACCTGCGGCTTGCCACCGTCCACGATGACGAGGTCCGGCATCGCCCAGCGGCGCTCCTCCTCGCTGCCCTCCTCGCCCGACTTGGTCGCCCGGAACCGGCGACGCAGCACTTCCTGGTGGCTCGCGACATCGTTCGGGCCCTCGACGGTCTTGATGCGGAACCGGCGGTACTCGCCCGTGCGCGGCTTGCCGTCTTCGAAGACGACCATGCTCCCGACCGACTCCGCGCCCTGGAAGTTCGAGATGTCGTAGCACTCGATCCGCAGGGGGATGCCCGGGACATCGAGCGCGGCCGCCAGCTCCTCGAGGGCAGCCAGGGTCTTGCCCTGGTCGGCCAGCCAGCGGGCGTGTTCACGGGCGAGCGTCTCGCCCGCGTTCCGCTCCGCCAGTCCGAGCAGGTCGCGCTTTTCGCCACGCTGCGGCGTTCGCAGGTGGACCGGGCCGCCTCGCTTCTCGGCGAGGAACGTCTGGAGGTCGTCGGTGTCAGACACGCCGCGCGGGATGTAGATCTCGCGCGGGATCGATGTCGCCCGTGTGTAGTACTGCTCGAGGAAGCTCGTGAGCACCTCGGCATCGGGCGCCTCCCGGGCCGCGTCCAGCAGATACACATCGCGCCCGATCATCTTGCCGTCGCGGATCACGAAGAGCGTCACCGCGGCCTGATTGTCCTGCCGGGCCATCCCGACCAGGTCGAGCTCCGTGCGCGCGAAGGCGGCCATCTTCTGGCTCTCCATCGTCCGCTCGATGGCGCGGATCTTGTCGCGCTGGGTGGCCGCGCGCTCGTACTCCTGGCGGTCGGACGCCGAGCTCATCTCGCGGCGGAGGGCCTTGACCAGTGTCTCCTGGCGACCCTCGAGGAAGAGCTCGACCTGCTCGATGTCGGCGCGGTAGTCGGCTTTCGAGATCGCCTCGATGCAGGGCCCCTGACAGCGCTTGATGTGATAGAGGAGGCACGGCCGCTGCAGCGCGCGCTGGCCCTCCGTGATATCGATCGTGCACGTCCGGAACGGGAACAGCCGGCGGACCATGTTCATCGACTCGTCCACGCTCGTCGCCGACGCATACGGCCCGAAATAGCGGCTCCCGTCGTTCACGAGCTTCCGGGTGCGCTCGACGCGCGGGAAGTCGTCCCCCAGTGTCACCTTGATGTAGGGGTAGCTCTTGTCGTCCTTGAGGCGGACGTTGAACCGCGGCTTGAAGCGCTTGATGAGGTTCGCTTCGAGCAGCAGCGCCTCGCTGACGCTATCGACCTCGGTGACCTCGACGTCGGCGATCCGGTCGACGACGCTCCGGATCCGGTGGCCCTCGCCATACACCGGTGTCTGCTTCTGCCAGTAGCTCCGGACGCGGTGTCGCAAGCTCTGCGCCTTGCCGACGTACAGCACCTCACCGCGGGCGTCCTTCATCAGATAGACGCCCGGTCGATCGGGCAGTCGCTTGAGGGTCGCCTCGAGTTCGGGGGTCACCCGTCGATGCTAGGGCAAGGACGGGTTGATGGCTGGCAAAGCCGCCGTTCCGATAGTCGGGGCGTGCATGCTTCGATCATCGCGCGGCTGGAACGGCTCACGCCCGACCAACGAGCAGCGGCCACGGCTCCGCCAGGGCCGATCCTATGTGTCGCGCCGGCGGGCAGCGGCAAGACCACGACCCTTGTCGCTCGGATCGCGTGGCTGGTCGACGGCGGCGTCGACCCGACAACCATCGCGGCGATCACGTTCAACAAGCGCGCCGCCGAGGAGCTCGGGGCACGGGCTGACGCGGCGCTCGCATCACTCGATGTGGAACCGGGCACGGTGCGTGTCCGCACGTTCCACGCCCTGGGCCGGGAGATCCTTCGCGATGCCGGCAGTCCGGTCGAGCCGCTCGTCGACCGGGATGAGCTGCTCTCCGAACTCTGGCCGCGGACCACGACAGCGGAGCGCGGTCGGCTCGACACGGCGTTCTCGCGATTGAAGCTCGACCTCGGCGTCGGCGCCGCGGAGATCGCCGCCGACCCCGACACGGGCCCCGTCGCTCGGGCATTCGTGGAATACGAGAGCGCGCTGGTCGACCGCGGAGCGGTCGACTTCGACGATCTCGTGCGTGGGGCATTGCTCGCACTCGAGGGCGACGTCGCGCTGCTCGCGCGATGGCGAGGTCGTTGCACGCACCTGCTCGTCGACGAGGTCCAGGACGTCGATCGGTCGCAGCTCCGCCTCGCCCTCATGCTCGCCGCTCCTAGACATCGGATCTTCCTCGTTGGCGACGACGACCAATCGATCTACGGCTGGCGGCTGGCGGACGTGCGGCGGGTGCTGGCCATCGGCGAGTCGCTGCCCGGCCTCCGGCGCGTCGACCTCCAGGTGAACCACCGCTGTCCGGCACCGGTCGTGGAGCGAGCCGTGCGCCTGATCGGGCACAACGAGGAGCGGTTCGACAAGGTCATCCGAGCGCGGGCCGAAGCGCCCGGGTCGCTGATCCTCGCCCCGGACGAAGCGGACGAGCCGGAACGGACCGCGCGGCTGCTGCGCTCGTGGCCCGACGACGACGGGACGCGCGCGGTCCTCGCCCGGACGAACCGGGAGCTTCGCCCGGCGGTCGTCGCCGCGATGGAGCTCGGCGAGGCGTTCCGTGCTCCATCGGTCGAGCTGCTGATCGATCGGCCGGGACTCGACCCGCTCCTCGACCGGATCGCCGGCGAGACATCCGAGGCGCTGCCTCTCCTCGTGCGTCTCGGTCGGTTCCGCGCGACGCTGCACACCGAGCCATGGACTGACCGCGAGCTCGCGACCGCCCTGCTGGCGTGGGCGCCGCCGTTTCCCGACTTCGAGGCGTTTCGCGCCGCGATCCATGCCACCCGCGCGCGTCTGGGCGAGCTGCGGCGGGACGACGCACGGTTATCTCTCGCGACGGCGCACTCCACGAAGGGCGCGGAGTTCGATCACGTCGCGGTGGTCGGCTTGGAGGAGGGCCGCTTCCCGAGCGGCCGCGCCGTCGCCGAGTCCGAGGATCCGCGACGCGCCTACGAGGAGGAACGCCGCCTTGGCTATGTGGCCTGGACCAGGGCGCGGCGGACCTTGACCCTCAGCTACGACCCGCAGGTGCCCTCGCCGTTCCTGCTCGAGGCGTTCACGGCCGAGGAGCTCGGCTTCACGAGCCCCGCGCCATCGCGCGGTTGATCTCGCGCAGCAACCGGTCGATCGAGTCGAGGAACGGCTCGGTCACGTCTGGCGGCAGCGCGTCGCGAACCGAGTCCTTCGGGCCATAGGCTGCACGGGCGCGCATTGCGGTCGCCCGCAGGCCAGGCAGGTCCTCGTCCCGGAGTCGATCCGGGAGCGGCGCGAGGAAGCTCGCCCAGCGGTCGGCGGCTCGATCGTGCGCGGCCGCCAGCATGCGATCGGCATGGCGGGCCGCGATGAGCGCGAGGTCGTCGATCGCCCCGAGTTCGTGGCGGGCGAGCCCGCGTGCCCGAATCCCCTCAGGCATCCGCTGGCGTCGTCGCCGACTCCGTGCCGGCGGCGCCGTCGGGTGGCGCGAGCAGCAGCAACGGCAGCCGCTTCCGCTCCGACCCATTGACGAGGATCCGGAAGGAGTAGTCGCCGGGGGCCGGAAACGTCAGGTTCCACAGGTCGATCGAGAAGGTCAGCGTCGCGTCGCGACCATCGCGCTGGCTCCTGGCCACGAGGCTGCCGGTCGCCCCGGCGACCTCGGCACCGTCGGGATCGAGCAGGACGAAGCGGATGTCGTGCTCCCGTTCGGTCTCGGGTGCCGTCACCTGGAGGCCGATCACCAGCGCCAGATGCGGGTGGCGCAGCGGGAAGCGGCGGCCGCCGATACGCGCGATACCTCCACCCAGGACGTGGAATTTCTGGCCAGGGATGGTCTCGGCCGCGTCGGCCAGGAAGGCGAATTCGATGTCCGGCACGTGGCTATCCTAGCCGCTGGTAGGGGCGCTACGACACGGAAGGAGGGGCTCCGTTGGGTGTCGCCGAGAACATCGCCGCCGTCCGGCGGTTCTACGCCGCAGGCCCGGCCGACGACGACAGGGACCGGCTCGAGTTCGCCTCGCGCGACATCGTCTGGCACGTCCCGGGCGACAACCGGGTGTCCGGAGACTACCGCGGCGCCACGGCCGTCTTCGCGACGATGCCCGCGAGCATGCAGCCACTCGAGCGCTGGGAGCTCGATGTCGCCGAGGTCATGGGCAACGCCGGACTCGTCGTGGCGATCGTCGACATCCGCGGTACGCGCTACGGCCGGTCGGTCGAGACACGCGGCGCCCACGTCTTTCGGCTTCGCGATGGGGTCATCGTGGAGGCCTGGGGGTTCGCCGACGACCAGGTCGGTCTCGACGCCTTGCTCGAACCGGCGTAACGCCGGCTAGCGGGCCTTGGCCGCCGCCGTCGCCCGCTTGCGCGACGGGGTGACCGACACGGCCGGACCATGGCCGTGCCCGTTCGTCCGGTCATCTGTCGGACGACCGCGGCCCGCCTCATCGGCGAACGTGACGTCCGACAGGGGCACGAGCGGTTCGCCGCGGAGCACGCGGGCCAGGTACTCACCGGTCGCCGATCCCTTGACCGCCGCGATCTTCTCGGGTGTGCCTTCGGCGATGATCCGCCCGCCGCGGTCGCCACCCTCCGGCCCGAGATCGACGATCCAGTCGGCGGTCTTGATGACATCGAGGTTGTGCTCGATGACGAGGACCGTGTTGCCGCCCTCGACCAGGCGGTGGAGCACCTCGAGGAGCTTCTCGACGTCCGCGAAGTGGAGGCCGGTGGTCGGTTCGTCCAGGACGTAGAAGGTCCGTCCGGTGGCGCGCCGCGAGAGTTCCGTCGACAGCTTGACCCGCTGGGCCTCGCCGCCCGACAGCGTCGTCGCGGGCTGTCCCAGATGGACGTACCCGAGCCCGACGTCATACAGCGTCTGGAGCTTGGCCTTGACGTTCGGGACGGCCGAGAAGAAGTCGAGCGCCTCGGCGATGGTCATCTCGAGCACGTCGGCGATCGACTTGCCCTTGTAGTGGATCTCGAGCGCCTCGCGGTTATAGCGCTTGCCCTTGCACACCTCGCACGGCACGTAGACGTCGGGCAGGAACTGCATCTCGATCTTGAGGATCCCGTCGCCCTTGCAGTTCTCGCATCGACCGCCCTTGACGTTGAACGAGAAGCGGCCCGGCGAGTAGCCCCGCAGCCGCGCCTCGGGGACGGCCGCGAAGAGCTCTCGGATCGGCCCGAATAGGCCGGTGTACGTGGCAGGGTTCGAGCGCGGCGTGCGGCCGATCGGGCTCTGGTCGATCTCGATGATCTTGTCGACGTGCTCCGACCCGGAAAGCCGGTCGTGGGCGCCGACCGGCTCGCGCGACCCATTCAGCTCGCGCGCCAGGGCGCGATACAGGACCTCGGTCACCAACGTGCTCTTGCCGCTGCCACTCACGCCGGTGACCGCGACGAACGTGCCCAGCGGCACCTTGAGGTCCACCGAGCGCAGGTTGTGCTCGCGGGCGCCGGTCACCCGCAGCGACTTGCCGCTGCCCTTGCGTCGTCGCTTCGGGATGGGCACCTGGCGCTCGCTGCGGAGATAGGCGCCGGTGATCGACCGAGGCTCGGCCAGCAAGGATTCGAGCGGGCCGTTCGAGATGATCTCGCCGCCGTGCTCGCCGGCTCCCGGACCGATATCGACGACCCAGTCGGCCGTCCGGATCGTCTCCTCGTCGTGCTCGACGACGAGTACCGTGTTGCCCAGGTCGCGCAGTCGCGTGAGCGTCGCGATCAGCTTGGCATTGTCGCGCTGGTGCAGGCCGATCGACGGCTCGTCGAGGATGTACAGGACGCCCATGAGCGTGGTCCCGATCTGGGTCGCCAGACGGATCCGCTGCGCTTCGCCGCCCGACAGCGTCACGCTCGTCCGATCGAGCGTGAGGTAGTCGAGCCCGACATCGACCAGGAACCCGAGCCGGGCCACGATCTCCTTGACGACCTGGTAGGCGATGGCGCGCTCCCGGTCGTTGAGCGTCGGGCCGAGCCCACTGGCCCAGCGCAGGGCGTCGGTGATCGACATCGTGGCGATGTCCCAGACGTTCTTAGGGCCGATCGTGACCGCGAGGATCTCGGGTCGGAGCCGTTTCCCGCCACAGGTCGGGCACGGCTTGGTGACCATGAACTTCTCGATCTCGCCCTTGATGTAGTCCGAGTCGGTCTCGCGATAGCGGCGCTCGAGGTTGGCGATGATGCCCTCGACGTTGGCCTTGTACGTGCTCTCGCCACGCTCGTGCTTATAGCGGACGAGCACGCGCTCCTGGTCGCGCTTGGCGTACAGGAGGTAGTCGAGCGCCTCCTTCGGCAGGTCCTTGACGGGCGCACGGAAGTCCCAGCCGTGGGCGTCGCACACGGCCTCGAGGATCTTCATCCGCCATGACGCATCGGTCGACAGCAGGCCGCCCACGCCCAGCGCGCCATCGCCCAGGCGCTTCTCCGGATGCGGGATCAGGAGGGCGGGGTCGATCTCGAGCTTCGTCCCTAGGCCGGTGCAGGTCGGGCAGGCGCCGTGGGGAGAATTGAACGAGAACGACCGCGGCTCCAGCTCGTCGATCGTGAAGCCGTCGTACGGGCAGCTGTACTTCTCGCTGTAGCGGCGCTCCTCGAACGCCGGTGGCTCGCCGTCACGCGGCGCCGGAGCGATGAGCACCACCCCCTCGCCGAGCCGGAGCGCCGTCTCGATCGAGTCGGCGAGCCGCGAGGCATCCGGATCTGGGATGACCAGCCCGGTCTCCGGGTCGATCGGCCTGCCGTCGGGGGCACGGTCGGCACCCTCGGGTGCCTCGGCATGGCGCACGATGTAGCGGTCGACGATGACTTCGATCGAGTGCCGCTTGTACTTGTCGAGCGTCGGAGCGTCGGCGATGTCGAACTGCTCGCCGTCGACCCGGACACGGACGAAGCCCTGCCGTCGCGCAGCGTCGATGATGCGATCGCCCTCGGTCTTGCGGTCCTTGATCAACGGCCCGAGGACGAGCAGGCGCGTGCCTTCGGGCTGGGCGAGGACTTGGTCGACGATCTGCTGGACGCTCTGGCGCTCGATGGCATGGCCGTTGGGACAGTGCGGCACACCGATCCGCGCGAAGAGCAGCCGGAGATGGTCGTAGATCTCGGTGACCGTGCCGACCGTCGACCTAGGGTTCCGGCTCGCGCCCTTCTGGTCGATCGAGATGGCCGGCGAGAGCCCGTCGATCTGGTCGACATCGGGCTTCTCCATCTGGCCCAGGAACTGGCGGGCGTACGCACTGAGGCTCTCGACGTAACGCCGCTGGCCCTCCGCGTAGATCGTGTCGAACGCGAGGCTGGACTTGCCGGAGCCGCTCAGTCCGGTGATGACGACCAGTCGGTCGCGCGGGAACGCGACGGTCACGTCCTTGAGGTTGTGTTCGCGCGCGCCGCGCACGACAAGCTGGTCTTGGGGCACGCGTGAAGTCTAGCCGATTTGGGTACTTTAGAACAGGTGTTCGCTCGCGGGCGGGCGGCGGGAGGGCCGCGCCTAAGGCAGCAGCACCGCCGCGTTGGTGATCCCGCCGATGAGCCCGGCCGCGATCCCAAGGGCCAGTGGCATGCCGCCGACGACCCGCCATCGACCCTCGCCGCCACGGACCGCAGCGGCGACGCCCAGGGCGACGATCAAGGTCACCAGGGCGATCTTGACCAGCGCGACTGCGGGCGTCCCGAGCGTCATGAACATGGTCTGGACGAGGGGATTCGCCTCGGCGCCGGGGCCGTGTGAGCCGACCATGACGTTGAACGTCGCGAAGTCGAAGGCCTGCGCGATCGCGAGGGTCATGAAGCGGAGCAACACCCCACCAAACTAGACCGGACCTGCCCGGTCTGCATCACCAATTCTTCGCCTTGGAGGCCCTCAAACCAAGGAAGCGGTGCGTGCAGACACCATCCGTCCGGTGGGTCGTGTCACCCGCGCCGGCGGCCCGTTCGGACCGGTCGTTGGCCGGTCCGTTTGCGGATGTTCGGGGTGACCGTCCGGTCCCACGTCGGCCGGTCCAGCCAGCGTGCCTGCCAGCCCGCCTCATCCTCGTGCTCGTCACGGATCCCGGGCAGCCAGTCGGACGCCGTGTCGGCTCCTCCCGGCTCGCCGTCGAGCGACTCCCCCGGTTCCTCTTCGGCGGGCAGCACGGTGACGCTCGTGACCTCGAGCAACGGTGCCGATGCGGCCAACTCCTCCGCCGCTCGGCGACCACGCGCCCGGTCCGCGGCGCCCGTCAGGCCGGTCGCCCCGCGACCCTCGCCCTGGGCCGCCCGCTCTGCCGCCCGCGCGACCGTCACCGACGCGTCCTGTTCCAGCACGCGCAGACGGATCTGCTGGATCTCGTCCCGGAGCGCGGCCGCCCGCTCGAACTCGAGCTCCTTGGCGGCACCCCGCATCTCGGCCTCCATCCGGTTGACGAGCGCCTCGACCTTGATGCGATCGGACTCGTCGAACGGCCGGCCGCCCTCGCGCTCGGAGGTGTAGACGATGGTCGACTCGGCGACGGCCCGCAGGCGCTGGTTCAGATCGTGGATACCCTTCACGATCGTCGTGGGCTCGATGCCCTTCTCGACGTTGTAGGCCGCCTGGACGGCTCGGCGGCGATCCGTCTCGTCGATGGCGACCTGCATCGACTCCGTGACTTTGTCGGCGTACATGATCACTTCGCCGCCGATGTTGCGCGCGGCCCGGCCGATCATCTGGATGAGCGACCACGCCGATCGCAGGAAGCCCTCCTTGTCGGCGTCCAGGATGGCGACAAGCGTGACCTCGGGCAGGTCGATGCCCTCACGCAGCAGGTTGATACCGACCAGCACGTCGAACACGCCGAGGCGCAGGTCGCGCAGGATCGCGACGCGCTCCAGCGTGTCGACCTCGCTGTGGAGGTATTGGACCTTGACGCCGAGCTCCTTGAGGTAGTCGGTCAGGTCCTCGGCCATCTTCTTGGTCAGCGTCGTGACCAGCGCCCGCTCGCCACGCTCGACGCGCGTCCGGATCTCCTCGAGCAGGTCGTCGATCTGGCCCTCGGTCGGCTTGATTGTGACCGGCGGGTCGACGATGCCGGTCGGCCGGATGAGCTGCTGGGTGATCTGGCCCTTGCTTCGCTCGAGCTCGTACGGCCCGGGCGTCGCGCTCATGTAGACGGCCTGGTTGACCGAGGACTCGAACTCCTCGAATGTCAGCGGCCGGTTATCGAGCGCGGATGGGAGCCGGAAGCCGAAGTCGACCAGGATCTCCTTTCGAGTCCGGTCGTTCTTGTACATGCCGACGACCTGCGGGATCGTCATGTGCAATTCGTCGACGACGAGCAGCCAGTCGGGCGGGAAGTAGTCGAGCAGCGTCCACGGCCGGGAACCGGCCTCGCGTCGGGCGAGATGGCGCGAATAGTTCTCGACGCCGGTGCAGTAGCCCAGCTCGCGCAACATCTCCAGATCGAACGTCGTGCGCTGACGAAGCCGGGCGGCCTCGAGCGCCCTCCCCTCCCGCTCCAGTTCGCCGACCCGGACCTCCATCTCCGCCTCGATGTCGACGACGGCCTCGCGCAGCTTGTCGGCCGGCGTCACGAAGTGGGTCGCCGGATAGATGTTGGTCTCGCGCCGCTCCGCAAACAGCTCGCCGGTCAGTGGATCGAGCTCGGTGATGCGCTCGACCTCGTCGCCGAAGAACTCGACCCGGACCACGAACTCCTCGGACGCCGGCTGCAGCTCGAGGGTGTCGCCGCGGACCCGGAAGCGGGCCCGACCGAGCGCCTGATCGTTGCGCTGGTACTGCAGATCGACGAGGTGGCGCAGGACGGCATCGCGTCGGTACTTGCCACCCTGCCGAAGCTTCAGCACGGTCGCGCCGTAGTCGACCGGCGCGCCCAGACCGTAGATGCACGAGACGCTGGCCACGATGATCACGTCCCGCCGCTCGAACAGCGCGTGCGTCGCGGCATGGCGAAGCCGGTCGATCTCGTCGTTACGCGACGAGTCCTTCTCGATATAGGTGTCGCTCCGGGGCAGGTACGCCTCGGGCTGGTAGTAGTCGAAGTAACTGACGAAATACTCGACGGCGTTGTTCGGGAAGAACTCCCGGAACTCGGCGTACAGCTGGGCAGCCAGCGTCTTGTTGTGGGCCAGCACCAGCGTCGGCTTGTTGTGCTGCGCGATCGTCCACGCCAGCGTCGCGGTCTTGCCGGTCCCGGTCGCGCCGAGCAGCACCTGGTCCTTCTGGCCTCGGGCGAGGCCGTCGGTCAGGCGGTCGATGGCGGCTGGCTGATCCCCCGTCGGCTCGAACGGGGCGACGAGTTCGAAGTCGGGCACGTACCCCGACAGCATAGCAGTTTCGGCGTGCGAGGTTGGAACGTCCGTTCGATTGGGACCCCACTGTTGACAACGAGCGACGGTACGAAATGTCGGTGGCCGCGGGACTGACGGACACGTCAGAACGAACGGCACTCGCTCGATACTCGGCACGACCGACCGAACGTGGGTCGGGCCTCACGCATCCCTGAAAGCGTCACTGACCCATGAAGCACCGGACGGTCCGCCGGTGGCGTCGCCGCGACGCCGCGACCGGTCAATCGCTCGTCGAATTCGCGCTCACCCTGCCGATCTTCAGCCTCGTCCTGATGGGCGTCATCGAGTTCGGATTCCTGTACAACAACCTGCTCACCGTGCAGTTCGCGGCACGCCAGGGCGTGAGTGCCGCGGCGCAGGCCGGCGGCGTCGATGGTGCCGACTGCTCGATCCTGAACGCCGTCGAGTTGGCCCTCAGCGTCCCCGTCGATCGGAATGACATCGATCGCGTCGAGATCTTCCGCTCCGACGTCAACGGCGACCCGATCGGCACCGAGGTCAATACCTACTCGCGCGGCGGCACCCTGACGTGTCATGGGACGGACGATCAGCCGTACACGCTCGTCGGCGCGGAGGGCTACGGGCAGATCCTCCGGAAGGACTCGCTGGTCGCGGGATTGGACGTCGTGGGCGTCCGGATCCACTACGACTACCACGCGATCACCCCCGTGGGCGCAGGGACGACCTGGGACCTGACGGACGCCGCGACGCTGCGCATGGAGCCGAAGCAATGACGCGCGGCCGCCGTCGCTCTCCGCTGGACGGCGTCCGTTCGGACCGGGGTCAGTCGATGGTCGAGTTCTCGCTGATCCTGCCGGTCTTCATCCTGGTGCTGCTCGGCCTCCTCGAGTTCGGATCGGCCTACGACCACCGGAATGCGATGGCCTACGCCGTCCGCGAAGGAGCGCGTGTCGGAGCGAGCCTCGGCAGTGGCGGGACGAGCTCATCGACCGTCGACCCGACGATCGTCGCAGCGGTCCGCCGCGGGCTGACCGACCCGATCCTCATCGAGAACATCTCGACGATCGAGATCTACAAGGCGGATGCGAACGGCGTCCCGATCACCGGCAAGGTGAACCGCTTCGACCATACGGGTGCGGCCGTCGGCGCGCCGGGCTGGCCGGCATCGACCCGGGTCGCGGGCATCAACGGCGACATGCTGGGCGTGCGGGTCGTGTACGACTTCCGCCCGACGACACCCCTCGGCACGATGATGGCCCTCTTCGTGAACCCGGTACCGCCCTATTCGATCATCCGGATGACCGACGCCCTGGTCATGAAGCTCGAGCCCACGCCGTGATCCACGACGAGGCGTCAGGCCCGACCGAGGTCGCCACCCCGGCCCAGCCGCGACCGAGGAGACGTGGCGGTCCGGGCCAGGTGCTCGTCATCTTCGCCCTGTCGCTCGGGCTGCTGTTCACGATCCTTGCGCTGGTCGTGGACATCGGCAACATCTGGAACAACTCCCTGCACGTGCAGCACGCGGCGGAGGCTGCGGCCCTGGCCGGCGTGCCGTACATGCCGGGCGACTTCGCGACCGCGACCTCGCAGGCGCGCGGTGTCGCGGCCCGCAACGGCTACGCGGCGGCGACCGGTGCGACCGTGACACCTGCGGCGGACATCGCCGACTCGCGGCGTCTCGACGTCACGATCACCCGGACCTTCGGCACGTTCTTCCTGCGGATGATCGGTCTCCAATCGATCACGGTCACCCGGACCGCCACCGCCGAATACACGCTGCCGGTGCCGATGGGCAGCCCCCTCAGCTCGCTCGGTGACGGCTCGGGCAACTATTGGGGCGTGGTCGCGGCGCAGGGCACCGACCGCGGCAACGGCGATGCCTTTGGGACGTTCTACAACCCCAATCCGACGCTCAACGACCGCTACGACCCGAACGGCTACATGTATGGCATCCAGGTCCCCACGGGCGCCGGGTCCACCACCATCGACCTGTACGACGCGACGTTCTGTGCGGTCGACGCCAACAAGGGGACCGGCGACCGGTGGCTGCCCTGGAACCAATCGGGCTGGCCGTCGATGTCGACGTACTACACGCTCTGGTCGGACCCGTCCGAAACGCCGCTCGACTACACGGACGACATCGCGATCGCGAGCTCCGGGACGCTCTTCGAGCACGAACGCCAGTCCGACCGCAGTTCGACGTACCGGGAAACGTCCGCGTCCTGGCCGGGCAGCAGCTTCTTCTCGCTGACCAACTGCACGAGCTCGCCGTACCACAATGCCTGGTGGACCCTGGCGACCGTCACCACGCCAGGCTTCTACAGGCTGCAGGTGACGACGACGGACGCGTCGAACCCCGACGACCAGAAGAACACGAGTGCCTCGAACAAGTGGGGCCTGCGCGCCGTCTCGTCCGACCCGGTGTACAAGGCCCGTGTCCACGGGCTCGGCAAGATGGCGATCTACGCCAACATCCAGAACGGCACGACGAGCTTCTATCTCGCCCGCATCGAGGCCGTCCACGCCGGCAAGACCATGGTCGTGTCGCTCTTCGACCCAGGCGATGCAAGTGGCACCGCGAGCATCCAGGTCCTCAAGCCGACGACCAGCGGCTACACGCCGGCCACGTTCAGCTACACCGCCGACTCGAACGCGGCGTCCTGCTGCCGCAGTGGCACCAACGTCACGAGCCTGACGACCGTGCAGAGCGGCAGCAGCCGGTACAACAACTCGTGGGTGACGCTGACCATCCCGCTGCCCAAGACCTACAACGCTCCCCTGCCCCCGGGTGAACCCGCCGGCACGCAGGGTGGCTGGTGGAAGATCGCCTACACCTTCAACTCGACGACCACCGACTCGACGACCTGGCAGGTCTCCATCCGCGGCAACCCGGTCCATCTCGTCATCCCCTGACCCGCTCGCGCGCCGAACGGCGCCACGCGCGGGTACTTCCGTCGTATATGGGCGCCCGTCGCCGGTGCCGACAATCCCCACGACCGACGCGGACCGCAAGAGAGGACGTTCGACCAGATGGAGATGGAGTACCGCGACCCGTCGCGTCGCGGGAAGGTGATCGTCGTCCTGGGGATCGTGATGGGCATCCTCGCGGGCGCAGCCGCCCTCTACGTGGTGCAGCGCGCCCAGCTCGAAGCCGGCGCCGCCGGCGTGCAGCACGTCCCGATCGTCGTCGCGGCTCGCGATATAGCGGCACGCACGCCGATCGACCCGGCCGACCTCCTGGTCCGCCAGGTCCCGATGGACGATTCAAACGCCAGCGGGACCTTCTCGGACCCGACCGCGGTCAACGGCCTCGTCACGAGCGTCCCGATCCTGTCCGGACAACTCGTTCTGGCCAACATGCTGGCCGGCGGGTCGAATGGCGGCTCGATCGGGATCCTTGGACCGAACGAGACGATCGCCCCCGACTCCCCGGCGTGGCGCGCGGTGGCCGTCACCGTCCCCGACGAACGGGCTGCGGGCGGCCTCATCGAGGCCGGCCAGACGGTCGATATGATCGCCACGGTCCTGATCACGCTGCCCGAGCGCCTGGTCGAGGCGGGTCGCTACACGACCGACCGCTCCTCGAAGCTGATCTACCAGGACATGATGGTGCTGGCGAAGACCACGACGGCGTACGTCATCAAGGCCCCGATCGAGATCGCCGAGGAGATCAGCCACTTCCAGGCCAGCGGTGCAGCCAGCTTCACGCTGCTGATCCGCCCGAGCCAGGACCTGCGCCACATCGACGCCGGGGCCCTGGGCACGACCACGAGCGACATCATCCGGCGCTACGGGCTGCGCATCCCCGAGGTCTTCCCGCCGGGCGTCGGGCCGCTTCCGCGACCGAGTGCCACGCCCGCCGCGGAGCCGAGCCCGACCGCGACCCCGAGCTCGGACGAGTCCGCCTCGCCCTAGCCCGGTCTCGCGCGGCCGCCCGGCGAGCGAGCGTCGTCCAGCGCGGCGGACAGCATCCGCCGCGCCGCCTCCCGGACCTCCTCGGGTGTGCCGTCGGTCCGCAGGACTCGCGTCGCGACCGGGCGCACGCGTCCATCGAGACCGGCCTGCGCAGCGATCCGGGCATCCGCATCGGCTGCTGCCAGCCCCCGCCCGAGCAGCCGTTCCCGCTGCGTCTCGGGCTCGCAGGTCACCAGCCAGATCTCGTCGCAGAGCTCGCCGAGGCCACCTTCCACGAGCTTGATGGCCTCGATCACGACCGCCCGGCCGGCGGCCGCATCCGCCGCGTCGATCGCCGCGAGGATGCGCCGACGGACCGCCGGATGGACGATGGCCTCGAGGTCCCGCAACCCGGCCTCGTCCCGGAACACGAGGCGACCCAGCTCCGCGCGGTCGAGCGTCCCGTCGGGGCGGCGAAGGGTCTCGCCGAACCGCTCGTAGACCCGCGCCACCCCGGCGGTTCCCGGGGCGAGCACGAGATGCGCCTCCGCATCCGCATCGATGACGTCGACGCCCGGCTCCTCGCCAAGCCAGGCGGCAACCGTCGACTTGCCACAACCGATCGGACCGGTGACCCCGATACGGATCACGGAGCGCGCTCCTCGAGGTCGAGCCAGGCATCTTCCGCGACCGCAAGGGCGTCGGTGACGTCGGCGAGCTCGCTCGTGACCCGACGTAGCTCGACGAAGTTGGCCGAGGTCGACGGATCGCCCATCGCCAGCTCGAGGTGGTTCTTGCGCAGCCCGAGCCGTGTCAGCTCGGCGTCGAGCGCTGATCTCTGTCGCCGGTAGGCGTCCTTCGAGAGCTTCGCGCCGCGGGCGCGACGTGGGGCCGGCCCGGCGGCGGTCGGCGTGGCGGTGGTCGCTGCGCCAGACGCTGCCGGCGCGGCCACGGCCGGTGGCATCGCCCGTCTGACTCGTCTGGCGTTCTCGGCATCCTGCGTGGTCCAGCCGTCGGCGACGGCGGCACGCCACGCCCGGTAGCCACCCTCGAACGGCACCGCGCGTTCGTCGTCGACGACCCACAGCCGGTCGCACACCGTCTCGAGCAGCCGTCGGTCGTGCGACACGACCAGCAGGGTTGCCGGCGACTCGCGCATGAACGACTCGATCGCCTCGCGGGCCGGGATGTCCAGGTGGTTCGTCGGCTCGTCCAGGAGCAGGAGGTTCGACGGCTGGATGCCGAGCAGCGCCAGCTCCAGGCGCGACCGCTCACCGCCCGACAGCGTGCGGACCTCCTTGAGCACGTCGTCGCCGCGGAACAGGAACCGAGCGAGGTACGAGCGTGCCTCGCCCGCCGTGATCGGGATCGTACCGAGCAGCGCGTCGAGGACCGTCTCCCCCGCGATCGCGGCACGTCGGAGCTGGGCGAGATAACCGATCTGCACCGCGTTGCCGAAGGTCAGGGTGCCATCGAGCGGCGGCAGCTCCCCGGCGATCGTCCGCAGCAGCGTGGTCTTGCCGGCCCCGTTCGGACCGACGATGCCGATCCGATCGCCGCGTTGCGCCGCCAGGAACGGGGCGCGCGCGACGGTCCGTGGCTCGGTCGCCGGCGCGCCGTCGGCATCGACCGCGCCTCGGCCCGGCAGGTAGCCGACGACCAGCTCCTCCATTCGGACCACGATCTCGCCCGAGCGCGCCGGACCGGCGCCGACGAGCGACGCCTGGGGCAGTGCGAGCTTCCGGCCTGAGCGCGGGCCCTCCTGTCGCTCGGCGAGGAGGCGCTCGAGGCGCGCCTCGTGCTCATGCATCTTGTTGAACTTGCGATGGCTCCGGTAGCGCTGGACCAGTTCACGCTCGCGCTCGATCTGCTCGGCCTGGGTGGCGGCCTCCTTCACGGCACGGGTGTCGCGTTCCTCACGCTGGCGCCGGTACGCGCTGTAGTCGCCACGGAATGCTATGAGGCGGCGGTCTCGGAGCTCCCAGATCCGCGTCACGGTCGCGTCCAGGAACGCCCGGTCGTGCGAGGCCACCAGGAGCGACCCCGCGCGGCGGCGGAGATGATCCTCCAGCCATTCCAAGGCGCCCAGATCGAGGTGATTGGTCGGCTCGTCGAGCAGCAGCAGATCCGGATCGGCGATGACGAGCCGGGCGAGCGCAGCGCGCGTCTGCTCACCGCCGGACAACGCGCTGGGTGGCTTGGACCATCCTTCCCGCGCGAACCCGAGACCGCTCAGGGCGGCGTCCACGCGCTGATCGAGCGTGTAGCCGCCGAGGACCTCGAATTGATGCTGCAGATCGGCGTAGCCGGGTTCCGTCGCCCGACCGGCGCGCTCGAGCGTCGCCAGCTCATCGGCCATGGCCTCGAGGTGCGCGGCGCCAGCGCGGACGGCCGAGCGCAGGTCCGGCGAGGCCATGAAGACCGCGTCGAGGTGCGCCTCCTGCGCGAGCAGACCGATCGACAGCGCGCGCTTGCGGCTGACCGTGCCGCGGTCGGGCTCGTCGGTCCCCGCCGCGAGGCGCAGCAGCGTCGTCTTGCCCGCGCCGTTCGGCCCGACCAGGCCGATCCGATCCCCGAGGGCGATCGCAGCGTCGATCGCGTCGAGGATCGTGAACGCGCCGATCTCGCGCGTGACCCCGGCGAGCCGCAGGATCGACATCAGCTGCCGGCCGCGTCGCGGGCGGCAGCGCGGCGGGTCGCGGCGGCACGGCGGGTGCGTTCGGTCCGGGCGAGCGCCCCACCGTCCCGGTCCCCATCGCCGAGCTCGGTCCGGCGCCGTCCTCGACGCACCGCTCCGCCGGTCATCGAGCGCAGGATCGTGGCTGCACCCTTCCGGTCGGCGGCCGAGAGACGCTGGCACCAGGAGCAGAAATGGGTCGACCGTGCCCCGATCACGATCCGCTTGATGGGGTGACCGCAGCGAGCACACGGCTCGCCGGTCCGCTGGTACACATCGAGCCGTTCCTGCATCGAGCCGTCCCCGTCCGGCGCGGTGTAGTCGTCGATCGAGGAACCGCGACGTTCGACCGCCTCGCCCAGAACGTCACGGATCGCCTCGTACAGCCGGCGCTCATCGGGCGGTCGCAGCGACTTGGCCGACCGCAACGGATGGAGGCGCGCCCGCCAGAGCGCCTCGTCGGCGTAGATGTTGCCGACGCCGGCGAGGAAGGATTGGTCGGTGAGCAACGGCTTGAGCCGGCCCTTGCGTCGCCTGATCTGCCGTCGGAAGTCGCGCAGCGTGAACGCGACATCGAGCGGCTCCGGTCCGACCCCCGCGAAGACGGACGTTCCGCCGACCTCGTCGACCAGCTCGCCGGTGACCGGATCGCGACCGTACAGCCCGATCCTGCCGAACTTGCGGATATCGCGGAAGCGCAGCTCACGGCCGTCGGCGAGCTCGAGGACGAGACGGATGTACGGATCCTCCGGCAGGTCCGGCGGGACCACGAACAGCTGGCCGGTCATCTTGAGATGGACCGTCAGCGCAGCCTCGTCGCTCAGGTCGACGACGACCTGTTTGCCGCGTCGACCGACGGCCAGGACGGTTCGGCCGGTGACACCCTCGGCGAACGAGATCGGATCCTGGGATCGCAGCGTGCGCACCCAGTTCGTCCGGGCGCCGACGATGGTCGCCCCGACCAATCTCGGTCGCAGGTCGCGCGCGACGGTCTCGACCTCGGGAAGCTCGGGCATCCGACTGGCCTAGGACGCCAGAGGGGCGACGGGCGCCTCCAGCGGCAACTCGTCCGCCTCGGCGGCGACGGCGTCCGCGCGTGTGAGCGGCGTCATCGACTCCCAGTCATCGCCGACCTTGATGTCGACCACGAGCGGGACCGATAGGGGAAGCGCGCCCTCCATCTGCTCGCGAACGACAGCGGCGAGTGGTTCGACCTCGTCGCGCGGTACTTCGAACAGCAGCTCGTCGTGGACGGACAGCAGCAACCGCGCCCGGAGACCCGCCTCGCGCACCGCCGCGTCGACCCGGATCATCGCGATCTTCTGGATGTCGGCGGCCGTCCCCTGGATGGGCATGTTGATGGCCATCCGCTCCCCTGCCCCGCGCAGGGCCGGGTTGGAGGCACGCAACTCGGGGATCTGCCGTTTCCTGCCCAGCAGGGTCTCGACGAAGCCCTGGTCCCGCGCCTGGTCCTTGATCGCCATCATGTAGTAGCTGATCCCGGAATACGCCGTGAAGTAGCTGTTGATGAACGTCTGCGCGTCCTGGCGCGAGATGTTCGCGCGCGAGGCGAGGCCGAAATCGCTCATGCCGTAGGCCAGCCCGAAGTTGACCATCTTGGCCATCGACCGCTCGCCGTGGGTGATGTCCTCGGGAGCCTTGCCGAGCACCCGTGCGGCCGTCTCACGATGGATGTCGGCACCGCGCGCGAAGGCATCCTTGAGGTGCTCGTCGCCCGAGACATGGGCGAGGATCCGCAGCTCGATCTGGGAGTAGTCGGCCGCGAGCAGCACGAGGTCCGGCTCGCCAGCGACGAATGCGCGCCGGATCCGCCGCCCGAGCTCGGTCCGGATCGGGATGTTCTGCAGGTTCGGGTCCGACGACGACAGCCGTCCGGTCGCCGCGACGGCCTGGTGGAAGGTCGTGTGCAGTCGCCCGTCGCCGGCGATCAGCGTCGGCAGCGCCTCGACGTAGGTCGAGCGCAGCTTGGTGTAGACCCGCCACTCCAGGAGCTTGTCGACCATCGGGTGGGCGGGGCGCAGCTCCTCGAGGACCGACGCGTCGGTCGAGTAGCCGGTCTTGGTCTTGCGGCCCTTCGGCAGGTTCAGCTCGAAGAACAGGACCTGCTCGAGCTGCTTGGGGCTGCCGAGGTTGAACTCATGACCGACGTCGACGTAGATCTCCTGCTCGAGACGCGCGATCTCGGTGCTGAACTCGCGGTGCAGGACGTCGAGCGCCTCGCGATCAAGCGCGACCCCGGTGGCCTCCATCCGCGCCAGGACCGGGATCAATGGGATCTCGACCTCCCGGAACAACCGCTCGAGACCTTCGATCTCGGCCAAGCGCTCCTGCAGGGGCTCGCGCACAGCCATCGCCGAGAGCGCCTCGAGGCCCGCCCGCGCGGTCGGCGGCAGCTCGACGGCCGGCGGCAGGATCTGGTCGAGGTGCTCGGCCACGATGTCCGCGATGGTCTGGCTGCGCAGGGCCGCGTTCAGGATGTACGCCGCGACCTGCGTGTCTACGGCGACCGGGATGGGCTCCACCGCGGGATCGTCGGCGAGGCCGGCGACGAGCACGGGCTTGACCTCGTGCCCGACGAGCGGGATCCGCAGTCGCTCGAGCATGTGCCGGAGCGCCACCGCGGCGTCCTGTCCGTCCGCTGCGACCGCTCGACCATCGGTGCCGACGACGGCGAGTGCGAGCGGCGTGCCCCGCCGGGGTCGCGGATCGTCCTGCACGAGGGCCACGCCGACCGCCGGTTGCGCGAGCAGCCACGACTCGAGCTCCGGGATCCCGCTTTCGTCGGCGACCTCGATGCGCCCTGGATCGAGGATCGCGGCCGCCAGCGCGGCCGGCAGGTCATCGGTCGGTTCGAACGGTCCGGTCGTGGCGGGGTCCCGGGATGGCGCCCTCGCACCATCCCCTGACGGCGAGCCGACAGCATCGAAGTCGAGTCGGAGTTGCAGCTCGGTACCGGCTGGCCGGCCAGTCGCACGACCCGGACCCCACCCTTCGGGCCGGCCCGCCACGCGGGCAGCCGGCACGTAGCCGCTCTGCGCCACGGACTTCAGGCGCTCGGTCCGCTCCTCCGCCGTCTCGCCCGCCATCGGCGGCAAGCGCTCGATCAACGTGCGGAACTCGTACTCGCGGAACAGCCGGACGACCGTGTCGCGATCGTAGTCCCCGAGGCGAGCCGCCTCGAGGTCGATCTCGATCGGGAGGTCGCGAACGATCGTCGACAGGTCGCGGCCCATGAAGACCTGGTCTCGATGGTCACGCAGCTTCTCGCGAAGCTTCTCGGGCGTGACCTCGTCGATGCGGGTGAACACGCTCTCGAGGTCGCCAAACTCCCGGATGAGCTTGGCCGCTGTCTTCTCGCCCACGCCGGGGACGCCCGGGATGTTGTCGGTGGGGTCGCCCTTGAGCGCCTTGTAGTCGATCATCTGGTCCGGTCGCAGCCCGAACCGCTCGTCGATGCGGGCGACGTCGTACATGACCGTGTTCTCGACGCCGGAGCGCGTCGTCATCAGGCGGACCCGGGGAGTCACCAGCTGCAGCATGTCGAGGTCGACCGTGACGATCGTCGTCTCGAGGTCGTCCTTCGGATCCAGTTGCTGGGTGATCGTGCCGATGACGTCGTCGGCCTCGTAGCCCGGCATCTCATAGACCGGGATCCGCAGGGCCTTGACCACCTCGCGCACCTTCGGAAACTGGTCGCGCAGGTCGTCGGGCATCTTGACGCGGGTCGCCTTGTAGTCCGCGTACTGCTCGTGGCGGAACGTGGGACCGGGCAGATCGAACGAGACCGCGAGGTAATCGGGCTGGAGATCCGCGATACCGCGCAGGACGATACTGGCGAACCCGAACACGCCGTTCACGAGCTCACCTTTCGACGTGGTGAGCGGCGGGAGAGCGAAGTATCCGCGGTAGACCAGCCCGTAGCCGTCGAGCAGCATCAGGCGTTCCATCGGGTGGACAGTGTACCCGTCGGGGTCGCGCGACCGGCTGGCGTCGAGCCTGCCGATCGACGGGCTCAGAGCAGCCGGCGAGCGCTCCAGCGCAGAGCGAACAGGCCGATACCGGCGATCAGCACCATGCCGGCGATGACGAACAACACGGACTGCCCGGACGCATCGTCACGGAGCGTGGCTGCGCTGTCACCGGTCGCCTCCAGCCGCCCACCGAGCTCGTCGGGATTGGCACCACTGAACACGCCGCCGTCGGCCGGCTCGCTCGCGGGGGCCCCGCTGGCGGCGGCTTGGCTGGCGGCGGCTTCACCCGCGACGGCGTCGCTCGGGGCCGGCTCGCCAGTCATCGTGATCCTGTCGGAGCCGTAGGCCTCGCCGGCACCGCCGGCCGCGGGCTGGGCCTGCTCGACGGGAGCGCCCACCGGGGCGAGCGCGGAGGCGCCGCCGCTGGCCATGAACATCGAGGGCACCGTCGCGAACATCAGCCCGGCGAGGCCGAGCGTGGTGAGGCCGATCGCCAGGGGGCGGCTGACGCCGTCGCGCGGCGAGCCGAAGAACCCGAGGAACCGTCGCCAGCCGGTCCTGTGCAGCCGGGCGGCGTCCGCTTCGGTCAGCCTGAAGTCGCGTGGCCGGGCCGGCGTCGAGGTGGTCGGGAGAGCCGCCTGGAGCGTGATGAGATCTGCCAGGACGTCGGCGCAGGCCGTGCAGGAGGCAAGCTGCTGGCGCGCAGCATCGGCCGTCGACCGATCGAGGTCGCGGTCACGCGTCGCCAACGCCGCCACGATGGTCAGGTCGTGCGCGGCGTGGGCAGCCGTGGATGAGGGGTGTGCGTCGGTCATGTCGAAGGTGAGACGGCGACGTCGCGTGCGTGGTTCCGCATCATCGCACCCTGCTCGAGCGTGACGCGAAGCGCCGAAGGACGAAGAGCGAGCCGCCGACTGCGATCGATCCGACGGATATGAGCACGACCGGGTTCGGGGCCGTCTCGTCGCCTCCGGCACGGTGGTCAATGGCCGGCGTCCCCGACGGGTCGTTGCCGTTCATCATCTCGACCGACTGTGAGCTCGCGGCGCTCCCGCTGGTCGCCCCGAGCGGGATGCTGGTCATGAGCACGCCGACGATGCCCAATCCCGTCAAACCGACCGCCAATGGGCGCGTCACGGCGTCGCGCGTCGAACCGATCGCCCCGAACAGGCGTCGCCAGGGTGTCGGTCGAAGTCGGGCCGCATCGACCGTGGTCAGCAGGAGGTCGCGCGGGCGGCGAGGCGTCCAGGCCATCCGGAGCGCCGCTCGAATCGACAGAAGGTCGCGATGGAGCGCCCCGCAGGCCAGACACGTGTGCACGGTGGACGGCGCCATCGCGCCGCCGACGGCCTCGGCGATCGCGAACCGATCGTGTCGGGCGTGCGAGACGTAGTCAGCCACGGAACAGGTCCATGCGATCGGCGAGGATGTCGCGGAGCGACAGGCGACCGCGGTGGATCCGCGATTTCACAGTCCCGAGCGAGACGCCCGTCATCTCGGCGATCTCGGCGTAGTCGTAGCCCTCGACGTCATACAGGACGATGGCGGTCCGCTGGTCGTCGGTGATGTGCGACAGGGCGGCCGCGAGCGCACGACTCCGTTCGGCATGGACCGCGATGCGCTCTGGATCGACCTCGTCGCCGGCCTTCGGCTGCCAGCTCTCGTCCTCGAGCTCGGGATATGGCTGGACGGGGCGACGCTTCCGTGCTCGCTGGGTGTCCATCGCGGCGTTGACGCAGATGCGGTTGAGCCACGATTTGACGCTGCCGCCACGGAACGACGCGAGGTTGCGGTATGCGGAGAAGAATGCCTCCTGGACCGCGTCGGACGCCTGATCGCGATCGGGGACCATGCGGACCACCAGCGCGAACAGGGAGTCCTGGTACAGCACGACGAGGTCGTTGAACGCATCGAGGTCGCCATCGCGGGCGCGCTCGATGAGGATGAGATCGCGGCGCTGGACGGGGTCGTCGGGGACCGTCGTCGAGCGAAGGTCCTCCTCCACGGTCGGGGGGTCCCTCCGGACGGCGATACTGGCTGACGTGAGGCCCGCGGAGTCTAGCATCGGTCGCCAGACGCAAGCCTGCGCACGCTGGTTCCGGTCGTGGCGCACGTCTCGATGGGCTCTGGTACGGCGGGTGGCGACTCGAACCCACAAGTCCTCACGGGCAGCAGAGTTTGAGTCTGCCCTGTATGCCAATTCCAGCACCGTCGCGGGCCACCACTATAGTCGGGGAAGGCGTGTCGACCGACTGGCGACGCCGGCGCGTCCGACACCCGGTCACGCACGCATCGCTATCCTCGAGCCATGGACCGACCTGGCCGACGGCGCACAGCTCGCTTCATCGGCTACCCGACCGATTCGCTCCTCTCGGTGCTGCCAGACGCGGAACGGGCCGCAAGCGCCGCGGCTGCCCTGAAGGCGGCCGGCATCCCCGACCGTGACATCACCGTCCTCCGCGGCGACGAGGGCGCCTCCCGGTTCGATCCGACCGGGGCGGTGCATGGCCTATTCACGCGGCTTCGGCGGATGGTGTCGTTCACGGTGATGGATCAGCTGCCCGACATGGCCTGGTACGACGCCGCGATCCGCGCCGGGCAGGCGGTGGTCATGGTCCGGGTCCGCGGTGATGACAGGAAGACCCAGGCGATCGACGTCCTGCGCGGGCTCGGCGGCCACTTCATCAACTTCTACGGTCGATTCGCGACCGAGGAGGTCGTGCGCTGGCAGGGCCCCGAGCCCGACGTACACGACCTGCTCAAGCGCTGATCGCTCGGCCTCCCTGCCACACCCCGACCGGTCGCGCGAGGAGCGCCAGGTCCACGAGCGGATCACTCTCGACCAGCACGAGGTCGGCGAGTTTGCCCGGCTCGATCGAGCCGGTGTCGCTGTCGACGCCCAGCAAGCGGGCGGCCGACGAGGTCGCTGCCTGGATCGCCACCATCGGCGTCGCGCCGTGGTCGTGGAGCAGCGCCACCTCGCGCCACACCATGTCGGCGGTGACGCCGACCTCACCCGTGTCGGTGCCCGTCGCCAGCGGGACGCCGAGCCTGATCGCGGTCTCCGTCGAGACGCGATGGCGCGACTCGATCAGGTCCTGCCGCTTCCGCTGCACCGGGGTCAGGCCGGGCAACGTGCGATTGACATCGGTCACGACGAGCGTCGGCACCAGCCAGGCACCCGATGCGCGGACAGCGTCGATCGCGGCCTCGTCGGCCAGCCACGCATGCTCGATCGACGCCACGCCGGCGGCCGCCGATCGACGGACCAATTCGCTGTCCTGGGCATGGCTCATCACGCTCCGAGCGTGCTCGCCCGCGGTCGATACGACCGCCCGAAGCTCATCGAGTGTCAGTTCGGGCGCGCCGTGGACCATGGCGCCCGGCGCGAGTCCCGTGGTGGTGAGCATCGCGGCTTCGGACGCGACGACCTTCACCACATCGGCACCGCGCGCGATGACCTGCCTGGTCGCATCTCCAAGACCCGTAGGCCCCTGCGCCTCCAGCCCGAACGCCGAGCCATGGCCTCCCCGGGACCCGACGGCAGTCCCGGCGACGATGAGGCGCGGGCCGGGCGTCTGCCCAGCCGCGATGGCGTCGCGGAGCACGCACTCGAGGTTGCGGATCGAACCCGCGCCGCGCGCCGAGGTGACACCGGCCCGCAGCGCCCGGGCAGCGTTGGCCCTCGCCGACTCGAGGACCTCGTCGTCGCTCCGCGCGGCGATCGCCTGCAGCGAGCCCTCGGTCGGGTCGAATGTGTAGTGCGCATGGGCGTCGATCAGACCGGGCGCCAACGTCCGCCCGAGACCGTCGATGACCGTCGTGTCAGCCTCGTGGACACGGGTCGGCTCGTGGTCCTCGACGGTCACGATCCGCTCGGCATCCACCGTGACGTCGACGTGCTGCCGGGCCGTTTCGGCGACGCCATCGATGAGCCGCACATCGCGAAAGAGCAACCTCATGCCGACAGCGTAGACTCCGCGCCATGTTCCAAAAGATCTTCGGACCGGGCCGCGAGCACGAACGGGCGGCCGACATCCAGACCCAGGCGTTCGACGCCGCCTCGGCAGATGGCGACACCGCCACCGTCCGGCGCATCGTGGCGCGCCTCGAGGAGATGCCCCCTGAACGGGCGCGGTTGGTGGCATCCGCCGCCTACACGCTGGCGCGCGCGGCGCAGGCGGACCTCGACATCAGCGACGAGGAGACCGAGGTCATCGAGCGAGAGCTGCAATCGCACGGTTCGCTTGACGAGGCGACGTCTGTGCTCGTGGCCGAGATGGCCAAGCTGCAGGCCCGGACCGTCGGCGGGACCGAGGACTATGTCGTGACGCGAGAGTTCACGGCCCTGGCAAACGAACAGCAGCGCATCGACGTGTTGCGGGCGTGCTTCGTCGTCAGCGCGGCGAGTGGGTCGATCTCGGCGGAGGAGTCTGCCGAGGTCAACCAGATCGGCAGTGAACTGCAGCTCGACCCCGCCACCGTCAACGAGGTGCGCGCCGAGTTCCACGAGCGGCTGTCGTCGGTCCAGGCCGTGCGCCGCATCGCCGAGGGTCGATGACCGTCCGATCCGCGGGCGCGGCCATTCGGATGGTCGCGGGTCTGGGTTCCCTGGCCCTGATGGCGGGGGCGTGCGCGGGGGGCGGGGGCTCGCCGGACCCCGCAGCGCCGGTGGTGGTCACGTTCGAGGTCATCGATGAGCGGTTCAAGGCGCTCCTGACGGAGCCCGCCGACATCGACACGGCCCGCCGCCTGCTCGAAGGCGAGGACGTGCCGAGCATCCCGAACGGGCGCGTCATCCGCGAGACCGGCGTCAACGAAGGCTACAGCTGGTCGCTCGATCCGAACGACATCGAATTCGCATCCGTGACCATCGAGGTGTGCGACGGCCTGCCGTCCGACGTCGAGACGCAGGTCGTGACGAGCGACCGGTACTGCCCGTGGTCGGCGGTCGTGATCGGGGTCGAACCGGCGGGTTGACCTGCCCGGGTCAGGTGGTCGCCAGACGCATGTCGACCAACCCGTCTCCCAGCTGTCGGCGGACCTCGGCGAGCAGCTCCGCATCGTAGGCCACGCCCCCGCGCAGCTCCATGGGCAGAGGCTCTCCGCCGCCCGACGCCGGCACGTGCAGCACGACCCGCGTGCCACCCGGCCGGTCTCGCAGCAGCATCTTGACGGTCTCCATGGCGCGGATCAGCCGATCCGGGCCGGCGCCACCTTCGAACCGCACGTGGAGCACGGCGCCAGGGCCCGCCGCGACGGGCGCGTCGGCGGTCGCGTCGCCGAGGATGCGCGCCCTGGCCTCGTCCGGTACGGCGGGCTCGTCGGGTCCGTCGTCGTTCGATCCGGCGGCGGCGCCCGGCGCCTCCATGTAGGTCGGCACAGGCACACCCGGTTCGATCCGTGGCATCGACGCTGGCGGGCCGGCTGATCCATTCCCGTCCTGGACGTCGCGACGCGCCGACACGAAGGCGGGCCGCGACTCGACGACGGGCGCAGGACCGGGGCCCGGCCCCACCGCGACCGGTGTCCGCCGGAACGATCCATTGCGGCCACCCCGGTCCCCCGCCGCCACGTCGCGGGCGAACTCGTCCGGTCCACGCGCCGCGGTGTCATCCCAATCGGCGATGAGATCGGCGAGCAGCGACACCTCCTCGCCCTTGTGGTCGACCCGCCCGGCGATGAGCAGGATCGCTCCGTCCCGCAGCAGCGGTCGGGTCGTCTCGAACATCCTGGGGAAGACGACGACGTCGATCGACCCCTGGAGATCCTCGATCGTCACGATGGCCATCGACTCCTGGCGCTTCGTGATCACGATCCGCTGGGCGGTCACGATGCCACCCACGACGACCCGCTGCCCGTCGAGCGTCTCGTCCTTGAGGTCGCCGGAGTAGGCGTTGACGAACCTGCCGACGTGCTCGGCGACCTCGCCCATGGGGTGCTCGGACAGGTACAGGCCCAGCAGCTCCTTCTCCCAGCGGAGACGCTCGCGGACGGGGACCTCGGTCGCGGCTGGCAGCGGGCGCTCGAAGGCGAGCGCGTCGGCCGCGCCCATGTCAAACAGCGACGTCTGACCGGTGATCCGGTCGCGCTGGGTCGCCTGCGCGGCGTTGACCGCGTCGTCGAGGCCGAGCAGGAGCTGCGCGGGATGACCGAACCCGTTGAGCGCGCCGACCTTGATCAGCGCCTCGAGCACCTTGCGGTTGGCGAGCCGCAGGTCGATGCGGGTGCAGAAGTCGGTGAGGGACAGGAACTCGCCACCCTCGCCTCGGGCCACGATGATCGACTCGATCGCCCCCTGTCCGACGTTCTTCACCGCCAGCAACCCGAACCGGATGGCGTCGCCCTCGACCGTGAACTCGAGGTGGCTGGCGTGGACGTCCGGCGGTCGGACTTCGATGGCCATGCGGCGGCACTCCGCGACGGCCGCGGCGACCTTCTCCTCGTTCGCACGGAAGGCCGTCAGCACCGCGGCCATGTAGTCGACTGTGTGGTTCGCCTTCATGTACGCCGTCTGGTAGGCGATCAGGCCATAGCACGTGGCGTGGGCCTTGTTGAACCCGTAGCGCTCGAATGGCTCGAAGGCGGTGAAGACGGCGTCGATGATCTTGGGCTCGACGCCGCGTTCGGCGGCCTGGGAGACGAACTTCTCCTTCTGGGCGCGAAGCACGCTCGACTTCTTCTTGCGGATCGCGTAGCCGAGCGTGTCCGCCTCTGGGCCCGTGAAGCCGCCCAGGGCGATCGCCGCGGCCATGATGTCCTCCTGGTACACGAAGATCCCGTAGGTCTTCTCCAGGTACGGCTCCAGCAGCGGATGCAGGTACGTGACCGGCTCCTGGCCGTGCTTGCGCCGGATGTAGGCAGGGATGTTGTCCATCGGCCCGGGCCGGTAGAGGGCGACCATGGCCGCGAGGTCGTAGACCGACGTCGGACGCAGCTCACGGACATAGCGCCGCATCCCCGGCGACTCGAGCTGGAAGATGCCCGTCGTCTCACCCGACGCCAGCAGCTCGAATGTCAGGGCATCGTCGAGCGGGATCGCGTCGAGGTCGATCTCGACGCCGCGGTTATCGCGGACGAGGTCGACCGCCTGGCGGAGGATGGTCAGGTTCGACAGGCCGAGGAAGTCGAATTTCAGCAGCCCGAGCGCCTCGATGGCGTGCATCTCGTACTGCGTCATGAGCGAGTCCGAGTTCGTCGCCTTCTGGAGTGGCATCAGCTCCGTCAGCGGCTCGCGGCTGATCACGACCCCGGCGGCGTGGGTCGACGCGTTGCGGGCGACGCCCTCGAGGTGGTGGGCGAAATCGATGATCCGCTTGACCGAGGGATCGGCATCGACCTGCTCGCGGAGCGCGGGGCTGATCTGCAACGCCTCCTCGAGCTTGATCCCGAGCTGGTTCGGGACGGCCTTCGCGATCCGGTCGACCTCGCCGTACGAGTGTCCCAGCACCCGGCCGACGTCACGGATCGCTGCCCGAGCGAGCATCGTGCCGAACGTGATGATCTGCGCGACGTGGTCCTGGCCGTACTTGCGGCCGACGTAGGCGATCACTTCGTCGCGCCGGCCATCCTCGAAGTCGACGTCGATGTCGGGCATCGTGACCCGGTCCGGGTTGAGGAACCGCTCGAACGGCAGCTGGTAGAGGATCGGGTCGACGGGCGTGATGCCCAGCGTGTAAGTGACGATGCTGCCCGGAGCCGAGCCGCGGCAGGTCGTCTGGATGCCCTGCTCGCGGGCGAAGCGGATGAAGTCGGCCACGATCAGGAAGTAGCCCGCGTAGCCCATCGAGTTGATGACGCCGAGCTCGTAGTCGAGCCGTTCCTGCAGCTCTGGTGTGACGCTCCCGTAGCGGCGTTCGAGACCGGTCTGGCACTCCGTGCGCAGCCACGACTCGACCGTCTCGCCGTCAGGGACCGGGAAATGCGGGATCCGGAGCTGCCCCAGGGGCAGCTCGACGTCGGTCATCTCGGCGATCCGCCGGCTGGCGAGGACCGCCTCCTGCTGATCGGGGAACAGCGCCGCCATCTGGGCCGCCGATTTCACGTAGAACTCGTGGGTCTCGAACTTGAGCCGACCCGGCGTGTCGAGGTTGTTGCCGGTCCCGACGCAGAGCAGCACGTCGTGCGCCTCGGACTGCTCGGCCCGAACGTAGTGGAGGTCGTTGGTCGCGACGAGCGGCAGGCCCGTCTCCCCGGCCAGTCGCAGCAGCTGGCCATTGAGCTTGGCCTGCTCGGCCAGCCCATGATCCTGGAGCTCCAGGAAGAAGCCGTCCTTGCCGAAGATGTCGCCGTACTGGCCCGCGACGCTCCGAGCGAGGTCCCAGTCCTCGACCTCGAGGGCCTTGGCGACCTCGCCGCCGAGGCACGCCGACAGGCCGATCAGCCCGGCGCTATACCTGGCGAGGTGGTCGTGGTCGATGCGGGGCTTGTAGTAGTAGCCGTCGACATGCGCGTCGGTGGCCAGCCGGCACAGGTTCTGGTAGCCCGCGTAGTCCTTGGCAAGCAGGATCAGGTGGAAGGGCTGGCTGTCGGCCTTGCCCTCCTTCGACGTCATCGACCGCGGCGCGACATACGTCTCGACGCCGATGATCGGCTTGATGCCCTTGTTCCTCGCCGCCTGATAGAACGCGACCGCCCCGTACAGGGCGCCGTGGTCCGTCAGGGCCATCGAGTCCATGCCCTGGGCGGCCGCCGCATCGACCAGCTCGGTGATCCGGCCCAGGCCGTCGAGCAGGCTGAACTCGGAGTGGACGTGGAGGTGGGCGAAATCGTTGGGCGCGAGGGTCACGGAGGCCCAAGTCTACCGGCCCCCGGACCGAGTGGTCAGGCGACCCGCGACACCGGACAGGAGAAGGTGAACGAGGGCTCGCCAACCGAGACACGGCCGGTCCAGGTGGCGACGCTCGCGTATGGGTAGGCCGAGCCCGGGACCGCCGCAGCAAGGACGATGGCGCCGCCCGCCGCCGCGACCGGTGCCGGTTGTCCGCCGCTCGCGATGAGCACGTCGTCCATGGTCAGGTCGACCGCCAGGCCATTGGTCGCACCCATGCGGATCCGGTCGGCCGAGGTCGTCCATGTCCCCGTCGTCAGGCTCGCGAAGGGCGCCCCGAACGTCGCGCCGTCGGGCGCGATGAAGGCCCGGAGCGTGGCGTTCCCACCGGTACCGCGGGTCTGGCGCAGGCCGATGAGATATATCGTGCCGATCTGGAGCGGTGCGGATTCGGCGCCGACCACCGTCGAGCCGTTGCGCAGCCGCAGCCGGCGCGCAGTGCTCAACGTCAGGTTGCCGAACGTCGTCCCGCCGTTCGACAGCATCAGGATGCGGGGCGAGCCGGTGGGCGACGCGACGAGTCGCACGCGCGCTGACGCGAAGGTGTCCGCCGTCGCAGGGAATGCTTCCTGGAGGTAGCCGGTCGTGTTGGCCACCCGGGCCGACGCCGTGCCGTGGATCGGTGATGCGGTATCGAGAGTGACGACACCTGTGACGGAGTCGACGCCCGTGCTCGGATCGCGCAGGCCGCCCTCGAATGTCATCTGACGGATCGGTGTCCCGCCAGGGGCCAGGGTTGGTGTCGGGCTGGGCGTCGGTGTCGGGGTGGGTGTCGGTGTCGGGGTCGGGGTGGGCGTGGGTGTCGGGGTCGGGGTGGGCGTGGGTGTCGGTGTCGGAGTCGGCGTGGGGGTTGGAGTCGGCGTGGGCGTCGGGGTTGGAGTCGGCGTGGGCGTCGGGGTTGGCGTAGGAGTCGGTGTCGGTGCGCCGGCGAGATCCAGGACGAGCTGTGGCGGATCGGCGCCCTCGCGGCTCGAGTAGTAGACGCTGTTCGAGCTGCCTGCCACCAACAGCAGGTCGAGCTGGCCGTTGCCGGTCACGGTCCCCGCCGGCAGCGGCATGTCGACCCATTGGCCTGCCGCCACCGCGCCCGTCGCGGACAGCGGCGAGCCGATCGACGCGGGTGTGCTGTTCCAGGTCACGCCGGTCTCGGTCCAGCCACCGGACGTCCGGTAGAGGCTGCCGCCGTGCGGGCCCGCGTCGGTGACCCGCAGTCGGAGCGTCGCGCCGGTCACGGTGGCGCCGGCGACGCCCGAGACGTCGAAGCGGAGCAGGCTCCATTGCGTCGTGGGTGTGGCCGGGACGCCGAGACGGAGCCTGATCTCGGTCTCAGTGCCGTAGTTCTTGGTCGGACTGGTCGACCGGACTTGGGTGTCGGCGACCGGCGCGAACGTCAAGGTGCTCGGGACGGCACTCGGGGCGAGCGCGAGATCGAGCGTCGCGTAGCTACCGCCGTTGATCACGGTCGTGGCGGTCGACGACTCGTGCCCGGGAGCTGCCGCTGTCACCTGGTAGGTGCCCGGCGGCAGGTCGATCCGGTAGCGGCCGAACGCATCGGTGGTCCCGGTCTGACCCGTGTCGACCGACACCGTGGCACCGCTGAGCGTCGAATTCGTCGTCGCGTCGCGGACCTCACCCGTCACGAACGTCGCCGTCGCTGAGAGTTGAACGTCCACCGTCGTCACGCTGCCCGCGGTCACGATTGCCGTCCGGTCCTCGCTGGCGAATCCTGTCGCCGCGAATGTCAGGTCGACCGAGCCGGCCGGGAGACCGCCGATCGCGTAGTGACCCGTCGAGTCGGTGACGGTCACGCCACCCGGGTAGCCGACGGTGACGCCGCCGATCCCGATGCCGGTCTGCGTGTTCGTCACCTGGCCGGCGATGTCGCCGGGATGCGCCATCGAGACGTCGAGCGTCGTGGTCCCCCCACCCGTGACGGTCGCCTGGCGGACCTCCGTCGCGTACCCGCTCGCGGCGATCGTCACCTGTGCGTCACCTGCGGCGATGTCGGACAGGGTGTACCCACCCAGAGCGTCCGTGGTCGTCGAGCGGCCGCCGGTCGACACCGTCGCGTCCTGGATCGGGGCCAGCGTGGTGCTATCGCGGACCGTGCCGGCGATGGTGCCCGGCTGGAGACTCGCCATCGAGCCGATCCGGATCCATGACGCGACCGACGGAACGCCGGCCGAGTTCTTGACGACGAGCATGTAATCGCCCGGAGGCGCCACGCCACCCGATGCGGGTGCCGTAGCGGTGATCGTGGTCCCGGAGTGCGTGAACGCGAGTGGGACGTAGCGCTGGTTCATGTCCATGGCATGCGTCGACGCCGACGGTCGAAGCAGCGCGACGGACGCGAGGTCGTCAGCCTCGGGGCTCGTGAACGAGAAGGTCGAGCCGTAGGCGGCCGTGCCGGGGGCGCCCGACAGCGTGGGTCGAGGGCCCTTGAAGAGATAGGGTGGCGAATAGACCTGGGCGCGCAGTCGCCCGGCGGCCTCCCCTCCCCCGACCACGATCCGGCCGTCCGGCAGCAACACCGCGGCCGAGTGATACATCCGTGCCTCGCCCATGGAGGCGACAGTGGTCCACGCTTCGGTGACCGGGTCCCAGATCTCACCCTCGAGCACGGCCGTCGCTGCGTTGTCGGCCTGCGCCGTGCCCCCGATCGCCATGACCGAGCCATCGGCCAGCAGGGTGAGGTTCATCCGGCGGCGGGCGAACGCCATCGGCGCGATCTCGCGCCACGCCGGTGCGGCGGAGGTCATGTCGACGACCGCCGCGCGGGCCTGGGCGGGATCGCCACCACCGGCGCGGAGGATCTTGCCCGGGAGGTACATCACGGCCGATTCGGAATAGCCGCTGGTCGACCACGGTCCGGTCGGGCCTGTCGCCCAGCTTCCGACCCCGGAGACATCGATCGTCGCGGTCGACGTCTTCGGACCCGCCTCGTAGGTCAGGCCGTTCGGCAGGACGAACATGAGCGGGTACAACGGCTGGTCACGGAACGCGTCGGTCAAGCGCGTCCACGTGTCGGTGACCGGGTCGTACAGCTCGGGGACGGTCGAGCGCGAGCCGTCCGGAGCGTCACCCGACGTCGCGAGGATCTTGCCATCGGCGAGGGTCGTGCTCGTCGCGTACCAGCGCAGATCGGTCATGTCCGCTCCGCGGGTCCACGTCTGGGTCACCGGATCGAACAGCGACGCGATGTTGTGGCCGTTGTGCGGGGAGCCCGTCTGGCCGCCGACCACGATCAGCCGGCCGTCGGCGAGTGTCGATTGGCCCGCGCAGTGCAGGTCCGCGAATGTCGCCGGGGCCAGCGTGAACGTGCCGGTCGACGGATCCCAGACCCGCGCGTTGTCGCCGGTCGACCAGACCAGGACCTTGCCCGTCGACAAAGTTGCCATGTGCTTCGCCTGGACACCCCAGTCCAGGAGCGGGCCCCACTCGCCGGTATCGATGGGTGCCGCCGTGACGACCTGCTCGTCCGATGGCGGCGGGGCGACGGCGGCAAGCGGCTGGCTGGTCGAGCCGGGCGCGCTCGCTGCGCCCCACGGATCGCCACCCGTCGCCGAGACGACGGGGGCAACGAGGCCGCTGACGAGCAGCACGCCCAGAGCGATCGCGGCGCGCACGCTGGCGCGGCGATGAAGCAACGTATGGATCCCCCCAGTGCACCGGAGTCACCCACTCCGTCCTCCGGCGCATCGGAGCGTACGCGTCCGCATCCCCGCGGCGCTATCGTCCCGGACGGATATCGGTGCGCTCGCACACCGAGGTCGGCCGTCGCGCGGGGCCGGTCAGCCCGTCACGGATCGCACGAACGGGGCGATCCGGTCGACCCACGTCGCGTACTGCACGCCACTCGGATGGAGTCCGTCGACGGCGGTCAGCGTCCTATCGCTGGCCGCTCGCGCCGAGAGGTCGAAGATGTCCACGAACGCGATGTCGCGCGCAGCGCTGAGTCGGGCCATGGTCGCGTTGCTCGCGACGATCCCGGCCCGCTGCCGGTCCGGGTCGCCGTAGTCGGCGCCGGCCGGCGTGACGGTGTAGTCGGGGATCGAGATCGCGACGATCCGCCTCGGTGCCAGACGCGCAAGGAGCACATCCAGGATGTGGCTGGCGTTGGCCGCGTATGTCGGCCTGGGTACGCCTTGCACAATGTCGTTCACGCCGATGAGCAGCGTCACGACGTCGGGCGCCAGCCCATCGACCTCCGGCAGCTCGTCGCGGATGAGGTCGGCGGTCGTGTACCCGTTGACACCCAGGTTCGCGACGAGCTCGAGCGCCGGTATGGCAGCGACGAGCTGGTCCGGGAACCGCTCGGCCTGGGCGACCGAGGTGCCGATCGTGTAGGAGTCGCCGAGTGCGACGTAGCGGGTGACGCCTACGGCAGAGATCCGAACGCCTCGAGAAGGACCGATTCGAACCTGCCGCGGTCGATCCGGATGCCGACGTCGGCGTTCGGGGAGCGGCCGTCGCGTCGGAGCCGGTACGGGAGACCATCGCTCACCGTTCGGCCACGCGCCGGACCGTTCGTCGTGTCGACGGCCACGTGGTACGGCGCGACGTCGACGAGGTCGGGGATCGCGAGATGGGCGACAGCGACAGCGTCGTGGATGGCGGTCGTGGTCCGACCCGACCACTCCATGTTCCGGTCGAGGGCGTACTCGGTGAGTTCGGCGGCGATGCGTGCCGACGCGGTGCCAAGACCGCGCAGCGACTCGGCGGAGGATCGGTCCAGCAGGGCCTGATGGGTCACGTCGAGGCCCATCATCGTGATGGGCACGCCCGACCGGAAGACGACGTCGGCCGCCTCGGGATCGGCATAGATGTTGAACTCGGCCGAGACGGTGGTGTTCCCCTCGCCGATCGAGCCGCCCATGATCGACAGGTGGGCGATGCGCGGTGCCAGGTCCGGATACAGCCGGAGCAGGAGCGCGATGTTTGTCAGGGGACCGATGGGCGCGATGGCCACAGGCTCCGGGCGCTCGCGCAGAATACGAGCCATCAGCTCGACCGCGTGGTCTGGGTGTGCAGACGCTGTGGCGGGCGGCAGCTCCGTCGTCCCGATGCCACCCTCCCCGTGGATCTCGGTCGCGCGGACGACCTGCCCGACGAGTGGGCCGGCGGCGCCTTCCGCGACGGGGATGTCGTCGCGACCGTAGGCGTGCAGGAGCCGCAGCGCGTTCTCGGTGCAGTGGCGGACATCGGCGTTGCCGCCCACGGTCGTGACCGCCAGCACGTCGAGCTCGGGTCGCGCGACGGCCAGCCCGATCGCCAGCGCGTCGTCGAGACCGGGGTCGCTATCGATGATCAGCGGCAGCGGCCGCTCGGGCGTACCCACGGGGGCTCCGCGTGGCCCCGCCTCCGCACCGAAGAAGGTCGGGACGGCGTGGACCGGTCCCGACCCGTCCGGATAGCCGGCGCTCACACGGTCAGCCTTGTTCGTACGGTTGGCCGGCCGCCGCGGGCCCTCGCACTCGTCCCACGACCCCCGCCACGATGACGATCGTCACGATGTAGGGAACGCTATTGAGCAGTTGTGGAGGCACGTCGACGCCGAGGATCGACAGCAGCGCTTGCACCGCGCCGGCAAACCCGAACACCAGGGCCGCGAAGAACGCCCCGACCGGATGCCAGGCACCGAAGATCATGGCAGCCAGCGCGATGAACCCCTTGCCCGCCGACATCTCGATCTGGAAGCTGCCGGCGGTCGCCAGGGATAGGTACGAGCCGGCGAGGCCCGCGATCAGCCCCGCGAAAAACAGGGCCCGATAGCGGATGGCGATCACGTTGATGCCGACCGTGCCGGCCGCCTGGGGCTTCTCGCCGGATGCCCGGAGCCGGAGGCCCCAGCGCGTTCGGAACAGCAGATAGGTGAGCACGACGACCAGGATGTAGCAGACGTAGACGTACGGCCTTGCGTTGAACAGGATCGGCCCGATCACGGGGATGTCGGCCAGCAGGGGCAACCGCATCGGCTCGATCGTCGGCGGGGTGTTGAGCTGGGAGTTTCGACTCAGGATGCGCAGGAACACGAAGTTGGTGATACCGATCGCGCCGATGTTGATGACCGTCCCGGCGATGATCTGATCGACCTTGTGGCGGATCCCCAGCCAGGCGAGGAGGACGCCGAGGAGGCCCGCGATGAGCATCGCTGCCAGGATGCCGACGATCGAGCCGACGACACCGTTGCCCGTCGCAAGGAAGGCGACGCTCGCCGCGATCGACGCGACGCAGGCGCCCACGAGCATCTTGCCCTCGAGCGCGATGTTGAGCATGCCGCTTCGCTCCGAGAGGATGCCGGCCAGGGCCCCCAGCGCGATCGGCGTCGAGAGCTCGAGGCTTCCGGCGAACACGCCCGTCAGGTTCGCCGGCCGGCCGGCGAGCAGCGACGCGACGACCGCCGCGATCCATGGGACCAATAGCACCAGGAGCCATGGACGCCAGCGGAACCCGGCACCACGCCACAGCTGCAACCCGCCGACGAGGACGGATGCCACGGCCGCGAACACCCACAGGACGCCGACGGACGTCTCGATCGTGGCCGCGTCGCCGCCCTGCTCGTCGATCCAGAAGAGGAAGGTGGCCGGGATTCCGAACGAGCTGCTGGCGAAGTAGAACGCCACGAGCGCCACGACGAGGAAGGTGATCCCGCGGATCCTGGCGCTCCGCAGAGCCCGTCGAGCCGCGAGGCCCTCGCCCGACACGGCGGCACTGGGAACGCCGCCCGCCATCCGCCCCTCGCCCGTCCCGGTCGCCCCGGTCATACGGTGCCCGTGGGCTGCGTGGTCGCGGCGACCTCAGGGGCGGGCTTGTCGACGCGAACCCTCCAGATCGACCGGATCAGGCCGGGCGCCGCGACGAACATGATGACGAGGGCCATGATGAACGACAGGAGATCGAAGGGGATCCCCGACTGGATCCCCATCACCTTGCCGCCGGTCGTCAGTGCACCGAACAGGAGTGCCGCGAGGATCACGCCGCTCGGCCGCAGGCTGGCCAGCAGTGCCAGGGCGATAGCGGTGAATCCGATGCCCCCTGACAGGTCGAGTGACAGCTGGCCGACGGTGCCGACGACCATGAAGCTGCCGGCCATCCCGGCGAGGGCGCCCGACAGAGCCATGGCCAGCATCATGGAACCACCAGCGCTCATGCCGGCATATCGAGCGGCGGTCATGTTGAACCCGGACGCACGAAGTTCGAAGCCTACCGTCGTGCGGAAGAGGAGCCATGAGACTCCCGCGGCGACGAGCAGCGCGACCACGAACCCGAAGTCAAGCCGGATCCCCGCCAGGGGGATGATGTTCGGCACGTCCGCGATCGGCGTCAGGTTCCTCGATACCGGCGCGGTGCTTCCCGGGGCGCGCAACACCGTCGAGCGCAGGGCGAAAAAGACGACCTGCGCCGCGATGTAGTTGAGCATGATCGTCGTGATGACCTCGTGCGCACCCGTCCGCGCCTTCAGGAAGCCGGGGATGAAGCCCCAGAAGCCACCGCACAGCACGCCCATCGCGATCGCCGCGATGAGGATGGCGAACGCCGGCAGCTGACCCGCGAGGGCGATCGTCGTGATCGTGGCGCCGAGAGCGCCGATCATCAGCTGGCCATCGACGCCGATGTTGAACATCCCAGCCCTGAACGACACGGCGACGGCGAGTCCCGTAAAGATCAGCGGCGTGGCCGCCACCAGGGTCTCGGTGATCGGGCGGATCGCGGTGGCGATGGCTCGCTGGTCTCCACCTTGGATCACGATCAGGATCCGTGCCGGGTCGCCGAACGCCCCCGAGAGCATCGCGCTGTAGCCTCGCACGACGCCGCTGAGAGCGCCGATCATCGCTCCGATCGGATCGGTCGGGAGCAGGGCCAGGTTCACCAGGTCCGTCAGGACGATCACGATCGCGCCGAAGATGAACGCGGTGACGATCGCCAGGATCGGGACCTGCACCTTGCGGAGGAACACCTTGAGGCGGGTCACGCGGCGACCCCTCCTCCGAACGACGCTCCGCCCATGAGCAGGCCGATGTTTTCGTACGTCGCGTCGTCCCCCGAAAGGATCCCGACGATCCGTCCGTCGAACATCACCGCGATACGGTCGCCGACGGCCATGACCTCGTCCAACTCGGTGCTCACGATCACGATCGCTGCGCCGGCGTCTCGCTGCTCGATCAGCCGGCGGTGGATGTACTCGATCGAGCCGACATCCAGACCGCGTGTCGGCTGCGCCGCGATGACCAGTTGGACGGGCACCGAGAACTCGCGCGCGACGACGACCTTCTGCTGGTTGCCCCCGGAGAGCGAGGCAGCGAACGTCTCGATCGAGGGAGTCCGGATGTCGAACTCCTTCACGCCCCTGGCAGCGCCCTCGTTGACGGCCTTGAGGTCGAAGATGCCTCGCTTGCTGTACGGCTCGCGGTGGTAGGTGTCGAGGATGTAGTTCTCGGCGATCGTCATGTAGTTGATCAGCCCATCTCGACCCCGGTCCTCGGGGATGTGTGCGACGCCGAGGTCGGAGATCTCGCGCGGGCTGGCCTTCTCGATGTGGTGTCCGCCGATCGACATATCACCCGAGTCGATCGTTCGCAGACCGACGATCGCCTCGACGAGCTCGGTCTGGCCGTTGCCTTGCACGCCCGCGATCGCCACGATCTCGCCGGCTCGAACGTCGAGGTCCACCCCGTCGACCGCGACCTCCAGCCGGTCGTCCCGCACGAGGACGTTGTGGAGACTGAGGACGACGTCGCCCGGCGTGGCGGGCCCCTTGGCGACGATCAGCTCGACGTCGCGACCGACCATCAGGTTCGCCAGCTCCTGGCGCGTCGCCGTCTTCGGATCCGCCGTGCCCGCGACGCGGCCGCGCCGGAGCACGACGATCTGGTCGGCGACCTCGAGCACCTCGTTGAGCTTGTGGGTGATGAAGATGATCGTCGTGCCCGTCTCCGTGAGCGATCGGATGATGCCGAACAGCTCCTCGGTCTCGTAGGGCGTGAGCACCGCGCTCGGCTCGTCGAGGACGAGGATGTCGCTCTTGCGGTAGAGCGCCTTGAGGATCTCCACGCGCTGGCGGACACCGACCGGCAGGCTCTCGATCTTCGCGTCGGGGTTCACGTTGAGGTTGTACTGGGCCGAGAGCTCGACGATCCGCTTCCGGGCCGCCGCACGGTCGAACGTCCCGAGCGGACCGCTCACGGTCTCGGCGCCGAGTGCGACGGCCTCGACGACGTCGAAGACCGGGACGAGCATGAAATGCTGGTGGACCATCCCCACGCCGGCGTCGATCGCCGCGGCCGGGTCGGTGAAGTCATGCTCCTGGCCATCGATGAAGATCTGACCCGCATCCGGCTTGTACAGCCCGGACAGGATGTTCATGAGCGTCGTCTTGCCCGCGCCGTTCTCGCCGAGCAGACCGAGCACCGTGCCACGGTCCGCCGAGATCGAGATCTTGTCATTCGCCAGGACGCCCGGGAATCGCTTCGTGATGTCGCGCAGTTCGAGCTGCATGGCGGGCCTCTACTGGATGCAGACCGCCCCCGGTCCGCGATGCAGGCCGGGGGCGGTCGTGGTTTCGGTCGGATCGGGTCCGACGGCGCTAGCAGCCGCGCCCGAGGAAGCTGCAGACCGTGACACTGCCGTCGGCGATGGCCGCCCGCAAGGTCTCGATCTCCGTCTTGAGCTCGGCCGGGATCTGGCTGTCGAAATCGTGGAACGGCGCGAGCAGCACGCCATCGTTGGCGAGCGTGCCCGAGTAGTCCTCGCCGCCGAGGTCGCCACCGGCGTTCTTGGTGATGACGTCCATCACCGAGACGTCGATCGCCTTCTGGGCGGACGTGAGGATGGCCTTGTGATATTCGGTGTCGCCGAGGCTGATCCACTGGTCAGCATCGACGCCGATGGCCCACTTGCCGGCCGCGTGCATGGCTTTGATGGTCCCGTTGCCGGTCGAACCGGCGACCGGGTGAACGACGTCGACGCCCTGGTCCAGGAAGGTCGTGGCGAACTGCTCACCCTTGCCGGGATCGTTCCAGGTGTCGTTTCCGCCGCTGCCACCGACGAAGGTGCCCGTGGTCGTGGGATCAGGCAGGGATCCATCCCAGCCGATGACTGCGACGGACGTGCCCTTCTGCTGGTTGTAGTACTGGACGCCGGCGTACAGGCCGTCCATGAAACGGGTCACGCCGGGGAAGGCCAGACCGCCATACGTACCGATCTTGGCACTCTTGCTCCAGCCCGCGGCCAGGTAGCCCGCGAGCATGGCGGCCTGATCGATCTGGTAGTCGAGGCCGGTGAAGTTCGGCGGGCGCGGCGTGTCGTCGGCCGTGCCCATCTGGAAGTCGGGACCCGCCTCGTTCCAGGCCGTGTCGACCTGGGAGAAGCCGATCTCCGGGTTGGCCGCGGCCGCCTCGGCCGTCGCCTGGGACTGCAGGAAGCCGACCGTGACGATCGACTGGCAGCCCTGATCGACGAGGCGCTGGATATTGGCGGCGTAGTCGGTGGCGCCCTGCGCCTCCGAGAAGAACGTCTTGTACCCGGCCGCCTCCGCGTCCTCGAGGCCCTTCTTGGCGAGGTCGTTGAAGTTCTTGTCACCAAGGCCGCCCGTGTCGAATGCGACGCAGGCGGTCCAGTCGATCGCGCCGCCGCTACTCGCGCTCGCGGACGGAGCGGCGCTGTCCGAGGCGGCGGCGCTCTCCGACGGCGCTGCGCTCGGGGCCACCGATGCCGCCGGAGCGGAACAAGCGGTGATGATGAAGGCCGCGGTCGCGCCGAGCGACAGCAGCCGCATTGAGCTGCGCAAGGTGTCTCCTCCTCTGCGGCCGGGGGACGATGACGGACCCGCGGCCTTTCGGTCTGGGAGGATACGCTATCGACAGGGCGACGTCGATGATTTCGCAACCACCTTTGCAGGGAGGCGGATGACGCCAGAGGACCGCGCGCGGACGATCGCCTACCTCGACCTGGCGGAGGGGCGTGGCAGCGCCCCGCTGCTCGATGACGACGCCATGCGAGAGCTGCTCTCGACGACCCGACGGATCGCCGTCATCGGCGCGTCGGATCGGCCGGACCGGCCCTCGCATGACGTCTTCCGACACCTCCTATCGGCCGGGTTCGACTGCGTCCCGATCAACCCCAACGTCGCGGAGGTCGCCGGCGTCCCTGCCTACTCCACGCTCGGCGAGGCGGTCGCCGCGACCGGTCCCGTCGACATCGTCGACGTGTTCCGACGTCCCGAGTCGTGCGCCGCCCACGCCCGCGAAGCCGTGGCCGTCGGCGCCCGGTGCCTGTGGCTCCAGCTCGGTATCGTGGACTGGGAGGCTGCGCGCATCGCCCACGACGGCGGCCTGGTCGTCGTGATGGATCGCTGCCTGTCGGTGGAGTGGCGACGCCTCGGCCGGCCGACGACGGAGGGTGCATGACCCAGATCCATCTCCATGCCGAGCCGGGCGACTACGCGCCGGTCGTGCTTCTCCCCGGCGACCCGCATCGAGCAACCCGCATCGCCGACCGCTTCGACGGCGGGGTCGCGGCGAGCCGGCTCGTCAACGAGAACCGCGGGCTCCTCGGCTACACGGGCGCGGTCGACGGCGTACCCGTGTCGGTCCAGACCACGATGATGGGCGCCCCGACCACATCGATCGTGATGGAGGAGTTGCTCAATCTCGGCGTGACCACGTTCATCCGCGTCGGGACGTGCGGGGGCTTCGGCGCACTCGAGATCGGCGATGTCGTCGTCGCGCTCGCCGCCGCCTCGTGGGCGGGCATCGGCGGGGTGCTGGGCGGCGGCGAACCCACCGCCCCGACCGCGTCGTTCGAAGTGGTCGACGCCCTTGCTCGAGCCAGCCGCGACCAGGGGTTGACCACCCATGTCGGGCCGATCGTCACGACCGACGTCTTCTATGACCCGCATCCGGATGGCGTGGTGCGCTGGGGTCGGCGCGGCTACCTCGCCGCGGAGATGGAGACGGCGGCGGTGTACCTGCTCGTCATGCGCGAGCGAGCGAAGGGGCGCGACGTGCGGGCCGGCACGATCCTGACCGTGTCCGACGTGATCCGCGACCCGAAGGACGTCGAGGGCACGCGCAAGCTCGGCGGTGAGGACTGGTTCCGGCCGCCCGAGGACGAGGTGGTACGACGGGTGGACCTGACGATCGGTGCGGCGCTCGCCGCGGCCGCCGAACTGGGTCGCGGCTAGGCGACGAAGGACAGCCCGAGCTCGAAATCCTCGAGCAGGTCGTCGATGTCCTCGCAGCCGATCGACAGGCGGATGATGCCGCCGTCCTTCGGACGCGGATACACGAGCGTGTGGATGTCGCCGAGACTGACCCCGATGTCACACAGGCGCAGGTGGTCGGTGAACGCCGCCATCGCATCCAGTCCGCCGTTCGGCTTGAACGTGACCATGGCACCGCCGAGGTCGCCGAGGAGCCGGCGCGCGACGGCATGGTCGGGGTGCGAGGCGAGACCCGGGTAGCGGACCCACTCGACCTTCGGGTGCCCCTCGAGGAACGCGGCCACTCCGGCCGCGTTCCTCGAGGCCGCTCTGGACCGGAGCGGCAGCGTGCGCACCCCGCGTTGGACGAGGAAGCTCGAGAACGGGCTGGCCGCCTGGCCGAGGGTGTCGGTCTGCTTCCGGATCGGGTCGGTGAGCGACTTGCGGCCGGCCACCACGCCGGACACCGCATCGCCGTGGCCGGACAGGTACTTCGTGGCGGCGTGGACGACGAGATCGGCTCCGTGCTCGAGTGGGCGGAGCAGCACGGGACCCAGGAACGTGTTGTCGGCGATGAACACGAGGTCGTGCCGGCGGGCGATGGCGGCCAGCGCGTCCAGGTCGGGGACGCGCAGGCGTGGGTTCGTCGAGCACTCGACGAACATCGCACGCGTCACCGGGGTGATCGCGGCCTCGACCGCATCGAGGTCGGTCGGATCGACCCTCGTCACGCCGATGCCTCGCCGCGGGAAGTCCTCGTCGAGCAAGACGTTGGTGATCGCGAACAGCTCGTCGCCTGCCACCAGGTGATCGCCCGCGGTGAGGTGGGCGAACAGCGTGGCGGCCACCGCCGCCATCCCGGACGACGACACCACGGCGTCCTCCGCGCCCTCGAGCGAGGCGAGCTTCTCCTCGAGCGCCCGGTTGGTGGGATTGCCCGTCCGCGAGTAGAAGTACGCGCCGGGCTCCCAGGCCAGCGCCCGGTCGACGGCGTCTTCCTTGTCCGCGGCCGAGTCGAACGTGTAGGTCGCCGTCGCGTAGATCGGCGTGCGGTGTGCGTGCGTGGTCGGGTCGGGTCGCTCCCCGGCATGGATCGCCCTCGTCGCGAGGCCTCGCCCCTCGGTCCGCTCGCGCATGTGCTGCCCTCTCCTCCCCGGCTACCCCGCTCGTGCGGTCAGTCTATGGGCGGCTAAGCTGCGCCGATGGATCGGACCGACTGGTGGCGCGATCTCGGTGACGGTGCGGCGCCGTTGGCGGAGGTCTGGATCCCGGTCGGCTCACCGGGCTTCGCCGGAGACGCGAAGCACCGCTGGCGGGCACGGCTCGACGATCGTTTCGGGGCGGATGGCTGGCGGCTCGGCCACATCGTGCGTGGCGAGGTCGTCCCGGTCGCGACCGCGATCAACGAGTACGAGGCCAGCTATCGGCGCTACCTCCGGGACCGGCCCGCGCTCGTCCGGTTCCTCGTCGAGACGTGCGGCAACGTGTACGACTTCGCGGTCGAGAACGTCGGTGACGCCGCCTACGAGCAGCCACACACGGCCATGAACCACTACCAGGACATCTCGGTCCGGCGGGTGATCGCCGAGCTGGTCGACGACCCCGACTGGCCGGAGGTGACCGAGACGGAGGTGTCCGACGCGCGACTCGTCGACCTGGCGACGGGCGAGACCCACACGGTCCCGCGGGCGCGCGGCTTCCGTGGCCCCTTCCTGCTCCAGATCCGTGAGCCCGATTCGCCCGGATTCATGCTCAACCCCGCGGTCGTCCCGGTCCACGACCCAGCCCTGATCAGCAGCCTGCCGAGCCGCATCGACTGGTACCACTCGGAGGGCAGCGGCCACCTGTCGGTCGAGGCATTCTGGCAGGCGAGCAAGGTCGTCGAGGTCCGCTACGACCGGTTCCTGGAGTCCGGCCTCGACCGCGTGCAGCCACTGGCGGGCCTGTGACGGAACCCCCGGACAGGGACGCGGCCGCTGGTCCGGAGACGCTGCTCCTCGGCGCGCTCAGCCTCGACCGCTACCGACCGGATGGCCCGGTCCTGCCCGGTGGTGGCGCGCTGAACGTGGCCTGGCACTGGCGCTCGCTCGGCCTGCCGTTCCGGCTCATCACCCGCGTCGGGGACCGCGATGCGGACATGTTCCTCGACATGCTCGACCGGCACGGGATCGACTATGGATCGCGCGCGTCGGTCGTGCGCGACGGCCCGTCGGCGTCGATCGACATCGAGTTCATGGCGGACCGTCAACCATGGATGGACCACTACGTCCAGGGCGTCTGTGAGGACCTCCGACTGACGCCCGGCGAGGAGCGCCGGCTACGTGGGGCCAGACGGCTGCACGGGATCCTCGTCGAGGGCGTGATCGCGGAGCTGACCCGCCTTGGCGAGGCTGGTCTGCTGGAGGGCGTCGAGGTGGCGGCCGATCTCCTTGGCTTCCGGCACTACACGCCGGAACGGTTCGCCGACACGATGCGATGGGTCGATGTGGCGATCGTCGGCTGGCCGGGCACCCCAGGCGACGATGGTGTCGCGGCCCTCGCGCGGATCGTGACCGACCTCGGCAAGCGCCTCGTCGTCACCTTCGGATCCCAGGGCGTGCTGCTGGTCGATGGGACAGCGGACGGGGTCGAGATACTCGTGCCCGTCGAACCCGTGCCCGTCAGCGGCACCACCGTCGGATGCGGCGATGCGTTCATCGCCTACTTCCTGGCCGAGTGGTGGACCAGCGGCGACCTGCGCGCGGCGGCAGAACGCGGGAAGATCGGTGGGGCGTTGCCGACCAGCTGGGTCCGGCCGCTGCCCGACGACGCCTATGGTCGCCTGCTCGAGGGGGTCTAGCGGACCAGGAACCCGAGCGCGAACAGCGCGACCCCGAGCGCGATGATGACCCCGCCGATCCGGGCCTCGCGCCGGGCCTGGTCCATGGCGACCGATGCACCGGTCGGCCCGTCGTCCTGCGTCCGCAGGCCCCCGCGCCATGCCTCATAGCGGTCGACGTTCGCCTGTTGCTCGCGCAACGCGCGGTAGCGCGACCAGGGACCTCTCGCGCGGGCGTAGCCGATCGCCATGAGCGCAGCACCGAGCGCCCAGAACACGACGTTTGCGAGGTTCATGCGTCGAGCCGCTCGCGGACCAGGGCCTGCACGACCGCTGCGTCGGCCTGACCCTTGGTGGCCTTCATCACCTGCCCGACGAGGAAGCCGACGACCTGGATCTTGCCGGCCGTGTAGTCGGCGACGGCGTTCGGGTTGGCGGCTAGGACCTCGTCGACCGCCCGACCGACGACCCCGGCGTCGGAGATCTGGCGGAAGCCACGCTCCGCGATGACGGTGGCGACCGGGGTGCCGGCTGTCGCGTGGGCCGCGAGGACTTCCTTGGCATTCGCGCGGGAGAGCGAGCCGTCGTCGACGAGCTTCACCAGCGCTGCGAGCTCGGCGGGCTCGACCTGCACCGGTGCGTCCGACGCCGCGGCGTTGCGGAGGCGAAGGTATTCGCCGCTGACCCAGTTCGCGATCGACTTGGTCGACGCCGACACATCCGCCGCCACCGTCGCCTCGAACAGAGCCGCCGCGTCGGGGTCGGCAACGAGGACGCCAGCGTCATATGCCGTGAGACCCAACGCCGCGCGGAACCGCTCCCGTCGGGCAGCAGGCAGTTCCGGCATGTCGGCCCGCAACCGCTCCAGCCACGGCCTGTCCACGTGAAGCGGTGGCAGGTCGGGTTCCGGGAAGTAGCGGTAGTCGTCCGAGGTCTCCTTGGAGCGCATGTGGTACGTGGCGCCCCGATCGTCCGACCAGCCACGGGTCTCCTGGACCAGCGGCTCACCGGCTTCCAACGCGATGACCTGGCGATCGATCTCGAACGCGATGGCACGCTCCACCGACCGGAACGAGTTCATGTTCTTGACCTCGACGCGCGTGCCGAACTCGGTCGAGCCGTGCGGTCGGATCGAGATGTTCGCCTCGACCCGCATCTGGCCGCGCTCCATGTCGGCATCGGACGCACCGATCGTCCGGAGCAGCAGCTGTAGCTCCTCGGCGTACGTGCGCGCTTGTTCGGCGGTGCGGATGTCGGGATCGGTGACGATCTCCATCAACGGCGCCCCCGACCGGTTGAAGTCGATAAGGCTGACCTTGCGGCCGTGGGCGCTCGTCGAATGGATGAGCTTCGCCGTGTCTTCCTCGAGATGCGCTCGGGTGATGCCGATCGTGAAGGGGCCCTCGGCGGTGTCGATCATCAGCCGCCCACCCGACGCCAGGGGGAGGTCGTACTGGCTGATCTGGTAGCCCTTCGGCAGGTCCGGGTAGAAGTAGTTCTTCCGATCCCAGCGAGTCGCATCGGGCGTCGTCGCCTCGATCGCGAGCCCCGTCATGAGGACGTATTCGACCGCCCGCTGGTTGATCACTGGGAGCGCGCCGGGTAGACCCAGGCACACCGGGCAGACGTGGGTGTTTGGGGACGCACCGTCATACGCGGTGGAACACGCGCAGAACATCTTGGACGCGGTCCGCAGCTGGCAGTGGACCTCGATCCCGATGACCGCTTCGTACCGGTCGCGCGCCGAGCTGGTCGCCGCCGCGCTGGATGTCTCGATCGCCATCGGCGAAGAGTCTCGCATATGGCAGCGGTCGGCCTCACGGGCGGGCGGACAGCGCGATCCGAGACGTGGGGCTGCCAGGTCCTGTCCTGCCAGGTCGATCCGACGCGTGAGGACACGGATCGTCTCGAATGTGCTGGTGCGGGGCGGAGTTCCGACGCTCCCTGTCCGTATGGCATGCCTCGCATGCAGGCTCGTGAGGATCCCTGACGTGACGCGTCGGTCTGACCTCAGGCGTCGGCTTGGGCCCACAAGTGGATTTGTAAGCGCTCTCTTGACAACAGGTGATATTGTGCCCTTCGGAACGTGAGAGCGCTCTCACGACGCTGCGAACCTGTAGCCGAGAACCACCACATGGCCCAGCTCGAGCCATTCCCCGCGAAGCCCGTCGCGACGCTCGATGAGGTCGCCCGCGTCGCCGGTGTCTCGCGGGCGACGGTCTCCCGGGTCGTGAACGGCTCGCCCAAGGTCAGCGCCGATGTGCGCCGAACCGTCGAGCGCGCGATCGACCGGCTCGGATACGTACCGAACCGCGCGGCGCGAAGCCTGGTGACCCGCCGCAGCGACTCGATCGCCGTGGTCATCACGGAACCGGCGAGCCGCCTCTTCAATGACCCGTTCTTCCCGCGCCTCGTCCGTGGGATCAGCGCCGCCCTGTCGGTTCGTGACCTGCAACTCATCCTGCTGATGCCGGACGACGAGGTCGACGAGCGCCGGACCTTGCGCTACCTGACCGCCGGGCACGTGGACGGCGTGATCCTCGTCAGCCTGCACGGGAACGATCCCCTCCCCGAGCAGCTCTCGACGCGGCGCATCCCACTCGTCGTGCTCGGTCGACCGACGCATGGCGTGGGTGTCGACTTCGTCGACGCTGACAACCGCGACGGCGCGCGGCGGGCGACGACCCACCTCGTCGAACGCGGCAATCGCCGGATCGCCACGATCACCGGCCCACGCGACATGGTCGCGGGCACGGACCGCGTGGCCGGCTATCGGGACGCGCTTACCGACGCCGGGCTCGACGTCGACGAAAGGCTGATCGCGACCGGTGATTTCACCCAGGCCGGGGGCGAGGCGGCCATGGAGCGGCTGCTTCGCGATCGCCCCGACCTCGACGCGGTCTTCTGCGCGTCGGACCTGATGGCCGTCGCCGCACTCGGCATCCTGCAGGCCGCCGGCCGGCGCGTGCCCGAGGATGTCGCCGTTGTCGGGTATGACGACTCCCCGATCGCCACGACCACCCGGCCGACGCTGTCGAGCGTTCGCCAGCCGATCGAAGAGATGGGCCGCGAGATGGTCCATCTCCTGGCCGAGAGCATCGAACAGACCGGCCGTGTCCCCCGTCGCATCGTCCTCACCACCGAGCTCATCGCGCGCGCCTCGAGTGCGGGGAGGGCCATGCCCTGACGACCGACGACCGCCACGCCCCGTCACCGTCAACCAGCAAGCAGTGGAATCGACAACGGAGGAGGATCGCATCGATGGATCACCGATACGCCGGGTCCGGCCGACGCCTCGTCCTGGCAAGCCTCATCAGCATGATCGCGGTCGCGTGTAACAGCGCGGCACCGAGCGCGGCACCGAGCGCCGCCGCACCGAGCGCCAACGTGGCCATCACCCCCGCGCCCGTCGCCACCAGCGAGGGCGGTCTCACCGCCGACGGCAAGGTCCTCATCCGCTGGTTCGTGGGCCTGGGCACCGGCGCCCAGCCGGACCAGATCGCGGACGAACAGGCCGTCGTGACCGAGTTCAACGAGAGCCAGGACAAGATCACCCTGAGCCTCGAGATCTATCAGAACACGACCGCCTACGACATCCTCAGCACGCAGATCGCGGCCGGCAACCCGCCGGACATCATCGGGCCCGTCGGCTTCCGCGGGTTCTACTCGTATGGCGACCAGCTGCTCGACCTGCAGCCATTCATCGACAAGACCAGCTACGACGTGAGCGGGATCGACCCCAAGATCCTCGCTGCGTACAAAGAGGGTTTTGGCGGCCAGGTCGGCATCCCCTTCGCCATCTACCCCTCGTTCCTCTACTACAACAAGTCCCTGTTCGAAGAAGCCGGTGTGCCCGAGCCGCCCCACAAGATCGGCGAGAAGTACGACGGCAAGGACTGGACGTGGGAGACCCTCACCGAGCTCGCCAAGAAGCTGACGGTCGACAAGGCCGGCAACGACGGTGCGAGCGCTGGCTTCGACAAGGACAGCACGGCCCAGTGGGGCTACTACATGCAGTGGACGGATCCACGTGGCTGGGGCACCCAGTTCGGTCCGGGCTCGCTCGTCGCCGCTGACGGCACGACCGCCCAGGTCCCCGACAACTGGAAGGCTGCCTGGCAGTGGTACTACGACGGCATGTGGAAGGACGGGTTCATCCCGAACGGTTCCGAGAACCGGTCCGAGCTCCTCAACAGCGACAACGCCTTCCAGTCGGGCAACGTCGCGATGGACTTCGTGCACCTTTGGTACACGTGCTGCGCCTGGCCCGCCGAGGGTGAGCCGCAGGCCAAGTCCTTCGACATCGCGGTCCCGCCGAGTCATGACGGCTCGACCACCGCCAAGCTCCACGCCGACACGTTCGGGATCATGAAGTCGACCGCCCATCCTGATGAGGCGTTCGAAGTCCTGACCTACCTGCTGGGCAACGACAAGCTGATCGCGCGCTACGGTGCGCTGCCGGCGGTCGAGTCGAAGCAGGAAGCGTTCTTCGCGGCGCTCGAGGAGCGCTTTGCGCCGAACGACATCGACTGGCAGGTCGCTCGCGACATGCTGGCCTACCCGGACGTGCCGAGCCATGAAGCGGACATGCCGAACTTCCTGAAGTCGGATGCCGCCGTGAAGGCCTTCCAGGAGACCCTGATCACGACCCCCGGTCTCGACGTGTCGGTGGAATCCGACAAGCTCGCGACCGAGTTGCAAGGCCTATTCGACCAGGACCAGTAGGTCCATCATCGACGGAAGCGCGTCGCACTCTCCTCCGGCGCGCTTCCGTCATCCCATCACCACCGAGCACGAGGCGTTCCGACATGATCGGCCGGCCTGACGCCCCTGCCCTGCCGGGATCGACGCTCCCGCGATCGCGTTGGCGGTGGACCGCGTCGCGTCGCGAGGCGGCCTGGGGCTGGCTCTTCGTCTCCCCCTGGATCGTCGGGTTCGTCCTCTTCACGGCGATCCCGATGGCCCTCGCGCTCTACTTCAGCCTCACCGATTTCGACCTGCGACGGCCCGATGAGGTCCAGTTCGTCGGACTGGCCAACTACGCGCAGCTGCTGCGCGACCCCAACGTCCTGCAGTCGCTGGGCGTCACCCTCCGGTTCGCCATCATCACGGTCCCGCCGACGATCGCCCTCGCGGTCGGTCTGGCCGTGCTGCTCAACTCGCCACGCTTGGTGGGCAGGCGGGGGTTCCGGACGCTCTTCTACATGCCCACCCAGATCCCGCTCGTGGCCAGCACCCTCATCTGGGCGGGCGTACTCAACGCCGAGACCGGCTGGGTGAACGGCCTACTCGCTTCCGTCGGGGTCAGCGGTCCGGACTGGCTCAACGACCCTGTCTGGGTGCTGCCGTCCCTCGGCATCGTCGGGCTGTGGGGGATCGGCGCGATGATGCTCATCGCCCTGGCCGGCATCCAGAGCATCCCGACCGAGCTCTACGACGCCGCCAAGGTCGATGGCGCCGGCGCCTGGACGACGTTCCGGCGGATCACCCTGCCGCTCCTCAGCCCGGTGCTGTTCTACAGCCTGCTCATCAGCTGCGTCGGCGTATCGCAGTACTTCATCCAGGCATACGTCCTCAAGAACGGCCAGCCGGACGACTCGACCAACTTCTACAACGTCAACCTCTACCGCGAGGCGTTCAGCTTCAACCAGCTCGGCTATGCCTCCGCCCTCGCGTGGGTGCTGTTCCTGATCGTGCTCGGCCTGGCGATGTTGCTCTTCTGGTCGTCGAGCCGATGGGTCTTCTACGCAGGTGAGCGGCGATGACCGCGATCCCGCGCCCGGCGCCCGCAGCCGTCGCCAGCACGTCGTTCCAGCGCTCGCTGCGGCGATTCACCGGACGGGCGGCGATCTTCCTCGTCGCGCTGGCGATCCTGTCGGCCTTCCTCATGCCACTCGCCTACATGGCGATGACCTCGCTCAAGGATCAGACCCAGGTCGCCGACCCGGCTGCGCCCCTCTATCCGGCTTCTGCCCGGACCTTCACCTACGAGGGCGAGGCACTGCCCATCTACGCGGTCCCGATCGACGGCGTCGTGCGCGAGCTCGCGATCGTCCAGAAGGGTCGCGAATTGTCGGTGATGATCGACCCGGCGAACCCGGCCGCCGGCACGTTCATCTGGGAGGGCCGCTGGCGTTCGCTCGAACCGGCGTATACGTTCGATCCGAAGGTCGAGAACTTCGCAATCGCCTGGGAGCAGATCGAGTTCCCGAAGCTGCTGCGCAACACCGCGATCATCGCGGTGGTCAGCACGATCGGGGCGGTCGGCTCGGCGGTCCTCGTCGCCTACGGGTTCTCGCGCTTCCGGTTCCGCGGACGTGGGCCGCTGTTCGTGGTGCTGCTCTCCACGATCATGCTCAGCGCGCAGGTCACCCTCGTCCCGACCTACATCCTGTTCACGCGCCTCGGCTGGACCGGCACGTGGCTGCCGCTCATCGTCCCGCACTTCTTCGCGAACGCCTACAACGTGTTCCTGCTTCGACAGTACTTCATGACGATCCCGACCGACCTCGACGAAGCGGCGATGATCGACGGCGCCAGTCCGTTCCGCATCCTGATGTCGGTGGTCGTGCCCCAGGCCATCCCGGCGATCGTGGCGGTCACCCTGTTCCACTTCTTCTTCGCGTGGAACGAGTTCCTGATGTCGCTGGTGTACGTGGGCGGCAACCCGGACCTGTGGCCGCTGTCGCTCGGGATGCAGAAGTTCGCCGCGCTGTACGTGACCCGTCCACCGCTCGTCCAGGCGAGCGCGATCCTCGCGATCATCGTGCCGGTCGTCGTGTTCTTCCTGTCCCAGCGCGCCTTCATGCGCGGCGTCGTGATCACCGGGGTCGAGAAATGACGGTCCAACGGTGACCATCGAGGAGGCCGACCGCGATACCGACATCGGCTGGCCCGTCATCCCCGAGGTCGCCTGGCGACGGCCCATCGGGGAACCGTGCCCGACCGTCGGGCGGCCGCGGGTCAGTGGCCCGATGCTGGACGACGGCGAATGGGCGGGCGTCCCGATCGGCGGCCTCGGCACGGGGAGCATCGGGCGCACGTTCCGTGGGGACACGGCGCGCTGGCATCTCGAGGTCGGGCGCCACCGCTTCGAGCCGGTAGCGGCCGATGGCTTCGCGCTCTTTGTCGGCAGGCCCGGCGGCTCCTCGCAGGCGACCATGCTGGGCGTGCGTCCGCCGACGGGCGACCTCCCCGACTGGGGTTGGAACCTGCCGGTCGGTGGCGGGACGTATCACGCGCTCTTCCCGCGTGCATGGCAGACCCTCGACCCGGAGGTCGTCGGCGTGCGACTCGTCGGCGAGCAGCTGTCGCCAGTCATCGCGGGTGACCTCGAGCGCAGCGCCCTGCCGGTCGGCGTATTCGAGTGGTGGGTGGAGAATCCGTCGTCCGAACCGATCACGGTCGGGCTGCTCGCCACGTTCACCGACCCTCCCGGTGGACCCGACCACGGTCCCCCGCCCCATCGAGGCCACGACCTCCGCTCCGATGGCACTTCGATCGCGGGCGTCGAGTTCGCCGACCCGGGCGATGCCGCTCCGACGGCCCTGCGCGGCACGTTGGCACTGGCCGCGCTGGCCGACGACGGCTGGGACCTGTCGACCGCCGCCTCATTCGATCCCGTCGCCGACAGAGACCTTTGGAACGACTTCGCCGCCGATGGCCGCCTCGACCAGGCGCCGCCGGCCCGGTCCGATCCCCCGACGGCCGGGCCGGCAGGTGCCGCCATCGCGGCGACCACGGTCCTCGCGCCCGGCGAACGACGGTCCGTCCGGTTCGCCCTCGCGTGGGATCTGCCGATGGTCGAGTTCGGGTCCGGTCGGCGTTGGTGGAAGCGGTACACGCGCGACTGGGGCCGGTCCGGTGTCCGCGCGTGGGACCTTGCCGTCCACGCCCTGATCGAGACGCCGTCGTGGCGGGCCGCCATCGAGGCCTGGCAGGGACCGGTCCTGGATGATCCCGAGCGGCCCGCCTGGTACCGGGCGGCACTCTTCAACGAGCTGTACTTCCTCGTGGATGGCGGCACGTTCTGGGAGGCCGGTGAGGTCGGTGGTCCGGTGCCCGGCCCTGACGATGTCGGGCGATTCGCGCTGCTCGAGTGTGTCGACTACCCCTTCTACGACACCGTCGATGTGGACTTCTACGCCTCGTTCGCGATGCTCGAGCTGTTCCCGGACGTGGAGCTGCGCGGGATCCGCGACCTGCTGGCGACGATCCCGATCGACGACCCGTCCCTCGTCACCATCCAGGCCTCCGGCCGCGACGCTCCGCGCAAGCTCGCCGGAACGGTGCCGCACGACGTCGGCGGCCCCGGCGACGACCCGTTCCATCGGCCGAACTGGTACCGGTACCAGGACGTCAACGGCTGGAAGGACCTCGGCCCGAAGTTCGTGCTCCAGGCCTGGCGCGATGCAGTGTCGGCCGGTCCGGGTGGCGTCGCCCTGATCCGCGAGGTGTTCCCGACCGTCGATGCTGTGCTGCGACGGCTCGCGGCATCGGACAAGGATGGCGACGGCCTGCCCGAACACGATGGGGAGCCCGATCAGACCTACGACACGTGGCCCATGCACGGCCCATCCGCGTACGGTGGCTCGCTCTGGCTCGCTGCGACCGCCGCCGCGGAACGCATGGCCGGATGTCTCGGGGATGTCGAGGCCGAGCGACATTGGGCGGGCTGGTTCGAGCGGGCGCAGGTCGCCTACGACCGTCGGCTCTGGCGGAACGGGTACTACGCGTACGACGATGGCGGTGGCGCGAGCTCGACGAGCATCATGGCCGATCAGCTCTGTGGGCAGTGGTACGGGGATGTGACGGGGCTCGGCGACCTGCTGCCGGCGGATCGCGTGGACACCGCGCTGCGAACCATCCACGCGAACAACGTGCGCCGGTTCGGCGGCGGTCGGATGGGCGCCGTGAACGGGATGCGCCCCGATGGTTCGGTGGACGCGTCCAGCGAGCAGTCGGCCGAGGTGTGGGTCGGCACGACATATGCCCTCGCCGCGTTCATGATCGGTCGCGGTCTGGACGCGGAAGGCTGGGAGACGGCACGCGGCGCCGCCGAGGTCACGTACGAACGCGGCCTCTGGTTCCGGACTCCCGAGGCCTACGACGAGAACGGCGACTTCCGCGCCTCGATCTACCTTCGCCCGTTGGCTATCTGGGCGATCGAGGAGGCGCTGCGGCGCCGACGAACGGGGCCCGCACGCGTAAGCGTCAGCGGCTGAGAACGACCCCGGCCGCCGCGAGGATCAGCCCGTAGAGCGACACGATGAGCCACAGGAGCTGGGCGACGTCCGAGCGCTCGCTCAGCGGGAGCGGCTGGGTGCCGCCACGGTCGTTGGCGACGACGCCGCGCGTGACGCGCACGATGGCCCAGGCGCGACCCGAGCCGACGATGGTGAGCATGATCCCGGACATGAACAGGACGGCGACGGACGGCTCCACGGGAATTCCCCCTGCAGTGACGGTCGGCGGTCGTGACGGCGACCCGCCGGGATAAGGACAGCGGCATCGTACTTGATGGCCGTCGTCCCGTTCCGACCGCCCGAAAGGACTACCGGTCGACCACCGCCATGGCGGCCATCCGCTCGCCGGCGTCGGCGTCGACGGATCGTCAAGGGCCGGCAGATCTGCGGGTTCGAGTCGGCGCCACTCCTCGTTTGCGGTGATCGCCTCGTAGCCGCGCGCGAGCTCGAAGAGCCTCGGCTCCGACCACGGCGCGCCGATGAACTGGAGACCCACCGGCAGTCCCTCGGACAGCCCGGCCGGGACCGAGATGCCCGGCAAGCCCGCCATGTTCACGGGGAGCGTGCAGGCATCCGAGAGGTACATCGCGACGGGATCATCGAGCCGGGCCCCGAAACGGAACGCGACCGTCGGCGAGGTCGGCGCGACGAGCGCATCGAAGCCCTGGGCCCACAACGCGTCGAAGTCACCCTTGATCAGCGTGCGCACCTTCTGCGCCTTCAGGTAGAAGGCATCGTAGTAGCCCGCTGAGAGCGCATACGTGCCGAGCATCACCCGACGCTTGACCTCGGGCCCGAAACCTCGCCCGCGGGTCGCCAGATAGTCGCCGAGCACATCCCGGCCCTCGCCGAGGCGTGGCCCATAACGGATGCCGTCGTAGCGCGCCAGGTTCGCCGACGCTTCGGCCGGCGCGACGATGTAGTACGTGGCGAGGCCGTACTCCGTATGCGGCAGAGACACGTCCTCGATGCGTGCGCCAGCCCCTTCGAGGGCGGCGACCGCCTCTCGCACGCGCGCCTCGACGCCGGGCTCCATGCCCGCCACGAAGTACTCGCGCGGGAGCCCCAGCCGCTTGCCGCGAAGGGCCCCGGCGGCCTGGTCGTCGTCGATCGGCAGGCGCAGGAGTGCATCGGGCACTGGTTCTGGCGACGAGGTCGAATCGCGTTCGTCCCGTCCGGCGACTGCGTGCAACAGTGCCGCGGCGTCGCGGGCATCGCGGGCGAACGGGCCGATCTGGTCGAGCGAGCTCGCGAACGCGACGATGCCGTAGCGGCTCACGCGGCCATAGGTCGGCTTGATGCCCACGATGCCGGTGAGGGCGGCCGGCTGCCGGATCGAGCCACCGGTATCAGTGCCGATCGAAACCGGAGCGTGGAAGGCGGCGACCGCCGACGCCGATCCGCCGCTCGACCCGCCCGGCACGCGATCGAGCGCCCATGGGTTCGCGGTCGGGCCGTAGGCGGAGTGCTCGGTCGACGAGCCCATCGCGAACTCGTCCATGTTGGTCTTGCCCAGGATCACCGCCCCGACGTCTCGGACGCGCTCGGTGATGTGGGCGTCGTACGGCGCGCGGTAGCCCTCGAGGATCCGCGACCCAGCCGTGGCCTGCCCGCCCTTCGATCGAGACGAGGTCCTTGAGCGCGACCGGGATCCCCAGCATGGGATGGAGCGTCTCCGCGGCGCCCGTGCGCTTGCCGTCCCGCAGCCGGGCATCGGCGTGGTTCGCCTCCGCCAGTGCGCGCTCGCGATCGATGCTCAACCAGGCGTGCAGTCCCCGGTCCTGGCGCTCGGCAAGGTCGAGGTGCGCCTCGGTTAGTTCGCGCGACGACATCTCGCCCGCACGGAGGCGGGCGGCCATCTCGTGCGCACGGAGGCGCGTGAGGTCCGTCACTCGCCGCCGAGGATGGCCGGCACGACGATGAACGCGTCGTCGTGATCGGCGGCATTGGCCAGGACCGCCTCGACCGCCAGCGATGGCCGCGCGACATCGTCGCGCAGGATGTTCTCGAGCTCGATGGTCTGGGCCGTCGGCGCGATGTGGTCGGTCGGCACGGTCGCCAGGATCGCGTACTGGTCGAGGATGTGGTTGAGCTGACCCTCGAGCGTGGCGAGCTCGTCCTCGGTCAGGCCGAGCCGGGCGAGATGGGCGACGTGTTCGACGTCGGCGCGCGACAGGGTGGCCATCGCCCGATGATAGCCGCGTGTCCGTCCTCCCGCGGCTGCGGCCCATGACCCTCGCCGACCTCGAGTCGACCGCGAGCGCGATCCTCGCCGACGAGTGGGGCGATCGCCGCTCGTGGTTCGACTTCGCGCTGCGCTCGCCGGCGTGTCACGTGGTCGTCGCGGAGGCGGACGGCGCCATCGTCGGCACGGGCGTCGCGACCGTGAACGTACCGGTGGCCTGGATCGGGACGATCTGGGTCGCGCCGGCGCATCGACGACACGGCCTCGGCCGCGCGCTGACGCAGGCGGTCATCGATGCTGCCGACGCGGCCGGGGTGCGCACGCTCGTGCTGGTGGCGACCGACCGCGGCCGGCCCCTGTATGAGCGTCTCGGGTTCGAGGTCCAGACGTGGTATAGGACATTCGAAGCGCCGGGTCTCGGGCCCGACAGTGCCACCCCGGACCGGCGCATCCGGGCGTTCCGGCCGGCCGATCTCGACGGCGTGGTCGGGCTGGACCGCGTCGCGACCGGGGAGGACCGGTCGATCGTCATCGCGGCCCTGGCGTCGCCCGAAGGCACGCGCATCCTGGAGTCCGAAGACGGCGCTGTCGGGGGCTTCCTGGCGCGCGCACCGTGGGGTGGTGGTGCGACCGTCGCGCCGCTCGTCGATGACGCGCTCGCCATCCTCCGCGCTCGGCGCCAGACCACACCACCGGAGCGGCGCGTGCGCTGCGGCATCCTGCTCGAGAACGAGCGCGGCGCGGCCACCCTGGAGGCGGACGGGTGGACCGAGGCGTGGCGCGCACCGCGTCTGGTTCGTGGAGACCCGATCCACTGGCGACCGGAGCACATCTGGGGTCAGTTCAACCACGCGATGGGTTAGCGCTGACCCAAGGGTCCGGGGCGGACGGCTCCGATGGTGGGATGGTCCGCTCGCCGTGGTGCGGCGACGCTACACCTCGATGATCGTGACCAGTTGTCTGCAGTGCGGCACACCGGCCGCGCGCATCGATGCGACGTTCTGCCGTCGTTGCGGTCTCCCGTACGGCGAGGCACCGCGCCCCGATGCCGAGCTCCCGAGCTGCACGGTCTGCTACAGGACCGTCGACGATGACGGGCGGACCGACAGCCTGGAGCTCCCCGGCTTGCGCGTGGACCTGCGCCGGCACATGGCCGAGCACGACCGCCATCCGGTCGGCGACGATGATTGGCTCGAGTCGCTGCGCGAGGGCGACAAGATCCGGTGGGGTCGCTGGACGGCCCCGTTCGAGACGGTGCGTCGCTACCTCGTGACCGGGCAGATCGATGCCGGGCGCAACCGCCAGCTGGCGCACGATCTGATCGTCACTGCGATGACGCAGCTGCGGAAATGGGGTCCCGACGGCGTGATCCTCGGTGATCAGCCGGAATGGCAGGCGGCCCGGGTCGCCGTGTCGGAGCTCATGGAGCGCTACGCGACCGGACGCCGCTGACCGATGGTCGATCGGCCGAGCTCAGACGTCCTCGCCGGCGAGCACCCGCCGGAACCCATCCTCGTCGAGGACCGGCACGCCGAGCTCCTGCGCCTTGCTCAGCTTCGAGCCGGCCGATTCACCCGCCACGAGGTAGTCGGTCTTCTTCGAGACTGACCCGCCGGGCTTGCCACCCGCGGCCCGGATGGCCTCCTCCGCCTCCTGCCGGGAGAACCCTGGCAGGGTGCCGGTCACGACCACGGTCTTGCCCGCGAGCGGCCCGATGTCGTCGCCCCCGGCGGGCCTCGGAGCGGGCAGCTCCGGTTCGACCCCGGCATCCGCGAGGTCGCGCAGGGCCGCGCCGCCGGGTCCCTCGGCCCCGAAATACGCGGCGAGACTCGTCGCGACCGTCGGTCCGACCCCGTACACCGCCTCGTACGCCTCCGGCCCGGCGCCCTCCAGGAAGCCAGCGGCCCGCACGAGCCAGGCCTCGCCGGGCGGGACCTGCTCGACGAGCCAGGTCGACAGGTCGATGGCCGTCTGCTCGCCGACCTGCGGGATCCCCAGGCCGTTCAGGATCCGCGCCAGTGGCCGTCGACGCGATCGCTGGATCGAGCGGTGGAGGTTCTCGGCGCTCTTGCGCCCGAAGCGGTCGAGCGACTCGAGATCCTCGACCGAGAGTCGGTAGAAGTCGCCGCGCTGGCGGATGAGACCGCGCTGGAGGAGCTGCTCCAGGACTTTCCAGCCGGCGCCCTCGATGTCCATGCCGCCGCGCCCGACGAAATGCGAGAACTCCTGCGAGACGCGCGCCGGGCACTGCGGGTTCGGACAGTAGACACGTACGGCACCCTCGTCCTGGACGACCGGCGTGTCACACACCGGACAGGCAGTCGGCATGACGAACTCGCGCTCGTCGCCCGTCCGCTTGTCGACGAGCGGCCGGACGACCTCGGGGATGACGTCGCCCGCCTTCTGCAGGACGACGTGGTCGCCGATGCGGATGTCCTTGCGTCGGATCTCATCGAGGTTGTGGAGGGTGGCCCGCGCGACGGTCGATCCGGCGACCTTGGTGGGCGTGAGGTGGGCGACCGGCGTCAGCGTCCCGGTCCGGCCGACGTACGGGACGATGTCCTCGACCGTCGACTCGACCTGTTCGGGCGGGAACTTGTAGGCGATCGCCCAACGCGGAGCGCGACTGACCATGCCGAGTCGATCCTGCTGGTCGAACCGCTCCACCTTGACGACCACGCCGTCGGTCTCGTACGGCAGCTCGTGGCGGGCCTCGCGCCAGCGCTCGGTGAAGGCGATGACGCCCTCGATGTCGAGATCCGCCTCGTGGTCCGGATTACCGGGGAGCCCCAGCGCGGTGATGCGCTCGAGGGCGGCCGATTGCGTCGCGAGTCGTCCGTCGCTCTCCTCGAGGAGCTGGTACGCCCAGAACGACAGGAGCCGGTCGGCGGTCACCTTCGGGTCCTTCTGCCGCAGCGACCCCGCGCCGGAGTTCCGGGGGTTCGCGTACAACGGCAGCCCGGCCTCCTCGCGCTCGGCGTTGATCCGCACGAACTCGGCCTTGGGCATGAAGACCTCGCCGCGGACGTCCGCCGTGGCCGGCGTCGTCAGGCGATCGGGAATCACGGAGATCGTGCGCAGGTTGGCCGTGACGTCCTCACCGGTCGTGCCGTCGCCGCGCGTGGCGCCCTGCACGAACCGACCGCGCTCGTACCGGAGCGTGACAGCCAGCCCGTCGATCTTCAGTTCCGCGACATAGCGCAACTCCGCGGCGGGCTCCGGGGCCGCGGGCAGGCCGAGGCCGCGCCGAACCCGCGTGTCGAACCCCCGCAGCTCGTCGTGGCTGAACGCGTTGGACAGGCTCAGCATCGGCCGTCGGTGACGCACTTCGTCGAAGACGCCGGCCGTCGGTGCGCCACCGACGCGCTGGGTGGGCGACTCGTCGGTGATCAACTCGGGATACGCGGTCTCGAGCGCGACGAGCTCCCTGAAGAGCTGGTCGTACTCGGCATCGGTCATCTCCGGCGCGTCGTCGGCGTGGTACAGCACGTTCGCCCGATCGATGCTCGCTGCCAGCTCCGCGTGGCGGGCGGTCGCGCGCTCGATGTCGAGGGCCGCGGCGGTCTCGACCAGCGCCGGATCGACGGGCGGGAGCTGAACGGTCATGTCCCTGAGGGTAGCGACCGCGCGCGCTCGACGTGATCGCGGGTGATGGCGTCCGTGGTCGGTGTCCCGAGGAGCGTCATCGCGATCTCGAACTCCTCGCGCAGGATGGCGATGGCGCGCGCGACGCCTCGTTCCCCGTCGGTGGCAAGGGCCCACATGATCGGCCGGCCGAGCAGCACCCCGCGAGCACCGAGCGCCCGGGCGATGGCGATGTCGAGCCCGCGGCGCACGCCGCCATCGACCCATACCTCGGTCCGCCCGTCGACGGCCGCGACGATCTCCTCCAGGACGTCGATCGGTGCGGCGACCCGGTCGAGCTGGCGAGCCCCGTGGTTGCTGACGACGATCGCATCCACATCGTGATCGACGGCGAGGCGCGCGTCCTCGGTCGTGAGGATGCCCTTCAGCACGAGCGGCATCCGCGACCAGGACCGGATCGTGGCGAGATCGTCCCAGGTGAGGCCGACCTCGCGCTGGGCGTCGAGCATCTCGAACCCATCGGTATGGGCACCGCCGGCGTGGGTCGCCGGAGCCGTCGGCGCGAAGTTGCCGAGCGGCGGCAGCGCGAACCCGGACCGTCGGTCGCGATCGCGGTAGCCCAGCCGCGGCAGGTCGGCGGTGAGGACGAGCGCCGTGTAGCCGGCCGCTTCGGCGCGTTGGACGAGCTCGCGGCTCCGGCCCGGATCGCGCTGGACGTACAGCTGGAACCAGCGCCGGGCATCGGGAGCAGCCTCGGCGACCTCCTCGATCGATCGGCTCGATGTGGTCGAGAGGGTGAACGGGATCCCGGCGGCAGCGGCGGCGCGGGCCGTGGCCAGCTCACCGTCGGCGTGAGCGAGACCGTGGACGGCCATGGGGGCGATCGCGACCGGGATCGCCACAGCCTCCCTTAGCAGGGTCGTGGATGGATCGATCGCCGCCACGTCCACCAGGACCCGGGGCCGGAGCTGGAAGCGGTGCCAGGCGGCCAGGTTGTCCGCCAGCGACAGCTCATCCCAAGCACCACCCGCGACGTAGTCGAAGGCGCCGGGCTCCATCGCCAGCCGGGCGGACGCCTCGAAGTCGGCCAGCGTCACGATCCGGGTGAGGTCGACCCGGCCCGGTCGTCCGGCAAGCGCCCGCGGATCCGCCATCACGTCGTCCACGCCGCCATCGTATGGCGAACGACTACCCTACGGCGATGCCTCCCTCGGATGCGGACCAGCGGCTCGTGGCGGCGTCGGCGGCGGGCGACGTGTCGGCCATCCGAGTGGCGGTGGCCATGGGCGCGGATCCGGCCACCCCCGACGCCGCGGGTACCCCGGCCCTCATGCTGGCGACGATCGCCCGGGCGACGGACGCCGTGCGGGCGCTGCTCGACGCCGGCGCCGATGTCGACGCCCAGGACGCCCAGCGCGACACCCCGTTCCTGTACGCCGGATCTGAGGGTCTGCTTGACATCCTCACGCTGGTCAACGAGGCGGGCGCTGATCCGGCGATCACCAACCGGTACGGCGGCGTGGCGCTGATCCCCGCGTCGGAGCGCGGCCACGTCGAGGTGGTCCGCTACCTCCTCACCGAATCCGACGTCGACGTCGATCACGTCAACCGGCTCGGCTGGAGCGCCCTGCTCGAGGCGATCCTCCTCTCGGATGGTGGTCCGCGTCACCAGGAGATCGTGCGGCTCCTGATCGAGCACGGCGCCGACGTGGACCTCGCCGACGGCGATGGGGTTCGGCCCTTGGCCCATGCGAGGGCACGCGGCCAGGATGCGATCGCGGTGCTGCTCGTGGACGCGGGTGCGCGAGCTTGACCGCGGAGCCCTAACCGACGATCTCCAGGTTGGCCAGGCTCGCCAGCATCGTCTTGCGCCCGATGCCGGGATCCTTGAAGGCGACGGTGATCTCCTCGTCGCTCCTCGTCAGCTTGGACGTGACGACGATGCCGTCACCCCAACGACCGTGGCGGACGCGGTCGCCGTCGCGGAACTGGCGCTCGCCCGGGATGACGGGTCGCGCCGGCCGGGCGGGCGGTGCGGTCGTGGCCGGACCTCCGAGCGAGCCTGATGGGGCGCCGGCATCGAATGCCTCCCGCCGCGCGGCGAGGTCGCGGCTCGGCCGGAAGGCTTCGCCGTCCTGGGGTGCGCCCGGCCGACCGCTGCTCTGCCTGTACGCCGGACCCTGGCCGCGGGTCGGGGTGTTGAAGCGCGTCGTCCGCCGCTGGCCGAACACGAGGTCGAGGTCCAGGTCGCGCTCCGGCTCGTCGATGCCACCGAGTCTCGGGCCGATCATCAGCTCGGCCGGGATCTCCAGCAGGAACCGCGACGGGACGGACGCCTGGCCCATGCCCCAGGTGGCCCGGCGCCATGCGTGCGATAGGTACAGCCGGCGCTTGGCACGGGTGATGCCGACATATGCCAGGCGACGCTCCTCCTCGAGCTGGCGCTCGTCGTCGAGCGCCCGGCTGTGCGGGAACAGGCCCTCCTCCAGGCCAGCGATGAACACGACCGGGAACTCGAGCCCCTTCGCGGCGTGGAGCGTGATCAGCGTGACCGCGTCGGCATCCCCCTCGTACGAGTCCTGGTCGGCCACGAGGGCCGTCTCCTCGAGCAGGCGGTCGAGCGCGTCCTCGGGCTCGAGGTCGTCGTAGCGGGTCGTGACCGAGCGCAGCTCGAGGAGGTTCGCCCAGCGATCCTCACCGTCCTCCGACCCGTCTGCCAGCATCGCGCGGTAGCCCGATGCCTCGAGGACCTCGTCGAGGAGCTCTGGCAGCGGCAGCACCCCGATCCGGCTCCGCATCCGACGGAGCAGCCCCGCGAACTCGCCCAGGGCGTTGCGCGTCCGCGGCGCGAGGGTGGGCAGGTCGCCCCGCGCGCCACGCTCGATGGCCCCCCAGTACGTGCCCGGCTCGCCGGTCGCGGGATCGTCGGCCGCCGCCGCGGCGCGCAGCGCCTCGATCGTCTTGTCGCCGATCGAGCGTGCGGGGACATTGATGATCCGCTCGAAGCTGACGCTGTCCGTGTCCGATCGCAGCACGCGCAGGTAGGCCAAGGCGTCCTTCACCTCGCGCCGGGCGTAGAACCGGGTGCCGCCGATCAGTTGGTACCGCAACCCGTAGCGCAGGAACGATTCCTCGATCGCCCGCGACTGGGCGTTCATGCGGTACATGACGGCGATATCGCGTGCCCGGAACCTGGTGTCCTCCTCGCTCTCGTCAGCGCGTCGGGTCAGCTCCGTGCCGCGCCCGCCGACGAGCGCTTCGACCTGGCGGGCGATCCACTCGGCCTCCTCGTCCTCGTTGTAGGCCTCGAACCGCTGGATCTTCAGTCCGCCGGCCATGTCGGTCCACAGCTTCTTGTCCTTGCGCGCCGTGTTCCGCGAGACCACCGCGTGCGCGGCATCGAGGATCAGCTGGGTGGACCGGTAGTTCCGCTCGAGCTTCACGACCGTGGCATTCGGCCAGTCCCGCTCGAAGTCGAGGATGTTGCGGAGGTCGGCGCCGCGCCACGAGTAGATGGACTGGTCGTCATCGCCGACGACGGCCAGGTTGCCGCGCTTGCGAGCGAGCGCGTTCACCCACAGGTACTGCGCCCGGTTGGTGTCCTGGTATTCGTCGACATGGAGGTAATGCCAGCGGTCCTGATAGCGGGCGAGGACGTCGGGCGCTTCGTCGAACAGCCGCACGGCCTCGAGCAGGAGGTCGTCGAAATCGAGGGCGCGTGCGGTCTGGAGGCGCTGCTGGTAACGCGACGCAAGCCGGGCGATGGTCCGCTCGCGGTGGTTCGCCGCGTTCTCCGCGAGGAACGTGGGATCGAGCATCTCGTTCTTGGCGCGGCTGATCGCCCCGAGGACGATGCTCGGGCGGAACTCGCCGGTGAGCGGCATATCCTCCTCGCGGAGGATCTGCTTCATGAGCGCCTGCTGGTCGTCCGTGTCGTAGATCACGAACCGGCGGCTGATGCCGATGGCCTCGCCGTCACGGCGGAGCACGCGGGCACACAGGGCGTGGAAGGTGCCGGCCTGGACGTCGCGACCGCCCTCCCCGACCAGGCTGATGATCCGTTCCCGAAGCTCCGCGGCCGCCTTGTTCGTGAACGTGACCGCGAGGATGCGGAACGGCGGGACATCCTTGACGCCGACGAGGTACGCGATGCGATGTGCGAGCACCCGCGTCTTGCCCGAGCCGGCACCGGCGAGGATCAACAGCGGCCCTTCGGTGCTGGTGACGGCGCGCGCCTGTTCCGGGTTCAGCGCCCGGAGGATCTGCTCCTCACGCTTGGCTCGGCGTTTGGCAAGGGCCTTGGGGTCGGATGGCGGTGCGGGCGGGGCGTTCGGGTCGCGTTCGGGTGTGGCGGCGGCCGCATCGCGCAGCCATTCCGGCTCATCCGGGGCCACATCCGGCACCTCGGCGGCGACCGTCCCCGGCGTTCCCAGGGCGTCGTCGAGGGTGGGGTCGCCGGTCCGGCGACGGGTCCTGGGGCTCACCACCGCATTCTAGGTCGAGGCCCGCGACCCAGGGCTCCAGGGGGCCTTACGCGCGGCTCAACCGGCGGTCTCGACCTGGTCGGCCGGCGGTGCGGCGACCTCGACGGGTTCGTTCCACTTGGTGAAGGTGCCCTCAACGGTGAGGTCGCCTGTCTCGCCGAGGTCGAGCGTGGCGGTCGCGCCGGACACCCTCGTCGTGGCCTGTTCGATCTGGAGCGTGAGGTCGACCTTGGCGCCGGCGAGGTCGGGGATGGGTAGCGGGATCGGCAGGGCGCTGGGCAGCGCCGCTCCGCCGGTGAGCGCGCCGAAATCCTCGGCGTCGAGCTGCACCGTGACCGTGTAGCACGTTCCGCCGGCACACGGCACGTCGGCGCCCTTGGTCGGCTGGAGGTCCGTGCGGGCGAGCAGATCGGTCAAACCCTTTAAGGGCGGCTGTGACTCGCCGGTCAGCGGGATCGACTGGAACTTCGGGCCGGTCAGCGTCGACTTGAGATACACCGCGTCCGCGACGATGAGCTCGCCCCCGAGGCCGAGGAGCGCGGGAACGGCGAAGGTTGCCCGCGTCTTGCCCGCCTGCAGGTCGAGGTCGGCAGTCAGGTTCGTGCCCGCCAAGTCCACCGGCGTGCCGGTACCCGTGCCGAGCGGGTCGACGGCGACCGTGCCCTCGGCGGTGAGGTCGACGCGGACGCTGGACGCGGCTGCGGCGGTGGTCGCGGCGGCGGCCAGGATCTCCTCGGGGTCGTCCAGCAGGCTCGCCGGCTGGCCCTGGCAGGCTGCCAGCAGGAGGCCGGCGATCAGCGGCGGGACGACGAGTCGTGTGGTGAGGCGCATGTGGCCAGCGTCGGTGGGCAGGCCGCGCCTGTCAAACGCTCAGGGCACCGGAGCCGACGGCGGCAGGGTCGGATCGGACGGCGGGGCGGGCGGCGGGGCGGTGGGCGGGGCGGGCGGCGTCGAGCTCGGGGCCATCCACACGGGTGGCGGTGCGGGCGGTGCGACCGCCTCGACCTGGACCTCGATCCCGCCGACCCAGCCGGCGACGACGTTGTAGAGGACACAGGCGATCGCGGTGAACACCCAGCCCAGCAGGCCGTAGAACAGGATCAGGACGACGCCGATCCCGAGGACCGCGATGACCCCGCCGCCCTGGTTGGGTCCGCCGTTGACCGACACCCCGGTGACCGCGAACAACAGCAGGAACGGCACGACGATGACCGCGACGATGAGCATGTACATCAGCGCGACGACGGTTGCCGTCTTGACGGCGTTGAACCGGCGGATGCGGAACATCTGCGTCCCTCCGTGAACGTCGATGGGCCCGGTCGAGTATGCGCGCCCGTCGCGAGGCTCTACAGGCGCCAACCGATTCGCGCGAGGATCTCGGCCGCGACGTCCTGGATCGGACCGTCGTTGGACAGTGCGAAGTCCTCCAGGCCGATCCCGGTGCCCTCGTCAATCTGGATTTCCGCCTCGTCCAGGTCAGCTGCCCGACCGGTCGTCACGGCCGTTCCTAGGCGCGCTCGAATGACGCCGATATCCAGCGTCAGGCGGATCACATGAAGTGGCATGTCCAGAACCTCGCGGTACCGGTCGAGTTCGTCGCGGCTCTCGACGGTGTGCGCGAGCAGGAAGCGCCGGACGCCGACCGCACGGTAGTTGGCGACGACTGCGGCGAGATTTCGCCAGAAGATGCGGTCGTGGATCTCATCATCGCCGACGTCGAACCAACCCAGCCAGTCCAGGTCGAGCGCCGCGTACGGCGTCCGCCACTTCTCGAGGACATCGGCCATCTCTTCGACGGCGGACGACTTGCCGGAGCCATACGCACCGATGATGAGGACAGCCTCAGGTTGGATCATCGACATCGGGTCATCCTGCGCTGACCCAAGCCCGCCTGGGGTGGGCCGCGCTGCGTACGGAAAGAGCCGGGCACCCGCGAACGGGCACCCGGCTCCCGGGTGGGTCTGAGCGGGCGGCCATCGTAGATAGAGGCGCCCGGGAGTAAACGGACCTAGAAGTCCATCCCTCCGCCGTGGTCGTGACCGGCGCCGGCGCCGGCCTTCTCCTTCTCCGGGAGATCCGAGATCAGCGTCTCGGTGGTCAGGACCATCGCGGCGATGGACGCGGCGTTCTGGAGGGCCGAACGGGTCACCTTGGCGGCGTCCACGATGCCCTTCTTGAAGAGATCACCGTAGTCGCCGGTCAGGGCGTCGTAGCCGTTGCCGGCCTTCAGCCCCTTGACCTTCTCGACGACGACCTCGCCCGGCGCACCGGCGTTCTCGGCGATCTGCCGCGCCGGCGCTTCGAGCGCCTTGCGGACGATGTCGACGCCAACCTGGGCGTCACCATCGAGGTGGATCTTGTCGAGGGCCGGGATGGCCTGCAGCAGCGTGGTGCCGCCACCGGCGACCAAGCCCTCTTCGACGGCCGCACGGGTCGTCGAGAGCGCGTCCTCGATGCGGTGCTTCTTCTCCTTGAGCTCGACCTCGGTGGCCGCGCCGACCTTGATCACCGCGACGCCACCGGACAGCTTGGCAAGACGCTCCTGGAGCTTCTCGCGGTCGTAGTCGGAGGTCGTCTCCTCGATCTGGGCCTTGATCTGGGTCATCCGGCCCTTGATCTGATCGGCCGCACCGCCGCCGTCGATGACGGTCGTGTCGTCCTTGGTCGCCACGACCCGCCGGGCCGTGCCGAAGTCCTCGGGGGTGACCGAGTCGAGCTTGCGACCGACCTCCTCGCTGATGACCGCGCCGCCGGTGAGCGTCGCGATGTCGCGGAGCATTTCCTTGCGGCGATCGCCGAAGCCCGGTGCCTTGACGGCGAGGACCGAGACCGTGCCACGGAGCTTGTTCACGACGAGCGTCGCGAGGGCCTCCCCGTCGATGTCCTCGGCGATGATCAGCATGGGCTTGCCCTGCTGGACGCCCTTCTCGAGGGCCGGCAACATGTCCTGCACGCTCGAGATCTTCTTGTCGGTGATCAGGATGAGGGGGTTCTCGAGGACCGCTTCCATCCGATCGGGATTGGTCACGAAGTAGGCCGAGAGATAGCCCCGGTCGAACTGCATGCCCTCGGTGTATTCCTTCTCGAGGCCGAGGCTCTGCCCTTCCTCGACCGTGATGACGCCGTCCTTGCCGACCTTGTCCATCACCTCAGCGATGATCTCGCCGACCTCGGGATCGGCCGCGCTGATGGCGGCGACAGCGGCGATCTGCTCGCGATTGTCGACCGGGCGCGACTGCTTCTTTATCTCGGCGACGACCGCCTCGACCGCGGCCTCGATGCCGCGCTTGACGACCATCGGGTTGGCTCCGGCGGTCACCACGCGGAGGCCCTCGCCGACGAGCGCCTGGCCGAGCACGACCGCCGTCGTCGTGCCGTCACCGGCGACGTCGTCGGTCTTGGTCGCGACTTCCTTGAGGAGCTGGGCGCCCATGTTCTCGAACGGGTCGTCGAGCTCGATATCGCGGGCGATGGTCACGCCGTCGTTGGTGATCGTCGGCGAACCGAACTTCTTGTCGAGGACGACGTTGCGGCCCTTCGGGCCGATCGTCACCTTGACGGCGTCGGCGAGGCGGTCGATGCCCCGCTTGAGCGATCGACGAGCGGTCTCGTCGAAGATGAGCTGCTTAGCCAATGTCGTGTTCCTCCCAGGAGTCGTTTGTGGTGGTGGCGACCTCAACGGTCGGCCGGTTCTCGCCCTCCGACGGCCGAGCACACTCGCTGGAGCGCATCGGCCGGAGGAGTCAGTCGGCGACGACCGCGAGGATGTCCTTCTGGCTGACGATCAGGAACTCGTCGCCATCGATCTTGAATTCCGTCCCGGCGTACTTCGCGTACAGGACCTTGTCGCCTTCCTTGACGTCCATAGGCTCGCGCTTGCCGTCGTCGTTGATCTTGCCGGGGCCCGCCGCGATGATCTTGCCCTCCTGGGGCTTCTCCTTGGCGGTGTCGGGAAGCACGATGCCGCTCTTGGTCATCTCCTCCCGCGGGGTCGGCTCGATGACCACGCGGTCGCCGAGCGGGCGAAGCTTGGTCTTGCTGGCAGTGGCAGTGGCCAACGTGCAGTACCTCCTGTGACGGACAGACCGTCCGGCGTGGTTTTCACGGGTGGGCGACCGGTTCGGGGTGTGAAACGGTCAGCCGATCCCTCGCTCATCCCTGCATCGCCGCGAGCGTCCCCGCAGGGCGGCCCGTCGATGCGATTAGCACTCTCTATGTCAGAGTGCTAAGGGTGAGACTAACGGCCGTCAGAGGGCGCTGTCAACCTGAGCGCGCGTCTGCCGTCCGCGCACCGAACACCTCGTCGTAGGCGCCGATCAGGCCGTTGCCCAGGACGTCCTGCGTGGTGGCTCGCTGTTCGGCGACCCAGCCGGCCGTGATGCGCACGTATTCGGGCTCGTTGCGGCCTTTCGGAGCACCCGGCGGCGCGAGGAACGGGGCATCGGTCTCCACCAGCAATCGGTGCGGCGGTGTCAGTCGGGCGACTTCGGCGGATGCCTCCTCTCCTCGCCTGAAGACGAGCCCCGAGAAGCTGATCGCCGCCCCGAGGTCGAGCATCGCCCGGGCGTAGTCGACCGGCCCTGAGAAGCTGTGGATCACCACGCCTGGTGCGGCGGGTCCCAGCGCCGTCAGCTCGGCCAGCAGTGCATCCTGCGCGTCCCGCTCGCCGGCCCGGGAACGGCAATGGAGGATCGCCGGCGTGCCCGTGTCGGCAGCGAGTCGGAGATTGCGCCGCAGGTTGGCGAGCTGATCCGGGATTGGGCTGAAGACGCGGTCGTAGTCGAGGCCGGTCTCGCCGATCGCGACGACCCGGTGGTCCTGCGCCCAGCCCAGGATCGACTGCCAGCCGGCGTCATCGACCTTGGCTGCATCGTGCGGGTGGACGCCGACGGCGATGTCGATCCACGGCACGCGCGCAGCGAGCTCGCGCGCCCGTTCGCAGGAGCCGACGTTCCAGCCCGGCACGAGGATCCGCTCGACACCGGCCGCACGCGCGACCTCGAGGACCTGCTCGGCGTCGTCCGCGAAGCGGTCGGCGTTGAGGTGGCAGTGCGAGTCGATCAGGCGCACGCGGGCATCGTAGAGCCGCTGACGTCGGCTGCTGCCGTCCCGCGGCAAGACGACGGCCGGACGACGTCCGGGCGGGCTCCCGCCTGCAACGGCGAGACAACGTCCCGGCGCTATCGTTGCAGGCTGCCCGCCTGCTGCCGTCGCCGGTTGCCGCCCCGCGGCAGATCCCGACACCGCGTGCAGGAGACGGCGGGCAGCTGCCGCCCCACGGCAGCAGGCGACGCTGCATGACCCACGACCGTCTGATCCTGCCGTCCCACGGCACGATCGGGCCCGTTCTGCCGTGGGGCGGGAAATGACGCCGATATCCAGGCACTGACGTCGTCTGCTGCCGCCCCACGGCAAGACGACGGCCCCGCCGCTGACTTCGTCAGCTGCCGCCCCAAGGCAATGGGCATCCCCGTTGAGGCGAGATCGCGAGTCTTTGGCCGGGCCGCTAGCCCCGAGCTTGGCCGGACCGCTACGCCTCCGCGGTCGCCTCCGCCGCGGCCTCGGTCTCGAGGCGCGGGAACAGTGGCTCGGGTGCCGCCACCCGGCCCGCCTCGTTCGCGCGGGCGCCCCACTCGAGTTCGCCCAGGATCGACGACTCGCCGTTCCCGTCCGGGCGGTACCCGTAGCCGAAGCCCAGTTGGGCCAGGACGCGCGGCGCCGTGGCCGGCATGAACGGCGCGACCGCGAGCCCCACCAGCCGGCAGGCCTCGACGAGATCGCCCAGCACGCCGCGCAGGCGATCGCCGGCGGTCTCGTCGCCCTCCTTCCACGCCTTCGCGAGCTCCCAGGGCTTCTCCGAGTCGACGACCCGGTTGGCGCCACCGACGAACTCCCAGAGCTCGGCCAGCGCGTCGTGGAGTCGGCACGATTCGAGGGCGTCGGCGTACAACCGAACCGTGTCGTTCCAGCCCTCCGCCATGGGCGAGTCGCGTTCCAGCCGCGGTGCCGGACGCACGCCGTCGAGGTACCGCGCGGTCATCGTCACCGTCCGGTTCACGAGGTTCCCGTAGTCGTTCGCGAGGTCGGCGTTGTAGCGGCGGACGAACGAGTCCCAGGACACCTCGGCGTCGCGGTCGAACGGCACCTCCCGCAACACCACGTACCGCGCGCCGTCGCTGCCGAAAGCTGCGACGAAGTCGCCGGGATCCATGAAGTTGCCCCGGCTCTTGCTCATCCGCTCGCCGCCTGCGGCCATCAGCCAGCCGTGGACCCACACGTGACGTGGCGCGTCCAGCCCGGCACTCCACAGCATCGCCGGCCAGAAGACGGTGTGGAAGCGGGCGATGTCCTTGCCGATGACGTGCAGGTCGGCGGGCCACCATCGGTCGAACGAGGCCATGTCGTCCGGGAACCCGGCACCGGTGATGTAGTTGATCAGCGCGTCGTACCAGACGTAGATGACGCCGGCCTCGGGATCCCACGAGCCGTCCTCGCGCTTGGCGGACTCGCCGTTCTCGGCGATCGGGAACGGGATGCCCCAGCCGCCCGGGGTGCGCTCGCGCGAGATCGAGAAGTCCTCGAGCCCGCCCCGGATGAAGCCGAGCATCTCGTTGCGCCGGTAGTCGGGCTGGACGAAGTCCGGGTGGTCGGCGAAGTGGCGCTCGAGGCGCTCCTGGTAGGCCGAGAGCCGGAAGAACCAGTTCCGTTCGGTCAGCCACTGGAGCGGGACGTCGGGATGATTCGGGCAGATCGTCCCGCGGGCGGTCTCGACGACATCGGTCGCGTTGCGGAAGCCCTCGTTCGGGCAATACCAGCCCTCGTACGTGCCGAGATAGATGTCGCCGTTCGCGTGCGCTCGCCGGACCATCTCCTGGGCCGCCCGGACATGGTCGGGGTCGGTCGTCCGGATGAACCGGTCGGGCGAGATGCCGAGTGCCTCCTCGGCCTCCTTGAACAGCACCACCTTCTCGTCGACGAACTCGCGCGCCGGCCGGGCCTCATCGAGCGCGGCCTGGGCGATGTTGATCGAATGCTCGTCGGTGCCGGTCAGGAACCGGGTGTCGTCGCCCTTCATCCGATGCCATCGCGCGATGACGTCGGCACCGATCACCTCGTACAGGGTGTGGACACCGGGCTTGGAATTCGCGTACGCGATGGCGGTGGTCAGGTAGTACCGGGGACGATCGCTCATGGGAGCGCGATGGTAGCAGCGGCGCCCCGCGGGCCGACCCGCCCCGGGCACTCGTTAGTGCCGGAAGTGGCGCGTCCCGGTGATGAGCATCGTCCCCTCGACGCGATCGACGGCCTCGATCACCTCCGCATCGCGCACCGAGCCGCCGGGCTGGATGAATGCCCGCACACCCGCCTCGAGGCATGCGTCGACCGCATCGGCGAACGGGTAGAACGCATCGCTCGCGCAGGCTGCCCCGACCGTCGAGCCCGCACCGAGCAGGGCGTGCGCCTTCGCGACCGCCTGCCGTGCGGCATCGACACGCGACGTCTGCCCGCTGCCCAGCCCCACGAGCCGCCGCTCGCGCACGAGCACGATCGCGTTCGAGGTCACGCCACGGACCAGCCGCCAGGCAAGGTCGAGGTCGAGCTGCTCTTCGGCGGTGGGCGGACGACGGGTCGCGCATGTCCACATCGTGGTGGCATCGGCGACGACGTCAGGCACCGTGACCAGCACCGCGCCGCCGGCGGTCCGGATCGCACCCGTGGGTGAGGTTGCCGCCGCCGCTGGCTCATCCGAGACCAGCGCCTCGTCGACGAGCACCCGCAGGTTGGCCTTCGAGGCCAGGACCGCGAGGGCCTCCGGCGCATACGACGGCGCGACGACGATCTCCAGGAAGATCGAGGTCAGTGCCTCGGCCGTGGAGCCATCGACCTCGCGGGTGAGCGCCACGACCCCGCCGAACGCGCTGACCGGGTCGGCCTCCAGCGCCGCCGCCCACGCCTCGAGGAGCGTGGTCCGCTCGGCGGCCCCGCACGGGTTGGTGTGCTTCACGATGACGACCCCAGGACCACGCAGGACCCGGCCGAGCGCCGACGCTGCGGCCGCATCGAGGACGTTGTTGTACGAGAGCGCCTTGCCTTGGATCGGTCCGCGCTCGACGCCGAAAGGACCGTCGGCGATCGTCGACCCCGGACGGCGGTAGCGGGCAGCCGGCTGGTGCGGGTTCTCGCCGTAGCGCAGCGTCTCGACCTTCTCCAACGCGATCGACAGGGTCTGCGGATACGGATCATCGGGCGCATCGAGCAGCCCGGCTTCGACCAGCCGACCGGGAAGCTCCGAGGCGATTCGCGCGTCGTATGCCGCGGTGTGGGCGAACGCCTCGAGCGCGAGCTCCCGGCGCAGACGGTCGTCGACGCCACCCGGCGAATCGAGCGCGGCGAGGATCGACCCGTAGCGCGCCGGGGACGTGACGATCGCCACGGTCGCATGGTTCTTCGCCGCCGCTCGGACCATCGATGGCCCCCCGATGTCGATCTCCTCGATGAGCGCATCGATCGTGATGCCCGAACGGTCGAGCGCGGCAGCGAACGGATAGAGGTTGACGACGACCAGCTCGAATGGGGCGATGCTCGCCGCGAGGAGCTGCCGGCGATGGTCGCCCAAGCGCCGGTCGGCCAGGAGTCCCGCGTGCACCCGCGGATGCAGCGTCTTGACGCGCCCGTCGAGCATCTCCGGGCTGCCGGTGACGGCGACGACATCCGTGACGGGCAGACCCGCGTCGCGCAACGCCCGGGCCGTCCCGCCGGTCGACACGAGCTCGAACCGGTGGGCGACGAGGCCACGACCGAGATCGATCAGGCCGGCCTTGTCCGAGACGGAGAGCAGCGCGCGGCGGGGCGTGGGGACCGCCCGATCCGCGAGCTCGAGATCGGTGGCGACCTGGCGACCTCCGGGATCGACGGAGATCGCGTCGGCCGCCACGAGCGCGACGACGCGCGGCAGCAACCGGTGTTCCAGCGCCTGGATCCGGGCGCGCAGGCTCGCTTCGTCGTCAGCGGCCAGGACCGGCACACCCTCCTGGGCGATGATCGGCCCGCCGTCGAGCGAGTCATCGACGAGGTGGACCGTCACGCCCGTCAGGCGCACCCCATGCTCGAGGGCGTCGCGGATCGCGGTCGCGCCCGGGAACGCCGGCAACAACGATGGATGCGTGTTCAGGATGCGGTGCGGGAATGCGGCCAGCACGCGCGGACCGATGATGCGCATGTAGCCGGCGAGCACGACCACGTCCGGTCGCGCGCCGGCGAGCGTATCGGCCAGCGCGTCGTCGTCGCCGCCGGTGACGAGCGCGGTGTCGATGCCCTGCTCTCGGGCCCACTCGAGCGCCGGGCACGTCCGGTCGGCGAAGACCAGGGCCATGTCGCCGCCGAGCTCGCCGCGCTGCGCCGCCGCGTGCAGCGCGCGCAGATTGGAGCCGGCGCCGGACACGCCGACGGCGATCCGCGCCTGTTTCGTGGCCCGACCCGCGTCGCTCACGCGACGGACTCCAACGGCCCTTCGACATAGCGCGTGCCGTCGAGAGTCTCCGCCTCGACCACTTCGCCCACGACGACCGCCGGCATGCCGCCCTGCTCCAGCTGCTTGAGAACAGCCGGGATCGCCGCCGGCGGGACGATGAGGACCATCCCCAGCCCGCCGTTGAACGTCGCCCGCAGCTCCGCGTCGTCGAGGCCGCCCAACGCCCCGAACAGGCGCTCGACCGACGGCATCGACCAGCGCGTCGGGTCCAGCCGGGCTCCGAGACCCTCCGGGAGCGCCCGCGGCACGTTGCCGGGCAGGCCGCCGCCGGTGATGTGGGCGGCGCCGCGGATGTCGTGGCCGGCGGCGGTCAGCGCCGCCCGTGCGGCGAGCACTGCCCGCGCGTAGATGCGCGTCGGGGTCAGCAGCACCTCGCCGAGCGTGGCCATCGTCTCGTGCGGCGCTTCGGCGATGGCCCGGTCGGTCGCGACGTCGCCCAGCGTCCGCCGCAGGCGCGCCTGATACGCGTCGCCGAGATCGAGATCCCATTCGGCGATCAGCGAGCGGACCAGCGAATAGCCGTTCGCGTGCAGGCCGCTCGCCAGCAGGCCGACGATCACGTCACCCGACCGCGCCGCCGAGCCGTCGATCACCCGGGAGCGTTCGACGACGCCGATGCAGCAGCCCGCTAGGTCGAACTCGTCGACCTCCATGAGACCCGGGTGCTCCGCGGTCTCACCCCCGACCAGCGCCGCCCCGGCCTCGCGGCAGCCCGCGGCGACACTCCCGACGAGCTCGGCGACGCCGACCGGGTCGAGGTGGCCGACCGCCAGGTAGTCGAGGAAGGCGAGCGGCTCGGCGCCGGTGCACACCACGTCGTCGGCGCACATGGCGACGAGGTCGATACCGATCGTGTCGAACCGGCCCACAGCGGCGGCGATGGCGGTCTTCGTGCCGACGCCGTCGGTCGATGCGATGAGCAACGGCTCGCGGTAGCCGTCCGGGATGGCGAACGCGCCGCCGAACCCGCCCAGACCGCCGACGACCTCCGGCCGACGTGTCGAGTCGACGTGCTCGCGCATGAGCTCGACCGCTCGTTCGCCGGCGTCGACATCGACGCCGGCCTGTTCGTACGCCGACCGCCGTCCCGATCGGCCCGATGTCTCAGTCACGGGTCGCGGTGAGCTCGTCCTCGAGGATGAACTTGCGGCGCTCGACGTCGTACGGGACGGGCTCCGGGTACTTGCCGTCAAAACAGGCGAAGCAGAACTGCTCATACGGGAGATCGAGCGCGGCGAGCACGCCTCGGATCGACAGGTAGCCGAGGGAATCGGCGCCGATGAAGTCGCGGATCTCGTCGACCGACTGCGTGGCCGCGATGAGCTCGGTCTCGACCGACGTGTCGATGCCGTAGAAGCACGGGTGGTAGATCGGTGGGGCGCTGATCCGGACGTGGACCTCGCTCGCCCCGGCGCGTCGGAGCAGGTCGACGATCCGCTTCGTCGTCGTGCCCCGAACGATCGAATCGTCGACGACGATCAGCCGCTTGCCGGCGACGACCGCGGGCATCGGGTTGAGCTTGATGGTCACGCCGCGGTGACGCATGCCCTGCGAGGGCTGGATGAAGGTCCGCCCGGCATAGCGGTTGCGGTACATCCCCTCCCGATACGGCAGGCCGCTACCCTCGGCATAGCCGGCGGCCGCCGGGGCTCCCGTGTCGGGGACCGGGATGACGAGATCCGCATCGACCGGGTGCTCGATCGCCAGCTGTTCGCCCATCCGCCGGCGAGCCTCGTACAGGTTCCGGCCCTCCATGTAGGAGTCGGGTCGGGCGAAATAGATCAGCTCGAAGACGCACAGGGCTGGGTCCGGCTCCGCGTAGCGCACGGAACGTGGTTCGTGACCCGGCTCGAGGACGACGATCTCGCCGGGCTCGACGTCGCGCACGTACTCCGCCCCGACGATATCGAGGGCTGCGGTCTCCGACGACAGGCACCAGCCGGCGGTGTCGTCGCTCCACAGGCTGCCGTCATTGGGGCCGCCGGGCTTGCGGGCGGTGGCGGGCAGCCGGCCCAGGACCAGCGGCCGGAACCCGTGCGGGTCGCGAACGCCGATCACGCGGCGATCGTCGAGGACCACCAGCGCGTACGCGCCGCGGACGCGCGGCAGCACCTGGCGCAGGGCCTCGACGGTGTCGCTGGCCGGCTCGTCGGCGAGCAGGGCGGTCAGCAGTTCCGTGTCGGTCGAGGCCGGCAGTCGTGCGCGGCCACCCGCCAGCTGGCCGAGCAACTCGCGCGTGTTGACGAGGTTGCCGTTGTGGCCGATCGCGATCGCCCGGCGCGGGCCCTGACGGTAGGTCGGCTGGGCGTTCTCCCAGACCGTCGACCCCGTCGTCGAATAGCGGCAATGGGCGATAGCCAGCGTCCCCCGCAGGCTCGGCAGCCGGCGCTCGTCGAGGACCGAGCCGATCATCCCGAGGTCCTTGTAGAGCATCAGTTGCTCGCCGTCACTCACGGCGATGCCGGCCGACTCCTGACCTCGATGCTGCAGGGCGAAGATGCCGAGCGTCGCCATCGCCGCGGCCTCCGTCGGTTCGCCGTCGGGGATGACCGCGCCGAACACGCCACACACGGGTCAGTCCCCCCAGCCGAGGGCGCGGGTCAGACCGTGGTCCCAGGTATGCCGGAGCGCTGTGAGGGGCACATCGAGCGCGTCGGCGATCGTGCTCCCGCGTTCCTCCGAGGCCCCGGTCGCGCCGGACCCCACCAGCTCGATCTGCAACCGGTCCCCACCGACCGTGCCCAGCGTCTCGATCGGCAGACCATGCTGGCGGGCAAGCAACGTCAAGGCCGGCACGAACCGGGGCGTGGCGCTGAGCACGATCCGCGAGGGGCTCTCCCCGAACAGTTCGACGGCGGGCGACATCGCTGTCGGCACCCGAACGCTGGCGCCGAGCGCCCCCCACATCGAACATTCGGCCAGGGCGACCGCCAGCCCGCCGTCGGAGACGTCCTGCGCGCTGGCGACGAGCTCGCGTTCGATGGCCTCGCGGATGAACGCCTGGACGTCGGCTTCGCGCGCGAGATCGAGCGACGGCAGCCCGTCCTCCACGGTCGTGCCGGCGAGCGTCGCGTAGGCCGACCCGATCAGCCCGGACGACGCCTCGCCGACGAGCAGGATCGTGTCGCCGGCAGACGCGAAGGCGGGGCCGACCAGGCGTGCAAGGTCGTCGAGAAGGCCGACGACCCCGATCTCGGGCGTCGGGGCGATCGAGCCGGTCGGCGACTCGTTGTAGAGCGAGACGTTGCCTCCGGTGACCGGCAGGCCGAGCGCCTGACACGCGTCACCGAGCCCACGCACGCCCTCGGCGAGTTGCCAGAAGGCCTCAGGGCGGGTCGGGTCGCCGTAGTTGAGGCAGTTCGTCACGCCGAGCGGGCGAGCCCCGGTCACGCTGACGTTGCGGGTCGCCTCGGCCACGCTCAGCGCGGCCCCCAGGTACGGATCGACCGCGCCGACCGTCTGGTTGCCGTCGGTCGTGGCCACGAGGGCGCGCGTGGTGCCGTTGATGCGCAGGACCGCCGCACCGTGACCCGGACCGACCACCGTGTCGGCTCCGACGGTCGAGTCGTACTGCTCGAACACGGCTCGCCGGGAGGCGAGGTTCGGCGAACCGAGGAGGGCCAGGAGCACGGCTCCGGGGTCCATCCCGCGTTCTGGTAACCGGTCGCTCGGACCCGTCGGCGCCCCGGGCGCCGGTGCCGCCCGGCGATGCTCGGGCGCCCGGGCGACCCGCTCGTGGACGATGGCGTCGCTCGTTAGTGCCCGGGCCGGGACCCTCGCCAGCTCTACCCCGTCGCGGACGATCGTGAGATCCCCGTCGTCCGTGACCCGACCGATCACCGCGACCGGCAGACCCCAGCGCTCGGCGACCTCGCGGACCGCCTCCCAGCGCTCGGGCCGGACGATCGCGCACATCCGCTCCTGCGACTCGGAGATCATCACCTCGAAGGGCTCCATGTCCGGCTCGCGCCGCGGGATCGCGTCGAGGTCGACACGGATGCCGGTCCCCGATCGATCGGCCGTCTCGGACGTCGCGCAGGTGATGCCGCCCGCGCCGAGATCCTGGAGCCCTTCGACAAGGCCCCGATCGATGAGCTCGAGCGACGCTTCGATGAGCAGCTTCTCGGCGAACGGATCACCGACCTGGACCGACGGCCGCTTCGACGGGTTGTCGTCGGTGAAGGTCGCGCTGGCGAGCACGCTCGCCCCGCCGATGCCGTCCCGCCCCGTCGTCGACCCGAACAGGACGACGAGGTTGCCGGGGCCGGGCGCGGCTGCAAGCGTCAGGCGCCGCTCCTCGAGGAGCCCGATGGCCATCACGTTGACCAGCGGGTTGCCCTGATACGTCGGGTCGAAGACCAGCTCACCGCCGACCGTCGGGATGCCGACGCAGTTGCCGTACCCTCCGACGCCGCGCACGACGCCGTCGACCAGATGACGGGTCCGTGGGTCGGACGGCTCGCCGAACCGCAACGCATCGAGGACGGCGATCGGCCGGGCGCCCATCGTGAAGATGTCGCGCAGGATCCCGCCGACCCCGGTCGCGGCGCCCTGGTACGGCTCGACGGCCGATGGATGGTTGTGCGACTCGATCTTGAACGCGACCGCCAGACCGTCGCCGATCGCGATGACACCGGCGTTCTCACCCGGGCCGGCGACCACGCCTTCACCGTCCGTCGGGAGGGTCCGCAACAGCGGCCTCGAGCTCTTGTACGAGCAGTGCTCGCTCCACATCACGCTGAACATCGCGAGCTCGAGGTCGTTCGGCGCCCGGCCGTCCAGGCGGTCGCGGATCGCCCCGAGCTCCCCATCGGTCAGTCCGAGCCGGCGGTGGAGCGGCTCCAGGTCCGCCACCGCCGGGCGCGACTGGGTGACGGTCATCGCGTGCCCGCCAGCTCGAGCCGCCGCCCGCCGCTCGTCGCCAGCCCCGCACTGTCGACCAGCGAGCGGATGATCGGCAGCCCGGCGTCGGAGCCAAGGATCGCCTCCGCGGCGCGCTCGGGGTGCGGCATCAACCCACACACGTTGCCGGCCGCGTTGAGGACACCGGCGATGGCCCGCAGGCTGCCGTTCGGGTTCGCGACACGATCGTCCTCAGCCGCCGGGCGACCGTTAGCGCCGACGTATCGGAACAGGACTTGACCCTCGGCTTCCAGCGCGTCGAGCGTCGCGTCATCCGCGTAGTAGCACCCCTCGCCGTGGGCGATCGGCATCCGGAGCGGCTGTCCGGCGGCCGCCAGCGCCTGCGTGAACGGCGTGTCGAGTCGCGTGGCGGCGATCTCGACCTCGCGGCCGAGGAACCGCAGCCCGCGATTGCGCAGGAGCGCGCCCGGCACGAGGCCCGCCTCGGCGAGCACCTGGAACCCGTTACAGATGCCGAGGACGAGCCCGCCGTCGGCGGCAAACGCCTCGACCGCCCGCATCACCGGACTGAACCGGGCGATCACGCCTGCACGCAGATAGTCGCCATAGGCGAAGCCGCCAGGCAGGATGACCGCCGCGACGCCGTCGAGCGACGCCTGCTCGTGCCACAGCGCGACCGGCTCGGCGCCGACCAGGTCGAGCGCGCGGAGCGTGTCGCGGTCGCAGTTGCTGCCCGGGAAGACGACGACGCCGACGCGCGTCGGCATCAGGCGACGGCTCCGATCGGTTCGATCGCGTACGCCTCGATCAATTCGTTCGCCAGCAACTCGGAGGCCAGGCGTTCGACCACGACGCGCGCCGCCGACTCGTCGGCCGCCTCGACCGTCAACTCCACGCGCCTGCCGACACGCACGGACGTGACGCCGTCGATGCCGAGGTGCCCCAGGCTGCCCTCGACGGCGCGGCCCTGCGGGTCGAGGATGCCCGGCTTGGGCGTCACGTTCACGGCGAACCGGTGGCTGCTCATCGGGCGATGACGTCCTCCCTGAGGTAGCGCTCGAAGCTTGCGCCGGTGATCCGTTCGAAGGCCTCGACGTAGCGAGCCCGGGTGCCGGCGACGACATGATCGGGGAGCGGCGGCCCTGGGGCGGTCTTGTCCCAGGGCTGTGTCTCGAGCCAGTCGCGCACGAATTGCTTGTCGAAGCTGGCCTGTTGCCGGCCCGGCTCGTACGTCGCTGCCGCCCAGAACCGGGACGAGTCCGGCGTCAGCGCTTCGTCGATCAGGAGCAGCTCACCGGTCGCACGATCGACGCCGAACTCGAACTTCGTGTCGGCAAGGATGATCCCGCGCTGCCCGGTCAGCGTGGCGGCATATCGATACACGAGCAGCGACAGCTCCCGGATCCGTTCTGCGAGGTCCTGCCCGACGCTCGCCGCCATCCGCCCGAAGTCGATGTTCTCGTCGTGCTCGCCCAGTTCGGCCTTGGTCGCGGGTGTGAAGATCGGTTCGGGCAGGCGGTCGCTCTCACGGAGACCGGGCGGGAGGGCGATGCCGCACACGGTCCCCGCGTCCCGATACTCCTTCCAGCCGGACCCGGCGAGGTAGCCGCGGACGACGGCTTCGATCGGAACGACATCGGTCGGTCGACACACCATGACCCGTCCCCGGAGGTCGGGGTCGCCGCCGTCGTCGGTCGATAGCAGGTGGTTCGGCAGCATCGACGCGGTCTCGGCGAACCAGAACCTGGACAGCCCGGTGAGCACACGACCCTTGTCGGGGATCTCCGTCGGGAGCACGACATCGAACGCGCTGATGCGATCCGACGCCACGAGCGTCAGCCGGCCATCGGGCAGCTGATACAGATCGCGGACCTTGCCGGAGCGGAGGTAGCGGTCAGCCGTCAGCACGGGTCGCCTCGGTCGGGGACGTCGCAGTGAGCGTGTCGAGCCTGGCGATGACCTGGTGCACGTTGCGCAGGAACGTCGATTCGTCGAAGCACGCGTCAAGGTCGACGAGCGGTAGCTTCTGCGCGACCACGGGGTCCAGAGCCAGCAGGTCACGCAGCGGAGCACGCTCGTCGGCGGCCCGGAGCGCGGCCCGCTGGACGATCGCGTACGCCTCGTCACGACCGATCCCGCCCTTCTCGACGAGGGCGACGAGGACCCGGCTGCTGGCGTGGAGCCCGAGGCCACGGGTGATGTTCTCGCGCATCCGCTCGGATCGAACGACGAGTCCCTCGATCAGCCAGGTCATCCGGACGAGCATGTAGTCCAGCAGCGTCGTCGAATCGGGCAGGATCACCCGCTCCGCGCTCGAATGGCTGATGTCCCGCTCGTGCCAGAGGGGCTGGTCCTCGAGTGCCGTGGCGGCATACCCACGCAACAGTCGGGCCAGCCCGGAGATCCGCTCGGACAGGATCGGGTTGCGCTTGTGGGGCATCGCGCTCGAGCCCTTCTGCCCGACCTTGAACGGCTCCTGGACCTCACCGATCTCCGTGTGCTGCAGGTTGCGGACCTCGGTCGCGATCCGCTCCAGGCTGCCGCCGAGGATGGCGATCGCAGCGAGCAGGGCCGCGTGGCGGTCGCGCTGCACGATCTGCGTGCTCGCCGGATCGGCGTGTAGGCCGAGTGCGGCAAGCACCTCGGCCTCGATGTCGGGGTCGAGGTGGCTGTACGTCCCGACGGGTCCCGAGATCTTGCCCGTGCCGATCTCGTCGACCGCCGTCGCCAGCCGCGTCCGACCGCGGTCGATCTCGAACGCCCAGCTCGCGACCTTCAGACCGAACGTGGTCGGCTCGGCGTGGACCGAGTGGGTGCGGCCCATCATCGTCGTGTCGGCCTCGGCGCGGGCTCGTGCGACGAGGACCTCGATGAGACGATCGGTGTCCTCCAGCAGGCGTGTCCCGGCCGCCCGCAGCTGCAGTGCGAGGCCGGTGTCCACAACGTCGCTGCTGGTGAGCCCGAGGTGGAGGTAGCGCCCTTCCGGACCGACCGACTGGGCGACCTGGCTCACGAACGCGATGATGTCGTGGTCGGTCGTCCGCTCGATCTCGGCGATGCGCTCGACGTCGACGGTCGCGCGCGTCTCGAGCGCCTCGAGGGCGGCGGGCGGTATCAGCCCTCGCGCCGCTTGCGCCCTGGCGACCGCCAGCTCGACCCGGAGGATCTGTTCGAAGCGTGCCTGCTCCGACCAGATGGCGGCCATCTCCGGCATCGTGTAGCGCCGGATCACCGGGCGCTGCCCACGGTGATGCCACCTGCGGTGAGCATCGCCTGGAGACCGATGTCTTGCCGGCGCTGGAGCCCGTCGAACGAGATCCGCTCGGCCGCCGACTCGGCCTGCGTACGCGCGTCGCCGATGTCCACGCCACGGCCGACGACCGTCAGGACGCGGCCACCCGCCGTCATGTAGCCACCCACGCTGTCGCGTGCGGTCCCGGCGTGGAACAGCAGACCCCCCGTCGCGCGCGCGCCGTGCAATCCATCGATGGCATCCCCGGTCCGCGGGGCATCCGGGTAGCCGGCCGCGGCCAGCACGATCCCGACGACCGCACCGGGCAGGGTCGGCACGCGATGACCCTCGATGCCGAGCGCCTTGCTCGCGGCCTTGAGCCGCCCCTTCGCTGCCGCCAGCAGCAGGGGCCCCAGGGGCGCGGCCAGCCGAGGCAGGATCACCTGCGTCTCGGGGTCACCGAACCGGGCGTTGCACTCGAGCAGGACCGGGCCTTCGGCGGTGAGCATCAGCCCTGCGTAGAGCGCGCCACGGAACGGGGTGCCGCGCTTGGCCAGTTCCGCGAGGAGGGGCCGGTGGAACCGTTCGATGAGGTCATCGGCGGCCTCGTCGGGCAGGTCTTCGAGCGGACTGTAGGCACCCATCCCACCGGTGTTCGGCCCGGTGTCGAGGTCGCCCAGCCGCTTGTGGTCGCGGGCCATGGGGAGGGCCAGCGCTTCCTTGCCATCGCAGATCGCGATGAGGCTGGCCTCGCGTCCCTCGAGTCGCTCCTCGACGACGATCGGATCGGCCTGGATACGAGCGTCGATGGCTGCCCCGGCCTCCTCGACGCTGTCGCACACCGTCACGCCCTTGCCGGCGGCAAGCCCGTCGGCCTTTACGACGATCCCGCGCCCCTCCGCCGCGAGCTGGCGGGCGAAGGCGAACGCGGGCTCGCGCTCACCGATGGCGAACGCCGCGGCACGGGCCATCGGGACACCGGCGGCCACGGCGACGTCATGGCAGAACGCCTTGCTCGACTCGATCCGCGCGGCGGCGGCCGTCGGACCAAAGACCGTGATCCCGGCCTCCGTCAGGGCGTCGGTAAGACCCGCCGCGAGCGGCGCCTCGGGGCCGATCACGACCAGTTCGGCAGCGATCGCGCGCGCCACGAACGCCACGCTCTCGGGATCGAGCGGATCGACATCCTTGAGCGAGCGGACGCGCGGCTCCGTGCCGATCGCGTGGCTCCCCGGAGCGACGGTCACTTCGTTGACGCCCGGCTCGCCCCCGAGCTTCCAGGCCAGCGCGTGCTCGCGCCCGCCGCTGCCGACGACCAGGATGCGCGTGGGCATGACGAGCGCTGCCGGGCTCATGCCGGCACGACCTGGCGCTGGCGCACCGATCGCCACGCGCGCTCGATGGTCTGGGTCCGCTCGGGCCCGACCGACACCAGCACGATCGGGACACCGGCATGGTCCTCGAGCGCGCTGACGTAGCGGCGCGCGTTCTCCGGCAGGTCGCTCAGCGAGCGCACGCCGTTGATCGGCTCCGACCAGCCCGGGTACTCGTCATAGATCGGCGTCGCGCGCGCGAGGGCCGCGCCGCTCGACGGCCACGTGTCGATACGCCGACCGTCGATCTCGTAGGCGACGCACAGGCGGAGTCGATCGATGCCCGACAGGATGTCGAGCTTGTTGAGCATGATCGAGCTGACGCTATTGACGGCGACGGCGTACCGCAGCGGGACGACATCGAACCAGCCGACCCGGCGCGGACGGCCCGTGACCGTGCCGTACTCGTTGCCGCGCTCGGCGATGCCCTTGCCGATGCCATCGAGCAGCTCGGTCGGATAGGGGCCGGACCCGACGCGCGTCGAGTAGGCCTTCATGACACCGATCACCTCGTCGACCTGGAGCGGGCCGATGCCGGCGCCCGTGCAGGCTCCGCCGGCGACCGGGTTCGACGAGGTCACGAACGGATAGCTGCCGTGGTCGAGGTCGAGCAACGTGCCCTGGGCACCCTCGAGCAGGACCTGGTCCCCACGTGCCAGCGCGCCCTGGACGAGCCATGTCGTGTCATCGAGGTGATCGCGCAGCCGTTCGCCCCATCCGAGCGCCTCATCGACCAGCGCAGCCACCGAGAACTCACTACTGCCCATCGCCGCGAGCAGGAGGTTCTTGTCCGGCAACACGCGCTCGAGCCGTTCACGGAGCACGGCTCGGTCGAGGAGGTCCTCCATGCGCAGGCCAAGGCGCCACGCCCGATCGGCGTAGGTGGGACCGATCCCGCGTCCGGTCGTGCCCACCGCCGCACCACCAAGACGCGTCTCGTTCGCCCGGTCCAGGGCCACGTGGTACGGCATGATCACGTGGGCGCTCCGACTGACCCGGACGCGGCCGACGTCGATACCCCGCGACGTCAACATGTCGAACTCGTCGATCAGGGTCAGCGGGTTGACCACGACCCCGTTGCCGATGACCGATGTCATGTGCGGATAGAGGACGCCCGACGGCGTCAGCCGGAGCTTGAACACCTCGTCGCCGCGGACCACGGTGTGGCCGGCGTTGTCGCCCCCCTGGTAGCGCACGACCATGGCGGTCTGCTCGGCCAGGAAGTCGGTGGTCTTGCCCTTGCCCTCATCGCCCCACTGGAGGCCGACGATGACCGTTGCGGGCATCAGCCCGACTCCTGCACGGCGGCGTTCCGGCCGCATGAGCGCCGCCCAATGAAAAAGCCCCTGGCACGGGTGCCAAGGAGCTGGTTATACGTCTCCCGTCTCGAGCCGCCGACCTGTCGGCGGATCGCTGTCCGGCGGTCGCCCGACCGTCTCACGGGACGGCCGATGCGCCCTAGTCGCGCGATCGTTGACCTCCTGGTTCGCGGGACGAGCCCGCTGCGGTCGAGGACGCGCGGAGTATAGCAGCGGGCCACCGCGGTCGACGCGTCGCAGACCCCGTTCGGGATCGGTCGGTACCACCGCCGTGGACGGGGGGTACCACCGGTCGGCTATGGCCGGGAGCAGCCGACCCCTAGCCTTGGCGGGTGGCCCGTCTTTTCGGGATCCTCGCGCTCGCGGCTGCCGTCGGCATCGGGATCCTGCTCATGTTCGCCCCCGAACGATTCACTCCATGGCTGAGTGCGCCGATCCGACCGCTCATCACGGCCCTGGTCGCCGCCTTCGTCGGCGTGGCGTTGACCGCGATCCTCGTCCGTGCACACCTGCACTACCGATTCGACTACCTGGTCAAGGCGGCCGAGAAGATCGCGGCGGGCGACTACACGGGCTACGTAGCCCCACGCGGGACCAGCCTCGAACTGCGCCTCGCGCGCGCCGTCAACGACATCGGCGCTGCCCTCGTCGACACGCACGACCGGGCCACATACGACCGGCTCACGGGCGTGGCCAACCGGCAATCGCTGCTGGCGGCACTGTTCGCCGAGGTCGAGCGCGCCACACGCTACGGGCGACCGTTGTCGGTCGCCTTCGTCGACATCGACCACTTCAAGGCCGTCAACGACACCTACGGCCATGCCGTGGGCGACGTGGTCCTGCGCGGCGTGGCGCAGACGATCTCCGAGAGTCTCCGGGCATCGGACATGATCGGCCGCTACGGCGGCGAGGAATTCATGCTGATCCTGACCGAGACCGACGTCGAGGAGGGCGCCGTCCTCACCGAGAAGCTGCGGGCGCTCGTCCAGCGCGAGAAGTTCACGGTCGAGGGTGGGCCGGACATCGCGGTCACGATCTCGATCGGCATCGCCGGCGGCGCCGGCAACAAGCTGCGCATGGACAACCTCGTCCGCGACGCGGACGCGGCGATGTACTCGGCCAAGTCGCTCGGCCGCAACCAGACATACGTCTTTGCCGAGCCCGATGACGATGCCCGTGTGCCGCGGGCGCCCATCTCGGCGGCGGGACGGGCCAGGGCTATCGAGATCGGGCAGCGCGCACGCGAAGCCGCCACGGCCGCGCTTACCTCAGTCCTCACCCCGCTCCCCCACTACCGCGGGCAGCCGTCGGCGCTGATCGCGTCGATCGTGGTGTCCCTGGGCCGCCAACTCCAGCTCCCCGAGGCCGAGATCGACCGGCTCCGCGTCGCCGCCCTGCTCCACGACGTGGGCAAGGTCGCGGTCCCAGAGGAGATCCTCGAGAAACCGACCTCGCTGACCTCATCGGAGTGGCGGACGGTCGTCCAGCATCCCCGCATCGGTCAGGTCATCCTCGAGCAGGCCGCCGCCCTCAAGGACGCCGTCCCGATCATCCTCCACCACCACGAGCGCTACGCCGGTCATGGCTACCCGTTCGGGCTGCGCGCGAGCGAGATCCCGCTTGGCGCGCGCATCGTCGCCATCGCCGACGCCTACGACGCGATGATCAACGACCGCCCGTACAAGCGCGCCATCACCCACGAGCAGGCGATCGCCGAGCTTCGACGCCACAGCGGGACGCAGTTCGACCCTGAGCTCGTCGAGCTGTTCTGCGACATGTATGCCGACCACGCCCCGGAGCCCGATGCCACGGTCCTCGCGATGTCGGCGGCCGATCCCGCGCATCGAGCGGCGCCGCTCGTCCTGCCGGACGCCGCCACGACGCGCGTCACCCGAAAGCGACGCCGGACCGGAACGACTGCCGGCGAGACGGCCGGCGAGTCGCTCACGATGGCCCCCGACGGGTCGATCGGGATCGCGCCGGGTCGCGAGACGGCCGTCCCGCTGGTGCCGACGTTCCCGGCACCGGCCTCCACCCCGGCCCGCGGCCGCCGTACCGACTCCGCCGCCGGGTAGTGGAGTACCTCGCGCCGATCGTCGTCGGTCACGAGCGCGTCAAACCTGTTCAGGCGGTTCCCATCTGCACCACACCTTGCGGCTGGCCGTTGCCTGCAGGCTCCAGTCGCTGGTAGGGTTTTCGACGCGCGCGCGTGATCTCGGGGATCCCATGCAGCACGAAACGCAGCATTCCCAACAGGAAGCACAGTCAGCCGGGACGGCTGATCGATCGTCTGGTGGGAATGTCAAGACGGCGGACCTGACGGACGAGACCTTCGCTTCGTCGTCATCAGGCGAGGGTCGCGCCGAACCGGCTGAAGCCGGAGTGGTTCCCACCTTCCTCCACGTGATCGCGCGACAGATGCAGGCGGCCGCCGAGGGCGAGCGTGCGCGGATCGCCGGCGAGGCGGCGAACAGCCTCGACGCATATGTCCAAAAGGTGCGAACCCGCGCCGCGAGAGAGGCCGACGAGTTGCGGCGGCTCGCGGAAGAGGACGTCGTCCAGATCCATGCCTGGTCGGCGGACGAAAGCGAGCGGCTCCGTCTGGAGACCGAAAGTCGGATCGGCGCACGACAGGACGACCTCGAACGGCACCTGCATCAGCACGACGCCCTGGTCGAGCGGGAGATCGCCGGGGCGAGCGAAGCGATCGAGGAGTATCAGGCGGAGCTCGACCGATTTGTCGGCCGCCTCGCAGTCGAACAGGAACCGACCGATATCGCGGAGTTGGCGAGCCAGCTGCCGGAGCCGCCACGCGTCGAAGAGGTAGCGTCGGCGGCACGCGCTGATGCGATGGCACAGTTGTCGGACTCAGGCGCGGCCGCCGATGTGGTCTCCGTGGGCCTCGATCCCGTCGGCGTCATGGACCTCAATGTCATCAGGCTGACCGGGGATCCCAAGCCTCAGCAGGGCACGCTCGCCGAGATCGCCAGCGTCAGTTCCGAGGACGAGCCCGTCGACCAGCAAGGACAGGGGCGCCTTGGTGCCCGGAATAGGGTGGAGCTGGTCACCCGATTGGTCGTGGTCATCGTCCTCGTGGCGCTCATCGCCACCCTCGTGTACCTGATGATGACCGGTCAGGTCCTCGCATCGTCGAGTGTCGGGTCACCGCCGGGCGCGTGATCCGAAGATCGGTCGACGCTGCCGGCCACCATACGTCGCAACTGCGGCTCTAGGGTCAACCTTCCGCGAAGAACGCGGTGATGGCTGCGGTGTCGTCGGAGAATGCCCAGCGTTCCGCGATCTTGCCGTCCCGGACGTGATAGATCTCAGCCGTCCGGTACGTGAACGTCTTGCCACCGCGGGTGGCCGTCGCGTCTACCAATGCGATGGTGTGTTCGTCGTTGGCGACGACGTCATGCAGCGTACCGATGATCTCGTAGTCGACCGCGCCGCCGCGTGCGGCCAGCGCCGCCTTCCCGCGTAGCGGCTCGGCGCTCCCGATCTCGTGCCAGATCACATCTTCGGCAAGGAACTCCGCGAGTTCCCGGATCTCGCCGCGACTCAAGGCGTCTGCGACTTGGCGGGCCATAGCCGCGTTCGGGTGCTCCGTCATGGTTCTCCTCCGTCGGCCCCACGCCGGTCCGCCGCGGTCACAGGCGGCTCGGCCCGATGCGGTATCCGCTCAGCCTACTCTCCTCGGTTCGCCCGCCTCGCCGACTCCGCGGGCTGGATACGCCCTGGCTAAGCCGCTGATACGTGTTGGTCAAGACCTCCTTGGTAGCGTCCGGCTGACCCGCCGCAGACGCAGGGTCGGCACCGGAGCATCCGGCCGACCGGGAAGGAGATCGGACCGTGAACAAGGTCCTCCTCACGGGTCGCCTCACGCGCGACCCCGAGATGCGCAGCCTCGCCAGCGGCAAGAACGTCACGACGTTCACCGTGGCCAGCAACGAGTTCCTCGGTGGTGGCCGCGAGAAGGCGGAGTACAGCAACATCGTGACCTGGGATCGCCTCGCCGAGATCGCCGGGACATACCTCGGCAAGGGCCAGCAGGTCGCGATCGAGGGTCGCCTCCAGACACGCTCGTGGGACGACGACCGGGGCAACCGGCACTGGAAGACCGAGGTCGTGGCCTCGCACGTCGAGATGCTCTCGGGCCGACGCAAGAAGGACTACGAGGCGCAGCAGGCGGCGGAGTCGCTCGTTGCCCAGGCCGAGCGGCTCGGCGATGCGCCACCAACCGAGCCCATCCCGGAGTCTGCCGAGGCCATCGCCGATGACGGCGAGGACGATCCCGACGCCGAGACCGACGAGGCGGAAGGCGCCGCGGCCTGACACGGCCTATCCCGGCGCGGCGGCGACGCGTTCCCCCTCCCGTGTCGTCGCCGCGTCACACCCTGGCCGGCGTCATCGGGCCGCCGGCAGCGGCTAGCGCACCTCGAAGAACGAGACGGCCAGGATGATGTAGACGATCGTCAGCAGGGCACCCTCGAGCCAGTTGGATTCACCGTCGAGCGCGATCAGCGCGCTGATGCCGACCGCCGCCGCCACGGCCGCAACCTCCAGCGGTGTGAACACGAGGTCCATCGGCTGCCCGATGACGGCGCCGATGATGACCAGGATCGGGGCCACGAACAGGGCGACCTGGAGGCTGGAGCCGTAGCTCACGGCCATCGCGAATTCCATCTTGTCCTTGGCCGCCAACTGGACCGCCACAAGATGCTCGGCGAGGTTGCCGATCGTCGGGACGATCACGACGCCCACGAAGAACGCCGACAGCCCGAAGGAATCGATGAACGACTCGATCGAGTCGACCAGGATCTCGGACAGGACCGCGAGCAGCACCGCCGCCATGACCAGGACCGCGATCGCGATGCGGGCGGTCCACGCCGGCCCGCCGTGCTCGCCGGTCTCACCGTGACCACCGAGGGTCTCGTCCGGGTTCGTGAACTGGTAGACCAGCGACAGGACGTAGCCGGCCATCAGCGCGAGCGCTACCAACACCGACTCCTCGGTCAGCGTGCCCTGCTCCGGATCGCTGGTCGTGAAGGCGAACACGGCCGGAACGAACAACCCGATGACCGCCAGGACGAGCAGCGCTGCGTTGGACGACGCGATCCGCTGGCTGAAGGTCTGCGTCCCGTGCCGCAACCCGCCGACAAGGAGGCTGGCCCCGAGCACGAGCAGGAGGTTGCCGATGATCGACCCGGTCAGCGAGGCCTTCACCACCTCGATCAGACCGGCCTGCAGCGCGAAGAACGCGATGATCAGCTCGGCGATGTTGCCGAACGTCGCGTTGAGGATCCCGCCGACGCGCGGTCCGGTGAGCGAGCCGAGTCGCTCGGTCGACAGACCGACCACCCAGGCGAGACCGAGGATCGCCACTGCCGACACGATGAAGATGAGGTTCTTGTCGGCGTGCACCCCGAAGTCCAGGACGATCGCGACCAGGCTGGCGAGGAGCGTGGCGACGAGCGCGATCCGGGCGATCGGACGAGAGCTGCCCGAGGACCGGCAGTCCGCCGCGCGACGGGGCTGGCGCGGGCGGGACGGCGGCCGTCATGTCGGCATCCTACGCGGGCGTATCGGCCAGGATCGCGGCGGCCGAGGCCCGGTCGGCGTAGGACGCCTGGGTCCCCTTCCGGGTCACACTGTCGGCGGCCGCGGCGCACCCGAGCCGGACCGCGGCGACCGGCGAGCGGCCCATCGCCAGGCCGACCGCGAAGGCGCCGAGGAACGCGTCGCCGGCCCCGGTCGTGTCGACCGCTCGGACCTGGCGGGCCTCGACCAGCGACGCCTCACCGTCGCGTGGCAAGACGAGCGCTCCTCGCTCGCCCAACGTCACGACCATCGAGACCCCGAGGCGTTCACCGAGTGCACGGACCTGTGCGACCTCCTCGTCGGGCGACCCATCGAGCGGCTGACCGGCGATCAGCCCGAACTCGGGCCCGTTCGGAACGAGCCAGTCGGTCACGTCGAGCAGACTGCGACTCCACGGACGCCGCGGGCGCCGGGTTCAGCACGGTCGTGGCACCGATCCGGCGAGCTGCGGCGAACCCCGCCGCCGTCGTCCCCTGCGGGATCTCGAACTGACCGATGACGACGTCGGGCACGAACGCGTCGACCGCCTCAGCCGCGACGTCGGGCAGCACCGCACGATTCGCGCCCGGAACGATGATGATCCGGTTGGTGCCGTCGGCGTCGACCCAGATCGGCGCCACACCCGACGACCCGGGGACGCGCCGCATGAAGGTCGTATCGACGCCCTCGGCGGCGAAATGCTCGAGGTAGGCCGTCCCGTGGCCGTCCTCTCCGACGGTGTTGACCATCGCGACCTCGGCCCCGAATCGGGCGGCCATGACGGCCTGGTTCGCACCCTTCCCGCCGAAGCCCGTCTCGTAGCTCGTCCCGACGACGGTCTCGCCGTCGCCTGGCAGGCGGTCGGCATACGCGACGAGGTCGATCATCGTGCTGCCCACGACGACGATCCGCGGTGCGGTGGGCATCGCCTCGACCGACGTCATCGCCACCTCCTACGCCCGAACGATCGACCGGATCCCGAGCAGGATCACGCCGGCGAACAGCGTAGCGGCCAGCACGAACACGCCGACGACCAGCGGCGCGGGGACGACCACCTCGGCCAGCCGATCCGCGCTCCAGATGGTCAGGCCCGCGATCGCGCCGACGATGCCTGCCGCGACGCCGAGCAGCGCCGCGACCTTCTCGCGGCGACCCGACCGGATGCGCCGGTAGGAGGTTCGCCCCTGGCCCGACCCGAATGCCCGCGATTCGAGGCTGATCGTGAGCTGTTGGACCCGCTGGAACGCACCGGCGAAGACCGGCACGAACGACGGCAGCAGTGCGGAGAAACCGGACCCGCGCATGCCGCGCGCTCGCTGGGCCGACAGCACGATGGCGAACTCGCGCTGGAGGATGGGGACGAGCTGGAGGGTCATCGACAGCATCAGGTTGGCGACGTACGGCACGCGCATCCGGGCGAGGGCCCCGAACAGGTCGCTCGGATGGGTGGTCAAGATGACGGCCAGGGCAACGGCCTCGACCGCGACCAGTCGGCCGACGAGCGACAGCCCGCGGATCGTCCCCTCCCCATACAGCGTCAGCGGACCGAGCTGAGCGGTCGGGGTGCAGCTGCCAGCGCAGGCCGCCGGCGCGAGCGTCTGGATCACGAGGATCGACGAGGTCACGGGCAGGAAGATGGCCAGGATCCGGGCCGCTTGCCCCCCGACACCGGCGCTCACCGCGGCGAGCAGCCCCACCAGGGCGATCGTGTACAGCGGAACGGGCGCGAACGTCGCGAACGCCACGACGATGACGGCCAGCAGCCATGTCAACTTGACCAGTGGGTCGAGCCGATGGAGCCATGACGACCCGCGCTCGGCCGCGAAGACCGGCCCCATGCCACTCGTCATCGGGCTCCGCTGACCTCGGCCACCAGCTCCCCGACGGTGAGCACGGCCTCCCGCCCCGCTCGTCCCGGCATCGCCATCGCCAGCTGGGTGATCTGCGGCGGCGTCAGACGCGTCGATGCCGCGAGGGCCGGATCGGACAACACGGCCCGCGGCAGCCCATCCGCCACGACGCGACCCGCATCGAGGACGACGATCCGATCCGCGATGTCGGCGATCAGGGCCATGTCGTGCGAGACGACGATGACGGTCGTGCCAGCGGCACGCACCTCCAGGATCACGCCGGCGATGCGATCCGCCGTCCGGTGGTCCTGACCGGTCGTCGGCTCATCGAGGACGAGGACCGGCGTCCGCATGGTCAGGACGGAGCCGATGCTGACGAGCTTCCGGACCGCCAACGGCAGCCGATGCGGCTGCGCGGCCAGGTGGGTCTCCAGGCCGAGGGACGCGGCGACGGCGGCGATGCGCGCCTCGACCTTGTCGGGTGCCACGCCCAGGTTGCGCGGCCCGAAGGCCAGCTCCGCGGCGACCGTCCGCGCGAAGAGCTGGTGGGTGGGGTTCTGGAACACGTAGCCCACGTGGCCGGCCATGGCCCGCACAGGGTAGGCGGCCGTGTCCAGGCCGTCGACCACGACCCGTCCAGATGTCGGTCGCAGCAGACCGTTGAGGTGCTTGGCGAGCGTCGTCTTGCCCGACCCGTTCTGCCCGACGACGGCCACGACCGATCCTGGGTCGATCGCGAGTGACACCGACTCGAGCGCGACGGTAGCGTCGGGATACGCGAAGCGGAGGTTGTCGATCGCGACGATCGGCGCCGGCACGGTCATCGCCCGGACTCCAGCCACGCGACCGTCTCCGCCACCGTCACGGGTAGCTGGTCTGCGGCCGGGTCGATCGCATGGGCGAACTCGGTGACCTGCGGCGATCGCAGGCCGAGCGCCGTGACCAGGTCGATCGCGCCGAACACCTCGGCCGGTGTTCCCTCCAGCACGACCCGACCGGCGTCGAGCACCACGATGCGATCGGCGAAGCCGGCGAGCGCCTCGATGTCATGCTCGGCGACGACGACCGTGATGCCGGCCTCCCGGTTGAGCCGGCGGGCGATGGCGAAGACATCCGCCGTCCCGGCGGGATCCAGGTTCGACGTCGGCTCGTCCATGACCAGCACCCTCGGCTCCATCGCGAGCACGGCCGCGATGGCGACGCGTTGTTGCTGCCCACCCGACAAGGCCAGCGGCGATCGCTCCTCGAACCCGACGAGTCCGACCGCGGTCAGCGCGCGATCGATGCGACCCGGCATCTCGTCGGAGGGCATGGCCAGGCTCTCGAGACCGAGGGCGATCTCGTCTGCGACCGTCGCCTGGCTGAGCTGGAACTCCGCGTCGTCGAACACGATCCCGACCGTCCGCGCCATCTCCCGGACCGGTGTCACCGTCGCATCCTTGCCCGCCACGACGACGCGACCCTGGATCTCGGCCGGGAGCAGTTGCGGAACCACCCCGTTGAGGGTCAGGGCCAGGGTCGTCTTGCCGGCCTCGTTCAGGCCGACGATGCCGACCGCCTCCCCAGTCCGGATGCGCAGGTCGACGCCGTGGAGCGCGGGCCTCTCGGCGCCGGCGTAGGTGACGCTCAGGTCGGTGATCGAGACGATCGGGGCGTCGGCCACGGGGTCCGTCGGATCGGGCGCGGTCAATCCCGGATGCGGAACGACAGGAGACCCGCGAGAACGACGAAGATGCCGAGCAGGACGCTCATCCCGGCAAGGACGAGCGCAGTCTGGTCGGGTGTGTCGACCAGGCCGTCGACGGCGAACGGCATCGCGATCGCGAGGATCCCGAGCGCGATGATCCCTGCACCGAGGCCATCACGCGGTCCGACCGTCCGATCCATCAGGATGGGGCCGCGGGGGGCGTGAGGAACAGGTACACCGCGACCATCGTGGCACCGATGACGACGCCGCCGATCGCCACGGCCAGGCGACCGGTGGCCGTCGGTCCTGGCAAGCGCAGCCCGCGACTCATCTCGGCCGGCAGGGCATCGATGATCGCGAGGGCCAGGAACCCGCTGATGATCTTGTCGGCCAGCGACACGATGATGCTCGAGGCGAACGCCGCGGCGAGCACGTTGCGACCCGCCTGCACGAACGCCGCCGTCAATGCATCCGATGAGTGGCCGGTCGCGCCACCGAACAGGACCACCACGATAGGTGCCGCGATGGCGGACGTGACCAGGGCAACCATGACATTGAGCAGGAAGAACCGTGTCGCGGTCGCCCCCATGCCGAACGAGCGCACGCCGTAGCCCCAGATCAGCGCCCCGGCGACGTTGACCAACGCAAAGGGGATCCCGATGGGTCCCGTGAAGAACGCTCCGCCCACGTTGCCCATCACGGCGACTAGCGCGCCCCACCACGGTCCGAGGAGGATCGCCACGACCGCCGTGCCGATCATGTCGAGGAACGTCGGCAGCCCGAGCGCGGTGTTGATCGTGCCCCCGACGACGTTCAGCGCAGCGCCGACCGGAACCAGCGCGACGACATATGACAGGGGGATCCGCGATGAGGTCGACCGGGGCATGGTGGCCGCTGTCATCGGGTCAACCTTACACGTCCGTCAGGCCATATAGACGTCGTCGGGGAAGGCCCGTCCGCGCTGCCACCCGGCGGGCCGCGTCGCCTCGGGCGACCCCCTCCGAGACGAGCCGTTCGACGTCTGCGCGGGCCCTGTCGAGCGCCGCGTCGGCGTCGGCCGACCGGGTGGCTGCGCCCCCTGCGTCGCCCATTCCGACGACCAGCACGAACTCGCCCCGGGCCGGGATGCTGCCGTCGGCCGCCGCGGTCGCCAGGTCGCCCAGCGAGCCCCGCAGGATCTGCTCGTGGAGCTTGGTGAGCTCGCGCGCGACGGCACCCCGTCGCTCGGCGCCGCACACCGTCGCGAGGTCGCGCAGGGTCGCGGCCGCCCGCCCCGGAGCCTCGAACAGCACGGTCCCGCGCGGATCGCCCGCGATCGCCGCCAGCCGCTCTCGCCGCTCCCGCCCGCTCCGTGGCAGGAACCCCTCGAACGCCCAGCGTGGTCCTGCCACACCCGATGCGCTGACCGCGGCAAGCACGGCCGACGCACCCGGGATGGGCACGACGCTGCCGCCATCGCCGGCCCACGCCGCGACCAGGTCGGCGCCCGGGTCGCTCACGGCCGGCGTACCGGCATCGGTGATGAGCGCCAGGTCGTTGCCCTCGCGCAGGTGCGCCATGAGTATTTCGAGACGACTGGCGGGGCTTCGGGCGTGGTAGCTGGTGAGCCGGGTGTCGATCGCGTGCCGCCGGAGCAACCGCCGCGACAGCCGCGTGTCCTCGGCCGCGATCAGTGGGACGGCGCCGAGCACCTCGATCGCCCGCAGCGTGATGTCGGACAGGTTGCCGATGGGCGTGGCGACGACGAACAGCGTGCCGCGGGGGCCCGCGGTCACTCGCGCGCCGAACCCGGCCGCCGGCGTGGGTACAGGTAGTCGACGCCCGCGGTCCGCGGTCCGAGCTTGGCGATCGGCGGGACCTGCCGCTTGAACTCGGCACCGGCCACCATCCGGTCGACCCGCTCGACCATCTCGTGCGGAAACCCGAGCGCGACGACCTCGTCGATCGAGCGGCGCTTGTCGATCCGCCAGAACAACAGCCGGTCCAGGGTCGGGTAGTCGAAGCCGGCCTCGGCCTCGTCGGTCTGGCCCGGCCACAAGTCGGCCGACGGCGCCTTGCGAAGGATCTCGTCGGGCACGCCGATGGCCGCGGCGAGCTGGCGGACCTGGCTCTTGTACAGGTCGCCGATCGGGTTGAAGGCACACGCGTTGTCGCCGAAGAGCGTCGTATAGCCGATGAGCGACTCGGTCTTGTTGCCGGTCCCGACGACCAGCCCGCCCCAGGTGACCGACCGGTCGTACAGCACGGCCATGCGCGTGCGGGCCATGAAGTTGCCGCGCCGCAGCGACGACGCGTCGGGGTCCGGTCCGAAGTAGCCGTCGACCATCGGCGTGATCTCGACCAGCTCGGACGCACAACCCAGCCGCCGGACGACTTCCTCGGCATCCTTCTGCGAGGCAGGCGACGAGGTCCGGTACGGCATCAGCACGCACAGCAGCCGCTCCGCACCGATCGCCTCGGCCGTGAGATACGCCACGAGCGCCGAGTCGATCCCGCCGGACAGGCCGAGCACCGCTCGCTCGAAACCCGCCTGCCGGAGCTGGCCCCGGATGAACTCGCCGATGATCCGCCGCGCGACGTCGGTATCGATCGCGAGCTCAGTGGGCAGCTCGAAGGCCGGCGGCGCCGTCATCCGCCGGCGCTCTTACGAAAGCCGATCGGCCGTGGGCTCCGGTCGCCGGCGGCCACGTCCAGACCCGCCTCGGCGTCGGGGTCACTCGTGGAGTCGCGCGCAAGACCCGCCCGCTCATCGACGATCCTCGACAGCTCGCGGACCTGGAATTCGGGGCGCTCGTCGCGGAGGAGCGGCAGGCCGATGCGTTCCCGGCGGATATCCGCGGTCGCGATGTCGACGACGAACAGGCCCTCGTCGTAGAGCGGCGCCGACAGGAGGGCGGCGCCGTTCGGGGCGATGACCTCGGAACCGCCCCAGAACGAGATCGACTCGTCGACGCCGACGCGATTGCAGAAGATCACGAACGACGTCGTGAGCTGGGCATAGGTCCGCATAAGCGTCCGCCACGACGTCGCGGTACCGAGCCCGACCTCATTGGTCGCCGCCAGGTCGCGGCCGGGCGACGACGACACGTTGATGAGGATCTGGGCGCCGTCCAGGGCGAGGATCTGGGGCACGGTCAGGTGCCAGAAGTCCTCGCAGATGGCGATGCCGACGCCAAGACCGAGCCTCGACGGGACCGCGCGGAGCATGTCGCCGTGCGCGAAGAACCGGCGCTCGTCGAACAATCCGTAGGTCGGCAGGAATACCTTGCGGTGGACGTGGCGCAGCTCGCCGTTCTCGAGCAATGCGGCCGCGATGAACAGGCGGTGGTCGGCCGACTCCTCGACGAAGGAGACGATGACCGACAGGTCGCGGGTCGCGTGGGCAAGATCGGCCAGCCGCGGGTCGTCGAGCCGCAGCGCGACCTCCGATGCGAGGTCCTGCAGCTGATAGCCGGTCAGGCCGAGCTCCGGGAAGACCACGAGGTCGGCGCCCTTCGAGCGGGCTTCCTCGATCAGCTCGTGGTGGCGTGCGAGGTTCACATCGAGCTGACCGAGCGTCGGCGCGATCTGCGCGAGGGCCACGCGCACGGAGTCCATGCGGGCGAGCATACGCGAAGCCGATGCTAGGCTAGGACCCGATGTCACGACGACCACGGCCCGGGCGTCTGGTGGCGGCCGGCATGGTGGCGATCCTCGTGATCGTCGGCTGTGGTGGGCCGAGCCCGTCGACCGGCCCAGACGCGACCCGGCTCCCCGACCCGAGCGGCAGCGTGGCCTTTCCCAGCGCTCCGCCGAGCAGCGGCCCGTTCAAACCGATGGCCTACCCCGTCGACGGCCCTGCCCCGTGCGAGGAGCCGGCCAGCGCGGATCCCGCCTACGCGCCCTACGAGGGCTCGATGCGGCGCATCCACGCCAAGGATGCCCAGACCGTCGTGTTCCAGCTGTGCGACGCCGACCCGGCCTTCCTGGCCAAGATCGCGTCGCCCACGCTGGCCATCGACGACACCGCCTGGCTGCAGGGGCGGATCGACCCTACAGCCGAGCGACAACGCATCCTCACCGAGGTGAACGGCACGGGTCCGTACCGGCTGGACGGATGGGACGGCAACGGCGATATCGCCCTGACCCGATCCGATGCCTACTGGGGCGATCGCGCACGGAGCAGCGCCGTCATCTTCGTCGCGGAGCCTGACGCGGGCCAGCGGCTGTCGAAGCTGCGTGAGGGATCGGTCGATGCCATCGATCTGGTCGCACCGGGCGACATCGAGGCCGTCGCCGCCAACCCGGACCTGACGCTCGCGCCCCGCCAAGGCCTGAACGTCGCGTACATCGGTTTCGACAATCGGTTCGCCCCATTCGACAACGAGACCGTTCGGCGAGCGATCGCCATGGGCATCGATCGCCCGGCCATCGTGAGCGCTGGCTTCCCGCCGGGGACACAGGTCGCCAGCCACTTCCTGCCCTGCGCGATCCCCTACGGCTGTGGCGGCGCCGGCTGGCCGGAGCTGGATCCCGAGGCGGCGCGCGACCTGCTGGCCGAGGTGGGCTTCGACGAAGGCTTCGCCTCGACCATCAGCTTCCCCGACGAACCGCGCGACTATCTGCCCGACCCGAACGGCACGGCCCTGGCGCTCCAGACCCAGCTGAAGGAGCAGCTCGGCATCACGACGACGCTCAAGCCGATGCCGTTCGACGAGCTGGTCGCGGCAGCCGATGCCGGTCGGCTGGACGGGTTCTACCTGCTCGGCGCCCGTGCTCGCTATCCGGACGCGAGCCTCCTCCTCGACAGCCACTTCGGACCGGGTGCCAGCCTGCAGTTCGGGAACCGATTCGACGACATCCGCGGCTGGCTGGGGCGCGGGCGCGTGGTCGATCCGGAGGCACGCGCCAAGGGCTTTCGCGGCGTGAACGACCTCCTCCGACGCCACGTCCCGATGATCCCGCTGGCACACGTCGGGTCGGCCGGCGCGTTCCGCACGGATGTCGAGGGCAAGCAGGCGAGCGCGACCGCGACGGACCGCTTCGGGTCGGTCGTGCCTGGCGACCGGAGCCAATTCGTCTACATGCAGCACGACCGGCCGGGCAGCCTGTTCTGCGCCGACGAGACGGACGACGTCGCACTGCGCGTCTGCGCCCAGCTCTCGGAGTCGCTCTACCGCCACGACCAGCCCGAACCCGCACTCTCGCCGTCCCTCGCCGAGGAGTGCACGCCCGACGACGATCTGATCATCTGGACATGCACGCTCAGGAAGGGCGTCCGGTTCCATGACGGGACCGTCCTCGACGCCAACGACGTCGTCCTGTCCTATGCGCTGCGCTGGGATGCGGCCCATCCGTTGCATCACGGCCGGCAGGGCACATTCCAGGGGTACGCGGATCGGTTCGGCGGCTTCCTCCACCCACCCGCAGCGCCCTGACGAACCTCTAGGCAACCCGCGTATGCCGGTGCTAAGGTTCCCGCGCATCGTCGCCGGAACGGTCCCGTTAGACCGCCGGCGTCGAACCATGTCCCAGATGGATCGGCCCAGGGAGGCTGTGGGGCTGTCGACGGGACCCATAGGAGGAGATCAGCGCATGACTCGTGCATCGAGGCTGTCGCGGTTAGCGGCCCTGCTCGGCAGTGCGGCGATCATCGTGGCGGCATGCGGTGGCAGCCACAACCTCCAGCGCTCCAGCCAGTGCGCCGGCAAGCGAACCCGCTGGGTCGGCCTCGGCGTCCGCGATCGACTTCACCGGTACGACGTATCCCGAGTCGGGCGAGGCCCCGTGCGGCGTTGCGCCGTACACCGGGCTGATGAAGAAGATCACTGCTGTCGACCGCCTGACGGTCGAGTTCCAGCTGTGCGCGCCTGATGTGGCCTTCCTCCAGAAGGCGGCGTTCGCGACGTTCGGCATCCAGGACTCCGACTACCTCGCGGCGCATGCTTCCGACAAGTCCTACCTGACCCAGCCGAACGGCACCGGTCCGTACCGACTCGGCGAATGGGATACCGGCAACCGCCTCGTGTTCGAGGCGTACGACGGCTATTGGGGCGAAGCGGCCAAGGCGCCGAACGCGGAGCTCCGCTGGAGCGACAGCACTGCACAGCGTCTCGTCGAGCTCAAGTCCGGGACGGTCGACGGCGTCGACAACCCGGGTCGCGAGGAGATCACCCAGGTCCAGGCAGACTCGACCCTGCAGTTCCTGCCTCGCCCGGCGATGAACACCTTCTACATCGGCATGAACCGGACGGTCGAGCCGTGGGACGACGTCAACGTCCGCAAGGCGATCGCCATGGGCATCGACCGTCAGCGCATCATCGACAACTTCTATCCGGAAGGCTCCGAGGTCGCGACCCACTTCACGCCGTGCCCGCCGCTCGTGCCGTTCGGCTGCGAAGGTGAGCCCTTCTGGGAGTTCGACGCGGCGGCCGCCAAGCAGATGCTGACCGACGCCGGGTTCGACTTCTCGAAGACCTATCCGCTGTCGTTCCGCGCCGCCGTGCGCCCGTATCTGCCGGATCCGCCGGTCATCGCGACCGAGATCCAGGGGCAGCTGCGGGACAACCTCGGCATCGAAACCACGATCGACCTCCAAGAGTCGGGTGCGTTCAATGCCGCGGTGACTGCCGGCGAGCTGCAGGGCCTGTTCCTGTACGGCTGGGGCGCCGACTATCCGGACATCACGAACTTCCTCGACTTCCACTTCGGCGCCGGATCCGGTCCGAAGTTCGGTGGTCCGTTCGACGACGTCGCGGCCGCTCTCACGACGGGTGCCACCTCGCCGGCCGACGCGGACCGTCAGGCCGCTTACACGGAGGCCAACAACCTCATCAAGGCGAACGTCCCGGTGGCATTCGCTCATCCACGGCGGCACCGGGGCCGCCTACAAGGCTGACGTCGCGGGTGCCCAGGCGTCACCGCTCACGACCGAGATCCTCGCGGCCATGCAGCCCGGCGATCGCGACACCATGGTGTTCATGCAGGGCGCCGAGCCGCTCAGCCTGTACTGCGGTGACGAGTCCGACGGCGAGTCGCTGCGCGCTTGCGAGCAGGTCTTCGAGTCGCTCTACGCGTACGAGATCAACGGCACCGCGCCGATCCCGTCGCTGGCCACCGATTGCTCGGCCAGCGACGATCTGCTGACCTGGACATGCACCCTGCGCGATGGCGTCACGTTCCACGACGGAGCCACGTTCGACGCGAACGACGTCGTGACGACGTACGCAGTCCAATGGGATACCCAGCACCCGCTCCACGTCGGTAACACCGGCGCCTTCGAGTACTTCCCCGGCCTGTTCAACGGCTTCCTGAACCCGCCGGCGTAGTAGACCCACCAACCACGACCCGGATCGAAACGAACAGGGACGCCACCGGCGTCCCTGTTCGATATCTCTAACCCGTGCAGGCACTCAAGCATCGATGACCAGGTTCATCCTCCGGCGCCTGGCCCTGACGATCCCGGTCCTGTTCGGGATCCTGTTCCTCGTGTTCGCGCTTGCCCGACTCATCCCGGGCGACCCCTGTCGAGCCGCCCTCGGCGAACGAGCGAGCGAGGCGACCTGCAACGCATTCGCCGAGCGAAACGGCCTTAACGAGCCGATCCCGGTCCAATTCGGCATCTATGTCGGCCAGGTCGTGACCGGCGACCTCGGTCGTTCACTCAAGATCTCCCGGCCGGTCGGCGAGCTGCTCATCGATCGACTCCCGACGACCGTCGAGCTGACGCTGTTCGCCATGTTCATCGCCGTCGTGATCGGCATCCCGCTCGGGATGCTCTCGGCGGTCCGACGCAACTCTGCCGCGGACGTCGGGACCATGGTCTTCGCCAACCTCGGTGTGTCGATGCCGGTCTTCGTCCTCGGCCTGTTGCTGGCCTATCTCTTTGCGATCGTCCTGAAGGACACGCCATTCTCGCTGCCGCCATCGGGTCGACTAAGCACCGGTGTGCGTGTCGAATCGATGGTCGAGGTCTGGGGGCTCGACGATCTGTCGGGGCCGTTACGCGGCCTGCTCGACTTTCTTTCCGGCATCTACATACCCACGGCCCTCATCACCGGCCAGTGGGGTGCGGCTGTGGATGCCTTCCGCCACCTCTTGCTCCCGGCGCGTGGCGCTGTCGACCATCCCGATGGCGATCATCGCCCGGATCACCCGCTCGAGCCTGCTCGACGTCCTGGGCCAGGACTACGTGCGGACCGCCCGGGCCAAGGGCCTCAAGGAACGGACGGTCGTGCTGCGGCACGGGGCTCGAAACGCCCTGCTGCCGGTCGTGACGATCATCGGCCTGCAGCTCGGGGCGCTCCTGTCGGGTGCCGTCCTGACCGAGACCATCTTCAACCTGTCCGGGGTGGGTCGGACGCTGTATGAGGCCATCACCGGGCGGGACTATGTCGTGATCCAGGGGTTTACCCTCGCGATCGCGATCATCTACGTCCTGGTGAACCTCCTGGTCGACCTGTCGTACGGGATCCTCGATCCTCGGGTCCGCCAGCATTGACTGACACCGGCCCGATGACCAGCGTGACGACGACCGAGGGCCTCATCGAGACGGGGCGACCGACGCGCCCTGCCAACCTCTGGCGAGACACCGGGGCCGGCATCCTGCGCCAGCGCTCGGCCGTCGTTGGTCTCGTGCTGCTCATGGGCCTGGTGCTCATGGCCATCTTCGCGCCGGTGGTCGCCACGCATGATCCGAACAAGTCGTGGCTCGGGATCGAACCCGGTGTCGAGCGGCGCGCGGGCCCGTGCATCCACCTGCTCGGCTGCCCGGCCGACAAGCCACAGCATCTGTTCGGCACCGACGGGAACGTCCGGGACGTCTACAGCCGGGTCGTGTACGGCGCCCGTACGTCACTGACGGTCGGGGTAGCGGCAGTATTCTTTGCGATCGTCATCGGGACAGCCATCGGCGCGATCGCCGGGTTCTTCGGCAGTTGGACCGACAACGGCCTGATGCGGCTGATGGACGTGGTCCTCGCCTTCCCGTCGCTGCTGCTGGCGATCGCCATCGTGACCGCTGTCGGCCGCAGCCTGTTCAACGCGTTGATCGCGATCGCGATCGTCTCGATCCCGGTCTACGCGCGCATCGCGCGGTCGGCCGTGCTGTCGACGCGCGAACAGGACTTCGTGACGGCCTCTCGGGCGCTGGGCGAGTCCTCGTTCGGGATCCTGACCCGTCGAATCATGCCGAACTCACTGACGCCACTGGTGGTCCAGGGCACGCTCGACATCGGTGCGGCCGTGCTCGGGATCGCGGCGCTCGCGTTCATCGGCGTCACCGGCGACCTCTCGAACCCAGAGTGGGGCTCGATGATCGGGCTGGAGCGCAACCAGCTGTTCAACGCGCCGCACATCATCCTGGCGCCTGGCCTGGCCATCACGATCACGGTGCTCGCGTTCAACCTGCTCGGCGACGGCCTGCGCGACGCGCTCGACCCGAGGCTCAACCGGTGACCGACGAGCAGGCGACGGTCGAGCCCGCGCCTGGGACGAGCGACACGGGCAGCGTCGCCAGCGAGACGCTGCTCGACCCGTCGGTCAAAGGGAACGTCATCGAGGAGCTCATCCCGGCATCCCGGCGGCGGCCCAGGCACGAGCGTGGCGAGCGACCGCTCCTCGAGGTGAAGGGCTCTGCGCACGTCCTTCTATACGCGCGACGGCGTCGTCCGGGCCGTGGACGGCATCGACTTCCACGTCGATCGCGGCGAGATCATGGGCCTCGTCGGCGAGTCGGGCTGCGGCAAGAGCGTGACGAGCCTGTCCATCATGCGGCTCGTAGCCGATCCGGGCCGTATCGAAGCGGGCGAGGTCATCTTCGACGATCTCGATCTGCTCAAGCTCAACGACAAGAACATGCGCCGGATCCGGGGCGACCGGATCAGCATGATCTTCCAGCAGCCACAGTCGTCGCTGAACCCGGTGTGGGACGTCGGCAAGCAGATCGCCGAGGTGCTCGAGCTCCACCGCGGCATGAAGAGTGGCGCGGCGCGCAACCGGGCCGAGGAGCTGCTCCGGATGGTCGGCATCCCGGATCCCGCCCGACGCCTGAAGGCGTTCCCGTACGAGATGTCGGGCGGCATGGCCCAGCGGGTGATGATCGCGATGGCGCTTGCCTGTGAGCCCGAGCTGTTGATCGCCGACGAGCCGACGACCGCCCTCGACGTGACGATCCAGGCCCAGATCCTCGACCTGATGCGCAACCTGCGCGACGAGACCGGCACCGCGATCATCCTCATCACCCACGACCTCGGCGTCGTCGCCGAGATGTGCGACCGCGTGGCCGTGATGTACGCCGGGGAGATCGTCGAGCAGACCGACGTCACCACGCTCTTCCGGCGGCCCAAGCACCCTTACACTCGCGGCCTTATCGCCTCGATCCCTGTCGTCGGTCAGGTGCAGGACGAGTTGTCCGTTATCCCTGGCAACGTCCCGAACCTCATCGACCTGCCGAAGGGTTGCCGCTTCGCTCCGCGCTGCTTCACGCGCATCGAGAAGGAGGTCTCGCTGGCCACCGAGGTCCATCCGGAGCTGCTGCCGGTCGCCCCTGATCACGATGTGCGCTGCTGGGTCTACCACGATGCGGCCGGCAACCGCATGCCCGAGGATGTGCCGCCGGTCGGAGCCGGCGCATGAGCGCGGACGCCGCAACCTCCGGGGCGGCGACGGTCGGGACCACACCGCTCGTCGAGGTCCGCGACCTCGTCAAGCATTTCCCGATCCGGGGCGGGGTGGTGCATCGGACGCTCGGACTGGTGCAGGCCGTGGACGGCGTCAGCTTCGACGTGGCACGCGGCGAGACGCTGGGCCTCGTCGGTGAGTCAGGTTGCGGCAAGACGACCGTCGGCCGGTTGATCCTGCGGCTCATCGAGCCGACCTCCGGGAGCATCCGGTTCGACGGGCGCGACATCACGACGCTCAAGGGTTCGGCGCTCAAGGCGTATCGCCGGCGGATGCAGATCATCTTCCAGGACCCGTACGCCAGCCTCGACCCCAGGACGCCCATCGGCGACAGCATCGGCGAAGGCCTGCGCATCCATGGCCTCGGGACGGCGGCAGAGCGCCGCGCGAAGGTCGCCAAGATGATGGACATGGTCGGGCTACAGTCGTACCACGCGCGGCGTTACCCGCACGAGTTCTCTGGTGGCCAACGTCAGCGCATCGGCATCGCCCGGGCCCTGGTGCTGGAGCCCGACCTGGTCGTGTGCGATGAGCCCGTGTCGGCGCTCGATGTGTCGATCCAGGCCCAGGTCCTCAATCTGCTCAAGTCGCTCCAACGCGAACTCGGCCTGACGTACGTGTTCGTGGCCCACAACATGGGCGTCGTCGAGCACATCAGCGATCGCGTCGCGGTCATGTACCTGGGCCGCATCGCCGAGATCGCCGATCGCATCGAGCTGTTCCGCCAACAGGAGCACCCGTATACGGTGGCCCTGATGTCGGCCATCCCGGTGCCCGATCCGGAGATCCGGCGGCAGCGGGTGATCCTGACGGGTGATGTCCCGAGTCCCGTGAATCCCCCGTCGGGCTGTCGATTCCACCCGCGCTGCCCGCTGCGCAAGACGCTCGGGGACCCGGCTATCTGCGCGACGGATGATCCACCCCTCAACGACGTCGGTGGCGATCACCTCGCTGCCTGTCATTTCCGCGGGCCGCGCGCCCCTGGAGGCGTGGGCGCTGTACCGACCGAGGCAGCGATCGCGCCGGGCTGACCCAGAGGGCCGGCGACTGCGCCTCGCTCGACCAGGCTGGGACTAGGCGGAGGGTCCGGGCGGTCTCGCTGCGTCCGACCCATCCGTTCCGTCGGTGCCGTGGACCGGCGGTCCGCCGATCACGGTTTCCGCCACGTCGACGGTCTGCGCTTCGGACTGGGCACCGCCATCCTGCGGCCGGATCGTGGCCAATGCCGCCTCCGGCGTGCCTCGCCGCACCGAGCTCATCTCGATATGCGAGACACCCACGTCCGACGCCTGCGCCTCTTCCGCGAAATGGCACGCCGCCCCGTGGTCGCCCTGGAGCACTTTGATCGGCGGGTCGATCGTCCGGCATGCCTCCGGCTTGCCGAGTCGTTCGTAGAGCCAGCAGCGCGTGTGGAACCGACATCCCTCTGGCGGGTTGACCGGGCTGGGAACGTCGCCGGTGAGGATCACCCGCTTGCGCTTACGCTCGAGCACGGGATCCGGCACCGGCACGGCCGACAGGAGTGCGCGGGTGTACGGATGGCCTGGGTCGGCGTACATGATGTCGGGCGGGCCGATCTCGACGATCTTGCCGAGATACATCACCGCCACCCGGTCGCTGATGTGCTTGACGACCGACAGGTCGTGGGCGATGAACAGGTATGTCAGACCGAGCTGCGCGCGCAGGTCGGTGAGCAGGTTGAGGACCTGTGCCTGGATCGAGACGTCGAGCGCCGAGATCGGCTCGTCACAGACGATGAACTCCGGCTCGACCGCGAGCGCTCGCGCAACGCCGATGCGCTGACGCTGGCCGCCACTGAACTCGTGCGGATAGCGGCTGATGTACTGCGGGTCGAGCCCGACGATGCGCAGCAGGTCCGCCACCCGCTCCTTGCGCGCCGCGCCCTTGGCCAGGTTGTGGGTGTCGATCGGCTCGCTGATGATCGAGCCGACCGTCATCCGCGGGTCGAGTGACCCGTACGGGTCCTGGAAGATGATCTGCATACGCCGGCGCATCCGCCGCAACTGTTCACTCTTCAGGCTGCCGAGGTCGATCCCATCGAAGCGGACCGTGCCCTCGGTCGGCTCGCGCAGGCGGATCATCGCCCGCCCGGTCGTGCTCTTGCCGCAGCCGGACTCACCGACCAGCCCGAGTGTCTCGCCCTTGCGCACCTCGAAGCTGATGCCGTCCACGGCCTTGACGGTCCCGACCTCGGTCTGGAAGACGCCCGACCGGATCGGGAAGTGGACCTTGAGACCCTCGACCTCGATGAGGTTCGGTCCTGGCTCGGCGGGCGCGCTCGCGGCCTCGGGCGATGTGACCGTCATGCGATCCACCCATCAGGCTGCGTCGCCCAGCAACGAGCGTGATGGTTGGCGTCCTCGCGGCGAGTCAGCTCTGGCTCATCTGACCGGCAGATGTCGCGCGCGAAGCGGCAGCGCGGCTCGAACCGGCACGCATCCGGCGGGTTGACCAGGAATGGCGGCAGCCCCTCGATCGTCCGGAGCCGGTCACCTCGGACGTCGTCGAGCCGCGGGAGCGAGTCGAGCAGGCCCCACGAATACGGCATGCGGGGCTTCTCGAAGAGCTCGTCGACCGTTCCGGTCTCGACGATCCGACCGGCATACATGACGTTGACGCGATCGCACATGCCGGCGGCGATGCCGAGGTCGTGGGTGATCATCAGCACGGCGGTGTGAAACTCATCGGACAGCCGCTGGATGAGCTCGAGGATCTGCGCCTGGATGGTGACGTCGAGCGCGGTGGTCGGCTCGTCCGCGAGGATCAGTTTCGGGTCGCACGACAGGGCGATGGCGATCATCACGCGCTGACGCATGCCGCCCGAGAACTGGTGCGGATAGTCGTTCAGCCGGTCCTTGGCCCGTGGGATGCCCACCTTCCCGAGGAGCTCCGCAACGCGCTCGAGTGAGGCCTTCTGGGACAGGCCCATGTGCAGGCGGATCGACTCGGAGATCTGGTAGCCGATCGTCAGCGTCGGATTGAGGCTGGTGAGCGGGTCCTGGAAGATGAACCCGATCTCCTTGCCCCGGAGGTGGCGCATCTCGTCCTCGCCCATCTTGAGGACGTCGATGCCGTCGAACACGATCTCGCCGCTCACGATCCGACCCGGCGGGTTGGGTACGAGCCGGGCGATCGACAGCGCGGTGACGCTCTTGCCACAGCCCGACTCGCCGACGAGCCCGAGGGTCTCGCCGTAGCCCAGCTCGAAACTGACGTCGTCGACCGCGTGGACGACACCGTCGGGCGTGAAGAAGTGGGTGGACAGCCCGGTCACCGTCAGGAGGTTCTCGGCCTTGCGGTCCTTCGCGGCAGCTGGTTCCGGCGGTGCCTGGACCTTGCGTGCGTCGTCCGGTGACACCTCGATGATGGTCGGTGCGTCGGGGTCAAGGGCGGTGTCGTCGACCGTCGTCACCTACTGCTTTCCCTTCAGCTTCGGATCGAGCGCGTCGCGCAGCCCGTCACCCAGGAAGGTGAAGCCGATCAGCGCGAGGGCGATGGCGATGGCCGGGAAGAACACGAGGAACGGCTCCGAGCGCATGTACTTCTGGCCCTCGGCGATGAGGCTGCCCCACGACGCCCGCGGCGGCTGGACTCCGATGCCGATGTACGCCAGCGTCGCCTCGGCGAGGATCGCGGCCGGGATCCCGAGGGTCACGGCGACGATGATCGGGCCCATGCCGTTCGGCAGCAGGTGCTTGGTGACGATCCTGCGATCCGACACACCGATCGCTCTCGCCGCCTCGACGAACTCCGTTTCCTTGAGCGCGAGCAACTGTCCACGGACGAGCCGGGCCACCGTTACCCACGATGTCAGACCGATAGCGACGAACACCAGCAACAGGCCGTCGAGCGCCTGCCCGAAGACCGTCTCCCGGAAGGCGACCGACAACAGGATGATGAACAGCAGGTCGGGGAAGGCGTAGATGATGTCCGTGAACCGCATCAGGACGTTGTCGAGGCGACCGCCGAACCAACCGGCGATGGCACCGATCGGAACACCGATCCCGAGGATGACGACCTGCACGACGAGGGCCACCGTGACGCTGATCCGCGCGCCGTCGAGCAGGCGGCTGAGGAGATCGCGACCCAGCTGATCCGTCCCCAGGATGTGCCCGGGACTCAGCGGCGGCAACGGGCCGCCACCTGCCGCGAAGACCGCTTTCAGATCTTGCTGCGAGTAGGGGTAGGGCGCGAGGAGCGGTCCGAAGATGCCGACAAACAGCAACCACAGGACGAGGATCAGACCGACGACGGCGAGCCGGTTCTTGCGCAGGCGGCCCCACGCGTCGCTCCACAGGCCAGCGCCGGCACGAGGTCGAGCGATGCGACCCTCGACGACGGTTTGCGTTGCCATCGTCAGCTCCTAGCTATACCGGATCCGTGGATCGATGTAGGCGTACAAGACGTCGACCACCACGTTGAGGAAGGCGACCGCGAACGCATATAGCAGCGTCATCGCCATCAGGAGGCTGTAGTCGCGCGTGCTGATCGCTGAGACGTAGAAACGACCGATCCCCGGTACGCTGAAGATGGTCTCGATGATGAATGAGCCGGTGACCAGGAATGCCAGGGTCGGGCCCATGATCGTGACGACCGGGATCAGCGCATTGCGGATCATGTGACGTGACACGACCGACCTGTTGCCCAGACCCTTGCTCTGGGCCGTCCGGATGTAATCCTTGCGCGTCACCTCGAGCATCGAGGCGCGCGTATAGCGCGCGATGACAGCGATCGGGAAGCCGGCCAAGGCGATCGTCGGTAATACCCAGTACTGCGGCCCCTTCCAGCCGCCCGTTGGGAACCACCGCAATTCGACGGCAAACACGACGATCAGCAGGATCGCCAGGACGAAGCTCGGCGTGGCGATGCCGATGATCGATATCGAGGTCGATAGGTAATCCGGCCAGCGGTTGTGGCCGAGGGCGGCGAGGACGCCGAGCGGGATCCCCACGACCACGGACAGCGTGAACGCCATGATGCCCAGCTGGACCGTGTTGCCGATCCCGTCGGCGATGATGTCATTGACCCGGCGGTCCCTGGACCGATACGACGGTCCGAGGTCCCCCGTGACGAATCCGCCCGCCCACTGGACATATTGCTCGTAGAGGGGCTTGTCGAGCCCGTATTGGGCGTTGAGGCGTGCCTGGACACCCGCCGGCAGACGTTTCTCGGCGTCCCACGGCCCACCCGGGACCGAGTGCATCAGGAAGAAGGTGATGATCGAGACTGCGAACAGGACCGGGATGATCCAGAGGATCCGCCGGGTGAGATAGGTGATCACAGGCTCACTCGCAGTCTTCTCGTGCCTTCATGTTCGCGCTGTCGATGGACGATGAGCCGGCCCAGAGGACCGGCCCATCGGTTGGTCGTCGTTGACGACTAGTGCGCCAGGATCTTGATGGTCTCGGCGAATTTGTCGCCGGGGTTGTTGTGGTCGATCGGCGTGATGATCTCCCCGTCCACGTACGGCTTGAGGACCGTCGCAAAGTCCCTGAAGAGGAGCGGGAGGTCTGCCGCATCGTCCGCGAGGATCTTCCCCGCCTGCTTGTACAGGTCGGCCTGTGCCGTCGGATCAGCCTCGCTTGCCGCCTCGAGGAGGAGCGCGTCAAAGGCTGGGTTGCAGTATTGGCTGTTGTTGTTTCCTCCACCGCAGGTGAAGTTGCCGCTGAGCTGGTTGTTCGCGTGCGGGTAGTCGGCACCCCATGCATCCCTGGCGATGTCGTACTCGCCGGCGGTCCGCTGGGTGAGGAAGACGCTGAACTCGCTGCCGATCTGGTCGGTCTTGAGACCGAAGGCCTGGCTCCAGGCCTCCGCGAGGAATGCGACGCGCGGCTCGTGACCGGCGCCCGTGTTGAAGCCGAACTTCAGTGCCGGGATGTCCGCGGCACTGGCGTAGCCCATCGCCGCCAGAGCGGTGTCCATATGTGCCTTGGCTTCATCGAGGTTGAAGGGATACGGATCGATGGTCTCGTCATAGCCAGGCAGGCCCGGCATCACGAAGCTATTGGCCACCGTGCCGATCCCGGAGAAGGTGGCATCGATGAACGCCTGCTTGTCGATCGCCTGGGTCAACGCGATCCGGAAGTCCTTGTTGACGGTCGGGCAGGTCTTTTCGTCCGGACAACGGGCGAGCTTGCCCTCGCCGGAGGGATCGACGCCGTTGTTGTAGTCGTAGTGCGCGATCCCGAGCGTCGGGATCACCGAGTACTGGTCGGCGAACGTCGGATCGTCCCTGATCCGGGCGATGTCCTCGTCCGGGATCGGGTAGACGGAATCGACCTCGTCGGCCTCGTAGGCACGTTGTGCCTCGGCGAGCTCGGCGAAGATCGGCATCTGGATCTCGGTCAGCGTCGGCTGCTCACCGTACCAATTCGGATTGGGCTTCAGTACGATCTGCGCGTTGTGGTCCCAGGACTCCACGGTGAACGGCCCGGAACCGACATAGTTGCCGGTCTCGGTGGCACCTGCAGAGGTGATCCACTTCTCCTGGATCGGGACCGTCACCCACATCGTGGCGACGCTCAGGAAATAGGTTGCCGGAATGGCGAGCGTGACGACGAACGTCTTCTCATCCGGCGCTGCGACGCCGAACTTTTCGAGCGCGGCATCGACGGCCTCATCTGTCGCGGCCGGCTCCGCGCCGGCCATGTCGAGCAGGTCTTGGCCACCAACGACCTCGGCCATGACGTAGGCGTATGGGGCCGCCGTGCGTGGATCGACCAACCGCTTCCAGCTGTACACCAGATCATCCGCAACGATCGGATCGCCGTTGCTGTACATGGCGTCCTTGAGATGGAAGGTGATGGTCTTGGCATCCGCCGAGATGTCCCATGACTCGGCCAAGCCCGGCACAAGGTTCAGGTCCTTGTCGATGTAGACCAGGCCGCGCTGGACCGACGTCAGGACAGCCGTGGATTGGGAGTCCTGAGCCATGGTGGGATCAAGCGTGGCCGGATCCTGGACCAGCGGCCATCGGATGATCTGCTCGGCCGCCAGTTCGGCGGACGGCTCGGTCGACTCAGCAGGTGACTCACCGGGAGCGACGCTCGCGGGAACCGGGCTCGCCGTCGTACCACCGCACGCGGACGCGAAGATCGCGACCGCGCCGACGAGGGCGAGGAGACGTTTCTGTTGCATGTAGGTCCCTTTCACGTGACCGTCGCCACGGCCTCCTGCCGTAGCGTCCGGATGGCTCGGGCACGTCTCGATCCTGTCCGGCGACCGTGACGCGTTGACCGACCGGCGACAGACGATCCTCCCATCACTGTCGCCGTGCGCGAAGGCACCCGCGGTCACGATGACGAGCCGCGGGCCTCAAGATGGCGCCTATCATTCACACGAAGGTCGGACCCGTCAACTTGCACGGAAGTCCCGTCATGGGTCAATCCGGACAGGGCATCTCCGCACCGGCCATGGGCCGCCAGCGTAGATTCGGCTGACGTGCCGCCGTGGCTTCGTCGAGCCGTTTGACGGGGGCGGTGTGCGGCGCCGCCTTGACCATGTCCGGCTCGCTCTCCGCCTCCGCGACGATCGCGGCCAGCGCATCGGCGAACGCATCGAGCGTTTCCAGCGATTCGGTCTCGGTCGGCTCGATGAGCATCCCTTCCTCGACGATCAGCGGGAAGTAGATCGTCGGCGGGTGGAAGCCGTAGTCGATGAGGCGCTTGGCGACGTCCAGCGTCCTGACCCCGGTGCGTGCCTTCAGACTGGCCCCCGAGGCGACGAACTCGTGCTTGCACGGTCGGTCGTACGGGAGATCGAAGGTGTCTGCGAGCCGTGACTTGAGGTAGTTGGCGGCGAGCACCGCGTCGTCGCTGACCTCGCGCAGGCCCGATCCGCCATGCGCGCGGATATAGGCATATGCACGCACGAGCACGCCGGTGTTGCCAACGAAGCTGCGCAGTCGCCCGATCGAGGTCGGCCGCTCATCGGCTCGCTCGAGCCGGAACGTGCCGTCGTCCAGGCGCAGGACGCGCGGTGTCGGCAGGTACGGGACCAGGCGCTCCCCCACCCCGACCGGCCCGGCGCCCGGGCCGCCGCCGCCGTGCGGCGTGCTGAACGTCTTGTGGACGTTGAAGTGCATCACGTCGAAGCCCGCCTCGCCGGGCTTGAACCGCCCAAGGATCGCGTTGAGATTCGCGCCATCCATGTAGGCCAGGGCGCCCGCCGCATGCACGGCCTCGAGCAGGTCGCCGATGCGCGCTTCGAACAGTCCGAGGGTCGATGGGTTCGTGATCATCACCGCGGCCGTCCGCGGCCCAAGGGCGGTCTTGAACGCCTCGAGGTCCACGCCGCCGTCGGTGGCCGACGGGACGGTGATGGTCTTGAAGCCGGCCATCGAGGCCGTCGCCGGGTTCGTGCCGTGCGAGCTGTCGGGTACCAGCACTTCGTCCCGGTCGGTATCGCCGCGCTCACGGTGGTACGCGCGGATCATCAGGATGCCCGTGAGCTCACCCTGGGCGCCGGCCGCCGGCTGCAGGGTGACGGCGCGCATACCGGAGATCTCGGCCAGCGCGCCTTCGAGCTCCCACAGCAACTGGAGCGTGCCCTGGGCCACCTCGTCGGGAGCCATCGGATGCAGGTCGGCGAAACCAGGCAGCCGGGCGGCCCATTCGTTGAGCTTCGGGTTGAACTTCATCGTGCATGAGCCGAGCGGGTAGAAGCCGGTGTCGACCGCATGGTTCAACTGGCTGAGGTTCACGTAGTGACGGACGACGTCGGGCTCGTTCATCTCGGGCAGGGCCGGTGGTGTGGCCCGGCGCGTCTCGGCCGGCAGTCGGTCCAGCGCGTCCTTGGGCGGGTGCGGGATCTTGCCACCGCCGCGACCCGGTCGGCTGCGCTCGAAGAGCGTCGGCTGGAGCTTCTCGCCCGTGACGCTCATCGGGCCGCTCCGACGGGCCGTGCGGTATCGCCGGCACCGGTCTCGACGCCGATCGGCGGACGACCGGTCAGGACCTCCTGCAGCGCCGCCGTGAAGCGGACGATGTCACCGGCCGTCGTCAGCTCGGTCGTGCACAACAGCAACGCGTCGGCGATCGTCAGGTCGTCCGGCTCGGCGTCGGCCAGGACCAACCCCGCGAGGAAGCCGCGTTCGATCATCCGGCGATGGACCGTCCGCGCGTCCGGCACACGGACAGCGAACTCGTTGAGATACGGGCCGAGGTGGACGCGCTCGACGCCGATGTCGGCGAGCGCGGATGCCAACTCGGCGGCGCGGGCCGCGCCGTTGGCGGCCACGTCGCGCAGTCCATGAGGCCCGATCGCTGCCAGATAGATCGAGGCGGCCAGCGCGAGCAGCGCCTGGTTGGTGCAGATGTTGCTTGCCGCCTTGTCGCGCCGGATGTCCTGCTCTCTCGCGCGCAACGTCATGACGAACGCGCGCTTGCCCTCGAGATCGGTCGTCATGCCGACGAGGCGACCCGGGATCTGGCGGACCAGCGTGTCGGTCGAGGCGAGGATGCCGAGATACGGCCCGCCGTACTGCGGCGCGATCCCGAGCGGCTGGCCCTCGCCCGCGGCGATGTCGGCGCCATAGGCGCCCGGCGGGGTCAGGACCGCGAGCGATACCGGCTCGATGACCGCCACGAACAGCGCCCCCGCGGCGTGGGCGAGCTCGGCGATCCGCGGCATCGGCTCGAGGAGCCCGAGGAAATCGGGGTTCGCGGCGATCACGCCGGCGACCGGGCGCTCGGCGTCGGCGAGCATCCGTTCGAGCGCGGCGAGGTCGGTCGTCCCGGCGGCGTCACCGTCGGCAAGGAGGGGGATCTCATCGAGCTCGAGACCGCCGCCCATGTAGGTGCGCAGCGTCGCCCGATAGTGTGGATGTACGCCGCGGCTGACGAGGACCCGGTCGCGCCGAGTGGCGCGACAGGTCATGAGTGCCGCCTCGGCGGTCGCGGCCGCGCCGTCGTAGTGCGAGGCCGACACGACGTCCATGTCGACGAGCTCGGCGAGCAGCGATTCGTACTCGTAGATCGACTGCAGGGTGCCCTGGCTGACCTCGGGTTGATACGGCGTGTAGGCCGTGTACCACTCGCCGCGCAGCAGCAGCTGGTCGACGGCCGGCGGCGTCCAGTGGCGGTACACGCCGGCCCCCAGGAAGGACACCAGGTCCGTCCGGTTCCGCCCGGCCATCTCCCGCAGGCGAGCCGACAGGTCGAGCTCCGGCTCGGGCGGGGGCAGGTCGAGCGCGCTTGCGCGAAGGTCGACCGGGATGTCGGCGAAAAGGTCGTCGACGCTGTCGAGGCCGAGCGCCGCGAGCATCCGCTCGCGATCGGCCGGTGTGTGTGGGCCGTAGGGCATCGTCCGATCAGCCCGCCGCGACGAGGTCGTCGTAGGCGGAACCGTCGAGCAGGTCGTCGATCTCGGACGCGTCCTGGACGGTGATCTTGATCATCCAGCCCTGCCCATAGGGATCGCTGTTGACGAGCTCCGGGCTGGCCGCCAGTGCCTCGTTGGTCGACGTCACGGAGCCGGTCAATGGCGCGAACAGGTCGCTGACGGCCTTGACCGACTCGACGACGCCGAACGGCTTGGCCTCCTCGAGTGCACGGCCGGTGTCGGGCAGTTCGACGAACACGATGTCGCCCAACTGGTCGGCCGCGTATTGGGTGATCCCGACGGTCGCCTCGTCGCCGTCGACCCGGACCCACTCGTGGTCGCGGGTGTACCGCAAGTCGGTCGGTGAACTCACGTCAAGTGTTCCTCCGGTAGAACGGCAGCGGCACGACCCGTGCCGGGACGCGCGCGTCGCGGACCTCGATATCGACCATGGTGCCCGGTTCTGCGTCCGAGGGTGCGACGTAGGCCAAAGCGATCGGCATGCCGAGTGTCGGCGACTGGGTGCCACTGGTGACGACGCCGGTCCGGCGCTCACCGACATGCACCGCGTAGCCATGGCGAGCGATCCCGCGACCCTCGACGACCAGACCGACCAGGGACCGCTTCGGCCCTTCGGCAGCGACCTTCTCGAGTGCCGCTCGGCCGACGAAGGCGTCGGGCTTGTCGAGCTTGACGACCCGGCCGAGACCCGCGTCGTACGGCGTCGTCGTCGTATCGAGCTCGTTGCCGTACAGCGGCATGCCGGCTTCGAGCCGGAGCGTGTCCCGGGCGCCGAGTCCGACAGGTCCGCCGTCAACGCCGCGGACCGCGTCGAGCAACGCATCCCACAGCTCGCCGGTCCGGGCGGTCTCGACGAATACCTCGAAGCCGTCCTCGCCGGTGTACCCGGTCCGCGCGACGTGGGCCGGTAGGCCGGCCACTTGGCCATCGGCGATCCCGTAGTACTTCAGCGCGGCCAGGTCCACGTCGGTGAGCGGCCGGAGCGCATCGACCGAGCGCGGTCCCTGGATCGCCACGAGACCGGTCGCGAGCGACTGGTCGTCGAGGACCGCTCGGGAGCCGTCGAGACGTTCCGCCAGCGCATCGGACACCACCTGCGCATTCGCCGCGTTGGCGACCACCATGAAGCGATCCTCGGCGAGCCGGTAGACGATCAGGTCGTCCAGGATGCCGCCGTCGGGCGCGCAGATCATCGAGTACTGGGCGCGGCCGGTGGCGAGGGCGGGCGGGTTCGACACGAGTGCGAGCGCCAGCGCCGCACCGGCGTCCGCCCCTTCGACGATGAGCTCGCCCATGTGCGAGAGGTCGAACAGCCCGGCTCGCTGTCGAACCGATCGATGCTCGTCGAGGATCGAGCCGTACTGGACCGGCATACGCCAGCCGGCGAAGTCGATCATCCGGGCGCCCAGCGCCTCATGACGGTCGGCCAGTGGTGTCTCGTGGATGACGCTACCTGCCCCCTGCGGGTCGGTCACGAAGCCCGCCCAGCGGGCGTCCCGAGGAGCTCGGCGGCCTGACCCACCAACGCCCGCTCGGTCTCGAACGTCAACACGGTGCGCGCGTCGTCGAAATCGATCCAGCGCACCTCGTCGAACTCATGGTCGTGGCGCGCGAGATCGCCGCCGGTCGGTTCCATCAGGAAGTAGTGCACGGTCTTGTTGATCCGGGCCCCGGACTGGACGAAGGTGTACTCGATCGAATCGATGGGCCGCGTGATTCGAACGGTGAGCCCGGTCTCCTCGGCCACCTCGCGGAGCGCCGTCTCCTCGAGTGTCTCGTTGAGGTCGGGCGTGCCCTTGGGCAGGGTCCACGTGTGGACGTCGCGCTCACGCCGGCGACCGCCGACGACGAACTGGGGTCGCCCGGACTGATATCGGACAACGATGCCGCCCGCGGAGGTGGCGGTGGCCTTCCTCAGGCGTGCCACGGCGCCGCGGCGGCGCTGGGACGCCGGCCCGCTCCGGAGCGCCCGGAACGTGCCCAATGCATCGTCACCAACGGCCGGACTCGGCGATCGCGGATGTGCGACCGGATCGGTCGCGGACCGCGCCAGCCCGAGCGCAGACGCGCGAACGGGCCGGCATCCGGGCCACGCAACAGCTGGGTCTGGACGCCCGCGACGGCTGAGAAGGATGCGCGCGCTCCGAGACCGAGTCGCCGCTCTCTCGCGCGGCTGGACGGACGCACGAAACGCGCCGTCGGTCGCGCCGCGTACTTGGCGGCGATGCTGTGTCCCATGAACGGCAATGGTACTAGGTCAGTCCTGCCTTGCAAGCGCATTCCTGAGTGATTCACGCATGCGGGATGCCGTCTCCGGTGCGAGCACGCGCCGCTCGAGGGCGAGATCGATCTCCCGGTGCGCCGCGGCCACATACAGCGGCAGGACGCCCGGGGCGTGGGCGGCGAGCGCCGCCAGGTGCGCCTCGAGCGTCCCGCTGTCGCCGCGGGTCATCGGCCCGGTGAGGGCAGCCCCGATACCCAGGGCGCGGGCATTCCCCAGCGTCCCCTCGATGAGCGGTGCGTAGATCGAGAGAGATCCGGCCTCGTCGAGACCGGCCACGGCACCTAGTTCGGCGATCGCGTCGAGCAGGGCCACGAAGCCGCCGGCGGCGAGGACGGCCGCCGCGTGATACGCGGCCTTCGTCCCGGGGGCGAGTCGTACGGCATGCGCCCCGATGCGCTCGGCCATGTCGGACAGCAGCGCCGCCAGGTCGTCATCGCCCTCGATCGCGACGGTCGCGCCGCGTAGTGCGGCGATCGCCCGTTCCGTGTCGGCGAACGCCACCAGTGGATGGAACGAACCGATCTGCGTCCCCGCCGCCATGGCCGGAGCGAGGACGTCCGCGCCCAGCGCCCCGCTCGTGTGGATCATGGCCTGACCGCTGTACATGCGGACCTCGCGGGCGAGCGTCCCGATGGCGTCGTCCGGGACGGCCAGGATGATCAGCTCGACCTCCTCGACCAGCGCCTGCGCCTCGGCGAAGGCGCGCGCACCCTCGACGGCGCCGGCGAACCGGGCGCGGCGGTCGGGATCCCGACTCGCCACAGCGTGGATCGGCCAACCGGCACGGCTCAAGGCGAGTCCCAACGCTGTGCCGACCGCGCCGGCCCCGACGATACCGGTCGAGGGTGTCTCACCCGGCTCGGACGTGTGGTGCGGATGGCTGTGGCCGTCGGCGTGGACCTCGCCATCGGCATGGCGGTGCTGCCCGGGTGGGACGGGGTCGAGGTCGATCCCGGCCGCCGCGATCGCGGCCTCGGTCTCGGCTCGGTCACGCTCCGGGTCGTCACCGGGGAGCGCCCCCCAGGGCTTCACCGGGGGGGCACGGAGCGGACTCCGCCTCGGTTGCCGCGGGCGGCGGCCCGAGCGCAGTACGCTTGCATCCATCGAGTCTAGCGAGCGATCGGAGTAGCACACGTTGTCATCGGCCGATCCCTTCGGCGCTCGGGCCTCCCTGGGCCCGGGGCTGCCGGACATCTATCGCCTGCGCGCCGTCGAGGACATGACGGCCGAGTCACGCCTGCCCGTCACGGTGCGGATCCTCCTGGAGAACCTCGTTCGTCACGCCGACGGCGGCGTCGTCGATCCGTCCGACGTCGAAACCCTGGCGTCATGGCGACCCGGCATCGCGGCCGAGGCCGAGATCCCGTTCATGCCGTCGCGGGTCATCCTCCAGGACCTCACCGGCGTCCCGGCGGTCGTCGACCTGGCAGCGATGCGCGATGCCATGGCCGACCTTGGCGGCGACCCGGCCCGCGTGAACCCGCTCGTGCCGGCCGATCTCGTCATCGATCATTCGGTCCAGGTCGACCGCTTCGGGACCGGCGATGCGTTCGCGTTCAACGTCGAGCGCGAGTACGAGCGCAATGGCGAGCGCTACCAGCTGCTGCGCTGGGCGCAGACCGCGTTCCGCAACCTGCGGATCGTGCCGCCCGGGACCGGCATCGTCCACCAGGTGAACCTCGAGTTCCTGGCACCGGTGGTCGACGATCGCGACGGTGTCGCCTTCCCGGACACGCTCGTCGGCACCGACTCGCACACCACGATGATCAATGCGCTCGGCGTGCTCGGGTACGGCGTCGGCGGCATCGAGGCGGAGGCGGTCCTGCTCGGGCAGCCGCTCTACCAGCCGATGCCGCACGTCGTCGGGGTCCGCCTGACCGGGGAACTGCCGCGCGGCTCGACCGCGACCGACCTGGTCCTCGTCGTCACCGAGATGCTCCGAGGCCACGGGGTCGTCGGCGCGTTCGTCGAGTTCGCCGGCGATGGGCTCGCCACGCTGTCGTTGGCCGACCGGGCGACGATCTCCAACATGAGTCCCGAGTTCGGGGCGACCGCCACCCTGTTCCCCATCGACGATGAGACGCTCGGCTATCTGCGGCTCACCGGCCGCTCGACCGACCGGGTCGACCTCGTGGAGCGCTACGCCAAGGAGCAGGGCCTGTGGCGCGAGCCCGGTGACGGGCCGGCCTTCGATGAGATCCTGACGCTGGACCTGGCGTCCGTCGAACCGTCGGTGGCGGGACCGCGTCGCCCGCAGGATCGCGTCCCGCTCCAGGCGCTGCGCCAGAATTTCCGCTCGACGTTTCCGGACGGGCTCGTGGCACCAGGCGAGCAGGCGGCCGCGCCGAGCGACGAGGGCGACACAGTGCACGAGGCGTCGTCGGAGTCGTTCCCGGCGTCCGATGCGCCCGCCTTCGCATCCTCGGACCCCACCGCCGCCCCGGCGCCCGCCGTGCCGGCCGCCACCTCGGGTCGGGTCGACGACGGCCGGACGTATCGCGCCGTCGAGATCCAGGTCGGCGACGAGACCGTGCACCTGAGCACGGGGTCCGTCGCGATCGCCGCGATCACCTCGTGCACGAACACCTCGAATCCGACGGTGATGATCGGCGCTGGTCTGCTCGCGCGGAACGCCGTCGAGCGCGGGCTGCGGGTGCCGCCGACCGTCAAGACCTCGCTCGCTCCGGGCTCCAAGGCGGTGACCGGCTATCTCGAGGCCGCCGGGTTGATGGCGCCGCTCGAGCAACTCGGCTTTGCGCTGGCCGGGTATGGCTGCACGACCTGTATCGGCAACTCGGGACCACTCGATGCGCCGGTGGCAGCAGCCGTCGAGGCGAACGATCTCGTCGTCGCGGCCGTCCTGTCGGGCAACCGGAATTTCGAGGGCCGCATCCATCCCCTCGCTCGCGCGAGCTATCTGGCGTCGCCGCCCTTGGTCGTGGCGTTTGCCCTGGCGGGCCGGGTCGATGTCGACCTGACGACCGAGCCGCTGGGCACGGGCGAGGATGGCCGCCCGGTCTACCTCGCCGACATCTGGCCGTCGCCGGATGAGATCCGCAGCGTCATCGGCTCGTCGATCGATCCGGAGCTCTTCCGGCGCACGTACGCCGTGGTCTTCGAAGGTGACGAGCGCTGGCGGGCGTTGCCGATCCCCGAGGGCGACCGGTACGCGTGGGATCCTGCCTCGACGTACGTCGCGAAGCCACCCTTCTTCGACGGGATGTCGTTCGAGGATCGACCGATCGAAGACATCACCGGCGCTCGCGTCCTGGTCGCCATCGGCGATTCCGTCACGACCGACCACATCTCACCGGCGGGCTCGATCCCCGCCTGGTCGCCGGCGGGCCAGTGGCTCCAGGACCACGGTGTGCCACCGCTCGAGTTCAACTCATACGGCGCCCGGCGCGGTCATCACGAGGTGATGATGCGCGGCACGTTCGGCAACATCCGCCTGAAGAACCGCCTGGTCGAGGGCAAGGAGGGGCCGTACACGGTCCACCTCCCGTCGGGCGACGAGATGTTCATCTACGAGGCGTCGATGCGGTACCAGGCCGAAGGCGTGCCGCTGATGGTGATCGCCGGTCGCGAGTACGGATCGGGCTCGTCGCGCGACTGGGCGGCGAAGGGCCCGCTGCTGCTCGGTGTGAAGGTCGTGCTCGCCGAGTCGTATGAGCGGATCCACCGGTCCAACCTGGTCGGCATGGGAGTGCTGCCCCTCCAGTTCAAGCCTGGCGACACGCCGTCCTCCCTTGGTCTCACGGGTCGCGAGACGTACTCGGTCCACGGCCTGGCGGATGGCCTCTCGCCGCGCCAATCCGTGACGGTCGTCGCGCAGCGCGATGACGGGTCGACGGCCCGGTTCGAGGCCATCGCCAGGTTCGACGGCCCGATCGAGGTCGACTACTACCGCGGCGGTGGGATCCTGCCCGCCGTCCTGCGCCGCCTAGCTCGAGCCAACTGACCCGCCTCCTAGGCAGGCGCGAGCCACGCCAGGGCGCGAAACGCCGCCCTCGAGGTCCCGAACGTCGTCCTGTGCCAGACCCTCGCCCGGCGGATGGGCGGCGAGGGCAAGGCGGCGCCCGAGCACCAGAGCGAGCGCACTGGAAGTGCGTGAGCGAGGCGCGCAGGGCGCCAACGCGGCCCTCGGCGTCCAAACGCCGGGCGAGAGAACGAAGAAGCCCTCGGGGGAGGACCGAGGGCTTCACCGCGGAGGAGGCTGTCGCCGTATCGACCGTGTGACGCGTCACTTCCCGACCACGTGACGCCACCCACCGACCCTCCGAGTCGTCGCGGGCGATAGAGTCCGGAGGCATGCTCCCGACCGCCCAGACCATCCAGCGCACCTACCTTGTCCTGACGACCCTGACGACGCTCGCGACGTCGTTCATCTGGGGCGTCAACACGCTGTTCCTGCTCGATGCCGGCCTGTCCAACACCGAGGCGTTCGCCGCCAACGCGTTCTTCGCGATCGGACAGGTCTTGTTCGAAGTCCCGACCGGCGTCGTGGCGGATACACGCGGTCGGCGCTTCTCCTTTCTCCTGGGGGCGGCGACCCTGCTGCTCTCCACGGTCCTCTACCTCGCCATGTGGCAGCTGCACGCCCCGTTCATCGGCTGGGCGCTGGCGTCGGCGCTGCTCGGACTCGGCTTCACGTTCTTCTCGGGCGCGACGGAGGCATGGCTGGTCGACGCCCTGACCGCCACCGGCTTTTCTGGCCACCTCGAGACCGTGTTCGGCCGGGCCCAGACCGCAGCCGGTGCGGCGATGCTGTTCGGGTCGGTGCTCGGTGGCGTCGTCGCCCAGGCGACCGACCTGGGCGTCCCGTACATCCTGCGCGCCGCGATGCTGGGCGTCACGCTGATCGTGGCGTACCTGTTCATGCACGACGTCGGCTTCAGCCCGCGTCGCGGGGCCAGCCCGACCGCTGAGATCCGGAACGTCGTCCATGGGTCGATCGAGGGCGGTTGGCGGAACCCACCGGTGCGCGCCCTCATGCTCGCGGCCCCCTTCACGGCCGGTGTCGGCTTCTTCGCGTTCTACGCCAGCCAGCCGTACCTGCTCCAGCTCTACGGCGACCCGAACGCGTACAGCGTCGCTGGGCTGGCCGCGGCGTTGTTCGCCGGAGCCCAGATCCTCGGCGGGATCCTCGTCCCGCACGCGCGTCGCCTGTTCCGACGTCGGACCGACGCGATCCTGATCGGGTCCGTGGCGACCGTCGGGATCCTGATCGTGATCGGCTGGACGACGAGCTTCGTGGCGGCGCTGGTCCTGCTCGCGGTGTGGGCGCTCGTGTTCGCCATCGAGGGTCCCCTCCGCCAGGCCTTCATCAACGGGATCATCCCATCCGAGCAGCGGGCGACGGTGCTGTCCTTCGATTCGTTCATGGGCTCGATCGGCGGCGCGGTCGCGCAGCCAGCACTCGGGCGCGTGTCCGATGTCTACGGCTATGGACCGGCGTACGTCGTGTCGGGCGTGATCTCCGCGTTCGCCATCCCGTTCGTGCTCCTGGCGCGGCGACAGCATGCCGCGTCGGACCCGATCGACGCCTCACCGGAAACGACGACAGGGCCCGAAGGCCCTGTGTCAGGTGGCGTCTAGGTGGTGGGCGATACTGGATTCGAACCAGTGACCCCGCGGATGTGAACCGCGTGCTCTAACCACTGAGCCAATCGCCCCAGAAGGGGAATCATACGCGCAGGCCCGGCCATCGGGCAACGATCGTATCGGCATCGGCGCCGTCGACGACGACCAGCTTCTGCCGGCTCGATGCACCCGCGACGATCCGGACCGAGCTCCGTCCGACCCCGAGCTCGTCGGCGATCAGCCGCACCAGGACATTGTTCGCCTGACCCTCGACGGCCGGCGCACCGACCCGCGCGCGGAGGATCCCGTCAACGACGCCGTCGATGCGGTCGAGCGCAGCTCTCGGCGTGAGACGGACGGCGAAACGGACGTCGCTCGGGCTCAAGACCTCAGAAGGCGCGCCACAGGAAACCGAGGACGATCAGGACGATGAAGCCCGACCAGTCGATCATCCCGGACTGCGGCAGCAAGCGGCGGACGGGGGCAAGGATGGGTTCGGTCGTCTTGAAGAGGAAGCTCGAGATCTGTCTGCGACCGGTCGGGTCGATCCAGGACATGATCATCCGTCCGAAGACCAGTGCCCACAGCGCCATCAGCAGGAACTGGAAGAAGTTGGTCAGGAATGCCCCAGGCACGTCGCGGAGTCTACCAGCCCCCTCGGCCGAGCCCTACGCTGGGTGATGATGCTCGGGCTCGCCCGGCTCGTGCTGGTGCGGCCGCTCCCCGAAGATCGCCCGACCGACGCGCACGATCGTGGCGCCCTCCTCGACGGCCACCTCGTAGTCGTCGGTCATGCCCATCGAGAGCTCGGGGCCGAGCGGGCCAGCGCCGGTCCGCAGGCGCTCCGACAGACCGCGCAACGTCGCGAAGGTCGGGCGGGCGGCCTCGGCGTCGGCGACCAGTCGCCCGATCGTCATGAGACCGCGCACCTCGAGGGCGCCGAGCCCCGCGACCGTGTCGATCACGGCTGGCAGGGCATCAGGGGCGAGGCCCGCCTTGGACGGATCGTCGTCGACATTGACCTGGAGTAGGACGGGGTAGGGATCCGCGGGGCTGGCGCCACGCGCCTCGCGGGCGAGCCGGTCGAGTCGCTCGGCCAGCTCGACCGAGTCGACCGTCTGGATGACGTCGAACGTCTCGAGCGCGCGGCGCGCCTTGTTCGACTGGAGCGGGCCGACCAGGTGCCACGCGGCACCCGGCACCTCGCCGATCTTCGCCTCACCTTCCTGGACTCGGTTCTCGCCGAGCGTCGTGATACCCGCCTCGACCGCCGATCGCAGACGCGCGGCCTCGACGGTCTTGGAGACGGCGACCAGGGTCACGGCGGCAGCATCGCGTCCGGAACGCGCACACGCCGCCGCGATGCGGGCGAGGACCGCCGCGTTCGCCTCACGCAGCGCGTCGACCTCGGACGGTCGGTCGGTCATCGATGGGTCGCCGGCCGTGCGCCGGCGCGGGTCACTTGCGGCGCAGGAAGCTCGGGATCTCGAGGTCGTCCGCGTCGTACGCCGGGGCGCGCCGTGCCGCAGCCGCATCGCCGGCGGTGCGCTCGACGCGCGGCGTGCTCACCACTGCCGCCGCCTCCTCGTCGCGCGACGGGCTGAAGGCGCCGTCGGTCCCCTGCTCCCGCTGGCGCTCGAGCTCCTGGAGGAAGTCGCGCTCATGGGCCACGCGCGACGACGCGGCGCCTTCCATGACGCCGGTCGACTCGCGATGGACGCTCGGTCGGCGCTTGCCGCCGTCGAAGCCGGTCGCGATGACCGTGACCATGACCTCCTCGCCGAGCCGCTCGTTGAAGCTCGTCCCGAAGATGATGTTGGCCTCTGGGTCGGCGGCCTCCTTGATGGCCTCGGCCGCCTCGTTGACCTCGAACAGCGACAGGTTGGACGAACCCGTGATGTTCCACAGGATGCCCTGGGCACCATGGATGTCGAGCTCGAGCAGCGGGCTCGCGATGGCCTCCTGGGCGGCCTCGACGGCGCGGTTCTCGCCGCTCGCCCGCCCGATGCCCATGAGTGCGGACCCAGCGTCCTTCATGATCGCGCGCACGTCGGCGAAGTCCTGGTTGATCAGACCGGGCATCGTGATGATGTCGCTGATGCCCTGGACGCCCTGGCGGAGGACGTCGTCGACCACGCGGAACGCGTCAAGGATGCTCGTGTTCTTCTGGACGACATCCTTGAGCCGGTCGTTCGGGATGGTGATCAGCGCGTCGACCTGCGTCTTGAGCTCTTCGGCCGCCTTCTCGGCGACCAGCTTGCGGCGGTTGCCCTCGAAGGCGAACGGCTTGGTGACCACCCCGATCGTCAGCGCGCCGGAATCCTTGGCGATCTGGGCCACGATCGGGGCCGCACCCGAACCAGTCCCACCGCCGAGTCCGGCGGTGATGAACACCATGTCCGAGTCAGCCAGGGCCGACGCGATCTTGTCCGAGTCCTCCTCGGCCGAGCGCTGGCCCATCGCCGCGTCGCCGCCCGCTCCGAGTCCTCGGGTGACCTTGTCACCGATGCGGATCTTGTGCGGCGCATCCGACTGGAGCAGGGCCTGGGCGTCCGTGTTGCAGGCGATGAACTCGACGCCCATCATCTCGGCCCGGATCATCCGGTTGACGGCGTTACTGCCGCCGCCGCCGACACCGATGACGCGGATCAACGCGAAGTTCTCGGAATCGGAACGCAACGGCATCGGGCTCTCCTCCGGTGACCCTCGGCGGGGTCTGGGCGGTGTCATCGTGTATGCAGGTCTCGCGCGCTGGGGACGGGGCCCGCGCCTGAGTGACGGACGGGTCCGTAAGTCCGCGGAGTATAACGCCGAGGCGACGGAGCGACCATCAGACGACCCTGGTGTCGTGCGGAGAGGTCCGGTCCGCGGTGCGAGGCGGCACCACCCCGTCGCAGCAGCGCCGTCCTACCCCCCGATGAAGCTCAGCCGAACCGTCCGTTCGGCGTTGTCGGCGTTCGGATCGACCAGGCAGATCGACTGCCACGTCCCGAGCGCGGCGCGGCCGCCGATGACCGGGACCGTCAACGAGGGCGCCGCCAGCAGCGGCAGCACATGGTCGGCGCCATGACCGGGCGAGCCGTGCCGATGGCGGTACAGCCGATCCTCCCGAGGCAACAGACGGTCGAGCGCGTCGAGCAGGTCGTCATCCGAGCCGGCACCGACCTCGACCACGACGACACCCGCCGTGGCGTGCGGGACGAACAGCGAGAGCAGGCCGTCCTCGGCAGCGATGTCGGCCAGGAACGCGGCACATGCCGCGGTCAGGTCCGCCAGCCCCCGGGCCGACCCGGTGCGGACCGTGAGCAGACGCGTCTCTACGGGAAGATGCTCCGGAGCGCGTCGCGGATGCGGCCCAGGCCGCCCATCGCCGGCGCCGACTCGTAGCGGATCGGCTCGCCGTCCACGAGCGTGGTCGCGCCCCACTGGAGCAGCCCGACGCTCGTGCTGTAGGCGGGCGTCAGCAGCGTGTCCACCAGCCCGCCGATATTGCTCGGGGCGGCGACCCGGACCGGCATCTCGAGCACGTCCCGTCCGAGCTCCGCGATGCCCGACAGCTGCGCCGAGCCGCCGGTCAGGATCACGCCGGCCGGCAGCTGGCGGACGCCAGCGGCGCGGATCTCGTTGCGCAGCAGCTCGAACGTCTCACGCATCCGCGCCTCGATGACCTGGCAGACCTCGAGCCGGCTGACCGTGCGCCCGGCGTCCTCGCCGAGCACGCTGACGCTGATCTCCTCGTCGTCGGTCACCGAGCCCAGATCGGCCGAGCCCTGGTTGATCTTCAGGTCCTCGGCGGTCTGGAGGGTCGTCTTGAGCACGGCGGCGATGTCGTTGGTGACGTTGTTGCCGCCGATCGGCAGGACCCGGGTGTGGAACGGCGAGCCATCCTCGAACAGTGCGAGGTCGATCGTTCCCGCCCCGAAGTCGGCCACGGCGACGCCCAGGTCCTTCTCGGTCTCGTTGAGCACCGCCTCGGCCGAGGCCAGGGAGTTGACGACCAGCTCGTCGATCTTGACCCCGGCCGCCGCGACGCACTTGGACAGGTTGGTCACCGCGGTCGCGGAGCCCGTGACGATGTGCGTCTCCACCTCGAGTCGCAGCGCGCTCATCCCCATCGGGTCCTTGACGCCCTCCTGGCCGTCGACCGAGAAGCCGCGCCGCTCGACGTGCAGCACCTCGCGGTTCGACGGGATCGGTACGGCCCGCGCGACGTCGATCGCCCGGTTGATGTCCTCGCGACTCACCTCGCGGTGGTGGCCCGTGACGGCGACCTGACCCGGCGAGTTGAGGCTCTCGACGTGCTGCCCACCGACGCCGACGAAGGCCCGGTCGATCTTCCAGCCCGACAGCCGCTCGGCCTTCTCGACCGCTTCCGCGATCGAGTGGACGGTCTGGTCGATGTTGATGACGACGCCCTTCTTGAGGCCCGAGGCGGGGACGGTCCCGTGGCCCATGATCGTCAGTCGGCCGTCGCGGCTTACCTCACCGATGAGGGCACAGACCTTGCTCGTGCCGACGTCGATGCCGACGAGGACCGCTTCACGTTCCACCTAGTCCGTCCGCCTCCCTCTAGCGCCGGCTTAGAGGAAATGCCGGCGGATGAGTGCCACGTTGTCGAAGATCCGAAGCCCGAAGGTGATGAGGGCCACCAGGTACAGGTCCAGCCCGAGTCGATCGCCGATGAATGTCAGCAGGACCGCGATGATCGCGTTGACCAGGAAGCCACTGATGAAGATGCGATTGTCGTAGACCCCATCGAGCTCCGCACGCACGGCCCCGAGCACCGAGTCGAGCGCGGCAAGGATCGCCACGGCCGAATAGCGACTGAGTTCGAAGCCGACGTTGATGTTGAGGACGAGACCCGCCAGGACGCCCACGAGGAGCCCGAGCAGGGGAAGCAGCACCTGGTCCCTCGTCCTCCTCCGTCTGGTTTGGGCAAGGCTATCACGGTGCCGGGGTCGCGCTGGACAGCGGCGTCGGCTTCGGGATGTAGGTGCCGTCGGTCTCCGACGCCAGGATCACCCGGTCGATGAGGGGCTCCCGGCCGATCAGCAGACTGCGCAGCAAGCGCACTTGTCCGGGGATCAGTTCGGGCGTCCGGAGCGTCGGCGTGTAGAAGCCGAACACCGCCTCCCATGATCCGGGGTGCGTCCGCACCGTGAAGCCGTTGGCGTCGGTCACGAACACGGCCAGCCGCTCGGCGGCACTGCCGGCGTCGGCCGGGACGAGCGACCCGAGCCGGGTCGCGGCGTCGAGGTCGACCCGGTCGAGCGAGCGACCGACCGACAGCCCGACCGCAGCGGCACGGCGATCCTCGACGACCGGCAGCCGCGCCGTCTCGGCTGGCGGCTCCTCGGGCAACCGGGCGAACAGCCGGCCCTCGCCGTCGACCAGGTACCGCCGCGCCCCCACCCGCCACACGAGGATCGGCGTCCGCTCGCGCAGACGCACCCCGATCGTGTCCGGCAGGCGCACGCCGATATCGACCGAGCGGACCGTCGGGATCTCGCGGATGCGGTCCTCGTACGGCCCCGTGACGAGGCTGAACAGGTTCGCCCCTTGGGCGTCCTTGAGCATGTCGCGGACCTGCGCCTCGTCGGTGAAGGCCGCACCCTCGACCGTCGTATTGACGTACGCGAAGACCGGCGACTGGGCCACCCCGTACATCGCCGAGGCGGCGACGAGCAGCACGAGGATGGCGCCGGCACGGATCGGGGTGAGACCGGCCGATGCGCGTCGGATGCGCCGGGTCCGCCTGACCGGGGCCGTCCCGAGCGCACGCCGCGCAGTCGGCTTCGTGGGGGCGAGACGGCGGGCCGGCTGGCGCGGTCGCAGGCTCATCGCGGCAGGTCGGCCGCTCCGAGGCGCGTTGCCGGCCGCTGGGCATGGCGCTCGATGGCGAGCTCGATGATGCGGAGGCACACGTCGGTGAACGTGTAGCCGCCTTCGGCCGGCATCGTCGGGAAGAGGCTGATCGGCGTGAACCCGGGGATCGTGTTGATCTCCGACACGAGGATCCGCTCGCCGGACATCAGGAAGTCGATCCGAGCGAAGCCCTCGGCGCCGATCGCGCGGTACACGTCCCGGGAGAGCTTGTGGATCACGGCGCGCTCCACGTCCGTGACTTCGGCCGTGGTCGAGCTCTCGGACAGGCCGGGCGTGTACTTCGCGGCGTAGTCGTAGAACTCGTTGCCGCTGATGACCTCGCCCGGGCCGTACAGCTCCAGCTGCGCGTGGTCGTTGCCGATCACCGACATCTCGAGGTCGCGGGCCTCGGGCACGTAGGCCTCCACTACGGCCAGCGTGTCGTAGCGATAGGCGAGATCGAGCGCCGCCGCGAGCTCCGCGGAGTCGTGCACGAGCGTCATCCCGACCGAGCTCCCGAGCCGTGCCGGCTTGACCATCAGGCGGGGGTCGGCGGAGCCGGCGGCGAAGGCGGCCATCTCGCGGCGGACGCCCGAGCGATCGGACGCCCAGCGCGTCAGGCGGACCTCGCGCCAGTCGACGACCGGGATGCCCAGACCACGGCACATCCGCTTGAACAGCGCCTTGTCCATGCCCAGCGCCGAGGCGGCCACGCCGGAGCCCGTGTAGGCGAGGCCGGCGGCATCGAGCATCGCCTGGATCGTGCCGTCCTCGCCGAATGGCCCGTGTAACCCGATCACGACCACCGGTGCTGGGTCCTCGGCGGCCAGGCGGTCGATGGCGGCGCCGACGGGGATCGGTCCCTCGGCGCCGAGCGCTCGCGGGTCGTCGTAGGCCGACGCCGGATGGTCCTCGCGACGATGATCGGAAGGCAGCCACCACCACCCGCCGTCGAGGTCGATGAGGACCTGCTGGACGACCGCCCCGGCCTCGGCGAGCACCAGCGCGATGGCGGTCCCCGACACCACGGACACGTCGTGCTCGGCCGACGGACCCCCGAGCAGCACCACGATCGGCGGCAGCTCCGACGCGGTCAGGCTGGCCACGGCCAACCCTCCCAGTCGCCGACGAACTCGATCTCGTAGGTGAGCTCGACGTCGGCCGTCTCCGCGACGACCGCCCGCACGTGGTCACCGACCCGCCGCACGTCGGCCGCTGTGCCCTTTTGGTCGTTGACGATGAAGTTGGCGTGCTTCTCCGATACGACCGCGCCGCCGATGCGGAAGCCCTTCAGCCCGGCGGCCTCGATCAGACGCCCCGCGGATTTGCCGGACGGGTTGCGGAAGACGCTCCCGGCGGACGGCAGCCCCAGCGGTTGGTGTGCCTGCCGCCATCGGCGGATGTCGTCCAGACGCGCCTTGATGACCTCAGGATCGGCCGGCGTGAGCGCGAACGTCGCGTCGATGATCAGCTCGCGTGGACCATCGACCGGGGGATGCTTGAACCGGCTGTCGCGGTACGCCAGGCCCAGCTCCTCGGCGGGCACGATGGCCTCGCTCCCCTGCGCGTCGACCACCCGGGCAGCGACCAGGACACCCGCGATGTCGGCGTCGTGGGCCCCGGCGTTGGCCCATACCGCGCCGCCGACCGTGCCCGGGATCGCGAGTCCGAACTCCAGGCCCGTGAGCCCGGCCTTCTGGGTCTCGGTGGCGGCCCGGGCCATCGGCACGCCGGCATCGGCGGTGTAGCGCTCGCCATCGAACCGCGAGCCCTCGGCCCGATCCTGGATCACGAGCCCGCGGATGCCGCGGTCGCTGATCACGAGATCACTGCCCCGACCCAGGATCAGATGTGGGAGCGCGCGGGATCGGGCGAAGCGCACCAGCGCCCGCAGCTCGAACGCGTTGTGGACGGTCGCGAAGAGGTCCGCCGGCCCCCCGACACGCATCGTGGTGAACCGCGCCAGTGGTTCGTCGCGCGACGTCTTGACGCCGACCCGTCGCTGGATCTCGGTGCCGACGGCGATGGCGTCGAACGCGGCCAGCGCGGTCACCCGAGCCCGCCCCGCGAACGGCGTTCGATCGTCTCGGGGTTCGGCAGCGCTTCGCGCCGGGCCGCCGCCAGGACGAGGTCGGCGACGGCGTCGGCGGCGCCGGGCCTGCCGAGCGATCGGGCCGCGGCCGACATCGCGAGGTGTGCCGTCGGATCCTCGAGCAAGCCGGCGGCCTCGAGTAGGGCGTCCGCGTCGAACGCGGCATCGTCGACCAGGCGGCCCGCACCCGCATCGACGAGCTGGCGAGCGTTGGCCGTCTGATGCCCGGCCGCATGCGGGTACGGCACGACGACGATCGGCAGGCCCAGGGCCGTCACCTCCGCGAGCGTGGACGACCCGGCTCGCCCGACCACGAGGTCCGCCGCGGCCAACGCGGCGAGCATGTCGTCGCGCAGGAACGGGAACGGCCGATAGCGCTCGCGCCGATCGGCGGGCAGCGCCTCGCGACCCGCCAGCGCGGCGGCGTACCCATCGTCACCCGTGACATGGATGACGGCCACCCGCTCGACCAGCCGCGGGAGGGCCTCGGCGACCGCGGCATTTAACCGTCGGACAGCCTGCGAGCCGCCGAAGATGAGCATCACCCGCATCCCCCGCGGGATGTCCAGCTTGGCGCGCGACGCCTCACGGTCGACCGTCGTGGTATCGCGGATCGGCGTGCCCGTGAGGTAGCACGGGCGTCCGGGCGCCGCGGTCGCGAGCGCCTGGCAGGTCGCCGCGAACGACACCGCGATCACGTCGGCCAGCCTGGCCGTGGCGCGCACCGCGCGACCCGGCACGACGTTGCCATCCCACAGCACGACCGGGATGCCGAGCGGGGCCGCCGCCAGCAGCACCGGGACCGCGACGTAGCCGCCGGTCGTGAAGATCGCGGCCGGGCGCTCGCTCGCGAGGATCGCGCCCGCCTGCGGCACCGATCCGCCCAACCGGATCGGGTCGAGGATCGCGTGCGCGTCGAGCTCGACCGATCTGAGCGAGCGCAGGACCAGCCGTCGGAACGGGATACCCGCCGCCGGGACGATGCCCGCCTCGAGCCCGCGATGGCCGCCCAGCCAGGTGAGCTCAGCGCCGTCGCGCCCCGCTTGGAGCGAGCGAGCGACGGCCAGAGCCGGGTAGATGTGCCCGCCCGTTCCGCCGGCCGCGATCAGCAGTCGCATCGTCGTTCCAGGTCCCCTTCTCGATGGTCTCGCGGGAGATCGAGAGGAGGATCCCGATCGCCGCGAAGCTGATGATGAGTGACGAGCCGCCGGCACTGATGAACGGCAACGTGATGCCGGTGATCGGGACGAGGGTCACGACCACGCCGATGTTGATGAACGCCTGGATGCACAGCCAGGCCGTGATACCGGCAGCCAGCAGCGCCCCGAACGTATCTGGGGCGCCGAGGGCCACCCGGATGCCAGCGTAGGCCAGCAGCACGAACAGCGCGATGACCACGCCCGCGCCGACGAGACCGAACTCCTCGCCGATGATCGCGAAGATGAAGTCGTTGAACGCGTTCGGCACGAACAGGCCACCGGCCATCCGGCTCTCCCCGAGCCCCGATCCGAACACCCCGCCGAGGCCGAGCGCGAGCAACCCCTGGACGGTGTGGTAGCCGATGGTGTCGGCGTACTTCCACGGATCGAGCCAGGCTCGGATCCGGTCCATCTGGTACCCCGCCAGCCCGACAAGGATGGCCCCGAGCGCGGCCAGCCCGACCATCGAGCCGAGGTGGAACGTGTTGGCGCCGGCGACGTACCACATCGTGAAGGCCGTGAGCGTGATGACGATCGTCGTGCCGAGGTCGGGTTCCTTGAACACCAGGGCGATCACCGGGCCGGCGATGAGGAGGAATGGGATCGTGCCGCCCCAGAACCCACCGACCTTCGAGCCGCGTTTCGCGAACCAGTGCGCGAGGTAGACGACGAGCGCGAGCTTGGCCAGCTCAGCCGGGTGGATCGCCGGCAGCGGGCCCAGCTTGAGCCAGCGCGCCGAACCGCCGACGACGATGTTGAAGTCATCGACGAAGACGAGCACCAGCAGGCCGAGCGCAACGACATAGCCCGGGATCGACATCAGCCGCAGGTAGCGATAGTCGACCCGCATCATCGCGACCATCGCAAGCAGGCCCAGCAGCGCCCACTGGATCTGCGGGCCGACGGTCTGGAACGTGTCGGCGTCCGCAGACAGGTAGCCGCGCATGGCCGACGACGAGTAGACCATCAGGATCCCGATGGCGGCGAGCGCGACGACGACCACGAGGATCGTGTAGTCCGGCGCGTGCCGCTCGCGCTGGAGGGCCTGGGTCAGGTCCTTCGTCGGGGTCCGATTGGCGACGCGTCGGGTCTCGCCTGCGCGCTTGCGGTCACGGGCCTCCGGGTCAGCCGTCGGGCGTCCGAACCGCGGGATCGGCGGGGCAAGGTTCATGGACGCCTCCGGGCTCGTGCTGCGACAAGATCGGCGACGGCGTCCTTGAAGGCGCGGCCGCGTGCGGCGTAGTCGGGGAACATGTCGAAGCTGGCCGCGGCCGGGCTGAGCAGCACGGTCGCGATGCCGGCGGCAGGGTCGCTGTCGCCCAAGGCCTCGCGGGCCAGGCTGTCCGCCCGGATGACGGCCTCGTCAAGGGTCGACGCACGTTCGGTCCGTTCCAGGCCGGCAGCACGGAACCGACGCTCGAGGTCGGGGCCGCTCTCGCCGATGAGGACGACAGCGGTCGCGCGTTCGGCCACGACCGGTCCGAGCTCGGCCAGATCGACCCCCTTGTCGCGGCCCCCGGCGATCAGCACGAGCGGCTGTGAGAAGGACCGCAGCGCCGCGATCACCGCGTCCGGCTGCGTGCCCTGCGAGTCGTTGACGAAGCGGACACCGTCGACCGTCGCGACCGGCTCGAGTCGATGCTCGACGCCGGTGAACGCGGCGGCGGCCGCGCGGATCGCGGATGCCGGCACGCCGAAGAGCAGGCCCACGGCGACGGCCGCCAGGGCATTCGACACGTTGTGTTCGCCCGGGATGCCCAACTCGTCGATCGGCATGATCCGGCCGTCCGAGGCGCCATCGACCACAGCGGCGTCGCGGACCCCAGCGAGCGGCGCCACCCCGGCCGACACGATCCAGCCATCGACCACGCCCAGGCCAGCGGCTGACGGGTCGCTACGCCGGTACAGGACCGGACGGGCCGTGCCGAGCGTGGCGTAGGCGGCGACAACCGGGTCCTCGGCATTGAGGACGAGCGCACCGTCAGGGTCGACCCGCTCGGCGAGGATCCGTTTGACCCGCCGGTACGCGTCCAGCGACCCGTGCCGGTCGAGGTGGTCCGAGGTGACGTTGGTGTAAGCGGCGACCGTCGTGCCCCTCGACAGGGTCGGGAGCTGGAGCTCCGACAACTCGTAGACGACGCGATGGTCGGGCGTCAGCTCGGCCAGTCGGTCCAGGATCGGCACGCCGATGTTGCCGCCGAGGACCACCGGGTGCCGCGAGTCCGTGGCGAGGATCGCGGCCGTGAGCGACGCGGTGGTCGTCTTGCCCTTGGTCCCGGTCACGCCGATGGTCGGGGCGTTGCACAGCCGCAGGAACAGGTCGGGTTCCGAGACGAGCGCCGGGATCGATCGGTCGCCTGCCGCGCGCGCCGCGACGAGCGTTGCGAGCGCTTCCCGGAGTCGGGGCTCGGTCGTCGGGAAGGCCGGGTTGATCGACGGCGAGGTCGTCACGAGACGCGCGTCGGCCCACGTGGATGCCGGATCGACGTCCGGCCCGAGCGCCAGCCGCACGGTCCGACCGTCGAGCGCCGAGATCGAATCTCCCAGATCCGACGCCGGCCGGCCGTCGTAGACCGTGACGCGAGCGCCCGAATCGATGAGGAAGCGGGCGAGGGCGATGCCGCTTCGGGCGAACCCGAGGACGGTGACCGGGACGTCGGCGAGCAGCCCGCCCCGGATCACCTTGATGGAGAGGGTGTCGGGATCGATCGCCAGCGGTCGGGTCATCACGGCGGCGCTCAGAGGAACTGCCCCGGCTGGGTAGCCAGGAACAGTGTCACGCCGAGGAGGGCGGCGAGGATCGCGACGATCCAGAACCGGATCGTGATCTTCTCCTCGTCCCAGCCGCCGAGCTCGAAGTGGTGGTGGATCGGGCTCATCCGGAATAGGCGCCGCCCACCGGTGAACCGGAAGTAGGCGACCTGCAGGATCACCGAGGAGGTCTCGAGCACGAAGATGATGCCGATCAGGGGCAGGACGAGGACCTGGCCGGTGATGAGCGCGGTGACGGCCAGGGTCGCACCGAGCGACAGCGCCCCGGAGTCGCCGATGAAGATCTGCGCTGGGTGGACGTTGAACCACAGGAAGCCCAGGAGCGCCCCGATGATCAGCGCGCAGAGCAGGGCGAGGTTCGGCTGGGCCGGCGTGTTCAGCAGCGCGATCAGCATGTACGCCACGAAGGCGATGGCGACGGTCCCACCGGACAGCCCGTCGAGCCCGTCGGTGATGTTCACGCCGTTCGCGGCGGCGATGATCGCGAACGCGGCGAACCCGACGTACAGCCACGGTTCGATGCTCACCGGTCCGTAGAACGGGACGGCGATGGCCGTGATGGCGTAGGTCTGCTGGATCTGCCAGCCGGCGACGAAGGCCACGACCGTCAGCCAGATCAGCTTCTGGCGGGCCTTGATCCCCTCCCCCGTCCTCGCATTGAGGTAGTCGTCGAATGCCCCGAGCGCACCGACGCCCGCCAGAGCAGCCAGCGGAGCGAACGTCGCCGCGTCGGGTTGGCGGAGGAAGAAGAAGATCCCCAGCACGACGACCACGATGAGCAGCCCGCCCATCGTGGGTGTGCCCTCCTTGACGAAGTGGCTTTCCGGTCCCTCCTGCCGGATCCGCTTGCCGAACCCGAGCGCCTGGAGCAGGCGGATGTAGGGCGGCATCAGGATCACGATCAGCGCGAACGCCAGCAACAGTCCCTGGATCAGCTCGACGGTCACGGGGCCGACTCACCGAGATGGAGACGCAGGCCATCGACCACCCGGTCGAGCCCGATGCCACGCGATGCCTTGACCAGGACCACGTCGCCGGTTCGGAGGCGCGGCTGGAGCGCGTCCAATGCCGCCTCCGCATCCGGCACGACGTGGATCCGTGCCGGATCGAGCCCCGCCTCCATGGCGCCGGCGGCGATGCCGTCGGCTGCTGGCCCGACAACGATCAACAGCTCGGCCACGTCCGCGGCCGCCTCGCCGACGACATGGTGACCGCTGTCGTGGGCGTCGCCGAGCTCGAGCATCTCGCCGAGGACCGCCACGTGGCGTCCGGGCAGGTCGGCCAGCAGATCGAGCGCGGCCGCGACCGATCCCGGTGATGCGTTGTAGCTGTCGTCGATGACGGTCGCGCCGCGCAGTCGGACCAGCTCGACGCGGTGCGGCGCGCTCCAGCCGGTCGCGAGGGCGTCGACGATGGTCTCGAGGTCGAGGCCCGCCGCGAGGCCGACCGCTGCCCCCGCCGCGGCGTTGTGGACCGACAGGCGTCCGAGCGCCGGGATGGTGACCCTCCGCTCGCCCGCCGGTGTCCGCAGCCGGAAGCGCATGCCGGACGTGCCCCCGGACGCGACATCGATCGCCCGCACGTCGGCCGAGTCGTCGAATCCGTAGCGCAGCGCGCGCGCTGCGGACCGGCGGTCCATGGCCGTCACGATGGGATCGTCGGCGTTGAGGACGGCCGTACCGTCGGCCGGCAGCGCCTCGAGCAGTTCGCCCTTGGCCCGCTCGACCGCATCGAGCGTGCCGATCCGCGAGAGGTGGACGGGCTGGACCGCCGTGACGACGCCGATCGACGGCCGTGCCATCGCGGCCAGGTCGGCGATCTCGCCCGAAACGTACATCCCCATCTCGAGCACGGCCACCTCGTGCTCGGGACCGAGGCGCATCAGCGTGAGCGGCAGGCCGACTTCGTTGTTCTGGTTCCCCTCGGTCTTGAGCGTCCGACGAGCTGCTCCAAGAACGGTCGCCACGGCCTCCTTGGTCGAGGTCTTGGCGATGCTGCCCGTGATCCCGACGACGAGCGGCGAGAACCGCCGGCGCCAGCCGGCGGCGACCGCGCCGAGGCCGCCCAGGCCATCGGCGACGCGGATGACGGATACGTCCCCGAGTCGCGACGGGTCCTCGACCTGGCGGGTTACCAGCACGGCAGCCGCGCCACGCTCGACCGCGTCGTCCAGGTGGAGGTGCCCGTCGGTCCGCTCGCCCGGCAGCGCGACGAAGAGCTGACCCGGCACCACCAGGCGGGAATCGACGGCGGCGCCCCGGATCGGCCGGTCCGACCGGGCCAGGGCGCGCCCACCGGTGAGACGGATGAGGTCATCGACCGAGAGCGATGCCGATGGGTCGGTCGGTGTCCCATGGGGTCCACTCACCGGTCCGTGTCGGGCATGGGTTCGGCGACGATGCGATGCTCCAGCAGGTCGGGCGTCGTGATCGCGTTCGTCGCGATGCGACGAAACAGCTCGAAGGACATGACCGGCATCTCCAGGTGGCCGAGGCGTGGCAGCCGCGGCCGACCTTCCTCGATGCGGACCGCGACCACGAGGTCCGGCGTGCCGGCCTCGCGGCTGATGTATCCGACGAATGAGTAGTTGAAGAGGTTGTGCTTCCAGGCCTTCTTCTTCGCGTCCCAGATCTGGGCGGTGCCGGTCTTGCCACCCACGTGATAGCCGGGCACGAGCGTCCGGTCGCGGTAGAAGTCCACCTCCTGGACGACGTGATCCATCATCCGGAGCAGGGTCTTCGAGATCTTCTTGGGAATCACGCGGCCACGCTGCGGCACCGTCACATCTCGTGCTCCGACGCCGCTCACGACGTGGGGCTGGACCGCGTTGCCGCCGTTGATCAGCGCCGCGAACGCCGTCGCGAGCTGGATCGGCGTGACCGCCACGCCCTGGCCGAACGCGCCATTGGCCAGGTCGATCTCGCTCCACGGCTTCGCGCTCGGGTCACGGACGTACTTGCTGCCCGTCGCCTCTCCGGCGACATCGATGCCGGTCTTCTGGCCGAACCCGAGCGTCCGCCACGTCTCGTACAGCATCGACGCCGACTCGGCCGTCGTGTCGGCAAGACCGAGGGCGACCTTGGCGGCGACCACGTTCCGCGAATAGGCGATGCCATCCTCGAAGGTGATCCAGCCCATGCCCCGGTGATCGGCGTTGTCGATCTTCGACTCACCGCCATCGAGGCGCAGCGTGCCGACGTCCTTGATCCGGGTCGTGCGCGTGACCGAGCCCGACTCGAGGGCGGTCACCGCGGTCATCATCTTGAACACCGACCCCGGCTCGTAGACGTTGGACACGATCGGATCGACGAACCGTTGCGGCGACTCCTTGGCGATCGCCCGGTAGTCGTTGGCGTCGTACGACGGGTACGTGGCCTCGGCATACACCGCGCCGGTGTACGGGTCGAGCACGACCGCCGAGACGCTCTTGGCCTCGTCGGCGATCCACGCCGCGAGCAGCTCCTGCTCCAGGGCGAGCTGGAGGCTGGCGTCGATCGTCAGCCGGACGTCTTCCCCGATGGAGCCCGCGGACTCGACGACCGAGGTCTCGGGCATCGGTCGCCCGTTGACATCGCGCTGGGCGATCATCGAACGCGGTTCGCCGGCCAGCGTCTCCTGATAGGCCTGCTCGACACCGTACTGGCCGGCATTCTCGCGATTGACGAACCCGAGCAGGTGCGCGGCGAGCGTCGACTCGGGGCCACCGCCGACCTGGGGATAGACGCGCTCCGGTTCGGCCTCGAGCGCGACGTGCACGATCCGCTCGTCGTGCAGGGCCTGGCGAAGCCGCTCGGCGACGGACGGCTCGATGCCGCGGGCGATGACGATGTACGGCCGTTCCGAGGCGAGCTTCTCGCGCAGGGTCGCAGCCTCGGCCTCTTCGAGCTTCAGGATCCGGATGAGCTCGTTCGCGGTCATGGTGCGGGCCGCCGGGTCACGTGCCAGCTGGTCGGCTGCGGCGACCAGTCGATCCCGATCGATCGTGGTGGCCAGCAGGACCGTGCCCGTCCGGTCGTAGATATCCCCGCGCCGGCCCGCGACTTCGATCCGGACCGTGGTCTGGGCGGCGGCGCGCGCCATCAGGAAGTCCCCCTTGAGGACCTGCCAGTAGGCCGTCCGCGCGAACAGCGCGAGCGATCCGATGGCGAAGATCGTCAGCAGGACCAGCAGGCGGCGGCGGGAATCGGTGCGACCCAGCATCGCTCGTCAGCTCAGGCGATCAGCGCGCCGGAAGCATCACGGCCTCGCCGAGTTCGCCGAGGCCACCGTCGAGAGCGAGCTTGCGGACGGCCGGCTCGCGCCCGAGACGACTCACGTCCGAGGTGATCTCCTGGAGCCGCGCGTCCAGCCGCTCTCGCTCGACCTGCAACCGACCGATGTCGTAGCTCGTGGCGGACACCCGGACCTGCTGGGCGAGCGAGAAGAACGCCAGCATGAACGCGACCACGATCAGCCCGAGGAACAGGCCGGGTCGCGCCGTGACCGTGCGGTTGGCGCGGACCGCGGCTCGAGCGCGGCGCCTCGGCAGCGCCGGGAAGGGCGTTTCAAGAAGCCGGGGCCGACCCGGCAGCGTGATCGTGCGAGAGCGGGCTCCCTGATAGACGGCCATCGATCAGTCGCCGATCGCGAAGCGGAAGCGCGGCGTGCGCGGATCGAGGAAGGCCAACGGGTCAGACGGTGCCCCCGAACCCCACTCGTCGCGGTCGATCGCGGACGCCTCTGCGTGCTGCGAGCGATCGTGCCGCTCACGGACCTCATGCTGACGACGGCCGTAGGACTTGCGCCGCCTGGCGTGGTGTCCCTTGCTCATGGGGGCTCCTCCTTCCGTGCGGGGATGCCGCGCTCAGGCGGCGAGTCGTTCGGCGGCCCGCAGGCGAGCGCTGCGGGCGCGTGGATTGGCCTCGACCTCGGCCCGCGTCGGCGTCACCGACGGGCGGGTCAGGAGTCGAAGGCGAGGGTTCCGGCCGCAGACGCAGACCGGCAGCTCGGGCGGACAGACGCAGCCCCGCCGCTCGGCGGCGATGAAGCGCTTGACGATGCGGTCCTCGAGCGAGTGGTAGCTGAGGACGACCAACCGGCCGCCCGGGCGCAACAGATCGACCGCCGCGGCGAGCCCTTCCTGCAGCGCGTCAAGCTCCTCGTTGACCGCGATCCGAAGTGCCTGGAACACGCGCGTCGCGGGATGGGTTCGACGCGGCTGACGCGGATTCGGCGGAGCTACGCCCTCGACCAGCGTGGCAAGCTCCTCGGCGGTCGCGACCGGCTCCGAGCCGCGCGCGTCCACGATGGCTCGCGCGATGCGACGTGCCTTCGGTTCCTCGCCGTAGCGCCGGAACAGCGCGGTGAGCTCATCGACGTCGAGCGTCGCGAGCAGCTCCGAGGCCGGTACCCCTCGACTCGTATCGAAACGCATGTCGAGCGGGCCACCCGCGCGGAACCCGAAGCCGCGCTCGGTGTCGGCCAGCTGGTAGCTCGACAGGCCGAGGTCGAAGAGCGCGCCGTCGACCTGCTCGAACCCGGCGTCGCGGGCGACGGTCGCGAGGTCGCGGAAGTTCGCCTGGCGCAGCACCAGTCGATCCCCGAATCGGGGGCGGAGGCGACCGTCCACTCTGGCGATGGCCGCCCCATCGGCATCTAGGCCGAGGAGGCGGCCATCAGGGTCGGTCGCCTCCAGGATCCGCTCGGTGTGCCCACCGCCGCCGAGGGTGGCGTCGATCTGGAGGTTTCCCGGGGCAGGCGCGAGCATCGACATGACCTCCTCTGCCAGCACCGGGATGTGCCCTACCTCCATCTGTCCTCCACTCCTCGTCGATCGGATCCCGAGCGGATCCTGGAAGCGCATGTGGTGGAGCTAGATCCCAAGGCCCTGGAAGGCCTGGGCCAGCTCGTCGGAGTCCTCGAGGCCGCGGGCGTACGTCGCCCATGTGGCCGGGACCCAGATCTCGGCGTGATCGCGCGAGCCGACGACGACGGCGTCGTTGCCGAGGTCGATGTGCTCGCGCAGGTAACTCGGCAGCAGGATCCGGCCCTGCCGGTCCGGCTCGACCTCCGCGGCCCCCGCGAAGATCAACCGCTGGAAGCGGCGCGCGTTCTGGTCGGTGATGGGCAGGGCCGCGACCTTCGTGGCGAGGGCGTCCCAGCCCGCCTGCGTGTGGATCGCCAGGCAGGCATCGAGCCAGCGGGACACGACAGCACCCGCGCCCAACTGGACGCGGAACTTCGCAGGGACGGCGATCCGTCCCTTGTCGTCCACCGTGTGCCGGTACTCGCCGGTGAACACCCGTGGGGGCTCCTTGGACTATCTCGGTCTGGTCCCTCGGGGCTGGGGGTCGACTCTGGGTTCCGTTCTGTTCCCCACTTCCCACCACTTTGGACCACTTCGATGCATCGTAGGGCGTGATTCGGCCCGCGTCAATGCAGAAATAGGTCTGTGGGACGGCGGCCGGATGGATGCCTGGGGCTGACCAGGCTCGTGCTCGGCCTGCGCGGCTCCGCGGCCCTAGCGCGTGGGCGGCGGCAGCCGCAGTTCCTGTCCGGCGCGCAATCCGCTGCTTCGCAACCACGGGTTCCGCGCGTAGATGCTGTTCTGGGAGACGCCGAAGTAGCGAGCGATGCTGAAGAGGTTGTCCCCTCGTCGGACGGTGTACATCCAGCAGTTCGAGGCGCCCGAACAGGCCCGCAGGAGCTGGTACCGGTCAGATGACGGCGTCGGACGTGGTGTCCGTGTCGGCGCGGGCGTGGGTGTCGGAGTCGGAGTCGGGATCGCGCTGGCGGTCGGCGTCGGCGTGGGCGGCGGGGTGGCCTGGGCCACGGTCGATGGCGACGCGGCCGGGGCCAGCGACACGGATGGCGATGCCACTCCCACCGCCGGCGACGACGCACGTGGACCGAGTTCGTCGATGTCGAGCGCTCCACCCCGAGCCAGGACGAAGGCGACCGACGCACTCAACGCGATGACCAGCACGACCAATGAGCCGAGCATGGCCGGCGACATCGCCCGACCCTCGCGGACCGTGACGGTCGGGGTCTCGGTCATCACGGCGGCGCCGCGCAGGTACCTCGGGCAATTGACGTGACCGGTGGTCAGGCAGACCAGTTCCTGCTGGCGCAGCGACTGTGGCACAGCCTCGGCCAGGGCGGCGCAGCGGTTGGCCTGGTCGGGCGCCTCGATCGGCGATGCCAGTCCGCGCTCACCCGCCGAACGCAGGAAGGGGCACACGTTGGGGTCGGGCGAGCGGTCGTCGAGCATCCCGAGCCACGTCGGGCGGGCTTCGGGGACCGGCTTCGAGTCGGCCCTACCCGGTGTCGTGTCGTCGTCGTCGTCCGAGGTCGCAGAGGCCGCCACGGCCGCAGCCGCGACCATGCCCGGGACGTGGAACCCCGAGGCGTCGTGGTTCTGTGGCTCTGTCAGGACCGCCGGCACGTCGAGGCTGGACGCGGCCATGGCCGCAAGAACAGCAGGGTCGACCGACTGGTCAGCGGCAGCGGCCGGCTTCCGCTTCCGACGCCGCTCGTGCGTGACGGGCGGGCTCGGGGCGTTCGGATCGATGTCCGTTCGCCGCCGACGGGGGCGCGGTTTGGGCGGCGGCGATCGGTCTTCGGCCACGCGACCTCCAGCTTCGGTGGACTCGGACGGCGCGGAGTCTAGTACCTTTCGCGCCTTGCCGGCGCCGAGAAGCCGGTGCTAGGCTCCGGCGCCAAGGTCGAATCAGACCATGTTCTGCTCGCATCCGCGAGGACCCGAACGTCCCGATGGCACTTCCTCTCCCCGTCATCCCACCACAGCCCGACGCCTACCACCTGGCGCCGCATCGCATCAAGCGCTGTACGTTCCGGCGACTGATCGATGTCGAGGCGGACTCCGACCGCGTCTATGACGTCGAGTGCCTGTTCCCCGATCGGAAGATCCCGATCCCCCTGGGCGACCTCGAATCGGCGATGCCGATCTGCAATGCCTGCACGGCGCCCCACATCTTCCGCCCCGACGAAGACTAGGTTTCGTGTGTCAGCGAGGGCGGTCTGTAAGCCGAGTTCTGTGCCCACCGACGCCTGAGCGCCGGTGGCGATGGCCATCCATCTGAGGCCGCCGGTCGCCCGACGGCTCATGCGGCCGACCCGAGGGCTGGGCAGCGCGCCTCTCCCCCGGCCGGTTTCCCGGCACAGGTTGCGCCCTCCTATTTGGCCTTGCTCCAGGTGGAGTTTGCCCGTTTCACTCCGTCATCCGACCGAAGTCGAACGACGGCATCGTCACTGTGGCACTAGTCCTCGTCTCGCGACGGACGGGAATTACCCGCCACCCTGCGCTGGGGAGCTCGGACTTTCCTCACGGCATGACGGCGGGTCGCCCCGACCGCTGCCGCGCGACCATCCGACCGCCTCGCTGACCGCCTGATTCTACCCCTGCCGAGACGGTTCCCATCACGGGTCGCGCATCAGCGATCGGGTCGGCGGACCACGGATGCGGCGCCGCCGGCGTGGGCGCGATCGATGGCCTCGTTCGCAAGCGCGTCCGCGACACCGTTCTGGGCGCGCGGGACGTGAGTCGCCGTCCATCGCGTGAACCCGTTGAGGGTCGTGCGCGCTGCCGCCCACAGCGGGATGAGCTTCGCGTCCTTGACCCGCCAGCGTCCGGCGAGCTGCTCGACGATCAGCTTCGAATCGAGCAGCAGGTGCACTTCGATGGCGCCCAGCTCCCGCGCCAGGTCGAGGGCGCGGACGACGCCCGTGTACTCCGCGACGTTGTTGGTCTGGACACCCAGATAGTCGGAGATCGAGGCATCCGGGGTCGCCCGTGGATCGCGGGCATCCGGCCGGTCGGCCCGGAACAGTGCCGCACCGGCGGACGCGGGACCCGGGTTGCCCCGCGCCGCACCGTCGGTGCGGACGATGTACGTCGGTCCCTCGCCCGCGGGTGCCGGGTTCACGGCGCGAACGTCAATCGGATGCCTGGTCGGGCGGCTGGGGCTGGCTCTGGAGCACGGGCAGCTCGACCCGGGTGCCGGACTCCGACCCCTTGCCGCGCAACTTGCGCCACGCCCATTGGAGCGGGTCGTAGAACTCGTCGGCGACGCGCTCCTTGAGGGGGATGATCGCGTTGTCAGTGATCTTGATGTGCTCCGGGCAGACCTCGGTGCAGCACTTGGTGATGTTGCAGTAGCCCAGCCCGCCGCTGTCCTTGAGATACGTACGCCGATCGGCTTGGTCGATCGGATGGAGCTCGAGCCCGGCTGCGCGGACGATGTAGCGCGGCCCCATGAACGGCTGCTTCGTCTCGTGGTTGCGCAGGACATGGCAGACGTCCTGGCACAGGAAGCACTCGATGCACTTGCGGAACTCCTGGACGCGCTCGATGTCCTGCTGCTGCCAGCGCCAGTCCTCCTGGGGCACGTCGGCGGGCGGCGTGAACGGCTCGATCGTCTTGTTGACCTCGTAGTTCCACGAGACGTCGGTGACGAGGTCCTTGATCAACGGGAAGGCGCGCATCGGCTCGACCGTGATCGGCTCGTCGGGCTCGAAGTCGGACAGACGCGTCTTGCATGTCAGGCTCGGGCGGCCGTTGACCTCGGCGCCGCAGGAGCCGCATTTGGCCGCCTTGCAGTTCCAGCGCACCGCGAGATCCGGCGCGGCGTGGCCCTGGATCCATTGGAGGGCATCGAGCACGACCATCCCGGACTCGACCGGCACGTCGAACTCATCGAAGCGCGCCTCGGTCCCGGGCGTGCCGCGGAAGACCCGGAGCGTCGCCTCCGAGGTCGACGGCTCGGTCGTGGCTGCCTCGGTCATTCGTTCCTCCGTGCTCAATGGTCGGCCGCGAGCAGGACCCGGAGCTCGTCGTCCATCTCCGGGACCGCGGTCGTGTAGGCGACCATGGTGCCCTCTTCATCGCGGGCGACGGCGTTGTTGCGACGGCCCCATCGCTCGTCGTCGGCGTCGGGGAAATCGAGCCGGCTGTGGGCGCCTCGACTCTCGGTGCGCTGGCGAGCGCTGCGGGCGATCGCCTCGGACACCGTCAACAGATTGCCCACTTCGAAGACGAGGTTCCAGCCCGGGTTGTAGGTGCGTCCCCCGTCCACACAGACGGTCGACCAGCGCCGGCGCAACTCGGCCAATTCGATCAGCGCTGCCTCGAGGTCCTCCTCGATCCGGAAGATCCCGACCCGTTGCTGCATCACGGCCTGGAGGTCGCGGTGGATCGCGTAGGGGTCTTCGCCGGATGTCCGTTCCAACGGGCCGTCGAGCTCGCGCAGCGCGGCCATCACCTGGACCGGGTCGACATGCTGCTGGCCGTCGATCGTCCGCGCGTGGGCAGCCGCTCCGAGGCCGGTCCGCGCGCCGAAGACCAGCAGGTCCGACAGCGAGTTGCCACCGAGCCGGTTGGCGCCGTGCATCCCGCCGGCAACCTCGCCCGCCGCGAACAGACCCGCGACCCGCGTCGCGCCATCCTCGGCATCGACGCGGATACCGCCCATCACGTAGTGGGTCGTCGGGCCGACCTCCATCGGCCCCGCTGTGATGTCGACGTCGGCGAGCTCCTTGAACTGCTCGTACATCGACGGCAGCTTGCGCCGAACGTGGTCGGCTGGCAGGTAGCTGATGTCGAGGAAGACGCCGCCATGGGGCGATCCGCGACCCTCCTTGACTTCCGTGTAGATGGCGCGCGACACGTTGTCGCGGGTCGACAGTTCGGGCGGGCGGCGGGCGTCGGTCTGTCTGCCCTCCGACAGCGCTGCGACCCAGCGGGCGGCCTCGGCGTCGTCGGCCGCGTACTCGCGCCGACGCTCTTCCGGCAGGTACGACCACATGAATCGGTCGCCGAGGGCGTTGCGCAGGATCCCGCCCTCACCACGGACCGCCTCGGTCACGAGCAGGCCGCGGACACCCGGCGGCCAGACCATGCCGGTCGGGTGGAACTGGACGAACTCCATGTCGATCAGCTCGGCACCGGCCTCGTACGCCAACGACTGGCCGTCACCGCTGTACTCCCAGGAGTTCGAGGTGACCTCGTAGGCGCGACCGATGCCACCCGTCGCGAGCACGATCGACCGAGCCGGGAAGACGATCGGTCGACCCGTCGTCCGCCAATAGCCGACCGCTCCGGTCACGCCACCGCTGCTGGTCGTGAGCCGGGTGATCGTGCATTCCATGTACACGTCGATGCCGGCGGCCACGACGCGGTCCTGCAGGGTCCGGATCATCTCGAGCCCGGTCCGGTCGCCGACGTGGGCGAGGCGCGCGTGCGAATGGCCTCCGAACGGACGTTGGAGGATGCGGCCGTCGCGCGTCCGGTCGAACACGGCACCCCACGCCTCGAGCTCCCGCACGCGGGCCGGCGACTCGACGGCGTGGAGCTGCGCCATGCGGGGGTTGTTCAGGTATTTGCCGCCCACCATCGTGTCGCGGAAATGCACCTGCCAGTCATCGTCCGGCGACACGTGGGTGAGCGCCGCGGCGACGCCGCCCTCGGCCATGACCGTGTGGGCCTTGCCGAGGAGGGACTTGCACACCAGGCCCACGTCGGCACCCGCCGCTTGCGCGGCGATCGCCGCGCGGAGACCCGCGCCGCCGGCTCCGATGACGAGCACGTCATACGGGCGGGTCTGCGGATCGATCGGAGAGGTCATGACAGGTGGGGCGACGTTCAGAAGCGGATGTGTGGGTCGCTGATGATGCCGAGCGCCATGAGCCGGATGTACACGTCAGACGCGGTGACGGTGATCAGGCTGATCCACGCCCACTGCATGTGGTTCCGGTTCAAGGACGTCAGCCGCTGCCAGAGCGAGTAGCGGACCTGCGTCCTGCGCGAGCACGAGAAGCAGTCGAGCCTGCCGCCGATGAGGTGACGCAGCGAATGGCAGGACAGCGAATAGCCGGTCAGGAAGAACGCGTTCACGACGAGGATCGCGCCGGCCACGCCGAGCCGGATCGTGCCCTCGTGGCTGATCGCCAGCCAGGCATCCAGCCACAGGAAGAACAGTGGGACGAACGCGAGGTACAGGAAATAGCGGTGGAGATTCTGGAGGACGAACGGGAAGGCCGTCTCCATCGAGTAGCCGCGGTGCATCGTCGGCTCCCCGACCGCACACCCTGGCGGGTCGGCGAAGTAGAAGCGGTAGTAGGCCTTGCGGTAGTAGTAGCAGGTCGCTCGGAACCCGAGCGGGATCCACAAGATGAAGAGCCCGGGACTGATCCAGGTCGGCAGCCAATCGGGTCTGATCAACGGCGAGAACAGCGGCGACAGGTAGCCGTCGACCAGGTACGCCGTGCCGAACAGCGGGGTCCAGATGATGCCGCTGAAGAACAGGTATGTCGCACAGATCGTGAACACCGTGCCCTGCACGACCGGCGCGGTCCACCAGCGGTCGCGCCGGCGGGTGACCCCGAAGCCATTCGGCGCGGTGCCGGCTGGCTTGCGCGGCAGCCGGAGGCTACCGGTGAATCCGGTCATCGGGCGGCGCTGGTCGGGGCACCGACGTACGAGGACAGGCGCCCGATGATCGCGTCGGCGAACTCCGATGTGCCGACCGAACCGCCCAGGTCGTAGGTCGCTGTCCCCTCGGAGATGACCTCTCGAACGGCCGTCTCTAGGCGATCCGCTTCCGCTGGGTAGCCGAGGTGGCGCAGCATCAGCGCGCCGCTCAGGATCAGCGCCGTCGGGTTCGCCTTGTTCAGGCCGGCGTACTTGGGCGCGGAGCCGTGGACCGGTTCGAAGACGGCCGCCTCGGTGCCGATGTTCGCTCCTGGCGCCACGCCCAGCCCGCCGACGAGTCCAGCTGCGAGGTCGGACACGATGTCGCCGTACAGGTTCGGCAGGACCAGGACGTCGTATAGCTCGGGCTTCTGGACGAGCTGCATGCACATGTTGTCGACGATGCGGTCCTCGAACTCGATCCGTCCTTCGTACTCGGCCGCCACCGTTCGGCAGCTCTCGAGGAACAGGCCGTCCGACAGCTTCATGATGTTGGCCTTGTGGACGGCCGTGACCTTGCGTCGGCCGTTGGCGACGGCGTAGTCGAACGCGAAGCGGGCGATCCGCTCGGACGCCGCCCGGGTGATGATCTTGATGCTCTCGGCCGCGTCTGGCCCGACCCGGTGCTCGATGCCGGCGTAGAGGTCTTCCGTGTTCTCGCGGACGATCACGAGGTCGACGTCCTCGTAGCGCGTCTCGAGGCCCTTGATGCTCCGGGCCGGCCGCAGGTTGGCGTACAGCCCGAGCGCCTGGCGGAGCGTGACGTTGACGCTGCGGAACCCCTCCCCGACCGGGGTCGTGATCGGCCCCTTCAGCGCGACCTTATTGCGCTTGATCGACTCGAGGACATGATCCGGGAGCGGTGTCCCGTACTGGGCGAGCACGCCCTCGCCGGCGTCGACGACCTCCCAATCGAACGCCACGCCGGTCGCGTCGAGGACGCGGCGTGATGCCTCCGCCAGCTCCGGTCCGATGCCGTCGCCGGGGATCAGCGTGACGCGGTGGGCCATGGCTCGATTGTATCCGCGCCGACCGACGAGGCGTGACCGGCCGCCCGGAAAGACGGCCGGTCACAGACAGAGAGTGGCGGACGTCAGGGCGCGAGGCGCTGGATGTCCACGAAACCGAAGGCTCCGTCGTCGAGGACGCGACCAGCTGAACCGTCGATCGGCAACCATCGGACGATCGCGCCGGTGTCACGGCCGTATCGAGCGATCACGGCCGTCCCATCGGGCGAGAAGATCACCGACAACGGGACGTCCGCACCCTCGGGCGTCGTCGGGATCCGTGGCCCGAGGACCCGGCCCTCGGAACTGCCGTCTGCCGGTGCCACGATGACCTCGGCCATCGCGCCGCCCGGCTCGCGAGCGACCCGAACGAACGCGATCGTCACGCCATCAGGCGAGAACGTCGCGCCGCCGCGCAGGCCGGAATCAGGCGCCGACGGCAGGACACGCTCCTCGCCGGTCTCCAGGTCGAGCATATGCACGCTGGGCCACGGGCTGACATCCGATGTCTGCCACTGCGAGAACGACACCGTCCGCCCGTCCTGGGACACCGTCATGGACTGGTAGTCGAACTGGTTGTTGGGTGGACGTGTGCTGATCGGGCGAGCGACACCGTCGGCGAGGCGCAGGGCATAGATACCCGGCGTGGCCCCCTCCCCGCGGAAGAGGATCTCGCGGCCATCCGGTGGTCGCCAGGTGACGAAATGGGCCGACGCATCGGTCTCGTAGGTCGTGACCTCACCAGTCGCGACGTCGACCACGTTGATCAGGCCGAAACCATCGGGTTGACGACTGAGGAATGTGATCTGGCGACCGTCCGGCGACCAGTCCGACCAATCCAACCCGTGCAGCGGCCCGGTGAGCTCGCGGATGTTGCTCCCGTCTGCGTCGGCGATCGCCAGGATCAGCGCCGGGTCCGCGACACCGTCGATCCGCTCCGGCGATCGAAGGAACATGAACTGCGTGCCATCACGCGAGAACGTCCCGCCGAAGTCGTAGTTCCCGTCGGTGATCAACGGCGTGCGCGTACCCGTCGTCGGGTCGAGGGCATAGATGTCGCCGTCGGCGGATGACGTCGCGGACCCATTCCGGGCGAGCCCGAAGGGTTCGGGGAGTCGCGGTTGCTGCGACCCCACCGCAAGGATCGCGATCGCGAGGAGCAGGAGGATGAGCCCGGCGACGGCAAGCAGCCGGGCAGCCGGCGGGACGGTGAAGAACCGCGGGCGGAAGGTCGTATCCACGGGGAGCCACCTTTCGAGGCTCGACCATGCCGGCCGCTGACGGGTCTCCCGGGTGACCGACAGGACCTCGTCGAGGTGGTCGGGCATGCGGGCGGTCGCGTCGTCGAGGAGCCAGGTCGACAGCGAGCGGTCGAAGCGGTCGTTCGCAGTCATACCGGCCGGCCCTCCACGAGATCGCCCCGCGGACGTGCGTCGGCAGCCAGTGCCGCGCGCATCTCCGCGAGGGCGCGGTGCAACCGTGACTTGGCGGTCCCCAGGGGGATACCCAGGGTCGCCGCGACGGCCGGCATCGGAAGGTCGAGGTAGTGATGAAGGACGATCACGGCCCGCATCTCCGGATCGAGTCGGAGGAAGCCGCGTTCGATGAGATCGCGATCGTCGATCGCCGACACGTCGTCGACGGCCGATGGGATCGCGATGGTGGTCAGTTCGACATCGAGCCGGTGGCGCCGGAGTCGCCGCGCCTCATCGATACAGGCGTGGACGAGCAACCGATGCAACCAGGCCTCGAAACGGTCGGGGTCGCGCAGCGTGGGCAGATCACGCCAGGCCCGGACGAGCGTGTTCTGCACGGCGTCCTTGGCCTGTTCGACATCCCGCAACATGAGCCAGGCGGCGCCATCCAGACGGGAGATCGCGGCGCCTGCCAGCTCGGCGAAGGCGTCATGATCGCCCCTCCGCGCTCGCTCCACGAGGTCTCGCTGCATCACGCCCCTCGGCGGTGGCACGGCCGGTCTGGCCGCGCTCGGTGAGTATGGCGAGTCGACATCCCGGAATCGTTCGTTCTGCTCGCTGCCGCGGGGTCGGGAGCGCGCTGCGCCGTGTCGCTAGACTCCGCTTCCGATGCGCATCGGCGTCACCCTTCCGCTCGCCCAGGACGACACGGCGCCCGGTCGCGTCCCGACCTTCGCGGAGACCCTCGCCTTCGCCCAGCACGCGGAAGCCGTCGGTCTCGACTCGATCTGGGTCTTCGACCACCTGCTGTTCCGGTCGGCCGACGAGCCCGACGAGGGCATCCGGGAGGCGTGGACCACCCAGGCTGCGCTCGTGCCCGTCGTGCCCCGCATCGAGCTCGGGTCGCTCGTCATGTGCGCCTCATTCCGCAACCCAGCCTTGATGGCCAAGATGGCCGCCACCCTGGACGACCTTTCCGGCGGCCGGGTCATCCTGGGCCTCGGATCGGGCTGGCACGAGCCCGAGTACGACGCGTTCGGTTACCCATTCGACCATCGCGTCGGTCGGTTCGCCGAGGACCTCGAGATCACGAGCCGCCTGTTGCGCGGCGAGCGCGTCAGCTTCGACGGTCGGTGGCGGCAGATGCACGATGTCGTCCTCGTCCCGCCTCCCGACCGGGCGGTGCCCGTCCTGGTGGCAGCCATGGGGCCCCGGATGCTCCGACTCGCGGCCACCTGGGCGGATGCCTGGAACACCGCCTGGTTCGGCGGCGCCGACGAGCGGCTGCGCGCCCAGCTGGAGGCGCTCGACGAGGCGTGTGGCACGGTCGGGCGGGACCGCATGACGCTGCGCCGGACCGTCGGGATCCGGCTCGCCGATCCAGGCGACGGAACGGCTGACGCGACGACGCTGAGCGCCGATGTCGATGGGTTGGCGGCGGCCTTCGATGACCTTGCGGCGCTCCGCATCGACGACGCCATCGTGTGGTCATTGTCCAAGTCGGTCGACGCACTCGACCGCATCGCCGAGGCCCGTCGCCGCCACATCGGGGAGCGATGAGCACCGGCTCGGCTACGATGCCCGGGTGAAGCTCCAGGAGGCCGACGCCAAGTCACTGCTCGTCGCCCAGGGGCTCCCGGTCCCCGTCTGGGCGGTTGCCCATACGGCGGATGAGGCCCGATCGGCGGCGCAACCATTCCTCGATGCGGGTGGCGTCGGCGGAAAGGTCGTCATCAAGGCCCAGGTCCTGGTCGGCGGTCGCGGCAAGGCCGGTGGGGTACGACTCGCAGCGAGCCCGGATGAGGCGGTCCAGGTCGCCAGCAGCATCCTCGGCATGGACATCAAGGGCATGACGGTCCGCAAGGTCCTGGTCGGCCCGGCCGCGGACATCGTCAAGGAGTTCTACCTCGCCGCCGTCCTCGACCGCGCCGAGCGCGGGATCCTGCTGATGGGCTCGGCCGAGGGTGGCGTCGAGATCGAGCATGTCGCTGCCACGAACCCGGACGCCATCATCCGCCGCCATGCCGATCCAAGCCTCGGGTTGCTCGACTTCCAGGCCCGCGAGCTCGCCTTCGCGATGGGTCTCCAGGGTCACCTCAAGGCGGCCGTGGCCATCGCCAAGGGCCTCGTCCGCACGATGACGGCATACGACGCGGACCTCGTCGAGATCAACCCACTCGCGATAGTCCGCGAGGCGCCGGCCGAGCCCGGCGGAAGGCCGGTCGAGCGCCTCGTTTGCCTCGACGCGAAGATCACGCTCGATGACTCGGCGCTCGCCCGCCACCCAGGCCTCGAGGAGCTGCGCGACCCAGACGAGGAGGCGCCCGAGGACCGCGAGGCGCGCGAGGCCGGTCTGACCTTCATCAAGCTCGATGGGACGATCGGCTGCATGGTCAACGGGGCCGGCCTGGCGATGACGACCATGGACCTGGTCAAGCGCGCCGGTGGCGAGCCGGCGAACTTTCTCGACATCGGCGGCGGCGCGCGGGCGGACAAGGTCGCCCATGCCATGCGCCTGATCCTCGCCGACCCGAAGGTCGACGCCATCCTCGTGAACATCTTCGGCGGCATCACGCGCGGCGACGAGGTCGCTCGCGGCCTGATCGAGGCCCGCGCCCAGCAGACCCGCGATGTGCCGATGGTGGTGCGGATCGTCGGCACCAATGCGGCCGAGGCGGCCGAGCTCCTGGAGCGGGCGCGATTCCAGACGGCGGCCACACTCGATGAAGCGGCGGCCAAGGCGGTCGCCGCTTCCCGCGGCCCCGCATGAGCGTCCTCGTCGGGCGCGAGACCCGCCTCCTCGTCCAGGGCATCACGGGCCGCGAGGGCGAGTTCCATGCGCGTGCCTGCCAGGCGTACGGCACACAGGTCGTCGCCGGCGTTACGCCCGGCAAGGGCGGCCAGCTCGCGCTCGATGGCTCGGTACCCGTGTTCGACACCGTGGCCGACGCGGTCCGCGAGACGGGTGCCAACACATCGCTGATCTTCGTCCCCGCGGCCGGGGCGCCGGACGCCGTCATGGAAGCCGCCGTGGCCGGGATCGCGACGATCTTCTGTATCACCGAAGGGATTCCCGCGCTGGACATGGTCCCGACGGTCGACCTCGTGCGCCGCCATGGCGCTCGGCTGATCGGTCCGAACTGCCCAGGTGCGACGTCGCCCGGTCGGGCCAAAGTCGGGATCATCCCGGGCTCGATCCATCGCGAGGGCCGGGTCGGGGTGGTAAGCCGCTCCGGGACGCTCACGTACGAGGCCGTCCAGGCGATGACCGACGCCGGGCTCGGTCAGTCCACGTGCATAGGCATCGGCGGCGACCCAATCATCGGCACCACCTTCCTGGACGCGCTCCAGCTGTTCGCCGACGACCCCGAGACCGAGGCGATGGTGCTGATCGGCGAGATCGGCGGATCCGCCGAAGAGACCGCTGCCGCATGGGCCGGCGAACACCTGCGCGATATCCCGAAGGCCGCCTTCATCGCCGGCCGGACGGCGCCGGAGGGCAAGCGGATGGGCCACGCCGGCGCCATCATCTCGGGCAGCGCCGGGACCGCAGCATCGAAGGTCGAGGCACTCGAGGCGGCCGGCTTCCGAGTGGCGGATTCGCCGACGGAGCTGCCCACCCTGCTGCGTGAGGCCGGCTACACGGGGTGACGTGATGGACGCGAACGAACCCACGACCCGCGATGGGCCGCCGGAGCGAGCCGACCTCGAGGCCTCCTTCGCCTCGAACCAGCGGCTCTGGGACGCCTGGACCAAGGTCCATGCCGAGGGCGAGTTCTACGACGTGGCCGGCTTCCGGGAGGGCGGCGTGCGGATCCGTCCCTACGAGGTGGCGGCCCTCGGCGACGTGACCGGTCAGACGCTCCTCCACCTCCAGTGCCACTTCGGGCTCGACACCTTGTCCTGGGCCCGACTCGGCGCGAAGGTCACGGGCGTCGACTTCTCGCATGCGTCGATCGTCCTGGCGCGCGAGCTGGCCGCCGACATGGGCATCACCGACGCGCGCTTCATCGAGTCGAACGTCTACCAGCTCCCGGTCCGCCTCGGCGACGAGTTCGACATCGTGTACACGTCACGCGGCGTGCTCGGCTGGCTGCCCGACATCCGCGGCTGGGCCCGTGTCGTGGCGCGCTTCGTCAGGCCCGGCGGTCGGTTCTACATCTCGGAGGTCCACCCGGTCCTCCAGGTCTTCGAGAACGAGGGCGTGTCACCGCGCGAGCTGCGCCTGCAGTACCCGTACTGGGAGCACGGCGACCCCCTGATCTTCGACGTCCACGGGTCCTACGCGGACCCCACCGCGGACCTCGGTACCGAGCACAAGGAGCATGGCTGGGACCACGGCCTGGGCGAGATCGTCACGGCGCTGATCGATGCGGGACTGCGCATCGAGCGGTTGGAGGAGCAGCCCTTCCTCGAATGGGCGGCCGACTTCCTGGTGGAGACCGGACCCGGGAGCGGACAATATGTGCTACCGGAGGGCCCGGGCGAGCTCCCGCTGATGTTCTCGCTGCTCGCCTCGAAACCGGCCTAGAACATCCGGCGCCGGCGAGACCGGTCAGCGCAAGGCGGAGGCGAGCATGAGCGCGAGCGCACGTCGGTGTGCGTGAGCGCGCACGCGCAGCTGACAACGCCGCGATGGCCGAGTATCGCCGGCGCCGGCGTCAGCCCAGCCGGACCGCCGTGCCGGAGGCCGTGACCATCAGCATCGAGCCGCCCTGGCCGACGGTCTCGTAGTCGAGGTCGACGCCGACCACGGCGTCGGCTCCGAGCGCCGAGGCCGCCGCGCCCATCTCTTCGAGCGCGATCGTGCGGGCCTTGGCCAGCTCCTGCTCGTACGCGCCCGAGCGCCCGCCGACGATGTCGCGGATGCCGGCGAAGAGGTCCTTGAACAGGTTCGCGCCGAGGATCGCCTCGCCGGTGACGAGGCCGCGGTACTCGGCGATCGAGCGCCCTTCGATGCTGGGCGTGGTTGTCACGATCATGTGGGCTCCTCGGGGCGGAAGTCGGGTCGATCCACCGAGGATATCCCAGGGGCCGTGGACGAGCCGTTTAGCCCGCGGCGTCGTAACCGAGGGACCGCCACGAGGGCCCGCCGGGCGCCTCGATCAGCTCGACGAGGACGCCCTGGCACGACCGCGGGTGGATGAACGCGACCGGGCCTTCGGCGCCGCGACGTGGGGCGGTGTCGATCAGTTCGAGCCCCTCGATCTCGAGGTGAAGCAACGTCTCGGCTAGGTTTGGGACCTCGAAGCAGACGTGGTGGAAGCCCTCACCCTTCGAGGCCAGGAAGCGGGCGACGCCGGTCGTGTCGTCCGTAGGTTCGACGAGCTCGACTTTCGACTCCCCGACGCCGAGAAAGGCGATCCGCACCTCATCCGACGGGATCTCCATGACCGACTCGAGCTCGAGGCCGAGCGCGCCTCGCCAGAACGCCAGCGCGTCATCGATCGAGCGCACGACCAACGCGACATGGTGGACCTTGCCAAGCCGACCGAGTCGGGGCGGAGCCGACCCGGCGGGACGCCCCGGCGTCATCGGCCGCCGACGAGCCGAAGCCCGTGCTTCTCCGCGATGCGGACGAGCTCGGCCGGGTCCGGATACCCAGCGACCCCGAGCGCGGCCACGTCGCGCGCCAGCCCGGCGTACGGCGGCCCGATCGTGATCATCAGCAGCCGTGCCGATCCGACGGGGACGCGCACGGCGTGACCGACACCCCGAGGCAGCATCTGGACGGTGCCGGGTCCGCCACGGGTCCATTCGTCATCGACGAGGATCTCGACTTCTCCTTCGATCACGTATTCGACCTCGTCCCACGGATGCGAGTGCGCCGGCGGACCTTCCCGATCCTCGCTCAGATACTCGATCACCTCGACATCGCCGGAGTCGACGACCCGCAACCTGACCTCGTCGCCGTAGATCGAGAGCCGCTCGAAGGACGACGCGTCGGTCACACCCCGATGGATGGCAAGCCCGTCGTGTCCCATGGTGCCCCTCCTCCTCAGACCGTGATGAGTTCGCGATGCTCGCCCCACGCGACCCGCAGGCGATCGCTGATCTCGCCGACGGTGGCGTACGCCCTGACCGCTTCGAGGATGGCCGGCATGAGGTTGCCATCCGCACGAGCGGTCGTCTCGAGAGCATCCATCGCCGAGCCCCAGGCCTCCGCCGAGCGCTCGGCACGGACCGTTCGGACCCGCTCGATCTGGCGGCGCTCGCCCTCGGGGTCGATGCGGTGGGTCGGCGGCGTGGCCACCTCGTCGTCGGTGAAGCGGTTGACGCCGACGACGATCTGGTCGCCCGTGTCGATGGCCCGCTGGACCCGGTACGCCGCTTCCTGGATCTCGCGCTGCTGGAAGCCACGCTCGATCGCGGCCAGCGTGCCGCCGAGCGATTCGATCTCGTCGAGGTACGCCCAGGCGGCCGCCTCGAGCTCGTTGCTCAGGCTCTCGACGAAGTAGGAACCGGCCAGCGGGTCGGGCGTCTCCGTGACCCCCGCCTCATAGGCGAGGATCTGCTGGGTCCTGAGCGCGAGCCGGGCTGCCTCCTCGGTCGGCAGGGCCAGGGCCTCGTCGCGGGAGTTCGTGTGGAGGCTCTGCGCCCCGCCGAGGACGGCGGACAGGGCCTGGATGGTGGTCCGCACGACGTTGTTGTCGATCGATTGGGCCGTCAGCGACGACCCCGCGGTCTGGACGTGGAAGCGGCACATCATCGAGCGCGGGTTGGTCGCCCCGAAGCGCTCCTTCATGATCGTCGCCCACATCCGCCGGGCGACCCGGAACTTGGCGACCTCCTCGAACAGCTCCGACCAGGCCGCGAAGAAGAACGACAGGCGGCCCGCGAAGTCGTCGACGTCGAGGCCCCGATCGACGGCCGCCTCGACGTATGCGATGGCATCGGCCAGGGTGAAGGCCAGCTCCTGGGCGGCGGTCGCCCCTGCCTCGCGCATGTGATAGCCGGAGATGGAGATCGTGTTCCACTTCGGCAGCTCGCGCGCACAGAACTCGAACACATCGGTCACGAGGCGCATCGAGGGGCGTGGCGGGAAGATGTAGGTCCCGCGCGCGATGTACTCCTTGAGGATGTCGTTCTGGGTGGTGCCGCTGATGCTCGCCCGCTCGACGCCCTGCGCTTCGGCGGCAGCCACGTAGAGGGCCAGAAGGATCGGCGCGGTCGCGTTGATCGTCATCGACGTGCTGACCTCGCCGAGAGGCAGCCCATCGACCAGGACCGTCATGTCGGCGAGGCTGCTGATCGGCACACCGACCCGGCCGACCTCGCCCTCGGCGGCTTGGGCGTCCGAGTCGTAGCCCATCTGGGTCGGCAGGTCGAAGGCGACCGAGAGGCCGGTCTGCCCGTGGTCGAGCAGGTAGCGGAACCGGCGGTTGGTCTCCTCCGCAGTCGCGAACCCCGCGTACTGGCGCATGGTCCACAGGCGGCTCCGATACATCGTCGGCTGGACGCCGCGGGTGAACGGGAACCCCCCTGGCTGCCCGAGGTCGCGCTCCTCGTCCAAGCCCGCGATATCGGCCGGCGTGTACAGGTCGCGGACCTCGATCCCGGAGGACGTGAGGAACGTGTCTCGGCGTTCCGGGCTGGACGCCACCGCCTTGGCTCGGAGGGTCTCGCGCCAGCGGTCCCTGGCCGGGTCGCTCCCCTCCCCGACCGGGCCGTGCGTTCGGCCCGGTGCCCGGTCACCGTCCGTCATGCGGTCATCCCAGGACGACCAGCACGTCGCCGACATCGACCGTCGACCCGACCGTGGCCGGGACGCTGATGACGGTGCCCGCCCGTGGCGCACGCAACTCGTTCTGCATCTTCATCGCCTCCACGGCGAGGAGCGTCTGGCCGATCTCCACGATATCGCCGGGGGTGACGGCGACCGACGCGACCCTGCCCGGGATGATGGCACGGATCTCCAGCTTGTCACCAGCGGCGGCCGCCCCGCCGCGGTCGCGGGTAGCGCGCTCGCGCAGCCCGGCCAGTCCCTCGCCTTCGACGACGAACTCGAAGCGCCAGCCGTCGGCGACGACCTCGATGGTCCGGCGCCCCGCCGGGTCCGACGCGCCGAGATCGCCGCGGAAGATGGCATGGCGACCGGGGACGTGCCGACCGGCCTCGACGACGACCGGTCCCTCCCCTGGGTAGGCGCTCGCCGGACTCGGGCTGACGCGGACGGCCCGGCCTCGACCAGTCAACGTCGCCACCGTTCGACACGGGGCCAGCGGTCCAGCGAGGCCTCACGACCAGCTCGACGCCAGGCTGGTGCGGGCGTGTCTTTGCGCAAAGACGCGACGCTCGGATCGTGCTCGGTCAACGCTCGGGCGGCAATGGCGACAGCGGCCTCGCGCGCCCGTTGCCGAACGGCCGCTCCATCCCAGCGCTGCGGTACCCAGTCGGTCGACAGCGCGCTACCGTCGTCGAGCAGGAATGATTCGTCTCGGACGAGCGCCCGGTCGAACGGCAGGGTCGTCTGGATGCCGCTGACCACGACCTCGTCGAGCGCGCGCGCCATCCGCCGGATCGCCGCCCGTCGGTCGCGGCCGACCGTCATGACCTTGGCGATCATCGGGTCGTAATCCGGCGCCACCCGGTCCCCGGGGCGGATGGCGGTATCGACCCGTACGCCCGGCCCGGCAGGCATCGACCACGAGCCGATCCGCCCCGGCACTGGGGCGAAATCGCGGGCCGGGTCCTCGGCCGCGAGGCGCACCTCGATGGCGTGGCGGGTCGGCGACGCGGCGACGACAGCTGCCTCTCGGGCCGCGTCGGACAAGGGCCTCCCCGCCGCGATCCAGAGCTGCTCCGCGACGAGGTCGAGGTCGGTCACAAGCTCGGTGACCCCATGCTCGACCTGGAGCCGGGCGTTGACCTCGAGGAACCAGAACCGTCGGTCGGGGTCGAACAGGAATTCCGCGGTCGTGGCGTTGGACAGGCGTGCGGCGCGTGCCGCCCTGACGGCCATCGCGTGGAGCTCCCGTCGCTCGGCGGTCGTCAGCCCGGGCGCGGGCGTCTCCTCCACGAGCTTCTGATGGCGGCGCTGGACCGAGCAGTCTCGCTCGCCCAGGGCGACGATGTCCCCGGTCTCGTCCCCGAGGAGTTGCACCTCGATGTGCCGGGCCGGGCTGATCTCGCGCTCGAGGTAGATCGCTCCATCGCCGAAGGCCGCGCGCGCCTCGCTGGCGGCAACCGTCAGCGCCGCCGGAAGGCCGGCGACGTCGTCGACCCGACGCATGCCTCGACCGCCACCGCCGGCCGCGGCCTTGACCAGGAGCGGGAAACCGATCCGTGTCGCCGCTGCGACGATCTCGTCGATCGCATCGGCGCGGTCGACCGGCGCCGGATCGAAGGTGCCCGGCACGACGGGTACATCCGCCGAGAGCGCCGTCCGGCGGGCGGCCACCTTGTCGCCGAGTGCCTCGATGGCATCCGCGCTCGGTCCGACGAAGACCAGTCCGGCGTCGACCACGGCGCGTGCGAACGACGCCCGTTCCGACAGGAAACCGTAGCCTGGGTGGATCGCTTCGGCACCGGTCGCGAGGGCGGCCTCGATGATCGCGTCGGCGCGCAGATAGCTCTCCCCCGCCGGCGCGGGTCCGAGTCGGACGGCGGCGTCGGCCGCTCCGACATGGGCGGCGTCGGTATCGGCATCCGAGTACACGGCGACGACTTCGACGCCCAGATCGCGACAGGTCCGGATGATGCGCAGCGCGATCTCGCCTCGATTCGCGATGAGGATCCGAGTGAAGGGTCGGCCGGGATCGTCTTTGCGCACGGACACCTGGCGGGCGGGCCGAGCGACGCCCGTCACAGCGGAATGTTGCCGTGCTTCTTGGGCGGATTGGTGTCGCGCTTGTCGGCGAGCATCTCGAGAGCGGCGATCAACCGCGGTCGTGTCTCGGACGGCTTGATCACGTCGTCGACGTAGCCACGTGCCGCGGCAACGTAGGGGTTGGCGAACTGTTCTTCGTACTCGTCGACGAAGCGCGCACGCGTCTCGTCGGGGTCAGCAGCCGCCGCGATCTCGTCGCTGTGCAGGATGTTGACGGCGCCCTCCGCGCCCATCACCGCGATCTCGGCCGTCGGCCAGGCGAGATTGATGTCGCCGCGGACATGCTTGCTCGACATGACGTCGTACGCACCGCCGTACGCCTTGCGGGTGATGACGGTGAGCTTCGGGACCGTCGCCTCGCAATAGGCATAGAGCAACTTGGCCCCATGGCGGATGATCCCGCCGTGCTCCTGGGTGACACCGGGCATGAACCCCGGCACGTCGACGAGCGTCAGCAGCGGCACGTTGAAGCAGTCGCACGTCCGGACGAATCTCGCCGCCTTCGTCGATGCGTCGATGTCCAGCGCACCGGCGAGCACCGCCGGCTGCTGGGCGACGATCCCGACGCTCCGCCCGCCCAGGCGCGCGAACCCCGTGATGATGTTCTGCGCCCAGCCGGGCTGGATCTCCATGAACGCGCCGTCATCGACGATGCCTTCGATGACGCCGTGCATGTCGTAGGGCTTCGCGGGATCGTCCGGCACGATCGTGTCGAGCGCCGCGTCGCGGCGGTCGACCGGATCGGACGTCGCGACGGTCGGCGCATCGGTCACGTTGTTCTGTGGCAGGAACCCGAGGAGTCGGCGGGTGGCGGACAGAGCCTCGGCCTCGTCGTGGGCGGCCAGATGCGCCACCCCGCTCCGTGTCGTGTGGACCGTCGCACCACCCAGCGTCTCGGCGTCGACCTCCTCGTGGGTGACCGCTTTCACGACGTTCGGCCCGGTCACGAACATGTAGCTCGTTGCCTCGACCATGATCGTGAAGTCGGTGATGGCCGGTGAGTAGACCGCTCCCCCGGCGCACGGGCCCAGGATCACCGACAACTGCGGCACGACGCCGGACGCGAGCGTGTTGCGCAGGAAGATGTCGGCGTAACCACCGAGGGAGACGACGCCCTCCTGGATGCGCGCCCCGCCGGAGTCGTTGAGACCGATGATCGGCGCACCGACCTTCATCGCCAGATCCATGATCTTGCAGATCTTCTCGGCGTACGCCTCGGACAGCGATCCGCCGAAGACGGTGAAGTCCTGGCTGAAGACGAAGACCTTCCGGCCGTCGATGGTGCCGTGGCCGGTCACGACCCCGTCGCCGAGATACGCCGTTTCCACCGCCGGGTTGCGATTCGTGACGAAGGCGTCGAGCTCGACGAACGATCCGGCGTCGACGCAGCAGGTCGATCCGCTCGCGCGCCGTCAGCTTTCCGCGCGCGTGTTGCTGATCGATCCGTTCCTGGCCACCACCCAAGCGAGCCTCTTCGCGCATCGCGTCGAGTCGCGCCAAACGTCGTTCATTCGTCGACAACTGGTCCGACCTCCGCGAAAACGTGCTGTCTTTGCGCAACGACAGCCGCCATCATACGGTCCCAGTTATCCACCGAAATGGTGAACAACTCGGGTCGCGTGTGGATAACCGGGTCCCCGCGACGTCGAACGCTGGAGTAGAGTGTCCCGACGTCCCGCCCGTCCCCGTCATCCACCGGGCCGATCGATTCGAGGTGATGCCCCCGTGAAGAATGTGATCGCGATCGCGAATCAGAAGGGCGGGGTCGGCAAGACGACGACAGCGATCAATCTCGCCGGGGCGTTGGCGGAGGAAGGGTATCGGGTCCTGTGCATCGATATGGACCCACAGGCGAACCTCACCGCGGGCCTCGGCATCAATCTCAATACCGTCGAGCGATCGATGGCGGACGTGCTGGCGGACGGCCGGTCGAAACTCGGTGAAGTGATCATGCCGACCGATAGTGCGGGCATCGACGTCGCGCCCGCGCATATCGATCTCGCCTCGACCGAGGGTGAGCTGTTCACGGCACTCGGCCGCGAGCAGATCCTGAAGGAAGCGCTCGACGGGCAGATCAAGGGCTACGACTACGTCCTCATCGATTGCCCGCCGAACCTGGGCCTGCTGACCGTCAACGGCCTCGTCGCGGCGAACGGCGTGATCATCCCCGTCCAGACGCAGTACTACGCGATGAAAGGCCTGACCAACCTGGTCAAGGTGATCAACGCGATCCGCCTGAAGCTCAACCGGAACCTGCGCATCCTGGGATTGCTGCCGACCTTCTATGACGGCCGCACCAATCTGGCCCGCGACATGCTGGACGAGCTGCGGGTGGTCGGTGATCACCACGTCTTCAGCAGCATCGTCCGCAACACCGTCAAGCTCGGCGAGGCCCCTCTCGTCGGGCGCCCGATCACGACCTACGCCGGCAGCAGCGAAGCTGCCCGGACGTATCGTGAGCTCGCGCGAGAGGTGGTGGATCTTGGCACGGCCTGATTTCCGAGCGGCGGCCGCGCGCCGCCTGTCCGAGGAGCGCGAGCTTTCGCCCGTCATCGTCAGCCTGCTATCGCCCGATAGCCCGACGCGCAGCGTCGGCGTCCGGATCGTACCGCTCGACCACATCGAGCAGAATCCAGAGCAACCGCGACTGGCGATGAACCAGGAGGCGCTCGACGAGCTGGCGGCGTCCATCCGGGAACACGGCGTGCTCCAGCCCATCCTGGTCCGACCGGTCGGGCCCAACACGTACCAGCTGATCGCCGGTGAACGCCGCTGGCGAGCATCCATGCAGGCCGGCCTCAAATCGATCCCCGCTCTGATCGAGGAGATCGACGACGACACCGCGCTCGAGATCTCGATCATCGAGAACCTGCAGCGCGAGGACATCTCCGCGCTGGACGAAGCGGCGATGTTCGACCGCATGGTCACCGAGCACGGCTACAGCATCCGCAAGCTCGCCGACAAGCTCGGCAAGGACAAGGGCTACGTCGAGAACCGCCTGCGTCTCGCCGATGCTCCCGAAGAGGTGCGTGAGCTGGTGTCCTTGCGCAAAGACACGCTCTCGCACGCGTACGAGTTGATGAAGGTCGAGGATCCGAAGCGGCGCCGTCGGCTGGCGGACCAGGTCGCTCGCGGAGAGCTGACGCTCATCAAGCTGCGCGACAAGATCGAGGGCCGTCGCGCTCGGGCGCCCCAGCCGGTCGTGGACCAGAACGGGACGGCATCGTCCGACGAGCTCGACCTGGATCTGCACGGAGATCAGGAGCCGGTAGCCGTCATGGTCGTCGAGGTGGAGCCGGACAACGAGCAGGAGTCCGAACGCCAGGACCGCTCCCGCACGCCACTGAGCGAAGACTCGCTGGTCAATGCGAAGGTGTCCCTGGCCGAGGCACTCGACGAGCTCGTCGACGTGCTCCGCTCGCCCGACGCCGTCCGGTCGATCGCGGAGGTCGACCGTGACAACCTGGCCAAGTACTTGACCATCTCGAAGCTTCGTCTCGAGAATGCGATCGCCCTCGTCCGCTCGGGTGACTTCGACTGAGGCCAGCGGACTGACACGGGCTTAGGGTCCGGGGACCATCCCCGCGACCCAGCCCGTCGCCGCGATCGCCGCGCCGACGGCCTGGACTTCCCACGCGCGGCGTCGCGCCCGAGGCGTCGCTCGCCGTCCCAGCAGGAGCCCGGCCCCCACCAGGACCGTGCCGATGACAACGAGTCCGATCGTGGGCGCCGACCAGCCGGACTGGCTGACGAAGACGAACCCAAGAACGGTCGCGCCGGCCAGCAGCGCCAGGTCGACCCACCATGACCATCGCGCCCCGAGGCGCGTCGCGACGGACGTGGTCCCGGCAGGCTGCATCGACCTCGAGATCGGCGCGCGCATTGGCGACCGCCAGCCCGGCGCCGGCGAGGACGGCCATCGGGACGAGGATCGCGAAGGAGGCCGGCATCGAGCCGGTCGCGCCGACAGCGCCGAAGACCGGCAGCAGCGGGATCCCGACCGCGAACGGCAGCCACGACCAGGCGGTGCCCTTGGCGAACAGGTCGTAGGCGGCACCGATGGCGAGGACCACGACCCCCAGCACGAGCAGCGCCGGACCAGACAGGGCCGCTAGGGCCAACCCGATCGCGCCGGCCGCCCCGGCGACGATGCGCGCCTCGGTGACCGTCACGACCCCGCCCGGGATCGGCTTGGGTGGGACACGCCCGGCATCGGCGGGCGCATCGACGATGTCGTTGAGGGCGCCGATCGCGAACTGGAGCAACATCATCGAGAGCCCGAGTCGCAGCGCGTCCGCCGGCCCTCCCCCGGCGACCAGCGCGACGGCGGCGACCACGAGGCCATCGAGGACCGACGGGAATGGGTGGACGAGCCGAATCAGCCCCGCCAGTCGCGCGTCGGGACGATCAGACGTAGACGAGCTCGTGGAAGTTCTCGACCAGGTAGTCGATCAGCCGCTCGCGACCATCGCGCGTCTGCGCGCGGATCCCGGCGACGAGCGGGTACAGGGCCACCGCTGGGATCATCTGGCGACCCTGGGCGTCGCGTCCGACGGTCGCGATCGGCCCGTTGCCGGATGCGAACACTCGTTCGATATCGCTCTCGCTCAGCCGTGCTGACGTCCGAAGATCCGTCAGGACGCGGATCACGCCGCGCCGCTTCGCGACGTCACGCATGAGCTCAGCCGCCCATGTGTCGATCTGCTCATCCGACTGCTCGGCGAGACGCTTCCGATACTCCTCGGGGTCGGCGGAAAGGCCGGTCGCTGCCACGGTTCTCCCTGCACTGGACTGGTCGCCCGAGTATGCCAGACGGACCCTCGCGCCCGTGGCTCAGGCCGGGGCGGAGTCAGACAGCTTCGGCCCGTTCCGACGGGATGGCGGCCAGTTGCGCCTCGAGGGCCGCTTCGCGTGACCCTTCCGGCCAGTCGTTGAAGCGGTCGGTGACCCAGGCCGCGACCCGGCCCGTCCGGTCGGGCGTGGGCGCCCCGTCGAGCAACCCCTCGAGGCGCTCAGACAGCGTCGCGGTCATGGCCTCCACTGCGGCGCGATCCGGTCTGCCCTGGCCCACGATCGGCTCGCCGATCCGGATCCGCACGCGCGCACCGAAGCGCAGCCAGCTCGTCCCGTTGATGGCGACGGGGACCAGCGGGACGCGTGACCGGAGGGCGAAGTAGGCCGGACCATCGTTGAGTGGCAGTACCCGGTCCTCGATCGGCGCCGATGCGCCCCTCCCCCGCGATGGCCAGGACGCCGCCCTTGGCGATGACGGCACCGACCCGCCGCGTCGCCTCCAGAAGGTCGTTCTTGCCGGGCTTGTACGGGATGGCGCTGCCCGTCCACAGCATCACCCGGTTGCGCCCCCCGGCCCGCATGTCCTCCTCGCGCGGCCCGAAGAACGACAGGCGCGGCTTGAGCGGCATCGTCGCCATGAGGACGAAGGGGTCCGCCCACGAGAGGTGGTTGAAGGCGTAGATCGCCGGGCCGTCGGGCAGGCGCTCGCGGCCCTCGAGGTCGAACCGGATCCAGGCGCGGGTGATGATCGAGACGACGATGCGCGACACGTAGTAGCGGATCGTCCGGCGGATCGGGTGGATGTTCAGGACCGGATCGGACCGCGATCGGCTCTCGGCGCGCGCGCTCATCTCCGCGCCCGGACGCGGACCATGGCTCGGGCTGCGCGGTTTTCCCATTCGCTCGGTCGCATGGTCCCCCGGTGACGGTGCTCGGATGCCGGCCTGCGATCGAGGCTAGCACAGGGCCGTCGTACCGCTGCGTTCACCGCCCAGACGTGGTGCGCGGACGCATCCGCGGCTCGGCGCGGCTCGTACGATGCGCAGGATGCAGGTCGAGTTCGTCCCCCAGCTCGCGTTCCTCGCCCTGCTCGGCCTGGGCGCCGGGCTGTGGCTGCTGGGCCGCGGCATGGCCGGGTACCGCGATGCGACCCGGATCGGCGACACCTCGACCTCTCGCATCGCGACGCTCGCCGCGGGCGAGGTCCGGATCAGCGGGGTGATCGAACCGGCCGAGCTGACCCTCGTGTCACCGCTGCAAAGCTCGACCTGCGTGTACTACCGCTCGAGCATCGACCGGTCGGACGATGGCACCGACCTCGACGCCGACTTTCACGAGGAGCGTGCCGTGGGCTTCCGCGTCCGTGACGAGAGCGGCGACATCCGGGTGTTCCCGCGCGGTGCGAGATGGGACGCCCCGCTGGTCCTCGACGAGGCGACCGGGTTCATGGGCGACGAGCCGCCAGGGCTCCGACTCCGCACCGGGTCGGCGGTCGCCGGTACCGGCCTCGGCCGGGAGGCCGCCATCGCCGCGCTTCTCGCCACGCCCGCGAACCCTCCACCACCGAGTGCCCTGTCGGTGTTGGCCGGGACGTCCGGGGGCCTCTACGGCAGCTCGGACAAGCGCCGCCACTACCGCGAGGCGATCCTCGCCCCGGGCGACGCCATCACGATCGTCGGGCGCGCGCTGCCGTTCTCGGACCTGGCCGACCCCACCGAGGCTGACGTGGCGATCGGCTCGGACCTCGCAGCCGATGACACCGAGGTGCTCGGGGACATCGCGGAGGCTCGTCAGGCGGGTCTCCTCGAGCCCACGCCCGAAGAGGCCTGGGGCAACGCCGCGATCCCCGGGTTCGGGATCGGCCAACCCGTGCGTGCGCCCGAGCTCGACCCGGCAGCGAACGCCCTTCCCCTGGCCGCGGCCAGCGAAGCCGCGGCAGCGGACCGCCGGTTCACGATCGCACCGGACAGCCTGGTCCTCGCGAGCGCGGGGGTGCCGCTGCTCATCGCGCACGGCGTGCCGGGCGCAGCGGTCGAGCGCCACGAGAGTCGCTTCCTCGTCGGCCTGCTCGGGGCGATCCTGGCGATCGCCTCCGCGATGGCGCTGGCGTTGATGCTGCCTCCGGCACTGGGCTCGTAAGGTCGGGCTAACGATGACCCCGCAGTCGCTCGCCGCCGCGTTCGCCATCGGCCTGCTCCTCGCCATCCTGCTGTTCCTCGTGGTCACGACGTACAACGCCGTGATGGGGCTGCGTCAGCGGATCGACAAGGCCTGGGCCAATATCGACGTCGCCCTGAAGCAGCGGCACGACCAGCTCCCCGCCCTCGTCGCGGCGGTGCGCGGGCTGCTGGCCTTCGAGCAGGACGTGCTGACCGAGGTCGCGAGGGCGCGTGCCGCGTACTCCCCCACCGAGCCGATCCCCGAGAAGGCGGTCCACGCCGAGGAGACAACGCGCGCCGTCCGATCGCTGTTCGCCGTGGTCGAGGCCTACCCGCAGGTCCGTTCCGACGGCAACGTCCTCGACCTGCAGAACGAGATCGAGCGCCTGGAGTCGATGATCGCCGACCGTCGCGAGCTCTACAACGACCAGGTCTACCGCTACAACACCCGCATCACGACGCTCCCGACGTCCCTGATGGCGCCCCTGTTCGGCTGGCGGGAGCGGCCGTTCTTCGCCGCACGACCCGAGGAGCTGGCACGGCCCGCGGCCGAGCTATGAGCGGCGAGCCGGAACGGCAGATCCACATCGTCCGCCACGGCGAGACCGAGTGGTCACGTTCCGGGCAGCACACCGGGCGCACCGACATCCCGCTGACCGACGCCGGCCGGCGGCAGGCCGCCGAACTGGGGCGCCGACTACACGGGCACGCATTCGCGCTCGTGCTGACCAGCCCGCTGTCCCGTGCCGCCGAAACGGCGGAGCTCGCCGGCTTCGGCCATGCGCTGCCGGTCGACGACCTTATGGAATGGGACTACGGCGAGATGGAGGGCCGGACCACCGACGCGATCCGCGAGGACCTGCCGGGGTGGACCATCTGGGACGGGCCGTGGCTCGGCGGCGAGACCGCCGATCAGGTCGGTGCCCGTGTCGACCGCGTCCTGGCACGCTGCCTGGACGCGTCGGTCGCCGGCGACACCTTGGTGTTCGCTCACGGGCACGTGCTTCGCGTGCTGGCGGCGCGCTGGCTCGGGCTGCCACCGCGCGACGGCGCCCGTTTCGCGCTCGGCACGGCGACGATCGGGGTCCTCGGCTGGGAACGGGCCAACCGCGTGATCGAGACCTGGAACGAGGCCTGCCACCTGACCGATCAGGATTGACGACGACCCGACCGGGACCGCCGATGAGTTCGGACTAGCGGCCGCCTCCCTCCAGATCGGCGACGCGTGCCCCGATCAGGTCAACGAGGAGGCCGTCCGGCAGTGGGTGGGTGGATGTGAAGTGGATGCTGCCTTTCGTGCGATCGAACCCGGCGATCCCGGAGGCGTGCGACTCCATGAACGAATCCGTCAACGGGTAGAGGCTGCAGTGCGCCTTCCAGCCGGCATATGACACGAGGAACCGCCCGCCCAGCTTGAGCGCCGGCATCCCGTAGCTGATGGTCTCGGTGGCGTCCGGGACGAGCCCGGCGATCCGTGCGCGCAGAGCCTGCAGCAGCTCGCTTTGGTCAGCGGGCAGGCCCCCCAGGTACGCGTCGACCCTCGGATCGGGCTTCACCCCGCAGATGATAGGCATCCGCCTCAAGGGTGGTCGGACACGAGCGCTGGTGGTCGCGCGGCGTCCTAGCGCGACGTCGGTCGAGGCCGCTCGAACGCAGATCGTTCCGCCTCGACCGCCTGACGCACGTGACAGGCGTCGAGGTGGTCGTTGACGATACCCATCGCCTCCATCGCCGCGTAGGCCGTGGTGGGACCGACGAACGCCCAGCCACGCTTGCGCAGGTCCCTGCTCATCGCCTTCGACTCGGGGCTGACGGCCATCGCCATCAACGTCGCCTGGTCGATCGTGGCTGGACGCCCATCCGAGCCGGGCTCGAAGCCCCACAGGTAGGCGGCAAGGCTGCCGACCTCCTGCACCAGGTCGGGATAGCGACGCGCGTTGTTGATGGTCGCCTCGATCTTCGCGCGGTTGCGAACGATGCCCGCGTCGGCCATCAGGCGCTCGACATCGGTCTCGTCGAACGCCGCGATGAGCGCTGGGTCGAAGTCTGCGAAGGCGGCGCGGAAGTTCGGTCGCTTGCGCAGGATCGTCAACCAGCTCAGCCCTGACTGGAACCCCTCCAGGCACAGCTTCTCGAACAGCCGCCGGTCGTCGGCGACCGGCCGTCCCCACTCGACATCGTGGTAGGCACGAAGCGTGTCGCCGTCCGCCCACCAGCAGCGAGCCAGCCCGTCGTCGCCGACGGAGATCCCATCGATCATCTCGTCGAGTATGCCCGGACGAGCGCCGCCCCGATGGCGGCCAACCGATGACGAAGCTCCGCGGGCTCGAGGACCTCGATCTCGTCGGCCCAGCCAGCCAGTCGCTCCGCGAGTTGGTCGGTCGTCGCGCCACCGATCCGGACGGAGACGCGTCCGTCGGGTCGCCCCTCCCCGACCGCCAGATCCGTGCCGAACTGGACGCGCAATCCACCGACGGCGTCGGTGCTGGCGGCGACGTGGGCGAGTTGACGTGTTCGGCGGCGGTCCACGTCGACGGCGATCGACGCCCACGCCTCGGCGAGGTGGAGGTCGTCGGGTCGTCGTGCGGGCTCGTCCAGCATCTCGGCCGCTGTGACGCGATCGACCCGGAACGTGCGCCGGCCACTGGCGGTATCGGCCATCAGGTACCAATGACCTCCCTTCGTGACGATGCCGAGCGGATGGGCGACACGCGTCCGGGATCGGCTGGCCTCGCCCGGCGCGTACCTGATCCGCACCTGCCGACGCCGGATCACGGCGGTGCGCAGCACCTCGAGGTGCGGCGGGGGCGTCGTCGTTTCGGCACCCCACCCATCGGCGTCGATGACGACGGCCTCGGATGCCGCCTCCGCATCGGCACGAAACGGCGGCGGCAGGGCTTGGACAAGTTTTCGGAGTGCCGTCCGCACGGCCGGCGTGACCGCCGACGACGGCCCCGCCACGGCGAAGAGGGCGCGCGCCTCGTCCGCCGTCAGCCCTGAGAGGTCGGTCCTTCCGCCGCCCAGGAGCTGCCATCCTCCGCCGCGGCCCGGTTGCGCGTAGACGGGGATCCCGGCAGCTGCGAGGGCGTCGAGATCGCGTCTCGCCGTGGGCACGGAGACCTCAAGCTCCTCGGCCACCTGGGCCGCTGTCAGCCGACCCCGGCGTTGGAGCGCGAGGAGCAGGGCAACAAGCCGGTCTGCACGCATGCCGTCAAGTATCGCCGATATGTGCTCAGCGAATGAGCAGTTTGGCCAGTAGATTGAGCCTCTGGAACGACGAATGCAGGAGGCCACGAAATGAACCACCAGCCGTTCACGGTCAACGCGCCGGATGCGACGCTCAGGGACCTGTCGTCGCGGATCCGCCGCACGCGTTGGCCCAACGAACCCAGCGCAGATGGGTGGGCCAAGGGCACACCACTCGCCTTCATGCGCGAGCTCGCCGACTACTGGGTGGATGGATACGACTGGCGTGCGGTCGAGCGGCGCCTCAACGGATTCGATCAGTACCTGGCTCGAGTGGATGGCGGCGATGTCCATTTCGTCCATCACGCCTCGGGGCGCGCCGATGCAGTGCCCATCGTGCTTCTGCATGGCTGGGCCGACGCGTTCACGAGTTATCTCGGGGTTGCCATGCGGCTCGCCGAGCCGGCGCCCGATCCGTCCTTTCACGTCGTCGTGCCATCGATGCCTGGGTTCGGCTTCTCGTCGCCGCCACCGCTGGGTCAGATGACGCCGACCCAGGCGGCCTCGGCGGTCGCCGCCGTGATGGATCAGCTCGGCTACTCGCGATACGCGGTCTACGGTGGCGACTGGGGCAGTGTCGTCGCCCAGGAACTCGCCCGAAACCAGCCGGATCGGATCATCGGGCTACAGCTTGCCGACGTGCCGTTCGGCAACTACTTCATGGTCGACCGAGAGCAGGCCTCCCCCGACGAGAGAGGATTCCTCGATGCCCTGGAGCGCTGGGGCGCGACGGAAAGCGGCTATGTCTCGATCCAGTCGACCAGGCCGCTCACCCTCGCCTATGGCCTCAGCGACTCCCCGATCGGGCTCGCCGCGTGGATCCTCGAGCACCACCACCGCTACGCCGACGCGATGCCAAGCAACGACGACCTCATAACGACGGTCATGACGTATTGGCTGAGCAACTCGATCCATTCGTCGACCCGCCTGTACGGTGAGTGGGAAGGCGAGGGTGAGGTCGACTGGGACACCGCAGATGCGGGTGGCGGATGGGGGGGTCGGATCGAGGTCCCGACGGCGATCGCCCAGTTCCCACGCGACCTGGCGTCGCCTCCGCGGGAACTCGCCGAGCGCTTCTTCGACGTCCGTCGTTTCACATCCATGGAACGCGGTGGCCACTTCGCAGCGCTCGAGGTGCCTGACCTCCTCGCGACCGAGATCCGGGCGTTCGTCGCCGACCTACTTCCTCATGTGGCCCGGACGTCGGTGGCCGGCACTTGACGTCGTCTAGATACAACCGTATGGTTGTATCAATGCAGGTCATCCCTCCCGACTTCGATCGCATGTTCGGCGCCCTCGCCGATCCCACGCGGCGCGACATCGTCCGCCGCGCGATCGATAGCGAGGAGGGCGTGGCCGAGCTGGCCGGCCATTACCCGATGAGCTTCGCGGCAGTCCAGAAGCACGTCGCGATCCTCGAGCGGGCCGGGCTGGTCACCAAGCAGCGCCGCGGGCGACGCAAGGTCGTCCGGACGAACCTCGAGGGGCTGCGCGTGACGCGCCGCCTGCTCGACCAGTACGAAGAGCTGTGGCGAGGCCGATTCGACCGCATGACCCAGCTCGTCACCGAATACACGAGAGAGGCAGACCGATGACCGTGACCGCCGTCCACAAGGACCCGAACGCACTGACCTTGATCCTGGAAGCCGAGTTCGACACGTCGCCCGAGCGCGTCTGGCAGCTGTGGGCCGACCCACGCCAGCTGGAGCGCTGGTGGGGCCCGCCCACTTACCCGGCGACCGTGACCTCGCACGACCTCACGCCCGGTGGGCGGATCGAATACCACATGACCGGGCCGACCGGCGACCAGCCGAAAGGCTTCTGGGTGATCGAGGAGGCCGTTGCACCGCGGTCCATCGTCTTCCGTGACGGCTTCGCCAACGACGACGGCTCGCCCAACACCGACCTGCCGATGAGCACCGTCCGCGTGGCGATCGCGGGAGCCGGCAGCGGTCGCACGCGGATGTCGATCGAGAGCATCTTCCCGAGCACCGAGGCTATGGAGCAGGTCCTGGCCATGGGCATGGAGGAGGGTCTGAAGGAGGCAGTCGGCCAGATCGACGCGATCCTCGCCGAGCCCGCCGAGTCCCTGCGCTAGCCCCGCTCAGCCATCAAGGAGTTCCACCGTGACGACGACAGCGATCAAGCCCTCCACCCATACCCTGACCGTCCCCGGCGCCACCCTGACGTATGACGTCCGGCGCAACGACGACGAGAACCGAGCCGCTGCTGTTCCTGATCGGTTCACCGATGGGCGCCGCGGGCTTCGGCACCCTCAGCGGTCACTTCGGCGACCGCACCGTGGTGACCTACGACCCGCGCAGCGTCGAGCGGAGCGAGCAGACCGATCCCATGGCGCCGCCCACACCCGAGCAGCACGCCGACGACCTGCACCGGATCATCCAGGCGCTCGGTGGCGGGCCGGTCGACCTCTTCGCCAGTAGTGGCGGCGCCGTCAACGGGTTGGCGCTCGTCACGAGAGCACCCGGAGGACGTGCGGACGCTGGTCGCCCACGAGCCACCGCTCCCGGCGATCCTGCCCGACGCCACCGCGGCCCTCGCCGCAGCCCGAGCCATCCACGAGACATACGAGCAGCGCGGCTGGGGCGCGGGGATGGCCCACTTCATCGCGGTGGTGAGCCACCGCGGCGCGTTCACCGATGACGTCGCGGCTCAGCCCGGACCGGATCCCCAGATGTTCGGGATGCCGGCCGAGGACGATGGCTCGCGGACCGACCCGCTGCTCGGGTTGGCCCTCGTCGGGTCGATCGACTACGTGCCCGACTTCGACGCATTGCGCGCCGCCTCGACGCGGATCGTCATGGCTGCCGGGGTCGCGTCCGAGGGCGAGATGGCGAACCGCGGCGCGTACGCCGCGGCGGAACGACTCGGCACGGACGTCGTGGTCTTCCCGAGCGACCACGGCGGCTTCCTCGGCGGCGAGTACGGCCAGACGGGTGACCCGGACGCGTTCGCGGCCAAGCTACGCGAGGTCCTCGACGGCACGGATTGACCTGTCGGCACGATACGAAGCCCCGCCGTCGAGGTCGGTCAGTCGAGCTTTCCCGCGGCGATCCATCGGCCGAAGAGCTCGACGTTGTCCGAGGACCACCCACCGTCGCATGGCATCGTCCCCTGCCGGAGGCGCCCGAGGATCGCATCGGCATTCGATCGAACATCGTCGACGTCCCAGAGATCGAAGGCGAAAGCCATCGACTGGCGGTCGGTCGGTCGGAACAGGGGCTTGATGTGCTGGGCGTAGCTCACCGGCTGGTCGGCGGCTGGCATCGTCACAGTGATCTCCTCCTTGGCGCGAGTGTCGATGACGAGAGCACCAGGCAGAGCGGTGATCCTGCGCGTCCGCCTGGTGTCTCGGTCACGGCTAGAGGTTCTTCTTGAGGAATGTGAGCGCCGCCTCGGCGACCTCGCGCCAGCCGTGGTCGATCGTGAGGGAGTGGCCTCGGTTCGGGATCCTCACGATCTCCGTCACGCCGGGGTTGCGCTTCTGCCGCTTGTAAGCGGCGTTCGCGATCGCCCACGGCACCGTGTGGTCCCTCTCGCCCTCGATGATCAGCAAGGGGCCGCGGTCCGGGTTCTTCGTGTCGACCTTCGCTTCGGTCCACGGGTTGAGGTTCGCGTTGCCCATCTGCGCGAGCGAGACCCCTGAGGCGGCGACATGGAACTTGTCGTACAGCTCCATCGCCTCCTCCTCGTCCAGGTTGTTCGTCCAGGCGTATCGGAACTGGTCGAACGTGAGCGTGAGCGCGCGGCTGCGATTGCGCGGGTTGATCAGGAAGGGGCCCGCGGACCTGAGGACGGAGAGCGGCAAGGGCAGAACGCCGCGGAAGACTCCGGGGTCGATCGCCACCGTGGCTGCCGCGAGGCCCTGTCCGGCCAGCATCTCCGCGAGCAGGCCGCCGGTGGAGTGCCCGATGATCACTGGCTTCTTGTCCAGGCCCGTGACGACTTGGGTGGTGTGATCGGCGACCTGCTTGAGGGTCTTGTTCGCGAGGACCTCGGGCTCCGCCCGGGCGACCTCGACCGTTTCCGGATCATCAGGCCAGTCCGGCGTCAGCGCGACGTACCCGGCCTCCTCGAACAGCTCGGCCCAGCGGTCCCAGCTCGAGGGCAACAGCCACAGTCCGTGGATGAACATCACCGGCGTCGCCGCGGCGGTCGCATTCGCACGCTCGACCTGGTCGAGCTCGCGCTTGGTGATCGTGGGGGCGACCGTCGTGGTCTGGTTCGTTGTGCTGGTGCTCATGGCTGAACGTTCCTTTCTCGTTCCTCGGTTGATGGCTGACGCCGGGCGCCAGGGGAAGACTCGGCCAACGCCTAGCCGGCGCTGGCTGTCGCTGGAACGGCTGTGGCCCCCCGAAGCCAGTCCTCGAGTCGGACCTCGCCGAGCGTCGCGTCCGGGCCCGGGACGAGCGTGCGCTCGGCCAACGGAGCCCCGAAGTACCGCGCCTGCGGGTCCGTCAGGACCTCGCGCGGGTCGCCCTTTGCGCCAAGGACACGCCGGATAAGCGTGTCGAGGCGGAACTGTTCCGGGCCGCCGACCTCGACGATCTTGTTCGCGGGGGTCCCGGCGGCAGCGCGAGCGACGGCCGCTGCAACGTCCTCGGCCGCCATCGGCTGGATCAGTGCCTCCGACAGGTGGATCGTGTCGCCATGCGTCGCGTCATCGGCGATCTTGTCGACGAACTCGAAGAATTGGGTGGCATGGACGATGGTGTAGGGGATCGGCGAAGTCCTGATCAAGGTCTCCTGCGTGAGCTTCGCCCAGAAGTAGCCGGCGACCGTCGTCGTCAGGTCGGCGCTCTGCGCCAGCTCCTTGGTGCCGACGACCGACAAGGCGACGTGGTGACCTACGCCGGCCGCCTCCTCGGCGTCGCGCAGGTTGGTGGTCGATTTTCCGAAGAACTCGATCGCCGGTGCGAAGTCGAAGGATGGCGAGTTCGATACGTCGACGACGACCGAGGCGCCGGCCAGCGCCTCTGCGACTCCTTCGCCGGTCAGTGTGTTGATGCCGAGTCTGGGCGAGGCGGGGACGGCCTCGTGACCGAGCTCGGTGAGCTTGGCGACGAGCTTCGAACCGATGAGCCCGGTGCCACCGATGACGACGATCTTCATGACGGATCTCTTCCTCCTTGCAACCCCAGGGGATGGTCAGGCCAGCGGCGCTTGGCGCTCTTCCGTCAAATGACCCGATTCGACGGCCCGTGAAGAGCTAGTCGAGCGGGCGTCGATCCGGCGGGAGGGACTGGAGCGCGTCGCGGAGGGCCGCTCGGGTCGCGACGCCGAGCTTGGGGAACGCTCGGTGGAGGTGGCCGCCGACCGTCCGATGCGACAGGAACTGGCGCTCGGCGATCTGCTTATTGGTCATGCCAGATGCCGCGAGCGTAGCGATCTCGAACTCCTGGGGGGTCAGACGGTCCAGGACGTTTTCGCCGGCACGCGGCTTGGTCTGGCCGGTCGCCCGAAGCTCGGCGGCGGCGCGGTCTACCCATGGTCGGGCGCCGAGGCGCTCGAAGATCGTGTGAGCGGCATTGAGCTGCTCCCGCGCGTCGACCATCGCTCGCGCGCGGCGTAGCCGTTCCCCGTACGCGAGCCGCACCCGGGCGAGGTAGAACTGCCACCGTTCGATCCCCGGGAGCGCGAGTGTCGCCCGGAACAGCTCGAATGCGCTGTCATCGGGCGCGGCGATCGCGGCTGACCCACCGACCACGAGCGCGAGGCGCGACGACAGTGCGGGGAGGTTCGCCTCGTGCATCGCGGCGACATGCGCCGCTGCGTCGGCGCCGCGACCGGTGTGCACTGCCGCCTCGACGAGGTCCATGAGGACGTAGAGGGCGATCGGAACGTGCGGCGCGAGAAGGCCCGGTGCGCTGATCCTGCTCGTCTGCTCATACGCCTCCTCGAAATCTCCCCGTCCGAGTGCGGCGAGCCCGCGCGCCTGCGCGACTCGCCACTGGGCTGCGCGGATTCCCCGTGGGGCGGTCCACCGGATGACCTCGTCGCCCAGGCCCTCGGCCCGCTCATCGTCGCCCCGTCCAGCCGCGACTACGGCTTGCAGATACCGGCAGGGCCAGATCGAGGCCTGGTATCCATGAGCCTCGCAGACCTGGATCGCTTCTTCAGCCAGTTGCTCGGATTCATCCCAATGGCCCGTCTCGAGCTCGTCTCTGGCCAAGACGATCAGCGCGGTGATGCCTGATGCGACCGCGCCACCTCCACGCGCGTCCTCCACGACGCGCCATAGGGCGGCTCGACACCCTTCGATCCGGTCGACGTAGGACGCCGAAATCCCGATCCGGATTATCTGGGTGGGGTCAGCCTCCTCCGCCAGCGCGGCGATAGCGGTCTCGAGGGCCCCGACCGCGGCAGCCCCGGCATGTGCGGGATCTGCGAAGGTCTTGCTACTCAGCTCGAGGGCGACTGGGACCCCATCGCTACGGGCGATCGTAGCCTCGAACGGCTCCCAGAGGTCCTCCTCCCCGCCATGGCTGCACACCATCATCAGGGAGTAGAGCGCCTCGGCAACGACGGGATCGCGGCCGTCAAGCGTGCCATCACGACTGCCGAGCGCACCGACCAGCAGACGATGGGCGGTCGCGACGTCTCCGTCGGCCTGCAGCAGGAAGGCAGACGCGGCGACGGCCGCCTGTAGGGATCCCTCGATCTCAGTGTCTCCGCGCCGCAGCTCTGCGAGCACGTGAGAGGCGTTGCCGAGGTCACCGGCCACGTCGGCGCCGATGTAGGCGGCAGCAGACAATCGCCGCCGTCGATCCTCACTCCGCGGGCTGAGCTCCGACGAGCGAGTCAGCGCCTTGACGCAACCGACGGCGTCGCCCCGGGCGAGGATCCGCGCCGCCGCCAATTCGAGCTGGCTTGCAACCGACTCGTCGGGCTCGACGGTCGCCTCGGCGAGATGCCAGGCCCGGCGGTCTGGCTGATCCGCCCACAGGTCGGCCAGCACGCGATGCGCGATTCGACGCTCCTCGGCGTGCGAGAGGTCGACGACGGCCGAACGCACGAGGGGATGGTGGAACTCGAGTCGACGTGATGCCCCGTCGAGGTACGCGAGTCGTGCCAGCTCCGCCGCGGCGAGATCGCGATAGCCGGCATTCCGATCCGGTCCCGCCTCCAGGACGCGGATGTCGCCGGTGCCATCGAGCGCCATGAGCAGCAGGAGCTGCCTCGTCCGAGGCGGGAGCTCGGTGATCCGTGATCCGAACAGCAGATGGAGCCGTCGACTGAGCGGCAGGGTGGAAGGCAGCGCAGCGTCGGATCCGCGCATCCCCGGGCTGAGCGCGACTGGAAGCTCCAACAGCGCCAGTGGGTTGCCTTGCCCCTCGAACAATATGCGTTCGCGAATGGTCCGTCCGAGGTCCGGAAAGCGCGTGTCGAGCAGCTGCCTTGCCGCCACCTCATCGAGGCGCTGCACCTCTAGCTCGAGAAGTCCCGCGTGATCGAAGAAGTCCTCCTCTCCCGTCCGCGATGCGCCGAGCAGGCCGACCGGGCTGCCCTCGAGGCGCCGCGCGACGAAGCTCAGCACGCCGGCGCTGGCTCGGTCCAACCAAGGAAGGTCGTCGATGATGACGAGCAATGGTCGAGCGCCGGCTGCTTGACGCAGGAGCACGAGGGCGGCAGTCGATACGACGAGCCGGCTCGGAGGCGCACCGTCACTGAAGCCCAGCGCGACGTTGAGGGCGTCGCGGTGGACCGCAGGGAGCTGCGGCAACTCGGCTAGGAGTGGGAGCAGTACCTGGTTCAGACCGGAGAAGCTCATCCCGGCCTCGAACTCGACACCCGCGGCATGGAGGATCCGATAGCCGGCGGCCGACGCAGCCTCCGATGCGGCGTTCAGGAGCTCGGTCTTGCCCACACCGGGCTCGCCCGTGACGAGCAATGCTCCGCCACGAGTCATGGCAGTGGCGATGAATGAGCGAACGCGGTCGATCTCCGCGTCGCGCCCCACCAGGTGATGGGCTGGGAGGCCGTCGCTGAGCCGTGCGTCGTGCTGTGGGACGGGGGTGTCGAGCATGGGGTTCGCCGCGTCCGCGGACCGCGCTCTGTCCGGGGATGCATTTTGTCCCTTCGGCATCCGTCGGGCAAGTGACACGCCTCTTTGAGTCATCTGACGCAAGACGGCGGGTCACGCCGAGCGAACGATGGCGCCATCAGTACGGGAGTGCCGATGCCGAGCGAACGATCAGCGCAGAGCAACGGGTCGGATCCGATCGGCTCGGTCGATGGCCAGATCGTCACGAAGGTGAGTCCGTGGTCGATGGCAGACACGGTTGCTCGTCTCGCTGCCGTCGTATCGGCGCGGGGGATGAAGGTGTTTACGGTCATCGACCATGGCGATGAGGCACGCAGGGCTGGGCTCGCCTTGCGGGACACGAAGCTGTTCATCGTCGGCAGCCCCTCGGCCTCGACGCCGGTCATCGAGGCCGAACCGCTTGCGGCACTCGATCTGCCGTTGCGAGTGGTCGTCTGGGAGGACGGCTATCAAACGAAGGTCAGCTACCCGTCGCCGGCCGAGGTCGCTCGCCGATACGGTCTCGAGGGCGACCTCGCGGCGGCGCTTGACAGCATCGACGCGGTGATCAGCGCGGTCGTGGACCGCTAGAGAAGGAGCTGCGGTAGGAGCGGCTGGCTCCGGCGGTAGGATTCGAACCTACGACCAAGCGGTTAACAGCCGCCCGCTCTACCACTGAGCTACGCCGGAACGGGTCGCGAGCGTGGCGCTCGCCGGGCCACGTCGCGTGGCCGGTCGGAAGGATACCCCAGAGCCGCCGGGGCTAGCAGGCGATACCCTGCCGACGTGACTGCTCCCCCACCGACGGTCCAGCGTTGGCGCACGCTCGTGCTGATCTATCCGGTCCTCGACGCTCGGTACGGCTCAGGGCTGTCGCGGCGCCGGGCGCGTCGGGTGATGACACGCGAGGAGCGCGACGTCGTGGGTTCGGTGGTGGATCGTTTGCCCGCCACGGTCTTCGACTGGAGCTCAGGGCTGGCGACGCTCGAGCCGCTCGATATCGTCGAACCGCGCCGGCCGCTCACGTCGTTGTCGTCGAGCGGCGGGGGTCGATGGTGGGTCGGGCCGCGCGAGGTTCGACCGGAGCTGGCCCAGGTGGCCGGCACCGGTGCCCGCTACGACTCGCTCTACGCGCTCTGGCCAGGCGACCCCGACGTCCCGCAATGCGGCTGGGGCTGCACGCTGGGCCCGTCTGACGGCACGTTCGGGGCGGGCTTCTCGTCGATCTCGACCGACCACTGGCGCACGCTCGCGACCGATCCGGATCCCGAGCAGGGCTACGTGCATGAGTGGCTGCACCAGGTCGAGTCGGTGTATCGAGGGCTGGGCGTGTCCGAGGCCGAGCTGCCCGGGCTGCACGACGCGGCCAAGTTCACCTCGCGTCGACCGACCGATGAACCGCCCTTCGGGGGAAACTACGCGGAGTATCACGACGGTTTCGGCGGTAGGCCGGGGGCGAGGACCTGGTCGCCCTGGTACCGCGACTGGATGACTGGCGGGCTCCGGCCGGCGTCCGGCGACGCGGACGCCCTCGTCGACGTGCCGATCGGTCTCACGCAGGAACGGTGGGCGCGTCGAGGATGAGCCCAGCGCTCAGGGGGCCGCTCGTGTCCGCAGCCGAGCTGGCCGCAACGCTGTCGGACCCGGGGCTGCGGGTGGTCGACTGTCGCTGGTATCTGGGTCGACGGGGCGATGGCCGGCGCGAGTATGACGCCGGGCATCTCCCGGGCGCCGTCCACCTGGATATCGACACCGACCTCACGGCTCCGACCGGCCCGGGCCGACATCCCCTACCCGACCCCGCCGTCTTCACGGCGCGGCTGGCCCAGGTCGGCATCGGGGACGAGCACACGGTCGTCGCCTACGACGACGTCGGCGGTTGGGTGGCGGCTCGACTGTGGTGGATGCTCGACGACCTCGGGCATCGATCGGTGGCCGTGCTCGATGGCGGTCTGCAAGCGTGGACGGCGGCTGGCCACCCTGTCACGACCGAGGAGCCGGCGTGGCCGCCTGCGCGGCTTTCGCTGCGTGAGACGTGGGGTCGCGTGATGTCGCGCGATGAGCTGCGCGCCGCGTCTGGGCACGGTCCGGCTGCTCGATGCGAGGGCCGAGGCCCGGTACCGTGGTGAGACCGAGCCGATCGACGCCTATCCCGGGCATATCCCGACGGCGATCAGTGCCCCGACCGACGCGAACCTCGCGGCCGACGGGCGCTTCCTGGCGGTCGACGAGCTGGCGACGCGCTACCGCGAGCTCGGTGCCGACGGCGCGCACGGCCCCGTCGTCGTCTCGTGCGGCAGCGGCGTATCGGCGACGCACGACGCCCTGGCGATCCGCATCGCCGGCCTGCCGGACGCCGTCCTGTACCCAGGCTCGTACAGCGACTGGACCCAGCAGGGCCTGCCTGTCGCGACCGGCGACGACCCGGGCGATCCGCCGGGGCCGGTGATGACCCGCCGATGACCGCCCAGTAAGCCGCTCGATAGCCGCGAGCGAGCGATCGGTGAGCCGCCGGTAAGTCGCGGACGACCATCGACGTCCATGCTCGGACGATGGGCAGCCGCGAACGGGCGATCGATGTCGGCGCCGCCCGCGCGCGCGAGATCCTGGCCCGCCTGCCCGCCGAGGCGCGATCGGCTCGACTCTCCGCCGGCGTCGGCCAGGCCGGCGTCGCCACGGCTCTGGGCCTCTCGGTGGCGCAGTACAGCCGGATCGAGCGAGGCCTCTCCCCGGACCTGTCGATCGCCACCGCCGTCCGGCTATTCGCGGTGCTCGGCCTCGATCTGTCCATCCGCGCCTATCCCGCCGGTGATGCGATCCGGGATAGCGTCCACGCCGCGCTGCTGGAGCGGCTCCACGTGCGGTGCCATCCATCCATCGTCTGGCGGACGGAGGTGCCGTTCCCGATCCCAGGCGATCTGCGCGCGTGGGACGCCACCGCGGTCAGTCCCGCCATTCGGGCCGGGATCGAAGCCGAGACGCGCTTCCGCGACATCCAGGCGCTCGACCGTCGGCTCGCCCTCAAGGTGCGTGATGGCGGGATGGACCGGCTGATCCTTCTTGGCCTCGACTCTCGATGGAATCGGAGCATCCTACGAACCGAAGGCTCCCAGTTGAGGAACCGGTTCCCGGTCCCGGGGACGCGCGCCCTTGAGCTCCTGCAGGCCGGCGTTGACGTGGGCGGCAACGCTCTGATTCTGCTCTGAGCCCTAGGCGACTTGCATCGAGCGCAAGCAAACGCCCATGCGCTGACCCTCGCGCTCCCCAGGCTGCGCGAAACCCCGCACGAGATACAAGTCCGAGGCTCCTAGCCCGGAATCGGTCCCTGAACACGGCATCGGATGCCAGGTGCGCGGCGCATTCGCCTTACGCAGCGCAAGTGCTTGCGTTCGATGCAAGCACTTGTTGGATCCGCGTCATTCGATGACGGATGACGTGCAAGGAGGTCACGGAGGCAGCGAGGCCCCGGCACGGCCCAGCCCCGGCTCAGCCCCAGCCCCCCGGCCGCGGCCCCAGCCCGGCCCGGCGCCAGCCAGCTCCGGACCTACTCCAGGTAGTCCTTGAGCTTGCGCGAGCGGGACGGGTGGCGCAGCTTGCGGAGCGCCTTCGCCTCGATCTGGCGGATCCGCTCGCGAGTCACGTTGAACTCCTTGCCCACCTCTTCGAGCGTGCGGGCCCGGCCGTCTTCCAGCCCGAAGCGGAGCTGGAGCACGCGTCGCTCGCGGCCCGTCAGCGAGTCGAGCACCGCCTCGACCTGCTCTTTGAGCAGCTGGTGCGATGCCGCTTCGGCCGGGGCCAGCGCGCCGCGATCCTCGATGAAGTCGCCGAGGTGGGAGTCCTCCTCCTCACCGATCGGTGTCTCGAGCGAGACAGGCTCCTGCGAGACCTTGATGATCTCGCGCACCTTCTCGGGCGTGACCTGGACCTCCTGGCCCTTCGACATGGCCTCGGCGATCTCCTCGACCGTCGGTTCGCGGCCGAGCTCCTGGAGGAGCCCGCGCGAGACGCGGATCAGCCGGTTGATCGTCTCGACCATGTGGACCGGGATGCGGATCGTTCGCGCCTGGTCCGCGATGGCCCGGGTGATGGCCTGGCGGATCCACCACGTGGCGTACGTCGAGAACTTGAAGCCCTTCTCGTAGTCGAACTTCTCGACCGCCCGGATGAGGCCGATGTTGCCTTCCTGGATGAGATCCAGGAACGACATGCCTCGTCCGATGTACTTCTTCGCGATCGACACGACCAGGCGCAGGTTCGCCGACGTCAGCTGCTCGCGCGCGTCACGGCCGATCTCGACGATGACGCCCTTGCGATCGCGCAGCTTCGTGTTGAGCGGCACCTCCGGGTCGAAGCCCATCTTCTTGAGGAGCTCTGCCTCGTTGCCGGCCAGGATGTAGCGCTCCAGGGCGGGCCAGCCCACGCCTTCGCGCGTCCAGTCCCAGATCGCCCGCAGGCCGACGTTGTCACGCGAGTCGAGATCGCCGTTGTGGACGGCGAAGAACGCCCAATCGAGCAGCGGCAGGAAGGTGTCGGTCTTCGGCCCGGCGTTGTACGTCGCGACGAGCTTCTTGCCTTCCTTGAGCAGCTCCTTGGTGCCATCTGACTGCGCGTCCCGACCGGCCTTGATGAGGTGGAAGTCGGGCGTCTGGGTCATGAGACTTCGGGCGGAACGCGAGGCGATCGCCGAGCGAACCATCGCGTGCGCCTCGTCGCCGTACGGCAGCCGGTGCTGCGGCTTGGCGGTGCGGGTCTTGCGCTCCGTGTCATGGAGGGTCCACTCGTGGAGCGAGGCGATGGCCTTCCAGGGCTCCTCGACCATCTGCTCACCGAGCTCGATGGCCTTGGCCAGGACGACCTCTTCCTCGGCGGTCAGCAGCGCGACCTTGCCGATCTCCTTGAGGTACATCCGGACCGGGTCGTCGATGCCGATCATGTCGGCACTGATGGCCTCGAGGTCCTCGGCGGTCGGCTCCTCGACCTCCTTCGGGTCGAGCTTCGTCGGCCCTTCGGCGGGCAGGCGCGCGGCAGTGTCGGTCGAGCCATCCTCGGCGACGACTTCGACGTTGACCTCGCCGTCCTCGTCGCCGGCTTTCGCACCGACCTTGACGTCGTCGTCGTCGTCATCGCGCTCGGCGACGGCAGTCGCGGCCCCGCGGCGCGGTCGAAGGCCGGCGAGCTTGGCCTCCTCGAGGTCGGCCTTGGCGCGGCGCGGGCGGGAGAGCACGGCTTCTACGAGTTGCTTGTCGAGCGGATCAGTCGGCATTCGGTCCTCCTTGGATCGGGATCTCAGGTCTGGGCGGCCACGGTTGGCCGCGCCAGGAGTCGGGTGTCTTCGCGACGTCGATCGATCGATCGACGGGATTCGATGGCGAGTTTGAGTTCGAGCTGCAGACGGTCGATGGCAGGGCGGTCACGTTCGCGCTCCGCCTCTATGAGCGATGCCTCGAGGAAGTCGATGTGGTCGCGCAGGCGTGCGCCCTCGATGTCGATGAGCAGGCGCTGCACCTCGCGTGCCTCGGGCAGCGGCTTCTGGACCGCGAGGACCGCCTGGGCGAGCGAGCGGACCTCACCGTCGGCCAGGCCGGCCATGAAGGCGACCGTGTCGAAGGGCGGGTGCACGCCGTGGTCGTCCGGCTCGCGGGCCAGGACGATCGCCCGATACAGCTCCCGGGCGAGCGTGCTCGGCAGCTGGTCGGGCCCGAGCTGCTCGACGACCCGGATCTGCTGGTCCGGGACGAGCAGGAGCAGCCGCAGCAGCTCCGCCTCGACCGGCGTCACCGCCCGCAGGATGTCGTCGATCGGCAGGGCGTCCGGGGATGCGAGCACGGCGTCGGCCGTGATCCGGCTCGTTCCGTCGCGCGGACCCGGTCCCATCGCGGCCATCCGTCGCTCGAGCGACTGCCGAAGCACCCGCTCGTCGATGCCCGACACACGGTGCATCTGTTGCAGCGCCTCGTCGCGCCGCAGCGGATCGGCGATGTCGCGGATGGCCGGGATGACGGCGTCTGCGAATGCCAGCCGGCCGGTCGCGGTCTTGAGGTCGTGGCGCGACGCGTGGTGATCGATCAGGTATTCCACGAGGGGCTTCGCCGCGGCGACCGCCGACTCCCAGCGAGCCGGCTCGTCGCGCACGACCTCGTCGGGATCCTGGCCGTTCGGGAGCCGCACGACGCGGACGTCCTCGAGCTTCACGCCCGAGTCGTCGCCCTGGAGCTGCGTGATGAGGCCGGCCAGCGCGGTCACGCCGAGCGTGCCGGCCTTCTCGCCTGCCGCGTCGACGTCGTACGCCAGTGCGATGCGCTTCGCGTAGCGCGTCAGTAACCCGATGTGATTCGGCGTGAGCGCGGTCCCAAGGCTGGCGACTACGTTCTCGAATCCGGCCTGATGGGCCATCAGCGCATCGGTGTAGCCCTCGACGATGACGGCCTGCTCGGTCTTACGGATGGGGCCCTTGGCGCGGTCGATGAGGTACAGCGTCCGGCTCTTGTCGAACAGCGGCGTGGCCGGCGAATTGAGGTACTTGGGGCCCTCGCCCTCGAGCAGTCGACCGCCGAGGCCGACCGCATGGCCGTTCTGGTCGCGGATCGGGAACAGGACGCGTGCCCGGAACTTGTCGATGACGCCGCGACCGCGCTGGCTCGGGCTCGCCAGACCGACCTGCACGAGGTCGTCGGGGTTGGTGCCCCGCTTGGCCTGGAGCTGCCGCGCCATCACGTCCCAGCCGGCCGGCGCCCAGCCGAGCTGGTGGGTCTCGATCGTCTCGTCCGTGAAACCACGGCCACGCAGATACGCGAGTGCCGGCTCACCGGCCTTGGTGCCGGTCAGCACGGCGTGGTAGAACGCGATCGCCGTATCGAGCACGCCGCGAAGCCGAGCCTTGTGGGCGTCCTCACGCTTCGTGCGCTCGTCGATCTCGACGCCGGCCTTGCCCGCCAGCGTGCGCAGCGCTTCCGGAAACGACATCCCGTCGCGCTCCATGACGAAGCTGAAGATGTCGCCGCCCTTGCCGCAGCCGAAGCAGTGCCACGACTCGCGAACCGGGGTGACCACGAACGATGGCGTCTTTTCGCCGTGGAAGGGGCACAACCCCTTGTACGTGGTGCCCGCCTTCTTGAGGGTGACGCTCTCGCCGACGACATCGACGACCGACAACTTGCTCTTGACTTCGGCAGTGACGCCGACCGACAAACTCCGCTCCTTACCCCGCCGCTGACCAGGCGACGCCGTTTCGCTCCTGTCCGCCGACCACCCGCATGGTCCCGGACACACCTGTGGGCCTGTCAAGTCTTGACAAGCCCGGTTCAGTGGATGATGCGCTTTTCAGGCCCTTCTGTCAAGACCTTTGTCAATACCCCCATGGGGTATCGGCGGTGGCGCGAGGGCCCCCTAGCGCGCGAAATCGAGTGCGTCGATCGCGATGGTGACCCGGCCGGCTGAGCCCACGTTCGTGATGGTCACCGTGTGCGCTCCGGGCGTGAGGTAGGCGCCGTAGAGCAGCACGCGATCCCGGATCGCCGTGGCTCGCTTACCCTGGTAGAAGCCCGTATCGACCGTGGTCGAGACGCCGTCAACGGTGATGCGCATCCGTCCGTACCTCGGGCCGACCCGGCCGACCACGTAGAACGCATCGCCATCCGAGCTCGTGATCGTGAGTTCGCTACCTGGGATGTTGTTCGCAGTGAGGGTGCCCCGGTATGCATCGGCGATCGTGCGACGCACGTTGCCGGTCGAGAAGGCGAACGCGCGATCGTCGCGCGGGACCACGATGCGCAGCGCCCGCCACGGGCTGGCATTGCCGACGGCATCCACCGCGCGAACCTCGAGGTCCCAGCTGCCGGTGGGGAACGTGAAGGTCGCACTGCGAGCCGTGGTCGAATGCACGCCCGACGTGGCGCCGGCCGGTCGACCCCGCGTGCGCCACTGATATCGCGCGACGCCCACGTTGTCGGTCGCACTCCACGATGCGCTGAACCGCCCATCGACCGAGCGGACGACGGTCTGTGAAGCCTTCAGGCTGGTCACCGTCGGGTTGTTTCCATCGACCGAGACGCTGTCGTATCGCCAGCTCGACCAGTTGCCGGCGGCGTCAGTCGCACGGACGCCGATCCTCCACCAGCCGGTGGTCAGCGTCAGCGTGCGAGTCCGCGTGGTCACCGACTCGTACGTCCAGGCGCCGGTCGATCCACGCTGCTTGCGGATCTGATAGCCGGTCACGCCCAGGTTGTCCTTCGCCGAATAGCTGATCCCGACGGCGGCGCGGCTTCGGGTCGGCACCGTCAGGCCGGTCATCACGGGGACGGCGTCGTCAGGCAGGATGCGCATCACGGCCGTGATGTTGCTGAGGTAGCGGAGATGGCGATCGCTGCCCTCGATCGCGCCCAGCCAACGAGCCGAGGCCGAGCTGACGGTCGTATAGCCGTTGCGGTCGTAGCGCTGGAGCAGGTCGACCAGGGCACGGATGCTGTGGTGCCACGTCGGGAACTTCGCGTACGTGTAGCCGTTGCCCGGTGCGTACGGCGTCGCGCCGAATGCCGCGGTCCACTCGTAGTAGAGGATGTTTCCCCAGTTCTTGGTGACGGTCGCGTAGCCGCGCGTCCCCGAGTGGCTCTCGGCGTGGAACGTGCCAAGGGTGAAGGCCGGGTTGACGCCGCCGGCCACGAGCGTTCGATAGATGGACCGCCCTTCGGACAGCGCGGGCGAACCGACGGCACGCAGCCGATCGACGAACGATGTCTCGGTCAGCGTCGGGCCGGCCAGGATCCGGTCGCGCGCATGGGGATAGTTCGGCGGCGGCGGACACAGCGATCGGTCGAGCGTCGACGCGGTTCCCGCGGTCCGGTCCTGGGCGTCGGTCACCTGCGCCGTGACGCTTTGCGTGGTGATCGAGCAGTCGTTGGTGACGGTCACGCTGGCCGACGCTGCCGAGCTCGATCCGGTCCCGACGGTCGTGCCGCGCACCGCCACCGTGTAGTCCCACGGGGCCACGGCGCCGGAAACGTTGACCGTGATCTGGATCCTGGCCTTGTTGGTGCTCGGCTCGTAGCTCAGCGCGCTCTGGGACATCGTGACGACCAGGCTCGCCGCCGCGATCCGGCTCGACGGCCCGGGTGTCGGGCTCGCTGTCGGCTCAGGCGCCAGTTCGACGCTCGGCTCGGGCGATGCCGTCGCGCTGGGGCTTGGGCTGGGGCTCGGGCTGGCACTCGGCGTCGCCGTTGGCGTCGCGATCGGATCCGCAGCTGCGGCGGGTGCGATCGCGGCGAGCGACAGCAGCAACGCGACGACGGTCGCACGAACGAGTGCGGACGACGTGAAGGAACGGCCGTATCGGGGGCGCAAGCGACGGTCGGACATCGAGACTCTTGGGCCACCGGCGCTGGCAATGCCACGTCGGCGGGGGGTGCCTGGGTTCCTATGACCATCGGTCCCGAGGGCGGATACGTCAAGCGGTCCATCGTCGCCGGGGTCGCTGGTACAGAAGTTCCGACGTGTACTGTGGCGCGATGGACGCAGGACGCGAGGCTGCGCAGGCCCATATCGACACGCTGCCGGAGCCGCGACGCTCGCAGATGCAGCACTTGCATGATGTGATCACGGCGACGATCCCGGACGCCGATGTGACGATGTGGCAATACGGCGGCCCACTCATCGGCTACGGCTCGTACGACTACACGGACAGCAAGGGCAAGCCGAAGGGCCGCTGGTTCTCGGTCGGATTGGCCAACCGGAAGAGCTACATCTCCCTGTTCTCGATGGCTCAGCGATCAGGCGGCTACCTCGTCGAAGCCGTCCACGACAGGTTCCCCGGAACGAAGATCGGCCGGAGCTGCCTGAACATCACGGCGCCCGAGTCGATCGACGACGACGCGGTGCGCGATCTCGCCCGCGATACGTGGGACCAGTACAAGGACGGCTTCCAGCGCCCGACGCGGTAGGGGCAGGGCGACGGTGTTGACTCCCAGGCAACACCACCGGCCCAAGGCTTCAGGTCTGGGCTCCTCGAGACCTACGTGTTGACTCACGCGCAGCACTTGACGCTCGAGTTGTCGATTCCGCTGCCGACGCGTCGCATCCGAGACGGACAAAGGCCGCGACGATGGGTGACTCGGCTTGTATCATCCGCGCGGATCTGCCCAGGGATCCAACCGCGACATGGCCATCGGTGCATGACGCGCACCTACGGCCGGCTAGAGCGCTCGATCGGGCCACCGCGCCGCGGGGCGCTGAGCATCCGGGCTCGATTCGTGCATGGCGCGAGGTACGACCAACGCGTTCGTTCGGCGGTCATCCGCGCCAGGTGCCATACGGTGCGCCTGATGCACCCATGGCCAGGATCCCGGCCGACCAGTGGTCAGGTCAATGGCGCACTGTCGGTTGCGAGGAGCGCAGCGCAACGCCGTGATGCAACGGGATAGGTACCCTGACCGGCATGGCCACGAACCCCCACGACCCGGGCGCCGACGCCGCGGCAGCGACCTTCGACGGCTCCACGGACGTTGCCGCGAACCCCTTCGATGCCCCGAACGGCGGCTCGATCCGGATCGGCACGGCATCGTGGACCGACCCGACCATGACCGCTGCCGGCGTGTTCTACCCGACCGGCGCCGACAGCGCGGAGGAGCGGCTGCAGTACTACGCGTCACGGTTCCCGCTCGTCGAGGTCGATGCGACGTACTACTCGCTGCCGGTGCGCCGGACGTCCGAACTGTGGGTGGAGCGCACCCCGCCCGACTTCACGTTCGACATCAAGGCCCATGCCCTGATGACCGGCCAGCCGACCGAGACCAAACGGTTGCCGAAGGACCTCCGCGAAGCCCTGCCGGCGGAAGTCGCCGAGAAGACGCGGATCTACGCGAAGGACCTGCCCGACGACCTCAAGGACGACGTCTGGGCGTGGTTCGCCGACGGGCTCGAGCCACTCGCCGAAGCCGGCCAGCTGGGCTCGATCCTGCTGCAGTACCCGCGCTGGTTCTTCACCTCATCCGAGAACCGGGACACCATCGAGGACGCCGTCGATCGCCTCCGCAAGGTCGGCATGACGCCGGCCGTCGAGTTCCGTAACGGCACGTGGTTCAACGAGAAGAACATCGAACGGACGCTCGCCTTCCTGGGCGACCGGCAGATCCCGCTCGTCATGGTCGATGGCCCGCAGGGCTTCAAGTCGAGCGTGCCGCCGATCGTCGCAGCCACGTCCCCGGACCTCGCGGTAGTCCGCTTCCACGGGCGCCGCGCCGAGACGTGGGAAGCGCAGAACATCAAGACCGTCGAGCGCTTCCGCTACCTCTATGACGAAGGCGAGCTCGAGGAATGGGTACCGCGGGTCCGTGACGCGGCCGGCCAGGCGGCGCAGACGCACGTGCTCTTCAACAACTGCTATGCGAACTACGGCGCGACGAACGCGCTGATGCTGGCCGAGCTCCTGCGCGACCTCGACTAGGCCCGGCGCGCCGGCAGCCGGTGGGTGGCTGGTCCGCCCCGGGTGGCTGGTTCGCCGACTACATGCATGTGGCGCAGGAAACGCGCCCAAGGTTGCGCCAGAGGTATCGACGGTCGCCGCCTTGCACCGATTCGTGCGCCACAGGTATGGATCCGACCTCGAGCGATCACGTCGGGTCGATCCGCTGCGTCGCGCGCAACATTTCGACGTGCCGGCGTCGGCAGGCCGGTCCCCGGCGATGGTTCGAACCTCTGATGCAGGACGATCGGATCGTCAACCTCCGCCGGCCGAGGCCGCGAGGGGCCGGCCGCGCCGGCCACGCACGGAGTTGCAGTGACGATCAGCTCGGCGAGGTCTCGGCGAATCGCCCACGCCGGGCGCCGACGGCATTGCCGACCCAGGCGACGACCCCGCACAGCGCGACGCCGAAGACAAGGATCGCCACCACGTACACGGCCACCGAACCATAGCTACCGTTCACGGGGTCGAGGAAGGGATACGGATACCAACCGACGATGGCTCCGCGAACCAGCGTGTACGCCGTCCAGAGCAGCGGGAAGGTGGTCCAGCGGAGGCTCGTCCGGAACGAGATGCGGTGACGGGGCGGATCGATGAGCCAATCCGCGATGACCGCGAGCGGCATCACCCGGTGCAGCACGGTGTCGACCCAGGGCAGCGCGGTGTCGACGTTCGTCCCGCTGAGGAGAAGCGCGAACACCACGAACGTGATGGTCATGTGGACGACCGAGGCGCCCCGAGCCAGCTCCCAGATCAGTGATGGTGCTGTCCGCCACCACGCGACACTGCCCAGGAAGACGACGATAGCGATGACGTTGCTCTGGATCGTGAAGTAGCTGAAGAAGTTCTGGGGAACCAGGGTCCCGCGGGCATACAGGTCGGCGGCCTGGGCGGTGATCGCCACGATCGTCAGCACCGCGAATCCGAGCCGATACGTGTTGATCAGCCCACGACGGTCCACCGGCCGACTCTAGCAAACTAGGATTCGCGGTATGGACTACGGCCTCTGTCTCCCGAACTTCCCGGACGGTGCCTCGCGTGAGGGCATGGAGGCTGGCGCCGAGACCGCCGAGCGACTCGGCTGGTCGACCGTGTGGACGACCGACCATGTGCTCGTCCCGAGGTCGGCTGCCGACGAGTACGGCCGCATCTACGAAGCGATCCTGAGTCTGGCGTGGATCGGCGCCAGGTTCGCCACGGTGCGCCTCGGGACGAGCGTGATCGTCGTGCCGCAGCGGAATGCGGTGATCCTGGCGAAGGAGCTGGCAACGCTCGACTCCCTGACGGACGGTCGGGTCATCGCCGGGGTCGGTGTCGGCTGGAACGAGGCCGAGTTCGCGAACCTCGGAGTCGTCGACCGCTTCCACGTACGCGGCGCCTATCTCGACGAGACGATCGACCTCTGGCGCCACCTGTGGTCGGGCTCCACGGACCCGTTCGAAGGCCGCTTCAATCGATTTGATGACGTTGCATTCGGTCCCCTGCCCCACCAGGGGGCCGCGTTGCCGATCGTCGTGGGCGGCCGCGCCGAGGCGGCACTCCGTCGGGCCGGAGCAAAGGGCGATGGGTACCACTCGAGCGCGACGAGCTCCGCCAGGTACGCCGAGCGGGTGCCGATCATCCGCGCCGCCGCCGAGGCCGCCGGCCGACCGATGCCGTGGCTGACGGTCCGCGCTTGGGTCGAGTTCGGGGCGGTGTCCGGTCGCCATTTCTCGATCCGCGGCACAGCCGAGGAGATGGCCGTTGAGGTGCGTGCCTTCGCAGCGCTCGGCGTCGAGCACATCGGACTCTTGTTCAAGACGACCGATCCGACAGAGTTGGCCGGTCTGATGGAGCGCTTCGACCGCGAGGTCGCGCCGCTCGTCTGAGGCCCGGTCAGCGCGCCTCGCGGACCGGCAGCTTGCGGCCCTTGATCTTCGCGGCACGAAGCGCGTGCGCCACGTTCCTGGCCACATCCTGCTGCACGTCGACGAGCGCGTAATCATCGAACAGCTGGATCGCGCCGACCGCTGAGCCGGGTACGCCCGCCTCATTCGTGATCGCACCGACGAGATCGCCCGGTCGGATGCCGGCGCGCCGCCCGCCGCCGATCCACAGCTGGGCCCAGCCGTCGGACTCGGGACCGCGCGGGCCACGGGGCGCTCGAGAGGGTCCCTTGCCGTCCCCACCTCGCGGTCCACGGCCGGGCCCGACCGGGCTCCGCCCCGGACGCGACGGCGCTCCGCCTCCCGCGCCAAGGACCGCCGGCGCCAGCTCGACCTCGTCCTCCTCGCGGACCTCGGCTCCCTCGATGAGCGAAACGGCCGCCAGCGCGATGTCGACGAGGTCGAACTCCTCGCTCAACGGTTCGACGACGCCGCGCAACCGCTCGTGGTCGCCCTGGATGACCGCCTCGCGCAGATCGGCGCGCAGGATCTCGAGGCGGCGCTCGCGGAGATCGGCCACGGTCGGCAGACGAGCGACATCGAGCTTGGTGCGCGTGGCCTGCTCGATGTTGCGGAGCAGTCGATGCTCGCGGGGCTCCACGAGCGTGATGGCCACGCCTTCGCGTCCTGCACGGCCCGTGCGCCCGATGCGATGCACGTACGCGTCGGGGTCGGACGGCACGTCGTAGTTCACGACGTGGCTGACGTGCTCGATGTCGAGCCCGCGGGCCGCGACGTCGGTGGCGACCAGGACATCGAGCGAGCCGTCGCGGAACCGGCCCATGATCCGATCGCGCGCCTCCTGGACGAGGCCGCCGTGGAGCGCGCCGGCATCGTGCCCGCGGCTGCTCAGCGCGGCGGCCAGGTCGTCGACCTCGCCGCGCGTCCGGGCGAAGACCAGGGCGGAGGTCGGGTCCTCGACGTCGAGGATGCGACACAGGGCCGCCAACTTGTCCGGGCGACGGACGACGTAGACCGTCTGGCGGACCAGGGCGATGCCATCGCTGGCCGTCTTCTCGGAATGGACCTCGACACGGGCCGGGTCGCGGAGGTGGCGCTTCGCGACACGGGTGATCGTCGGCGAGATCGTCGCCGAGAACAGCGCGGTCTGCCGCTCCGTCGGTGTGGCGCCGAGGATGACATCGAGGTCCTCCGCGAAGCCCATGTCGAGCATCTCGTCGGCTTCGTCAAGGACCACGACCTCGACCTCCGAGAAGTCGAGCGAGCCGCGTTTCAGGTGATCGACCGCGCGCCCGGGCGTCGCGACGACGACGTCGACGCCCGCGCGAAGTCCGCGGAGCTGCTGGTTGAACGGCTGACCGCCGTAGATCGGGATCGCCCGACTGCCGACGCCGCGACCATAGGCGCCGAATGCCTCGGCGACCTGCATCGCCAGTTCGCGGGTCGGGACCACGACCAGGACCCGCGGGCGACCCCGCCCGGTCTGTCCGCTGGTCAGTCGCTCGAGTGCCGGGAGGGCGAACGCGGCGGTCTTGCCCGTCCCGGTCGGAGCCTGGGCCAGCAGGTCGCGACCTGCGAGCAGCACCGGGATCGCTTCGCGCTGGATGGGCGTGGGCTCCTCATAGCCCAGCTCGGCCAACCTCGCGATCAACCGCGCATCGAGGCCGAACGCGACGAATCCGTCGAGGCTGTCCTCAGTCATGCCCAGTCGGTGCTCATCGGGGGATTGTCGCACCCACGCGCGGCGGACCCGGTCAGGTCGATCCGTCCACCCCGTCGTCGTTGCGACTCGTGAACAGGGTCAGCTGTAGATCGGCCGGCGCGGAGAGCCGGACGTTGCGGTCGCCCCATGGCGTTGCGACGGTGCCGGCTCCGAGCAGGACAGCGCCGTTCCGACGCGCCGCCTCGGCCAGCGTCGTCGAGTCGTCGACCTCGAGCGCGAGCCGGATCGGACCGGCCACCCGCCGGCCGACCTCCACGTCATCGATGTAGCCGGCCTGCGCCTCGTCGATAAGCTCGAGGGTCGCGCGCCCACCGTCGAGCACGACGACCCTCCCGTCGGGCGAGGTCCAGTTCGCGAGCTGGGGTAGACCAAGCACGTCGCGATAGAACGCGAGCGCCACCTCGTGATCGGCCGTAGTGACCGCGACACGCAGCTCGTGGATGGGGCGTGCCTGGGTGTTCCACGGATGACCGCTCACACGCCACGCGTCGAACGGTTCGGCGGCGCCATCGACCTCGACGTGCTCCAGGGGGACGAGGGCGCCGTCGATCTCGTCGATTCGCACGGCCATCGCGTCGGAGAACCCGAACCCGCCCGCCGCGGCCTGCTCGCGGGTCGCCGCATAGACGACCCGGGCGATGCCCGTCGAACCGGCAAGGGACTGACAGATCGGGCAGGGATGGCAGCTCGAGACCAGGATGGACCCGGACAGGTCGAATGTGCCAACCCGCCGGCACGCCGCTCGGATCGCCTCGACCTCGCCGTGTGCCGCCGGGTCCGCGTCGCGCCGGCACGTGTTCACCCCGGTGGCGATGACCTCCCCCGCCCCACCGTCGGCGACGACCAGCGCCGCGAAGGGGAATTGGCCGGCAGCGACGTTCTCGGTGGCGAGTCGGACCGCGGTACGAGCGTGCTCCTCGATCGATGTCATCGGTCGTCCTTCCTCCAGCGTTGGTAACGCGCATAGACGGTTGGCTCGTGCGGTTCGACGAACCGAGCCAGCCGTTCGCCGATCTCTTCCAGCGCGCTCCGGTCCGCGCGGGCGAGCCGGCGAAACGGCTCGAGCTCGATGCGTGTTCGTTCGCCCTCGACCGTCGCCCACCAGCGGCCCGCGACCAGACCGTCGACAAGGATGATCGGCAGCGTGTCGCCGTTGCGGGCGATGATCCGGGCACGATCGGCATCGGACACGATCCGCGTCCGGTCGTCGAAGGCGAGGACCGTGCTGTCCCACATCGGCAGGAGGCGCGGTGGCGCCGCCACACCCTCGTCGGGGATCGGCGCGTCGACCAGGTCCACCAGCTGGCGCCCCGTGTCGGCGCGGAACCGTCGCAGATCGCCCGCCGCGTCCACGGCCTCGACGCCCGGCCGGACCCGACCGACCGGCAACCCCGACCACCGCGCGATGTCGGCGATCGACGCCGGGCCGAACGCGCCAAGGTAGCGCCGGACGACATGTTCGGTCGCGGCCGCCGGAGCCGCCCATTCGCCGGCCGAGAGCCATGCATCGGCGTCGGCGAGCAGCGGTCGACGGCCGAATGACCACGGGACCCGGGATGGGGCATGCGCCAGCGGATGCCGGCGGCGCAGCCACCACACGAGCTCGTCCGCCGGTAGCCCATCCATGTCGCCGACGTGGTCACGGAGCTCCGTCAGCGAGCGCGGTTCGACGGCGAACTGCGCGACGCGAGCACGCAGGGCGGCCATGCGCCGCGCCGAAGGCGGCTCGAGTCGGTCCTGGCGACGCTGGTTCTCCAGGATCGGCACGATCGCGGGCCACAGCGCCCGATAGTCCGAGGCCGACACGAGATGGAGCGTCGACCGCATCAATGTGCCCTTGACCAGCTGCCGACTCGAGATCGCCCGGTCCAGGTTCCCCGCCTCGAACGACGCGAGCCGCGCCCACAGGCCGATGTAGGGCGACGCCGGCTCCTGCGCCTGGAGCCCGCCGATCCGCTCGACGGCGTCGACGACACCGAGATCCGACGGCTCGAGCAACAGCTGCCGGGCCAGCGTCGCCCGACCGAGCCGGCGCGTGCTGAGGACCTCGGTCGGGGCGGCGGACGTCACTCCGGTGGCAGCTGCCCGGAACGGAACGTGGCGATGAGCTCCGTGTAGTCGGGCAGACCCCGTTCGTAGCCGATCGCCCAGAAGCCGGCACCGGCGAGCCCCCGCTCGTCGGCAAGTCGCAGCTTTGGCGTGAGGCTGCGTGGTGAGTCGTAGTAGACCGCGTTCCAGGCGACCGGCTCGGGGCTGGCGCTCGGGCCGATCGCTGGGACGCTCAGGGTGGGCGCGGCCGAGGCATACGCCGTCGGCACGGTGTAGAACTCGACGCTCTCGGTCGGCTCGAAGGTCGGCGCGAAGCTCGGTTCGGCGAAGACCCCGAGGTTCCGTCGCGGGACCCACGCGTCCCCGCGGCCGCTCGATGGCGCGAGGAACCCAGGGCCGATGACCGGCCACGTGACCCCGTACAGCGGCAGTCCCAGGATCAGCCGGTCTGTCGGCACGCCCAGCGCACCGTAGAGGTCGAGCGACCACACGAGGTCCTTCGTCTCGCCGTCCAGCCGGTCGATCGGCGACGACGCCCCGGGCTCCGATCCCGCCCACCGGTAGTCGTAACCCATCAGGAAGATTCGATCGGCACCGGCCGCTGCGGCCGCCGCAGCCATCGCGGCTCCGACTTCATTCGCCTGCGTCGCCACCGATACCTGGGCATCGGGCACCTGATCACGCAGGGCCGTGCGCAATCTGCCGACGAATGCGCCGTACTGCGGCACGAGGTCGATCGGCAACGCCTCGACGTCGACGTTGATGCCGTCGATGCCGAGCTCCTCGACCATACCGACGATCTCGCGGATCCAGCGGTCCTGTGCCTTCGGCTCGTCGTAGAAGCGCCGGTTCTTGGTGCCGCCGAAGCTCGTGTAGACGATCTCGACCCGCGTCCCACGCTCGTCCGCGGCGCGGATCATCGCCTGGCCGACGGGGCCACGGATCCGGCGCAGCCCGTTCTGGTCATCCAGGCTGCCGTTGCGCCGATGCGTGACGGAGAACAGGCCGAGGGTCGTCAGCTCGGTCGCGCTGACGTGCTCGGCGATGGTCTCGTCCATCTCCCAGTACGGAACAAAGCCGTACACCTCGTGCCCTGGGACCGGGATGATCGTCGGCTTCGGGCTCGCCGCTGCGGGCCCGCCGGCAGGATCGGTGGTCGGCGCTGCCAGGCTCGGCGTCGCCCCACCGCAGGCGAGGACAGTGGCCGCGATGAGGACGAGGACGAGGCTCCGCGTCACGATTCGCGGACCGGGAGGACCAGCAACCAGCCCGGCGGCACGCCGAGGTTCACCCGGCCCCGATCGCGGATGACGTATTGCTTCGCGAGCGTGTCGACTGAGATCAGGCTGTTCGGCTTCGGGCTCTTACCCCAAACCGAGCTGCCGTGCGGATAGAGCGGGTCATGGACACGGACACGCTTGACCGCGTAGTCGTCGAAATGACGCGGATCGGCGGTCGCCTCGAACCCGCTCATCACCCACGCGTGGCGACCCCGCCACATCACCAGGCCGACCGGTCGCTTGGTGTCGCGGATGGCGGCCGCGGCGGTCTCGACGGCCTCATCGAAGCTCGGCAGGCTGACCAGTACGTACGGGCCGATACCAAGGTCGTTCAACGTCGCGACCCAGCCACGCGGGTTGGCGCCGCCGAACGGGCTGAAGGACCGATCGCGCGCCATCGCCCACAGCCGTTGCTGGTCCTTCTGCGAGGTGCGGTCCTCGTCGGTGGCCATGTTCAACGCCATCTGGAGGCTCGCCCCGACGCACCACTCAAACGTGTACTGGGCGACGAAGTCCGCGCGCTCGGCGAGGTTCATCGCGAATGCCTTGCGGGCCGGCGGTGGCTTCGGCGTGCTCGGTGGCGTGGTCGGCGACGGCGGCGCGTCCGTCGGTGTCGCTCTGGGCGACGGTGAGGCCGGCAGGTTCGCCGCGAGCGGTGGTGCGGTCTCGCTGGAGCTCGCCGTCGGGGTCGGGCTCGAGACGTTCGCCACCGTGTGCGCCGGCGTTGGGCTCGATGAGCCACCGGACGGCGTGCATGCGCCAGAGATGACGGCCACGACCGCGAGGATCGAGAGCGCGAAACGGGGTCGGCGGGGCACGGCGAGGCTCATGGGGTCGGTTGGGAGTATGCCGCGAATCGCCCGGAGTGCCATCCGCAGCGGTGAGACGGCACCTGCCCCGCTCGGTGCCCGCTGTCACCCCCGAGTCGGGAATGCCTGCTCGAGGGCCGATTCGAGGTCGGCGCGCGTCGGCGCAGGTTCGTGCCATCGATGGACGAGGACCGCATGCCGCCCGACGATCGGGACATCGCGCAACGCGTGGTAGCGGATGAAGACGGCACCGGCGTCAGGTACGAGCCACGGCCCCTCGCCCGAGACTTCGCCGGTCTGGATCAGCGCCTCCCACGGCTGGGCGCGGGTCTCGGGGTCGGCCAGCGAGATGTCGAGCACCGATGTACCGACCAGGTCCTCGGCCGGCCAGCCGATCGCTGCCGCCGCCGATGCCGTGATGTCCACGATGCGCAGGTCCTCGTCGATGAGGTAGATCGGCGGACCACTCGCGGCGGGGAGGCGCGGGGCGATCTCGATCCCGTCGTAGGTCTCGAGGTGCAGCCGGTCGACCCAGTCGGCGAGATCCTTCTCGAACAACGGTCGCTCCGGACGGCCGCCCGTCGCTCGACGGATGGTCGCCCGGTCCGGCCAGACGCCGACCGTCACGGCCTCGCACTCCTGCCCGATGACGCGCCGGCCGAGGTGGGAGGCGACCAGGCCGAGATCGACGAACTTCGGCTGCTGGCTGCGGAGCGTCTCGATCAGTCGCGCCTCCTCGTTCGGGCGAGAGCGGACCGTGATGAGTCGCAGGTAGGCGGCCTCGACCGGTGGCAGCGCGCCGAATGTCCGACCGACGATCTCGTAGTGGACGGCATCGTCGACCTGGAGCGGGAGCTGCAGACGCGTCCCCAGGAAGCGATCTTGCTCGCCGACGTCGGTCGCGCGGGCCATCAGCGTGACGTCGCGCCATACGGACACGATCGCCGCCTCGACAGGCGCGTTCGGACCGGCCGTCGGCGAGCGACGAGCGCCCACGATGAGGCTGTCGAGCCCCGGGACGTCGCGGGCGGCACGGGCCAGGCGACCGCGCACCTCGACGAGGGCATTCGCGTCGATATCGGACGGGAAACGACCGAACACGATGCGCAGGATCATGGCGCTGCACTCTACCGCGTCGCATTGGGCGACCGATCCGGCGGTCATCGCCGCGTAGACTCGGCTGGTGCCGGAGCCCACCGTCCGCGTCGAACGGCTGCCTGACGCCGAGGCATTCCTGCACACGACGGGGCCATTCCTCGAGCGCCGTGAAGCCGAGCACAACCTCCTGTTCGGCATCGCGTCGAACCTCGTCGCGGACCCCGACCGGACGATGACCGCCCCGCCGTTCTTCGCCGCGGTCCGCCGGGACGACGAGCGTCGTCGCCGCGGCCCTCATGACCCCGCCGTTCAATGTCGTTCTGTCGTGGACCGATGATCCCGAGGCCGTCGTGGCGCTGGCCGCCGATCTCGGGCAGGGCCGCGTCCATGTTCCCGGCGTGACCGCCCCCGTCGAGATGGCCCGAGCGTTCGCCGCTGCGTGGGCTGCGCCGCGGGGCCAGCTGGCCGAGCGCACGATGGCCGAGCGGATCTATCGCCTGGAGCACGTCACGCCGCCGGTCGGCATCCCCGGTGCGACCCGGATCGCCACGACGGCAGATCGCGATCTGCTCGTCGCCTGGTCCGACGCGTTCCTGCGCGAAGCGCTCGACCGCGACGATCCCTGGGAGCCGGCCGATATCGTCGACGGCGCACTGCGGAGCGGCAGCCGGGTCTTCTACCTGTGGGAACACGCTGGTCGGCCGGTCTCGATGGCCGGCGTGACCGGCCCGACCCCGCACGGCATCCGGGTCGGTCCGGTGTACACGCCACCCGCGGATCGCGGCCACGGGTTCGCGAGCGCCGTGACCGCGGCCGCGAGCCAGGCTCAGCTCGATGCTGGTCGCCGGTTCGTCTTCCTGTTCACGGACATCACGAATCCGACCTCGAACAAGATCTACCAGGCCATCGGCTTCGAGCCCGTGATCGATATCGATCAGTGGAGCTTCGAGTCCACCTGATGAGACCGTACGCGCGATAGCGAACGAAACGCCTCGTCCGGACGCCCTTATGGATATGACGACCAGGCCGCTGGGGACCAGCGCGGACGCCGGGGGCTCGATATCGACCCGGCGACTGTTCTCGTTCCTGTTCGCAACGACGCCGACACCCATAGCGCGAGTCCTCCATCGCCGCGGCGTACTGGGGCCCGTCCAGGAGATCCGGGTTGTCGGCCGGCGGACCGGGCTCGAGCGTTCGTTCTTCGCGGTCGTCCTCGACGCCGACGGCGCGAGCTACATCGGTCATCCCAACGGACACCGTGCCCAGTGGGTCCGCAACCTCCTCTGTGCGGGCTCGGGCACGGTCGTCCGGTCTGATGGATCCACGACCGTCGTGCGGGCGACGGAACTCGAAACCGGCCCCGAGCGGAAGCGTGTCATCGACGCGCACCTCGCCGTCCAGAGGCAACCGTTCCGGACGCTGTACGAGCGCGCCCATGACCACGTGGTCGCACAGGGGGCCTTCTTCCGACTCGAGCCGATCGATCGTCCCTGAGGGCTCGGGCGTCGATGTGGGGATCGACGCCCGAGATCCCTCCCGGCAGGGCGGCGTCGCCTAGACTGCCGCTCCGTGACGATCAACGCTGCCGGCGCCCGGAGCATCCTGCGTGATCCGGTGTTCGCCCGGCTCTGGTTCATCCAGGCGGCCAACCAGGTCGGCGGCAACATGGCGCTCTATGCGCTGACGGTCCTCGTGTTCTCGACGACCCGTTCGAACAGCGCCGTCAGCGCCTTGCTCGTGTCGTTCGTCCTGCCGCAGATCGTGCTCTCGCCGTTCGCAGGCGTCATCGTCGATCGGCTCGACCTGCGCTGGGCCCTCGTCGTCCCGAACGTGATCCGGACCGGACTGACCGCCGCGCTGGCGCTGGCCGGCGCGAACATCCCGATGGTGCTGGTCCTCAACCTCGGGATCAGCCTCATGAGCGTGGCGTTGACGCCGGCCGAGGGGTCGATGATCCCGCGGGTCGTGCCCAAGGCCCAGCTCGAGACCGCGATGAGCGTCTTCAACCTGACGCTCCAGGGCTCGTTCGCCGTCGGCTTCGCGTTCCTGGGCCCGTTGATGGTGTCCCTGGCAGGCCCGTCATTCGTGCTCGCGGTCGTGACCGCCTTCTACGTCGCGGCGAGCATCGCCTGTATCGGGTTGCCGAGCGCGCCGCCGATCGCGCCCAAGACCGGCGAGCATCGTCGCACCTTCCACGAACCGATCGAGGAGCTCCGTGAAGGATTCGCCGTGGTCCGACGGGAACCGTCGATCAGCCGCCCGATCGTGCTGCTGGCGACCGCGACGTCGGTCGCCAGCGTGCTCGGCGTTCTCGGGCCATCGCTGGCGGTGACCGTCGGCCTCGACCCGGAGGATCTCGGGGTCGTCGTGATCCCGCTCGGGATCGGCGTCGTCGTCGGGATCTTCGGGTTGCGGCGGTTCGGCGGGAGGTGGCCGCGGCGACGGGTCTCGGAAGGCGGCCTGCTCGTCCTCGGGGCGGTGACCGCGGCACTCGCCGGCGCGGGCTGGCTGGACGGGATGCTCCACGCGATGGGCGTCGGCGTCGGCTCGATCCCGATCGTGATCGCGACGGCGATCGTGGCCGGGGCGGCCTATGCGGTCACGGCGGTCACGGCCCAGACGAACCTGACCGAGTCGACGCCTGCTGATGTCCGCGGCCGCGTCTTCGGGGTGCTGGCATCGATCGTGTCCGCGGGGTCGCTCGTGCCGTCGTTGGTGGCGGGTCCCCTGGCCGACCGCCTCTCGACCGGCGTCGCGATCGCCATCGCTGGACTGATCCTCCTGGTCGTCGGCATCTGGTCGGTACGCCGCCCGTCGTAGGCCCGGCCCGGCGCATGGGCGGCGGCCACGGGGCCGAAGCCCCGCGCGCCGCCGTGGAGGCCGTATGGGGGATCCGGCCTCCTGCGTTGGTAACCTCGCCGGGGGGACCACTATCCTGCGCCGGTCCGGGAGGGTCTTGTGTAGTCCGCTGACGTCTTTGGTGACGCGATGCACCACGTTCTCCGCAAACCGGTGCCAGGCCGGCGTCGGGACGGTGCCGAACGTGGCTCGGGCGGCATAGCGGCATGTCTAGGACGCGCAGACCTACCAGGACCACCTCGTCGGGTCCGTGTCGTCAGCGCCGGACCGCCGCCCGGCTAGCAGTTCGCCGGGCGCTGGCCTCCAGCGCCAGCCGCCCCGCGATCGCCCCGAGCAGCTAGCCGCTCGCGGACCCCACCTTGACCAGCGCGTCGCGCGCCATGACCGGGTCGCTCGTCACGAAGCCGACCTCGATGTCGTTGCCCTGCATGCCCATCAACAGCACCGACTCGATATTGATGCGCGCGTTGGCGAGCTGGCGGGCCGCCTTGGCGAGCGAGCCCGGCGCGTGGGGCAGTGCGGTAACGGTGATCTCCTTCTGCTCGAAGGTGCACGGCAGGTCAGTCAGTGCGGCGCGGGTCAGGGCGTCGTCGTCCGTCGCGACCGCGATGCGGCCCTGATCGCCACAGCTGGCCCCGCTCACGCTCGTGATGTTGACGCCCTTCGCGGCGATGGCCTCGGTCACGTCGGCGAGCGCGCCCGGCTTGTCCTCGAGGTCGATCAAGAATGCGTGCTGCATCTCGGCGTTCCTCCACACACCGGCCCGTCCGAGGGACGAAAGTGCGTGCATCTCGAGGGCGGGTCGGGAGTCTGCCGATTCTACGCTCGGGGTCTACTGGCTCCCCGCTGAGTGGCGACCCGGGGCGGGCAGACCGGCCACCGTGTTACCACGGCATCCCAGCCGCTTTTGGAACTTCACGTGTTACGAGCGACCGCTGAACGCCCTTTCGTTCGTCGTTTGGAACATCACTTGTTACAAGTGACCGCTGAGGTGCCCCTTCGGCCCCATTCGCCGGTCGGACGTAACACGTCATGTTCCAAATGCCGGTGGGGCGACGCGAAACGCCGGTGAAGCCGGGTGAGATCGTCGGTAAAGGGGCCGCTGGCATTGTCGGCATGATGCCAACTCGGGAGACGCCGACACAGCGCGCAACCCATCGAGCGAGGACCCTGATCCGCCGAGTCGGCGAGGAGCTCCGCATCGCCAGATTGGCAGTCGGTGCGAGCAGCCGGCAAGTCGCCGCCGTCGCCGGCATCTCGCATACGCAGCTCATCCGGATCGAGCGCGGGCTCGCGCCACACGTCGACGTCGATGTCCTGGCGAGGGTCGCGGCCGTCGTCGGCCATGAACTCAGTCTGCGGATCCATCCGATCGGGACAACAGTCAGGGACGCTGCCCACCTTGCGCTCCTCGCTCGGTTCGCGGCGAGACTCGGAACGGGCATCCGCTGGCAGACGGAGGTGCCGATCCCTATCGACGCCGACCTACGGAGCGCCGACGGGATGGCACGCGGGACTGCCTTCAGCGCGATCGTCGAAGCCGAGACACGACTGCACGACGTCCAGGCGACCGAGCGTCGACTACGCGCTAAGCAACGCGACCTGGGGGCAACCCGCGCGATCCTGCTCGTCGCCGATACGCGTCACAACCGGACCGTCTTGCGCGAGCTTCCGGAGCTTCGTGAGCAGTTCCCGATCGGGGCCCGCGCGTGTCTGGCGGCGCTCGGGCGGGGTACGGATCCTGGCGGAGACTGCCTACTGCTCCTGTAGGGCGCGGGCCAGACGCCCGCACGTGATGTCCGCGCTGCTACCGTGCCGACCATGACCGCCAACGACCGAGTGCTGCCCGCACCCGAGGCCGTGATCTTCGACCTCGACGGCACCCTCGTCGACACCGTCCAGACCCGCATCGACGCCTGGCTCGCCACTTTCGAGGAGGCCGGCATCCCCGCGAGCAAGGAGGAGCTCGGACCGCTCATCGGTGTCGATGGCAAGAGGCTCGCCCGCGAGGTTGCCGCGCTCGCCGGTCAGCCGATCGACGACGCCCGCGCCGAAGACATCGACAAGCGCTGCGGCGAGCTCTACGAAGCGCTCAACCAGGCACCTCGAACGCTGCCCGGCGTGCGGCGCTTGTTCGACACGATCGAGGCGCGCGGGATGAAGTCGGCCATCGCGACATCGAGTCGGAAGGAGCAGGTCCGGACGTCGGTCTCGGCCCTGGACCTCAGCCAGGAACCGACCATCGTCGATGCCAGCCACGTCGAGCACGCCAAGCCCGAGCCCGACCTGCTCCTGCGCGCAGCGGAGGAATTGGGCGTCGAGCCGTCGATGGCCTGGTACATCGGTGACTCGACCTGGGACATGGCGGCAGCCGTCGCCGCGGCGATGATCCCGATCGGTGTCACAGCAGGCTCAGCCGTGTCGGCAGAAGCCCTCGAGGGGTCGGGCGCTGCGCTCGTCGTCGAGACGCTGGACGAGATCGCCGACGCCCTCGAGGCGACTGACGACGAGGCCGGCTAGGCGACGAACCGACCGGCGCCTCAGCGCGATCGCGCCAGGCGCAGGGCCTCGCCGACACCGCCGTCCCACGGATCGCCGTGACCGACGAGCAGCCAGCGGGCGTCGATGCCGTCGAGTCGCTGCCACGACGCCCGCGCCGAATCCGGGTCGATGGTGAACGGCGCGATGCGCGGCCCGGTCTCACCGGTCAGCACACTCCGTGTCGTCAGCGCATCGCCGACGAACAGGGCGTCGACGCCCGGCACATGGATCGCGGCACTCCCCGGGGTGTGACCTGGGATATGGATCACGCGCGGCGAGCCCGGCAGGTCGAGCGTGGCGCCATCGTCGAACGGCAGCACCTCGCTGAGTGGCGGGATCCGCAGCGCCCCGTTCCTGGCGCTGTACCAGAGGAATCCCATCATCGGACCGACCTTCACCGGCCCCCACCCCGTCGACGGCTTCTTCACCTCGAACCGCGCGCGGGCAGCGTCGGCCTGGTGGACATACACCGGCACGCCTCGCTCACGGCGGAGTCGCTCGGCGAAACCGACATGGTCGGTGTCGCCATGCGTCAGCACGACGCCGCGCATGTCCTCGATCGACCGACCCATAGCGGCCAGCTCGCTCGGCAGCTGGTTCCAGTAGCCGGGCAGCCCGGCGTCGATGAGTGTCACGCCGGTCGCGTCGGCCACGAGGTAGCTGTTGACGACGGTCGAGCCGCCGAGCCGGTGGAGCGATGGTGCGAGCTGCATGTCCTCGATCCTTCCCTATCGACCGACGGCGGCCGTCGGCCGGATGGCCTCGATAGCCGCAGGACCGAGCACGATCATCGCGAGCCAGTCGATGACGACCACGGCGGCCAACACGAGGGCGACCGTCGGCTGACCGGCGGCGCCGAGCGCGCCCGTCGCCAGGAGCAGCAGCACCGTCCCGATGATGTCGCGCTGCGGCTGGCTGAACCGATTGTCCGCCCTGGGCGCAGCGACGCGGCCCCAGACGACGATAAGCCCCAGAGCCGCCCCCGCCGCCAGCAGGATCCCGCCGATCCCATCGGGTCCGGTCTGCAGGCCCCAATACGCCAGCGCGCCGATCCCGGCGAGCTCGACGACGAAACGGATCCCCATCACGGTCATGGTCATCATCATCTCGGCTCCTTGCATCCCGTCCGCGGGTGCGCTACGGTTCCGCGTGTCATGGCTACTCTACATAGCCATCATGGCTAATGTCAATAGCCGGAGCCACTGAAGGGAGGGACGTTGCCAACCCCAGCCAGGACCTCGGTCGATCTGATCGTCACGGCTGGCCGCGAGATCCTCGAAGCAGACGGCATCGACGGCCTCACGATGCAGGCGATCGCTGCCCGCGTCGGAGTGCGTGCGCCCTCGCTGTACAAGCGCGTCCAGAGCCGGAACGATCTGCTGCGGCTGGTCGGCAACGACGCCTCCCGCGAGCTCACTGACGCCCTCGATGCTGCGGCCACGACCGGCGACGCCGGCCAGGACCTCGCCGCGCTCGTCCGGACCTTTCGCGACTTCGCCCGACGCAATCCCGGGGCGTACTCGCTGTTGTTCGCTCCCCTCCCCGATGCCGCCCGCGCCGATCCCGAGTGGAGCGAACGGGCGAGCGCCGGCGTGCGCCATGCCACGGAACGACTTACCGGCACGGACGACGCGCTCGAGGCGGCGCGCACCGTCGTGGCTTGGGCCAACGGGTTCATCGCGATGGAGCTGGCCGGAGCATTCCGCCTCGGGGGTGACGTCGATCGCGCCTTCGACTTCGGGATCGACCACATCACGCGCGCGATCAGCCGCTGAACTTCGCCACCGGAGCACAACATGAACTGCCGCCGGACCCGCCTGCGGCACCCGTGACCGCCGAAGGGACCACGTACCCAAGGACGATTGGCCGTGCGCGCGCGCACCACCCCTGACTACACTCGGGCCGTGGACCCGACGGCCCAGACCTTCATCCAACTCATCGTCGTCGTCCTGCTGGGACTTCTGGCGGTGCGGATCTTCGCTTCGATCCCCGGCTGGCTTCGCCGCGGGCGACGACCCGAGACGCGGGCGATCCTCGTGGTCGGCGTCGGCGGTGGCGGCGGCAACGCGGTCGACCGCATGGTCGATGTCGGGCTCCCCGGTGTCGGCTTCGTCGCCGTCAACACCGATGCCCAGGCCCTCCGTGAATCGCGTGCCGAGGTTCGTCTGCGCATCGGCGATGCCGTCACCCGCGGGCTTGGCGCCGGCGGCGATCCGGAGACCGGCCGACGCTCCGCCGAAGAGAATGCCGATCGCATCGCGAAGGCCGTCGCCGGTGCGGACCTCGTGTTCGTCACCGCGGGTCTCGGCGGCGGGACCGGGTCCGGTGCAGCGCCGATCGTCGCAGCCAAGGCCCGCGAGCAGGGCGCCCTGACCGTCGCCGTCGTGACCAAGCCCTTCGACTTCGAAGGGACGCCACGCCGTGAGATCGCCGAGGAAGCCGCCCAGCGGCTGATCACCGAAGTCGATGCGATGATCACCGTCCCGAACGACCACGTCGCGGAGGTCATCGACCCCGAGGCGTCCGCGCTCGAGGCGTTCCGCGTCGTCGATGAGGTGCTCCTCAAGGCCGTCGAGGGCATCGTCGAGCTGCTGACGTCGCCAGGTCTCATCAACCTCGACTTCGCCGACGTCCGCTCGGTCGTCCAGAACGCCGGGCCGGCACTGATCGGGCTCGGTCAGGGCCGCGGCGAGCAGCGCGCGGTCGAGGCGGCGCGTCAGGCGGCATCGAGCCCGCTGCTCGAGTCGAGCATCCACGGTGCCCACGGCGTCCTGTTCCATATCGCCGGTCCGGCCGACTTGAGCTTGCGCGAGGTCCGCCAAGCGGCGGACGAGATCCGCGCCTCGGTCGATCCGCGGGCGAACGTCATCTTCGGCGCAAGCGTCGGCGAGGTGTCCGACGGCGAGGTCCACATCACGCTGATCGCGACCGGGCTCGACGGTCGACGACGACCCGAGGTCGCCCGGAACGGGCCGCGGCCGGAGCCGACCGCCGGCCACGAGGCATCTCCCCGGCACGAGGCACCTCGCCGCCACGAGGCATCGTCCCGCCCCGAGGCGCCTCCCCGCGACGACGCATCGTCCCGCCACGAACCAGGTCCGCGCAACGCCTCGAGCGCCGGCGAGGAGCCGGCCACGCCGCCGGAGCCCACTCCCAGTGCCGGGCAGGCTCAAAAGGAACCCAACGCGCAAGCGGACCCCCAGCTGCCAACGCTCGACCCGAGCGAGGACGGTCTCGACCTTCCGACCTTCCTGCGCAACCCCCGCCCGACATCCGGCACCGGCCGCCGTCGGCCCACCAACGTCCCGACCAGCGCATCGCCCCGCGGCGGTTCGCGCCGGCCCTAAGGCGCCAGCCGCTCGCCTGCCTCGACCGGCATCGAGAGCCGGTTCTCGGCGGGCGTCAGCGGGCACGAGAATTTCGGGTCGTACACGCACGACGGGTGGTAGGCGAGGTTGAAGTCGAGCGAGTACGTGCCGTCATCTTCGGGTTCGAGGTCGAGATACCGCCCGGCGCCGTAGGTCTCACGGCCGCTGGTCTGATCCAGGAACGGCACGAACAGCGACTCACCATCACCGCCGTCGAACGTGTAGGCCGTCAGCTGCCGCGGCGCACCGCCGGCATCGAACCGCAGCACGCCCGCTCGATGCGCCGGGCGAAGCTGACCGTCGGACGTCGGGATCTGGAAGTCCGACGGCTCAGCGCCGGTGTATGGCTCGAGTGGCAGGTCGTCGAACCGCAGGTCCGTGCTGACGGGGTAGTAGGGCAATCCGGTGAAGCCGGCCCGCTCCCCTTCCGGGATCGGGCTGTTCGGGTTCGAGCGGAAGAACTCGTCCTTGTCGGAGCGGAATCCCTCGACCGCCTCCTCGTACGACATCGGCCGATGCTCGTGATGGTGATGCTCGCCGTGGTCGTCGTCGTGCTCGTCGTCGTGGTCGTGCTCGTCGGTCATCGGGAGCCCTCGGTCTCAGCGTAGCCGGCTGATGAGCGCCAGCACTTCGTCGCCGTAGGCTTCGATCTTGGCCGGGCCGACCCCTTTGACGCGGCGCAGCGCGGCGGCGGACGGCGGCTTCATCTCGGCGATGGCGGCGAGCGTCTGGTCGTGGAAGACGATGTACGCAGGCACGCCGTCCTCGCGCGCCCGGATCGTGCGCCACTCGCGGAGCGCGGCATACAGCGGGTCGTCGTCGGCCACGCTGTAGCCGGACGCATCGCGGGCAGCCGATGCGGCGCGGCGGGCACCCTGGTCGACGGCGAATCGGTCGGGCAGCTGCGTGATCCGGGCCTGCCCATCGAGCGGCCGCGGTCGGAGGTCGGCAAGGAACCGGCTGGGCTCGCGGCGGGTCGTGCGCCCGCGTGTCTCGCGCTCGGCCGCCCACGAGATCGAGAGGTGGCGTCGAGCTCGCGTGATACCCACGTACAGCAGGCGCAACTCCTCGGCCAGGAGCTCGTCGTCATCGACCGCCTGCCGAATCGGCAGGATGCCCTCCTCGACGGCCGGTAGAGCGACCGCGTCCCACTCGAGCCCCTTGGCGCGGTGGTAGGTCAGCAGGTTGACGCCGTCGGCCGAGCCGGCGCGCTCGGCGGTGCGTCGCCGGTCGAGCTCGGCGAGGAACCCGGTCGCGTCGACGCCGGCATCGGAGCGTGACAGCGTGGCCAGGATGTCGAGCAACGTGTCGAGCGCCGCGGTCCGTTCGCGGGCCTCCTCGCCGGCATGGCCCGCGACCGCGTCGTCGTCGTACCCGAGGTGCTCGGCCCACAGCGAGCGGATCGAGCGCGCCAATGCCGATCCCGTGGACTCGATCTTGCCATTGCGCACGAGGTCGATCGCGCCCTTCACGTCCGCACGCTCGAAGAAGCGGATGCCCCGCACCTGGTACGCGATGCCAGCTCGCGTGAGCGCCGCTTCGATCGGCGCGAGCTGGGCATTCATCCGGACCAGGACGGCGATCTCGGATGGCGCGATCCCCTCCCCGATCAGACCTCGGATCCAGGCCGCCAGCGCGGCCAGCTCGGCGGATTCGGTCCCGTGCCTGACGACGGTCGGCTCCGGCCCGGTCGGGCATGTCGCGGCGAGCCGCTTGGAGCGACCGCTCGAGGCGAGCAATCGGTTGGCCAGCTCGAGCACTTCCGGGGACGACCGGTAGTTCTCGGCAAGCGTCACGACCTGGGCATCGGGGAACCAGCCGGCGAACCCGGTCAGGAACGCGCTCGTGGCGCCCGTGAAGGTGTAGATGGTCTGGTCCTCGTCGCCGACGACGCACACGTCCTGGCGGTCGCCGAGCCAGAGCTCGAGCAGCCGCTGTTGGTTCGGGTTCGTGTCCTGGTATTCGTCGACGCTGAACCAGCGCTTCCGGGCGCGGATCGTCGCGGCCGCATCCGGATCCCCTTCGAGCAGGTCGATCGTTTCGACCAGGAGATCGTCGAAGTCGATCCGGCCGGCGCGCGTCTTGGCGCGCTCGTAGCCGGCGAACAAGCGGACGAACAGGTCGACCGGGACCGGCGGCTCGCGCGACGGCGTCGTCGGGCTGCCGGCAACGGCACGCTCGTAGGTGGTCGGTGTCAGTCGACGACTCTTCGCCCACTCGATCTCGTCGGCGAGGTCCTTCGCCGGGGTGAAGCGATAGTGGCCCGGCAACGCCCGCGCCAGCGGTACCAGCAGCGGGATCTTCGAATCGAGGATGGTCGGCAGCGGGTCGCCGCCGTGAGCGAGCGGCCAGAAGTGGCGGAGCTGGCTGAGGGCGTGGGCATGGAACGTGCGCGCCGTGACGCCCGGCAGACCGAGTGCATGGAGGCGTTCGACCATCTCGGTCGCGGCCTTGTCGGTGAACGTCACGACGAGCGCCTCGTCCGGCTCGACGACGTCGGTCGCGACCGCGTAGGCAGTGCGCCGGCTGATGACTCGCGTCTTTCCTGTGCCCGCACCGGCGAGGATCGCGACCGGACCGGACGTTGCGCGGACGGCCTCGCGCTGGGCGTCGTTCAGGTCATCGAGGAGTCGCTCTGGGTCGGGACGGGGCACACCAGCAGTATGGGCGTCCCGACGTAGCGCGGACTCACTTGTGGACGGCGCGCGGCTACCCTATCGCGATGAGACGCGTCAGCTATTTCATCATCCTCAGTGCCGACGGCATGTACGCCGACCCCGACGGAGGCCTCGACGGCTTCGAGCCCGACGTGGAAGGGCACCGCTACGCCAACCAGGTGATGGACGATGCAGGTGACCTCGTGATCACCCGCGGCATGTACGACGTCATGACGTACTGGGACGATGTCGATGCCGACGACCCCAACGAGCACGAGGTCGGGCGCGAGTTCGCGCGGATCTGGAAGGACACGCCGAAGCACGTCGTCTCGCGCGGGACACCGGCCCTCCGCGAGAACGCCGACCTCATCGTGGGCGACGCGGTCGAGGCGGTCCGCACGATGAAGGCCGGAGACGGACCGGACATCGGGCTCGGCACGGGCGCCGAGTTCCTGGCCGACCTGACCCGGGCCGGCCTGATCGACGACTACCGCTTCCTCATCGCGCCGATGGCGCTCGGCAAGGGCAAGTCGTTGTTCGCCTCCCTCGATGCGCCGCTCGCGTTGCGGCTGACCGGGACGCGCACGTTCCCGAACGGGAGCGTGCTGCTCGAGTACGTCCGTGCCGAGGAGGAGGGCAGTCGGTGACCATCGCCGAGCCGCGGATGGACCGCATGCTGGCCAGCGTCGCGCACGTATTCGAGTGGGTCACTGGCGGCGACTGGGAGCGCCACCATCTCGATCCCGGCGTCGCCGACTTCACGTTCGGCAACCCGCAGGAGCTGCCGCTGCCTGGTCTCGTCGACGGCCCTCCAGACCGCCGCCGAGCCGAAGGACAAGGACTGGTTCGCCTACAAGTTCAGCGAGGACGAGCCGCGCGAGGTCGTGGTCGCGTCCCTCCTGGCACGTACCGGCATCCCGTTCCGGGCCGAGGACGTGGCGATGACCGCCGGGGCATTCGGGGCGCTGGGCGTCACGATCCGGGCGCTGTGCGAGGAGGGCGACGAGGTCATCTTCCTGTCGCCGCCGTGGTTCTTCTACGAGCTGATGATCGCGTCGTCCGGCGCGACGCCCGTCCGCGTCCGGCTGCCGGCGCCCGGCTTCGACCTCGATCCCGACGCGATCGCGGCGGCCATCACCTCGCGCACCCGGGCGATCATCGTCAACAGCCCGCACAACCCGACCGGTCGGATCTATCGCCAGCCCGAGCTTGCGGCGCTCGGCGAAGTGCTGCGCCAGGCGTCGGAGCGCAACGGTCGACCGATCGTTCTGCTGTCGGACGAGTCGTACAACCGGATCGTGTTCGACGGCATCGACTTCCGCAGCCCGGCGCTCGACTACGACGCGACGATCACGATCTACACGTACGGCAAGACGTTGCTCGCTCCGGGCCAACGGATCGGCTACGCCGCGCTGCACCCGGACTTCCCCGACCGCGAGGCCGTCAACTACCGCATCTTCGTGCAGCAGCTGGCCGCCGGGTGGGGCTTCCCGAACGCGCTGCTCCAGCACGCGATCGGCGACCTCGAAGCGCTGTCGATCGACATCGGCGCGCTCGAAGCCCGCCGTGACCGGATGGTGCCGGCGCTGCGCGAGCTGGGCTACGAGGTCACGAGTCCCGAGGGCACGTTCTACTGCATGATCCGCTCGCCCGACCCGGACGATCTGGCCTTCACGGGGCGACTCGCCGAGCTCGGCGTGCTCGTGCTGCCGGGCACGATCGTCGAGCTGCCCGGCTGGTTCCGGATCTCGCTCACGGCGAGCGACGAGATGGTCGACTCGGGTCTCCGCGCGTTCAGCGAGGCGCGCGGCTAGCGGCTGCGGCCGCTCGCGCGCTCGCTCCCCCGGCGCCCTCGCCGTGACCCTCGCCCGCGTTTGGAACATCACATGTTCCGAGCGACCGCTGATCGCCCGTTCATTCGTCGTTTGGAACTTCACTTGTTCCAAATGACAGCCAAGCTCCCGAATTCCGCGCCCCTCGCCGGTCGGACGGAACACGTCATGTTCCAGATGCCGATGACGCGAGCCACGACCGGCGCTCCGGGTCCTCGCGGAGGGTCCCGAGCGGGTCCTCGCGGAGGGTCCCGAGCGGTCCCGGCCACCGCCCGGAGCGTTGCTCGAAACGGCCGAGCGACGGCCGAATCCTCGTCCTACACTCACCCTGGCGCCTGAGGGGGCGCGTGAGGAGGGATCGCTATGCAGCGTCGCGTGGGCAGCCTCATCGGGGCCGCGCTGATCATCGGAGCCACGGTGCTCGCAGCGGCATCGCCCGTCTCAGCGGATGACGACCAGCGCGGAAGCGCGCGGGTCATCCTCAAGGATCTGTCATCGCCCAAAGGCCTGGCACTCCTGACGCGCAACTCCCTGGCGATCGGACAGGGCGCCTACGGGCCACCCCCGGCAGCCGCACTCGAGTACGTCTTCCGCGGCGCTCACAAGGGCAGGGTCACGCCCATCACCGACCCGGTGAACATCGTCGACGTCGCCGCCACCCCGGACGGTGCCGGTTGGGCGATCGGCGGCGACGGGATCCTGTATCGCCAGACACCGGACGGGACGATCAGCCCGATCCTGAACCTGCATGCGTACCAGGCCGCGGACCCCGACCCTCACAACGTCGCCCCGCAGGACCCGGCCGAGACCAATCCATTCGGCCTGGCTGCGCTCAAGTCGAACGACGTCCTGCTCGCCGACGCGGCCGGCAACGACATCATCCGGGTCAAGCCCGACGGCACCGCCTGGACCGTCGCGCGCTGGAAGACGCAGCTCGTTCGGACCGACAAGGTCGGCGACCCGACACTCCCGAAGCGCCTTCCAGCTGAGGCCGTTCCGACGAGCATCGCCATCGGCAAGGATGGCTGGGCGTATGTCGGTCAGCTAGTCGGCTTCCCGGGTCGGCCGGGCTCCGCGCACGTCTGGCGCGTGAATCCGAATGCGCGGAATGCCACCTGCGACGTGACGCGCAAGACCAAGGCGTGCCGCGTCTGGAAATCGGGCTTCACGTCGATCATGGATCTCGCGTTCGATCCGCGAAACGGGACGCTGTACGTCTACCAGATCGCCCGCGGCGGCTGGCTCGCATTCGAGGCCGGCTTCGCGCCGGGTGGCGTCTTCCCGAAGGCGGTCCTGCTCGAGGTGCGACCCGGGAAGGCGCGGCGTGAGCTGGTCAAGGGCAAGCTGTCGCAGCCGGGCGGCATCGTCGTCGGCCGGGGTGGGGAGATCTTCGTCACCGACGGCATGTTCACGGGCGGTCGACTGCTGCGCATCCGGCGCTAGACGGGGCGGCCGCTGGCCGCCCGATGCCGCTAGCGGGTCGGGACGATCACCTTATTGGCGAGCAACGGGGCGATCTCCTCGGCCGGCATGGGTCGAGCGAAGAGGAAGCCCTGGCCGAGGTCGCAGCCTGCGGCCGCGATGCGGTCGCGCTGGTCGGTATCCTCGATGCCCTCGGCGATCGTCTCGAGCCGCAGCGATCGACCGAGCTGGACGATGCCCGCGAGCAGTGCCGATCCCTCCGGTGACGCGACGTCGTTCGTGAACTCGGCGTCGATCTTGAGTATGTCGACCGGGAACCGCCGCAGGTAGCTGATCGAGGCGTAGCCCGTCCCGAAGTCGTCGATCGCGACCCGCACGCCCAACGCCTTGAGCGTGCGCAGATGCTCCTCGGCGCTCGGATCGGTGACGAGCACGGTCTCGGTGACCTCGACGATGAGCGACGCAGGGTCGATGCCCGTCGCCCGCAGGACCGTGCCCACGTGGTCGACCAGCCCGGGGTGCTGGAGCTGACGGCCCGACAGGTTGATCGACACGGTCAGATCCGGTCGGGTCCGCTGCCAATCGCGCAGATCGGAGCACGCCTGCTCGATGACCCAGGCACCGATCTCGACGATGGCGCCTGTTTCCTCGGCGATCGGCACGAAGGCGCCCGGCGGCATCAAGCCTCGCTCGGGGTGCTGCCACCGGACGAGCGCCTCGATCGAGCGGATGGCTCCGGATCGCAGGTCGACGATCGGCTGGTAATGCGTCCGCAGCTCGCCACGAACGACCGCGTCGCGCAGATCCAGCCGGAGCCTGGCCTCGTCGTCGGCGATCTGGCGCTCGCCGTCCTGGTACACGTGGAACTGGCCCTTGCCGGCCCGCTTCGCGCTGTACATCGCGAAGTCCGCGTTCCGGATGAGGGCCGCGGCGTTGCGGTCGGGTCGATGCCCGGAATCGACGCCGACGCTCACCGACAGATGGACGCCGCGGCCACCGGCCCGGATCGGCTTTTCGAACGCGTCGATGATCCGCGTCGCCGCCGACCGTGCGTCCGACGCCTCGGCAAGGTCTTCCATGAGGATCGCGAACTCGTCGCCGCTCAGCCGGGCGACCGTGTCCCCCGAGCGGACCACGTGCAGGACCCGCGCCGCGACGGCCTTCAGTACCTCGTCGCCCGCCTCGTGACCGAAGCTGTCGTTGACGATCTTGAAGTCGTCGACGTCGAGGAAGAGCAGCGCGACGAGCGGTCCGTCCGGGTCGCGGCCGCGGTCGAGCGCGTGCTGCAACCGGTCGTTGAGCAGGGCCCGGTTCGGCAGCCCGGTCAGCGCGTCGTGGAACGCCTGGTGTCGGATCTGTGCGTAGAGGCGCGAGTTCTCGAGCATGACCCCGGCCTCATTGGCCATCGTCTGGGCGAGCTGGAGCTGCCATTCGTCGAGTGACTGCCCCGACCGTGACATCAGCTCGACCGTCCCGATCGACCGGCCGTTGACGACCATCGGGATCTGGAACATCAACGTCCCACCCAGGGCGCGCAGGAACCGGACCTCGGAGGAGTCGGCCGCTGGATCGGCCGGGTCGACCACCGACTGCTTGCGGGCGTTGAGGACCGCCCGCGTCTCGGGGAACGCCGACAGCTCGTAGCGGTCCTCGAGCATCGCGCGCCGCTCGGGCGGGTAGTAGCCAGCCGTGGTCACGACGTCCTCGTCGCGCTCCCAGACGTAGATCGCGCAGTCCTCGAACCCGACCGCCAGCGCGGTATGCCGCGCGATGACGTCGGCGAAACCGTGGCTATCGAGTGCGGCCGCGAGATCTCGGCCCATCGCGACGAGGCTCTCGAGCTCGCGGGTCCGCGAGGCGACCTCGTGGTACAGCACGCGGGTCGTCTGTTCGGCGATCCGCTCGGCCTCGTGCCGCGCATTGCGCTCGCGCTCGAGCCGCTGTCGAAGGCGCGCGACTTCGCGGGTGGTCGCGCCGGACGCAGGGGTCGGGCGCGCATGGCAGTCGATGGCGCGGCGGTCGGTGCGGCGACCGGCGACCTACGCGAACTCGATCTCAAGGTCACAGGTCTCATCGCCGCGGTCCATGCAGCGCCGCTGACGGATCGACACCATTTCGCCGAAGTGGTCGGCGGCGCCCTGGATGAGGCCCTCGGCGAAGGCGCACCCGCCCTTCATCGATGGGTAGTCCGGTGCCGCTCGGTCCGGGTAGGAGCTGTCACCGGCCAAGCATGGCGATATGACGCGCAGCCTCTATGGCACGGGCGTTCGCGCCGTGGACCGGACGAAGGTCCCACGAGGGTCCCATCGCTCGGTATCCTGCCGTCATGGATGAGCAGACCGTTCGCGAGCATGCTCGCGCGATGTGCCAGGCGATCGTCGCCGGCGACGTTGACCTCGCCACCCAGGATGTCAGCCCGGAGCTCCGTCGCAACCTCGGCGAGGTGATCTCGCTGTTCCCGCTGCCGTCGAAGGGCGCGACGATCGAGTCGGTGGAACTCGGCGGCTCGAGCTACGTCGTCGTCCTGCGGCTCGCCGGCGAGACGGACGAGGTCCAGGTCCAAACGCGCTGGAAGGACCGCGACGGCAAGCCGACCCTCGTCGAGGCCAGCCACCTGAGCCGGACTGAGCTGGCGCCGGCCGTGGCCGAGACCGACGACTCGGACACGGGCGCGGACGAAGGTCGCGCCGAACCGGGCTAGGGCCGTCACCGGCCCGCGGTCAGCTCATTTGGCCCTGATCCTCACTTGGAGCATCACATGTTCCAGATGCAGCTGACGGGGGCCGAGGGCCCGGCGAGCGCCGAAGTCCCAGCGAGGGACGAGGTACCGGCGAGGCCCTACACCTGACCTCGCCGCGCGATGAGCTCGTCGCGCCACTCGCGGAGTCGATCAAGGTGCTCCGCGTAGTGATCGCTGCCGGATTTGCGGATCCACCAGGCGGCTTCGTCGGTGGTGTCTCGCAGCAGCCACCACTCCTCGATCATGCGCGTACGACCCGCATTGGCCTGGACCCACGCAACGTCCCACGGCTGCCCGGCCATCGCATGTAGAAGCTCGGCATTCAACGCGTCGACATCGATCTCGTGGCCCTCGTACGTGCCCGCGCTCATGCGCTCGAACTGGAGCTGCGCCTCGGCGAGCCACGTGCCCAGATGCGCGACGACGTCGCGGACCGTCCAGTCGGGGTCGCGCTGATAGCCCGGCTCCAGGCACTCCTCGGGCGTCAGCGAGCGCACAAGTTCGAGGAGCTCATACCAACCGCCTCGCTCGGCTTCGAGGTCGGCCGCGTACGGATGCTCGATCGCCTCGGGCCTGTCCGTCGTCGCCGACTGCTTGTCCGTCACCTCGCACCCACCATCTCGCCTTCGAGCGGCAGCCCGGCCTCCTCCCAATCGACCAGCCCGCCCGAGTAGCGTCGCACGTTCGCATATCCGCGCCGCACGAGGTCCCGGTACATGGCCACGCTCGACAGGCAGTCGACGTTCGAGCAGTACACCACGACCTCATCGGTCGGGGAGACGGCCGAGTACAGCTCGTCCGGTGTGTCGAAATGGAGCGAGCCGGGGATGTGCTTGGCGTCGTAGGCCCAGCGGTTCAGGGCCATGATCAGCGAGAACGGATCGCCACGATCGAGCTTGGCTTTCAGCTCGTCGCGGCCGATCGTGCGGATCGGCTCGAGACCCAACGCAGCGGACGAACGTGGCTGATCCACGGCCATCAGTGGAGATGCTCCTGCCAGTCGGGTGGGACGCGGCCTGTTGGTCCTGGGACAGGCTGATCCAGCGGGTGGTGCTGGGGCGGCGCCAGCGCTGGGCCATCGAGGTACTGCTCGCCGGCGTAATCCCAGAACCAGTCCTCGCCGGGTTCGAAGCTCTGGACGATCGGATGACGTGCATCGCGCGCGTGCTGACTGGCGTGCTGCGACGGGGACGAGTCGCAACAGCCGACATGGCCGCATTGCGCACACCGTCGGAGGTGGAACCACCAGCCACCTGTCGCGTCGCAATCGACGCAGCCCGGGCTACTGGGCGGCACCCCGAGATCGACCTGACTCATCCACGTCACCGTAGCACCCGAAGCCGGGCCGCGAAATGCACGCTCAACCGGTCATCTGACAGAAGCGGCCGCGGCCCGAGCCGGAGCACCGTTCCCCTCGTCGACCGAGACCCCCACGGCGGCGAAGGGAGCACACTATGGAGCGTCAGACGGCAGCGTCCGGCGCTCCCACTGCCGAGAAACCTGGAGACGCGTGTGTGCTGATCCTTCGACGGCGTGAGTCGCTCCACTTCACGGACGGCGGCTGGTTCCGGGCGTACTGGCACTTCAGCTTCGACGACTACGACGACCCGGAAAACACCTGGTTCGGCGATCTGCGCGTGTTCAACGACGACACGTTGCTCCCGGGTGCGGTCTGGCCGATGCACCCGCATCGCGACATCGAGGGCATCACCTACGTCGCCGAGGGTATGTTCGCGCACGCCGATAGCCGCGGGAACGGCGGCGTCCTCCCGCCGGGATCCGTGCAGCGCGCGACGCTCGGCTCCGGGATGCAGCACTCGGAGGGCAACGACAGCCAGATCGACCCGATGCGGTTCATCCAGATGTGGATCATCCCCGCCGAACGCGGTCTCGAACCCTCGATCGAACAGCGTGAATTCCCCGAGGGGGCACGACACGGCCGCTGGGTGCCGGTCCTCGTGCCGGCTGATGGGTATGGCGGCCCGGACGCGCCGACCAGTCCCGATGCCGTCACCGTCCACCAGGACGCAGCCGTCTTCGCGACGCTGCTAGAGCCCGGTCACGCGTTGTCCTACCGGTTCCGCATCGGCTTCAAGGGCTATCTCTTCGTGGTCCATGGCTCGGCCCACGTTTCGACCGGAGCGGACGCCGGCGACCTGGACGAGGGTGGTGCAGCCAAGGTCGTTGAGGAACCCGAGTTCGACGTCCGTGCCAGGGACGACGGCGCCGAATTGCTCCTCGTGGAAACCCGAGCGATCGATCGCCCGAGCTGAGGCGCCGCTGCGCTCAGTCGTCCGTGGGCAGGACGCGGGCGAGCCCGGCGCGGGACGTGATCCCCAGCTTCGGGAACGCTCGGTACAGGTGAAAGCCGACCGTCCGATGTGACAGGTAGAGCTGCTCACCGATCGCGCGATTGGACAGGGCCAGCCGGAGAGGTCGGCGTCGAGCGCCGCCCGGAAGTGTTCCTCGGCTCCCTCGCCCGCACTTGGAACATCACATGTTCCAAGCGACCGCTGAACGTCCGTTCATTCGTCGTTTGGAACTTCACTTGTTCCAAATGACAGCCATGCTCCCGATTCCTCGCGCCTCGCCGGTCGGACGGAACACGTCATGTTCCAGAGGCCGATGACGGGGCAGCGGCACGTTGTCGAAGGCCCGCCCGCACACCAGCGCCAGCAGCGCGCCGCCCGTCACCCTACCCTTGGACCGACATGCCAGCAGAGTTCATCTACTCCACGTACCGGCTCGCCCGGCACTACCCGCCGGACCGAACGGTCCTCGAGGACATCTCGCTCAGCTTCTACCCGGGCGCCAAGATCGGCGTCATCGGGCCGAACGGCGCGGGCAAATCGAGCCTGCTCAAGATCATGGCCGGGCTCGACGACGGGTTCACCGGCGATGCGCGGCTGACGCCGGGTTTCACCGTCGGCTATCTCGACCAGGAACCCCAGCTCGACGACACCAAGGATGTCAAGGGCAACGTTCTCGACGGCGTCCGCCCCGTCCAGGACCTGATCGATCAGTACAACGCGGTGATGGCCAAGTGGTCCGACGCCGACGCCGACTACGACGCGATCGGTGCCGAGCAATCGGCTCTCGAGGACAAGATCAACGCGGCCGACGCCTGGAACCTGGAGCGCAACGTCGACATCGCGATGGACGCGCTTCGCTGTCCGCCCGACGACCAGGCCGTCACGACCCTAAGCGGCGGTGAGCGCCGTCGCGTCGCCCTCGCGCGACTCCTCCTCCAGCACCCCGACCTGCTGCTGCTCGACGAGCCGACGAACCACCTCGACGCCGAGTCGGTCGACTGGCTCGAGCGCTTCCTCGACGAGTACGACGGCACGGTCGTCGCCGTGACCCACGACCGCTACTTCCTCGACAACGTCGCGAAGTGGATCCTCGAGCTCGATCACGGCCGAGGCATCCCCTTCTCCGGCAACTACTCGAGCTGGCTCGAGCAGAAGCTCGAGCGCATGTCGCGCGAGCAGAAGACCGCCGATGCCAAGCAGCGGACGCTCGCGCGCGAGCTCGAATGGGTGCGCTCCTCGGCGCGCGCTCGCCAATCGAAGGGCAAGGCGCGGCTATCGGCCTACGAACAGCTGCTCTCCGAGTCGAACGACGCGAAGCGCACCGAGCGCGAGCTCGAGATCGCCATCCCCGCCGGGCCACGCCTCGGTGATCAGGTCATCGAGGTGAACGGGCTGCGCAAGGGGTTCGGCGATCGACTCCTGATCGAGGACCTGACGTTCTCGCTGCCGCGTTCGGGGATCGTCGGGATCATCGGTCCGAACGGTGCGGGCAAGACGACCCTCTTCCGGATGCTCGTCGGCCAGGAGGCACCCGACGCGGGTTCGATCACGATCGGCGACACGGTCGAGATGAGCTATGTCGACCAGAGCCGCGACGATCTTGCCGCCGACAAGACCGTGTTCCAGGAGATCACCCAGGGCGCCGAGGTCATCAAGAGCGGCCCCCGGGAGGTGCCGGCCCGCGCCTACGTCAGCAGCTTCAACTTCCGCGGCGCCGACCAGCAGAAGGTGGTCGGCCAGCTATCCGGTGGCGAGAGGAACCGGGTCCACCTCGCCAAGCTGCTCCAGTCGGGCGGCAACGCGCTGCTTCTCGACGAGCCGACGAACGACCTCGACGTCGACACGCTGCGGGCGCTCGAGGCGGGGCTCGAGTCGTTCCCCGGCTGCGTCGTCGTGATCAGCCACGACCGCTGGTTCCTGGACCGGATCGCGACCCACATCCTCGCGTTCGAGGGCGACAGCCAGGTCCGCTTCTTCGAGGGCAACCTCAGCGACTACGAGGCGTTCCGGCACAAGGAGCTCGGCACGGCTGCCGACCAGCCGCACCGCATCCGCTACAAGCGGCTGGTCGCCTAGGGCATTCGCCGGCTCAGCCGACCTCGTGCGTCATCTGGTCGATGGCGACCGTGGCCGCCAGGACCAGTGCAACGTCCTCATTCGGGCCGATCTCGACGCCATACGAGTCACGCACCCGGAACCACTTCTTCGAAACGTTCGCGACCTGGTTGCCGTCGCGTTCGAACTCGTACTGGTGGTCGGTGATCTTGCCCTTGACCTCGTACTTGACGCCGTTTGTAGCCTCGACGTCGAAGCGCTCCCGCAGCGGCGTGAACATGGCCTTCTTGACCGTCGCGAGAGGCTGACCACCGCGCTCGATCGTCATGACGTCGCGAACGCTGACCAGCTTCTCCTTGAGCGTGGCCACCTCCTGCCCCGCGGTGTCCTCGATGACGAGCGTCTTCCGCACTCGGAACGCCTTGCCATCGACCTTGTAGGCGCGCTGGCCGGCGCCGTTCTCGATCCAGTAGTCGTCGCCGATGGAGATCATCGACTGGCGCATCTGGAAGACGTTGGCGGGAACATCGTCGTCTTTGTGTCGGCCGAACATGGTTGACCCCTTCCGGTTCGTTTCCGTGAGCAACGATCTGCCGCCACCTTAGACCCGGGCGTCGAGCCGGCATCGAGCGGGCACGAAAACGGGCGGAGCCGGCATACGCCGACTCCGCCCGGGGGTCCTGCGCCCGACGCGACGGGGGCCATCGCATCGATGCAGGCTTCACGCCGAACCGACGGTAGGGGGATACCGCCGGCAGGCGAAAACCGATGACTGCAGGCGATCTATCGTCCGACCCCACCGCGCCCGGTCCAAGGGCACGACGCAGCAGTCCGGTCGTCCGTTGATTGCCGAGGTCATGCAGTCGCGGTGCGGGGCGCTCGCACAGGGCGGTCGTACACTCGATGACTCCGTGGGCACTACGACGCCTCCCAACGTCATCGCCGCCGTCCTGCCGGAGATCGAGACGGTCGTCGCAGCCCTGTCCGCAGATCTGGCGGACTCCCAGGACGAGCTGCGCGTCCGTGTGCGCCTGGCCTACCTGAACACGCACGTCGCAGCTGACGCCGACGATCTCGAGGCAGCGATCCACGTCCTGCGCGCCCGGGCGGCGGGCGACGAGGCCGAGGATCCGTTCGGCGAGCGCATCGATGCCGACTCGTACGACGCCCTCGTCGAGGTTGCCGACCGAGCCGTCGCCGACGGCGATCTCGATCTCATGACCGTCCTCGCGCTCCAGTACCAGTCGGGCGCGATCGCGGCCGTGCAGGGTCGACGCCTGCTCCTGTTCCGCGGCGTCAACGCGGACATCCACCGCTTGATGTGGGAGCACGGGGCGGCCGAGCTGGCCCGACGCGGCGACCGACCGGAGCGGTTCATCGAGCTCGGTCGCTGGCTGATGCTGTGGACCCAGCTGTCATCGCTGGCCGTGAGCGAGGGGTATCGAGCCAGCGAGCGCGAATTCCTTGCCCGTGACGTCGCCGCCCGCCGTGCTGCACTCGACGAGCTGGTCGGTTCGGTCGCGACCGACTCCCGTGGGCGGGCGCGGGTTCGCCGGCTGGCGACCCGCTATGGCCTCGACCCCTACGCGACCTACAGGGTCGCGGCGGTCCTGCCGGACCCCGAGGTCGACCCGACGCCCGATGCGCCGGGCATCGATGACGATGATCTCGACGAACTCGCACGGCGCATCGACCTACTGCTGGGCCGGCCGGGCGCCAGCGACGGCCCGCACAGCGGGATCCGCGTGCCCGTGGCGTTCAGTTGGCGTGGCTCGATCGTCGCCATCCTCGGGCCCGACCCGCGCGAGTGGGCGCGGTTACAGGACGCTGCGCGGATCGTCCTCTCACCGCCGGCCCGTCCTCGGCGCCAAGCGGCGACCGACGAACTCGACCAGACGTGGACGGCCATCGCGATGCGCGTCGACGGGGTTCCAGCCCTGGCCCGCTCGATGATCGAGCTGCAGGAAGGTCTGCGCGTGGCCGCGAGGATCGGTCGGCGCGGAGTGATCGACGACGTGGCCGAGCTTGGCGTCGAGCGGCTCTTGCTGAGCGACCCCGAACTGGCCGCGTTGATCGTCGAACAGGAGCTCGGACCGCTCCTCGCCGATCCGCGGATGGGCGACGAGCTCGTCGAGACGCTGCAGGCGTATGTCGATGTCGGCGGCAACCGTCGCGCGACGGCCCGACGGTTGCACCTGGCCGACCGGACCGTCGCGTATCGCCTAGAGCGCGCGCAAGATCTGCTCGGCCACGGCTTCGATGGTGAGGCGGGTCGACGACTCAACGTCGCGCTGACGCTGCGGCGTTTGACCGGTCACCACGGAGCCGAACCGGGCTGACCGGGTTGACCGGGCCCGGCTCAGCCGCGGCCTGGGCCTAGCAGTCCCCGATCGTAGGCCGTCGCGACGGCGGCCGCTCGATCGTTCACGTCGAGCTTCGCGTAGATGTGCAGCAGATGGGTCTTGACCGTCGCCTCGGAGATGAACAGGCGAGCGGCGGTGCCGCGGTTGGTCTCCCCTTGCGCGATCAGCGACAGGACCTCGAGTTCGCGTTCGCTCAGCCCATCCTGGGCGGGCGCCCGGAGCTGCTGGACCAGGCGCTTCGCCACGGACGGGGCCAGGACCGATTCGCCCAGGTTGGCGGCACGGACCGCCCGGTACAGCTCGGCGCGCGGCGAGTCCTTGAGCAGGTAGCCGATCGCGCCTGCCTCGATGGCCGGCACGACGTCGGCGTCGGTCTCGTACGTCGTGAGGACGAGGACCCGCGCTGGGTTGGCACGCTCGGCAAGCGTGCGGATCGCCGTCGCGCCGTCGGTGTTCGGCATGCGCAGGTCCATCAGGACGACGTCCGGATGCAGGGACTCGGCCTTCTCGACCGCCTCCGCTCCGTCGGAGGCCTCACCGAGCACCTCGAACTCCGGATCGCCCTCGAAGATCCCGCGGAGCCCGTCACGCACGACCGGGTGATCGTCGACGATGAGGAGTCGGATCGGGCTCACGACTCGGACCCCGCCGGAGGGGCGCCGATGGCGGGCACCCGGGCCGAGATCGCCGTGCCGGCGCCGGGCTCGGACTCGATCGCCAGGGTGCCCGCGACCCGGCTGACCCGCTGGCGCATGGCGGTCAGCCCGAAGCCTCCGCTACGACCCGGGCGCATCTCGGTCGGGACCTCGAAGCCGACGCCGTCGTCGCGCACGTCGAGCGTCACCACGTCGCCCATGTACGACAGCGTCAAGCGGGCCCTCGATGCGGTGGCGTGCTTGGCGACATTCGCCAGCGCCTCCTGGGCCGTCCGCAGCAGCGCCACTTCGATCTCCGGGTGCAGCGGCACGGGGTCGCCGGTGGTGGTGACGTCGACGGGCACGCCGCTCAACGCCGACCATCGCTTGGCCACGTCGCTCAGCGCATCTTCGAGAGACGCGCCCTCGAGGACCTCGGGGCGGGATGCCTCCACGGACCGTCGGGCCTCGGAGAGGCTCTCCCTCGCAAGTCGGATGGCGTTGGCGATGTGCCGCTGGCGTGCCTCCGGACGGTCGGTCGCCTGCTCCGCCGCCTCGAGCTGCGTGACGATCCCGGTGAGACCGTGGGCGATGGTGTCGTGGATCTCGCGGGCCATGCGAGCCCGCTCGTCGAGCACGCCGGCTTCCCGAGCCTGGATGACGAGCTGGCGCTGGAGACCGACGTTCTCGTCCATCGCCGCCTCGAGCCGCGCCACCGTCTGGCGGCGCTCCTCGGTCAGCTCGGACAGCCGCTCGCCGATGATGGTGCCGCCCCCGATGGCGATGATCTGGATCACGATGATCACCCCGTAGAGGACCCACAGGTCGACGGTCGGCCAGGGGAACCCCGTGATGCTCGTGTTGATCAGGATCGAGGTGGCGGCCACGCCGGCCACGATCAGCGCCATCGGCCGAAGCAGCCCAGCGTGGAAGAACGCGCTGATGGCGAAGATGAAGAACATCGGGTTGCGTGCCATCAGCAGGGCGGCCAGCCCAAGCAGGCCGACGAAGTAGACGATCATCCGAGCACGATGGTCGCGCTTGGGTTCGGGCACCCGCGTGAACATCACGTACACCCACACCGTGGCGACGCCGACCAAGACGAGCGTCACGAGACGCTCGCCTGGTTGCTGGTCGGGTCGGAGGAGTGCGAAGACGGTCGAGGCTGCCAGCGCCAGATACGCGACCCAGTCCATGGACGCCGCGTTCAAGCGCTCCCAGGTCGTATCCGCAGCCTTCGGAGCGGGAGTCGGTGTCACGTCAGCCGCTCACTCCCAACGGAACAACTTCGCCGCCGCGGCCCCGGCCGCGAGCGCGATCCCGGCCATTATCACCAGTGGCAGCAGCTGGGGCGCCGTGCCCGACCAGGCGTCGAGCATCGCTTGCACACCCGGAGGCGTCACGTCGCCGATCCGGACGAGGATCTCGGGCAGCAGCCAGCGCGGCAGGTACACACCGCCCAACAGCATCACCGTCGCGAACAGCGGTAGGGCGATCGCCGTTGCCACACCGGCGCTCGGCGCGATGGCCGCGACGAGCAGCCCCAGGGCAAACAACGCGGACATCCCGAGCAGGAACGCCACGCCAAAACCGAGCAGGTCCTGCGGCACGGGGATCTGGTACGCCACGAAGCCGGCGACGATGAGGACGACGGTGCCCCCGATCGCGACCGTCATGTTGACGAGCAACTGGGCGACCACGATGGTCAAGGGTCGAGCCGGCGTCGTGGACAACCGGCGCAGCACGCCGCTCTCGCGGTCCTTGACCAGCCGGGCCGGCATCGTCTGGATGCCGAGCGTCGCCAGGGTGATGACCAGCATCGATGGGGCGAGCAGGTCGATGAAGCGTCGCCCGCCCAGCGCCGGATCCGGCAGGTGCGGGGCGAAGATGAGGCCGATGGCCAGCAGGACGACCGCCGGCAGCAGCAACCCGACCAGCAGGATGCCCGGCTCGCGGAGCATCAGCTTCGCCTCGATCGCGGTGATCTTGGTGAGGTTCGACATCTGAGAAGGACTCCTTGGACTCAGCTGGCCAGCTTGCGGCCGGTCAGCGCGACGAATGCGTCCTCGAGATCGGCTTGCTCGATGCGCAGGTCGTTCGCAACGATCTGCTGTCGGGCCAGGACACTGGTGACGGCGTGGACGAGGTTGCCGGTGCCGGTGATGGCGACCGTGGTCCCGCTGCGAGTCAGGTCGCGAACCTCCGGAAGGTCGGTCAGGATCGTCACGTCGAAGGGCGCGGACGGGCGGAAACGCAGCCGCTGCTCGGCATCCACGAGCCGGACGATGCCGGCCGGCGTGTCGAGCGCGACGACGCGTCCGGCGTCGATCAGCGCAAGTCGGTCGGCGAGCCGCTCGGCCTCTTCCATGAAATGGGTGACCAGGATGATCGTCACGCCGCGGTCGCGGACGCCCTCGATCAGGTCCCATGTGTCGCGCCGTGCCTGCGGGTCGAGGCCGGTCGTCAGCTCGTCGAGGATGGCGATCTTCGGAGAGCCGACCAGGGCGAGCGCGATCGAGAGGCGCTGCTTCTGACCGCCCGACAGCTTGGCGAATGCCGTGTCGATCCGGTCGGCAAGGCCCAGGTCGTCGACCAGCGCCCGCCAGTCGGCCGGATTCTCGTAGAAGGAGGCATACAGGTCGAGGGCCTCCCCGACCCTGATGCGATCGGGCAGCTCGCTTTCCTGGAGCTGCACGCCCACTCGCTGGCGCAGCGCGTCGCGGTCATGCCGCGGATCGAGGCCCAGCACCCGGATGGTGCCGGAGTCGGGGGTGCGCAGACCGGCGATCGACTCGACCGTGGTGGTCTTGCCGGCGCCGTTCGGCCCGAGGATGGCGAAGATCTCGCCCTCTTCGACGGCGAACGAGACGCCGTCCACGACGATGCGGTCGCCGTACCGTTTGGTGATGTTGTCGACTTCGATGAGGCTCATGCCTCGAGGATGGGCTCAGGGCCCCCGCTGACACATCGGCGGCACGGTCAGTTTTCTGGCCCTGTTCGGTGGGTGGCCACATCAACCGAACGGTTGATGTAGACGCCATACACGCTCGAGACCGCCCCGACAACGATCGATATCTGCGCTCGTCGAAGGCAGCGGCTCAGCCCTTGGTGTCGGCCTCCGGTTCGACGAGCGTCTCGCCGACCTGGATGTCCTTCACGAGATTCGTGTACCGCTCGTCCAGCGACTCCTCGGCCAGAGCACCGAACCGTTCCGCGGCCGTAGCGAGCGCCTCTTGCAGTGCTCTCGTGCCGATCGCGATGCCTTCCGCGCCGCCCGCCCTGATCTCCCCAGGGTCGATGTGTGGGATCCGCCCACGGACCCGTCCAAGGCTGTGCTGCTTCGCTAGCTCGAACATGCCGATGGCGATGCCGCCGACGACGGCCTGGTTCGCCATGACTGCGGACGGCCGAAGGGCTTGTTCCCAGGCCCGGGCATTCGGAATGTGGGCCGGCACACTCTTCGTCTGATCCTTGAGCAGGGGCGCCACGAGCTCTGACACGATGCACTGCGGGGCTGTCCGACCGAGGACATCGACCACGCGCTCCCCCATTCCCCACACGCCCAGCGCAGGACTCAAGAGTCCAGGCTGCGTGCCGACGAGGACACCCCACGTCGCCCAGAAGAGCATCGAGGCCCGTTGCGCCGGCGTCGCTAACCACAGTCCGACGTTGCGGTAGTACGCCTGCATGTTCCGGTAGTAGCCGGGTGCGTCGTCGCGCAGCCCGGTCAGATTCATGCTGAACCAGTGATGCCACGTCGAATCGACGACCACACGGCCGACAGGGATGGGATCCCCGTCGTACACACCGATCAGGCCGAACGCCGTCCGCGCCCGATCGGCGTTCGTGGTCATGGCATGCGCGATGACCTGCGGTCCTGGCCTCCGCCCCAGGACCGGAGCGTCGCCGCCGATCGGCGGGCCGGCGGCGACCCCAGGCGATACGACGATCGGCACGCGCGGGTATTCGTCGGCGGGCGATCCAGGTAGGAGCGGGGCGGTCAGGACGACGTCGGCGTCCTCGACGACCGCACCTTCATGCATGTGGTCCGGGAATTCGTCGATGACGCTGTCCCTGCCACAGAGCAACGGATGTGGCCACTGTCCGTAGATGAACGGCCAGTGGGCATCGCTCCGAAATACCGGATAGATCCGCTGCGGATAGCGGTCACCTTCTTCGTCAGGCTGTCCGACCCCAAGGACATCCTGCAGGGTCTGATTGCGACCGGCGTCGTCGAACGATGGGACGCCTTGCGCTCGAGTCCACTTCCGCATCGACCGAACCCGAGGGATCTTGTAGCACATCGATGCCCCCAGCAGGGCGTGATCGCCCGTCGCGAAAACACCACCACCCTGGTTCATCCACGTTGCGATCGATTGCAGCTCGCCCGGCTGCATCGAGTGGTATTGCTCATCTTCGATGCGCGAATCAGGGAAGTCCGAATAGTTGGCGTCCTCACCAGGGTGGTCGCCGAAGAACCAGATCTGGTCGTAGTGATCGATATCGAATCCGCTGTCCGTAAAGAGGAACCCGTCATCACGGTTGACGACGTTGACATCGAAGCGGACCCAGTACGCGAACGAGATGTCGCGCAGGGTCTGCAGGACGAGCCCGAGCCCGAATTCTTCGCCGGAACCTTCCGTGATCCGGCCATCGATCACGAAGAGGATCCGGATCCTGGTGGTCCACGGCCAGTCCGGCCAGCCAGGCCACGTGACACCCCACTCGCGGGCAACGACCTGCCGCTCAGCCTCGGTGGCGGGCAGTTCACCGGCCAACATCGCGCATCCCCTTCCGACTGGGCACGCGCCGGGCGAATCTATACCCCTGCCGTTTCATCGCCGTCAGCTCATGGCAAGCGTCCTACCATCCGTCTCATGGACGCCACGGAAGCCGACGTTCTCCTGACGCGCGCCGAGGAGGCCGGCGCGGCGTCACGTGGAGCCGACCCGAAGGCCGCGCTCGATCGGCTCGAGGGCGAGTACGCCGACTTGCTCGCTGCGTTCGACTGGTTCATCGAGCAAGAGAGCACCGACGAGGCGCTCCGCCTCGCGAACGCGATGTATCGATTCTGGATCACGAAGCGGCGCTTTGAGGACGGTGCGCTCTGGTTCGACCGCGCGCTGGCCTCCCCAGGCGGGACCGGCAACCTTCGCGGCCAGGCGTTGATCAACGCCGGCTTCATGCCGTTCTGGATGGGCCAGGACGACCGCGCGGCGGAGCTGTTCGGTCGTGGCCTCGACGTCGCCCGCCGGCTCGATGACGCGCCGATGATCTCGCAGGCGCTCGGCGGTCTCTCACGGGTTGCCCTCCGCACTGACGTGGCCGAAGGTCGTCGATTCGCCCGCGAGGCGCTCGACGTCAGCGACGCCGCCGACGACGAAGCCGGCCGCTCCAACGCGCTCCATCTCCTCGGCGTCGGAGCCCAGATCGCCGGCGACCTGCCCGAGGCCCGCGACTGGATGACGCAGCGGCTGGCCCTCGTTCGAGCGCAAGGCAACCAGTTCCTCATTGCGTCGGAAGCCGGCAACCTGAGCATGGTCGAGCGCCAGCTCGGGAACCTCGACGCCGCAGAGTCGCTCTCGCGCGAGAGCCTGGAGATCGCCGAGGCCATCGGCGACCGGTTCAACACGCCGTTCGTCTTCAGCGGGCTGGCATCGATCGCGACCGAGCGCGGCGACTTCGAGCGCGCCGCTACTCTGGTAGGCGCGGCCGAGGCACTCATGGAGGCGCAGCACATGGCCTGGCCGCCCGATGAGCGGCCGCACTACGAGCGGCTGCTCGAGGTGCTCCCGGAGTCGATGGGCTCCGAGGGATTCGAACGCGCCCGCGCCGGCGGGACGTCGATGCCGACGAAGCGGGCCATCGACCTCGCACTGGGCGCCAGCTCAGGCTCGTAGTCGAGGGCGGATCGCGATCACGGTTCGCGGTCGGGGTCCGGCGTCTCCCACGCAGCATCGCGAATCGCCGGCCAGGAATCGTCCGCCGGCCGACTTCGCACCTTGTCGCTGAGCACACCGCGGTACGTTCCCTCGGACCGGCGGGCTACGCGCAGGACAACGACGAGCCGCTCAGCGTCGTCGATGGCATAGATGACGCGGAGCTGGCCGATGCGAACCCGCCAGAACTCGCTGTCGCGTAGCTTGGCCGAGCCCGGCGGTCTTGGGTCGATCGCAAGGGCCAGGATCGGCGCTCGAAGACGCGCCGCGTCCCCCGGTGGCAGCCGACGAAGCTGCCGCCCAGCTGCTGGCGAGATCTCGATCCGATATCGACGTTCGGTCACTGATCGCCGTAGGTCGCCTTCGTCTCCGCGGCCAGCGACTCGAAGAACGATTCGGCGGCCTCACCCCCCTCGCGCCGATACTCAGCCAAGGCGGCTTCGGCGGATGCCCGGTCCTCGACGGCCTCGCGCTCCGCAAGCAGCGCCTCCAGCGCCTTGCCGACGAGCTCGCGAACGTTCTCGTCCGATCGGGCCGCCTCGACCTTGATCGCGCGGTACAGATCCGGGTCGATGTCGATCGTCACCTTCATGGGGGCCATCATACCATCTTGGTTGCTACCTTGCTAGCTGGCAAGCGCCGATCGTCGCAGGCTGACGACAGCACACCGACCGTGTTTCGCTAGGGAGGAACCGGCACACTCGTGGCTGACCCCGCATCGACCTTACGGGGCGGAGAGTAGGAGCCCAGAACCCATGTGCTGCATGATCGCCGCCCTGTTCGCGTTCGGCCCGCGGGCTGCCATCCTGATCTGGTACGTCGTCGAGCCGCTGCGCTGGAACCAGGCGTTCGATTCGTTCCTCTGGGCGCTCGCGGGCTTCCTCGTCGCGCCGTGGACGACACTGATGTTCGTCCTGGTGTACCCGGCCGGCATCACGGGCTTCGACTACGTCTGGATCGTGATCGGGATCGCGTTCGACGTGTTCTCCTGGTCAGGGGGCGCCTACACGAACCGCGATCGGATCCCGATGTCCCGGGCCTGAGGGCTCGGGAAGCTGAGCGCGACCACCTACAGGGGGCCGCGGCGCGCCAACCACTCCGTCGGGCTGACCGCATCGATGGCTGGGCGCGATCGAGTCCGAAGTTCGTCATCGAGGGTCACCAAGGTCGCTTCGTGCCGCAATGCCGTGGCGGCATAGACGGCGTCCGCCGCACGCAGGTGTAGTCGTCCGGCCAAGGCAGCGGCGTCCGCCGACGCATCGATATCGAGTGCGTGCAGCACGAGGCCGGGCATCTCGAGCAACGCTTGTCCGGCTTTCAGGGCGAGATCGGCGTCACCCGTCCGACGGGCGATCGCGGCAGCGACCTCGACGAGCGTGAGCGTGGGTTGGTGCGCGGGTAGATCGGCTGCGATGGCCGCGGCCAGGAACGCGGTCGCATCGGCCGACGCTGTGTCATCCGGGGTCCCAGCCGCCACGAGCACAGACGCATCGATGGTGATCACCTGGAGCGGTCGGCGATCAGGATCTCTCGAGTCGTCCGCTCGTCCTGGGCAGTCTCAGCCACGCGCTGACCGATCGCCTCCCACCGCTTCAGCCAGTTGGCTGCGGCCGTCGACCGATCGACGTTGCCGATCGTCTCAACGAGCCCAGGCGATTCCTCGAGCCATCGCTCGAACAGCAGGACGGTCACATCACGAATCGACTGCCCCTCCATCGCGGAGCGCGCCTTGACGCGACGATAGAGGCCGTCTGGGACGTCGATGGTGGCTTTCATGCTTACTGTATAACCGTATTCGTGACACGGGTCAAGCTCAGGAAAGAGGAAGGGGCGGTCGACCGCGAGCAACGGTCGACCGCCCAGACGGGATCAGGGTGCCCGGCGCTGCCAGGACTCGCCGCCATCGGCGATCCAGGCCGGCTGCTCCTGGGAGCGCCCCCCGTCCGGATCGAGGACAAACATCGCGCCGTCACTCCGCTTTGTGAGGATCGACTGGTCATCGGGTGACCACCAGTAGTTCCAACCCCACGGACCGACGAACGGAGCGGTGATGGGCACGCATGACCCTCCTCCAGCGGGCACCACGCATAGCCAAGTATCGGTGGCGTTCCCGTTCAGCCCCACGAGGCGGCTCCCGTCATTTGACAGCTCGCCGTAGCCGACGTTGAGGATCGCCGAGTCCCCACTGACGACGTCCACCACATGGGTCGCCGCGCTGCGATCGTCGCTCTCGAAGTACGCGAACTTGTGACCGTCGGCGGTCCATCCCGATGGCCGGATGATGCCACCCGACCTGGCAGGCACCGCTAGCGTCTCGATCGCGCCGGTATCGAGCGAGAAGAGCGCCAGTTGGTTCGCGAGCTCCGATCCGCTCACGAACATGAACGCGCGACCGTCCAGTGGCCGCCAGTAGATCTCGCCGTCGACGAAGTCCATCGGCAGCGTTCGCACGCCGCCATCGATGGCATCGATCACATGGATCTTCACGGCATCTTCCGCACCGGCGAGGATCACCACCGATCGCCCGTCGGGCGACCACATGATCGACTCAGGGTCGGCATCGGTGAGTCCGGTCGTGTTCGTGACGAGCACGTTCCGGCCATCGGCGTCGGTTACCACCGGGATGTCGCCACTCGGGCCGGCGCGCAGGAACACCAGGCGTGTGCCGTCGAGGGAGAAGTGCGGACCGCGGTCTTGTGCGGCACCGGCGACCACGGCCGTCCGCGCGCCGCTGACGGGATCCACCGTGAAGATGTCGCCATCGGACTCGTAAGCGACGAGGCCGTTGGCGGCGAGACCGAGCATCGGCGCAGGGCGTGGCTGACTACCGGCGTACAGCGCCAGGCCGGCGGCGAGAAGGAGCGCGAGGAGGGCGATCAAGCCGACCGTCCGCCACGGGACGGGCCGGATGGACCGGCGAGCGAGCGTGATGACGCTCATGGGAAGCCACCTTTCGGGGAAGCTCCAGCGCGGCCGCTGGCGCATGCCCGCGGTCAGCCGGAGGATGTCGTCGGTGAGATCGGGGTCGCGCGGCGACGAGACGTCAACGAACCACGCCGCGAGGTCGCGCTCGAGATGGTCGAAGCGGTTCATGCGACCACCGTCCTGGTTTCCGCTGGCCGGCGCTCGTCGGCCGCGATCGCGGCGCGGAGCTCTGCCAGGGCTCGATGGAGGCGCGATTGCGCCGTGCCCATCGGGATGTCGAGGGTTTCGGCAACCGCCGACGCGGACATGCCGAGGTAGTAGTGCAGGACAAGCACAGCCCGCTGATCAGCGCCGAGGTGGCGGAAGCCACGCTCGAGCTGGTCGCGGTTCGCGACCGCTGCTGTCTGGTCGCCGCTGAACGGCGACATGAGCGGTGAGAGCTCGACCTCGACCGGCCGGCGCTTTCGCTTGCGCACGGCATCGAGGCACGAGTTCACGGTCAGTCGATGGAGCCAGGCGTCGAACCGCTCGGGGTCACGCAATCCCGGGAGGTCCCGCCAGGCTCGGATGTACGCCTCCTGGACCGCATCTCGCGCGAGCTCCGGATCCCGGAGGATGAGGCGGGCGACAGCCTCCAGCCGCGCGATGGACGCGCCAACGAGCACGCCAAAGGCGTCGTGATCGCCTCGGCCCGCACGTTCGACGAGATCCCGCTGGTCCACAGTCACCCTCGGTGACGCAGCCACTCGGCCGCATTCAAGGGTAATGGCGTCGAGTAGAGGCGAACTTGTCCCGCGAAGTTGAGGCGAGCGCGCCTGCTGCTCCGATGAGCCATCGCGCGGGGTTATCGTTAGCGCCATGGCCGACACCGACCTGTTCGACAGGATCAATGCCCTGTCCGACGAGGAAGCGCAGCTCTACGCATCGGCGAGCGACGGAAGCGGGTTGACGCAGGATCAGCAGGATCGGCTCGAAGCGATCAAGGTCGAGCTCGACCGGTCTTACGACCTCTTGCACCAGCGCCAGGCTCGAGTGGCGGCCGGCCAGGACCCGGACGCCGCCGCCGCGCGCTCGGCGGAAACGGTCGAGGGATACGAGCAGTAGCGCGCGTGGTCGGCGAGGCCGACCTGATCGGGACTTACACCCGCAACCGCTGAGCGGTTAGAACACGTCAGGTGGACCGCGGCGCCCTCATCATCCGCGTGCCACAGCAGCACGTGAACGGCTCCATCGTCGGCATCTGGGCAGGGTCGCCATGGTGGATGAGGCGGATCTCGCAACCGCATTTGGGACAGGCGAAGTCGTCACCGTCCTGCATCGCCGAGGCTCCGGCTGACTCTGTGCGGCCGGTTTCCATCGGTCATACCTCCATGCGACGAGCGGGGTCGTCTCGTACACCCTACGCCGGCTGGGCGCCGAGCAAGAATGAACCCGCCGGCCTTGTGCTCCGCCGTAGCGTGTAGACGACCAGATCGGTCGTCCCCGGAAGGAGCGAAGCGTGCAGGCGGAGCTCGTCGACAGGGCGCGACGCGGAGACCGTGAGGCCTTCAGCGTCCTTGCTGCCGGCGCCGTCGATCGGTTGTACGCGATCGCTCGCCTGGCCCTTCGCGATACCGAACTCGCGGAGGATGCGACCCAGGAGGCGCTGGTGCGGGCATGGCGCGATCTGCCGACGCTTCGCGACGTCGAGCGGTTCGATGCCTGGCTGTACCGGTTGATCGTCCGAGCGAGCGTGGATGTCGGTCGTCGCCGCCAGCGGTGGCGGGCCGAGATCACGATGCTGTCGAAGGAACCGTCCGAGCCAGATCCTACGTCGGCCCTGGCCGACCGTGACCAGCTCGAACGTGGCCTCCGGCGGCTCACCGTTCCGCAGCAGACGATCCTCGTCCTGTCCTTCTACGTCGGCCTGACTCCTAGCGAGGCGGCCGAGGCACTCGAGATCCCCGTCGGGACCGCCAAGTCCCGGCTCCATTACGCCATCGAGGCGCTCCGCGCGGCCATCACGGCCGATGAGCGCTCCTCGGTCGACGCCGTGCGGGAGGGCCGGATGGCATGAACGCCAACGACAGGCTTGAACGCCGGCTCACCGAGTTCTACGAGTCCGAGAGCCCGCCGCGGGCACCCGACTGGGTGTTGCGGTCGGCCCTCGAGACCATCGACGACACACCACAGCGGCGCGTGCTCATCCGCGTGCCGTGGAGGTTCCCGCACATGAATACCTTCGCCAAGGTGGCGATCGCGGCCGTGGTCGTGATCGCCATCGGGGCCCTCGGTCTGAGCCTGCTCAGGCCTTCGGGCTCGTCCGGGGTAGGCGGTCAGCCGACCGCCAGCCCATCCCCGTCTCCATCCGACGCCCACCTTCGGCGCGAGCATCTTCCCGATCCACCGCCGGCGTTGACGGAGACGTTCACCTCGGATCGTCACGGCTTCTCGACGTCCTACCCGACCGGCTGGGTGCACGCGACCTGCGACGACGCGTGGACGACATCGTTCCCGACCTTCGCGTCGGCCGAGGCGGTGATGTGATCTACGACCCGATCGCTCCAGGACCACCTCTTCCTCATGGTCGCGTCGCAGCCGCTGGCCGGCAAGACCGGAGCACAGTGGGTCGACGACCTGCTGGCCGGACTCGCTTCAGCGGACGAGTGCGCGCGCCGATCGAGCCCATCACCATCGATGGCACCCAGGGGCAGCAGTGTGCTGCAGGTGCCGTGGCCGTGTCGGCCGGGGACCGGGGGTACGTGATCGTGCTGTACACCTCCGGGGATGACCCGGCGGCGGTCGCGGGATACGACGAGGCCTATTTCAACGACATCCTCGCGACGGTCCAGCTCCAGCCGGAGGATGCGGTCGACACGCCCGCGTCGCCGTCACCGTCGTCCTGACGCTCCGGAGATCGACATGAAGCCCGGCGTCGATCGCGCCGGGCTTCTCAGCGGGCGAGCGCGGCGACAGTCGCGCCGGCCCGAGCTCCCTCGGCGGTGGCGTCGAGGAGCGTCCTCGGCGATAGTGCGTCGCCGACCACGACGACCGGGAGGTCGGGGGCTGCCGCGGCGAGCTCGTCGCGCAGCGTCGTGAGGCCCCGTCGACGACCGGTGACCACGACGATGGCGATGCCGTCGCGCTGCTCTTGCTGCTCGCTGTACAGGTGGCGGAGGGTCACGGCGCCGCCTGCGTGAGCTCGACAGGCCTTCGACGTTCGGCGTCAACCGCACACCGTCGCGGGCCAGCTTCTGCAGCACGAGCGGGGACTGGGTGGCATCGATCAGGGCGCCGACCGACGGGTAGGTCGTCGCGATCTCGACGTCGAAGCCGGCTTCGACCAGCATGCTCGGCAGCCGTCGGCGCAAGCTGGTGGCCGTCGTCGTCGAGGATCAGCGCGGAGCCCTTCGCCGGGTCTGGGAGGACGCTGACCCCGCCCTCGAGCAGCTCATCGACATCGAGCACCGGCACGGGACCCGGATATCCGTGCCTCGGGCCGGAGGATCGACCCCGTCGCGACGATGACCGCGTCGGGTTTCTCCGCAAGGACGGCGTCCGCGTCCGCGTCGACGCCGATACGGATCTCTGCCCCAGCCGACTCGGCCTCCTCGCGGAGCCAGTCGATGTATCGATGCCACCGCTCGCGACCTGATCGCAGTCCGGCCAGCCGCGCTCGCCCGCCGAGCACCGGCCGGCGCTCGAACAGCACGACCGAGTGTCCGCGCAAGGCCGCAGCCCGCGCCGCCTCCAGGCCGGCCACCCCTCCCCCGACGACCACGACGCGCACCGGCTCCTCGGCCGGCACGACGTCTGCGAGGGACGGATCCCGGACTGCCGGGTTGACCGAGCAGTACATCGGCATACCCGAGTACAGCCGCCCGATGCAGCCGTCGTTGAGCCCGATGCACGGCCTGTGGCGCCGCCCATCCGCGGCCTTCAGCGGCAGATCGGGGTCGGCGATGAGCGCGCGCGTCATCGCCACCAGGTCGACCCCGCCGGCCAGAGCCGCCTCGGCGACATCCGGCTCGACGTTCCGTCCCGCGACCAGCGTGGGGACGCCGACCTCGCGCCGGAACCGGACCGCCCGCTCGTTGAAGACGCCCTCGGGCAGCATGTCGCCTGGGACGAAATAGCCGGTCGACAGACGCGTGGCGCCGGTCCCGCCGCTGACGCTGAAGAGATCGACCACCCCCGTGGACGCGAGACTCCGCGCGATCTCGATCATCTCGTCAGGGCCCAACCCGCCGGTCAGGCATTGGTCGAGCGTCATCCGAAAGCCGACGATGAACGACTCGGACACGGCCGCCCGCACGGCCTGCAGCACCTCGCGCGCAAGCCGCGTGCGGTTCTCGAGGGAGCCGCCGTAGGCGTCGGTGCGGGTGTTGACCAGCGGGTCGAAGAACTGCTCGAGCAGGTGGCCGCCATACGACGTGACCTCGACGCCGTCCAGCCCGCAACGCTCCAGCCGGCGGGCCACGTCGGCGAAGCGCTCGACGATGGCCGGCAGCTCGGCCGTCGCGAGCGGCACCGGCACCTCCATGTGCACGCCCTCGGGCAGGTCCGACGGGGCGCGCAGCGGGATGCCCGAGATGACCGACGTGCCTCGCCGGCCCATGTGCGTCGCCTGCGACATCACGAGGCCGCCGTTCTCGTGGACGGCGTCCGCGAGCGCCCGGAGCGCCGGCTCGTTGCGCTCGTCCCACAGCGCGATGGAGCCGTACGACGCCTCGGTCCCCGGGTCGACCGACGCCGACCCGAAGGTCATCACGAGCCCGCAGCCGCCAGCGGCCTTGCGGACGTGGTAGTCGACCTCGCTACGGTCGATCAGCCCGTCGCGGCTCCAGCCGGTGGCGTGCGGCGTCGAGACGATCCGGTTTCGCAGACGGCGCCCGCGGATCTCGAGCGGCGACAGGAGGAGCGGGAAGCGGTCGGCGGGCTCCACCTGCCCATGATGGCGACCGCGGGCGCTGAGCGAAACAGCGCGGCTCATCAGCGGGTAAGGTCAGTCCAGGAGGAGCGTGAGGTAGCGAAGTGACAGCCACGACGACCGAAGCGCCACCACCCGCGAAGGCCACCCGACGCGAATGGCTCGGACTGGTCGTGCTCGCACTCGGGGCACTCATGTACGTGATGGACCTGACGGTGCTCCATCTCGCCGTGCCCAAGATGAGTGCCGAACTGCAGCCGTCGAGCGCCCAGCTTCTGTGGATCATCGACATCTACGGCTTCTTCGTGGCAGGTGCGCTGATCACGATGGGCAGCCTGGGTGATCGGATCGGCCGACGACGGCTCCTGCTCATCGGCGCTGCCGCGTTCGGCATCACGTCGCTGCTGTGTGCCTTCTCGACGACGCCGGAGATGCTCATCGTCAGCCGGGCGGCCCTCGGGATCGCCGGCGCGACGCTCGCACCCTCGACGCTGTCGCTGATCTTCGCCATGTTCCTGGATGGGCGAGAACGAACGATCGCGATCGGTGTCTGGATCGGGGCCTTCTCGGCGGGCAGCGCGATCGGCCCGGTGCTTGGCGGGATCGCCCTCGAGTTCTTCTGGTGGGGTTCGGTCTTCCTCCTCGCGATCCCGGTGATGGTGGCGATCCTCATCCTCGGGCCCCGCCTCCTACCTGAGTACCGCGACCCGGAGGCAGGTCGCCTGGACCTCGCGAGCGCCATCATGGCGATCGGCGCCGTCCTCGCGGTGATCTTCGGGCTCAAGCAGATCGCCCAGGAGGGACCTGGGCCGCTCGCGATCGGCGCGATCGTCGTCGGGCTCGTCGTCGGGGTGCTCTGGGTACGTCGCCAGCGGCAGCTCGCCGACCCGATGATCGACCTGGCGCTCTTCCGCGTGCCCACGTTCAACGCGGCGCTCGTCGTCAACTTCCTGGCGATCTTCATGGCCGTCGGCTACTTCCTGTTCATCGCCCAGTACCTGCAGCTCGTTGCCGGCCTCTCGCCGTTCCAGGCGGGCTTGCTGTCGCTGCCCTCCGCGATCGCGTTCATCGTCGGCTCGCAAGCGGCCCCTCGGATCGTCCAGCGCGTCAAGCCGGCGCACCTCATCAGCGGTGGGCTGGCCTTCGGCTCGTTGGGCCTCTTCCTGCTGACCCAGGTCGGGACGACGAATGGACTGCTGCCCCTGGTCGTGGCCTCGGTCGTGATCTCGCTCGGTCTGTCCCCGGTGTTCGGGCTGACGACCGAGCTCATCGTCGGTTCAGCGCCCCCCGAGCGTGCCGGGGCCGCGTCTGGGATCAGCGAGACCGGTGCCGAGCTCGGCGGTGCACTCGGGATCGCGCTCCTCGGCAGCGTCGGCGTGGCCATCTATCGAGGCCGTCTCGAGCCGATCCTCCTCACGGACCTCCCGCCGGAAGCGGCGACCGCCGCCAGGGACACCCTCGGTGGGGCGGTCGGCGTGGCCAGCGCGCTGCCAGCTCCGTCGGCGGATGCGCTCCTCTTCGTCGCCCGGGCGGCCTTCGTCGACGGCATGCACGTGGCGGCTGCGATCGCCGGAGTGATCGGGCTGGGGCTGGCCGCCTTCGCGTACGTCACGCTCCGCGAGCGCGAGTCCGAGCGATCCGCGTCCGAACCGACCTGTGTCGAACCGACGATGATCGACCAACCCGTGCTGACCCCGTTGGCCAAGCCGGCGCGCGAATGCTTCTGACGGAACCGGGCGACGAATCCGCGTCAACTCGGGACGCGAGAGGGGCGACACCCCAGGAGTAGGGTTATCGGATCAGGTCGGTGGGCCGCGAACGTCGAACCTGCGGCATCGCCGACGAAGATCGGGTACGGGGTGCGATATGGCCACGTCGTCGGGAGCTGCTCAAGGCGTGCCGGTCTCGAAGGAGCGGATCGTCAATTGCCTCAGGAGTGCCAGCGTCTGGGTCGGGGAGCTACCGCGTTACGCGGATCGCCAGCAGCAGCGCGCAGACTTCTGGGCGATCCTGGCCGGCGTATTGGCGGCCCTCACAAGCCTCGCGATCTTCCCGGTGCTCGGCGAATCACCAACGATCGGTGAACAGCTCATCGTTTCTGCCGTGGCCCTCGCAGCGGCCATCTGTGCACTGGTGCCCCGCGTGAAGAACTACGCGGAACTCGCCGGCCAGGCGCGCGAATTGAGCAGCCGCTACGGCGGGATCGTCGGCGAGCTTCTCGATCTCTCGGTCGCAAACCCGATCGACCAGGAACAGGCTCGCATCGTCGTCAGCGAGTTCGAGTCCATCAAGGAACGGAAGGATGGCCTGCGCGGCCTGCCGAATCGAGCCAAGATCGAGATCGAGCGTGCGGAGATGGAGGAGAAGGTCGCTGAGGCAAGGGCGAAGGCGGCGACCGCGGCGAAGGCATCGCCTGCCCGCGGCCGACCGCAGGACGCGACCGAGTAGACGGTCACCGAGCTGGGATCGTCGAGGGGGCACACCTGACCAAGTCGGGTTAGGGAGGCGATGAGCGATGCTGATCGACCGCGAGAGCCTGTACCGGATCTTCTATGGGGACCGCCCGCCACCACCACCTTGGGCGACCGATTGTCCGATCAGGTTCGACGTATGGCTGGCGTTCGCCGAACAGGTTCGAACGGTCGACGTTCGTACTGCGGCCCAGGCGCTGGGCACAACGCAGGCCGCGCTCCGCGAGCGCCTCCCGGCCGAGTTCCCTGGCGCCGTCAAGACAGGGCGCACCTGGCGCATCCCGCTGCCTTCGGTCCGCGCCGAGGGGGGCAAGGTGTCCACCGATACCCCGACGCTCGCTGACCTGACCGGTCATTCGCGTGTCGATGTGATCCTCGCTGTGAGCGACGACTTCGGCCCTGCGCGGGTGCTCGAATGGCTCCACGGGATCGGTGGCCTCAAGCCCGTTTCGCACTTGGCCAACCCGATCGCTGCAGGGGGCTACATCGCCGTCCTCGTCACGTTCGCCGAGCTGATCCAAACCATCATCCCGCTGACCAATCTGGGCCGGAAGATCAGAAGCGCCCAGGCGCTTGGTGCGATCGGACTCCGGCAGGCGCTCGCAGGACACGAATTCGACCTCCCGGAAGTCGACGAGCCCGCCCTGTCGTCGGAAGCGACGCCCGACCAAAGGACCTGGGAGACGAAGCAGATCGAGCTGCGCCACGACGAGCGAGTCGCCCACCTCGCCTGGTTCCTGCGATTGCTTGCGGCTGTGGTCGGCCCGGACCCGGCCTCGCTCGAGTCCCTCGCACGATTGATCGAGCAGACGGCTCTCACCGGTTCGCCCGAGGTTCCGGAGATGGTGTCGGCGAAGGTGATCGACCGCCGGCGACGCTATCCCGTTCAGAGCGTCAACCTGAACCGGGACGCTCGACCGGCGGTGACTCGCTCGAGGATCACGATCAAGGCTGACGCGGCCGAGCAGCTGTTCTCGATCGACACCAGCACCCTGACCTGGGCGGTGGTCGACAGCGGGATCGACTCGGAACACATCGCGTTCGCACAACGAGATGGCAGCGGTGTACCGGTCCCCGTGCCGAATTTGCCCGGCACGAATCGATCCCGTGTGACGAGAAGCTTCGACCTCGTCGGGGCGCGGCGGGTCCTCTCGGCGGACGCGACGACGAACGGGCTGGTGGACTGGTCGACCGCCACGAAGTACGTCGAAATGCACCCTCCCGCGCCTCTACCCGGTCCACCTCCCGCGCCCGAGAACAAGCCGTGGCTAGCGCCGGCGAATGACCATGGGACGCATGTCGCTGGCATCCTCGCCGCCGACTGGCCGGAGAACACGCTCCAAGGCATCTGCCCGGGCATCCGGCTCTACGACGTTCGTGTCCTGGATGATCAGGGGCACGGCGACGAGTTCTCGATCGTCGCCGCCCTCCAGTTGCTCCGCCACATCAACGAGCAAGCCGGACGGCTCGTGGTCGTCGGCGTCAACCTCAGCCTCTCGGTCCCGCATTTCGTCGGCAGCCACTCCACCGGCTGGACGCCGGTCTGCGTAGAGGCCGATCGCCTGACGCGGTCGGGCGTCGTGGTGGTGGCGGCTGCCGGCAATGCCGGCTTCGAGGGCGGGGCGTCGACCGTCGGTTTCGGCTTCCACACCGTGAGCATCTCGGACCCCGGCAACACCGACAGCGTCATCACGGTCGGCTCGACGCATCGGAGTGATCCGCACCGACACGGAGTCAGCTACTTCTCGAGCCGCGGACCCACTGCCGATGGGCGCCCGAAGCCAGACCTCCTCGCGCCGGGCGAGGACATCGACGGACCCGTCCCGGGTGGTCGATTGCAGGCGATGCACGGGACAAGCCAGGCTGCGGCGCACGTGAGCGGCGTTGCGGCGTTGCTCATGGCCCGGCACCGAGAACTGATCGGTCGCCCGGAGTTGGTCAAGGAGATCCTCTGTAGTACCGCGACCGACCTTCGACGCGAACGCTCCTTCCAGGGTTACGGCCTGGTCGATGCACTTCGCGCGATCCAGTCCGTGTGAGGCAAGAGTCATGGACGTCCAGCTCGAATTCCTGAATGCGGCCCATGGGGACTCCATCCTTGTCTCGTGGGACGATCCACCCCATCTCGCCATCTTCGACGGGGGCCCGACGGGCTCGTTCGAGAAGGCGCTCGGCCCAAGGCTGGACGGACTCCGGCGCGATCGGGTGGGTGAGGACGACCCGCTGCCAGTCGATCTCGTGTACGTGTCACATATCGATGACGACCACATCGCCGGGATCGTCCGCCTCCTCAGAGGCATCCGCCAGCGGCAACGCGACCAGCTCCCGGCGCAGTACCGGGTCGACCGCCTCTGGCACAACAGCTTCGAGGAGCTCGTCGTCTCGGCTTCGGGGGCGTCCCTCATAGATGTCGAACGCGAGGCCGCGGAGATGTCCCAGGCCCACACGGCAGTCGCGGCGAGCGTGAACCAGGGCCGTGACGTCCGCGACCTCGGCCAGGCCCTCGGGGTCGCCGGCAATCAGCCGTTCGGTGGGGCCGTGATCGGTGGCGTCACGACGACGCTCGCCGGGCTTCAGCTGACCGTCGCGTCGCCAGACCCCGGCGCGCTGGCGCGGCTCGAGGAGGAGTGGCGCAAGGCGAAACGGTCCAACAAGCCATCGGTCTTGAGCGCGGCGTTCACCGACGACGCGGTCCCCAACCTATCGAGTCTCTGCACGGTCATCGGCGGGTCGAATGGCGGCGCCCTGCTGACGGGCGACGCACGCGGCGACCATCTCATGACCGGGTTGGAGGCGATCGGCATCCTGCCGTCGGGTGGTAGCACCCACTTCGAGGTGTTCCAGGTCCCCCACCACGGCAGCCTCAACAACTCGGACCCGGTCCTGTACGAGCGGATCAGCGCCGACCACTACGTGATCTCTGCAGACGGGATCAAGCACCGCCATCCGGACCCGTCCGTGTTGGACATGATCGTCCAGTCGCGCGGCACGGACGGCTACACCATCCACCTCACCAACCCGATCCCGGCGGCCGTCGCCCACCTCCAGGGACTCTCGCAGGGTCGGAACTTCACTATCGATGCTCGAGCCGATCCGGCGCCGGGCGTCGTCGTCGACTTCGCGGCCTAGCGATCGACCCCGGGCTTCGCCCTGCCTATCCTTCGCCGAGCAGCTCCGGTGGCTCCTCCTCTTCGATCGCATCCAGCGGCTGCATGGGTTCGCCCACGTCCCCGTTCCGTTCCCCCGGGAACGGCTCGTCTTCGAGCCCTTCGTTGTCCAGCCGCTCGAGCTCCGATTCGTCGCCGAGTTCGAAACCGTCGCCTTGGTCGGGGAGGACGGCCGACGTCAGGTCGATCCGTGACGGCAAGGGGTCCGGCTCGGGAAAAACGATCGAGTCGGGGTCGTCGTCCTGGACGGACGTGATCGAGACCGTCGCGGCGTTCGGCCGGATGCCGAAGCCCTTGAGCGAACCGCTCATGATGATCAACAAGTCCCGCGCCGGTCGAGCCCCGCGCGGTCCGAACGGATGCGTCACGAACGTCTTCTCAGCCGTGCATTTGACGTCCAGCGGCGCCGTGATCTGCCGAACGGCCTTGCTGAAGATGAAGCCGTTCTTCAGGGTGTAGACGAGGAGCTGTCCGGGCGCGATCGTGATCTGCTGCGTGGCCACAAACTTGGTCGCTCGCGAGGCGAACGCCGCATACACCTTGCCTGCGCCGACCGTGCCTCCGCCCTCGAGCTCGAGCGCCGCGGCCATCTCGCCGATCTGACTCCAGGTCGGGAAGAACTTCCGTGAGAGTGGGTCGTCCACCCACCGCTCTCCGTGGTCGAACCCGACCGCGACCGCGTGGGTCCCAGCGAAGGCCTTTCCGAAACCGAAGCCTTGTTCCTTGATCACCCGTCGCTGCACCTGGAGCACTGCCACCTCGCCACGGAGCAGACGCGACTGGAAGTGCTCGAACTTCTGGTTCTGTTTGATGGTCAGCACGACCCGGTCATCCGTGATCTTGAGCAGCGCGTCTCGCACCTGCCTCAGCGTCAACCCCGGGAAGTCGCGGTCCGGTGTCGGCTCATTGCTTTTTTCGCGGACGAGGGAGCCCCTGATGGCATGTTTGGGACCGCACATCGTGGCTTCGGCGACCATCGCGGCCGAGCAGGCGGTGCAGTTGACGGACCCGTGCGTGCCGCCGAACTTGAACAGGGTCTGTTGCTGATGGTACGGACGCTTCTCGACGCAGTTCGCCATCTCCGCTTCTCCCTGAAGCGCTCGGCAACCATGCCCGCACGTGCGCACCCATCATCGCACCGCGCCGTTGCGTCCTCGAATGGACGCGGAACTCGAGCCACGGTCGGGTCAGTCAGCCGGGCGGCCTTCCGTCAACGCTGCCTCGAGGTCGCTCGTGGTGACGGCCGAATCCAGATACCCGTAGGTCCCGGTCGCCTTCAGCTCCCGCCCCGCTGCGATCAGCGCGCCGTAGGCCACCCTCGCCAGGCCGCCACCGGTCGAGACGCGTCGAACGCCGAGCGCCTCGAGCTCGGCGACGGACGGGCACCCCCGCATGGCGAGGACGTTCACCGGAGCATCCACGGCCTTCACGACCCGCTCGATCTGGTCGGGCTCGACGAGTCCGGGGGCATAGACGACCTCGGCTCCCGCGGTGCGATACGCGAGCAGCCGCTCGATGGTGTCGGCCAGGTCGTCCACGCCGTACAGGTGGTTCTCGGCGCGAGCCGTCAGGACCAGCCCATGCTTCCTGGCCGTCTCGCTGGCCGCCGCCACGCGTTCGGTGGCGACGCCGATGTCATCGATCGACCGTGTGCTGGGTTCGTAGTCCTCGATCGAACAGCCGGCCGCCCCGGCGGCCGCGATCAGCTCCACGGTCCGGGCGACGCCGGCCGGTTCATCGGCGAAGCAGCGCTCCGCATCGACGCTCAAGGGCACGTCGACGGCGGCTGCCAGCGCTTCCACGTGGCTCAGGAGCTCGTCACGGCTGACGTCTTGATCAGCGCGCCCGAGCGACGCAGCGTGACCCGAGCTCGTGGTCGCGATCGCCTCGAAACCGATCGAGGCGAGCAACCGCGCCGACCCGATGTCCCAGGCGTTCGGCATAACGAACAGCCCTTGACGGTGCAGTGCGCGGAAACGTTCGCGGCGATCGATCTGGGCGTTTGCGTTCATCGCGCCCAACATCCTCTCCTCCGGTGATCTGCGACGAGCGACGTGGCGTACGATGGCAACCAACGCGCCGTCAGGCTGCGACGCTCAACGGGTCTTCTCCCGGATGTGGTCGATCGACGCACCTGCCGACCGAGTCGAACGTATCAGCGCCAGTCCCGTGGGAAGCGCGGCCTTTCCTGAATCAATCCGGCTTCTGGCGGTATCTCTATGACATGGTGGGCGCGATGGAGATCCAGGCCCGCGAGCTCGTGCAAGCGGCCGTCTTGGGGGACGAGGCGGCGTTTACCGAGCTCGTGGCGCGTCATCATCACGATCTGCTGAGGGTCGCGTACGTCATCTGCCGGGACCGAGCCCTGGCGGAGGACTCGGCTCAGGCGGCGTGGACGATCGCGTGGCGCCGGATGGGCGAGGTCAAGGACCCGACCCATGTCCGCGGCTGGCTCGTCGCCGTCGCCGCGAATGAGGCGCGCCGAACCATGCGGTCGCGCCGGCCGAGTATCCACGAGATCTCCGTCGGTGATATCGAGCTGGAAGGTGTGCCAGACCTCCGCTCGGACCCGTTGGCCGACGGGATCGCCAACGCCGACTTGCGACGCGTTCTCGCCTCCCTCGATCCGACCGACCGGGCCCTGATCGCCATGCGCTACGTGGCCGAGCTCAGCTCCGACGACATCGGGCGCGCGCTCGGGATGTCTTCGTCCGGCGCTCGTGGCCGCCTCTCGCGCCTCCTTCTTCGGCTTCGTGGAGAACTTGATGATGGCTGACTTCGACCAGTTCGAGCGGAACCTCGCTGCCGCCCTTCGGTCCGACGCCGACATGAGCGTCGCGCGATTCGAGCCAGAAACCATCGCCTCTGCGGCGATGGCCAGCGCGCAGCGGCGTCCCGTGCGCATCCGGAGGCGGTTCGCCACCGCGCCAACGTCCACCCGCTGGCCCGTCGCTGCGGCTGTCGTCATCGGCGTCATCGCGGTCAGCGGCCTGTTCTACGTGAATAGACTCGACAATGCAGCCGTCAGCGATCCGAGCCCGACGACGAGCGCGAGCCCAAGCGCCAGCCTTCCGGCCGTCGTGGGTCCGAGCTCCACCCCCGCGGATTCCCCAGAAGCCACGCCACCGTCAGAAGCCACGCCACCGCCTCGTTCGACGGACCACGTGGCGGCCCTGCCGACGGGCGGCAGCCCGCTTCCAGACATCGCGGGGGCACTGCCCGGCGACGATGGTGCTGGACCCTTGCCGCTGGGCACGATCAACGATGCGCCCAACCCGGACCGCCTCGACTTCCTGGTCGAACTCTGCCGGCCGGAGTCGGAGTGCTTCCGCGACGCGCACTGGATGGACCCCGAGAACCCGACCATGGGCTCTGGCGTCTGGACGGCTGGCCGTCCGTTCCACGTCCGCGAAGGGTTCATCAACAACCGGGCGCAGCCGCTCGGAGACGGCTTTGATGTCGTGTTGTATGTCACGCGCATGGGCGACGGCGGGGACAAGGCCACCTACCGCTACACCTCCGACCATGTCATGCGCGGGACGAGCGACCGGTGCGGACCCACCTACGAGACCCAGACCGGACCGGCGACCTGCGAGTGGTTCGTCCACGACTTCCCAGACGGACTGCCCGACGGACGCTTTGCCATCTGGGCCGTCTGGGAAGCGCCCTGCCGGGCGTGGATCGACCTGGCGTTGGTGGACGAGTGCCAGGACCCCGACGAGGTGATCTCGCTGTTCTCGTCCGGCTTCGATGCGCCCTACACCGATTCAGGACCGAACTTCACCGAGGTCGAGGGCCCATTCACCACGGATCCGTCCGAAGCGACACGCGCGGATCCCCCGGAAGCCAAGCCCCGACCTCGTTCGACGGACGACGTGGCGGCCCTGCCGACGGGCGGCAGCCCGCTTCCAGACATCGCGGGGGCACTGCCCGGCGACGATGGTACGGGACCCTTGCCGCTGGGCACGATCAACGATGCGCCCAACCCGGACCGCCTCGACTTCCTGTTCGAATTCTGCTGGCCGGAGTGCTTCCGCGACGCGCACTGGATGGACCCCCAGAACCCGACCATGGGCTCTGGCGTCTGGACGGCTGGCCGTCCGTTCCACGTCCGCGAAGGGTTCATCAACAACCGGGCGCAGCCGCTCGGAGACGGCTTTGATGTCGTGTTGTATGTCACGCGCATGGGCGACGGCGGGGACAAGGCCACCTACCGCTACACCTCCGACTATGTCATGCGCGGGACGAGCGACCGGTGCGGACCCACCTACGAGACCCAGACCGGACCGGCGACCTGCGAGTGGTTCGTCCACGACTTCCCAGACGGACTGCCCGACGGACGCTTTGCCATCTGGGCCGTCTGGGAAGCGCCCTGCCGGGCGTGGATCGACCTGGCGTTGACGGACGAGTGCCAGGACCCCGACGAGGTGATCTCGCTGTTCTCGTCCGGCTTCGATGCGCCCTACACCGATTCAGGACCGAACTTCACCGAGGTCGAGGGCCCATTCACCACGGATCCGTCCTAAGCGACACGCTGAGTCCCAACCAACACGGCCGGCGAGGTCAACGGGTTCCGCGAACGGCAAATCGGACGTTCAACGGGTTCATCGCGTACGGGAGCGGCCGGCCCGGGACCAGCTTCGGCCTCAGGAGCTCGAACTCCCCCTGTCGGAGCAGCTCCGCGAGGCTGGCGGTGCCGAGTAGGAGGGCGAGATTCCGGCCGGCACACTGCGCGCCGCCGCGCGAGAACACGTTCATCTGCCAGTCGGCGTCTGCCGAGCCGTCGAGCCAAAGGTCGGGTGCGAACCGGTTCGCATGCGGCAACCGACGCGCGCGATGGTGGGCGGCGACGGGGATGAGGACCTTCGCGCCGATCGGCAGCGTCTCGCCATACCACTCCGTCTCGGCCGCCGTGACTCGCACGAGCACTGCTGCCGCGGGCCACAGTCGAACGCTGTCGAGCAGGCAGGCGCGCACGAAGGCAAGGTCGGCGAGGGCGGCGACCGTGCCCGGCCCATGGGCCGTGTCCGCCGTGCGGACCTCGGCGAGGGCGCGCTCGTGCGCGGCGGGATCGGTCGTGAGCAGCGCCAGCGTGTTGAAGACCGCGATGCGAACCGCGTCGAGCGCCATCAGCCAGAACGGGACCTGGCCGTTCGGACTGGTTTCCGCCTCCCTGGGCGCGGACGTGAAGAGACTGACGAGCGTGCCGGGCTCGGCGGCGGCGACGTACCGCTGGATCCGTTCGTCCATGGACGCTCGGAGCCGTGCGTTCCTGCGTCGATTCCAGACCTTGAGCCCCAGCCAGTCGCCGTCCGCGCGCAATCGGCTGTGCTCCTCGCTGAGCTCCGTGTCATCCGCGGCGGCATCGCCGAGGGCGCAGCGCCGCGCGATCCTTCGAAAGGCTGCGAGCGACCGCTCGTAGTCGAGGACCCCGGCGTCCGCCAGCATCGCCGTGACCTCCTCGTGGACGACCCTCAGGAATCGCTCCGCGAGGAGATGGGGCTCGTGCCCGTAGTCAAGCACGGCCTCGTTGAACGGCCGGCGCTGGGCATGGAGATCCGGCGGTGAGGCGTTGAGCGCATCGGGTGCGAACGGAGACAACAGCCGCCGCTTCTCGCCAGCGTTCATCCCGTAGAGGGACACGGGGGACTCCAGGACCCGGCGGACATCGTCGGCCGCGAGGACGAGCAGCGTCTGCCCGAGGACGCCTCGAAGCATCACAGGCCGGCCGGCGTACCGCTTGGTCAGACGCTCCACCGTCGCCACGCCGCGCCCAGTGTCAGACCGGGTCGCCAGCTCGGTCCAGAACGGCAACGGGATCGCGAGCCCCCGGAGCATGCTCGGCAGCAGGTACGTCAGCGTGAAGCGGACGTTCTCGAGGAGTGAGGCCTGCGGGAGCCCTGAGGTCATCCTTCCCCCTGGGAGCGGCGACCCATTATCGCAGCGTACGATCGATACGTGGCTCGCATCCTGGTCCTCGGCGGCTCCGGCGAGATGGGATCTGCGGCCGTCGCCGATCTCGTCGAGCGCACCGACCACGAGGTGTCGATCGGCGACATCCGGGTGGATGCCGCGCACGCCCTGCTCGACCGACTCGGTGCACCTGATCGAGTCGTCCAGGTCGACGTCGACGACCCCGCATCGCTCGCGTCCGCGCTCGCCGGCGACCGACGTCGTGCTCAACGCGACCTACATGCGGCACAACGTGCTCGTCACCGACGCCGCGATCGCCGCGGGCGTCCACCTCGTCGACCTCGGCTCGTACTACCCGGAGACGCTCCAGCAGCTCGAGCGGCACGGCGCCGCCGAGGCAGCCGGCTGCCGCATCGTCCCCGGCTGCGGTGTCGCGCCCGGCCTGACCAACGTCCTGGCGAGGCTCGGCGCCGACCGGCTCGACACGGTCGATGCGATCCGGATGTACTCGTACATCACCCATCCGATGTGGACGTCGCCGGGGATCGTCGTGACCCGCTTCGACGCAAGCACCGGGACGTCGATCGTGTGGGAGGACGGCCGGCCGGTCGAGCACCCCTCGTTCAGCGGCGAGGAGCGCTTCGCCTTCCCGGAGCCCTACGGCGAGCAGGAGGTCCACCTCGTCCCCCACCCCGAGCCCGTGACGCTGCCGCGGACGATCGACGTTCGCGACGTCGTGTTCAAGGTCGGCTACCCGGCCGACGAGACGGCGAGGATCCGCGTCCTGCTCGAGCTCGGGTTCGACGCGACGAGCCGTTCGTGGTCGATGGCGTCGCCGATCTCTCCGCGCCGCTTCGCGGCGGCGTACATCGGCCGACGCGGCATCGGCCCCGAGGAGCGGAGCGCGAACGTCAAGCACGTCCGCGTGGAGGGCGTCCGCGATGGCCAGCCGATGACGCTGACCTACGACTTCGCCGTGGAGCAGACCGGTCGGTCTGCGTCCGCCGCGATCACCGGCACCGTCGCCGCCATCGCAGCGGACCTGGTCGCTCGCGGCGGACCGGCGGGCGTCCATCCGCCCGAGGCCACCTTCGAGCCGAGGCCCTTCATCGACGCGCTTGCCGAGCGCGGACTGGTCGTGGTGGAGCGCACGTCGTCAGGCCATTCCGCGGGGTAGCACCCACCGGGTCGGCTGCCCCGTCAGCGCGGCGATGCGGTCGTAGTCCTCGTCGTAGTGCGCCACGGGGAGACCCACTCGTTGACCGACGGCGGCGATGAGCAGATCCGGGATGCGCACGCTTCGCTGATGGCCCGCTCCCTGCCCCGCCAGATCGCGATGGACGTCCCGTGCCCGGCGCCAGTCGGCCGGCTCGGTCTCGACCCATCGGAATCCGGCGAGCGCCAGCTCGAGGCGGGCGTAGTCATCCGCCGATCGAGCGCCCATCAGGTACTCCAGCGCGACCATGTCGCACAGGACGAGCTCGTCCTTGGCCATCGCGTCCGCAAGCCAGCCGCGGACGCGCGAATCGCGGACGCCCAGCACGAGCGCGCTCGTATCGACCAGCTCGATCACGTCTCCGGCGCCATCTCATCCTCAGCCGACTCCGCGCTACCGGAGTCGCCGTAGGGAGCTGCGCGCTCAGCGAAGCGATGCGCGCGGATCGCATCGAGCTCCCCCAGGTCGAGGTCGGTCGGGACGTCCAAGAGACCCTCGCGACGTCGACGGCGCACGACGTCGGACAGCGCCGCATGGACCGTGTCGGTCGTCCGCGTGGTTCCCAGCACCGTGGCAGCCTCGCGAACGAGCTCCTGGTCGAGATCGATGGTCGTATGCTTCCGCATGCGCGGATGATATGCAGACATACGAACGGTGTCTATGCAGAGAACATGCGGGTCACGCTCAGATAGGTCGCTGCGAGGCTGACCTACCCGAAGATCGGGCGCTGGGGCAGCTCGTCGATCGTGTGCAGCCCGGGTGGCAGGAGCCGGAGCGGACGCACCGCGGCCATCGCCCGCGCCCCGGTCGGCGGGTAGGTGTCGAGGAAGAGGTCGCCCCGAACGGTCGTCTCGAACGGCGGGTCGCCGTCGACGATGACCTTGGCGGATGCCTCCATGCCGTCGCGCTCCGGCTGCAGGTCGAACAGCCCGCGCCACACCGACACGAGCCGCCCGCCGCCCCGGATGTTGGCGGCCGCCCGCCGGTCGTGCCCGCCGATCGTCCCGGGCTCGGCGACGTAGCCGTTCCGCTCGCGGCGAACATCGGTCAGGACGGGGGTGCTCTCGAAGGTCGGCTCGTCCACCTCGAGCCCGGCCGATTCGGCCAGCAGCATCAGCGCCTCGACGAGGAAGTTGCGCATCATGAAGCCGCCACCGGCTGCCTCGATCGGACCGCCGATCCCCTCGTCGCGCAGGATGCCGTGGCCCCACAACGACGTGTCTGCCACCCGCTCCAGTCGGATCTCGTCGAAGCGGATCACGTTCGAAAGCGACGCCAGTGGCAGCGTGATCGTGAGGTAGTCCCAGAGCCCGGTGCCGAGGATCCGGCCGCCAGCGGCACGTGCGGCCGCATCGAGCTCGGCGGCCGCGGCCTCGCCCAGGACCGTCTTCGGGTGGACGAGACCGGAGATGGTGATCGCGTCCTTGCCGGCGCGGTTGGCGCGCAGGCAGGCGTCGGCGACGTCGGTCGGGCTCCCGATCCCGCGTGTAGAAGACGACGTCGATGTCCGGACGACCGAGGACGGCGTCGACGTCGGTCGAGACCGGCGCCCCGAGACGGACGTCGAGCCCGCATGCCTGGCCGAGGTCCAGCCCGTCCTTCGCGGGGTCGTAGACGATCCCGCCGCGGAACTCGAGCCACGGTCGGGTGAGCCCGGCCTCGACGATCACACGTCCGGCATGCCCCGTCGCCCAGACCGCGGCCCCGATCTTGCCCATAGCCCTCCTCCGCTGTCCCGTCCGGCGTGCCCCGTCGCCCAGACGGCGGCGCCGATCTTGCCCATACGCCTTCTCCGCTGTCGAAGGTCGGAGTATGGCGCGCGGTTCCGGCGGTCGCTCGACCGTCGCCAATCTTCGAGCGATGTGCGGCCGACCTGAGGGCACGAGCGGTACTCGAACCGGGCTAGGCAGCATCGTCTTGGGACGAACTCCCAACGGCGGCGCCGGATAGACGAACCCGGGCCGGCCAGGAATGGCAGTGCAAGAAAGAGGGCCACCGCGAAAAGGGCAACAGGGCAGCCTTGCCATCGGGCGATCGTGCGGGACGAGCAAAAACCGGTGCCTTGTGGTGTGTCGCTACATCCGGTCCAGGAGGTCGGACTTCTTGGAGTCGAAGTCGTCGCCGGTGATGACCCCCTCGTCGCGCAACGCTGCCAGTTCGCGGAGTCGGACGGCTGGACTGTCGCCCGACCCACCTTGCGTCGCCACGAGGTAACTGGTGATCGTGGCAGTGATAGCTCCGAACAGCCCGATGCCCAAGAACATCAGCACGCCGGCCGCTAGGCGGCCCTCGTCGGTGACGGGAATCACATCGCCGTAGCCCACGGTGGTAAGCGTGACCATGCCCCACCAGATCGCGTCGAGCGGGTCGTTGATGGCGGCGTTCACGCCCCGCTCCGCGAGATACAGCGCCGCTGAGCAGATGACCATGACCCCCAACCATGCCGTGACCAGCAGTCCAAGCCCCCGGTGCTGGGCCAGCCGCTCGACATTGCCGAGCGCCCGATGGACGCCCGCGAACAACCGTACCAGGCGCAGCAGGCGCAGCCAGCGGGCGACGGGAAGAAGGGCGACCAGATCGATCCAATGGCCCCGTAGATAGGCCCGCCGGTCATACGACGCTGCGAACCGCGTCGCGAACTCGGCCACGAAAACAGTGGTGATCGCGGCCTCGATCGCGGTAAGCGTGGGCCGGGTCGAGGGGCTGGCGTCATCCGCCGCGAAGCCGATGGCGACATAGACCACGGCCAACAAACCAAAGGCCAACTCCCACGCTATGTCGTGGCGGGCGATAAAGGACAGGTAGCGCTCGCGGAGCGATGACAGACGCATGAGCGGTTGGCTCACGCACGCATGCTAGCGGGTGCCCGATCCGCGCCTCGGTTTGTCCGGGCTCGCACGTCAGGCCATGAAACGCTGCACGGCGGCGTTGATGACTGCGGCCACCATCGGCCCGCTGGACACTCGGAAGGTTGACGGGGTTTGGCGGTTGCTGACGTGGATCTGGATCGCGTCATTGAAGACGTTCAGGTCGAGAAGCTTCGTGTATTGCATCTCTGAGGTCTTGCGGAGCCCCGTGAAGACGATTCGCGTAGAGGTCACTGAGAGTTGCCCCTCATCAGCATCTGCTAGTGATCGCCCCACCTCAACCATCTTGCCTCGTGATGCGCCGACCCGGTACGAAACACCCTTCATCACACGGAACGACACACCTCGCGAACCCGATCGGAACTCGCGGTGTACGACCTCCTTGAGCAGCGTGGCGGGCTCGATGAGATGCAGAAGCTCGCCCTTCTTTAGGACAATCGGAGGGTCGATGTCCTCCCCGATCGGAAGCCTGCCGTCATTCACCATCGCGATGAACAACTGTGTGCGATACGGCGCGAGGGCCTCCATCTGGGCGTCCTCATCCCCATCGAATATCACCTCGCCGATCCGTCCGAGCCTGATCTCCTCCTTCTGGGTGATGATTTCGTCCGCCAGCGCCTCGTCGAGGAGTCGTAGGTAATGAGCGCGCCTCGCTGACCGGACGACAGCAGCGTCTCCAATGGCAGCCGCAAGAGTCCTGACACGCTCCGCCTCTGGGCTGTCAACCGACCCCGTGCTAATCAGCGCGGGAAGGGCCTCTTGAAGGTGAGTCACCGCCTGAGCCCGCGCCTGAGCCGCTGCCCGCTCGCAGTCTGCGCAGACCTTCCGTCCACGCAGGCGATCGGGCACGCTCAGCCCTCGACCGCACGTAGCACAGCTAGCCAATGACGCCCTCGGCTCCTTGGCGGGGTCCCACGATACGCCCCGCAGCGATGGCCGTGCTGGCTTGACGTCGGCCACGACACTTTCGATAAATGGAGGCGGTACGGATGAACCGCATACGGGGATCGGGCTTGGTCGCACTGGTCCTAGTGATGGCGGCTTGCGCTGATGCCGGAGAGGCAACAACTCCGCGGGCTCTCGTGGATGGGCCAGCGGACCCCACCCTGGCTGAAGAGCCGACATCGAAGCCGACCGCCACGCCGAAACCGCTGCCCGTCAAGGTGACGAAGCGGACCGGGAGTGTGCGCCGCAACGCCACAGCCTCTGTGACGATCCGGACGATCAAGGGCTCACGCTGCGATATCTTGGTCGAGTACTCCTCGGGCAACGCGACTGCCAAGGGCCTCGGCACGAAGAAAGCGGACTCTTCCGGCGTCATCACCTGGAAGTGGAAGGTCGGTAGCAAGACGACCCGTGGTACCTGGCCGATCGATATCACCTGCGAACTGGGGGCACGCACGGGCAACGCATCGACCAGCTTCAAAGTGACGTAGGCCTCGCCTTGCCGGAAGCTGCAGGGCACTTGACGTACGCAAGGATCCCCGCGTCGACGCCGACCGGGCTCCCCTGCCCGACTGGCAGCGCGAGATCTTCGCCGGGTCAACGATCTCGTGCACGAGGCCGACCCATTCGGGATCCTGCTCGGACGCGAGGGCAAGGGCTAGCGGCCTCGACCCAATCTTCATCTGGCGGCGGTTCAGCTCGGCGCAGCACAGGGCGACCCGACAGGAACGCGGTGGAGCGAAACACCCAAGCGGGCAAGGCGTCCTCAGGTCGACCGCGAAGAGCGCGGCCGGGCTCACGGGACGCGTGGGCCGGCAGAGGCCTATAGGACGATCGACATGCACGAATACTTGCTCAGCCACGCTCGACGCCTGGCATTCCAACGCTCCATCTTTCGCCGGGACTGCACGCATCTCGCCGACACGACGGCATTCGCGCCAGACGCCGTCGCCTGTCCCGGCTGCGAGGCAAAGGACGAGAAGTGGGTCAAGCTTCGGATGTGCCTGACCTGTGGATCGGTCGGCTGCTGCGATAGCTCGTCGTCGCAGCATGCCCGCGCACACTTCGATGCGACCGGGCATCCGGTGATGCGCTCGATCGAGCCCGGCGAAGCCTGGACCTGGTGCTACGTGGATCAGGCCTACACGAGCTGACCGTGGCTAGTCGGTCCATCTCTACATGCCCACGACAGCATCGAACGTGGCTCGACGCAGGCGTCCTCGACTACGCGGTGTAGCGTTCAAGGCCGCCAGAAATGGTCGAGCCTGAGGGGAGAAACGGTTACATGAAGATGCGGCGTCGCGCGGCACTCGCGCTGACCGTGGTCGGCATCGTGGCTCTGGCCTGGTTCGCGCTCAACCTGCAGGCGATGTCCGGGCCGTACGGCCCGCTGGCATTGATCCTCGTCGGGCCCTACGGGCTGATTGCCATCCTGACCCTCGTCGGCGCGCGCGGACTATGGACCGGGCGGCGCTGGGCGCGAACGCTCGGGGTCGTCGCATCGCTCCTCGCCCTCGCCTGGGCTGGCTTCGACATCGTCCAGCACTGGCCGGGCCGACTAAGCGCACTCGGCGATCCCAACATCTCCTACAACTGGGCGCTTCCGGAGATCTGGATACCGCTGCCCATCGCCGTCGGCGCGGCCATCGCCTTGGTGACGTTGGCACGCGGAGTCGACGATCCCCCTGGGGATGGGTAGTCCGCCGCTCACTCGCACGATCCTCGAAAGGAGCCTTCGATCGATACTCCCCGCGATCGCATCCCGGTCACCCGTGCGCCTACGCGCGAGCCTCCCTAGCGAGGTGCTCGGTGGCAACCCGATTGGCGATCGCCGCGCTGGTCGGACCAGAGATCGCCTCGTGGAAATCGCTGCAGGCAATCGTGTAGATCGTCGTCGGGACGATCGCTCGAACGGTAGCCGTGCGAGGTACGCCGCGTAGCAGCGCGATCTCGCCAAACGCTTGCCCAGGTCCGAGCTTGGCGACCGGCTGTCCGGCCACGCTGACCTCGACACGCCCGGCGCCCACGATCAGGTAGGCGTCGCCCCTCTCGCCTTCACGCACGATGTCGCTGGCGGGCTCGAACGCGACCGACCGCATGCCCTCCGCCAGTCGCTCGAGCGCGGTCATCGGCAACCGTTCAAACATCGGCGCACTACGCAGGATCGCGAGCTGCTCGGTCGGAACGACCGCCTCCTCGTCGACGCGCTTGATCCGGCCCCACGTCGCGACTGAGACGATCGGCAGGATCGCACCGGCCAGGAGCAACGCTCCGCGGTCGCCGACGGCGGCGAGGAGGACCGGAGCGAGGATCGACCCCAGAGCCATGCCAAGTCCGGCGATCGCCTCGACAAGGACGAAAGCGACCATCCGATCGGCCGACGGGATCGTTCGTTGCAGCAGGGTGAAGCCGGAAATGTCGATCGTCGCGTTACCTGTGCCGGAGGCGAACATCGCAGCGAACGCGACGACCGGCAGTGGTAAAGCGCCGATGACCGCCAACGGGAGCCCCCACAGCACAAGCGATAGCGCAAAGGCGGGGCCTAGCCTCTGCCGACTCGCGAGGCCGACCGCCGCCAGGCTACCGAGCAGCCCGCCGAGACCCCAGGCAGCGTTCAACGTTCCGACCCCCGGCTCGCCAAGCCCAAGAAGGTTGAACGATGCGGCGGGAATCAGCGCGATCATCAGCCCGCGCGTCGCGACCTGGCTCCCGAGGCCGACGAACAGCGCGGTCGCGCCCGGTCGACGCCGAACGACGCGAATGCCATCAGTCACCTCCCCGAGGGGACCGCCCGCCGCCCGACTCTCGGCGAGGGCCTCCCGCGCCCGCTGCTCCGCGGCCGCTTCGGCCTCGTCGTCGGCGGATGACCCGAGACCGACCATCGACAACGTCGCGAGGCCGAACAGGACCGTGCCGGCGACCGCCGCGGCCAGTGGACCGGATACGGCCACGAGGATTCCCGCGAGGAGTGGACCGGCAAAGGCGCCCAGTCCCTCGCCCGTAGACAAGGCGACGTTGGCGGCGACCAGCTCGCCTGGCGTCCGCGCCAGTGATGGCAAAGCCGCGGACTGGGAGGGTCGAACCAGGGCGCCTGCCGTCGCCCCGACGGCGTTCGCGAGGAACAATGCCGGCAACGAGCCGCCGGCCACGATGACACCGACCGCGGCGACTGCCGCGATCGCCCGGATCAGTTGAACGCTCAGGAGCAGCCGTGTCGGGTGCAGGCGGCTGGCCGGCCCGGCGAGCAGCGGCCCCGCGATGATCGACGGAGCGATCCGGACGGCACCGAACACTCCCACGGCCAGCGGTCCGCCCTGCTGGAAGGCGATGATCAGGATCGCAACCAATAGCGCGGTATCACCCGCGATCCCGCAGCTCCAGCCGGTGACGATCCGCAGCAGGCCGGCGTTCGTCAGGACCGCGCGCAGGGACCCGGAGGCACTCTGATCGGCGAGACCACTAGCGGAAGTCACGACGGCTATCGGTCGAGGACTGCACCGGTGACGCTGACACCGACCATGGCGACATTATGGGAGCGCCGCGCCCTGCGCTGCGCCATCCACGTGCGTTGGAGCGCCGGCGTAGTCGTATGCTCGACCCGATGACTGCCGCGCCGCCGTACATCAAGGACCCCCGGGTCGACGCCTACCTGGCTCCCCTGCCCGATTGGCAGCGCGAGATCTTCAGCCGGGTCCGCGATCTCGTGCACGAGGCCGACCCCGAGGTCGAGGAGACGATCAAGCGCACGGTCCAGCCGTACTTCGTGCTGGACGGCAACATCTGCGCGTTCCTCGCCGCGAAGGACCACGTCAACGTCTTCCTGTACGACCCGATCGCGCCCGACCCGGAAGGCATCATCACCGCCGGTCACGACAACAAGACCGGCCGGCAGATCAGCTACCGCCAGGGCGAGCCGATCAACGAGCGGGCGCTCCTGGCGATGTTCAAGGCGATCATCGCGAACAACCGGGCCGGCGGCTGGCGCAAGCTCCAGGCCGCGCAGAGGGATCTGCCCTAGCTACGCGCCGATCCGTTCGTTAGGCTCGCCAGCCACATCATCTGGCGATCCGGCCGACGGTCGCGTCGCCCCATCCCAGACCATTCGCAGGGCGTTCCGCATCGCATCGACGGCCGGCGTGTGCTGGCGGGTGGGGTGCTCACCGGTGAGCGCCTGGTTGAGCCACACGCCTTCGATCGCGCTAGCGATCGCCGTTGCGACGTCGAGGACATCCCACGGCGGTCTGACCTCGAGTGAAAATCGCTCCAACGCGGGCACGATCCCGAGATTCGCAAGCCGGTCGGCTGAGTGGCGGAACTCGCGCATGCTCGGCGCTGCGATCCGTCGACTCCAGACGCCGTACGGCACCTGGCTGAGCCACAGCGCCCAGACCAGCCCGTATCCAGGCGTCGGCTCCATCCCGTGGTGCGGGCCGCGGTCCGATTCCTCGATCGCCAGCGCATCGATCCACGCGCTCGCGTGTGCGAACCCGGCAGGGTCCGGCGGGGCAGCGACGTCGACCTCCGGGTCCTCGAGGACGAGCGCCATCGCCTGCAACTGGAATTGCCGCTGGCTCTTGAACAGGTTCGTGATCGCGCCGCGACTCTTGCCGTCGGCGCTCGCAGCGACCTCCTCGGCACTGAGCTTCGCGAAGGGCCCGACCGCGACGCTCTGGCTGTCGTCGTCCTGATCGAGGCGGTCGCCATCCGCCTGTATCTGGCGCAGGATCACGGATTCGGCAGCGCGGACATATCGCTTGCGGGCCTCGTCGGGTGGCAAAAGCGAACGCCGGCGACGAGTCATCGATGCTCCTTGACATACGGACGGTATGTATGTAACGTGCTGCGCATCTTACGTACAGGCGGTACGTAAGACTCTACATCGGAAGGGGCCACGATGCACGCATGGTTGTACGTGGGACTGATGGTCGCAGCCGCGTTCACCTTCACCATCGGTGGCGTCTTCATGAAATGGTCCCAGGGGCTCACGCAGCTCCTCCCAACGCTGGCGATGCTTGTGCTCTTCGTCATCGGCGCGGCCCTGCTGACACTGTCGATCGATGTGCGTGGGGAGCTCGGACCGGCGTATCTCATCGTCCTCGGGCTCGAGGCCGTCCTCGCGCTCGCATTCGGCGCGCTCTTGTTCGGTGAGAACGCGAGTGCTCCCCGCTTGCTCGGGCTCGCACTGCTGATCGTCGGCATGATCCTCATCGAGGTAACGGCATCGCCTGAGCCAGCCGCGGCGTCGTGGACCGAATCATCGGCCTCGCGGCGAGCGTCCGAGCCACGGTGATGAGCATCTGACTCATTTCGGGTGGGCGCCCTGACTCACCCGATCCGCGGCCGTTCACGACGACGAGTGGAACCTGCGTCGGGTTGTCGAGAAGGGTTCACGAGCGTCCTATTCTTGACGCGATGACCGACACGTTCCTCGCCGACACGACCGCGCTGCTCGAGCGCACGCCACGCGTCGTCCGCGGGCTGCTCGACGGCCTGCCGGCCAGCTGGCTCGACACGCCCGACACGGTCGACGGCTGGACACCGCGTGACGTCGTCGGCCACCTGATCTCGGCCGAGCTCGACGACTGGATCCCGCGCGTCGAGATGATCCTCGAGCACGGCGCGAAGAAGACCTTCGAGCCGTTCGACCGCTTCGCTCACAAGGATCGCGACCGCGGCATGTCGCTCAGCACGCTGATCGACCGGTTCGAGCAGCTCCGGCGCGCCCAGCTGGTCCGGCTGCGCGAGCTCGTCGGCGAGGACGACCTCGACAAGGTCGGTCGCCACCCCGAGCTCGGCAAGGTGACGATGCGCCAGCTCCTCGCGACGTGGGCCGTCCACGACCTCGACCACGTCGCCCAGATCTACTCGGCCCTGGCCGGCAGCCAAGACGCGGCGGTCGGCCCGTGGAAGGCCTACCTCGGGATCCTCTTGCGGCGCGATCCGACGTGAGGTGACCCCTCACCATCGCGACGTGTTGGCAGCAACGGACGCGGCCGACTGATCGACGTCGCGTCGGTCAGTTGCGGGTGGCGTCCTCTCGGAGGATGGCCGCCAGCGCCGCGTCTCGGTCGTCGAAATAGTCGCCCGCCGTGAGTGGCACCCGGATATCGGGCTCGATCGAGTCACGTTGGTCGCCCGGCACGCTCTCGAAGAATGTGCCCGGCACCAGCACGCTGATCGGGTTGGGGAGTTCCCGTAGCGTCACCCAGTCCCCGGGCGAGAAGAAGTTCGGCGCCCCGCCTGTGGGTTCCCCCACGAAGATCGCGTCCGTCGTCGTATCCAGGCGGGCAGCCAGCTCAGAAGCGGCCGAGAAAGTGTTCGTGCTCGTGATGACGAACAGTCGTCCGTGTCGATCGATCGTCGAGTCACGGAACACCGACGCGATCTCACTCGTCGTGCCGCCGGGATTATGGCGAAGGTCAAGCACAACCCGTCGCACACGGTCCTTGGCCGCCGCCCTGAGGAACGCGTCCTGCGAGTCCGTCGGGATCGAGTCGGCTTCATTGAGCTGAGCGAACAGCGTCGTGCCGTCATGGAGTTCAGACCACCAAAACCGATCGTCGATGTGCGCGGTCCAAGGCTCACCGGCCCGAATAGGCAGACGGAATGTCGTGAAGATCCGGTAGGGCTCGAGCGTGCGCGACGGGACGAGGGTGATCGCCTCGGTGCGCTCGCTGCCTTCTGGCAGCTCGAAGGTGAACTCGGCTGGGCCAACGTCGTCAAGGATGCCCAGCCCGACGAGGATCTCGGGCTGAATCAGGTATGAGGGGAGGTGCATCTCGGGGGTCCAGGCGTTGTCGCGTGGGATGAGCGGGTCGAGCAGAGCCATCACCTCCGCGATCGGACGCCCGGCGACTGCTGTGATTCGCGCTCCGACGAGGTCTTCGTGGGGCGGCGTTCCGGCAGTAACGTAAATCCCGTCCGCGAAGACGTACGTCGCCAACGCGAAGAGTGGTGTCTCCGCCCCGAGCGGCGGGAACGCGACCATGTGTCCGTCCCCGCCGCCGCGGGACGCCGGCAGGGCCGCGAGCCTCATCACCTCGACCGACAACCTCTCGGGTTCGGTAAGCACCAAGTCGGGGATGCTCGTATCCAACTCGGCGACGGCCGCATCCCACTCGGCTTTCGTCACGTCGTGAAAGAGATCCGGATGCCGTTGCTCCATTGACTCGACGAGCTTCGCGACGTCCATTCGAACGAGATCGACCAGGCCACCGGCCATAGCGGACGGCGATGAGGACGCCGGTGAGGCGGCGGATCCCGGCAAAGGCCCCGTGGTCGATCGCGTAGGCGCGGGCGCACACCCAGCGACGAGCGCAGCGAGGGAAAGCCCTAGAAGGTTCATCCGAGACGTTGGATGCGGGAAGAGCCTCATGGTCTGTTCACTCTCTCGCGTTCTGCGGGGTAGCAGCCGCGTCTGGGGAGGGATGAGGCGTGGCGAGCGCACGCCGCGAGTGCTGCGATGGCCGCACAGGGTGGGTGGCGGGCGCCGACCTCAGGCGGGTGTCCCAACCTGCGCGAGAAACGCCGCAGTCTCGAAGTACACTCGGCCCTCGACGATCCGGTCGTCGCGGAGCTCGTAGATCACAGCCAGCGGGACTCGGACCTCCTTGCCGGTCGGGGCGACGCCGCCGAACTCCCCGATGTGCCGACCGACGAAGTCGGCCTCCAGCACGGCGATCCCCTGGCCAACGATGAGGTTCTTCGTCTCCGAGGTTGCGTCGAACGCGACGCTGTAGAAGTAGTCGAGCATCGCCTTGACTCCATCAGGCGTTCGATGCTCCTGACCGGTCCCCATGATCCGGAAGACCACGTCCGGCGCCATCATGCTGACATCGTTGTGCTCGGAATCCACATACGGCGTGATGACGGCTCGGGTCCGCTCGACGCTCATCCGCTGCTCGATGGCCACGTCGTGTACCTCCTCTACCGAGCCGCAGCATCGCCGCCGAGGCTCTCCTGATAGTTGGATGACGTTCCACATTCGGGGTCCTTACGAAAGCCAACGTCCCGTTTCGGCAAACAGTTCGACCCTGCTCAGGGATTGAGTCGCGTGCTCGCAACCGTGGCCTAGGTCTGGGTCTGAGCGACAATGGTCGCGAAAGAGGAGGCGACATGAACTTCAACGGCATCCTGATCGGGTCCGAGGACCCCAAGGCCCTCGCCGACTACTACCGGAAGCTCCTCGGCGAGCCCGCCTTCGACGACGGCGGCTACACCACCTGGGTGATGGGCTCGGGTTCGGTGTCGATCGGCGCCCATGACCAGGTCCACGGCAAGAACGCGGCGCCCGGCCGGATCATCTGGAACATCGAGAGCGACGACGTCAAGGGCGACTTCGATCGATTCCAGGCCGCCGGCGCCATCGTCATCCGCGAGCCCTACGACTTCGAGGGCGCGCCCGAGGTCGTGGATCGCGACCTTCGCCGACCCCGACGACAACTACTTCCAGCTGATGTCGCCGTTCGATGAGGCGTCGATGAGCTCGGGCAACTGATCCTCGAGCGCGATCGAGCCTAGGCGGTCAGGAGCAGCGGGTCCTCGTCCGACGAGCGCCCCGCCGCGGACATCGGTCGAGCGACGTCGACCACGATGACATCCGTGCGGCGTCGAGCGACCGGCGTCGCCCAGCGCGTGTCGCGCACATACGGTGCGGCCGACACGCTTGGCACGCGTGTCGCCATGGGGATCGAGGTCACGCCGCCGTTCGTGCGACGACGCGCCGCGTCGATTCTGGTTCGTGCGGTTCGCTTGCGGGCCATGTCGTCCTCCTGGGTGATGTGAGGTCGTTGGTCGGAAACCGGGGACCGTCTCCGTTTCGATGGTGGTACTATACGGGGACCGTCTCCGTTTGACAAGTGGGGAGTTTCCCCGCTTAGATGATCGAGGCGACGAAAGGCACGAACCTTCATGAACGCGCAGAACGCGCCGACCAAGCCGAACACCGAACCGCCTCGCGCCCAGCGCGCCGACGCCAAGCGCAACGTCGAGCGCCTCCTCGAGGCCGCCCGCATCGCCATCGCTCGAGACGGCCCGGATGCGTCCCTCGACGACATCGCCCGCGACGCCGGGCGTCGGCAGCGGAACGTTGTACCGCCACTTCCCCACCCGCGTCGCGCTGCTCGAGGCCGTCTATCGCGGCGAGGTCGAACGGCTCTGCGCGGAGGGTGACCGACTCCTCGAATCCGACACCGAACCCGGCGAGGCGCTCTCCGAGTGGCTCCGAGGGTACGTCTCGTTCGGGGCGGTGAAGCGCGGCCTGATGGGTCCGCTCACGACGGCGCTCGGCCGGGACTCGGTCCTGTTCGCGACCTGCAAGACCATGGTCATGACGACCGGCGGGCGCCTCGTCGAGCGCGCCCAGGAGGCGGGCACGATCCGCGACGACGTCGAGGTCACCGACGTCCTGATGTTGGCGAGCGCGATCGCCCACGCGGGCGAGTTGAGCGGCGAGGGATCCGAACTCTCCGGGCGGCTCTTGTCCGTCGCGATCGACGGGCTCCGCCGACCGGGCAGCTGACTCAGTCCGCGACGAGACCCAGCGCCCGGAGCCGCTCGGGCCGCAGGATGAAGTCCATCTCGACGATGGCATCGCCGCGGATCGTGACCGCCACGACACCGAACGGCCGACCGGCCGAATAGACCACGGCACCGGCGCCACCGTTCACGATCGCGCGGCGAGCGCCCGCCGCGAATCGCCCGAAAGCTTCTGCCTGCGCCGCGACGGCGCGCGCCCCGCGGACCTCGGTCACGCCCGCGAAGGGGCCGCGGTCAGCGGCGGTGTCGGCACGAACGACGACGTCGGGATCGAGGATGCGCAGGAGCGCCTCGAAGTCGCCCGCCTGGGACGCGGCGATGAAGGCATCGACGATCTCCCGCTGACGGGCGAGCGGCACGTCCGACGACGTCGGGCCGGCACCCCGGACGCGGCGTCGGGCACGACTCGCGAGCTGGCGGGTCGCGGTCGGCGTCCGCTCGACGATCGGCGCGATCTCGTCGAACGGCAGGCCGAACGTGTCGTGGAGGACGAACGCCAGCCGCTCGGCGGGCGGGAGCCGGTCGAGGACGATGAGCATCGCGAGACCGATCGAATCCGCGAGCAGCGTCAGGTGCTCGGGGTCACCCATGGCGGACGCCGAGCCGCCCTGGATGCTCGAGATGATCGGGTCCGGGATCTGGACACCGACGAGGTCCTCTCGGCGGGCGGAGCGGGCTCGCAGCCGGTCGAGGCTCAGCCGCGCGACGATCGTCGTCAGCCAGCCGCCGAGGTTCTCGACGGCGGCAGTGTCGGCTCGACTCGCCCGGAGCCAGGCGTCCTGGACCGTGTCCTCGGCCTCGGACAGCGAGCCGAGCATGCGATAGGCCACCGACCGCAGATGCGGGCGATGGTCCTCGAATCGAGCGGCCAGCCAGTCCGAGTCGGTCATCCGGTCACGTTCTCCAGTCAGGGTCCGTCAACCGAGTGACGACCGCAACCACCAGAACGTGACCGAGGACCTTCCCATGACCACTGCTCCCGCCTTCGTCCGCGCCTCGAATCCCCTCTCCCGTCGGCTGCTCCGCCTGGGCACGCCGATGGGCCCGAACGTGCTCCTGACCGTGCGAGGTCGAACGAGCGGCCTGCCGCGCTCGGCGGCGGTGGCCGTCGTGGAGCTCGACGGCCGGCGCTGGGTCATCGGGGCGTACGGCGACGTCCAGTGGGTCCGCAACCTGCGCGCGGCCGGCGAGGCCGAGATCCGCGTCCGCGGTACGAACGAGACGGTGGTCGCGCGGGAGCTCGATCACACGGAGGCGACCGACTTCTACGCAAGGATCCTGCCTGCGTACGTCGGTCGCCTGCCGTGGTTCGGGCGGCTCTTCGCCCGTGTCCTGTTCTCCGCCGCGGCCCCTGAGGTCCGCAGCGATCCCGAGCGCGCGGCGTCCACGCGACCCGTCTTCGAGCTTCGGTCGACGCCCGCCTAGCTGGCTTCATGTCGACATGACCCGCCAGGTCAAAGCGACACGTCAGGCTGGTTCCGGCGATGAACGTGCACGGTCGCCAGTGACTTGGTGCCTCGAGTGTCGGAAACCGCGAGGCAGCCTGCACGTTCGTCCGACTTCCTCACCTGACGTGTCGGAATGACTTGAGAGGTCGCTAGGTCTACGCGACACGGTCTGGGCCATTGATATCGAACGCAGGAGCGGGCGGTCGCCGTATTGGCGGGATCCATGCTCTGGTGGTTCAAAAATGATGCACCCGGGCCAGCGGATCGCTGCAGAAAACCGTGGTCGACCTGACGATCGATACCTGTTACTGTGTCGGCCGGCGCCGATACGTGCGCCGCCCAACGCGACAACACGATCACTCCTCTCAACGGTTTCGGCGAGACAGGTTCGCTGAAGTCGCACGAGAAGGAGTGTTTTCTTTGTACGGATCAGACAAGAACCTGACCTGCGCCGACTGCGGCCAGGAATTCGTGTTCACGGCGAGCGAGCAGCAGTTCTACGCCGACCGCCAGTTCACCGAGCCGCGTCGCTGTGCCAGCTGTCGAGCAAGCCGCAAGGCTGCTCGCGGCGACTCGGGTGGCTCAGGTGGTGGCTATTCGAGCGGTGGCGGCGGCTACGACCGCGGCCCGCGCGAGATGTTCAGTGCCACGTGCTCGAGCTGCGGCCGCGAGGCCCAGGTCCCGTTCCAGCCCACCGGCAGCAAGCCGGTGTACTGCAGCGATTGCTTCCAGACGCAGCGCCGAAGCTACTAACCGAAGCAACAGCAACAAACGAAGCCCGGCGATCCGCCGGGCTTCTTGCTTTCCCGAGAATGCTCGACACGCGGGCTAAACTGGGCGGTCTCGGCGTGGCCGTCAGAGGGTCGGGGGCCTGCGCGAGCTGTCTGCCTGATAGCGTCTCGGCGCCGCGCCGAGCGGGAGGAGACAAGATGGCGGAGCGGGGAACGCAAACCCTCGAGGCGAGAGGCGATCCACAGGACGTCGAGGACGGCGTGCTCCAGGAGATGGTCGCCGACGCCGTGAAGGCGGCGGGTCCGGTCCGGCGTGGCGGGGGGACGCGTGGTCTACCGTCGAACGCGCCGTTCAGCCTGGCGATGCCGGCGCCGCGGGCGATCGACCTCCGCCGCCTCTGGAAGCTCGCCCAGAAGACCCCTGACCCCATGATCGTGGCAGGGCTCGGGCGGAAGTTCCCGGTGCTGCTGTCGCATGGGGTGACCGCCCAGCCGGCACCCGGCCGCAAGCCGGCGAAGGTGTGGGGGATGGGCTACAAGGTCGAGCTGTTCGACGTCCAGGCCGACACCGTGGACGTCCAACCGTCGACCGAGCTGCTCGACATCGCCAAGGTCGGGGCCGAGGCGAGCGTCGACATCGGCCTCGACGGATCGCTCGAGGTGCCGAAGGAATTCCAGGCCGCGATCAGCACCGTGCCCGGCGTGACCCTCACCGCGGCCAAGGTCGGCGCGAGCATCAAGGAGAACGCGAAGCTGTCGATCAGCTTCACCGTCTCCGTGCCCAAGATCATCTCCGGTCCCGGCGACGGCTATGGCGGCGCCGAGTGGAACCTCTACGCCCAGGACCAGCAGATCGCCGGGCACCAGGCCTTGCTCCAGACACTGCTCGTGCCCAAGGCCACGAAACAGCTACGGATCGGCATCACGTGCTGGGTTCGCGAAGCCGGGCTGTTCGGTCGCCCGAAGGAATGGCTGTTCGACACCGCCAGCTTCACGATCGATGTCGAGCGTTGACGCCTAGATGAGCTGGCCGCCTCGCTCACAGGTTCTCTGGGGCGTTCTCGGCGCGCTCGCGGCCGCGTGGTTCGCCGTGTGGATGCTGGTGTTCCCGCAGTTCGTGCCCGAGTACTTCGCGTGGGACGTCCAGCCGCGCTACGCCCAAGCCTTCATCGGCGCGGGCTACATCTTCCGGACACTGTTCTTCCTCAATGTCGCCCGCCAGGCGGACTGGATCCGGCTTCGCTGGATCGTGTGGGGCAACCTCGCCTTCACCGGCGTGCTATTGATCGCCACGTTCTGGCACATCGACGAATTCACCTGGTCACAGTTCACTCCGCCGACGGCCCACATCTGGGTGATCCTCTACATCTTCGAGCCGGTGGTGATGATCTACCTGATCCCGCGCGGGATCATGCGAGCCGAGGCCCCCGTCAGCGGTGGCCCCATCCTCCTGTGGTTCAAGCGGTTCCTCGTCCTCGTGACGGGGCTGCTGCTCATGCATGGCCTGCTCCTGCTGATCAACCCCGAGTTCGCAGCGCGCCGTTGGGCTTGGGAGCTCAACCCATTGGACGCGCGCATCGTCGCCGCGTGGTTCCTCGGCTGGTCGGTCTGGTGCGGGACCATGGCCTTCGCTCGCGACTGGGACGAGATCCGCACGGCGGCGCGGCTGTTCATCGTCAACGGCGTCGCCCTTCTGGTCACGGTCGCCCTCTTCTATGGAGAACTGAACGGGCGCACCGTCAGCTCGTACATCGGCGGGTTGATCTTCCTCACGGTCGCGATGGCCGCGTTCCACGTCCTCCAGGAGCGCCGGCGGCCGCCTGACGCGTCGGACCGGCTCCTGACCTAGCTCGGTCCGGCCTCGACGGTGGCCAGCGGATCGGCAAACACGGTGTAGGCGAGCCACGTCGGGTCACCATCCTCACGGACCTTGGCGCGTGCCTCGCGGACCGCATCACCGATCGGCATCCCGTCCAGGAGCCGCGTGTAGACCTCCTTGGCGAAGGCGAAGGCCGACACGTCATAGACCGACCAGTACGCCCCGATGAACGCGCCGGCCCCGGTCTGCACGAAGCGTCGCGCCCAGCCACCGATCCCGGTCAGGCCCATCCCGCCGCGGCCGACCTGGCAGGCGTTGATGAAGATCAGCGGATGCGGGATGCCCAGGTTCGCGGCTTGGCCACTGAGGTCCTCAGGCGTGAACGACTCCTCGCTCGCTCAAGATGATCGACGAACGATCCGGGTTCGAATCGCGCGCTGCGCCGTGCCCGGTGAAGTGCCAGCCGTCGTAGACGCCGGCCGCGAACGCGTCCTGTACCTCGGCGAACTTCGGATCGATCGCCGTGACGGCACGACCGTCCCCGGCCAGCGACAGGACGAAGTCGCGTTCCTCGGGCGCGAGCGGCAGGCCGGAATCGGCCGGGACGATCAGGGCCATGTTGGTGAGCCGGAGGGGGCGCTTGAACCCCTCACCGGGCAACCAGCGCGTGACCGCGAAGGCTTCGCACAGGAACGGACCCTCGATCACCCGGTCGCCGTCACGGCCCATGAGGCGGCAGAGCTCCCACGGGATCCACGGCTCCTCGGACTGGATGATGACCGAGGCGATCCGATCGCGAACCAGCCAGAGCGCCTCACGCAGTTCCGGGGGCATCAGCGACTCGGTCAGGTACGCACCCTTGGCCGCCAACCGTCGCTCGGCGACCTCGCGCTGTTCCTTCGTGGCCAGGGGCAGCTCGTCGATCTCCTGGAAGAACGTCCCGAAGAACTCGGCGGGTTCGACCTCGAGACGGAACGGCCCGAACGGACGAAGGTTCAGGTCGAGTGCCGGGTCCGCGGCGGTCAGGCGGATGACGAACTCGAGGGCTCCGCCGGCTTCGCGCTCCTCGATGAACAACGACATGTCCGGGACCTGTGCGCTCGGCGCCGTCAGCGCCTGGCCCTTCCTCGCTGCGGGCGCCGAGGTCGTCCGTCCGCGGGCCCGGCTCCCGGACGCGGCCTTCACCGTCGGCTCGAGGGTGATGACGCCGAGCGGCTCGCCGAGGTGGAAGGCCAGGACGCGGATCAGGCCCTTTCCCTCGTCGAGGGCCTTGACCTTGAACTGGAGCGGCAGGCTCTCGCCGGAGGCCGGCACCTCGAGCGTTCCGCGAGCATCTCCCTCGACGCTGAACCCGCGCCGCGGCTGGATCAGGACGTCGATCGATTCGCCCGCCGCGACCTCGATGGCGAGACCCGACGCGGTCGGCTTCGCGTTCACGATCGAGACCAGCAGCCACTCCACGGTGTCGACCACGACCGAGTCAGGGAACTCCGCCTCGAGCGATCGCTCGGTCCCGCCATCCTCGGCGTCGGGTCCGCCATTCGCAGCGACAGGTTCGCCATCGCCGGCCGATGCGGGCGGCTTCGCGCGGTGCCCACCGCCACGCCGCACCGGCTCGACGACCTCCTCGCCAGTCCACCCACCGGGGCCGCCGGCATCACCCGGCTGCACGGTCTCTGCCGTCGGGCCTGGAACGCTCGGGGCGTTTCGATCGATGAAACCGACCGGGCGGCCACGATCGAGGACGACCGCCATCGTCCGATCGCCGATCGAATCGCCCGGCGCGATCGTGGGCGTCGGCGGCCACTCGGCCAGTGGCAGCACCGACGGTGAGGTTGGCCTCGGCCGGATGCGTCTGGAGCTCGGCGAAGATGTCGTCGGCGACGAACAGGTGGTATTGCTCGCCGCGCTCGTCGTGGTGCGCGATGATCACGTGGGTCGCATCGGTCGCGTCGAGCGCCCGGAGGGCCGTCAGGACCGACCAATCGGTCCGGATGACGACGAAGGACGTGGAGCCGGATCCGTCCGCAGGCATGCCTCCACCTCGCTGAGTGGCCACGATAGCACCGCCGCTGTCACGGATCTGCTTGCGACCCGGGGTAGCCTTGACATCGGGCGCGCGGGGAAGGCGACCAGTGCAGTACCTCGATTTCGAGATCGATGTCACTGGCGGCGATGCGGGGACGTACACCGTCAAGGTGCGGTCGCCGGCTGGCGAGGCGACGTCGTCGATGCGCTTCCCGTTCGACCAGCCGACACTCACCAATCGGCTGCAGGCCCTCCAGATCGCGCTGCTCCGCTCGAGCATGACGCGACGCCGGATCGCGTCACCGGAGAGCCGCACCGTCCAGGAGTTCGGCCAGGAACTGTGGGAAGCGCTGTTTTCCGGCGACATCCTGTCGCGCTACGAGGCGAGCCGCCAGGAGGCCAAGCACCAGCAGTCCGGCATCCGGATCAAGTTCCGGTGCGACGACGCGGAACTCGCGGCGCTCCCGTGGGAGTACCTCTTCGACCCGGTTCGCGGGGATTTCGTCACGCTCTCGACCGGTTCGCCGCTGGTCCGCTACATCCCGATGCCGTCGAGCATGGAGCCACTCCTCGTGACGCCGCCGATCCGCGTCCTGGCGGTCGCGGTCAGTCCTTCGGACCTCGACGGGCTGGACGTGGAGCGAGAGCGAACCCGTCTCACCGCCGCGATGGAGTCGATCCAGGCCAAGGGCCTGATCGAGCTCACATGGATCCCAGGGCAGACGTGGCAGGACTTCCAGGAGGCATTGTGGGAGGGCCCCTGGCACATCCTCCACTTCATCGGCCACGGTGGTTTCGACGAGAACCGCAAGGAGGGCATCGTCGCCTTCGCGCGCCCCGACGGCAAGGCCGACTACAAGCGGGCGACGAGTTTCGGACGCATCCTGGGGGACCACGAACCGCTTCGCCTCGCGGTCCTCAACGCGTGCGATACCGGTCGAAGCGACGTGACGGACGTGTTCTCGAGCACCGCGGGCACGCTCGTCCGCAAGGGCACTCCGGCCGTCGTGGCGATGCAGTACGAGATCACCGATGAGGCCGCGATCGAACTGAGCCGATCGTTCTACGGCGCGGTCGCTCGGGGCATCCCGGTCGACACGGCGCTCACCGAGGCACGGAAGGGTCTCGCCACCGCCTTCGAGGACACGCTGGAATGGGGCACGCCGGTCCTGTACCTCCAGGCACCGGATGGAGTGCTGTTCAACGTCGCGGCGGCCCCGGTCGTCGAGGCGCCCCCGGTGCCGCCGATACTGGTGCCGCCGATCCTGGTACCGCCGGCGCCGGAACCGCCCGAGCCGGAAGGGCCCGAACCGGAGCCACCGGAGACAAGCCCCGAGCTCAGCGAGGATGAACTCGAGGAGCTGTTCAAACCTCCGAAGCCTGAACCACCGGAACCCGAGCGTCCCACGCCGGTGCCGCCACCGCCGCCGCCACCCTGGCGGCCGATCGCCATCCTAGCGGCCGGCGGCGGAGCCGTCCTGCTCGTGCTCCTCCTGGCCGTCAACATCTTCGGAGGCGGGGGCGGAGCAAGCGCGAGCCCAGCCTCCGGCTCGGCTGCCACGGTGACGGAGTCGCCGACGTCGACAGACAGATCCCCATCGGGCGGTCCCTCGTCCGAAGCGTCGACGTCGGAAAGCGCCACCCTTCTGGCGAGCGGTAGGGGGATCCTGTTCCAGTGCTACGCAGGGACCGATACCAGCTCCGACACGTCCGAGGTGTACCTCTACGATCCGGTCAGCACGAAGCTGGAGCGGATCACCCAAAACGACTCTCCGGACCGTTGGCCGAGGTGGTCACCCGACGGGAAGCTCATTCGCCTTCACACGGTTCACGAGGGGAGCCGGTGACATCTGGACGATCGATTCGGGCGATCGACAAGAGAAGCAGCTTACGAGCGGGACCTCACACGACTTCGGACCGGACGTTGCCGGGAGCTGGGTCTACTTCAGCAGCAACCGCACCGAGCCCGACAAAGGCCTGAGTGACATCTGGCGAGTCGCCCGGGATGGGGACGGTGACCCGAAGGTTCAGGTCGGTCACACCGGGGCCTTAGACAGTTCGCCTGCATGGTCCCTGGACGGCACGACCATGGCGTTCTCGTCCAGCTACCAAGTCGACGGGCGCGCCATCTTTACGAGGGGTACCGACAAGAATGACAGGCGGCGAACGTCGGGCAACGTCATCGATCGCAACCCTACGTGGAAACCGGACGGTACACGCCTGCTGTTTACGCGCAACGCTGTAGGCGGACTGCGGGACATCTACACGCTCGCCATCAGCGGCGGCACTCCGACCCGAGTATCTAGCGATCCAGCCGACGAGGGCGGCCCCGTGTTCTCGCCTGACGGGGAGCAAATCGCCTTCTACCGGCGGGTAGATGGCGCATGGCATCTCCTCATCGGAGACCTCGACGACCACGAGGTCTTGGTCCCGAGCAGCGTCGTTGACGTCACGAAGGCGAAATCCCTCGAGGAAAACTGTATCGACCCGAGCTGGCGATGACGCCGATGCCTGCCTGATGCGGCAGCGTCCTCGCGTGCCGACCGCCGCCGCGCTCCTCCTCGGCGTGGCCGTCGTCCTGATCCTCTCCGCGCCGGTCGGCGCCCAGACGATCGGCGCGTGCGTGGTCCTCATCGATGGGCAGTCCCTCGCCGATGCCGATAGTCCCGAGCGGGCGATCCCGATCGACGCCGATGCGGTGGCCTCCGTGGTCGGTCGAGTCCCGCGACCCCGTGACGCGAGCGATCGTCGCGGTCAGCGTCTGGCCGGCCACGTGGACGATCGCGGACGATGCCACCGCGCCGACGACGGAGTGGTCAGGGTCGCTCCCCGTCTCCGACCACGCTCGGTTCGGGTCGGGTCTGTACGAGGTCACCGCTGCGACCGACGTCTGTCAGGTCCACGGCTGGGTCAACGTCACCGGCCGGTCGCCGCTCGAAACGCCGGCTGGGTTCGTTGCGCTCGGGATCATCGTGGTCGGCGTTCTCATGGCCCTGCGGGCGATCCTGACTACTGGGCGCCGTAACGGTGTGCTCGCCGTCCTCGGTGGCGTGGTGACCGGTATCGGTCTCCTGCTGTTCGCCCAGCAGGCCGGCGTCACGGGGATCACGCCCACCTCCGCAGTCCTCTGGACGGCGATCCCGGGGGCGATCAGCGGGGTGCTCAACCAGGTCGTCGGCCTGACGCAAGCGCCGAAAGTCCCGGAGCCACCGATCGGGGCCGGCGGTGCCACGATCGGCGTCGGCGGCGCGACCGTCGGGAGCGAGCCTGACCCGCCGCGGACGACCTACGCCCGGCTGTCCTGTCCGGATGCCGTCGTCGCCGAGCAGCCATTCGACCTCGTCGTGGGGCTCGCCGACCGCCCGGACGCACGCGTCGTCGGGGAGGCGCTCCACCGACCGCCGTCCAGCGTCGGCGCCTACACGATGACCATCCAGCTCGTGGCCGACGGCCTCCGGCTCGCGGACCCCGGCGCGTCCTGGCGGATCGACCTGCCGGTCACAGCGGACGCGCCCTATCCGTATGTGACGATCCAGCTCGTGCCGGATGCGCAGGACGCGCCGGTCCTGGCGACCTCGATCCGCGCCATGTACTCGATCGACGGCAATCCGATCGGACTGGCCGTGCGTTCGGTCGCCGTCGTCCGCTCGGCGGATCTCCTGGCGTCGGCTCCGGCCCAGCCACCCGCCCCCGGCGTCGACCTGTCCTTGCCGGCCGGCCAGGTGGCGCCCGATCTGACCGTGCGGATCGAGCGTGCGGAGTCCGAGGCGAGCGGCGGCCTGCTCGTCCAGCTGCTCGCGGCCGATCCGACGATCGACATGCCAGACGCTCCCATCCGTATCGATATCGGCGGCGATCCTGCGGCGGACCTTCGTCGGATCGTCGACGAGATGCAGGAGGTGGAGGGTCGCCCGACGCAGTTCGTCGCCCTGCGCGGGATCGGGCTGACCATCGCCGAGCAGCTGCCGATCGAGTTCTGGAACGCCTTGTCACGGATCGCGGCACGGACCGGCGCCCGGCCGCCGTCCATCCTGTTCCTCTCGGCCGAGCCGTACGTGCCGTGGGAGCTCGCCGTCGTGGATCCGCCGCTCGATCCCGACCTCCCACCCTTCCTCGCGGCCCAGGCGACGGTCGGGCGCTGGGTCCTCGGCCAGCGGCGGCCCGCCCTCCCGCCGCCGATGAGCGTGGCCGTCCAGGGTGTCGCCGCCGTGTCGGGCGTCTACGAGCTGCCGGGCTGGCAGCGCCTTGCCGAGGCGGAGGCCGAGGCCGCTGACATCGTGCGCGTCTACGAGGCGATGCCCGTGGATGCGACGATCGGCGGCATCCTCGACCTGCTGAGGGGGCGTCCGGCGGCCGATGTCATCCACTTCGCCGTGCACGGCACCTACGAGGCCGAGGAGGCCAGGGATGGCCTGATCCTCGTCGACGGCTCTGCCCTCGATCCCCTGGCCGTCAAGGGGATCCCGCTACGCGGCCATCCGTTCGTCTTCCTGAACGCCTGCCAGGTCGGCCGCGGCAGCCAACTCCTCGGCGATCATGCCGGTCTGGCCGCGGCCTTCCTGTTCGCCGGCGCAGCAGGCGTCATCGCACCGCTGTGGTCCATCGACGACCGACTCGCTCGAGACATCGCCATCCGCTTCTACGAGCGGGCGATGCGTGGCGAGGCACCCGCCGAGATCATGCGCACGGAGCGCGCCACGTTCCGCGACACCCCCGAGACGACGTCGTCGACCTACATGGCCTACCAGTTCTTCGGGCATCCCGGCCTGCGGCTGGAGCCGGAGGCCGGCTGACGGTCAGTGCCGGTGTGAGAAGCCGACCCGGACGAGCGTCGGCTCGCCGCCGACCAGTCGGATCTCGTGACTGGGCTTGTGCGGCACCCGGGCCGTCGGCGGCTGCGGAGCGGCGGCGAGCCGTCGGGCCGCCCGTGGGGCGGTGCGCACGTCGCCGTTCGCGACCAGCGAGCGCGCGAAGGCACGAGCCTGCACCGCGGCGTCACCCTCGGACGAGGTGACCTCACCCAGGACGCCGGTGATCGACCGGCCGCGGCGTGTGGTGGCGACACGCGCGATGCCCGGCACCATGATCCGGACACCCTGAAGCCCGGCGCCGTCAAGAGGCAACGGCCGGTACGCGCTGACATGGGCGATCTCGCCATGCAGGTCGGAATCGACGGGTGTGATCTCGATCCTGGTGCCCGGGGGGACCGCGAGCCGCCGGCGCAGCTCCGGAGCCGCCCCGGCGCGGGTCTGCCTGGGCAGGGGCACCGGCAGGGACGTTGCAGGGGCGGGCAGCGACATCCCGTGAGCCGCGAACGCCTCTGTGATCGCGGCCGTATTGGCTCCGCGGTTCTTCGACACGTCGACCTGGAGCATCCGCTGTCCGACGCCGCGGAACGTGCTCGGTGTGGCGGGCACGATCCGGATCGCTGCCATCAGCAGCTTGCCCGCCGTCCGCGAGGCTTTCCGCAGCGCGAGCGAATCCTTCCGCCTGCCCCCGATGTAGATGTTCCTGATGACGTCGTAGAAGGCGCCACTGAACACCCGGGCGAAGCTGTGGACCTCACCGGAGAGCTGGTCCGCGGGGGCATCCGGCGGGAGTGAAGTCGGATCAGCGTACTGGAACGTGTTGAGGGCATGGCGGAGCGCCCCGACGTCGACGCTGCTCGCTCCGAACTCTCGCGCGATCGCGTCGCCGAGCGCCTCGGCCAGGCTTTCCACGAAGTGGTTGGCCGCGAGGTCTGGAGTCGACGCCAGGACGGCGTCCCGGATGGCGCGGTCCTCGAGCGCGGTGACGATCGCCATGCAGTCGCCGAACGCCTCGTGGAGCGCCCCGACTTCGATGAACGGGACATCGAAGAAGTCCGGCCGGATGGCGTCGAGGAAGGCATGACCCTCTTCATGGGTCACGACGTCCACGCTCTCCGCCGAGTTGACCGTCACCCCGCCGAACGTGTGTGAGAAGAACTGCAGGCTGTCGCGATCGTAGAACGCGTTCAGGTCGTCGCCGGCGTCCGTGAGCACCGCCAGCTGGTTCTGGTCGCCGAACCAGCGTCGCAGGAAGCGGCCATCGATCTGGCGCCACGCACGCAGCCCGGCGATCAGCCCAAGCTTGGCCTGCCAGTACTGGAACTCCGGCGTGTGCGGGTCGAACTTGCCGGCGACCGCCGTCGGCTGGATGTCGAACTTGGCGATGTCACCGCGTGGGTAGTTGCTGGCCCTCGTCGACCTGGTCGGTGGTCCGCCACTCGCCAACGGATCGTTCGGGACGTACGAGATGGTCGCCATGGTACGTCCTCCCATTTCGGTCGGGTGCGGTCGGGGTCCCGCTCGCGGCCGTGAAATCCGGTCCGGCGGATCACCCGCCGACCGAATTCGTCGACGGTCAGTTCGTGGGTCGGGCGGGTGGCTAGCCCAGGACCGCGTCGCACGGGTCCGCTGGCCGCCAGCCCGCTGACAGCCCCACGGGCGATCAGGTTCCGCGTGAACGTTCTCGCCTCGCGCTGGGCGGCCGGGTCGACCGGCACATCGATCCCGACGATCGCCCCGTCGCCGTCGATCTCGACGGTGGCCGTCACTGGGACCGCGATGGACACCCCGGTCAGATCCGGATCGTCCTCGTCTATCGGTACGAGCTGGGACGCCGACACCTGGTACGTCGAGCCCCCGTCGGCGCCCTCGGCCGTGTCGAGGACGCGGACCGGTCCGCCGAGCTGAGGGCCATCACCGCCCGCTGACGTCGCCAGGACCTTGCGCTCGATCTCCGCGCTATCCATCAGCGACTGGCTCGTTCGCGCGCGATCTGGTCCGCTGCGGTCCGAAGCTTGCGCTCGAGGGCCTCGAGGTAGCGATCCTCCTCGGCACGGACCGCGGCCTCCACGCGGGCCATCTCAGCCGCGGTCAGGACCTGGCGGAGCAACTCGACCGGGACCGCCTCGCCCCGCGGCTCGGCGGGGATCGCACCGGTGACGCCGGACCGCCAGCCCGGATCGTCGCCGGCCACAGCGCCGGCTGTGGCGCCGAGGCCGACCAGCCGGCAGATGAACGGGAACCGCGAACAGAACCCGCCCAGATCGATCAGGGGGTTCGGGTTCCCGACCGGATCGACCGGGTCCAGCGCGCCGTCACCATCGGTATCGCGCCAGCCAAGGTGGACCGGGGTGAAGGCGCACATCTCCCAGGTGTTCCCCGCCATGAGGCACGGCGTGAAGGACGTCGCACAGTTCTGGCAGTTGCCGTTGACCTCACGCAGATAGCCTGCCTTCGTGTCGCACGAGCAGTTGCTTGCCGAGTACTCGTCGGGACAGCCGAAGATGTGGCCGGTCTCGTGCGTGAAGACGCGGTCGATGTTGTCGGGTCCCCAGCCGTCGTTGTCGTAGTGCATGACCAGGCGCGGCTTGGAGGCGTAGGCGAAGTGCTGGACCGGGTACTTCGTGAAGTACGCGACGTAGCCCCACTTCGTGGCGAGGTTGGCGCGGATGGACTTGACGTACTCCTTGACGCCCCCGAAGTTCGGAGCGAACCCGAGTCTTCGCCATGGCCGGGTCGCGCCAGTGCGATTCGAGCGGCTCGTAGCCGCTCAGCGCCGGGTTCGGGGCTCGATCCACCCGCACGATCCGGATGTCGTAGGCGAAGGTGACACCGGCCTTGGGTTCCCGGCGTGCCGAGCCAGGTCAATCCCTCCTGGACCTCGGCGACGACCTTGGTGCGCTCGGCCTCGCTGAACTGCAGCTCCGCCGTGGGACCCTCCACGAGGATGATGCCCCACGGCGACGGCGCCGATGAGATAGGCGCTGGTCTCGTCGCCCGCCGCGCGGAACGCGCGGGCCGGCCCTTCATCGTCGACATGGGTCATGAGCGGGCCGTCTGGCGGGATGAGCGGGGTGACGCCCGCGGCATCCCAGCGCTGACCGTCGAGTGGCCGCTTTGCCTTGGCGGTGGCGTATCGCCGCGAAACACGCAGATCCCATGCCGCCAGCCCGACCGCCTCCGCCTCGCTCAGGCCACGAGGCTTGTCACGCACGGCGCCCGCGTGGATACGAGCGCACGCCCCGCTCGGCAGCCACGCCCCGGCCACCCGCTGGTGGAACCTCACCGATGAGGACCCGCGAACCGTAGCGGTGGAGGACGCTCACACCGACGTCCTCGAGCCGCCCCGCCGTCCCGCGGATGTCGGCGACGCCTTTGGCGTCGAGGATGATGAGTCCCTGCTTGGCGATCTCGTCACGCTTCGCCATGTCCTATCCTCCGAGCGTCTCGCTGGTCCGGCAGAACGTGTGATCGATGGCCGAGTACTTCGTGGTCCTGGCCCCCGCCGCTTCGCCCGACGATGTTCGGGCGTGGCTCGCGGCCGCTGGCGGTCGCCCGGTCCAGGCATACGGCGATCGGGCACTGGTCGTCGAGCTCGCGGAAGACGCGACGGCCGGGTCGGCCGAAACGCCCGAGATGGTGCGGATGTTCAAGGGCCCCGTTCCGGATGACCTGGGCGGCCTTGACGAGGTCGCCCGAATGGGCGTGGAGGCATGGAACCTGCGCCAGTCCTCGGCATTCCAGCGATCGCGCCGGACGCGGATCGGCGAGGGACGATCGTGGGGCGACGAGGAGGCCGAACCCGAGGGCTGATGGCCCTACCGGGTCGGCCGGACGGTCGGGTCTGATCATGTGGACACGATCTCACTCGCCTCGGCCGCGACGTCGTCGACCACCTCCTCGTCGACGCCGTCCTCGAGCCCCTCGAGCACCTCGTCGGCGGCGCCCTGATCGTCCGCGGCATCCGGGGTAGCGACGGCCTCAGGGTCCTCCCCGACCTGGTCGAGCCCAGGTCCAGCGACCTGGGCCAGGGCACGGAACAACGACACGTGCATCCATCGCTCGCCACTGCGGTCGCCGAGCCAGATCTGGTCGCCCGCGACACGCTGGCCCTTGACTCGCTGGAACGCCCGAAACGTGTCGCCGGCACGCTTGCGGCCGACGATGTCCGAGGTCGTCGTCGGCCGTTCGCGGATCCGTGCCATCGCCACGCGGACCGCCCGGTCGCGCCCGGCCTGCCCGTTCACGAGCGACGCACCCGCGCGCAGCCGCACGCGTGGCACCGGTACCGACTTGCCTGCGCAGGCGACGGCCTCGGTCACGCCGTAGGTCGCACGACCCGCCCCGAGAGGGCGGCGAGGCCGCTTCGCAGCCTTCTCCGCCTTGGACCTCAGGTCAAGCTTGCCAGCGAAGTCGCGGACGATATTCGCCGGGATCCACATCGGTGAGATGGCGATGCCTCGACGTCGACCGTCAGCCAGGGGATCGAACACGAGGATCTCAAGACGCCCGCCCTGCTCCTTTGCGCGTGTCCGTCAGGGCCCATTGGTGGTTGCCGTCAAACGTCTCGCTCGCCTGGAATCGCGTCCCGCGCGTCGCAGCGCTGGACCCGCAGAGCGTGACGCCGCGCCGCGAGTCGAGCGCCCTGATGACCCGATCGAACGACCCGGTGTCGACGTCGATGTCGACGCCGAAGCCGCGTCGAAGGGCCGCAACGACCGTGCTCAGCACGGTCCCGCCCACGTTGTCGTTCGTGAGTTCGCGCACCGCCGCCCCCGTGGTCCGCTTCGCCCCGCAGGTCACGAAGTCAACGAGCGTCGCCCCGGCCGAGGGGTTGCAGTTGACGCCGCCGAGGCGAGACCCGTTCGGATGACGCGGATCGCGCTTGAGTTGGAAGACTGCTCGCGGTCGAAACTGCGTCATGGCGGCCCCGTATCGGGGAACCGGATCTCCTTGTAGAGCTCGGTCGGCTGCGTCGAGCGTCGACACGATCGTCGTGCGCTTCCGCAGCTCCTTGAGCGTGTCGTCGTTCGGCACGCCGTCGTAGTTGCCCGGATAGGTCGACATCCCGGCCTTGCGCTTGCCGGCGGCCGTCGGTGGCTTGGGCAGCAGCTTGTCGAGGATCTCGGTGGGCGGCATCCCGGTGTGGCTGCCGTGGTGGCTGACCTTCAGGAAGTGGACCGGCCCGACGAGGCCGAGCTTGTCCATCTGCCGCCAGCTGCGCTTCTCGGCGTCACCCGTGAACAGCAGCCGCCAGCCCTTCCACTCGATGAGCGTCACGACCGACGTGTTGTTCGACGCCTGGTCGATGTTCAGCAGGCTCGACGCCGAGTTCGAATGGCGGACGTCGAGCAGGTTGTAGAACGCACCGGCATCGACCCCGCGCGGCGGCTGCGGGTAGCTCGAGGTCCTCCGGCTCCTTCAGCCCCAGGTCGAGGTCGTCGAAGTCGGCGTTGTCACCGATGCGCAGGCTCGCCGCCAGCGGCTTGAACTTGCCGTAGTACTCGGCGGTGTTCTCCTCGGGCGCCCACAGCGTGAGCGTGGCGCTGTTCGCCGGCTGGATCTGGCTGAGGTCGGTCGTCCGGTCGACGTAGTGGACGTTCTGCGGCGTGGCGAGCCCGGTCCGCAGGTAGTCGATGCACTTCTTCGTGGTCCGGACGTCGTTGTTGGCCATGAGCACGGAGGTGAAGAACGAGACCTCGGGCAGGGCGTTGAGGCGGACCTTGGCCGCTCGATAGGCGGCGTAGGCGGCCTTCAGCTCCTTCTTCGCGTCGGGATGGTCGTCGTAGTAGGTCGGGTCGGCCGAACCGGTCAGCCAGACCTGCCTGGCCTTGATCGACTTCTTGAGCTTCTCCTTCGCGTAGAAGAACCCCTGCACGTGGTCGAGGTGCTCGTGGGTCATCACGAACAGGTCGAGCTTCTTGCCACCCAGCGTGGTCTTGAGGTCATCGATGACGGGCTCGAAGACGGCGTCGACGCCGCCCTCCTCGCTGAGCGCGTTGCCGAAGTCGAACAGGATCGTGCGCACGACGTCGTGACCGCCCGACTCTGTCGGGGATCATCACCAGCACGGCGTCGCCGAACCGGACGTTGTAGAGGCGGACGACGAGATCACTCATAGCCGACGTCCCGCGCGACGTGCAGGAGGCGGCCGGTGCCCCGCACGCGCAGCATGTCGTCGGCCACGACCGCCTCGACGCCCGTCCCCAGCGTCTGCCGGTCGGCCGCTGGATCGTCCGGCCCGCTGACCTGCAGCAGGCCGCGATCGATGAGCCGGCGCAGCATCGTGTCGCGGGCCGGCTTGCGACCCGTCAGGTCGAGTGCGCTGAGGCACGACCGGATGAGTCGCCGATCCCAGTCGATCACGAGCGTCGTCCCGGTCTGGACGCGGCGGGTCGTGCCGATGCCGAGGTCTGGCGGGTTGTCCTCGGTGACGCTCCAGCGGACCTTGAAGAGGAGCTCCTTGACGGGCAGCAGCTCGTCGAGGTCGTCGAGCGTCCCGTCCGGCTCGACGTCGTCGGCGGACGTGTCCTCGTGCGCGGCGGCCGCCTGGTCCATGGTCTGGTCGGGGAGCAGGAAGCGCTTGTTCACGACGATCCGCGGCAGGACCTCGAACTGTGCGTCACTCGGGATGCGGAGCAGGCGTCGGTTCTGTTCGGCGAACGTGTAGGCCACCCACTGGCTGTCGACCAGCGCCTGCAGGTCGAGCCCCTCGAGCGCCTCGTGCGGGTAGTTCGTCTGGACGTCGAGGTCGCGCGCCCGACGCACGATGCCGCGCCGGACGAACTCCTCGCGGATGTACTGCCGCCACGTGTCGTCGCCGAACGACCCCTGGTCGGCCGCGATGATCGCCCGGCCGTAGTCGGCGAAGGTGACCTCGCCCGGTGGCAGGTAGTCGATGCCGCGCAGGATCATCCGCTTGAACTGCTCGGAGGCACCGAACAACGCGCGGCCCGAAACGGCGAACTTCGACTCCCCGCGGCGCAGCGACAACCGGGTCATGTAGTCGCGATGCAGCGCGACCATCAGCGTGTACAGGGCGCCCGTGACGACCTGGCTCAGGACGTGTTCCTCGGGCTCGTCGGCCGGGTCTCCCTTCGGATCGAGCTTGCTGCCGTCGAGCAGGTTGCGCAGCCAGCCGACGGCGCCGCTCGGGTCGATCGCCCGCCCGAACTCCTCGCCGATCGAGCTGAACCGGGTCGACTTCTCGATCGAGCCGTTGGTCGCGTCGAGGACGGCCTTGCGGAGCCGCCCGCTGCGGAACGCGATCAGCACGGCGCTGAGGTCGGCGATGCCCTCGTGCAGGGCCAGCGACTGCGGGTCGAGCGCGTCGTACAGGTCGGGGACGATGCCGTCGATCAGGGCGTGGGCCGTCTCGTGGGCCACGATGTCGCGCGACAGGCTGAGGTGGACGAGCTTGCCCCTGCGACCGGAACGAGAAGAACTGGAGGCTCCGCGAGCGTCGCTCGTAATAGGCGTTCGGCCACCAGCCGGCACGCGGGACGACGAGGAGCTGCGGGCCGCCGAACGCCCAGGCGACCTTGCGACCCAGCGTGTCGCTCTCCTCGTACATGTACATCGTCCGCATGACCGTCGCGAACACGCTGACCTGGATGAACCGCGTGTCGTAGATGTCGTTCTTGGGGACGGCGTACCGGCCGAGCGTGCGGCCTCCGCTCGGTGGCTCGTAGACGGCGCCGCGCTTGAGCTCCTCGGTGTCGGGGTCGAGGTCGAGCACGGCGACCCGCGGCGTGACCGGACCATCGAGATAGTGGTCCTCGTCGATGCCCAGCCAGTCCTCGACCGGGCGGTCGATCTTGATGCCCCCGAGGTCGGGGTCCTGGATCATCAGCGGCGCGCGGATGCGCATGGCGTTTCCCCTACCCCGCCGCGGCCACGATCGTGTCGTGGACGATCGCGACGGACAGGTAGCCGAGCAGCTCGTGGTTGTCGCGGGCCGGGTTGTTGACCTGCTCGTCCGTGGCGAAGTCCTTGGGCGGGTCGAACTCGTCGCGCAGCGTCTGGTCGAGCGCGACCGGATCCCAGCGGTCCGCGAAGTTCCGCCACGTCCTCAGGGCGGGCGGCACGGGATGCGGACGGGCGGCCCCGTTCCGGAGTCGGTTCTGGACGTTGCCGATCCCGAGCGGACAGCCGATGGTCACCAGCAGGTTGTCCTTGAGACTCGCCATCGGCGGGCTGGCCAGCACGTCGTACGTGATGATCGTGCCGAGGCTGTGCGCCACGATCACCTTCGGCTTGGGCGTCTTGCTGAGCGCCGCGAGCACCGGCGCCTGCATCTGCTGCTTGAACGGGCCGTAGAGGTAGTCGATGACGTCGCTCGCGAACTTGCCGACGATGAAACGGAAGATCGGGTCGGGGAAGGTCGGCCCCAACGCGACCCCGGGGGTCGGCGTGGCGGAGCTGCTGGCGATCCGATCGGCACGGCGGTAGAGCTGCCGGACGAGCGTTCGTGCGCGCCGGATCTCGGCGGTGGTGACCCCCGGAGCCAGGCCGGCGGCGGCAGGGCCACGGAGCGTGGCGCTGACGATCTCCTCGGCGGCGGCGTCGGTGGTCAGGGTCGGGTCGGTCGACCGGCGGATCGCCCTGGCGCGTCGTTCACGACCCGACGCCGCGGCAGCGATCGTCGTCCCTCCGACTGCCGCCGGCCAGCGCACGCCCGCGTAATGGGCGAGGCGCGTCGTCGACATGTCTTTGCCGAATAGCAGGAGGTCGAGCTCGTGCTTGAGGGCAGTTGCTGGCTTCTGCGGTCCCGCGCCATGGACGTAGACGAGTTGTTGCGGAGCCATCGGACCCCTCGCTCTCCGCGATCGCGCGCTCGTCCGGTCTAGGGTACCGCCCGGATGTCAGCGAGGTTCGAGGACGACGATCTGTGTCTCACGCGATCGGAGGGTTGCGTTGGCGTCGGTGTAGGCCGACGAGCCGAGGCCGACCAGCATCGACCACAGGCGCTGGCGCTCTTCCCCCGCTGCGAGCCGGGCGGCCACCGCTCGGGTGGATCCGTCGGGCAGCTCGACCGTCGTGTCGGGGTGGGCCTGCAGGTTGAGCAGCCAGGCGGGTTCGGGGTCGGCCCAGCCGTTCATCGCCGGCGTGACGAGGTTCCCGCCGACGTCGATGAAGCCGAGGATCGCGACGCGCTCCTTGCCACTCTTTCGACCGACGGTCTTCAGGCGGAGCGTGCCCCAGCGGTCGGGGCGCGGCGTTCGCAGCCCGAAGCGGCCGCCGGTGAGCGAGTAGGCTGCGCGATGGAGAGTCCAGATCGTCCTGATGAGCCAGCGTGGCGGTATCTTGCTGGGTCGGGGCATCGTTTGTTCTGACATCGGGTTCCCTCCGGGCTTCGTCTCTGTCTACGGCGTAGACTACGGTGTAGACAATAGCCGCCCGATGGTTCAACGTCAAGGAGTGAACGGAAGCCACTGGTGACGGAGACGAGCGCAACCACCGATCGTCGCGCGCCCTTGACCAAGGAGCGTGTGCTCCAGGCTGCCGTCGAGCTCGCCGATCGCGACGGCATCGACGCCCTCAGCATGCGTAAGCTCGGCCAGGAGCTCGGCGTCGATGCGATGGCGCTCTATCGACACGTCCGGAACAAGGACGACATCCTCGACGGCATCGTCGACGCCGTCGTCGCCGAGATCGACGTTCCCGCCTCCGACGGCGATTGGAAGGCGGCGCTCCGCGCGCAATCGATCGCCGCGCGGCACGTGATGCTCCGTCATCCGTGGGCCCCGCGGGCGATCGTCGACCGGACGACGACCAGCCCGACGATGCTCGCCTACATCGAGTCGGTCCTGGCGAAGCTAGCCGACGGCGGGTTCTCGGTCGAGATGGCCCACCACGCACTCCACGTCCTGGGCAGTCGCATCCTGGGATTCACGCAGGATCCTTTCGAGGACTCGACCGATCCCGCCCCGTCACCGGAGGAGTCGGCCGCGTTCGCGCGCGCGTTGGCCGACCGCTACCCGCGCATCGCCGACCTGGCCATGTCGGTCCGTCACGGCGGTGTGCTGGGTCCGTGTGACGACGACGCCGAGTTCGAATTCAGCCTTGATCTGATCCTCGACGGCCTGGAGCGCCGCCGCTAGAGGTGCGCTAGCGAACGCCGACGATATCAGCCGTTGATCGTCGCCTCGCTGCTCGGCGCGGACAGCTCAGCCCGCGATGTGCTCGACGACTGCGCAGTGCTTCGTTCGCTAGCGCCGAGCAAGGAGAACCCCATCCATCCCACTGCCAGAGCAAGCGGGATCTGGAACGGCGGGGACAGTGCCAGGATGCCGACGACCCCACCGATGACGGTCAGGATCGCCGGGCCGCGCGGGAAGACGCCTGCCCGATACGTCGCGATCCCGAAGAGCAGCCACCCGATCGCAAACGACCCGAATGTCACGGCAGCACCGATGAGGATGGATCCGCTGGGCGCCGTCCTGAGGAGTTCGGGAGCCTGGGCCGCGATCAGGGGAGCGACGAACGCCTCATACCACCAGTCTCCGGCAAGGAGGAGCGTCCCGAGTGCGGCTACCAGATAGCCGATGAGGCCGAGCTTGCCGGCCGACGTCGCCTGCCTCGCATAGAGCCCGGTGAGGGCCATGAGGAGGGCATACATCGCGGCCAGCGCGAGGCCGTTGCGCAGGCTGTGTGTCGCGACCGCCATCGATTGGGTCATCGTTGCCGCGAAGACGAGCTGCGAGATCTGGTGGATGAGCATGAGCGTCGCTGCGGCGATCGCCGCGTAGCCCGTGAGTCGGGCAAAGGACGAAGCAGGCACGGTGTGAGTCCCTCCTGGCGCGCCCGGCGGTTCCTCGCGACTGCGCCCTGCGAGCGGCCACACCGAAGTCATGCGGTCGGGATGCTTGGCACGAGCGTACACCCGCCCCATCAGCCGACGAGGCTACGCCGGCCTGAACGTCAGTTGGACCGCATACTTCTCTGATGCGAATGCTTCCTCGACCGCGCCGGCGACGTGTGCCCGGCTATGCGGTGTGCGACAGCGAGTGCGTGGAACGGATGTCATGTCCGATTTCGCGTCATCTGCCACTCGGAGCTCGCACATGTGGAAATCACTCGCGTCCGATCGCGCCTATCTCGCGCTGATCGCCGCCTCGGCGGCCTGGGGCATCGGCACCGTAATCAGCAAACGGGCCGTCGACGAGATCCCGCCCCTGACCCTGCTGCCGATCCAGCTCGTCTCGAGCCTCGTCGTGCTCGCCGGTCTGCTCGCCGTCGGTCGGGTGCCGTTCCGCGACTCGACCGTGCCGGTCGCCCTGGAACGGCTGGGCATCCTCAATCCCGGGCTGTCGTACGCCCTTGGACTTCTCGGCCTCGTTTCGATCACGGCGAGCCTGGCCGTCCTCATCTGGGCGCTCGAACCGGTGCTGATCCTGCTCTTCGCCGGATGGTTCCTGCGTGAACGACTGGGTGGCGCCCTGATCGCGTTGTCGCTGGTGGCCGCGGTTGGCGTCGGGCTGGTGGTCTATGACCCAGCATCGACGGGCAGCCTCATCGGCGTGGGGCTCACCGTTGCCGGCGTGCTCTGCTGCGCGGTGTACACGACGGCGGCCCGTCGATGGCTCAGGCCGACTCAGCGGGCAGCGTCGATCGTCGCGGTCCAGCAGCTCTTCGCACTGGTCTTCGCCATCGTCCTGGCTGGGGTCTTCTGGGCATTGGGTGGGGCTATCATGCCCGCTGATGTGTCGGCGGTCGGTATCGCCAGCGCGATCGTTTCGGGCGTCCTGTACTACGCGGTCGCCTACTGGATGTACGTGTGGGCGTTGCGGCGGCTCCCGGCGTCGATCGCCGCCGCTTCGTTCTACTTGATCCCGATCTTCGGCCTTGCGGCCAGTTTCGTCGTCCTGGGGGAACGGCTCACCGGCCTTCAGATTGTCGGGGCCGTGATCGTCGTGCTGGCTGTGTTCGGTATCGCCCGGTACGGCAGCACCCCCGCAGCCGAGGCCTCGGTCACGGCCGTTCGGTGACGACTTGGTCACCCCGCGATGCGGCCCAAGGTCATCACTGAACGACCATTCGCGGGGACGCCGGGGAATATGCATCGCGCCCCAGCGCCCCGCGAGGCGCGATTACGGACGCAACGGCAACCGCGTGATCCAGTAGTCGACGTCCGGGCCTGGCGTGGTCCCGAACCGGGCATTGACCACCCAAAGGGCGCCCAGCGTCGTCGTCGCCGTCGTCGGCACATGGACCACGGTCGGTGTCGCTGGCTTGATCTCGCCCAGCAGCTGTGCATGCCGCAGGTTCTTCGAGACGCGCAGCACAACGACCATGTTGAGCTGGTTCCGGACGACGTATAGCGTCCGGCCCTTGAACTCGAGGCCATCGCCATTGGTCACGAGGTAGCCACCTGTGTCGATCCGCTTCGTGACACCGCTCTTCGGGTTGACCCGGAAAAGGAAACCGGTACCCGACTGGACCGTGACGAGCCAGCCAGCGCGGCTCGCGATACCGTTCAGATTGAAGCCGGGCTGGAGCTTGAAGTCGCCCTTCAGGCGCATGAGATGGGCCTTCGACGGAGCCGGCAGTCGACCGTGGCTGCGCAACGGGATAACCGCCAGGTGGCGGTTCATCGAGTCGGTGACGTAGACAGCGTTGCGGGCGATGTCGAGATCGTTCAGGAAGCCCGTGCCGGTGAACGTGTAGGTCTGCAGCAGCTTCCCGTTCCGGGCGTTGTAGACCCGGACCTCACCGGTCGGGCCGCCGGCGACCCACAGCCGACCCCAGCGGTCGATGTGCAGGCCGACAGCCACCTTCCCGGTCAGACCCGGAACGAGGATCTGCCCCTCCCCGGTCTTGGCGTTTGCGCGCCAGATGGCGCCGTTCGCCAACGATCCCGCGAATAGCCACTTGCCCCACGACTCGATGCCTTCGGGCTGCCAGCCATCGGGCAGGTCGATGCGGGCCGGGAGATCGTCGGTGTCGTGGCCACCATGCGCGGCGACCGCCGGCGCGAGGGCCAACGACAGGCCCATCGCCAGGGCGATGAGCATGGCGAGGCGTCGTATGGTCGATGTCATGACGGTTCCTCGGTGCGTGGTGTCCGGGCTCGACCACCCTAGTCCCGCCGACATTGCAACCGCATATACCGGGCACGGAGACGACCCGCGGGTGAGCGAACCCGCGGGTCGTTGGGATGAGCGAGTCGCGGTTCAGCTCGCCGTGGTCACCGATGCGTCCGAGGTCGCCGATGTGTCCGACGTCACCCACTGGAACAACGTTGGGATCAGGGCGACAGCCGAGATCCCTACGAGCACGTAGATGACCGACGAGATGGCGTTGGTCTCACCGAATGTCGCTCCGGTGATGGCCGCGACGAGATCGAACTGCGCGATCCCGACGAGAAGCCAGTTCAGACCGCCGACGATCACGAGAAAGAGGGCGAGGGCCTTGAGGTACTGCATGTCTCCACTCCTACTGCGCCCGGCGAGCCGGGCCTGTCGTTCACCCTCTGTATAGGGTTCGTCGAGACTCTACCTGCGCGAACGCCAACTTGTCAAGCCTTTGCCTCGTGTTATCTTGTACCAACCATGTACACCATCAAGCAGGCGGCGATCCGCACGGGTGTCAGCGTCGAGGTGCTTCGCGCCTGGGAGCGCCGCTACGGCATCGTGCGGCCGGAGCGGACGCCGTCCGGGTACCGCCTGTACGACGACCTGACGATCGATCGGCTCCGAGCGATGCGCCAACTCATCGACTCGGGCTGGTCGGCGAGCCAGGCGGCGCACGAGATCGAGTCCAACGGCGTGCCGGCCTCCCCTGCCCCGACCGTGCGACCACAGACCAGTGACGACGACACGGCCGACATCGCCGGGGCATTCGTGGAGGCGGCCGCCGCCCTCGACGACGCACGCGTCGAGGCCGTGCTCGACGACCTCTTCGCGGCCGGATCGTTCGAGCGAGTCATCGACGAGCGCGTCATGCCTGCACTGCGCGCCCTCGGCGAGGCCTGGGCGGCGGGCACCGTATCCGTCGCGGCCGAACATGCCGCCAGCCACGCGACGTTGCGTCGGTTGTCCGCGGCATTCGAGGCGGCCGGCCGGCTCGTTGTCGAGTTTCCCGTCCTTGTCGGCCTTCCACCGGGGAGCCGGCACGAGCTCGGCGCGCTCGCGTTCGCGACGGCCGCCCGCCGGCGCGGGATCGGCGTCGTCTACCTCGGAGCCGATGTCCCCGAGGCGAGCTGGATCGATGCGGCCCAGGTGACCCGGGCACGTGGCGTGGTGATCGGCATTCCCACGATCGACGACGGAGCTGCCGCGCAGGGCGTCGCGGAAGCGGTGAGCGACCTACCGGGCGTCCTCGTCGCGGCAGGCGGGGCCGGGGTCGATCACGCCGACCTGCCCGCGTCGGTCCTGCGGCTGCCGAACGGGATCGTCGATTCGGCCGTCGCCCTCGACCAGCAGCTCGCCGCGGTCAGTCGCTAGCCGCGGTCAGTCGGTACGGAGCCTCGGCCCAACCGAGGGAGCGCTCGACACCCTTGTGCCACCGAGCGAGGGCGGCGGCGCGGTCACGCTCGGACATCCGCGGCTCCCATCGACGCGGCGCAACGGCCATCGACCGCAGCTCGTCGAGGTCCCGCCAGAACCCGACGGCCAAGCCCGCAGCGTACGCGGCGCCGAGGGCCGTGATCTCGGTGATGGCCGGTGCGACCACGACACTCCCCAGGATGTCCGCCTGGATCTGCATCAGCAGCTCGTTCCGGGTCATCCCACCGTCGACCCGCAGCTCCCCGTTCCGTGGCGCCCCCAGATCCGCGGCCATGGCCTCCTCCAGATCGGCCACCTGGTACGCCGTCGCCTCGAGCGCGGCCCGTGCGATGTGGGCCTTGGTCGAGAACCGCGTGAGCCCGGCGATCACGCCCCGCGCATCGGGCCGCCAGTGCGGTGCGAACAGCCCGGAGAACGCCGGTACGAACACCACGTCACCCGAATCCGGCACGGAACGGGCGAGCGGCTCGATCTCGTCGGCCGAATCGATGATCGCGAGGTCGTCCCGCAACCACTGCACGAGCGAGCCCGCGACCGCCACCGACCCCTCAAGGGCGTAGGTAGCCGGTGTGCCCGGACCACCGAGCCGCGCAGCGACCGTGGTGATCAGCCCGTGCGTGCTGTGGACTGGCGTCGTGCCGGTGTGCATCAGCATGAATGCCCCGGTCCCGTAGGTGCACTTCGCCTGCCCGGCCTCGAAACAGGCCTGACCGAACAGCGCCGCGTGCTGATCACCGAGGATGCCCGCGATCGGCACACCGTCGAGATCGCCGACGCCCGTGCCATACACCTCGGATGAACCTCGGATCTCCGGCAGCATCGACCGCGGGATCCCGAGCTCGTCGAGGATCGACTGGTCCCAATCGAGCGTCTCGAGGTCCATCAGCATCGTCCGGCTGGCGTTCGTCACGTCGGTGGCGTGGACGCCGCCATCGAGGCCGCCGGTGAGCTGCCACAGCAGCCACGAATCGATGGTGCCGAACGCCAGCTCCGCCGGGTCGCGCTCGACGTGGTCGAGGATCCAGCGCAGCTTCAGCGCGCTCGAATAGGTCGACACCGGCAGCCCGGTCGTGGCCCGGTACCGATCCACCCCGCGCGGTTCCGCGGCCGCGATGCGTCTGACCGCATCGGCCGTGCGCATGTCCTGCCAGACGACGGCGGGGTGGACCGGTCGACCGGTCCGTCGATCCCACACGACGGTCGTCTCGCGTTGGTTGCTGATTCCGACCGCGGCAAGCGCCTTCGCGTCGACATCGGCCTCGCGGAGGGCGATCCGGACGCAGGCATTGACGCGCTCGATGATCTCGTCCGGGTCGTGCTCGACCCAACCCGGCTTCGGCGTGAGCTGCCGGTGCTCGAGCTGGTGGCTCGCGACCGGCTGGCCATCGTGATCGAACAGGAGGCATCGACTGCTCGTCGTCCCCTGGTCGATGGCCGCGACGAGCGACCGCGCAGCGTGTGTCACGGATGGATCGGCGCCGTCACGGCTACCTCGAATGCACTATTCCTGGCCGCCGGAGCGACCCTTGTCGGCTGATGAACATGGCCCGAATCAAGTGGACGATAACGGACGACCCGGCGACGACCCAAGCCCTCCCGATGGGCTCCACGCCCACTCCATATTCCGGCGCGAGCATCCGACACAGAAAGGAGCTCACGCTCACATGCGCAATCTCTTCATCGGACTCCTCATCGTCGCGGCGATCGTCGTCGGCGGTGGGTTCATCGCTCAGGCGGCCTATCAGGCCGGGCTGTCGACCGCCATCACCACGGCGGTCGCCGATGCCCCCGACGGCACGGTCGTCACGCCAGTCGCTCCCGGCGCCTACCCCTACGCCTATGGCTATGGCTACGGCTACGGCCCGGGTGGGGCCACGGGTTCTCGATCTTCGGGTTCCTCGGCACCCTGCTCGTCATCTTCCTGATCATCGGCCTGCTGCGCGCCGTCTTCTGGCGGGGCCGCTGGGGCGGCGGTCGGTGGGGCGGCCCCGGCTACTGGAGTGGCCCCGGCGGCCCGGGTGGCCCGGGTGGCCCCGGCAAGTGGGGCGACCACGATCACCGCGGTCGATTCCAGGAGACCTTCGACGACTGGCATCGCCAGGCACACGGGGACTCCGCCGAATCACCCACGGCCGGAGGCGCCACGCCCCCGACGGACAGGCCCGCCTAGGTCGGGTCCCGACACCCCGCGCCCTCCCGGTCCGTCCGGGAGGGCGCATCCGTGTCGGTACGATGCGCATCGTGAGCAGCCCCATGAATCGCACCATCCTCGTCGTCGATGACGAGCCACGGATCGTGGAGCTGGCACGCGACTATCTCGAGCACGCCGGCTTCCGGGTGATCACCGCGGCCGACGGACCTGCGGCGCTTGCCTCGGCCCGGCGCGATCGACCCGACCTCGTCGTGCTCGACCTCGGCCTGCCCGGGCTCGACGGCCTCGATGTGACCCGCGAGCTGCGACGCGACGGCTCGATGCCGATCGTGATGGTGACGGCCCGCGACGACGAGCTCGACAAGCTGCTCGGTCTCGAGCTCGGGGCGGACGACTACCTCACCAAGCCGTTCTCGCCGCGTGAACTCGTGGCACGGATCAAGGCCGTGCTGCGCCGGACCGATCGCCCGGTCGATGCGTCGGATCTGGTCCGCGTCGGGGACCTGACGCTCGACGTCCCGCGGATGCGGACCGAGGTGGCCGGCACGACGGTCGACCTCACCCCGACCGAGTTCACGCTCCTGGCGACCCTCGCCCGTCAGCCCGGTCGCATCTTCACGCGCAGCCAACTGCTGGACGCGCTCCACGGGGTGGCGTTCGAGAGCTACGAGCGGGCGATCGACTCGCACATCAAGAACCTGCGCCGCAAGCTCGAACCGGATCCGCGCCAGCCTCGTTACGTGCTGACGGTATACGGCGTCGGCTATCGACTGGCGGACGATCGATGACCGACCGCGACAGTTCCCCGGGGAGCGGCTCCGGAACAGATCGTGGCAGTTCCCCGGGGAGCGGCCCAGGGCCCGGCTCCGGCCCGCCCTGGCCGGAGGGTCCCGAAGACTGGCGCGCCTACCGCCGCGAGATGTGGCGCCGACGACGTCCCGGTGGCCGGGACGGCGAGTGGCGCGGCCGGCCGCGGCCGTTCTTCGGTTGCGTGTTCGCGCTCGTGTTCCTGGTCGTCGCGTGGGCGGTCATCACGGCCATCGCCACCGTCTTTTCGACCCTCGGCCCGGTGCCGGTGGTCATCGCGATCGCCATCGTCATCGCGGCCCTCATCGCGCTGAGCGGCGGGTTCCGTCGGTCGGCCGGGACGCTCGATTCGCTCGTCGACGCCACCCGGCGGGTCGAAGCGGGCGACTACACGACCCGGGTGCCATCCCCGTCTCGTGGCTGGCGTCCGGTCCGTCAGCTCGTGCGCGGCTTCAACACGATGGTCGGGCGGCTCGAACGTGACGAGGACCAGCGCCGCACGCTGCTCAACGACGTGAGCCACGAGCTGCGCACGCCGCTCAGTGTCATCTCCGGCAACCTCGAGGCGATGATCGACGGCGTCCACCCGGCCGACGAGCCGCACCTGACCGCGATCCTCGAGGAGACGCGGGTCATGGAGCGGCTCATCGACGACCTGCGCACCGTGGCCTTGTCGGAGGCCGGCACGCTGCCACTGCATCGGGAGCCGACCGACCTCGATCTGCTCGTCGTGGAGGTCGTCCGGTCGTTCGCGGGCGCCTCAGGCACGGCCGGAGTGACCGTCACGGCCGATGTCCCGAGTGATCTACCGATCCTCGACGTCGACCCGGTGCGGATCCGGGAGGTGCTCTCCAACCTGGTGGCGAACGGCGTCCGGCACACCCCGTCCGGTGGCACGGTGGTGGTCCGTGGCGAGGTCACGAGCGATCGAGTCGTGCTCCGGGTGATCGACACCGGACCGGGCATCGATCCCGACCTTCTGCCGCACGTGTTCGACCGATTCGCGAAGGGTGCCGACTCGACCGGGTCGGGCCTCGGCCTGGCCATCGCCCGCCATCTCGTGGCGGCCCATGGCGGCACGCTGGAAGTAGAGGAAACGGGGAGTGCCGGCACCATGTTCCGGGTCGTTCTGCCCGTGTGAGAATGGTGCGTTCACGCACGGCGCGAACATAGATGCGACATCGCGGGGCCGGTCCGGACAACGGCGCGACGCGGTCGCAGAGGGGCACTCGAGGGGATCGTGGGGGTTCCGATGGCTCGGTCGGGCATGCGCGCCGTGGGCGCCGCTGTGTCGTCATTCATCCTGCTCGCAGCATGCAGTCGCGCTCCAGCGGCGCAACCGGCGCAACCATCGATCGCGGCGGCTCCGCCCTCTCCCGTAGCAGCGCCGACGCTGCCGCAGACCGGTCCGTCGCCGGGTCCGAGCCTCGCGGCCACCCCCGAGCCGACCCCATCCATCGATCTGCTCGTGCCGATGCTGGCCGACTTCGACCATGCCCGCTTCTCGCATCCCGTGACGATCGACAACGAGTGGTTGCCGCTCCTCCCTGGCCGCCGCTGGATCTTCGACGGCGTGCTGATCGAGGAGGGCGAGCGCACGCCGCACCGAATCACGGTCACTGTGACCGACCTCACCAAGGTGATCGACAGCGTACCGACGGCCGTCGTCTGGATCGAGGACATCAACGAGGGCGAGATCGTCGAGAAGGAGATCGCGTTCTACGCCCAGGACGACGAGGGCACGGTCTGGTTCTTCGGGGAGCATCCGGAGGAGCTCGAGGACGGGGAGGTCGTCGATGCACCGACCTGGATCGCCGGCCTCGCCGATGCCAAGCCCGGCGTGATGATGTTCGCCGACCCTGAGGCCCACCCAGGGACCTACTTCGAGGGCCTGGGGCCTGGCGTCGGCTGGTCCGACTTCAGCCGGCTCGACGCCGCCGGCATCTCGGACTGCGTCCTGACCGGCTGCTACGCCGACGTCGATCGGTTCGCCGAGTCAAGCCTCGGAGAGGAGGGCATCTTCCAAATCAAGTCGTATGCCCGCGGTATCGGCGAGATCCGCGTCGGCTGGCGGGGAGAATCCGACTCGGTCGAGGAGCTCGAACTGAAATCGACCGCCGTGCTTCGCGGCGCAGCCCTGGCCAAGTTCGACGACATGGCCCTGGCGCTCGAGTCGCACGCCTACCAGATCAGCCGCGACGTTTACGGCAAGACCGAGCCGATGCGTTGAGCGACGACCCTAGGGGCGGGTGATGCGCACGTCGTCGACGGCGGCCTCGACCACCGAGTCGCCGCTACCGTCGGTCGCCACGAACACGATCCGGACGGTCTGACCGGCCCACGGCGCCAGCGAGACCGAGAACGACGCCCAGCTGGCCCGGTCGGTGTTGGCCGCCCCCGACTCGGACTTCACCAGCGTCCGCGCGCCGCTGCCGCCCACCTCGACGAAGGCCTGGAACCGGTCGGCCGAGGAGGCGTTCGAGGCATGCGCGAGGTAGTAGCGGAACGTGAGCTTGCCGACCGTGCTCGGCAGGCCGATGGCCGGCGAGCGCACGGACGTCGATCCCCCGTCGACATCGTTCGCACTCGAGGTCGAGCCAGCGGAGCCGCCGGTCACCAGCGCGTAGCGACCGGACGTGACCGCGTTCACCTGATAGTTCGTCGCGGCGGGATCGGTCCGCTGCCAACGGCCACCGGTCGCGCTGTCATCGCCGTTCGGGTTCACCTGCCAGCCGCGCGCGATCTCGAGGTCGTCGTTGAACGGCCCGCAGTGGGTGGCCTTCTTGCCGATCGGCGTGTAGACGCAGCCCGCGACGTCGATCAGGTAGAGGATCGCCGACTTGTTGCGCGTCGTCTCGCGCGAAATGAGCTCGTCGGCCGGGTAGAAGCGACTGAGCGAGGTCACGCCGCGCGGATACATCTCGAAGGTGTACATGAAGATCCGGTGCCGGCCGTACGCCCAGTCGATCTCGTCGCCGTCGGTGATGTACAGGCCACTCGACTGCATCGGTCGATAGCCGTTCTTGTCGGCCAGGCGCTCACCGATCTCGCGTAGCGCGGCATGGTCGTCGCGGCTCATGTCGACCGGGATGTCGGCATAGGTGTAGCCGTACGGCCAGAGGACCTGCTCGCCCGCCGTGTGGAACGTGATCGCGGTGGTGATCTGCTGTCGGCCGCCGACCACCCGGCTGTTGATGAAGTCGCGCAGGGCGCGCGTCTCGGGCGCGGAGAAGGCCTTCGGCCCACGGTACGTGTTCGATGACTTCGAGCCCGACGATCCGCCGCAGCAGCCCCAGTGGTAGTCGTAGTTCCGGTTCAGGTCGGTGCCCATATATGAGCTCCCGGCGTTCGGCTGGCGGTTCTTGCGCCAGGCGCGATACGGGGAGCCGGTGAGGTCGTATTCGCCCCCGTCGGGATTGACCATGAAGACGACGAAGATCTCGCGGGTGTCGACGAGACGCTTCACGGTCGAGTTCGTCGTGTAGCCGTCGCTCAGCCAGCGCAGCACGGCCAGTGCCTGCTCGACGGTCAGGTGCTCGCGGGCGTGGTGCAGGGCGTCGAACAGGACCTCGGGCTCCTTCTCGTCGCTCGCGACGTTGTCCGAGATCTTGGCCGCCCAGATCTGGCGGCCCTGGTAGCTCTCCCCGATCGAGAACTTCTGGACGATCCCCGGGTGGTCGGCGACGGCCTTGTTGAGCTCCGCGACCATCTCGGCGTATGTGTGATAGCGGGAGTCCTTCGCGGGGAAATCCGCGGCGGCGACGGTCGCGACCGGGGCCACGAGGGCGAGCAACATGAGACTGGCAAGGGCGGCGGGCAGGGCACGCATGGCGCGAAGTCTGACCGCTCGGACGTGCCGCTGTCACCCCGCGATGGGGCTAGGCGTGCACCGGACGCCCGTTCCCTACGTGGAAACGATGTGGGACTTGCATTAGTGTGCGTCACACAGTATAGTGCCGCTCATGGACCTCAACGAACTCCTGGCCGGCGGCCGGCAGGAACTGCGACGCGGCACCGTCGTGCTGGCGTGCCTGCTCCTGCTTCGACGACCGGGCTACGGCTACGCGTTGCTCGACCAGCTGCGCGATCTTGGGTTCAGCGTCGATGCCAACACGCTCTACCCCCTCCTCCGGCGCCTGGAGTCGCAGGGCGTGTTGACCAGCGAGTGGAACACCGAGGAGTCGCGGCCACGCAAGTTCTACCGGACCAGCCCCGACGGCGACCGACTCGCCACGGAGCTCCTCGATGACTGGAAGCGGCTCGACACGTCGATTCGCGCCCTTGCCCAAGGAGATGACTCATGACCGCCCTCACCGATCGATACGTGTCGGCCGTGCTGCGCGCCGCGCCACGCTCACAACGGACCGAGCTCGAGCCAGAAATCCGAGCACTCGTTGCCGATGCCATCGAGGCACGGAACGGAGAACCGGCACCGAACGCCGACCCTTCCCAGGCCGCGAGTGCGGCCGAGGCGGCCGAGCGGGCCGCACTGGCGGAGCTCGGCGATCCGCGAGTTTTGGCCGCCCGCTACTCGGAGCAGCCGCAGTATCTCATCGGCCCCACCTGGTTCGGCGAATGGCGGCGCCTACTGACGCTGCTGCTCCCGATCATCGTCCCGATCGTGTCGCTCGTCGTGCTCTCCGCCAACTTGCTCTCCGGCGACACGGTCGGTGAGGCGATCACGGCGGGTATCGGGACAGCGATCACCGTCACCCTCCAGACCCTGTTCTGGGTGACGCTGGTCTTCGCGGTCATCGAGCGCGCGGCCGGCCATGAGGCGATCAAGAGCAAGCCGTGGACGGTCGACGACCTGCCGGAGCTGCCCGACGACGGTCGCATCAGCGTCGTCGATGCGGTCAGCACCGTCATCGCCAACGTGCTCGTCGTGGCCGCGATCCTGTGGGTGCAGCTCCAGCCACCGATCGTCGTCGATGGACAGGCCTTCCCGCTGTTCGACCCCGCCCTGTGGTCGTTCTGGCTGCCTTACTTCCTCGTCGTCTCGGTGCTGGAGATCGTCTTCACGATCGTGCTCTACATGCGCGGCCGCTGGACGTGGACGCTCGCCGTCATCAACGCCGCCCTCGGCGCAGGGTTCGCCATCCCGGCCGTCTGGCTGCTGCAGAACGACCTGCTGTTCAACCCGGCCCTCGTCGCGGAGGTGGGTACCGCTACCGGTGGCACGTGGCTGGATGTGACCGGCATCGTGATCGGGGTGATGGTCGTGGTCATCGTGGCCTGGGATGCCATCGACGGCTTCCGCAAGGCGGCGGCGACGCCGCGCCGGTAGGGGCGCGGCGGTAGGGCCGCGGCTGGTGGCGCGTCGGGGCGACGTGGACGGAACATCCCGGGCCGGTCCGGAGTCTCACCCGAAACGGACCGGACCCCAAATGCCCGGAGCCCGGCCGTTGCACAGGAGGATCGTTCGATGCGATCGATCACTCGGACCGGCAGGCGGACCATCGCCCTCGCCGCCGGCCTCCTCCTGGTCGCCATCAGCGCGGCCCCCGCTCTAGCCTGCGGCGGGCTCATCGGACCCAACGGGGCGGTCAATCTCCTGCGCACGACGACGTTCGCGGGCTATCACGACGGGGTCGAGCACTACGTGACCTCGTTCGAGTTCGCCGGCGGCGGGGGTGCCTTCGGCAGCCTCACGCCACTCCCCGGCATACCGACGAGCGTCGAGAAGGGTGGCGACTGGACGCTCCAGCGCCTGCTTCGTGAGACGGATCCGGCTCCCGAGGCCGACTTCTTCCGACTGGGCGCAGCACAATCGGCCGTGGCCAGCGCCGAGGTCCTGATGGAAGTCACGATCGACGCGCTAGACATCACGGTCCTGCGCGGTGGCGCGCAGGAGGTCGGCACCTGGGCGACCGATCACGGCTTCCGCCTCCCACCCGACGCGCCGGAGGTCCTCGACTTCTACGCGCAGCGCAGCCAGATCTTCCTTGCCGCCGCGTTCGACGGCGAGGCCGCTGCTGCCCGGGGCCAGAACGTCGGTGATGGGACACCGGTCCATATCACGATCCCCACGCACAATCCGTGGGTCCCGCTGCGGATCCTCGCCCTCGGCAAGAGCGAGAGCGAAGTCGTCCAAGCCGACGTGTACCTGTTGACCGACCAGTCGCCCGCGATGCTCCCCTACCCCGATGGGTTCAACGGGATGAGCGTCACACATGCGGCACCGGCCAGCGATCTGCTGCTCTCGGATCTGCGGTCCGACCGTGGCATGGAATGGGTGCCCGACAAGGCGTGGCTGACGAAGATCGCGCTCGACGGGAAGGCCCCGCAGTTCGGATATGACCTCGCGGTCGACGTGTCCGGTGCCAATGCGCCGTCCCGCGTGGACGCCGGCATCGATATGCCCGGTGCGAGTGATCCGACCGTGATGTCTTCGATCCGCTGGTTCGCGGGGATCTCGTTCGTGTCGCTCGGCATCGGTGGGATCCTGTGGCTGATCGCCCGCCATCAGCTGTCGGGGTTGCGGCCCGCCTGATGGCTCGCACGGTTTCGACCCACCGACCCGGGCGCCTTGCCCTGGTCGGTGGGATCGCCCTTTCGCTCGGCCTCGCGGGGATCGCCGCGGCATGGGTGCGGGCGCCCAGTCTGGGTGGCGATGACGGCTCGACGGCGGCCACGATCGGGATCCACTTCTCGAGGTACACACCGACCGAGGTGGTCGCCACGGCCGGCGTCCCGATCACGATCACGCTGGTCAATTCCGACCCCATCGAGCACGAGTGGCTCGTCGGTGATGCCGCGTTCCACGAGCGTCATCGGACCGGCACGGAACCGCAGCACGGCCAGCGCCCGACCGAGGTGTCGCTGACAGCCGGCGCCGAGGCGACGACGACCGTGGCATTCGAGGTGCCCGGAGACTACCTCTTCATCTGCCACCTGCCGGGCCACGAGGCGTACGGCATGGTCGGCGTGTTGAAGGTGCTGCCCGCCGCTAGATGACGGGCGGCTCGTGGCTGACCGGTGGCAGGTCGAGGCTGGCGACCCAGGCGGCGATCTCGTCGGCCGCCGCGACCCACACGCCGTCCATCGACTGGGCGCGTTCGATCAGCTGCTCGAGCGCCGCTGCGCGAGCCGGTCGACCGCTGATGAACGGGTGCATCGTCAGGTCGAATAGCCCGCCGACCTCGATGATCGCCTCGAGCTCCTCCTCCCATCCGGCGCAGACCTCGCTCGGCCGCAAGATCGGCGACGCCGCGTAGCCCGGCACGTAGTTGTAGCGGTTCCAGTCGTCGAGGCTCCAGTGCATCGGCAGCTCGATGAGGCCGGACGCCCAGCGATACGGGTGGTCCGAGTCCATCATCCCGGAGCTGTACGTGAATCCGTGCTTCGCAAGCAGGTCGGGCGTCCGGAAGTTCATGTCGCAGGAGGGTGCTCGATAACCGATCGGCCGGATACCGAGGACCGAGTCGAGCGCCTCGAGCCCCCGCGTCAGGTAGCCCGCCTCGGTCGCCTCGTCCTTGCCGCGCACGCTCTCGTGCATGTACCCGTGGTGACCGATCTCGTGGCCGGCATCCCGGATCGAACGGGCCACCTCGGGCCACGTCTCGGCGACCCAGCCCGGGACGAAGAACGTCGTCCGCAGCTTGCGTCGATCGAGCATCCGGAGCAGCCGCGGCACCGCGACCTGTGGCCCGTAGCGCTGATGACCGATGACGTCGAGGTAGTCGATGACCTCAGGGTGGTCGGTCAGCATCACCGCCTCGGCGTCGACATCGAAGGTGAACATCGCGGCCGCGCGGTAGCCGTCGGGCCAGCGGAAACCGGGGGGCAATGGCTCCATCCGGCAACGATACTGGCGAGGTGCCACCCCTGCCCGGCGCCCGAGCGACAGTCGAGTGATCACCCGAGCGGCCGTCCTGACCGAGGTCGGTCGACCGGTCGAGATCCGCGAGCTCGAGCTCATCGAGCCACGCGCAGGTGAGGTGCGCGTGCGGATGCTTGCGTCGGGCGTGTGCCATTCCGACCTGCACGTCCGCGACGGCGAATGGGACCGACCGACCCCGATCGTGTTGGGCCACGAGGGTGCCGGGGTGGTCGAGGCGGCCGGGCCCGGCGTGACGTCGCCACGGGTCGGCGAGCTGGTCGCGCTGGCGTGGCTGATCCCGTGCGGGGTCTGCCGGTCGTGCCGGCGAGGTCGGATCTGGGAGTGTCCCGACTCCCCGTCGTACCGGCACGCGCTGCTCGACGGCGAGACCGCGTTCCGTGGCATCCGATCGTATTGCGCGATCGCCACGATGGCGGAGGCATCGGTCGTGCCTGCCGCGGCCGCGATCCCACTCCCCGACGGCGTCGACCCTGCGGTGGCGGCACTCATCGGTTGCTGCGTGACGACGGGGGTCGGCGCGGTGCTCAAGACGGCCGCGGTCCCGGCGGGCGCATCGGTGGCGGTGATCGGGCTCGGCGGCGTCGGGCTGTCGTGCGTGATGGGTGCCGTGGTCGCCGGTGCGTCCCGGATCGTCGCGATCGATCGGGTCGCGGCGAAGCTCGATGCCGCGATGGCAGTGGGCGCGACCGACACCCTCCTGGCAACTGATCACGATGCAGTGGTCACGGCCCTGCGCGACCTGACCGACGGCGGCCCCGATTTCGTCTTCGAAGCGATCGGCCGGCCGTCCACTGTGGAGCTCGCGATCGCCGCCTTGCCGGTCGGCGGGACGGCCGTGCTCGTCGGCATGACGCCGCTCGGCGAGCGAGCGGCGTTCGAGGTCTACCCGTTCGTCGACGGCGCGCGGCGGATCATCGGTTCGAACTACGGCTCTGCGGAGCCCGCGATCGACTTCCCGCGCTATGCCGGCTGGACGCTGGACGGGACGCTTCCGGTGAGCGCGCTGATCGACCGCCGCATCGGCCTCGACGATGTCGAAGACGCGTTCGCGGCGATGCGCGAGGGTCTCTTCACCCGTCAGGTCATCGAGTTCTGATGCTATTCCACGCCTTGACAGGGCTACGGCGGCGCCATGTCGTCCTCGGGCGGCGGCATCACCGGCGGTTCGGGCTCCTCGATCGGGGGTAGCAGCGTGCCGGCGGTGATCAGCCGGGATCCGCGGCCGCGCGTGAAGAAAGACCCGGCCCAGCGCACCAGCACGACGAGGCGGTTGGCGAACCCGATCAGGTACGCGATGTGGATGCCGAGCCACAGCAGCCAGGCCGTGAAGCCGCCCTGCTGGCCGAGCGGTCCCAGCCACGGGATGTCGGTGACGCCCGACAGGCGGCCGATGACCGCGACGTCACCGTGGTTGCTGTAGCGATACGGCTCGTACGGTCGGCCGAGGATGCGCCGTCGGATGACCTTGGCGGCGTACGAGCCGCCCTGGATGCCGCCCTGGGCGACGCCCGGGGTCGGCCGGCCCTCCTTCCACGGCTGCACCGCCGCATCGCCGACCACGAAGATCTCCGGATGGCCGGGCACGGTCAGGTCGGGCTCGACCAGGACGCGTCCGGCGCGGTCGGTCTCGGCGCCGGCGGCGGTGGCCACCTTCCGGGCGAAGGACGAGGCGATGACGCCGGCGCCCCACAGCACGGTCCGCGTGGGGATGGTCTCCTCGGGTGCCTCCTTGTCGGCTGTCGGGCGGACCCGAACGCTGCTCTGGTCGATGTGGGTGACGGTCGTGCCGGTGCGCACCTCGACGCCGAGCCGCTCGAGCTGGCGCCTCGCCGAGGTGGATCGACCCGGGGGGAAGGTCGGTAGGACGCGATCCATCGCCTCGATGAGGATGATCCGTGCATCCGACGGATCGATCGCCCGGAAGTCGCGGCGGAGCGTGTCGCGGGTGATCTCACCGAGCGAGCCGCCGAGCTCGACGCCGGTCGGGCCGCCACCGACCAGCACGAACGTCATCCACTCGCGTCGCCGTTCCGGATCAGCTTCCCGTTCCGCGGCCTCGAAGGCGATGAGGATGCGCCGCCGGATCTCGATCGCGTCCTCGAGCGTCTTGAGTCCCTGTGCGTGCTGGGCCCAGTCGTCGTGGCCGAAGAACGTGTGATGGGCGCCGGTCGCCACGATGAGCGTGTCATACCGGATCGGGCCGCCGTCCGAGACCTGGACCTCGCGCTTGTCGACGTCGATACCGACCGCCTCGCCGAGGATGACCGTCGCGTTCCGCTGGCGCGACAGCACGGAGCGCAGCGGTTGCGCGATGTCGGCCGGCGAGAGGGCCCCGGTCGCGACCTGGTAGAGCATCGGCTGGAACAGGTGGAAGTTGCGCCGGTCGAGCAGGGTGACCGCGACCTCCGGGTCGCTCCTGAGGTTCCGGGCCGCGTACAGGCCGGCGAACCCACCGCCGACGATCAGGACCCGATGACGGGTCCGCTCAGCGGGAGCGGCGGTCACGCCGCGGGCGAGTCGTCAGGATCCGGTACGGGACCCGCGACGACGGCGCGTCGCGGTCGTGCCACAGCGGGTCGCGCGACGGCCGGGCGGCCGGGGCCGACGGGAATCGGTCCGGGGGGTCGGGCGGACCATCGACCGTTGGATGCCTGGCCGACCTCGGTCATCGCGGCCACATCGGGGAGTGCCGCGGCCTCGCGCTGGACCACCTCACCGTGCCACTCCTCTTCCTCGACCCAGACCTCCTCGGCTCGCTCGATCTTGGAGATCGGCCGCGGCAGGACGGTCGGCGATCCGCCGAGGTCGAGCCCCGGGCCGACCGGGGTGAGCGGGATCGGCCCGGTCGGGCGCGAATCGATGACCTCGAGGGCTTCCTCGTCGGGTGTGGCGTCGCAGCGATAGCAGCGCGGCATGCGCAGGTCATTGACCGAACGGCAACTGTGGCAGACCCACATCGCCGAGCGATCGGAGCCTCGCATGCGCATGGTGCGGGGTTGCACCACGAATCGGTAGAGGAGCCATCCTGCGGTGGGTCCCCCCAGCAACACGATGGCCCACAGGACCGGCGGTACGGCGTCGATCCCTGCTCGCAGTGCGGAGAAATACTGTTCGATGTCGACCTGCACGCTGCTCTCGCCCCCTGTGCGTCACTAGACTACACCGGACCGTCCCGTTGCAACCCCTTTCTATCCACACTGGTGCGTCCGCGCCTGTATCGATTTCGGGCGGCGCGGCCTGAGGGGGACTATTTGTCGCGTTCAGCGGCGGTCGTGAGGGCGGCCTGGGCGGCGGCGAGCCTCGCGACGGGGACACGGAACGGCGAACACGAGACGTAATCGAGGCCGAGCTTTTCGCACTTGAAGATCGAGGCCGGGTCGCCGCCATGCTCGCCGCAGATGCCGATCTCGAGGTCCGGGCGGGTCGCCCGACCCTTGTCCACGGCGACCTGCATCAAGCCAGCGACCGCGTCGTCGAGCGTCTGGAACGGGTTGACCGGCAGGATGCCGTCCTCGACGTACTTGAGCAGGAAACCGCCCTCGGCGTCGTCCCGGCTGTAGCCGAACGTCATCTGGGTCAGGTCGTTCGTGCCGAAGCTGAAGAACGCCGCATCCTTGGCGATCTCGTCGGCCACGAGCGCACCACGCGGGACCTCGATCATCGTGCCGAACTTGTAGTCGACGTCGACGCCGCCCGCGGCCGCTTCGACCGCCTCGACCTCGGCTTCGAGCAGCTCCTTGGTGCGCCTGAGCTCGTTCGGGTGACCGACGAGTGGGATCATGATCTTGGCGATCGGGTTGCCACCGGCCCGCTTGACCGCGATCTGGGCGTTGAGGATCGCCCGCGTCTGGACCTTCACGAAGTCCGGGATCGTCAGGCCCAGGCGCACGCCCCGCAGCCCGAGCATCGGGTTCTGCTCGTGCAGCGACTTGATGGTCGCGAGCAGCTCCTTGTCGGCCGCGCTCGCGCCCCCGGTCGCCTCAGCTCTCGTGACCTTGACGAGCTGGTCCTCGAGGTTGGGTAGGAATTCATGGAGGGGCGGGTCGATCAGGCGGATGACGACCGGCAACCCGTCCATCGCCTTGAAGATGCCCTCGAAGTCGCCTTGCTGGAGCACTTCGAGCTTGGCCATCGCCGAGTCGAACGTAGCGATCGCCTCGCGCTCGCCCGCATCGAGCGAATCGCCGGCTGCCTGCCTGGCCTTCGCCCGGGTGGCCTGGCTGGCGACCAGGATGGCGCCGCGGACGATGTCGAGCCGCTCGCCCTCGCGGAACATGTGCTCGGTCCGGCACAGGCCGATGCCCTCGGCCCCGTAGCCACGCGCCTGGGCCGCCTCCTCGGGCTTGTCGGCGTTGGTCCACACGCCCATGCGGCGGATCTCGTCGGCCCAGCCCAGGATCTTCTGCAGCTCGGGCTGATCCTCGAACCGCGCACTGACCGTGGGGATCGCACCCTCGTAGACCGTCCCGGTCGCGCCGTCGAGGCTGATCGAGTCGCCTTCCTTGAACGAGACGCCGCTGTCCGAGCTGCGGGCGGTCTTCATGGCGTAGTCGATGACGAGCTCGGCGCACCCGGCGACGCACGGCTTGCCGATCTGGCGCGCAACCACCGCAGCGTGGCTGGTGGCTCCGCCGCGAGCGGTGAGAATGCCCTGGGCGACGGCCATGCCGTGGAAGTCGTCGGGCGACGTCTCGATGCGGACGAGGATGACCTTCTCGCCCTTCCCGACCCACTCGACGGCGGTGTCGGCGCTGAACACGGCGCGACCGACCGCCGCGCCCGGTGAGGCGTTGAGGCCCTTGGCGATGCGGGTCGCTGCCCCCAGCCCGGCCTGGTCGAACTGGTCGCGCAGGAGCTGGTCGACGTGGCCCGGCTCGATCCGGGCGATCGCCTCTTCCTTGGTGATCGTGCCGTCCTCGACCATGTCCGCGGCGATGCGCACCGCCGCGGCCGCCGTCCGCTTCGCGGACCGTGTCTGGAGCATGTACAGGCGGCCGCGCTCGATCGTGAATTCGAGGTCCTGCACGTCACGGTAATGCGACTCGAGCTGCTGGCCGATGCGCTGGAACTCCGCGTAGACCTCCGGCATGTCGGTCTGCATCTGCGAGATCTTCGGCGCGGTCCGGATGCCGGCCACCACATCCTCGCCCTGGGCGTTGGTCAGATACTCGCCGAAGAGCACCTTCTCGCCGGTGTTCGGGTCGCGCGTGAACGCGACGCCCGTGCCCGAGTCGTCGCCCATGTTCCCGAACACCATCGTCACCACGTTGACGGCGGTGCCGAGATCGTCGGGGATGGCCTGGTTCTTGCGGTAGTCGCGGGCGCGCTTGCCGAACCAGCTGGCGAAGACCGCCTTGATGGCGAGGTCGAGCTGCTCGTCGGGGTCGTCCGGGAAGTCCCGACCCGTGTCGCCCTTGACGATCGACTTGAACTCGCCGACGAGGTCCTTGAGGGCCGCGGCGTCGAGGTCGGTGTCCTGCTTGGCGCCGTGCGTCGCCTTGGCCTCGTCGAGGGCGTGGTCGAAGCGCTCGCCGCTGACCTCCATCACGATGCGCCCGAACATCTGGATGAACCGCCGGTAGGCGTCCCAGCCGAAGCGCTCGTTGTTCGTCAGCCCGATGAGGCCGTGCAGCGTCTGCTCGTTCAGGCCGAGGTTCAGGACGGTGTCCATCATCCCGGGCATCGAGAACTTGGCCCCCGAACGAACGCTCACCAGGAGCGGGTTCGACGGGTCGCCGAAGCCCTTGCCCGTCCGCCGCTCGACCTCCTTGACCGCCTCGAGCACGTCATCCCACAGGCCGTCGGGCAGCCGCTCCCCATTGGCGAAGTAGTCGTTGCAGGCCTCGGTCGTGATCGTGAAGCCGGGCGGGGTCGGGAGACCGGCGATGGTCATCTCGGCCAGGCCGGCGCCCTTGCCACCGAGGAGGTCGCGCATGCCCGCGTTACCCTCGGCCGTGCCCTCCCCCCACGCATAGATGTAGCGCTTGGCCGCCGCGTGCGAGCGGTCGGCCGTAGCCGGCGAGGGCGTGGTCGTGGTCATCGGGACGGGCCTCCGGGGAGTGGCGGGCGAACGACCCGCTCGAGGTCATCAGGGCCCCGAGATTGTACCGTCGCCGTTCAGCCCCCTCCGCCCTACCCGGCGGCGGCCACTCGCTGGTCGAGTGGCGCCGCCGGGTACCATCTCCGGAACCGCACCGGAGATGCGTCCACACATGACCGAACTCGCCGCCGCCGCGGCCACCGAGCCCGGCGGCGTCATCGCGACCGACGATGAGCGCTACAACGCGACCCTGATCCGGCGCGTCGACCAGCACGAGAGCCTGGGCTACTTCTGGGTCAAGTTCGACGGCGAGCCGACGCCCTTCGAGCCCGGGCAGTACATGACGATCGGCGTGTTCATCGACGGCCGCATCGTCCAGCGGCCGTACTCGGTCGCCTCACCCCCGCGAGAGGCCGACTCGACCGGCTACGAGTTCTACCTGCGGCTCGTCCAGGGCGGCACGTTCACGCCCGTGCTGTGGGATCTGCCCGTCGGCCACCGGATGCGGATGATCGGCCCGAAGGGGAAGTTCCTGCTCGAGCCCGGCGACGACCGGGTCCATCTGTTCATCTCATCGGGCACTGGCAATGCCCCGTTCGTGTCGATGATGCGCGAGACGATGGCTGACGACGACCTCCGTCGAGCGGTGTTCATCAACGGCGTCTCGTACGAGCGCGACCTCGGCTATCGAGACGTGATCGAGGGCTGGCAGGCACGCGGCGAGTACCCGGTGACGTTCGTGCCGACGGTGTCGCGCCCGGGTGACGCCACCAATGCCGGATGGCCGGGCCGGACGGGTCGGGCCGAGACGGCGGTGGCTCCCGTCTTCGAGGAGCTCGGACTCAAGGCAGACGACACCATCGCCTACCTCTGCGGCAATCCCGACATGATCATCGCGGCCGAGCAGACCCTCCTTGACCTCGGGCTCCCCGAGGAGGCGGTCAAGAAGGAGTTGTACTGGCCGAAGGGCAAGGAACCACGCGGCGTGGCCGGTGCCGCCGATTCAGCCGCAGCTGTCGACGCCGAAGGATAGGCTCGGAGGCGCTCGGCCCGGTGCCGCTCGGCCGGCGCCGCGAGGTTTTGTCGCCAACATCAGCCCCGGCGGTACTCGGCGGTGGGTCGGTCCAGATCTGTCGCGTTCATCAGCCAGGGCGAACATCGCGACGACATCGGCGGCATCTAGCGACGCGGACGCGCTGCGTGCCCGGTCGCGCGGCGTTAGTACCGTCCCCGGTGATGTCCGCGACGAAGAGGATCCCGGCCATCGGTCCGACCGGGTCCCGGAGCCAGGCGCGAACCGCCGATCCACGCTCCGGCAGCGCCGCGTCGAACACCGAAGCGTGCGCCCGGACCTGCCGGCGAGCCCGATCCGCATCAGGCAGCACGAGCATCCGGCCGACGACGAGCGGCCCCCAGCCGAACCGTTCTCGAGCGATTCCCTCCCGGACCAACCGTGCCTTCTCGTCGAGCTTTCGGAGCGTCTCCTCGACCCGCGTCAGATCGGACTTCACCTCCTCCACGATCGCCGCGCGGCGATCGTGACGTCCACCGAGCAGGTCGATCGATCCGCGCTCGCCGAAGACCGAGTACGTCACCTCCGGGATGACCTCCCAGCCAACACGAGTCAAGCGCGCCGCAGCGGCGTCGACGAGGGCGGCATGGCGCGCATCGACGAGTCGGTCGAGCGAGGGGCCGCGCCAGAGCACCTGACCGTCGAAACCGGCGCCGACCGCGCGGAACACGGCTCGGAGGATGTCCAGCGACAGCCCGCCACAGCGGCCGTTCTCGATCGCCGAGACCAACGACTGCGACACCCCGGCTCGCTCCGCCACGTCGACCTGGCGGAGGCCGGCCCGAAGCCGGAGTGCCCGCAACGCCCGACCGACCCGATGGTCATCCATGGCCGCATCATCGGGACGCGGCATGCACCCCGACTTACGCGCACGGAAGGGCGCCGGCCTCGGCGAGGCCGGCGCCCGCCCGATCAGCGCATCAAGGTGCGAGGCGCTGCCACGTCGCGGATGTCGCCATCGGGACCGACCAGGTCATCTGGTCGCCACCGCCGGTCACCACATCCAGGAGCCAGGTCGTCGCGTCGTTTCTGTACGTCGCCAGGACCTTCGTCCCATCGGGAGAGAAGAGCACGGCCGCACCGTCGGTCATGTCCGGGTGCGCCAATCCCATCGGGACCGCTCGGGCTTGCCCGTCGACGCTCAGTGCAGTCAGCCGATAGCCGTCGATCGCAGACCGATGCACGATGAATGTCTTCCCGTCGGGTGAGAACACCGGGCTCAGGTCGTTGAACTCGAAGTCGGGGGCGAAATCGACGCCGCTGGCGACCCCCGAGTCGATGTCGACCACGTGGATCCGTCCCTCCGCTCCCGTCTCCCAGGTCGCGTAGGCCAACATCGAACCATCGGGCGAGACGGTCGGCGTGTTGATGATCGTGGGACCGACGACAATCGGCTTGAGACCAGTTCCATCCGATCCCACGAGGTAGAAGCCCTGCGCGGCGGAGCCGCCGGGCATATTCGTGGTGACGACGAGTTGGTCGCTGTTGGGCCGCCACGCGGCAGTCGCGATCTCGAGTCCCAGCTGGAACGTCGTTGTCGAGCCGTCGGACGAGTCCATGATCGTGACCTGACCCGGAGGATCACCGGCACGCGAGAGGGCGAAGCGGTCTCCCGTCGGCGACCAATCGAACCATGAGATCTCCGGAGCGGGGTCGGCGACCTGGCGCACGTTCGTACCATCTGCGTTCGCGACGAACAGCCCAGGAGGGCTGCCCGCCGTTCGCCGATCGAACGCGAACCGGGTGCCGTCGTTCGAGAACCACGGGTTCGAGGCCAGCTCTGGTCCTGTGATGAGCGCGGTGATCACGCCTGTCTCGGGATCGGCGGACACGATGTTGCCATCGGGTGTGCTGAACAGGATCTGACCGTTCCGTGCGAGGCCGAATGGGGGCGGCAAGCGCTGCTGCGAGCCGATGTACGCCGCGAGACCCGCGGCGATCAGGAGGCCGATGAGCCCCGCGACGAGGAGCGGTCGCCACGGGAAGCGCCGCGACGCAAGCGGCTGGATGGCGATGTCCATGGGAAGCCACCTTTCGGGGTAGCTCCAGGCGGGCCGCTGGCCATGCTTTGCGGTCTCCCGGAGCATGTCGTCCAAGTAGTCGGGGACCCGCGCCGGCGCCAACTCGGTCATGAGTTCCGGGATGGCTCGCTCGAAGCGCTCGAAGGTCGTCATGCGAACTGTCCCTTCGTCGCCGGCGCGTGGTCGGGATCGATGTCGGCCAATGCGGAACGCATCAGCCCCATCGATCGATGGAGACGCGACTTCGCGGTGCCGAGCGGGATGCCCAGCGTGCTGGCGATCTCGGGCACCTCGAGGTCGAAGTAGTAGCGGAGCACGACCACCGCCCGTTGATCGGGTGGCAGTCGTCGGAGGATCAGGTCGAGCAGGTCGCGATCCGCGGTCACGGTCGAGACATCGTCGATCGATGGCCCGTCCGTCGAGATCAGGTCGACCTCGATCGGCCGGCGGCCGCGACGGCGCAGGATATCGATGCATGAGCGGGCGACCAGGCTCCGCAACCAGCCCTCGAAGCGATCGGGATCGCGGAGCGAGGGCAGGCTGCGCCAGGCCCGGATGAACCCGTCCTGGACCGCGTCTCGCGCGAGATCGTGGTCCCGGAGGATCAGGCGGGCGGCAGCGTCCAGCCGCGCGACGAACAGGCCGGCAAGCGTCGCGAAGGCGTCATGATCGCCTCGCTGTGCTCGCTCGACGAGTTCTCGCTGGTCCACGGCCCACCGGACTAGAAGGTCGGCGCGGCGACTTCGTCGCGCTCAGATGGTAGTCGTCGGGCGTGGGTCGATTCGTTCCCTGGGCGTGGCCTCGTTCGTGCCGGACCGGTGTCAGGTGCCGCGGTAGTAGGACGCCTGCTTGCGGGTCGCCAGGGCGCCGACGCCCCAGGTCGCGAGGTCGATCAGCAGCGCGAAGATCAGGAAGATGATGTTGAGCAGGCTGAGACCGTTGGGGGCAGCCAGCCCGTAGACCAGCGTGGTCCACGGCAGGAACAGGAACCCGAGCAGGAAGAACAGCTGTGATTGGATCACGGTGTTCCAGTAGCCCGGATCGTTGGACCAGCCGACGAGGAGCACGAACCTGGGCAGGAGTGCTCCGAAGATCGCCATCATGATGGGTGTCCCTCACTCGCTTCGTGTCGGCCCGACGCGGCGATCACCGGTCAGGCGGCACAGCTCGACGGAGTGTACGGCCCGGTTGCCAGCGCACAAGGTGGTCAGCCCCCCGCGTGACCCGCGCGGTAGTGCGCCGCGAGGAGGTCCCCACCCCAATCGTTCGTTGGATCGCGCCACACGGCGTGGATGTGGTTCGCGCCGTTCTGCGTGTTGTCGTACTCGATGAGCAGCCGTGGGCCGCGGATCGCGTAGTAGTGCCCGCGCCCGGGCTCGACCGCACCGGCCCACGCGAACGTCGTGTCCGCGAGGCCATCGGCGACCGCCCGCTCCCAGTCGGACGCGGCGACATCGTCGGCCGCCCGCCCGAGGTAGTGCCGGATCAGGCGCTCCAGCCCCGCCTGGTCGGTCGGCCCCATGTCGGCGTAGCTGAGCCCACGTGGGACGGACGAGGGATCGACGCGGGCGCTGTTGCCGGTGAGGATCTCCGGCGGCGCCACGGGCTCGACCACGGCGACCGCGCGCGCGTCGGCCGACAGGCCGTCCAGCAGCGCGCGGGCGAGCGACTCCTCGCCGGTCAGCGTCCGCTCCCCGGCATGGGGCCCGCCGGGAACCACAGCCGGGTTGGCCCCCAGGAACGACGGCGTGCTCCCGACGACCTCGACGCCCACGACGGTCATCTGGATCGCCACGTGGTGACCGCCGATCCGCCAGGCCCACGGCTCCCCTGCCGTGGCCGAGGACGCTGCCGAGGCGGCCACCGGGTCGCCGAAGACGGCGAACCAGTACAGGTCAGGATCGCGCCGCGGCCAGTTCGTGCGGCCCTGATCGCGCTCCAGCGCCCCAAGGACCGTTTCGAGGGCGATGACCGCGGCCACCTCGCGCGCGCCGCGCGCGCTCATCGCCGCCTCCACGATCCGCGTCGCGGCCGACCGCTGCTCCGGCCCCATGTCCCCGAGTGCCAGGCCCGCACGCTCGCCCGGCGTGAACGCCCAGACGAAGCGCTCCGGGTCCTCGAACCGGAACGACGAGCGCTCCAGCTGATCGCCGTCGAGCGTCGAGCGCCACTCACGAACGCTGCGAGCAAGGTCGTCAGCGGTCGTCATCCGGCCCGCGCGGCCTCCAGTCGGTCGAGGATCAGCCGCGTCACGCCCTCGATCGGCACGCGCTCCTGGGCCATCGAGTCCCGATCGCGCACCGTAACCGCGCCGTCCTCGAGGGAGTCCACGTCGACGGTGATGCACCACGGCGTGCCGATCTCGTCCTGGCGCCGGTACAGCTTGCCGATCGCGGCTGTGTCGTCGTACACGGCCATCGTGTGGCGCTGCAGGTCGGTCTTGATGCGGTGGCACAGCTCGACGATCTCGGGTCGCTTCTTGAGCAGCGGCAGGACCGCGACCTTGTACGGCGCGAGCTCCGGGTGGAGCGCCAGCGAGACGCGCGTCTCGCCGCGGACCTCCTCCTCGCGGTAGGCATCGATGAGGAACGTGAACGCCGCCCGGTCGGCGCCGGCGGCCGTCTCCACGACCCATGGGGTCACGTGCTCGCCGGTCGCCTGGTCGAAGTACTCGAGCGTCTCGCCACTCGCCTCGGAGTGGCGCGACAGGTCGAAGTCGCCCCGGTTGTGGACGCCCTCGAGCTCCTTCCAGCCGAACGGGAAGCGGTACTCGACGTCGACCGCCTTCTTGGCGTAGTGGGCGAGCTCGTCGGGAGCGTGTTCGCGCAGCCGCAGCCGCGTCGGGGCGACGCCGAAGCGCTCGTACCACGCACGGCGAGCCGGGAGCCAGGTCTCGAAGGCTGCAGCGGCCTCGCCCTCGGGCCGGACGAAGTACTGCATCTCCATCTGCTCGAACTCGCGCATCCGGAACACGAAGTTGCCCGGCGAGATCTCGTTGCGGAACGACTTGCCGATCTGGGCGATCCCGAACGGCAGCTTCTTGCGCGACGACTGCAGGACGTTCTTGAAGTTGACATACGAGCCCTGCGCCGTCTCCGGCCGCAGGTAGATCACCGAGGCGTCCTCCTCGACCGGTCCCATGAACGTCTTGAACATGAGGTTGAAGCGACGCGGGGCGGACAGCGGCCCGCCGTCGACCGGGCAGCGCAGGCCGAGCCGCTCGACGATGCCCGGGTCCTGGAGCTCGGTGGCGGACAGGCCCTCGGCGCCCGGCAACTCGTCGAGGCGGAACCGGCGATGGTCGGTCTGGCACTCGACGAGCGGGTCGCTGAAGCTGCCGACGTGACCGGACGTTACCCACACCTGCGGGTGCATGAGGATCCCGGCATCGAGCCCGACGATGTCATCGCGCTCCTGGACCATCGACCGCCACCATGCCCGCTTCACGTTGTTCTTGAGCTCGACGCCGAGCGGCCCGTAGTCCCATACGGCGTTGATCCCGCCGTAGATCTCCGACGAGGGATAGATGAAACCGCGTCGCTTGGAGAGCGACACGATAGTGTCGAGGTCGCGGACGGCCGGCGCGACGTCGTCCACTGCGACGGATGGGCTGGTCACGAGGGGTTCTCCGCTGATACGCGACCGTGGCATGGCCGCGCGGGATGGCTGGGCGCCGATGCTATCAGCCGGGCAACGAGGCCGCCAGCAAGCGAACGGCGTTGCCGCCCATCACCGCGGCGATGTCCGGGTCCGACAGCCCTTCCGCGAGCAGGGCCTCTGTCAGGAGCGGCATCCCGGACGCGTCGAAGGGCGTCACGACGGCGCCGTCGAAGTCGGAGCCGAGGCCGACGTGCTCCACGCCTACGAGCCCGATCGCGGCGACGACAGAGCGCGCGATCGCGGCCGCGTCGTCGCCGCCGCAGGCGACCGGCCAGAAGCCGATGCCGACGAGACCACCGGTCGCGGCGATGCCACGGACCTGGTCGTCGGGCAGGTTGCGGTTGCCCGGAACCGCGGCCCGGACGCCCGTGTGCGAGGCAACGACGGGACGAACGGCGAGCGACAGGACGTCGTCGATCGTCGCGGACGACGCATGGGCGACATCCATGACCATCCCGCTCGACTCCATGCGCGAGAGCAGGTCGCGACCGGCCGCCGTGAGCCCGCCCTTGACGACGCCGTGGGCGGAGCCGCCGTAGGCGGTGTCGAAGAAATGCGCCGGCGACAGCATCCGGTAGCCCGCGAGTGCCAGCACGTCGAGGTTGTCGAGGTCGTCGTCGAGGGCCTGGGCACCCTCGATCGCGAGGAACGCCGCCGTCGTCGCGGGATCGACCGCGCGTCGGGCGAGATAGCCCTCGAGGTCGCGACGGGTCTCGATCAGGCTGAGCCGGCCGGCTAAATCGGCAGCCATCGCGCGCAGCCGGAGGGCCAGGTGGAGGGCCCGCGCCAGACGGCTGGTCCAGGTTGCGCGTGGCCAGCGCTGACCAACGGCGAGGAGCGTGACGAGGTCGGAACCGTCGTCGTTGCGGTCGAGGTTGGCTCGCCGCGGGACCTGGGTGGAGGCTGACAGGGCGACAAGGGCCACTCCACCCTCGATCAGCCGCGGGACGTCGAGATGCCCGTACCCGGCACGTCGCCCGAGATCGCGAGCCCACAGCAGCGTATCGGCGTGGAGGTCGACGACCGTCAGCGATCGATGCAGCTCGACGGCTCGTGCCGACGCCCGGTACGGCCCTTGCCGATGGACCCGGTTCAGGCGGCGCTCGGCGACCTGCGAGGCCGCGCCGCCGAGCGCGATGCCGCCCATAACGAAAGCGGCCGAGGTCCCGAGGACCCCGGCCGCGATCGTGGTAGCGCGGGTCAGGCGGCGCGCCACCGCTACGTCATCAGTGCTTGATGGTCTCCTCGACCTCGATGCCGACCGGCTGGCGGCGGCGACCGAAGGTCAGGACGAGCGTGGCCAACGAGCCCACGCCGAGGACGGCGAGGACGATGCCGACACCGGACGACGGTGCAGTAATGGTCTCGATCGTATCGGTCGGCGGGAGCGTCCTGGTCGGGCGCGTGCCGGTCGTCGGGCCGACGCCACCACCAGGCGGGTTGCCCGGATCGGTCGGATCGGTCGGCTCCTCGTCGGTCGGCTCCTCGTCGGTCGGCTCCTCGTCGTTGCACTCGATATCGAGTGGGACGGTTCGGCCGATGACGTCCATCGGCGTGTAGCCGTCGGCGCTGTCGTCGGCGACCAGGATGTGCGCGCGGAGCGAATAGCTGCCGGGCTCGAGCTCGGCCGAACCCTCGAAGCCATCGGCAAGGACGCCGTCGCCGTTGACCCACGCGAACTCGCCGTTGAACGAATCGATCTCCTTGGAGCCGTCGATGGCCACGTATGCCTCGTCGGTCCGCTCCTGACGGCCCTTCTCGCCGTTCTGGACGAGAACGAGCGCGTAGAGGACACCCTCTTCACAGTCGTACTTGAGATAGAGCTTGGCACGAACATCAGCGTCGGCCTTGCCGGCATCGGTCATGTCGGCGAAGAAGTCAGCCCCGAGCGACCAATCGCCCGTCGCGCCGTCGACGACGGCCGTACCAGAGTTCGGCGACGCCGCCATCGTTGTCGACGCGAACAGCGCCGTGAGAAGAACGACACCGGCGCCGATCACACTGATTGATCGCATCGATACGCCTCGTCGTCGCCCCGAGAACCCCCGCATGAGGACCTCCTGTAGCCCGGTTGGGCCCGGTTGTTGGTTGAGTCGATCCGGGATCCCCCGCACCTGACTCGGATGAAGACGTACCGCATCATGGCAGCGCCGAGCCTTTCGGTCTAGTACGAATCGGTCATCCGACACCGAATCGGTACCTCTTCGAGACGGGTCCGCACCCTCCCTTTCCGGCGCGAACCCCATCACAGCGCCTCACCTGAACGGGCGTTGGCGTTGCCCCCGTGCACCGGGGGTCCTGGCCCGAAGGTCCTGTCAGCGCCAGGTGAACCGGGCTCTAGGGGTGCGTCCGAACCTCGTCGAGAAAGGCCAGCGAGCGCGCCTCGCGCTCGAGCACGTGCCGCACGAAATCGCGTAGCGCAGCCTCCACCTCGCCCTCCACCTGCGCCGACAGGCGCAGACCGGCAAGCGCCTCGATGTCGAGGCGCTGGTAGGCCTTGAGGACCTTGAGCGCGTCGAGGCTCAGACCGGTCCGGTCGTGCGGCGGCCCCGGACAGCGGTCGCAGACCACGCCGCCCAGTGGCGGGACCCACCGGAAGCGCGCGTCGGACTCGAGAACGCGGTCGCACTCCACGCAACGGTCGACCTCGGGTCGCACTCCGAGCTCATCGAGCAGGTGCATCTCGAACCAGCGCGCCACCCGGCCGGGCGCCATCCCTGCGTCGAGCAGTTCGTACGCCCGCCGCAGGAGCGCGTACAGCGGTTCGGCGGCGTGGCGCTCCTCGAGGCTCCGATCCGCGAGCTCGGCCAGGTACCACGCGGTCGCGGCGCTTTCGAGGTCGTCGCGCAGGTTGAGCCAGGCGTGCCCGACACTCACTTGCGTCACCACGTCGAACGTGCGGCCACGCGCGAGCGCCACGGTGAGCTCCGCGAACGGCTCGAGACTGCCGCCGATGCGCGACGTGGGCCTGCGGATGCCCTTGGCGATCGCCTTGAGCTTGCCGCCAGCCGGCGTGATCAGGGTCAGGACCCGGTCCGCCTCGCCGAGATCGAACCGCGACAGCACGATGGCGTCGGTCGTGTAGCGACGGGGGACGGGCATCTCGGATCGGACGGTACCATCGGATCGCCCGAACCACTCATCCGGATCGCGTCGGCCTCCGTACCCGTATCAGGCGCTGGTGCGGTCGCGTCCCCCGCACCGGCGCTCCTTCGTGTCCAATCAACAGGCTACTCACAGCGGACATGTTTCGGTGTACACTGGCCGCGTGACCACCGCCTCGCAGGATCTCGACCTCGCGGAGCTCATCGCCGACACCGAAGGCGAGATCGTCCGACTCGTCCAGGACCGCGATCCCTCGACCCACGGGCTGTACGAGATGGTCCGCTACCACCTCGCGCTCGACGGCAAGGGCGCCAACGGCGGCAAGCGGGTCCGGCCGCTGCTCGGTCTGCTCGCGTACGCATCGATCGCCGGCGATCACCGACGCGCCCTGCCCGGCGCCGCCGCGGTCGAGCTCGGGCACAACTTCAGCCTGGTCCACGACGACATCGAGGACGGCGACCGCGAACGACGGCATCGGCCGACGTTGTGGACGGTCCACGGCATCCCGCAGGCGATCAACACCGGCGACACGCTGTTCAGCCTGTCGCGTATCGCCCTCCATCGACTGAGCGATCTCGGCTTCTCGGACGCCAAGATCCTGCGGCTGATGCGGCTCTACGACGAGACCTGCCTCGCCCTGTGCGAGGGGCAGTACATCGACATCGCGACGAGCGAGTCGGACGAGGTCATGTCGGTCGATGCCTACTTCGACATGATCGGCCGCAAGACCGCGGCGCTGATCGCCGCCTCGATCGAGGCGGGCGCCCTGCTGGCGACCGACGACGAGACGATCATCGCACGGTACCGCGCGTTCGGCTGGGCGCTGGGCATCGCCTTCCAGCTCAACGACGACCTGCTGGGCATCTGGGGCGCGGAGCAGACGACGGGCAAGGAGGCGTCCGACGTCGCTCACAGGAAGAAGACGCTGCCGGTGATCTACGCGGTCGAGCACGCCGGGCCGGAGGATCGCGAGCGTCTGGTCGAGCTGTACGCGCTGCGCCAGCCGTCGCCCGAGCAGTCGTCGGAGATCGTGCGGATCCTGGAGCGCATCGGAGCGCGCGACTACACGCGTGATGCCGCGAGGCGGTATCGCGATCAGGCCCTCGCCGAGCTCGATGCCGCGGGTGTCGTGCAGCCGGCCGCGCGGGCTCGGCTCGAGGAGATCATCGTCGGGGTGATCTCGGCCTAGGCTCGCGGCGGCGCCGTGCGCCGCAGCTAGCGGTCGGCTTCGTCGTCGCCCGGTCCGGTCGTCTCGCGGGTGCGGACGACCAGCACCTTCGACACGCGCCGACCGTCGGTCTTCTCCACGGTCAGGATCAGCCCGTCGAGCGAGATCTGGTCACCGGGCCGGGGCACGCCACCGATGCGGTGGTAGATCAGTCCGCCCACCGTGTCGTACTCGTCCTCGTCCTCGATAGGCACCTGGGTCTCGAACAGCTCGACGAGGTCGTCGATCGAGGCGCGCCCATCGACGCGCGCCTCGTCCTCTGACAACCGCTCGACCATCGGCTCCTCTTCGTCGTACTCGTCCTGGATCTCGCCGACGATCTCCTCGATCAGGTCCTCGATCGTCACGAGGCCGGCGGTGCCGCCGTATTCGTCGAGCACGATCGCGAGGTGGACCTTGCGCCGCTGGAGCTCGTGGAGCAGGTCGTCGACCGTCATCGATTCCGGGACGAACACCGGCGCCCGCAGCAGCGAGCGCAACGGTGGCGGCTCGGGCGCGTTCGCCTTGAGGAACGGCAAGAGGTCCTTGGCGTAGACGATGCCGATGATCTCGTCGATCGAGCCTTCGAACACCGGGATCCGGCTGTGGCCCTCGGCGACGATGAGGTCGATCGCCTCGCCGATCGTTGCATCGGCGGCCAGCGTGACCATCGCGATGCGCGGGAGCATCACTTCGTGCACGCGCTGCTCGCCGAGCTCGATGACCGCGTGGATCATCTGCTCCTCCTCGGCCTCGAGGATGCCCTGCTCACCACCCTGCTCGATGATCAGGCGCAATTCCTCGGAGCTGATGCGTTCGTCCGCCGGGACATCGGAGCGGAACAGCCGGCTGATGGAGCGCGTGACCAGGGTCAGCCCGTCGACCAACGGCCCGAAGATCGTGCCGAGGAACTCCATCAGGCGCGCCGTCGAGAACGCCACGCGTTCGGCATGCGCGAGGCCGATCTGTTTGGGCACGAGCTCACCGAACACGATCGTGAACAGCGTGAGCACGATGGTGACGGAGATGAGGGCGATCCCCTCGGCTGCATTTGCGAGCAGCCCGAACTGGCGGAAGAAGTCGGCGGCACCGTCGACGAGGCTCACAGCGGCGAACGCCGAGGCGAGGAAGCCGAGGAAGTTGATGCCAACCTGGATGACGGCGAGGAACCGGCCCGGGTTCGCCTTGAGGCGCTGGACGCGGATGGCCGCCCGGTTGCCCTCGTCGATCAGCTGCTGGATCCGGCTCCGCCGGAGCGTGACGAGGGCGATCTCCGTCGCGGAGAAGATCCCGTTGAGCAGGATCAGGACGGCGATCAGGAGGATCTCGACGAGCGGTTCGCTCACGAGGCGCCGTCACCGGATGCGGTTTCCGGCGGCTCGGCGGACGGTCCTTCCTGGTCCTTCGTGTCCGACGACGGTTTCGGTCGAGGCTCGCGGATGCGCGCGGGCACGCCAACGGCGAGCTTGCCCGGCGGCACGTCCTTGGTCACGACCGCGCCGGCGCCGGTCCTGGCGCCCGCGCCGATGTCGCGCGGGGCGACGATCATGGTGTCGACCCCGATGAACGCGCCGTCGCCGATGGTCGTCTTGTGCTTGTGGCTGCCGTCGTAGTTGGCGGTGACGGTCCCGGCGCCGATGTTGACGCCCTCGCCGGTCTCGGCATCGCCCAAGTAACTCATGTGGTGCTGCTTCGAACCCGGCCCGAGGCGGGTGTTCTTGAGCTCCGCGTAGTTGCCGACCTCGGCGCCGCGGCCGACGATGCTGCCCGGCCGCAGGTGGCTGTACGGCCCGATCGTTGCCTCGTCCTCGACCGTCGACGATTCGACGACCGACGCCCAGACACGGGTGTTGCGCCCGATCGTCGAATCGCTGATCTGGCTGCCCGGTCCGATGACGCTGCCCTCCCCGATCGACGTCGCGCCGCGCAGGATCACGTTCGGCTCGAGCGTGATATCCGGTGCGAGCGACACATCCCAATCGAGGTACACGGTCGAGGGGTCGCGCATGGTGACTCCGGCGCGCATGTGCTCCTCGTTGCGGCGGACGCGCAGGTTCCACTCCGCTGCCGCGAGCTGCGAGCGATCGTTGATGCCGTCGAACCGACCGTCGTCCTCGAACGCGACGGCGATCACGAGGCGGCCGTCCTCGCGGGCCAGCTGGACGAGCTCGGTCAGGTACAGCTCCCCGGTCGTACCCGACGGCTTGAGCGACCCGATCCGCCGCCGCAACCAGGCGGCATCGAAGGCGTACAGACCGGCGTTCACCTCGTTGTTGGCGAGCTCCTCCTCGGTGGCGTCCTTGGCCTCGACGATCGCCTCCACCGTGCCGAACTCGCCCCGGACGACGCGTCCGAGCCGTCCCGGTTCAGCGGCGAAGACCGTGACGAGCGCGATGGCCGCGTCGTCCTCGCGCCGCGCCCCGAGCACCGCGCGGAGGTCGTCACCGCTGACCAGCGGCACGTCGCCCGACAGGACGAGCACCTCGTCCGCGTCATCGGGCACGGCGACCAGCGCGGCCCGTACGGCGTCACCCGTCCCGCGTGGCTCGTCCTGTAACGCGAAGTCGGCCCGCTCGTCGAAGGGAGGCCGGATCGCCTCGACGGCGGGCGAGTAGACCACGACCGGCCGGCTGCCGGGATCCCCGTCCAGGGCGACCTCATCCCACGCGTCGAGCACATAGGCGAGCATCGGCCGGCCGCACAGCGGGTGCAGCACCTTGGGTGTGGCGGAGCGCATGCGCGTGCCGAGACCGGCGGCCAGCACGACGGCGGTCGTACGCCCTGTCTGTGTGGTCACGGTCGAGGCCGCAGGATCGGGACTTGGGGGGTTCATGCGCGGCGCCGGGCGTGCGCGGGGCGGCCGTCGCCGACGCTGCATCCATAGCCCGACGGGCGGAAGGGTGGTGTCATGACGTGGTCGGCCGGATGGTATGGGCGCCCTGTGTGAGCGTCAAGCGAGCGGGTCTGACGGGTCGGACGATCACGGACGGCGTGCGATGGCCTCGATCTCGACGCGGGCGCCGCGGGGCAGGGCGCCGACCTCGATCGTGGAGCGCGCCGGTGGCGGATCGGGGAAGAAGCTTGCGTACACCCCGTTCATCGCCGGGAAATCGCCCATGTCGGCGAGGAACACCGTGGTCTTCGCCACGTCCGCGAAACCGACGCCCGCCGCATCCAGCACGGCGCCGAGGTTGCGCAGGACCCGTTGGGTCTGCTCCTCGATGGTGCCGGCCAACATCTCGCCGGTCGCAGGGTCGAGCGGGATCTGTCCGGCGCAGAAGACCAGGTCGCCGGCCACGATCGCCTGGCTGTACGCACCGGCGGCCGCGGGTGCGCTCGTGGTCGAGATCGCCTCGCGCGTCATGTGGTCTCTCCCTCTCGCCCGGTGCGGATGGTGGTCGCGATGACCGACGGCGGGCCGTCACCGATCGTGGGTACCGTGCCCTCGGCCACGGCCGCCTCGACGGTTTGTACGGCGGCCTCGGCATCGCCCAGTGAAGGATAGAGCGTCCACAGCGTCGGCCCAGAGCCGGACAGACCGATCGGGTGGCCGAGCAGTCGCGTCAGTGCACGCCTGACCCCGACCAGCCCTGGCGCCACGAGGGCCGCGGCGGGAAGAAGATCGTTCGCCGACGCCAGCACGCCCGCTCGGGCCACGAGGTCGGTCGCTGACAGGCCGTTGCCCAGCTCCTGGGCGAGGTGTTCGGAGGTCATCCGGATGGCGCGATCGCCGCCGCCGCCATCGCGCCCTCCGTCGAAGACGGCGAACACGTCGGGTGTGCGAACCGCCACGCGCGGCGTCACCAGCAGGATGCCCGGATGGCCATGGACGCCGGCGAGCGGCGTCACCCGCTCGCCCCGGCCCTCGACGAGCGCCGGACCGCCGACCAGGAAGAACGGCACGTCGGAGCCGACCGCGGCCGCCGCGTTCCGCCATCGGTCGGCATCGACGACCTCGCGGGCGCCCCACGCTTCGAGTGCGGCGTCGAACGCGGCGGCGGCATCGGACGAGCCGCCGCCGAGACCGGCGGCGACCGGGATCCGCTTCTCGAGCCGCGTCGCGAGCGATGGGCTCGCCGGTCGTCCGGGTCCCCGACCGACCGCGTCGCGCGCCGCACTGATCGCGCGGAGCACGAGGTTCTCGTCGGTCGGCCCCGCGTCGCCGCCCGTGACGTGCAGGGTGTCGCCTCCAGCGCCACCAGCCGGGGCCAGGCTGAGCCGGTCGTGCAGACCCAGCGGCACGAACACCGAATGGAGGTCGTGGAAGCCGTCGTCACGCCGCCCGACCACGGCCAGGGTCAGGTTCAGCTTGGCCGGTGCGAGCCGGACGACCGGCATGCGATGCGCGGCGTCGGTCATGGGGCGTCGGTCATGGGGCCGGCTGCCCGCGTCGATCGTGACCGATCGGCGCCAGGATCTCGCGGAGCGCGAGCCACTCGCCGACCGCCAGCGTCTGGGGCCGTCGGTCGGGCGCGATGCCGGTGGCAGCCAACGCTGCGTCGACACGCGCGGCGTCGACCGGCAGCTGGCGGCTCAGCACGTTGTGGATCATCTTGCGTCGCTCGCGGAAGGCCGCCTGGACCAGCCGCCACAGCTCGTCCTCTTCGTCCGGACCGAGGCGGTCGTCCGTGTCGTAGGGCTCGACCACGATGACCGCCGACTCCACGGCCGGCGCCGGCTCGAAAGCCTCGGGTGGGACGCGGAAGGCCACGTGCACCCGGGCGTGGTACTGCACGAAGACGGACAGGTAGCTCATCTTGCCGGGCGGTGCCGCGATCCGTTCAGCGACCTCCCGCTGGACCATGACCACGAGGCGACGGGGCCGCGGCGCCTGGCCGAGGAGCGCGTGGAGGATCGGCGAGGTGATGTGGTACGGCAGGTTCGCCACCACGTCGTACGGCGGCGCAACCAGCCGGACGAGGTCCTGATCGAGCGCATCGCCTACGACGAGCCGAAGTTGGCCGTCGTCGATGGGTCCCGCGAACCGGTCCCGCAGGAAGCCGGCCAGGCCGGCATCCAGCTCCACGGCCGTCACGGCGGCGCCCGACTCGAGCAGGCCCCCCGTCAGGAGGCCCAGGCCGGGACCGATCTCGAGCACGCCGCCCCCCGGTTCCGGCGCGGCCTCCTCGAGGATGCCCGACAGCACGTCGGCGTCGGCGAGGAAGTTCTGCGAGAGGGCGTGGCGGGCGCGCAGCCCGGCGGCCCGCAACGTCGCTCGGACCTGGGCCGGATCGATCGTGGTGGAGGCGCTCACGATCGCATTCAGCGCCTTGCGAGCGGCAGCGAGGGCCGGGCATCGAGATCGAGCCTCGCTCGTTCGCCGGCCTCGAAACGCCGCGCGCCGGCTGCGCCGATCATCGCCCCGTTGTCGGTGCACAGACCGGGCCGCGGGACGATCAGCGGGATGCCGAGGCCGTCGGCCTCGCCAGCCAATCGCTCGCGGAGACAGCTGTTTGCGGCGACACCCCCGCCGAGCACGATCGAGCGGGCGCCGATCTCGCGCGCGGCACGGGCCGCCTTCGTCGCGAGCACGTCGACGACCGAGTCCTGGAAGCCCCACGCCAGCTCCGCGGTCGTGGCGTCACTCAGCGGTGTGTCGGCATCGTCGGGCGCGATGCCCTGCGCGGCCCGGGCGTCGTTGACGATCTTCCGTGCGGCGGTCTTCAGCCCCGAGAAGCTGAGGTCGTACGAATCGCCCATCCAGGCCCGCGGGAAGCGCACGTCGCGGCCCGTCGCCCGCTCCGCAGCCTTCTGGATGGCCGGTCCGCCCGGATAGCCGAGGCCGAGCAGTCGTCCGACCTTGTCGAACGCCTCGCCGGCGGCGTCGTCGACGGTCGTGCCGAGCAGCCGGTACGTGAGGTGGTCGGTCATCTCGGCGAGGAACGTGTGACCACCCGACACGACCAGGGCGACGAGCGGGAAGATCGGCTCGACCTTGGTCGCCCCGTCCTCGTCCGGATCGAGCAGCCACGCTGCATAGACATGGCCCTCGAGGTGGTTCACGCTGATCAGCGGGGTGTCGTGGACCCACGACAGCGCCTTCGCGAAGTTGATGCCGACCAGGAGCGACCCGGCGAGCCCCGGCCCGTAGGTCACGGCGATCGCGTCGATGTCGCGCCACTCGACACCTGCGCCGGCCCACGCCTCGTCGAGCGTCGGCACGATCCAGCGCAGGTGCGCCCGGGCCGCGAGCTCGGGGACGATCCCGCCGGTCGGCGCGTGGAGCGCGACCTGCGACGCCACCACGTTGCTGAGGATCCGCCGCCCACCGTCGATGACGGCGATCCCGGTCTCGTCGCAGGACGACTCGATGGACAGCAAGAGCGGGCCGCTCACGACGAACCCTCGTCGGGTGCCGTCGGTGCGGGCGATGCATCGAGCTCGCCGCGGAGCCGCTCGATCCGCTCGCGCATCTGTGGCTCGCCGAGCGGCAGCGTGGTCATGACGAGAGCGTCCTCGTGGTCGTCGCTGTAGTAGCGCGGGCGGAGACCGACCGGTCGGAAGCCGTACTTCTCGTACAGGGCACGTGCGGCGAGGTTCGACAGTCGGACCTCGAGCGTCGCCTCGTTGGCATCGAGCTCGGCGGCGATATCGAGGAACGCGAGAAGCAGCCGTTCTCCGATCCGCTGGCGACGCCACGCCGGATGCACGGCGAAGGTCGTGATGTGCGCCTCATCGACCATCAGCCACATCCCGCCGTACGCGGTGACGGCGTCACCGGCGCGCGCGACGAGATAGTGGGCGAGGCGGTTCGATTCGAGCTCGCTGCGGTACGCGTGAGGCGGCCACGGCGCGGTGAAGCTGGCCTGCTCGATCGCCTGGACTGCCGGGAGGTCATCGAGCCCCATCGGCTCGATGACGATCCTCACCGGTGGTCGCGCGACCATAAGACGGTTCCGTCGGCGGTGCGGACACCGCGCGGCAACGTGACGTAGTCGGGGACGAGCGTCTCGAGCTCGGACGACCCCGCCACCCGCAGCCGATCCGCGCCCAGACGGATGAGCTCCTGGCCGAGCCTGGCATGGGCCGCCTCGCCGCGCCCGAGCGCATCGGTCGGGGCACGTCCGTCCAGGTCAAGGGCGACGAGCGTCTCGCCATCTTCGATCTCGGCCTCCTGGCCGGCCGGCAGCGGCTCGGGCGGCGTGCCGGGCCTGACGAGGATGCGGTCCGACGGGCCGGCCGGCAGCAGCAGCACGGGTCGTGCGAGGCCGGTCGCTGCGAGCAACGCCTCGCCGGTCGACACCCCGACGAGCGGGATCCGGAGGCCGTGGGCCATCCCCTTCGCCGTCGCGAGGCCGACGCGCAGGCCGGTGAACGCACCCGGCCCCGTGCCGACGACGATCCCGGTCAATCGCGAGCGGCGGATGTTCTGCTCGCCGAGGAACCGGCCGATCGACGGGAGCAGCGTCTCGCCGTGGCGGTAGCCGGCCGCCCACGTCGAGATGCCGTCGGCGATGCCCTCCGGTGATCCCGTGGCGATGACCACGCGGGTCGTCGCGGTGTCGATCGCAAGGATCGCGGGGCGGCGGCCGTCGTGGCCACTCACGAGGCCACCTCGACGTAGCGCCGATAGCGTGGCGCCCAGGCGGTGAGGGTGATCGTCCGTGGCTCGTCGCCGGTCCCCTCGATGCGGACATCGAGTCGGTCGACCGGCAGCGCGTCGCCGAGCCGCTCCGGCCATTCGACCAGGGTCACGCCGGCCGCCTGCCGCTCATCGATGAGGCCGCCGGCAAGGGCGTCCTCGGCGCTGACGAGCCGGTACGGATCGATGTGGAAGAGCGGCAGCCGACCCTCGTACTCGGCCATCAGGACGAAGCTGGGTGAGGCGATGATGTCGGTCACGCCGAGCGCCGCCCCGAACGCCTTGGCAAGGTGGGTCTTGCCGGCTCCGAGGTCACCCCACAGGCAGACGAGGTCACCCGCCTGCGCGACCCGGCCGAGTGCCTGGCCGAGGCGGGTTGTCGCGTCAGGATCGGGGCTGACGACGACACGCTCGTCGACGCCGGACGTGACCACGTCGATCACGCGAACCGTTCGAGGTCGCCGAGCGGGACCGCGACGATCGACCCGTCGTCGAAGCGGACGGTGCCCGCTTCGAGGTGGACCCCACCGGTGAACCGCCGCGGACCGACGAGCCCGGCCCACGTGCCTTCCCGCCCGCTGAGCTGACCGGCCCGGATCCGGATGTGGTCGGGTCGCGGTGGCGGGATGTCGAGCTCGGGCAGGTCGAAGAGCAGCGTCGGGGGGTCGGCGACGATGGCCACGTCCTGCCCCTCAAGCGCCTCGAGGATGTCCATGACCGGGCCTGCCAGCGGTCGCCGGACGGCACCCTCGAGCACCAGGACGGCGAACGGCGGCAGTCGGTGGAGGGCCGCCTTCTGGCGGTTCTCCGAGGCGAGGAAGTCGCGTCGCTCCTTGCTCGCCAGGCCGGCAACGATGATGCCGCGGACGCCCATCGCCCGTGCCCGCGTGAGGGTCTCGGCGTCGATACGCGACCCGACGACGAGGATCCTCCCGGCGAGGCCGACATCGACCGAGCCGCTACGCAGCTCGCCTTCCACCCAGGACGCCACGTGCAGCTTGCCCCGCGTCGGACCGCCAAGGGTGACGATCGCCCGCAGACCGCGGCCGGTGGCGCGGACCACGACGCCACTCCCCGGTCGGACCTCCTTGACGATGCCGGCGACCGGGCTGTCCAACGCCTCGGTGACCTCGCCGGTCGCGACACGCCAGCGACCGCGCCACTCGAACAGCAGTTCCCCGTCCGGGATCCGGGCACCACTCGCCGGCTCGGACGAGGGCGGCACCACGACGTCGGTGATCCGTGTGTCGCGGATCCGCTCGATGATCGGCGCCCCGGGCACGACCGACTCCCCGGCCGCCACGAGGGCGCGGTCGCCCGGGGCGAGCGGGAACGTGACCTCGACCGGTCCTTCGAGGAGGCGCCGCACCCGGACCACGCCCAGATCCGGCCGCGGTTCGTCGAGGGCCGCCTCGGCATGCGCCGGGTCGAGAACCGTGGGCACACCCGGCGCCGGCGCAGCCGGCGCTCCGTCCGGGACGTGCCCGTTGACCTCGGTCATCCGTCGGAGCCCGCCCAGAGTGACGACTGCCAGGCCGCCAGCAGGTCGCGCCGGCGGTCGGCGCGATCGGGGAGGCGCAGCGGGACGTCGCGCAGGTCGACCATCAGCCCCCCGAGACCGCCGGCCACGTCGATGGCGAAGTGTCGGCCACGACCGCCCAGCCGGACGCGATCACGGAACTTGAACTCGGCCACCGCGGTCGAGCCCGGCGGGAGGTCGACCAGCTCGAGGCCGCCCGGCATGAGCACCAGCTCGTGCGTGCCCTCCGGGGCGTGGACGACGACGCTGCCGACCGCCCTGCCGGCGCGCAGCCCGGCCGGTGTCACGACGCTCCCGAGCGGCGCCAGCAGGTCGTCCACGAGATCCATCAGCAGCACGCGTCGCTCACCGGGGTCCGGGATCGCGCCCAACGGGCCGAGGAGCCGCGCATGGTCGAGCGCGTACTGGCTGGCGCCCGGCCGGCGCAGGACATCGATGTGGGCGAGCGCCACCGCTGGCGCCGGGACGGAGGTCCACACCCCACTGGCGGCGACGATCAGGTCAGGGACCGGGCCATCGTCGAAGTGTGTGGTGGCGCTCGCCAGCCGAACCAGGGCTGCCCGAGCAGCCGCCATCCGAAGCGCCGCGCCATCCCCCGCCGGATCCGACCACGGGGCGATACGCAGCTCTCGCAGGCGATCGCGCAGACGGTGGCGGTCGGTCGGAGCGGTGGACCAGGCGATCACGCCGTCGACGACGGCATCGTCCGGCTCGTCCGGGGCCACGGCGGCATCCGGGACGACCGCCAGCCGCACGGTCGATGGCTCTCCGCCCTGGCCGGGTACGGCCACAGCTCGAGCCGCGGCGTCGTGACCGAGCACGATCGCCTCGACCCGGCGGTCGAGCAGCTCGGCCAGGGTCCGGGTGCCGGTGCCGAGGGCGCGCCGCGGATCGTCGGCGGGCAATGCCAGTTCGAGGAGCAGGTCGGCGAGCGGATCGGGAGCGTCGGCATCCACGGTCCCGGTGGTGCGCCGAGCGGCCGGCGCGAGCACGATCTCGCCGGGCCGCGCACTCACGTCCCCGAAGACGTCCAATGCCTCCGACATCGATCCGGACAGGACTACGGGTACATCGGGTCGCCGGGTCGCCGCGGCCGCGACGAGCGTCGCCAGCTCGCGGATGCCGCTGCGTTCGTCGGCGCGCGGCGGCTCAGCGGCGCCGACGACGATCGCCTCGACCGTCCGGTCGAGGAGCAGTCGTGTCATCGCCAGTGGATCCATCGTCTCCGTGCTCCCGCCGGTGGCCCGCCAGCCGCTGCGCCCGGCGGTCGCCAGGAGACCAGTCAGGGTCCGCTCGGAGCCCGCGACCACCGCCAGCCGCCGCGGACGGCGGCTGCGCACCTCGAGGATCGGCAGCGCGTCCCGGTCGAGGCCCACGATGCCGAGGCCCGCGGCCACGTACGGGTCGGCCGCGATCGTGCGGGCGATGAGCAGATCGATGGCGGGGTCGAGCTCGGCGCCGGTCGGGATGGCCAGGTTGCCGATGAGCCGCCACGCGCCGCCTGCCCGGCCGATCAGGGCGACCGAGACGGTCGCCGACCCGTGGTCGATCGTCAGGAAGGCGTGAGGTTGGGTCGTCACCGCCAGATGCTACCCGGAGTGGGCTCGACCGGCCGCCGGAGCCGGCTGGTCCGTCGGGTCGGCTCAGCCGTCCCAGACGAGCTCGTCGTCGAGCTCCTCGAGTCGGGCGATGAGCAGCTCGATCCCGGTGTCGTCAGCGAGGATCTCCGTCGCCGAGGCGAGGTCGCCGCCGAACACGCCACGCAGCACCGGGTCGAAGAAGAGCATCGCATTGGCGCCGAGCGCACGGTACGGGCGACTGGCTTCGAGGAAATGGACGGCCGACGACGTTAGCCCGCGCAACTGGATCTCGCGGGCCACCTGCTCGACAAGCTCGTTGCGCGCTTCCTCGGTCGGTTCGATCTGGAAGGTCACCAGGCACCGCCGACGATCGTCTGGGCGGTCGGCGAGTGGCCCTGCGCGGGAACCATCCGGCCGAGGGCGGTCTCGAACGCCTGATACGCGGCGCCACCACGGAGGGCGAACGTCACGTGCTCGATGTCGGGTGAGCGTCGCAGCTCATCGCGGACGGTCTCGATGGTGATCCGCGCCGACTCCTCGAGCGGGAACCCGCCGACGCCGGTCCCGAGCGCCGGAAAGGCGATGCTGGTCGCCCCGATCTCGCGGGCACGCGCCATCGCGCTGCGTACCGCCGACTCGATGACCGGACCGCTCGTTCGGCGTTCGCGGTCCAGCGAGACCGCGTGGATGACAGCCTTGGCCGCGAGCGAGCCGCTGGTCGTGACGATCGCGTCGCCGAGGGGCACCGGGGCCTGACGCACCGCGGCGAACTCGATCGCATCGCCGCCGGCCCGCTTGATCGCCCCCGAGACGCCCGTGGACATCCACAGCGAGACGTTCGCTGGGTTCACGAGTGCGTCGACCTCGAGGTCGCAGATGTCCCCGTTCCAGAGCTCGATCCGTGCCACTACCCTCTCCACCGCGTGAGCGTCCGCAGACCCACCACCGCTCCGGTCGCGGCATGGTACACCCGGGGTAGTCGCCCGGACATCGAGCTCGCGACCTCCCAGGTGTTGGTGGTGCGCTGCTGCGCCAATCGCTCGATGGTGATGCGCTCATCGCCCTGCGCGCCGAGCAGGACGAACTCGTCGGCGAGGTCGACCGGGGCACCGGGAACGTCCGTGACATCGACCATGATCGCGTCCATCGTGATGTTCCCGACGACGGGGACACGGAGTCCGCGGACCAGCGCCTGCCCCTGATGGGCGTGGGCGCGAGCGTAGCCATCGCCGTAGCCGAGCGGGAGGGTCGCGATCCGGCTCGGACGGGTCGTCGTGAAGGTCGGCCCGTAGCTGACGCCGTGACCGGCCGGCAGGTCGGCGACCCGCACCGGCCGAGCGTGCAGCGACATGACGGGGCGCAAGCCATCGCGGCCCGGACCACGCAGCGAGCCGATCGGCGAGCTCGTCGGGCACGATCCCGTACGTCGACAGGCCGGGTCGGACGCCGTCGAAACCGGCGACCCCGGTGAGCAGACCGCCGCTCGCGGCCACGTGCCGCAGCGGCATCTCCCGACCGCTGGCCGCGATCGCGCGTGACGCGGCCTCGAAGCGCTCCAGCTGGTTTGCCGTGTTCGTCTCGTCTTCGCTCGCCTGGAGATGCGTCCAGAGGCCGGCCAGACGGGCGCCCGGCATGGCCTCGATCCGCTCGACGAGCCCGGTCACATCCGAGGGCGGCGTCCCGCCGCGGCCCATGCCGGTCTCGACCTCGATCTCGACCAGGAGTTCGCCATCGCCCGCTCCGCGGTCCTCGACCTGCGCTGCGGCCGCCAGCAGGGCGTCGATGGTCGATCCGTCCCCGACGGCGACCGTGACGCGGTTGCGGATCGCCTGCCCGACCGTGCCCGGCGGGATCGGGTACATGACCCTGATCGGGGGCTCGATGCCGGCCTCGCGCAGCTCGAGCGCCTCGTCGAGGGTCGCCACGCAGAGACCGTCGGCACCGGCCTCCGCGAGCGCACGGGCGATCGGGATCGCCCCGTGACCATAGGCGTCACCCTTCACGACCGGATGTACCGGCGCACCCGCCGCGAGGGTGCGGAGCGTCGCGAGGTTGTCGCGCAGCGCGCCGAGGTCGAGCTCCAGCCACGCCATGCGCGGGAGCGGCGGCAGGCCGGCCTCCGCCAGGCGCGCCTCGATCGGCGGACGGGCCACCACGGTCATCGGTGGATGGGCGAGGATGCCGCCGCGCTCACGCCCGCGCGGCGTCCGCTTCCTGATCCTGCGGGGGTTCGGGCGGTTCGCGGACCCGGAAGCCGAGGCGCTTGTCCGGCGAGTGCCGTTCGGCGATGGTCGTCAACCGCCGCCGGGCGATGGCCAGACCGTCCGGCAGGTCGGAGGCCAGGACACCGGCGTCGCCGAACCGCTCGCGGGCGCCGTCCCCGGCCAATCCGTGCAGGTACACACCGAGCTTGGCGGCTCCGAACGGTGTCAGCCCCTGCGCCAGCAGGGACCCGATGGCGCCGGCGAGCACGTCGCCTGTGCCCCCGCTCGCGAGTGCCGGGTTCTCGAAGGGTGCGACGACCACGTCGCCGTCCGGCGCGGCGATGACCGTCCGCGCGCCCTTGAGCACCACGACCTGCTGCCAGGTCGCCGCAGCGTCCTTGGCCGCATCGACGCGAGCACGGTCGTCGTCGATCAGGTCGCCATCGGCGTCGGGGGCGAGCCCACTCCCTGCTCGCAGTCGGCTGAACTCCCCGGCGTGGGGTGTCAGGACGGCTGCGCGCCGCTCGCCTTCCCACCAGCCGTCCATCGACGCGAGGGAGCGCAGCGCCTCGGCGTCCAAAACGACCGGCGGGCGCTCCTCGCCGGCGGGGTCCATCAGCAGGCGGACGAGCTCGGCGGTCGCCAGACCGGGCCGCAGTCCGGACCCCACCACCAGGGCGTCGTGCTCGTGGTCGAGGATGCGCGCGAGGGCCGGTTCCGGGTCGATCTCCTCGACATCGTCCTCCGGCAGCGCCATCGTCGTCGCCTCGACGACCTTCGCCGCGAACAGTGGCTGGAGGGTCTCCGGCACGGCGAGCGTCACGAGGCCGACCCCGACTCGACCAGCGGCGCGACACACCAGCAATGCCGCACCCGCGTAGTCGAGCGACCCGCAGATCGCCAGCAGCTTCCCGAACGAGCCCTTGTGGCCACGGGCCGGACGCTTCGGCAGCAAGGCGATCGCTGCGTCCTCGTCGAGCTTCGGCACCCCCTCAGGCCACGGTCGTTCGTCGGCCGAGCCAGCGCCGGCTGGTGCCGCGTCCTTGCCACGCCCGAAGCCGACGGCGCGGCGCTCAGGCATCGTCCGGCACTCCGGCCGCCGGGGCGTCCGAAGCGAGCGAGGCGGCGCCGTTCGATTCGGCCAGGTCGCGGAGCCGCTCGATCCGGGCCAGGATGCGGCGCTCGCGATCGTCGAGCCGGTCCTCGATGTCCGGCGGGAAGAGGTAGCGACCGCCGGTCGTCCGGATCCCGAACGCCATCGCCACGGCGTAGTCGGATTCGTGGCTGATCGTCACGGCGATCCGGCCCATGCCGAGTTGCTCAGCGCGCACCTGGGCGCGGCCGTGCAGGCGGACGGCGGGCTGGCCGGTCGGCAAGCGCTCGATCTCGATGTCGCGCCAGCCGATGCCGCGCACGCCGAGCCCGAGCACCTTGGAGACCGCCTCCTTGGCCGCCCAGCGTCCGGCCATGGTCTCGGGCCGGTCGCGCACGTAGCGTTGCTCGGCGGGTGTCAGCACCCGGTTCGAGAAGCGCGAGCCGAACCGCTCGAGCGAGGCGCGGATGCGCTCGACCTTGATGATGTCGATGCCGAGCTCGGTGATGCCGGTGAGGCCCGCGTCGACCCCGGGCGCAGGTGTTTCTGCTGCGCCGGGCATCGTCTACTCCACCGTGACCGACTTCGCCAGGTTGCGCGGCTGGTCCACGTCCGTGCCACGGGCGATCGCCACGTGGTAGGCGAACAGTTGGAGCGGGATGATCGCCAGCACGCCGCTGAGGGCCTCGTGCGTGTCCGGCACCCAGCAGATGTCGTCGGCGAAGCGTTCGATCTGGGGGTCGCCCTCGGTCGCGACGGCGATGACGCGAGCATCGCGCGCCCGACCTTCCATCACGTTCGAGACGAGCTTCTCGTAGACCGACGAGCGGGTGGCCACGGCGACGAGCGGGCATTCGGCGTCGAGCAGCGAGATCGGGCCGTGCTTCATCTCGCCTGCGGCGTACCCCTCGGCGTGGACGTAGCTCACCTCCTTGAGCTTGAGGGCCCCCTCGAGCGCGGTCGGATAGGTGTAACCGCGGCCGACGAACATGAAGCCACGCGAGTTGACGTAGCGCCGCGCGAGGTCCTGGACGCCGGACGCGTTCTCGAGCGCCCGCGCCGCGCCGGCCGGCAGGGCGTGGAGTGCCGCGCCGAGCTCCTGCTCCTGTTCCAGACCGAGCGCGCCACGTGACTTCGCGATGGCTGCCGCAAGGATCACCAGGGTCGTCACCTGGGCGACGAACGTCTTGGATGCCGCGACAGCGATCTCGGGCCCGGCCTGGAGGAACAGCACGCGGTGGGCCTCGCGGGTGATCGCACTGCCGACGGTGTTCGTCACCGCGATGATCGGGGCGCCGCGCTCGCGCGCGAGTCGGGTCGGGGCGATCGTGTCCGCGGTCTCGCCAGACTGCGTGACCGAGATGACCAGCGTGCGCTCGTCGATGGGCGGTGGGCTGTAGCGGAACTCCGAGCCGACCGTGGCACGAGCCGGGATGCCGATCCAGTCCTGGATCGCGGCGGCCCCGACGAGCGCGGCGTAGTAGGCCGTTCCGCAGGCGATCAGCTCGACCCGGTCGATCTGGGCGAGCGTCTCATCGAAGCCCTCGAGCTCCTCGAGCCAGATGTGGTCCTCGCTCGTCACGCGCCCGGCGATGGCCTGGCGCAGCGACTCGGGCTGCTCGTGGATCTCCTTGAGCATGAAATGCTCGTAGCCGCCCTTCTCCGCCGCCTCGGGCGACCAGTCGATGGTCGTGACGTCGCGCTCCTGGGGGATGCCGTCGACATTCGTGATCGTCACGCCCGACGGGTGCAGGTCGGCGACGTCGCCGTCCTCGAGGAACATGACCTGGTTCGTGTGGGCGAGGATCGCTGCGACGTCGCTCGCGAGGAACGATTCCCCGTCGGCCAGCCCGACCACGAGCGGAACGTCCTTACGCGCGCCGACCAGCCGATCTCCCTCACCGCGATGCATGACCGCGATCGCGTAGGCGCCATGGACCTGTTGGAGCGTGCCGCGGACGGCATCGGCGAGGTCGCCCTGGTAGCACTCTTCGATAAGGTGGGCCAGGGCCTCGGTGTCGGTCTCCGAGGTCAGGCGATGACCACGTGCCTCGAGACCGTCGCGCAGCTCGCGGAAGTTCTCGATGATCCCGTTGTGGATGACCGTGATCTCGCCCGTGCAGTCCTGGTGGGGATGGGCGTTGAGGTCGTTCGGCCGACCGTGCGTCGCCCAGCGGGTGTGGGCCAGGCCGATCGCGGCATGTGGGGTCCGATCGGCGATCGCCGCGCGCAGGTTGGCCAGCTTGCCGGCCTTCTTCTCGACGAACAGGTCGCCCCCGTCGTCGACCAGGGCGATGCCCGCCGAGTCGTACCCGCGGTACTCGAGCCGGGCCAGCCCCTCGATGAGGATGGGACCGGCCTCCCGGGGTCCCGTATAGCCCACGATGCCGCACATCCCCTCAGGTCCTCCGATCGGTGCCCCGGACGACCGCCGCGGGACGTGGTGACGCCTTCAGGTCTGGCACCAAAGCTAGTTTAGACGCTCCCCTGCGAGGGTCGCGAGCGAGTCGGCCAGCTCCGTGACGAGGGCCTCGTCCGGCCCCTCGACCATCACCCGCAGCGCGGGCTCGGTGCCGGAGGGTCGCACGAGGACGCGTCCACCGCCGCCAAGACGGGCTGCGGCATCGGCGATCGCTCGCCGAAGCGTCGGGTCTGTCTCCCACTGATCCTTGTGACGAGCCTTCACCGCCCGCTGTTGCTGCGGGAGGAGCGGGATCGCCTCCGCCAGTGTCGCGAGCGACGCGTTGCGTTTGGTCATCACGCGCAGGACCTCGAGGGCGGTCACGATGCCATCGCCCGAGGTCGTGTGCTCGAGCACGATGACGTGCCCGGACTTCTCGCCGCCGAGCGTCGCCCCCGCGACCTGCATCCCCTCGAGGATGTACTTGTCACCGACCGGCGTCCGCACGACCTCACCACCCGCGGACTCGACCGCGCTCTGGAGGCCGCCGTTCGACAGGACCGAGACGACGAGGCCGCCCCGCAGCGCGTCCCGGTCGAGCCGCTCGAGCGCGAGGATGCCGAGCACCTGGTCACCGTCGACGATCCGACCGCCACCATCGACCGCGATCAGCCGGTCGGCGTCGCCGTCGAGGGCGAAGCCCACGTCGGCGCCACGCTCGACCACCTCCCGGGCCAGGACGGCCGGCGAGGTCGCCCCCGACTCGACGTTGATGTTGACGCCATCCGGCTCGACATGGATGGCCTCGACGCGAGCGCCGGTGGTCTCCAGGATCGTCGTTCCGGCCGCGCCGCCCGAGCCGTTCGCCCCGTCGAGGACGATGTGCAGCCGGCTGGCATCGATCGAGCCCGCGAGTCCGCGCCGGTGATCCATGTACGAGCTGAGCGTGTCGCCGGCATCGATCCGGCGACCGAGGTCCGCATTGCCGGGCCCGCCAAGCTCAGCCTCTCGCCAGATCAGGTCCTCGAGCTCGTCCTCGATGGAGTCATCGAGCTTGAGGCCGTCGGCATCGAGCACCTTGAGCCCGTTGTCGTCGGCGGGGTTGTGCGAGGCCGACACCATGATCCCGGCGCGATAGGGGCCGGACCGTGCGAGGAACGCAAGCGCCGGTGTCGGGACGACGCCGACGACATGCACATCGACCCCGAGACTCGTCGCACCGGCCACGAGGGCGGCGACGAACATGTCGCCGGACCGGCGCGTGTCCTGGCCGACGACGATGGCCGATCCTGGTTCGGCGAGCCGCTTGGCGGTCGCCCGGCCGAGCGCATAGGCCGTCGATGGCCGCAGGTCGACGTTGGCGACGCCACGGATGCCATCCGTGCCGAACAGCCGTCCCATGCCGTCAGCCCGGCGGCGGGCTGGGACGCACGGTCACCGTCACGGCGACCTGTGGCGGACTGGCGGCGACGAGCGTGACGCCCGCCGGCAATGCCGCCGTGACCGTGACGTTCGTCGTGCCCGGACCCAGCGACGAGACGTCGAGGTCCGCAGCGAGCGTGGCGCCCACGATCCGGTCGAGATCGGCGGGGCTGCCGCCGACCGTGATCAGCACGCGGTCGACGGCGACCTCGTACTCGTACTCGGCCTTCACGCCGAGGGTCCGGACACCCACCTCGAAGTTCCGGGTGCCGGTGACCGCCCGGACGTCGATCGTCACCGAGACCTGCTGCGCATCGACAGCGATGACGCCGGTCGGCAGTGCCAGTCCGACCTGCACCGTCCGCGACGCCGAGTAGCCGGCGATCGGGATGGGCTGGGTGTCCACGCTGGCGAGGGCCTCGAGGTCGTCCGCATCGCCCTCGACGGTGACGAACAGGGGCTCGACGCCGGCCGAGACCACCTCGTACCCGGCCGCCGGCGAGCCCGTGATCTGCGGACTGACCGGCAAGGTCTTCGACTGGAGCTGCGAGATCACTGAGATGTCGATGTGCGCCGTGGCGGGTTCGACACGGACCTGCGGCACGACATCGCCGACGTTGTCGACCGCGAGGAGCTCGACATCCTCATCGACGTCGAGGCCGGCCGGCTGGATGATCACGCTGGCGCGGGCAGCCACCACGCGACCGAGCACCGACTCGGGTCCGATGACGCTGACCTCTGACGGATCCGACGTGGCGGCACCCAACGTCATGTTCGGCGGTGCATCGCCGTGATCGATCTCGACCGGGACGGTCTTGGTCCCCACGCGGTCGAGCTCGACAGTCACGTTCTGGGGCTCGAACCCGAGGACGCGCACGCGTGGGTCGATCGAGCGCAGCTCGACCGGGACGCTCTGCCGCCCGCTGCCCGGCACGACGTCGCTCAGATCGACCCATGCCTCGAAGTCCGACGAGATGGGACGGACGTTCGACGGGCTGAAATACCGGATCTCGGTGACCGGCCGGATCGTGGTGAGCAGGAACGTGTCGGGTGGCTGCTCGCGCGGGTCGACGCGCACGACCCCGGTCAACGTGGCGGAGCTCTCGGACAGCACCAGGCCGCCGTACAGCAACGAGGCGAGTCCGATCGCCGCGAGTTTCAGGGGCCAGTTGTGGACGATGACCCCGAGGGCTCGGGTCACCGCGGGGCTCGTACCGCCGAGGTGGACGCAGGCTCGGGCGTGGACCGCCAGGCGCTGAGAGCACGCCGGCGGCGGCCGTTGGTCGGATCCATGAGCTGGCGGATGGTTCGGGCGAGCTGCGTCTCGTTCAGGTTGCGCACGATACGCGCTCGCTCGACGAGGCTGATCTGGCCGTTCTCCTCCGAGACGACGATCACGATCGCGTCGGTCTGCTCGGCGATGCCGAGCGCGGCCCGGTGGCGTGTCCCGAAGCGCTCGGCCTGGACGGTGGTCTCGGCGAGGGGCAGCAGCACGCCGGCCGCCAGGATCGCCTCACCGCGGATGATCACCGCGCCGTCATGGAGCGCCGTGCGCGGAGCGAAGATCGTGCGGATGAGGTCGGCCGACACGTCGCCATGGATCATGACGCCGGTCTCGGCCGTGTCCTCGAGCCCGGTCTCTCGCTCCATCACGATGAGCGCGCCATGGCCCTCGGCCGACAGCTCGGCCGCGGCCCGGGCGACCTCGGTCGCGACATGGTCGACGGCACGTGAATCGGCACCGGGCAGGACCCAGCCGAACGACCCGACCCGTCCGATCCGCTCCAAGGCACGCCGGATCTCGGGCTGGAAGATCACGACCAGCGCGAACAGGCCGACGACAGCGCCGCCCTGCAGGATCCGGGTCAGCAGCTCGAGCCCGAAGGCGACCGCTAACACGTACACCACGATCAGGACGCTCACGCCGATCACGAGACGCACCGCCCGCGTCCCACGGATGAGGCTGAACAGCCAGTAGATCAGGAGGGAGGTGATCCCGATGTCGACGATGGTCGTCAGACGAACCTGTTCGAGGATCGATCCGAAGAGATCCGACATCGTCCGTCAGTGTAGCATCGCGCCCCCCTCCGGCCCGCCTCACGGCCGTCGGAGTCAGGCGCAGATGGTCTCCAGGCGCGCGTCGTCCGGAACACGCGTGGCGACCTCGCACAGGCGGTCTCGTGCGTCGCGATCCGTCGAGAGGTCGACGAGGTGCGAAAGCAGAACGAGCTTGTCCGCCGCGACGCTCCGCCAACCACGGTCGAGATAGAGGTCGGCCAGGGTCAGGTGGAGCGCCGTGTCCGCCGGACTCGTCGCGAGCGCCTGGTAGCAAACATCGATCGCGGCGTGGACCTGACCGCCGGCCCGATAGCCGCGGGCCGCCGCGAGCGCTGCCTCCCGAGTGCCACCCGCATCGCGGCGCGCGGCGGCATCCTCCACGGCGGCCATGGCCGCTGCCGGGTCGAAGGGCGGGGGCGGGGGTGGCGCCTCAGGTCCGATCGGTCCGGCCAGCCGGGCGTTCGCCCGATCGAGCGCGTCAGGGATGGCCGCGGCCGTCGACGGGTCTGCCTCGATCGTCTCGACCATCGAGCGGAGCGTCGCGCGGCGACTGCGCGCCTCCGCTAGGTCCAGTGCCCGGCCGGCGAGATCGAGTGCGTTCCCGGATCGACCGGCCGACAGGGCGACCGCCGCAGCGGCGTCGAATGCCGCGGCGGCACGGATGCGGTCACCGATCGTCACCAGCGTGTCGGCCCGGCCGCGCAGGGCGGTCTCATCGGACGGCGCCCGCTCAAGCGCGAGGTCGAATGCCGAGAGCGCCTCGGTCGACTTCCCGAGTCCGGTCAGGACCTGTCCGATGCCGACGAATGGCAAGGCCCGGTCGGGAGCGACCCGCGCGGCCTCGCTATAGGCATCGAGGGCCTCGTCGTGGCGCCCGCGCTGGCTGGCGACATGCCCGCGCCGCAAGGCCTCCTTGTAGCGCTCGTACAAGGCGTCGGTCATGCCGATGCGCCGATCAGCTCGACGAGGAGTGCCTTCTGCACGTGGAGGCGATTCTCCGACTGTTCGAAGATCAGGCTGCGCGGCCCATCCATCACCGACGACGTGATCTCCTCGCCGCGATGGGCCGGCAGGCAGTGCATCGCCACGGCATCGGGACCGGCCGCATCCATCAATGCGTCGTCGATCCGATACGCCGCGAACGCATCGCGCCGCGCCTCGGTCTCGACCTCCTGGCCCATCGATGTCCAGGCGTCGGTATAGACGACGGCCGCGCCGCGGACGAGGTCCTCGGGTTCCTGGCCGAACACGAGTCGGCCGCCCGACTCGGTCGGCGCGGGCCTGGGCGGCCGCCACGATCCGGGGATCCGGCCCGTACCCGGTCGGGTGCGCGAGCCGGACCTCCATGCCGAAGGCTGCCGCGACGAGGGCCAGCGAGTGATACACGTTGTTGCCGTCGCCGACGAACGTGATGACCGCCCCGTCCAGCCGGCCGAGGTGCTCGCGGATGGTGAAGACATCGGCAAGGGCCTGGCAGGGGTGCTCGCGCAGCGTCAGGCCGTTGATGACGGGGACCGACGACTGCGCCGCGAGCTCCAGGACGACCTCGTGGGGACCGGTCCGGGCCACGATCGCATCGACGAACCGCTCGAGGTTGCGGGCGACGTCACGCACCGCCTCGCGGGCGCCCATCACGGCGTCCTCCGGGAGGTAGATCGCGGCGCCGCCGAGCTGGGTCATGCCCGCCTCGAAGGTGACGCGCGTGCGCAGGCTCGGCTTCTGGAAGAGCATCGCCAGGGTTCGCCCCGCGAGCAGCTTCTCGGCATGCCGCCGGTCGGCGCGGAACTCGTCCTTGAGTCGGGTGGCGGTTTCGAACACGCGCCCGACTTCCGCCGCGCTGAGATCCGCCGCGCTGAGGAGATCGCGGCCGAGGAGCGTGGTGGGAGGATCGCCGACGGTCACCCGGCCACTCTAGCGGACATCCCTGCGGGCGCTACCGACCGTTCGGGCTACTCCGCGGACGGTCGATCAGCGCAAATCCCGGTCGAACCGCCAGGTTCGGTCGAACCGCCAGGTTCGGTCGCACCGCAGGTTCGGTCACCGGGTGACCGAACGGGCGAACGAGGGCCCGGATCGGGGCACGCAGCGGCCGCTCGGCGGTCGGTTCGGTCATGGGGTGACCGAACGGGCGAACGAGGGCCCGGATCGGCCCCCTCGAGGGCCGTTCGGCGGTCGGAACGGTCACCGGGTGACCGAACAACGCGCAGGCGATGCGTGACCGGTCGAGTCAGGCCGCTGATCCGGGCGTTGACGGCAAGGCGGTCGCGAGCGAGCGATCGAGCGCACGTGGACGTCCGTGAGAGAGCTCGCGCAGCGACCGACGCGGCCGTGGACGTTCGGTCAGTGGCTAGTGCGGCGAATGCGTGTCGAGCGCAAGGCGCCGGCGAGGACGCGAGCGAGCGGACTCAGATGTCCGTGAGCGAACGGCCGCAGCCGGCAACGCCGCGATCGGCGCAGGCGTCGCGCTAGCGCTTGGTGTACTGGGGCGCCTTGCGGGCTCGCTTGAGCCCGTACTTCTTGCGCTCCTTCATGCGCGGATCGCGCGTGAGCAGGCCGGCCTGGCGCAGCGGGACACGGTTGGTAGCCTCATCGACCTCGAGCAGGGCTCGGGCGATGCCGTGGCGGATGGCACCGGCCTGGCCGGTCACGCCACCACCCTCGACCTTGATCATGGCGTTGAAGCGGCCTTCGGTGCCTGTCACGCGGAACGGCATCCGGACATCGGCCTCGTTGACGGCGTTGCCGAAGTGCTCGTCGAGCGATCGACCGTTCACGACGATCTCGCCCTCACCCGGCAGGAGGCGGACGCGGGCGATCGCTGTCTTGCGGCGGCCGGTCCCGGAATAGAACGCAGGGATGGACATCGTCGGTTGGCTCCTCGTCAGGCGAGCGGCTCAGGCTGCTGAGCCTGATGGGGATGGTCGGTACCGGCGTAGACCTTCAGCTTGCGCAGCTGCTGGGCGCCGAGGCGGTTATGCGGCAGCATGCCCTTGACCGCGCGGCGGATGACCTCCTCGGGGCGCCGCTCGAGGAGGTGACCGAGCGTCTCCTCCTTAAGGCCCCCGGGATAGCCACTGTGGCGGATATAGACCTTGCTTTCGAGCTTGTCGCTGGTGACGGCGATCTTCTTCGCATTCAACACGATGACGTGATCGCCGGAGTCGAGGTTGGGCTGGTACGTCGGCTTGTGCTTGCCCACGAGAACCCGCGCGATGCGCGACGCGAGTCGGCCGAGCGTCTGGTCGGCCGCATCCACGACGTACCAGCGTCGCTCGATCTCGCTCTCTCGGACCGCTATGGTCTTCGCGTTCATCGTTGCTCGCGTTCTCCGTTCATCTCGTCGCCGGTCCGTCGCCCGATGGCCACGTGCCGGAGGCACAATCCCTTCGCCGGCGCTACCGGCGGTTTCGTCGCCGATCCTGGGTCGGCCAGCGCCGCCCGGATCGCCTCGCTATCCGACGTCCCGAGACCGACCTCCAGCAGGAGGCTGACCATCCGTCTGACCTGTCCCCGGAGGAACGAGTCGGCCCGGACGTCCACGATGACGTACCGGCCCGACCGTCGGACCCGGACCGCCATAACGGTCCGGACCGGGGATCGGTCCCCCGCCCCGAAGGCCCGGAAGTCGTGCCGGCCGATGAAGACCGACGCGGCCCGCGCCATCGCGGCGGCATCGAGTGGGTCCCGCAGCCCGAGCGCGGTGCGCTCGCGAAGCGGGCTTGGCGGCCCGTTCCAGACGGTGTAGCGGTATTCCCGGTACCGCGCCGCGTAGCGGGGGTTGAAGCCGTCGGCTGCCGGGCGGATATCCCGGACCGCGACGTCCCGAGGCAGGATCGCCTCGAGGGCCGCACCGAGCTCCGTCACCGTGAGGCGGCCCACGTACGAGAAGGCGATCACCTGTCCCGCGGCGTGAACGCCGGCGTCCGTGCGTCCGGCCCCGTCGACCCGCCGGACCACCCCGTCACCGAGGCGCGCCAGCGCGTCTTCCAGGACCCCCTGGACCGTCCGTTTCCCAGGATTGACCTGGAACCCAGCAAAGTCCGTTCCATCGTATTCAACCGTCGCGCGATAGCGCGTCGGGCGCTCTCTCGAGCGCTGTTGATTCGTGACTCTGATGGCCGCTCAGTCGCGTCCAGGCGAAGGCGCCGCTGAGCACCGGAGCGAGCGCACCTCGATGTGCGTGAGCGAGGGCGCGGAAGCGGCAACGCCCGCATGGGCCGACAGAGTGGACATCAGACTAGTTCGATCTGGACGATTTCGGCGGCGTCACCTCGCCGCTGACCGATGCGGACGATCCGGGTGAAGCCCGACGTCCTGTCGGCGTACTTGGGTGCGATCTCGTCGAACAGCTTGTTCACGACGAGCGGTTCGTTCGGGAACTGGGCCACGACCGCCCGGCGGGCGGTGAGGTCGCCGCGCTTGGCCAGCGTGATGACCTTCTCCACCCGACCGCTGATCTCCTTGGCCTTCGCCTCGGTGGTCTTGACCCGCTCGTAGCGCAGGACCGACACGGTCAGGTTCTTGAACAGGCTGAGGCGCGGCCCCTGCTTGCGGCTGAGCTTGCGACCACCGATCCGATGCGCCACGTCAGTCCTCGGTCTCGTCCCCGAACGGCTCGTCACCGTCGAGATCGTCGAGGCCGTCGCCCTCCGCGTCCGGAACGATGAAGCCGCGCATCCGGAGGCGCTCCTTCATCTCGTCGAGCGACTTCTTGCCGAAGTTGCGCATGCGCAGCAGGTCGTCGTCCTTGAGCTGCAGGAGCTGGCCGACCTTGACGATGTTGTTGCGTTTGAGCGAGTTGTAGGCCCGCATCGGGAGGTCGAGCTCCTCGATGGGCATGTCGAGCATGTTCGGCGGGAGCGCCGCGACGCCGGTCACCGCCGCGGCGGGGACCGCGGCCATGCCGACCGTGACGAACGGGCGGAACTGGCTGACGAGGACCTCGGCCGAGCGGCTGAGCGCCTCCTCCGGGCTGATGGTCCCGTCGGTCTCGATCTCGATCGTGAGCTTGTCGAAGTTGGTCATCTGACCGACGCGCATGCTCTCGACCCAGTAGTTGACCTTGCGGACGGGCGTGAAGATCGCGTCGACCGCGATCACTCCGATCGGCAGCGCCTCGGCGCGCTCGGCGCCGAGATAGCCGACGCCGCGCTCGACCGTCAGGTCCATCTCGATCGTCACGTCGTCTGTGTCGATCGTCATCAGAACGAGGTCGGGGTTGATGATCTCGACGTCGGCCGACTCGGCGATGTCTGCTGCCGTGACCGCGCCGGCACCGCTCTTGATGAGGCGGAGCTGGACAGGGTGGGCGGCAAAGCTCTTGAGGCGCAGCTTCTTGACATTCAGGACGATCTGGGTGACGTCTTCCTTGACGCCGGGGATCGTCGAGAACTCCTGGTAGACGTCGCGGATCTGGATGCTCGTGACCGCTGCGCCTTCGAGCGACGACAGCAGGACCCGTCGGAGCGCATTGCCGAGCGTGACGCCATAACCGGCCTGGAGTGGTCCGGCCTCGTACTTGGCGTAGGTGCCGACTTCCTCGACAGACTCGATCTGCGGGTTCTCGAGTTGTTCGATCATATGGGGCCAGTTACCTCGAGTAGTACTCGACCACGAGCTGCTCGTTGAGATCGAGCGGCATCTGGTCGCGCGTGGGCGGCGTGACGATGGACCCGGCCAGCTTGTCCGCGTCGACGGACAGCCACTCCGGGGCCTGGTGATTGCGCAGCGTCTCCTTGGCGACCTTGAACGGTTCGCGGCCGCGCCGGATCTCGCGGACCTCGACCTTGTCGCCGGGCTTCAGCTGGTAGGACGGGATGTTCGTCGGGACGCCGTTCACCGCGAAATGCCCGTGGGTGACGAGCTGGCGGGCGGCCGCGCGAGATGGCGCGAAGCCTGCCCGATAGACGACGTTGTCCATGCGCGTCTCGAGCGACCGGAGCAGGTTCTCACCGGTCACGCCGGGACGGTTCTCCGCGGCGATGAAGTAGTTGCGGAACTGGCGCTCGAGTAGGCCGTAGGTCTTGCGGACCTTCTGCTTCTCGCGCAGCTGCAGGCCATACTCACCGACCTTGCGGCGGCGGACGCCGTGCTGTCCGGGCGGCGTCGGACGCCGCTCGAACGCGCATTTCTTCGTATAGCAGCGCGAGCCCTTCAGGAAGAGCTTGGCGCCCTCGCGCCGGCAGATCCGGCAGACGGATTCGGTGTATCGAGCCATGGATCTCCGGGTTAGACGCGGCGCCGCTTGGGCGGGCGGCAGCCGTTGTGCGGGATTGGGGTGACGTCGGTGATGGCGCTGACCTCGAGGCCGGCGGCCTGGAGCGAGCGGATGGCCTGTTCACGACCGGCGCCGGGGCCCTTGACGTAGACCTCGACCTGGCGCATGCCATGCTCCATGGCGCGCTTCGCGGCACCATCGGCCGACAGGGCGGCCGCGTACGGCGTGCTCTTGCGCGATCCCTTGAAGCCGGCCACACCGGCTGACCCCCAGCTGATGACCGCGCCGTTGAGGTCGGTGATCGTGATGATGGTGTTGTTGAACGTTGCCTGGATGTGGACGTGCCCCTGCGGGACGTTCTTCTTCTCCCGCCGGCGCTGCTTGACTGCCTTCTTGCGTTCCGCCATGCCTGGTCAGTCCCTCATCACTTCTTGCGCCGGATGCCGACCGTCTTCTTCGGTCCGCGTCGCTGGCGAGCGTTGGTCTTCGTGCGCTGGCCGCGGACCGGCAGGTTGCGCCGGTGGCGGAGTCCGCGGTACGAGCCGATCTCGATCAACCGCTTGATGTTCAAGGCCACCTCGCGGCGGAGATCACCCTCGACCTTGTAGCGGCGATCGATCAACTCGCGCAGGCGGTTGACCTGCTCCTCGGTGAGGTCGCGGACCCGGGTGTCCGGATTGATGTTGGTCTGGGTCAGGATCTTCGTGCTGGTAGGCAGGCCGATCCCGAAGACGTATGTGAGGGCGACCTCGACCCGCTTCTCACGCGGGATGTCGACACCGGCGATCCGTGCCATCGGTTACCCCTGCCGCTGCTTGTGCTTGGGATTGCTGCAGATGACCATCACCGTCCCACGGCGACGGATCACCTTGCAGTTGTCGCAGCGCGCTTTGACGGAAGCTCTGACCTTCAACGGTTCCTCGATCGTGTTCGTTGCGTGCGTGTCTTACTTGAGTCGATACGTGATGCGGCCGCGGGTGAGGTCGTACGGCGACAATTCGACGCGGACCCGGTCACCCGGCAGGATGCGGATGAAATTCATCCGAAGCTTGCCGCTGATGTGGGCGAGCACCCGGTGGCCATTCTCGAGCTCCACTGCGAACATCGTGTTGGGGAGCGGCTCGATGACCGTCCCTTCCACTTCGATCGCATCCTTCTTGGCCACAGGCTGGGGTGCTTCCCTTTCTCACGCGGAGTGCCGGCCCGGGCGGGCCGACACACGAACGCATAGCGTATCAAAAGTCAGCGATCCGAGCAAGGCGCTCAGGCGGTGGTCAGGATCTCTGGAGACCTCGGGCCGATGGCGTCGCGGAGCTCCGCCTCGGGCCTCGGTGAGTGTTCCGCCGGAATGTGTTCTCCGTTGCCGCATCCTCATGTCGTGGTAAGGATCTCCGGCCCGGCCTCCGTGATCGCGATGGAATGCTCGAAGTGGGCGGCCAGGGAGCCGTCGATCGTCGAGACGGTCCAGTCGTCGTCGAGGACATGGGCCCGGAAGTCACCGAGCGTGAACATCGGCTCGATCGCCAGGCACAGACCCGGTTCGAGCTTGCGGCCGCGGCGGCCCGTCCGGTAGTTGGGGACCTGCGGCTCCTCGTGCATCTCGGTGCCGATGCCGTGCCCGACGAACTGCCGCACGATCCCGAAGCCGTGGGGCCGGGCAGCGTCCTCGACGGCGGCCGAGATGTCCTCGATGTGGTTGCCCGGGACCGCGGCGGCGATACCGGCCATCATCGCCTCGCGCGTCGTGTCGATGAGTCGTTGGACCGGCGCCGGCGGGACGCCGACGAAGAAGGTCCTGGCCCCATCGCCATGCCAGCCATCGACGATGGCGCCCGCATCGACAGAGACGATCTGGCCGTCGCGAATCGGGCGCTCGGTTGGGATGCCGTGGACGATCTCGTCATCCAGCGAGATGCACAGGCTTGCGGGGAACGGCCGGCGCGGGTTGATGCCCGGATAGCCCTTGAAGGACGGGATCGCGCCGGACGCGCGGATGTGGGCCTCGGCCAGGCGATCGAGGTGACCGGTCGTGACGCCCGGCTTGAGCTCGCTCTCGACGAGTGCGAGGACCTCGGCCACGATCCGCCCGGCGAGGCGCATCCGGTCGATCTCTGCCCGGGACTTGCGGGTGACCACGATCAGCCGCCCGGTTCGCGGCCTTCGACGACGGCCAGGACGTCGGTGGCGACGTCGTCGATCGATCGCGTGCCATCGACGTCGCGCAGGATGCCCGTCCGCCCGTAATGGTCGAGGACCTCTCGAAGGCTGTCGAGCTGGACTTCGAGTCGAGCCCGCACCGTCTCCGGGCGGTCGTCCTCGCGCTGGACCAGGGGCGACCCGTCGATATCGCAGCGACCCGGTTCGAGCGGCGGATTGGTCGTCTCGTTATAGACGTGGCCCTGGTCGCGGCAGACCCACCGGCCGGACATGCGCCGGATGACCTCGTCCGCGGGCACATGGATGTTGATCGCGAGATCGACCTTCTCGTCGCGATCGGCGAGCGCGTCGTCGAGCGCCTTCGCCTGCGACCCGTTGCGCGGGAAGCCATCGAGGATGGCGCCGGTGGCTGCGTCGGGCTGGTCGAGTCGGCCGAGCAACATGCGGATCGTGATGTCGTCGGGGACCAGCTGTCCGCGCTCCATGAACCGGCGCGCCTCGAGACCGATCGGCGAGCCGTCACGGACGGCGGCCCGGAACAGGTCGCCGGTGGCCACGTGCGGGATCCCGACCTGCTCGGCGAGCAGTGCCGCTTGCGTCCCCTTGCCGGCGCCCGGCGCCCCGAGCAGCACGAGGACGGTCATCGGACCGGGGCGATCGCCGCCGTCACCGGATGAAGCCTTCGTAGTTGCGCATCATCAGTTGGGCCTCGATCTGCTTCATCGTTTCGACCACGACGGACACCACGATGAGCAGACTGGTCCCGCCTAATCCGATCGCACCGAGGTCCGGGAAGATCAGCGCGATGATCGATGGCGAGACCGCCACGATGGCCAGGAACAGCGCGCCTGCGAGCGTGATGCGCGACACCACGCGGGCCAGGTAGTCCTGCGTCGGCCGTCCCGGACGGATACCCGGGATGAAGCCGCCGTTCTTGCGCAGCTGTTCGGCCGTCTCGTCTGGCTTGAACGTGAACGCCGTGTAGAAGTACGTGAAGCCGACGGTCAGCAGGAAATACAGGACCACGTACAGGATGGAGGTCGGGTTGAGCAACGCGATGATCCCGTTGGCGATGTCGCGCACGATCGGGATGTCGGATGCCGTGAAGTACGACGCGAGCTGGACGGGGAACAGCAGGATGCTCACCGCGAAGATGATCGGGATCACACCGGCCTGGTTGACCCGCAGCGGCAGGAACGTCTGACCACCCTGGTACATCCGCCGGCCGCGCACGCGGCTGGCGTACTGGATCGGGATGCGGCGCTGGCCTTCCTGGATGTAGATGATGACCGCGACCGCCGCGATGGCGACTACGGCGAAGGCGACAAGGGCGGCGATGTTGGGGTTGACGGTGAACGCCCCGATGGCGGACGGAGCCTGGCTCACGATCCCGGCGAAGATGATGAAGCTGATGCCGTTGCCGATACCGCGCTCGGTGATCAGCTCGCCGATCCACATCAGGACGACCGCTCCGGCGGTCAGGGTCGCGATCTGGGTCAGCGTCGCGAAGTTGCCGAGGTCGAACCCGCTCGTGAGGACGCCGTTGCTATTGAGCAGGGCAAGGAACCCGTAGGCCTGGAGCAAGGCCATCGGGACCGACAGGTAGCGGGTGTACTGGGTGATCTTGTTGCGCCCGTACTCACCCTCGCGGCTGAGCGCCTGCAGCGACGGGACGACGCCCTGCATCAACTGCATGATGATCGACGCGTTGATGTACGGGTTCATGCCCAACGCCACGACCGAGAAGTTCGAGAGGCCGCCACCTGAGAACAGGTTCAGCAGCCCGAACAGCGGGTTGCCCTGAAGGAACGCGGCGAGCTGCTGACGGTCGATGCCGGGCACCGGCACGGCGGCCAGGAACCGGAAGACGATCAGGAGGCCGAGGACGATCAGGATCCGGCGCCGGATGTCCGGCGCCCGGAACGCGTTGAGCAGGGATTCGAACACGGGCGCCTAGGCGTCGTCGCCTGACGCCGCCGTGGCGTCGTCGGGCGTCGTGTCGGCTTCTGTCTCCGAATCGGGCGTGGTTTCGCTGGCGGTCGCCTCGGCCGCGTCGGTCTTGGCCTTGCCGCGTCGGCGCTTGGTCGGAGCCGCCTCGTCGGCGGCGGACGAGGTCGCGGCCGGCACCTCGGCCTCGGGCTCGGCGGTGGCCTCGGTCTCTGCGGTGGCCTCGGTCTCTGCGGTGGCCTCGGTCTCTGCGGTGGCCTCGGTCTCTGCGGCGGCGGCGGTCGCCGCCTTCTTCGAGCGCGCCTCGCGCGGTCCGGTCTCCGTGTCGAGTCCGATCGCCTTCGTCGGCTTCGTCGGGACCTCGAGAACGGAGACGGTCCCGCCCGCTGCCTCGATCTTCGTGCGTGCCGACGCCGTGAACGCATCGGCCACGACGAACAGCGGCGCACCGAGCTCGCCAGCACCGAGGATCTTGAGGGGCTTGTTCAGGGTGCGCACCAGGCCGACCGCACGGAGGAGGTCCTGGTTGACGGTGACCTGCCCAGCGGACTTCGACGTGCCGCTGGACGCTGCCCGATCCGCCGACTCGAATGCGCCACGCTCGACCGCTGCCGCGATGGCGCCGACGTTCACGACTTCGTACTCGACCTTGAATGGGTTCTTGAAGCCGCGCAGCTTCGGGATCCGGATATGGAGGGGCGTCTGACCACCCTCGAACCATGGCGGGATCGAGCCGCCGGCGCGCGCCTTCTGGCCCTTGGTGCCCCGGCCCGCCGTCTTGCCCTTGCCGGCCGCGATGCCGCGACCGACCCGGGTGCGCTCCTTGCGCGAACCCTCGGCTGGCCGCAGATCGTGCAACTTCATGCTGTCTCCTCGAATCCTCGGACCCGATGGCTCGCAGGAGCGTCGCCTCGGTCCTCGGAGCGCCCCGTGCCGCCCTTGGTCGGGGCGTGCGTCGATCTCCTCGACCGTCACGAGGAAGCGGACCTGGCGGACCATGCCACGCGTCGCGTCGTTGTCCGACACGATGCTGGTGCTCCCGATGCCGTGCAGGCCGAGCGCCTTGACGGTCGCCCGGTTGCGGGCGATGTGGCTGATCGTCGACTTGGTCTGGGTGACCCGCAGCTTACCGGGCATCGGCCGCCTCCGACGACGGAGCCGGCTGGCCGGAGATATGGCTCACGAGCTTGACCCCGCGGCGCGCCGAAAGCTCCTCGGCCGAGTGCAGGCCGCGGAGTGCCTCGATGGTCGCGCGGGTGACGTTGACCGGGTTGGTCGACCCGTAGATCTTCGACAGGATGTCGCGAACGCCGGCCGCCTCGAGGATGGCGCGGACCGAGCCACCGGCGATCACGCCGGTGCCCTGCGAGGCAGGCTTGAGCATCACCTTGCTCGCGGCGAACTCGACGTTCACCTCATGCGGGATGGTGGTGCCGACCATCGGGATCTTGATGATGTTCTTCTTCGCGTCCTCGACGCCCTTGCGGATGGCCTCGGGCACCTCGCCGGCCTTGCCGAGCCCGGCGCCGACGTGACCGGCGCCGTCACCGACGACGACGACCGCGCTGAAGCTGAAGCGGCGACCACCCTTGACGACCTTCGCCACCCGGTTGATCTGGACGACGCGCTCCTCGAGCGCGAGCTTGTTGGGATCGATACGTGCCACGGATGCTCCTTCCGATCAGAAGTCGAGACCGGCCTCACGGGCGGCATCGGCGAGCGATCTGATGCGCCCGTGGTACCGGAACCCGGCTCGATCGAAGACGACGCGCTCGATCCCGGCAGCCTTCGACCGCTCGGCGATGAGCCGGCCGATGACCGCGGCCTCCTCGGCCTTGCTGGACGTGGAGCTACGCAGCTCCTTCTCCAGGGTCGAGGCGGCGACGAGCGTCTTGCCGGACGCGTCGTCGATGACCTGCGCATAGATGTGATTGAGGCTGCGGAACACGGCCAGACGCGGTCGTCCGGCCGTCCCCGCCATCGTGAGGCGGATACGGTCGTGGCGCTTGCGTCGGGCGGCGCCGCGGCTGGCGACCTGCGTCATCGTGTCAGTCCTTCGTTGTTACTTCTTGGCGCCGATCTTGCCGGCCTTGCCCGCCTTGCGGCGGATCTGCTCCCCGGCGTACCGGACACCCTTGCCCTTGTAGGGTTCGGGCTTACGGGACGCCCGCACCTGCGCGGCGATCTGGCCCACCAGTTCCTTGTCGATCCCGATGACCGCGAGGCGGGTCGGGTTCTCGAGCTCGAAGCTGATGCCGTCGGGCGGGTCGATCTCGACGGGGTGGCTATAGCCGAGGTTGAGCGTGAGCTTCTTGCCGCTCAGCGCCGCTCGGTAGCCCACGCCGGTGATCTCGAGACCCTTGCGATAGCCGTCGGTCACGCCGACGACCATGTTGTTCACGAGGGTCCGGGTCAGACCGTGGAGCTGCTTGTGGGTCTTCTGCTCGGTCGGCCTGGTGACGACGATGCTGCCGTCCTCCTGGCGGACCGTCATGTCGGGATGGAGCGTCCGGCTGAGGGTGCCTTTTGGCCCCTTCACCGTGACCTCGCGCCCCGCGATCGTCACGTCGACACCCGACGGGACGGCGATTGGCAATCGTCCGATACGCGACATCGTTCCCGCCTACCAGACGTACGCCAGGACTTCGCCGCCGAGCTGCGCCTGCCGCGCCTGCTGGCCGGTCATGATGCCCTTGCTCGTGCTGACGATGACGATGCCGAGGCCGCCGAGCACCCGCGGGATGTCGGTCTTGCGCGCATACACGCGCAGGCCAGGCTTGCTGATGCGCTTGAGGCCGGAGACGACCGGGACCTTGCCGTCGACGTACTTGAGGGTCAGGCGCAGGACCGCCGAGGGCCCGTCCTGCTCCTCCGTGACGTCGGCGATGAAGCCCTCGTCCTTGAGGATGCGGGCGATCTCACGCTTCGTCCGCGACGCCGGCACGACCACCTCGGTGTGACGTGCGCGCGAGGCGTTCCGGACGCGTGTGAGCATGTCCGCGATCGGGTCGGAGATGTTCATCGGTTCCCTACCAGCTCGACTTCGTGACGCCCGGCAGCTCGCCCAGGAGCGCACGCTCCCGGAAGCAGATGCGGCAGAGCGCGAACCGGCGCATGAAGGCGCGCGGTCGTCCGCACACGAAGCAGCGGTGATACGCCTGCACCTTGTGCTTGGGGGTGCGCTTGGCCTTTGCGACCATCGATTTCTTTGCCATGATTCTCCTCCCCGCCCTAGAGCCCGGATCCGCCGAACATCGGCGCGTCCCGGCTCATGAGGCGAAGGGCATGCCGAGGAGCTCGAGGAGCTTCTTCGATTCCTCGTCGGTCTTCGCCGTCGTCACGATGCTGATCTCCAGCCCGCGGAGACGGTCCACCTTGTCGTAATCGATCTCGGGGAATGCGAGCTGCTCGCGTAACCCGAGCGAGTAGTTGCCCCGCCCATCGAACGACTTGCCCGGGACGCCCCGGAAGTCGCGGATGCGCGGCAGGGCGAGCGTCGTGAGTCGATCCAGGAAGTCCCACATCCGCTCACCGCGCAGCGTCACCTTCGCCCCGATCGAGTTGCCGGTGCGCAGGCGGAACTGGGCGATGGAGCGCTTGGCCTTCGTCACGATCGGCCGCTGCCCGGTGATCGAGGCGAGGTCCCCGAGCGCAGCATCGAGCGCCTTGGCGTTGGACAACGCCTCACCGAGCCCGATGTTGACCACGATCTTCGACAGCTTCGGCACCTGGTTGGGGTTGCCGTACTCGAACTGCTTCTGCAGCGCCGGGACGATCTCGGCCGCGTAGCGCTCGTGCAGGCGGCTGGTCACGACTTCACCTCCAGCTGCTCGCCACAGTTCTTGCAGACGCGGACGCGGCGTCCGTTGTCGAGGGTCCGATGGGCGATGCGTGTCGGCTTGCCGCAGCTGCCGCAGACGAGCATCACCTTGCCGACCGGCACCGGCTGCGCGATCTCGAGGATGCCGCCCTGCTGGATCTTGGGCATGCGGTCGGTCGAGCTCGCGGTCTGGCGCGGCTTGGTGTGGCGCTTGGCGATGTTGATCCCCTCGACCACCACGCTCACGCCACCGGCCGCCGAGCCGCGTCGGAACACGCTGCGCGTGCCGCGCGGCGACGGCGCACGGCGGATCACACGCTCCACCGTGCCACGCTTGCCGGCGTCCTTGCCGGACAGCACGACCACGGTGTCGCCCTTGCGGATCTCGGGCACCTTCGGGGAACGGGCTCGCGTCTCGGTGGCCATCACAGCACCTCCGGCGCGAGCGACACGATCTTCATGTAGTTGCGGTCCCGCAGCTCGCGCGCGACCGGGCCGAAGATGCGCGTCCCGCGTGGGTTGCCCTGGTTGTTGATGAGCACGGCGGCATTCTCGTCGAAGCGGATGTAGCTGCCGTCGGCACGGCCGTACTCCTTGTTCGTGCGGACGATGACCGCGCGCACGACGTCGCCCTTCTTGACGGCGGCATTCGGGATCGCCTGCTTGACGCTCGCCACGATCACGTCACCGACGCCGGCGGTCGTCTTGAGGGAACGACCCATCACCCGGATGCACTGGATGCTCCGGGCACCGGTGTTGTCGGCGACCTTGAGGCGGGTCTGGGGCTGGATCACGATCCGCGCTCCTCGGAGCGGTTGTCGTCGCCACTGGCGGCCTCGTCGCCGGGCTCCTCGGCTGTGGCGACGGGCTCGGTCTCAGCCGGCGACTCGGTCGCAGCCGTCGATGACCCGGTCGATTCGTCGGCGGCCTCCGCCGCACGCGTCCGGCCCGGATGCGCGGCGGCATGGATGGCCTCGGTGACCGCCTCCTCCTCGCCCACCACGACCTCGCCCGGGAGGCCGTGCTCGCCGGCGCGCTGGATCACGCTGATCAGCCGCCAGCGCTTGGTCGCCGACATCGGGCGTGCTTCCTCGATGAGGACGGTGTCGCCGATACGGGCGTCGTTCGTCTCGTCGTGCGCCTTGAACTTCGTCGTCAAGCGGATGACCCGCTTGTACAGCCGGTGGCGGGCGAGCCGCTCCACGGACACGACGATCGTCTTGTCCATCCGGTCACTGACGACGCGGCCGACCTTGGTCCTCCGCTTGCCTTGCACCTTGGTGATCGCTCCAGTCATCGCGTGATATCCCCTCAGGCCGTCTGGCCGAGCTTGCGCTCGCGCTGGACGGTCAGGATCCGCGCGATCGTCCTCCGCGTCTGCGGGATCGTGCTGTAGTCCTTGAGTTGTCGGGTCGAGAGCGCGAAGCGCGCTCCCCACAGGTCCTGCTTCGCCTCACGCAGCGCCTCGTCGAGCTCGGCGTCGGACAGCGAGCGGATCTTCTTCAGGTCGACCTCAGCCACCTCAGGCCTCCTTCGCGCCTTCGCGCACGACCACGCGGGTCGCGACGGGGAGCTTGTGGCTGGCGAGCCGCATCGCTTCGACGGCGGAGTCGTGGTCGACACCGGCCATCTCGAAGAGGATGCGACCGGGCTTGACGACCGCGACCCAATGGTCGGGGGCACCCTTGCCCGAGCCCATGCGGGTCTCGGCCGGCTTCTTGGTCGCGGGCTTGTCGGGGAAGATGCGGATCCAGATCTTGCCGCCGCGCTTGACCGAGCGGGTCATGGCGCGCCGGGCCGCCTCGATCTGGCGGCTCGTGATCCAGGCCGGCTCCTGCGTGGCCAGCCCGTACTCCCCGAATGCCACCGTGTGGCCGCCCTTGGCCAACCCGGACATGCGGCCACGCATGACCTTGCGATGCTTGACGCGTCGCGGCATCAACATGGTCAGGCCCCCGGCCCTGCCGGCGCATTGGCGCCGGCCAGCTCGGGTCGACGGACTGGCTCGGGAGCGATGTCCCCCCGATAGATCCAGACCTTCACGCCGATGCGGCCGTAGGTGGTATGCGCGTGGACCTGGCCGTAGCTGATGTCCGCGCGCAGCGTGCCGAGCGGGATGCGGCCTTCCTTGTCCCACTCTCGCCGACCCATCTCAGAGCCGCCGAGGCGGCCCGCGACGGCGATCTTGACGCCCTTCGCACCGGCCTTCATCGACCGCTGGATGGCCTGCTTCATCGCCTTCTTGAAGGCGATGCGGCGGGTCAGCTGGCCGGCGATGTTCATGGCCACCAGATGGGCGTCGAGCTCCGGCTGGCGGATCTCCTTGATCTCGAGCTTGACCTTGCGGTCGCTGAGCGCGCCGATCTGCTGGCGAAGGACCTCGACGTTCGCGCCACCCTTGCCGATGACGATGCCCGGCTTGGCCGTGTGGATCGTGACCGTCACGTGGTTGATGCCACGCTCGATCTCGACGCCGCTGACGCTGGCGTTGGACAGCCGCCGCTCGATGAGCGTGCGGATCGAGATGTCCTCCTTGAGGGAGGTGGTGTATTCCTTGTCCGCATACCACTTCGCGGTCCAGGTGCGCGAGACACCCAGGCGGAAGCCGTACGGATGGACCTTGTGTCCCATGTCAGGCCTCCTGGTCCGCGACGACGATCGTGATGTGGGTCATGGGCTTATGGATGGGGAACGCCCGACCCTGTGCCCGCGGTTGAAAGCGCTTGATGGTCGGCCCCTCGTCGGCGATCGCGTCGACGATCACCAGGTCCTCCGCGGACAGGTTGTGGTTGTTCTCGGCATTGGCGGTCGCGCTCTTGAGGACGCGTGCCACATCCGCGGCGGCCTTCTGCGGCATGAACCGGAGCAGGGCCGTCGCCTCCTCGACCCGCTTGCCCTTGATGGCGGCGGTCACGAGGCGCGTCTTGCGCGTCGACGCGCGCTGGTACTTGGCGGTGGCGGATACACGCATCGGCTGGCCTACTTCAGCGCCGTCGAGCGCTCGGTGTGCCGACCATGCCCGCGGTAGTTGCGGGTCGGGCTGAACTCACCGAGCCGGTGGCCGACCATGTTCTCGGTCACGTAGACCGGCACATGCTTCTTGCCGTTGTAGACGGCGATGGTGTGGCCGATGAACGTCGGGAAGATCACCGACGCACGCGACCAGGTCTTGACGACCTTCTTCTCGTTGCGCGTGTTCATCTCCTCGATCCGGCCGAGAAGGCGGGCCTCGACGAACGGGCCCTTCTTGATGGAACGGGACATCGACTCCTACCTCCCCGCCTACTTGCGATGCCGCGAGCGGACGATGAGGCGTCCGGTCGTCTTCGACCGCCGGGTGCGGTAGCCCATCGCGGGCTGGCCCCACGGCGTCTTGGGCGGCATCCCGGTCGGGGACTTGCCCTCGCCACCGCCGTGCGGATGGTCGCGCGGGTTCATGACGACCCCGCGGACCTCCGGGCGCTGGCCCATGTGCCGGGCGCGGCCGGCCTTGCCGAGATTCTGGTTCTCGTGATCGAGGTTGCTGACCTGGCCGACCGTGGCCATGCAGGCCATCGGGATGCGGCGCATCTCGCCCGACGGCATGCGCACGGTGGCGTAGCCGCCCTCCTTGGCCAGGAGCTGGGCGGAGGTGCCGGCCGAGCGGACGATCTGGCCGCCCTTGCCTGGCGTCAGCTCGATGTTGTGGATGGTGGTGCCGAGCGGGATGTTGGCCAGCGGCAGCGCATTGCCGACGCGGGCCTCCGCGTCCGAACCGGACACGACGACGTCGCCGACGCGCAGCCCGTGGGGCAACAGCATGTAGCGCTTGTCGCCGTCGCGATAGTGCAGGAGGCCGATCCGCGCGGACCGGTTGGGGTCGTACTCGATCGTCGCGACGCGCGCGGGGACGCCGGTCTTGTCCCGCTTGAAGTCGATACGTCGGTAATGCTGCTTCTCGCCGCCGCCACGATGGCGCACGGAGAGGCGGCCCTGGTTGTTCCGCCCTGAGCCGCGCTTCTGCGGCTCGAGCAGGGGCTTGTAGGGCTCCTTGGTGGTGATCTCCTCGAACGTCGAGCGGGTCATCTGGCGGAGACCCGGCGACGTCGGCTTGTAACTGCGCAGCGGCATCGTCAGACCCCCTCGAAGAATTCGATCTTCTGGCCGGGGGCCAGCGTGACGATGGCCTTGCGCCACGGGGTGGTGTGGCCGACGATCCGACCGCGCCGCGTACCGCGCCGCTTCTCCTTGGCCTTCGTGGTCAGGACGTTGACTGCGATGACGGTCACGCCCTCCTTCTTGTAGAGCTCCTCGACCGCCGCCTTGATCTGGATCTTGTTGGCGCGGTCGTGCACGGCGAACGTGTACTTGCCACGCCCGGACTCGTCGATGGACTTCTCGCTCACGACGGGGCGCACGATGATGTCGGCGGCGGTCAACTCGCTCACGCCTCCACCTCCTTGCCTGCGTCGCCGTACACGCTCTCCATCCGAGCCAGCGCGGGCTGCTCGATCAGGACGAGGTCGGCGGCGATGAGGTCGACCACGTTGAGTGAGTCGGCGAGGATCACCTCGACCGTGGGCAGGTTGCGGGCCGACAGCTCCAGGTTCTGGTCGCGTCCCGGCGCCACGACGAGCACGCGGCCCGTCGCCTCGAGCGCCGTCAGGACGCCCGCAAGCTCCTTGGTCTTGATGGCATCGAGCCCGAAGCCGTCGATGACCTTGACCTGCTCGTCGCCGAGCTTGGCCGTCAGTGCGCCACGCAGTGCGAGCCGCTTCATCTTGCGCGGGAGGCGCTGCTCGTACGAGCGCGGGTGCGGACCGAACACGGTGCCACCACCGCGGTAGTGCGGCGCGCTCAGGCTGCCCTGGCGGGCACGGCCGGTGCCCTTCTGGCGATACGGTTTGCGACCGCCGCCACGGATCTCACCGCGCGTCCGGGTGTCGTGCGTGCCGAGCCGGCGTGCGGCCAGCTGGGCGGTCACGACCTGGTGCAGGACCGCGGTATTGACCGGGGCCGCGAACAGCGCATCGCTGAGGTCCACGTTGCCGACGGTCTTGCCGGTGCGGTCGTAGAGCGGGGTCGACGGCATCGTCAGGCCTTCCTGACCAGGATGAGCGAGCCGCGCGCGCCGGGCAGGCTCCCGGCCACGAGCAGCAGGTTGCGCTCGGGATCCGTGCGCACGATGCGCACCTTCTTGATGGTCACCGTCTCGTCGCCCATGTGGCCCGCCATCTTCACGCCCTTGTAGACGCGGCCGGGCGTGGTGCCCGGGCCGATCGAGCCGGGCTCGCGGTGATGGTCCGAGCCGTGGGTCTTGGGCCCACGGTGGAAGTTGTGACGCTTGATGTGTCCGGCGAAGCCCTTGCCCTTCGAGACACCCGAGACGTCGACGTCGTCGCCCGCATCGAACAGGTCGGAGATCGATACCGTCTGACCGACTTCGAAGTCGTCGACGCTGTCGACGCGGAACTCGCGCAGCGTGGCGAGACTCTGGGCGGCCTTGGGCAGGCTCTTGAGCTGGCCCGTCTCGGGCTTGCTGAGCTTCCTGGCCGGCTCGGCGCCGAGCTGGACGGCCGTGTAGCCGTCGCGCTCGCTGGTGCGCAGACGCGTGACGGTATTCGGCTCGATGGCGAGCACGCTCACCGCGACCATCGTCCCGTCGTCCTGGAAGACCTGCGTCATACCGACCTTTCGGCCGATGAGTCCGATACTCATCTGCGGATCCCCGGCATCGCGCGACCAGGCGTGCGTAGCGCAAGGCGCACGCGAGCACGCGAACGAGCGCACTGCAGTGTGCGTGAGTGAGCGAGCGGAGCGGGCAACGCGGCGATGCGCCGTATGGTCGTGGGATGCATCACATCTTGATTTCGATGTCGACGCCGGCGGCGAGAGACAGGCGCATCAGGGCGTCGACGGTCTTCGAGCTCGGATCCAGGATGTCGACGAGCCGCTTGTGGGTGCGGATCTCGAACTGCTCCCGGGAGTCCTTGTCGATGAACGGCGAGCGCAACACGGTGAACTTCTCGATGCGCGTGGGCAGCGGCACCGGGCCGAGCACGTCCGCGCCGGTGCGCTGGGCGGTCTCGACGATCTGCGCCGCCGACTGATCGAGCAGTCGGTGGTCGTAGGCCTTGAGGCGGATCCGGATCCGCTGCTTTGCCATCGTGTCCCTACTCGGCGATCTTGGTGATGGCCCCGGCGCCGACGGTCCGGCCACCCTCGCGGATGGCGAAGCGCTGGCCGACCTCGAGGGCGATGGGGGTGATCAGGTCGACCGACATCTCGACGTTGTCGCCGGGCATGATCATCTCGGCCCCGTCGGGCAGCCCGATGGCGCCGGTCACGTCGGTCGTGCGCAGGTAGAACTGGGGGCGGTAGCCGTTGTAGAAGGGGGTATGCCTCCCACCCTCCTCCTTGGTCAGCACGTACACCTGGGCCGAGAACTTGGTGCCGGGCTTGATGGAGCCCGACTTGGCCAGCACCTGGCCGCGCTCGATCTCGTCGCGCTCGATGCCCCGGATGAGGCAGCCCACGTTGTCGCCGGCCTGACCCTCGTCGAGCAGCTTCTTGAACATCTCCACGCCGGTGACCACGATCTTGCGCGTCGGCTTGACCCCGACCAGCTCGACCTCGTCGCCGACCTTGACGATGCCGCGCTCGATGCGGCCGGTGGCGACGGTGCCCCGGCCCTTGATGCCGAACACGTCCTCGACCGGCATGAGGAACGGCCGATCGACCGCCCGCTCGGGGGTCGGGATGTAGCTGTCGACCGCGTCCATCAGCTCCTGGATGGGCTTGTACGCCTCGGCCGTCGGGTCGTCCCCGGCCTCGAGGGCCTTGAGCGCGCTGCCCCGGATGACCGGGATGTCGTCACCCGGGAACTCGTACTTGGACAGCAGCTCGCGGACCTCCAGCTCGACCAGGTCGAGCAGCTCCTCGTCGTCGACCATGTCGACCTTGTTGAGGAAGACCACGATGTAGGGCACCTCCACCTGGCGCGCCAGCAGGATGTGCTCGCGGGTCTGGGGCATCGGCCCGTCGGTGGCGGCCACGACCAGGATGGCGCCGTCCATCTGGGCGGCTCCCGTGATCATGTTCTTGATGTAGTCGGCGTGCCCCGGGCAGTCGACGTGGGCGTAGTGGCGCGCGTCGGTCTCGTACTCGACGTGGGCGATGGCGATGGTGATGCCCCGCTCGCGCTCTTCGGGCGCGTTGTCGATCGACTCGAAGGCGCGGTACTCGGCCTCGCCCTTCAGCGCCAGGTACTTGGTGATGGCGGCCGTCAGCGAGGTCTTGCCATGGTCGATGTGGCCGATCGTGCCGATATTGACGTGCGGCTTGGTGCGCTCGAACTTCTTCTTGGCCATCGTGCTTGTGCTCCCTAGACCTTGGACTTCTGGACGAGTTCCGAGGCCAGGTTGGCTGGCACCTCGGCGTAGTGGCTGAATTCCATCGAGGAGGTCGCGCGACCCTGCGACATGCTGCGCAGGTCCGTGACGTACCCGAACATCTGGGCGAGCGGCACGAACGCCCGGACGACCTGGGTCTTGTGACCGACCGTGCCGCCTCGATCCTCGATGGACTCGATGTGGCCGCGGCGGCTGTTCAGGTCACCGATGACGTCGCCCATGAACTCCTCGGGCATCGTCACCTCGACCCGCATGATCGGCTCGAGGATGGCCGGATCGGCCTTGGGGAACGCGTCCTTGATGGCATACGAGCCGGCGATCTTGAACGCCATCTCCGACGAGTCGACGTCGTGGTACGACCCGTCGAAGAGCGTCACCTTGACGTCGACGACCGGGTAGCCGGCGTAGATACCGGTCTCCAGCGCCTCGCGGATGCCCTGGTCGACCGACTTGATGAACTCGCGCGGGATGGTGCCCCCGACGATCTTGTCGACGAACTCGTAGCCCGCGCCCTTCTCGGCCGGCTCGAGCTTGATGATGGCGTGGCCGTACTGGCCCTTGCCGCCGGTCTGGCGGACGAAGCGGCCGTTGCCCTCGGCGGCGCGCCGGATCGTCTCGCGATACGACACCTGCGGCTTGCCGATGTTGGCGGCCACCTTGAACTCGCGGATCATCCGATCGACGAGCACGTCCAGATGGAGCTCGCCCATGCCGGCGATGAGGGTCTCCGACGACTCCGGATCGGTGTGGACCCGGAAGGTGGGATCTTCCTCGGCCAGGCGCTGCAGCGCGATCGTGAGCTTGTCCTGGTCGGCCTTGGTCTTCGGCTCGATCTTGACCTCGATGACGGGCTCGGGGAACGTGATCGATTCGAGGATCACCGGGTGCGCCTCGTCGGTCAGGGTGTCACCGGTGAACGTGTCCTTAAGCCCGACGGCCGCGGCGATGTCACCCGCGTAGACCGTATCGATCTCCTCGCGGTGATTGGCGTGCATCTGGAGGATGCGCCCGATCCGCTCCTTCTTGCCCTTCGTGGTGTTGAGGACGTAGGAGCCCGACTTGAGCGTGCCCGAGTAGACCCGGAAGAACGCCAGCTTGCCGACGAACGGGTCGGCGGCGATCTTGAAGGCCAGGGCACTGAACGGCTCGGTGTCGTCGGGGGTGCGCAGGACCTCGGCATCGGTCTTGGGGTCGACGCCGATCATCGGCGGGACGTCCAGTGGCGAGGGCAGGTAGTCGACGACCGCGTCGAGCATCTTCTGGACGCCCTTGTTGCGCAGCGCGGAGCCGGTCAGGACCGGGATGATCTTGGTGGTCAGGGTCCCGAGGCGGAGACCACGCTTGATCTCCGCGATCGTCAGCTCCTCGCCCTCGAGGTACTTGTGCATGAGGTCGTCGTCCATGTCGGCGACGGCCTCGATCATGACGTGCCGATGCTGGTCGGCCTCGGCCTGGAGCTCCTCCGGGATGTCGACGACGTCGATGTTGTTGCCGAGGTCGTCGCGGTAGTAGATGGCCTTCATCTCGACGAGGTCGATGACGCCCTGGAACTGGTCCTCGCGGCCGATCGGGATCTGGATCGGCACGGCGTTGGCGCCGAGACGCTCCTTGATCGACTCGACCCCGCGCCAGAAGTCCGCGCCGGTCCGGTCGAGCTTGTTGATGAAGCAGAACCGGGGCACGCCGTAGCGGTCGGCCTGGCGCCAGACCGTCTCGGACTGCGGCTCGACGCCCGCGACGCCGTCGAAGACGACGACCGCGCCGTCGAGCACGCGCAGGCTGCGCTCGACCTCGACCGTGAAGTCCACGTGCCCGGGCGTATCGATGATGTTGATGCGATGATCGCCCCAGAACGCGGTCGTAGCTGCCGCGGTGATGGTGATGCCCCGCTCTTGCTCCTGGGGCATCCAGTCCATCGTCGCGGCGCCCTCGTGGACCTCGCCGATCTTGTAGATCTTCTTCGTGTAGAAGAGGATCCGCTCGGTCACGGTCGTCTTGCCGGCGTCGATATGCGCGATGATGCCGATGTTCCGCGTCTTGGCGAGCGGAACCTGTCGTGCCACGGTCTTCCTAGGCTCCTGGGTCTACCACTTGAAATGGCTGAAGGCGCGGTTCGCCTCGGCCATCTTGTGCGTGTCTTCGCGGCGCTTCACCGCGGCGCCGAGGCCGTTCATGGCGTCGACGAACTCGGCGGCGAGCTTCTCACTCATGCTCTTGCCGCTTCGCTTGCGGGCCGCCTGGACGAGCCAGCGCACGCCGAGCGACAACCGGCGATCGCCCCGGATCTCCACCGGGACCTGATAGGTCGCGCCACCGACGCGGCGGGGCTTGACCTCGATGATCGGCGTGGCGTTGCGCATCGCCGCCTCGAGGATCTCGAGTCCGGGACGGCTGGCCTGCGCCTCGGCGCGGGCGAGCGCCTGGCGGAGGATCCGCTCGGCGAGGTTCTGCTTGCCGCCCTTCATGAGCTTGGCCGAGAACCGGTGGGTGATGCGGTTGGCCGGCACGACCTCATACTTGGTCTTGCGCGGGATGCTAGTACGTCGCGGCATGGCTCGGTCTTCCCTACTTCGCCTTCGCGCCGTACTTGCTGCGACCCTGCTTGCGGTCGCGCACGCCGGCAGCGTCGAGGGTGCCGCGGATGATGTGGTACTTGACCGACGGCAGGTCCTTGACCCGGCCGCCACGGACCAGGACCACCGAGTGCTCCTGCAGGTTGTGGCCGATGCCCGGGATGTAGGCCGTGACCTCCATCTGGTTCGACAGCCGGACGCGCGCGATCTTGCGCAGCGCGGAGTTCGGCTTCTTTGGCGTCATCGTGCGCACCTGGAGACAGACGCCACGCTTCTGCGGGGCGCCCGGGATCGACACCTGACGGCGTCGCAGGCTGTTCCAGTTCTTGCGCATCGCGGGCGCCTTGACCTTCTTGGTCTTGGTCTGGCGACCGTGTCGCACGAGCTGGCTGATCGTCGGCACGAAGACGCTGCTCCTCATATGTCGATACGGGGCGGTCAGCCCCGACCGCGGGGCCAGTCCAGCGTCACCGGATCGCGCCCGCAGGGGCGGTCCGGTCGGGACCGGAGATGACATGTGATGGTGGCGGAAATGGGTCTCGGCGCACGCGCCGAAGGCGGACCCCTCCCGAGGCCACGAAGGCGGAGTATATCGGCGGCCCGGAATCAGTGTCAAACGTGCTGCGGAGCGGGTGGGGCGGGTCCGCGGGGCAGGGTCGTGGCGGGCGCCGTGTCACGGTCGTGGCGGGCGCCGCGCGGACCCAATTCTTGCCAAATGTGCATGAGGCGCGCACTCGTCCAAGCTCCCGGTCACTTTTCGGGTGATACGTGCATCGCCATGCAGTCGAGGTGAAGATCCCCGCTTCGAGACGGGCGAAGCGTGCATATCCATCCATCGTCGATCGGATCGATGCAGCCTGGCCCCGCCGAAGGTGCACGTGGCGATCATTTGGCAGGATTTCGTGGCCGGTGGCCCGTGCTCGTGGCCGGTGGCGGCCGGGTACATGACGTGACCCCTGGTCGCCCCGGGGTCACGGAATCAGGCGGAGATCGGCTCGGCGGTCAGGCCGGAGCGTCCTCCTTCTCCTTGGCAGCCTCGGCGCCCTCTTCCTCGGAGAGGAATGGGTTGGCTTCGTCCTCGGCGGCCGCCGGTGCGCCGTCCCCGCTGAGGAACGGATTGCCGTCGCTGTCCTCGTCGCCGTCGCCATCGCCACCGGCGATCGTCGCCGCGAGCGCGAGCCCGGCAGTCTCCTCGTCGCGGTCGGCGGTCCGGCCGTCCTCGAGGAACGGGTTGTACTCGGCCTCGCCGAGACCCTCCAGGGCCTCGCCGGCAAGTGCCTCCAGGGCGGCCTGGCGCTCGCGCGCCTTGCGGGCCGCGACGTTCGCCGGGGCACCAGAGCCGGCCGGGATGAGCTTGCCGATGATGACGTTCTCCTTGAGTCCGATCAGGTGGTCCTTGGAGCCATTGATGGCCGCCTCGGTCAGCACCCGGGTCGTCTCCTGGAAGGACGCCGCGGCAAGGAAGGACGATGTGTTGAGCGACGCCTTGGTCACGCCGAGCAGGACGGTCTGGGCCGTCGCCGGCTCGCCGCCCTCGGCCAGGACCTGGTTGTTGTGCTCCTCGAACTCGAGCCGGTCGACGAGCTCGGTCGGCAGGAGGTCGACGTCACCCGGCTGATCGATGCGGACCTTGCGGAGCATCTGCCGGACGATGATCTCGATGTGCTTGTCGTTGATCGTGACGCCCTGGCTCTTGTAGACCTTCTGGACCTCACGCACCAGGTAGCGCTGGACGGCGTCCTTGCCCCGGGTGTCGAGGTACTCCTGCGGGTTGATCGGCCCATCGGTGATGGCATCGCCGGCACGGATCAGCTGACCGTTCTCGACCAGGAGCTTGGCGTTATGGGGGATGAGGTACTCGCGCTCGACGACGTCCTCGGCCCGGACGGCAAAGCCCTCCGAGGTCTTCACGAGGAAGCCGGCGACAGGCGCTGACACCTCGACGGTCGAGCCCTCCTTGCCCGAGCGGGCGATCACCTGACCGGCGGTCACGGTGTCACCGGCGGCCGCCAGTTGCTCGGCGCCCTTGGGCAGGGCCAGTGTCGTGTCGTAGACCTCCGTGGAGACGACCTTGACCTTGGTCATGCCGTCGCCGCGGATGATCTCGACCACGCCGTCGATATGGCTGATCTCGGCCTTGCCCTTGGGGATGCGGGCCTCGAAGAGCTCCTCGACGCGCGGCAGACCTGCGGTGATGTCCAGGCCGGCGACGCCGCCGGTGTGGAACGTCCGCATCGTGAGCTGCGTGCCCGGCTCACCGATCGACTGTGCGGCGATGATGCCGACAGCCTCACCCGAACCGACCATCTCGCCGGTGGCGAGGTTGCGGCCGTAGCACGCGCGGCACACGCCGTAGCGAGCCTCACAGGTGAGTGGCGAGCGGACGAGCACCTCGTCGGCGCCGGCTGCATCGATGCGCGCCGCCGCCTCCTCGGAGATCATCTCGTTGCGCTCGATGAGGATCGGCGGCTCCACGCCCTTCTTCACCTTCACCGACGGATCGGGCAGCGCGGCCGCCGCGAGCCGACCGGTGAGGCGGCGCTGGAAGGCGCCCTTCTCGTCGCTCGACTCGGAGCGGATGATCCAGCTCCCCTCCTCCGTGCCGCAGTCGTCGTCACGGGTGATGACGTCCTGGGCCACGTCGACCAGCCGCCGGGTCAGATACCCGGAGTCGGCCGTCCGCAGGGCAGTGTCGGCGAGGCCCTTACGGGCACCGTGGGTCGAGATGAAGTACTCGAGGACCGTCATCCCCTCGCGGAAGTTGCTCCGCACGGGGACGTCGATGATCCGCCCGGACGGATCGGCCATGAGGCCGCGCATCGCGCCGAGCTGACCGATGTTGCCCTTGTTCCCCCGGGCGCCGGACGCGGTCATCATCGTGACCGGCCCCGACGGATCGAGGGACTTCATCATCTCGTTCGACAGGTCGTCGGTCGTGTCCTTCCAGACATCGACCACCTGCTCGTAGCGCTCGTCCTCGGTGATGAGGCCGCGCTGGAACTGCTTGTCGATCTCGGCGACCCGACCATCGGCAGTGACGAGCCGCTCGGCCTTGTCCTTGGGGATCTCGATGTCGAACAGGCCGATCGTCATCCCACCGCGCGTCGCGAACTCGAAGCCGACGCTCTTGATGCCGTCGACCAGGTGGGCCGTCTCCTCGGCACCGAGGTCGCGATAGCAGCGGTCGACCAGCTCCTTGAGGTCACTGCGCTTCATGACGGTGTCGTGGAAGCGCAGCTGGTCGGGCAGGATCTGGTTGAAGATGACCCGGCCGATGGTCGTCCGACGGCGCTCCTCATGGAGCTGCTCCGTCTCCGCGTCCCAGCTATCCACGAGGACGTCGATGACCTCGTGGAGCGCCGCCCCGGTCTTCTCCCGGAGCTGATAGGCGAGGATCGCCTCATCCTCCGATGCGAAGGTGCGGATCGGCTTCTTCGAACGGGTCGGCGGTGCGTCCATCGTGAGGTAGTAGCAGCCGAGGACCATGTCCTGGGTCGGCGCCACGACCGGGCTGCCGTCGGCCGGCGACAGCAGGTTCGCGGTGGACAGCATCATCGTCCGCGCCTCTTCCTGGGCGGCCGTCGAGAGCGGCACGTGGACCGCCATCTGGTCGCCGTCGAAGTCCGCGTTGAACGCTGTGCAGACGAGCGGGTGGATCTGGATCGCCGAGCCCTCGACGAGGACGGGCATGAACGCCTGGATGCCGAGGCGGTGCAGCGTCGGGGCGCGGTTGAGCAGCACCGGGTGGTCCTTGATGACGTCCTCGAGGACGTCCCAGACCTCCGGCCGCACGCGCTCGACGATGCGCTTGGCGCTCTTGATGTTGTGGGCGAAGCCCTTCTCGACGAGCTGGCGCATGACGAAGGGCTTGAACAGCTCGAGCGCCATCTTCTTGGGCAGGCCGCACTGGTGGAGCTTGAGCTCCGGCCCGACGACGATGACCGAGCGACCCGAGTAGTCCACGCGCTTGCCGAGCAGGTTCTGGCGGAACCGGCCCTGCTTGCCCTTGAGCATGTCGGACAGGCTCTTGAGGCGGTGGTTGCCGGTGCCGGCGATGGCCCGGCCGCGCCGGCCGTTGTCGATCAGCGCGTCGCACGCCTCCTGGAGCATCCGCTTCTCGTTGCGGATGATGATCTCGGGCGCACCGAGCTCCAGGAGCCGCTTGAGGCGATTGTTCCGGTTGATGACGCGGCGGTACAGGTCGTTGAGGTCGCTGGTCGCGAAGCGGCCACCATCGAGCTGCACCATCGGGCGCAGGTCGGGCGGGATGACCGGCAGCACGGACAGGATCATCCAATCGGGGCGTGTGCCGCTCCGGCGGAACGCCTCGATGAGGCGCAGCCGCTTGATGGCCTTCTTGCGCCGCTGTCCTGAGCTGGTCCGGACCTCGACGTGGAGGGTTCGGGCGAGCTCTTCGAGCTCCATCCGGCTGATGATCTCGCGGACGGCCTCGGCGCCCATGCCGGCGCTGAAGACGCGGCCGCTCTTGGCGGTCGAGCCGTACTTCTCGTCGAGCAGGCGGTACTCGTTCTCGCCGAGGGTCTGCATCGGCTTGATCGCTTCGAGCTCGTCGCGCCGGGCGCGCAGCTCGTCCTTGAGGCCCTGGGCCTGCTCCTGCAGACCGGCGCGCTCGTGCTGGAGCGTCTCGTCGACGCCGCTCGAGAGGTCGGCGACCTTCTGCTCGACGGCGCGCTGCTCGTCGGCCTCGCGCTGCTGGAGGTCGGCGTTGACCTGCTCGCTGTACTCGGACACGACCTTGCGCAGGCGCGCGGTCGCCTCCTTGCCGCCCTTGTCGCCGGCGGCGACGATCACCTCGCCGGTCGGGGCGAACGCGATCGCGTCCTCGGAGACACCGGTCTTGAGCTCGGCCAGGAGCGCCTCGGTCGCCTGCGCGGCGGCCGCGATCTCCTCGGTCCGGGCGGCCCGCTGTCCTTCCAGGTCGGCCTTGGTCCGGGCGAGCTCCTCGTTGAGCTCGTCCTTCTGGCGGTTGACGTTGGAGCGCAGCTCGTCCTCGAGCTCGGTCAGGCGCTCGCCGGCCTTGCCGCCGCGGCCCTCGGCCTCTTCCTCGATGGCCGCGAGTGCGCGCTTGCGGGCGTCCTCGTCGACGTGCGTGACGATGTACAGCGCGAAGTACAGGATCCGCTCGAGATTGCGCGGGCTGATGTCGAGCAGGATGCCGAGCCGGCTGGGCGTGCCCTTGAAGTACCAGATGTGGCTGACCGGGCTGGCCAGCTGGATGTGGCCCATCCGCTCGCGGCGCACCTTGCTGCGGGTGACCTCGACGCCACACTTGTCGCAGATGATGCCCTTGTAGCGGATGCGCTTGTACTTGCCGCAGTAGCACTCCCAGTCCTTCGTGGGACCGAAGATGCGCTCGTCGAACAGCCCGTCCTTCTCCGGCTTCAGCGTCCGGTAGTTGATGGTCTCGGGCTTCGTGACCTCGCCCTTCGACCACTCCCGGATCTGGTCCGGGCTGGCGAGCGAGATGCGGATCGCGCTGAAGTTATTGACCTCGAGCATGGTTCTCCTCCACGCCACCGCCTGGCTCGGCGACGTGATGCGGACCGTGGGCGAGCGGGATCGTGTCGGCCGGGACGCGACCCCGCAGGAACCGTGAGCGGTTGTTGTCTAGTGCTGTGATGACGGTCAGTCCTCGAACCCGGCGAGGTTGATCCCGCCGAGATCGGGGAGGAGGTACCCGGACGCGTCGTCCTCCGCGAGCGGGATCTCTTCTTCGTTCTGGTCGAGGATCTCCGCGTTGAGCCCGAGGCTGCGGAGCTCCTTGATGAGGACCTTGAACGACTCGGGGACCCGCGGTGGCTGGATCTCCTCGCCCTTGACGATGGCCTCGTACGTCTGGACGCGCCCGAGGACGTCGTCCGACTTCACGGTCAACAGCTCCTGGAGGATGTTGGCAGCGCCATAGGCCTCCAGGGCCCAGACCTCCATCTCGCCGAAGCGCTGGCCACCGAACTGGGCCTTGCCACCGAGCGGCTGCTGGGTGATGAGGCTGTACGGGCCGGTCGACCGCGCGTGGATCTTGTCCTCGACAAGGTGGTGGAGCTTGAGCATGTAGATGTAGCCGACCGTGATGTGGCGGTCGAAGGTCTCGCCCGTCCGGCCGTCGCGCAGCTCGATCTTGCCGGTCTCCGGCAGACCGGCATCGCGCAGCTCGTCCTGGATCTGCGCCTCGGTCGCGCCGTCGAACACGGCGGTCGCGGCCTTGAGGCCCTTCTTGTGGAGGGCCCACCCGAGGTGCGTCTCGAGGATCTGGCCGATGTTCATCCGGCTCGGCACGCCGAGCGGATTGAGGATGATGTCGACCGGCGTGCCGTCCGGCAGGAACGGCATGTCCTCCGCCGGCAGGATCTTGGCGATGACGCCCTTGTTGCCGTGGCGGCCGGCCATCTTGTCGCCGACCGAGATCTTGCGCTTCTGGGCGACCGACACGCGAACCAGGCGATTGACGCCCGGCTGCAGGTCATCGTTGAGCTCGCGACGGAACTCGCGGACCTCGACGACCTTGCCGCGCTCGCCGTGGGGCAGGCGCAGCGAGCTGTCCTTCACCTCGCGCGCCTTCTCACCGAAGATCGCGCGCAGGAGGCGCTCCTCCGCGGTCAGCTCGGTCTCGCCCTTGGGCGTGATCTTGCCGACGAGGATGTCGCCGGGGCGGACCTCGGCGCCGATGTAGACGATGCCCTCCTCGTCGAGGTCCTTGAGGGACTCCTCGCCGACGTTGGGGATGTCACGGGTGATCTCTTCGGGGCCGAGCTTGGTGTCGCGCGACTCGATCTCGTGCTTCTCGATATGGATGCTGGTGAACAGGTCGTCGCGTACGAGGCGATCGCTGATGACGATCGCGTCCTCGTAGTTGCCACCCTCCCAGCTCATGAACGCGACCAGCACGTTCCGGCCGAGCGCCAGCTCGCCCATCTCGGTCGAGCTCGAGTCGGCGATGGCCTGGCCATCGGCGACCCGGTCACCGACGTTGACGATCGGGCGGTGGTTGATGCACGTCCCCTGGTTGGAGCGGACGAACTTCTGGAGTCGGTACTCGTCGAGCTCACCGGCGTCGGTCTCGACGGCGATGCGCTGGGCGGTCACGCTGGTGACCACGCCGCCGCGCGTCGACACGAGGACCTGTCCGGAATCGCGGGCGGCGCGCTCTTCCATGCCGGTGCCGACGATCGGCGACTCCGGCTCGAGGAGCGGCACGGCCTGGCGCTGCATGTTCGAACCCATGAGCGCGCGGTTCGCGTCGTCGTGCTCGAGGAACGGGATGAGCGCCGTCGCCACGGACACGACCTGCTTGGGCGAGACGTCCATGTACTCGATCTGCGAGGGACGCGCCTCCGGGAACGTGTCGCGGTAGCGCGACGGGATGCGGTCGGCGGCGAAGTGGCCCTCGTCGTCGAGCGGCGCATTGGCCTGCGCGACGACGTGCTCCTCCTCCTCGTCGGCCGGCAGGTACTCGATGTCGTCGGTCACGATCGGCCGGATCGGGAACGCGTGGGCCTTCTGCTTCTTGAGCTCGGAGACCGCCGCGCTGGTGAACGGCTGGCCCGCCTTGAGGACGACACTCCCGCCCTTCGACACGAGGTCCTGACCGGCCTCGTACTGGGTCAGGTTCGCCTCGTCGTAGCCGACGGTCCGCTTGACCTTGCGGTACGGCGTCTCGATGAAGCCATAACTATTGATACGCCCGTACGTCGCGAGCGAACCGATCAGGCCGATGTTCGGACCTTCCGGCGTCTCGATCGGGCAGATGCGGCCGTAGTGGCTGTGGTGGACGTCGCGGACATCGAACCCGGCGCGCTCGCGCGACAGGCCACCCGGGCCGAGGGCGCTCAGCCGTCGCTTCGAGGTCAGCTCGGCCAGCGGGTTGGTCTGGTCCATGAACTGGCTGAGCTGGCTGCCGCCGAAGAACTCCTTCATGGCCGCCACGACGGGCCGGATGTTGATGAGCGCGTTCGGGGTGGCCTTGTCGATCTCCTGGATCGTCATCCGCTCGCGGACCACGCGCTCCATACGCAGCAGGCCGATGCGGAACGCGTTCTGGATCAGCTCGCCGTTGGCGCGGATGCGCCGGTTGCCGAGGTGGTCGATGTCGTCCTTCGGGTGGAGGCCGCGGTTGCACTCGATGAGGTGGCCGACGATCGCGGCGATGTCTTCCTTGGTGATCGTCCGCTGCTCGCGCTGGAGCTCGAGACCCATGTTCGAGGCGACGCCGTCGAGCTTCTTGTCGAACTTGTAGCGCCCCACCCGACCGAGGTCGTAGCGACGGAAGTTGAAGAAGAGGCTCTCGACCAGCTGGCGCGCGTTCTCACCCGTGGGCGGATCGCCCGGACGGAGCTTCTTGTAGACCTCGATGAGGGCCTCGGCCTGGGTGTGGGTGAGGTCCTTCTCGAGGGTGCTCGCGATGAACTGGTGATCGGGGTCGGTATCGATCGCGCCGAACAGGCGGGCGATCTCCTCGTTGTCCTCGTAGCCGACGGCCCGGAGCAACGTCGTCGCCGCGATCTTCCGCTTGCGGTCGACCTTGACCCACAGCTGGTCCTTGTTGTTGGTCTCGAACTCGAGCCACGCACCGCGGTTCGGGATGACCTTCGCGCTGAACAGCATGCGGCCCGAGGCGAGGTCCTCGACCTCGCTGTAGTACACGCCGGGCGAACGGACGAGCTGGCTGACCACGACCCGCTCCGCGCCGTTGATGACGAACGTGCCCTGGTCGGTCATCCAGGGGTAGTCGCCCATGTAGACGCGCTGGCGCTGGATCTCGCCGGTCTCCTTGATGAGCAGCTCGACATTGACGTACAGCGGCTTGCTGAACGTCAGGTCCTTGGTGCGGCACTCCTCCTCGGAGTACTTGGGCTCACCGAACTCGTAGTCGAGGAACTGCAGCTCCATGACCTTGCCGGTGAAGTCCTTGATCGGGCTGATCTCGTCGAACAGCTCGCGCAATCCCTTTTCGATGAACCAGGCGAACGAATCCAGCTGGAGTTCGATCAGATTGGGGATCTCGAACTTCTCGTAGCTGACGCCATCGACCTTCTTGTCGATGCGGGCGTACGAGATGCGACCCGACGGGGTCACGGCGCGAGTCGACGACTCAGCGGAAGACAGCATGAAGCACCGCTCCTTGACGGAGGACGAAAGGAAAATGGGGGGCCGCGCTCACAGAAGGAGTAGGATACCGCGATTTCGTATCTTGTCAAACGCTCCAGAATCTGCTAATGGGGCCTCCGGACCAGAAATGCCTTGCCGGCGCTGGGGCGAGTGCAGCCGAAGGCGAATCCTCGGGCCGATGGCTAGCAGAGCGTCGCCTCGGCCCTCGGAGCGGTCGTGCCGGCTGGGCAACGCACGGATGCGCCGCCCAGGCGCCGGCCGGCGCCGCGCTACTTGATCTCGACCTTGGCCCCCTGCTCTTCGAGGGCAGCCTTGATCTTCTCGGCTTCGTCGCGGGCGACGCCTTCCTTAACGGGCTTGGGCGACGCGTCGACGAGGTCCTTGGCCTCCTTGAGGCCCAGGCCGGTCAGCTCGCGGACGACCTTGATGACGGGGATCTTGTTCGGGCCGACCTCGGTGAGGACGGCGCTGAACTCGGTCTGCTCCTCGGCCACGGCAGGGGCACCCGCGCCGGCATCACCACCGGCCGCGGCGGGCGCAGCGGCGACGGCGGCGGGAGCGGCGGCGGTGACGCCGTAGCGATCCTCGAACTTCTTGATGAACTCGGACAGCTCGAGGACGGTCATCTTATCGATCGCTTCGAGCAGGTCGTCCTGCGAAACGGCGGTAGCCATGGATATCTCCTTATCGGTGTAGGTGATCTCAGGGGTGACGGACTACGCCTCGGTCTGGCGCTTCTGCTCCGCGACCTGCGCGAGGGCGTAGCCCAGGTTGCGCAGCGGCGCCGCGAACAGCCCGGCCAGGGTGCTGACCGGCGCTTGCATGCCGCCGGCCAGCTTGGCCAGGAGCACCTCGCGCGCGGGCAGGGCAGCCAGACGGGTGACCGCGTCAGCGTCGATCGCCCGGTCGCCGAGGATGCCGCCGGTGATCCGCACGACCTTGTTGTACGGACGGGTGGCATCGAGGACGGCCTTCGCCGTCGCCGCCTCATCGGTCCCGAACGCGATGGCGGTCGGGCCGATCAGGAGCGGGTCGAGGGCATCGCCCAGCGTCTCGGCTGCAGCGATGCGCATCAGACGGTTCTTGACGATGCGGTACTTCACGTCTTGCTTCGTCAAGGCTCGTCGGATCTCGGCGATCTCCTTCACCGTGAGGCCGCGGTATTCGGACACGATCATCGTCCGAGCATTCGCGAGTTCCTCGCGAAGCTCGGCGACCATCGCTTCCTTCGCTGCTGTTGGCATGTGCCTCCGATAGCTCCAGCACGCGGACCGGCGTGCGGCGGTGGGTCGACCGGACAGGTGTCCGGACATCCCCTGCGACGGATCCCATGGCAACCTCCCTGAAGGAGGCCGACCCCGGCTCGCAGGGGCGCACCCACCGATGCGGTGGAGGCACCGACTGCCTCGGCGTGCTCGTCGTCGTCCCCGGCCCTGCTGGCTGATGCCGGCTGGGCCGGTCCGGTCCAACGGATCAAGCTCCGACCGTCCCCGGGGCTCGCCCGGAGCGGTCCGCAAGCGCAGGCTGTCTGCGGCGGTCCGTCTTGTCTTGTCAGATGGCCGGCCTCTCGACCGCCATCGCGTCTCGTTCGCCGGCGAACCGCCGGCGGGGGTCAGGCGACCGCTGCCGCCAGGGTCGCCGGCACGTCGACCCGGATGCCCGGGCCCATCGTGCTGGTGATCGTCAGGTTGCGCAGGTACTGGCCCTTGGCACCGGACGGCTTGGCGCGGTTCACAGCATCGACGAGGGCGGCCAGGTTGTCGACCAGCGCCTGCGGCTCGAAGCTGCTCTTGCCGACCGGGACGTGGATGATCGCGGCCTTGTCGACCTTGAATTCGACGCGGCCGCCCTTGACCTCCTTGATCGCTCGCTCGAGATCGAAGGTGATCGTGCCGGCCTTCGGGTTCGGCATCAGGCCACGTCGACCGAGGATCTTGCCCAGTCGACCGACCAGACCCATCGAATCGGGCGTTGCGAGCGCGACGTCGAACTCGAGCCAGCCGGCCTCGATCTTCTTGACGAGGTCCTCGCCGCCGACCTCATCGGCACCGGCGCGAAGCGCCTCCTGGGCCTTCTCGCCTTGGGCGAACACGGCGACGCGGACGACCTTGCCCGTGCCGTGCGGCAGGACGACCGTGCCGCGGACCATCTGGTCGGCGTGGCGGGGATCGACGCCCACGCGGATGTGCGCCTCGATGGTCGCGTCGAAATTGACGGTCGTCGTCTGCTTAGCGAGCTCGGCCGCCTCGGCTGGCTCGTAGGCCCGCTCACGGTCGACGAGCTTCGCCGCCTCCTGGTACTTCTTGCCTCGGTGTGGCATTCGGTCTTCTCCTCGTGCGGTCGGCGCACCCGACCTTCCCCTGCTGGTCTGTCGGCGGTGGCCCGGGGTCAGGCCACCGTCAGGTCGGATCGGATCAGCCGACGACGTCGATCCCCATGGAGCGAGCCGTCCCCTCGATCTGCTTTGCGGCAGCCTCGATGTCGTTCGCGTTGAGGTCGGTCATCTTGACGCCGGCGATCTCGCGGACCTGGTCACGCGTCACCCGGCCGACGTTCTCGGTGCCGGTCGCGCCCGAGCCCTTCTCGATGCCGGCGGCCTTGCGGAGCAGGTCCGCAGCGGGCGGGGTCTTGAGGATGAACGTGAACGAGCGATCCTCGAAGATCGTGATCTGGGCGGGGATCACTTGGCCGCGCTTGTCCTGCGTCCTCTCGTTGTAGGACTTGGTGAACTCGACGATGTTGATGCCGTGCGGACCAAGGGCGGTGCCAACGGGCGGCGCCGGGGTGGCGGCGCCAGCGGGCAGCTGCAGGGTCAGCACGATACGGATCTTCTTGGCCACGGGGCGATTCGGTCCTTTCTACAACTTCTCGACTTGCAAGAAGTCCAGCTCCACCGGGGTCTCGCGGCCGAAGATGCTCACCAGGACCTTGACCTTGTTGCGCTCCGGGTTGATCTCCTCGACCGTGCCGATGAACTCGGCGAACGGCCCGTCGGTGACCCGGACGCTCTGGCCCTTGGTGAACGCAACGCGGTACTTCGGCGTCTCGACGCCCATGTGCCGCAGGATCTGCTTGACCTCGGTCTCGGTCAGCGGGATCGGCTCGCTCCGGACGCCCGGGATGTTGGCGCCGCCGACGAAGCTGGTGACGCCCGGCGTATTGCGGACGACGAACCAGCTGTCCGGATCGAGGATCATCTCGACCAGGACATAGCCCGGGTACACCTTCTTTTGGACGGTGTGCCGCTGGCCCTGCCGGATCTCGATCTCGTCCTCCATCGGCACGAGGACCTGGAAGATCTTGTCTTCCATGCCCATCGACTCGATGCGGTGCTCGAGATTGGTCTTCACCTTGTTCTCGTAGCCCGAGTACGTATGGATGATGTACCAGCGCTTCTCGGGCGCCTTGGTCTCGGTGGTGCTGGTCATGTCGGTCATCATCGGGTCCCTACGACGCTGTCGGGGGGCTGATCAGGTTCAGCAGGCCGACGAACACGCGATCGAGGACGCTGATGTACACCCCGATCACGATGCTGATCGCGAAGACCAGCACGGTCAGGTTGCGCACCTGTTCTCGGGTCGGCCAGCTGACTTTCTTCAGCTCGGACCAGACCTCATCGAAATAGCGTCGAAGTCGCTTCACGTCGTGATTCTTCTCTCCCAGGGTCTGTGGCAGGGGCGATAGGACTCGAACCTACAACCGCTGGTTTTGGAGACCAGTGCTCTGCCAATTGAGCTACACCCCTGCGGCGGCGAGGCCGTCGGCCTACTTCGCCTCGCGGTGAAGTGTATGCCGTCGCTCGCGCGGGCAGTATTTCATCAGCTCGATCCGGTTCGGATCGTTCCGCTTGTTCTTGCGCGTCGTGTAGGTCCGCTGCTTGCACTCGGTGCAGGCGAGCTGGATCGTCGGACGGTTCTCGACTCGAGCCATCGTGTCCCTACTCGGCGATCTTGGTGATGGCCCCGGCGCCGACGGTCCGGCCACCCTCGCGGATGGCGAAGCGCTGGCCGACCTCGAGGGCGATGGGGGTGATCAGGTCGACCGACATCTCGACGTTGTCGCCGGGCATGATCATCTCGGCCCCGTCGGGCAGCCCGATGGCGCCGGTCACGTCGGTCGTGCGCAGGTAGAACTGGGGGCGGTAGCCGTTGTAGAAGGGGGTATGCCTCCCACCCTCCTCCTTGGTCAGCACGTACACCTGGGCCGAGAACTTGGTGCCGGGCTTGATGGAGCCCGACTTGGCCAGCACCTGGCCGCGCTCGATCTCGTCGCGCTCGATGCCCCGGATGAGGCAGCCCACGTTGTCGCCGGCCTGACCCTCGTCGAGCAGCTTCTTGAACATCTCCACGCCGGTGACCACGATCTTGCGCGTCGGCTTGACCCCGACCAGCTCGACCTCGTCGCCGACCTTGACGATGCCGCGCTCGATGCGGCCGGTGGCGACGGTGCCCCGGCCCTTGATGCCGAACACGTCCTCGACCGGCATGAGGAACGGCCGATCGACCGCCCGCTCGGGGGTCGGGATGTAGCTGTCGACCGCGTCCATCAGCTCCTGGATGGGCTTGTACGCCTCGGCCGTCGGGTCGTCCCCGGCCTCGAGGGCCTTGAGCGCGCTGCCCCGGATGACCGGGATGTCGTCACCCGGGAACTCGTACTTGGACAGCAGCTCGCGGACCTCCAGCTCGACCAGGTCGAGCAGCTCCTCGTCGTCGACCATGTCGACCTTGTTGAGGAAGACCACGATGTAGGGCACCTCCACCTGGCGCGCCAGCAGGATGTGCTCGCGGGTCTGGGGCATCGGCCCGTCGGTGGCGGCCACGACCAGGATGGCGCCGTCCATCTGGGCGGCTCCCGTGATCATGTTCTTGATGTAGTCGGCGTGGCCCGGGCAGTCGACGTGGGCGTAGTGGCGCGCGTCGGTCTCGTACTCGACGTGGGCGATGGCGATGGTGATGCCCCGCTCGCGCTCTTCGGGCGCGTTGTCGATCGACTCGAAGGCGCGGTACTCGGCCTCGCCCTTCAGCGCCAGGTACTTGGTGATGGCGGCCGTCAGCGAGGTCTTGCCATGGTCGATGTGGCCGATCGTGCCGATATTGACGTGCGGCTTGGTGCGCTCGAACTTCTTCTTGGCCACAGGACCAGTCAACTCCTTAGATCATGTGCGGGCGACGCCGCAGGGGATGGATCGGGCGATGGAGCCCACAATCGGACTCGAACCGATGACCTCTTCCTTACCAAGGAAGTGCTCTGCCAGCTGAGCTATGTGGGCCCGGAGACCGATCGGGCTTACCTACTCGATGTTGGTGGGCAGGGAGGGAATCGAACCCCCATAGCCGAAGGCGGCTGGTCTACAGCCAGCTGAGCTCACCACCTGCTCAACCTACCCACTGACGTTGCGGTGACGGATCGGGACTGCGGCCCCGTGGCGGATCCGACCACCGATGGACGTGTTCTGGAGCCGACGACGGGACTCGAACCCGGAACCGGCGGTTTACAAAACCGCTGCTCTACCAATTGAGCTACGTCGGCGCGACGGGCAGGGGCATACCGCAGAATGACCCATTCGGCGCCGAGGAATGATAGGGCCGAGCCGGTTGATGGGTCAAGCGTGCGGCGGCTCCTCGCGCTGTGTCTCGTCGTCGCCGGCCGGCGCTGTCGCCTTGGGCGTGCGCGATCGACGCGGCGGCTTCGGGGCCGCATCCGCCGGTAGCAGATCCTCATCGACCGGCTCGCTCGGGGCGGCAGCGGCGGTCTTCGTTGTGCGGGTCGCGCGTCGCTTCGCCGTAGGTGCCGAGGCTGGCGGCAGCGGCGTCGCCTCGTCGCGCTGCGCGAGGGCCTCGAAGAGGAGGATCGAACCGGCGACCGCGGCATTGAGCGACCCGACCGCGCCCTTCATCGGGATCCGCATGAAGACATCGGACCGACGGCGGACGGCCGGTCCAAGGCCCTTGCCCTCACTACCGACCACGATCGCGAGCGGGCCCCGGAGGTCGGTCTCGCGGGCCGTCAGGGGCGCCTCCCCGTCGGCTCCGGCGATCCGCACGCCACGCGCATGGAGGTCGGCCAGCGTCCCGGCCAGATCGTCCGCGGGGTGCAGGAGCAGGTGCTCGACAGCGCCGGCCGAGGCCTTGACCGCCGATGGGCTCAGCGGCGCCTGGCGATGGGTCGGGAAGATGACGCCGTGGACCCCGGCGCCCTCGGCGCTGCGCAGCAGCGACCCGACGTTGTGCGGGTCCTCGAGCGAATCGAGCACCAGGATGAACGGCGGCTCGCCTCGTTCCGAGGCGCGGGCGAGGATGTCGTCGAGGCCCGCGAAGCGGCGTGGCTCGACGACCAGGGCGATGCCCTGGTGCCCATCGAAGCCAGCGAGAGCCGTGAGCGACCCGCCCTCCACTTCGACGATCGGGATCCGCAGGTTCGTCGCGTGCAGGACGAGCTTCTCGAGGGCGGACCGGCGCTGCGGCACGACCAGCAACCGGACGGCGGGCCGTCGGGCGACGAATGCCTCTTCGACCGGACGGCGACCGGCGATCAGCTCCTCGTCAGGACCCAGGGCGTCCGGCGGCGGCAGGGCCGGCGCCTGGTACCGAGGGGGCGGCGCACCGAAGTTGCCCGGTGGCCGTGGAGGATAGCGATCGCCTCGATAGGACGGACGTCGGTCCGGCGGTCGGCGGTCCGGCGGACGGCGGTCCTGGGGCCGTCGGTCCGGATAGCGATCCCCGCCGTACGGCCGTCCGCCGTCGGGCGGCCCCTGACGGTCGCCGCCGGGGGCGTCATATCGGCGTGGCCGGGGTCCATGTGGGCGGTCGTCGCGATCCATCGGCCGCGGTCCCGGAGGGCGCGATCCATATGGCCGCGATCCGGGGGGTCGCGAACCTGGGGGTCGCGGGGGGCGATCCTCCCAGCGGCGTGGCCCCGGCGTCCGATCGTCAACGTCACGCCGCGGGCCAGGGGTCCACGGCCACCTCGGTCCGTCACCGGGCCCTGCCTGCCCGGGCCGCTCCTCGCGTGGCCCGCGACCCCCGCCCGGACCGCCAGGCCGTCGGTCGGATCCGTATCCGGGCTTCGGGCCGTGACCTCGCGGTCCGTCGTGCCGGGGTCCACCAGGCCGACCGCCCGGCCGAGGCGCATCGCGTCGCGGTCCGCCGCCGCCTCGCCGGGGGCCGCTCGGCCGCTTTCGATCGTCGGGCGGCCGGTCAGCCACGGGTCGGCTGCGGGATCCGCCGCCAGCGTTGACCGTCGCGCGTGTCTTCGACCGCCACGCCCCGCTCGGCGAGGACATCGCGCAGGCGATCCGATGCCGCCCAGTCGCGCGCGGCACGGGCGGCCGCACGCTCGTCGAGCAGCGCCTGGAGCTCGTGATCGAGCCCTTCCCTCGTGGGCTCGTCCAGCACGCCGAGCACCTGGTCGATATCCCGCAGCGCGGCGAGGGCGCGTCCGGCGTCGTCGGTCGAGAGTGAGCGGGCCTCGATCCTGCGGTTGAGGTCGCGAACGAGGTCGAACAGGGCGGCCAGCCCGGCCGAGATATTGAGGTCGTCGTCGAGAGCGCCACCGAAGGAGCGACGGGCATCGTCGAGCGCCGCCTCGAGACCTGGATCCCCCGGGCCGTCCTCCTGATATGCCTTGAGCGCCAGGGCCAGCGTGTCGAGTCGATCCAGCGCCGCGCCGGCCGCCGCCAGCGACTCGTCGGAGTGATCGAGTCCCGCCCGATAGTGGACGGCGAGCAATGCGTAGCGAAGAGCGCGCGGCGACACGCCAGCCTCGATGAGCTCGCTCACGCGCGCGATATTGCCGCTCGACTTGGCCATCTTCGAGCCGCTCGAGCGCAGATGCGCACAGTGCAGCCAGGTCTGGACGAACGGCTGCCCGGTGGCCGCCTCGCTCTGCGCGATCTCGTCCTCGTGGTGCGGGAAGATCAGGTCGACCCCGCCGGTATGGATGTCGAATGAGGGACCGAGGTGGGCGATGCTCATCGCCGAGCACTCGATGTGCCAGCCAGGCCGACCCTCGCCGATCCGCGTCGACCACGACGGCTCATCCGGCTTGGGCCCCTTCCAGAGGGCGAAGTCGCGGACATCATCCTTGGCGTACTCGTCCGCTTCGACCCGCTCGCCGACTCGGAGCTGCTCGGGATCCAGGCGGGCAAGGCGGCCGTAGGCGGGCCACGACGAGATCCGGAAGAAGATCGAACCGTCGTCTGTGCGGTAGGCATGACCACGCTCGAGGAGCGTCTCGATGAGGCCGACGATCTCCTCGATGTGCTCCGTGGCCCGTGGCAACGCGTCGGGTCGCGTCATCCGGAGGGTGTCCGCATCTTCCAGGAAGCGGGCCAGGTAGCGCTCCGTCAAGGTGCCGATCGGCTCCCCCGCTGCCGCGGCCCCGCGGATGATCTTGTCGTCGATGTCGGTGATGTTCATCACCCAGCGCACGGTGTGGCCGCGCCAGCGCAAGTGGCGGACCAGGAGATCGGCGAAGAGGAACGAGCGGAAGTTGCCGATGTGGGCCGGGCCGTACACGGTCGGCCCGCACGAGTAGATGCGGATCATGTCGTCGAGGAGCGGGACGAGCGGACGGGTCTCGCCGGACAACGTGTCGTGGAGTCGCACCTCGCTCATTCGCCAGCCTCGATCGTGGCCAGCGCCAGGGCGGAGATCGACCGACCGGCTCCCTCGGCACCCTCGAGATTGCCGGTCGACGCCTTGACGCTCACGGCATCGGCCGGGAGGTCGAGCATCGCCGCGATCGCGTCCCGCATCGAGTCGAGCCGTCCAGCGAGCCGTGGCCGTGCGGCCACGATCGTCAGGTCGATGCCGGCCGGACGCCAACCGGCCTCGCGGAGGCGCAGCGCGACCGACCGTAGCAGTGTCCCGCTGTCGATGCCCGTGGGCGTCTCGGGACTTGCCGGGAACAGCCGACCGAGGTCGCCGAGCGAGGCGGCACCGAGCAGCGCATCGGCCACGGCGTGGAGCGCGACATCGCCGTCGGAATGGCCGTGCAGGCGGGGGGCACCCGGAATCTCGACCCCGCCCAAACGGAGCGGCTGGCCCGGACCGAACGGGTGAAGGTCGCGTCCGATCCCGGTGCGCCGCCGCGCGAGCGACCCGCCGATGAGCGACGCGGCTCGATCGAGGTCGGCGGGGACCGTCACCTTGAGGTTGGCGGGATCGCCCGGGACGACATGGACCGCGATTCTACAGGCCTCCAGGAGCGCGGCCTCATCGGTCCAGGTGCCGTTCCCTGCCTCCCGCGAAGCTAGCGCGTCACGGAACACGTGGCGCAGTGCACCCTGGGGGGTCTGGGCCGCCGCCAGCCCTGCCCGATCCACCGTCCCGCGGACACGTCCGTCGATGACCTGCTTGAGCGTCTCGCCCACGGGCAGCGCCGGGATCGCGGCACCATGCCGTTCCGTGGCGTCGACGACGTCGGCGATCAGCCTCTCGGATACGACCGGGCGGGCGCCGTCGTGGACCAGGACGACGCGCTCGCCGGCCGGATCGGGCCGGAACCGCTCCAGTGCCTCGAAACCGGACCGCACGGAATCCTGACGTCGCCCGCCGCCGGCGACGAACGTCGTTCGATCGGCCGGTGCCCAGCCGCCGGCCACGAGCGCGTCCCGCCGTTCGGGTGTCGTGACGACCACGATGGCGTCGATCGATGGGCTTCTGGCCAGCACGCCGACCGCGTGCGCCAGCAACGGCCGATCCCCGAGCATCGCCAACAGTTTGTCCGTGCCGTCCATCCGCGTCGAGGTCCCGGCGGCGACAACGATCGCGTCGGCGTTTGAACTTGGCAACCTCATCGTGCGACCGCCACTCGCGCTCCGAGGGCTGAGGCGACGCTCCTGTTAGCCATCAGCCCGAGGATCTATTCGAGTCGCGGCTGCGCGAAGATCATCCGACCGGCCACGGTCTGGAGGACGCGCGTGACCGCGACATCGAGGTCCTTGTCGATGTGCCGGGCGCCACCCTCGACCACGATCATCGTGCCGTCGTCGAGGAAGCCGACGCCTTGGCCGGCCTCCTTGCCCTCCTGGATGACCCGGACGCGCAGCTCCTCGCCCGGCAGGACGGCGGGCTTCACCGCGTTCGCGAGCGAGTTGATGTTCATCACGCGGACGCCCTGCAGCTCGGCCACACGGTTGAGGTTGAAGTCATTCGTCAGGATCACGCCGCTGCGCGCCCGGGCGAGCGCCACGAGCTTGGCATCGACCTCCGATTCGGACGGCACGGCATCCTCGACGATCTCCACCGGCGTGCCCGGCTCCTTCTGCATCCGGTTGAGGATCTCGAGACCGCGGCGGCCGCGGTTGCGCCGGAGCGTGTCGGAGCTGTCAGCGATGTGCTGGAGCTCATCGAGTACGAAGCGCGGCACGACCAGCGTGCCGTAGATGAAGCCGGATTCGACGATCTCGGCGATGCGCCCGTCGATGATGGCGGACGTGTCGACGACGATGCGCGGGTCGCCCGATCGCTCGGGACCCTTGCTGTCATCGCCCCGTCGGAGCAATCCCGTTGATTGGGCGGCCACGATGAGGTCGCGTCGCTTGGCGACCGTCAGACCGAGCATCCCGAGACCCAGGAACAGCGACACGCCGAGGGGCAACACGTCGCCCCAGGGAGGAGGGAGGTTGGCGAGCGGGACGCCGAGGAGGAGGCCCATCAGGAGTCCGAGGGTGAGGCCGATGACCGCGGTGACGAACTCGGCGGTCGAGAGGTCCTCGACCTGCGAGATCAGCCAGGTCGCCGGAACCAGCGTCAGGTACGGCAGGATCGCAAAGCCGACCACGACCCAGGCGACGACCCATGCGGCCAGGAGAAAACCCGCGTAGCCGGCGTCCGTGAACAGACCCTCGCCCATACCGGCGAGCACCAGCCCGACGAGCCCGCCGAGCGCAGCACCAAGGAGACGGATGTAGCGGATCAAGCAGGGACCTCGGCGGAAACTTCTCGGTCGTCCCCCCGCGGGAGGCCTGGACGGTCCGTCAGCCTAGCATCGCGGGCAGGGCGTCGCCACGGGCCCGCGGCCCCTCGCCGAGGCCCACCGCGATCGCGTCACGCAGCGTCGCGACCTCGAGGATCTCGAGCTCAGGCACGTCGACCGCCCGACCCCCGCGGCCCGGTCGGGGCACGACCGCGCGCTCGAATCCCAGGCGCGCGGCCTCACGGAGGCGGCGCTCCAGGCCGGCCACGGCCCGCAGCTCACCGAGCAGCCCGACCTCCCCGATGGCGACCGCCCCGTTGATGACGGGTCGATCGCGCAGGGATGACGCGAGCGCGAGTGCCACCGGCAGGTCGAGACCGGGCTCGGCCACGACGAGGCCACCGGCCAGATTGGCGTAGACGTCATGACCCGACAGGCCAACGCCGGCGCGACGTCCGAGCACGGCGACGAGCAGGCCGAGCCGGTTGTGGTCGATGCCGCTCGCCTTGCGGGCAGGCGTGCCGTACCCGGCGGCCGAGACCAGCGCCTGGACCTCGACCAGCAACGGTCGGCTGCCCTCCATCGTCGGCGCGACCACGCTGCCCGGCGCTGCCTCGGGGTGATCGGCGAGGAATGCGCGGGCCGGATCGGCGACCTCGCGCAGCCCGTCGCCCGCCATCTCGAACACGCCGACCTCGTCCGTCGAGCCGAACCGGTTCTTGGTGGCGCGGACCAGTCGGAGCGCCGCGAACCGCTCCCCTTCGAGCGTCACGACGGCATCGACGAGGTGCTCCATGGTCTTGGGCCCCGCGATCGAGCCCTCCTTCGTGACGTGGCCGACCAAGACCACGGCGACGCCTTCGCCCTTGGCGAACTCCATGAAGCGCACGGTCGACTCGCGAACCTGGCCGACGCTCCCGGCGGCGCCGTCGAGCTCATCGATGGTCGCCGTCTGGATCGAGTCGACGACGACGATCGCGGGTCGCGCCGAGCGCGCGACCTCGACGATCCGGCCGACATCGCGCTCGGCGAGGACCTCGATGGCCGAGCCCGCGGGTGCGTCGAGGAGGCCGAGACGTTCCGCCCTGAGGCGCACCTGGGCGGCCGACTCCTCGCCCGTGGCGTAGATGACCGGGCGGTCGACGCCGGCCGCCGCTTGCAGGAGGAGCGTCGACTTGCCGATCCCGGGTTCGCCCCCGACAAGGATCAGCGAGCCTGGGACGATCCCGCCGCCGAGGACGCGGTCCAGCTCTCCGATCGACGTAGGAAGCCGAGGGACCGCGGCCTCACCGATGTCCCGCAGCGGCACCGGATCCGCCCCGACGAGCGTGGCCACCGACCTGGCGCGGGACGCCGCTGGACTCTTCGCACGGACGACCGTCTCAACGAGGCTGTTCCACTCGCCGCACGAACGGCACTGGCCCTCCCAGCGCAGGAAGGCTTCGCCGCAGCTCTGACAGACGTACCGGCTCGTGGCCTTCGCCACGGGGGCGTCAGTGCGCCTCGACCGGCGTCCGGGACTCGGCGGCGTGGATGTCCAAGCCGGCTTCCGGGTCCTTGTCGACGACGATCGTCGTGCCCGGTTCGTAGCGGCCCAGCAGGAGATGCTCGGCGAGCACGTCCTCGATCATATTCTGGATGACGCGGCGCAGCGGTCGGGCGCCATACGCGACGTCGTAGCCGAGCTTGATGATGTGCTCCTTGGCCGCATCGGTGACCTCGAGCGACATCTGCTGGGCGCGCAACTGGTCGCGGACCCGCGAGAGCATCAGGTCGACGATCTTCGTCATCTCCTCGACCGTCAGCGACCGGAAGACGACCGTCGCGTCGATCCGGTTGAGGAATTCCGGTCGGAAGTTGTTCTTCAGCTCGGTGGCGACCTTCTCCTTCATGAGCTCGTACGAGCTCTCGGCCCGCGCTTCTTCGGTCGTGCCCTGGACTCGGAAGCCCAGGCTCGAGTTCGTCTGGAGCTGCTTCGCGCCCAGGTTCGAGGTCATGATGATGATGCAGTTCCGGAAGTCGACTCGACGGCCCTTGGCATCCGACAGGTGCCCGTCCTCCAGGATCTGGAGAAGGATGTTGAACACTTCGGGATGGGCCTTCTCGACCTCGTCGAGGAGCACCACCGCGTAGCTCTTGCGGCGGACCGCTTCGGTCAGCTGGCCGCCTTCGTCGAAGCCGACGTAGCCCGGAGGCGCGCCGACGAGCCGGCTCACGTTGTGGCGCTCCATGAACTCGCTCATATCGATCTTGATGAGCGCGTCCTCGCTGCCGAACATGAACTCGGCGAGGGCCTTGGCAAGCTCGGTCTTCCCGACGCCGGTCGGGCCGAGGAAGATGAACGAGCCGATCGGCCGCTTCGGGTCCTTGAGACCGGCCCGCGCCCGGCGGACGGCCTTCGAGATGATGTCGATGGCCTCCTGCTGGCCGATGACCCGGTTGTGGAGCGCGTCCTCCATGTGGAGCAGTCGCTCGGACTCCTCCTGGGCGATGCGGGTCACCGGGATGCCGGTCCACATCGCGACGACCTGGGCGATCTCCTCGTCACCGACCGTGGGCTGATCGCCGGACATCGTCGCCTGCCACTCGGCGCGGAGCGTGTCCACGGTCTCCTTGGCGGTCGCCTCGGACTCGCGCAACGTGGCGGCTTCCTCGTACTCCTGGTTGTTGATCGCCGCGTCCTTTTCCTTGGTGATGCGGTCGAGCTCGCGCTGCGCCTCGCGCAGGGCCGGCGGAGCCGACGCATGGCGCAGGCGCACGCGGGAGGCGGCCTCGTCGATGAGGTCGATCGCCTTGTCCGGGAGGTGCCGATCGGTGATGTAGCGGATCGACAGGTCGGCGGCGGCCTTCACGGCCTCATCGGTGATCGTGACCTTGTGATGCTGCTCGTAGCGCTCGCGGATGCCGAGCAGGATGTCGATGGTCTGCTCCATGGTCGGCTCCTCGACCATGACCGGCTGGAACCGGCGCTCGAGCGCGGCGTCGCGCTCGATGTACTTGCGGTACTCGTCGAGCGTGGTCGCGCCGATGCATTGCAGCTCGCCGCGCGACAGCGGCGGCTTGAGGATGTTGGCGGCGTCGATCGCGCCCTCGGCTGCGCCGGCCCCGACCAGGGTATGGAGCTCATCGATGAACAGGACGGCGTCGTTGGTGTTGCGGAGCTCCTCGATGATCTTCTTGAGGCGCTCCTCGAACTCGCCGCGGTACTTGGTGCCGGCCACGAGGGAGCCGATATCGAGCGTCAGGACGCGCTTGTTGAGCAGGATGTCGGGGACGTCGCCCGCGATGATCCGGTGGGCGAGACCCTCGGCGATGGCCGTCTTGCCGACGCCGGGCTCACCGATGAGCGCCGGGTTGTTCTTGGTCTTCCGGCCGAGGATCTGGATGACCCGCTCGATCTCCTTCTCGCGGCCGATGACCGGATCGAGCTTGCCCGCCCGGGCGGCCTCGGTCAGGTTGATGCCGAGCTGGTCGACGGTCGGCGTCTTGCTGGCGCGCTTCGTCTCCTGCGCGCTGGGACCGGCCGACGAGCTCTGCGACAGGACGCGGATCACCTCGTGGCGGACCTTGTCGAGGTTGACGCCGAGGGACTCGAGGACGCCGGCAGCGATCCCCTCCCCCTCGCGGACCAGGCCGAGGAGCAGATGCTCGGTGCCGATGTAGTTGTGCCCGAGCCGGCGCGCCTCGTCGATGGCGAGCTCGATGACGCGCTTCGCGCGCGGGGTGAGCCCGACCTCACCGACGACGGGGCGATCACCGCGGCCGATGATGAATTCGACGGCAGTCCGCACCTTGGCGAGCTCGACGTTCATGTTCTCGAGGACACGCGCCGCGACGCCCTCGCCCTCGCGGACGAGGCCCAGGAGCAGATGCTCCGTGCCGATGTAGTTGTGGTTGAACCGCTGCGCCTCGTCCTGAGCCAAGGTCAGGACCTTGCGCGCGCGATCCGTGAATTTGTCGAAGCGGTCCATAGAGTCGAACGCCTGTTCCCTTCGTCGGCCCCTCCGGGTACCGACCTGAAACCCATGCTAGCACGACGTTCGCACCAGCAGCCGGGTGCCATCAGTACCGGTCCTTATAGATGGATTCGCGGGTCGACAGGTGGCTGGATGCGTACGAAAGGGATGAAGGAATCGAAACGACCCGCCGGATGTCGGCGGGTCGATCGGGTCGGATTCGGGTCGTCCGGGCTCTGTCAGGCCTTGGTCTTTCCCTTGGTCCCGGCTGCGCCGTCCGTGTCCTCGGCCGTGTCCTCGGCCTCCGCGACAGGCGGGTCGGCCTCGGGGGTCGCATCGCTCTCGTCGGCGATCTCGGCGGCGGCGGCTGCCGTGTCGTCGGCCTCGGATTCGGTCGCGCTCTCGGCGACAGCCTCCGGTTCGGGGTCCGCGACCTCCGGTGCTTGCTCGGCCTCGACGGCCGGCTCCGCGACGGCCTCGGCGGCTGGCGCCTCTGCCTCTGCTTCTGCGGGCGGTGCCGTTTCGGCTTCGACGGTCTCGGGCTCGGCGGTCGCTTCCGCGGTCATCCGGCTCAGCCGTGGCCTCGATGGCCTCCGCCGTCTCCGGCTCAGCGGTCGCTTCCGCCGTCTCCGGCTCAGCCGTGGCCTCGATGGCCTCCGCCTTCTCCGGCTCGGCCTCGGTCGTCGCTTCCGCGGTGTCGGGCTCGGTGGTCGCTTCGGCGGCCTCCGGCTCAGCCGTCGCTTCGGCGGCCGGAACCTCGGCCTCCGCACTGGCGGTCACCTCGGTCTCGACCTCGGCGGCGGGCGGCGCTTCTGTTCCGGTCGCACCCCCCGGCGTGTCCTCGGCGTCGGCCAGCTGCTGGCGCACCTGGGCGAAGGCCGCGGCGAGCGTGTCGTCGATGCCGCCCTCGGGCTCCTGGACCGCGTCGCTCATCGAGTAGCCGCGCTCCTGGCGAGGTCGGCGCTCGGAGCGGCCGCCACCCGACGGGGCCTGGCCGGGCTCGGCGGCCGGTCGAGCCGGCGCCTCTTCGGCCTGCTTGAGGCTCAGACCGAGGCGATGGCGCTCGGAGTCGAGCGAGATGATCCGCAACTTGAGCGACTGGCCCTCGTGGACGACATCGCCCGGGTGGGCGACGCGCTGATGGGACAGCTCGCTGATGTGGATCAGTCCCTCGAGCCCGTCGCGCACGCGCACGAAGGCGCCGAAGTTGACGAGCTTCGTGACGGTCCCGTCGATGATGTCGCCGACCTTGAAGTCGGCCACCGTCGAGTGCCACGGGTCAGGCTGGAGGCGGCGGATCGACAGGCTGATGCGGCCGCGTTCGTGGTTGATGTCGATGACTTCGGCCTCGACCTCGTCGCCGACCTTATAGCCCGCCTCGGGGTTGTTGACCTTGTTCCACGAGAGCTCGCTCTTGTGGACGAGACCGTCGATCCCGCCGAGATCGATGAACACGCCGAACGGCGCGATCGAACGGACCGTTCCGGTCACCTTCTGGCCGACCTGCAGGCTGCTGAAGAGCTCGTCGCGCTTCTCGCGGCGCTCCTCGTACAGCGCCACCTTCTCGGAGAGGATCAGGCGGTTGGCCTTGCGATTGACCTCGAGGATCTTGAGCCGGAGCTTGCGGCCGACGAACGGCTGCAGCTTCTCGGCGATCTCCTGCGCGGCATCGCGCGGCTGATCGTTCTGGGGACGGCGCGGGAAGTCGACGATCTGGCTGATGGGCACGAAGCCCCGGATGCCGCAATCGACGATCAGACCGCCCTTGTTGTGGTCGATGACCGGCGCCTCGATGATGACGCCCGCCTCGAACTGCTCCTGCATCGCGCGCCACTTGCGCTCAAGTCCGGCACGTCGAAGCGACAGGACCGCGTGACCCTCGGGGGACTCGGGCTGTAGCACGTAGACGAGGACGGTGTCGCCGATGGTCAGCGGCGCCTGGCCCTCTCCGCCATGGCGGCCGAAGAGCTCGCGATTGCTGACGACACCTTCGCTCTTGGCGCCGATGTCGACCAGGATCTCGTCCTTGTCGATCCGGACGACCGTGCCCTCGACGACGTCACCGTGCTTGAAGCTCTTGATGTCGGATTCCTGCTCAGCGAGCAGCTCCTCCATCGTCGTCGGTTCGGGACCCAGGTCGCGCGGCGGGGGCGGCGGCTCGGGTGGGGCAGCCTCGGCGGCCTCGGTCTCGGGCTCGGCTGTCTCGGTCTCGGCTGCCGCGGTCTCGGCTGCTGCGGTCTCGGCTGTCTCCGTCTCGGCGGCGACGGCACTCTTGCTGTCGTCGCTGCCGGCAGTCTCCGCCTCGTCGGTCGCGACGGTCTCGGGTAGCGCGTCGGGAGTGACGGCCTCGGCTTCTGCCTCTGGCTCCGCGGGAGCGCTCGTCTCGGCTGTCGCGGGCGTTGCTGCCTCAGCGGTCTCGGCGGGGGCGGCGCTGTCGGTCGTGACGGCCGGTGCATCGTCTGCTGGTGCATCGGCGGGGGACGTCGCAGCCGCCTCGGTCACCGGCGAAACATCGCCGTTGGCGGAGCCGTCCACGTCGGTCGCCGTGACGCCGTCCGTGCTCGCCTCCGTGGGGGTCTCGGTGCCGTCGGCCGTGGACTCGGCCGGCTCATCGGCGACCGCGATCGCCCCTGCGGGTCGGTCAGGCGCCTGGGGTCCCACCGCCGCGGGTGCGTCGGGGGCCGGCGTGGTGCCGCCCTGCTGCTCATCGGTCAATGTCTAGGTCACTCCTGTCGTGGATTTGCGCCGAGAATCACGAACGGCCTGAGCGACGCTCAGGCCGGGTCCGAGGATCCGTTCGGGTGTGGTCCGTGGTGATCGAACTCCGCGGTCCGCTCCTTCGCGCTCGCTGTGGCCTGATTCCGCTCTTCAGCTGTCGCCTCTCGGGGCCGGGAGAGTCTAGCACAGCGTTTCTGGACGCAACAATCGGCTACGATCGGCAGCCGTGCCCGAACTTCCCGACCTGACGATCGTCGCTGAGGCGTTCGATTCCGCGCTCAGAGGGCGGCCGATCACGGCGGCAAGCGCGCCCGGTCCGCTGGCGGTCCGAGGCACACCGAGCGAGCTCGATGCGCTCGTCGGACAGCGCGTCGCGGCCATCCGACGACACGGCAAATTCCTGGAGTTCGACCTCGACCGCGACCGCATCGTCGTCAATCCGATGCTCACCGGCCGCTTCCAACTCGCGAGCGCTGGCACCAAACTGCCGTCCAAGACCGCCGTGGTGCTCGCGTTCGGCGAGGCAGGCCCGTCGCCCGGCTTCAAGCCCGCGGCCTGGACGAGGGGAGCGTTGTGGCTGCCCGCCGCGGACACGCGCCCGGAAGTCCGCTACCGCGATCCGACCCAGATGGGCAAGGTCTACCTGTTGCCTACGGGGGTCGATCGCGCCGTGCCCGGTCTCGGTGACGACGAGATCGGGCCTGAGGCGGACGACCCGGCCCTCACGCTCGAGGTGTGGCGGGAGCGGATCCGGAAGCACCCGGGCGAGCTCAAGAACCTGCTGCGCAACCAGTCGTTCGTCGCCGGGATCGGCAATGCGTACAGCGACGAGGTCCTCCATGCTGCACGCCTCCTGCCGTTCCGGAAGCGCTCATCGCTCGCCTCCGAAGAGATCGACGGGCTGTACGAGGGCATGCGATCGACGCTCGCCCACGCGGTTGGGGTCTTGCGTGAACGGGTGCCGCCGACCTTCGAGACGCAAGTGCGCGACTTCCTCGCGGTCCATATGAAGGGCGGGCAGCCGTGTCCCCGCTGTGGCACGCGGATCACCGAGGTCAAGGCCGGCGGCTTCGTGACGTCGTACTGCCGCGGTTGTCAGCGGTAGGCGTCGATCAGGGCAGCTGCAGCACCTGACCGACGCGCAGCCGACGGGGATCGGACAGCTTGTTGAGCTCGGCGATCTCCTGCCACGTCGTCCCGTGCTCCTCCGCGATCCCGCTCAGCGTGTCACCGCTCTGGACCTTATAGGTGGCTGCGCCGGCGCTCGGCTTGGGGGTCTTCGCGGGCGGGGCGGCTGTCTCGGCCGGCGGCGCGCTCGGTTCGACATCGGATGGCACGAGCGTTCGGTCGGGAGCGTCGGTCGTCGCGGGTGAGCTCGTCGCCACGACCGGCGCCTCGCTGACCGCGACCGACGGCGAGCTCGCGGCACCCGGCTCGCCGACGGCGGGGGTGAGCGCTGGCCCGCCACCGAGACGGGTCACGGCAAGTGCCCCGAAGGCCACCGCCATGAGCGCGACCAGGCCGCCCTGACCGACGCCTCGGTCCGGCAGGCCGGGAATCGAGACCGCGATCCGGCCTCGGTCCAGCACCATGGGCGCCGTCCGGGTGACCGGTCGATGGAGTGGCCGATCAAGCACGGAGCCCGCCTCTTCGAACGCAGTCAAGGCGGCCCGATACGTGCTGCAATCGAGGTGCTCGGCGACGAGGCAGAGGCGCCGTTGCTTGTCGGTCGCAAGCATGGCCGCCGGCGCGACCGCATGGCAGCGGTGATCGCGCGACGCGCTCGAGGCTCGCCAGGCACCGTCGGTTCCGAGCAGGTAGGGGCAGACCGCAGCCGTCACCGGCGCAGTGGACAGGGCGGGTCCCGCTTCCGCGATGTCCGTCATCGGAGCGGAGGATACCGCGGGCAGGCAACGCGAGCGAGCGGTCGTTCAGCCCCGGACACGCAAAAATCCCGGCGACGACCTATTTTCCCGAAAGGCTGCCCTCTCAGTATCTTCGGCGCTGGAGAGCTTGACTTCCGTGTTCGGGATGGGAACGGGTATGGCCTCTCCGCTAGAGTCACCGGGATTCGTTGCGTCTGGACGTGTCGGCAGCGGCACGCAGCGGGTCCGCGTCGGGACCCGGCGGGCGCCGGAAGAGATCTTCGATCTCGGTATGAGTCGTCAAGGATCGATCCACGATCCCAGCCACTGACCCCTGGTCAGGTGCTGAAGAGGTCAAGCCCTCGACCGTTAGTACCGCTCAGCTGCATCCGTCACCGGACTTCCACATGCGGCCTATATAACAGGTGGTCTCCCTGCGGTCTTACCCGGTTGACCCGGTGGGGAACCTCATCTCGAGGCGAGCTTCGCACTTAGATGCTTTCAGCGCTTATCCCGACCGAACATAGCTACCCAGCGGTGCCCCTGGCGGGACAACTGGCACACCAGCGGTTCGTTCACTCCGGTCCTCTCGTACTAGGAGCAACTCCTCTCAAGTTCCCTACGCCCACGGCGGATAGAGACCGAACTGTCTCACGACGTTCTGAACCCAGCTCGCGTGCCGCTTTAATTGGCGAACAGCCAAACCCTTGGGACGTACTTCCGCCCCAGGATGCGACGAGCCGACATCGAGGTGCCAAACGGTGCCGTCGATGTGAACTCTTGGGCACCATCAGCCTGTTATCCCCGGGGTAGCTTTTATCCGTTGAGTGATACCCCTTCCACTCGGAGGTACCAGATCACTAAGCCCGACTTTCGTCTCTGCTCGACTTGTGGGTCTCGCAGTCAAGCTCCCTTATGCCTTTGCACTCTTCGGCTGGTTTCCATTCAGCCTGAGGGAACCTTTGGGCGCCTCCGTTACATTTTAGGAGGCGACCGCCCCAGTCAAACTACCCGCCTGACACTGTCCTGCGCCCGGATCACGGGTCGCGGTTAGAACCGAGATCCAACAAGGGTGGTATTTCAACGTCGGCTCCACCGAGGCTAGCGCCCCAGTTTCACAGCCTCCCACCTATCCTACACAAGCTAAATCCCAATCCAATGTCAGGGTGTAGTAAAGCTCCACGGGGTCTTTTTGTCCTGCCGCGGGTAGCCTGCATCTTCACAGGTACTTCAATTTCGCCGGGTCCCTCGTTGAGACAGCGCCCAGATCGTTACGCCATTCGTGCGGGTCGGAACTTACCCGACAAGGAATTTCGCTACCTTAGGACCGTTATAGTTACGGCCGCCGTTTACCGGGGCTTCGATTCGAAGCTTGCACCTCTTCTCTTAACCTTCCGGCACTGGGCAGGCGTCAGCCCCTATACGTCAGCTTTCGCGTTCGCAGAGACCTGTGTTTTTGGTAAACAGTCGCCTGGGCCATTTCACTGCGGCTTCGATCGACCGCTTGCAAGCAAGCAGCCGCGAAGCGCCCCTTCTCCCGAAGTTACGGGGCCATGTTGCCGAGTTCCTTAACGAGGGTTCTCCCGTTCGCCTTGGTATTCTCTACCCGCCTACCTGTGTCGGTTTGCGGTACGGACACTATTGATCTCGCTAGACACTTTTCTCGCCAGCATGGCTCACTCGAATCGAGGCAGAAGCCCCTTTCATTCGCTGCTCGGGGTTGG
>CAWHRB010000003.1:0-105000 GCA_963831715.1 uncultured Chloroflexia bacterium | reverse complement strand
TCCTCCACGATGCACAGCCGGCGCTGGTCGCGACGCGGGTCGCGACAGATCGCGCACAGCTCGTCCTCGCTGATGTTGAAGCACTGCTCGCAGAAGACCACCTTGTCCCTGACATCGACGAGGGCGGCGGCGAGGGTCCGTGCCTCGGCCTCTGGGGCGCGCAGCAGGTGATAGGTCAGCCGCTGTGCGGTCTTGGGCCCGATGCCGGGCAGGCGCGCGAACGATTCGATCAGGCGCGCGACCGGCTCGATGAGCGGGGTGGCCACCCGGCCGTCACATGCCCGGGATGCGCAGGCCGCCGGTCACGGCCGCCATCTTCTGCTCGGCAAGGTCGCGCGATGCGCGCAGGGCATCGTTGACCGCCGCGACGACCAGGTCCTGGAGCATGTCGACGTCTTCCGGATCGACGACCGACGGGTCGATCGTGATGCTGACGAGCTCCTGCTTGCCGGTGACCGTCGCGCCGACCACCCCGCCGCCGGCCGAGCCGTCGACCTTCGTGGCCTCCAGCTCCGACTGGATGCGGAGCATCTCCTGCTGCATCTGCTGCGCCATGCGCTGCAGGTTGCCCATCCCCATCGTGTGTGGTCCTCCTCGTGTCGTGTCGCCAGTCTGACCGATGCGCCCGGCCGGCGCGACGGGGGCCGCGGGCTCAGTCGACCTCAGCGACGTCGACCAGGTCCTCCCCGAAGATGCGCCGCGCTTCGGCCACGAGATCGTCGGCGACCGGGAGCGGCGCGACTTCGATGTTGGTGGCGACCGACCTGACGCTCACCTCCCGGCCGAGATGGCCGCCGACGACAGCCTCGACCTCGGTTCGTCGTCGCTCGGCGTGGTCCTTCAGGAAGGCCTTGGCTTCGGGGAAACCGAGCGTGACGACATTGCCATCGACGGCGATCGGCCGGCACTCGCTGAGGACGGCGCGGGTCGCCGGTCGGGCGGACCCGACGATGGTCGACCAGTCCGTGACGAGGCGGTCGAGGTCGTCACCGACACCGATCGACACGGCCACCGGGGCACGCTCCGGCGCAGGTTCGACGCTCGGGGACGGTGGGCCCGCGGATGCCGCGGGCGCTGCGGGTGCCGCGCCAGGTTCGCCGGGCGGCTGCGTGTATGTCTGGACCTTGGCCGCGACCGGTGGCGGTCCGCCTCGCGCCCGCGGTGGCGCGGCCGCGGGCACCGACGCTGGCGTCGCCGTGGACGCTGGGACGGTCGGTGACGCCGCCGAGGCTGGGGCCGCCGTCGAGGCGCGGCTCGAACCGGCGAACAGTGCGAGCTCGAGCTGTAGTCGAAGCCCGCCGATGCCGGCCCTGTCCGGATCGATCGCCACGAGACGGCGTGCCACCTCCGCGAGGGCAGCGGGATCCGCGGTCGCCGGATCGATGAGCCGAGCGCGGATGACATCTACGACCTGGTCGAGCAGCGCGCGTGGATCGCGGCCGCGGTCCTCGAGGGCGTCGAGGACGGCGATGCCAGCCGCGACGTCACCGGTCTGCAGCGACTCGACGAACCCATCGACCGCGGCAGCGTCGGCCATACCGAGTAGGTCGCGGACGGCAGCTTCGGTCACGATGTCAGTGGAGGTCGACAGTAGCTGGTCGAGGATCGACTCTGCGTCGCGCATGCCACCCGCGGCGAGTCGCGCGATCAGCGTCAGGGCGGCCGGCTCGATGGTCCGACCGTCGGCCTCGAGGATGCGGGTCAGCTTGCCTTCGATCTCGGGCACCGTCAGCCGGCGGACGTCGTAGCGCTGCAGCCGCGACAGGATCGCCGGCGGGAAACCGGACGGCTCGGTCGACGCGAACATGAACAGGACGAAGTCGGGCGGCTCCTCCAGCGACTTCAGGAGCGCATTCCAAGCGTCGCGGGTGATCTGGTGCGCTTCGTCGAGGATGTACACCTTGCGTCTGAGGTGCCCTGGCGGATACGCCAGGCGCTCGCGCAGCTCACGGACCTCGTTGATGCCACGGTTCGAGGCGGCATCGATCTCGAGGACATCGAGGGTCGTGCCCTCGCGGACCGCGACACATGCCTCGCACGTGTCGCACGGGTCGCCATCCTTGAGGTCCGTGCAATTGACGGCCTTGGCGAGGATCCGGGCCAGCGACGTCTTGCCCGTCCCGCGCGGACCGACGAACAGGATCGCGTGCGACACGCGGTCGGTGCGGACCGCGTTCCGTAGCGTCTCGACGACCGCCTCCTGGCCGACGATCTGACTGAAGGTCTGGGCGCGCCAGCGTCGATACAGCGCCTGGTGCGGTGTGGTCGAGGTCACGACCTCCTCCGGTCGGGGGCGGGCGGGATCGAAATGCCGTGCACCCTCCGTCGATCAACCGTCGCTCGGGCCCACCACGTCGGGCGGCTCGGATCAGGCCGTTCCGCGGCACCCGGCGATGATCGCTTAGTGCTGCTTCCTTCCGGACCTGACACGGTTCGCGGTTCGCCGCTGCGCGGGACCCGATCCTCAACGTCGCACCGACGGGCGGCGACCGAGAACGGAGACCTCGAGAGGGGATTCGGCCCTGCTGGAGCGGATTGCAGGCTACAGGGCACCGCTAGTTCCCCGCCTAGCACGGCCCCGGAAGGATAGCAGGCGTGGATCAGATGCCAGGTCCCGCGGTCCATATGGCGCGGTCGTGCGCGAAGAAGACGCGGATGGGTTCGAGCGCCCGCAACCGCTCGATGGACGCGTCGTACGACGCCTGATCCGGGGCGTCGCTGCGACCCTCGAGGGCATCCGGGTCGCCCTCCCATTCGCCGACCGTGTAGCAGGCCTGGCCGGCAAGCACCACCGTGCCGTCCGCGGTCTCGATCGCGAGCGATTGGTGGCCGCGCGTATGACCGGGCGTCGCGATCAGGCGGATCGTCGGTGTGATGGCGTGATCGCCGTCGACCAGGAGATACGCCTGCTTGCCCGGAGCGTCGATCCACTCCAGGACCGTGTGGTCGGTGGTGTGGGCGAGCTCCCACTCCGCCGACTGGACGTGGATCCGCGCTCCGGCGAACGCGCCGTTCTGGCCGGCATGGTCCTCGTGAAGGTGACAGTTGGCGACGTCCGTGATGTCCCGGCCGTCGATGCCCGCGTCGTGGAGGACCTGGGCGATGGGACGCCCGACAGGGTGATAGGCCGCCTCGACCTCCTGGTCACCGAACCCGAAGCCGGTATCGAACAGCAGGATCCCGTCCGGGTGCCGGACCGCGAAGCCCATGACGACGCCACGACGCCCGGCCAGCTCCGGCTCAGGAAACCGGAACTCGGCGAGCTCAAGCGCCACGATCTCGATATCAGCCACAGTGGATGGCCTCGGCCCGGAGTCCGGCGTAGAGACCCGGAGTGATGCCAGCGACCATCCAGCCCGCCGCCCGGGCGTCGAGGCCAAGGCGGTGTCCGAGGACCGGAGCGAGCGCACCCCAAGGTGCGTGAGCGAGGACCGCAGGCGCCAACGCCGGCATCGGCGTCGGGGCGACGGGCGGGTGGCGGAGAGGGCGGGATTCGAACCCGCGACGGGTTGCCCCGAACCGCATTTCCAGTGCGGCGCCATAGTCCACTAGGCGACCTCTCCCCTGACACATCGGAACCGGCCGGGACGACCGACCGGTCCGTGTCGATGAGGACATTGGCGGAGAGGGCGGGATTCGAACCCGCGGTGCTTTCGCACACCGCTTTTCGAGAGCGGCACCATCAACCACTCGGACACCTCTCCGCGGGAGAGGATACCAAACGAGGCTCGGCCGACCCGTCGACGACCCCCGGTCAGACGGTGGTGCTGGCCGTGAGCATCGCCTCGGCCTCGTCCCGCCGGATGCCACTGACGATCTTGATCCGACGCGGCAATGACGCATGCTGCGCGAGCTGGATCACGGTGCCGGCAGCACCGTTGCGCGTGTTCGGGGCCGCATAGACGAGCGCCTCGACGTCGCTCTCCAAGAGCGCCCCGACGCACATGGCGCACGGCTCGGTCGTCGCGAAGATCGTGGCGTCGGCCAGCCGCCCTCGACCCAGTCGACGGGAGGCCTCGCGAAGGGCGACCACGACCGCGTGCGCCGTCGGATCGTCCGTCTCTTCGACTCGATCATGGGCACGGGCGACCATCGCTTCGTCGACGACCGCGACGGCAGCGATCGGTCGCTCGCCGCGTTCCATGGCCAATTGCGCCTCGGCCAGAGCCTCGCCCATGAACAACTCGTAGTTCATCGCGGTCGATGCTAGCAGACGCCCGTCGGCCCTCGGCTCGGGGCCACCGAACCGCAACCGCGACGTCCTCGGCCGAAACGCTAGGATTCAGTCCGGCATGTCGACCCCCAAACGCATCGCGGTCCTCACCGGCGGTGGCGACGTCCCGGGGCTCAACGCCGTCATCAAGAGCGTCGTCTACCGCGCCACCGAGGCCGGCTACGACGTCACCGGGATCCGGCGCGGCTGGGAGGGACTCACCCATGTCCAGCCCGAGCTTGCGGGCGGCGGCGGGAGCGGCTACATCCGGCCGCTCGACCGAATCAACACCCGCACCATCGAGCGGACGGGCGGCACGATCCTCCATACCTCCCGGACCAATCCGCGCAAGATGCGCGCCAAGGCGCTGCCACCATGGCTGCCTGAGGACGATCGCGCCCGCTACTCGGTCGGCGACGACCTGTTCGACCTGACCCCGCTGGTGCTCGACCATCTGAGCGCGCTCGGGGTCGATGTCCTCGTGACCATCGGTGGTGACGACACCCTGTCCTACTCGCAGGTGCTGGCCGACGCGGGCATAGCGCTCGTCGCGATCCCCAAGACGATGGACAACGACGTCCAGGGGACCGAGTACTGCATCGGCTTCTCGACGGCGATCACCCGGGCCAAGGAGGCGATCAACCGGCAGCGGACGACGCTCGGTTCACACGAGCGGATCGGGGTGTTCCGCATCTTCGGCCGAGATGCCGGGTTCTCGGCGCTGTACACGGCGTATGTGACCTCGGCGCGCTGCGTGATCCCGGAGGCGCCGTACGACCTCGATGCGCTGGCGCGTCTGCTGGCCGCCGACCATGCCGCCAACCCGAGCCATTACGCGTTCGTCGTCACCGCGGAAGGCGCGATCTGGCGCGGCGCCAAGGTGAGCGATATCGGCGAGGCCGATGCATTCGGACATCGCCACAAGGCGAACGTCGGCGAGGCGCTCGCCTACGAGCTACGCGCCCGAACCGGCATCGAGACGCTCGCCTCCGAGCTCACCTACGACCTCCGGTCGGGCGAGCCGGATTCGGTCGATTCGATGGTGGCGACGACGTTCGCGAACGTGGCGATGGACCTGATCGAGGACGGTGTGACCGGCCGGATGGTCGCGATCCAGGACGGCAAGTACGCGCATGCGGCCCTGCCCGATCAGTCGCTCGGGCCGCGGCGGGTCGACGTACCCGTCATGTACAACGCCGAGCGGTTCCGGCCGCGGTACGACGGCAAGCTCGGCGATCCGATGCTGCTGGTCGGCCTCGACTGACTCGGCGTCCTGTCAGGGCGCGACGGTGAACGACGCCGTGGCCAGGCTCACGTATCCGTCGTCGAGCAAGTAGTGCGCGTCGTACTCGCCCGGCGGTAGGGGCCAGTCCCCTTCCCCGGCCGCGTCGATGGTCACGGAGCCGGCCACGCCCTGGTCGGTGTAGACGTAGTACAGGTAGTCATCGACCAGCGGATCCCCGTCACGGGCGTAGATCCCGATCCAGTCCCAGCGGGAACCCGGAGCGTCTCGCCATGACGCGACGATCGGTTCGCCTGACGCGTATGTCGCCTTCGCGACGGTCAGCATCGGCTTTGCTCCGACCGCGGCGATCGACAGCGGGCTGCGCGCGACGATCTCCCCACCGAGGGCGAGACGGACCTCGTAGTCGCCTGGTTCGAGGCCGCCCGTTTGGATCGCCCAGGTCCCGTCGGTGCCGGTCAGTGGGCTGACCTGCAGCGGCTCGGCCGTCGCGGAGCCCGTGACCGATGCCAGGGAGACCTCGTCGCCGGGACCGTGATAGCGGACGGTCACCTCGTCACCGACTGTCGTCAGCCGCTCGTCGACGCCGATGTACGGCTCGGCGACGCCCGGTCGCACGGTGAAGGCGGTCATCACGGCTCGATGGTCGGTGCCCCACGGATCGACGCTGACATCGACCTGGGGACCGCCGGCCTCACCGACGATCGCCACGGATGTCGGCGTCGCCTCGCCGGCGGCATAGATGATGTCGATGCGGTCCTGCGGATCCGCGTGGTCGGGGTAGTCGTCCACGATCGGCCGTCCGGCCCACCACGTCAGGCCGGGATGGGTCACCGGGTCGGGATGGATCTCGCGATACGTGTCGCGGAACCCGGCCGCTTCGATCGCGGTGCTGACCGGCCAGGCGAGCGGGTACTTGATGTGGTCTCGGACCCCAACGGCGGCCGCCGTCCAGTCGAGATGGGACGGCGCGTTGAAGTCGCCGGTGAGGAAGGTCGGGATACCCGCCGCGACGAGGGCGGGCAGGACATCGAGTCGCTCCTGGATCGCCGGCATCCGCGTCTCCGTCTCGAGCTTGATCACGTCCTCCGCGGAGCTGCCGTCGCGTACGGCATACGGCCCGTACGGATCGGATGGCAGGTGCACGTTCGAGACGGCCATCACCGCGCCCGGCGCGAGCTCGATGAACACGTACCGCCCATCCGCCCCCGGCGGGTCGACGATCGGGAACTTCGACACGATCTGGTTGCGGACATTCGCATGGGGCCAACCGAGCTCCTCGGCGACTCGTTTGGTGTTGCCCTCGGCCTCCTCGAGCGCGATGACGTCCGGGTCTGCCGTCCGCGCCGCCTCGATGATCTTGGCGAAATCGACCTGCACGCCGCCGTATTCGATGTTGAAGTCCATGAGCGTGAAGTCGGTCTGCGCGGGGGTCGGGGCCGCGCTGGGCTCCGCCGACGCGGCGGCCGACGAGCTCGGAGGTGCGGATGACGGCGTCGGCGACGACTGAGGCGAGCACGCCACGAGGGCTGCGGTGGCGACAAGGATCAGCACCCGGGATCGCATCTCGACCCTCCGTCTCGGTGGCCTAATCGTCGAGGGCTGACAGCCCGCGGATCGAGCGTGCCAGCGCGGACATGTCGTCATCTGCGTGGCCGTTGGCGATGAGGCCGCTCTCGAGCTGGGCCGCGAGGGCGCTGACCGGCAGCACGGCACCGAGCTGCTCGGCGAGCCCCAGCGCGATGCCGAGATCCTTGCGATGCAGAGCGACCTTGAACCCCAGCGGGTAGTCGTTGTCGATCATCCGGGCGCTTCGGTTGGTCAGGACCCAGCTCTGGGCCGCACCACCGCTGAGCGCCCCGACCACCTGCTCGACGTCCAGACCGGCCTTGATGGCCAGCACGATGCCCTCGGCGACGCCCAGGTAGGCGCCGGCGAGGATGACCTGGTTGACGGCTTTGACCGCCTGACCGGCGCCGATCGGTCCGACGTGGGTGATCGTGCGACCCAGGGCGTCGAGCACGGGACGGGCGCGCTCCACGTCCTTCTCGTCGCCGCCGACGAAGATCGTCAGGGTGGCGTTGCGCGCCCCTTCACTTCCACCCGAAACCGGCGCATCGACCATGCGCAGGCCACGCTCGCGAAGGCGCGCCGCGAAATCCCAACTGCCGGACGGGGCGATCGTCGAGCAATCGATGATCAGCGTGCCGGACTCGGCCGCGGAGGCCACGCCGTCCTCGCCGAACAGGACCGCTTCGACGTCCGGCGTGTCCGACACGCAGATGACGACGATCGGGGTGCTTGCGACCGCTTCGGCCGGCGTGGCCGCCATCTCGACGCCGAGGTCGGCGAGGTCGGGCGCGCGGCCGGGCGTTCGGTTCCAGGCCGTCACCGGGAAACCGGCACGGGCCAGGTTGGCCGCCATCGCGGACCCCATCGTGCCGAGCCCGAGGAAGGCGACCTTGTCCATGGCCGTCATGGTACGGGCCGCCCGCCTCGGCGGTCGGCGGGTCCTGCCCAGCGGTGGCGGCCGAGAGCGGCCGCCGGCTCTCAATGAGGGCGGCGACTAGTGCGGGCGGCGACTAGTGCGGGCGGCGACTAGTGCGGGCGGCGGCGCATATCCGTCGAGGCCAGCGACTGCTGGACCTGGATCGCGGTCGCCTGGGCTGCCGCCGCCTGCTGGGCGCCGGCCGGTGCGCCGTGGCACGAGCCCGTACCCGAGTCCGTGAATGACTGACCGGCGATCGGCACGAACTGGAAGTCGTACGACGTGGCATGGAGGGTCAGTTTCAACACGCCGTGGGTTGAAGCGTTCTTGACCTGGCTGTTGGCCATGGTGGTACCTGGGAAGGCCGCGAGCCCGGCGCCCCCTGTCCCTGCGACGAACTGGCGGATGCCGAATGACGCGTCGGCCGCGCCGGCCGGGGTCTGCGGCGCGAAGCGCTCGTAATTGTGGCGATGCCCACCGATGACGATATCGGCGCCGGCGTTGTACAGCGCCGTCCAGAACGCGTTGAACGCGCCGTCGGGGGTGGTTCGGTTGGAGGTGAACCGCGGTTCGTGGAACATCGCGATCGTGCAACTCGCCGAACTGGCCGCGAGGTCATTGCGAAGCCAGATGCCCTGGGGGGAGTTGGCGCCACAACCCCCGACGGCGCCGCACTCGCTGTTGAGGACGACCACGTGCCAGCCGCTGACATCGAAGCTGTACCAACCTTGACCAGGCGTCCCTGCGACCGACCCGAAGTAGTTGAAGTACGCGGCGGCGGTCGTGCTCGCGTTGTACTCGTTGTCGCCGACAACCGGCTTGGTCCGTGCCTTGTGCCGACCCCAGGTCGGGCCGTAGCAATCATTGATCTGAGTGGCCGTGCTATCGGGATAGGCGATATCGCCGAGGGCGAAGACCGTGCCCGCGATGTTGTCGAGCAGCTGGGCCGTCGCCTCGTCGGTGGTTCGATTGCAGTCGGCGATGTCGCCCGCGCCCACCAGGACGTTGCCGCCACCGCCGCCCGGTGTCGTCACGTTGATCGGGTGACTTACCGGAGTCCCGGGCCCGGCGGCATTGCTGGGGGTGAGCGTCACCGTGTACGTGCCGGCCGACGCGAAGGTGTGGATCGGGTTTTGGACGGTCGACGTGTTCTGGGCTCCGGACCCCGGATCGCCGAAGTTCCACGCCCAGCCCGTCGGGGTGTTCGTCGACTGGTCGGTGAACGTGACCGTGAGAGGAGCGGTGCCACTCGACGGTGCCGCGTTGAACGCACCGACCGGGGCGATCGGCGGCGGGGTCCCGCCACCATTGATCACGAGCTGTGGCTTGTTCGTCGTCGCCTCGCGGCTGTTGACGATGAGGCTGTTGGTGCCGGTCCCCTTGAGGCCGAACGTCACAAGGTTGCCCGGAACGACGGCGTTCGTCGGTAGCGTTATGTCGACGTAGGCATTGAGCGTCGCCGGTGTGGACGTCGCGATCGACGAGCCGGTGATCGCGGGCGCGTTCGTGAAGTTGATGGCCGACTCGGACCAGGTCGTGTTGTTGACCCCATAGACGCCCTGGACCTGGGTCGTGGCGTCGGTCACGAACAGGCGCAACACCAGGGTGTTGACGGTGATGGACCCTGGCACGTTGAACCGCAGGTAGGAGCGGTACGTGTCGCCTGTGCCGGAGTCTTCACGCGTGCGCAGCGTGGCAACCGACCCGTAGTTCGACGATGGCGAGGTGGAGCGTACCTGTGCGTCAGCGACCGGGTTCAGGGTGGCGCCGGTGGGTGGTGTGGGCGTCGGTGTCGCGGTCGGCGTCGCTGTCGGTGTCGGGGTCGCGGTCGGCGTCGCGGTCGGGGTGGGCGTCGGCGTGGGGTCAGGTGTCGGCGTGGGATCCGGTGTCGCGGTGGGCGTGGGCGTTGCGGTCGGGGTGGGCGTTGCGGTCGGGGTGGGCGTCGGCGTCGCGTCGTCCGTGACGATCACTAGCAGCGGGCGATTCGCCGTCGCCTCGCGCGTGTTGAACGCCGCGTTGTTATTGCCTGTCGACTTGACCGCGAACGACACGAGGCCGTCTCCGGCGATGGCCGAGGTCGGCAGCACGATGTCGTTGTAGGCGGCCAGCGGGACGGGTGCGGTGGCGAGCGCCGTCGCGTCGAACGCGGGGGCCGTGGCACCCGACAGGGTCGCTTCCGACCAGTTGGGGTTCGGCACCCGGTGGACGCCCTGGCCGTTGGGGCTCGCATCGGTCGCGAAGAGCCGGAGGGTGACCGACTGGATGGTCTGGCCGGCCACGCCACTGACGTCGAATTGCAGGTAGCTCCGGTAGGTCGGATCGGAGCTCGTCCCGCCGCCTTCCCTCGTGCGCATCGAGGTGGTCGTCCCGTAGGTCGAGCCGGGGCTGGCGATCGCGACCTGACCGTCGGCGACGGCGGTGAAGGTCAGCGTGGTCGCGGCGCGGGTCGTCGTGGGAAGCACGCTCGCCAACAGCACGGCGACTGCTGCAAAGGCAACGTAGATACCCGCGCGCGCTCGTGTCACGACTCCACCCCCTGTGACATCCGCGGCGCCCTCCACCACCGATGTGTCGGGCAGGGTACCCCGAAAGCTCGAAAAGGTGCGAATCCGTGCGGACAGGGTGGGTCCTGCCGATCTCGACGGCTAGCGGCCTGTTGCCGGATGGAGGATCGCGCCCGAGGCCGCGTCGCGCAGGTCGCCCGCCACGACGTCGGTGGGTCGGCCGCTGCGGGCCAGCTGGACGACGTCGCGCGCCCACGCCCGGAGCTCCTGGTCGGTCGCGGCCCGGCTCTCGGCGATCGCTGCGCCGGACGGCACACCGTGGCACGACGCCGTGCCGCTATCGGCGAAGGTCTGGCCGGCGATCGGCACGAAACGGAAGTCGAAGCTCGACGGATGCAGCGTCAGCTTCAGGACGCCGAATGCGCTGCTATTGCGGCTGACGCTGTGGGCCATCGTGCCACCGCCGAACCCGACCAGGCCCGCGCCACCCGTGCCGACCACGATCTCGCGGATGCCGAAGGAATTGTCGGTGGCGCCGGCCGGGGTCTGCGGCGAGAACCGCTCGTAGTTGTGGTAGTGGCCACCGATGATGAGATCGGCGCCGGCGTCGTACAGCACCTGCCAGAGGGCGGTCGTCAGGCCATCGGGCGACGATCGACTCGAGGTGAAGCGCGGGTGGTGCCAGATGGCGACCGTACACGCGGCCGGGTGGGCCGCGAGGTCCGCGCGCAGCCAGGTCGCCTGCGCGGACGTCGCGCCGCAGCCGCCGATCTTGGAGCAGTTGCTGTTGAGCATGACCGCGTGCCAGGCGCCGATCTCGAAGCTGTAGTAGCCCTTGCTCGGACTGCCGGCGGCCGACCCGAAGTACCCGTAGTAGCCGCTCGCGCCGGATGTCTGATACTCGTGATTCCCGACGCCCGGACGCGTCCGGCTCTTGTGCCGGCCCCAGTTCGGCCCGTAGCAGTTCGTGAACTCCGACGCCGTCCCGTTCTCATAGACGTTGTCGCCAACCGTGAAGACCGTCCCTGAGATCCCATCGAGCAACGTGGCTGTTGCCTCATCCTGCGTTCGCGAGCAGTCGGCGATATCGCCGGCGCCGACCAGGACGGGATCGCCGCTGCCTCCCGGCGTCGTGACGGAGATCGGATGGGTGACCGAGCTGCCCGTCCCGGAGCCGTTGCGGGGCGTGAGCCTGACGGTGTAGGACCCAGCCGAGGCAAAGGTGTGGCTGGGGTTCCGAGCGGTCGAGGTGTTCTGGCTGCCCGAGCCCGGATCGCCGAAGTTCCATGACCACGCGGTCGGACCGTTCGTCGACTGATCCGTGAACGCCACCGTCAGGGGTGCCAGGCCGCTCGTCGGGTTGGCGGAGAAGGCACCGACCGGGACGCCCGCAGGCGGGGATGTCGGCGTAGGGGTGGGTGTCGGTGTCGGCGTTCCGCCGGTGACGATCATCAGGCGGGGCGGGTTGCTGCTCTCGCCGGAAGAGAACATCGCGGAGTTGTTCCCGGCGCTCTTCAGCGCGAAGGAGGTCCGGCCGTTCCCGGGGATGGCGGATGGGGGCAGCGCGATGTCCCGATAGGCGCCTGCCGTCGGAACGGGCGCCGTCGCCAGGGCGACGGCATCGATCGCCGGTGCGTTGGCATACGTCACCGTGCTCTCGCCCCACGTGGTGCTGGCGACCCGGTGGACGCCCTGCCCGCTCGGGCTCGCGTCGGTGACGAAGAGCCGCAGCGTGACCGAGCTCAGCGCCTGACCGGCGACGCCACTGATGTCGAACATGAGGAAGCTGCGATAGGTCGGGTCCGATGTCGACCCTGAGCCCTCCCGCGTCCGGATCGTCGTCAGCGTCCCGTAGTTGCCGTTGACGTTGCCGGAGTTGACCTGCGCGTCAGCTATCGGGACGAACGAGAGGGTCGCTGCCGAGGCGGTGGCAGGCGTCGACAGGCCGGCCAGCAGCGCGATGATGCCAGCGACGGCTAGGTAGGTCCCGATGTTCGATCGGGCCACGGCTCCCCCTTGACGACGTCGCAGCCAGCCTCGGCCTGACGTCCGATCCGAGCCTAGCAGGATGGTGTCGGCGTGATCGCGGCGCGGCGGCCGCAGGATACCACTGCTAGGCGGATTCGCGCCGGCCTGAGCGGCCTTCGTGGTGCGTTCAGGCACCGAACGGGGGTATCACGTGGATGCTGGCGCGCCCGGCGAGACTCGAACTCACGACCTTTAGGTCCGCAACCTAACGCTCTATCCACTGAGCTACGGGCGCACTGTTGCCGCTGTCGGCGAACCGCTACCCCGACGGGGTATCGGCACTCACTCTCCGAGGTCCGAGGCGACGCACGGCGAGCCATCGGCCTGAGGATTCGTGGCGGAGAGGGAGGGATTCGAACCCTCGATGCAGGTTACCCCACATGGCGGTTTAGCAAACCGCTGCACTAGGCCTCTATGCGACCTCTCCGACGAGCGGCGGGCGACATCCTATCATCTGCCCAGTCGGGCTCCCGCCCGCGGACGGCTCTCTCCATCCGGAGGACATCGATGATCGACGGCGACCTGCGCAAGATGCTCATCGCCCAGATCGGCAGCGAGTTCTCGGCGCACGCGCTGTACATGGGCATCTCCGTGTTCTTCGACCGCCAGAGCCTGCGCGGGTGGGGCAAGTTCTTCCGTCAGCAGGCGATCGAGGAGGCGCAGCACGGCCAGAAGATCATGGATTTCCTGACCGACAACGAGGTCGAGTTCGACCTGCCGGCGGTGAAGGCCGTGACGACCCGCTACAAGTCGGCGCACGACGCGGCGGCGCGGGCGCTCCAATCCGAGCGCGAGGTCGCGGCCCTGTTCGACGCGATGGCCGCGCGCGCCCTGTCGGCCGGCGATCATCGCAGCCATCAGTTCCTGCAATGGTTCATCGAGGAACAGGTCGAGGAAGAGGCGAAGATCCAGTCGGTCCTCGATTTCATCGACAGCGGCATCAACCTGTTCCAGGCGGAGGCCCTGCTCGACCGCTTCGACTAAGCGGCGGCTCGTTGACAGCGACCGCGGCGCTCGGCACACTCCGTTGACGCATGCGCCCGACCTTCTACTTTCGATGCCCGGCATGAGCGTCTTCGGTCACTGAGACCGAGGGCACGGGTCGTGCCGGGCGAACGAAGCAGAGGCCAGACCTCTGCTTTTTTGTTTGGCCGACCTCGACCAACGAGGAGACCACAGCGCGATGTTCGTCGTGATGACCGCCGGCGCCAGCGAGGCCGAGGTCCTGGGAGTCAAGAGCCGGATCCTGGCTGAGGGTCTGACGCCGTTCGACCACCAGGATGTCGACCATGTCGTGATCGCGGTCGTCGGCGAGATCGGTAGTCGCAAACCGGAGCTCATCGACAGCTTCGCCGGGCTGCCCGGCGTCGAACGCGTGACCCCTATCAATCGCCCGTTCAAGCTGACGTCGCGCGAGTTCCATCCCGAGGACACGGTGATCCGCGTGCTCGACGCCGCCATCGGCGACGGATCACTCACGGTCATGGCCGGGCCGTGCTCGATCGAGAGCCGCGACCAGCTGTTCGAGACGGCCGAGGCGGTCAAGGCGGCCGGGGCGACGGTGCTGCGCGGCGGCGCCTTCAAGCCCCGGACCAGCCCGTACGCCTTCCAGGGTCTGGGCGTCGAGGCCCTGCGCTACCTGGCCGAGGCCCGGGAGCAGACCGGGCTGCCCGTGATAACCGAGGTGATGGAGCCGTCCCAGGTCGACATCGTGGCCGAGTACGCGGACATCCTCCAGATCGGCACCCGGAACATGCAGAACTACTCGTTGCTCCGGGATGTGGGGCGGGTGGCCCGGCCGGTGATGCTGAAGCGCGGCTACGGCGCCACCGTCGAGGAGTGGCTGATGGCCGCTGAGTACATCGTCAGCTCGGGCAATCCCAACGTCATCCTGTGCGAGCGCGGTATCCGGACATTCGAGACGTATACCCGCAACACGCTCGACCTGTCGGCCGTGCCGCTGCTCCACCACCTGACCCACCTGCCGGTGATCGTCGATCCGAGCCACGCCACCGGGAAGCGCTGGCTGGTCCGCCCGCTCGCCATCGGCGGCGTGGCCGTCGGGGCGGACGGGGTGATGGTCGAGGTCCACCCCGACCCCGACGCCGCCCTGTCCGACGCCGAACAGCAGCTCGACCTCGACCAGTTCCGCGCGCTGATGGAGGCTGTCGTCCCGGTCCACGAGCACGTCCGCGGCCTGCACGGCGATCTGTCCCTCACCGGTGCCGCGGCGGGCGTCGGCGCCAGCGATGGGCTGGCCAGGCATTGATCGCGGCTGACGCGACCGTCCGGCCCGCGACACGACTGCGCGGGGAGCTGCGGCTGCCCGGCGACAAGTCGATCAGCCATCGCGCGCTGATCCTCGCCGCGCTGGCCGACGGTGAGAGCCGGATCACGGGGGCTGGTGATGGGGCCGACGTCCGCTCGACGGCAGGGGTCATGCGCGCCCTGGGCGCGACGGTCGAGGTCCACCCGGACGACGACGGGAGGAACGTCGCCTACCGCGTCGTATCACCGGGCGCGGCCGGGTTGGTCGAGCCCGACGGCAGCCTTGATTGCGGCAACTCCGGCACGAGTCTGCGACTCATCGCCGGCATGCTCGCCGGGCTGCCGATGACCGCCGTCCTCGACGGCGACGCGTCATTGCGCGGCCGTCCGGTCGCTCGTATCATCGAGCCACTGCGTCGGATGGGCGCGGTGCTCCACGGTCGAGACGACGACTCCCTCCCTCCCCTCACCGTGGTCGGGCATACCCCGCTCCAGGGCATGGACTACACCCCGCCGGTGCCCTCGGCGCAGGTGAAGTCGGCGATCCTGCTGGCGGGGCTACGGGCCGAGGGTCGGACGACGGTCCGGGAACGGGTCGGCACGCGCGACCACACGGAGCGCATGCTGCGGGCACGTGGCGTCCCGGTCGAACGGGTAGCGAGCGACGAGGGCGTCGTCGTGGCGGTGGAAGGAGTGACGGCGGTGCAGGCGATCGATCAGCACGTGCCGGCCGACGTCTCAGCGGCCGCGTTTTGGCTCGTCGCCGGGGCCATCCATCCCGACGCTGAACTGACCCTGCACGACGTCGGGATCAACCCGACCCGACGCGCGATCATCGACGTCCTGCGCGCGATGGGCGCGGACATCGAGGAGCGCCCCGACCTGACCATCGACCTGGACGGCGATCGCGGCGAGCCCGTTGCCGATCTCGTCGTCCGTTCATCGACATTGCGCGCCATCGACCTCGGACCGGGCGACGTGGCGGCCGCCATCGATGAGATCCCCGTCCTGTGCCTCGCGGCCACGCGGGCACGGGGTACCACGACGATCCGCGGCGCGGGGGAGCTACGGCACAAGGAATCCGACCGGATCAGCGGCGTGTCGGCGGGTCTCGCCGCGCTCGGGGCCGATGTCGGCGTCGAAGGCGACGACCTCGTGATCCGCGGTGATACCGAACTGCTTGGCGCGACGACCGACAGCCTCGACGATCACCGCCTGGCGATGACGTTCGCGATCGCCGGGTTGGTCGCGTCGGACGGGACCACGATCGAGCGGTCGGCGTCGGCGTCGATCTCCTATCCCGGCTTCTTCGCCGACCTGGAAAGGGTGCGAGCATGACGAAGCGTGTCGTCCTGATCGGTCATCCGGTGGCGCATTCGCTGTCGGGCGCCATGCAGCAGGCAGCCTTCGACGAGCTCGGCGTCGACGCGCGATACGAGCTCTGGGACCGAGCCCCCATCGAGCTGGCCGACGCCGTCAGCGAGCTGCGTGGCGACGAGTTCCTCGGCGCCAACGTCACGATCCCGCACAAGGAGCGGGTCGTCCCGATGGTCGACCGGCTGACCGAGGAAGCGTCGGCGACGGGCGCCGTCAACACGATCACCGGCGAGGGCAAGCGACTCGTCGGCCACAACACGGACGTGGCCGGGTTCAAGGTTGCACTCGACAAGCTGGTCGGCCGCCAGAAGATGCCCAAGGGGGCGGTCGTGCTCGGCGCCGGGGGCGGGGCGCGGGCGGTCGTCTACGGGCTCATCCGCGAGGGTTTCCAGCGGGTGGTCGTGTTCAACCGCCATCTGCATCGTGCCGAGGGGCTGGTCAAGCACTTCGGCCGGACCGCAGCCCATATGGAGCTGCGCGCGATGCCGTGGCACGAGTCGATCATCGAGTCGGAGATCGCCAAGACCAAGGTGCTCGTCAATGCGACGTCGATCGGCCTGACCGCGGACGTGAGTCCCGTGCCCGCCGAGGTCCTCAACGACGATCTCCTGGTCCTGGACCTGATCTATGCGCGGACCCGGCTCCTGCGTGATGCGCAGGCTGCCGGCGCGACGAGCGTCGACGGCGAACTGATGCTGCTCCACCAGGGCGCGGCGGCGTTCACGTTGTGGACCGGACAGCCGGCGCCGCTCGAGCTGATGCAGACCAAGCTCGCCGAGGCACGGGCCGGCGGTCTTCGCTCGGCGGAGGGCGAACCGGCCGGCGAACCGGCGGTGGCTGCCGCGGAGTGACCGCGTTCCGCTTCCTCACGGCCGGCGAGTCGCATGGACCGGCCCTCGGCGTCACGATCGAGGGTGTCCCGGCGGGCCTTGCGCTGACCGAGGACGCGATCGCCACCGACCTAGTTAGACGCCAGAAGGGGTACGGGCGAGGCGCCCGCCAGCAGATCGAACAGGATCGCGCCGAGATCCTCGGCGGCGTCCGCCACGGGGTGACCCTGGGCTCACCGGTGCTGCTGCTCGTCCGGAATCGTGACTGGGAGAACTGGACGAAGGTGATGCAGGTCGCCCCCCTGTCCGAGGAGGAGGCGCGCGACCTGTCCGAGCTCGCCAACGGCGGCGACAAGCGGGCGACACCGGTGACCCGGGTGCGGCCTGGTCACGCGGACCTGGCCGGCGCCCTCAAGTACGGCTTCAACGACGTGCGCAACGTGCTCGAGCGTGCCAGCGCCCGGGAGACGGCGGCCAGGGTCGCGGCGGGCGCCGTCGCACGCGCGTTCCTGCGCGAGATGGGCATCGAGGTCTGGTCCTTCACGGCCGAGGTCGGGGGCGTGGCGGTCGACCCGGCGAACTGCACGCGCTCGCGCGAGGAGGCCGACGGGACGCCGTTGCGCTGTCCGGACCCGTCCGCCGAGACGGCGATGATCGCGCGCATCGACGAGGCGCGCTCGCACGGCGACACGGTCGGTGGCGTCTTCGAAGTCGTCGCCCATGGCCTGCCGATCGGTCTTGGATCGTACGTCCACTGGGATCGACGACTCGATGGGGCCCTGGCCGCGGCAGTCATGAGCATCAACATCGTGAAGGGCGTGGAGTTCGGTCTCGGCTTCGAGCAGACCCGGCGGTTCGGCTCGGCCGTGCACGACGTCATCGCCGGTCGCGAAACCGACGGACGATGGGTGCATCGGTCCAACAACGCGGGCGGGCTCACGGGCGGTGTCACGAACGGCGAGCCGTTGGTCGTGCGCGGTGCGGTGAAGCCGATCTCGACCCTGGCCCGACCCTTGGCATCTGCCGACCTGATCACCGGCGAACCGGTCGAGAAGGCGCACTACGAGCGGTCGGACATCAGCGTCGTGCCCGCTGCGGGGGTCGTCGCCGAGGCCATGGTGATGCTCACGCTCGCACGGTTCCTGCTGGAGAAGGTCGGTGGCGACACGGTCGCCGACGCCTCGGCCAACCTCGCCACGTACCGCGCGCGGATCGCTCGTCCGCTCGACGCACCGGTCGCCGGCGGGCCTCGCAGGACCGGCGCTCCGGGCGACGAGCCGGTCGAGGTACGCCATGGGCTGACCGGGTCGGACCAGGCCGGCTCCGGCGGCGACGACTAGGCTCGGCCGCCGATGGATATCGTCATGGTCGGCCTGCCGGGGAGCGGCAAGAGCGTGGTCGGCAAGCGGCTGGCCCACCGCCACGGCGCGACCTTCATCGACCTCGACGAGAGTATCGAGCGGACCGACGGGCGGCAGATCCCGACGATCTTCGCCGAGGACGGCGAGGCCACGTTCCGACGGCTCGAGCGGGATGCCGTGCAGGACCTCGGTCCAGCCGATCCGGACCCAGCCATCCGGCGCGTGATCGCGACGGGCGGCGGTGCCGTCGTCGACCCGCGCAACCGCTGGGCGCTGTACCGAGGCAGGATCGCGGTCTGGCTCGACGGTCGCCCCGAGGTGCTCGCCCAGCGGCTGCGCCGCTCGCCCCACGTCCGGCCGCTGGTCACGGGGCGCGATCCGATCGGCACGATCCGCGAGCTGGCGGGGCGCCGTGAGCGCTTCTATGCCGCCGCCGACGTGCACATCGCCGGTGTGGCCGAGGTGACGACCGTGGTCGACGCCGTCGAGGCCCACATCGCCAGCCGCGCACTGCAACCCGCATCAGGCACGCGGTTGCTGTCGACGCCGACGCCGATCGGCCGCATCGTCATCGGCGATGCGATCGCCGCCGCGAGCATCGACGCGGCACTCGGTCGCCTCGAGGCGCGCCGCGCCCTGATCGTCTCGGAACCCGGAGCATGGCAGGCGGTCGGCCAGGCCATCGCTGAAGCGCTCGAAGCGCGCGGGCGACCGGTCGAGTCCGTGCTGCTCCCCGAGGGCGAAGCGGCCAAGCGCCTGTCCGTCGTGGAGACCGCGGCCAGCGAGCTCGCCGCCCACCACGTGACGCGCGGAGAGCCACTCGTCGCGATCGGCGGCGGGGCGCTCGGCGACGCCGCGGGCTTCCTCGCTGCCTCCTACCTGCGCGGGATCCCGATCATCCACGTGCCGACGTCCCTCGTCGCACAGATCGACTCGTCGATCGGCGGCAAGACGGCGGTCGACCTGCCCGAAGGGAAGAACCTCGTCGGTGCCTTCCATCAGCCGAGCGACATCGTCATCGACGTGTCGTTGCTGCGCACGCTGCCCGAGCGCCATCGCCGGGCGGCCCTTGGCGAGGCAGTCAAGATGGCCGCGCTCGGCGATGAGCGTCTCTTCGAGCTGCTCGAGCGTCGGGGCGACGACATCGCTCGGAACGATCCCGCCGCCGCGGAGCGCGGCGATGTGGCCGAGCTCGTCGAACGCTGCGCCTGGGCGAAGGTCGACGTGGTGATCGCCGACGAGCGCGAGCGGGCGGCGTCGGGTGGCCGCGTCACGCTCAACCTGGGGCACTCGCTCGGCCACGCGGTGGAGGCCGCAGGTGGGTTCGAGGGAATCCTCCACGGTGAAGCCGTCGCGTATGGGCTGCGAGCGGCGTGCCGGATCGGTGAGGCTGTGGGCGTGACGCCCCAGGAACGCTCTGCACGGATCGGCGCGGTGCTGGATCGACTGGGGCTGGCAACGGAACCGCTGCCCTACGCACTCGACGAGGTCCTGCGCCACCTGGCCGTCGACAAGAAGCACGACGCGGGTCGGCTGCGCTGGGTGCTTCCGACCGCCGATGGCGTCGAGGTCCGGGCCGACATCCCGGACGAGGTCGTGCTCGATGCGGCGGGATCGCTGCTTGCCGCGGGTACTGCGCGATGACGGCGGTACTGGTGCTCGAAGGGCCGAACCTCAACCTCGTCGGGACGCGTGAGCCCGAGATCTACGGCTACGAGACGCTCGACGAGATCCACGCCGGCATCACCGCGCGGGCGCGCGAGCTCGGCCTCGACATCGACTTCTTCCAGTCGAACCACGAGGGCGCATTGATCGACCGGCTCCACCGGCGCGACTTCGACGTCGCCGTCGTCAATGCCGGCGGGTTGACCCACACCAGCGTGTCGCTGCGAGACGCGCTCCTCGCGGTGCAACGACCGTTCATCGAAGTGCACCTGTCGGACCCGTCGAAACGCGAGGCGTTCCGGCAGGTGAACTACCTCCACGACGTCGCGGCCGAGTCGATCGTCGGCCAGGGCGCGCGCGGCTATCACCTCGCGCTCGAGACGATCGCCCGGCGCTGGGGTGGCTACCGTGGCTGAGCGACGCAGCGGCAGGGCACCCGAATCGGCCGAGCTGCGTCGGCTCCGGCGGCGCATCGACGTCCTCGACCGACGCATCGTCGCGCTGCTCAACGAACGCGCGCGCGTCGCGCGCGAGGCGGGCCACGCCAAGACAGCCGCCGGCAGGACCGCCGTGCGCGATGCCGAGCGAGAGCGGGAGATCCTGCTCCGCGTGTCCATGGCCAACGAGGGCCCGATGCCGCAGGCCGATCTGCTCGCGCTGTACCGACGCCTGTTCGCCGCGACGCGCGCTCTCGAGGCGCGTGACCGCGAGCGCGAGCGGGAGCGCGCGCGGGACGGGAGTGACGACACCGGCGGGCGCTGACGCGGACCCGGGCGCGGCGTCGCTCACGCGGTTCGCGCCCGCCCCGACCGGCTATCTCCACCTGGGCCACGTCGCGAACGCCGCGTGGACGTGGGGACTGGCGCGGACCGTCGGTGCCGAGGTGCTGCTGCGCATCGAGGACCACGATCGGCAGCGCTGCCGGCCCGCGTACGACGCGGCGCTGCTCGAGGACCTCGACTGGCTCGGGTTCCGGTCGGATGCCGGCCCGGTCCGTCAGACCGACCCCGATGCTCTCGACGCGTATGCCGGCGCGCTGGCGCGGCTGCGTTCCGAGGACCGCGTGTACGGCTGCGACTGCACGCGCTCCACGTTCGCGGAGTGGGCCGGATCCCATGGTCGTGCGTGGACGGGTCCCGGGTGTCCAGGGGGTTGCCTCGAGCGAGGCGTGAACGGCCCAGTGCTTCGCGTGCGATCGGGTGGCGGCAAGGAGTCGTGGACGGACCGGCTCGTCGGTCCGTGTGCGGACGACGTGGCACCGATCGGCGATCTCCCGATCCGCGACCGGCATGGCAACTGGACGTACGGGTTCTGCGTGGTGGTCGACGACCTGCGCCAACGCGTGGACCTCGTCGTCCGCGGGCGGGACCTGCTCCAGGCGACGGCCGCGCAGATCCGGCTCGGTCGCCTGCTCGGCCGCGCGACCCCACCGACGTACGCCCACCACGCCCTCATCCGACGCCCCGACGGCCGGAAGCTCTCGAAGTCGGCCGGCGACACGGCAGTCCGCGAGCTCCGCGCCGCGGGACGGTCCGCGGCCGAGGTGGTCGAGATGGCGACGGCCGCGACGGGCTTCGCGACGGCCTGACCGGCTCGCCCAGGGGTGCACGGCGAGCGCGGCGCTCAGCCGGGCTCGGAGCGGTCCTCCATCTCCCACGCGTGATCGAGCGCATGCCATGCGATCCGGCGCGCCGCGTAGCGCTGGGTCCACTTCCGGTCCGCCAGCGGGCTGCCGTCGGATGGCCTGCCCAGGACGTCGAGGACGGCGGCGCGTTCCGCCTCGATCGCCGCCGAATCGCCGAAGTGCGGCTCCGGCAGGCGCAGGCCGATCTCACGGGCGTAGGCGTGGTCGGCGCCGATCACGTGCTCGACCATCCTGTCGCGGTCGCGGCCGCCACCGCGCGGACCCTTGCGCAGCGAGGCGGGAGCGCCGGCGACGACGCGCTCGAAGATCATCCACGATGCTTGCACGAGCGCCGCGATGCGCTTCGCCTCGGCCGGCGTCACGCGGAGGCGATCGCGATCGGTGATCTCCGAGGGGACCCCGAAATCGGTACCGCCCCCGCCGTTCACGCTGTCGATGACGTCGAGGCTTTCCCCGTCGACGCTCGGCATCTCCGACTTCGCCGCCGTGACGACCTGTGCGTAGCGCGGCGCGTAGGCGATGAGTGCCTCGCGCGCCAGCTCGGCCGTCTTGCCGCTCCTGCACCATCCGGGCCAGTCGATCGCCCAGGCGAAGGCCTTCTTGGCGCCGATCTCCTCGCCGATCTCGATGCGCCCGCGAGCCATGCCCTCAGGATAGGGGCGGAACGATCCCCAAGCCGAGCAGTCGACGCGCGATCGGCGCCGTCAGTCGCGACCCGGAGGATCTGCCGGCGGTCGGGACGTCGAGGCCGGTGACCGCGCCTCGAGTCGTTCGAAGGACGCCTCGATGGCCGCCAGCCGCTCGACGACCTCGTCCAGGCGCGCATGGACACGGTCGGTGCGCTCGCGTTGCGCCGCAGCGTCGTCCGCTCGTCGCTGGCGCTGCGCCGCTTCAACGAACGTCGAGGTGATCAGGGCCGTCACGATCGTGACAAACCCGATCGACACGATCATCACGATGCCGGCGACGGATCGCCCGAGCGGGCTCACCGGCGTCACATCGCCGTAGCCCACCGTCGTGACCGTCTGGAGCATGAACCACACGGCCGTGCCCAGGTCCGGGAAGTCGCGCCGGTCGAACAGCCAGATCACGACGCTGCCGAGCAGCACCGCCACGATCGTGACCGTCACGATGACGACCACGGCATTCCTCACAGAGGAAGGGTCGGCCAGGAACCGGGCGATCTGGCGACCCACGATCCGGCCGCGGGGCACGTCCATGCACGCAGGATAGATGAGCGACGGGGGCTGCCTAGCGGACCGTGGCCGCCCGCAGGTCGCGGACGAGCGCGGTCACGGCTGCGACGTCCCGTCCATCGGCACCGAGGGCGTCGACCAGGGCCGACGCGACGACCACGCCGTCGGCATCGGCGTCCGCGATGGCCTTGACGTGATCCGGGGTGCTGATGCCGAACCCGACCGCGACGGGCACCGGCGAGACGCCACGCACGTCGCTCACCAGCGTTCGCACTTCGGGCGACAGAGCGGAGCGCGCGCCAGTCAGACCGATCAACGACACGCAGTACAGGAAACCGCCGCTCCGTGCGGCGACCCGCGCCCGACGTTCGGGCGGCGTCGTCGGGGCGACGAGATAGATGACGGCCATGCCGACATCCCGAGCGACCGCTTCGAACGGTGCGCCCTCGTCGGGCGTGAGGTCGGCGACGATGACGCCCGCCGCTCCGGCACCCGCCAGCCGGCGCATGACCGCCTCGCCGTCGCCTCCACCGATGACCTGGTTCGCGTAGCCCATGGGGACGAGCGGGAGATCCGGCCGGGCCGCACCGATCCGTTCGATGAGTCGAAGGGAGCCATCCAGCGAGGCGCCCCCGCGGAGGGCCACCTGCGACGCACGTTGCAGCGTCGCCCCGTCGGCCAGCGGGTCGCTGTACGGCAACCCGATCTCGAGGATGTCGGCGCCGGCGTCGGCAACGGCGAGGGCGACCTCGAGCCCGGCCTCCGCATCGGGGTAGCCGGCGACCACGTACGGGATGAAGGCCGCGCGTCCCTCCGCGCCTGCCCGGGCGAACACGGCGGCCAGGCGGCGGGCGCCAAGGGTGTCATTCGTGCCGAGCGCGACGTCGGCGGTCCCACCCGTCACGGTCTCGGCGTTGGTCGCGGTCATCGGGTCGCCCGCCACGCCTCGGCCACCTTCTTCGGTGCCGTCCGCGCCCAGGCGCCTTCGATGATCTCGCGGAGCACCTCGTCGGGGATTCCCGCGAACTCCACATCGACCCAACCGAAGCGGCCAACGTACGCCGCGTACCGGGCCGCCTCCGGGAAGGCGCTCATCAATTCGGCCTGTTCGCCCAGACTGGTCTTGATGCTGCCGCCGCTCTCGTCCTCGGCCATGATCACGAAGATCCTGTCGCGGATGCGGAAGGTCGGGTGACCCGCATGCTCCGCGTCGCCCCAGGTGGCCTTTTCCGTTGTGTCGGGGAGCGACAGGCACAGCGTACGGACCTCGGCGCCGGTCACCGCGCGCTGGCCCACGGCTCGACGTCATCGAATCGCGCCAGGGCGGCGAGGTCCTTGTCGCCACGCCCGGAGAAGCCGAGCAGGACCAGCACCTCGGGTCCCCAGCCGCCGGGCAGTCCCTCGACGCCGGCGAGGACCTTGGGCAACGCCGCGATGGCGTGGGCCGTTTCGAGCGCCGGGAGGATGCCCTCGGTCCGGGTCGTGGCCTTCATCGCGGCGACCGCCTCGCGGTCGGTGGCCGCGGCGACCTCGAGCCGACCCGCCTCGGCGAGTGCCGCGAGCTGCGGACCGATGCCCGGGTAATCGAGGCCGGCGGATGCGCTGTGCGCCTCGATGACCTGGCCGTCGCCGTCCTGGAGCATCAGCGAGCGCGACCCGTGGAGGATGCCCGGGGAGCCGCCGAGGATCGCCGCGGCGTGCTTGCCAGTGTCGATGCCGTCCCCGGCAGCCTCGGCCACGGCAAGCCTGACCGTCGGCTCGCCGATGAACCGTGCCAGGAGCCCGATCGCATTCGAGCCACCACCGACGCACGCGATCGCAAGCTCGGGCAGGCGACCCTCGACCGCGTCCAGCTGGGCGGCGGCCTCGTCGCCGATCCGGCGCTGCAGGTCGCGGACGATCGTCGGATACGGATGTGGGCCCATCGCCGACCCGAGCACGTAGTGGGTCGTCTCCACGTTGGTCACCCAGTCGCGCATCGCCTCGTTGACGGCGTCCTTGAGGGTCGACGTGCCGGACGTCACGCTGCGGACCTCGGCGCCGAGCGCGCGCATCCGCAGCACGTTGGGTCCCTGCCGCTCGATGTCCTCGGCGCCCATATACACGACGCACGGCAGATCGAGGAGCGCGCACGCCGTCGCGGTCGCGACGCCGTGCTGGCCGGCGCCGGTCTCGGCGATGACCCGCGATTTGCCGAGACGCCGCGTCAGCAAGGCCTGGCCCATCGCGTTGTTGACCTTGTGGGCGCCGGTGTGGGCGAGGTCCTCACGCTTGAGATACAGGCGCACGCTCGGGATGACGGCGCCGCGGGCGCGAGTCCCGGCGATCCGCGCGGCCTCGCCCTCGACGGCCGTGGCAAGCCGATCCGCCCGGTACAGGGCCGTCGGCCGCCCGGCGTAGTGCTCGAGGAGCTCGCGCAGGTCGGCCCAGAAGACCGGGTCGTGGCGGAGCGCGTCGTACGCCGTCTCGAGCTGGACCAGCGCTGCCATCAGCGTCTCGGGCACGTACCGACCACCGAGGTCCCGTTCCAGGCCCCAGCGGCCGGCGCCGTCGGCATCGAGCAGCGCGGGATGGACGGGCGTCGGCCCGAACGCCTGGTTCGGTCGGTCGTCGCGCGCGGCCTTGGCACGCTTCACGAAGAGAGCGACCTTGAACGGATCCTTGTGGGGGCGCTCGCCCGGGGTCCGCGGGGCTTCGACGCCGGAGCTGACGTCGACGCCGACCGCGGGGATCACTCGCAGCGCATCGGCGACATTGCCGGCGTCCAGCCCGCCCGCCAGCGTCACCGGCACCTCGCGAGCAACGGCCGCCGCGATGCCCATGTCTGCCCGGATCCCGGTACCGCCGGGATACGGGCCGCCGGCCGTATCGATCAGGACGCGTTCGACGCCACCCGCGAGCAGCGCCCGCGCGGTCCCGGCGATGTCCGTGGAGCGCTCGCCAGATCGCTCACCGCGATCCGCGTCGGCCGCCACGTGGAGCGTCCTCCAGGCGGGTCGGGGCGCGGCCAGGACGAGATCGGGCGGCTCCGTGCCGCTGAACTGGATGGCATCGGGGTCGACCGCGGCGACCGCCTCGACGAGAAGGTCCGCCGAGGCGTCCGCGGTGACCAGGACGATCCGCGCGCGAGCCCGGTCCGACGGCGCGGCGGCCCGGGCCACGGCGGCGAGATCGGCTGCCTCGGCCAGGCTCAGGGCGCGCGGCGTCGCCGCCACGATGTTCAGACCGATCGCGTCCGCGCCCGCGCGGAACGCCGCCTGGACGCCGGCGGCATCGGTCACGCCACAGATCTTCACGAACGGCCGTCGCGCGACGTTGGCCGGGTCGTCGGGCTGGCGACCAGCGGCGACGAAGGACGCCGCGACCGAGCGCGGATCGCCGGTCCGCATCAGTGCCTCGCCGACGAGGGCGGCGTCGAAACCGAGCGCCCGCCAGCGTCCCACGGTCGAGGTGTCACGGACACCTGACTCGGCGATGGCGATGCGGTCGTCGGGCACGAGCGAACGGAGTCGATCGGCGCGCTCGGTGTCGACCTCGAGGGTGCCGAGATCACGGTTGTTGATGCCGATCAGGCGGGCATCGGTCGATAGCGCGGCGTCGAGCTCTGCCTCGGTGTGCGCCTCGACGAGGGGCTCGAGCCCGAGCTTGAACGCGCGGCGGACCAGATCGGCCAGCCGATCCGCCGGGTGCAGCACGGCCAGCAACAGGACCACGTCGGCCCCGGCGGCTCGGAGGTGCGGGAGCTGACGCTCGTCGACGACGAACTCCTTGGCGAGGACCGGGATCGTGACCGCGGCGCGGACCCGGCGGAGATCGTCGATCGAGCCGCCGAACCAATGGGGCTCGCACAACACCGAGATCGCGGCGGCCCCGCCGGCCTCGTATGCCCGCGCCCTGGCGACAAGGTCCTCGCCGTCACCGGCGATCCGGCCGGCCGATGGCGACGCTCGCTTGAGCTCCGCGATGAGGTGGAGGCCTGGCGCCGCAAGACGCTCGGCGATCGGCCGCGGCTCGGGGACCGTCGCCTGGTCGGCCTCCCGCGCGAGCTCGGCCTCGATGTCGGCGCGCCGACGCGCAGCGATCTCGTCGACGACGCTGGCTCGAGCTCCGACCGTCATGTCGCCGCTGGTGCGGGCACGTGCGCGGCGCGTTCGGCGCGCAATCGCTGGAGCAAGTCGGTGGCGAGGCCGGCATCGATCGTCAGGGCGGCCTTGTCGATGCCACTCTCGAGCTGCTCGACCTCACCCGCGACGAGGAAGGCGGCGCCGGCGTTGAGCAGTACGACATCTCGCTTGGACCCGGACTCGCCACGGAAGATCGACTCGATGGTGCGGGCGTTGTCGTCGGGCGATCCGCCGGCGAGCCGGCTCGTCGGCGTGACGTGCAAACCGAGCTTCGAGGCCGGGATGTCGTGACGCTCGATGTCATCGGGACCGACGTGATACAGCACGCCGCTGTCGTCGAGCGGCAGCTCGTCGATGCCAGCCCCGTGGATCACGAACGTGCGTTCGGTGCCGAGCCGTTGGGCGACTTCGGCCATGCGGGCAGCCGCGGTCCCGTCCCCGACGCCGAGTAGCTGGCGGGTCGTCCCGGCCGGGTTCGTCAAGGGACCCAGGAGGTTGAACGCCGTGCGGACGCCGATCTCGCGCCGGGTCGGGCCTGCGTGCTTCATCGCCGGATGGAAGCTCGGCGCGAACAGGAAGGCGAAGTGGTTCGTGCGCAATGCCTCGGCGGCGGATGCGGCGTCGTGGTCGATACGGATGCCGAGCGCGTCGAGGACGTCGGCCGAGCCCGCCTTCGAGGTGATGGCCCGGTTGCCGTGCTTGGCGACGGGGATACCCGCCGCGGCGACGACCAGCGCCGCAGCGGTCGAGATGTTGAACGTCCCGCTGCCGTCGCCGCCGGTGCCGACGACGTCGATCGCGCCATCCGGCGCGTCGACCCTTAGGACACGCTCGCGCATCGCCGTCGCGAAGCCGGCCAGCTCGTCGACGGTCTCGCCACGCATCCGCAGGCCCATCAGGAGAGCAGCCAGCTGGGCCGCCGTCGCCTCGCCGTCCATGACGGCACCCATCGCCAGCCGGGCCTCGTCGAGCGACAGGGTGCCGCCCTCGACGATCGTCGCCAGCGCGGCGCGGACGGCGTCGCTCATCGGTCGGTCTCGCTGCCGGACCCGTTCGCCGGCTCTGTCGCCAGACCGGCCGTCGCGAACGAGCCCGTTGCGGCGTCGAGCCGGGCCGCCTCCCCTTCCCCGGCCTGGCGCAGGAAGTTCGCGAGCAGGTGCGGCCCCTGCGGGGTCAGCACACTCTCGGGGTGGAACTGGACGCCTTCCATCGGCAAGGCGATATGCCGGATGCCCATGATTACCCGGTCGACCTCGCTCATGGCGGTGACGCGCAGCTCCGGCGGCAGCGTCGCCGGGTCGATGGCCAGGGAGTGATAGCGCGCGGCCATGAACGCCGGCGGCATGCCCTCGAGCAGCCCAGCGCCATCGTGGGTGACCTCGGTGGCCTCGCCGTGGACGAGCGTCGGCGCGCGAATGATCGAGGCACCGTACGCGGCCGCCATCGACTGCATGCCGAGGCACACGCCGAGCAGCGGGATCGCCCGCTTGGCGGCGACGTCGATCGTCGCGACCGACACGCCCGCGTCATCGGGGTCGCCGGGACCCGGCGAGATCACGATGCCGCGCAACTCGTTGCTCGGGTCGTCGGCCATGGCTTCGAGGCCCTCGCGGTCGATCGCATCGTTGCGCAGGACCTGGACGTCTGCACCCGCCGCCTGGAGCGCCTGCACGAGGTTGAACGTGAAGCTGTCGTAGTTGTCGACGACCAGGATCACGGCGCTGCCTCGACCGGCTCGCGCGGCGCCTCGGGGATGCCGGCCGCCTGCTCGATGGCACGCCGCAGGGCGGCCGCCTTGTGCTCGGTCTCCTGGAATTCGGACTCCGGGACCGAACCGGCCACGATGCCTGCGCCAGTGTGGACGTGTGCCTGGCCGTCCTTGAGCACGGCACTCCGGATCGTGATCGCGGTGTCGAGGTTGCCGTCGTAGCCGAGGTAGCCGACGGCGCCGCCGTACAGGCCGCGGCGCTCGCCCTCCGCGGCGGCGATGAGCTGCATCGCCCGGACCTTCGGGGCGCCGCTCAACGTGCCGGCCGGGAAGACGGCCTTGAGCGCATCGAGGGCGTCGAGCTCGGGCTTGAGCCGGCCCTCGACGTGCGACACGAGATGGAGGACGTGGCTGTAGCGCTCGACCTCCATGTACTTGCTGACGGTCACGGTGCCGGCGCGCGAGACCCGGCCGATGTCGTTGCGACCGAGGTCGACCAGCATCACGTGCTCGGCGCGCTCCTTGGGGTCCTTCTGGAGCTGCTCCGCGAGGATCTCGTCCTCGCGCGCATCGGCGCCACGCGGCCGCGTCCCGGCGATGGGGTGGGTCGTGAGCTTGTCACCCTCGGCCTGGAGGAGGAGCTCGGGCGACGCGCCGACGACCTCGAACTGCGGGGTCCGGACGAAGAACAGGTACGGGCTCGGGTTGACGCGACGGAGCGAGCGGTACAGGCCGATGCCGTCGAGCGGACGGCCGGTGGCCGGGTCGGTCGGCAGGCCGAACGATTGGCGCCGGGCCAGGACGACCTGGATCGCCTCACCGGCCGCGATGGCGTCCTTGGCCACCTCGACCGCGCGGATGTACTCGTCACGACCCAGGCTCGTCTCGATGGGATCGGCGAGGGGCGCGGTCACGTCCGTCCGTGTCGCAGGTCCGGCAAGCTCCGCGGCGCTTGGTCGAGCCGTCCGCTCGAGCGCCTCGAAGATGGCCGCCTCGGCGATCCGGTAGCGACCCTCGAGGTCGGGCGCGGTCGTGTGGAGCGAGGCGATCGCCGACAGCGTGTGGGTCAGGTGATCGAAGACGAGCACGAGGTCGGTCTCGATGAAGGCCGCCGTCGGGACGCCGATCGGGTCGCGGTCAGGCAGCGGGACGGTGGTCTCGAACGAGGAGACGGCGTCGTACGCGATGGCACCGACCGCGCCCCCGGTGAAACGAGGCATTCCCTCGCTCGGCTCGACCCCACGGCGCGGGACGAACGACCGGATCGCGTCGAGCGGGTCGGGCGCGGCGTTCGTCTCGATCGGCAGGTCCGGGGTATATGTCGGGACCGTGACGGGTCGGGTCTGGATGTGGGCGCGGCCGTTACGCACCTCGAGGAGGCGCCGCGGGCCGACGCCCAGGAAGGAGTAGCGGCCGAGACGCTCGCCGCCTTCGACCGACTCCAACAGGTAGGCAGGATTGCCATCGTCCAGCCGGAGGAAGGCCCCGATCGGTGTCTCGAGGTCGGCCGGGCGCGTAGCGCGCAAGCGGATGGTGTCGGCGTTGGCGGCGAGCCGCTTGGCCTGGCTGAGACTGATGGGATCTGCGGTGGTCATCGCTGGGCCTCGAGAATCAAGAACGACCGATCGTCCCCGGGACGAAAGGTCGTGCCTTCCGCGGTGCCACCCTCATTCGGCTGTGCCGCACTCCGTGACCGACGGCCCGGGTTTCCGGTCGTCGGCCGGGTTCCCTGGCGATCGGCGCTGCCCTGTATCGCTGGCGCTCTGCGCCGGAGCCTACTGGGGTTGCGGTCGCCCGCGTGCCGTTCGGTCCGGAGGCTCCCGGGTCCATTCGCCGCCGTCGTCGCCCCGGTTTCCACCAGCCACCGGGTCTCTCTGCCGACGCTCGACGGGTACTCGTCCCGTTCATAGCCCGCTCTTCGTGATGTCGGCGGAGTATGTGTCGGGTCGCGCGGAGCGTCAAGCGGGCGTTCGATCAGTGCGGTCGGAGCTCGGCCCGGTCCCGAGCGGCTCGTACCCAGCACATCGAACCACCGGCAGGGTCGGGTAGCGCGCGAAGCGGGGATCCTTGGCCGAGAGCTCGCACAGCCGGAACACCGATCCGCGGCGGGTCTCGACGATGCGCGAATGCCGGCACGTTCCGCACAGACCGGGCGGCGCCCCAGTCACTGCATGGCGGAGAGGGTGGGATTCGAACCCACGAAGTCTCTCGACTCAGCGCTTTTCAAGAGCGCCGCCATCAACCACTCGGCCACCTCTCCGCCGAAGAGGATACCGTCAGCTCGGGAGTCAGACCGAGGAACCTGCCGGAGCGATGACGTCGCGGCCGAGGTAGGGCCGCAAGACATCGGGCACCTCGACCGATCCGTCCGGGCGCTGGTACGTCTCCAGGAGCGCCGCCACCACCCGCGCCAGCGCCAGTCCGGACCCGTTGAGGGTGTGCACCAGCTCGGGCTTGGCACCCGGCTCGGGTCGATAGCGGATGGCCATCCGGCGTGCCTGGTAGTCGCGGAAGTTCGAACACGAGCTGACCTCGAGCCAGCGCTCGACGCCCGGTGACCACACCTCGAGGTCGTACTTCTTGGCCTGCACGAAGCCCATCTCCCCGGTGCTCATCAGGAGGACGCGATACGCCAGGCCGAGCCGCTGGAGAAGGATCTCGGCGCGCTCCGTCATCCATTCCAAGGCCGCCGGTGAGTCGTCGGGACGCTCGAACAGGACCATCTCGACCTTGTCGAACTGGTGGACGCGCAGGATCCCGCGTGTGTCCTTGCCGGCTGCGCCCGCCTCGCGCCGGAAGCATGGCGTGTACGCGGCGTAGCGGATCGGCAGGTCGGTCGCGTCGACGATCTCGTCGCGATGCAGGTTGGTGACCGGCACCTCGGCCGTCGGGACGAGGTACAGCTCGTCGCGGGTGACGACGTACATCTGGTCTTCCTTGTCGGGGATCTGGCCGGTGCCGGTCGCTGACGCCGTATTCACCACGGCGGGCGGCCACACCTCGGTGAACCCGTTCTCGCGCGTGTGGACGTCGAGGAACCACGAGATCAGTGCACGCTGGAGCGTCGATCCGGCGCCCTTGTACACGGGGAATCCCGAGCCGGCGATCTTCGCGCCGCGGGCGTTGTCGATGATGTCGAGCGCTTCCCCGATCTCCCAGTGGGGCTTGCGGCTCCATGTCGCGCCGCCCGCGGGAGCATCGGCGCCGACCTCGCCATCGATCGACGAGTCCTTGGCCAGGATCTCGCCCCATGTGCGAACGGTCACGTTGGCATCCTCGCCGCCGATCGGGACGTCCGGGTCGGCCGGGTTGGGGATCCGCAGCAGCGCCTCCTCGGCGGCTGACTCGACCTCCGCAAGCTCGGCATCGAGCACCGCGATCCGCTCACCCGCGGCGACCGACGCCGCCTTCAGCTCGGCGATCTCGGGACCATCGGGTGACGCGCCGCCCTTGATCGCCTCGCCGATCCGCTTCGAGGCAGCATTCCGTTCCGCCTTCAGCGCCTCACTCTCGCCGAGCAGCTGGCGCCGGCGGGCGTCGAGCTCGAGCGCTCGGTCGACGATCGACGGATCCTCGCCCTTGTCGAGCGCGCCCTTGCGGATGACGTCCGGCTCGTCCCTGAGACGCTGCAGCCCGACGCTCATGCGGCCGCTCCACCGGCCGCTCGACCCGCCTCGGCGGCACGACCCGTCACGAACGCCCGGTCCAGGCTGGCCAGCAGCCACCCTGCCCGCGGGCCGTTGGCACGATCGAGGAAGGCGCGATAGATGGCCTCGAAGGCACGCCGGCCCGGCACGCCTTCCTCCGTCGCCACTGTGAAGATCAACGTCTGCCACGCATCGCCGCTGGCGGGCTCTTCGCGTGACGCGCGCTCAGCGAGACTGGCCAGGAAGCGGCGCTGGGCCGCGTCGAGCTCGCCGGCGCTCGGCGGCACCCCGTCGCGCTGGATGGTCAGTAGCGCCGACTCGGGCGCGTACGTGTCGAGCCAACCCCGCGCGGCCCCCGCCCGCTGGTCGAGCGATGCCCGCTCGTGGTCGGTCAGGGGGCTGCCCTTCTCCTGTTCGACCCGCTCCACCACGTCGACGCCCGGGATCTGGATGAGCATCGCCAGGTGGCCGAACGCCGGCCGGAAGGCGGCCGCCTCGGCCATCACGTCGGCGTCGGGATCGATCAGCGAGTAGCGGAATGTGGCCTCGTAGCCCGGAGGGAGCTCGCCTCGGACCTCGCGGCCGGCGGTCGCCGCCGCGAACTTGTCGAACTCGTCGAACAGCCGCGGGATCTGATCGGTGCCGTCGGGGTCGAAATCGATGGCGTGATTGGGTCGGTGGCGCAGGAACAGGAAACGAAGCTGCTCAGGCGGCACGACCTCGGCGATCGTGTGCGCGGCGGCGCCGCGGCCCTTCGAGGTCGACATCTTCTTGCCGCCGATGTTGAGGAACTCGTACGGCACGTTGAGCGGCGGCTCCCGCTCGAAGACCTCGCGCGCGATCGCGTCCGACCTGTCACGCGAGCCACCCGCCGTGGCCAGGTCCTTGCCGTTCGGCTCGATGGTCACGCCGAACAACGACCACTGCGCCGCCCATTCGAGATTCCAGGGCAGCTTGGCATTGCCGCCGAACGGCGAGATCCAGCCCGCCTCGCCGCAGCCGTGCGCCCATGTCACCAGGGACGGCCGGCACTCGAAATGCACCTGCTCGCCGTCCCACTCGGTGACGATCGTCGTGCCGACCTTGCCGCAGTTCGGACAGATGACACTCACGGGGTGCCACGTGTCGGGGTGGCGAACGTTGGCAACGCGCTGGTAGATATCGCGCACGAGCGCCGCGCGATCCAGGGCCGTCCGGATGAACGGGTCCATGTCACCCGCGGCGTAGATCTCGCTCATCCAGTAGTAGCGGTCAGGATGGATGCCAAGACCCGCGAACGTGTCGATGAACGTCTGCGCGTGGTGGCGTGCGTACGAAGGGTGGCCGTCGTCGACCTGGTCCGGGACGTGGGCGAGGGGTCGACCCATCTCGTGGTCGACGGCATCGGGTGTCAGGAGCGCCTGGGCATCCATCGGGTCGAGGTCGTCGACCCCGTAGAGGAGCGTCGTCTCGACGCCAGTCGCGCGCAGCACGCGCGTGATCGCATCGAGGATGACCGGGCCGCGAAGGCTCCCGACGTGGACGGTGCCCGACGGGGTCTTCGAGTCGTTGACGACCTGCGGGCCGGCGTCCCGGACCCGCTGCGCGAGCTCGTCCGCCCAGTCCACGGCGCTCGCTATCAGCTGATGCTGGTGATCTTGTAGGTGAAGTCGCCGGCGGGCACCTTGACGACGATCTTCTCGCCCTTCTTGCGACCGAGCAGCGACCGGCCGACCGGGCTCTCGTTCGAGATCCGGCCCTCGCCTGGCTTGGCCTCGGCGGAGCCGACGATCATGAACGTCTCTTTGCCGTCGTCGCTTTCGACACTGACCGTCGACCCGATCTGGACATGGTCGGTCGAGTGGTTCTCGTCGATGAGCGTGGCGTTCTTGATGAGCGCCTCGAGCGTCTGGATCCGGCCTTCGACGAAGGCCTGCTCGTTCTTGGCGTCCTCGTACTCGGCGTTCTCGGTCAGGTCGCCGTGCTCCTTCGCATCGTGGATGCGATTGGCGATCTCGGGGCGCTTGACGTTGGTCATCTCTTCGAGCTCCGCGCGGAGCTTCTGGAGGCCGTCCTTGGAGAGGTAGGTGGGCTTGTTGTTCACGATCGGTCCCCGCTACGGCGAGGTCGCGCTCAGGTGCACGACCGGTGGTCCGTCAGCTGATAACAAAAAGGGACTTCAGGCACGTTCGCAGCTCTGCCGCGCGCCTGAAGGTCCCAGCCGGACGCGAATGGTAGTCGCGTCACCGATGGGTGTCAAAAGGGTCGGTGCCCGTCGGCGCCGCGATTCAGGCACCCTCGCTCAGGCGGTACAGGCGGCGCTTGACCCGCTGCAGTGAACCCCGGTCCGGCAGGGCGACGAACAAGGTGTCGTCGCCCGCGATCGAGCCCGCCACCTCCGGCCAGCGCGCCCGGTCGAGGGCTGCCGCGATCGCGTGCGCCGAGCCAGGAAGCGTGCGCAGCACCAACAGCAGGCCCGCCTCATGGATCTCGAGCGGCAGGTCGGCCAGGAGCTTGCGGAGGCGGTCTTCGCCCGATGTCTCGGCCTCGATGAGCCGTGGCGGCAGCGCGTACGCCGTCGTGCCCTCGCGGGCGACCTTGATCAGCCCGAGCTCGGCGACATCCCGGCTGATGGTCGCCTGGGTCGTCCGGAATCCACGCTCTCGCAGGGCGCCCGCAAGCTCGAGCTGGGTCCGGATCGGGCGTTGCGCGACGAGGTCACGGATCGCCCGCTGGCGGAGCTGCTTCATGACCTCCATGGGACCGGCGTCAGCTCCCCCGGGTGAACAGCACCACGATGACGAACGCCGCCAGGCCGAACCTGTACCACACGAAGAGGTCGAGCGAGCGAGTCCGCAGGTAGTCGAGCATGAACCGGATCGCGACGAGGCCGGCGACGAGTGACGCGACGAGTCCGACAAGGAGCGGCGCATAGGCCACGTCCACACCGGCCTCGCCGGTCAGGAGCTTGCGCGCCTCGAAGACGATCGCGCCCGCGGTGATCGGCGTGGCCATCAGGAACGCGAACCGGGCGGCGGCCTCGCGGTCCAACCCTGCGAACCGCCCAGCCGAGATCGATATGCCGGACCGGCTGATGCCCGGGATGAGGGCCAGTGCCTGGGCGGCACCGATGCCGATCGCGATCGGGAAGGTCACGTCCGAGACGTCCCTGGTGCGGGCTCCAACGTGGTCGGCGACCCACAGGATGATGCCGCCAACGACGAGCGTCACCGCCACGAGCTCGATCTGACGGACCTGGGTCTCGAACACGTCGCTGAACAGCGCCCCGACGATCGCCGCCGGGATCGTCGCCGCAGCGAGCAGCCACGCGAGCTTGCGGTCCGGGTCGTCCCGGAACGACCGATCGCGGATCGTGGCGAGGCCGGCCGGGATGAGCCGCATCCAGTCCGCGCGGAAGTAGATGAGCAGCGCGATCAGCGTGCCGAGGTGAAGCATGACGCTGAACGCCAGCGAGGTGATAAACGCGTCGTCCCATCCGAACAGCCACGGCACGATGATCAGATGCCCGGACGAACTCACCGGCAGAAACTCCGTCAGTCCCTGCACGATCCCCATGACCAAGGCTTGGATGATCAGGTCCATTCAGATCAACCTGACGGCGTGCGGCTCGGATGGCGAGGTCAGGGCAAGGCGCCCGCGAGCACGGGAGCGAGCGCACCCCAAGGTGCGTGAGCGACCGCGCGCAGTGGGCAACGCAGCCATGGCCCGCCAGGCGAGCCGCAGGGTCACCGGATGAAGAGTGGGGCCAGGACGAGGCTGATCGTGGCCAGGAGCTTCACCAGGACATGCAGCGAAGGGCCGGCCGTGTCCTTGAAGGGGTCGCCCACCGTGTCGCCGACGACGGCGGCGGCGTGCGCTTCCGAACCCTTGCCGAGCACGTTGCCCTGGTCGTCCTTGAGCTGCCCCGATTCGATGTACTTCTTGGCGTTGTCCCACGCGCCGCCGCCGTTGTTCAGGACGGTCGCCAGCAGCACACCGGCGATGGTCCCGACCATGAGCATTCCGGCCACGGCTTCGTAGCCGAGGAGCAGCCCGATGAGGATCGGCAGGGCGACCGCGACGAGACCAGGCGCGATCATCTCGCGTAGCGCCGCACGGGTCGTGATGTCGACGACACGTGCGTAGTCCGGGCGCTGGCTGTAATCCATGATCCCGGGCATCTCGCGGAACTGGCGCCGAACCTCGACGATGATGGTCTGCGCCGTCTTGCCGACCGCACGGATCGCGAGCGAGCTGAAGAAGTAGACGAGCATCGCCGCGAGGAGCGCGGCGATGAAGACGTTGACGTTGGCCAGGTTGACCGAGTCGAGCAGCTCGGCGCCGGGGACACCGGCGGCGATACGCCGACCCTGGATGACATTGATCTTGTCGATGTAGGCGGAGAACAGCAAGAACGCGGCCAACGACGCCGACGCGATCGCGTAGCCCTTGGTCAAGGCCTTGGTCGTATTGCCGACCGCGTCGAGACGATCCGTGATCTCCCGGGCGCCCTGCTCAGCACGGCTGAACTCGGCGATGCCACCGGCGTTGTCGGTGATCGGCCCGAAGGTATCCATCGCGAGGATGTAGGCCGTGGTCATGAGCATGCCCATCGTGGCGACGGCGGTCCCGAAGATCCCGCCGACATTCGCGCCGCCTTCACCCACGAGGCCCGCCTGGTTGCCAAGCCAGTAGCTCACGAACAGGGCGATGCTGATCGTGACCGCGGTCACGAGCGTCGTCTCGAAACCGACGGCGGTGCCGCTGATGATGTTTGTCGCCGGGCCGGTCTTTGAGGCCTCGGCGATATCGCGGACTGGGCGGAACGATCCGGCCGTGTAGTACTGGGTGATGTAGACGAAGGCGACACTCGTGGCCAGACCGACCACGCCCGCGGCGAAGAAATACGTCCAGGTCGGCAGCCCACCGGTGCCGGTCCCGCCGTTGGTGTTCATCATCACGGAGGTCACGAAGGCCATGCCGACCACGGACAGGAGGGTCGTGACCCAGTAGCCGCGGTTGAGCATGTTCATCGGGTCCTCAGTCTCCTTTCCGCGCACGAAGAAGATCGCGACGATCGTCGCCAGCAGGCCGAAGGCCCGGACGACGAGCGGGAAGAAGATCCAGGCCTCGGGGTTCGGCCACCCCGCCGCGACCGCGATCGTGTAGACCGCGACCCCCAGGATCATCGCGCCGATGTTCTCGGCGGCGGTCGACTCGAACAGGTCCGCGCCACGGCCGGCGCAGTCGCCGACGTTGTCGCCCACGAGGTCCGCGACGACACCCGCGTTGCGCGGGTCGTCCTCGGGGATGCCTTTCTCGACCTTGCCGACGAGATCCGACCCGACGTCGGCGGCCTTCGTGTAGATGCCGCCACCGAGCTGGGCGAACAGGGCGACGAACGAGGCTCCGAAGCCGAACCCGACGATGAGAAACGGCGCCTCCTTGACGGTCACGTCCGCGACCACCGTGTCGTATAGCGTGAAGATGGCCCACACCCCGAGCAGGGACAGGGCCACGACGAGGAAGCCCGACACGGCCCCACCGCGCATCGCGACCTGGACGGCCTCTACCAGGCTCCGGCGGGCGGCGGAGGCCGTGCGGACGTTGGCCCTGACGGCGACGAACATTCCGATGATCCCCGAGGCCATCGAACACAACGCGCCCACAAAGAAGGCAAACGCCGTCATCAGACCGATGGGCAGGCCGGCCAGGTCGGGCACGTCCGCGACCTCACGGGTCTCGACCACCGTGATCAACGCACCGATGAGGACCGCGCCGACGACGGCGAGCACGAAGATCGTCGTGTACTGCCGACGGATGAATGCGACGGCGCCTTCGAAGATCGTGCCGGCTACCGCCTGCATCTCGGCGGTACCGGTGTCGCGGGCCAGCACGTCGCGGGCCAGGTAGATCGCAAAGAAGACGGCGATGATCCCTGCCAGCGGGATGATCGGCAGGAGCGTACTCGCATCCATCAGGGTCGTCGGGTCCCTCCACGGTGGTGACTGCAGGCATCCGACCCGGTGCGCGGCGTGCGGCGTTGCGGTCGGATGTCCGGGGAAGCGTCGCCTCTGGTCCCGTCGGCATGCACCGATGGGTGGGACCTTTCAGGCCGGCGGCGAGTGTAACAAGGCGTTCTTCAGCGGGTCAAACTCGCCGCCGGGCGCCGAATATGCAGGCCTGTGGCGGCTTGTCGACGGGCCTCATGACCCCCACCGGGGGCCTGCGGCGGCCGGGGGCACCCGCCCCTATACTGCCGGACTTGTGAGTCAACGACCCGCGCTCGGGTGTCTCTTCGAGATCGTCGAAACGCTCGTCTTGACACTCCTGATCTTCTTTGTCATCCAGAACTTCGTCGCCCAGCCGTATAAGGTCCAGCAGAAGTCCATGCAGCGGACGCTCGAGGAAGACCAGTACGTGCTCGTCGACAAGCTGACTCCGCGCTTCGACGCGTACAACCGAGGCGACATCGTCGTCTTCGAGCCGCCCGAGGAATGGGGTGAGTCGAACACGCCGTTCATCAAGCGGGTGATCGGGGAGCCCGGCGACACCGTCGAGATCAAGGACGATGGCCTCGTGTACGTCAATGACGTCGCCCTCGATGAGCCGTACGTGTTCGCCGATGAGGTCGGTGGGCCGTCGCAGCCGACGACGGCGCCACTCGAGCAGTCGACCTGGACGGTGCCGGACGACGACCTCTTCCTGATGGGTGACCATCGCGCCAACTCCGCCGACTCGCGCACGTTCGGGCCGGTGCCGATCGCGCGCGTCGTCGGGCGAGCCTGGCTGCGCTACTGGCCGCTCGACACCTTCGGCATCCTCCAGACACCGACCTACCCGAGCCTCGCCCCCGCCGCGCCATGACGCCGCCCGGATCCCGGCGGTGAACCCGCTCCTCGCTGCGATCGCGATCGGGGTCGTCGCCGGGACCGTGGTCGCGGTCGCCTCGCGTGACCCTCGAGTCGCGATCCTGGGGATGGCCGTGGTCCTCATCGGTTCACCGGTGCTGGCCGATCCGCTGCCGGCGCCGCTCGGCCTTGCGGCCCGGTTCGTCGGAGCGATCCTCGCCGCCTACCTGCTCTGGATCGTCGCACGCGACCGTGGCCGGAGCCGCGGTCCGGCACCGGTGACGGGTGGTTCGCGCATCGGCTGGCCGGCGGAGACCCTTGTCGCCGGGGCGGCGTTCGTCGTCGGCTTCGCGGCCCACGGCCTCGGTGCGCCGGCCCTCGGCTCGGCGTTGGCCAGTGCCGCCGGGTTCGCCGTGGCGGCGCTCGCGGTGCCCGCGACGATGACCGGCACCGACGTCATCCGGGTCGGGATCGGGTCGCTGTTGCTCCTCGATGCAGGGCTGCTCGTGCGGGCCGGACTGGGCGGCACCCCCGACGAGCTCGAGCAGCTCATCTCGAGCGCCACACTCGTCGTCGTGGCGGCCGCGGTCGCGACACTGGCCGGCAGCGCCCGGGCCGACGGGGCCGGGGGTTTCGAGTTCTCGCTGGAGGGCCGTCGCCGTCGGCGCCACGAGCCCGACGCCCATCCGATCGAGCCGCGCTGAGCGACCCGACCCGATGAGCCTCCTCCCCTTCCTGCTGCTGACGAGTATCGGGGCGATCGCGGTGATCGCCGTCCGCGGGCGGGAGCGGCTCGCGACCGGTCTCGGCATCGCCGTCCTTGCCCTGGCCGTGCTCGCCGCCGCCATCATCCGACCCGATCAGTCCATCGCGATCGGCGCGACGGGGATCGCGACCACCGACTACCTGCGCGTGTTCCTGATCCTTGCAGCGATGGCCGCGCTGCTCCTCGCGGTCGTCGGGGAGGCGACCGAACGTCGACGTAACGCTCCTGCCGTGGCGCTGGGCATCCTCGCCACCTGCGCGCTGGCCCTGTCGCTGCCGGACCCACGGATCGCCGTCCTCGCCGCGACCGCCGGGGGCGCCTTCGGTGCCCTCGTTGCGCTCGTCCCGGACGCTGGTCGGACCGGGGCGACCGTCGGCACGCGTGTCCTGCGGGCCACCGCGGTCGCGGGCACCATGGCGATCGCGGCAACGGCGTGGATCGGGCGCGACCTGAGCGAGCTCGCGGCGCAGCCGATCGTGTTCGGCCTCGCCTACCTCGCGTTCGCGATGGCGGTCGCCATCCGGTTCGGGGCGATCCCTGCCCACACATGGGCCGCGCGCCTCACCGACGCCGTGCCCGAGACGACACTGCCACTGGTGACTGCGATCGCGCCGGCGGCCCTGGCGATCGTCGCCCTCGCCTGGGCGGATGCCTCGATCGCGCCGTTGGCCGTCGACCTGACGTCTGTCCGCTTCGTCGTGCTGTCGGTGGCCGTCGCGTCCATCGTCCTGGCCTCGATCGCAGCCCTCATCCAGGACGACATCGAGCACGTCGTGGGGTATGCGATCGTCGGCGACGCGGGGGTGGTGCTCCTGGCGGTGGCGGCCCTGGACCCGGCGTCCTGGGCACCGGCGAGGACCTGGATCCTCGCGTTCATCGTGGCCCGCAGCGCCTTCGCGGCATGGGCGGCGGCGACCCGGGCGACGTTCGGGACGGGGCGCCTCCTCGATCTCCGCGGCTGGGCCGTTCGCGCCCCGATCCTCGCGGGCGTACTCGTCGTCGTGGTCGTCGCGAGCATCGGACTGCCCGGGCTCGCCGCGGCAGAGGCCCGCGGCGAGCTGATCTCGCTCGTGCTCGATGGCCCGATCGCCTACCTCGTGATGCTCGGGACGCTCAGCCCGTTGCTCTACTACGGGCGGCTGTTCGTCATCGGCGTCGAGCGGGGCGCCAGCGGACCACGCGTCGCCTGGCGACCGGTCGCGTCCGGCCTGGACCTCACCGATCTTCGCGCATCCCTGGGCCGCGCCTGGGCCGCCAACCGGCTGGTCATCGCCACGGCCGGCGCGGGCGTACTCGCCATCCTTGCGCTGGTCGTGTCGGCGGGTGCGTTCGGGGGGCCACAGGCAGCGGCAGGGCTGCCGCCGACGATCAGCGTCAGCGTCGAGTCGTTCGCGCCGGGCGAGTCCGAAGGACCGGTGGAGCCGGGGGCATCGGACCCGCCGTCCGTGCCACCATCGACGGCACCCGAGCCGTCGACCCAGCCCGCTGCATCGTCCCAGCCGGCTCCATCGTCCGAGCCCGCGGCATCGTCGGAGCCCGCGGCATCGTCGGAGCCGAGCGTCGAACCCGCGCCGACGTCCTAGCTCGGGTCACTCCTCCGCGGCGAGCACCCAGCGATCGATATCCCGCTCGTACTCGAGCAGCTCGACATCGCGGAACCACATGGCGAGCTCCGTCTCCGCGGCGTCGGGTCCGTCCGACGCATGCACGATGTTCTGCGCTGTCTCGAGGGCGAAATCACCGCGGATCGTGCCCGGCGCCGCCTCGTGCGGGCGCGTCGCGCCGTTGATCGCCCGGACCACGCCGATCGCGTTGGGACCCTCGAGCGCCAACGCGATCAGAGGCGCCGAGGTCATGAACTCGACGAGGCCCGCGAAAAACGGCTTCTCGCGGTGAGCCGCGTAGTGACGTTCCGCGAGATCGCGGTCCACCTGTACGAGCTTCAGCCCGATGACCTTCAGCCCACGCTCCTCGTACCGCGCGAGGATCCGCCCGGCAAGCTGGCGCTGGACGCCGTCGGGCTTGACGAGGACGAGGGTGCGTTCGATCACTCGAGGTCTCCTTCGGACACGGGATGTGACGGGGGATCTGGCGGGGGATCTGCGACGTGGGTCGGCGCGAGCTCGTCGGGTCGGGCGGCGTCGACATAGGCGCGCCGCGCCTCGAGCTCGCGACCGACGAGACGATACGCATCGCCGCGGACGAGCGCCAGCGCCGAGTCATGGCGTTCCCCGACGAGGTCGATGACGGCGGGCGCGAGTGCCGGGGCGATCCGGAGCACGATGGCCAATCGGAGCGCGGCACCGGGCACGTCACCTGCGTCGAGCGCGGCCCGGCCGGCGTCGAGTGCCTCCTCGCCGGTCGGCAGCGAGGCGTCGATCGCCGCCTGTGACTCGGCCTCTGCCTCGGCGGCCGCAGCGAGGTCCTCGTCCCACAGTCCAGCACCGACGGCGGCAGCAACCGCGGCCTCGGCCGGTGCCGGCGGCACTGGTTCGGCGCTGGACGGGCGAAGCTCCGGCCCCGCGCGTCCGGTCGCGGCACGGCCCGCAGTGGGCGCGTCGAACATCGTCGTCGGGGACGGCGGCGGGGCGGCTGGGTCGGGCGGCCACGCCGGGCTGCGCGGCATGCCCGCGAACAGCGCGTCGATCGAACCGTCGGCGATCGACAGTGCCTTGGCCGCGAGGCGTCGTGCTTCGGTCGGGCGTCCCCGTTCCGCTGCCGCCTCTGCGGCGACGATCAGGGCGAGGACCGGGCCCTCGTCGTCATCGAGCACGAGCGCGGCAGCCTCACCGGCACCGGCGATGTCGCCCGTCCGCCAGCGCGCCTCTGCCAGGTCGACCACCCCGTCGGCGTCGAGCATGTCCTTGCCGGCCAGTGTCTCGAGTTCCGCGCGGGCGAGGGACAACGAGCCGAGGCGGAGATGGAGCCGGGCGAGGACCAGGTCCGGGGCTCGCTCAGGCGAGCCTGCTCTGTCGCTCATGCGGGCAGATGCAGATGCCGATCGAGGCCGCGCAGCGCGCGCCCGGGGGCGACCGCGGCGAGGCGCAGGCCCTCGTCGACGACCAGCGTCGTGGCCAGGCGCTGGATGTCGTCGGCCGTGACGGCGTCGATCTCGGTGAGGGCTTCATCGACCGTCAGGACTCGATCGTGCAGCGCCTCCTGGCCGCCGATCCACGAGGCGACGTGGCGCGTCTCGTCCATCCGCAGCTCGAGACCGCCGGACAGATAGCGCTTGGCCTTGTCGAGTTCCTCCGGGGGCACCGGCTCATCCCGCAGTCGGATCAGCTCGACGAGGATCGCCTCGAGCGCCTCGTCGAGTGAGTCCGGGTCGACGCCGGCCGAGATCTCGAGCGCGCCGGCATCGGCGTAGTCGACGAGACCCGACGAAATGTCGTAGGCGAGACCACGTTCCTCGCGGACCGCCAGGAACAGGCGGCTGCTCATGCCGTCTCCGAGGACCGCGTTGAGGAGGGCAAGCGTCCACGCGTCGGGATGGTCGCGACGGAGGGCCGGCACGCCGATCACCAGCTGCGCCTGCGCGGTGGCTCGCTTGCCCACCAGCACACGCTCGCCGGCAGGGAGCGCGGGCGCCGGCGCGTATCCGGGAACGGCCCCGTTGCCGGTCCCGAACGCGCTCGCGGCCAGGTCGACGGCCGCCGTATGGTCGAGATCGCCGGCCACGGACACGACCGTGTTCGCCGGGCGATAGGCCGTGCGCCAGAAGCCACGGATCGTCGCGTCGGGCAGGGCCCGGATGCCGGCCTCATCACCGCAGATCTCGCGACCGAGCGGACCGTCGCCGAACATCGCGGTCTGGAACAGGATCTGGGCGTATTCGCTCGGGTCGTCCTGGTAGCCGCGGATCTCCTCGATGATGACGCTCCGTTCACCCTCGATCTCGTCGGCGCTCAGGCGAGGACGCACGATCAGCTCGCCGACCACGTCCATCGCCCGCCGCGCCTCACGTACCGGGACGCGCACCCAGTACACGGTCGACTCGCGGTCGGTCGCGGCATTGAATGAGCCGCCCACCCCCTCGATCGCCTCGCTGATCGCACGGGTCGTGGGGTAGGCGGCAGTGCCCTTGAAGGTCAGGTGCTCCATGAAGTGGGCGACGCCGGCCTCGTCCGCGCTCTCCAGGCGCGAACCGGCCAGGACGTACGCTGCGATGGAGACCGAACGTGCCCCCGGCACGCGGGAGCTGATGACGCGCGGCCCATCGGGCAGCGCGGTCCGTTCGAACATCGCGACGGATGGTACAGGACGATGTCGGTCCCGCCGGTCGCGCCGTCCGAGCCGTCACGGCATCGAGCGCATGGGCGCTGGTCGACGCGGCTATCCTGTCCTCCGGAGGCGCGCGATCCGTCAGCGGGCGAGTCCGGTCGCGTGCTCGTGGAGGAGGTTCCAGGTTATGAGCCGACGACTGTCGTGGCTGACGGTCTTGATGACCGTTGCCCTCATCGCGGGTGCCTGCTCGGGTAGCGGCACGACGACCTCGCCATCGGGTGGAGCGTCGGCAGAGCCGCCCGCCTCCGCCTCGACTGCACCGTCGGGCAGCGCGGGCTCGCCGGCTGCCGCCGACTGCGCCGGCACCGGGACCCAGGGCGGCGGAGCCGACCTGCAGATCCCCGACGTCGAAGAAGGCAAATTCAACGTGGCGATGGTACTCATCGGCCCGCACGACGACGGCGGCTGGAGCCAGGCCCACTACGAGGGCCTGCAGTACGTGTGCCAGAACGTGGCGGAGAGCCACGTGGCGTACATCGAGCTCGTGCCCGAAGGGGCCGACTCCGAGCAGGTCTTCCGCAGCCTCGCGCGCAAGGGCTTCCAGTTCATCATCGGCACGTCCTTCGGGTACATGGACCCGATGGCCACCGTGGCCGAGGAGTTCCCCGACGCGACGTTCCTGCATCTGACGGGCTTCAAGTCGAACGGCAAGAACTTCGGCAACTTCTTCGGCGCCATGGAGGACTTCAAGTACCTTGCGGGCATGCTGGCGGGCTCGCGCGCCAAGGCCGACGGCAACCCGAAGATCGGCTATATGGCGACGTTCCCGATCCCCGAGGAGATCCGCCTCGGCAACGCGATCATGCGCGGTGCCAAGGTCACCTGTCCCGAATGCACCATGGACGTGCGCTTCATCAACACCTGGCACGACCCGGTCAAGGAGCGGGACGGTGCGGCGTCGCTGTTCGACGCGGGCGCCCAGGTCGTGTTCACCGGCGCCGACACGCCGGCGGTCGCCGACGTCGCGCAGGAGAAGGGCAAGTGGGGCGTGACGTACGACCATCCGGTCTCGTGCCATGTCGACGCCTGCCTGACGGCGCCGTACTGGATCTGGGGACCCGAGTACGCGCGCATCGCCGATCAGGTCAAGTCGAAGACCTACACGGCCGGCTACGAGTACTTCGACGCTGACTCGAAGGCCATGGGCCTGTTCGGGTTCATGGACGGCGAGACACCCCAGCCGGGCATCGCCGACCTACCCGAGGCCGATGTCACCAAGATGAAGGACACCCTCGCTCAGATGCTCGAGAGCAGCACGGCCAGGTTCGACGTCGTGTTCGCCGGTCCGATCGTCGATAACACCGGCAAGGAGCTCGTGCCCGCTGGCCAGAAGCTCGAGCAGTCCGACCTCGACCAGTTCCCGCCGGGCGCACCCGGCGCGGAGTGCACGACCTGCATGTACTGGTGGAACGAGGGCATCACTGCCGAGCTGCCCGCACTTTCGTAGGTCCGAGTAGGTGGCGGGTGTCGGCAGACCGGCACCCGCACCTCATCCGGTCCAGCCGATGACCGAGTCGGGGGCGGCCGCGCCCCTCGCCGCCGCGACGCCACCGGCCATCGAAGCGGTCGGGATCGTCAAGACCTTCCCGGGCGTTCGCGCCAACGACCACGTCGACTTCGACGTCCGGCCCGGGGAGATCCACGCCCTCCTCGGCGAGAACGGGGCCGGCAAGAGCACGCTGATGAACGTCCTCGCGGGGCTCTACCGTCCAGACGAGGGCGTGGTCCGGGTCGGCGGTCAGGATGTCGGACTCCGCTCGCCGCGCGACGCGATCGCTGCCGGCATCGGGATGGTGCACCAGCACTTCACCCTGGTGCCCTCGCAGACCGTCGCCGAGAACGTGCTCCTGGGTCTCGACCGACCGCGCTTCCGCCTGGACCTGCGCCGCACTGAAGCGGAGGTCGATCGGTTGGCCCGCGAGGTCGGTCTGCACGTCGACGCCGGTGCGCGCATCTGGCAGCTGTCCGTGGGCGAGCAGCAGCGGGTCGAGATCATCAAGCTCCTGTTCCACGGGGCGCGTGTGCTCATCCTCGATGAGCCGACGGCCGTCCTGGCGCCCCAGGAGATCGCCGACTTCTTCGCGACGCTGCGGTCGATGGTCGCCGGCGGGAGGAGCGTCGTCTTCATCAGCCACAAGCTCGGCGAGGTCCTGTCGATCGCCGACCGCATCACCGTGATGCGGGCCGGGGTCGTGACTGCCGCGGGGCTCGACCCGTCGACCGTCACCCGCGCGGACCTCGCCCGTCTGATGGTCGGTCGCCCGGTCCTGGAGCAGCTCAAGCGGACCGATGTCGAGCGCGGACGCGTCGTGCTCGCCGTCGAGGACGTCCAGGCGAACAATGACCGAGGGCTGCTCGCCCTCCGGGGCGCGTCACTCGAGGTGCGCGCCGGGGAGATCGTCGGTGTGGCGGCGGTGGCCGGCAATGGCCAGTCCGAGCTGGCCCAGGTGATCACCGGCTTGCGGACGTGTACCGGTCGAGTCCTGATCGACGGCCGCGACGTCGCCGCGAAGCCATCGCGCGAGGCCATCCGGGCAGGCGTGGGCCACGTTCCCGAGGACCGGGCAGGTGTCGGGAGTGCACCGAACCTGTCGCTCGTCGACAACCTCATCCTCCGCGCGTTCCGCCATCCGCCGATCGCGAAGGGGCCGCTGCTGGACGATGGCGCGGCTCGCACGAAGGCCGACGCCCTCCGGGCGTCGTACTCGGTCGTGGCTCCGACCATCGACGCACCCGTGCGCATCCTGTCCGGCGGCAACCTGCAGCGGCTGATCCTGGCCCGCGAGATCGATGCCGCACCGAAGGCCCTCATCTGTGTCCAGCCGACGCGCGGTCTCGACGTGGGCGCCATCGAGGGCGTCCATCAGATGCTCCTCGACCTGCGTGCCAAGGGGACGGCCATCCTGTTGATCTCCGAGGAGTTGGACGAGCTGCTGGCGCTGTCGGACCGCATCCTCGTGATGTACGAGGGACGCATCGCGGCTCGCTTCGAAACCCCGAGCGCCGCCGACGTCGAGGCGATCGGCCTGCACATGACCGGCGGCGGGTCGTGATCGTCCGCCTCGAGCCACGCGGCGAGCCACCACGCTGGCTGTCGCCTGTCCTGACCCTGGCGGCGTTGGTGATCGCCCTGCTGATCGGGGCGGTCATCCTGGCCCTGGTCGGCGGCGACCCCGTCAGGTCGTACCTCCACATCGTCGATGCCGCGTTCGGCGATATCGGCGTGCTGTCGGACACCCTGGTCAAGGCGACGCCGCTGATCCTCACCGGCCTGGCCTGCGTCCTGGCGTTTCGCATGCGGCTGTGGAACATCGGTGCGGAGGGGCAGTTCCTGCTCGGTGCGTGGGGTGCCAGTCTCATCGTGCTCGCCCCCGTCCTGCCGCCCGGCACCCCGGCGATCGTCGTGATCCCGGCGATGATGCTGGCGGGGGCGCTGGCGGGAGCGCTGTGGGGCGTGATCCCGGGGCTGCTCAAGGCCAGGCTCGGCGTGAACGAGATCATCACGACGCTGATGCTCAACTACGTCGCGCTGGCGTGGATCCAGTTCTGGGTCTTCGGGCCATGGAGCGAGGCCGGATTCCAGCAGACGGCGGCGTTCCCCAAGGAGGCATGGCTACCCCGGCTGACCGACTTCGGCAAGGACATCCCGGCACTCTCGGGCCTGACGACGCACCTGGGGCTGGTCATCGCGTTGATCGCCACCGCGCTCGTGTCGTTCGTCGTGTCACGCACCCGGTGGGGCTACGAGATGCGGCTGATCGGCGACAACCCGCGGGCCGCACGCTACGCGGGCATCGACATCGCCAAGTACATCATCGTCGTCTTCGCGGTGTCGGGAGCCCTCGCCGGGCTCGCCGGGATGAGCGAAGTGTCGGGCGTCGTGCACCGGCTGCAGGACCGCATCTCACCCGGCTACGGCTTCACCGCGATCATCATCGCGTACCTCGCCCACCTCGGACCATGGCGGGTGGTCGTCGCGTCGATCCTGTTCGGTGCGCTGATCCTGGCCGGCCGCGAGATCCAGCCATCGGGCGTCCCGGCGATGATCCAGGGGATCATCCTCTTCTGCCTGATCGTCGCCGACGCGTTCGTGCGCTATCGGGTCGTCATCGGCCGACGGGCCGCTGCCCCGGCATGATCGACCTCACCCTGGTCCTGGCGGCGGGCGTCGCGAGCGGGACCATCCTATTGTTCGCGGCCATCGGCGAGATCTTCGCCGAGCGCGCGGGCGTCCTGAACCTCGGCGTCGAGGGCATGATGCTGATGGGTGCCGTCGCGGGCTTCTCCGTGGCGGCATCGACCGGTGATCCGTGGATCGGCCTGGTCATGGCGATGCTCGCCGGCGGGGCCCTGAGCCTGATCCATGCCGTCGTGACCATCCATTTCCGGGTGGAACAGGTGATCTCGGGTCTGGCCCTGACGTTCCTCGGATCGGGGCTGGCACGGGTCCTGGGCGACGGGCTGTCGAATGTCGGGCCGATCCATACCCTCCCGCGCCTCACGATCCCGCTCCTCTCGGAGATCCCGATCATCGGCCCGATCCTGTTCCGCGAGCAGAGCGTGTTGACCTACGTGGGTCTCCTGCTGATCCCCGTCGCCATGTATTGGATCGACCGGACACGGCCCGGGCTCAACTTGCGGGCGGTCGGGGAACGACCGGCGGCGGCCGATGCCCAGGGTGTCGACGTGATCCGGGTGCGCTACGCGTACGTGCTGGTCGGTGGCCTGCTGGCGGGCCTCGCCGGCGCGACCATCACCCTCGCGATCTCACCCGGCTGGTTCGGGGACCAGACCGTCGCCGGTCGAGGCTGGATCGCGATCGGCCTCGTGATCTTCGCCCAGTGGAGCCCGCTCCGCGCAGCGATCGGCGCATATCTGTTCGGCGCCATCTTCCGCTTCATCATCGACCTGCAGGGGGTCCCGACGATCTTTGGCGTCGCCAATCCGTTCACGGCCGGGCGCTCGGCCACGTTCTTCCTCGAGATGCTGCCCTACCTGTTCGTCGTCCTCGTGGTGATCCTCGGCTCGAGGGAGGCGCTGCGCCGGCGGGTAGGGGCGCCGGCCGCGCTGGGCATCCCCTATGTGCGTGGGGAGCGCGGAGCCTAGGTCCGGCCACCGCGACCAGCGACCGAGAGCGGCTATTCGTCCTCGCCGACGTCGAGGCCAAGCAGCTCCATCTGGACGTAGTCGGACGTATCGAACTCGAGCTGGCGCGGTGCGAAGGGCGACGTGTCCTCGCTCCCGGCGCCGATCGGCGCGAACTCGACGATGACCTGCTCATCACCCTGGACGAGCGTGTAGACGAGCAGCTGGTCGGGGCGTGTCTCGAACTCGAGATGCTCGAAGGAATCGATGTTCAGGGTGATCGCCAGCGGCGTGAAGTAGGTCGAGGTGTCCGGGGCATCGGTCACGATGCGTTCGACCCAGCCGGTCCCGTGCGCGACCACGTCGCGCCCACGGATGTACCGATATGTGACGGTCTGCTTCAGCAGGGGCTTGAGCAGGTGAAGCATGTCCGTCGCGCTGGCTACGACGCCCTGGTTCACGAAGAACTTGGCGGCCGGCAACGTCGACACGAGTCGGACTCCTGCACGTCGATGACTGGGGGCCTTGGCCTCGGAGGACGCGGCGATGGTACCCCACGGCGATGGCCGCGGGAACGGTCGTGGACACACCGTGCCCACCGTCGAGTGCCGCTCGGACGCCGCGTATCATCGCGGCCATGCTCCTGGCGATCGACATCGGCAACACCAACGTCACGATCGGTCTGTTGCGCAACGGGGCGCTCGTCGCCACTCGTCGTGCGGCGACGATGCCGCGCGCCACGGCCGACGAGATCGAGGTCCTGCTCGACGGGCTGCTGCACCTCGACGATGCGTCGTTCGGCGACGTCGACGCGATCGCCTGCGCCTCGGTCGTACCCGCCCTGACGGCGCACATCGAGACGATCTCGGAGCGACGCGAGCGACCCCTGACGCTGGCAGCACCCGGCATTGTGCCGCTGGCGGTCCGGACCGAGCGTCCCGGCGAGGTGGGCGCCGATCGGCTGGTGAACGCGCTCGCCGCGGGCCGGCTGTACGGGATGCCGGCCGTGGTCGTGGACTTCGGGACGGCCACAACGTTCGACTGCGTCGCCGCGGATGGCGCATACGTCGGCGGGGCGATCGCCCCCGGGCTCGAGCTTGGCCTCGAGGCGCTGGCGGCCCGGACCGCGAAACTGCCACGCATCGAGCTGCGCGCACCGGATCGGGCGATCGGCCGGGACACCGTGAGCGCCATGCAGTCGGGGACTGTCTTCGGGTACCAGTCGCTGGTCGCCGGGCTGCTGGCCCGGATCCGGCGCGAGCTTGCGGACCAGGCGGGCGTCGCCCCGGCCGATGTCCGCGCGGTCCTCACGGGCGGGCTGTCGGCGGCACCGTGGGCCACTGACCTCGACGGCATCGACGCGATCGATCCCGACCTGACGCTGAAGGGATTGGCCATCCTCCACGCCGAGGTTGCCGGCGGCGAGCGCCTCGAGCTGGGCCTGCCGTGACGGGTCGGCTCGAGGGGCGGCTCATCGGGCTGGGCGTCACCGGGTCGATCGCCGCATACAAGGCCGTCGAGCTGCTGCGACTTCTCCGGGCGGAGGGCGCCGACGTCGTGGCCATGCTCACCCCGGCGGCGACCGCCTTCGTCGGTCCCCTGACGTTCGAAGCGCTGTCGCGCCACGCCGTCGAGACGGACGTCCTCGCCCTGCTCCCGGACGGCCGGATCGGGCACATCGTCGTCGCGGATACGGCCGATGCCATCGTCGTGGCACCGGCCACGGCGCACTGGCTTGGCGCGATGGCCAGCGGGTTGTCCGGGGACGTGGTCACCGCGACGACGCTCGCTTCGAGCGCACCGGTCGTCGTGGCGCCGGCGATGGACGGTGACATGTGGACGCATCGGGCGACCCGCGACAACGTCGCCCGGCTGCGCGACGACTTCTCCTACACGATCATCGAGCCAGAGGCCGGCGAGCTGGCATCGGGCCAGGCTGGCGTGGGCCGGCTCGCCGAGCTGCCGGCCATCGTCGACGCGGTGGTGGCCGCCATCGGCTCGCGACCGGTGCGAGCTCCGGACGCGGCTGCGCGACCGCCGACCGTCGAGTCGCCGAGGGAGGCCGACCTGTCAGGTCGCCACATCGTCGTCAGCGCCGGTGGGACTCGGGAAGCCATCGACCCGGTCCGCTTCATCGGCAATCGATCGACCGGCAGGATGGGCACGGCGATCGCCGACGCGGCGCTGGCGCGTGGCGCGCGGGTCACCCTGGTCGCCGCCGACATGGACGTCACGCCACCGCCCGACGCGACCACGATCCGTGTCGAGACCGCGGCCGAGATGCGTGCCGCGCTGCATCGACTCACCCATGCCGACGATGGACGGGCGGGCTTCGATTCGCTCGTCATGGCGGCGGCGGTCGGCGATTTCCGGCCGTCGAACCCCGCCGGCACGAAGCTCGAGCGTGGCGCCGGCCTGACCCTCGAGCTGGAGCCGACACCCGACATCCTCGCCCAGCTGGCGCGGATCGCGCGCGGCACGGATCGCGAGAGCGAGACCACCTACGAGCCGTTGGCGCCGCGTCCCTACCTCGTCGGATTCGCGGCAGAGACCGGATCGCTGGACCGTGCGGCGGACAAGCTCGCCCGCAAAGGCATCGACCTCCTGGTCGCGAACGACGTCGCGGAGGCTGGCTCGGGCTTCGGGACCGAGACGAACCGGGTGACGATCCTGGACGCCGACGGCGGTCGTGACGAGCTGCCGCTCATGCCCAAGCGGGCGGTCGCCGACCGCATCCTCGACCGCGTCGCCCGCGCGCTGGACGACCGCGATGCCGCAGCGCAGACTGCCGATTGATATGAGCGCACCGACCGACTCGCCCCGCCGACTGACGACCGCCGACATCGCCAAACGCTACGCCGAGGGCGAGCCCTTGCCGATGCTGACCGCGTACGACTATCCGACCGCGAGGATCATCGACGATGCCGGGATCCCGCTGATCCTCGTCGGCGATTCGCTCGGACAGGTGCTGCTCGGCTACGAGTCGACCGTCCGCGTGACGATGACCGAGATGCTCCACCACACCAAGGCCGTCGTCCGTGGCACGCGCCAGGCGCTGGTCATCGGCGATATGCCGTTCCTGACCTACGCGTCGGTCGATGAGGCACTCGACAACGCCGGCCGGTTCCTCCAGGAGGCCGGCGCCCAGGCCGTCAAGGTCGAGGGTGGCGTCAGGTCGGCCCGCATCATCGAGGGCATGGTCAAGGCCGGCATCCCGGTGATGGGCCACATCGGCTGGACCCCCCAGGCGCAGCACGGTCTGGGCGGCAAGGTCAAGGTCCAGGGCAAGGACCGCGCCCAGGCTCGCGCGCTGCTGGCCGATGCGTTGGCGGTCCAGGAGGCAGGCGCATTCTCGATCGTCGTCGAGCTGATCCCGGCCCAGTTGGCCGGTGCCATCACCGATCGCCTGCGCATTCCGACGATCGGCATCGGGGCCGGTCCGCACTGCAGCGGCCAGGTCCAGGTCGTGACCGACCTGCTCGGCCTGGGCGACTTCATCCCCCGTCACGCCCGGCCGTACGCGAACCTGCGCGAGACGATCGGTCAGGCGGCACGCTCGTTCGCCGAGGACGTGGCGGCCGGCACCTTCCCGGGCGAGGCAGAGACCATCCGCATGGACGATGCGGTCCTCGACGAGGCGCTGGGTCGGGGGGCGTCGGACCGAGCCAGCGCCGAGGCGCCGATCGGGGGCATCCCGCTCGACCGCGACCTCTAAAGCAGTCGTGCACGGCGGGGTACAGCCTCGTGCGATGACTCGTGTCGTGCGGACGCGGGCCGACCTCCGCGAGGTTCTCGCCGATGCCCCTCGACCGCTGGGTCTCGTCACCACGATGGGCTGGCTGCACGAGGGTCACCGGGCGCTGATGCGACATGCTCGCGATGAGAGCGCGACGACGGTCGTGACGATCTTCGTCAACCCGCGCCAGTTCGATGAAGCGTCGGATTACACCCGCTACCCACGCAACGAGGCGCACGACATCGCGATCTGCGAGTCCGAGGGCGTCGACATCGTCTTCGCACCCGACGTCGAGGAGGTGTATCTGCCCGGCTTCGACACCATCGTGTCGGTCGGGGCGGTCTCCCGGCTCCTGGAGGGCGCCGCCCGACCCGGCCATTTCGACGGCGTCGCCACTGTCGTCGCGATCCTGTTCGGTCTGGTCGGCGCCGAGCGCGCGTATTTCGGCCAGAAGGACGCGCAACAGGTCATGGTCATCCGGCAGATGGCGCGGGACCTGGCGCTGCCGACCGAGGTGGTCGGTTGCCCCACCATGCGCGAACCGGACGGTCTGGCGATGTCGTCACGCAACGTGCACTTGTCGGACGAGGAGCGCACCGCGGCCCCGGTCCTGCGGCGAGCGCTGATCGCGGCGCGCGACGCGTGGTCGGACGGGGAGCGGTCCGGCGAGGCGCTCCGCGCGACGATGCGCGACATCCTTGCGACGGAGCCGCTGGCGAACGTCGAGTACGTCTCGGTCGCCGACGGCCGGACACTCGCCGAGCTCGACAGGGTCGATGGCCCGGCCCTGGCGTCGCTGGCGGTCCGCTTCGGCGAGACCCGGCTCATCGACAACGAGATCCTCGATGCGTCGGTCGATGACGATCCGGGAACCGAAGTCCGACCGCAGGTGTACGGAGGCTGACACCACCCGCTGCGAGGTCATCCGTCATGTCGCGTCGTATCGGTCTTCCCGCCATCCTGCTCGGCCTTGCCGCTGCTCTGTCCGTGGCGGTGCCGACCTTCGCCAAGGAAGGGGCGGAGGCGAAGCTCGATACGGCCATCCCGCGCGACGCGCAGCCGGGCTCGACGATCGATGTCGGCTGGTCGGTGTTCTACCTCGTCGACGGACGACAGCAGCCAGTCCAGGGCTCGCCCGTCTACATCCGTCTCGTGTCGGTGGACCAGACGACGACGAGCGAGGTGATGGGCACCGAGACTCCCGCGGGATCGGGCCACTACACCGCCGCCATCGACGTGCCGGCCGGTGGCATCGGCCAGGTCATCGTCGGGATGGTCGGCGAAGCGTGCTCCGAGGCGGGTGGCTGCCAGCGCTCCGACCTGATCTTCCCGCTGACCGACGATCCGCTCGTGACCGGTCCCGCACCCGTCGCGCCCGCGCGGAGCTCGTCGTCCGGCGGCGGCTCGCTCCTCCCGCTGGTCGCGGTCGGTGTCGGGTTCGCGGTGGTCGGCGGTCTGGCTGCGCTGCTCATCGGCCGGCGGCGGCTGCTCGGAGCGGAGCCCACGGGTCGCTGACCCGACACGACTGACGGCGGCGGCGCGGGTCGCGGCTCCGGCCCGCGCCACCGACCGGACCCCTACGCGGCGACCTCGACCTCGGTCGCGACCTCCAGGACACGGTCGATGAACAGATGCTCCCAGACGAGCGCTTTGATCTCGTCGATCTTCTCGCGGTCGGCGATATGCGTCTTGACCAGCAGGTCGTGGATCTCCGACGCGACCGCGTAGGTGTCCTCGGGCACGATCGTCGCGAACAGGTCGGCGTGGCGGATGGCGTCGATGACAGCCTGCCGCGGCCGATAGCCACCGGTCAGCACCAGCCCGAGGGCGTCGCCGGCGGCAGGTGCCTTGATCCGATGCGCGTGGACGATCGCGGCGATCACGTCATCCCGATCGCCCGGGACGATCACCAGCGATCGTTGCCCGATGCGCTGGAGCATGTGATGCGGCTCCATCGCCCCGATCGCGACCCCACCGATGACCTGGTCCAGGTCGGGGCCTGGGTGGATCGTTTCGCCATGGACGCCCTCGAGCACCATCGCAAGCGTCGGGTTGGACAGGATCGGCCGGTACGGCAGCACGCCGAGGAGCTGGATGTCGTGGCGGGCCAATCCACGCTCCAGGGTCCGCGCCAGGTCCGGTTTGGCGACGAGGTCGACCTTATTCACGATCGCCCCCGCGACGCGCACGCCGGACCGTTCGAAGAGGGCCTTGTTGAGGACGATCTCGTCGATCGGGCGACCGACGCCGCCCTCCGAGACGATGACGGCCGGCGAGCCGAGCATCGCGGCCACGACCGCATTCGACAGGCCGATCACCGCGCCGACACCGGCGTGACCCGTGCCCTCGATGAGCAAGATGTCCCGCTCGAGGGCGAACTGCTCGTGGGCCGCTCGGACCCTGGCGGGCAGGTCCTCGACGACCTTGCCATCGATGTACGACTGCGTGAATCCACGGGGGATATGCACCGGGCTCATCTGGGTAAGCGGTTCGTGGAGACCGAACACAGTCTTCATCAGGACGGCGTCCTCGTCGGCCGGGACGCCGTCCTCGATGACCGTGCGCTGGCCGACGGGCTTGATGAACCCGGTCGACAGACCGCGCCGCTGGAACCCGTCCAGCACGCCGAGGCTGACCGTGGTCTTGCCCCGGTTCTGGCCCGTGGCGGCCAAATAGATGTGCTTCATCAGTGCTGCCTGCATCGCTCCGAGCGACGAGGCGACGCGGCGCTAGCCATCGTCGCGAGGATTGTGCCGCATCAGTCTTGCGGCCAGCGGCTAGCCGTGGGCCCCGGTCTTGCGCTCGACCAGGCCCAGGGCGTCGCGCAGTCGGGCGACCGTCTCGGCATCGACCGCGTCCGACTCCAGGTACGGGCCAAGACGTTCGAGGATGTCGGTCACGAGGCCAAGGAAGACGCTCGCGTCGGCCACGAAGAACTGCGGCTCGTTGTTATAGCGCACGAGCGTGAGCCGACCCTGCAGCACCCGGCGCTCCTCGACGTGGGCCACCTGGGTCGCGAAGTTGTGACCCTGGATCCCGTCGGGGTTGTTGAGGAAGTTGAGGGCGTTATCGATCGCCAGGCCGAACCGAGCCCGCCAGGCGACCAGTCGCTCGTGGACCTCGGACGGGATGCGCACCTCGGCGACCTCGTCGAACACCTCGGGTGCCACCGTCAGCAGTCCGACCAGCGTGGTCCCCGCGCGCGGGCCGAGCATCACCTGGAGACTGCGCTCGAGGGTGAAGACCTCGGAGTCGAAGCGCGGGCTCGTGATGACGTCGGTCAGGAGGTCCTCGACGTTGTCGAGGACACCCGGCTCTCCGACGGCATTGGAGAGGTGGAGGATCTCCTCCTTGAACAGGAACTTCTCTTCATGGTCTAGCACGGCGGCGATGGTAGCACCGCGTTGCGCGTGCTCAGAGTCCGAAGCCGGGTGGCTCGGCCAGATCAGGATGGGCACGTTCGAAGGCTCGGGCGGTGTCCAGCGTGCGGACCCATTCGTAGTACACGCCCTTGGTGTGGCTGACGGTCCCGCCCGCGTCGGCGATCCGACGGAGTCCGTGGTCGTGCATGGCACCCGGGGAGTAAGTCGCGTCAGAGACGACCACGACGCGCAGGCCACGATCGAGCAGCCCGAGGGCGGACTGGGCCACGCACACGTCGGTCTCCATCCCCACGAGCACCGCAGTCCGCCGCCCGGTGGCCTCGACGGCGGCCAGGATCTTTGGATCGTCGGCTAGGCCGAACACCGGCTTGGCGAGGACCGGTGTGCCGGACTTCAGGAGCGCGGTGATGGCTGGGGCCGTCGAGCCGTTCCGCTCCGCGTCCTCCTCCGTCACCACGATCGGCACGTCCAGCGCCGCCGCCACCGCGACCAGCCAGGCGATCCGGCCAAGGATGTCGGGGACCCGCTCGTCCGGGATCCGATGGAAACCCGGCTGGGCGTCGACGACGACCAGCAGCGAGTCGTGACGCTCGAGCAACCGGCTCATCGGCAGCGGCGAGGTGCGCCGGCGGTCTACGGGTACAGGCCGCGCAGCTCCATCGCATCGGCGACGCGCTTTACGGCTACGAGGTAGGCCGCGGTGCGCATGTAGCACTGCTCGCGGCGAGCCACGGCCAGCGTCTCGCTGAACGCCTTGACCATGATCTCCTTGAGCTTCTCGTTGACCACCTTCTCGCTCCAGTGGTCGCGGTTGAGGTCCTGGACCCACTCGAAGTAGCTCACCGTCACGCCGCCCGCGTTGCACAGGATGTCGGGGATCATGAACTTCGAGCTCTTCCAGAGGATCTCGTCGGCTTCCGGCGTCGTCGGACCGTTGGCGGCTTCGGCGATCAGGCGGGCCTTCACGTTCCCGGCATTGCTGGCCGTGATCTGGTTCTCGAGGGCGGCCGGGATCAGGATGTCGCAATCGACCTCGAGCAGCTCGGCATTGCTGATGTCGGCCGTGCCCGGGAAGCCCTGGACCGTGCCGTGCTCCTGCTTCCAGGCGACGACCTTGGCGATATCGAGGCCCTTGGGATCGTGGATCCCGCCGGTCGAGTCGGAGACGGCGACGACCGTGCAACCCTCGTCTCCGATGAGCCGTGCCGCGATCGAGCCGGCGTTGCCGAAGCCCTGTACCGCGACCCGAGCCTTGCTCAACTCGATGCCGAGATGGCGGGCCGCCTCGATGATGCAGTAGACCGTCCCGCGCGCCGTCGCCTCGTTGCGGCCTTCGGAGCCGCCCAGGCTGATCGGCTTGCCGGTGACCACGCCGGGGACCGTGTACCCGGCGTGCATCGAATAGGTGTCCATCATCCAGGCCATGATCTGCGCGTTGGTGTTGACGTCCGGTGCCGGGATGTCCTTCTCGGGGCCGACCAGCACCTCGATCTCGGTGAAGTACCGGCGCGTCAGCGCCTCGAGCTCTTTCTGACTCAGGCGCTTCGGGTCGACGATGACGCCTCCCTTGCCGCCGCCGTACGGGATGCCGACCACGGCGCACTTCCAGGTCATCCACATCGCGAGGGCCTTGACCTCGTCGAGCGACACGTCCTGGTGGTAGCGGATACCGCCCTTGGCCGGTCCGCGGCCGAGGTTGTGCTGGACGCGGTAGCCGGTGAACACCTGGACCGATCCGTCGTCCATGTGGACCGGGAAATGGACGGTGAGCTCGCGGCGTGGCTCGCGCAGGACGAGGCGCATGCCCGGATCGAGATCGAGGCGCTCGGCGGCGAGATCGAATTGCTGCTGGGCGACTTCCCACGCGTTGATGCGAGCGACCTGCTCAGTGGTCATGGAAGGAGAGGCCTCCGTGTCGGGCGGCCGTCGGCGGACGCCTCGTCGGTGTGGGTCGTCTCCCGGACGACCCCACGGGGCGCGTCGACCGGAGCTGGCTCCATCGGACTGGTCCGCGACGCGCGACTCATGTGCGTCCGGGAGTATAGCCGCAGGTGGCTCCCTGACGCCTCCCCGATGGTACCGGTCGGCAAGGTTCTCGCAACCGAGCCGCAACCCGCGACTCCAGTGCAGATTAGTGTCGGAGCCGGAGCGTCAGCTGGGTCGGTAGAGGATCGCCGCCCCGACGCAGCCGGGACCGACATGCGGCCCGACGGACGCGCCGACGAGCTCGGTCGACACGGCGGCCGGATCGAAGCCAGGCAGTCGGGCGAGCAGCTCGTCCCGGAAGGCCTCGACGTCGGGCGTCACGGAATGCAGGATCGACAATCGCTCCACCGGCTTCTCGACGACCAGCTCGATGAGCCGGTCGCGCGCCTTCGAGCGCGTCCGCACCCGGTCGACCGTGGTGACCTCGCCATGCTTGAGCATGATCACCGGCTTGACCGACAGGAGCGACCCGATCGCCGCCTGCGCGCCGCTGATCCGACCGCCTCTTCGGAGGTATTCGAGCGTGTCGAGGGCGAAATAGATGCGCAGGTCCTGGGCGCGCTCCTCGAGCTCCCCGGCGATCTCCTCGGCCGGAACGTCGGCCTCGGCTAGCTCGACGCCCATGCGGGCCAGGATGCCGATCGCCATCGAGGCGCTGAGCGTGTCCACGACGTGGATCTCCCGGTCGGGCAGCATGTCGCGGGCGATGCGGGCGCTCTTGATGGTGCCTGACAGCGTCTCGGCCACGTGGACCGACACGATCGCCTCGGCGCCCGCGGCGAAGGCTGCCTCGTAGCCGTCCTTGAAGTCACCCGGGGACGACGCCGCGGTCGTGGGGAACGGCGCATCGGGCGCGGTCATGCGGTCCCAGAAGGCGGCGCCGGACATGTCGACCCCGGCGCGGTACGACTGGGTCCCGAAGTTGACGATCAGTGGCACGACGTGGATGCCCGACGCCGCGGCGTCCGCCGGGTCGAGGTCGGACGCGGAGTCGGTGAAGATCGCGACGCGAGCCACGTGGGGAACTCCTCCTCCCGGTGACCGGCAAGGCCGGCCGTTCGGGGCATGATACGGGCCGCGTCCAGCCGTTCCGGTACGCTTGCGCGGCATGGATCGATCGATGTGGGCCGTGCTGGCCGGCACATTCACGCTGCGCTTCAGCACCGGCCTCACCGGGGCCATGCTCGCGGTGTACCTCGCGACGCTCCCGCAGCATGGCGGCCCGGCGGTCGACCCGATCGTCGTCGGCATCTTCTCGGCGACGTTCTTCCTTGCCGAACTCGTCCTCTCGCCGATCTTCGGGGTCATGTCCGACCGGCTCGGTCACCACCGGGTCATGCTCTTCGGGCCGGCATTCGGAGCGATCGCGGTCATCCTCACCGGGCTCACGACCAACCTCGTCGTCCTCGGCGGCACGCGCTTGCTGGAGGGCGCATCGACCGCGGCCAGCATCCCGTCGATCCTCGGCTTCATCGCGATCGTGACCGCCTTCGACGAGGGCCTGCGCGGCAAGATGTCGGCACGCTTCGAGGGGGCGACGCTGCTCGGTCTCGGGGCTGGTTTCGCGGTCGCCCCGATCGCCTTCGCGACGTTCGGCCCGACGGCGTTCTTCCTGAATGCCGTGGTGTACGGCGTGTCCTTCCTCATCTTCTGGACCGTCAAGGATCCCGCCGGCGAGTCGACCGCCATCAAGGCCCCGCACGTCGGGCTGCGCCGCTACGTCGAGCTGACGCGAAGCGCGCACGTCTGGCTCCTCGCCCCGACGTGGATCGCGGTCAACGCGTCGATCGGCCTGTGGTTCAGCCAGTCGATCTTCCAGTTCGCCAGGGCCAACCCCGAGTTCCCCGACCAGGTCCTGATGGGCGGGTTCACGGCCGTCCAGATCTCCGCGGCGGCAGTCGTCGTCGGGATCATCTTCGGCGCCGGTCTGCTGTATTGGGGCAACCGTTTCAAGAACCTGCGCCGGACGACGATCATCCTGTACGGCATCCTCGGCGGTGCTGCGTTGGTCGGAGCGGGCATCGTCATCAACCACTCCGCGGGGCTGGCCGTCGCCGTCGTGCTCGGTGCTGCCGTGGTGGCCGCGTTCGGGCTGTTCGTGATGGCAGGTGCGACGCCTGCGGCGCTCGGATTGCTGGCCGATATCTCCGAACGGTTCCCGCACGACCGGGGCGCGATCATGGGCCTCTACTCCGTCTTCCTGGCCATCGGCCAGATCATCGGGGCCCTGATCGGCGGGTTCGCGGCGGACGCGCGGGGTATCGACGGCATGTTGATCGCGACGATCGCGTTGCTGGTCATCGCCCTCGTGCCGCTCGCCCAGTTGCGGCGCGATGAAGACGAGCTCGCGACGCTGCCACGGCCGTCAGACCAGCCGTCGGACAGGCCTGCGTGACCGACGGTCGACCGCTCGTTCCGATCCCGCTCGCGCGCGGGACGCATGGCGCGGTCGTCGCGCCCCACCACCTCGCGACGGCGGCGGGACTCGGCGTCCTGCGCCAAGGTGGTTCGGCGGTGGACGCCGCCATCGCGACCAATGCGGTCCTGGCGGTCGTCGTGCCCGGCAGCTGCGGGATCGGTGGCGACGCGTTCTGGCTGATCTGGGACGCGGCAGCCGGCCGGCAACACGCCCTCAACGGTTCGGGCCGGGCGGCGGCCGGCATCGACGCGACGCGATTGCGGGACGCCGGCCATCGACGCATGCCGTTTCGCGGGCCGCTGAGCATCACGGTCCCCGGCGCGGTCCGATCCTGGGGCGACGCGCATCGACGGTTCGGGCGGTTGTCGCGGGATGTCGTCCTCGGGCCGGCCATCGAGCTGGCACGGGACGGCTTCGCCGCCTCCGACGAGTTCATCGGTGACGTGGAGCGGATGTCGCCCGTGGCGCGGCAGACGACGGGCGTCGATGCCTTCGACGCGGTCTTTCGGCCGGACGGTCGGCCGTGGCGACCGGGCGAGCGCGTCCGCCTCCCGGCGCTCGCCGCGACGCTCGACACGCTGGCGCAGGACGGCTTCGATGCGTTCTACGACGGTGACGTCGGCGAGCGGCAGGCACGGGCCCTGGCGGCGGCAGGTTCACCCATCACCGTCGACGACCTCCGCGCGCACACCTCGACCTGGGGGGACCCGATCGACATCGACTACCGCGGCGTTCGTGCGACGTCGCACCCGCCGAACAGTTCGGGCGTCGTCGCGCTCGAGATCCTCGGCATCCTGTCGCAGTTCGATGCACCAGCCGCACGGGACTTCGGCCCGGCCGGTGTCGCCGATGCGCACTGGATCCACCTCGGGCTGGAGGCGTCCAAGCTGGCGCTGGCCGATCGCGACGCCTTTCTCACGGACCCCGAGGTGCGTGACGTCCCCGTTGCCAAGCTCCTGGACCCGCAGCGCCTGGCGTCGCTGGCCGCGAGGATCGATCAGGATCACGCCAGGCAGCCCGCCGCAGTGACGAACCCGCCAGGCGGCGGGACGATCTTCCTCGCCGCGGTCGATCCCGACGGCAACGCCGTCAGCCTGATCGAGTCGAACTGGGCGGGCTTCGGCTCGGGCGTCGTCGACCCGGAGACAGGGATCCACTACCAGAACCGGGGCAGCTACTTCAGCCTCGATCCCGAGCACGCCAACGTCATCGCGCCTCGCAAGCGGACGCTCCACACGCTGCTCCCCGGGATGCTGTTCCGTGACGGCCAGCCCGGTCCGTGGATCGTCGCGGGCTCGATGGGCGGCGACGCCCAGCCACAGATCCACGCCCAGTTCGTGAGCTCCGTCGTCGACGGCGGGGTCGATATCGCGACCGCGGTCGCCGCGCCACGCTGGTACGTCGCGCCGCGCGAGCTCCTGGCGCCACCGATCGATGTCCACCTCGAACCGCGCCACGCGCCCGGCATCGCCGAGGCACTGCGCGACCTCGGCCACGACCTCGTGCCGACCGCACCGTTCGACAGCGGCCTCGGCCACGAACACGCGATCGAGCTCGTCGAGGGCGGTCCGGCCGCCGGTGGCTCACTGGCCGCCGCGACCGATCCGCGCAGCGAGGGCCTCCCCGCCGCGTGGTGACGCCAAGGTCTTGTGCGATACTCCACGGCGCCGGTGACGGGCGAGCGCTCACACGACGTCGTCACCGGCATCTTCTCGCCGAGCGCGCGTAGGTCGGAGGGGCCCGTGACGTCGAACGTGGCACAGAACTACCCGTACACGAGCGAGAGCGAAGCCGACCGCGCCGCGACGATCGAACGGCTCGTCTCCGAGCGCGAGGGTCTGGCCGCCACGATCGATGCCGGGGCGAGGCCGCTCGACGGCAACGACCGCTGGTGGGTCTGGAAATGCCCGACCCATGGCTGCGCGGGACTGCTCCATGCCGCGGGATACGCGGCCGACAAGCATGCGGTGTTCGTCGTCTGCGACGGGACTTGCGGAAAGACGTTCCTGCGCTGAGCGACCCGGCCCCACCCGCCGCCCTGACCCCGCCGGAGCCGACCGAGGACCTCGCCACCAGTCGACATCGCCTCCTGATGGATGGCGCCGGTATCTCCGTCGCCGCGCTGGGGTTCGGGTTCGTCTACGGGTTATCGGCACGGCAGGCCGGGTTCTCACCGATCGAAGCACTGGCCATGAGCGTCATCGTGTTCGGTGGCGCGGCCCAATTCGCCGCGGTGGGCTACGTTGCCAGTGGCCTGCCGTGGCCTGGCATCGTGCTGCTGACCGCGCTGCTCAACGCGCGCCACCTCCTGTACTCGGCGGCCCTCGGCCCGTGGCTGCGGCAGATCTCGTTCACCCGCCGGGCGGTGATGGCCCATCTCCTGACCGACGAGGCGTTCGCGCTCTCGATCGCGCACTTCCGGCGGATTCGACGGACCGACGAGTGGGGTTACTGGTTCGGGGCGATCGTTGCGACGTTCATCCCGTGGAACCTCGCGACGCTGGCCGGTGTCCTCCTCGGCGGCCAGATCCCGGACCCCGCCCGGTTCGGCATCGACATCATCTTCCCGGCGGCGATGATCGGCCTGGCGGTCGGATTGATCACCGGTCGACGCGAGCTCGTCGCGGCGATGGTCGGGGCAGCCATCGGCGTGCTCGTCGCACTGGTGACAAGCCCGGCGATCGGGATCATCGCGGGCGGACTGGTCGGACCGGTCGTCGGTCTCGTCGTGCCGGAACGCCTGGCCAGGGAGACCGCACCCCTCGGCTCGCTCAGCTCCGCTGATCGGTTCGTGATGCCCGGATCGCACGTCACACCGCCGCCGGACACCGACGATCCAGGAGCCACGCCATGAGCACCGACCTCGTCGGCCTGGCCGTCCTCATGTTCCTCGTCACCTACCCGACCCGCGCGGTCGGCCTGCTGACACCGGGGATGGAGCGACTGCCCCAGAAGGCGCTCGACTATCTCCAGCTCGTCGGGCCGGCGATCCTCGCCGCCCTCGCGGCCGTCAGCGTGATGGTCGTGACCGACGACTCGGGCCGGCCGATGTTCCACATCGGCATCGAGTGGGTCGCCGTCCTCGCCTGTCTCGCCGTCACGGCCTGGAAGCGCAACCTGCTGCTGGGACTCATCGCGGCGGTTGGGATCGTCGTCATCGCCCGCGCGACGGGCTTCGCTGCGCTCCCCGTCTAACGCGGTCAACCGCGGCGAGCGTCGACCTCGATCTCGACCAGCAGGCTCGGGTGCATCAGCCCGGCGACCGCGACCATCGTGGCGACCGGGCGGATGTCGCGGAAGACCTCGCCGTGGACGGCTGACAGCTCCTCGGACAGGGCCATGTCGACGACGAACATGCGGGTCCGGACGACGTCGAAGAGGGTGAACCCGGCCTCGATCATGGCCCGCTCGATGATCGCGAAGATGGCCCGCGCCTGGCCGGTCACGTCCCCCGGATGCTGGGACGCTCCATCGGGTCCGGCGTCGGTCGTGCCGGCGACCCAACAGGTGTCGCCGATGGCCACCGCCCGGCTGTAGCCGGCGACCGACTCCCACGGCCCTCCCGACGAGATCCGCTTCCGGCCGCTCGTCATGCCTCTCCGAACCGGGGATCGTCGGTGCGCCACGCCAGGACCTGCGGGTCGCGCGCGATAGCGAGCAGCAACCCGGCCAGCATCGTGGTGCGCGGGACGATCGAGTCGACTTCGAGGTACTCCGCGGGCGAATGGTCGTTGCCACCGATCGGCCCGAGGCCGTCGAGCGTCGGAACGCCCATACCGGATGTGGTGTTCGCGTCCGATGCGCCACCGGTCGCCGTGTCCGCGACCGGGAACCCGAGCCGCTCGGCGATGGCCTGCGCATGCTCGACGAGTCGTCCCGACCGTTCCAGTCGCTCCATCGGCAGCCACGCGACGCGGACATCGGTCTCGATCGTCGTATCGGGCACCTCGGTGGCGGCGGCGATGTCGCGGACCGCCGCCTCGGCCGCATGCAACCCCTCGGCCGTGGTCGAACGGACATCGACCTCGAGATCGCACCGCTCGGCGACGACGTTGGGACGCGTTCCGCCGACGATCCGTCCGACATTGACCGTGACCCCCGGCCAGCGGCCGTTCAGCGCGTGGAGCTCACGGACGACCCGCGCAGCTTCGAGGACGGCGCTGCGGCCCTTCTCGGGCTCGACTCCTGCATGGGCGGCTCGGCCGTGGACCGTGAGGCGTGTATCGAGGATGCCCTTCCGGGCCGACACGATGTCGCCGTTGGCGCGGGCACATTCGAGGACGAGACACGCGTCGACATCCGCGGCGGCCGCGACGATGTGGGCGCGCGAGCTCGGCGAGCCGATCTCCTCGTCGGGGTTGGCGATGAACGTCAGTCGCTCGAAGGGCAGGCCGCCGGCTTCGGCGAGGATCGCCTGCACCGCGTAGAGCCCCGCCAGCAGCCCGGACTTCATGTCGGTCACGCCTGGGCCGTGGGCCGTACGGTCGTCGATCCGGAACGGACGGGCAGCTGCGGTACCCGGATCGAAGACGGTGTCCATGTGGCCGATCAGCAGGACGCGCGGACCTCCGGGCGCCCCCTTGAACGTCCCGACGACGGTCGCCCCGAACCTCCCCGACGGGTCGGGTCGCACCTCGACCTGCGCGCCGAGCCGCTCGAGGAACCCGCTCGTCCAGCGCCCGACCTCGTCGACACCGGCGGGCGTGTACGACCCGCAGTCGATGTTCACCAGCCGCTCGAGGTCGGCTAGGTACGCGGGGAACTCGGTACCGATCGTCGCGTGCAGCGCGTCGAGCTCGATGACCGCGTCGGCTCCAGTCGTCTGGGTCGCCACGGCGGCAGTCTAGCGACCACGTCGTCTTGCTATCCTGCCCGGACCGTGCGCGTGGTCGAGATCCGCCTGCTGGAGGGACCCAACGTCTACCGGCTGGAGCCGGTGGTCAAGGTGGAACTCGCGGTCGGCCGGCGGCGAACCTGGTACGGCCAGCGCGACCCGGGTCGCCATGCGATCGTCCGGCTCGGCGCGGCGGTCCCGGCGCGGGACTGGCCGGACCCCGTGGCGGGGATCGTGGCGTGGGTCCGTCGACTGCGCGCCGAGCACGACGAGGGGCGTGGTGGGCTGGCCGTCCACCGATCGTCAGACCCGGGCCACTGGATCATCACCTACCCGTGGAGCGGCGAGGAGCGGGCACGCCTCCTCACCGAGGCCGCTCTGGCGTTGGCGGAGCGCGACGTCTCGCCCTCGCGGACCGCCCAGCTGACCGGTGGGCAGGAGCGGATGCTCGCCCGCTGGACCGAGCGGATCGCGGCGGCACGCGCCACGCCACCGCCCTGGGTCCGCGACGCCGACCGACGGATGCCGGCGATCTCGATCTCCGGGACGAACGGGAAGTCGACGGTGTCGCGCTTGATCACACACATCCTGCTGCGGGCGGGCCGGCACGTCGGCATGACGACGTCGGACGGTGTCCTCATCGATGAGCGGATGGTCGAGCCCGGCGACTGGACGGGACCTGGCGGCGCCCAGCAGGTCCTGCGCCGATCCGACATCGATGTCGCCGTTCTCGAGACTGCTCGAGGCGGGATCGTGCTGCGGGGCATGGGCTACGAGTCGAACGACGCATCGGTGCTGACCAACGTCTCGTCCGACCACCTCGACCTGCAGGGCATCCATACGCTCCCCGAGCTGGCCGAGGTCAAGTCGACCATCTGCCGCGTCACGAAGGCATCGGGCTGGGTCGTGCTCAACGGCGACGATCCGCTCGTGGCATCCATCGCTCGGCGCGTCCGTGCCCACGTCGCCTACTTCTCGCTCACGACCGGCGCGTTGCCGTCCGTCGTCCGCCGGCACGTCCGCAATGGTGGTCGAGCCTATGTCGTGCGTGACGGATATCTCACCGAACTCGAGGGTGCGCGTGCCTCACCGATCGTCGACATCGGGCGGGTTCCGATCACCATCGGCGGGCTGGCTCGGCACAACGTTGCCAATTCCCTCGCCGCCGCCGGCGGCGCGCGCGGGATGGGCGCGACCCTCGCCCAGATCCGCGACGGATTGACGGATTTCGCGCCGTCGGCGGAGCGCTCACCGGGACGCCTCAACCTGTACCGGCTCGGAGCACGGGTGGTGATCGTCGACTTCGCCCACAACGAGGCCGGGATCAGCGCGGTCATGGACGTCGCCGAGGGCATCGCGGCGGGCGGCGCCGGCCGTGCGTCACCGATCACGGCGATCATCGGGACGGCTGGGGACCGGCCGGACGACACGCTACGCGGCATCGGACGGATCGCGGCTATGCGCGCCCAGCGGGTCGCGATCAAGGAGACGCTCAAGTACCTCCGCGGCCGAACGGCGCCGTCGGTCGTCGGCGAGTTGCTGGCCGGGGTGAAGGCCGGTGGTGGGACGACCGCCGACGTCCCGGTCTACCACTCCGAGACAGCCGCCTTGAAGGCCGAGCTGAATGGGGCCGGTGGGGCGGCCACCGGGCACGGTCGCGGTGCCGACGCTCCCCGGGTCATCGTCCTGATGTGCCACGAGGAACGCGACGAGGTGTTCGAACTCCTCGCGAAGCTCGGGGCGCGCCCGGTCGACATCGCGTCCGAGCTCGCCACGATCGTGCCGCGGCTCCAGGAGCGCCAGCGCCGCAGCTGACGGCGATCACCGCCGGGTGGCGGCGCCTTGCGACCGGCCAGCGTCGGGGCGCATGATGCGCGCGAGGCACCCGCCGGACGATCCGGCACGCCACGTCGGAGGAAACGGATCTGTGGAGATGTGGATCGGCATCGTCCTGATCGTGATCGCGGCCGTGGAGATCGTGGTCATCATCCGGGTCGTCCAGGCGAACATGGCTCGCGCCTGATCGACTGGGGTCGGCCGGCGCCACGCGCCGCGCATCACCCTTCGCGATCGGCGACCAGCAACCCGTCGTCGACAGACCAGCCCAGCCTGACCTGGTCCCCACGCTGGAGCTCGCGGCCGTGCGACTCGCGCGGCTCACGGACCGAGATGCGCTGCCCGGTCCCGAGGGCGAGGTGGTACTTGGTGTCCGGCCCGAGATAGAGGACCTCGTCCACGGTCGCCTCGACGAGGTTCGTCGTACCGCCGCTGGCTGTTTCCCCGTCGACGATGCGCATCCGCTCGGGCCGCACGACCAGCGCCGCCGCGGTGCCGGACGGCAGCTCGGCACGTTCCGCGGCTGCCTGCCCGACCCGCCAGCGCGCATCGCCCAAGGTCATCCAGCCGCCGTCACCGCCATCGACCTCGTACCGACCGCGCAGGATGTTCGACTCGCCGATGAAGTCGGCCACGAACAGCGACTCGGGTCGGTCGTACAGGTCCTCGCCCGTCCCCAGCTGCTCGATCCGCCCGTCGCTGAAGATGGCGATGCGGTCGCTCATCACGAGCGCCTCTTCCTGGTCGTGCGTCACGTAGAGCACCGTCGCGCCCAGCTCCCGGCTCACCCGGATGATCTCGAGCTGGAGCGATTCGCGCAGCTTCCGGTCGAGCGCCCCGAGCGGTTCGTCCATGAGCAGCAGGCGGGGCTCGAACACCACCGCGCGCGCGAGCGCGATGCGCTGCTGTTGGCCGCCGGAGAGCTGCCGCGGATAGCGATCCCCGAGGTCGGCCAGCTTCACGAGGCCGAGCGCGTCCGCCACGCGACGCTGGATCTCCGGCCGTGGCAGCCGGCGCATCCGCAGTGGGAAAGCGATGTTGTCCGCCGCCGTCATATGCGGGAACAGCGCGTAGTTCTGGAAGACCATCCCCACGTCGCGCCGGTACGGCGGGACGCGAGTCATGTCGGTGCCGTCGATCTCGATCGAGCCGGCGGTCGGGCTCATGAAGCCCGCGACCATCCGCAGCGTCGTGGTCTTGCCCGATCCCGACGGGCCGAGCAGGGTCAGGAACTCGCCGATGCGGACGTCTAGGTCGATGCCGTCGACCGCGACCGCACTGCCGAAGACCTTGCGCAGGCCGCGCAGGACCAGCGCCGGGCGACCGGTGCCCGTCGGCGGGTCGGTGGCGGTCATTGCGCCGGGGCCTGTCGCCGAACGACGACCAGCAGGAGCAGCAGCACCGTCGTCACGACGAGCAGTGTCGTGGAGACCGCGGCGACCGTCGGATCGACGGCCTGGCGGACCTGCTCCCACATCTCCACGGGTAGCGTCCGGAAGCGGGCCGACGTCATGAAGATCGCGACGACCACCTCGTCCCACGAGGTGATGAACGCGAAGATCGCGCCGGTGAGGACGCCCGGCAGGATGATCGGGAACGTGATGTGGGCGAACGTCCGGCGCGGGTCGGCGCCGAGGTTCGCGGCGGCGAGCTCGAGGTTGCGGTCCATCGTCCGGAGCGACGTGCTGACGGCCACGGCGACGAACGGCAGGGCGAGCGCGGTGTGGGCGATCACCAGCCCGGGCAACGACCCGCTCAGCCGCCATTGGACGAACAACCCGAACATGCCGATGGCGATGACGACGACGGGCACGATCAGCGGCGACAGGGCCAGGGCGTTGACCACGGTCTTGCCGCGGAAGCGTCCGCGGTTCAGGCCCAGCGCCGCCAGCGTCCCGAGCACCGTGGCCAGGATCGCGGTGAGGATCGCGACCTGGAGGCTGTTCACGATCCCCGTCGACCACTGCCGATCGGTCAGCATCCGCTCATACCACTGGAGGGTGAAGCCCTCCGGCGGGAAACTCAGGATGCGGGCCTCGGTGAAGCTCATCGGGACGATGACCAGCGTCGGGGCGAGCAGGTAGAACACGGTCAGGGCGCCCAGGGCCGCCATGAGGATCCGCCGCGGTTGACGCCAGGAGTCGCTCATCGGCTAGTCCTCGACCACGCTGCCGAAGACGTCCTGCAATCGGATCGCCCGGGACGCCACGAACAGGATCACCAGCGTGATCCCGACCAGCAGCACGCTCATCGCCGTCCCGAAGCCCCAGTCGAGGCGCTGCTGGATCTGCTGGACGATGAGCTGGCTGATCATCTGGTCCCTCAGCCCGCCGAGCAGCGCCGGGGTGATGTAGAACCCCAGCGCCAGGATGAAGACGAGGAGGCAGCCCGCCAGGACGCCGGGCAGGCTGAGTGGAACGAAGATCCGCAGGAACGCCGACATCGGTGACGCACCGAGGTTCGCCGCCGCGCGACTGAATTCGGGGTCGATCCTGCGCATCACCGCGTAGAGCGGCAGGACCATGAACGGCAGGAGGATGTGCGACATCCCGACGATCACCCCACCGGTCGTCCGGATGAGGGTCAGCGGCTCGCTGATGGCCCCGAGGTCGAGCAGGAACCGGTTGATGATGCCCGTGTCGCGCAGTAGCACCTGCCACGCGAACGTCCGGACGAGCAGGCTCGACCAGAACGGGAGGAGGACCGCTATCAGCAACAGCCCGGCCAGCCTGCCCGGCACGATCGTCATCAGGTAGGCGAACGGATAGCCGATCACGAGACATGCGACCGTCGCCAGGACGGCGATCCAGAACGTGTTGAGCAGGACCCGGACGTACGCCTCCTCGGCGAAGAAGCGCTCGTAGTTCGAGAGCCCGGCACCGACCGGGTCGGTGACGCTCCTGATGCTCATCACCACGAGGGGGACGAGGAAGAACGCGACCAGGAACACGACCGACGGGACGACCAGCCACGACCAGCGGTCGCGCCGGGCGCCGGTAAGGCCCGCCCACGGGCGGCGGGCCTCGCCGGACGTCGACATCGGAGGCGCCTGTCCGACTAGCGGATCAGGACGCCTTCCAGGCCTGCCAGGCGGCATCGATCTCGTCGAAGTTGTCGGCGAGGTACTTGTCGTCGAAGTAGGCCGAGTTCTCGTCGGCGTTCGTGACCGACAGGTCGTTGACCATCGCCGGGTTCGCCGTCGAGTTCGTGTTGGTCGGGCCGTATGGGATGAACTCCGAGGGCCCGGCATTGTGCGCCGCGCACGCGGTATAGGCGATGAACTGCATCGCCGCGTCCTTGTTGGGCGAGCCCTTCGGGATGACCAGGTAGTCGGCGGTCACGATCTGCTGGTTCCACTGGATCTCGACCGGTTTGTTGTCTTGGTTCTTGGCGCTCCAACCGCGCCCGTTCCAGATCATCGTCATCGCGATCTCGCCTGAGCCGATGAGCTCCTGCGACTCGGCACCCGACGTCCAGAAGACGATGTCGTCCTTGATGGTGTTCAGCTTCGCCGTTGCCCGTGGCAGGTCGAGCGGATAGAGGTCGGCCGGGGCGACGCCGTCCGCCAGCAGGGCGAACTCGAACATGCCACCCTCGGAGTAGTCCCATGCGCCGCGCTTGCCTGGGAACTTGGTCGTGTCGAAGTAATCGGCCCAGCCTGCCGGCACATTGCCGGCGCCGAGGACCTCCGTGTTGTAGGCGAGGACGACCCCGTACGTGATGTCCGGGATGCGCCAGTCGGTGATCCCGAGGTCGGCGTTGAGCTCGTCACGCGGGATGAGCGAGAAGTCGAGCGGCTCGAGCAGGTCCTTGTGTGCGTCGACACCGAAATCGTTGCCGACGTCCACGACGTCCCACGTGACCTGGCCGGCTTCGACCTGGGCCTTGATCGTCGCGTTCGAGGAGTTCTCGTCCTCGGTGAACTGCACGCCGGTCAGCTCGGTGTACGGCTCCAGCCACGCCTTCCGCTGCGCCTCCTGGTACACGCCGCCGAACGACGTGAAGGTGAGCGTCACGCCCTCCTGGCGTGGCGGGTTGCAGGCCGCAGAAGCCGGCGATGCTCCGGCGGACTCGCTGGCCGCCGGCTCGCTGGCTGCCGGTTCGGAGGCCGCCGGCACCGACGCCGCGGGCGACGCACCACCTCCTCCCGAACAGCCCGTGATGATCGCGGTGATCGCGAGGAACGCGATGATGGTCGTCGAGCGATGCATGCTCGTGCCCTCCTCCTCGGCGAAGCGCGGGCGACCTCCACCGCCCGGTCCGGTGCATCGTAGTCCGCGGCGCAAGACCCGACCAAGCGTGTTCACGGTCGGTCCGGTGGTGCGATGATGGGCGCGATGGGCGGGCTCGTCCTCGTCAACGGTCGCGTAGCCACCGCACGGCCCGGGGAGCCGCCGTTCAGCGGCGGTGTCGCGATCGTCGGCGACCGGATCGTCGCGGTCGGTGGGGACAGTGCCGTTCGGGTGATGGCCCCGCCCGACGCGCAGCAGATCGACGTCGAGGGCCGCACGATCCTGCCCGGCTTCGTCGACCCGCACAACCACCTGGCGTTCACCGGGGCGGAGCTCGCCTCCGTCGACGTCCGCTATCCCGGCGTGGCGTCGATCGCGGATCTCGTCGCCCGCATCGCTGACGCCGCGGAACGGACGCCCGATGGGACATGGATCCGCGCCGTCGGGATGAACCCGGAGCAGTTCGGGGATGGCCGGCTGCCGACACGCTGGGACATCGATGAGGCGACGCTCGTCCATCCGGTCCTCGTCCAGCACATGAGCGGCCACCACGCGCTGGCGAACAGCCTGGCCCTGGAGCGACGGGGCGTGGCCGACGCCGTGGACGACCCCGAAGGCGGTCATCTCGTGCGCGACGATCGCGGCCGCATCACGGGCTACTGCCTCGATGCGGCCCAGGCCCTGGTCGTGCCCATCGCGGTCGATATCGGCCACCACGGCCCGGGCTTTCACGACGACGCGCCGCTGGAGGAGATCGTCGGCGACATCGATCGGGGCGCCCGCGCCTACCTCGCCGCCGGCATCACCTCGATCGTCGACGCACAAGTCACGCGGCGCGAGCTGGAGGGCTACAGGCTTGCCCGGCAGCGCGGCCTGCTCGGCGTGCGCGTGACGGCCATGCCGATCTCATCCCAGCTCGACGAATACACCGCCATCGGCCTGACCGGGCAGTTCGGCGACGACCGGCTGGCGATCGGGCCGATGAAGTTCTACGCGGACGGTGCCCTGACGGGTGGGACGGCGGCATTCTCGGCGCCGTACGGCGCGAACGGCGAGTACGAGGGCTCGCTGTACTGGCGCTCCGAGGACGAGTTCCGCGACGCCATCCGCAGGGCGCACGTCGCGGGCTGGCAGATCGGCGTTCACGCGCAGGGCGATCGGGCGATCGAGCGCGTCCTTGACGCGTACGAGGCCGCCCTCGAGGCGCAGCCTCGCGACGACCACCGCCATCGGATCGAGCATTGCGGGGGCCCACGACCTGACCAGCTCGAGCGGATGGCGCGCCTCGGAATCATGGCCGTCGGCCAGCCGCGCTACTTCTGGGATGCCGGCGACGTCTGGCTCACGGCCCTTGACACGGAGCGTGTCCAGCGCCTTCAGCCCTACCGCGAGATGATCGGCGCCGGGGTCCGCTTCGCGCTGTCGAGCGATGCGCCGGTCGCGTCGTACCGCCCGCTCGACACGATCTCGTCGGCGGTGACGCGGACGACCGTCGGTGGCGCGGTCCTCGGTCCGGACCAGGCCCTCACCGTGGAGGAGGCGCTGCGTGCCTGCACATCCGACGCGGCGGCCTCCTACTTCGCGGACGACCGGCTCGGTTCGCTCGAGGTCGGCAAGCTCGCCGACATCGTGGTCCTCGATGGCGACCTGTTCTCGACGCCGACCGACCGTCTCGGCGACCTGGGCGTCGACCTGACCCTCGTCGGCGGCGAGATCGTCTACCGCGGCCCGCGGTGGAGGGCGACGAGCGACAGCATCTCGTAGGCCAGATTCGCGGCGAGGAACGCGGTCTGACCGGCCGGGTCGTAGGCCGGGATGACCTCGACGACGTCGAACCCGACGAAGTCGATACCGGTCAGGCGCCGGACGATCGCGAGCGCGTCGTGCGAGGAGAGACCGCCGGGCTCGGGCGTCCCGGTCCCGGGCGCGAAGGCCGGATCCACCACATCGATGTCGTAACTGATGAAGGCCGTGGCGTCGCCGACCCGCTCCCGGATGCGCTCGGCCGTGGCCTCAGGTCCGATGTCGAGGACCTCCTCGGTCGTGAGGTACTCGAGCCCGAGCTCGTCACGCAGGCCCGTCCAGTCGTCCTTGTCGTAGACGGACCCGCGCAACCCGACCTCGATGGAGTGGTCGACGTCGACCAGGCCCTCCTCGATCGCCCGGCGCATCCACGTCCCGTGGTTGTACTTCTCGCCGAAGTAGCTGTCCCAGGCGTCCGTGTGCGAGTCGAAGTCGATCACCGCGACCGGGCCCCGCGAGCGAGTCGCGCGCAGGTGCGGCAGCGTGCACGCGTGGTCGCCGCCGATGAGGAGCGGCACGACACCCGCTTCGACGATCGGTGCCACGGTCTGCTCGATGGCCTCGTAACTCCGCTCGATGTAGCCCGGCACGATCGACACGTCGCCGTAGTCGACGCAGGACAGGATGTCGAATGGCTTGATGTCGAGATTGGCGTTGTAGGGCCGCAGCATCACGCTCGCGGCGCGGACGCCGTTCGGCCCGAAGCGCCCGCCGGCGCGGTAGGTCACGCCGGTGTCGAACGGCACTCCGACCACCACCAGGTCGACGTCCTCCAGCGTGCGAACGAACGGCAGTCGGGCGAACGTCGACGGTCCGGTGAAGCGCGGGCTCTGGAGCGAGTCCTCCGGGGCATAGCGCGGCGGTCCGGAGCGGCGCGGCGCCCCGGAACTGCTCATCCCTCCGGCGCCTCGAGCTCACCCGGGTCGGCAAAGGCTGTGCCGCCACGCGACGCCCCGGTCGCCGACATCGCCTCGCGGTAGACGGCGACCGCGTCGTCGACGCAGCACACGATGAGGTCACCCGGCATCGCTCGGCGCAGTGCCGTGCGGACCGCGGTCATCTCGTCGAGCACCTTGTCGGCCCGGCCCACCCGGGCGTCGCCCGCGGCCCTTGCCGACCGGACACCCTCGATGACGTTGGCCGCCGTCTCGCCGGGCGCTCGACCCCGAAGGTTCTTGTCCTCGCGCACGATGATCTCGTCGAACGCGCCGGCCGCGATGGCACCGTATTGGCGCTGATCGTCGTCGCGCCGGTCGCCCGGGATGCCGAGCACGCCGATCGCTCGACCTGATCGCGTGGTGGACGCCTTCGCCCCGATCCGACCCGCCTTGGTCTGCGGTTCGACCATCATCCGCTGCACGAAGTCGGCCAGCTGGCGCATGCCATCGACGTTGTGGCAGTAGTCGATGACGACGCGCACGCCGCCGACATCGAGCAGGTTGAGGCGCCCCGGCGCCTGGAAGAACGACGTCGAGAACGTGCGCAGTCCCTGGCGGATGTCGTGCAGGTGCGCACCGGACGCCCACGCTGCCGCCGCAGCCGCTAGCGCATTCGCGACGTTCATCCGCGCCCGACCGCCGAAGGTCGCCGGGATGAGGTGCGTGTAGAGGACCGGCATCTTGCGACTCCCGAGCCGGAGTACGATCAGCTCGCCCTCCTTGGTCGGCTCGAGACAGAACGCGGCATTGCCGCGTGACGTGTGGCCGTCCACCCGGTCGAAGCCGTCCTCCCCCTTCTCGGTCGCCATCGAGAACAGCACGACGCGGCCGGCACAGTGGCGGCCCATCCGATAGACATGGCTGTCGTCGGCGTTGAGGACGGCCGTCCCGGAGCGGGGTACTGCCTCGACCACGACACCCTTCACGTTGGCCAGCTGGCCGATCGAGTCGATGCCGCCCAAGCCGAGGTGGTCGCCGGTCACGTTGGTCACCACGGCCACGTCGTTCCGGTCGTAGCCGAGCCCCTCGCGCAGGATGCCGCCGCGAGCGACCTCGAAGACCGCCGTATCGACCTTCGGGTTCTGCAGCACCATCTGGGCCGACTTGGGCCCCGACATGTCGCCCTTCTTGATGAGCCGGCCATCGACCACGATGCCGTCGGTCGAGGTCATACCGACGCGGCGGCCCATCAGCTTCAGGATGTGGGCGATCATCCTGACCGTCGTGGTCTTGCCGTTCGTACCGGTCACCGCGAGGATCGGGATACGCGACGGGTTGCCGGGCGGGAAGAGGCCATCGATGACCGGCCGGGCGACGTACTGCGGCTCGCCCTCGGTCGGATGCGTGTGCATCCGGAACCCGGGTGCGGCGTTCACCTCGACGATCGCGCCACCGGTCTCGCGGACCGGGGTCGTGATGTCGGGGCAGATGAAGTCGATGCCGGCCACGTCGAGCCCGACGATCTGGGCCGCCGTCTCGGCGATCTCGACGTTGTCGGGATGGGCCTCGATCGTGCGGTCGATCGACGTCCCGCCGGTCGACATGTTGCCGGTGAGGGCGAGCTTGATCCACGTGCCATCGGGCGGGACGTCATCGAGCGAATAGCCCTGGGCGCGGACCAGCTCCTCGGCCGCCTCGTCGAGCTTGATCCGGGTCAGCACCTTCTCGTGCCCGATCCCCCGGCGCGGGTCCTGGTTGGCGATACCGACCAGCTGGCGGACGGTGCGCTCGCCGTCGCCGGTCACGCTCGCCGGCACGCGCTCGGCGATTGCGGCGACCTTGCCGCCGATCACCAGGCAGCGGTAGTCGTTGCCGGCGACGTACGACTCGACCACCACGTCCCCCGAGCGGCTCTGGGCGAGCGCGCCGTGGAACGCGGCGCGCACCTGGTCGTCCGAGCGCAGGTCGAGGTGGACGCCGCGGCCATGGTTGCCATCGAGCGGCTTGACCACGCACGGGAACCCGAGGCGCGTCGCGACGCTGACGGCCTCGTCCTCGGTCGTGACGACGTCGGCGCGTGGGACCGGCAGGCCGGCGCTGTCGAGCAGCCGGTTGGTCAGGCCCTTGTCCGAGGCGACGTCGACACCGATGGCCGATGTCTTCGAGGTCATCGTGGCCCGGATGCGCTGCTGGTGGACACCGTGGCCGAACTGGACGAGCGAGTGGCGGTCGAGCCGGATGAACGGGATGTCGCGGCTGACCGCCTCGTCGATCAGGGCCTGGGTCGACGGGCCGAACGCCTGCCGCTCGGCCAGTCGGATGAGGCGCTCGAGCTCGTTGGCGAAATCGAAGAAGAAGGCGTCCTCGTCGGGCGCGACCAGGTGGTTGACCAGGGCGACGGCCATCTTGCCGGCCTCGAGACCGACCGCCTCCTCGTTGTACTCGTAGATGCAGTTGTACTGGCCGTGCACGCCCGCCGAGCGGGTCTTGCCGTGCCGGACGTCGGTGCCGGCGAGGTTCTGGAACTCGAGCGCGATGTGCTCCGCGATGTGGCCCGCCCACGTGCCCTCCTGTAGCCTCGTGATGAAGCCACCGCGGCGGCCCAGCGAGCAGGCGTGGTCCTCGAGCGTGGGCAGCAGCGCGACGAGGGCGTCACTGAAGCCCGGGATGCGGTTCGACGGGAACGCCTCGAGGCTGCCGAGATCGACGAGCATGCGGATGACCGGTTCGCGCGCCCAGTAGTTCGGACCGCGCAGCACGCGGGTCTCCAGGATGCGCAGCGTCGGCTGGGGCGTCGTGGGGACGGCCGTGGCGGGCGGCGTCGCGACGCCCTTCGAATCGGCACGCCTCGATCTGGGGCGCTTGGGCTTGGCGGTCGGCTCGGCCGTCTCGGTCACGCTCCGCTCCTGCGCACGCGGGATGGGCCGTCAGTGTACGGCCGGATCGTGCCTGTGGATTCGCCAGCGGCGGCCGGCGTCCTGGCCCCGGTCAGCTCGACGCGGCCTCGCCGCCGGGCAGCGCGTGGAGCGTCGGCACGAGCACGCGCTCGCGTCGCTGGAGGTCGAATCGGTAGCCCGCCGGCAGCGAGTGCAGCACGACGCCACTGATCATCAGCGGCCGATGGCCCTTGACCTCCCACGCATCGGTCTCCGAGCGCGCCCCGTCGACCACGGTGATCGAGCCACGCCCGATGACCTCCATGATGTGGTCCGGCCCGACGACGCCGGCGGTGTCCTCGTCGACGCCGAGACCGAGCAGGGACGGGTTCTGGGCGATCAGGCTAAGCAGCCGTCCGAGCCGGTTCCGCTGCTGGAAGTGCTGGTCGATGATCACGCCGGGCAGCACCCCGAGCCCGGCGGCGATCTGTGCCATGCGATGTTTCGGTGTCGCACCGGACGCACCGAAGGCGATCATGTGGCTCGACAACGCCGAAGCGCCCGCGCTCGTCCCGGCGACCACCGCACCCTTGCGGAACTGCTCGAGGACGGCGTCGGCCAAGCGTGTCCCGCCGATGATCGACGACAGCCGGAGCTGATTGCCGCCGGTCATGAACACGCCGGTCGCGTCACGCAGCGCGAGGGCCACCGTGTCGTCGTTGGCCTGGGCGCGCGTGACAGCGTGGATCGCTCGGACCTTGCTCACGCCGAGCTCGCCGAGGACCTGCTTGTAGCGTTCACCGGCCAGCTCGCCGAGCGACGACGCCGTCGAGATGACCGCGACGGTCGCATCGCGACCACCGGCGAGGCTGGCGAAACGGCTGAGGATGACGCGGTCGCGGACCTTGTCCTCCGCGCCGCCGATGATGATGACGTGTCCGTCGCTCACGGGCGTTGGCTGGGCTCCCTGGGCGTCGATTCGTTCGCGACAGGATACCCGGCTCGTCCGGGGTCCGGCGGCAGCCGTCTGAGGATGCCATGCGAGAATGCCGGCGCATGGCCGACACCCAGCGACCGCCGGAGCTGCAACCGGTCCCCGGCACGGCCCGGGGACGCGGGCGCGTCGTCGTCGGCTGGCAGGACCTGTTCGGTCAGCCGAACCGGCGTCGCGCGGGGGTGTATCGCCGGGCGATCCGTCGCGAGATCTCTCGGCTGCGGGACCACCGCCGCCTGATCGCGATCGTCCTGATCGGCCTGGTCTTCTCCCTGCTCGCCGCAGGCATGATCGGGCGGGGCGATGCCGCGGGCGCCGACGCTCGGGCGTACTGGGCAGGCGTCCGGATCTGGCTCAACGGCGGCGACCCGTACCACCCCACGGGTCCGTTCCTGCCGTATGTCTACGCGCCGTGGATGCTGCCACTCTTCGCGCCGTGGGCGCTGCTGCCGTGGGACGTCGCCTGGGTCGTGTGGCGGGTCGGGACGATCCTGCTGTTGCTGTGGACGGTCGACTGGGCGTACCGCCGGCAGCCGCTCCTGACGGCCGTGGTCATCGTGCTCCTGGCGTTCCCGGTCGGCGCCAACCTCGATACCGGCAACATCAACCTCCAGCTCACGCTGATGCTCTGGGCAGCCCAGTTCACCGGTCCGCGGCTGGGTGGCCTGTTGTGGGCACTGGCGACCTGGATGAAGTGGGTGCCGGTCATCGTCTGGCCGATCCTGCCCTCGGCGACCCGCCGCTGGGGCCTGGTCTGGCTGGCGGTGTCGATCGGGCTCAGCGTGGTCCTGCTGCCGTTGACGATCATCCAGTTCCAGGCGCTGTTCGGCTTCGGTGCACGGCCGATCCGGCTCGACTACCTCGTCTACCTGTGGGCGTTCATCCCGTGGGCATACCGGCGGCTCGACGCTCGGAGCGCGGTGGCTCCACGACCGGCCGAAGCGTGATGGCGGCGATCACGTAGTAGATCGCCCCGAGCAGGTAGGCCGCGCGCGGTCCGGCCCCGAGGCCGAGGCCGATGTTGACCGCGTCGAGCAGCAAACCGCCGGTCGCGACGCCGATCACGGTGGATGACGTCGTCGCCACATTCGACAGGCCCATGTAGCGCCCCGACGACGCCTTGGGGATGATGTCGGTCATCAGTGCCCAGTCGACGGCCAGGAACGTGCCGGCAGAGGCGCCGAACAGGACGCCACCGACGATCGCGATCGGGATGCCGGGGGCGAGCGCCGCGAGGACGATGCCGACGAAGCCGATCGCGCAGCTCGCATAGATCACCGGCTTGCGGCCGATCCGGTCGGAGAGTCGAGCCGACGGGACGATGGCGATGACCGTCGCGAGGATGATCGCGCCGAGCATGATGAGGTTGGTGTTGTTTGCTTGTGCCTCGTCGAGTCCGTGGGCCTGCTTGAGATAGGTCAGGATCAAGTTGGTCAGGATCGCCCCGCCCATCAGGAAGAAGAACCTCGACGCGAGGAGCCAGACGTACGACCGCTCCTTGAGAACGTCGGTGCCCCAGACCTCACGCGCCACCGTGACCCACGACTTGCCCTTCCGGGGCTTGGGCGGCTGCCCCTCGCCGACCCTGGCCACCACCGCGACCATCGTGACGAGCTCGACGATGGCGACCGCGACGATCGATAGCTCGATCACCCCGTTGGCGGCCGCGAGTGACACCAGGACGAAGCCGGTGACGTTCCCGAGGATCTGCATCAGGCCGACCATCGCGCTGGCCAGACCGACTTGCTTCTCCGGCACGAGATCCGGCACGTAGCCCTGGAACGGTCCACGGGCGATGTTGGTGCTGAACGCCAGCAGCGCCGCAAAGGCCGCGAGCATGAGGATGCTGCTCGACAGCGCGATCCCGGCGAGGAACACGAGGTCCAGCAGCGAGCCGATGACGATGTACGGCTTGCGCCGTCCCCAGCGACTGACCGTGTAGTCGCTGATCGAGCCGACCGTCGGCTGGATGAGGATCGAGATCACCGCGACGGGGATCGACATGAGGAACAGGGTCCGACCGACCTCGAGCGGGTCGGGCGCGAAAGGTCCGAAGTTGACCCGGTTCTGGATGAACAGGCCGACGGCGCCATCGATGGCGGTGAGACCCAGCCAGTACAGCGAGATCCGGACCAAGTGCCCGATCGGCAGCGTCCTGGTCGGTCGGAAGTAGGGCTCCTCCGCGAGTGTCGCTTCTGCCTGCATCGCGAGGCACCTCTTGGGCCGAGGGTGACGGTCGGGTGACGGTCGGGTGACGGGCCCCGGTCGAATGCTAGGACGCGCCCGTCGGTCTCCCGTTACGGTCGAGCTCGATGGCCTGCTTCTGACGAACCAGTCGCCGCTCGATCGCGCCCGGCGCGGCGAGCCGGAACAGCGAACGATCGAGCGAATACAGGCCGGTGCTGACGATGCCGATCCGACCGAGGCGGAACGTGAAGACGGGGTTCTCCGTGTTGCCGGCATAGTGGGTCGGCGTGCCGTCGGGGGTCAGGACGGCGAGATTGGCCTGCCCGCCGAACTCGTCGTGGAGCCGCGCAAGCGTCCTCGCGGACGGTGCATCCGGGCGCCAGGCGTCCTCGAGCCAGCGCTCGGCGACTTCGGTGTCGGCGCGGCCGTGGATCCGTCCTTGCTCCTGGTAGCGAGCCCGAGCCGGCCGCCAGTCGCGAAGGTCGCCGTTGTGCGAGAACGCGAAGCGGCCCGCCGGATCGTCGAACGGCTGCGAGTCGGGAAGCTGGAGCGTCGAGAGCCGCGATGGTCGCCGGAGATGCACGAGCAACGCCGTCGTTTCCTCCCGGCCGACGCGGGCTACTCCGTCGGTGTCATCGCGAAACGCCTGCAGATCACGGTGACTGCACAGTCGCCCGTCGGCCCGCAGCCACGAGGCACCCCAGCCGAAGCCCGCCAGCCCGAACCGCTCGAGCCGTTCCGTGAACGGCCACAGCTCGGCGACCGGGAAGGGCTCAGCGGATCGCGCGACGAACTGCTCGCACATCGCCCGGGATGATACGCGCCGTTCGCGGTGGCGCAGGCGCGCTACGGCGCGAGGCGGCTCCGGATCTCGTGCTCGTACTCGGGGAAGTAGCCGCTCACCTCCGACACGTCGAACGATCGCAGGATCGACTCCTTCGGTTCGCGTTCGAGGAGGAAATCGAAGGTCTCGTAGAGGAGCCGCTCGACATCGGCGGCATCGGCGGCCGCGGCAAGAGCTGGTCGCGTCGGCGGCAGCGATCGTGACGGCGTGACTCGACGAGCCGCGGTCGTCGCGCACGGTCACCGTGCAGCGCCAGCCGTCGGGCGCCGGCTCGCAGCGCGCGTCGATGTCGCTCATCGCGGTCCTCCCTGGCAGGTCGGGCACCAGTACGTCGTCCGTGGGATCTCCGTGGACAACGGCCCCGAGCGCATCAGCGTGCCGCATCGTGGGCAGGGTCGGCCGGCGCGCCGATACACCCGCATCGGGACGCGGCCGGGCGCGGCACCGGCGCTGTGGCGTCAGCAGCCGACGGGCCGTCGCGACCAGGCGCTCGAGCGTCGCATCGTCGAGGTCGCCCACAGACGCGAACGGGTCGACCCGCTCGGCGAACAGCGTCTCGTTGCGCCAGATGTTGCCGATGCCGGCCAGTGCCCGCTGATCCAGGAGGGCGGCGCTGATCGACATCGACCTGCCGTTCGGGCGAACGCAGCCGCCGCAGCGCTTCGGCCGCATCGAAGTCGGGCGACAGGAGGTCTGGCCCAAGACGCGACAGCGAGGGGTGGAGCGGTTCGGTACGGGCCTCGAATAGCTCGACGACCGGCGCGTCGAAGCAGACCGCGACGGCGCCATCGACCTCGAGCACCAGCCGTGCTCGACCCGGCGGTCGACGCCATCGCTCACCCGGTCGATAGCGATGCCACGAGCCGTTCATCCGCAGATGGGTCCGGAGCTCGAGACCGCCATCGAAGCGGATCAGCAGGTTCTTGCCGTGCGCTTCGACCGCATCGACGCGCCTGCCGACCACTCGGTGGATCTGCGGGACCGCGCCTGGACCTCGGGCCCGCGCAGCGATCACGTCCCGACCCACGAGGTACGGTCGCAGACCCGCCGCGGTCCGGTAGAGCGTGTCGCCCTCAGGCATGCGGCCGATCAGCCCGCGCTCATCGGGGCGCACGCAGGATCAGGCCACGGTACCCAGCCGAGAACCCGGCCCCGAGCAGCCGCTCGCGCAACGGTGACTCGCCGACGGCGATCCCATCGACCTTGCGGATGACGAGCTCGCGGGCACGGCCGGTCCCGACGATCGACGTCAGCCCGCGCAGCGCCGACTCGGCGACGTCCGGGTCGTCCGCTGCCGGCAGGGTCTGGATCGTCGCCCCACCGCGCTCGAGGTAGAGCGCCGCGATGCCGTCGACCAGCACGACGTAGGCGCCGGCAGCGCGCTGGAACGGCCGCCGATCGTCGTCTCCGCGGCGAGGCCAGGCGAGCGCGGCACCGTACGGGTTCGCGGGGTCGGCCGCGGCCAGGACGTGAACGGCCGGTGCGGCCGAGCCCTCCTCGCCATCGCGCACGGCGCGAAGTCGATCGAGCGCTCCGGCCAGGGCGAATTGCGCCGCTCCGAGCCCGTCGACGAAGTAGCCGCGTCGGATCCGGCCCGCCTCCTCGAGCGCCCGAAGCACCGGGTATACGCCGGAGAAGCCGCCCTCGAGACCCTCGGACACGACGGCCTCTCGCGTCAGCACCCCGTGGCGTTCCAGGAGTGCGAGTGCCTGCGCATGGAGCCGCTCGGTCGGCGTCACGCCCTCGATCGGCTCGACCAGCGACCAGCGACCTGCCGCCTCAGGCGGTCCCAGGGCGGTGAGCCGGCCCGGCCGAGCGCGACGGGCACCCGACCCCGAACCGGTCGGTCGCTTCCAGCGCAGGGCGCGCAGCGGGGCGAACGTGTCGTTGGTGACCTCGCCCGCCCAGACCAGGTCCCACAGCGCGTCGAGCATCTCCCGGTCGGAGCCACCACCAGCCGCGGCGTGGACCGCCCGGTAGAAGCTCGCTCCGCGAGTCGCGAGGTGCTCGCGGATCTTCTCGTGGCGCGCGCTCGAGGGCCGCGTCGCGGTGTCGTCGTTCGCGTCGACCAGTGCCTGCGGCCGGAGGATCTCGCGCTCGGGTCGATACAGGGCGATCCGGCCATCGTCACGGCCGAGGCTGCCCCGCCCGATCCAGGCGACCTCACCCATCGCGCCGAGCTCGTCGAGGAGGCGAGGCGTGTAGCCGGGGACCCGTGCCGGCAGCACGTCCCGTTCCAGCACTGACGCGGGGATGGCCACACCGGCGAGCTGGTCGACGACCTCGGCGAGTCGCTCCATCGCGGCCGAGCCCCGAAAGAGCGGCGGGTCGGCGCCGGGTCCCGCTGCCGGCGCGATCCCGTGCCAGGCAGGCAGGAACCGACCGAGGGCCGCCGGGTCGACCGGTTCGACCTCGCGCCGCAGGCGCGCGAGCGAACGGCGGCGCAGGAGACGCAGGACGTCCGCGTCGGACCACTCGCGTTCCGCGCCACCCGGCCGGAACTCGCCACGGATGATCGTCCCGGCGGCGAGCAGACGCTCGAGGGCGTCCTCGACGATGCCGACCGGCAGACCCCAGCGCGCAGCCGGTTCCGGCGTCAGGAACGGGCCATGGGTGCGGGCGTAGCGGGCGAGCAGACCGTCAAGAGCGCCGACGGCTGGGGCAAGGAACGCTTCGGGCACGCCGACCGGCGCGGTGACCCCGACGCCGTCGCGGTAGCGGGCGACGTCCTCGATCGCGATCCAGCGGTCCTCGCCGGCGATCCGCACGCGCACGGCCCGCCGACCGCCCTCGAGATCCGCAAGCCAAGTGCGGGCCGCGTCGGATCCGCCGACCACGCGGGCAGCGACCTCGTCGGTCGACAGGTCGCCCAGCCGGCGCAGCAGGTCGTGGACCTGGTCGACCGTGCTGGCTTGGCGGTCCTCGGCCAGGGCCTGGAGCGACAGCTCGAGGTCGGCGAGGGCATCGGGATCGAGCAGCTCGCGCAGCTCCTCCTGGCCGAGCAACTCGCGGAGAAGGTCGCGATCGAGCGTGAGCGCGCCGGCACGCCGCTCGGCCAGCGGAGCGTCGCCCTCGTACATGTAGGCCGCCACGTAGTCGAACAGCAGGCTGCTCGCGAACGGGCTCGCCCGCGGCGTCTCGACGCCGTGGACCGCGATCTCTCGACTCGCCACCCCGCGCAGGACGTCGCGCAGCGCGTCGAGGTCGAAGACGTCCGACAGGCACTCCCGGTAGGTCTCGACGAGGATCGGGAAGCTGCCGTAACGACTCGCCACCGACAGCAGGTCGGCCGCTCGCTGGCGTTGCTGCCAGAGCGGCGTGCGCGTACCCGGTCGGCGGCGCGGCAACAGCAGCGCACGGGCGGCGTTCTCGCGGAAGCGACTCGCGAACAGGGCCGAGTTCGCGACCTGACCGACGACCAGGTCCTCGATGTCCTCGGCGGCGGGGAACAGAAGGTCGTCGATGCCGTCGATGCTCCCCTCCCCTTCCGGCAGACGGATGGCGATGCCGTCGTCGGACCAGATGGTCTGGACCTCCATCCCGAGCCGGTCGGCGAGGCGCGCCTCGATCCCGAGCGACCACGGGGCGTGGACCCGCCCACCGAACGGCGTCAGCAGGGTCAACCGCCAGTCGCCGAGCTCATCGCGGAACCGCTCGACCACGACGCGCTTGTCGGTCGGCAGGGCGCCCGTCGCTTCGCGCTCGTCCTCGAGGTAGTCGAGCAGGTTCTTGGCCGCCCGGTCGTCGAGGTCGTGGTGTTCACGGAGACGGTCGTGCGCTTCCTGCCGGCCCTTCGGACCGCGTTGCAGGTCGCCCTCGATCTCACCGACGAACGCGCCGAGCGCGCGGCCGAGCTCGATCGGCCGGCCGACGGCGTCGCCCTTCCAGAACGGCAGCTTGCCCGGGACGCCCGGGGCGGGCGTGACGGTGACCCGATCGTGGCTGATGTCCTGGACACGCCAGGAGCTGGCGCCCAGAACGACCACATCCCCGTGCATCCCGGCGCGGAGCTCGTAGACCATCTCTTCGTCGAGCTCGCCGACGCGACGGCCCGGCGTGCCGGCCTCGCCCTCCATGAACACGCCGAACAACCCGCGGTCGGGGATCGTCCCACCGCTGGTCACGGCCACGACGCGGGCGTCACGCCGCCCCTCGATGGTGTCGGTGACGCGGTCCCACACGATGCGCGGCTTGAGCTCGGCGAACTCGTCGGACGGATAGGCGCCCGCGAGCATGCCCAGCACGCCGTCCAGGACATCGCGGGTCAGGGTCTCGTACGGGGCCGCCGCAGTGACCGTCCGGAACAGGTCGTCGCCGGCCCAGCGGTCCATGACGGTCATGGCGACGATCTGCTGCGCGAGGACGTCGAGCGGGTTGCGCGGGATGCGCGTCTCCTCGATCTCCCCCTCGTGCATACGCCGCGTGACGACCGCGACCTCGAGGAGGTCGCCGCGGTACTTCGGAAAGATGATGCCCTTGCTCGGGGCGCCGACCTGGTGCCCGGCGCGGCCCACCCGTTGCAGGCCGCGCGCGACGCTCGTGGGCGATTCGACCTGGATGACGAGGTCGACTGCGCCCATGTCGATGCCGAGCTCGAGTGAGCTCGTGGCGACCAGGGCCGGGAGGCGACCGGCCTTGAGCTCCTCCTCGATCTCGAGGCGCTGCTCGCGGGCGATGCTGCCGTGGTGGGCGCGGACGAGGTCCTCGCCGGCCAGCTCGTTGAGGCGCTGGGCCAGTCGTTCACTCAGCCGCCGGCTGTTGGTGAAGACGATCGTGCTGCGGTGGCTCCGGATCAGCTCGAGGATCCGCGGGTGGATGGCCGGCCAGATGCTCGAGCGCGCGTCGGGGCTGATGGCCGGCCCGCCCGGCTGCTGCTCCTGCGGGAGGACGTCGCCGAGGGCGGCCATGTCGTCGACCGGGATGATGACCTCGAGCTCGAGCGGCTTGCGCGTGCCGGCATCGACGATGGTGACTTCGCGGTCGGGGCCGATGCCACCCAGGAACCGGGCGATCGTGTCGAGTGGTCGTTGCGTGGCGGACAGGCCGATGCGCTGCGCGGGCGACGTCGTCTCGGCGTCGCGCAGCCGATCGAGGCGCTCGAGGCTGAGAACGAGGTGGGCGCCGCGCTTCGTGCCGGCGATGGCGTGCACCTCGTCGATGATCACGTGCTCGACGTTGCGCAGGATCTCGCGCGCCTGGCTCGTCAGCAGCAGGTACAGGCTCTCGGGCGTGGTGATGAGGATATCGGGCGGTCGACGGGCGATCTCCCGTCGGTCCTCGCTGGGCGTGTCGCCGGTCCGGCTGGCGACGGTGATCGTCGGAGCTTCATCGCCCAGCTTCTGCGCCGCGAGCCCGATGCCGGTGAGGGGCGCCCGGAGATTTCGCTCGACGTCGTACGTCAGCGCCTTGAGCGGCGAGACATAGAGGACGCGGACGTGGCCGGGGTCTTGCCTGGACGCGGGCGGGCTGGGATCCCGGGCGAGTCGGTCCAGCGCGAACAGGAACGCCGCGAGGGTCTTGCCGCTGCCGGTCGGGGCGTGGATGAGCGTGTGCTCGCCCCGGGCGATGGCTTCCCAGCCGCGCGTCTGCGCTTCGGTCGGCGCCTCGAAACTGGCCTCGAACCACGCGCGGACTGCCGGTGAGAACGGCGCGAGAGGGTCGGCGGGAATGATCGTGGCCACGGACCGTGCAGTATAGGGTCCCGGGCACGTTTCGACCACATGTTCGGTTTGACAGGAAGCTCCGGATCGATCGATATGCCGCTAGAAGACACGGGAGTGGATCAACGCGCGCACGTCCGCGGCAGTTCCGGCGCGCAACGCCTGTCGTGCCATCGTCGCGCAGGCCTCTGGATCCAGACCGAGCAGGGTGCCGCGCACGGATGCGATCGCGCCGGGGGTGACGCTCAGCTCGTCCACGCCGAGCCCGACGAGCAATGGGATGACCATCGGATCCGCGGCTGCCTCGCCGCACACTGCGACTTGCCGGCCTCGGGTTTGCGCGCCGCGCACGACGCCGTCGATGAGCCTGATGATCGCCGGCTGCAACGCCGATGCGAGTTCGGCGAGCTCCGGGTTCGTCCGATCCGCCGCGAGCGTGTATTGCACGAGGTCGTTCGTCCCGATCGAGAAGAACTCGGCAGTCTCCGCGAGGGTGTCGGCCATGATCGCGGCTGATGGCACTTCGATCATCACCCCGAGGGAGGTGCTCGCTGGTCGGACCCCCGATGACGCCTCCACACGCTCGATCGCCGCGTCGAGACGCTCTCGCACCGCCTGGAATTCCTCGCGGGTGGCGACCATCGGCACCATCACGCGGAGCTCGCCGTCGCGCGCCGCGAGCACCAGTGCCGTGAGCTGGTCGTCGAGCGTCTGCGGCATCCGCCGCGCAAGCCGGACGCCACGGACGCCGAGCGCCGGGTTCGACTCTGCGGGACCGGTCTGCCACGGGGCGGGCTTGTCTCCGCCGACATCCAGCGTCCGGAACACGACCGGTCGACCGTCCATGGCGGCGCGGATCCGCGTGTAGGTCGCACGCTGTTCTTCGACCGTCGGCGGCGTGAGGCGTCCGAGGAACAGGAGCTCGGTTCGCACCAGCCCGATGCCATCCGCGCCGGCCGATAGCGCGGCATCTGCCTCAAGCGGCGACGCGATATTCGCCGCCACCCGCACGGATACGGATGAGCCGGCGGACGTTCGAACGGATGGATCTGGGTGGGGGCTGGTCATCGGCTCTTGACGTTCGCTGGCGTCCTGGAGCTGCATCACGTCGACCGCACCAGGCTCGATCAGGACGCGGCCTCCCGTGCCGTCGACGGCGATCTTGGCGGCATGCGGGATAGTCGTCGTCGTCGAACCGAGCCCGAGCACCATCGGGATCCCGAGGGCCCGCGCCACGATCGCCGCGTGCCCGGTCGCGGTCCCGCCGCCCAACGCGATCCCGGCCACGAGTTCGCGGCGGAGGGTGGCGACGGCCGACGGCTCGAGGTCGGCAGCGACGACCACCGCGGGTTGGCCGTCGGGATGCCATAAGTCCGGCTGCTTCTCGCCGCGGATGTGGGCGGCGACACGACGACCGACGTCGCGAACGTCGGCGGCCCGCTCACGGAAGTAATCGTCATCCACCGCGGCGAGAGCATCGGCATGCCGCGCGGTCACGGACAGGATCGCCTCGACGGCATCGGCGCCCGCTGCGATCTCGGCGAGCGCCGGGTCGACGATGCCGGGATCCCTCGCGAACAACGCCTGGGCCACGAAGATCGCCCCGACCTCCTCGCCGGCCAGCGATGCGGTCCGTGCCGCAAGCGCCTCAAGCTCGATGGCCGCCGCGTCGAGCGCAGCGCGCAGGCGGCGCTCCTCGTCATCGTCGTCGGCTGTGCCAATGGGGGGCGGCCTCACTTCTGACGTGATCGGATCCGCGTGCAAGGCCCGCCCGATCCCCACCCCGGGTGAGCCGGGCTGCCCCGTCAATGTCCACGCTTTGCTCGGCGTCACGCCCGGCGGCACGCCGTCGAACCCGGGTACGGTCCGAGCCATCCTGTCAGTCGCCCCCGACGACATCCGCCAGGGCGCGCAGCAGCAGCGCTGAGGAGGTCGCCCCCGGGTCCTGATGACCGATCGAGCGCTCGCCGAGGTACGACGCACGACCCTTCGTTGCCAGCATCGGGATGGTGGCGGACGCTCCGGCCTCGGCGGCGTCGGCCATCGCGCGGCTCACGGCCAGACCGCCGGCCCCGGCCTCATTGGCCTCGCGGCCGGCAGCGACAGCCGGTATCAGGGCATCGAGCATGGTCTTCTCGCCGGCTGCACCCTTCCCGAGCGACTGGATGCCACCGATCGCCGCCTCGAGGCCCCCGACCAAGGCCGAACGTCCGGTCGTCCCCTCGGGCAACGTGGCGATGGCACCGGCGGCCCGCACCAACGCCGTCCCGTACAGGGGACCGGCGGCGCCGCCGACTGTGCTGATCAAGGTCCGGCCGGCTGCACGGAGCCGGGCCGCCGCGATGCCGAGTTCCCCCTCGGCCTCGGGAGGTTCCGCATCGAGGCTCGCCACGATAGCCTTGAACCCGCGGTCCATGTTGGTGCCGTGATCCCCGTCACCGATGGCCTGGTCGAGGGCCGTGAGGTTTGCGGCTTGTTCGTGGACACGCCCCGCGGCAAGCCTGAGCCAGGCATCGATGAGATCGATCACGGATGGGTACCTCGATGGTGACGTCGTGTCGAGTCTAGGAGACGACCGCCGCGCGGAGGGACAGAGCGCGGCGGCCGCCATGGGTGTTCAGACGCCCCAGCGCAACGCCGGAGTGTTGACCGGCGCGTCCCACCATCGAAGGAGCGCGTCGTCCAGCCGCAGCAGGGTCACGGAGAACCCCGCCATCTCCAGACTGGTGATGTAGTTCCCGACGAGCGAGCGGCCGATCGAGATGCCCTGCCCGCCGAGGATCCTGGCGACGCTGTCGAACGCCACGTAGAGCTCGATCAGCGGTGTGCCACCCATGCCGTTGACGAACGCGAGGACTGTGTCCCCGCGATCGAGTCCGAGGTCCGAAACGATCGGCGAAACGAGCCATTCGGCCATGTCGTCGACTGGTGCAAGCTTCTCGCGGCGTCGACCTGGCTCCCCGTGGATGCCGATACCGACCTCGACCTCGTCCTCGGGCAGATCGAACGTCGGCGTGCCCGCGGCGGGAACGACACACGATGTCAACGCCAGACCCATCGATCGGCCCTGATCGTTGACCCTCGTCGCGGTCGCCGCGACATCGGCGAGCGACCCGCCGGCCTCAGCGTGAGCGCCGGCGATCTTCTCGAGCAGCACAGTGACACCGACGCCGCGCCGACCGGCGGTATAGAGCGAATCCTGGACAGCGACGTCGTCATTGGTCACGACCGTCGCGACCTCGATGTCGCCGTCGACCAGCTCGGCCGCGAGCTGGAAATTCAGCACGTCGCCGGTGTAGTTCTTGACGATGTGCAGCACGCCGGCGCCGCCATCCACCGCTCGTGTGGCGGCCTCCATCTGATCGGGCACTGGCGATGTGAATACCGCACCCGCGGCGGCCGCGTCGAGCATGCCCAGCCCGACGAATCCCCCGTGGAGCGGCTCATGGCCCGAGCCGCCGCCTGAGATCAGGGCGACCTTGCCCGGCTTCGGCCCGTCCTTGCGGAGTACGAGGTTCTGGCTCAAGTCGACCTTGACCAGGTCGGGATGCGCTGCCTCGAGGCCGCGCAGGCTCTCGGGGACGATGTCCTCGATCGCGTTGAAGAGCTTCTTCACCCGGGTGGGTGTGGTGGTCGCCATCGGTTCGATCCTCCTCGGGTCAGTGCTGTGACGGTTGGAGGGTGCCTTCACGCACCCTCATGTGCGTGCTCGGACACCGCCGCACCCGGCACCGTGGCCGTGCGCGTGTGGCCGATGAACTGGTATGCGAAGGCGCCGACGAGACCGCCGACGATCGGGCCGGCGACATAGACCGGGAGCAGGGCTCCGAGATTGGTCTTCGAACCGATGATCAGCTCGAGGATCTCGGGGCCGATCTGGCGCGCCGGGTTCAGCGCGGCACCGGTGATCGGGCCGACCAGGATGATGATCCCGTAGACGATGAAGCCGATGACGATCCCGGCGAAGCCGGCCGGAGCCCGACCGTCGACCGCGGCACCGAACACCGTGAATACGAGGATCGCCGTGCCGATGACCTCGGCCGCGAAGCCGATGCCGATCCCGGCGTTGGCATTGACGTCGACAGCACCCAAGCCAAGCGCGACGGGGTCGTTGCCGGTCAGGATGATCAGCGTGAGGCCGGCCCCGACCAGCGCGCCGACGAGCTGCGCCCCGATGTAGCCGATGGCCGTCGTTGAGTCGATCTTGCGTGTGGCCAGCAGCGCGATGGTCACCGCGGGATTGATATGGCAGCCGCTGATGTGGCCGACCGAGTACACCGCCGCAAAGATCGCGAAGGCAAAGGCGAACGAGATCGTCGAAAGCTCAGCACTGCCGAATGGGTTCTCGCCAGTGAGCAGCAGCGTGAGCGGCACGGATCCCGCACCGATGAAGACGAGGATCGCCGTGCCGATCGCTTCGGCCGTCAACTTCTGAGACATGGTTGGGGACGACATCGGGTAGTACCTCCTCCGGGTGGGTGACGATCAGCCGGCCTGGCTGACGTATGGGGCGAGCTCCGCCCGAAGGGCGGCGAGCGCGGCATCGGCATCGGGGCCATCCGCCGCGAGGGTGATCTCGGAAGACGGTCGGATCGTCATCCCGAGTAGGGCGATGAGGCTCTTCGCGTCGGCCTCGCGACCGTCCTGCCGGACGACGATGCGGCTAGCGAATCGACTCGCCGCCTGGACGAAGCGAGCCGCCGGCCGCGCATGGAGCCCGGACGGATCAAGGACGACGAGACGGATCTCCGACATCGGTCAGTCCCGCGGCAGCTTGGCCATGGTCACGGCCGATCCGGCCGCGGCGACGACCTCGTCGATCGACGCGCCGACGCTGGCTTGGACGGCGGCGAGCACGGCGCCCTCGACGAGCGGCGCCTCGCTGATGCGGACCCGGGCCCGGTCCGTGTCGCTCAGATCCTCGAGCGCCAGCTCGAGACTCAACGCGGCGCTTCCGAGATCGAGCAGGACGACCGCGCCATCGGCGCGGTCGAGAACGAAGCGGACCGCCTCGCCGATGCGCGGTGCGCTCGTGCCAAGACGTCCATCCTCGGTCCCGCCCGCGGTCGCAACCGGAACGTCCGCGCCCGCCACCTGCGCGACCATCTCGCGCAGGCCCTCGACGAGCGTGCCGCTGTGGGAAACGAGGATCAGGCCCACCAAGCGCGCCTCCTTTCACATCCGGGTGGGTTGCACCCGGGTCGTCGGTCGGTAGCGATCCTCCGTCCGATGTCGTCAAGAAGAAAGCAAGGGCGCAGCAAGAGGTGCGCAGAAGGTCGCGATCCGGCGACGGATCCCGCACGGATGGCGTTGCCCAGGTGTCCGCGGCTGGACTATCGTCGGCCGACCGTGTCCGCCCGGCCGTCACCCCAGAGTCACGACATCATCGATGCGATCGCGATCTGCGCTGCCCTCGATCGCTGTCGTGCGATGGTCGAGCGGCATTCCAGCTACCTGACCCGGCTCGATGCGATCCTCGGCGACGGTGACCACGGCGACAACCTGGTGATCGGCTTCCGTGCCGTCGACGCGATGCTCACGGATCTTCCCCGGGGCACGCCGCCCGGCGAAGTGTTGCGGGCCGTCGGACACCGATTGGTCGCCGCCGTCGGGGGAGCGTCCGGGCCCCTCTATGGCACCGCCTTCCTCGAAGCAGGGGCCACGGCCGGGGACGCGCCAGCCCTCGACGCGGCACGGCTCGGCCCGATGTTGTCCGCCGCAGCCGACGGCCTCGCTCGGCGAGGACGGTGCGCCCCGGGTGACAAGACGATCCTTGACGCCCTCAGACCCGCGGCCGACGCATTCGCCGAGGCGATCGCGGAGGGTCGGACGGCGGCTGATGCGATGGCCGCCGCGGTGCGGGCGGCAGCCCGAGGGATGCGAGCGACCCGCCCTCTCGTGGCCCGGCGCGGGCTCGCCTTGCGGCTCGGCGAACGCTCCATGGGCCATCTCGATCCAGGGGCGGTCTCGTGCGTACTCCTGCTCAAAGCGATCGGCGATGGCTGAGCAAGCTCGGGCGTCCGATCGGATGGACATGGCAGACAGGGCCGCGCTCCTGAGCCGCATCGCCGCGCTCGAGCGTGACCGACGACGGGCGTTCGATGACGCCCAGCGCGAGGCGGATGCCCTCTTCGCCCAGTACCAGCTCAGCCAGCTCATCTCGACGGGCGGGACCCTCCAGGAGTTGGCTGGTGCCGTCTTGCTGGAGCTGCTGCGCCTGGCAGACGCGGCCGGGGGTGCGCTGTGGATCGGCGATCACGACGAGACAGCCATGAACCTCGTGTCCACCGTCGGGACCACGCCTGACGCCTCACTCGAGGCGACATTCGCGGATATCGATGCCCTGCGAGGGTGGGCAGCAACCCTGGCTGGTGCCCGCGACATGCAACTCGGGGACACGGCCCTTCGGGCTGCGATCGTGATCTGGCCGGCAGCCGGGCAGGACCTCGACGAAGATGGGCTTCGAATCGTGCTGCTCGCACGACACGAGCTCCTGGTCGCGTTGCAGGGCGCCCGGCTCCGGCAGGCACTGGAGCGAGAGCGCGACGAGCTGGGCGCCATCGTCGACGGCGCGACCGACTTGATCCTCCAGGTGGACGCGGACGGCGCCGTCGTGCGCCTGAACCCGGCCGGTGAACGATTGCTCGGCATCGCGGCTGAGGCGGCTGTCGGTGCGACGTGTGCGGACGTGCTTGGCTGCGAGATCGCCGGCGGGCATGCATCGGGCGATTGCCCGCTGGCCGAGGTGCGCAGCGCCGGCCAGCCGATCGCCTATCGCGAGTCGGCGATCCGCGGAGCCGCTGGCGCGCCGATCCGGGTCGCCGGTAGCTACGCCGTGTCGGGTGCGACCTCCGGTCCCGATGCTCGCTCGACCGCCATCCTGCGCGATATCAGCGCCGTCCAGGCACTCGAGGAATTGCGCGAAGGGTTCGTCGCGACCGTGAGTCACGAACTCCGCACACCCTTGGCGCTCATCCGCGGCTATGCCGAAACGCTGCTTCACCTCCCGCTGGAACCAGACCAGCAGCGCGCCTACGTCGAGCGGATCGATGAGGCCACCAATCGACTCGCAGCGCTCGTCGACGAGGTCCTCGACGTCACCCACCTGCAGGCCGATCCACTGATCCTTGATCGTCGGGTGACGACATTCGACTCGCTCGTGGCCCGATTGCGTGGGGATCTCGCGATGACGCGGCAGGACGCGCGCCTTGTCGTCGATGCCAGCCCCGATCTACCGGAGGTCAAGGTCGATATCGCGCGCGTCGGCCAGATCTTGGCGAACCTCGTGGGCAACGCGATGAAATATGCGCCGGAGAGCAGTCCCGTCGTTCTCGGCGGGACTATCGCTGGCGACCGGTGGCTGGTGGTCACAGTCGACGACGAGGGCATCGGAATCCCCGCGCAGGAGCGCGCCCTCGTCACCGAGCCGTTCCATCGCGCTTGGAACGTTCGTGAGTCGCGCATCCCGGGGACGGGCCTTGGCCTGTTCATCTCGCGTCGCTTGGTGGAGGCCCACGGAGGCGAGCTGAGCGTGGGCGATCGCCCGGACGGCCGCTCCGGCACGCGGGTGCGGATCACGCTGCCACTCGCGTCGAACGAGCGCGGCGATGGCTGACACGGTCCTCATCGTCGAGGACGAACCCGAGTTCCTCGACCTCGTCGAGCTATGGGTCGGGCAGTCCGGCTTCCGGACGGTCACTGCCCGCACCGGGCCCGATGCGCTGCGCCGCTTCTATGACGAACGACCGGACCTCGTCGTCCTCGACGTCGCATTGCCCGGTCTTGACGGCTGGCAACTGCTGGAGCGGCTTCGCGAATTCAGCCGCGTGCCGATCATCATGGTCACGGCGCGGGGCTCCGAAGCCGACAAGATCCGTGGCCTGAAGCTCGGCGCGGACGACTACATCACCAAGCCCGTGTCATTCCCCGAACTCATCGCGCGGGTGGAAGCGGCCCTCCGGCGCGCGGGCACCAACTCGCCGGAGCGGTCGAGGCGGCTCCGTCACGGCGCGATGGTGGTCGACCTCGACGATCATCGAGCGCACCTTCGCGGTGTCGAGATCGACCTGACACCGACCGAATTCCGACTGCTCGCATTCCTGGTCGAGCACGGCGGCCAATTGGTCACACATCGGCAGATGCTCGGCGGAGTGTGGGGCGCCGGGTACGACCGTGACGTCCACCTGTTGCGCATGACGGTGCGCAACGTGCGTCTCAAGCTGGATGCGGTCGCGCCCGGCGAGTCGTTGATCGCGACGGAGTACGGCCTGGGCTATCGACTCGTTGGCGCGCACCAAGCGGACACCGAGGAAAGCTAGCGCCAGCGAAGACGCAGCTACGTCGCAGCTGAGCGGCGCGTCGCTAGCGTGTGTCGCGACGCCGATCGATCGTCGCCCGCCGCTCGAGGTAGGTGGCATGCGTCGCTTGGTCTGGTCCCCGCTGCTCCTCGCCGTCCTGCTCGTGACCGGCCTTGTCGGGCCGGTCGGCGCCGCCGCTGGCGCACCCCGTCCCGACAACGAGGTCGTCACATTCGTCAGCCGCGCCGAACTGATCCGACAGGGTCTGATCCGGGCCGGAACGCCGGCACGGACGACGACGCAGGCGCTGTGCCTGTTCGACTGCATCTATGTCGCGAACCGCCGGTACCTGCGGACGGTGAAGCCGTTCGTGACGATGGTCCGAGGCGATGGACCCTCGACGATCGCCATCGACATCACCCGCACCGTGAAGAACAGCTTCTCGGCGACGGTCGGTGTCTCCGCCCAGGTCGTGTCGGCCGGTGTCGGATTCAGCGTCGAGCGGTCGGAGAGCGTCACGTATCGGTCGAGCACGAGCGTGCCCAACAGGGCGTGCTGGACGATGCGTGCCTACAACGTCTTCTTCGAGTACGGGTTCGAGGTGTGGCAGGAACCGTTCATCGGGTCCGACAAGAAGATCGGCTCGGGCACGGCGCGTGATTTCCAGGGCATCGAGTTCCGCCTCTCGAAGTGGTGCTGATCAGGCTGGCCGCCGTGGTCGGGCTCGCGTGGTCGACGGTGGCGTGCGGGAGCGCGCCACCGGCCGCGTCCCCCGCCCCTCCAGACGCCCGTGTCGTCGCTCGGTGGGTGGCCGACGATGGTTCGATGGTCGTGCTGAACGTGTCGCTTGGGCGCGGGTTCGATCGCCGCCGCATCCCGGCGTTGGCTCGCACCTACCGAGCGGAGCACCCGGCCTCCCGGCTCATCGTCACGTTCTTCGATGACACAGCGGGCCAGGAGCGCTTCGTGATCGGCCACGTCCCGACCGACGGCTCGGCCCGCCCGGCCGGGCGCCCGGCGTCGGCCATCACGACGTTCGACTTCCCGAGACCGACCCCGACACCCCCGACATCAGCTACGAACGGTGCGCCGTGATGGCCCCCGGATCGAACGAGCGGACGGGCTCGTCGGCCGTATCGACCTCGAAGCCTGCGCTCTCGAGGAGTCGTCGGGCGATCGCGGAACGGGTCTGACGCGGCAACGGATCGACGACGTCGCGCTCCGCCACCGTGACGTGCGCCTCCATCGGCGACGTGACATGGCGACGGAGGAGCTCAGTCGCGACGCCTTGCCGCCGGAACGCCGGAGCGACACCGACCGCAAGCAGCTCGCGACTACCGTCGCGCGGATCGCTCGGTGTGGACAGGGCGAGGCCGACCACCGTCGAGCCGACCAGCGCCGCCGACACGACCGCCGGATCGCTCGCCTTGAGCGCGGCCGCGACCAGGTCGTGGGCGGAGCCCGGATCCGCCGGCGCGATCACGCGGGGCGCCAACCCGAGGCCCGACCATGTCGCGGCATCGACCCGATCGACGATCGTCGGTGTGCCCGCGATCGCCTCGGCCGCCTCCGGCATCGCACCCGACGGTTCGGCCATCGGATCCCACCAACCGTGCTCGATCGCCGCCACGAGCAGCCGTGGCGTCACGACGCTCCGCTGGATCGCGCCGGTCGCGTACGCCTGTTGATCGGCCGTCTCCTGGGCGGCATTCGCGGGGAGGCCCGCGTTCGGCTCGTCGGTGAACTGCTCGGGAAGCGGCGTCTGGCCGTACCGAGCCGCCTCGGTGGACCAGCGCTCGCGCCACGCGTCCGGCGTCGCGACCGGCACCTCCCTGTGCGCGCCGGCGAGCCAGGTGAGCGCCCAGGTCCGCGGCACCACCCGATACGCGTCGTAGCCGCCACCGCCGGTCGCGAGCCATCGCCCCCGCCCGTGCCGATGCGCGATCGCATCGACCAGGCGCGCCGCCTCCCCGTGCGCCGTCGTCGTCACGTTGAGGTGTGCCAGCGGATCCCAGGCGTGTGAATCGGCGCCGTGCTGCGAGACGATCAGATCGGGCCCGAACGCGGCGGCCAGCACGGGCAGGTGCCAGCGAACGACCTGGATCCACGCCGCCTCTCCGGTGAACGGGGGCAGCGGCACGTTGACGGCCGTCCCGGCCGCGGACCCGTCCCCGAGCTCCGTGACGTCTCCTGTCCCCGGAAAGAGGTACCGACCGCTCTCGTGGATCGAGAACGTGAGGACGCCGGGGTCGTCCCAGAACAGCGTCTGCACGCCATCGCCGTGGTGCACGTCGAGGTCGATGTACATCACCCGCAGTCCGTCCCGCCGAGCGCGCGCGATCGCGAGCGCGGGATCGTTGTAGATGCAGAACCCCCAGGCGCGATCTCGCATCGCGTGATGGAGACCGCCACCCGGGTGGAGGGCATGCTCGACCTCCCCGCGCAGGATCGCCTCCATCGCCCGGATCGAGCCGCCGGCGACCGCCGCAGCCGCCTCGTGCATGTCCAGGAACGGCGGGTTGTCCTGGATGCCGATGCCCGATTCGGGCAAACCGTACGGGTCGACCGAGAAACGCTTCACGACCTCGACGTACTCGGGCGCATGGCACCTCAGGAGGTCGGCATCCGGGGCTGGCTCGGGTGCGAGCCCGGGCTCCGCACCCACCGACCTGAGCAGGTCGATGCCAGGCCCGAACCGGCGCGGCGTCAGCGGATGGTCAGGCCCGAAGTCGTAGTCGGTCGATCGCGGGCCGAAGACGAGCAGCATGCTGCGCACGATACCGAGTGACGGCCGCGCTACCATCCGTCGATGCAGGACATCGGGATCGTGCTCATCGTGATCCTCATCCTCGTGCTGCTGTGGCGCGGTCCGAAGACCCTGCCGCAGCTCGGCCGAGCCTTCGGACGAGGCGTGCGCGAGGCCAAGGAGGAGGCCACCAAGGCCCAGGCCGAGATCCAGACGCGGACGACCACCGACCCGCTCGACGACGATCCCGAGGCGCCCCGATCCGAGCGCACCCCGCCGGACGCGACGTGACCGCGGCGGCGTGACCCCGGACGAACTCGCCGCCCTCACCCGCCGACCGGAGCCCGGTCCGCACCGCACGACGATCGACCTCGCCGGCGAGGAGACGACGACGCTCGCCGATCTGCCACCGGCACGTGACGGGCTACTGTTCGTCGGCCTGAACCCGTCACCGATCAGCGTCGACGCCGGTCACTACCACCAGGGCCGCCTCGGCCATCGGTTCTGGCAGCGCCTGATGCTCGCCACGATCCTCCCGCCCGGCACCGATCTCGCCTCGGCCGACGACGCCCTCGTCGCGGCGGGACACGGCATCACCGATCTCATCAAGCGCCCGTCGCCGCGCGATGAGGCGGCGGATCAGGAGCTGCGCGAGGGTGTCGGCCCGTTGTGGCAGAAGATCGCCCTGTGGCGACCCGGGGCCGTCGTATTCATCTACAAGCGGGTCGCCGAGATCGCCGCGGGTCGGGAGCTGAGGGAACCGTGGGGGCAGCTCCCGGGCGTCGCGCTGGCCGGCCGACCGTGCTTCCTGATGCCTGGCCCCTACGCGGCGACCGAGCAGGTCGACGAAGGGCTCAACCTGCTCCGGAACCTGGCGGCGTCGTTGCCGGTCGATCGCCCGTAGGGCTGTCCTCGCCAGCCGGCGACGACGACGGCATCCCGAGGACGAAGGCGGCGGCCAGCAGGAGCCATCCCGCGTATGAGACGAGCGGGATGACCACGAACACCACCGGCTGCTGGTCGGGCTGCAGGGGCATCAGGTTCAGCACCGGGAAGATCATGCGCAGTGCCAGGAGCGCCAACGCGCCGATCGCCGCCAGGGCCCAGGCTCGCTTGGGTGCCTCACCGGCGATCCATCCGCCGACGGTGACCGTGGCGACGTACGCCCAGCCGAGCGTCACCAACCCGCTGAGCATGGTCCCGAGGAGCACCTGCACGACGAGCATCGGCGTGGCCTCGGCCGGAAGACTGGTGAGCACGATGAAGGACAGCACGGTCGACACGATCGCGAGGGCCCCGAGCCAGATGGCCAGTGGCCGCTCCGCGGGCCTGCGCTCGTGCGACCGTGCCGACGAAAGCCCCGCCCCGAGATACAGCAGGCCGAACACGGCCAACAACGACGTGAAGATGCGGAAGGCGAAGAGCGCGGGCGGCTGGGAGAGCGGATCCGTGTCGCTCGGAGGTGCGATGCCGGCGAGGAACCGCCCGATCGGCTCACTGAAGACGGCGAGCAGCTCACCGAGCGCCAGAAGGAGCAGACCGAAGACGAGCAGCGGCATCGCGCGTCGTGCGTCGGGATGCCGCACGAACAGCGCGAGCCCCAGCACGGGTGCCGTGATCGACGCGGTCCACGACAGCACGTAACTGATCGCCGCCCCCGGATCTGCGCCGTTGACGAGCGGATCGAAGAGCTGCGTCGCACGCCAGACCTGAAGGAGGGTCACGACCATGAAGAACAGCACCCATGGCGATTGCCGGGTGATGACGTCGGGGAGGTGCGGCGGTCGCGCCTCGGGGATCGGCCGTGGTGTCGTGGTCTCGCTCACGTCGCGGAGTCTATCGGGTGTCCGCCGAGCCACCGAGCGTCGGGTGCCACGGCCCGTAGCCGCTCAACGGACTGCTGCCACGCAGCCTCGTCGGCGGGTCCGAAGATCGACCGCGCGCCACGTCGACCGTCGAGGTCGCCCGTAACGGCGAACTGCCCCTCCCCGACGACGAAGGCGAGGCCCTCGGGCTCCAGGCCGGGTGTCGCGACGACCCGCAACGGCACGTCCCCAGCATCGACCGTCAGCCCATCGCCGAGCTCGACGACCCGGTGCGGCAGGTACGTGCCGCCACCGGGGCCGACGAGCACCTCGATGCCGAGCTGCTCGCGCAGGGACTCCGCCCCACTCGCGTGATCGGGCTCGGCACACGTCAGGGCGATCGCCTCGATCCGCCCTCCGCGCTTCGCCGCCACTTCGACGGCTCGTTCGAGAGCCGGACCGGTCGGGTCACCCGGATCGATCAGGACGAAGTCGTGCCGCCCGACCAGGTACGCCTCGACAGGCTGGCCGGCTACCCCGCCGCCTGCCGGCATCCCGATCCGGACGATCTCGTCCGAGATCATGTCGACCTCGACCTCGCTAAGAAGACCCGGCGCCATTCGCGAACGCACCTCATCGATCGAGGTCACGTGGAGCAGTTGCACCAGCGTCGTCGACGTCGGCAGCCACATGGCCAGCTCGTCACGCGCCATCGACGCGAGTGCGTCGACCGGCCGATGCCAGGCGTGCGCCGCAACCTCCGCGCCGACGAGCGACGCCTCGACGCCCTTTGGCGCGAGCGCGGCGAAGAACCGTGCGTCGAACCGACGCTCGAGGATGGGTGGCGTGACCCAACGCGACAGGGGCACGAGACCATCGGTCCGAAGCCGCAGGTCGAGTTCTTCGGCGAGCGACGGGAACGCATCGGGCGCTGCCAGCAATCGACGTCGGGCGGCGACGAGGTCGACGTCGGCCCGGTGATCGGCCAACAGGATCCCGACCTCCTCGAACGCCTCCCGGATCGCGGCGACATAGGCCGCGAGGGCCTCGGTCGGAGATAGGTCACCGCCGAGTGCCTCAGCCGCCGCCTCGGGCGAGACGACGCTCCGTGCCTGGATCGACGGGTCCGCGTCAGCCGCATCGACCCGCCCTCCCGGAAAGACCTGGACATCGGGCGCGAAGGCCATCGACGCCGGTCGATGCGTGAGGAGTGCCTCCAAGCCGTCCGACCCAGGTCGAAGCAGGACGACCGTCGCGGCGGGCAGCGGTGTCGACACGGGTCGCTAGGGCGCTGGAGACGCGGTGAGCTGGTCGATGAGGCGTGACGCGGTCGTGACCGGTAGCGAGCAGACGAAGTCGCGGCAGACATAGGCGGTGGGCCGGCCGTCGATGAGCGGTCGATCGTGGAGCAGTCCGATGGCGGATGTCGTCGCCGCATCGGGCGGCGCCGCGGCCATCACCTGGAACGGGCGCCAGGTCCTCCAGACGGGCTCGAGCAACTCTCGGGTCGATGCCGCGGATGGGTCGCCGACTACTGCAACCTCGATCGAATCGCCCGCCGCGAACGAGGCCCCAACGAGCCACTGGGCGAACGCGGTCGGGTGTTGCGTCATGAGCGGCGCGACCGTGCCGATCGCCCGTTCCGCTGCATCGCGGTACCGACCTTCGCCCGTCAGCGCGGCCAGGCGCAGCAACACCGTGGCCGCCATCGCGGCACCTGACGGAACGGCGTTGTCCTGCGGGTCCTTGGGTCGCGTGATGAGCCGCTCATGATCGATCGCCGTGTCGAAGAAGCCGCCCTCCGGATCGGCGAACCGCTCGAGGATCGCGTCGGCTAGACCACGGGCTAGCGTGAACCAGCGCTCGTCGAACGTCGCCTCATAGAGGGCGAGCAGGCCCTCCGCCAGGTGGCTGTAGTCCTCGAGCACACCTGCCCCGACCGCCCGGCCGTCCTTCCACGACCGCCGCAAGACACCATCCTCATCGAGGAGTCCACCCACGATCGACTCCGCCGCAGTACGTCGGCGGCGGCCGTGTACCGCTCCTCCCCCAGCAATCGACCGGCCTCGGCGAAGGCCGCGATCGCGAGGCCGTTCCAGGCGGCGAGCGCCTTGTCATCACGCGCCGGCTGGGCACGATGCGATCGCGTCTCGAGCAAGGCCGCACGCGATCGAGCCAAGTGGGCCTCGAGACCCGCGTCGCGCGACGGCGGCTCCGTGGCCGACTGCCACACCCGCGAGAGGATGGTCACGCCTTCCCAATTGCCGGCTGCGGTGACGCCGTAGGCCGATGCGAAGCGCTCGTATGCCTCGTCGTCGGCCAGGACGTCACGAATCTCCGCCGCCGACCAGGTGAACGTCTTGCCTTCGATACCCTCGGTGTCGGCATCCTGGCTGGAGGCGAATGCCCCGTCGTCGCGCCGAAGCTCGCGGAGCATGTAGTCGAGCACACCGACGGCCACCGATCGATAGCGGTCCGCGGCCTCGCCGCTGAAGACGCTGGAGGCATGGAGGTACACGCGCGCCAACTGCGCGTTGTCGTAGAGCATCTGCTCGAAGTGCGGCACCAGCCACTGGGCGTCGGTGGCGTAGCGGTGGAACCCGCCGCCGAGCTGGTCGCGGATGCCGCCGTCGGCCATCTTGTCGAGCGTGAACTGGACCATCGCGCCCGGGCCGCGATCGCCCGCCACGAGACGGCGCAGCAGGTACTCGATCGTCATGGGCTGCGGGAACTTCGGCGCGCCACCCCACGAACCGTTGCGGGTGTCGAATCGGCGGTCGAGGGCGTCGTTCACGACCCGGAAGAACCCTGCATCGATGACCGCCTGCCCCCCGGGGATGGCGACGCGTGCCTGTTCCACGAGAGCAGTGACGAGTCGCTGACCCGCGGCGGTCACCTCGTCCCGTTGCGACCCCCAGGCTCGCGAGACGCCCTCCAGCACCTGGCGGAACGACGGCATCCCGTGGCGCGGCCCGTCTGGGAAGTACGTCCCGCCGTAGAACGGCTGACCGTCGGGCGTCAGGAACACCGACATCGGCCAGCCGCCGCTGCCGGTCATCGCCTGGACCGCGCCCATGTAGATCGAGTCGAGGTCGGGCCGCTCCTCACGGTCGACCTTGATCGACACGAAGCGTTCGTTCAGCAGCTCCGCGGTCGCCTCGTCCTCGAACGATTCGCGCTCCATGACGTGGCACCAGTGGCAGGCCGCGTAGCCGATCGAGAGGAAGATCGGGCGGTCGAGCAGCTTCGCTCGCGCCAACGCGTCGGGACCCCACGGCATCCAATCGACCGGGTTGTTGGCGTGCTGGAGCAGGTACGGGCTGGTCTCGCCCGCGAGGAGGTTGGGCATCGACGCGATGGTACGCCGGACCCGCTGACGACCTGCCGGTGCTCGACAGCACCGCAACTCGCCACGAAGTCATGGCCAACGTCTCGATAACGGCCCGTTGAGGTCGTTTGGGTATGGTCTCGGCGCCCGAGCTGGACTAGGCTTCTGAGCCTGGCGTGCCGCGGGTGTGGACCGCCGGTCATAGGGGGTGCCTGTCGTGGAGTACAGGCCGTCGTGAGACGGATGATCGTCGGACTGCTTGTCGCCATGCTCGGCGTCGGTATCGCCGGCCCGGTCGGGGTCGCTGCCGCATCGCCGTCGGCGACGGGCGTCCCCAAGGTCGTCCTGATCGTCGGACCTGCCGGCGGGGCGACCGATCGATACCGAGCCGAAGCACGCGACGCCGCGGCGGTGGCTCGCAAGTACACGCCCGACGTCACCGAGATCTACTCACCCGACGCCACGTGGCCCGCGGTGAAAGAGGCCATCCAGGGCGCGAGCGTCGTCGTGTACATGGGGCACGGCAATGGCTGGCCGAGCCGGTACCGCAACGAGCTCTATCCGCCGACCCAGAACGGCTTCGGGTTGAACCCGTCGGCCGGCGGCGGCGACGGCACGCATCAGTACTTCGGGGAGGCTCGAATCGCCGAGAGCATCCGCCTCGCACCGAACGCGGTCGTCCTGCTCAACCACCTGTGCTACGCGTCCGGCAACAGCGAGCCCGGACTGCCCGAGGGCACGCTGGCGATGGCCCGGCAGCGGGTCGACAACTTCGCCGCCGGGTTCGTGGCCGCCGGTGCCGCCGCCGTCGTCGCGGAAGCGCACGACAGCCCCGATTACATGCTCAAGGCGGTCTTGGCAGGACGAAGCGGGATCGAGTCGGCCTGGCGACGCGCGCCAAAGGCCAACGGCAACGGCTTCGCCTTCGAGAGCGCGCGCAGCCAGGGCTATGTCGCCCAGATGGACCCCGACAACGGCACGTCCGGCTTCACCCGGTCGATCGTCCTCAAGAAGGGCCTCGCCTCCAAGGACGTCCTGCGGCATGCCCGCGGCCGTGCGCACGGTGCCGCGGCGGCGCCAGACCCTGCGACCCTCGTGCCGAGCCTCATCGGCACGGGTCTGTCGATGAAGACACCGAGCCTTCGATCGACGCTTGCCGGCCGGCCGCTCTGGAATTGGATCCGTATCGCGTGCCCGACCGGGATCGACTGCCCGATGGGCTGCAGGCTAGCGTCCGCTGGGACCCGCTCGACCCGCCGGCGACCGATCCGTCCGCACCGACCGACCCCGAAACGCCGCCCGACTTCGGGTTGATCACCCCGGAGCGGATCGGTGATGTCGTGGCACCGACGGCCCTCAAAGTCGATACCAAGAACCTATCGATCCGGGTCTCGGCGCCGGCGGCACCCGGCCGATACCGGTTGACCGTCACGCTGCACGACAAGGATGGCGTGGCCTACGACGCGGCGTCCCAGGCCGAGGTCGCTTCGTTCGATCGTCCGCCTCACCGGTCCGCACGATGCGGCGATGTCCGCGCCGGCCAGCCTGGCGCTGGAGCCCGGCGGATCACACGCCCTGTCGCTGTGGGTGACCAACCTCGGCCACACCGGATGGGGTCAGAAGGCGGTCCCCGGGACGAAGAGCGTCGGCAATCGCAAGCCTGTCGGTTCGTCGCCGGCCACCCACGCACGGATCGTCGGGACGTGGGTGGCGCTCGGCGTCGATGACCCGGCACAGGTCGACGCCGCGGCCGCAGCGTCGATCACGCCAGCCGAGCTACCGGCAGCCTTCGCACCCCGGGCCGTCACGAAGACCGACCTGCTGCTGTTCGCGCCGAGCACGGCGGGCGAATACCTGCTCGTGACGACATCGTGACGCCGGAGGTCGGCTC
>CAWHRB010000002.1:0-959127 GCA_963831715.1 uncultured Chloroflexia bacterium | reverse complement strand
CGTGATCGATCGAGAGGCAGCCCGCGGAGCTTGTCCGGGTCGGCGATGAAGTCGATCTCGACGATCCTGCCGTTGGCCACCGTGAACGCCCACAGGAGTGATCGGGCCGGTAGCCGAACGAGGAGGCCCGGAGCCCCGTTGACGTTGACCTGCTCGAATGCGACGCCGATCTCGCGGAAGTTCTTCGCCTGACTCGCGACCGCCTCGGCGCCGATGATCGGTGGCCGCGCGAACGCTGGCGGCGCATTCGGGCCACCGTCAAACCGGACGACGACGTTCGGATCCAGCACCTGAAGGAGCGCGTCGAAGTCGCCCTCGCGAGCGGCGGCAAGGAAGGCGTCGACCGTCCGCCGCTGGACCGCGAGGTCGGCATCTGGCTCGGGCGCCTGCGCTCGGACGCGCCGGCGCGCACGGCTCGCGAGCTGACGGGTCGCAGCCGGGGAGCGCTCCACCAGCGGCGCGATCTCGTCGAACGACACACCGAACACGTCGTGCAGGACCAGCGAGAGCCGCTCTGCGGGCGTCAGCGACTCGAGGACGACCAGCAACGCCAGCCCGACCGAGTCAGCCATGATCGCGTCGCGCTCCGGCCCTGCGGCGTTCTCCATGCGGACGATCGGCTCCGGAAGCCAGGAACCGTTGACCTGTTCGTTGCGTGCCTTGCGTCGGCGGAGCGTGTCGAGGCAGATCCGGCCGACGACCACGGTCAGCCAGCCACGGAGGTCATCGGTTCCGCCTGGATCCCTTCGGTCGAGCCGCAGCCAGGCCTCCTGCACGGCGTCGTCGGCCTCGCTGACCGACCCGAGCATGCGGTAGCCAACGGCGCGCAGGTGCCCGCGGTGCCGCTCGAACTCCTCGGCCAGCCGATCGCGTCGCGTCATGTCGTCATCCCGGTCCGCCTCAGCCCACCTGCCCGCCCACCGCGCGGAGCCGCATGAAACGCTGCGTGCCGGCGACCCGCATCATCCAGCGCTGGACAAGGGGAAATGCTGAGGCGGCCTTGTCGCCACCGACGACCGTCGGATCAGTCATGACGAGGTCCTCGCCGCGCCAGCGCAGCGTGCAGCAGCCGGCGGCCACCACGTTGTGCACCCACTGGGTCCGTTCGCCGAATGGGAGCGCGATGAAGTACCCGTCGGCCGTCTCGCGCACCCCGACCGGGACGGCGTACTCGCGCCCGGATCGGCGGCCAGTGTGACGGAGCACCGCCCAGAGCGGGAAGATGCGCCGCCCGGCAAGCGGTCGGGTCAGCCTCCCCATGGATCGGACGGCAGGAAGGAGCACCGAAACGACCCGGGGCGGCCGTGTCCCCGCCAGGGCCGTGCCATCGGTTGGCACCTCGGTGGGCGCGTCGCCGCGTTCGGTCGTGACCATCGTGTCGATTCCTTCCCGTGCGAGGGCCGGCGCTCGCTGTCAGGGACGGCCGGCGATCCATCCACACCAAATACGGAGAGGACACGCGCGGTGTGACAAGACGTGGTTCGCTTGGGCGGCCACGCACATCCGGACGGCGGGCCACGAGCGCGGATCGCGGCTGCCCTGTCAGGCAGGCACGACCGCGATCGCGTCCATCTCGACGAGGAAGTCGGGATGGGCGAGGCCAGTGACCACGGCGGCCGTGATCACCGGAGGATCGGGTCGGTCGCCCCACACGCGCTGGAACGCCGCGTAGCCAGCACGGAAGTCCTGGCCGTCGACGATGAAGATGGTCCACTTCACGACATGCTCCGGCCCGGCGCCGGCAGCCGCCAGGGCCGTGCCCAGGTTGCGCAGGACCTGCTCGGTCTGTGCGGCGATGTCACCGACGCCGACGACGTTCCCATCGGCGTCGACCGCGTCCTGGCCACCGACGTAGATCGTCCGAACGCTGCCGGAGACCACGGCCACATTGCTGAACGCCGGGTTTCGGTGCATGCCATCGGGGTTGTGGAATCCCACGCGACCGTCCGTGGGCATCGAGGCTCGATTCGTCATGCGTCACTCTCCTTCCTTGCAAGGCGCCTCGCAAGGTCCGCGTACGAAGATGTCCCCGGAGCAGGCTCCTCGGGGGGACGGAATCATCTCGGGGGGCGTTCATCGGACTGAGTCCGCGGGCCTGCTCCTTTTCTGTTGCCCGGCGAGCGCTCAGTCGATCCAGACGCGGTCCTGGTTCTCCGGATCATCGATCGGCGAGGAGATGAACAGCACCTGCGGCGCGTCCTCGAACTGACCGCCATGGGGCGTATTCGCCGGGATGACCCAGACGTCACCCTTCTTGACCGGCCGGGTCACGCCACCCACCGACACCGATCCCGTGCCCGCCAGCACGTATCCGATCTCGTCGTGCGTCTCGTGGACGTGCGTCCGGAAGGGACCGGGATGGCCCTGGAACACGAAGACGCTCGACTGCGACCCGTGGCCCAGGTATGTCCGTTTGAATGTCTCGGCGTCCGTCAGCTTGTCGGCCTCGACGGCCGATGCGACGTCGACGACGTCGACCTTGGTCAGGTGCGACAGGTCCTTGGGCCCTTCGTGATGGCTCACGCTCGATCCTCCCATGGTCGGCCGCGCCGCGCGACCGTGGCTTCGAACAGGAAGTGGTAGACCTCGGTGTGGCGCTTGGCGTCGAGGACGTCGTCGCCCCAGATGTAGGCGCCGTGGTCGCGGACGATGACGGCGCGTGCGGCCGCGAACCGCGGGTCGGCGAAGGCGCCCTCGAGCTGGCTGACCAGCTCAGGTTCGCGGGGCGTGTTGCGGATCACCGGGACGAGGTGCACATCGGTGTTGGTCAGGCCCGGGATGCCCTTGAGCATCTCGAGGTCGGCGATGGCGAGGTGGTCGTCGCCCGCCCCTGCGGCGACGTCCCCGGCCAGCACGGCGGAAAGCGCGTGCGAGTGGACGACGCTCCACGCGCCACGGGCTCGGTGGGCAAGACAGAAGATCGAGTTGCACTCGCTCGGCCGCAGGTCCGTCCGCTCTGGCGCGAGCAGGACGCGACCGTCGGACGGGTCGACCGTGAAGAAGTCGTCGGTTTGGACGCGCTCCTTGTGCACGCCGCTGGGCGCCAGGAGGAGGCCGCCGTCGTCGGATGGGCCACAGATCCCGCCGCCGGTGCCCGAGACCCAGCCGCGCCGGTGGAAGTCGCGCAGCAGCTCGACGAGGAGCTCGCGCGTGACCTGCTCATCGATCGCGGGTGGACGTGCCGCCATCGTTCGAGTGTAGACAGGACCGCCGGTCGCGTGCGTCGGGACGGCGGTTGACCGGTGGGCGGCGCCTCAGCGCATCAGCCAACGCAACCGCGAGTACATCGCTGGCGCCATCGCCGCCGCATACGTGTTCGTCAGATGATGCGCGTCGCGATAGCGGAGGATCCGATCCGAGGTGACCGGCCAGCAGCGCGTGGGCTGGCAGAGCCGGTCTGTGAGGTCCGTCGCGCGGACCCACGGATATGCCGCATCGATGGCCGTTTCCGCCTGCCAGTGCGGTGCCGACAACGCACTCGACCTTGTCCGTGAGCATGGCTCGGTCCGTCCGCCATGTGCCGCCAGGCAACTCGGGACGACTGCTGAGAACGTGGGCGTGTCGCGCAGGATCGCGACGCGGCGGACCTGGCCGGCGAGCCGGTCGACCGTCCGCTTGTAGCCGGCCTGCCACTCGGCGCGCTTGGCCGCCGGATCGCGGATGACCGCGCCGTCGCTGCGTCGCAGCAGGGTGGACTGGCTCGAGCCGGTCATGACCAGCAGGTCGACGCGGGCGATCCCGCGGACCTTGGTGAGGACGTTCCGCCGCCACGTGTTGCAGGCCGCGTATGGAGCGCCGCTGCTCCGGACCGTGACATCGGCGGCGGGACAGGCGGACTTCGTCATCCACGTCACACGCCACCCACCTCGTCGAGCCGCGCCATCGATCGCCGCCCACCACTGGGCTGCGATGGAGTCACCGATGACGACGACTCGCGTCGTGCCGTCACGCCGACCGTACGTGCAGTGCGTCGGCCGCGTCACCGGGTGAGCGACGTGACAGCCATCGTCGTAGAGGTCGGCGCGGTCGTCCTCGGCGGCGGCGATGCGCGGGCGGAGCGTCGACAGCGACACACGCGTCGGGTCATCGGCCGGATCGGGCGTGGCGGCCCCGACCGGTCGGACGGCGACCACGAGCAGGGCCGCGAGGAGGATCAGGCTGCCGACGGCGCCACGGCGGATCATCGGTTCCGAGCCTACATCGGCTCGGGTCAGCACGCCCGCTCCGGTGCCGGGCCGTGATGGCGGCTAGGCCTCGGCGATGGCCTCCGCGGCGGGTACCGGCTTCGGCTCGGGAGCCACGGGCGGCTGCTTGCCAAGTGGGATGTCGATCGACTCGAGCCAGCGACGGATGTTCCGATAGATCGCCGGGGCACCGAGCGGGACCGGCTCATCAAGCTTCCAGTCGACCGGATGCAGGATGAACGGCCGCGTCTGATAGCCACCCAGACCACCATGCGACCCGATGAGCTCCTCGAACGCGGCCACCTCACCCATCTCCGGGTTGTACTCGCTGAGCAGCAGGAGGTCGGGAACATGCGTCATCGCGTCCTCCCGCTGGAGGCTCATGACCGTGTGCTCACCGAAGATCGCCGTCGGATCCTCGCCTTCCACGCGGTCCTCGTCGAGGTAGCGGATGCCGCGCGGTCCGAAGACCACTGCGCCGCGCTCCGACGAACGCACCATCAGGAGCCCGACGCCGGGATGCGCCGCGAGCGTCGCGATCAGGTTCGGATGCAGTTCCTCGAGCTCCTCGACCGTCAGCCTGTGGTCGAAGCCGGTGAACCACACCAGCCCGAGGTTGCCCGAGCCGACCACGGCGATCGTCGATTCGTCGGCGGGCGGGGTCACGTCTTCGTGATCGAGGTCGACGACGCCATCCGTGGTCGAATCAGCGAGGGCGGCTCGCGTGACGGTCGGCCCGATGCCCTTGCTGCGGGTGATCTCCGACAGGAAGGAGTTCACGAAGGTCGACCCTTCGCCGGCGGTCTTCTGCTGGAACACCTTGGCCCGGCCGCTCATGAGGTCGCGGACCACCTCACCGAGGCTCTTGCCGTAGCGTTGCAGGAACGTCGCGCCGAGGCTCTGTCCGTGGTCGGACAGGATCACGAACCGATAGGGCCGCGGCGCGTCTTCGGCCGCCTTGGCCAGGGTGCCGATCGCCGCGTCGACGCCGTCCAATGCTTGCAATGACTCGACCCGCTCGGGGCCGCAGTGATGGGCCAGCTCGTCGTAGTCGGTGAAATCGGCATAGATGACGTTGGCGCCGCGGTACATCTCCTCGATGATCAGCGACATGTTCACGTCACGGAGGAGGACGTTGCTCGCCGCGCGCATGCCGGCGTATTTCATGCCGCGGTGCATCTGCGGCTGGATGCCCGAGCGGCGCGTGCGTCTCGCCTGGTAGCGCTCCTTGACGAACTCGCCGAGGAACATGGAGAACGAACGGAGGTAACCGCTGGGACTGAAGAAGAAGCCCAGGAAGGCCTGGCTGTCGCCGAGCCCCTGGGACTGGTCCTTGATGGCACCTGTGGTGACGTAGGCCCGTGTGGCATCGCCGGTCATGAGGTTGCAGATGCTGACGCCGTCGTTCGACAGGAGGCCTTCCCCGTTCGACAGGCGCTTGACGATCTCGGCCGCGTCGTCGGGTTTGCTCGAGACCATGAGCTTCTGACGGTCGCGCTCGTACCAGCGGAAGGCCGGGATGCCGTCGTTGTTGCCGTGCAGGATGCCGGCCTGACTGGCCGACGTCATCGATGGCAGCATCGCCTCCCAGCGCGACAGCGTATGGCTGCCGTCACGGATCCAGCTGCCGATCGTGTTCACCGAGCCCGCACGCACGCGTGACGCGAGGATCGGATGGGCCAGCCCGTCGATCTGGATGATCACGAGGCCCGGGCGGTCGGTCTTCGCGCTGGCGCGCTTGGTCATGAGGTTGGCGACGAGCAGGCCGAAGTAGGACCCGCCGCGATCCACGCCGAGGACCGACGTCAGCACCGTGTTGATCGCCGCGTACACGAACGACCCGATCAGGGCGGACAGGAACCCATCCACTTGTACGCCATTGGCCAACGGGGCGATGACCAGGAACGTCACGACCTGCAACACGATCACGAGGACCGCCAGCAGCAGGAGAGACCGGGGTGCGACGAGGGTCAGCAGGACGGGGCGAACGAGGGCATTGAACAAAGTCATGATCACGACCGCCATCACCGCGTCGAGCGGGCGACCGACCGCGATCCCGGGGAGGATAGCCGCCGTCAGCAGGAAGGCGATGGTCGACACGACGAGTGTCAGCACGAGACGCTTGAGGAGTGCCCACGGCCCGCCACGCCATTCCCACAGGATCCGTGCCTGCGTGCCGTAGAACTCGATGACCCTGCTCATGCGTGCGACTCCTCCGAGCTGGCTGCGGTGCCCGTGCCGGGATCCGCCCGGGCCGTCGCTCCACCACCTGGCGTGGCCTTGCGCTTCCCAAGCTCAGCCGCGAATGGGAACAGGATCGCCATACCGATGAGGCCTGCCCCGGCCAGGTAGACGAGGACGTTCGGCTGCTCAGCGAAGTTCGCGGTCGCGACGAGGAACGCGGCGGCCAGATTCCGTTGGCCGGTCCCAAGCGCCAGCACCTGGCGAGTGTCGCTGGATGGGCCACCCAGCAGGTAGCCGGACACGATGGCGACAGCCAACAGGATCGCGGTCGCGGCAAGCGCTCCGCTCCCAAAGAGCCCGATCACGCTCTCGATGTTCAGCCCGAGCATCAGCACGAACAGCAGCACGAGGCTCAGGCTCGCCACCTGGGCGATCGGTGGAGAGATCTGTGCCGCCCCCTCGGGGAAGCGCTGGCGCACCGCGAGGCCGATCCCAAGCGGGACGAGCATCTGCCCGAAGAGCATGACCGCCATCGAGCGGGCGTCGACGCTGACTCCCGGGAGGACGAGCGGCAGGACGATGGGCAGGAAGATGACCGTCACGACGATCAGCATGGCCATCAACCCGACGGAGAAGGCCACGCTGGCCTTGGCGATCTGGGCCAGCTTCGGCAGGAACGGCGCTCCGGCGGCCGACCCGAAGAGGATGACCCCGATCTGGAGCTGCTCGTCCATCGGGATGACCCGCGCCAGGGCGATCGCCACCGCCGGGATGATGACGAAGTTCGTCACGAGCGCGGCCAGAACGAGACGCCCGTTGCGCAAAGGCTGCAGGATCTGGCCGAGGGTCAGCGCGAGACCCATGCCCAGCATGCTCGACACGACGAAGGCGACCGTGAAGAGATTCTGGAGCGTGGTCAGGGTCTCGCTCACGATGGCTCCCGGCTGCGACGAGGGACCGGGCGATGCTCGGCCGCAGCGACACCCTCAAGCAATGGGGCGGGCCGGTCGATGCGCGAGTGCGGCTACAGCCTCGGCAGCAGACCCGGCACGCCGGACGCAGATGTCTGCCCCCAGGCGACAGGAGCGTCGCGGCGTGCCGGTGGAAGCGGGATCTTGTTCATGACTGGACCGGGATCTCGCCACGGATCCGCGTGCCCATGCCCGGTCGGGAGTCGATGCTGAAGCGCCCGCGCAGGGAAGCCACGCGGTCCGCCAGGTTGTCGAGCCCTTCGCCGCGTCTCACTCGTGCGGGATCGAAGCCGACGCCCGAGTCTTCGACCTCGAAGACGATGCTCGTCGACGTCCCCGAGAGCCTGATGCGGGCCTTGGCATTCGTGCCGCCGTGCTTCACGACGTTCTGGAGCGCCTCGAGACAGCAGAAGTAGACGTTGCGTTCGATGTGCTCTGGGTACCGTCCGAGCCCGTCAGCGTCGACGGACACGGGGATCGACGAACGCCTGGTCGCCGATTGGAGGCTCGGGGCGAGCCCTCGAAGGCGGAGCATCTGCGGGACTTCGTCACGGGTGACGGCACTGATCTCCGCCAGCGCAGCGTCCAGCTCAAGGCCGAGCTGGTCGATGTTTGCGCGATCTGCCGACCGACCGGACGCTTCAGCCAGCAGGCCGAGGTGCACTCGCACGCTGACGAGCCGCTGCTGTGCACTGTCGTGCAGGTCCCTCTGGATGCGCTGGCGTTCGACGTCGCGGGCGTCGAGGAGCCCGACTCGTGCCGAACGGAGCTCGCGATCGGTGGCACGGCCCTCCAGGTAGAGGTCGACCATGAGCCCCAGTGAGACTGCGAAGACCAAGGCGATGAGCGGCGGTCGCCCCGCGGTCAACCACTCGGGCGCGACGAGGAACATCGCGGCCACAGCGACGAATGCCAGGCACGCGGCAAGGATCCAGCGAGCGGCCGTCCGATGCCGCCGCGAGACGGCTTGACCGGACAGCAGCAAGCGCCGCGCGCGCGTCTGGACTGGTTGGTCGGTGAGCATGTCGTCCGGCCCTGCCTCCAAGGCACCGGCGCCCCGCGACGTGTAACGGGTCGCGTCCCAAAACCCCCATGCCGATCTCGATCGGCTCGTTATGTCCTCTACCAGACAGTGTGGGGCGTGCCGTCTGTTGCGTCACCCCTTCGATGCGGTTTTCACCCGGGTGATTCCTCGCTGCCGACACGCGACGTTTCGCAGCTCAATCCAGCAGGGTCTGCTTCCGCGCCAGGTCCACGGCATCCGCGCGCGACGTGACGCCCAGCTTTCGGTAGATGGCCCGAACGTGGGAATGGACCGTGTTGTACGACACGAACAGCTGCGCGGCTACCTCACGCTTGGAGAGACCTTTGGCCAGGAGGCGCAGGACATCCAGCTCACGGGAGGACAGCGGCTCGCCGAGGGCTTGCGAGGCCCCGAAGAGATCCCGGGCGATGCCGCGCCGGATGATCGCCAGGTAGCCCGGGTCGGTCATGCCATCGATGATCGCATCGGCCTCCTCGAACGATCGCACCGCCTCCTCCCGTCGGCCGAGGCTACGCCGGGCCCGGGTGAGTTCGAGGAGAGCGTCGGCCAAGGCGAATGGCTCGCGGAAGGTCCGGATGGCGGGCATCGTCGCCTCGAGGAGAGCAGCGCCCTCGGCGACCTCTGCCCAGCTCGGTCAGGAGCCCTCCGAGGACGACACGGGCGAAGGCGCCCGATGCGGTGGGCGAGACGCCGTGGGCATCGGCAAGGTCGACCGCCTCCCGCGCGAAGCGTTCGGCCGACGTCGGGTCTCCGGCCTCCATCGCGATGCGGCCCCGCAGCGATCTCGCTCCGACGGCGTCCATCCACGAGTCCGATCGGGTCGCGAGCTCCGAGCCGAGCTCGAGATACCGCTCGGCCTCTGCGAAGGATCCATCGCGGACGAGCGCGAACCCGAGCAGCACGTGGACCGTCGTCCTCCACGGTGATGGGGGCCTCGATTCGAGCTCGAATGCCCGGCGCGCATTCGCGAGCATCGCTCCCACGTCGCCGCCAGGAAAGGCGGCCCCCATGAGCGCGGCACTGGCTTCGATCGAACTCGCGCCATCGGGCAGGACACCCACGTACGACGACGCCATCGCGTCGCCGAGCGCGGCCACCCCCTCGGCGTGAAGACCGATGAAGTGCATGACCCACGCCTTCACGATCGACAGCCGCGCATCGGCCTTGATGCGGTCGTCGCCGATGCGGTCGAGCCAGGCCATGACGGACTCGATGCGTCCCCACTCGAGCGCCTGGAGATAGGACGCGCTGATCAAACGGGCGGAACGTTCGGCGTCGTCGCCGTCGATGGCGTGCTGGATGGCCCGATCGGCGTCGCCCGCCTCCTCGAACCAGGTCGCCGCCCGGATATGGAGGTCGTGGTGCCGTTCCGGCGTCGTCTTCGCAAGCTCCAGGCGGAGGAGCTCGAGCAGGAGATGGTGATAGCGGAACCACTCGCGGCGGTCATCGAGTCGGGTGATGAAGACGTTCCCGCGTTCGAGCTCGACCAATCGGGCGGCTGAGCCTTCAGCGCCGGTCAGAGCGTCAGCAAGCGAGCCGTTCACCTCATCGACGATCGAGGTGACCAGCATGAACTCGCGCTCGGCCGGTCCGAGCGCTGTCAGGACCTGCTCGATCAGGTACTCCCCGACGAGCCGGTCCCTCGCGCCGAAGCTCTCGATGAACGCGTTCCGGTCCTTCGCTCTGCGAAGCGACAGGTAGGCGAGGTACAGCCCGGCCGGCCAACCTTCGGTCCGTTCGGTGAGCGTGATCGACCGAACCGGTGTCGAGCCCGAGGCCCAGCGAGCCATTCAGGAAGGCATCGCTCTCATCGGTCGTGAACCGGAGATCGCTCGCACCCAGCTCGACCATCGTTCCACTCGCGCGGTGGCGTGCAAGCGGAAGTGGCACTGCCGTCCGCGACGAGATCGCGACCTGCAGGTTGGCTGGGGCGAGCTCGATGAGGCGCAGGACGGAGTCATGGCACGCCGCATTCTCGATCGAGTGGTAATCGTCGAGAACCAGGACGATCTCCTGGTCAGACGTCAGGTGGGCGAGGACGACCGCGACCGGATCCGGCTCTCGGGCGATCGACGAGAGCTGGTCGACCGTCCACGTCGTCCCCCCGACCGCAGTCAGCGCCGCGGCGATGTAGGCCCACAGCACCATGCGGTCGTTGTCCGCCGGTCCAAGCGAGACCCACGCGAACCGACGTCCATCGATCTCGGCCCAATCGGCCAGGAGTGAGGTCTTGCCGAAACCTGCCGGAGCGACCACGAGCACCGAGGACGGTCGCGCTGCGCATAGGGCATCGGTCAGCCGGGTCCGGTGGATCGTGTCCCGGTGACGTCGCGGCGCATGGATCTTCGTCCGCCGGAGTGGCGGAGATTCGCGGGGTGACTCGGCGCCGGAGCCCGACTCCGGGGCATCCGTTCCCGTCTCTCGCGACACGTCGTCCTCTCACGCACTCGGCGGAACCCGTTCGTTCCTGCGCATGGTACGTCCGGACCCACGATTTCCGGTGGTGTCCGGCACCTCTTGTAGGGCGGGCACATCGTCCCGAGCGTGTCGACCCGGTGTTCCCCTCAGGGACGTCTCCCTAGGCTTTGATGGCGTGTCGAGACCTCCTATCGATCAGGGCGAGAGCGGGCCAGCGGTAGGGACGTCCGGGCTGCGACAGGTCATCCGCGCTGCACAGCGGCGCGGGACCCCGCCGGGCGACGCTCCGCGACGACGGGATCGCGGGGCTCGTCGGGGCCATCGGGAGCGTGCCCGACGGGATGGCCGCTGCCGTCCTCGCCGGGGTGAACCCGATCCACGGGCTGTACGCGAGCGCGATCGGCCCGATCGCCGGTGGGCTATTGGTGGCGTCCCCACTGATCGTGGTGACGAGCACCAGCGCTGCGGCACTGTCAGGTGGGGCAGCGGTCGATGGGTTCGCCCAGGCCGACCGGGCGAACGCCCTGTTCCTCCTCGTGCTGATCGCGGGCGCACTGCAGGTCGCGGCCGGCCTGCTGCGCCTGGGACGGCTGACCCGGTTCGTCTCCCATTCGGTGATGGTCGGGTTCCTCACGGGCGTCGCCTTGTTGATGATCCTCGGCCAGCTCGGCTCGATCACGGGCACCACCCCCGAAGGAGCGGGCGCGGTGCCCAAGGCGATCGACGTCCTGACCCACCCGGCCAGCATCGATCCCGTTTCCCTGCTGGTGGGCATCGTCGCGATCGCCGTCGCAGTCGCGCCGATCCGCGGCCCGTTGCGGCGCATCGCACCGCTGATCGCGATCGGCATCCCATCACTCGCGGTCGTCGCCCTCGGACTCGACGGAGTCGAGACCGTGGCGGACGTCGGTGACATCCCGTCGGGACTGCCGCTCCCGGTGATGCCGTCTCTGGACCTGCTGTCGCTTCCGCTCATCTCCGGCGCATTGGCGGTCGCCGCGGTCATCCTGGTCCAGGGCGCCGGAGTGGCCGAGAGCTTCCCGCCGAGCGGCGGCCGGCCCACCAGACCATCGCGCGATTTCGTCGCCCAGGGCGTCGCGAACCTGGCATCCGGTGGGATCCAGGGCATCCCGGTCGGTGCCTCGGTCGGTCAGACAGCCTTGAGTGTCAGCAGCGGAGCGCGGAGCCGCTGGGCAACGGTCCTGTCGGGCGTCTTCATGCTCCTCATCCTGCTGGTCTTCTCGCCGGTCGTCGAAGCCGTGCCGATGCCGGCCCTCGCCGGCCTGCTGATCGTCGCGGGCGTGAACACGATCAAAGTCGACGAGGCGTCGGCGATCTGGCGGACGGGCCTCGTGTCGCGCATCGCCATCGTCTCGACCTTTGTCACGACCCTGTTCCTGCCGATCCAGGCTGCCGTGGGGATCGGCGTGCTCCTCTCGACGTTGCTCTACCTGAACCAGGCCTCGATGGACGTGTCGGTGACGCAGCTCGTCGAGCTGCCGGACGGTCGGATCGAGGAGCGCACGCCCGACCCCAGGCTCGCCTCCGAGCGACCGACGGTCCTGGACATCCACGGCAGCATGTTCTACGCGGGCGCTCAGACCGTCGCGAGGCTGCTTCCCGCTCCGGAGGGCTCGGTTCGACCGGTCGTGATCCTCCGCATCCGCGGCCGCACCAAGGTCGGCGCGACGTTCATCCAGATCGTCGACCGCTATGCCGGTCGTCTCGCGTCGGTTGGTGGACGGCTCTATCTGAGCGGCGTCGACGAGCAGGTCCGGGTCCAGCTCGTGCGCAGCGGGAAGCTCGATCTCGGCGGCGACGTGTGGCTCGAGGGCGTGACGCCGATCATCGGCGAGTCGACGCGTCGAGCGGTCGGCGCCGCCGAGACATGGCTCGTCACGTCGGCACCCGACTCGGCGACCGGGGCGGCCGAAGCCAGCGAGGCGCCACCTCGCGAGTGACGGCCCCCATCGGGCAGTCGCGTCGGCCCCATTGCTGGCGGTTCGACAGCCGGTCAGGCTCCGAGCGAGGGACCGCGATCCGAGCTGCGGGCATGACAGGGTCCCGCTGTACGTCGCCGGTACACAGCGGCCGGTTCAGCGTGCTATCCACAGCCCCGCGCGAGGGTCAGATGGTGGTCAGGGTCCTCACCGTCGATGATCACGAGTCGTTCCGGCAGGCCGTGCACGCCCTCACCGAGGCCACCGACGGTTTCGAGGAGGTCGGGATCGCGTGCACTGGGGAGGCTGCCATCAGCGCAGCGACACTCCTCGCCCCGGACCTCGTCCTGATGGATGTCCATCTGCCTGGCATCGACGGCTGTGACGCGAGCCGGGCGATCGTCGATCAACTCCCGGACACGGTGGTCGTGCTGACGTCATCGACCGGAGACGGCCTCGACGGCAGGAGTCCCGCGCATTGCTCCGCCGCGGCCTTCGTCCGAAAGGACGAACTTCGGCCGCGTGTCCTCAACGACCTATGGGAGACGCACCGGCGTGACCGCTGAAGCCCTCGTCGAGGAACCCGGTCAGCCGCCCGCCAAGGACATGGCGTGGATCCCCGGCGGCTCGTTCCTCATGGGTTCCGAGGATCACTACCCGGAGGAGCGGCCCGTCCACGAGGCCGCGGTCGACGGGTTCTGGATCGACGTCCACCAGGTCACGGTCGCCGAGTTCCGCCGCTTCGTGAAGGCCACAGGCTATGTGACGCTGGCGGAGCGGCCGCTCGATCCCGCGGACTACCCGGACGCCGATCCAGCGATGCTCATCCCCGGCTCACTCGTCTTCCAGCGCACGCGAGGGCCGGTGCCGCTCGACGACTATCGGAATTGGTGGCGATACGTGCCGGGCGCGGACTGGCGCCATCCGGAAGGACCGGGCAGCACGCTGAACGGGCGCGATCGCCATCCGGTCACCCACGTCGCATGGGAGGACGTCGAGGCATACGCGACGTGGGCCGGCAAGAGTCTGCCGACCGAGGCCGAGTGGGAGTACGCGGCGCGCGGCGGACTCGAGGGCAAGGTCTTCACCTGGGGCGACGAGTTCAAGCCCCGTGGCCGGATGATGGCCAACACGTGGCAGGGCGAATTCCCGTGGCAGAACACGCTGGAGGATCGCTACGAGGGAACATCGCCGGTCGGCACGTTCCCGGCGAACGGTTACGGCCTCCACGACATGGCGGGCAATGTCTGGGAGTGGACGACCGACTTCTACACGCCGCATCACGACGAAGAGCCGCGCCACGCCTGCTGCGGACCGGCGAGCAACCCTCGCGTGACATCGCCAGATCTGTCATATGACACGGGCCGCCCCGGCGAGAACTTCCCGCGCCGCGTGGTCAAGGGCGGCTCCCACCTGTGCGCTCCGAACTACTGCCTCCGCTACCGGCCGGCTGCCCGGCAGGCGCAGACCGTCGAGACCTCGACCACGCACATCGGCTTTCGCTGCATCGTCCGTCCGCGCGGCTGACGCCGCTGACGCGGCGCGCACCGTGCGGTCGCGCGTGCGCCCGCCAAAAGATGCTGGCCTGCCCCCATCAGCCGACCTGTCGGCGCCATCCCTCTCGGCCGAACCGCGCCGTCACCATCGGGACACGACTGGGGCGATGCGTGTGCTACCCGGCGCTGCAAGGAGTGAGGGCCATGGACATCCGCGCGGAAGCCCGGACACTCGCGAACGTCGCGACGTTCTTCGTCTACATCGGCTGGTTCACCGTGATCTACGCCATCGTGTCCGGCGTGCTCTGGTTCATCGACCTGGCGTCGAGCCCGGCGTTCGACTTCCTCCAGGCACTCGGTCTGTCACTCTCGGCGATCGGCGGGCCGATCTTCCTGGCACTCCTCGTCGCCGGCATGGGCCACTTCCTGCGCCTGTTCGCACTCTGGGCGGGCAGCCAGTCCAACGCCTGATCGCCACTGGCGACTCCGATGAGCGCGGACGCTTCCCAGCGGCCCACACCCGAGGCGCAAGCCGCGGGGAACACCCCGAACGATGTCGGCAACCCATCGGGCGGAGGCCTGATCCTCGCGTCGCTGATCATCGTCGCGGCGGTCGCGAACCTCAACCTCTCGGTCGCCAACGTCGCGTTGCCATCGATCGGCGCTGGCCTTCGACGGCATCGCAGACCTCGCTCGACCTCGTCGCGGTCGGCTACTCGCTCGGCCTCGCCGCCTCGGTCCTCTGGCTCGGGGCGATCGGCGACCGCTACGGTCGCAAGATGCTGCTCCTGCTCGGTGTCGGGCTGTCGATCCCGGCCTGCCTGGTGGCGGCGTTCGCGCCGACCATCGAGGTCCTGATCGTCGCGCGCATCGTCGGCGGCATCTCCGCCGGCATGGCCTACCCGACGACCCTGGCCCTGATCACGGCGCTCTGGGCGCCAGGGCCGGGGCGAACGCAGTCGATCGCCCTGTGGTCGGCCCTCGGCGGCGCGATCGCGGCCCTCGGTCCGCTCGTGTCCGGCTTCCTGCTCGAGCGGTTCGACTGGGGATCGGTCTTCCTGGTCACGCTGCCGCTCGCGGTCGTCGCCCTCGTTCATGGCGTGGCGGTTCGTGCCGGCGCACGTGAACGAGACGACCGATCCGGTCGACAACCTCGGCGGCATCCTGTCCGCGGTCCTGGTCGGGACGCTCATCCTGGCGATCAACTTCGCACCCGTCCCGAACATGGGGGCGCTGGTGATCGGCCTGGCGGTCATCTGCATCGCGGCGACCGTCGCCTTCGTCATCCGCCAGCGTCGGACGAAGGATCCCCTCTACGACCTCGACATCGCCGCCCGGCCGACGTTCTGGGTCGCCGCCCTGGCCGGCATCATCGTCTTCGGATCGCTGATGGGCGCGATGTTCATCGGCCAGCAGTACCTCCAGAACGTGCTCGAGTACTCGACGCTCGAGGCCGGCACCGGCGATCATCCCGGCCGCGATGGCGATGGTCATCGTGGCGCCCCGGTCGGCGGTGCATCGTCGAGGCCGCGGGGCGCGCGCTTCACGCTCCTGCTCGGCTACGTGTTCGTGCTTCGGCGGCTTCCTGACGATGCTGCTGCTGTGGGGCGAGGGCAGCAGCTACCTCGTCGTCGCTCTCGGCTACGCCCTCGTCGGCATCGGCGTCGGCTTCGCCGGCACGCCCGCCTCGCGGTCGCTGACCGGCTCGGTGCCGGTCACGCGTGCCGGGATGGCATCGGGCACCGCCGACCTCCAGCGCGACCTGGGCGGCGCGATCATGCAGTCGATCTTCGGGGCGCTGCTGACGGCCGGCTACGCGGCTGCCGCCGCCGCGGCCCTGGCCGGCGCTCCGCCGAACCCCGATCTCACGACCAGCGTGCAGAACCAGCTGACGATGTCGTACGCGGGCGCGGCCGACATCGCCGCGCAGTACCCGCAGTACAGCGCCGCAGATCATCGCGGCCGCGAAGGAGTCGTTCCTGGCCGGCGACCAGTGGGCCTACCTGGCCGGCATCATCGCCGTCCTCCTGGGCGCCGCGCTCGTCTTCTTCAAGTTCCCGCGCCAGGACGAAGAGCATCGGTTGCTGGCGGAGTACCGCGAGCAGGACATCGGCCGGCGACGCCGCCGTCGCCGGCCGCCGTGACGCCCGCGCCCGGCCGGATCGACGCGGCATGACGAGCGCATCGGACTTCGACGGCGATGGACCTGAGCGCGTTCTTCGGACTTCAACCTCGGCGACTTCACGATCATCGACCTGATCGCCGCGACGACGAATGCGTTCAACGGCGCGCTCCTGGCGCGCCAGCCGTCGCACTACCGCAAGTACACGGTCGTCGGCATCCTGCTGATCGCGATCTTCGGCGGGATCGGCGGCGGCGTGAGTCGCGACGTCCTGCTCAACGACATCCCGTCGGCGCTGACCAACCCGCTGGTACCTGATCCTGTGCGCCGTCGCCGGCTTCCTGGCGCTGCGGATCTCCGGTCAGCTCGACGAGGCGCGCGACGCGCCCGGCTGTTCGACTTCATGTCGGCGTTCTCGCTGCCGTGGTACGCGGCGGTCGGGGCCAACAAGGCGCTCGAGGCAGAGCTGCCGTACCTGGCGTGCATCCTCATCGGTGTCGTCGGCCCGACGGCCGGCCGCTTCCTGATCGACATCACGTCGGGGGTGACGCCGCAGCACTTCGTCCGCGGCGAATGGTTCGTCGGGACGGCGGTCCTGACCAGCGTCGTCTACATCATCGCGGACGCGGGGCTCGGGCTGTCGATCTGGCCGGCGACGCTCATCGCCTTCGCGGTCGGGTTCCCGTTCCGCGTCCTCGCGCGACGCCTGCGCTGGGAGGAACCGCTGCCACAGGACCCGGACGGCGCGGCCGTACTCAGTTCATGACGACCGGGATCGCTAACCACACCATCACGACGCAGGAGGCTGACCCATGGCGACACCGTTCAAGGGCACGATCAAGCTCGACGTCCGCGACTCGACCCCGGACTGGGATCCGTTCATCCCGCCGAAGGCCGCCGGAGGGCGCGCCGAACGTCCTGATCGTCCTCTACGACGACACGGGTCTGGCGGCCTGGTCGCCGTTCGGCGGTCGGATCAACATGCCCACCCTCCAGAAGCTCGCCGACAACGGGCTGATGTACAGCCAGTGGCACACGACCGCCCTGTGCTCGCCGACGCGCTCGACGTTCCTGACCGGTCGCAACCACCACCAGAACGGCATGGCGTGCATCACCGAGGGCTCGATCGGCTACCCGGGCGCGAGCGCCCATATCCCGCCCGAGTGCGGGACGATGGCCGAGGTCATGCGCCAGGCCGGCTAGAGCACCTTCTGGCTGGGCAAGAACCACAACGTGCCGGTCGACGACCTGGCCGCCGGGCGGGACCAAGGAGACGTGGCCGCTCCACCAGGGCTGGGACCGCTTCTACGGCTTCCTCGGCGGCGAGACCAACAACTGGTATCCGGATCTCGTCAACGACAACCACTACATCGACCAGCCCTATTCGCCGGAGGAGGGCTACCACCTCTCGAAGGACCTGGCCGATCAGGCCATCCAGATGATCCGCGACGTCAAGGCGAGCGCGCCGTCGCGGCCGTGGCTGCAGTGGTTCTGCCCGGGCGCCAACCATGCGCCGCACCATGCGCCGCAGGAGTACATCGACAAGTACAAGGGCAAGTTCGACGACGGCTACGAGGCCTACCGCGAGTGGGTCCTGCCGCGCATGATCGAGAAGGGCATCCTGCCCGAGGGCACCGAGCTGACGCCGATGAACCCGATGCCGGAGGGGACCCACTCACCCGGCTGACGACGTCCGTCCGTGGGACTCGCTGTCGGCCGACGAGAAGGCGCTCTTCAGTCGCGCATGGCCGAGGTCTACGCGGGCTTCTCGCGAGTACACCGACGCGCAGGTCGGCCGGATCATCGACTACCTCGAGGAGACCGGACAGCTCGACAACACGCTGATCTTCTACTGCGCCGACAACGGCGCATCCGGCGAAGGGACGCCGAACGGCTCGGTCAACGAGAACAAGTTCTTCAACGGCTGGCCGGACGAGATGTCGGAGAACCTCAAGCACCTCGACGATCTGGGCAGCCCGGACACCTACAACCACTACCCGACCGGCTGGGCGATGGCGTTCTCGACGCCGTTCCGGATGTTCAAGCGCTACAGCTACCAGGGTGGCATCAGCGACCCGATGGTCATCCACTGGCCGAAGGGCATCAAGGCCAAGGGCGAGGTCCGCCACCAGTACCACCACTCGATCGACGTCGTGCCGACGATCCTCGAGTGCGTCGGCCTGGAGTTCCCCAAGACGCTGAACGGCCACGAGCAGGTGCCGCTGCCCGGCAACTCGATGAAGTACTCGTTCGACGAGCGCCGACGCGCCGACGCCGAAGGAGCGCCAGTACTACGCGATGCTCGGCACGCGCGGCATCTGGGAGAAGGGCTGGAAGGCCGTCACCGTCCACGGGCCGACCTCCGGCCTCGGGCAACTTCGACAAGGACGTGTGGCAGCTCTTCCACACCGATGTCGATCGGTGCCGAGGCGCACGATCTCGCCGCGCAGGAGCCCGAGAAGCTCAAGCAGCTGATCGACGGCCTGGTTCGAGGAAGCCGACAAGTACAACGTCCTGCCGCTCGACGACCGCTTCCCGTTCGAGATCATCAACGATCCGCGGCCGCAGCCCGAGCCGCCGCGCTCCACCTTCGTCTACTACCCGGACACGGCCGACGTGCCCGAGTCGGTGGCCGTCAACACGCGCAGCCGGTCGTTCCGGATCCTGGCCGACGTGACGATCGCCACGCCGGAGGCGAGCGGCGTGATCTTCGCCCACGGCTCGCGGTTCGGTGGTCACGCGCTTGTTCCTGAAGGACCAGAAGCTCTGGTACGTCTACAACTTCCTGGGCGTCCCGCCAGAGCAGCAATTCGTCTCCGAGGCGCTCGCAGCCCGGCAAGTACGTGCTGGGCATGGAGTTCACCAAGGAGTCGATGGGCCAGTACCACGAGGCCCACGGGACGACGAAGCTGTACGTCAACGAGGACGTCGTGGCCAGCGGGCCGATGCGGACGCAGATCGGTACTTCACGCTGTGCGGCGACGGTCTGTGCATCGGCCGCGACTCGGGGACGCCGTCAGCGCCGAGTACACGTCCCCGTACCGCTTCACCGGCGGCACCATCCACCAGGTCGAGGTCAACGTCGGCGACGACCAGTACGTCGACCTCGAGAAGGAGGCCGCAGCGATGCTGGCCCGGGAATAGGCATGCGGGTGTCCCGCTGACCGGATGGCTCCCCGCCTGACCGGGGCCTGATGCTCGACCTGCACGCCTATGTCGCCGGGGACCAGCGCCGGTGACGCCGTCGGGCTGCTCGACGGCATGGCTGGCGTGCGCCATGCGACGGCGTTGCCGGGTGCTCGACTCTCGTCGTCCAGCGTGCCGTCACCACGAGAAGGCATCGCTTGAAGTAGCTCGCACCGACGCACGACCGACATACGCGGTGGCACCACGCGTGTACGCGTGCCTGCGCCATTTGCGGCCGCCGACCGGACGGTCACATTGACAGTGAGACTTTCACGGACCGCCAAGACGCCGCTGGTCGCCCTGAGGCCGATCCCTGCGGCATCGGAGGAAGCCACGCATGGGCGACAACGACACGCGGGATCGAACGCATCTGCCGATCCCCGACCCGCGATGGGTCGGCGTCACGACCTACGACGCCAAGGACCCGGACACCAAGTTCCCGCCGATCACGCCGATCCGGCCGCCCGAGAAGGCGCCGAACGTCCTGATCATCCTCATCGACGACGCCGGGTTCGGGTCGTCGAGCGTCTTCGGTGGTCCGTGCAACACGCCGACACTGGAGCGCCTTGCCGGCGAGGGCCTGCGCTACACACGATTCCACACGACCGCCCTCTGTTCGCCCACGCGAGCCGCCCTGCTCAACGGCCGCAACCACCACTCAGTCGGGATGGGCGGCATCACCGAGATCGCCACATCCGCTCCGGGCTACAACTCGATCCGACCGAAAGACAAGGCACCGGTCGCAGAGGTCCTGAAGCTCAACGGCTACTCGACCGCGCAGTTCGGGAAATGCCACGAGGTCCCGGTCTGGGAGACCAGCCCGATGGGACCGTTCGACGCCTGGCCCACCGGTAGCGGCTTCGAGCATTTCTACGGCTTCATCGGCGGCGAGACGAACCAATACGCCCCGGCGATCTATCAGGACACGGTCCCGATCGAGCCCGACAAGACTGCCGAGGAGGGCTATCACTTCACGGAGGACATGACCGATCGGGCGATCGACTGGATCCGCCAGCAGAAGGCGCTCATGTCCGACAAGCCGTTCTTCGTCTACTTCGCCCCGGGCGCGACACACGCACCGCACCACGTCCCACCGGAGTGGTCCGACAAGTACAAGGGCATGTTCGACGACGGCTGGGACGAGCAGCGCAAGCGGACGTTCGCTCGACAGAAGGAGCTCGGCGTCATCCCGCCCGAGGCGGAGTTGACCGAGCGCGCACCCGAGATCCCGGGTTGGGAGGACATGCCCGCCGACCTCAGGCCGGTGCTCGCTCGCCAGATGGAGGTCTACGCCGGTTTCCTCGAGCACACGGACCACCACGTCGGTCGGCTCGTGGATTCGCTGAAGGACCTCGAGATCCTCGACGACACGCTGATCTTCTACATCGTCGGTGACAACGGAGCATCGGCCGAGGGCACGCCGAACGGCTGCTTCAACGAGCTGGTCACGCTCAACGGCGCCTTCGGCGTAGAAACCACCGAATTCATGGTTTCCAAGATCGCCGAATTCGGCACGCCGACGGCGTACAACCACTACGCGGTGGGCTGGGCCCATGCGATGGATACGCCCTACCAGTGGACGAAGCAGATCGCCAGTCACTGGGGCGGCACCCGGAATGGGATGGTCGTGCACTGGCCGAACCGGATCAAGGCGAAGGGCGAGGTCCGGAACCAGTTCCACCACGTCATCGACGTCGCCCCGACCATCCTCGAGGCTGCGGGGCTGCCGGCGCCGGCCTTCGTCAACGGCATCCAGCAGACGCCCATCGAGGGCGTCTCGATGGGGTACTCGTTCGACGACGGCAAGGCCGACGATCGGCACACGACCCAGTACTTCGAGATGTTCGTCAACCGGGGCATCTATCACGAGGGCTGGACGGCGGTGACCCGACACTCCATCCCGTGGGCCGCCACGGCGGTCCCGGCCCTCGACGACGACGTATGGGAGCTGTACGGCCCCGACGACTGGACGCAGTCACGGAACATCGCGAGCCAGCAGCCCGAAGAAGCTGGCACAGCTCCAGCGCCTGTTCCTGATCGAGGCGACGAAGTACAACGTCCTGCCGCTCGACGATCGGCGGTTCGAGCGATTCAATCCGGATCTGGCCGGCCGACCGCAGCTGATCCGTGGCAACACGCAGGTGCTGTTCGGTGGGATGGGCAGGCTGTCCGAGAACTCGGTCGTCGTCATCAAGAACAAGTCCCACGCCATCACGGCCGAGGTCGTCGTTCCAGAAGCGCGGTGGCCAGGGTTGCGTCATCGCGCAAGGGGGCGCGTTCGGTGGCTGGACCCTCTACATGCACGAGGGGCGCCCGGCCTACTGCTACAACCTGTTCGGGATCCAGCGCTTCAAGGTCTACGGCGACGAGGTCGTGCCATCCGGCGAACACCAGCTGCGCGTCGAGTTCGGGTATGACGGCGGGGGCGTCGGCAAGGGCGGCTCCGCCAGCCTGTACGTCGACGGCTCGAAGGTCGGTGAGGGTCGAGTAGAAGCGACCGTGCCGATGGCGTTCTCGGCCGACGAGACCACCGACGTCGGCACCGACTCGGCGACACCCGTCACGGACGACCTGGTCGAGGGCAAGACGACCTTCAACGGTCGTGTGCGCTGGGTCCAGATCGACCTCGAGGAGGACGCCAAGGACGCCGACCACATGATCTCGCCGGACGAGCGGTATCGACTCGCGATGGCCCGCCAGTAGCCAGCGGATGATCGCAGCGCGGGTGCATGGCTCGGCCTCGGCTCCTGCGGACGAGCGTCTCGGGGAGCCTGGTCCGCGTCACGCTCGATGGCTGGGGCGTCGGCCACGGAGCAACGGTCCAGGACGCGGTGGAGGACCTGATCGGGGGCATGCTCGCGTCGGCGGTCGCCTTGCGGAGCGGCCTGCGCGTCTCCTCGGAGGTACCACGACTCGATCGGGAATACCTCGACTTCCTGTGGGCCCTCGGCGAGGTCGCCGAGGGCGGCGGGGACATCCGCGGCTTCGTCTTCGACGCGGGAGCGGACGCCCGCCGTTGATGGTCGTCGCCGACCCGTGACGTGAGCGCTGACGGCCTGGCCGAGGGCGGGCTCAAACGTTGGTGGCCGATCCTCGATTGGCTGCCTCGGTACGAGTCGAGCTGGCTCCGGGCGGACATCGTCGCCGGCGTGACGGCGTGGGCGCTGGTCGTGCCCCAGTCGATCGCGTATGCCGAGATCGCCCGTCTGCCACCGCAGGCCGGGCTGGCTGCGGCCGCCGCGGGTCTCTTCGGCTACGCCCTGCTCGGGACGTCGAAGCAGCTGCTGGTCAGCCCGACTTCCTCGACCGCGGCCGTCTCGGCGTCGTTGGTCGCGGCGATCGCCGCCGGAGAGGCGGCCCGATACGGGTCGCTGTCGGCGGCGTTGGCCATCGTCCTGGGAGTGGTCTTCGCCATCGCCGGTCTGGCCAAGATCGGGTTCGTGGCGCGCTTCATCCCCTATGGCGTGCGGATCGGCTTCATGGCCGGCCTGGGGCTGACGATCATCGTCGGCCAGCTCACGAAGATCCTGGGCGTGCCCGGGACCTCCGGGACGTTCATCGAGCAGGTCGGTCAGCTCGCCGGTGAGCTCGCACAGTTCAACGAGGCGACGGTCGTGGTGGGGGTGATCGCCCTCGCGGCCCTGCTCATCGCGCGGAGGATCTCGCCGGCCCTGCCGATGGCCCTCATCGTCGTCGTCGGGGGCATCGTCGCCGTTGCGGTCTTCGGCCTCGCGGCCCGTGGCGTGGGGGTCGTCGGCGAGGTGACCGGCGGGCTGCCGCTGCCGGCGATCCCTGCCGTGACCACCGAGGAGCTGCTCGTGCTGGTGCCGGGCGCGATCGCCATCGCGATGCTCGCATCGGCCGAGAGCCTGACCGTGGCCCAACAGTTCGCTGACGACCACCGGTACGAGATCCGCCCGGACCAGGAGTTCGTGGCGAGCGGTGGCGCGAATCTGCTCGCCGGCCTGTTCCAGGGCTTCGTCGTCGGCGGCGGCTCGAGCCAGAGTGCTGCCAACGACCGGGCGGGTGCCCGGACGGCGCTCTCGTCGCTCGTGGTCGCAGGGCTCACGGTGTTCACGATGGTGGCGCTGCTGCCGCTGTTCCGCGACCTCCCCCAGGCGGTGCTGGGCGCCATCGTTGTCAGCGCCACGATCGGCTTTGTTCGTATCGGCGAACTGGGGCGGATCCGCGGCCTCCGACGCGACAGCTTCGCGATCGCGCTCATCGCGCTCGTCGGGACATTGTTGCTCGGCATCCTTGCCGGTCTCCTCACCGCCGTGATCCTGTCGCTCCTGTCACTGCTGACCAGGCTTGCCCGACCGTCGACCAACGTGTTGCACCCGACCCCGGGCGGCGGGTGGCAGGTGGCGCCCATCGAGGGCATCGACGACATCCCCGGCCTCCGCGTCGTTCGGCTCGAGGCGCCCTTGCTGTTCCTCAACGCCGGCCTCGTGCGCGACCAAGTCCGCGCTGCGTCGGTCGGGGCCGATCCGGTCCGCGTCATGGTGGTCGACCTGGAAGCGACGTCCGATCTCGACATCGAGAGCCTGGAGGTCCTCGGCCGACTCGCGGCACGGATGCGTGAGGACGGCACCGAGCTGTGGTTGGCCAACGTCCACGTCGGGGTCCGCGAGGTGCTCGATCGAGCGGGACCGGAGGCCACCCAGCACCTTCGGGTGTTCCGTGATCTGCGCGACGCGGTGGATGCCTTCCGCGAGCCGGCCGCCGGGTCCGACGGATGAAGCTCTTCGCGGGCATCCCGCCGGAAACGCGCGCCACGTGGCTGAGCAAGGACGTGATCGCCGGTCTGACCGTCTGGGCGGTGCTCATCCCGGAGGCCCTCGCGTACGCGACGATCGCCGGCGTCCCCCCGGTGGTCGGGTTGTACGCGGCCCCCGCCGCCCTCGTCCTCTACGCGATCTTCGGCAGCTCGCGCCACCTCGTCGTCGGCCCGATGGCGGCGACCGCCGCGCTGTCCGCGGCGATCGTCGGGGGGATCGCCAGCCCGGACGGTAGTGACTTCGTCGTCCTGACCGCGGTCCTCGCCCTGACGGTGGGCGCGATCGCGCTCATCGCCGGGCTGAGCAAGCTCGGGTTCATCGCCTCGTTCATCTCCGAACCCGTGCTCAAGGGGTTCATCATCGGCCTGGCCCTGACGATCATCATCGGGCAGGTCCCGAAGCTGATCGGAGAACCTGGTGTCGATGGCGACTTCTTCGAGCAGCTCGCCGGGGTCTTCGCCCACCTGGGCGAGCTGCATATCCCGACGGCGATCCTCGGGTTGCTGTCCCTCGCCCTCATCATCGGGCTCCGGGAGGTCGCCCCGAGGATCCCGGCGGCTCTCGTTGCCGTCGCCCTCGGCATCGGCGCGACCGCGCTCCTCGGTCTCGATGAGCTGGGCGTCGACATCGTCGGCCCCATCGATAGCGGTCTGCCGACGGTCGGGTTACCGAAGGCCGACCTGAGCCAGTATCTGGCGCTCCTCGGGCCGGCGGTCGGTGTCGCCCTCCTGGGCTTCGCCGAGGGACTGGGCGGCGCCAAGACGTATGCCGTTCGGAACCACTACGACGTCGACCCGGACCAGGAGCTCGTGGGGCTTGGGGCGGCGAACCTGGGGGCCGGACTGAGCGGCGGGATGGTCGTCAACGGCTCGCTGTCGAAGACCGCCATCAACGTCGGTGCACGTGCGACGAGCCAGGTCAGTGGGGTCGTCGTTGCCGGCCTGACCATCGTCACCCTGCTCTTCCTGACGAGCCTGTTCGAGGGGCTGCCCGAGGCCACGCTCGCCGCCATCGTGATCGCGGCGCTCATCGAGCTCGTGGATGTCCGGTCGTTGGTCGGCTTCTATCGCGCGACCACGACGAGGCTCGGCCGGATCTATGGTCCCGCAGCGCGAGCGGACTTCATCGCCGCGGTCGCAGCCCTGATCGGCGTGCTGGTGTTCGATACGCTGCCCGGTCTGATGATCGGGATCATCGTCTCGATCGTGCTGCTGGTCTGGAGGTCGTCGCGGCCGCACATCGCGACCCTCGGACGCATCCCGGGTTCGAACGACCAGTTCGGCGACATCGAGCGCAACGCATCGAATGCCACGGTCCCGGGCGTGGCCCTCCTTCGACCGGAGAGCTCCCTCTACTTCGCCAATGCCGACCGGATCCGCGAGAGCATCCGCGCGGCCGCGGCGGCCGACGGGGTGCACACGGTCATCCTCGACCTTGGCACGGTTCCCGACGTGGACATCACGGCCGCTCGGATGCTCGCCGAGGTCGCAGATCAGTTGCGCGAGAGCGGAGGCGAGCTGCTCCTGGCCGCCAACACCGGACAGGTCCGGGAGGAGCTTCGGAGCGAGGGCGCCGTGTCGCTCGCGAGCGACCGCGTGTACCCGAACCTTGCGGCTGCCGTCGAGGCCGCGACGGCACCACGCCCGAAAGACCCCGGGCACACCGTTCCTGGGACTCCACTGCCGGCTGACTCGACCCGTCTACGAGAGGACTGACGAATGAACCGCAAGATCGCCTCGCTGCTGCTCGCCACGGCTCTCGCCCTGATCGTGCTGTTGCCCGCAGGACGAGTCGCAGCCGCCACGACTGTCCTCAACGGCGTGATCACATCGGAAGGCGACGTGCCTCTCTCGGAGGACGCCGTCGCCGTGGTCACGATCGTCGACCAGACGGCGACACCCGAGGCGGGCGCGATCATCGGCGAGCAGCGCATCGACGCGCCCGGCTCGCTGCCGATCGCCTTCGAGGTCCTCTACGACGACGAGCGGATCGATCCCAAGCACTCGTACGCTGTCGTCGCGTCGATCGTCGACGGCGATTCCGAATGGAACACGACCGTGCCGGTGCCAGTCATCACCGGCGGACCGTCGTTGAACGTGGACGTGTCCGTGGAGCCGGATGGCGACCAGCCGGCCACGATCGGCGGCGACATCCTGCGGGCCGAACGGCAGGTGCTGACGAGTGACGCCGTCGCGATCGCCGCGCTCGTCAAGCAGGACACGGGGACCCTCGTCGATGTCGACACGATCACGGACATCGGGTCAGGCACGACCATCCCGTTCGAGCTCGGATACGAGCCCGACCTCGTCGATCCCGACGCCACCTACGCCGTTCGAGCGGCGATCGTCGATGGGGCGAACGTCTGGGGGACGACCTCGGCCGTGACCGCGATCGTCGGTGGCACCCCAGCGACGCCGCTGGAGGTCAGCGTCGAGGCTCGCCCGGAGACCATCCCGGTTGTGGAACCGGATGTCAGCCCGTCGGTGGAGCCATCTGTGTCGGTGGAGCCATCGGTGTCGGTGGAGCCATCGGTGTCGGTGGAACCATCCGCGACGCTGGAGCCGAGCCCAACACCGACGCCGACCCCGGAGCCCAGTCCGACGCCGACAGCCACACCCACGCCGTCCGCGACTCCGACACCGACTCCCACACCCACCCCCACGCCGACTCCGACTCCCACACCGACACCCACCCCCACGCCGACTCCCACACCGACACCCACCCCCACGCCGACGCCGACTCCCACGCCGACCGCGACACCGACGGCGACTCCGACCGCGACACCCAGCGAGACGCCTGCGGCCACGACGCCACCACCGACTGCGTCCGTTGCGCCGGGGCCCGGGACCCTGACCGGAACGCTGAGCTACCGCGAGCAGGCTGCCCTCACTGGTGACGCGGTCGCCCTGATCGCGATCGTCGAGGGCGCCGGCAAGCCCACCGCCGGCTCGATCGTGGCGAGCCAGACCGTGGTCTCGCCAGGGCAGGTGCCCATCGCATTCGCCGTTCCCTACGGGACCGTTGGGATCGACCAGCAGACCACCTATACCGTCCAGGCGACCATCATCGATGGGGATCGCATCTGGGCGACGGGGCAGGGCATGCCCGTCATCACCAAGGGTGCTCCTTCCTCCGGCCTCGACCTCCAGCTCGTGTATCGCACCGACCTCCTGAAGGGCGCTGTCACGGGCTCGATCAGCGGCACCGACATCGAGCTCAGCCCGGGGGCGATGTCGGCGGCCGTCCTGCTCGACGTCGCCACCGATACGACGTTGGGGATCGACGTCCAGGTCGCTCCCGCCGGTGTGCCGATCGCGTTCTCGGTCGCCTTCGACCCAGCCAATATCGATCAAGCCGCGAGCTACGTCGTAGCGGCGGGGATCGTCGACGGTGACCAGCGCTGGGAAAATCGCACCGGCGTCCCGGTGATCACCAAGGGCAACCCCCTCAGCGACATCACCGTGCCGGTGGCGACCACGTCGGACGTCGTCTCCGATGACGGTCTCGGGCTCGGGGCCATCGTCGGCCTGCTGGGGATCATCGCGCTCATCGTCGCGGCAGTGCTCTTCGTGCGGTCCCGCCGACAAGGGGAGCCCGAGACACCCGAGCCGACCGAGCCGGGACCGACCGAACCGGTCGCGGAAGACATCTCGACCGAGCCAGTTCCCACCGACGCGCCATCGGACGGTGACGATGCGTCGAGCGCGAGCCCGGAGGACGAGCCGCTCGACGAGCCAACGGCAACGACCGAGCCGACAGCGGAGACGCCGGGGCCCCCATCGGACAGGGACGAGACGGACGAGACGGCCGCTCCCCCGGAGCGGTAGGGCCTCAGGCCTTCGGTCGCGGGGCCCGGGCAGGTCGATCGGCGCCGCCGGATGGCGCGCCGGCTGCCTTCGCCTGCGCTCCGTCGTCGGGCAGGGTGTGCATCAGGAGCGACGCCGCGACATCGGCTGCCGGTCCGACCTGGACCATCGCCCGGGTGTTGCCGGCGAGGTTCGCGGCAACGTCGAGCCGGCGTGACTCGACATCCCATTGCATCGCGTTCGGGTACTCGCGGATCCGCGTCTCGAGCCGCTCGAGGCGGGTCACTTCATTGGCCGCCTCGAGCTCGATCGCTTCACGACGAGCGCCGATCATCAGGCGAGCCAACTCTTCCCGGTCCGTCTGGCGCAGCAGCTCCAGAGCGTGCTGCTCCTCCTCCTCGGCTCGGTGGACCGAGGCCAGCCTGCGGGCTTCCCTGGACGCGACGAACTCGGCCGGGGGCTGGACGTGGGTCAGGACCACCCGAACGATCTCGACGCCATACCGATCCAACGCCTCGCTGATCGCGACGCGCAGCCGTTCCGCGTCGGCCGCGCCCATGTCGAGGACTTCATCGGAGGCCTTGTCGCGGATTAGGAGGCGGACGCTTTCCTGGCAGGTGGCCTGGCACACCTGATCGAAGTCCGGCGCCGCGATGGTGAAGACGAAACGCTCCGGTGCCACGATCTTGAATGTCATCAGGATGTCGACGTTCGTGCGGACGTCGTCGCGCGTCGGGATCTCCATCGCCGGGGCGTCGAATGGCGTCTCCCGCATGCTCACGAAGTGGCTCACGATGATCCACGGCGGGACGAAGTGGTTGCCAGGTCCCAGCGTGCGCTGGAACCGTCCGCGACTGAGCAGGATCGCTTGTGCCGATTCCGGCACCGGTACACGGAACGATTGGAAGACGCCGAGGACGATCAGGACACCCCCGAGCGTGAGCAGGGCGCCTCGCAGCGCGAGGTCGAACTCGATGAACAGGCTGACGGCCAGCGCGATCGCTCCGGCCGCGACGAACTCGTTCCTGATGCGCAGGGCATGGAGCGGCAGGACGACGATCGGCAGGCGTCCGTTCGCGTCCGGCGTCGCTAGGGCGTCCGCAGTCTCGTCGATCGGGACGCGGGCCTGGGTGAGCTGGAGGGCGGTGGCCGGCGGCGGGGCCGATGAGACGGTCGTCGTGGAGCCGGTCTCGGGTGCAGCGCCTTCGGTCGCCTGCTCGTCAGCCATGACGCATCACCTGTCTCTCAAGTGGTCGGCCGCGTCGACGCGGACGCCGAGGCGCGGGTGATGGGTGCCGGGGCGATCGGCCGCCGATACGTCGATGGGACCGCCGACGGGGTCGTGCTCGACCGGGCAGCCGCCGTGGCCCTGGCCGCAGCCGGGGTGCGAGGCAGCACGCCTGCCGGCAACGGCGGCTCGGACAGCCGACCGTGCGCGTACCGGACGAGGTCGGCCACGGCGCCGACGATCGGAGCGGAGAGCAGCAGCCACAGGATCCCGAGCTGACCGAGCATCACGACCCCGGGCACGAGGATGGCCGGGTGGACACCGATCCGGCGCTCCATGAGGCGCCCCCCAAGGACGGTTGCCCCGAGGATGCGCGCGACGACGTAGATCACGACATAGACCAGCGCACGTTCGCCGTCGACGACGAGGATCAGGAGTGCCGGCAACAGTCCCAGGATCGGGCCGATGACCGGGATGACCTGCGTGGCGCCCGCCAGGGCCGCCAGCGCTAGCGGCTCCTGGAAGGTCGGCCCACCAACGGCCGGCGACCCGCGCAATCCCGCGTAGACGAGCGCGCCGACAAGGGCCGCGACGACCACATAGCCGCGCAGATACGCGCCGGCCGCTCGGTCGACGATCGCGACGGCCGCCCACAGGTCGTTACGCAGCCACGGCGCGAGCCGGCGGTCGACCGCGTTCCGGGCCCGATGCTTGTCGCCCATCACGGTCAGCATCCAGGTGGGCAGGACGATCAGGCCCAAGAGGGCCGCGGCCGTCGCGAGCAAGGCGCGCAGGGCGGATCGGACGACGTCGTCCAGGCCGCCGGAGGCGCCCGCCGCGACGTCTCGGATCGCGGTGGAGATCGTCGTCAGGATGGGCACTGCGATCGCGGCCGAGCCCTCCGGCATCGAACCGACCTGCGCCTGGAGTCGAGCGATCGCGGCGTCGATGTCCTCTGGCGCGGGCAGTTCGACGGCGAGCCGCACGAAGGCGTTGGCGAGCGGCGGAAGGACGATCACCCCGATGACCACGACCGCGGCGACGACTGCCGTGACCGACAGGAGCGCCGCCAGGGAGCGCGGCATCAGCCGGTCCAAGGCATCGACGACCGGCAGGAGGGCGTATGCGATCAGCCCGCCGAACAGGAACGGGACGATGGCCGGCAGCGTGGCGATCGTGACCGCCGTCGCACCGATCACCACGCCGGCGACGAGGACGGCGCGACCGATCGCCTGCGGTGTCACGGTCCGCAGGCGGTCGCGGAGCGCCGCCCACTCAGCGGCCGCTCGTCCGCGTGCGGCGGGCGTCCCAGGCGCGATCATCGGCATGCGCCTACAGCATCGGCCCGGTGGCTCGGATGGGCCATGGCGCGCCCACCCACGTCGTCGACCGTGCAGGCACCCGACGGACGCGAAAGCTGGCGAACTAGCGCTCGAGCAGCTCCTTCAGGCTCTGGAGTGCGCCCTTCCAGCCCTGCTCGGAGGTCTTCGCGGCACTATCGGAGGGCAGATTCCGCTCCGTGATCGCAAGCTGCGTGCCACCCTCGCGCTCGCTGAGGTCCCACGCGACCTCCTGGTAGTTCTCGGGGGTGTCCGGGAGACCGGACACGTCGCTCCAGTGCGTATGGACCAGCCGCCGCGGTGGCTCGAACACGAGGATCTCGCCCTTGTCGACGTATGGCTTGCCCTCGTACTCGCCGCGGTGGACGAGCGTGCCGCCAACCCGCCAGTCGGCCTCGGTGTCGACGCCGAAGAACCAGTCCTTGAGCTCGGATGGCGTGGTGATCGCCGCCCAGACCCGATCGACGGGCGCATCGATGGTGGCCGTGCTGCGGATCTCGTTCATGGTCTGCATGACATCTCCTCGTTGGACAGTCCGGGAACGGTCTCATCGGGGCACGCATCGACGCCTCAGCGCCGGACGCGCACGAGGGTTACAGGTTGCTTGCCATACCTGCGGCAGTGCGTGACCCAGTCAGCCGATGACGTTGCGCTCGATCACCCGGCGACCGGCAGCGATCCGCTCGAATCCGAAGACGGACAGATCGAGCGTCATGAACCGCTCGTGCACGATCAGTTCGGCGATGGCGCGCCCGACGGCTGGCGCCTGCTGGATCCCATGACCACTGAATCCGTTCGCGAACAGGAGGTTGGAGACCTCTGGATGGCGGCCGATGATCGCGTTGTGGTCGAACGTGCTCAGTTCGTAGTAGCCCGCCCACGCATTCGTGACGCGGATCGCGTCGAACGCCGGGACCCGGTGCGCAAGCGCCGGCCACAGCCGGGCGTCGAAGAGCGCATGCTCCGGAGTCAACGGCAGATCGGGCAGGTCATCCTCGGGGTCCGGCGCGATGCCCGCGATGAACGACCCGCCCTCGGGACGGAACCAGGCGCCCGAGGTGTCGATGACCAGGGGGCAGTCGCGCGGAGCGTCGCGCTCGACATCGAAGACGAACACCGACCGCCGGCGCGCCTCGACCGGCAGGTCGACGCCGGCCATCGCGGCCACCTCGGCTGCCCACGGCCCAGCCGCGTCGACGACGGTCGCACACGCCCGGCTCGAACCATCCGCCAGCGCGAGCGACACCACGCGATCGCGGTCGACGCCCATCCCGACGACCTCGGCCGTGACGAGCTCGGCGCCGAGCTCTCGGGCGCGGGATCGGAGGGCCTGGACGAGCGCATAGCCGTCGAACCAGCCTTCCCCGGAACAACCGAGCGAGGCGAGGGCGATCCCGTCGATCGCGAGCCACGGGAAGCGCCGCCTCAGCTCGCCGGGCGATAGCAAGAGGACATCGGCGCCCTCGGCGACCTGGACCTCGTGGTTCTGCTCGAGGATGGAGGCGGTGTCGGCCGAGGCGAGGTACATATACCCGGCCTCGTGGAGGCCGACGTCGAAGGCATCGCGCAGCCATCCGAAGGAGAAGGCGGACATCCGGATGTTCTCGGGTGTCGAGAACTGTTGCCGGATGGACGCGGCGCTCAGCGCGGACGACGCACGCCGGAACGTCGGGTCGCGCTCGATCACTGCGACGTGACCTTCGAATGCCGGATCCTCGAGCAGGTGGACCGCGATCGCGCTGCCCATCGCGCCACCACCGATGACGGCGACGTCAACGGCGCTGCTCACCGCGCGGTCACCGGAGGTCGATCGCGACGCAACACAGGCCCGGCTGGCGATCGAGCCGGGTCGTCGCTCGCGTTTCGCCCAGCCCGTCGATGAGGCCGTCGGCGAGGGCCAGGTTCACCCCGCACACGAGTTCCCGATGCTCGTCGACGAGTGCGTCGAACGGGCAGTTCCCGAGGCGCAGCTCGCCCTCTTGCTCATGAGGTTCGTACCCTCGCCCGGCGAGTGACTCGACCAGCGCCGCGCGACGGCGAGCCCGCGACGGCCTTGGTCCCGCCGCGATTCGGGCTGAGCGACCGACCTCCTTCCCGAGTCCGTGAGCGGCGGCACGCAACGAGGTCGAGGGAACGTCGCCGGATGCGTCCTCGAGAGCGACCGCCATCAGTCCGGCGATGACGTCGTACCGACGCTCCGGCAGGGAGACTCGGATCTCGCGTTCGGCGCGCGCATAGAGCTTCGCCGGGCGTCCTGCACCGGGACCGGTCCGCCCGGTCAGCCGTCGGAACTCGGTCGTCAGCAGACCGGCCGCCGCCAGACGATCCAGGTGGAACGCGGCGAGCGCCCGGGAGATGCCTACGCCGGCGGAGGCTTCGTCCCGTCCGACCGGCCGCCGCCGATCGGCGACCCACTCGTAGAGGGCGCGGCGGACGGGCTCGTCCAGGAGCGCGATCGCGTCGATGTCGTCGGTCTGACTGGCCATCGTCGTCATCCTAAAGCCAACACTCATTGGTCGAAGACGGCGGCGGGTTCGAGTCGGGCGCGCAGACACTCAGCTCCGGAATCGTCGCGGATCCGGCACGACCAGCCATCGCGGTCGCGCCACGCGTCGGCGAGCACCCTCGCACCGGCGTCGACCGCGCGGGCGTACTCCAGCCGGACGATCCGGGGGATCGACCGCACGTCCGCCTCGCCGCCGCAACGGATGACCTGCTCGTCGACCCAATCGGCGTAGACCGCGTTGTTGACGTGGTCCATCGGATCGAGTTCCTGGGGACGCACGCCGACGCTCGCTTCGTCGACCTCCGGCGGGGGCTCGCCGACTGCCACCCGGCCGAGCGGGAAGGTCGCCGCCGGCGCCCAGAAGATCCCGTCGAATTCCTTGGGCACGCGGGTGGGTGCACCACGACCGTCAAGCAGGACCCAGTCGACGTGCGTCCAGGCGACGAGCGAGCCCGTGGCGTCGACGAAGTCCGTCCGACGTCGTGCCCACACGCGTCGCCAGCCGACGACCTGCGTGGTCCCGACGACCTCGTCACCGACGCGCATGTCGCCCTCGACCCCGACTTCGGCGGCACGGGCGAGCCACGTCAGCCCGCGCTCGCGGTACCACTCGCGGGTGAAACCGTGCGACGAGGAGTGGAACCAGGCGAGGTCCTGCGCGTAGCGCAGCAGGACCGAGGTCCGGATGCGTCCATCGGGGGCGGCCTCGTCGAACCGGACCCGATACGGCGATGAACAGCGGTCGGGCTGACGCTCGAGGTCGCTCAAGGGACGACCGCCAGGTCATCGAGCGTTTCGAGCGCGACGATGATCGTGTCTGTGGTCGGCGCGGTCGAGCGAGCGAGCCGAACGTCGCACGATCGAGCGGCATCGAACACAACGAGCGCTACGCGCAGCGGGACGTCCTCGTCCGCTGCGTGCCCGCGCGCGTCGTCGAGCTGGTGCAGCACGTCGGCGCTGATCCCGCGCGCGCCCCACTTGCAGTCGTACGCCTCGTACCCGGCCTCCCGCTCGACCGTCACGTCGTACGGATGGATCTCGGCGCGGACGCCGTCGAACAGGATCCGCCGCTCGCGGTGGACGGCGTCGGGCGGGACACGCCGCGCAAGGAGTCGCGCCGTCAGCTCCTCGACGATGGCGCCGCGGACCTGGCTCCGGACGGCCTCGCCGCGGTCCGCGACCTCGAGTGCCACCGTGAGGATCGCTTCGGCCTGCACGCGCTGGTCCTCCCCGACCGTGGCGCCGAAGAGGCCAGGGAACATGACCCTCCACGGTCCGGGGTCGGTCGATTCGCCGTTCATCGCCGCGCGGGCGAGGACGCGCATCCCTGGCGTGGCGCTGGCAAGCAGGTCGACGGCCCGGGTGACGAGCGGATCGGCCTGGATCCCGGCGTAGACGACCGCGCGCCCGTCTCGTGCCGCGTCCTGGAATCTCACGGCTGCTCGCCGAGCGCGTTCAGCGTGACCTGCGGGAAGGTCGACAGCCAGTCGATGGCCCGATGGGGGTCCTGGATCCGGCCGACCTCCTCGATCGTGGCATCGATGGCCGCGACGACCTCCTCATCGACATGCTCATGTCCACGTGCCGTGCGCACGGCCTCGAATCGGTCGCCCCACGCCTCGGTGAGGTCCTGGATGTACGACCACTCATCGTCGACCGCCTCGCCCATCTCGGCGAGGGTGGCATAGGCGGACGAGGCTCGATCGAGGACGTCGTCGACCGTGGGACCGGGCGATGGAGTCACGCCCGAAGCGTACGCCGGGCGGCCTCACTGGTCAGCGGGCCGGGGCCACGGGGCGCGGCGGGGCTCCGTGAACGAGAAGAGGAGTCCTAGCGCTCCCGCGCGGCCATGGCCTGCTGTGGCGTGGGGATCGGTCGTCGCGTGCGGCGCCGTGGGCGCTCGGTATCGGCATCCCGATCCGACCGGCGGAGGAGGAGCTCCAGGCGCCGTCGAGCACGCTCGTCCCAGGCCCTCGAGTAGGCGTCGGTCGCGTCGTTGCGCAGCTGCGCCGCACGCATTCGCTCACCAGCGACCTCAAGCTCGGCGACGCGATCGAGGATCGCGCGATAGAGGGCTGGGAGTTCCTCGGCCGGAGAGTTCGTCTCCATCGTCGGGCCACCATGGACCCCGATGGTCAGGGTGGGAATAGCCCAGCGGTCCTTCCCATCACACGCCGAACGGGTCAGCGCCCCCTCAATCCCCGCGGTGGCCACCGCTGCGCACCCCGAAGGACGTGAAGGCGCCCGTAGCCGGGCCCCACGTGGTCAGCACGCGGTCGACCATCGCACCCGCCGGGCCATCCTCGAGTGCCTGGACGAGCGCGTCCAGGGAGGCGCGCGCTCCCTCGGCGACGCATCGGAGGGAGCCGTCCGGTTCGTTGGAGACCCAGCCGGTCAGCTCGAGGCTCATGGCTCGGCTGATCACGAAGTACCGGAATCCGACGCCCTGCACTCGCCCCTGGACGGTGGCGTCGAGGCGCTCGTCGCTCACGCCGCGCGCGAGTCGGCCTTTGGCCGCGGCCAGGCAAGGGCGAGATCGTCGAGCACGAGCTCGGGCGACACGTTCCCCGCGATGAGCACCCCCGCCCGCCCCAGGCGATCGATGAATGCCTCGACGGCCGCCGCATCCAGCTGCGCGGCGAGCGATCGTGCGTCGTCGAGCAGCGCGAGGTCGCGGACGGACCCGTCGAGGCCGCGCTGGCACAGCGCAAGGTCGCGGGCGAGATCCGTCCAGAGGCCGATGAGTGCCTCGGCGGCCCGGCGGCGCTCGGTGGCGGGCGCGCGCGATGGGCCGGCTGACTCGAGTTCCTCGTCGTCGGGGTCGGTCCCCGCCTCGGTCGGCTCGGGCGGCGCCGCCGGCGCGGCCCGTTTGCGGCGCGTGGTCGCCGAGCCGGCCGGAGCATCGGTCGCGAAGCCATCGATCGAGGACCCGAGCCGTGTGCCCTCGCCGATGCCGGCGATCGCGGCCGCCTGTGCAGCCAGGGAGCGAACACCGGACAGGCGGTCCGCGGGGCGCGCCGCCGCGAGGTCCAGCAAGGAGCGTCCGATCGCGTCGCGTTCACGCAGGGCCTCCGGGCGACGGACCCACGCCAGCGCGACGCCGGGGCGGCCACCACTGATGCGTGCGACGCGAGCGGCCACCGGCGGATCGGTCGCCGCCGCGTCGGCGAGGATCGCCTCGATATCGCGGGTCCCGACCGGACCGAGCCGAAGGCGGGCGCAACGCGAGCGGATCGTCGGGAGCAACGGCTCCTCCGCGTCCGCGCACAGGACGATCGTCGTGCCCGGGGGCGGCTCCTCGAGTGTCTTGAGCAGTGCTGTCTGCGCGTCCTCGTTCATCCGATGCGCCGACTCGACGATCGCCACCCGAGCGCCTCCCTCGACGGGGAGGAGGGCGAGCTCGGAGATCAGGTCACGGACACCCCGGACCTTTGCACCGGGACCGCCGATGACGACCTGGCGGCCGGGTCCATCGGGGCCCAGCCGGTGGACGTCGGGGTGGACACCACGGACCACCAGTCGGCATGCCCGGCAGGCCCCGCATGGGCGGGCGCCGGGATCCTCGTGCCCGCAGAGCAGCCCGGCGGCCAGGTCGAGCGCAAGGGTCGTCTTGCCGACACCGGCCGGCCCGACGAGCAGGACGGCACCCGGCGCGCCGGTGCGGACCATCGCCCCGATCGCGGCGAGCGCCGCGGGATGTCCCCGCGTGCGAGCCCCGTCCATCGAGCCTGGGTCAGGACGCGGTCTTGGTCGTCTTGCGCGTCGTCCGTCGCTTGGGCGCAGCCTCGGCACCGGCAGCAGCATCGGCAGGTGCGCCCGTGTCGTCGGTCGAGGCGCCCTCGGCGGTCGCCGCAGCGGCGGTCGACTTCCGGGTCGTGCGTCGCTTGGGTGCGGCGGCCTCGGTCGCCTGGCCATCGCCGGCCGCGTCAGCGGACGTGGTGGCCTTGCGCGTCGTGCGTCGCTTGGGCGTCGCGGTCTCGGCCGCGTCGCCGGCGGACTTCGTCGCTCGCGACGTCGAGCCGGACGATCGCGTCGATCGGCGCTTCGGCGCCGCTTCTACCGCTTCGGCGCCGTCGGCGACAGCAGCGGGGACGACCTCGTCCTCGACCGAGTGTTCGGACACGACCTCCGTCGGGCGGGTCGGAGGCTTCTGGCCGACCTGCGCGCGGACCATCGCCTCGAGCTCCGGCGGGACCTCGCTCCACGGCTCCGTGGAACCGGACGGACGGGCCGCTTCGCGCGGCCGCTCGTTGGGACGGTCATAGCCTCGACCGCCACCGCGCTGGTCGCGCCCGCCGGTCCGCCCGCTCACATCGGGATAGCGGTTGATCCCGCCACCCCCACCGCGACCGTAGCGCTCACGCTCGATCGCCGACTGATACGCCGCTCGACCGCCGCGTGGCCCACCGCGGGCGCCTCCGCGACCGCCACCGCCGGGGGCACGCCCGCGGCGCTGCTCGGCGATGAGGTATTCCGGGATCTCCGGCTCGTCGAAGTCCTCGTCGTCACTCGGAGGCGTGAGCGGCGACGGCGCGGCCGTCGTGCCCAGCTGCGAGTCCCACACGGACCCGAACGGGGTGCTGCGCGGCGGGCGCGGCGTCTCGACCGGAGCTTCCTCCTCGTCGTCGTCCACGTCGGTCGCATAGGGCTCGACGTTCGCCTCGCCCGTTGCGGGCACGTCGTCGCGTCCGCGACCTCGGCCGCGGCCACGGCCACCGCGCCGCCGACGACGCCGGCCCGCGTCGTCGCGACCCTCGGCTCCATCGATCGCTTCACCAGCGTCGGTGCCCTCGGCACTGACGCCTTCGCCGAGGTCGTCGAGGGTGAAGACCTCGGCCGACGCGAGATCAGCCTCCGAGAGGCTGCCGGAGCGTCCGGACCGTCCGGACCGTCCGCGGAGTCGCTCGCCCGGCAGCGCCGTGACGGCGGCGGCGGACCCGTTGGTGGACGCACTACCGCCGCGACGGCCGCGACCGGACCCTGAAGCGGATGCCGTGACGGGCTCAGCCTCGCCGCTACGACCCCGTCCGCGACCGCGACCGCCGCGTGTCCCGCGGCCGACGCCCGTGCCTTCTGTCTGCTTGTCCGGGACCTCGGTCATGGACAGGTCGGCATCGTCGTCCGCGACGCGACGCCCCGAGCGGGTGCCCTTTTCGACGCGGGCCAGTTGGGTGATGTCGGTGAAAAGGTCCGCGACCTCGATCAAGTCGGAGCTGGTGTTGCCGCGGAAGCTGATCACCTCGCAGCGGACGCCCATCTCCTGGACGGCGCGGATGGCCGGCGCGAAGTCCCCGTCACCGGACACCACGATGGCGATGTCCAGGTTCCGGGCGGTCTTCATCATGTCGACGACGAGCTCGATGTCGAGGTTGGCCTTGACCTTGCCGTCGCCGTACTTGCGGATGTCCTTGCTCACGACCTTGTAGCCGTGACGGCGCAGGAAGTCGTGGAAATTGCGCTGGTTCTCGTTGTCCGGGTCGAGCCCGGTATAGGCATACGCGCGGACGAGATCCCGCCCGGCGCCGGCCGATTTGAGGAGCGTGACGTAATCGATGTCCACGCCCGCGGCCTTGGCCGCATAGAAGATGTTCGCCACGTCTACGAAGACGGCGACGTTCTTGCCCAAACTGTTACTCCTTGGGTCCTATGTGTTGGCGCCCTGCCGGCGCGTTCTCGCTGCTCGGCGGGCCGATGGTCAGATGCGACGCGAGGTGGTTCCCACCGCGGCCACGGTTCGTTGGATGCGCGGACCGGCCGGCGTGAACCCCAGTGCCGCCCAGCGGCCGAGGGACGCCTGATCGTCCGGGCGGGCCACTTCGACGAGTGTGCAGCCCTTGTTGCTGGCCGACCTGACGACCTCTTCGATGAGGGCGTCGGCGACCCGATCGGCATCGTGGTCGGGGTCGACGACCAGCAGATCGATGGTACCGACGAAACCGCCGGCACGGACCGACGGGCGGAGGGCCAGGACGGCCCCACCCACGACGTGCCGCTGCGTTTCGGCCACGAAGATACTCGCCTGCGGCAAGTACACCAGCTGGCGCAGCAGATCGGCCGCATCGAGCGGGCTCGCCTCAGGACCGCCACGCATCTCAGCGTCGCTCAAGGCGACGAGTCGATCGATGTCGGTGATGCGGGCGGCTCGGACCAGATATTCCACGCCGAAGGTTCATACCTCGCAGGACGGCGACCGTCGCCCCTCGACCGAGGCCGTCCCGACCTGAGGTCGGACCGATGGGCTCCGCGATCCCCGTTCAGCGCGTGCGAATTCGTCGCGTTCGAGGGATGCGACCGACCGGTATTGCATTCGGGTCGCCAGCGCATATGATACGGCATCGTTTCGGCGGTCACCTGCGCACCGCTCGAGACCGGTCCTGCGTCGCCTCCGTCACGCACCGCCACGCCCCGATCGACGCCCTGGGAGGGCACCGTCGCCGGGGAAGGCGACTGAGGGTTGACGGGCGTCTTCGCATCTCCGGATCGGGCCGGGCCAAGTGCCACCAGCGACGGTCGTCCCGGTAGGAGCCGGGCGATCCGGCTATCCAGGAGGAGAATGCATGAACAAGAGCAGAATCGCGGCACTTGGTGCCGTCGCGATGCTCGCCTTCGCAGCGTGCGGCGGCGGGGGCGGCGGTGCGAGCAAGGGCGAGATCGAGATCTGGTCCTCGCTTCCGCGCCAGGGGTCGAGCAAGGCCCAGACCGACACGATCGTGAACGCCATCAACATGGCCATCGAGGAGAAGGGCGGCACGGTCGGCGGCTACACGATCAAGTACGTCGACAAGGACGACTCCACTGCCGCGGCCGGCAAGTGGGACGAGGCGACCGAGATCAAGAACGCCAACGATGCCGTCGCGGCCGACAAGCTCGTGGCGTACATCGGCACGTTCAACTCGGGCGCAGCGAAGCTGTCCATCCCCATCCTGTGCGGCAAGGGCATCGTCATGATCAGCCCGGCCAACACCGGCGTCGGCCTCACCAAGCCTTTCGAGGAGGGTGAGCCGGACAAGTACTACCCGAACGGGTGCAAGAAGAACTACACGCGCGTCATCCCCAACGACTCGCTCCAGGGGAATGCCGGCGCAAAGTGGGCGTCTGAGCTCGGTCTCAAGAACGTCTACATCCTCGACGACACCGAGGTCTACGGGAAGGGCATCGCCGACGTCTTCAACACCCGCTCGGCGGATTACGGCCTGACCATCCTCGGCCGCGATGGCATCGACGGCAAGGCGACCGACTACAAGGCCCTGGCCGAGAAGGTCAAGGCGACCAACCCCGACCTCGTGTACTACGGCGGGATCACCCAGAACAACGCCGGCCAGCTGTGGCGCGACCTGCGCGACGCGATGCCGGATGTCGCTCTGATGGGCCCCGACGGTGTCTACGAGAACGAGTTCCTCGAGGCCGCTGCTGCGGCCGCCGAAGGCAGCTACATCACGTTCGGCGGCGTGCCGCCCGATCAGCTGACCGGGAAGGGCAAGGAATTCGTCGACAAGTACACCGCCAAGTACCCGAACAACCCGGTCGAGGGCTACACGGCCTACGGCTATGAGGCGGCGCAGGTCGTCCTCGCGGCCATCGAGCGGGCTGCCGCCAAGAACCCGGCCGACGTCCTGGCGCTCCGCGCCCTCGTCCTCGACGAGGTCAAGGCGACCAAGGACTACGACGGCGTGCTCGGCAAGTGGAGCTTCGATGCCGACGGCGATACGACCGCGACCACCATGTCGGGCTTGATCATCACCAGCGGCGAGTTCAAGTTCGACTCCGTCATCGAGTAGCTCCGCTCCACCGGAGAGGAAGCACCAGCCGGCCGTTCGGCATCCGCCGAACGGCCGGCGCCCATCCACCACCTCCGCGACGATGAGGAGAGGGCGTTGGAGGAGCTGATCAAGGCGCTGACCATCGGCGTCACGAACGGCCTGATCATCGCGCTCATCGCGATCGGTTACACCCTCGTCTACGGCATCCTCGAACTCATCAACTTCGCCCATGCCGACGTGTTCATGCTCGGCACGGCGTTCACCTACTTCGCCACGGAACTCATCGTCATCGGCATGGGCATCCCGGCCTCGAGCACGTTGGCGCTGCTGCTGACGCTCATCGCCCTGCCGTTCATCATGTTGGCCACGGCCGGGATCAACGCCGGCATCGAACGTGTCGCCTATCGGCCATTGCGCAACGCGCCGCGGCTGGCGCCGCTCATCAGCGCCATCGGCATGTCGTTCGTGCTCCAGAACGTGGGCCTGATGTTGCTCGGCCCGTCGCAAAAGGCGGTCGAACCGGTCCTGCCGCGGACCGACATCCTGTACTTTCCGAGCGGAGCGGCATGGTTCGGGATCGACGAGCTCGTCGTCCTGGCCGTCACGGTGCCACTGCTGCTGGGCTTGCGCTGGTTCGTCGGCAGCACCCGCCAGGGCAAGGCCATGCGGGCGACCGCCCAGGACCGCGAGGCGTCCGGGCTCATGGGCATCGACGTCAACCGGACGATCTCGCTCACCTTCCTGATCGCCGGTGGCCTGGCGGGCGCGGCCGGTCTCGTCGTCGCCCTGTACTACGGGCAGACGTTCTTCCAGCTCGGCCTGCAGTTCGGGCTGCTGTCATTCACCGCGGCCGTGCTCGGCGGTATCGGCAACCTGACCGGCGCGGCACTCGGCGGCATGCTCATCGGCCTCATCGCGGCCATGTCGGACCGGTTCATCGAGGCGAAGTGGACGACGGTCATCGTCTTCTCGCTGCTGATCCTGGTCCTGATCTTCCGACCGACCGGACTCCTCGCCGAGCAGGCGTCGGAGCGAGCGTGACATGACCGAAGCCGTCCGCGCTCCGCGCGCGTCGATCCCCAACCCGCTGGCCGGGCTGGACGATCGCCGCCGTCAGCTCGTCATCCTCGTGATCATCGCGGTCGTCGCCCTGACCTATCCGCTGATCTACCGCACCCTGCAGTCGGCGGCGCCATTCGTCCCGTGGCCCGGCACAGCGGTCCTGATCTTCTGCGCGACGTTCGCGATCCTGGCGCTCGGGACTCAACATCGTCATGGGCTTCGCCGGTCTGCTCGACCTCGGCTACGTCGCCTTCTACGCCATCGGCGCGTACACGACCGCGTTCCTCGCCTCGCCTCACTTCGGGGTCCACATCAGCTGGTGGATCGTCATCTGGATCGCGGTGGCCGCCGCGGCGGTCTTCGGGGTCATGCTCGGTGCGCCGACGCTCAAGCTCCGCGGCGACTACCTGGCCATCGTCACGCTCGGTTTCGGCGAGATCGTGCGCCTAGTCTTCCGCAACCTGGGCGACATCTCGATCATCCTGCCGGCCTTCCTCGGCGGCGCGGTCCTGGTCGGGCCGAACGCGAACCTGACCGGCGGCAACGTCGGGATCAACCCGATCGACCCGCCGATCATCCCGATAGCCGGGCCGTGGGGCCCACAGCTCGTGTTCTCGAATCAGAATGCGATCGCGTCGTGGTACCTCGTGCTCCTGCTGCTGGCCATCACCTTCTTCATCTGCAGACGGCTCCGTGACTCGAAGCTCGGCCGCGCGTGGATGGCCATCCGGGAGGACGAGACGGCCGCGGCAGCGATGGGCATCAACACGGTCACGACGAAGCTGCTCGCGTTCTCGCTGGGTGCCAGCTTCTCGGGGTTCGCCGGCGCGTTCACCGGCGCCTACAACACGGCGATCTTCGCCGAGACGTTCAACTACAACGTCTCGATCCTCGTGGTGATCATCATCATCCTGGGCGGCATCGGCTCGCTGCGTGGCGTGGTCATCGGGGCGTTCGCCGTGATGTACCTCGACCGGACACTGCTGCCGTGGCTGGGCGACACGATCCTCAATGCGCCGATCCAGTCGCTCGGCGCCCAGACCGGGATCGAGCTGCTCCGCGACTTCAAGCTCACGACCTACAACTACCTGATCTTCGGCCTGGTGCTCGTGATCATGATGATCAAGCGTCCCGAGGGTCTCTTCCCCGACGAGGCGGCCAAGGCCGAGATGCACGGCGTCGGGCATCTCCGCCGAGGTGACCGGTGCCGCCGGCGACGAGCTCGCGGTCCTCGAGGAGCTCGAGGAGATCGAGCTCGAGGACGCGCCGCTGCCCGATCCGAACGCTCCACCACGGCCGACGCCCCGGCGAGGGCGTCCGACGCCCCGACGAGCGCGTCCGATCCCGAGCGGCCGGCATGACGGCGTGGCCGCCGAGGCGGTCCAGCCCGCCGGGGACCTCCTCGTCGCGACGGGCTGCACGAAGCGGTTCGGCGGCCTCGTCGCGGTCCACGACATCGACTTCACCATCCCGCGCGGCTCGATCGTCAGCCTCATCGGGCCGAACGGCGCCGGCAAGACGACGTTCTTCAACATGATCACGGGCTTGTACATCCCGACCGAGGGCAGCATCACCTTCGACGGGGGCGAGATCACCGGGCTGAAGCCCCACGAAGTCGTCCGCGTCGGCATCGCCCGGACGTTCCAGAACATCCGGCTGTTCGGCAACATGTCGGCCGAGGACAACGTGCTTGTCGGGCTCCACCATCGCCTCAAGGGCCGCTGGTTCGGGGCGATCATCCGTCCGCCTTCGATCATCCGCGAGGAGCAGGAGGCGCACGATCGGGCGATGGAGCTGCTCGACCTCGTCGGGCTGAAAGGCCGGGCCACGACCCTGGCGCGAAACCTGCCGTACGGCGACCAGCGTCGTCTCGAGATCGCACGTGCGCTGGCCACGGAGCCGAAGCTGCTCCTCCTCGACGAACCCACGGCCGGCATGAACCCCGAGGAGACCCGCAAGCTCACCGACTTCGTCCGCGAGCTGCGGACGCGCCTGAGCCTCACCGTCCTGCTCATCGAGCACGACATGAAGGTCGTGATGGGGATCAGCGACCGCGTCACCGTGCTGGATCACGGCGAGAAGATCGCCGAGGGATCGCCGGCGGAAGTACGCGCCGACCCGCGCGTCATCGAGGCATATCTCGGTCGCGGCGCGGCCGGGGCGGGCTGACCGCATGGCACTGCTCGAGCTGCGCGAGGTCCACACGTACTACGGCAACATCCACGCCCTGAAGGGGATCTCGATCACGATCGACGAGGGCGAGATCGTCACGCTCATCGGCTCGAACGGCGCCGGCAAGTCGACCACGCTCAAGACGATCAGCGGGCTCCTCCGGCCGCGCGAGGGCGAGATCTGGTTCGACGGCCAGCGTCTCGACGGGACGCCTGCCCACGACGTGGTCGTGAAGGGGATCTGCCAGTCACCCGAGGGCCGCCGCATCTTCCCCAAGATGACCGTGCTGCGAGAACCTGGAGATGGGTGCCTTCCAGCGACCCAAGGGGCCCGAGCGGGACGCCGACTTCGAACGGGTCTACACACTGTTCCCGCGGCTCAAGGAGCGCGCGTCCCAGAACGGCGGCACGCTGTCGGGCGGCGAACAGCAGATGCTGGCGATCGGCCGGGCATTGATGGCGCGGCCCAAGGTGCTGCTTCTCGACGAGCCGTCGATGGGTCTCGCGCCCATCCTCGTCGAGCAGATCTTCCAGATCGTCAAGGACATCAATGCCTCGGGCACGACGGTCCTGCTGGTCGAGCAGAACGCGCTGATGGCGCTCGGCATCGCCAAGCGTGGGTACATCCTCCAGACCGGCGAGATCGTGCTCCAGGATTCGGCCGACCGCCTGATGGTCAACCCCGAGGTCCAGAAGGCGTACCTGGGCGGCTAGGCCCGGGCCGGTCGCATCCCCACCGTCGCCGCGGCCGAACGCCGCCGATGCCGCCCGACCCGCATCCGGTTGCCGCAGACCGCGGCCTCGCACCACATCCGGTTGCCCTGTCGCGAGCGGTCGACGAACAGCCATCGACAGCGTGGATTGCCGCAGCGTCGGAGACGGTCGCGCTGCACGGCAAGGGCCAGGGCGGCGGGCAGGAGGTCGTCGGCGATGCCGTCCCATCCGCCGGCGGCCGACCGCATCGCACCATCCACGCCGAGTCGGTAGTCGACGCGGGCGAGCGCCCGATCCATGCTCGCGCGCCAGCGGTCGGTATCGAAGTCCGGGGCGTCCGCGAGGGCACGTACGGCAGCACGGAGATCCCGCAACCGCGCCAGTTGCGTCTGGCTCGGCGGACGGCCCGGATCGGGGATGGCGTGTGTCGTGAGGAATTCGGCGGCACGGCCCGGCGTATCGAGATGGTCGTGCGGCGGCTCGCCGTCCCGCGCGCGGCGGCGATAGTGCGCCCCTGGGCCGTGGAGGCTGTTGGCCAACCCCAGGGCGGCGTCCGCGCCGAGGACCGATGTAACGGTGTTCATCGCCGTTGATAAGTTACCATGCGCCGATGGTCGGCCCGATCACGTCGCTCGTCCTCGCCCGCCTCCGACGACGTGGTGCGACCGCCCTGATCTCGGTGGCGGCCGTCGGCGCGGCGGCCGCCCTGATCGCCATCGTGTCGGGCATCGGGCTGGTGGCCGCGGATGCGACGGTCGCCGGTTCGCTCGACGGCGCCGGGGTGGACCGGCCGCTGGTCCGGGTGTCGCGCTTCGCCGCGACCGCGACGGACTACGGGGCGGTGACGGACCGCGCCGACCAGGCGATGGCGACCCATCTCGGGGGCCTGACCATCCCGCGGACTCGGGGCGTGGTGACGCGCGAGCTGCAGGATCTCGACCTGCCCGTGTTCGAGCTCGTGGTCGGTGTCGACGAGCCGGCGCCGCTGGTGACGCTGATCGAGGGGCGGCTCCCGGTGCCGTGCACCGATGGCCGGGCCTGCGAGGCGTTGCTCCTGTCCGAGACCGCCCCAGAGTTCGACTTCACGACGGCGCGGCCGGCGGCCGATCTGGAGCTGACGATCGTCGGTCGCGGCCTGCTCGATCCCGCCGTCCCGTTCGGTGCGCTGGACCAGCGTGGTCCGTTCGGCGAGATGACGATCGGTGGCGGCGACTACCAGACCGGCCGCCGCAGCCCGGCAGTCCTCATGGTCGACGGGGTCGAGGCGGTCTCCAACGCCCCGGCCTTCGATCTCACGGGGCGCACCTACGTGTGGACGGCTCCCGTCGATGTCGATGCCATCCATCCGTGGACCGCGTCCTCGTTCCGGGGTGCCGTCGAGAGCCTGACCCGCGACCTCGCCGCGGCCGACACCGCATTCACCGTCGAAAGTCCCCTGACGATGATCGCCATCGCGCTCGGGCAGGCCGATGTCGCCTCGGCGCGTTTGCTGCTCATCGGCTCCCTCGGCGTGGCGATCCTGCTGGCATTCGCGGTGTTCCTCGCACTCGTCGTGCGTGACGACGTCGCCGCCGAGGTCGCGCGGCTGACGGCGGTGGGCGCCCGCCGCCGGGACCGGACCCGGTTCCTCGTGCTCGAGGCTGCCATACCGGCCGTGCTCGGCGGCCTCCTCGGCTGGATCGGCGGGGCCCTGGTCGTGGCGATCCTTGCCGGCTGGGCAGGGGCCGACGTCGGCGCCATCCTCGCCGGCGCCATATTGGGCCTGCGACCGTTGGCCGCGGCCGTCGTTGTCATCGTGGTCGCGATCATGACCACGGTGCTCGCGACGGCGCCGGGTCGGTCGTGGGGCGGCGGCGTGCGGACGATCGTCGCGATGGTGCTGACCGCCATCGTCGTGCTGGCCTGGCAGCTGGCGAGCGCCGGCCCGCTCGACGCCGCGGCGCTGGCCCGGTCGGTCAGCAGCCCGATCGTCGTCCTGCTCCCACCGGCCCTGGCATTCGTGGCGGCGCTCCTGCTGGCCACGTCGATGCCGCCGCTCCTGCGCGCCATCAGCCGCCGCTCGACGCGGGCGCCGCTCCCCGTCCGGCTGTCGCTCCTGTCGCTGTCGCGCGATCCCGGCCGACCCGCCGCCACCGTGGTCCTGCTGGCCTTCAGCCTGGGGGCGATCGTGTTCGCCACGTGCTGGTCGGCGACCCTGCGTGCGGGCATCGGGGACGCCGCCGCCTATCGTTCAGGGCTGGACCTGCGGGTGACGGAGCTCGGCACCGGCCTGTCGATCGCGCCCTCGGTCGTGCCGGTCGACCGCTATGCGGCGCTGGGGTCCGGCGTCACCGCCGTGCCCGTCTTCCGGGAGGGCAGCACGACGCAACCCGGCAGCCGCGTCGACATCCTGGGGATCGACCCCGAGGTCCTCCCGAACCTGCCCGGCTGGCGCCCGGATTTTTCGAGCGTACCGGTCGAGGAGCTGGCCGACCGGCTGCACGTCGACCCACCGGCCGGAGGCTGGCAGGTGACCGGCCATCCGCTGCCGGCCGGATCTCCGCGGCTCGACCTGCGGTTCGGCTACGAAGGCGAACCTATGCGGCTCGACGCGATCGTCTGGACGAAGGACGGTGACTCGACCCGGATCCCGCTCGGCACCGTGCGCGAGGGCATGACCGACGCGTCGGCGCCGTTGCCCAAGAGTGCGGTCGGCGGCTGGCTGACCACGCTCGTCTTCTACAACGACCGGATCGTGGCGGGGACCGGCCATCAGCACGGCGTGTTCCAGGCGACGGTGACCTTCGAGGGGCTCGACGGCCTCGTCGACGAACGGCCGATCGGCCTCGAGGTCTTCACCGTGAGTGCCGTGATCATCCGGGCGCCGCAGGTCACCGACGATCTGGCGCTGCCGGCGGTCGTCAGCCCGGACCTCGCCGCCGAAGCGCGGCCCGACGGGACCCTCGACCTCCACCTGGGGAGCGGCACCATCTCGGTCCGCATCGTCGGTACCGCCGATCGGGCACCGTCGATCGTCGATCCCAAGCCACGCTTCGTCATCGTCCCGCTCGACCCGTTCATCGTGGCGGTGGCCTCGGCCGTGCCGGGTTCCGGCCGGCCCTCCGAGATGTGGCTCAGCGTCCCGGACCCGACGAGCCAGGCCGAGGTCCGCGCGGCACTGGCCAAGCCGCCGTTCCGCTTCGCCCAGGTCGCGGCTCGCTCGGATCTGGTCGCCGAGCATGCCGCCGACCCGCTGAGCCAGGCGATCGTCTGGGCCCAGGTCGTCGCGGCGCTGGCCGGTCTGACGCTGTCCATCGGAGCGCTCGTGATGGGCGCCGTGACCGACCTTCGCGACGAACGCGGCGAGCTGGCGGACCTCGAGGCGCAGGGCGTGCCGCCGTCGTCGCTGCGCTGGCACGCCCTGGCCCGGACCGCCTGGCTGGCGATCGGCGGCAGCATCGCCGGGCTCATCGCCGGTCTGGGGCTGGCCGTCGTCGTGACCGGCGCCCTGGCTATCGACGCCGAGGGCCGGCTGCCGATCCCGCCGCTCGTCGTCGTCCTGCCGCCGCTCGAGATCGCGGCTGTCGTCGGCGGGGTGCTGGCGATCGTGCTGGGCACCGTTGCCCTGCTCGCGGCACGAACGTACGGCCGAGCGACCCTGGGGGAGCGGCGCGGCGGTCGTGCTGACGGGCGACGAGCCAGCACCTGGGCGAGCGGCCCGGAGCAGGCAGATGGCTGACGCGATCGTCGGGTCTGGGTTGATCAGGATCCATCGGACGCCGGGTGGGCCGGTGCCGGCCCTACGCGGCCTCGATATCACCGTGGGGGAGGGCGAGGTCGCCGCCGTCATCGGACCGTCGGGTTCCGGGAAGTCGACGCTGCTTCGGCTCATCGCCGGCCTCGACCGGCCGTCGGCCGGACGGCTGGTTGTCTTCGGACAGGATCTGACCGACGCCACCGACCGCCGACTGGACCAGCACCGCCGGGAGCGCGTCGGCGTCGTCGAGCAGCACTATCGTCGCGCGCTGTCGCCCTACCTCCGTGTCGCCGAGGCGATCGCCTTGCCGCTCGCGCTGCGCGGGGTCTCCGACGCAGAGCGGACCCGACGCGTTGCGGAGCTCCTCGAGCGCATCGGCCTGCCGGACCGCGGCGACGCGCTCCGGCACGAGCTGTCGGGCGGAGAGCAGCAACGCGTCGCCTTCGCGGTCGCGCTCGCAACGCGTCCTGCCCTCCTGCTTGCTGACGAACCGACCGGCGAGCTGGACGCGACGACGGCCGCAACGATCCTTGGTGTCCTCCATGACCTCGTGAGGGCAGAGGGCAGCACCTGTCTCATCGTCACCCACGACGAGCTTGTCGAGCGGGTGGCCGATCGGGTCATCCACGTTGCAGATGGTCGGGCCGTGGCCGAACGCGTGGGCGGTCCCGGGGCGCCGGCGATGCCCGTGCGCGATGCACAGGGCTGGCTCGCCCCGCCGCTGCGAGAGCCGTCGACGCCATTGTCACCTGCGGTCCGCCACGACGATGGCACGGACGCAGTCGTGCTCGACCGCGTCGCCCGACGCTATGGCTGGGGTGCCACCGAGATGCTCGGTCTGCCGCCGACCAGTGCGGCGTTCCGGGCGGGGCGGTTCCACGTGGTCACCGGGCCGTCGGGGAGCGGCAAGACGACGCTGCTGCGCATCGTGGCCGGCCTGGATCGCCCGACCGAAGGCCGGGTCGTGACACTCGGCACGGATCTCGCGGGACTCGATCGTGACGGCTTGGCGCGTCTGCGCGCAGCCCGGGTCGGGCTCGTCGACCAGGTCCGCGACCTCGTCCCGTTCCTGACTGCCCGGGAGAATGTCGAGCTCGGCCTGGCGATCCGCGGGGTCGCGGCAGATGCCGGGCGACCGCGTGCCGTCGCCGCCCTGGAGGCGGTGGGTCTCGGCGACCATCTCGACCGCGCTCCGGACGGGCTGTCGGCGGGCGAGCGGCTGCGGGTCGCGCTGGCCAGGGCGCTCGCCGCGGAGCCCGACCTGCTGATCCTCGACGAACCGACGGCCGCGCTCGACCGGGCCGGCGCCCGCTCCGTGGCGCGACTGCTCTCGGTGCTCGACGGGCGCATGACGGTGCTCGCGACGACCCATGACCCGGCGCTCATCGAGGCGGCCAGTGACCGGCTCGACCTCGTCGCGGCGTCAGGCCGGGAGGCGATCCCCGCCGCTCAGCGGTAATGCGGCTCGCGGGTCATCACGAAGGCCGCCCGCGAGAGGACGGCCAGGCCGATCGCCGTGATCCACAGCCCCGGGCCGTTCGTGACGACCTGGGCGGGCTCGGTGAACCGGAACGCACCCAGACCGACAAGCTCGAACACCCGCCAGCCGATGCCGATCCAACCGACGATCGCCAGCAAGGCGAACACCTCCCAACGGTCGATCGGCGTCGGGCGGTCGCCGACGGCGTAGGGCAGCGCGACGAGCAACAGCGTGCCGATCCCCGCCAACAGCGCGAGGATGCCGCTCGCCTCGAGGCCGTTCCCGGTCAGCGGCGGCAGGCCCCCGCCGGGCTGGGCGAGCTGCCACCACGGCAGGACGCAGCCGATGAGGATCGTCACGCCTCCGATGGCGGCCAGCGTCCGGCCCGTGCCGAGGGGCCGCCGGTGCATCGTCACGCCTCGACGGCCTCCTCCGGCTCGCCCATGACGCCATACACCTCGGGCTTGAGCACGCCGACGAAGCGCAGGTTGCGGTAGACCTCGCCGTAGTCGAGGCCGTAACCGATCACGAACTGGTCGGGGATCTGGAAGCCGATGTACTCGACCGGGATGTCGACGAGACGACGAGCGGGTTTGTCGAGCAGCGTGCAGATGCGCAGCGACTTCGGGTTCTTGCCGCGCAGGTAGCGGATCAGGTAGTTGAGCGTCAGGCCGGTGTCGATGATGTCCTCGACGATCAGGACATCCTCGCCCTCGATGCTCGCCGACAGGTCCTTGAGGATCCTGACCAGCCCCGAGGATTCGGTCGTCGCACCACCGTAGGAGCTGACTTCCATGAGGTCGATCCGAAGTGGCAGGTCGATGGCCCGCATCAGGTCGGCCATGAACGGCAGCGACCCCTTCAGCACCGACACGAGCGTCACCGGGCGGCCCAGGTAGTCGGCCGTGATCTGCGTACCGAGCTCGGCGACACGGGTCGCGATCTGCTCCTCGGTGAGGAGGACGTCAGCGATGTCGGCGTGGAGATCGACGACCCGGTCGGTCATCGACCGCCCGTCTCAGGGTCGATCGACGCGCTCGCGGCGGGCACCCGGACCGCACGGCGCCGCCCGGTCCCGATGACGGCCGCGGCCAGCGGGGCGGCCCCCGGCTGACGGACCGGCGGGCCATCCAGAGTCGGCGTCATCTCGACGGCGTGCGGCAGAGCCACCTGGCCCGACGAGCCTGACAACCCTGCGACGAGCGCGAGCTTGCCGTACTTGAGCATCAATGCCCGGAAGTCGCGCGCGTAGAACAGCTTGACGTTGATCGAGGGGTACAGCTCCCGCAGGCGCCGGAGCTTGCGGTTCTTCTTGCGGACGAGCTTCTGGCGAAGCGTGGTCATCTCGAGGTAAAGGTCGAGATCGGGCAGGTAGAAATCCGGCGAAAAGCTCTCGACGACGTCACCCTCCATGGTCCATAGGATCGGGAAGGTGTGCGGTTCGTACTCCCACCGGACCGCGTAGAAGTCGAGGATGCGAGCCATCTCCGCTTCGCTGGCATGGGCGAACGGGGTGCGGGAGTCCATCGGCCACCAGTCTACCCGAGCGACCGTGGAACGGCGTGCTGGCGGATTGCGGCCCGATACCCCCTGGGGGTATGATGCCGGCCATGGCCACGAGGACGCCGCGCCGAGCCCCACCCCCCGACCCGAGCCACTTCCGCCACAGCTACGCCAAGGATTCGGCGCAGCTGATGCGCCGGCTATCGCGCATGGAGGGCCAGGTCCGCGGGATCGCCCGGATGATCGAGCGCGAGGAGTACTGCGTCGACATCCTCCAGCAGACCGCGGCGTTACGGGCGGCCGTCGACGCCCTGTCCATCCTGGTCCTCGAGGACCACGTCCAGGGTTGCGTGCGAACCGCGGCCGAGCGTGGCGAGGCGGACCAGTACGTGGACGAGGTCATCGACGTCGTGCGGCGGACGCTTGGCCGGCCCGTCCGGAGCCCCAGTCGGGCCTCCTAGCCCGGTACCTTCGGCGTCCACGACGAGCGCCGTCGGGGGATGTCGCCCGGATGCACCGGGGCGGGACGATGGTCCGGTATGACGGAGCCATCGGGCATCGCACCCGGCTCACTCCCGTCCGTCGGCCCGACGATCTCGGCACCGCGACCGTTCGTCGAGCGACGACGGCATCTCCGGCGTGCCGCCGATCGGCTGGCGGACGAGGAGCGGCGTCTGCTCGCGATGGCGCTCGACATCCTGGCCTCGGGTCGCCCCGCCGAAGCCCGACTGGCGGGCATGCTCGATCTCCTGGCACGGATCGCGGGTGCTGAGCGGGCGGCAGTCCTCGCCGACGGCGACCAGCGTCGAGTCGCGGTGGCGGCCTCGGGCCCCGAGGACGCACCGGGTGCGCTCGAGCTGGCCGCCTGGCTCGATGCGTCGGCACCGCGCAGTCGTGCGCGCCGAGCCGCATCGGCCCCAGCCGAGATCGTCGTCGCGTCCCGCGTCGATCCTGGGCTGCATCGCCCGCGGGCCACGTCGACCGCGCCGCATCATGCGTGGCTTCCGATCCCCTCGGCCGGCGAGGTCACCCTCGGGTTCGCCTTCGCCCGGCCGCGAGACGCCGAAGCACTGACCGAGCGCCTGCCGCCGTCGCTGGCGCGCCACGCCGCGGTGGCGCTGGCCCTCGTCACCGAGTCGATGTCGACCGAACGGGAGCTGGCGACCTGGCGCGCCGGTGAGGCCGAGCGAGCGACCTACGTGTCGACCGTCGCCCACGAGTTGCGCACACCGCTCACGGGCCTGTCCGGGTACCTCGACCTCATCCTCGACGGCAACGTCGACGACGAGGCGGTCGCCCGCGAGTTCCTCGAGCGATGCCGCTCGATCGCCGGATCGATGACCGAGTTGATCGGCGACCTGCTGGAGCTCTCCAAGCTCGAGGCGGGCTCCCTGGTCCTCGAGAACGAGCCCTTCTCTGTGGCCGACGTGCTGCACACGGTCGGTTCGGCGCTGATGCCTATCGCCTTGGATCGTGGCGTGCCCCTTGTCACGACGCCGCCCAACCGGATCGGGACGGCGGTCGGCGACCGGCGACGGGTCGAGCAGATCGTGACCAACCTCACCTCGAATGCGCTCAAGTTCGGGTCCGGCGGCCTGGAGGTCGAGCTCACGGGACGGTTCGACGGTCCGGTCGCCATCGTCGCCGTCCGCGATGAGGGGCCGGGCATCGGCGCAGAGGATCGGGCGCAGGTCTTCGAGCGCTTCTACCGGATGGCCGATCACGAGCGGGTCACCGGGACCGGGCTCGGTCTGTCGATCGCCCGGGACCTTGCCCGGCGGATGGGTGGCGAGCTCGACGTCGCGAGCGAGCTGGGCGTCGGCTCGACGTTCGTGCTCGTCCTGCCGGGTCCCGGTGCACCGGTCGATCCGGACCTCATCGCCGTCGCGACGACCACGGCCCTCGAGCACGAGACGGACCGGCTGGAGGCGCTCGCAGCGGTTCGCGCCAGCGGCTTGCGCGTCCCGACGACGGCTCGGCCTCCGCACGTGCGCGCCCCGCGCAGCGTCATCCCGGCCGGTACCCGCGACTAGATCCGGACGACTTATCCACCAAACCGTCGCCCCTCGGGGACTTCGTGGATAAGGGTGTTGACGCTCCCCCGCCGCCGCCGGTACGGTCCCATCCCGCACTGGGGCGACGCGAGGGTAACGCGGTCCACGAGGGGCACGGGGAGACCCGGCCACGAACCGGATGGATCGCGGAAGACCGGACGATCACCGCCACTGGTGCGAGACGAGTCGACGCCGGGAGCGGTGGCGCGCCGCGTGGTACGCAAGGCCAAGGAGGCGTACCGTTGGATCGCAGGCGCGAGCCGCTCCCGACGCGTGTCCGGGACACCGCGGGGTTGCCGGCCACGTACCGTTACGCGCTCGGCCGCGGGCTCGAAACGCTCGGGATCGAGCTCGCATCCGAGGTCGCAGAGGCCATCGAGGGGCACGTCCGGCTGCTCCTCGCCTGGACACCTTTCATCAACCTGACGGCGATCCGCGACGCGGGGGATGTCGCGACCGGCCACGTCGTCGACAGCCTGACTGCGCTGCCGTGGATCGCCGCGCACCCACCGCAGCGGCTGCTCGACCTCGGGTCGGGCGGCGGTTTCCCGGGTCTGCCGCTTGCCGCAGCGCTGCGGCCGTGGCTCCCGTCGCTCGAGGTGACGCTGCTCGAACCGACCGCCAAGAAGGCACGGTTCCTGGGCACCGTGGTCGAGGCGACGGGCCTGGCAGAGGGGGTCAGCGTGGACGCGCGGCGCGCCGAGGACCTCGCCCGCGACGGGACGGCGAGAGGTCGCTGGGACGTCATCACGGCGCGGGCCGTCGCCTCGTCGGCCGACCTCGTCGAGCTCGCGTTCCCGTTGCTTGCGCCGGGTGGCTCCCTGGTGGCGTGGAAGCGCGGTGACCTGACGGCCGAGTCGGCCGCCGCGCTTCGGGCGATCGATGCGCTCGGCGGCGGGCGCCTCGAAGTCGTCGAGGTGCGAGTCGACGATCTCGAGACGCACCGCCTTATCGTGGCGACGAGAGGCGAGGGCGGAGCGGTCCCGGATCGATTTCCACGTGAGCCCGGACTCCGCCGCCGGCGCCCGTGGTGACGGTGCCTCGACCGGCCCGCGACGACTGCTACGCTCACCCGGATGCGCGTCGCAGTGCTGTCGGACATCCATAGCAATATCGTGGCGCTCGATGCGGTCCTTCTCCATGCCGGTGACGTCGATGCCATCTGGCACCTCGGCGACGTGGTCGGCTACGGCCCCGAGCCCGACGCCGTGGTGGCGCGCTTGAGCGAGCGCGGGGCGACGGGTGTGCGCGGCAATCACGATGCCGCGGCCGTCGGCGGCGCGGAGATCGATTGGTTCAACCCGGAGGCTCGCGCGGCCGCGGAATGGACCCGCGAGTCGATGGCGGCGGAGACCCGGCGATGGCTGGATGCGCTGCCCGTGCGGCGCCAGGTCGAGGACGTCCTGTTGGTCCATGGCAGCCCGCGCGATCCGCTCCGCGAATACGTCACGGACCGCGATACCGCACGCGAGAACATCGAGGTCCAGGAGACGCAGCACGCTCTCCACGGCCACACCCATGTACCGGTGGCGTGGATGGCCACGCCCGATCGCGTGGCGCTCGTCCAGGCTCGCGACACGACCGGCATCGCGCTCGGCGCCTACCGGTCGCTGATCAATCCGGGCAGCGTCGGGCAGCCTCGTGACGGCGATCCGCGGGCGTCGTACCTCGTGCTCGATCGGGACGTCGGGCGGGTGACCTGGCATCGCGTCGCGTACGACATCGGCCGCGTCCAGGCCGCGATGCGAGCCGTCGGGCTGCCCGAGCGGCTGGCGGCACGGCTGAGCTTCGGCGTATGACGAGGCAGCCCGCCGAGGCTCGCGCATGATCGGCGGTCGACGGCCGCTGCAGGGCCGCAAGCCCGGCGACAAACGGGTGCGCGTAGAGCGCCCCCACGCACCGTATTTCCGCTACAGCGGCAAGGGCCTGCTTACCGCCAAGGAGGCGGCCAGCATCCCGACGACACCGGGCGCCCGGCTGGTTGGGAAGGTCCGCGCCGTCGTCCTCGGCCGGCCGCTCCACCAGGACGAGGAGATCGGCGAGCGTCTGTCGAAGCCCAAGGCCCTGGCCATCTTCAGCTCCGACGCGATCAGCTCGTCCGCATACGCGACCGAGGAGATCATCCTCGCCTTCATCCTCGGTGGCGCCGCGCTGGCGGCATTGCAGTTCTCACTGCCGGTCGCCATCGCCATCGCCGGTCTGCTCGCGGTCGTCGCGTTCAGCTATCGACAGGTCTGCATCGCCTACCCGACGGGCGGCGGCTCGTACTCGGTGTCGAAGGCGAACTTCGGCCGGAACGCGTCTCTCGTGGCGGCGTCGGCCCTGCTCATCGACTACAACCTGACGGCCGCCGTGTCGACGTCATCGGCGGTCGAGCAGATCGTGTCGGCCTTTCCCGCCCTGGGCGACATCCGCGTCCCCATCGGGGTGGGGGCACTGGCCCTCATCACGCTGGCCAACCTGCGTGGCGTGCGCGAGGCCGGCAACATCTTCGCCGTCCCGACCTACCTGTTCATGTTCAGCGCGTTCGCGATGATCGCCATGGGCGCCTACCGGATCATCGTCTTGGGCGAGCATCACGCTCCGCCGCCCGAGGTCGTCGAAGCCACGGCGAACACGGCCGGTGCCATCTCGATCTTCCTGCTGCTGCGGGCCTTCGCCTCCGGTGCCGTGGCCCTGACAGGGACCGAGGCCATCGCGACGGGCGTGCCGGCCTTCAAGCCGCCCGAGGCGAAGAACGCGGCGGCCACCCTGCTGGTGATGGCGGCCGTGCTGGCCACCCTGTTCATCGGCGTCACGTTCCTGGCCACGAACTTTGCGATCTACCCGACCGTGCCGGAGCTGTTCGGCACCGACGTGGAGCACAAGACCGTCATCGCCCAGGTCGCCGAGACCGTGTTCGGGTCGTCCACGCTCCCGTTCTACCTGTTCCAGACCTTCACCGCCCTGCTGCTGTTCCTCGCCGCGAACACGAGCTTCGCCGCGTTCCCACGGCTTGCCGCGGTGCTCGGCGAGGACGGCTTCTTCCCGCGCCAGTTCGCCCTTCGCGGCGACCGCCTGGCCTTCTCCATGGGGATCCTGCTGCTGGGCCTGATCGCCGCATCGCTCGTGGTCATCGCGGGTGGCCGCACCCATGCGCTCATCCCGCTCTACGCCGTGGGCGTGTTCATCGATTTCACGATCAGCCAGGCGGGCATGATCCGGCACTGGCTGCGCACGCGCGATCCAGGCTGGCGCTACCGACTCGCGGTCAACGCTGTGGGCTGCGCCGCCACGGCGGTCGTGGCCGTCGTGGTGACCGGCGTGAAGTTCCTCGACGGGGCGTGGTTCGTGGTGCTCCTGATCCCGATCCTCGTCAGCATGATGCTGTTCATCCGCCGCGAGTACGACGCCCAGGAGCGTGAGCTGCGCGTGCGCGATGACCTCGTCGTCGAAGGACCCCATCGCGAGCAGCGCGTCGTCATCCCGGTGAATGGGATCAACCGGGCGGTGATCCAGGCGGTCAACTTCGGACGGACGCTCAGCCCCGACGTCCGGGCGGTCTACGTCACCGTCGATCCCGAGGAGGGCGACGCCGTCCGCGAACGCTGGGAACGCCAGGTTCCGGGCGTGCCCCTGGTCATCGTGGAGTCGCCCTATCGCGCGGTGATCTCACCCGTCCTTGCCTACCTCGACGTGCTCGACCAGGCCTGGCCGCCCGACAAGGAGGCGCCGATCACGATCGTCGTGCTGCCCGAGTACGTCGCGCGGCACTGGTGGGAGCGGCTGCTCTACAACCAGACCGCGAAGCGGCTCAAGCAAGCCATCCTCGGGCGGGAGCACACGGTCATCGCGGACGTGCCGTACCGTCGAGAGTGACGACCACCGAGACGGGCGCCCGGCTCGCCGGCATCGCTGACCCGGTCCCTGCGCAGACCAGCCGCAGGCTCACACGGTGGTATCGTGGCCGTCCATGCCGGACAACGAGACCGCACATTTCCGCCGGGCGGTCCTCGCCCTCAATGGCGGGCCCAGCGACGCCCGGATCGTCCGGCTGGCAGCCAACCTGGCCGCCAAGACCAAGGCCGAGTTGATCGCCGTGCATGTCGTCGAGATCGACTGGACGCTGCCGCTCGATGCCGACATCGCCGGTCGATCCGAGGACGTCCAGCGGGTGCTCGATGCGGCTGAGGAGGTCGCCGAGGGCTCCAAGGTCTCGCTCGAACCGGTGCTGTTGCAGGCTCGCGATGTCGCTGCCGCGATCGTGGACGAGGCGACCGAGCGAGGCGCCGACCTGCTGGTCACCGGGCTGCCATATCGAAAGCGGTTCGGCGGGGAGTTCGCCATCGGCCGGACGATCCCCTACATCCTTCAGAACGCGCCCTGCACCGTATGGGTGGTGCGCGAGCCGATGAACGAGGAAACCCTATGAAGATCGTCATCGTGGGCTGCGGCCGGGTCGGAGCATCCGCCGCAGAACTGTGGGACGCGGCCGGACACGAGGTCATCGTGCTCGACATCTCGACACGCGCATTCGAGCGTCTGCCATCGACGTTCGGCGGGACCGCCGTACGCGGCGACGGGACCGACGAGGACGTCCTGCGTCGCGCCGGCATGGAGGGCGCCGATGTCTTCCTCGCCCTGACCGAGGGCGACAATCGGAACGTCATGGCGGCACAGCTCGCGGTCGAGGCCTTCGAGGTGGCGCGCGTCATCGCCAAGATCAACGACCCGGTGCGCGCGGCCGCGTATGCCGAGCTCGGCATCGCCACCCTGTGTCGGACGGGGTTGATGGTCGACGCGGTGAACGGGTACCTCGGGTTCCCGTCATCCGGCCTGGCCGGATTGCTCGAGCCGAGCGGTCATCATCCCGGCGGCGACCATCATCCGCTGCCGACATCCGACGAAAGCGAGACGCCATCGGCGCCCGGTCCCGTGCCGGCCGCGCCGGCGTGCGTCGATGGAGGCCTGATCGTGTTCGTCCTGGTCGTCGGTGGTGGCAAGGTCGGGTATTACCTGGCCAAGGAGCTGCTCGACTCGGGCCACGAAGTGGCCCTGATGGAGAAGGATGCCGAGCGCGCGCGGCAGATCGCCGACGAGATCGGCTCGATCGTGATCCCGCACGACGGGTGCGAGGGCAAATACCTGGGCGAAGCCGGCTCGAACCGGGCCGACGTCGTGGCCGCGGTCACCGGTGACGACGAGGACAACCTCGTCATCTGCCAGATGGCCAAGCATCACTTCGACGTGCCGCGGACGATCGCCCGAGTCAACAACCCGAAGAACGAGTCGCTATTCCGGCATCTCGGCGTGGACGAGCTCATCAGCCCGACCCGCATGATCCTCGGCTCGATCGAGCAGGACATCCCGGTCCACGAGCTGCTACATCTTGCGGCTCTCGGCGAAGGCGAGCTCGAGCTGATCGAGGCCCACCTCCAGAGCGGCTCGCCGGCCATCGGGCGGGCGCCGCGCGACCTCGAGATCCCCGAGGGCTGTTCGCTGTTCGCAGTCATCCGGGACGGCGTGGCCTCGCCGCTGCGGCCCGACACGGTGCTGCGCGAGGGCGACAAGGTCATCGCCATCGGCAAGCAAGAATGCGAAGTCCTGCTCCATGGCCAGCTCATCGGCGACCCGGAGGCCGCCACCCGCTGAGCGACCAGCCCACGCACGCGTGCGTGCGTGGCGCGTCGGTGGTTGCCGAACCTTCACATGGCGATTTCCGTAGGACTCTTGACAACATTATTGTCAGGGTTCTAGCATCCGAACATGTCCACGACAGTCGACCGTAAGGCCGACAACACCGCCCAGATGCGGGGCTGACGGCATGGCGTCCCCTCGACCGGAGCGCGATCCCGAGCGACCCGTCTACGTGATCAGCGTGGCGGCGAGCATCGTCAGCGTGCATCCGCGGACCCTGCGGATCTACGAGGACGAGGGCCTGCTCTGCCCGGCGCGGACGCCGACGAACATCCGCCTGTACAGCGAGAACGACATCCGCCGGATCCTGTGGATCCGGCATCTGACCCGCGAGCGAGGGGTCAACCTCGCGGGCATCCGCATCCTGTTCGAGCTGGAGGAGCGCCTCGGCGCTCGCATCCTCGAAGCCTTGTACGCCGAGGGCATGGGCGATGCCTCCCCGGCTCGGATCCGTCCCCGCCCAGGACCTGACCCCGAACCGAAACCCGAACTCGATCGATCGACGGCCGACCGTTGACCGACCGACCGCCGATCCAACCGTCGAAGCGGCGCCGCCGCAGCGACATCGAACCCGAGAATCAGGAGAACCCAACGATGGCCAAGCGACCGTCAGACCCGGTCGAGGAGATCCAGGTAGAGACCGCCAGCGGTCCACGTGACCTGCCCCTCGTCGCACTCCGGGAGACGGTCATCTTCCCAGAGATGATCGTCCCGCTCCAGGTCGGCCGCGAGAAGAGCGTCAACGCGCTCAACGCCGCGGTCACCGAAGGCGGACCCATCGCCCTCGTCACCCAGCGCCAGGCCGAGCAAGAGGACATCAACGATCCCGCCGAGCTCTATGCCATCGGCACGCTGGCCAAGATCGCCCAAGTCGTCCAGCTGCAGGACGGCACCGTCCGGGCGATCGTGCAGGGCCAGTCGCGCCTGCGCCTGCGCGGCTTCACCCAGACCGATCCGTACCTCCGGGCATCGATCGAGGAGCTCCCCGACGAGTCGCCCGACGGCCTCGAGGTCCAGGCGCTGATGCGCACGGTCCAGGCGCAGATCGAGCAGTACGTGGCCAACGGAGCCCCGGTGCCACCGGAGGCCGCCGTCGCCGCACGCAACATCACCGAGCCGGGTCTGCTGGCCGATATGGTCGCGTACAGCCCGGACATGTCGACCGAGCAGCGGCAGGAGCTTCTGGAGACGATCGACGTCACCGAGCGCCTCAAGCTCGTCTCGAACTTCCTGGCCAACCAGGTCGAGATCCTCGAGCTCAAGGGTCGGATCCAGTCCGAAGTCAAGTCGGAGATGGACAAGACCCAGCGCGAATACATCCTCCGCGAGCAGCTCAAGGCGATCCAGCGTGAGCTGGGCGAGGACGACCCGCAGCAGGCCGAGATCAACGAACTGCGCGAGAAGGTCGACGCCGCCGGCATGCCGGAGGAGATCAAGGCACGGGCGATCAAGGAGGTCGACCGGATGAGCCGCATCCCCTCGGCGTCGCCCGAGGTCGGTGTCATCCGCACGTACGTGGACTGGCTGATCGGCCTGCCGTGGAACGTCTCGACCGACGACCAGCTCGACATCAAGGAGGCGGCGCGCATCCTCGACGAGGACCACTACGGCCTCGAGAAGATCAAGGAGCGCATCCTCGAATACCTCGCTGTGCGCAGCCTCGCGGACACCATCCGCAGCCCGATCCTGGCCTTCGTCGGACCACCCGGCGTCGGCAAGACGAGCTTGGGCAAGAGCGTCGCCCGGGCGATGGGCCGCAAGTTCGTGCGAATGAGTCTCGGCGGCATCCACGACGAGGCCGAGATCCGCGGTCATCGGCGCACGTACATCGGCGCCCTGCCCGGCCGCATCATCCAGAACATCAAGACGGCCGGGTCGAACAACCCGGTGTTCATGCTCGACGAGGTCGATAAGATCGGCATGGACTTCCGGGGCGACCCGTCGTCCGCCCTGCTCGAGGTGCTCGACCCCGAGCAGAACAATAGCTTCCAGGACAACTATCTCGAGGTGCCCTTCGACCTCTCGAAGGTCCTCTTCATCGCCACCGGCAACCTGCTCGACCCGATCCCCGCGGCGCTGCGCGACCGGATGGAGATCGTCCAGCTGCCAGGCTACACCGAGACCGAGAAGATCGAGATCGGCAAGCGGTTCCTCATCCCCAAGCAGATGACGAACCACGGCCTCAGCGCGAAGACCATCGAGATCACCGACGGCGCGATGACCGAGCTTGTCCGCTCGTACACGCACGAGGCCGGTGTCCGGAACCTGGAGCGGGAGATCGCCAATGTCATGCGCAAGGTCGCCCGGCAGGTCGCCGAGGGCCGCAAGCGCAAGACCGTCGTCGACGAGAAGAAGCTGGCCGAGTTCCTCGGACCGCAGCGGTTCGAGTACGGCGAGCTCGAGGCGGAGGACCAGATCGGTTCGGCCACGGGCCTCGTGGTGACCGAGGTCGGTGGCGATGTCGTCGCCATCGAGGTGACCCGCATGGAGGGCAAGGAGGACTTCATCCTCACCGGTCAGCTGGGCGAGGTCATGCGTGAGAGCGCACGGGCAGGCCTGTCGTGGACGCGGGCGCATGCCCCGGAGCTCGGCATCGAGCGCGCAGTCTTCGAGAAGAACACGCTCCACATCCACGTCCCGGCGGGCGCCATCCCCAAGGACGGGCCGTCGGCCGGGATCACGATGGCGACCGCCATCGTGAGCGCGCTGACCGGCATCCCGGTCCGCAAGGACGTCGCGATGACGGGCGAGATCACCCTGCGCGGTCGGGTCCTCCCGATCGGTGGGCTCAAGAGCAAGATCCTCGCCGCCCACCTCTCCGGGGCGAAGACCGTGATCATCCCGAGGAAGAACGAGAAGGACCTGCGGGATATCCCCGACGAGATCCGCAAGTCGATGAAGCTCATCCTCGTCGACACGATGGACCAGGTGCTCGAGGCAGCCCTTCGGCGCAAGCCGAAGGCCCTCGACGCCGAGCCGCCGAAGGTCGTCAAGCGTGGCGACCCGATCGAGCCGGAGCCCGAGAGCCCGGTCCGTCGGACCAACTTCCCACCGTCCGACCAACCGCCGGTCGTGGTCGAGCGGCACTGACGATGGGATCGCTGTCAGGACGCCGATGCGAGCGTTGTCGCCTGCGGGGCTCGCTCACGCACCTTGGAGTGCGTTCGCTCCGCTCCTCGGACGACGCCTTCGCCTCGGACGCCCTGGCAGCGACTACGCCGTCGGGCTGACCGTGGTTTGAGCCGATGGAATACCAGGACTACTACGCGGTCCTCGGGGTACCGAGGACCGCGTCGCAATCGGACATCAAGAAGGCGTTTCGCAAGGCCGCCCGGAAGCACCATCCCGACACCAACAGGGACGATGCCGAGGCCGAGCGAAAGTTCAAGGCCGCCAACGAGGCGAACGCCGTGTTGTCGGATCCGGACAAGCGCGCCCTGTATGACCGCCTGGGCAAGGACTGGGAGGCGTACGCCCGAGCCGGGGCGACCGCCGGGTCCGCCGCGGGCGGCGCACGCGCTGGCACCGCCGGTGACCCGTACGCCGGGTTCTCGGGGTTCGGTGGTCCCGGCGGTGGCGTCCGCTACGAATTCCACACGACCGGGGACGCCGGCGAGTTCAGCGATTTCTTCCAGGCGTTCTTCGCCGGCGCGTCCCAGCCGAACCGCGAGACCGGCCCAGCGCGCGGGACCCGGCCGACCGGCGGCGCGACCTTCGAAGACATCCTGGCCGGGATGGGCCTCGACGCCAACGGGTCGACCCGCGTGGCTGGTGGACGACCGGCCGCCGGCAGCCGTACGGCGAGCCCAGCGCGGCCGTCGGCCGAGGCGGTCGCCGAGATCACCCTCGATGAGGCCTACCACGGCACGAGCCGACTCGTCGAGGTGGACGGCAAGCGACTCGAGATCACGATCCCGAAGGGCGCCGACACCGGCACCCGCATCCGGCTGACCGGCAAGGCACCGGGTGGCGGGGACCTGTATGTCGCCGTCCGCCAGGCGAAGCACCGGACGTTCATCCGGCGTGGTGCCGACCTCGAGCGCGAGCTGCCGCTCACGCTGAAGGAGGCACTGCTCGGGGCCGACGTCCACGTCCGCACGCTCAAGGGCCGCGTGCTCTTGACGGTCCCGGCCGGCACCCAACCCGGTAGGACCTTTCGGCTCACCGGCCAGGGCATGCCCCGCTTCAAGGCCGATGGCTACGGCGACCTCTACGTCAAGGCGAAGGTGATCCTGCCCACGGACCTGACGGCGGACGCGCGGGCCGCCGCGGAGCAGTTCTTGACCCTCGCCGACCAACCCGATCCCCGAGCACGAGAGACCTAGGACCGATGCAACTCGATCGCTTCACCCAGAAGGCCCAGGAGGCCGTCGTCGCGGCGCAAGAGACCGCGCAGCGTCTGCAGAGCCCGATCCTCGATGCCGAGCACCTGCTCAGCGCGCTGGTCGAGCCCGATGACGGGATCCCCGCCGAGACCCTGCGCAGGCTCGGCGTCGACATGCCCGCGTTCCGTGGCGAGCTTGCCGCGGAACTGGCCAAGCGCGCCAAGATCCAGGGCGGCTCGCTGAGCCTCGACCCGCGTGCCAAGGCGTCCATCGAGCGCGCGGAGGCCGAGGCCCGGCGCCTCGGCGACGAGTACGTCTCGACCGAGCACCTGCTCCTCGGCGTCGCCGAGGCCGGCGGTGAGGCGCAGGCCCTGCTCGAGCGGCACGCCGCCGGCAAGGAAGCCATCCTCCAGGCGCTCCAGAGCGTCCGCGGCGGTCAGCGCGTGACCTCGCCCAACCCCGAGGGCACGTACGCGGCACTCGAGAAGTACGGCCGCGACCTGACGGCCGAGGCGCGGGCGGGCAAGCTCGACCCGGTCGTCGGTCGTGACGAGGAGATCCGCCGCGTCATCCAGGTCCTCAGCCGGCGCACCAAGAACAACCCGGTGCTGATCGGCGAGCCCGGCGTCGGCAAGACGGCCATCGCCGAAGGCCTCGCCCAGCGCATCGTGCGCGGAGACGTCCCCGAGGGCCTGAAGGGCAAGCGCGTCGTCGCACTCGACCTCGGCGCGCTCATCGCCGGGGCGAAGTTCCGGGGCGAGTTCGAGGAGCGCCTCAAGGCCGTCCTCAAGGAGATCAAGGACAGCGACGGCCAGGTCGTCCTGTTCATCGACGAGCTGCACACGGTCGTGGGGGCGGGCGCCGCCGAGGGCGCGATGGACGCCTCCAACCTGCTCAAGCCGATGCTCGCCCGCGGGGAGCTGCACACGATCGGTGCGACCACCCTCGACGAGTACCGCAAGCACGTCGAGAAGGACGCGGCGCTGGAGCGCCGTTTCCAGCCCGTGCTCGTGGACCAGCCGACGGTGGAAGAGACCATCTCGATCCTGCGCGGCCTGCGCGAGCGCTACGAGGTGCACCACGGCGTGCGCATCACCGACTCGGCGCTCGTCGCAGCCGCGACCCTGTCGGACCGCTACATCACCGAGCGCTTCCTGCCCGACAAGGCCATCGACCTCGTCGACGAGGCAGCGTCGCGGCTGCGGATGGAGATCGACTCGATGCCGATCGAGCTCGATGAGCTCGAGCGCCGGCGCATCCAGCTCGAGATCGAGCGCGAGGCGCTGCGCAAGGAGACCGACGACGCCTCGAAGGCGCGTCTCGAGGCGCTCGAGAAGGAGCTGGCCGACCTCGAGGAGGAGGCCGGTGGGCTCAAGCAGCGTTGGGAGGCCGAGAAATCGGCGATCGCCGCCATCCGCGCGACCCGCTCGGAGCTCGAGGCGCTCGCGACCCGCATCGAGCAGGCCGAGCGCGAAGCCGATTTCGCGACGGCGGCCGAGCTCAAGTACGGCACCCAGAAGCAGCTCCAGGACACGCTCGTCGAGCAGGAGGCGGCCCTCGCCGCACTCCAGGGCCCGGGCACCCTGCTCAAGGAGGAAGTCGGCGCGGACGACATCGCCGAGATCGTCGGGGCATGGACCGGCATCCCCGTCAGCCGGCTCATGGAGGGCGAGACCGCCAAGCTCATCAGGATGGAGGAGCGCCTCCACGATCGCGTCGTCGGCCAGGACGAGGCGATCCAGGCCGTGTCCGATGCCGTTCGCCGGGCGCGTGCCGGACTCAAGGACCCGCGCCGCCCGATCGGCTCGTTCCTGTTCCTCGGCCCGACCGGGGTCGGCAAGACCGAGCTCGCGCGCGCGCTCGCCGAATTCCTGTTCGATGACGAGGCCGCGCTGGTGCGCATCGACATGAGCGAGTACATGGAGAAGTTCTCGGTGTCGCGGCTGGTCGGTGCGCCGCCCGGCTACGTCGGCTACGACGAGGGCGGCCAGCTGACCGAGGCGGTCCGCCGCCGGCCGTACCAGGTCGTGCTGCTCGACGAGATCGAGAAGGCCCACCCGGACGTGTTCAACGTGCTGCTCCAGGTGCTCGACGATGGTCGCCTGACGGACGGCCAGGGCCGCACCGTCGACTTCAAGAACACCGTGATCATCATGACCAGCAACATCGGTTCGGCGGCCATAGCCGCGACGAACGCGCGCGCCGGTGATGACGCCTACGAACAGATGAAGCGCGAGGTCACCGAGACCCTGCGGTCGCAGTTCCGGCCCGAGTTCCTCAATCGGGTCGACGAGGTGATCGTGTTCCACGCCCTCACCGAGGCCGACCTTGCGGCGATCGTCGAGCTGCTCATCGCGGACCTCGATCGGCGCCTCGCCGACCAGGACCTGACGCTCGAGCTGACGGCCGCGGCGAAGGCTCTGATCGTGCGCGAGGGCACGGACCCGGCCTTCGGGGCACGTCCGCTCAAGCGCACCATCCAGCGCATCGTCGAGAACCCGCTGGCACGGGCCCTCGTCGCGGGTGAGTTCCGCCCGGGCGATCGCATCACGGCCGACGCGGACCTCGTGTCGGGCACGCTGGTCTTCTCGACCGAGGGCGCGACCGTCGTCTCGGACAGCACCCGCCGCGATGCGCGCGCGACGCCCGCGGATGAAGCGGTCGGCGCCGGTTCGGGCGGCCGCCGGGGCCGATCAGGGTCGCCGCTCGACCTGCCCTCGACGCGTCAGAAGCGCGACGACGACGAGCTGGTCAATTAGCGCAGCGGCGCGGCCCGGGATGCGGTTCGACGCCGTCGCTGCCCGCCTGGAGCCGCTGCCCGATCCGCTCCCCCCGCCGCTCGACGCGCTGCTGCCGGTCCGACTCGATGGTGTCGGCTGGCCCGCGCCCGCAGGGTCGGCGATCCCGGGCGGCCGCCCGGCCGCGGTCCTGGTGCTGCTCTACCCCGACGATGCCGGCGAGGCACGCGTGGTGCTGATCGAGCGGCCGACGGTCGATGGCCGGCACCACTCGGGCGAGGTGAGCTTCCCCGGCGGCAAGGCCGAAGTCGAGGACGTCGATGCCGTCGCCACGGCCCTCCGCGAAGCGGAAGAGGAGGTCGGGCTCGACGCAGTCGCGGCCGACGTTCGGGTCGTCGGGCTGCTCGATCGGCTGTGGATCCCCGTGAGCGACTTCGCGGTGACGCCCGTCGTGGCGATCGCGTCCCGGCGTCCGGAGCTCGTGGCCGCCCCAGCCGAGGTCGTGCGCATCATCGAGCCGCCGATCGCGACGTTCCTGCCGGACGCCCCCATGCGCGTCGTCGAGCGGACGATCCGCGAGTGGCCGATCCGCTACAGCCACTACGAGGTCGATGGGTTGTCCGTGTGGGGCGCGACAGCACGCGTCCTGAGCCAGCTCGGCGCAGTCATCGCCGGCACCGAGACCCCCGCGGAGCGAACGACCGAGGGTCGCTGAGAGCACGGCTTCGCTGTGGCGACACGCTGCCCCGAGCGACACGTCGGTGGGAGCGACAACGTCGCTGTGTGCGACACGATCCCCGCCTGATCCGCGGGAACCGAAGCGACCCTTCTGCCGTCGAGGCGACGGCCCGGAGGCGCACAAGCGGCGTCACCTCGGGACCTGCGAGCCACCCCTGGTGGATCGCCCAAGTGCCCGGGTGCCGAACCCCAGTGGCATCCGGACGGGAGGCAGCGCGATGCGTACGCCACTCCTGCCTCTGATCGTCGGCGCGTTCCGCGAGACCTCCGGCCGGCCACCGACCGACGAGGTCCACGGCGTCCTGGATCTACACGACCGTCTCGCCCGTATGGACGAGTAGCGGCTTTCGAATCCCTCCGCGGGCACGGACAGGAGGAGGTCCCGACCCGCCGTCACGGCCCGGTCAGGCCGGTTCGCCGGCCTCCGGGTCGTGACGAATCCGGGTGCCCTCGGACACGAGCTGCCCGACACCCCGCTCGACGGGCACACCCAGGGCGCCCGCATCGATCGCCCGGCCCTCGATCACGCCGGCGAGCGCGTCGTCGTCCGCCCCGGCGAATTCCACGACGAACGCCCGCATCTCGGAGTGCTCGGTCCAAGCGGCGTGCGGGACGTCGGCAGGCCACAGGACCGCCTCCCCCGCCGCGACACGTGTCCGCTCCTCACCGACCCCGACCCAGCCGCCGCCCTCGATCACGATGAACCAGGAACTGTTGGGATTGGCATGCGGCTCGATCGCTGCACCCCGCGCGAAGGCCATCTCGCTGATGGCCCCGCGAGCGTCGGAGTGGATCGGCTGACCGGTCACGCCGCTGGTGCCCGGCGGCCCATCGGGCCGGCGGTACCCGACGCCGAACCTGCGAATCTCGATCGGCATCGCTCGACTAGCGCCGCCGGCGGCGCTGCCGCCGCGGACCGCCCTTCCGTCGGATCGTCGCCTCCGGGTCGGCGAACTTCTGCTTCGTGAAATAGCGCTGCCGGGCCAGTCGCTGCTCGTGCGCGCGGAGGATCGGTGGGAAGCGCACGAAGCGGATCCAGACCAGCGTGCCGAGCCCGATGACCGCGGTGGCGAGCACCAGGATGAAGTCGAACACGAACACGGCTTCGATGATGAGCAGGCTGAACGTGATGAGCCCAGTCCACCACAGCCATTCCCAGAGGTCGACGAAGGGCTGATGTCGGTGGAGCGCGCGCGTCCGGATCTGGTAGAGGACGGTGAGGGCGGCCAGCAACACCGCGGACGCGATCCACGTCGGATGGAACAGGTCCGGGAAGTTGTGGCTGTCGAACGACGTGAAGAGGTAGTCCCAGGGCGCCAGCGTCACGGCTGCCTCGCAGTGGGTGGGTCGATGGGTGGGCCGGAGTATGCCATGTCGGACGCTATACTCGGCTGGAGCGGTCCGCTCCCGACGGACGCGCGGTGGGAGGAGGAACGCCCCGGGTGCGAGCCCTGCTGTCAGTCGCGAACCGGGAAGGGATCGCGGCGCTCGCGCGGGACCTGCATGCCCTCGACGTGGAGATGTTCGCCACCGACGGCACCCGCGAATACCTCGCCGGTGAGGGGATCGATGTCGGGTCGGTCAATGAGCTGACCGACGGCGGGCCGACCATGGGCGGCCAGGTCAAGACGTTCCATCATGCGGTGTACGCTGGCATCCTCGCGCGGCGCGACGTCCCCGGTCAGATGGCCGACTTGAAGGCCCAGGGGATCGTCCCGATCGACATCGTCATCGTCAACGTGAAGCCGTTCGCGCCGACCGTCGGCGCCAAGCTGGTCGGCATCGATGAGGCGATCGAGATGATCGACGTCGGCGGGGCGGCACTCCTCGGCGCAGCCGCCCGGAACTCGGCCGGCGTCGCGGCCGCGTCCGACCCGTCGCATTACGACGCGATCCTCGACGAGCTCAAGGAGCTTGGTCAGGTGAGCGCCGAGACGCGCGCCCGCCTCGCCGCCGAGGCATTCAGCACGGTCGCCGCGTATCACGCCGAGATCGCGGCCTATCTCAACCAGATCTCCGGCAACGTCTTCCCGCGACGGCTGGCGCTCGTCCTGGAGAAGGTCGACGACCTGCGTTACGGCGAGAACCCGCACCAGCGCGCCGCGTTTTACCGTGAGACGACGCATCGCAGTGCGACGCTTGCCGACGCGACCCAGCTGCAGGGCGACCGGCCGTCATTCAACAACCTGCTCGATCTCGACGCGGCCTATCTGATCGCCCGCGACTACACGGCCCCGACGGTGACGATCGCCAAGCACACGGACCCGGTCGGCCTGGCCTCCCACGACGAGCTCGTCGAGGCATATCGACACGCGCTCGAGACGGATCCCGTGGCGTCCTTCGGCGGCATCGTCGGCGTCAATCGCGAGCTCGATGGCGCCACGGCACGCGAGATCGCGGCGAATTCGTACGAGGCAGTCGTCGCGCCGGGCTTCAGCCAGGCCGCGATCGGCATCCTCAAGTCGAAGGCCGGCCTGGAGCTGCTCGCCGTCCCGCCCGACCCGACGGACGGGATGCGCGACTATGGGATCGCCAATCTCGACTTCAAGCGTGTGGCCGGCGGCCTGCTCGTCGAGGATCTCGACGACCTCGGCCTCGACCGCGGCCAGCTCCAGGTCGTGACGCAGCGCCGGCCGACGCTCGAGGAGCTGACCGACCTCCTCTTCGCATGGCGCGCCGTCCGACACGTCCGGTCCAACGCCATCGTCCTGGCGCGGAATGCGGCGACCGTGGGGATCGGGGCCGGCCAGGCATCACGCCAGGTGTCGGTCGAGATCGCATTGCGTCGCGCCGGTGATCGCGCCAAGACCGCGGTCATGGCGTCCGACGCGTATTTCCCCTTCCCCGACGGCATCCAGGCGGCCGCGTTCGGCGGCGTGACCGCGATCATCCAGCCGGGCGGCTCGATCCGTGATGAGATGGCGATCGAAGTCGCCGACCGACACCACATGGCCATGGTCTTCACCGGGAGGAGGCATTTTCGTCATTGAGTGGGTCCGCCATCCGGCCCGGGCGCCGCGTTGGTGGCTGCGCGCACTCGCTTACGCACGTCAGCGTGCGCGCGCTCGCGTGCTCGCCCCCGCCTTGCGCGCGAACCGCCTGACGGCCCCTGACAGTTCCGAACGTCGGGCGTGAACGTCGCTAAGCGAATTGAGGGCTGATGGAACAGCTGCTGGCGCTCGAGATGGTGCGCGTGACCGAGGCGGCTGCGATCGAGTCGGCGCGGTTCATGGGGCGGGGCGCCAAGGACGAAGCGGACGCCGCCGCGACGAGCGCGATGCGCAAGACCATGGACGAGATCGAGTTCGCGGGCCGCATCGTGATCGGCGAGGGCGAGCGCGACGAGGCGCCGATGCTGTACATCGGGGAGCGAGTCGGCAAGACGGGCGCGGAGCGCGCCGAGGTGCCCGCCATCGACATCGCCGTCGACCCACTGGAGGGAACGAACCTCGTCGCTCACGGGCAGGCCGGCGCCATCACCGTGCTCTGTGCGAGCGAGGCCGGTGGCCTGACCAATGCGCCCGACACGTACATGGAGAAGCTCTGCGTCGGCCCGATCGCCGCCGGCAAGGTGGACATCCGCGTCAGCCCGACCGAGAACCTCGGGCGGATCGCCGAGGCCCTAGGCCGGAAGGTCTCGGACATCACCGTGGTCATCCTCGAGCGACCCCGTCACGAGGCGCTCATCGCCGAGGTCCGCACGGCCGGCGCCAGGATCAAGCTCATCGGCGATGGCGACCTGTCCGCGGCGATCTCCTGCGCCGTGTCGGGCACCGGCGTCCACGCGGTCATGGGCATCGGCGGTGCCCCCGAAGGTGTCATCACCGCCGGCGCGCTGCGTTGCCTCGGGGGCGAGATCCAGGCGCGCTTCCGGTACCGCAGCGCCGAGGAGCGCGAGCGTGGGGCGCGCATGGGGCACGGCGACGAGGACCGCGTCTATTCGACGGAGGACCTCGCCCCCGGTGAGAACCTCGTCTTCGCCGCCACCGGTGTCACGACCGGCGACCTGCTCCAGGGCGTGCGGTTCTTCGGCGGTGGCGCCCGGACCCACTCGCTGGTGATGGCCTACCAGGCGAAGCAGGTCCGATTCGTCGACACCGTCCACATGTTCGACCGAGACAGCCCGCCCCGGGTCCGACTCTGACGGCTGCGGCGAGCCCGCGCTCCCACGTCGGCGCTCTCGTTGGCCTCGTCGCGTGCGTGGTCGTCGCCGCGGTGGCGCGCTGGACCGGCTCCGTCCTCCAGCTCGGCCTCGAGACAGCGGTCGCGCTCGCGCTCGGACTCGTTGTCGGAGCCGCCTCGAACGTGCGAGCGGCGGTGCTGCCCGGCGCAACGATCGCGGCGCGCTACGCGCTGCGCCTCGGCATCATGTTGCTCGGGGCGCGGCTCACGCTCGGCCAACTGCTGAGCACCGGAGCCGGCAGCGTCGTCGCCATCGTCATCGTGGTCGTGACGGCGCTGGTGCTCGGCACCTGGCTCGCCCGGCGGCTCGGTCTGGTGCCGCCGCTGTCGGTGCTCATCACGGTCGGCATGGCGATCTGCGGCAACTCGGCGATCCTCGCGCTGTCGCCGATCATCGGCGCCAAGCATCGCGACACGGCATACGCGGTGTCGACGATCACGATCTTCGGCCTGATCGGGGTGCTGCTGCTGCCCGTGCTCGGGCGGGTGCTCGGTCTCGCCGATACCGTCTTCGGCACGTGGGCCGGGCTGGCCGTCAACGACACGGCCCAGGTCGTGGCGACCGGCTACGCGTACTCGCCTGAAGCGGGCGATGTCGCCACGGTCGTCAAGCTGACCCGGAATCTGGCGATCCTGCCGGTCCTGCTCGGGGCGACCTGGCTGGTCGCGCGGTCCGCTGTCCAGGACCCGGGCGCTCCACGGACCTCGCGCCTGGCGATGGTCGGCCGCGCGGTCCCGTGGTTCGTGATCGGGTTCATCGCCGTCGCCGCGCTTCGGTCCGCCGGCCTGCTGGACGTCCCACTCCCGACGGGTGGCACCCTCGCTGACCTGTGCTCGACGCTCGCCTCGATTCTGATCCTGATCGCCCTGGCCGGCGTGGGCATGGCGACGGACCTGCGGTCACTCACGGGGATCGGCGGCCGTCCGTTCGTCCTGGGCGCGTCGATGTGGGTCGTCATCGGGCTGCTCGCACTGGCGGTCGCCGTGCTGCTCACAGGCGCCCCGGGGCCGAGCGGCGTCGAGTCGGGCTGAGGGCGCAGTCGGACCGCGGCGAACCGGCTACCCGAGGCGCAGGTTGGGCAGGACCTCCCTGCCGAACACCTCGATGAACTCGGTCTGGTTGCGCCCGACGTTGTGGAGATGGACCTCGTCATAGCCCATATCCACGTAGTGCTGGATGTGGCGCGTGTGGGCCTCGAGGTCGCTGCTGATCATGACCCGGTTCTCGAAGTCTTCCGGGCGGACAAGCTTGGCGATCCCGGCGAAGTCCTCGGGGTTCTTGATGTCCTGCTTGGGAAAGAACGCCATGCCGCCGTTGGGCCACTCGACCATGGCGTTGTTCATGGCCTCGGCCTCCGTGGGCGCCCACGAGATGTGGATCTGCAGCAACTTGGGGCCGGTCTTGGGATCCTTGTTGGCTTCGGTTCGACCCTCCTCGAACTTGCCCCAGATCATCTCCATCTTCTCGTCGGCGGCACCGACGGTGATGATCCCGTCCGCGAACTTGCCGGTCTTCTTGGCGTTGATCGGGCCGGCCGTCGCGACGTAGATCGGCACGCGCTGGTCGTCGGGAGGCCGGGTGTACAGCTTGGCCCGCTCGAGGGTGAAGTACTTGCCGTCATGACGGACCACCTCACCGCTGAACAGCTTCGAGATGACCTCGACGGCCTCGAACATCATCGCGCTGCGGATCGGCACTTCCGGCCAGACGGGGGCGACGACGTGCTCGTTGAGCGCCTCGCCCGCGCCGAGCCCGAGATAGAAGCGGCCGGGGTACATCGCCCCCAGCGTCGCCGCCGCATGGGCGATGACGGCGGGGTGATAGCGGAAACCCGGGCACGTGACGGCCGTGCCGAAGCGCAGCGACGTGCGCTGGCCGAGTGCGCCCATGAATGCCCAAGCGAAACCGCTCTGGCCTTGCTGTGGTGTCCACGGGTGGAAGTGTTCCGAGACCATGAAGCCGGCCTCGAATCCGGCCGCCTCCGCCTGGACGCACCAGTCGACGAGGTCGTTGGGATGGAACTGCTCCATCATCGCCGCGTAGCCGATCGTCGTCATCCGATTCGGGCGTCTCCTTGCGAGGGTTCCGGGCAGGCACTGTCGCCACGGGGGTGCAAGTATCGCTCAACCGCCCGCGCACGCTGGACGCGGTGTCCGATGATGAGCGCCGAATGGACGTCGAGATCCTCCGCACGCGAGGCCTGGGCAACGCGACCTATCTCCTTGCGTCCGACGGGGAGGCGCTGGTGGTCGATCCACCGCGCGACGCGTGGCGGGTCCGCGAGATCGTCGAGCGGCGGGGATGGCGCCTACGGAGCGTCGTCGAGACGCACGTCCACAACGACTACCTGTCGGGTGGCCTAGAACTCGTCGCGTCGGAACGCGCGTCGATCGTCGCGCCAGCCCGGGGCGGCTACGCGTTCGAGCACCGGGGGGTCGACGAGGGGGATGAGGTCGAGGTGGCCGGCGTCCTGTTGCGGGCCCGAGCCACACCCGGCCACACGCCCGACCACCTCGCCTGGGAGGTCCACGACGGATCGGCGCCCGGCGGCGACACACCGCAGGCGGTCCTGACCGGCGGGTCGTTGCTCGTCGGCAGTGTCGGGCGCACGGACCTGCTCGGCGACGAGGCGACCGCCGGCCTGACCGCGCAGCAGTTCGCGTCGTTGCGCGCCCTCGCCCGCCTGCCCGACGACGTGGGCGTCTGGCCGACCCACGGCTCCGGCAGCTTCTGCGCGGCAGGCCCGATGCACGACGAGCCGACATCGACGATCGGGCAGGAACGACGAACGAATCCGCTGTTCTCGGTCGCGGACGCGACGGCCTTCCGCGATCAGCTCGTGGCGGGCTTCATGCCCTACCCCGCGTACTACCGTGAGATGGCGCCGATGAACCGGCTCGGACCGGCTGTCCTGGGCGCTCGACCGCCACTGGCCGCGCTCGATCCCGACGCCGTGGCCGCTGCGCTCGCGGATGGTGCCCGGGTCGTGGACGGCCGTTGGCGCCGGGACATCGTCGAGGGCCACATCCCAGGCTCGCTGACGGTCGAGCTCGGTGAGACGTTCGCCTCGTATGTCGGCTGGATCCTGCCCGTCGGTACGCCGCTGGTCCTCGTGCTGCCGCCATCGATGGCGGACGCCGCCGAGGAGGCGGTCGACCAGCTGGTCCGCATCGGCTTCGACCGCATGGTCGGCGCCCTCGAGGGCGGCATCGACCGTTGGGCGGCCGCAGGGCGACCGGTCGCGACGATGTCCACGGTGACGGCGGGTGGACTCGCCGACGAGCTTCGCGCCGATGAGCGCCCGGTGATCGTCGACGTCCGCGACCCGGACGAGGTGCGCGACGACGGCCGCGTCGAGGCGGCCGTCGAGGTGCCGCTCGCCGGGATCATCGCCGGGACGGACCTGGGTCTGGCGCAGGGTGCCCCGGTCACCGTCGCCTGCAAGTCGGGCGCGCGGGCGACGATCGCGGCCGGGCTGCTCGAGGCGCGCGGCCACCCGGTCCGCCTTGTCGCCCGCGGCGGCATCCAGGACGTGGCCGCTCGTCTGGCGGCCGGGGAGGTTCCTCAGGCGTGACCTCGACGACGACGGCGATCGAGGCCGAGCGCACCGAGGCCATCCGCCGAGACCGCGTCGATCCGATGCGCTCGCTCCGCGAGCGCTTCCAGCTGCCGACGGGTCGGGATGGCCGGGCGAAGACCTACCTGGCGGGCCAGAGCCTCGGCGCCCAGCCGGTCGCCGCACGGGCGGCCGTCGAGGAGCGCCTCGAGGCCTGGGCGCGTCTCGGCGTCGACGCCTGGTTCGATCGGGAGAGACCGTGGATCGACGTCGAGCGAGATCTCGCCCCAGCGACCGGGCGTCTCGTCGGGGCGGCGCCGTCCGAGGTCACGACGGCGAACACGCTCAGCATCGACCTGCATCTGCTGCTCTCGTCGTTCTTCCGGCCGAGCGGGACGCGACGCCGTGTCCTCATGGATGCGCCCACCTTCCCGTCGGATCGCTACGTCGTCGAGTCGCAGCTCCGCCATCACGGGCTCGATCCGGCGGCCGACCTGATCGTCGTCCGGCCGCGACCCGGTGAGCACCTCGTTCGACCGGACGATATCGACGAGACGATCGACCTGCACCGCGACGAGCTGGCCGTCGTGTTGCTGGCCGGCGTGAACTACGCGACCGGTCAGGCGTTCGACATCCGCCGACACACGGCCGCGGCCCACGCTGCGGGGGCGATCGCGATCTGGGACCTGGCCCACGCCGCCGGCAACATCCCGCTGCGGCTCCATGACGACGACGTCGACGCCGCCGCATGGTGCACCTACAAGTACTTGAACAGTGGGCCGGGAGCACTCGCACAGCTGTTCATCCACGAACGCCTGGCCACCAGCCGTGACACGCCGCGCCTGTCCGGGTGGTGGGGCAACGATCCGGCGACGCGCTTTCGGATGGCGGAGACCTTCGAGCCAGGCCCCGGTGCCGACGGCTTCCGGGTGTCCACCCCGCCGATCCTGTCGCTGGCGCCGATCGCGGTGTCTCTCGAGATGTTCGACGAGGTCGGGATGGCGGCCCTCCGGAAGCGGTCCCTCGTGTTGACCGGTGAGCTCGAACGGCTGGTCGATGCGCTCGTGCCCGATGCGCGGATCGTGACACCGCGCGACCCGGCCCAGCGTGGCGCGCAGCTGACACTCCAGGTCGCCGACGCGCACCGCCGGGCGACGGCGCTCGAGGCCTACGACGTCGTCGCCGACGTACGCGAGCCGGACCTCATCCGCTTGGCACCCGTGCCGATGTACAACTCGTTCGAGGACGTGGTCCGAGCCGTCGAGGCGCTTCGTCAGACGGCCTGACCCTCGCCGCCCCGCCTCGCGGCCGGCTCCGGCGCGCGCCAGCCACCCAGACCTGACTGCCACGCCCCGATGACCCGGACGCTCCCCGGCGGCTCCCCGGCTGCGACCCGCCGACGACGCGTCTCGACCGTCTCGGACCAGCCGGGCGGCACGAGCCGCGGCGCGAGGTCGGCGAGCGGCGCAAGGACGAAGAGCCGCTCTGCGAGGTCCCGATGCGGGACCTGCAGTCGCTTGGCCGCCTTCGCGGGATCGGTCTCGGCGTCCACGGAGCGGGCGCCCGGCGATCGCTCGACGTCGATCCGATGGCGGCCGAAGACGAGGAGATCCAGATCGAGCTCACGTGGTCCCCAGCGGTCGCGCGGCTGGCGACCGGCGCCACGCTCGATCATCTTGAGCTGCCCGAGCAGCTCGAGCGCGGCGGTCTCTGGATCGCCAGTGCCGACGTCGACGCCAAGGCCCACGGCCGCGTTGCGGAACTCGGGCTGGTCCGTGACCCCCCACGGCGCCGTTGCGTAGAGGCGCGAAACCCCGCGGATGGATACGCCCGGCAGCGCCTCGAGAGACGCGACGGCGGCCGCCAGAGTTCGCGCCGCATCGCCGACGTTCGCGCCGAGGCCGAGGTACGCGCGAACGATCCGGCGGCGGGTCATCGAGGGCACCTTACTATCCGGCGATGACCCCGGATCCCGGCCTCCCGTGACCGACGTCGACGTCGCGATCCTGCACGCCGAGACTGATGCCGGCGCCGGTCCGCTGACCCGAGCCACGGCCGCGGCCCGTGCGGGCCTTGCCGATCGACACCGGGGTGGCTTCCTTGCGGCCGGGGCGACGCGCGTCCGTGTGCACGTTGATCGGACCGCCGGGCGTCCGTTCGGGGCGTTGCTTCGTGATCTCGTCGCCGGGATCGGCGATGGCGGACTCGTGGTCCTGGGCTCGGGCGCGATCCCGCTCGCGACGGCGAACGACCTCCGCGAGCTGGTGGTGGCCGCCGCAGCGTCGCAGCCGCATGCACTGGCCAACAATCGGTACTCGGCCGATGTCGTCGCCATCGCTCGCGCCCGCACGGCCCTCGCCGCCGTCCCCGACCTGGCCACCGACAACGCGCTGCCGCGCTGGCTCGAGGAGGTCGCCGGCGTGCCGGTCGACGATCGCCGCGGTCGGCGGAGGCTGGGCATCGACATCGACGGCCCCCTCGACCTGCTCTTCCTGGGGGGTCGATGGGCGTCGCACCTCGAGGCGTCCGACACGGCAGCGACTCGTGAGGCGATCGACGGGATACGGGCCGTGGTCGACGACCCGAACGCCGAGCTCCTGATCGCCGGTCGGGTGTCCGCCGCGAACCTCGGTTGGCTGGAAGCGCGCACCGCGTCGCGGACGCGGGCTCTCATCGAGGAGCGCGGCCTTCGCACACGGAGTCCCGAACAGCGACCCGCGGCCTCGGTGCTGGGCGCGCTCGTGGAGCGGGATGGGCCGGCCTCGTTCGCTGGGCACGTCGCCCGGCTGGCGGATGCCGCGATCGTCGACAGTCGGGTGCTGCTGGCTCATCACGTCGGGGCCGACGAGACCGGCTGGCCCGTACCGGAGGACCGATTCGCGTCCGACCTCCTGCTCGCGTCGCGCATCGCCGACCCGTGGCTGCGCGCGCTGACCGCCTCGGCCGCCGAAGCGCCGATCCCGATCCTGCTTGGTGGCCACACCCTGGTCGGACCGGGCCTTCGGCTGGCTCTCGGCGGGCGCCAAGGCCGCCGATCGTGAAGCCCCTCGAACCCGGCGTTCGTCGCGAGGCGCCGACCGACCTGTTCGGATCTGCGTGAGGACGCCGTCCTCGCCGGCCGCATCCGGGACGAGATCCGGCGGGACGGACCGATGCCGTTCGCACGGTTCATGGAACTCGCGCTGTACGACCCGGACGGCGGCTACTACCGCTCGGCCGATGCCCGACCCGGCCGCGGCGGCGATTTCCTGACCGCCCCGGAGCTGCACCCGATGGTCGGGGAGATGCTCGGGCGGGCGGTCGAGGACGCGTGGCGCGCCCTGGGCGAGCCCGACCCGTTCGTCGTCGTCGAGCACGGCGCGGGCGAAGGGGCGCTGGCCGTCCCGTTGCTGCGCGTGTTGCCGCCGGCCATCCACTACGCCCCGATCGAGATCGACGACCGACGCCTGGCGACCCTGCGCGCGAGGCTCGCCGAGGCCGGGCTGGCGGATCGGCTCGATGACCGCCAGGCCAACGCCCCGTTCGATGGCGTGGTCATCGCCAACGAGGTGCTCGACGCGCTGCCTGTCCATCGCGTCCGCCTGGCGGCCACTGGGCTGCGCGAGCTCGCGGTCGATGTCGCGCCCGATGGCGCCTTCATCGAGGTCGAGGTCGCGCCGACGACGCCGGCGCTTGCGGCACGGCTGGCGACGGAGGGCATCGAATTGGTGGCCGGCCAGACAGCGGAGATCGCCCTCGGGATCGACGACTGGGTCGCGTCGGCGGTCGCACCGCTGCGTCGCGGGCTCGCGCTGCTGATCGACTACGGTGCGACCGCCTCGGAGCTCTACGACCCGATCCGCCGCCGCGACGGCACCCTGCGCGCCTATGTCCGCCACCAGGTCGGCGACGACCCGTATCGCCTCGTCGGTCGCCAGGACCTCACCGCGCACGTGGATGTGACGGCCGTCCAGCGGGCGGCCGAGGCAGCCGGCTTGACGACGCTCGGGATCACGACCCAGGCCGAGGCGCTGATGGGTCTCGGGGTCGAGGATCGGCTGCGCGAGATCCAGGCGGACCCGGCCACGACCTTCGAGGACTACACACTCCTGCGATCGGCCCTGATGCGTCTGCTCGATCCTGCCGCGATGGGTCGGTTCCGCGTCATGGTGTTCGGCCGTGCGTGGCCGTCGGATGCCCCGCTCAAGCTCCTCGCCTATCGACTCCCGCGAGGCACCCGCGGCGCCCCCGACTAGGGCGAATGCCGTATTGCGACGGCATGCGGCTGAGCGTCACGCTGACCATGGTCGTCGCACGACCGCATCGCGACGGGGAGCGCGACGTGAACCTGCACGCGCGCTCGGCGCGTCGCGCTCCCCGCAGCGGTGCCCGCGGTGCCGGACGACGGTGCCGCCCTCTCCGCGCGCGACCGATCCGGATCGGCGCCCTCCTCTGTCGATCCGTGCACGCCCGGGCCCGAACGCGCGGTCGCCGCGTGCCCTTCCGCCGGGACCCGCCACGAGCCCGGTCAGACCGTGCCCGCTGATAGAATGAGCGTGCGAGGAGGCTCCGCAGAGTCGACCCTGCCCGCCGCCTCTTGGACGATCCCCGAAGGGAGTTCGATTGGAACAGCTCTGGTACGTCGTGGGCTTCGCCTTCGCCGGGGTGACGTTCGTGTTCGGGACGATCGCCGCAGCGTGGCTCGTCTCCCATCGGAACAAGGGCGACGTGCACAAGGGCCTTCCGTACGAATCGGGCATCGATACCTACGGCGACACCCACGGGCGGTTCGGGTTGTCGTTCTACATCTACGCGCTGCTGTTCGTCGCGTTCGACATCGAGGTGATCTTCATCTACCTCTGGGCCATCGTCTTCAAGGACCCAAGTCTCAACCCGGCTGGGCTGTTCATCAGCATGGTCGTATTCGTCGTGCTCCTCCTGCTCGGCCTCGCGTACGCGTGGCGGAAGGGAGCCCTGACGTGGCGGTGAAGAGAGCCAAGCCCGACGGGCTCGGTGCCGGTTCGTCCGGCGCGACGCAGATCTCCTCGGACGCCCCATCGCAGCCGTCGGTACCCGCGAAACGGCCGTCCGACGACGTCATCTCGCCGATCGTGGTGCCCAACATGCTGTGGCGGGCAGCCGACCCTGCGGCGTACGACGGCGATCGGCCGACCGACATCACCCATCTCGCCGAGCTCGAGGCGAGCGGCGAGGGCCGTCGCGACAACGCCCGGTGGAGCGGACCGCTCGAGGTCATCCCGACCAAGGCGGACTACGTCCTGGACCTCATCCGCATGAACAGCCTGTGGCCCCTGCTGTCGGGTCTGGCCTGCTGCGCGATCGAGATGATGTCGGCTGCGACGTCGAAGAACGACATGGACCGCTGGGGCATGTTCCCGTTCCGGGCGAGCCCCCGGCAGGCGGACGTGCTGATCGTCGCGGGCACACTCACCACCAAGATGGCCGGCCCGCTGGTCCGCCTCTGGGAGCAGATGCCCGAGCCGAAGTGGTGTGTCGCCATGGGCGACTGCACGTGCTCGGGGGGCCGCTACAAGCGGAGCTATTCGACGGTCGAGGGGATCGACCGGGTCATGCCCGTCGATGTCTACGTGCCCGGCTGTCCGCCGCGGCCGGAGGGGCTCATCTTCGGCATGATGAAGTTGCAACAGCTCATCAAGGATCGGCGCGGCCACTGGCCCGAGCGGCCGATCGGGCCGACCGTCCCCGCCGAAGTCTGATCATGGACCGCGCTTTCAAGGCCCGCCTCGAGCGGCGCTTCGGTGAGCAGTTGACGGGGCCGGTCCGGCAGCGCCATGACGAGACCGAGATCAGGATCGCCCCCGGCGACGTCGTGCCCGTGATCACGTCGCTGCACGACGAACCTGAATTCGCGTTCGAGTTCCTCGCCGACCTGTGCGGCGTCGACACCGGCGAGGTCATGCAGGTCGTCTACCACCTCTGGAGCCCGACGACGCCCGACTGGCTGCGGGTCATCGCCGACGGTTTGTCGCGCGAGGATCCGCGGGCCCCATCGGTGACCTTCATGTGGAAGGGCGCCGAGTGGATGGAGCGCGAGGCCTACGACATGTTCGGTATCACGTTCGAGGGCAACCGCGACCTGCGCCGGATCTACATGCCACCCGACTACCAGAGCTTCCCGCTTCGGAAGGACTTCTACCTCGCCGACGACGCCGCCCGCTCGCCCGGTGCCGGGGTCCGGCCCATGGAGCGGACGCACGTGCCGACCGAGCTGCCGCCGAAGAGCGCGCCACGGCGGATCTCGGCGGGCACCGGAGGCTCGCGATGACCGCCACGACGCCACGCTCGGACTACGCCCACACCCACAACAGCAGCCTCGGCGACGACGCCTTCGCTGGCGAGCCGGACGACCCGCGTATCAAGGTCGACCGGGACGCGGGCGTCTTCGAGCCGATCCCGCCGTACCCACCGCGGACCGAGCGTGAGGCCGAGTTCTACACGCTCCGTGACGGCGAGATGTTCCTCAACATGGGGCCGCAGCATCCCTCGACCCACGGCGTGCTGCGTGTCGTGCTCAAGCTCGACGGCGAGAAGGTCGTCGACCTCGATCCGGTCCTCGGCTACCTCCACCGCGGCGTGGAGAAGCTGTGCGAGAACGCGGACTACCACCAGGCGATCTGCTACCTCGACCCGCTCGAGTACGTCAGCTCCCTCTTCTGCGAGTGGCCCGGCGTCATGGCATTCGAGAAGCTGCTCGACGTCGAGGTGCCGCGGCGGGCGCAGTACATCCGGGTGCTGTCGGGCGAGCTGAACCGGGTCGCCAGCCACGCCCTGTTCCTGGGCTGGATGGCACTCGACCTCGGCGGGCTGACACCGATCCTGTGGTCGTTCATCGAACGCGACGAGATCGTCGAGATGCTCGCGTCGCTGACCGGCCAGCGGATGCTCTTCAACTACTTCCGCATCGGCGGGGTCAACGGCGACCTGAACCACGATTTCATGAGCCGGCTCGGCGACTGGATGGGCCACGCGACGGAGCAGATCGAAGCCGGCAACGCGCTGCTCAACGAGAACGAGATCTTCGTCCGCCGGATGCGTGGGCTGGGCATCATCGACTCGAAGACCGCGCTGCGGATGACGATGAGCGGGCCGAACCTGCGGGCGACGGGGGTGCCCTTCGACATGCGCCGCGCCCATCCGTACTCGATCTATCCGGAGCTCGACTTCGACATCCCGACGCGGACGGAGGGCGACTGCCTCGCCCGCTACCTGCTGCGGATGGATGAGATCAAGCAGAGCCTGCGGATCATCGACCAGTGCCTCCACCAGATGCCGGACGGACCGATCATGGCCAAGCTGCCGCGGCTCCTCCGACCCCGGCCGGGACGCGCCTACGTCGGCATCGAGGCGCCGCGCGGCCAGTACGGGACGTATGCCATCAGCGACGGGACGGACCAGCCGTTCCGGATGCGCATCCACGACCCGTCGTTCCTGCACCTACAGTCGGTCGGCGTCCTCATGCCCGGCCACTTGGTTGCCGATACGATGGCTGTGATGGCGTCGCTCGACCCCATCATGGGCGGTGTAGATAAGTGACGGGCAGCCGGCACGCCACCGGACGGCCGATGCGCGCGTTGCCGCGTGCGCTGCTTCGCTCACGCACGTCGGCGTGCGCTCGCTGTGCTGCTCTTCGGCGCCTTCGCATCGACTCGCCCAGTGGCGTGCAAGGTAGTTCGGGCGTATGACGGTCATCGGGCGGGGGTGGAGTCGGCTGACGCTGCCGGGCAAGGTCGTCTTCATCGCCGTGCCGCTGCTGATCCTGCTCACGGTCGGGCTGATCTTGGTGATCCAGTTGTTCGGCCAGGCGGTGATCGACGTCCTGGTGGCCAACCTGCCGATCGTCCGCTTCGTCGTCGCCGTGACGGTGATCCTGCTGATGACCATCCCGACCGCGTTCCTGATCATCTACATGGAGATGAAGATCATCGCGCTGATGAATCTTCGGATCGGGCCGGACCGGGTCGGACCGTACGGATCGCTCCTGTCCGTGGTGCACGGCCTGAAGGTCCTGATGAAGGAGGACTTCACCCCGACCGGCGCCGATTCGGTGGTCTTCACCTGGGCGCCGGTGGTCGTCTACCTGGCCAGCGTCCTGACGCTGCTGGTCATCCCGTTCGCACCAGGCCTGTTCGGCTACGACCTCAACCTCGCGCTGTTGTACTTCTTCGCGATCGGTGGCCTGTCGGTCGTGGGTCTGTTGATGGCGGGCTGGTCGAGCTACAACAAGTACTCGCTGCTGGGCGGCCTGCGGGCGGCGGCGCAGGTCGTGAGCTACGAGATCCCGCTCGCGCTGTCGGTCGTCGGACTGCTGCTGCTGGCGGGGACCATGAGCTTGAACACGCTCGTCGAGAACCAGCAAGGCTGGTTCACCGACTGGTACATCTTCCAGCAACCGCTCGGCGCACTCATCTTCTTCATCGCGGCGACTGCCGAGGCGAACCGGACGCCCTTCGACCTCACCGAGGCCGATTCCGAGATCGTCGCCGGCTTCGCGACCGAGTACTCAGGCATGCGCTTCGGGTTCTTCTTCTTTGCCGAGTACGTCAACGTGTTCATCGTCTCGGCGCTGTTCGTAACGCTGTTCCTTGGCGGATGGAACGCGCCGTTCGCCTTGCCCGAGGCATGGCAAGTCCAGCTGAGCCTGGACCCGGCGTCGTTCAACGTCGGGCTGCTCTTGATCGTGGGCATCGCGCCGGTCGTCTTGACGCTCCTGTTCGGAGCCCCGTTCTGGCTGCTGCGGTCCAGCATCAAGTGGTGGCAGGCGCTGCTCGCCGGGTTCGTGCTGGCCAACCTGTTCATCATCGCGTTGATCGGCGCGTGGGCGTTCATCGGCCTGCCGTGGGTCGCCGGTATCCTCTGGTTCATGCTCAAGACGTACGCCCTCGTGTTCACGTTCGTCTGGATGCGCGGGACGCTGCCGCGGGTCCGCATCGACCAGCTGATGAGCTTCGCCTGGAAGTGGCTGCTGCCGGCATCGCTGCTCAACCTGTTCGTGACGGCGGCGGCGATCGTCGTGATCGGTCGGTAGGCGATGAGCTTCATCCCCGGCCTCGGCATCGCCAAGGGCATGGCGCTGACGCTTCGGCGCTTCTTCGAGCCCAAGGTGACGGTGATGTACCCGGAGGTGCCGGCCGAGGTCGCGAGCAAGTTCCGCGGGCGGCTGCAGCTGCTCTACGACGAATGGGGCACGCTCAAATGCGAGACGTGTTTCCAGTGCGCCCAGGCCTGCCCGATCGAGTGCATCGACATGGGCGGCATCGACACCCGCGGCCGCTACCACGTCCATTGGGGCGCCCCGGAGACGTACGGCGAGCGTCGCGAGGAATCGGCGCTGCGCCGATCGGGCCGACCGGTCCCCGACCCGGCCTTCAGCCCGTATCACCCCATCGACATGGCCGAGGTGGACCGGATCCTCGGGGACGTCGACCACGACCCCGCGCGCATGCTGGAGATCCTCGAGGCGACCCAGACGGCGTACGGCTACCTGCCGGTCGCGGCCCTCAAGCGCATCAGCCATGCCACGGGTGCCTGGTACGCGATGATCTACGGCACGGCGACCTACTACGCGCACCTGCGTTTCGAGCCGCCGACCGCCACCGACCAGGCCGCCGCCATCGAGCTGCACCGGCCATCGGAGTCCAGCTACGTGGAGGCACTCGGCGCCGCGCTCGAGGGAGGCGGTCGCCCGGGCGCGCCGGCCCGCGCCTGACATGGTGACGATCCTGCGGACGCCGGCCGCATGGCCGCGCATCCTGCTGGCTCGAGCCGACGTCAGGGACCCGACGGATCTCGATGCCGCCGTCGTCGATGGTGCTTTCGAGGGGCTCCAACGGGCCGTGCGGGACCTCGGCAGCGCCGGGACCATCGCGGCCATCAGCGCGTCCGGACTTCGCGGTCGCGGTGGCGCGGGCTATCCGACCGGCGACAAGTGGCGTACGGCCGCCACGACCGAGGCCGACAAGCGCTACGTCGTCGCCAATGGCTACGGCGCCGATCCTGCCTCGCACACCGACCGTGCCCTGATGCTGCGCGACCCGTATGCCGTCATCGAGGGCACGGCCATCGCCGCCACCGCGATCGGTGCGACGGAGGCATTCATCGCCGTCCGCGGCGAGGATGCCGAGGTGATCGCGGGCCTGTCGACCGCCATCGGCCACGCCACCGATGCCGGGTTCCTGGGCGACGACATCCTCGCCTCCGGCCGCGAATTGTGGCTGTCGGTCCGCCCCGTGCAGGGGGCATACATGCTCGGCGAGGAGACGGTCCTCCTGAAGGCGCTCGAGGGCAAGCGCGGCCAGCCCGAGCAGCGACCGCCGCACCCGGCCGAGGTCGGTCTGTTCGATAAACCGACCGTCGTCAACAACGTGCAGACCCTCGCCGCCGTGCCGTGGATCCTGCGCCAGGGACCCGACGCCTTCCGCGCCACCGGCTCGACCCATGCGCCCGGCACGGTGCTGGTCCAGATCCGGACGCCGGGCAAGGACGGCGTGGCCGAGGTCCCGCTCGGCACGCCACTGCGCGAGGTGCTCAAGCTCGGGGGGAAGCTCCCGGACGGGCGCTCCATGCAGGCGGTCCTCATCGGCGGACCGTCCGGCGGGCTGTTGCCACCCGATGCCCTCGACACGCCGTATGAGTTCGACAGCCTGCGTTCGGCCGGTGCCCACCTCGGATCCGGGTCGGTCGTGCTCGTAGACGACCGGACCGATCTTCTCGAGCTCGTCGGCGTGCTGACGCGGTTCTGCGCGAACGAGGCATGCGGCAAGTCGATCCCGTGCCGAATCGGGACCAAGCGGCTCGCCGAGATCGTCGATCGACGTGAGGCCGGCCTGCTCCGGCCGGCCGACGGCCAGCTCGCCGCCGACCTCAGCTACGACATCGTCGAGTCGGCGCTGTGCGACCACGAGCGGCTGGCGACCCTCCCGCTCACGAGTGGGATGCGATACTTCGAGTCCGCCTTCGACCCCGCCAGCCGACCCACACCGGTCGCGACCGAGGCATCCTCATGACCGATACCCTCGCCCGCCCCGAGGGCCGACCCGCCGAGATCGAGGCATCGACACCGGCGACGACCCGCGCCTCGCTCGCGGAACGCCTGCTCGATACGCAGTCGCCGCAGCGACCGCAGTCGACGCCGCGCATCCGCATCGAGGTCGACGGCCGCGTCGTCGAGGGCTTCGAGGGCCAGACGATCCTCGAGGTCTGCCGCGACAACGGCATCGAGATCCCGACCCTGTGTTACGAGCCGAAGCTGCCGGGCTTCGGCGCGTGCCGTATGTGTGTCGTCGAGGTCGAGGGCGAGGACCATCCGCCGATCTCGTGCTCGCGCTCCTGCGAGGACGGGATGAAGGTCCAGACCCAGACCGAGGAGGTCCGCCGGTTGCGGCGCACCAACCTCGAGCTGATCTTCTCGGACCACAACGCGTACTGCCTCCCGCCGTGCCAGAACAAGTGCCCGAGTCACATCGACATCCCGGGCTTCCTCAAGGCCAACGCCGAGGCGAACTGGCGCGAGAGCACACGGATCTTCAAGCGGACCATCCCGTTCCCGTCGGTGCTCGGGCGGGTCTGCCCGGCCCCGTGCGAGGAGCACTGCCGGCGCGACGAAGTCGACGAGGCGATCGCCATCCGCGACTCGCACCGCTATGCCGGCGACCAGGTCCTCAAGTCGATGCTGGACGACGGCATCGATCCGCCCGTCCCGTTCGAGCAGCAGGTCGGCTCCGGCCGGCGTGCCGCCGTCATCGGTTCCGGACCGGCCGGCATGGCCGCCGCCTACTACCTGCTCATCGCCGGCCACGACGTCACCGTCTTCGAGCGAGACCCGTCACCGGGCGGGATGCTCCGCTACGGCATCCCCCAGTACCGGCTGCCGAAGGTCGAGGTGCTCGAGGCGGAATACGAATCGGTCGTCCGGCTCGGCGCGAAGATGGTGTGCGACGCCGGTCTGGGTCGCGACTTCACGCTCGACGACCTGACCAACCAAGGCTTCGATTCGGTCGTCATCGCGATCGGCTGCTACGACACCAACGAGCTCGGCATCCCGAACGAGGACGCCGACGGCGTCATCGATGGCCTCGAGTACCTGCGTACGGCGACACTCGGCCTGCCCTACCCGGGCCACGCCGGGACGCGCGCCGTTGTCATCGGCGGCGGGTTCACATCGATGGACTGCTCGCGCACGTCGATCCGCCAGGGCGCCAGCGAGGTGACCCTCGTCTACCGGCGCGACATGAAGGACATGCCGGCGGCCGATGAGGTGCACGAGGCGATCGAGGAGGGCGTGACGGCCATCTTCCAGGCCGGCCCCACGCGGATCCTGGTCGACGAGAAGACCGGCAAGGTCACGGGCGTCGAGTTCATCCGGATGCAGCTCGGCGAACCGGACGCGTCCGGCCGCCGTCGACCCGAGCCGGCGTCGGGCACCGAGTTCACGATCCCGTGCGATCGGGTCCTGCTCGCGATCGGCCAGGGCCCGGAGCTCGACTGGGTCGGCGCGCCGGGCAACGAGGGAGTCGAGCCGACGAAGAATCGGCGGCTCAAGGCGGACGCCGTCACGTTCTCGACCGGTCGACCCGGCGTCTTCGGTACGGGCGACGTCCGAATCGGCGCGGCGACCGTGGTCGAAGCGGTGGCCGAGGGTCGCCGCGCGGCGTACGCCGTCGACGCCTATCTCAAGGGCATGGATCTCGACGCGATCAGGACCCGCCAGACCCTCGCCGAGCCGCAGCCAGAGTTCCTGTCGATCGTGCCCTTCACGGCCGAGATCAAGGAACCCCGGTATCGCATGACGCCGCTCCCGGCCGACGAGCGCAATCACAGCTACATCGAGTACGAGCTCCCGTACACCCCTGAAGACGCGATGGCCGAGTCGACCCGATGCCTGCAGTGCACCTGCGAGGCCATCGGCTTCTGCGACCTCCGGCGCCTGGGCATCGAGTACTCGACGACGCTCGCCACGCTCGAGCCGCAGTACCACCAGGGGGCCGGCTACCGGTCTGTCACCGAGAACCGGTTCACCGGCATCAACCACGACTACATCCGCGATGACTCTCACGCCTTCATCCTGCGCGAGCCGTCGCGCTGCATCGATTGCGGGCGCTGCGCCAACGTGTGCGCCGAAGTCGTCGGCGCGGCGTGCTACGACTTCATGCGCATCGGCTTCGACACGCTGGTCACGACGCCGCTCGACATGAGCCTCAACGACACCCCGTGCGTGTCATGCGGGCGCTGCGCGGAGACGTGTCCGACCGGCGCGCTGATGCCGAAGCCGCGCATCCTCGAGAAGTACGAGGTCGACGAGAGCCGCTGCATCCTGTGCGGGATCTGCGTGGATGCGTGCCCATACGACGCGTTGCGTGACGGCGCCGACTTCGAGCTGGCCCACACCGGCCGGTCCGAGCCGATCATCGATCTGATGGCCCTCGCCGAGATCGACAAGGAGACCGAGGTCACCTACATCCGCCGTGAACGCGACTGGCTGAGCCGGGCGCAGGCCGAGGGCCGGGTGTACGACCCGGGTCGCCTGCTGCCGGTCCTCCCGCCGACGATCGCGGGGCTCCCGCCGGGCCGCTCGAACGGCAATGGCCACGACGGGCACGGCCACGACGGGCACAGCGCGGTCGCCGCGCTCGGGCCCGGCCATCACGAGTAGTCGTGCTCGCGAAGCTCCCCCAGATCATCCTCGCGCTCCTGCTCATGGGCGTCGTCTTCGGGGTCGCCGCCCTGATGCTCGTCGCACTTCACCAGGACTGGGAGGATGTCCTGCTCTGGATCCTCGCAGCGGTGATGATCTTCAGCGGGCTGCTGGTCGTGACGATGCGCGACATCATCCGCTGCGGCCTGGCGATGATCGTCTGCTTCATGGCCCTGGCCGGGATCTACGTCCTGATGGGCGTGGCGCTCCTCGGGGCGGCGCAGGTCATCGTGTACATCGGCGCGATCAGCGTCCTGATCCTGTTCGCGATCATGCTCACGCAGACGAAGGACGCCCCCAGCCGGCTGGTCTTCCAGACCCAGGCCGGGCCAGCCTCGATCGCCGCGATCGTCATCGCCGTGGTCATCGCCCTGGCGGTCAGCGCGACCGACTGGGGTGAGGCCGCCCGCCACGCGCGGCTGGGCACATCGATCATGTCGCGCGTCCTGTTCCAGCAGTTCGTGTTCCCGTTCGAGATCGTGAGCGTACTGCTGCTCGCAGCGGTGATCGGCGGCGTGTTCCTCGCGAAGCGCGAACCGGGCGGGCCATCGTGAGCGACACCCTCGACACCTACCTGATCCTGTCCGGGATCCTCTTCGCCATCGGCTCGTTCGGGTTCCTCGCGCGGCGCAACGCTATCAGCATGCTCATGTCGATCGAGCTGATGCTCAACGCGGTCAACCTGACCATCGTCGCGTTCGGGTTGTTCGGACCGCGCGCCGATGCGACCGCTCAGGGTGCCGTGATCGCGCTGATGGTGATGGCCGTGGCCGCCGCCGAGGCGACCGTCGGCCTGGCGATCGTCATCGCCATCTATCGCAACAAGAAGACGCCTCTGGTCGATGAGTACGACTCGATGCGCCAGTGAGCGAACCGTTGCGGTCAGGAGGGCGCGCCATCGGACGGCCGATCACGGCGTTGCCACCTGCGCCACTTCGCTCACGTAGCTCGGGCTACGCTCGCTCGTGTGCTCGGTGGCGCCTTGCGCTCGTTCCGCCCGCCGGCACGCAAGGTAGTTCGGCGTGATGGTCGAAGCGCTGCTGCCGCTGCTGCTCGTCCTGCCGATGGCGGGGTTCCTGTTCACGGCGCTTGTCGGCCGGCGGCTCGGCAAGCAGGCCCACTGGGTGCCAGTCGGGGTCATCTTCATCGCCTGGATCATCGCGATGATCGCCGTGGTCAACGTCCTGACCGGCACGGCACCGCTGATCGAGGGTTCAGAGGACCTCCACGGGTACGTCGTCGGGCCGTGGACGTGGATCCCGGCCGGTGGCTTCCAGGTGACCCTCGGCCTGTTCGTCGACCCGCTCACGGCGTGTCTGCTGATCGTCGTGACCACGATCGGCCTGCTCGTCCACGTCTATTCGATCGGGTACATGGCCCACGACCCGGGCTACTGGCGGTTCTTCGCGTACCTGAACCTGTTCATGTTCTCGATGTTGCTGCTCGTCCTGGCCGACAACTGGCTGGTCGTGTTCGTCGCCTGGGAGCTGGTCGGGCTGTCGAGCTACCTGCTCATCGGCTTCTGGTACCGCAAGCGATCGGCGGCGCTCGCCGCCAAGAAGGCGTTCATCGTCAACCGGGTCGGTGACGTCGGCTTCGCGCTCGGCATCATGGCCATCTTCCTGAACACCGGGACGCTGGACGTGCGCCACTCGATCGAGATCATGCTCGACCCGACGCTCGTCGCGTTCCCCATCCCCGTGCCGATCGTGGCCCTGCTCGTCTTCGCCGGAGCGATGGGCAAGAGTGCCCAGTTCCCGCTCCATGTATGGCTGCCCGACGCGATGGAGGGCCCGACCCCGGTGTCGGCGCTGATCCACGCCGCGACGATGGTCAATGCCGGGGTGTACCTGGTCGCCCGCGCCAATCCGCTGTTCGCGGCCGCGCCGTCGGCGATGGTCGTGGTCGCGGCGATCGGCATCTTCACGGCCATCCTGGCGGCCTCGATCGCGATGACCCAGACCGACATCAAGCGGGTCCTCGCCTACTCGACGCTATCGCAGCTCGGGTACATGTTCGCGGCCCTCGGAGTCGGCGCGTTCACGGCGGCGATCTTCCACCTCATGACTCACGGCTTCTTCAAGGGCCTGCTGTTCCTGGGTTCAGGTTCGGTCATCCACGCCGTCCACGAGGAGCAGGACATGCGCCGGATGGGTGGGCTGGCGCCGAAGATCGCGATCACCTACGTGACGATGCTGATCGGCTCGATCGCCATCTCGGGCATCCCGCCCCTCGCCGGTTTCTTCTCGAAGGACGAGATCCTCGGCGAGGCGTTCAAGTTCGGCTTCTACTGGGTCTGGGCCGTCGGCCTGTTCGTCGCGCTGCTCACCGCGTTCTACATGTTCCGGCTCATGGGCCTGACCTTCTGGGGCGTCTTCCGCGGGCCCAAGGAGATCTGGGATCGCATCCACGAGTCGCCGGCGGTCATGACGGCCCCGCTGATCCTGCTGGCCATCCCGTCGGTGTTCCTGGGCCTGGTGCTCGGCACGCCGCTGGGCGACAGCCGGCTGCACCAGTGGCTGGAGCCGGTCTTCCATGAGGCGACCGAGCTGCTCCACCTGCCCCACGAGGAGTACCAGCTGTTCGGTATCGACGGTGGGCTGATCCTGGCCAGCGTGACCGTCGCGGTCATCGGCCTCGTCCTCGCGTGGCGGCTGTTCGGTCTCGACATCGGCGGGCTGCACCTGCCGGCACGACCCGAGGTCGTGCGCGAGATCAGCGCCCGGCCCGGTCTGGCGTTCCTGTACCGCGCGTCACTCAACAAGTGGTGGTTCGACGAGCTCAACCACCTGCTGTTCATCGTCATCGGCGGACGTCTGGCGCAGGCGATCTGGTGGTTCGACCGCGAGGTCGTCGATGGCACCGTCAACGCCATCGGCAGCTCCACGGTCGGCGCAGGGCGCGGGATCCGCCGCGTCCAGACCGGACGCGTGCAGAACTACGCGCTGGGCATCGCCATCGGGCTGCTCGTCATGGCCGGCTCGTACCTGCTGCTCATCGGGAACCGCTGATGAACCTGCCGTTCGGGATCCTGACGCTCATCACCTTCCTGCCGCTGGTCGGCGCGCTCGTCGTCGCGATCCTGCCCAGCCGCTGGACGCGACCGGTGGCGCTTGGGTTCGCGCTGGCGGCCTGGGTCGTCTCGCTGGTCATGCTGGTCGACTACCTGCCGGGCCGCGCGGGCAACCAGTTCCAGTTCGTCGAGGCCTACGACTGGATCCCCGTGTTCGGCATCCAGTACAAGCTGGGCGCCGACGGCCTGTCGGCGGCGCTGGTGGTGCTGACGACGACGCTGTCGTGGATCTGCATCCTCGCGTCGTGGGTCCCGATCCAGACACGCATCAAGGAATACATGATCTCGTTCCTCGTCCTCGAGGTCGGGATGATCGGCGTCTTCCTCGCGCTCGACCTGTTCCTCTTCTACATCTTCTGGGAGATCGTGCTCGTCCCGATGTACCTGATCATCGGGATCTGGGGCGGCGCGAACCGGATCTACTCGACGATCAAGTTCGTGCTGTACACGCTCGTCGGATCGCTGCTGATGCTGGTCGCGATCCTGGCCACGGCATTCGCCTACCAGTCGACGACCGGCACCTGGACGAGCGCGTTCGACTTCGTGACCCTGCGCGACTTCGCCGCTGGGGCCGGCTTCGCGCCGGCGCTCCAGGTCGGAGCATTCCTCGCCTTCTTCCTCGCGTTCGCGATCAAGGTCCCGATGTTCCCGTTCCACACCTGGCTGCCCGACGCCCATACGGATGCGCCGACGGCGGGCTCGGTGATCCTGGCCGGGATCCTGCTCAAGCTCGGCGCCTACGGATTCCTGCGCTTCGCAGTCCCGCTGTTCCCGGACGCAGCGGTGACGTTCGCCCCGACGATCATCGTGCTGTCCCTGATCGCGATCATCTACGGCGCGATCGTCGCGCTCGTCCAGCCCGACCTGAAACGGCTCGTCGCGTACTCGTCGGTCAGTCACATGGGCTTCGTGACGCTCGGGACGTTCGTATTCACCGAGCAGGGCGTCCAGGGCGCCATCCTCCAGATGATCAACCACGGCCTCATCACGGGCGGGCTGTTCCTGCTGGTCGGGGTCATCTACGAGCGCACCCACGACCGGACCATCGCGAAGATGGGCGGACTCGCCGCCCGGACACCGGTGTGGGCCGCGGTGATGGGGTTCTTCGTCTTTGCGTCGGCGGGTCTGCCCGGCCTATCGGGGTTCGTCGGCGAGTTCCTGAGCCTCGTCGGGACGTTCCTCGTGAGCCCCCTGGCGGCAGCCATCGCCACGTTCTGCATGATCCTGGCGGCGGGCTATCTGCTGTTCATGTACCAGCGGGTGGTCTTCGGTGAGCTGTCCGGTTTCCTGGCCAACCTCGGCGGTCGCCTGACCGACATCACGCCGATCGAATTGCTGACGCTGGTGCCGCTCGCGACGCTCATCGTCGTGTTCGGCGTGCAGCCCGGACTGCTCCTCACGCTCGTCCAGGGCTCGGTCATCGAGGTGCTCGAGGCGGCGCGGGGCGGCCAGGCGATCGCGGTCGGGCCGGAGGTCGTCGTGGGCGCTCTCGGCCTCGTCATCCTGCTCGTGCTGGGACGGACCATCGCGGTCGCGACCGCCCGTCGTCGCGAAACCGGCGTGGCCGTCGTCGAGGGCGGAGGCGCGCATTGAACTTCGCCGATCTCGTCACGATCTCGCCGCTCATCGCCGCGGTGCTCACGGCGGTCGCGATCCTGATCGTCGACCTGGTCTGGCCGGGACGCGACGGGCCGGCCATCGGGGCCGCGTTGATCGGGCTGGCCATCACGGCATTGGTCACGATCTCGGTCGGGGCGGAGACGGCTACGGCGTTCGGCGGCTCGTACAAGGTCGATGCGCTGACGACGTTCCTCGACGTGCTGTTCATCTCGATCGTCGCGATGACGATCGTGTTCGCCCCCGACTACCTGCTGCCGCGCAACCTGCCGATCGCCGAGTTCGCCATCGTGCTGGTGTTCGCGATGACCGGCGCGATGTTGATCGCCGGCGCGGCCGACCTGTTGCTGATGTTCCTCGGGCTCGAGCTCATGGTGCTGCCCGGCTACCTGCTCGCCGGCTACCACAAGACCGACGCCTACTCGACCGAGGGCGCCATCAAGTACTTCCTGCTCGGCTCGTTCAGCTCGGCCATCTTCCTCTTCGGCCTTGCGTTCGTGTGGGGCCTGACCGGCACGACGCTGATCAACAGCAACGACCCGGCGAGTCCGGGGATCGCGCAGTATCTGCAGGCGATCGTCGCCGGTGCCGCACCACTCCAGCCCGGGCTGGCGATCGGCCTCGCGTTCCTGACGACCGGCGTCGCGTTCAAGATCGCCGCCGTCCCGTTCCACTACTGGACACCCGACGCCTACCAGGGCTCGCCGACGCCGATCACCGGCTATCTGTCGGTCGGCCCGAAGGTCGGTGCGTTCGCGTTGATCCTGCGGCTGTTCGTGGAGGCGCTCGGGCCGCTGTCCGATTGGTGGCTGCCGGTGATCATGGTGCTGGCGGCCCTGACGATGACCGTCGGCAACCTCGTGGCACTGACCCAGGACAACGTCAAGCGGATGCTGGCGTACAGCTCGATCGCCCACACGGGCTACATGCTGGTCGGGCTGGCGGCGTATGCCGGTGGCCAGGTGCTCGGGCTGCAGGGGCTGCTGTTCTATGGCGCGGCATACACGTTCATGAACCTCGGCGCGTTCGCGGTCGTCGCGGCGCTCCAGAAGCGGACCGGGGTCACGTCCGGGCTCGCGACGTTCTCCGGGCTCGGCCGCCGTGAGCCGCTGCTCGGCGCGCTGATGCTGCTCTTCCTGCTGTCACTCACCGGGATCCCGCCGCTCGCCGGCTTCTGGGCCAAGGCGTACGTGATCCTGGCGGCCGTGCAGGCGGGTGGCTGGCTGACCGCGCTGGCGGTCCTCGTCGTCCTGAATGCCGCGGCCGCCGCGTTCTACTACCTCCGCGTGGCGGTGTACATGTACATGCGCGACCCGGAGAGCGACACCCCGGCCCTCAGCCATGGCGCGCTCCTGTGGGGCGGGCTCGCCGCAGCGACCGCGTTGACGATCCTGTTCGGTCTGGTCCCGACGCCCCTGCTCGACGTCGTCAAGGGCGCCGCGGCGGCGATCTCGACGATCCCCGGGTAGTCGCTAGGGGACGTCCGCGTCGAATCGCCGCGCGAGCGCTGCCAACCAGCGGCCGACGTGATGGGCGCCTGACAGTCGCAGGTCAGCAAGGGACAGCAGCTCGGACGGTGCGGGCCGCGTGGGACCGTGGACCGCGATGGTGACGCCGACGACCGCATCGCCACGCTCCGGCGCGGCACGCGCCGCGATCACGGCCTCGAACGCATCGATATCGCTCATCTCGTCACCGAGGACGGCGATGGCGCCTGGGCGGTGCTGGTCGACCAACCGGTCGACGGCCTCGCGCTTGCCGCCTGCCTCGCGCGGTCGGAGGTCCACGACGGATCGACCGCGGTAGTGGGCCAGGCCGTGGACGAGCCCCAGTCTCCGCTCAACGGCGTCGATCGCCGCGACGACGGCACCTCGCGCGGCCTGGACGTCGTCGGCCTGGCGGACGTGGAACGCGACCGATGGCCCCTTCCGCTCCACGAACAGCCAGGTCGGCGAGCCGAGCTCGGCGGCGACGCCGTCCGCCAAGGTCTCGGCCGGGTCGCGATGGACGTCGAACGCCGGGTCGGTCGTGACGACCAGCCGCTCCGCGCGAGCGCCGCGCGGCAGCCGGCCATGCTCGAGACCGTGGTCGCCGAGGTACTCTACGCCGCCGACTCGCACCCGTGCCGCGACGTCGGCGACGACACGTCCGGTCAGCACAGCCACGTGGAGCCTGCCCGGATTGCCCGTGGCGCGGGCTCCCAGCCGACGCAGTGCCCGCTGGGCGAGAGGCTCGATCCGTGCTACGGCGGGGTCGCGCGACCCGACCGCCAGCGTGCCATCGAAATCGATCACCAGGAGCAGGGGTGGCCGAGCGCCGACGAGGGCATCGAGGGCGGCCTCGATGTCGGCGGGCGTCGAGACCGCGCTCGCCGGCGTCGGTCCGCCGGCCCGGGTCACGGCTGGACGTCGACCCCCGGCATGATCGTGCGCAAGCCGCGGGCCATGATGTCGGGGCCGATCCCGCCGAGGGCGCCGTCGCGGATGACCCCGTCCTTGTCGATCCAGAAGTGCACCGGCAGGGCGACGGCGTCCCATCTGGCGGCGGCCGTGCCGTCGCCGTCGAGACCCAGCGGGAACGTGGCGGCGAGCTGTTCGGCGAACGCCGCGACCGTTCCTTCGTCCTCCTTGACGTCGACCGCGATGACGACCAGGCCATCATCCGCGTGGCGTGTCGAGAAGCGGTTCATCAACGGGAATTCGTCGATACACGGCGGGCAGTAGGTGCCCATGAAGTTCACCCAGACCGGGCTGCCCTTCAGGTTCGTCAGGTCGATCGTCCCGCCGCCGACCTGCGGCACGACGAGCGCCGGGGCGGGCTCGCCGATGTGGAACGCGGCTGCAGGACCATCCGAGGGCGCAGCGCCGCCAGATGCGGTCGGCGAGCTCGCGGCCGACGCGGACGCACTCGGCGTCGGGGACGGCAGTAGCCCGAGCGAGGTTGAGGGCTGCGGGGCGGGCGTCGGCGCGGCACCGGGCACCGGGGCGAGCAGGAGGAGACCCCCGATGACCAGCGCAGCGGCCGCGACACCGGTCAGCAGACCGGCGACGATCGAGAGTCGGGGCCACATGCTGGCGCGGAGGGTACCAGTACGGACGCCCGGCGGCGCGTCCGGCCACCCCACGCTACGATGCCGGTTCCGATGGCTGGACCGACCGAAGAGATCCGAACGCGCGTGCTCCCGGCGCTGCTGACGGCGTTCGGGGTGACCATCCTGTCGGCCGGCCTGCTGACGTACACGGTGCCGGTCCCCACCGGACCCGCCGCGGCATCGCCCTCGATCTCGCCCGAGCCGTCGGAGGCCGTCGTCCCGACACCGAGCCCGCTCATCACCCTGCCGCCGATCGGCACCGCCACCCCGAAGCCGTCCGTGGTGCCGAGCGCGGCACCCACCCCCACGCCGCCACCCGCCGACCGCGTCGCGACTCGGGTCCGGATCCGTGACCTCGATATCGACCTCGCGGTCGTGCGCGGCAACAGCGGCTATCCCTACTGCAACGTCGCGATGTACTTGTCCCAGCTCTCACAGCCGGGCTTCGGGAAGGCGACCTACCTCTATGCCCACGCCCGCGAGGGCATGTTCCTGCCGCTGCTGGAGACCCGGGGCTTCGACCAACGCGGCATGACGGTCGAGGTGTGGACCAGCGATGACTGGCTGTACAGGTACAAGATCACGGGGGTCCGACGCGATCAGCCCTACACGACCGGCCTGAACGACCCGGCGGCTGCCAAGAGCGAGCAACTCTGGCTACAGACGTCGCAGGGGCCGGGCCGCCAGTTCGGCTACACGCAGGTCATCGCCAAGCCGATCGACGCCCGCCCGGCCAGCCACGACTCGTCACACCCGACCGCCCGACCCGTCGTCTGCGGTTAGACACCGTTCCTCCGCGCCTTCGCGGGGCGGCCGAGGGCAAGGCGCCGGCGAGCACGCAAGCGAGCGTCGTCGGATCTACGTGAGCGCCGCGGCTGGGCACGACCTAGGCGCGTCGCAGGACGGTCGAGGGCAAGGCGCCGGGGAGGCCGCAAGCGAGCGTAGCTAGATCTACGTGAGCGCAGTGGCCGAGCCGGCAACGCCGCCATCGGCCGTTCGGCGACGTGCCTATATCCAACCTATGCGGCGGAGGACGAAGGCTGCTGTCCCCGCGAGCGCGAATGTCAGTGCAGAGATCGCCCAGAACCCGGCGCCCTCCTCGCCCGTGAACGCCGGGCTCGCCTCGCTCATGCCGAAGATCCCCGCCAGCGCGCCGACACCGGCAAGGATCACGGTCACGCCGGTCAATCGCTTCATGATCACCGACAGGTTGTTGTTGACCTGGGTCAGGTAGACGTCGAGCGTCGATGAGGCGAGCTCGCGATAGTTGTCGAGCTCATCGGTCAACCGGATCACGTGATCGTAGACGTCGCGGAAGTAGACGATCTCCTCGTCATCGATGAGCGGGAGGTCGCGATTCGTGAGCTGCGCGAATGCCTCACGGGTGGGACTCGCCGCCCGGCGGACCTCGATGAGCTCGCGCTTCAGGGCGAACAGCGGCTCGAGCGCGTTCGAGGTGGGCGCCGCGATGATCTCGTCCTGGATGCTGTCGATCGCTTCCCCCAGGTCGTCGACGAAGGGGAAGTAGCCATCGACGATGTCGTCGCAGATCGCCCACAGGAGGTGGTCCGGACCGCGGCCCATGACCGGCGCCAAACCCGAGCGCAGGTGATGCACACCGGTCGGATCCCAGCCGTCGTCATGGACCGATAGCAGGAAGCCGAGCCCGAGGACGAGGTCGATCTCGCTCGCCACGAACCGCTTCCCGTGGGTCAAGGCGAACAGCACGATGTGGATGACCCCATTGGTCGTTTCGATCTTCGCGCGCTGGTTCCCCTCGAGGACGTCCTCGACGATCAGCGGGTGGAGCTTGAGTGCCGCGCCGACCGCTTGCACCTGGTCCGGCGACGGATCGGTCATATCGACCCAGACCGTCGTCGCGGGATCGTCCAGGTGCGCCCGCAGCTTGGTCAGCGCCGCGTCGCCCTCGGATTCGAGCAGCCTGTCGCCCGTCAAGGCGGAGACCCGGATGCGGCCCGGATCCCCCGACGAGACCGGCGCATGTCGGCGCGTCATCGGCTCGCCGGCGATCCCCGTCAGGCGTTCAGAGGATGAGGTCGGGCTCGGGGCGGCCATCACCGGCCAGCATACGCGCGGCGGATCGGCGTCGGGCAGTACCGCCGAGCGCCAGGGCGGGCGGGACTGCGGCGATCGTCACGAGGGCCGCCACCAAGTACAGGCCGACCATGATCGAGGCGGCCTCTCGGGACGCCCACGATTCGAGCGCTTCCACGACGAGTGGATCCCTGAGAGGGCGGTCCTGGAGATTCTGGGGGATGTAGGCGAGATAGGCGTCGGGCGTCGCGTAGATCTGCGCAGACAGGCGGTCGATCGTGGTCGAGCCGTAGGCGGTGAGCACGGCCAGTCCGACCGCCATCCCGATCATGCGGGCCACGGTCACGACCGAGGATGCCGCGCCGAACGCCGCCCTGCCGGCCGCCTCGACTGCCGCGCTGGAGCGCGGCGTGACCGACAGCCCGAAGCCCAAGCCGAACAGCCCGAGCGAGGTGGCCGCCTCGCCGACCGTCGTCGCCGGCGTCCAGCGCGACATCGCGAACAGGCCGACGACCGAGGCACTCAGGCCGACCAAGGTCACGATCCGATAGCTCGCGACACGCACCGCGAAGCCCGACAGCAGCGCGCCCAGCGCCGTCGCCCCGGCGAGGGCACCGAGCGCCAACCGCTGCTCATCCGGACCGCCGTACAGGACCCGATCGACGAACACGGCGCCACCGATGATCGCCGTCGCGAAGGCGTACCCGGTCAACACGGACACGAGCGCCGCGGCACTGAACCCGACGTTCCGGAACAGGCGGACATCGAGGAACGGGTCGCTGCTCCGCGCGCCCCGCACGATGGTCACGACCGTTGCAACGACAGCGATCGACGCCAGGGCGAGCGAGAGCTGCTCGGGCGAGATCGGCGCCGAGGGCTCGCCGGTCGCACCGACCAGCGTGAGCGCGACCAGACCGGTGGCCAGTGCCAGCCCGAAGATCGCGGCGCCCACGACATCCACTCGACCGGACCGGCGGGGCGTCTCCCAGCCGGGCGCCACGGCCCAGGCGAGCACGAGGGCGGCAAGGGCGATCGGCACGTTGATGTAGAAGATCCAGCGCCATGCGGGGACCAGCACCTCGTCCAGCGCGCCGTCCGCCAGGCCGAGGCCCGCCAGCGTCGACTCCGGATGGACCGTGGACAGGACGGCCGCACCGAGGAACGGCCCGGCCGCCATCCCGAGGAACGTCAACGCGCCGATGACACCCAACGCTCGCGGCCGGCCGTGGGCCTCGTACAGGTGCGCCGCGGCCGCCGTGCCGACCGGGACAAGAACGCCCCCACCGACCGCCTGGACGACCCGCGCCGCGATCAGTTGATCCAGGTCCTGCGCCATGCCCGCGAGGATCGACCCGACGGTGAACACGACGAGCGCCACCATGGACAGCCGGCGGGCACCCCACAGGTCCGCGAGACGTCCGGCGAGGGGCATCATCAGGATGTACACGAGCAGGTAGCCGTTGATGATCCAGCTGGCCTTGCGCAGCTCGATCCACGCCGACGTGCCGTTCGTGGTGACGAGATCGGCCAGGATCGACGGCAGCGCGACGGCCGTGATCATCAACTCGAGGCCGGCCAGGAACACGCCAGCGCCGAAGACGGCGAGAAGCGTGAGCCGGGTCCCGCGGTCCATGGCGGCGAGTGTAGTCGGGTCGATCGTCCGGCACGCCCGAGGCTCTCGACCCGGCCTTGACAGCCTGGGGGCGGGCTCATAGCATCAACATCCGTTGATATCAACGGTCGTTGATGCGAGCCCTGCGTCGCGACCGTCACTCCGCCGTCGGAGGCATCCCCCGGCCCATGCCGACACCCGCCCGGATCCGTTCGACCCTCGCCTCGATCGTCCTCCAACCCGAGGACCTCCGAGAGCTGCGCGCCTTCCACAAGGCACTAGCCGACGTGAACCGCCTGCGCATCGTGCGTCGCCTCGCCGAAGGCGAGGCGAGCGTGGCCCAGCTCATCGCCCACGTCGGCCTGTCGCAGCCGCTCGTCAGCCATCACCTGAAGCGACTCCGGACCGCCGGTCTGGTCGAATCGCGGCGCGTCGGCCGGGAGACGATCTGCACGCTGCGCCCGGAGGCGTTCGGCGAGGTCGCGGCGCGCGAGCGCGAGATCCTGGGGATCGCGAGTTGACCATCTCCAACGAGTCCCGGTCCCGTATCAAGGCGATCTTCGAACCCATCGCCCTGGTGATGGGTCGAGCCGGCCTGACCCCGGACGCCCTCACGCTCATCGGATTCTCGATCACCGGAGCCGGTGCGATCCTCGTCGGCCTCCAGTACTGGACGCTCGGCGGGATCGTGGTCTTCATCGGCGGTGCCTTCGACATGTTCGACGGCACGCTCGCCCGGGCCACCGGCAAGGTCAGCAAGCTCGGGGCGTTCATGGACTCGGTCTTCGACCGCTGGGGCGAGGCGATCGTCTATCTCGGCATCGTCGCCGGCGCCGTGCTCGGCGGCCATCAGCGCGTGCCGATCCTGGCCGCCGCGGCGATGGGCGCCGCCTTCATGGTCAGCTACGCGCGCGCCAAGTCGGAGGGCCTCGGCTTCACGCCGGGGACGGGCATGGCGGCGGTCGGTCTGATGCCGCGCGAGATCCGGCTGGTGATCCTGTCGATCGGGCTGGTCCTGACCGACGCCCCCGGCATCAAGGCCCTCGAGATCGCTCTCGGCATCATCGCTGTCGGCGGGACCCTCACGGTCATCCAGCGGATCCTCCATGTCCGCGCCCAAGCCAAGCACCCACCAGGTGACCCCCAGACCACGTAACGGAGAGAACAGTGGCGAAGAACGGAACCAACGGCAACGGGACGGGCGGCGCGACGCCGTCGAACACCTGGGCGGGCGCCGGCCGCCGCGGCGACGGCAGGATCCGCGTCGCGATCGTCGGTGTCGGCAACTGCGCGAGCAGCCTCGTCCAGGGTCGCTATTACTACGAGAACGCCGACATCGATGACTTCATCCCCGGTCTGATGCACGTGGACCTGGGCGGGTACCACGTCCGCGATATCGACTTCGTCGCTGCGTTCGACATCGACAAGAACAAGGTCGGCAAGGACCTCGGCGAGGCCATCTACACGAAGCCGAACAACACGTTCGTCTTCCAGCAGACCGGCAAGCTCGGGGTGACCGTCGAGCGCGGGATGGTCCACGATGGCCTCGGCAAGTACCTCAGCCAGATCATCGAGAAGGCCCCCGGCGAGACCGCCGACATCGTGGGCGTGCTGCGCGAGCGCGAGGTCGACGTGATGGTCTCGTACCTCCCGGTCGGCAGTGAGGAAGCCACGAAGTGGTACGCCGAGCAGGCCCTCCGAGCGGGCGTGGGCTTCATCAACGCCATCCCGGTGTTCATCGGCCGCGAGCCGTACTGGCAGCGCCGGTTCGCCGAGGAGGGCCTGCCGGTCATCGGCGACGACATCAAGAGCCAGGTCGGCGCCACGATCAGCCACCGCGTGCTGACCCGCCTGTTCATGGACCGCGGCGTCCGTCTCGACCGGACCTACCAGCTCAATTTCGGCGGCAACACCGACTTCCTGAACATGCTCGAGCGCGAGCGGCTCGAGTCCAAGAAGATCTCCAAGACCAACGCCGTCACGAGCATGCTTGACTACGAGCTCGACGCCGACGACATCCATGTCGGGCCCTCGGACCACGTGCCCTGGCTGCAAGACCGCAAGTGGTGCTACATCCGGATGGAGGGCACGACCTACGGTGACGTACCGCTCAACGCCGAGCTGAAGCTCGAAGTCTGGGATTCGCCCAACTCGGCCGGCGTCATCACCGATGCGATCCGCTGCCTCAAGCTCGGGCTCGATCGCGGGCTCAAGGGCACGCTCGTCGCGCCGTCGGCGTACTTCATGAAGAGCCCGCCCCACCAGATCCCGGACGACGTCGGGCGTGAGCGGGTCGAGGCATTCATCCGCGGCGAGGACTCTGAGACGCTGGTCGGCACGGAGAAGCCGCAGACACGCAAGCTTCGACGGCTGGCCGGTCGCTCGACGAAGGTCGCGTCAACCGCGGGTCGATGACCGCGGGCGACGGCCCACGGCCCCAGCCGGCGGCCAAGCCGACCGGCATCGACCGGCGACTCGAGGCGCCCCACCGACGCGGTGGGGCGAGCCCGCGCCTGGTCGAGCGACTGGCGGTCCTCGGCTACCGGGCGACGGCATGGCTGCTCGCGTCGCTGCCACCCGGCCCGGCCGCGACGGTCATCGGCCGCTTGTCCCAGTTCTCGTACCTCGCCTGGCCGACGAAGCGGCGCTGGTCGAACCGCAACTTCGGCCATGTGCTCGGCCTGCCGCCCGACCACCCACGGGTGCGCGATGAGGCGATGCGCGCCTACATGGGCTACGGCCGCTATCTCGTCGAGCTCATGCGGCTTCCGACCCTGCCGACCGACCAGGTCGTCCAGCTCGTGCCCCATCTCGATGCCGACGAGGTCCGCCGGATCTGGCGTGGCGCGCCCGGCGGCGGGCTGATCTTCGCGGTTGGCCACGTGGGCAACAACGAGGCGGTGGCCGCGGCGATCGCCCACCACGGGATGCCGATCAGCGTGCTCGCCGACGATTCGTCGTTCCCGGAGATCTACGACATCCTCCGTCGCCAGCGCGAGAGCTGGGGCGTGACGATCATCGCGTGGCGCAACCTTCGCGAGATCTTCGGGGTGCTGCGCCGGCGCGAGATGCTCGGCCTCCTGATCGACTGGGGCTACCGTTCGGATGGGATCCCCGTGCGGCTGTTCGGGGAGTGGACGGCCCTGCCGGCGGGGCCGGCGACGCTCGCCGCCAAGACTGGCTCGCGCATCCTGCCGATCACCATCCGACGCCAGCTCGACGACACGTTCCTCGTCTCGTGGCCCGAGCCGATCGACGTGACCTCGTCCGATCCCGCCGAGCTCCAGCGGGCGACCCAGGTCATGGCCGACGCACTGGCAGCGACGATCGCCGCGGCCCCGGACCAGTGGTACAGCTTCAAGCCGATCTGGCCGTCGTCGCCCGAGGAAGCCGCCGACCTCGAGCGGCGCGCCGGCCTGATGCAGGCGGGCGTCGCCGACCCGGGTCCAGCGCCCGAGTTCACCTGACCGTGCGGGGTCTCGGTCGGAGGCTTCGCGGTCGCGCACTCCGTGGCGCGTCGTGGCTGGCCTGTCGCCTGCCCGAGCGGCCGCTGATCGCGCTCGCCGAGCTGGCCGGCGATGTATGGTACCGGGCGACCCCCGAACGAGCGGCGCAGGCGCGCCGCAACCTGGCTCGAGTCGTTGCCTGGCTGGCGGCCAACGATCGAGGCACCCCGCTGGCACGGGCAGCGGCGCGCGATCCCCGCGCTCTCGAGCGCCTCGTTCGGCTCGCGTACCGTCACGCGGCGCGCTACTACCTGGAGGTGGCACGCACGCCGGGCATCACCGGGTCCGAGGTGCTCAAACGCATGGCCGTCGAGACGCCGGAGACGGTGGAGGAGGCGTTCACTCCGGGCCGCCCGGCGATGTTCGTCGGGCTCCACTTCGGCGCGATCGAGCTGCCCGCACTGTTCATGGCATCGCGCGTCGGTGAGGCGGTCGGGCCGATGGAGGCGCTCGACGACCCCGAGCTGCAGGAATGGTTCGTCCGCACCCGCGGGGCGGCCGGGGTGCGCATCGTCGGCCTCCGTGAGGCGCGTCGCGAGCTCACGGCTGCGTTGCGTGCGGGCACGTACGTCGGCCTGGTCGGCGACCGGGACCTGACCGGTGGGGGCACGCTCACCGAGCTGTTCGGAGCGCCGGCCCGGCTGCCACTGGGTCCGGCATTGCTCGCGATCGAGACCGGCGCCCCCGCGTACGTCACGGCCGTCCGGCGCTCCACACCGGGGCGCTACATCGGGCGACTCGAGCGGATCGACGTCCCCGCCGACGGCTCGCTCCGGGAGCGCGCGACCGCCACGACCGCATCGATCGCCCGCGCCTTCGAACGGGTCATCGAGGATGCGCCCGAACAATGGTGGGCCGTCTTCTTCCCGATCTGGCCCGATCTCGCGGGCGACACGCACGAACGGGACCCAGCGACGGCGGCCCCGTGAGCGGGCCATCCGGCCGCGCCGACCTGCACATCCACACCTTGGCGTCGGACGGCGTCGCCGACGTCATGTCGATCATCGAGAGCGTCGCCGCCCGGGCTGAGCTCGACGTCATCGCCATCACCGACCACGAGCGCATCGACGCCGCCGTCGCGGGCCGGGCGATGGCGCGGGACCGCGGCCTGCCGGTGGAGATCGTCGTCGGCGAGGAGGTGACGACGCTGGGCGGGCACCTCCTCGCGCTGTTCGTCGAGCGGCGGATCGCGCCCTACCGGACGCTCGGGCGGACGATCGCCGACATCCACGAGGCAGGAGGTCTGGCGATCCCCGCGCACCCGCTGGTGCCCTACCCGCTGTGCGCCCAGGGCTTCGTCCTGCGACGGCTCCTGGACGACCCGGATCCGGCCGTCCGGCCAGATGCACTGGAAACCTTCAACCCGACAGCGCTGGGACGGCCGTGGCACGATCGTGTCGTGCGTTTCGCCGACGATCACGGACTCGCCCGAATGGGCAACAGCGACGCGCACGCGCTCGAGGCGGTCGGGTCCGGCTGGACGTCATTCCCGGGCTCGACCGCCGACGAGCTCCGCGCCGCGATCGTCGCTCGCCAGACCGACCATGGCGGCTCGTTCCACGGCGCCGCCGGCCAGGTCGGGGTGTTCGGCCGACAGCTGCGCAAGCGCGCCGTCGATGTCCGGGACGAGGTGGCCGGGCGGGTCCGCCGCTCGGGGACGGGCCGGGATCACGGCTACCCGGGCGGCCGGGCGCGCCCACCCCGCTACGAACCGCCGGCCACGCGGTGAAGATCGGTCTGGTCTGCCCGTACATCTACCCGGCCAGCGGCGGCGTCGCCCAGCACGTCCAGTACCTGTACCAGAACCTTCGCCAGCGCGGCCACGACGTCCGCATCCTGACCGCGAGCCACGGTCCGCAGCGCTCCTCGGAGGGCGACATCATCCGGCTCGGGGTCGGGTTCTCCGTGCCGATCAACGCCTCGGTCGGCACGCTCACGTTCTCGCCCCGCTACCTCGGTCAGATCGGCGCGATGCTCGAGCGTGAGCGGTTCGACGTGCTCCATTTCCACGAGCCGTTCGTGCCGTTCCTGTCGCTGTTCCTGTTGCGTGAATCGAGCAGCGTGAACGTCGCGACGTTCCATGCCTATGCCGGCTTCTCGCCCTCCTACGAGTTCGGCAGCCGGGCGCTGCGTGGCTATGCGACAAGACTCCACGGCCGGATCGCCGTCAGCGCCGCGGCGCGTCACTTCATCGACCGGTTCTTCCCGGGCGACTACAAGGTCATCCCCAACGGCGTCGACGTCGGCCGGTTCGCCGGCGCTGTGCCGATCGCGCGCTGGCAGGACGGCACGCCGAACGTGCTCTTCGTCGGCCGCCACGAGCCGCGCAAGGGGTTGCTCGACCTGCTCAAGGCGCACCGGATCCTGCGCCGCACGGGCGGTGAGTCGCGGCTGCTGATCGTGGGGTCCGGCCCGCAAGAGCGCGAGGCCCGGCGCTACGTCGCGACGCGCGGGCTCAACGGCGTCGAGTTCCTCGGCCGCGTGTCGGACGACGAGAAGGCGCAGCTGTTCAGGACGGCCGACGTCTACGCCTCACCCGCGACGGGCGGCGAGTCCTTCGGGATCGTGCTGCTCGAGGCGATGGCCGCCGGGACCCCGATCGTGGCCTCGGACATCCACGGCTACAAGGGCGTCGTCCGCCGGGGCCGCGAGGGGCTGCTGGTGCCACCACGCCAGCCACGCGAGCTCGCCATCGCGCTCGACAGGCTGCTCGGCGACCCGGCCCTGCGCGAGCAGATGGGTGCCGCAGGGCAGGCCAGGGCCGAGGAGTTCTCCTGGCCGCGCGTGACGGCCAAGGTCGAGGACTACTACGGCTTCGTGATCCGCCGGCTCGCCGCATCCGGCTCGCTGCCCGACGGGTTCCACGCGCCGATCCCTCAGGCGCCCCCGCCAGTGCGGGCCAGACCATCGACCCCACCGTCCGCCTTGGCGCCCGATGCGCCCCCGGCCGGCCCCGAGGACGCTCCGGGCCCGCCGGAGCCGGCATCGGTCCGCGATCCGGCCAGCGCCAGCCGCCAGACTGACGCGGAGTAGGCCACCACCAGGCACGTCACCGCGAGCGCCAGCGTGAGCGCGATCGGGACCGGGCTGAGCAGCGGCGCCGCAGGTCGGGTGGCGGTGTTCACCGGGAACTGGAACGCATACAGGTAGGTCGGCAGGAAGCCCTGGTACGCGTTGACGACCGTCGCCGGCAACGGGAGCGCGGAGAGATTCGGATACCAGACCACGAACCAGGCGGTGACCGCGGCGCCGATGCCGACGACGAAGCGGCGGGCATCGCGCGCGGCCAGGACCTGGCCCGCCAGGTACAGCATGGGCAGCAGGACGAGCAGCGCGACCGGCTCGACCGGGATCCCGCGCCAGGTGAGGATCGCAACCTCGGGCAGGAGCGCAGCGACACCGATGCCGACGGCCAGCCCGACGACCATCGCCACCAGCGGCAGCGTCGATGACCGTGCGCCGACGTCGTCGGACTGCGAGCGCACCCTGCTCAGCCACAGCCACAGCGCGATGCCCCCGACGACGAGCACGGCGAGCATCGCCACGGTGCGCACGGTCAGCACGAAGTCGGGGATCACCGCGGGACAGGCCTGCGAACCCGGGTTCGCGATCGTCACGCCGACCAGCGCGCATAGCGGTCGCGACAGCAGCCACATCGCGGCCGGGCCGATCACCGCCACCGCGGCGCTGACCCGGACCCACAGCCACGTCCGGCGCGACGGCCCGTGCCACAGCTCCGCGATGAGATAGCCCAGCGCCAGGATCACGAATGGCAGGGCGGTGTAGTAGTGGTACTGGAATGCCGCACGATCGATGCGGGCCCAGGGCACCCACTGGCCAGCGAAGCCGATGGCGATCAGCGCCAGGGCGAGCGACCGCCGTCGGTAGGCCATGATCGAGATGAACACGAGTGCGGCGACGCCGAGCCACCAGATCACCAGGTTGCCGGAGTCGTAGATCGCGGCACTCGTCCCGCCGGCCATGCCTTCCTGGTAGAACCACACGGGCTTGAGATCGAACGGGAAGGCCCACCACGGCGATGACGCGGGATGCGGTGACGTCAGGCCGTTGTGGTAGTCGTACATCTGGCGGGTGAGCTCGACGAGCGTCTGCCCGGTATGGCCGGCCGGGAAGCCGTCCCACATGCGATGGTTGCCGATCGCCGCCCACGGCAGGTAGCTCAGCAGGTACACGCCGAGCGGGATGATGAGCAGCGAGACCGCCGCCCACACGATGGGGATGCCGTAGGTCCAGCCGGGCCGCAGCCAGCCGGTCGGGGCAGCGCCGGGTGGGTCGAGCGATCGCGCGGGGTCCCCCGGGGCGGGTGGTGGGGCGAGCGGTCCGTAGCCCATGGCGCCGCCGGTGCGGAACGCGACGTACACCAGGACCGAGCCGAGAGATGCTGCGATCGCCGCGAGCAACGGGGTGACCGACACGGGTCCGAGCGCGATGGTCGTATCGAGGCGACCAAGACCGAGTGCACCGAAGAACAGGGCTGCCCCGGCGGCAGCCGGCGCGATCAATGCCAGCCACATCTCCTCGTCGGTCCAGCGGATCGGATGGAAGATCGCGACGACGACCGCGAGGAGCGTCAGGCCGATCATGATCACGAGGAACGGCAGGTTGCCGAACCCTTCACCGGCCATGGCCAGATACCCGAGTGCCCCGGTGATCGCGATCAGCCCGAGGATGGCGACGACACGGCCGAGCGCGCTGCGCACCAGCATCAGGAGCACGAGCGCCCCGATCGCATAGGCCGCGACCCACTTCGACGCGAGTGCGAGCCCGAGCAGGACGCCGATGACCGGCATCGCGACCCAGAAGGCGACGCGACTCCGCCACCAGCCGGTCCAGATCGCGGCGAACAGCGTGTAGGCGGCCACGATGAACAAGCCGACATACGCATCGTTCATGCCTATGCGCGATTGGACGAAGAACATCCCCTCGAGCACGGCGAGCCCGGCGACGGCCACCGCGACGCTGCGCCGCGCGAACAGGATCCGCGCCAGCGCGTACAGGCAGACGGCCATCAGCACGCCGGCGATGACCCCGGGCAGTCGCCACGCGAAGGCGTGCGAGCCGACATCGATCGCTGCGACCGTGCCCTCGCCATCGAATACGAGCAGCTCCTGGCGGTCGTCGGCCTGATACTCGGCCTCGACGTCCATCGCCCAATCGGCAGGCACGAAGCCCTCCGGCAGTGCCGCGTCGGCATACACGGCGTTCGCGTGCGGCTCGATGACGTAGACCGTCCAGTCCTGCCCACTCGCCGTCGCCCGAACGGGTGGTTCGAGCCCGAGGATGTGGACCTGCTGGGTGGCGGCGTCATAGGCGACCCTCGAGCCGAGCCCGGGCAGTGGGTGACTGCCTCGATCGACCGGCCCGTTCTCCGCGTCCTTGCCGGCGACCAGGAGCACGTGGTAGGTCGGATCGCCGGCCGAGCCGCCCGAGACGTACAGCTGGCTGTCTCCGAGGCCGGTGACGAATGCGAGGCCGTGTGCGCCCCCATCGATCGGGAGGGTCGTCGTCGTATCGCCCGATGCACCGTCGATGAAGGCGACCCCGCTGCTGGTCGCGATCGCGATGCGCGGCAACTCGACGATCTCGACCCCCGGAAGGCGCCCGTCGGTCATCGCCTCGTCGACGGCGGTCCGCGTCTCGCCACTGCCCGGGCTGCCGAAGAGGACCATCGCACCGGGCGACGCCAGCTCGATGCGCGACTCGTAGTCGAGAGCGTCACCGCCGATCAGGCCGGCGACGGCCTCGGCGACCGCGCGTGGATCGTCGATCGCCGCCGGGTCGCCCTGGAGCACCGGCCCGGAGCCGCCCGGAGCGAGATCGGCCACGCCCTCGAACTCGGCCGTGCCGAGGACATCGCCCGTCGTGCCGTCGAGGGTCGTCACGTCCAGGTCGGAGGCCGCCACGATCGTCCCGTCATCGGCGACGAGGAGATGGGCGACGGGGTGCGGCAGCGTGGCCAGTTCGTCGAGGGCGGTGCTCCCGTCGGCCGCGACGGTCGTCAGGTCCAGGGTCGAGATGACGCCGTCGTCCGAACCGAGCACGAGTCGTTCCTGCGTCGGGTCGATCGCCAGGGCCCCGACGCCAGGGGCGGGCACGCTCCCGACCGTCTGGCGCGTGCGCAGGTCCTCCGTGCGGATCTCGGCCCCGGTCGCGACGTGCAAGCGCTCACCGGCGCGGCCGGCCTCATCGTCCCGGCGAGGCTCGATCACGACGGCGCGGACCGGGACGCCGAGCTCGGCCGTCGCCCTGACGTGGTCACCGCCCCACAGGGCGATGCCGCCGGCCATCGCGTACTTGGCGAGGTGTGGGTGGGTCCACTCGTAGATGTCGTGGGATTCGTCGTAGCGCCAGCCCTGCAGGAACTCCGTCGCGGTCCGGGCGTGATAGACCTCGTCGAAGTGCATCTGGTACGGCTCGGCGAGCCGGAACATGCGGATGCCGAGGGTCGCGAGGATGAGGGCGACGATGATCCACGCATCGAGGCGGTCGAAGCGTCCGCCCCCCTCGCTGCTGAGCGTTCGACTGCGATCCGCACGGAACGGGGCGGCGCGCAAGCGGTCGGCGATCCAACCGGTCACGCCGGCCTCCTCGAAGCGCGCCGGCTCGGACCATGTCGGTAACGTCGTCGGCGGGGCCGCACCGGCCGACCCTGCCGAACGCCCGGCCCCGCCCATGGTGGCGAGCGACAGCAGGCCGGCCCGCGGCGCGACGTCGCGCACAGGAGCGCCAGGCGACCCCTCCGGCGGCTCCTCGCGGGCAGACGCGTAGAGCTCCTCCTCGAGCCGTTCCCGAGCCGCCGGTCGGAGCTGGACCCACGCCCAGGCCGCCGCTGCCGTGTGCATCACCGCTACGGCGGTCACGCCGATCTGTGACCGGATCAGGGGCCCCACCCCGAGCCAGTCGCGGATCGGGCTGGTCGACGGGTCGGCCGGCGGATAGATCGTCGTGAGGACGACATACATGTTGGCGAAGGTCGCGATGGTGAGGACCACGTACGCGATCCGCCAGCGCCACGAAACGGCGAACAGGATCGCTCCCAGCGCGAAGAACGGGAACCCGTACCTCTCGTGAACGCGCGTCGGCGCTACGAAGAACGCCAGGGCGATGACAGCCAGTCCGACCGTGATCGTGAGGCGATCCGGGTGGCGCCACACGGCCCAGAGGACGGTCAAGATGACCGCGACCAGCAATGCCGCGCCGATCGCGACCGCCGGCACACCGCCGAACTGGGCGATGCCGGCGCCACATCGGTCTGCCGGCAGGTTCGCCGCGTCGCACACCCATTGGCCTCCGGCGGCGAGGCTGACCCCGAGGTCGCCGGGAACGACGGCCCAGGCGTTGTAGGCGTTGACCGTGAGGTACGGGTAGCCCCCGCCCGCGAGCGCGATCTGGTCGAGCAGTCCGGACGCGAAGAACGGCGCCGCCGGGGACAGCTCGATGACGCTCAAGCCGAACGGCAGGCACAGCACGAGCGCGGTCAGGTAGCCCGCGATCCCCGTCGTCACGATCCGGAGCGGATGCCCGGTCCGCGCCTCGAGCTGCCGCCACCGGCTCATGGCGGCCAACTCGTCGGGATACTGCGGGACCGGGCGCAGCGCGCGCCGGATGGTCACGACAGCCACGATCGGGATCAGGATGCCCAGTTGCGGCTTCACGATCGCCGCGATGACCGCAAAGATCGCGGCCCGTTCCGGGCGGTCGTGCCAGAGGGCGCGCAGGCCGAGCAAGAGGAACAGGACGCCGACCGAATCGACCTGACCCCAGACGACGCTGTCGAACCAGAGGATCGGGTTGACCATCACGACGACGGCGCCGAGCAGCGCCAGCCGGTCTCGTCCGCCCAGCTCCCGGATCATCGACCAGACCAGGTAGGCGATCCCGAGATCGGCCAGGATCGGCGGGACCTTGATCAGGTCACCGATGTCTCCGGCTGCCCGGCCGATCGTCCCGACGACCCACAACACGTACAGGTACCCGGGCGTGTAGTCGTGGAAGAAGTCGCGTTGGTAGAACCCGGACAGGCCGTTCTTCGCCAGATCGTCGGCCCAGAACCTGAACGAGGCGAGGTCGACGGCGAAGCCAGAACCGGGGAGCAGGTATAAAAGGATGAGCCGGATGGCGAGTCCGAGAGCGAGGGCGATCAGGACCGCGCCGACGGCCCCCTGTATCCCGGTCGACCGAGGCGGCGCTCCCGTGCCTCGCTCGTACACACCGGGATCGGGGCCAGTCACCGGGGAGAACGGCTCCTGCACGAGCGTGGAAGGTGGATCTGAGCGTAGCACAGGGTCACCCCAGAGACTCCCGACAGCGTCTGGTTGTGTCATGGTCGACGTCCGCCCTGCTGGCGTTCGGCGGCCTCATGCTGGCCGTCGCCGCGTTCGCGGTCTACCGGATCACGTTCGTGGACCGGTACTACGACCATTTCGTCTGGCAGGCGTCCGCCTTTCTCGAGGGGCAGGCCGGGATCCGCTACCCGATCGCCAGCACGGCCGAGCGCTTCGGCAACTGGTTCTTCCAGGACGTCCTGCCGATCGGCCGCATCGACGGTGTCGAGCGCGGACTCATCCCGTTCCCACCGCTGCCGGCGCTCGTCCTCGTGCCGTTCGTGGCGGTGTCCGGGCTCGACGCCGACGACCAGCTGGTCTTCACCGTGCTGGCCGCCGTCGACGTGGCGATCTGCTGGTGGATGATCGGGCGGCTCGGGGTATCGACGGTCGTGCGGGCGGCGACAAGCGTGTTCTTCGCGTTCGGCACGGTGTTCTGGTACACGGCCCAGAACACGACGACCTGGTATCAGGCGCACATCGTCGCGGTCGGGCTGACGATGCTCGCTGTCGGTCTGGCGCTCGGTGCCGACGACGACGCGCGGGCCGCCGCCGAAGACGCGCGGGCCGCTGCCGAGGGCCCGCACCCCGGCGTTCCGGGCGGCGGCATCGGGCGACGGGCGCTCGTGATCGGCGGCATCATCGGTCTGGCTGCGACGGCGCGTCTGACGATCATCCTCGCGTTGCCCTTCTTCATCCTGGTCGGGCCAGGTCGAGACGGGCGACGGCGCGGGCTATGGGTCGCGCTCGGCGCGGCCATCCCGGTGGGTGCCCTCCTCGCGTACAACGTGCTCAGCACCGGGCAGGTGTTCCATCCCGCCTACGACCACCTCTATCAGCTCGAGGCGCGCGTCTACACGGGGCTCGGCTACAACCTCGACTGGGCCGCCGAGGACCCGCGCTACCTCCCCCAGAACCTCGGGATCATGCTGCTCGGTACGCCCGAGTTCCTGCCCCAGCGCCAGCGCGACACGCTGGGCACGATGGATCGGCCGCTGTGCACGGCGCCCGGCGCTGCGCGCGGGCTGTTCACGGTCGACTGCCCGCTGGCGCTCCCGCGCGACACCGGCATGAGCGTCCTTCTGACGAGCCCGGCGTTCCTCCTGGCCATCCCGGCCTGCTTCGATCGTCGTCGCCGCCGGATCGTCGTCGCCGCGCTACTCGCGATCGCCCTCGTATCGATCGCCAACCTGATGCATTTCAGTCAAGGCTGGGTCCAGTTCGGCTACCGGTTCAGCAACGACATCGTGCCGTTCGCGCTCGTCCTCATGGCGATCGGGTCCTCGTGGCTCCTCGATCACGCCCGCCGGCGCGCCTGGGCGATGCCCCTGATGATCGGGCTGGTGGTCGTCTCGATCGCGATCAACGCGTGGGGCGTCATGTGGGGCCGCATCCTCGGATGGTGACCCGGGGGATCCGGACGTGGCTCGCGCCGATCCTCGTCGGACTCGTCGCGTTCGTCGCCGCCCGTCTCGCGATGATGCCCGGGCTGGGCTTCTGGGACACGGCCGAGCTGCAGGCCGTTGCTCCATTGATGGGCGTCGCCCACCCTACGGGCTTCCCGACGTACGTGGTCCTCGGGTGGCTGGCGAACGTGCTGCTCAGCCCGTTCGGCGAGCCGGCCTTCCGCATGAACCTGTTCGCCGGACTGTCCGTCGCGGTCGCCGCGGCGGTGACGGTCGACCTGGTCCGGGCGCTGACCCGATCCACCCTCCTGGGCGTGATGGCGGGCATCGGGCTGGCCCTGACCGAGATCGTCTGGAAGGTCGGCACCCATGCCGAGGCCCACGCCCTCCACCTCGCGTTGGTGGCCATCATGCTGCGCCTCCTGGTCGCCTGGCACGACAGTGGGCGGGATCGCACCCTCCTGGCCGCTGCCGTCGTGTTCGGGTTGGCCGCCGCCAACCACTCGCTGACGCTCTTGCTCGCCCCACCGATCGCCCTGTACGTCCTCGCAGTCGATCGGGACATCCTCGAGCGGCCCCGGTTCATCGCGGCGTGCATCGGCGCGGCCGTGCTGACCGTCGTCCTCGTGTACCTCGAGCTGCCGCTTCGGGCGGGACCCTTTCGCGCCCCATTGGTCTACGGGCAGCCGGACACGTGGGACGGCTTCTGGTACATCGCCCTCGCGGAGCAGTTTCGCGGCAGCCTCGTCGGGCCGTTCGATGACCTGCCCAGGAAAGCCGCCGACCTCATCACCCGGACCGTGGATGCGTTCGGGCCACTCGCGGTGTTCCTGCCGCTCGCCTTCGTGGCGACGGCTTTCCGCCGGCCGCACTACGCGCTCCTGACCGGGTCCGCGGTCGCGATCACGTGCTTCTTCGCGGCGTCGTACGTCAACGCGATGATCGACCGCTACTACCTCGTGCCCGCGCTGCTGGCCTGGACGTGGTTGGCGGTGCTCGCCGAGTCCGTCGCCCGGATGGCGGGCACCGAGTCGGGCGGTCGACGACAGCTGCAGCCGGTGGTCGCGGTCGTGCTGGCCATGGCTATCCTCGTCCCGACGGTGATCGAGCTGCAGCACCGCCACGCCACGATCGACCGGAGCCACGACGTCGCCGCCCGGCGATGGGTGGACCGCGCCCTCGAGATGATGGAGAAGGACGCTGTCATCGTCAGCTGGTGGAGCTATTCGACGCCGCTCTGGTACGCACAGGTTGTCGAGGGCCGGCGGCCCGACATCGATATCATCGACGATCGCACCCGACTCGACCGCGACCTTGGAGACATCTACGACGTGATCGATCGCTACCTGCCAAGCCGGCCCGTGTACGTCATCCGTGTCGAGCCACCGGAGATCGCCGGGGTCGCCGACCGCTACGTCCTGCAGCTGATCGACGGCTTCGACCCGAGCATGCTCGCGCGGGTCGTGAGCCAGCGTGAGGCCACGCCGTGACCGCCGAGCCGGGTCGGGTCGCACGGCTGTCCTTCTTCTTCCCCGCCCACGACGAGGAAGCCAACATCGAAGGGCTCGTGCAGGAAGCCCTGGACAGCCTGCCCGTGATCGCCGAGACGTTCGAGATCATCGCCGTCAACGATGGGTCGCGGGACGGCACCCAGGTGCTCGCCGACCGCCTGACCGCGGCCAACCCCGGCATCGTGCGAGCCGTCCACCACCCGACGAACCTCGGCTATGGGGCGGCTCTCCGGTCGGGCTTCGGGGCAGCCCGCCACGAACTCGTCGCGTTCGCCGATGGCGACCGTCAGTTCCGGGTGGAGGACATCGGTCGGCTGACCGAACGCCTGGCGGCAGCGGATGCACCGGACGTGGTCGTCGGCTACCGGATCCGGCGGGCCGACCCCATCATCCGGACCCTGTATGCCCGCGCGTACCGGCTGGCCAACCGGCTGTTCTTCGGCCTGCGGGTCACCGACGTCGACTGCGCCTGCAAGCTCTTCCGGCGCGAGGCGCTCGATGGCATCCGGGTCGAGTCAGACGGCGCGTTCTTCTCGGCCGAGCTGCTCATCAAGATGGAAGCGGCCGGCCGGTCGGTGGTCGAGGTCGGCGTGCCCCATTATCCGCGAACCGCAGGTTCAGCCACGGGCGCGAATCCGCGAGTGATCTTCCGGGCGATGCGTGATTTCTGGCGCCTGCGCATCGCGATGTGGGCGGACCGGACACAGGCCCTGCGCCGGGGCCGGCCGATCATCGAGGTCGCCGACCGCTGAGCGCCCGCACGACGTCAGCTCTGGCGATCCTCGCTGTCAGGTTCGACCTCGAGCGAATTGACGAACTCGCGGAAGACGTCGAGGCGCGGGTCGACGATCTGCTCGCCGGTCGACTCGAGCATGCCGCCCTCGCCTTCCTCGCCGAGACCGCCATCAGCCCCGAGGCCCGCCTGGTCGAGTACGGACGGCACCGCGAAGATCGGTGCGCCGACCCGTACCGCGAGCGCCAGGGCATCCGATGGCCGCGCGTCGATCTCCCCGATGTGACCATCGCGTTCGACGAACAGGCGCGCGTGGAAGGTCTCCTCGGCGAGATCGGAGATGATCACCCGCGCCACCCGCGCGTCGACCGCTTCGAGGGTGCTGGCGAAGAGATCGTGGGTGAGCGGACGTTCGGGCGTCAGGCCCTGGAGGCGCATCGCGATGGCGCTGGCCTCCCACGGCCCGATCCAGATCGGCAGGTAGCGTTCGCGACCCGTCTCCTTGAGGATCACGACGTGACGGCTCGAGAGCATGTGGACCCGGACGCTTTCGACGACCATCTCGACCAACCCGTCGTCCATCGGGCGATTATCCCACGGTGCGTCCGACCCGACCCCCGGCTCGGTCGCCCAGCTTGACCAGCAGCGCGACCGCCGCACCGAAGACGAACCCGCCGATGTGGGCGAAGAACGCGATCCCGCCGCTGGCCACGTCACTCATCGGGCCGAGCGACGCCAGCCCGTCGAGCACCTGGAGGACGAACCAGAACGCCAGGACGACGACGGCCGGCACCTCGATCAGCTGATAGAAGAAGACGAGGAAGATGGCCGTCGTGACCCGGGCCCCCGGGAACAGGACGAGGTACGCGCCGAGCGTCGCCGCGATGGCGCCCGACGCACCGATCGTCGGGATCGTCGATGCGGGATCCGTCGCGACCTGCGTGAGACCGGCGACCATCCCACCGACGAGATAGAACAAGAGGAATCCGAGGCGCCCGAAGCGGTCCTCGATGTTGTTGCCGAAGATCCACAGGAACAGCAGGTTCCCGGCGATGTGGATGAGGCTGCCGTGCAGGAACTGGCTGGTGATGAGCGTGGCCGCCTCCATCGAGACGATCTGGCCAGATCGCAGGGCGGCGACGAGCTCGACCGGGACCACGCCCCAGCGCGTGAAGAACGTCTCGAGCGCGGCGTCGCCGCCTTGCGTCATGAGGAGCACCTGATACCCGTAGACCAGCGCGCAGGCGGCGATGAGCGCGAGGGTCAGCACCGGCGTCCGCCGGGTCGGATTGGTGTCGTGGAGCGGGATCACCGCGGTCGCCCCCGGCTAGGGGGCGGTCGAGCTCGACGGCGAACCGCTCGATCCGCCCGAGGGCGACGGCGAGGCGCCGTCCGTCTCGGGGATCGCCTGCAGCACGGCCTGGTTCACGGCCGTCTTCGATAGCCACACCAGCCGGTCGGGCTGATCCTCGACGCCGGCGATGATGTACATGGAGCGCAGGTCTGCCCACCCGTCGCCGTCCGCCAGCCGGTACTGCGCGACGAAGTCGCCGCTGCGCTTGTCGTAGGCGATGACACGGTCGTTGGAACGGTCGAACGTGTACACGCGTCCCTCGTTCCGTCCGCCCGAGCCCGCCACCAGCACGTCGCTCGACGTCGGGCGGAGCAGCTCGTCGCCGGGCGAGCCGGGCTCCCAGGCGTCGCTCTTGCCGGACGTGTACCGGTCGAGGATGCCGTTCTCGGTCACGTAGATGTCGCCGTCGATGTACATGGCCGTCATCTGGTCGACCGAGCGGGCGGTGGCCAGCCAAGCCGAGGACTTGGCCGGGAACCCATTGCCATCCGCGGACGGTGGATAGGCGCGGATCTGCTGCTCCGATGGGTCGATGACATACAGGTTGTAGAGCCCGCGGCTCGTATCCCGCACGTACGTGCCGACGCCCAGGATGTCGTTGCCCCATTGGCTGGAGCCGTTCACCGAGATGCGGCTGGTCGTGCCCTTGCCGGCGTCGTTCGAGGCGCGCCAGCGCCACAGCGCGTTCTTGGCGTCCAGGATCAGCAGATCGCGACCACCCACCCCGAGGAACCGCGGCGTCGACATCCGCGTGTTGCCGATGGCCCGGCCGTTGCGGGCGATATTGGTCGCGCGTTTCCGCTTGAGGTCGACGCGGTAGACCGCCTTGTTCGCCGCGTCGAGCACATACGGTGCGTCGTCGTACCCGCGGACGAGCACACGCAGGTCGAATGGCGGCGCGCCCTCGCCGGGCTTGAAGGTGAAGAGCGGCGTGGACGCCACATCGATCACGCCGTACGCCCGATCGAGCAGGGCGACGACCTCCTCCCGGACCGGATCGACCGCCCGCGGGCTCACGCTGGCGTTCTCGGCCGTCTCGAGCTGGGCATAGGCGTCGGTGAGGAGGCGGAGGGCCTCTTCGCGATCGCTCTCGATGAGGTCGATGCCGGGCCCCGCCACGAGCGCGAGGTTCTCCTCGGCCATGTCGAGGGCATCCTGCCCCGCGTTCAACGAGCTGATCGCACCCTGCGGACGCTGTCCGCCGAACGCCCACACGGACATCGCGAGGCTGCCCACCACGACGAGGAGCGCGATCACGGCGATCGCCGCGCGTCGTTGCGTCTCGCGCCGAGACGCGAGGGGGGTCACGCGGCGGTAGGCCGGCCTGCGCTGCGGCAGCAGATCGTGCAGTCGGGCGATCGTGCGGTCGAACGCGGTGCCGGCCACGACCCGGGCACTGTCGGCCGCGGCCGACATCGCGGCACCGGCGGCCTGGACGTTATCGGCAAGCGGGATCGGCGAGCGGTCCGGGGCACCCGCGAGTGGCTCGGCGGGTCGCACGGGGACGAGCGTCCGGCCGCGGGTCGTCGGCGCGACCTCGGTCGCCTCGAAGGCGATCGCCCCGTCGCTGCCGGAACCGTCGGCTGTCTTGAAGCGCTGGTGGAGGTGTTCCATGGCCGACTGCGGATGGAGCGTGACCATCGCATCCTTGAGCTCGTCCGGGCCGAGCTTGGCCACGATGTTCGGCGAGATGAGCACGAGCGAGTCGCCGACCGTCACCTCGCCACGCCAGACCTCCGGTTCGAGTCCGCTCGATGGCAGCCCTCGTTCGCGATGCGGATCGGGCAGGGTGGAGAGCCTGGCCTGACGGATGAGGTACGCCTCGGCCGGGCCGACCGTCGCCACGTACATCTCGTTGCCACGGACCACGCCGACGCCCACGCCGATCGGACCGTTGTCGCCGGGCGACTTCAGTCCGAGGCGATCGGCCTGGTGCAGGAGCCGCTTGTTGGCCGTCGCGATCGCCTTCTGAAGGCAGACGCGGATGCCGGCCGATTCGTCGTAGTAGTACTCGTTCCTGATCGTCTCGGCGGCCAGTCGGGTGGCTTCCAGGGCATGGCGCGAGCTCGTCCGCGAAGTGACGAGCAGGTACAGGTTGCCCTTGGACCGGGCGACGGAACCGACGCTCGGCTCCACGACGACCAAGGTGTCGGGCGAATCGTCGAGCCGGTCATGCTCGGCGACGATCCCTAGCTTCAATTGGAGTCGGGCGGCCATGCGGGCCTCTCGATAGGGGTTGGTCAGGCGACGGGACGATCCATGGCCGGATCGGCTTGACGCTCGCCCCGAGATGGCAGGCAGGTCCGGCAGATTATACGCGGGGACCTGCGCGACGAACGTGGACCCGAAGGTCCCGTATCCCGATGCCTCCCGGAGCCGCCGCGAATGCCGTCAGAAGTTCCCCGGATCGAAGGCGGAGTTCTTGGGCGACGATGGGCGCGTCGGCCTCGACGTCGATCGCGAAGCCCTCGAGCCGGACGACCCGACACGCCCCGACGGCCGCCGGTACACGCTCGGCGACGATGGCCTCGAACGTCGCGATGGCCCGCGCGAGACGGAGCTCGTCCTCCAGTCCGAGCGCCCGCGCGGCATCCGGGATCAGGTCACCGATCCGCCGCATCGGCCGGCGGCGCGGGGTCGTCATGCCGGGCTCGCGGATCGATGGGCGCGTGCGTCGGCCGCTCGGAGCTCGGCCCCTGCCTCTGACGGCCGGACCTCCCAGCCGTGGGCGATCGCGCGCAGGGCAGGGTCGAGGTCGTCGGGCGTCGTCGTGGTGACGAACGCCTGTGGCAGCTCGGCGATGCGTCGCACCAGATGGGAGCGACGCTCCGGGTCGAGCTCGCTGAACACGTCATCCAGGAGGAGCAACGGCGGGTGCCCGTCCAGCTCGCTGAGGAGGTCGAGCTCCGCGAGCTTGAACGCGAGGATCGCCGTGCGCTGCTGGCCCCTGGACGCGAAGCCCGCCAGGTCACGACCGGCCAGGTCGAACGCAAGGTCGTCGCGGTGCGGGCCGATCACGGTCGAGCCGTTCCAGATCTCCTTTTCGGCGGTCTCGACGAGGCGACGGGCCAGGGCGTCCCGCGGCGTTTCGGCGCCGATCGTGGGCGCGTTCGTCACGTAGCGCAGCGTGAGCGCCCCGGACGAGGCTTCGTCGGGTGCGATCTCGCTGTGCGCCGCTGCCAGCGGTGCCGCGAGCTGCTCGAGGAGCGCGATCCGAGCCGCCACGACCTGACCGCCGGTGTCGAGGAAGCTGTCGTCCCAGAAGCGCAGCTGGTCGCGTGTCGCCTGCTCCTCGCGGATGGCACGCAACAGGCTGTTGCGCTGCTGGAGTGTCCGGCCGTACGTCCCGAGGTCGTCGGCGTAGGTGGGGAAGCGCGCAGCGGCCAACGTGTCGAGAGCGGCGCGTCGGAGCGATGGCGAGCCGACGACGAGCAGCATCTCCTCGGGAGCGAACAGCACGATCCGAAGGTAGCGTCCGAGGCCGCTCGCGCGCCGCCCCACGCCATTGACGCGGATCCGCTTGCGACCACCCGACCCATCGGCGCCAGATCGCTGGATCGCGACCTCGAGGACGTCGTTCCCGACCCGGCCCTCGATCCGGGCGAGGTCGTGACCCCACCGGATGAGCTCACCGTCGGAGCTGGTCCGGTGCGATCGACCCCAGCCGAGGAGCGCGATCGCTTCGAGGAGGCTGGTCTTGCCGGCGGCGTTCGGGCCCCAGATCAGATGGGCGCCGGGTCCGAAGGATGCCTCGACCGACGCATATCCGCGCAGGTCGAGGGCCGTGAGCGCGTCGAGCGAGGCGATGCTAGGACGTCGTCCGGACCGGCATCACGACATGCACGTAGCGGTCGTCGCCGACCGGCTTGAACACGCCGGGGGACAGTGGCCCGTTCAGCTCGAGCGCGAACTGCTCGGCAGAGACGTTGGTCAGGACATCGGCGAGGTACCTGGCGTTGAACGCGATCGTCGTGCCATCGCCCTCGACCGCCGCCTCGACCTGGCCGACATGGTCGCCGACCTCGGCGTTGGCGCTGACGGTCACCCCGGGATCGCCGTCCCCGCCGATCTGCAGCTTCACGATGTTGGCCGACTCGTGCGCGATCAACGCCGCGGGTCGGACGGCCCGGAGGAGCTCCTCACGATCGAGCACGGCGCGCGTCGCGTGCGCCTGAGGCATGACCTGCTGGTAGTTCGGGAACTGGCCGTCGATCAGCCGGCTGACGAGATCGATGCCCTCGAGGTGGAAGAGGACCTGGTTGCGAGCACCCGCCAGCACGACATCGACGGGGTCGTCGACGTCGGCGAGCACCCGGGCGAGCTCATTGAGCGCCCGTGCTGGGATGACCACGCTGGTCTCCGGGACCGGGTCGAGGATCGGCACGGTCTTGACCGCGATCCGGTAGTTGTCGGCCGCGGCGAGCGTGAGCTGGTCTCCTTCGAACCGTGCCAGGACACCGGTCAGGATGGGACGGGCTTCGTCGCTTGCTGCGGCGAATGCCGTCTCGGCCAGGGCCTGCCGGAGGACGTTCTGTGCTATCCGGGTCGTGGGCCGGTCGCCGGCCGTCTGGATCGCCGGGAACTCCTCGTCGCTGATGCCCTTGATGTGCGTCTGGAAGCGACCCGCCTTAACGTGGAGGGTGTCGCCGGCCGTGACCTCGAGCTCGACCTTGTCGCCGGGCGGGAGCGAATTGACGAGATCGGTCAGGAGCCTGGCCGGCACGGTGGTCGCCCCGTCCTCATCGACCTTGCCCGGGACCCAGTAGGTGATGCCGATCTCGAGGTTGGTGGCCGTCAGCTTCAGACCGGCGTCCTCGGTCTTGAGCAGGACATTGGCGAGGACCGGCAGGGTGCTCCGGCTCGACACGGCCCGGCTGACGATGGATAGCCCACGCGCCAGGTTCTCCTGCATCACCGAGAGTTTCACGTGGGCATCACTCCATTTCGAAGTCGGGCGGGACCGCCGGGGATGTCGTGGGTATCTTCCCTCTTTCTCTTACCTCCGTCATCACCGTAATAACGCTGTGGAGCGCGTGGACGGCCCCGCGTCGGCGTGCATCCGCGCGACGTTGACGAGGGCGGTCGCGACGTGGACAAGAAGGCCCCGACGGCGGAGCCGACCGTCGATGGGCTGGGGATACCTGGCATCGTTCGCCCCACCCGGGTGTCCAGCTGGCAATGCTGTCCACGTCGGTCGGGCACTTATCAGCAGGTCCGGACCGCCGGCCCCGCTGCGGTTGGGCCCGGTCCGACCGGGGACTGACGCCGACCCCGCGCCGACCGTGTGCGGGGGAGCGGCTACTCGGCGTAGATCAGCTCGCGTACCGCGGCGATCTCGCGGCGCAGCTCGTCGTTGTTGGCGATCTCGCGCGTGATCTTGTCGCAGGCGTGGAGGACCGTCGAATGGTCGCGGTTGCCGAGCTCGGCGCCGATGCGCAGCAACGAGACGTCCGTCTCCTCGCGCATCAGGAACATGGCGATCTGGCGGGGCATGACGATCGCCTTGTCGCGCTTCTGACCCTGGAGGGCCTCCATCGGCACGCTGTAGTAGTCGGACACGGCCTTGGCGATGCGCTCGGGCGTGACCTGGCGCTTCTTCGGGTTGTAGAGCACATTCGAGAGCACCGCCTGGGCGAGCTCGATGCTGATCGGCGTCGCACCCATGCTGGCGAAGGCCACGATGCGGTTGAGCGCGCCCTCGAGCTCGCGCACGTTGGACACGACCTTGCGGGCGATGAACTCGACCACATCGGACGTGATCGGGACCGCACCCTCCTCGGCCTTGGCGCGCAGGATCGCGATGCGGGTCTCGAGGTCCGGTGCTGTGAGGTCGGCGATGAGTCCCCACTCGAACCGCGACCGGAGACGTTCCTCGAGCGTCAGGATCGCCTTGGGCGGACGGTCGCTCGAGAGGACGATCTGTTTGCCGTCCTCATGGATGGCATTGAACGTGTGGAAGAACTCCTCCTGCGTCCGCTCCTTGTCGGCGATGAACTGGATGTCGTCGATGAGGAGGAGGTCGATCCGCCGGTAGCGCGACCGGAATTCGTCGATCTTGCCCTGTTGGATGCTCGTGATGAACTCGTTCGTGAACTTCTCGGAGGTCGCGTAGACCACCCGCTTGCGCGGGAAGCGCGCGATGACCTGGTTGCCGATGGCATGCATCAGGTGGGTCTTCCCGAGGCCTACGCCGCCATACAGGAACAGCGGGTTGTAGGCATGCCCGGGACGTTCCGCGACCGACAGGCTCGCCGCATGGCCCAGGCGGTTGGCCGACCCGACGATGAAGTTCGCGAACGTGTAGCGCGGGTTGAGGTTGGTCGCCCCGCCCTCGCCGCCGATCCTGGTGGCCTCGACGCGGACCTCCTGTCCATTGAAGCCCGACGGGGTGGCAGCCGGTGGCGTGCCGTCGGTGGCGACGGGAGGCGTGCCATCCGTCGGCGCGGGGCCGACCACGAACTCGACCTGGACGCTGTAGCCCACGATCCGGGCAAGCGTCTGGCTGATCAAAGACCGGTAGCGGGTCTCCAGCCAGTCCTTGGCGAAGCCGTTCGGGACGGCGATGCGGAAGCGCTGCTCGTCGACGTCGACGAGCTGGGTGTCGCGCAGCCACGTCTCGTAGTTCGCGGGCGACAATGAGACCTGGAGTTCACCCAGGGCGGCTCGCCAGACCTGCTTGGCGTCCATTCGTTCGATAGGACCTGCGTTCGGGGTGACGGCATTGATAGGAGCGGCGGGCCAGGGGTCTCGGTCGTGGCGCGCGGGCGGTGGGACGTCCGATCGGACATCCATCCGACGAGGCCGGACGACCGCTGCCTGCGCCCCTCCACGAGGCCTGCTGGCGTCTCCCGCGAACGTCTCCGGCGCCGAGGGCCCGGAGAGGATAGCACCGGCCAAGACGGAGTCGCAAGGCGATTCGCGCATACTCCCTGGGGGTATACGTGCGGAGTCGTCGGGGACACGTCCCGGATGGGTCCGATGGTCTGTCAGGCTCGCCCGGAGGCCCCGTCAGCGCTCGTGCAAGCGTTTGACACCCGATCTTGGGCCGACCTATCATCCGCCGGACGACGACGCGCCATGTGTCCTGTGTGGCACCGGCGCGTTTGCGTGCCTCTAGGGGAAGTCGGAGCGACCGTCCCCGAGGTCGGATCGAGAGGATCGCAGGACCGCCCGGATGAAGCAGACCTACCAGCCCAAGAAGCGCCATCGTGCCAAGGAACACGGCTTTCGCGCCCGCATGAAGACCACGGCGGGCCGCCGGATCCTGGCTGCGCGGCGAGCTCGGGGTCGGAAGCGACTGACGGCCTGACAGGCGATCGCGGCATTCCGTCGCCGCGACTCGTGATGCTCTCCAGACCGAAGGACTTCGCGGCGATCCAGGAGAAGGGAACGACACGGTCTCACGCCCTGCTCTCCGCCCGATTCCTTCGGACCGACCTCACGACGACCCGCTTCGGGATCTCGACCGGACGCCGGCTGGGTAGTGCGGTCGTCCGGAACCGGGTCCGCCGGCGACTCCGAGAGGTGCTCAGGGTGATGGCGCCCGCGTTCCAGCCCGGCTGGGACGTCCTCATCATCGCCCGGCCTGCGATCGTCGGCGCCGACCATGACGCGCTGGTCGGAGCGTTGCAGCGGACGCTCGTCCGGGGCGGCGTGCTCGGAGGGATCGCTCGATGAAGCAGATCGGGATCGGAGCCATCAAGCTCTACCGGATCGTCTTCGCGTGGCTCCCGCCGTCGTGTCGGTTCGAGCCGACCTGCTCGCACTACACGGAGCAGGCCATCGACAAGTACGGGCTGCTGAAGGGGAGCTGGATGGGGGCCAAGAGGATCGCCCGATGTCATCCATGGAACCCGGGTGGGTATGACCCGGTCCGCTAGCGAGGCCGCCCGCCCGTGACCCTGTCCCCCGCCGTCCGCCGGATGCTGCCGGCGCTCGCCATCGCCGTGATCATCCCGCTCGTCGTCGCGTGCGTGCCCGGGGTCCCGGGCGTACCCGGCTCATCACCGACCCCGCCAGCGCCGCCGCTGGCCCCCGCCCCGCCCGGTGCCGACCCGGTCAGCCTCCTCGCCTGGCTGTTCACGCCGATCTTCCAGGCGATGTTCATCGTCATGGTCGCGGTCTATGAGTTCCTCTACAACCTGGGGTTCCCGGGCGCCATCGCCTGGGCGATCGTCGCGCTGACGCTCGTCGTCCGGGCGGTGCTCATCCCCCTGTACCGCAAGCAGCTCGTCTCGCAGCGGCGGATGCAGCTCCTCCAGCCCGAGCTGCGCGAGATCCAGAAGCGGTTCAAAGGCGACGCGATGAAGGCCCGCCTCGCCCAACAGGAGCTCATGCGGGAACGGGGCGTCAACGTCCTGGCCGGTTGCCTGCCGCTGCTGCTCCAGCTCCCGCTGCTGTTCATCATGTATTCGGTCATCCAGAACGGCCTGACCAACGTCGACCCGACCGCCATGCTGACGATCGGCGGTGTCCAGGTCGTTCCCCTGACCTGCACGAACATCGATCCGGCGACCGGTCTGCCCAGCGCGGCGCTCGGTCCGTGTATCGACACGGTCATCCCGTTCTTCGGTACATCGATCGACGTGAGCATGCCATCGACATTCCTCACGGTCGCCGGCTTCGGTCTCAGCGTGCTCGCGATCATCTCGGCGCTGCTCCAGCTCGTCCAGTCGCGCATGATGCTGCCGGCCGCCGATCCGGCCAACGACGACCCGAATGCCCGCATCCAGCGGCAGATGATGCTGTTCCTGCCGATCATCTCGGTCGTCTATGGCGGCTTCCTGCCGGCGGGCCTGTTCATCTACTGGATCGTGGCGACGATCTTCTCGATCGTGCAGCAGTACCTGATCGTGGGCTGGGGCTCGATGTTCCCACTCTTCGGCCGCACCCCTGCGTTCGCGGTCGACCACACCCCGCGCTTCCCGGTGGCCATGCCACCGCCCCCTGATCCGAGCAAGCGAGCGGCCATCCTGACCGACGCTGACAAGAAGACCACGGCCGAAAAGACGATCCGCCGACGCGAACGCGGACGCCAGGGCCGACGAGGGAGACGACGCTGACCATGAGTGCGTACAAGGAGTTCACCGGCAAGACCGTCGAGGAGGCCCTCAAGACGGCCCGCGACGAGTTCGGGGCCGAGCTCAACGACCTCGACTTCGAGATCCTCACCCCCGGGAGCCGGGGCGTCCTGGGCATGGGCGCCGAGCCCGCCAGGATCGTGGCTGCGCCGCGCACGGCACTCGGCGGCGCCGCCCCGAAGCGCGACGCCGCGGCAGCCCAGCCGCTGCCGCCCGCGCCCCCGCGCGAGTACGACGATCGGGAGCGTCCGCCCCGGCGCGACGACCGTCCCCGGGACGACCGCGGCCCGCGCCGCGACCGGCCCGACCGGGGTCCGCGACGCGACGACCGACCTCGGGAGACCGCCGACGTCGCCCCACGTCAAGACGACCAGCCGCGTGACGATCGCGCTCCTCGGCGCGACGACCGCGGAGCCCGCCCGAGCCGTGGTGGGAGCGACGTGTCCGCGTCGGAGGCGGCGGAAGTCGCCGCCGCTCGAGGCTCGCTGGCGTCAGAACGAGCCGACCTCGAGGCCGCCGAGGCCTCGCCCGAGGCGCTCGCCGCCGGGCAGCGGATCCTCGAGACCCTGATGGGTCATCTCGGCTTCGCCGCCACCGTCGAGGTCGCCGCGGGAGAGACGAGCCGCCTCAACGTCGTTGCACAGGGCGACGATCGCGACTCGCTCGGCGCGCTCATCGGACGCAAGGGCGAGCGACTGTCGGCGCTACAGCATCTCGTGAACCTGATGCTGTCGAAGGAGATGGGCTCGTGGACCCGCGTCCTCGTCGATGTCGAGGACTACCGCGGACGGCGCGAGCGCCAGCTCCGCGAGCTTGCGGATCGCGCTGCCGCGCGGGTCATGGAGACGGGCAAGATGCTCCAGCTGGAGCCGATGCCGGCCCTCGAACGTCGCTGGATCCACCTCACCCTGCGCGACCACACCGGTGTCGCGACACAGTCGATCGGTGAGGAGCCGAACCGGCGGGTCGTGCTCGTGCCCCGCGGCGGCTGACAGCGCACGATCCACCCGCGGCGGATCGCCGCACGGCAAACACCAGCTGGAGAGCGTCACCCATGGCCATGATCGGGCGTCTCCAGAGCGCTCCGGACCATACGGAGCGATTGCGTTCGGCTGCTAGGATGGCGCCTCCATGACCACGGCCACGCCCGATACCATCCTGATCCCGGCGCCCGATACGCCGCGTCCCTCGACGCGACTTCGGTTCGGTGTCGCGTTCCTCGTCGGGCTGCTGGCATCGACGGCGATCGGGGCCGGTGCGCTGTACGCCTACGACCGGCAATACGTCGGACGCGTCCTGCCTGGTGTATCGATCGGCTCGCTGGACCTGTCCGGCCTCGACGCGGTGTCGGCCGGCGCGGCGATCCGCCAGGTGTATGGCTACCTCGGCGACGGCTCGGTCACGTTCCGGAGCCTGGGCAAGCAGACCACCATCACGTTCGAGGAGATCGGGCGTGGGCCGGACGTCGAGGCGATGGTGGCCGAGGCCCTTGCGGTCGGTCGCGAAGGCAACCCGGTCGAGCGGGTCATCGCCGACGCGCAGACCGCGCTCCGCGGCGTGGCGCTCGCCCCGAAGGTGACATTCGATGCCGACCTGCTGGCCGAGCGTGTCCTGGGCTTCTCTGATTCGCTCGCGCGCGAGCCGCGGAACGCGTGGGTGTCGCTCGTCGGCCGGACGTTCACGGTCGTGCCAGCCGTCGACGGACGAGTGCCCGATCCCGCCACCCCGATCGAAGCGGCGCTTGGCGACCTGGGCGAGTTGACGGCGCCGAGCGAATCGACCTACGACCTCCCGGTCGAGGTCATCGAGCCGACCGTCACGACCGATGAGGCGACGACCGCCAAGACCGATGCCGACCGCATCGCCTCACCGATCAAGCTCTCGGTCAAGGGCAACGAGCAGCTCATCGGCGCATCGCGCCTGCGCACCTGGCTGAGCTTCGCCCCCACCGCTGATGGCGGCTATGCGGTGGACGTCGATACGGAAGCGCTCGATACCGTCCTGAAAGGCATCGCCAAGAAGGTGGACCGGGCGCCGGTGAACGCGTCGTACACGACGAGCGGGGCGCGCATCACCGGCGTGACCGAGAGCCGGACGGGCTACAAGCTCGATCTGGCCGCGACCCACAAGCAGGTCGAGGGACTGCTGCAGGCGCGCGCCGGTGGCGCGGCGACGGCCACACTGGCCCCGACCCTCAAGGTCCTCGAGCCGGCGCTCACGACGGCAGAGGCAGCGAAGGCGCGCTCGAAGATGCGCCGGATCTCATCGTGGACGACCTTCTTCCCGATCGGCGAGAAGAACGGCTTCGGCGCCAATATCTGGATCCCCGCCCGCCTGATCAACGGCTACGTCGTCGCTCCTGGTGCCACGTTCGACTTCTGGAACGCGGTCGGCCCCGTGACCCGCGCCAAGGGCTACAAGTCGGGCGGCGCCATCATCAACGGCCGCACCGAACCGCAGGGCGCCCTTGCCGGCGGGATCTGCTCCTGCTCGACGACGCTGTTCAACGCAGCCGCTCGGGCGGGCTACGAGATGGGCGCCCGGCGCAACCACTACTACTACATCGACCGCTACCCGGTCGGGCTCGACGCCACGGTCTTCATCAGCGCCTCGGGCTCGAAGCAGACGATGTCGTTCACCAACGACACCGACTACCCGCTGCTCATCCGCGGCCTCGGTTACCGGCAGGGCAGCGCCGGCTACGTCAAGTTCGAGATCTACAGCGTCCCGAACGGTCGCAAGGTCACGTTCGCGACGGGCGCGAAGCGCAACTATCGGGGTGCGACCGACACCACCGAGTACACGTCGAGCCTGCCAAGCGGGTCCGCCAAGCGCATCGAGTACCCGGTCGATGGGTTCCAGGTCTCGGTCACTCGATCCGTCCGCGATCGGTCCGGAAAGCTGATCCACCGCGATACCTGGTTCTCGAATTACGCGCGCATCACCGGGATCACGCTCGTCGGCCGCTGAACCGTCCTCGGACGCGGTCGAGGAGCCCTGACGAATAGCCGGGACGCGACGTGGCAGACGCCACGGTCCGTCCGCGCAGTCCCTGGGCGATCGCTTCGGCCTCGGTCGCGCTGACGCCGAACCGGCGCAGCGCGTAGCGCGCCATCTGCACCGCGAGCTCCCGCTCGCCATGCACGACCTGGACCTTGATCCCGAGTGAACGGAGTTGTGCGGCCTCGATGTCGTTGTGCGTGCGGACGACGATGTCGACGTTGTCATTGCGGTCCCGGACGCGTTCGACGATGAGTCGTGTCTCGTTCGGCTCCGAGGTCGCCACCACGACCAGCCGAGCCGTGTGGATCTCGGCCATCTCCAGGACGACGTCATTGGACGCGTCGCCGTAGATGGCGGGGACGCCCTGCGAGCGCAGGCGATCCACCTCGTCCCGTTGCTGGGTGATGACCACGTAGCGGAAGCCGCGTCGCTCCAGGGCGGGGCCGATAAGCCGTCCGACGCGGCCATAGCCACAGATGATGGCGTGTTGCCGGAGGCCCTCCCGTTCGTCGGGTGGGAGGTGAGCGAGTTCACCAGCGCGCCGTTCCATGAGGCCGTTGATGACGCGCGTGTCCCTGAGTCGCTGCTCGAGTGGTGGGATGAGACGGAACAGGAACGGGTTGATGGTGATCGACAGCAAGGCACCGGCGACGATGAGCTGGTAGCCGTCCTCGGGCAGCAGCCCGAGGACGCGGCCCATCGTCCCGACGATGAAGGAGAACTCGCCGATCTGTGCCAGGCCGGCCCCCACGGTCAGGGCGACGCGCGGTGGATAACCGGCCACGGCGACGATGACGAACTTCGTGATCGCCTTCGCGCCGATCACGAGCGCCAGCACGGCCAGGACGGAGAGCGGGTTGGCCAGCAGGTAGGCGGGATCGAGCAGCATGCCCACCGACACGAAGAACAGGACGGCGAAGGCGTCGCGCAGTGGCAGGGCATCGGCCGCGGCCTGGTGGCTCATGTCGGACTGGCCGACGACCGCGCCTGCCAGGAACGCACCCAACGCGAAGGACACCCCGAACACGCTCGATGACACGTAGGCGAGGCCCAGCGCGATGGCGAGTACGGCCAGCGAGAACAGCTCGCGCGAGCCCTGCCGCGCGACCGCGAGCATCAGCCAGGGCACGATCCGCGCCCCGGCGACGACCATGAGGATCGCGAACACGGCGGCCTTGCCGAGCGCCAGCGCGACCTCGACCACTGGGGCGGCCGGTGTGCCGCCGGCACCGGGCGACACGCCGAGGGCAGGAGCGATGGCCGGCAGCAACACGAGCACCAGCACGGCCAGCAGGTCCTCGACGATCAACCAGCCAACGGCGATGTGACCCTGGGTGGTGTCTTCCTCGTTCCGGTCGGCCAGCGCGCGCAGGAGTACGACCGTGCTCGCGATCGACAGGGCCAAGCCGAGCACGAGACCGCCGCCCATGCCCCATCCGAGGGCAGATCCAAGCCATACGCCCAGCGCGGTGGCGACGACGGTCTGGATCAGCGCCCCCGGGATAGCGATCCAACGGACGGCCAGCAGCTCCCGGAACGAGAACTGGATGCCGACCCCGAACATCAACAGGATCACGCCGACCTCGGCGAGCTCGGTCGCGACGGCGGGATCGGCGACGAGCCCCGGCGTGAACGGTCCGATCACCACGCCCGCCGCGATGTAGCCGACGATCGTGGGCAGTCCCAACCGGCGCGCGACGAAGCCGCCGATGAACGCGGCGGTCAGGCCGATGGCGATGGTCGAGATGAGTACGGGCTCGTGGTCCATGGCTCTTCCCGGTCGGACGGGGGTGGTGCGCAGGACTGGCGCGGGTCCGTGCCAGAACGACGTGTGGGCTTCCCCCACGATACCCGACACCGCCTGTCGGATATCGTGCTACCGTTGGGTAACAGGTAATCTGAACGAGGGTTCGCGTCCATGCGCGTGGCGATCGCTGGGTTCGGGATCGGCGGCGCGGCCCTGTCGATCCTGCTTGCGCGCGACGGCCACGAAGTGCGTGTCTACGAGGCGGCGGCGGTGCTCGGCCCGGTCGGTGCCGGCTTCCTGCTGCAGCCGTCCGGCCAGGCGGTGCTGGCCGAACTCGGGCTCCTGGACGGGGTCGCGGCGTCGGCCTGGCCGATCCGGCGCTTCCGCGCCGAATCCGCGCCGGGTCGGATCCTGTCGGAGCTTCGGTACGACCGCGGCGACCCGGCGGCGCATGCGCTCGGGGTCTCGCGCGGCCGCCTCTTCACGACCCTCCAGACGACCGCCGTCACCGCCGGCGTCCGCATCGAGACCGGCATCCGGATCGCCGGCGGCCGCGAGCGTCGAGCTCTCGTCGTGCCGGTCGCACATGACGGCGCCGAGCTCGACGCGTGCGATCTGCTGGTGGGAGCCGACGGCATGCGCTCGGCCGTGCGGCGCTCGGTCGACCCGGACGCGCGACTCGTGCTGTCACCGTTCGCCGCGCTGTGGGGCATCGGTCCGACGTCCCGGATGTGCGCGCACGTCCTCCATCAGCAGACGCGCGGTGTCGGCCTCCTCGCGGGCCACTTGCCAGTCGGCGAACGAGAGGCCGCCGTGTTCTGGGGACTTCGGGCGAGGCGACCTCGAGTCGTGGCGGACCGCCGGCTTCGGTCGCCTGGTCGAGCGCGTCGGAGCGGTCCTGCCCGAGGCCCGTGAGGTCTTCGAGGCCATCGGCAGCTTCGACCGACTCCTGCTGGCGCGCTACGGCCACGCCACCGTTCGGCGGACACATACGGCTCGGATCGTGCTCATCGGCGATGCGGCGCATGCGTCGCCGCCACATCTCGGCCAGGGCGCCAACCTGGCCCTGCTGGACGCGGCCGCGCTCGCGGCGTCGTTAGGGGCGGCGCCCGACCTTGCGACCGCACTCGCGCGATGGGATCGGAGCCGGTGGTTCCAGAACGCCCGCTATACGGTCCTGAGCCGCGCCCTGAGCCCGTTCTTCCAATCGAGCCGTGGCTGGCTCGGTATGCCACGCGATCTCGGGCTGCCGATCATGAGCCGCCTCCCGCCGACCCGGGCGATCATGGAGCGGGTGCTCGAGGGTCGGGGCTAGCCGAACCTGGCGCGTCAGGGGTCATCGCGAGCAGCTCTGCAGCGACCAGCTCGAACGGCTCCAGGCTTCGCTCCGCGCGACTGACCACCACTGCGCCCTCGCTGGCAGCCACCAGTGTCGCGGCGAGCCGTACCGCTGCATCGCCCGCCATCCCGCCATCGACGAACAGCTCGGCGATCAGGCCGCGCCACGCGCGGAAGATCGATGCCGCCTGGTCCAGGAGGTCAGGCGAGTCCGTCGCCACGGTGACCGCGAGCACGGCGCAGCCTGCGCGGACGTTCGACCTGACGAGCACGGCCCGCCAGAGGTCGAAGAACGCCTCCGTCACCGCCTTGGGCGGCGCCCCATGCAGTCGGTCGAGGACGCCCAGCGCACGATCGCCGGCCAGCCCGATGGCCGCCTCGACCAGCTGATCCTTGCCGTTGGGAAAGTGATGGTAGATGGACCCCCGCGGCGCGCCCGAGCGTTCGAGGACATCCCTGAAGGCCGTGCCTTCGAGCCCACGCAATGCAAGCAGCGTCACCGCGCCCTCGATCATCTTCTGTCGCGCGTCGCTCGGCACGATGCGTCTGCTCCTTCCCGTGACTTGACTATGACACTCGTCATAGTCCATCGTTCGGGTATGACGAGCAGCATAGTCTGGAGGATCGCGCCATGCCGATGATCGACATCCATGCCCCCGCCGGAACGTTCGGCGACGCCCACGCCCTCGCGTCAGCGGCGGCGGCGACGCTCATGCGGATCGAGGGCGTCCCTGACATCCCGATGTTCCGGGAGAACACCGCCGCCTTCGTCCGCGAGCTGCCGGCCGACGCGATGTCCGACGTCGATGGCGAGTCCGGACACATCCGAATCCAGGTCCTGACCAACGCTGGGGCGCTCGACCGAGCCAAGCAGCTCGCAGTCGTCGAGGAGATGACCGCGCTCGTGGTCGAAGCGGCCGGCAACCCGGCGTTAGCGCGGAAGACATGGGTGTTGCTCACGGAGGCGGCGCCTGGCGGTTGGGGCCTGTGGGGTCACGCCCACACGAACGATGAACTCGTTGCCGCGGCACGGGCGGAGATCGCGACGCTGCAGGGCTCGGGCTAAAGGGTCTGCGCGCAAGGCGGTTGCTCGGCGTCGTACACTGGCGACGGCGCGCTCCCGCGCCCGACTGCCTGACCGAGCCCCCACGCGGCGCGGCGATGCGGCGGTAAAGGGGATCCGGATCCTCGGGACGAACCGGTCGACCATCCGACCGGCCGACGACGTGGCGGTGTGGGCGCGTGCGTCGACGGCCGTGACGGAGAACAGACCGATGACCACCGACAAGGCCTTCAAGCGGGTCGTGCGTGCGCGCATGGCCAAGACCGGCGAGCGATACGCCGCTGCCCGACGAACCCTGGTCGAGGGCGCCACGGACGGACAGCATATGGAACCGACAGCCGACGCCGCCAGCCCGTCGGGCTATCGGATGCGCGGCGGCCTGCACCCGGAGACGGCCACGCTGGCCAACATCCTCGCGAATCAGGGCGTCGTCTCGGGCGTGACGGGCGAGCCGTTGACCGAGGCCGCGATCCTCGGCATCGGTGGCGGGCTGGGCGCCGGCTACATCCTCTGGGAGTTCAAGAGCCACGGCGGGCCGATCCTCACCCTCGGATTCCTGAATCAGTGGCAATACCCGTCGATCCCCGGCTGGACCGGCAAGACGCTCGATCGGCTCGGCATCGAGCCCGACCTGCACGAGACCGGCGGCGCGAAAGGGGCTCGCGAGGCACTCGATGCACGCCTCGACGCGAGCATGCCCGTCATGGCCTCGGTCGATCTCCAGACGATCGGGACCTGGGGCCAGCCCGACGCGATGTCGGGGCACTTCGGTCTTGTCGTCGTCGTCTTCGGACGTGACGCCGATGGCTCGTACCTCGTGGATGATCGGGGCCGGAACCCATTCCGGGTATCACCCGCCGTGATGGCCGCCGCACGCGAACGGATCGGCTCGTTCAAGCACCGCATCGTCGGGCTGCGAACGACGCCCGGACCGATCCCAGCCGACCAGCTTCGTGCGGCGATGCGCGCGGGCATCGAGGACCAGGTGGATCACCTGCGATCCCCATCCGACTCCTTCTCGCTCCCGGCCTGGCGCAAGTGGAGCCGGCTGATGACCGACGAGCGGAACGCGAAGGCGTGGCCCCGGGTCTTCGCCGACGGCCAGGGCCTGTTCGGCTCGCTGTCGGCCCTGCACGAACTCGTCGACGGCCAGGTCGGGCCATGGGGTGGGCACCTGCGGGAGCTGTATGCCGCATCGCTCGATGAAGCGGCCATGACCCTCGACAACCCAGCGCTCGGTGACGCGGCGCGGGCGTGGCGGGGCGTCGCCGATCAGTGGGAGGAACTGGCCGACGCGGCCGTCCCGCCCGATCTCGATGGCGCAGCCGAGGCGGTCGAGGCGGTCGAGACGCTTCACGAGGCGGTGATGGCCGGCGAACAGGGTCGGTCGCGGGTGAGCGCGGCCGCGGAGACCGCGTGGGCGATCCGGGATCGCTACGCCGACGCGTTCCCCCTGCCACCGGACCGCATCGCGGCGATCCTCGAGGATCTCGGCGACCGCATCGGCGCCATCTACCAGGCTGAGGTCGACGCGCTCGACATCACAGCTCAGGCCATCGGCCGATAAGGCCAGGAGTTGGTGGAGATGGGGGAGAGTCGAACTCCCCGTCCAAGACCCTTCGTCGGAGACCACTACGAGCGTGTCCGATGGTTTGTCGTCGACCGCCCGGACGGACATCGGCACCCTGCCGGGCGGTCCAGTCACGTGCCCCTAGATCGGGCTTGACTCCGGACTACGCGACGCTCATCCGGATCGCAGCTCCGCTGCATGACGCTTCCACTGCCCGCGAAGCGGAGGCAGCTTCCACGCTCACCTTACTGCCTAAGCAGCGAGGGCGAGAGTCGACTGGCGGTTGCCAGGTACTTCGTTTTGCTGCCTGATTAACGAGGCCTGAGCAGCATCCTCGGCTCGCACTCTCCGACAACCAAGCCCTGTCGAAACCACGCATCCCCACAGGACCGAACGTCGGTTCGGTTTGAACACCAATCCTAGCACGAGATGCCTCGAAGGCCAACGGTCCGGCGGAGGATCACGGCAGCCCGACCGTCCAGCGACATGCTCGGACGCCCGCCGGGGTACCCTCCCATGGACGCGGGGGCGGAGGGTTGACTGATGGCGCTCGGACGATGGACCTCGAGGTTGTTGCACCTGCTCGGGATCGCCGGGCTACTCGTGTCCCTGGCGCTGGCGATCGCCATCCTTCTCGGCCGGTCGTTCGTTGCGGTCCAGGTCGGTGACGTGTTCATCGCCGCCGACACGTCGATCGGCAACGGTCTCGCCACCGTCGACGACGCATCCGCGCGCTTGTCCGAAGGTGTCGGCCGGCTCGACGAGCTGGTCGCGGAATCGGGCGTGCTGACTGCGGCAGCGCCCATCCCGGCCGCGGTCGCGGCCCGGGTCTCGGCGGTCGTGGACGCGTATGCGATCGCCCGCGATCGGTTCGTCGCGGCCCGCGAGCGGGCAACGTCGGCGCTGGAAAGCGTGCAGGGCGCTGCCCGGCTGATACCCGGCATGGAGGCCCCCACCGGGGTGCCTGCCGCTCTCGCGACTGCGAATGAACGGCTCGTCGCCATCGATGGGGCGCTGACCGCCCTTCGCGGCGCTGCCCGCGCGACGGCTGGAGACGTCACGGCTGCGGCGACGACGCTGCGCGACGCTGCGACGCGGTCGGTCGAGACGGCGCGCTCGCTGCGCGCGGCGGTCGACGATCTGCGGCTCCGCCTCGTCGACGTGCACGGGCGCCTCGATGGCATCCTGTGGCTCGGGGCCGGCGCCCTGCTGGCCATCGTGGGTTACGTGGCCCTGCTCAACGTCCTGATCCTCTGGCTCGCCCGGCGCCGGCCGCACGACGCGCAGGCGATAGCGAGCGATCCGGCGACACCGGGGGCGACACTCGGCTCGTGAGACTGACGGCGTGGGAGGAGGAACGACTCCTCCTGTTCACGGCGGCGGAACTCGCACGGCGCCACAGGGATCGCGGGCTCCTCCTCAACGCCCCCGAGGCGACTGCCCTCATCTGCGACGCGATGCTCGAGGCCGCGCGTGGCGGCGCAACGTACGAGGAGGTCGAGGCGGCCGGCTACGGTGCGGTGAGTAGCGACCACGTCCTTCCGGGCGTGGCCGCCCTCGTCCCGGAGGTCCGCCTCGAGGTGCTCATGGACGACGGCACCAGGCTGGTCCACCTGCTGGCTCCGCTCGGTCCGGCGGGCGACGATGCGCCGGGCGCCGTGCGCCTCGCGGCCCGACGCGAGGGCGCGGACGACCGCGAGCGGTTCGACATCGAGGTCCGGAATTCGTCGAGGCGGGTCGTGCGGGTCTCGAGCCACTATCCGTTCGAGCGCGTGAATCCACGGTTGGAGTTCGACCGGGTCAGGGCGCAAGGCTGCCACCTCGACATCGACGCCGGCTCGACCGTGCGCTGGGCGCCCGGCGAGACGCGGACCGTCCGCCTGGTTCGCGCCCGTTGACAGCGCTCTCGCAGGCCGAGCGCCTCGCCCGCTTCGGTCCGACGGTCGACGACCGGATCCGCCTCGGCGACACCGACCTCTGGATCCGTGTGGCGGAGGACCGCCAGGCACCCGGGGATGAGCCGATCTGGGGCTATGCGAAGACCATCCGCCCACGCGTGACCCAGGGTCGGGCGTCCGACTCGGAGCTCGACGTGCTGGTCGCCGGCGCCGTCGTCGTCGACCCGGTCATCGGTGTCGTGAAGGCGGACATCGGCATCAAGGACGGGCGCATCGTCGGCGTGGGGCGGGCCGGAAGCGACACGCTCAGCGAGGGCATCGACCTGCGCATCGGGCCGCACACCCAACCGATCATGGGCTACGGCCTGATCGCCACGCCGGGCGCCATCGATAGCCATGTCCACCTCATCTCGCCGGAACTGCTCCCGGCCGCTCTCTCGGGGGGCGTGACGACGTTGATCACGGCCGGCTTCGAGGAACCGCCGTGGGCGATGGCGCGGACACTGGCCGGGGTCAGCGACTGGCCGGTCAACCTCGGTCTCCAGGCGTGCGCCCGTGCCGAGGACGACGGACCCCTCGAGGCGCTGCTCGAGGCCGGCGCCTGTGGCTTCAAGATCCACGAGGACTACGGCGCCTACCCGGAGCTCATCGATCACGTGCTCCGGTTCGCCGACGCCCACGATGTGTCCGTGGCGCTCCACACCGACGGCCTGCACGAGAGCGCCGAGCTCGAGGACACGGTAGCCGCGATCGCCGGACGGACCGTCCATGCCTACCACGTCGAGGGCAGCGGCGGCGGCCACGTGCCCGACGTCATCGGCCTCGTCTGCGAGGCGAATGTGATCTGTTCGTCGACGACCCCGACCGTGCCGTTCGGCGTGAGTGCCGCCGCCGAACAGGTCCCGATGATCGTGCTCAACCATGGCGCGTCCTATGGTGTCGCTGAAGACATCGCGCTTGTCCGCGAGCGTGTCCACCCGGCGACGATGGCTGCGGAGGGTCCGCTCCATGAGCTCGGCGCGATCGCCATCGTCAACTCCGATTCACAGGGCATGGGCCGGATGATGGAGACGGTCCGGCGGACACTCCAGCTCGCGCACGTGATGGGCAGCTGGTCGGGCACGGCGCCCGCGCCGGATCCGTTCGATGCCACCGAACGCGTGCTTCGCTACCTGGCCAAGGTGACGATCGAACCGGCCATCACCCACGGGATCGCCGACCACGTCGGTTCCCTCCAGGCGGGCCGGATGGCCGACATCGTCCTGTGGGAGCCGGCCTACGTCGGCGTGAAGCCGGCCCTCGTGCTCAAGGGCGGGATGGCCGCGTGGGCGCCGCTCGGCGAGGGGAACGCGACGGTCGAACGGTCCGAACCGACGCGCTATCGACCGGACTGGGGCGGCCGACCGCGCGCCGCTGCGTCCCTCTCCGCGACGTTCGTGTCACGTTCGGCGACCGGCTCGCCCGAGCTGCGTCGTCACGGACGTGAGGTGATCGCCGTCCGGGACACGCGTGGGCTGCGCCGGGAGTCGCTCGTGCGCAATCGGGCGACCGCGGCGATCGAGGTCGACGCGACCGACGGAGCGGTCACCCTCGACGGATGGCCGCTCGCGGTCGACCCGGTCTCCGTGGTCCCGCTGAGCCGGGGCTACCTGCTCCGCTGAACGCGTTCAGCGGCCGCGCTGGACGTCGGCGAGCTCCCGAGCGATGTCGCGCTTGGCGTCGCGGTCGGCGATGTCGCGACGGCGGTCGTGGAGCTGCTTCCCGCGCGCAAGGCCGAGCTCGATCTTGGCCTTGCCTCGGCTCAGGTAGAGCCGCAGCGGCACGATGGTCTGGCCCTTCTGCTGGGCCCGACCCAGGAGCTCGTCGATCTCGCGCCGATGCAGCAGCAGTTTGCGGTTCCGCTTCGGCTCGTGGTTGTAGCGGTTGCCCTGCTCGAACGGCGCGATGTCGGCGCCGATCAGCCACGCCTCACCCTTCTCGATGCGGGCATAGGCGCCGGCGATGTTCACCTTGCCCGCCCGCACCGACTTGATCTCGGTCCCGGTCAGCACGAGGCCGGCCTCGAAGGTCTCGTCGATGGTGAATTCATGGCGCGCTTTTCGGTTGAGGGCGACGGTCGAATTGTCGCGCATGGATGGCTCCCGTGGTGTGTCGGGTATGGCCCCTCCGAGGTCGGAGGCCGATCGCCGGGAGGCCATCCGTCCGAGGATTTCGCACGAACGCCGGCCCTATGCGGACCGGCGTTCGAGTTGCTTACCCACCCACAGGGTGTCCGACTAGACGGCCATCTCCTGCGAGGTGGTGCAGCTACGCGTACTGTCGATCACTGCACATCACCTCCTTTCGTTCGGAGAAACCGTACCCGAACCCTGTCGTGAGTGCAAGAACGCCGTTAAGGCGAGACGAACGCATCGTCACCGCCGCGAGTCACGGCCCGCCGATCGGCAGTCGCTCGCCGGCCCCGACCACGTCGAGCGCCTTGGCGAGGATCGGATCCTCGCCCGGACCGAGCGTCGCCGGCACCTCGACGGTGACGTCCGGCTCGATCCCGATGTTGTGGATCCAGCGCGTGTCCGGCGTCAGCCACTTCGCGATGGTCAACCGGAACGCCCCGCCCTCGCCTGCGAGCTCCTGCCATTGCTGGACGGAGCCCTTGCCGAACGAGCGCTGCCCGACGAGCGTCGCCCGACCGCTGTCCTGGAGCGCTGCTGCGACGATCTCACTCGCCGATGCGCTGCCACGGTCGATGAGACACACGACCCGGATCGCCGGATCCGTCGCGTAGCCTCCGGGCATCGCCTCGGTCGCGATGCGACCGCCCTTCGCGTCCTCCTCCCAGAAGATCGGACCGGACGCGATGAACTGGCTGGAGACGGCGCGTGCCGCGGTCACGTAGCCGCCCGGGTTGCCGCGCAGGTCGAGGATCAGCATGCGCCGGCCGGCCTCGACATGCGCCTTGACGGCTGTGGCGAGGTCCGCGGCGGCCTGGTCCGAGAAGCCCTCGAGGCGGAGATAGCCGACCCGCCCGTCGACCAGCTCGCGCGATTCGACCTCACGCTCCTGGATGACGTCGCGGACCACGCGGAGCTCGAACGGGTGGTCGCCACCGCGCTGGATGGACAGCTCGACCGATGTGTCCTTCGGGCCGCGCATCCGTTCACGGGCCGCGTCGACGGTCAGGCCATCGAGCGGGACCCCGTCGGTGGCCAGGACGAGGTCGCCCGGGAGGAGACCGGCTTTCTCGGCCGGCGAGCCGCCGATCGGCGCGATGATCACCAGCCGGCACGTTGGTCCGAGGGTCGCGCAGCCCTGCGTCCCGTCGGACGCCTGCGTCGCGATCTCGGCGCCGATCCCCTCGAATTGCCCGCTGATGCCCTGCAGGCTGGACTGGTACTGGTCGGAGGTCAGGTAGGAGGAATACGGGTCCTCGAGCGAGTCGATCATCCCGCGGATGGCGCCCTGGACGACGGCTTCGCGGTCCACCTCGCTGCCGGCATAGCGATCCTGGATCGTGTGATACGTGTCCCAGAACGGCTGGAAGGCCATCCCCTCGTCGCCCGGCGTGCCGGGCTCGACGGCGCTCTGGCGGCCCATGGAGTAGCCGCTCAGGAACATCGCGCTGCCCGACAGCAGAGCGATCACGGACACGGCGACCGTGATGATCGGTGCGCGCGATCGGCGAGCCTTGGTCAGGGTGCCCTCGACCGGCGCGACGGAGACCGCCTGCCGATCTGGTGGATCGAGCTCCGTAGCGTGCATGGCGGTATGCGGATTCCCCCTCGAGTCGAGCAGATGATGGATGACGGGCGCGACTGAGGAAGTGAATCTACACCGGGTCGCGGAACGGGTCAGAGGCTCGAAGGTACGGCCGACTGGGGCGACCCACGGACGATCGAACGGCGCGTGGGGCCTAGCGGATCAGGTAGGTCCGGACCGACACCCACGAGCCCAGGATGCCGAGCCCGACACCCGCGCCCATCACCAGCGTCACGAGATCGCGCGTCAGCGATCCGATCTGCAGTGGCAGCACCCGGAAGAACTCGACCATGAAGCCGTTGAGCGGCTCGGCTGCTGCGAACAGGATCGCCAGCGTGACCGCTGCGCCGAGGAAACCGACGAACGCGCCTTCGAAGACGAACGGCCAGCGGATGAACGCGTCGGATGCACCGACCAGCCGCATGATCTCGATCTCCTCGGCCCGGGCGACGACGGCGAGGCGGATCGCATTGATGATGATGAACAGCGCGATCAGCCCGACGCCGATCAGGATCGCGGTGCCGACCGTGCGCAGGATCTCCGTCACCGTCAACAGCCGGTCGACCAGATCCTCGATGTTGATGACGTTGCGGACGATCGGATGCTCGGACGGGGCGAGGGCGGCGCCGACCGCCTTGAGGGCGGACGGGTCCTTGAGCTTCACCTCGACGCTGGCGTAGAGCGGGTTGCCCTCGAGCTGCTGGGTCAGGTCGGACCGCCCTTGGGCCTCCATCTGCTCACGGAACCGCTCGAGCGCCCTGTCGCGCGTGACGACCTCGACCGACGCCACGTCGGAGCGCCGCCCGATCTCGGCTGCCAGTGCGTCGATCTGTGTCTGTGTGGCATTGGGCTGGAGGTAGGCCACGACCTCGACCTTCTGCTCGGTGAACTCGAGGCCGGCCAGCAGCCCGGTCTGGATGATCCAGAACCCGGCCAGCAGGAGCAGCATCAGCACCATCGTCGCGGTCGCGGCCAGGCTCATGACGGCGTTGCGCCAGAAGCCCTGCCAGGCGCGCTTGAGGCTGAAGTAGAGGAATGCCAGCACCCTCGGTCAGTCCTCGCGGTGGTAGGCGCCACCGACCTCGTCGCGGATGATCCGTCCCTCTTCCAGCGCGACGACGCGCTTGCGCAGGGCCGTGACGACCTCGGCGTTGTGGGTCGCCATCAACACCGTGACGCCCAGCTCGTTGATGCGCAGCAGCAGCTGCAGGATCTCCCAGCTGATGAGCGGGTCGAGGTTGCCGGTCGGCTCGTCGGCGATGATCAGCCGCGGATCGTGGACGAGCGCGCGGGCGATGGCCGTGCGCTGCTGCTCGCCGCCGGACAGCTGGGCGGGCGTCTGCTTGGCCTGCGCGGTGAGGCCGACGATGGCCAGGACGCGATCGACAGCTGGCCGGATGAGTCGCCGGGGATAGCCGGTGACCTCGAGCGCGAACGCGACGTTCTCCCAGACCGTCTTGGTCGGCAGGAGCTTGAAGTCCTGGAAGATGATCCCGATCTTGCGCCGCATCCGGGGCACCTGGCGGCGCGGAAGGCGGGCCAGATCCTGACCGTCGAGCACCACCTCGCCGCGGCTTGCCATCTCGTCCCGGATCAGCAACTTGATCAGCGTCGACTTGCCCGCGCCCGACGGCCCGACCAGGAACACGAAGTCCCCCTCCGGGATGACGAGGTCGACGTCGCGCAGGGCGATCTTGCCGTTGGGGTACTGCTTGGTGACGTCGTGCAGGATCAGCACGGCCCGATCCGGGATGGCCTGATCGCGGCCTCGTTCGAGGATGCGACGGCGGAGCGAGCGCGCCGCCGACGGCGCTGGGGCGATGGTCACGGGCGACTCCGCGGGCGGGAACGAGTGGCGATCACGCTCGCCACATTCTTCGGTCCGATCCGACCGCGGGCACTGCAGCGGGAACCACGTCGGGCCCGAGGCTATCACCGGCCCCCCGCGTGGGCAAACGTGACCGGCGGACTACCGCGCCCCCGGACGATGGTCCGGTCCGGGCCGGTCTAGAGGAGTCCAGGGGAGATCGGCAGGTAGCGCGACAGGTCGATCATCGGTCGATCCCAGCACAGCAGGACCGGGAACGGTTCGAGCCGGAAGCCGGCCTGGAGCGCTCCGACGACCGCACGGTCGGCGGTCCCTGGCACCCACACGGCGAAGGCCCCGCGGGGGATGACCTCCTGGGTGAGGTGCCCGACGATCGGCGCGAGCAGGTCGGGATCACGGCTCGCGACCGGTCCCACCCGACCTGCCTCGGCCGCGTAGCCGTAGCCCAGCGCCGCTCCATCGGGTGCCTGGTAGAGCCAGCCGCGGCGCCCCTCGGCACGCAGGTAACGATGGTCGATCGGGTGGCGCACCCCGAGGGTCTCCTGGTCGAGAGCGTCGACGATGCCGACGAGCCGTTCGTGGCCGTCGGTCGCGATCCGATCGAACGCCACGGCACGAACGCCGCTCGGCAGCGCCCCGAACGCCTCGGGCCGGCTCGGTAGCCCGATCAGGTTCAGCAACGGGACGCGGGGGACGATCCCGAGCGAGGCATACAGCGCGTTGCTGATCGGCTGGGCGCTGTCCGTGCCGGTCGCCCGGATCGTGTCGGCACCGTCGGGCGGGCCGGTCCGGTCGAGGAGGGCCCGGCCGACACCGCGCCCCTGGACCTCGGGCAGCACGAAGCACATCGACAGGTACCACAGCCGCTCGCGGACCACGGCCGTGGCGAAGGCCACGATCCGCGCCCCGCCGGGCGCGTCCGGGTCGGGCTGAGTGGCGACGATGAACCGGTCCGGGTCGGTCGAGTGCAGGTGGGCGTACAGGCGGACCAGCGGACCGCTCTCGGGTTCGACCTGCGGCTGGTTCAAGCGGGCGGTGTAGTCGTTGATCGACAGGCGCCAGACCTCGGCGCACGCGCCGAGCTCGTCGGGCTGGACCGGCCGATACGTCAACGTGTCGCGGATCGCGGGGTTTGTCCGCGCGGTCACGCCGCGTCGCCCTCGCTGTCGCCGCCACGCCACTCCCCGCCCGTGGCGAGGCGCTCGAGCTCGGCCTGCATGAACGCGTCGAGGTCGCCGTCGAGCACCGCACTGGTGTTGCCGGTCTCGTGGCCGGTGCGCAGGTCCTTGACCATCTGGTACGGGTGGAGCACGTAACTGCGGATCTGGTTGCCCCAGCCGGCCTCGACGTGCTCGCCCTTGAGCGCCCGCAGCTCGGCCTCCTTCTCCTGGAGCGCGAGCTCGAGCAGGCGCGCTTTGAGCACCTTCGTCGCGTTCTCCTTGTTCTGGGTCTGCGACCGCTCGTTCTGGCTCTGCACGACGATGTTGGTCGGCAGGTGGGTCAGCCGGACGGCCGAGTCGGTCTTGTTGACGTGCTGGCCGCCGGCGCCCTGCGAGCGGTACGTGTCGACGCGGATCTGGTCCCAATCGAGCTCGATCTCGATGTCGTCGTCGACCTCCGGCAGGATCTCGACCAGGGCGAAGGTCGTCTGGCGCCGCTTCTGCGAATCGAATGGGCTGATGCGCACCAGTCGATGGACGCCGCGCTCGGCGCGCAGCCAGCCGTAGGCACGCCGCCCCTCGACCTCGACGGTCACGCTCTTGAGACCGGCCTGCTCACCCTCCTGCTGGTCGATGATCTCGGTCGCGTAACGGTGCCGCTCGGCCCAGCGCAGGTACATCCGCAGGAGCATCTCGGCCCAGTCGGTCGCCTCGGTGCCGCCCGCCCCGGCGCTGATGGTAAGGATCGCCGAGCGATCGTCGTGCTCGCCCGAGAAGAGCAGCATCGTCCGTTCGCGACCGAAGTCGGTCTCGAGCGTCGCCGCATTCCGGGCGAGTTCGGCCTCGAGGTCCGCATCGGGTGATTCGGTCAGCAGCTCGACGGCGGCCTCCAGGTCCCCGGCGCGCTCCAGCAGGCCGTGCCAGGTCTCGATCTCGGACCGGAGGCTGTCGGCCTCACGAAGGACCTTCTGGGCGGCCCGCTGGTCGTCCCAGAACCCGGGCGCGACGGTCAGTGCGTCGATCTGTGCGACGCGCTCCTGTTTCGCCTCGAGGTCAAAGGCGCCCCGATGTCGACCGGATCCGTTCGGCCAGGTCGCGAACCGCGGACGCGTCCACTAGTTCCGGACCTTGAGATCCTGCAGCAGGATCGGACGCAGCTCGATGAGCCGCAGCGCCGTCTTGCTTCGGGCGACGACGGGGTTCACGCAGGGGCAGTAGCTGTTATGCGGACAGACGCCACAGTTGCCGTCGCAGTCGAGGGCGGCCGCGTAGCTGCAGTTCCGGCAATCGCGCTCACACGCGATGAGATCGACGAACGCGGCGTCCTCGGCCTGCTTCAACGGACTCCCTCCATTCACGACGCTGGGCACGAGCGGGGCGGGGCTGGGAGAGCCGCCGGTGGACGCTAGCGGTCCGGGATCGGCGGGTTGGCCCAGTATAGGCGGCCAAGCTCCGAGCGCCAAGGGGGTAGTTCGAAGATCGGAGCCGGAATTGCCGAAACCGGGCCGCACGGAGGCTACGGCGCCTCGCCGGACACGAAGTACACCGCCAGGGCGCCCAGCTCGTGGACGATCGCGTCGGCTCGCTTGACGGGATCGTGCTCGAGCGGGCTGGTGCGAGTCGGCGAGCCATAGGCGGCGATGCCCTCATCCGACGCCATCTGCAGGACCCGCAGCATGTGGCTCGGGTCCGACACGAAGACCGCCGTCTCGAAGCCCGCATCGCGCATCAGCGAGGCGACGCCGCGGATCGACTGGAGCGTCGTGCGGCTCTGGTCCTCGAGAAGGATCACCTCGTCCGGGACGTCGTGTTGGACGGCGTAGATCCGGGCGCTAGCCGCCTCGGTGGTGCGATCGCCCTCGCGCTTGCCGCCGGTCACCATCAGCCGCGGCGCCACACCCTCGTGGTACAGGTCGATGGCGTGGTCGAGCCTGGCCGCGAACACCGGGGACGGACGCCCGTCGTACTGCGCAGCGCCCATCACGACGATGACGTCGGCGGAGGGCCGCTCATCGCGATTGCCCTGGTCCCAGATCCGGTACGCTGCATAGCCGGCCAGCGCGATCACGGCGATCAGACCCGCGACGAAGAGTCGAGCGATGGCGCGCACGGTTGCCTCAGCCGGTCAGCGGCCGTGGCACTTCTTGTATTTGGCCCCGGAACCACACCAGCACGGATCGTTGCGGCCGATGCGCGCCCCCGTCGGTGTGTATCCCGGGCGAGCATTCTCCGCAGCCCCGGCACCATTGCCGCCGACCACTGCCCGGTCGCCGAGCGACGCGCGGACGTTGTGGATGGCCGACCCGGGGGGAACCGTGCCGGCGGCAGCCGACCCGCCGGCCATGGCCGAACCCGCCCCGGCAGCCGCCGGCACCCGCGCGTGGCGGGGTGTCGACGCACCGTTCGTCCCATCGGGCCGCGGTGGCTGGCCCGGACCCGGCAGGGTTCGGGCGGCGTCAGGCGGTGGCTCCGTCTGGATGGTGACACGGAAGATGGCCGACGCGACGCCGTGGCGGATCAGGTCGCGCAGCTCCTCGTACATCCGGTATGCCTCGCGGCGGAACTCGTTGAGCGGGTCCTGCTGGGCGTAGCCGCGCAGCCCGATGCCGCGGCGCATGTCGTCGACCTCGGTCAGGTGCTCGACCCATAGCGAGTCGATCGTGCGCAGCAACACGATCCGCTCGGCCACGGCCCAGTGCTCCTCGCCGACCTCGGCCTCGCGCGCGGCGATCCGTTGGTCCGCGATCTCGCGGAGGTACTCACCGACGGCCTCGCGGCCACCATGGTCCCAGAGCGTGTCGGCGGAGGTCGGCTCACCGCCGAGGCCCATCGCGGTCAGCGCCGCCGACAGCCCCTCGACGTCCCATGCGTCGGGGTCCTCGCCCGCCAGGTGGCCGTCGACGAGCGCGTCGATCTCCTCGTCGAGGAAGGCGCGCACGGTATCGGTCAGGTCCTCGTTCTTGAGGACCTTTTCGCGCTCCGCGTAGATCGTCTCGCGCTGCTTGTTGATGACGTCGTCGAACTCGACGACACGCTTGCGGATGTCGAAGTTGTAGCCCTCGACGCGGCTTTGGGCGCTTTCGATCGTCTTCGACACGAGGCGCGACTCGATCGCGACGTCCTCCTCGAGGCCGAGCCGCTCCATGAGGCCCGTCACCCGATCCGAAGCGAAGCGCTTCATCAGGTCGTCGTCGAGCGACAGGTAGAACCGCGACGAGCCCGGGTCACCCTGGCGACCGGCACGGCCGCGCAGCTGGTTGTCGATGCGCCGCGATTCGTGCCGCTCGGTGCCGATGATGTGCAGCCCACCGGCGTCGACCACCTGGGCGTGGTCCTCCTCGGTGAGTTCCCGGGCCTCGGCGAGGGCCGCCTGGTACGTCTCGTCGTCCACCTCGGCCGGATTGAGGCCCTTGCGGTGGAGCGCCTCCGAGGCGAGGCCCGCCGGGTTGCCGCCGAGCAGGATGTCGGTGCCGCGGCCGGCCATGTTCGTGGCGATGGTCACCGAACCGGTGCGCCCGGCCTGGGCGACGATGCCCGACTCCTTCTCGTGGAACTTGGCGTTCAGGGTCTCGTGCTTGACGCCGCGGCGCTTGAGCATCGCCGAGAGGATCTCCGACTTCTCGACGCTGACCGTGCCGACGAGCACCGGGCGGCCCGCCTCCTGCATCTCGGCGACTTCGTCGATGAGGGCGTTGAACTTCGCTTTCTCATCACGGAACACCAGATCTGCCTCGTCGGTCCGGACCATGTCCCGGTGGGTCGGGATCGCCACGACTTCGAGGTGGTAGATCTTGTGGAACTCCTCGGCCTCGGTCATCGCGGTGCCGGTCATGCCGGCCAGCTTGTCGTAGAGGCGGAAGTAGTTCTGGAACGTGATCGTGGCGAGCGTGACGCTCTCGCGCTGGACGCGCAGACCTTCCTTGGCCTCGATCGCCTGGTGCAGGCCCTCGCTCCAGCGCCGTCCGGGCATCTGCCGGCCGGTGAACTCGTCGACGATGATGATCTCGCCGTCCTTGACGATGTAATCGCGGTCGCGCTTGTACAGCGCGTGGGCGCGGAGCGCCTGGTCGAAGTGGCGGGCCAGCCGCGGATCGGCGTCATACATGTTGTCGACACCGAGGAAGCCCTCCATCTTGTGGACGCCCTCCTCGGTGGAGCTCACCGCGCGGTCCTTGAGGTCGATGAAGTAGTCGCCACCCTCCTCAGCGCCTTCGGGTCGCTCCTTGAGGCGCGGCACGAGTCGGGCGAACGTGAAGTACAGGTCGGCCGATTCCTCGGCCTGCCCGGAGATGATCAGCGGGGTGCGCGCCTCGTCGATGAGGATGTTGTCGACCTCGTCGACGATGCCGAAGGTCCGCTCGCGCTGCACGCGCTGGTTGAGCTCGACCACCATGTTGTCGCGCAGGTAGTCGAACCCGAATTCGTTGTTGGTCCCGTAGGTCACGTCGGCGGCATAGGCCGTGGCGCGGTCGACCGGGCGCAGGTTGATCAGGCGCTCATCGGTCGTCGGGTAGCCGGGCTCGAACACGTAAGACGCCGGCCCGCCGTCGGACTGCTGCCCGAGGATCATGCCGACGCTGACGCCGAGGAAGTGGTAGATCGGGCCCATCCACTGCGGGTCGCGCCGGGCCAGGTAATCGTTGACGGTCACGATGTGGACGCCATGGCCGGCCAGCGAGTTGAGGATCGCGGCCAGCGGCGCGACGAGGGTCTTGCCCTCGCCGGTCCGCATCTCGGCGATCCGGCCCTGGTGGAGCACGGCGCCGCCGATGAGCTGGACGTCGAAGTGGCGCATGTCGAGCGTCCGCTTCATGGCTTCGCGCGTCATCGCGAAGACCTCGGGGAGGACGTCGTCGAGGGCCTTCTGGAGCCGCTCGTTCTCGCGCTTGCGACGCGCCTTGGTCAGCTCGCGACGGCGCTCCAGGTCCTCGTGATGGAGCTCGTCGTCGGACGGCTCCTCGGGCTGGACGCTGGCGCGGACCTCGTCGCGGATCTCGGCGAACTGGGTACGGATCTCGTCGTCGGACAGGCCTTCGAACTCGGCCTCGAGCGCGTTGGCCTCCTCGACCCAGGGCTGGATCCGACGCAGCTCACGGTCATTCGAGTCGACGAAACGGGAAAGGAACTTCATGGGAGTCTGAGTATAGGCGGACTCGTGCGGTTCCCCCGTTCAGCGGCCTGGCGCCGTCCGCCGGCTCGGCGGCCTTCGCGGGCCCTGCCATCCTCAGTAGCGGTTTCGCGATGAATGAGCGTGGCCGACCCGCGAGATCGACATGATCTGTCGAATCTGGCGGTCGACCGTGCACGTTCGTGCGGAAACCGCTACTGACAGGAGCATCGGCTGCCGCCGGCCGCCGACCTAGCCCCAGAACCTCGTTCCGTAGCCGATGACCAGCAGCACGAACGTCGCGACGGCCAGACCGACCCAGAACAGGATCGCGATGAACGTCGGCGTCGGGTTCATCTCGCTGTTCTTGAGGTCGGGCAGTCGCTTGCGGCGAAGGCTCGTGCCCCACAACGGGGAGCGGAGCTGGGCCTGCCAGTCGGGCTCGGACGGGCGCGCCTCGAGCTCGCCCTCCTCGTCCCGTCGGTGCAGCTGGAGCGTCATCGCTCGGATGGTACCGCCGCGGCCAGGGCGCCCGGTAGTGAGGGCTCGCCGTCGTCGGCATCCGGATCGGACGAGGCACTGGGACCGTCACCGCCCTCGTCCCAGAGGAGCATCTCCTGGGTGAACGACACCTCGCTCGAGAAGAGCGCCCCGACGGACTCGCCGCGGTGGATGCGCTTGATCGCCTCGCCGATGAGCGGCGCGACCGACAGCACGGTCAGCTTGGGGATGCGCTTGGACGCGGGCAGCGGCACGGAGTCGGTGATGACCACCTCGCGCAGCGAGCTTTCGCGGATGCGCTCGATGGCCGGGTCGCTCAGCACCCCGTGCGTCGCGCAGGCGTACATCTCGGTGACGCCCTCGCGCTCGAGGGCGCGGACGATCTCGACCAGCGTGCCGGCCGTATCGATCTCGTCGTCGACGATGATCGCCCGCTTGCCGCGGACCTCGCCGATGACGTTCATCAGCTCGGCACGATCCAGGTTGCCGACCCGCCGCTTCTCGATGATGGCCAGCGGCGCATCGAGCAGCTCGGCGAATGCCCGTGCCCGCTTCGCGAACCCGAGGTCGGTCACGACGACCACGTCGTCGAGGCGCTTGTCGATGAAGTAGCGCGACAGCATGTGGACCGCGGTCAGCTCATCGACCGGGATGTTGAAGAAGCCCTGGATCTGGCCCTGGTGGAGGTCCATCGACAGGACCCGGTCCGCCCCCGCTACCGTGATCATGTCCGCGATGAGCCGGGCGGTGATCGGCACGCGCGGCTGGTCCTTCTTGTCGGAGCGGCCGTAGGCGTAGAACGGGATGACCGCGGTGATCCGGCCGGCCGACGCTCGCTTGAACGCGTCGATCATGATCAGCAGCTCCATGATCGACTGGTTGACCGGGTGCGAGGTCGGTTGGACGAGGAAGACGTCTTTCTCGCGGACGTTGTCGAGGATCTTGACGAAGATGTTCTCGTTCGCGAACTGGAAGACCTCGGCCTTGCCGCCCTCCATCCCGAGGTAGCGCGCGATCTTGCGCGCGAGCTCGGGGTTGGCGTTGCCGTGGTAGATCTCGAACTGGTCCGCGTACAAGGGCGACCCCTCTCGCTGGCCGAAGACCGTCATACCGCGCCGCCGCTCGGGTCGGACTGACCGGGACCACCCGTCGCGGGGGCGTCATCGTCGCCCATGCCGTCACGGTCCGCAAGTCCGGGCCGGAAAGCGGCGATCGCCGCGACGCGGTCGCCCTCGGCGAGCCGCATGACGATCACGCCACGCGCCCCCGACGAATACCGGTTGATCGTGTTGGTCTCCGTGCGGATGACCTGGCCGCCCTCGGAGATGAGCACGAGCTCCTCGTCCTCCTCGGTGACCTGCTGCACGGCAGCGACGAGCCCGGTCTTGCGGCCTTCGAGCGCGATGAGCCGGACACCCTGTCCGCCGCGGTGCTTGCGCCGGAAGTCGCCGATGGCGACGCGCTTGCCATAGCCCGTCTCGGTCAGGACCAGCAGGTCGGCCTCCGGCTCGACCACGCTCATCGCCACGACGCTGTCGCCTTCACGCTTGAGCAGGCGGATGCCGATCACGCCGGCCGCGTCGCGGCCCATCGGGCGGACTTCGTCCTCCTCGAACCGCGCGAGCATGCCCTGCGCGGTCGCCAGGATGATGTCGTCGCCGCCACCGGAGACGCCGACCCATGCCAGTTCGTCCAGGTCGTTGATGGTGATCGCGCGGATGCCGGTCGCGCGGACGCGCTCGAACTGCTCGAGCGGGGTCTTCTTGATGATGCCCTTGCGGGTCGCCATGACCAGGTAGTGGCCCGGTTCGAAGTTCGGTAGCACGATCGTGGCGACCGGCACCTCGCCCGAGTCGACCTGGACGCCGGGCAGATTGATGATCGGCATGCCCTTGGCCTGGCGAGAGGCGTCCGGGATCGCGTGCACCTTCGCGCTGAACACTCGACCACGGTTCGTGAAGAAGAGCGCCCAGTCGTGCGTGTTCGCGACGAGCAGGTGCTCGACCGCGTCCTCCTCGCGGGTGACGTGGCCGATGATGCCCTTGCCACCGCGATGCTGGCGCCGGTACGTGTCGACCGGCTGGCGCTTGATGTAGCCGCGACCGGAGATCGTGACCACGACATCCTCGTCGGCGATGAGGTCCTCGTCGGTCATCTCGCGGCTCGCGTCGTCCGCGACGCGGGTGCGCCGCTCGCCGGCGTACTTGCGTTTGATCTCGACCAGCTCGTCCTTGATGATCGAGAGGACGCGGGTCGGGTTGGCGAGGATGTCCTCGAGCTCCGCGATGAGCTGGATGACCTCGAGGTACTCGTCTTCGATCTTCTTGCGTTCGAGGGCGGCGAGGCGGGCGAGCCGCATGTCGAGGATGGCCTGGGCCTGCAGCTCGGACAGGTCGAAGCGCGACATCAGGTTGTCGCGCGCGGTATCGACGTCGGCCGACTCGCGGATCGTCTTGATGACCGCGTCGAGATGGTCGAGCGCGATCTTGAGCCCCTCGAGGATGTGCGCTCGGGCCCGTGCCTTGCCGAGGTCGAACTCGGTCCGCCGGCGGACGATCTCCTGGCGGTGGGTGATGTAGTGGTCGAGGACGCTGCGCAGCGGCAGCGTCTGGGGCTGGCCGTCGACCAGCGCGAGCATGTTCATGTTGAACGCGAGCTGCATCGGGGTGTGCTTGAACAGGTTGTTCAGCACCTTGTGCGGGTTGGCGTCGCGCTTGATCTCGACATAGATCCGCATCCCGTCGCGGTCGGACTCGTCGCGCAGATCGGCGATGCCGTCGATCTTCTTGTCCTTGACCATGTCCGCGATCTTCTCGAGCAGCGCCGCCTTGTTCACCTGGTACGGCAGCTCGGTGACGATGATCGCCGTGCGGTCGCCGCGCACTTCCTCGAACGCGACCTGCGCGCGCATGACGACCCGACCGCGGCCGTGGGCATACATCTGGCGGATCGCGTCGACCGTCTCCCACTCGCCGGTGAGGATGTTGCGCTGCTTCTCGAAGCGGAAGATCGTGCCGGCGGTCGGGAAGTCGGGGCCGAGCACGAATTTGCACAGGTCGTCCGAGGTGAGCTCCGGGTCGTCGATCAGGGCGACCGTGGCATCGACGATCTCGCCCAGGTGGTGGGGCGGGATGTTCGTCGCCATGCCGACGGCGATGCCCGATGACCCATTGACGAGCAGGTTCGGCAGCTTCGACGGCAGGACCGACGGCTGCTTCTGCGTGCCGTCGTAGTTGTCGACGTAGTCGACCGTCTCCTTGTCGATGTCGGCGAGCATCTCGGATGCGATCGCCGTCAGGCGCGCCTCGGTGTAGCGCATCGCTGCCGCGCCGTCCCCGTCGACACTGCCGAAGTTGCCCTGGCCGTCGACGAGCGGGTAGCGCATCGAGAAGTCCTGGGCAAGGCGGACGAGCGCGTCGTACAGGGCCACGTCGCCGTGCGGGTGGTACTTGCCCATCACCTCGCCGACGATCGCTGCGCACTTGCGGTACGAGCTCGTCGACGACAGGCCCATCTCGCCCATCGTGTAGAGGATCCGGCGGTGGACCGGCTTGAGGCCGTCGCGCACGTCCGGCAACGCGCGCGAGACGATCACGCTCATCGCGTAGTCGAGGTACGAGTCACGCATCTCGTCCTCGATGCGGATGGCGCGGATGTCGCCCAGGTCTTCGGTCACGATCGGCTACTCCTGGATCAGGTCAACGGGGGTTCGGGATGCATCGTCGGGTCCGGCAGGCCGCCGAAACGGGCAGCCAGCGCGGCCGCGTTCGATGTCGATGGGGCACCGGGTCGACGCCGGATGCCCGCGAGGCGCGTTCGAATGTCATCCGCGTCGGCCGGCGCGAGTTTGGCCAGGCTGTCGCGGATCACCCACGCTCGGTGGCCGTCGTCGGTCTCGACCGCGCGCGCCGTTTCGGCTCGGAGCTCCGCGGTCGTCCGCTCTGGATCGATCTGCGCGAGCGAGCGGTACGCCCACGACAGCGCCTTCTGGACGTCCGGTTCGTCGTCGCCGATGAGCTGGCCGAGGATAGGCAGGGCGTGGTCGACGACCTCGGGACCACGACCGGTCCGGCGGTTCCCGTGGGTCATGGTCGCGATGGTCGACGCGACCAGGCGGCGCTCCCAGCGCGACGGGGAGAACACGAGCTGCTCGAGCTCGGCCCAGCGGTACGACTCTGCCGCGATGCCGACGCCATACGGGTGGGCCAGGTCATCGACGGTGATCCAGTCGGCCGCCTCGCGCGCGCCACGACGCAGCAGCTGCCAGGTCCGCTCCGCGTCGGCGGCGAGCGTCCGCTCGAGCAGGGCGAACGCGAACCAGCGTGCCTCGAGCGGCTCCTCGCGGTAGAGGCGGTCGGCGAGGAACAGCAACGAGGTCGGCCGATCCTGACGAGTCTCCTGGCGGAAGGCGCGGACCACGGCGGCGAGCAGCGGCCAGCGGACGCCGAGCGTCGGGCCGAGTCCCGGGGCGACCACGTGCTGACCCTCGAGGTACTCCGGATCGGCCAGGTCCTCGAGGCCCGCGCGGAGCGCTGCCGCGAACGCATCAGGGTCGTTGATGTGCTCGGCGAGGCTGTGCCCGAGCCTCTCGGCGGCGGGCTTGTGCTCGGCGACGAACGCGACGGCTCGTTCGGTGACCGGGCTGCCGGGGCGCTCTATCTGTGTGGCCGGGGTCACGATCCAGCATCCACCCGTGCGGGGGTATCGGTGACGGCGCCGACGTCGATCGCCTGGGCCTCAGACGTCAAGGTTCTGCACCTTGCGCGCCTCCGCCTTGATGAAGTCCTTGCGCGGACCGACCTTCTCCCCCATCAGCATCGTGAAGATCTCGTCCGCCAGCGCCGCGTTCTCTGAATCGACGCGCAGGAGCGTCCTCGACTCGGGGTTCATCGTGGTCTCCCAAAGCTGGTCGGCGTTCATCTCGCCGAGGCCCTTGAAGCGCTGGACTGACAGGTTCTTGACGTTGAACTCCTTGATGATCCGGTCGCGGTCACGCTCGGACTGGGCGTACTTCGTGACCTTGCCCGTGGAGATGCGGTAGAGCGGCGGCTGGGCGACGTACAGGTAGCCGGCTTCGACGACCTCGGGCATGTGGCGGTAGAAGAACGTCAGCAGGAGCGTCCGGATATGGGCGCCGTCGACGTCCGCGTCGCTCATGAGGATGATCCGGTGGTAGCGGATCTTGCCGACGTCGAAGCCCTCGCCGATGCCTGCACCGAGGGCGATGATCAGCGGCCGGATCTTCTCGCTCGAGAGCACCTTGTCGAGGCGTGCCTTCTCGACGTTGAGCATCTTGCCGAACATCGGCAGGATCGCCTGGAATCGTCGGTCACGGCCGGCCTTGGCGGAGCCACCGGCGGAGTCACCCTCGACGATGAAGATCTCGCTCCGGGCCGGGTCGCGCTCCTGGCAATCCGCGAGCTTGCCGGGCAGCGACATCCCCTCCAGCGCACCCTTGCGCAGCACGAGATCGCGCGCCTTGCGGGCGGCCTCGCGAGCCCGAGCGGCCGTCAGGCACTTCTCGATGATGCGCCGACCGTCGGCCGGGTTCTCGTCGAGGTACTGGCCGATCGCCTCGCCCACTGCCGTCTGGACCTGGCCCTTGACCTCGGGATTGCCGAGCTTGGCCTTCGTCTGGCCTTCGAACTGCGGATCGGTGAGCTTGACGCTGATGACCGCGGTCAGACCCTCACGAACGTCGTCACCCGACAGGTTCGTATCGCTGTCCTTGAGGACACCGGCGCGCCGAGCCCAGTCATTGAGGGAGCTCGTGAGCGCTGCACGGAAGCCCGTCACGTGCGTGCCGCCGTCGACCGTGTTGATGTTGTTGGCGAAGGCCAGCACGTTCTCCGTGTAGGCGTCGTTGTACTGCAGTGCGACTTCGACGGCGGTCGAGCCCTCCCTCCGCTCCACATAGACCGGGCGGTCGTGCAGGGCCTCCTTGTTCCGATTGAGGTGGCGCACGAACGATTCGAGGCCACCCTCGAAATAGAAGGACCGCTCGCGGTCGATGCGCTCGTCGATCAGCGTGATCCAGACGCCCTTGGTCAGGTACGCCGACTCACGCAACCGCTCGCTGATGACCTCGAACGAGTAGTCCGTGGTCGTGAACATCTCGGTGTCGGCACGGAACAGCGTGAGCGTGCCGCGGCGGTCGCCTTGCGGACCGACCTTCTTGACCGCTGCCTTCGGCTTGCCCCGCTCGTACTCCTGCATCCAGACGAAGCCGTCGCGCGCCGACTCGACGCGCATCCACTCGGACAGCGCGTTGACCACGCTCACGCCGACGCCGTGCAGTCCGCCCGACACCTTGTAGCCCCCGCCACCGAACTTCCCGCCTGCGTGGAGGACCGTGTGCACGACTTCGAGGGCGTCCTTGCCGGTCGAATGCTTGCCGACCGGTACGCCACGGCCGTCGTCCTGGACGACCACCATGCCGTCCTCACGGATGGTCACCCGGATCGTGGTCGCGTGACCGGCCATGGCCTCGTCGATCGAGTTGTCGACGACTTCCCACACGAGGTGATGCAGGCCACGCTCATCGGTCGAGCCGATGTACATGCCAGGGCGTCGACGGACGGCCTCCAAGCCTTCCAGGACCTGGATGCTGGCGGCGGTGTAGTCGGCGCCCCCGCCACGCGCCTTGCGGCTGCGCCCATTGGTGCTCGTGGGCGGGCTCTTCGCCGCTTCTTCGGTCACGCGGTCCCTCCGGTCAGGCGCTCGTACAGCCGCCCTAGTTCCTCGTCGCTGTAGTACTCGATCACGATGCGGCCGCCACGCCGAGATCGGGCGAGGCTGACCTTGGTGCCGAGCGCGCGGCGTAGCTCCTCCTCGACTCGTTCGAGGTCGGGATCGCGTGTCGCGGCGGCGTCGGCTGCGGTCGACGGGATCCTGGGTTCGCGCAGCCGACGGACGAGCTCCTCCGTCTGGCGCACCGACAGGCCCTGCTCGATCACGGTGCCCAGGACGTGCTCCTGGTGCTCGACCGACAGGCCTCCCAACGCGCGACCGTGGCCCTCGCTGATATGACCGTCGGCGATCGCTCCCTGCACGACGGGAGCGAGATCGAGAAGGCGCATCGTGTTGGCGACGGTCGAGCGGGCTCGCCCGACGCGTTCGGCGATCTCCTCGTGGCTGAAGCCGAACTCGTCGATGAGACGGCGGAAGCCATGGGCGGCCTCGATCGGGTCGAGGTCTTCGCGTTGCAGGTTCTCGACGAGGGCGAGCTCGAGCCGGGCACGCTCATCCAGGTCGCGGATGACCGCAGGGATACGCTCGAGACCGGCCGCTGCGGCCGCGCGCACGCGCCGCTCACCGGCGATGAGCTGATATCCGTCCAGCGTCTCCGCGACGAGGATCGGCTGGAGCACGCCGTGCTCGCGGATGCTCGCGGTGAGCGTCGCCATCTCGACGTCGCCGAATCGCCGCCGTGGCTGATCCGGGTTGGAGCGGATGCTGGCGAGCGGGATGTCGATCTGCCCCGAGCGGGCTTCCGTCCGCTGCGGGATGAGCGCAGCCAGGCCGCGTCCGAGGCCCTGGGCGCGTTCGGGTCGGACCGTCATGAGAGCACCGCCTCCGGCTCGCGCGACGCGACGGTCGACGCGAAGCGCGACGCTTCCTGCCGGGCGTTTCGCGAACGGAACTCTGCCGCGAGGGCGGCATAGGCGTGTCCACCTCGTGACTCCGGCGCGTACGACGCGATGGACCGACCGTGGCTCGGGGCCTCCGACAGGCGAACGCTTCGTGGGATCACGGTCTCGTATACGGCCCCGCCCAGGTGCCGGCGCGCCTCGGCTTCCACGTCGGCGGACAGGTTGGTACGCGCGTCGGCCATCGTCAGCACGACGCCGTCGATGGCGAGACGGGGGTTCAGGTTGTCGCGAACGAGGTCGATCGTAGCCAGCAACTGGGTCAGGCCCTCCAGGGCGTAGTACTCACATTGAAGCGGGATGAGGACCGCGTCGGCCGCGGTCAGGGCATTCACGGTCAGGAGCCCGAGTGACGGCGGGCAATCGATGAAGATGACGTCATACCGATCGGTCAACCCGGCGAGTGCGCTGCGCAGACGCCGCTCCCTCGACGTCGAGTTCGCGAGTTCGACTTCGGCACCGGCGAGGGCGATCGCCGAGGGGACGACATCAACGCCAGGTGCGGAGCCCCGAGTGATGAGATCGACGAGGTCGACGCCATCCATGAGCCCGTCGTAGGTCGACCGTTCGAGCGTCGCTCGTTCGATACCCAAACCGCTGGTCGCATTGCCCTGCGGATCAAGATCGACGAGCAGGATGCGGTCGCCGGAGAGGGCGAGAAGGCTCGCCAAATTCACGACCGTCGTGGTCTTACCGACGCCGCCCTTCTGATTCGCGCAGGCGATCGTCCGCCCCACTCAGCGATCCGCTCGGACTGATTTCACGGAGACCGATTCTACCATCGACGGCCGTTCGACCTCGGCTTGGGCGGGCTGCCCGTCAGCATGGGTCACGGGACGTAGCTGCGGCTCAACCGGCGATCGTGGGCACGATGTTTCACGTGAAACACCCGCGGGCTGGGCTCCGTTGCCGGTTCCGAGCGTCCGTGGGATACTCCGCCACGACGTCGCCGCCGAATCGGTCGCGATCAACAAGCCGGGCAGGTGGGCGCGGGACCTTTCTGGCCGCTCCGCCGAGGAATCGACCCGTCCGATGACCCTGCTACTCGCTGCGGTCGGCGCAGTGGTGACGGCCCTCATCGAACTCACCGTGACCCCATATCTCCGGATCGGGGCGGCCCACCCGCACCCAGTGCTCGTCCTGGCGGTCATCGTCACGATCGCCATCGGTCTCGAGGCCGGCCTGGTCTGGGCCTTCGTCGGAGGCCTCGCGCTTGATGTCCTCGCTCAGCGTCCCCTCGGTTCGACCGCCTTCGCCCTCCTCCTCTGTGTCGGAGGGACGTCGCTCCTCGCGCGCTCGCTGGCCCATCTGCGGCCGATCGTGCCGATCGTGGCGGTCTTCCTGGCCAGCCTCGCCTATTCGATGATCTTGTTCGCCCTGTTCGGAGCGCTCGGCGTCCCACCGGCAACGAACGACCCACTGTCGGCTATCTTCCCTGGTGCCGTGTACGACGCGATCCTTGGCGTGATCATCGGGCCATTGGCGGTGGCAGTGCATGATCGGCGCATGGAGCAGGAGCGCGTCGACTGGTGAACACCTACCTCGGCGGTCGGCCGTTGCCGGAGCGCCGCTTTTCGCGGTTCCTCGTCTTTGGCCTGGTGGTGGTGCTCGCGGTCGGGACGCTGACGGCGCGGCTGTTCTACCTCCAGATCTCGAATGGGACCGAATACGCGGCGATCTCGAACCGGCAACGCACGGTCGATGAACCGATCCCTGCGCCGCGCGGGTACATCTACGATCGACGTGGCCGCCTGCTCGTCAAGAACGTGCCGACGTTCGCCGTCAAGATCCGGCCGGCCGACCTGCCCGATGCGATGCGCGATCAGGTCGTCATCCGCCTGGCCGCCTTGTTGCGCATGGATCCTGCAGAGATCAACGCCACGATCGATGGCAATCCCGGTTCGGCATTCGATCTCGTGCGCATCGCCCAGGATGTCGACCGCCAGACCGCACAGCTCATCTCCGAGGCCGGCTTCGAGTTGCCGGGCGTCGATGTCGCGGTCGAGGCCCGTCGCCAGTACACCGACGGCTCGCTGATGTCCCAGTTGCTCGGCTACACGGGCCCGGTCTCCGCAGAGCAGCTCCCGGATCTCCGTGAGAAGGGCTACCAGCCCGACGACTTGCTGGGCAAGGTGGGTCTCGAGGCGCAGTACGAGACCGAGCTTCGCGGTACATACGGCGCTCAGACCGTGGCTCGCGACAAGACAGGTCGCCGCACGCAGGTGCTGCAGACGGTCAGCGACGCCGTTCCGGGCGCGTCGTTGAGGCTGACGATCGATACGAAGACCCAGAAGAACGCGCAGAAGGCGCTCAAGTGGGCGATGGACAAGATCGGGATGACACGCGGGGTCGTCATCGCGATGAACCCGCAGACCGGTGAGATCCTGGCGATGGTCAGCCTGCCCACCTACGACAACAACAAGTTCGCTCGCGGGATCAGCCAGGCGGACTACAAGAAGCTCCTCAAGAACAAGGACAAACCGTTGCTCAACCACGCGATCCAGGCGCACTACGCGCCGGGCTCGACGTACAAGCTCGTGACCGGCACGGGCGGCCTCGCCGACCGGGACATCACCGCTTCGACACGCGTGATGACGAAGGGCTTCCTGACGCTCGGCGATACCAAGTTCTACGAGTGGAATCGCCGAGGTTGGGGTCCCTGCGACATCTACTGTGGTTTCGGCCACTCCAGTGACACGTTCTTCTATCAGGTGGCCGGGATGCTGGGGATCGACCGCCTCGCCTACTGGGCTCGCCAGTACGGGTTCGGCGCTCCGACCGGGGTCGACCTGCCGGGTGAGGTCGAGGGCATCGTCCCGGACAACGCGTGGAAGCAAGAGGCGCTCGGGGCGCCGGTATTCCCGGGTGAGACGTACCAGGCCGGCATCGGTCAGGGCTACGACGCCGTCACGCCACTCCAGCTCATCAACGCCTATGCCGCTCTGGCCAACGGCGGGACCCTCTATCAACCGCAGATCGTGCGGGAGATCATCGGGCCGGACGGAGCCGTGACTCGCCCGTTCCAGAAGAAGGTCATCCGCAAGATGAAGGTCAAGGCCAGTGTCCTGCAGACGATGCGTGAGGCGGCTCGCTCGACCGTCACCCTGCGCCACACGTACAACCTGGTCGACCTGCCGATCAAGATCGCCGGCAAGTCCGGCACCGCCGAGTTCGGAACGCCCGACTCCCAGGGTCGGCTGCCCTACTCCTCGTTCTTCGTCGGGTTCACACCGAAGGATCCACGCAACGGCTCGTTCTCGAAGCATGACTCGCGCCTGATCGTGATGGCGTTCGCGCATGATTCGCGGACCAAGGGCAACGCCGCGACCGAGATCGTCAAGTACTTCTTCCAGCTGCACTACGGGATCGACAAGGACTACCGTCTGTCCGAGAACCTCGAGCGCACGAACTTCTACTCGAACGACTGATGGGCGTCATCCGAGCCGAACCAGCACGCGTCACCGACTGGGCCGCCAAGTCGGTCGGTGCGGCGTGGCGCGCCTTCGACCTGCAGTTGGTGGTGTACGCGGGGCTGCTGGTGGCGATCGGTCTCGTGATGGCCTACACGAACAGCATCGAGAACGGCTCGACGCCGCTCGAGGCGGGCACCACCTTCACGCGTGGCCTGATGTGGGCCGGGATCGCGTCGATCGCGTTCATCGCGGCCACCGTCTTCGACTACCGCTGGCTCAAGACCCTGTCGTGGCCGACCTATGCGCTCCAGCTTGGACTGCTGGTGCTCACGCTGGCCATCGGCGACGGCGTCGGCAACTCGGCCCGCTGGATCACATTCGGACCGTTCACGTTCCAGTTCAGCGAGCTCGCCAAGATCCTCATGATCATCGTGCTCGCGAACTACCTGTCGACTCGTGGCCGCCGTCTGGACTCGTTCACGACCATCGTCGGAGCCGGCGTCCTGGTCGCCCCCCCGCTGGCGCTCGTCATGCTCCAGCCGGACCTCGGGACCTCGCTCGTGTTCGCAGCGATCCTCGTCGGGATGCTGTGGATGTCCGGTGCGAGCCTCAAATGGCTGGCGGTGCTGGCCGCCGCCGTCATCGCGATGATCCCGATCGCCTGGACCTACCTGCTGCGCGACTACCAGAAGGAGCGATTGACGTCGTTCCTGAACCCGAAGCCCGATATCACCGACTCGGGGTACCAGCTCTACCAGTCGCAGATCGCGGTGGGCTCGGGTGGCTGGTTCGGGCGCGGCCTGACGAACGGGACCCAGGCGCAGGGTGACTTCCTGCCGGTGCAGTCGACCGACTTCGTCTTCTCCGTCCTGGCCGAGGAGCTCGGGTTCATCGGCGCGATGGTGCTGTTCCTGCTGTTCGTGCTGCTGTTGTGGCGCGTCATGGTCGCGGCCTGGCGATCGCGCGACCCATTCGGCACGCTGTTCGCGTCCGGCATCGCGTCGATGATCCTGTTCCAGCTGTTCGTCAACGTCGGGATGGTGATGGGCATCATGCCGATCACGGGGATCCCGCTGCCGTTCGTGACGCATGGCGGCGCCTCGCTGGTGAGCGTCGCCATCGGCCTCGGCATCCTCCAGAGCATCAACATCCGCCAAACGCGCGCGGAGTGGTGAGCGACCAGTTCTGACACCGCCTGCCGTCGCGGAACGCCCGGACGCGTGGCCCGCACGATTCTGCCCTCAGCGACGCCGGAACAGCCCTCGTCGGTTCTCGGCGTCGGCATCGGCCGAGCGTCGTCTGCCTGAGGCCCGCAGGAGCGTGTCGATCTCCTCCCGGTAGGGTCGGCCGATCGTCATGCGGTCCAGCCACTCGATGTACTCGAGGTCTCGCCGCGCGATCTCGCCGAGCGACCAGCCGACATACCGGCCGAACGTCACAACGCTGCCGGACGGGTTGCCGGGGGGTGGCCCGGCTGAGCCGTCAGCGTCGTCCCGGTGCATCGAGGGCTCGTAGCCGCCGCCGGCGGAGGACCGCCCGCTGGTCCAGTCGCGCGAGACCGTCTCGGCCGCAGGCGGTGGACCCTCCGGCGGACGCCCGCCGAGCTTCGCGCGGAGCGTTCGCTGCCGATCGAACGTGGCGCGCCGAGTCGGGTCGCCGATCAACTCCCAGGCGGCATTGAGCGCGGTCATCCGTGCGATCGCCGCGGCGCCTTCCTCGCCGTCGAGCGCCACGTCCGGGTGGTACTTGCGCGCAAGACGTCGATACGCGGCGGCGATGACCTCGTCCTCGGCCGCGGGGTCGACCTGGAGGGTCTTGTACGGGTCGAGCGCAGGCTCCGTCACTGTGGCGAGCCACCCGTGGCGCCGGGATGGGTCTCGAGTCCGAGCCCGGCGATCGATGCGGCGAGCGCCTCCGGTTCATCGGGGCTGAGCCGCCGGAAGAGGTAGCGAACGACGTCGCGAATGGCAGCCGCGACCGGCAACGCGAGGATGGCGCCGAGCAGCCCGGCCAGCGAGCCGCCGATGACGATGGCGAACATCACGATCGCCGGGTGCAGCTCGATGGCGTCGCCTTGGATCTTCGGGACGAGCAAGTTGTTCTCGACCTGCTGGACCAGCGTGTACAGGATGAGCGCCGCGATGACGGGCTCGAGACCGGCCGTCGCCGCGAGCAGCACGGCGGGCACGGCCGCGATGATCGGCCCGATGATCGGGAGCAGCTCGAGGATGCCCGCCGTCACCGACAGCAGGACGGCATACCGGCCGAACACCGGGTCGACGAACTGGCTGAGGATGAGCAGGCCGATGAACGTGAACACGCCGACCGTGACACCGAGGATCAGCTGCGCGCGCACCCACTGCCCGAACAGGCGGCGGACCATGCGCAGGATCGCCCACACGTCGAACCGCCACGCGGCCGGGAGGCTGCGGTCGAACTGCTTTGTGAGGGCGACGCGGTCCTTGAGGATGTAGAACACCCAGACCGGCAGCAGGATGTACGCGAAAAGGCCGCCGACGATGCCGGTCACACCGGTCAGCACCGGCAGGAGGTCGGTCGGGTCGAGTGGTGGCGCCCCGCCGCCCTGGCTGATCGAGGCGATCATCGAGTCGATCCACTGGCGCACCGTGTCCGGTATGGCCAACCGGCTGTAAACCTCCGCGAGCCGATCGGCCTGCTCCTGGAGCCGCTGCGCCAGCGCGGGCAGGTCCTGCAGCAGCCGGACCATCTCCTCCACCAGTGGGGCCAGCGTCAGGTTCAGGAACTCGATGAAGAGCACGATCGTGATGACGTACACGATCAGGATCGCGAAGCTCCGCCGGATGCCGCGCTGCGTGAGCCAGCGCACCGGTGGGTCGAGGAGATAGACGAGCAGCAGCCCCAGGACGAATGGCCGGACCGCGTCACGGGCCATCCACAACAGGACGCCGATGACGATCGCGCCGATGATGAGGACCGCGACGCGCGGCGATAGCGCCATGAACCGCGGCTTGTCGTGGTACGAGTCCGGGTCGACGAACGGTGGAGGGGGCAGCGCGGCGACCCAGCCCGTCGCTGGTGGGGAGGCCGCCCGTTCGGGCTCGTCCATCGTCCGGCAGACTAGCAGACGTGTCGGCGACCTCCGTTCCCGCCCCGGAGCCTCGCCAGCGCTGGCGCCTCGCAGTCGCACGCGCTGCGGATGCTCCGGAAACGGCCCAGCGGGAGGTGACCGCCACCTGGACCGCGGCGATCGAGGCCTCCGGGCTGCCGCTGGTCGGCGGCGAGGGCCAGCGGGCGCGATCGAGGGTGTCGTTCGGTGCGCCACTCCCCGTGGGCATGGCGGCGGAACGAGAGCTCATCGACATCGTCCTTACCGATCGCTGGCCAGCGTGGCGGGTGCGGGACGCGCTGGCCGGCCACATCCCGCCCGGCTGGCGGCTCATCGATGTGTTCGACGTGTGGCTCGGTGGGCCGCCCCTGGCCGGTCGGGTGGTCGCAGCGGACTACCGCATCGAGCTCGAGGGGGCGACCGATCGCTCGGCCCTCGCCGAGGCGGCCGCGGGACTGCTGTCCGCCGATCGACTGCCGCGAGAGCGGGCCAAAGGGGGCGAGACGGTGCAGTACGACCTGCGGCCGCTTCTGGTCGACGTGCGGGTCGCCGAGGGTTCGTGGCCCGTGATCTTCACGCGGACGAGGTTCGACCCAGGGCTGGGCACCGGCCGCCCGGAGGAGGTCCTCGGCGCCCTGGCCGACCGACTTGGCACGCCGCTGGAGGCTCGATCGTTCGTCCGGGAGCGGCTCCTCCTCGACGAGGAGCTCCGTTGACCGTGCCAGGGCTTCCTGGCCATCTATCGGCACCCAACACACCGCGTGGTCGCCAGGAGCGACATTGTCGCCGTGAGCGACACGTTTGGCACAGCCACGCACGATCGATGTCTCAGGCGACGGCCCGCTGCATCCTGGGCGATCGGGCCGTGCTCATTCGTGCCGATCGCGTCGATGAGGGCGACATCGCGGAGCCACCACGGGCCCCGATTGACCAAGATCCCCGTTCGGCCGTACACTCCATCGTCCGCGCCAGGGTCCTGCCCGGCGTCACCCCATGTCCGACAGCTCGATCGCCACGCGCGTCGCCCGCCGTCGTCAAGAAGTCCTGAGGATCCATGTACGCAGTCATCGAGACCGGCGGAAAGCAGTACCGCGTGGAGGTCGGCACCGAACTCGAAGTCGAGCTGCTCGACGCTGAGCCCGGCAAGACCATCACGGTCGGTCGTGTCCTGCTGGTCGCCGACGGCGACGACGCCTCGATCGGCCGCCCGGTCGTCGATGGTGCGGAAGTCAGCGCCGAGGTCGTCCGCCAGGGTCGCGGCGAGAAGGTCATCTCGTTCAAGTACGGTCCGAAGACACGACGCCGGGTCAAGAAGGGCCATCGCCAGGACCTGACGACACTGCGCATCTCCGACATTACGCTCAATGGCACGAGCGCCGCGAAGTCGGCGGCGAAGGCCGAATCCGACGCCAAGACCGAGCGGCAGCGCCTCGAGGAGGCCGCCGCGGCGCAGGCGGCCAAGGACGCCGAGCTCGCCGCCAAGCTCGCCACCTCGACGAAGGCGTCGACCGCGAAGAAGACCGAGACGAAGAAGACCGTGACGACGACGAAGGCCGAGGCAACGTCGAAGGCGCTGGCGAAGACCGAGCCCGCGACGAAGGCGACGGCCGCCGCGACGGCCGAGAGCATGCCCGACTCAAAGCCATCGGGCACGAAGAAGACCACGACCCGGGCAAAGGTGCCCGGCACCACGACCCGGGCCAAGGCGTCCGGCACCAAGGCGTCCGGCGCCAAGGCCACCGACGCGGCGGGCACGGCGACCGACAAGCCCGCCCCGAAGAAGAGCGCGGCGAAGCCGCGCGCAACGAAGAAGGACGAGTAGGCCATGGCTCACAAGAAGGCGGGCGGCAGCGTCAAGAACGGCCGCGACAGCGCCGGCCAGCGCCTTGGCGTGAAGGCCGGCGACGGCCAGACCGTCACGGCGGGCGCGATCATCGTGCGCCAGCGCGGGATGACGTTCGCGTCCGGTCCCGGCACTGGCCTGGGCAGGGACTACACCGTATTCGCGACCGTCGATGGGACGGTCAAGTTCGAGCACACAACGAAGAGCAAGAAGCGCATCCGGGTCGAGGCGACAGAGACCGCCCCGACGACCGCCTAGCCTCGTTCACGAGGCGGCACCGGACGTAGCCGGCGATCACCGGCTGGGCCATGGCCCGGCGCGGAAGACGTCGGAGGAGAGAACACCCGTGAAGCCGGATATCCACCCCAAGTATTTTGAAGCAAAGGTGCACTGCGGCTCGTGCGGCCGCGAATGGACGGTCGGGTCGACCCGAGAGGAGCTGCGCGTCGACGTGTGCAGCAACTGCCACCCATTCTTCACGGGCACCCAGAACATCATCGACACGGCCGGCCAGGTCGAGCGCTTCCAGAAGCGCCTGGAGCGCCAGGTCCGGAGCTAGCCGCACTGGCCACCCCGATCGGGACACCGGCGACGGCGTCGAACCGGAGCAGCCGTTCGGGTCCGACGACCGGTACCGTCGTGCGAAAGCCGGTCGCCATCCATGGCCGGTAGACTTGCCCTGATGTCAGCGAACCCGGCGCCGCTGGCGGCGGACGACGGCCGTCGCGGCGACCGACCCACCTTCGCCTACGGAGGACAGGCCCTCATGGAGGGCGTCCTCATGCGCGGTCGCAATGCGATCGCGGTCGCCCTGCGCCATCCGGACGGCCGCATCGTCACTGCGACCGAACACCTCGACTCCAAGATCCATACCTCCCGGGTCGGGCGGTGGCCGTTCGTGCGCGGCCTCGTCGTCCTGTACGAGACGCTGGTCATCGGCACGCGCTGGCTCGTCCGCAGCGCCAATGTCCAGGCCGAGGAAGACGACGTCGAGCTCGGCAAGGGCACGATCGCGATCACGCTGCTGATCACGTTCGGCGTCGCCATCGCCGCGTTCAGCCTGTTGCCACTGTTCGTGTCGAGCGTCGCGACGTCAGGGTTGAGCCAGGGCTGGGCGCAGCCGGCGCTCGAGGGCGTGATCCAGGTCGCGCTGTTCCTCGCCTACCTGACGCTCGTCTCGCGTGCGCCTGACATCCACCGCGTGTTCCAGTACCACGGCGCCGAGCACATGACGATCCATGCGCTCGAGGCAGGGGACCCACTCACGGTCGACGCGGTCCGCAAGTACCCGACCGCCCACCATCGGTGCGGGACGGAGTTCCTGGTGATCCTCGTGCTGCTGTCGATCTTCGCGTTCTCGCTGGTCGGCAAGCAGGAGCCGCTGGTCATGATCCTGAGCCGGCTGATCGGCATCCCGGTGCTTGCCGCGGTCGGCTACGAAGTCCTCAAGCTCGGGGCGAAGTTCCGCCACAACCCCGTCGTCCGGGCGATCATGTTCCCCGGGATCCTCGTCCAGATGATCACCACGAAGCGACCGACCGACGACATGATCGAGGTGGCGATCTCGTCGATGCAGGAGGCGCTGACGGCGGACGGCAACCCGATTCCCGTCGGCTCGACGGTCTTCGAGCGCGACCCGCTCGTGCTGCCGTCGGGCGATGCGCCGAAGGATGCGAGCGAACCGGTGGCGGTGGCCACGACCGACGAGCCGCCCGCGGTCTCATGAGCGACCTCGACGCCAAGCTGGTCGAGGTCGCCGCCCAGTACGACGACCTCAATGCCGAACTCGCGCGACCGGAGGTCACCGCCGATCCGAACGAGCTCCGCAGGCTCGGCCGCGAGCTCGCCCGCCTCGAACCGACGGTCGCGGCCTTCCGCACGTTGCAGGGCATCCGCGACGAGCTGGCCGGGGCGCGCGAGGTTCGCGACGCGGGCGACGGCGACGACGACATGCGGGCGATGGCGCGCGACGAGATCGGTCGTCTCGAATCGGAGGAGAGCCGGCTCCTGGAGCAGCTCCGAGTGCTGTTGCTGCCGCGCGATCCGAACGACGAGCGCGACGTGATCCTCGAGGTCCGTGCCGGAGCCGGCGGCGATGAGGCCGCCTTGTTCGCGGCGGAGGTCCTCCGGATGTACCTGCGCTATGCAGGCCGCCACAAGTACGCGACCGAGGTGCTGAGCCTCAACGAGACCGGCATCGACGGGATCAAGGAGGCGATCGTCCAGATCCGCGGCGACGGGGCCTACAGCCGGCTCAAGTTCGAAGGCGGCGTCCACCGCGTCCAGCGCATCCCGGCGACCGAATCGAGCGGCCGGATCCATACCTCGACGGCGACGGTCATCGTCATGCCCGAGGCCGACGAGGTCGAGGTCGACATCGACGAGGACAAGGACCTGCGGATCGAGGTCAAGCGCTCGTCCGGGCCGGGCGGTCAGTCGGTCAACACGACCGACTCTGCGGTCCGGATCACCCACCTGCCGAGCGGCCTGGTCGTCGAGATCCAGGACGAGAAGAGCCAGCACAAGAACAAGGCCAAGGCCATGTCGGTCCTGCGCTCGCGGCTGCTCGATCTCGAGATCCAGAAGCAGCGTGCCGCCGACTCAGCCACCCGGCGATCGATGGTCGGCTCCGGTGACCGCAGCGACAAGGTGCGCACCTACAACTACCCGCAGGACCGAGTCACCGATCACCGCATCAGCAAGACCGTGCACAACCTGCCCGGCGTGATGGCCGGCGACCTCGATGACCTGATCGACGCGCTGAACATGGCCGATCAGGCCGACCGCCTCTCGAACCTGATGGGTGCCGATGACGCAGCTTGAGACCGCGCCCGTGCGCTACCTGCCCCCTCGCGCCGTCCCGATCGTGAAGGCCACCGACCTGGGCTCCGTCCAGGTCCTCAAACACGGGAACCGCTTCCTCCTGACCGACTCGTTCGGTGACATCCACCCCGACTCGCGCGGGCTGGGGCTGTACGACGGCGACACCCGCATGCTCGCCTGCTCCGTGCTGCGGATCGGTGGCATCCGACCGGTCCTACTGCAGACGTCGGTCGGGTCGAACTACCGGGGCGGGATCCAGATGACGAATCCCTCTGCGGATCGCAACCCAGATGCCAAGGTGCATCCGCTCGACGAGCTGGTCGGCAGGACGATCGGCATCAGCCGCGAGCGGCTGATCGGAGGCGAGGGAGTATCGGAGCGGGTCAAGGTCGTCAACCACGCAGCCCGGACGTCCGATGTCCCGGTCGACCTCGAGCTCGGCGCGGACGGCGCGGACATCTTCGAGGTCCGCGGGTACCCACGAGCGACCCGCGGACATCAGCTGCCGGTGGCGGTGAACGGCGATCGGGTCACCTTCCGGTACGTCGGGCTCGACCGGACCGAGCGCTTGACCCACCTCGCCTTCTCGGAGCCGTTCGAGGTCGCCGAGCCGGTCGGCAAGCCACGCCCTGACGGCTCCGACTCCGGGGCGGCGGTGCGGCTGAAGTGGACCCTGAGCCTGGGACCCGGCGAGACCAAGGTGCTCAGCTGGACGACCTGGTGCACCGAGCGACCGGCGCCGTCCACGGCCGATGGCGAGGGGGATGGAACGGACCATCCGACCGACCTGGCGGCGCTCTTCCCCGACGTCCCCCGGGTGTCCGCCGACGAGGGCGCCGCCGCGTACCACGCGTGGGAGCGGGGGACGACGTCGGTCCTGAGCGATCACGAGCTGTTCAACCTCGTCGTCAAGCGCTCGGTATCGGACCTGCGCCTGCTCGTCAACGAGGGGCCGGGACCCGACGAGCGGTACGTGTCGGCCGGCGTGCCGTGGTTCACGACGCTGTTCGGTCGCGACGCGCTGATCTCCGCTTTCCAGGCGCTCGCCTTCCGACCGCAGATCGCCGTCGAGATCCTCGATGTGCTCGCCGCCCATCAGGCGACCTTCGACGATCCATCGCGCGACGCGGAGCCGGGCAAGATCCTGCACGAGCTGCGGACAGGCGAGATGGCACGTTCCGGTGAGCTGCCCCATACGCCCTACTACGGCTCGGTCGACTCGACGCCGCTCTGGCTGATCCTGTTCGGGGCGACGTTCGACTGGACCGGCGACATGGCGACGGTCGATCGGCTGTGGCCGAATGCGATGGCCGCCCTCGAGTGGATCGATCGGTATGGCGACCGCGATGGCGACGGCTTCGTCGAATACGAGCGTCGCTCCGATCGCGGGCTGCTCAACCAGGGCTGGAAGGACTCGAGCGATGCGATCCGCGATCGGAACGGACGCGAAGCTGTGCCGCCCATCGCCCTCGCCGAGGTCCAGGGCTACGTCTACGACGCGAAACGGCGCATGTCGAGACTGGCCGCGATCCGCGGCGACACGGACCTTGCCATCCGGCTCGACGCCGAGGCCGACCAGCTCTCCACGCGCTTCGAGCAGGCGTTCTGGATGGACGATCGCCGTTACTACGCGATGGCGCTCGACGGCGACAAGCGGCAGGCCGACGCGATCGCCAGCAACGCCGGCCATTGCCTCTGGTCGGGCATCGTCCTGCCGGATCGGGCGCGCGATGTGGTCGACCAGATCCTGCGGCCCTCGATGTTCTCGGGTTGGGGCGTGCGGACCTTCGCGGCCGATCAGCCCGGCTACAACCCGATCGGCTACCACACCGGCACCGTCTGGCCGCACGACACATCGCTGATCGCCGCCGGATTCAAGCGGTATGGCTTCGACGACGCGTCGAACCGGCTGGTCGGGCAGATGATGGAAGCGGCGCAGGGATTCCAGGACTTCCGCCTCCCAGAGCTGTTCTGCGGCTTCGATCGAACGGACGCGCACACGCCGGTGCCCTACCCGGTCGCCTGTTCGCCGCAGGCGTGGGCGGCCGGTTCGTCGTTCCTGTTCCTCGAGACGATGCTCGGGCTGCGCGCCCACGCCGACCGTCAGGAGCTCGAGCTGCTGCACCCGCACCTCCCGGATTGGCTCGGCAAGGTGACCCTCACCGACCTGCGCATCGGCGATTCGTCGGTCGACCTGCTCTTCCACCGGTGGCGGGGCACGACCAGCGCCGAGGTCCTGCGCAAGGCCGGCGACGTCGCCGTCACCATCCGACTCTGACGCGGCTTCGATGACCGCGACCCGGGCGCTCGTCGAGGCCGGCACGGAGCGCCTGCGAGCGGCGGGATCCGAGACCCCGCGGCTCGACGCCGAGCTGTTGCTGGCCTTCGCGATCGGGGTAGACCGGACCGCGGTGATCGCCCACGGCGACGCGCCGGTCGGCGTCGATGCTGAGGCGACCTACCGCGCGCTCATCGGGCGCCGGGAGCTCGGCGAACCGGTCGCATACCTGCGCGGGATGAAGGAGTTCCACGGCATCGCCCTGACCGTCGACGCCCGAGCGCTGATCCCGCGCCCCGAGACCGAGCTCCTGGTCGATACCGCGATCGTGACGATCATGGCCGCCCTGACGTCGGGCCTCGATCGGGTTGGCCCACTGCGCGTGGTCGACGTCGGGACCGGGAGCGGGGCCATCGCCGTGGCGCTGGCGGTGGCCCTGCGTGCGCGACGCGTGCCGCTCGACGACGTCGAGATCACCGCCGTGGACGTGTCGCCCGACGCCCTCGACCTGGCCCGTGAGAACGCGGTCGCCCACGGGGTCGGTGACCGTCTGCGGTTCGAGGCGAGCGACCTCGTTCCGCCCGACGCGCGGTCACGGCCGTACGACATCCTGCTCGCGAACCTGCCGTACGTGCGGACCGGTGAGCTCGATGCACTCGCGGGTCGACCGGTCAGCACGAACTTCGAGCCGCGGCTCGCGCTCGACGGTGGACCGGATGGACTGGAGGTCATCGGACGGCTGCTCGAGCAGCTCCCGTGGGGCATCGCCGCCGGTGGCACGGCCCTCCTGGAGATCGGTGGGGACCAAGGTGGGGCCGCTCTGGCGCTGGGCGTCGAGCGCCTCCCTGGCTGGACGGGCGAGGTGATCCCGGATCTGGCGGGGCTGTCGCGTGTCCTGCGACTGCATCGAGCTCGGGCGTGACGCTCGCGGGTATCGCCACCACATTGCTGCCCGCCAACCTGCCAGTCACGCCGGAACCTCAGCTCCCGATCCGCCTCATCGCCCTCGACATCGACGGCACGATCATCGGCGACGATCACGAGATCGCCGACCGGACCGTCGCGGCCGTCCGCCGCGCGATGGAGATGGACGTCGCCGTGTCGCTCGTGACGGGCCGCATGGTCTCGTCCGCGATGCACTTTGCGCGCGACCTCGGTCTCACTGGGCCGATCGTCGGGTACCAGGGTGGCCTGATCCGGGCGATGCCGATGCCCGACTCGCGACGCCTCGGCAAGCTGTTGCTCCACACGCCGCTCCCCGCCGAGGCCGCCCGCGGGATCCTCGAATGGACGCGAGCGCGCGGCATGGACCCGCACGTCAACCACCTCGAGCGGTTCATCCTGCGCGCCGACGACCCGAAGGCCGACGATTACTCGGCATTCATGGGCGCACGCGCCGAACTCGTGCCCGACCTGCTGGAGGCGATCACCCACCCGGTCACGAAGATCCTGGCCGTCGGGGAGCCGCCCATCCCGACCGAGGTGGCGCCGCTCGCCCGCGCGGAGTTCGCGGGGCGTGCCGACGTCACCATCTCGCATCCGCGCTTCCTCGAGTTCGTGGCCCCGGGCGTCTCGAAGGGCCGGGCCATCCGCTTCCTGGCGCGCCGGCTGCGGATCCCGCTCGCGGCGACCCTCGCGATCGGCGACCAGTGGAACGACCTGGAGATGCTGGCCGAGGTCGGCCATGGGACGGCCATGCCCAGCGCACCCCCGGAGGTCAGGGCGGCGGCACGCTACGTGGCCGAGCCGCTCGAGGAGGACGGGGCCGCCCGGATGATCGAGGACCTCGTCCTGGCGTCGCCCGCCGCAACGCAGGCCAATGCCCGGCGGCTGGCGGACGCGTCGATCGGGGCACGGTCGTGAGCCCCCGAGTCGTCCCCGACGACGCCGACGGCCGGGCCACCGCCGTCGAGGTGTTGCGCGCAGGCGGGATCGTCGCACTGCCGACCGACACGGTCTACGGGATCGCCGTCGCCATATCGACGCCGGGCGGCATCGAGCGCCTGTTCGCGGCCAAGCGTCGCCCGCCCGACAAGGGGATCATGCTGCTGCTCGACGATGCCGCCCAGGCCTCGAGCGCCGGCATCATGACCTCCGCGGCCTTGGCGTTGGCGAGCGCGTGCTGGCCCGGCGGGCTGTCCGTCGTCGTCCCGCAGCGACCTGACGTCCGGTGGCCGGCCGTGTTGACCGGCGGTGCGGCCACGATCGGGCTGCGCGTCCCGGCCCACGACGCGCCGCGCACGCTGGCCCGAAGCGTCGGGCCTCTCCCCACGACATCCGCCAACGTATCGGGGCTACCGGAAGCGGCCGACGCGGCCGCGATCGTGGAGCAGCTCGGCGAGGCGATCGATCTCGTGCTCGACGGTGGACCGGCCCACGGAGGCGCGGCGTCGACAGTCGTCGACTGCACGAGTCCGCTACCCAGTGTCCTGCGGGTCGGCGCGATCCCGATCGGCGAGGTCGCCGCCATCCTCGACCGGGCCGGCGTGGAGCACCACCTGCATGCCGACGAGCGGGAGGCCTGACTCAGCCGTTCCGGCCCCGAGCATCGACCCGCCACGTGTCCACCACCTGACCCCCTCGCGTCGTGAGGAACGAATTGAACAGGTTCACCACGGGACAGATGTGGTTCGGGACGACGGTCACGACCCGGTCGACCTCGGGCGTCCGCGCCCCGTCCGGCACGTCGACGACCCCGTGGTAATCGGAGACGCGCGCGACGACCGCCCCGTCGAGCTCCGGGATCTCGCCGTGTCCAGGCAGGTAGGCCGGGACGTCCTTGCTCAGGGTCTTGGCGCCGGCGTCGATCACGAAGCGCCGGTCCGCTGGGTGAGCGCTGACGACCCGCGCGACGACGACCGCCGCCACCGCGTCCGGGGCGATGGATCCGAGGGCGATCTGCTGACGGTCACCGAACACGTACGTCCCCGGGCGCTCCTCCGTCACGCCGCCGCGCGCCGAACCGAGCGCGGTCGGCGTCGATCCCGCGCTGATCACGCTGGCCTCGACCCCGACCGAACGGAGCGAGTCGGCGGCCGCGCTAAGCGTCCGGACCTCGTCGTCGGCGGCCGCGTCGCGCGCATCCGGCCCGGCGTAGCCATGGCCGCCATGGGTGAACACACCGATCACCGTCAGTCCGAGATCGACTGCGACGCGTGCGACGCCGCCCGCATCCTCGGGTGCCACGCCGCTTCGGCGACCGCCGGAGTCGATCTCGATGAGGAGCGAGACCCCGCCGCGAGCCTCGCCCAGCGCATCGGCGACCGCGCGAGCGCCGATCGCCGAGTCGATGCCGACACGCAGCCGCGAGCGCGTCGCCAATGCGCGAAGCCGGGCGGCCTTCGGGCCGGCCGGGACCAGCGGATAGGCGATGAACAGGTCGTCAAGCCCGGCGTCGGCGAAGATCTCGGCCTCGCCGACCGTGCCGACCGTCAGGCCACTCGCGCTCGCCGCGACCTGGCGCCGCCCGACCTCGATGCTCTTGTGTGTCTTGGCATGGGGTCGCAGCGCGACATCGCGCTCCGCCATCGAGGACGCCATCCGGGCGATCGCCGCGTCCATCCGGTCGAGGTCGACGATCAACGCGGGCGTATCGACCCGGGCGAGCCCTTCGGGTGACAGGAATGGCGGGTCGATCGTCTTGAGGGCCATCGGATCCACGAACCTCGGTCTTGCGGCATGCCGTTCGTGGGAAGATACCGTCCAGGAAGGAGCCGCCACGCGATGACCATCTCCCAGCCGCGCGGCCTGGCGCTCGAGTCCATCGCCGAGATCGACCCCGACCTCTGGGCGGCGATGCAGGGGGAGCGACGCCGCCAACACGACAACATCGAGCTGATCGCCAGCGAGAACTACGTTTCCGCTGCCGTGATGGAGGCCCAGGGCAGCTGGCTGACCAACAAGTACGCCGAGGGTCTGCCGGGCAAGCGCTATTACGGCGGGTGCGAATTCGTCGACGTCGCCGAGGTCCTCGCCCAGGAGCGCGCCATCGCGCTGTACCCCGGAGCGGAGCACGTCAACGTCCAACCCCACTCCGGTGCCCAGGCCAACATGGCGGCCTATTTCAGCGTCCTCGAGCCGGGCGACCGGATCCTCGGGATGAACCTCGCCCACGGCGGCCACCTCACCCACGGCATGAAGCTCAACTTCAGCGGCAAGCTCTACGACGTCCACGCCTACGGCGTACGCCAGGACACCGAGCGGATCGACTACGACGCGATGGAGGCGCAGGCCCGCGAGGTCCGCCCGAAGCTGATCGTCGGTGGCGCCAGCGCGTACCCGCGGCTCTGGGATTTCGAGCGGATGGCGGCCATCGCGCACGGCGTCGGGGCCCTGCTGTTCGTCGACATGGCCCATATCGCGGGGCTGGTCGCGGCGGGAGTCCACCCGAGCCCGTTCCCGCACGCGGACATCGTCACGACGACCACCCACAAGACGCTCCGGGGGCCGCGCGGCGGGATGATCTTCGCTCGAACAGAGCTTCCGGATAGCGTCGACGCGACGGATCTCCCGGCCCTCAAGGGATCGCTCGGGGCGGCCATCGACAAGACCGTGTTCCCGGGTGTCCAGGGCGGTCCGCTCATGCAGGTGATCGCCGGCAAGGCCGTCGCCTTCAAGCTCGCTGCGGAGGAGCCCTTCCGCGAGGACCAGCGCCGGACCGTCCGGAACGCCGCCGTGCTGGCTGAGACCCTCGCCGGCGAGGGCGCCCGGGTCGTCTCGGGCGGCACCGACAACCACCTGATGCTCGTGGACGTGACGCCGTTGGGCGTGACCGGCAAGGAGGCCGAGCACCTCCTCGACGAGATCGGCATCACGGTCAACAAGAACGGCATCCCGTTCGATCCGCTGCCGCCCAACACGGCGTCCGGCATCCGGCTGGGCACCCCGGCCACCACGTCGCGTGGCTTCGGCGAGGACGAGATGCGCGGCGTCGGCCGGATCATCATCGAGGCCATCCGCTCGCGCGACGACGAGGCCGCTCAGCGTCGCCTCGCCGGCGAGGTCGCGGAGATCGTCGCGCGGTTCCCGGTACCGGGGCTGCCGTCCGCGTGATCGAGGCGCTCCGGCACACCGCGCCGCGGACCGTCGCGACGCCGACGTGACATTCATCGAAGGGGCCGTGGACAGCCTCGGCCCGATCGTCGTGGTCTTCCTGCTGACCGCGACGATCGCGCTGCTGCTCACGCCGGTCGTGCGCCGGACCGTCCGTCGCCACGGGATCGTCGACCGCCCGAACGCGCGTCGCGTCAACATCCGCCCGGTGCCACGCGCCGGCGGGGTCGCGATCGCGGTCGCGTTCCTGGTCGTGGCGGTCCCCTTCGCGTTCCTGAACGAGATGGCGGGCTGGGTGCCGACGCCGCTGAACATCGCGCTCGGCGACCTCGTGGCGCTGTTCGCGGGCGGTGCGGTCGCCGCTCTGATCGGTGCATTGGACGACCTGTACGACCTGCGCGCGCGGTGGCAGCTCCTCGGTCAGGTCCTGCTCGCGCTGGGGGCATCGGCGCTGGGGATCGGCATCGTCCTCGTCAACAATCCCTTCGGTCCCGGCGTGATCCGCTTCGTGGAGCCCTTCGCGACCGGCGTCACGGTGTTCTGGATCGTCGGGATGATCAACAGCATCAACTGGATCGACGGTCTGGACGGGCTGAGCACCGGCGTCGCCTTGATCGCCTCGGTCACGCTGGGCGTCATCAGCCTCACCACGCAGGTGAGTCAGCCGCTCATCGCCGTCCTGTGCTTCGCGCTGGCCGGCGCCCTCCTCGGGTTCCTGCGCTGGAACTTCTACCCGGCCAAGATCTTCAGCGGTACGACCGGCGTCCAGTTCGTCGGGTACACGCTGGCGGTCCTCTCGATCCTCGGGAATGCGAAGGTGGCGGTCGCGTTGCTGGTCCTCGGCGTGCCGATCATCGATACGTTCTGGATCATCGTCGGTCGGCTGTCACAGCGTCGCTCGCCGTTCACGCCCGATCGGTCCCACATCCATCACCGGCTGCTCGATCTCGGGCTGTCGCATCGGAACACGGTGCTGTTCATCTACGCGGTTTGCGCGGGCCTGGGAATCCTGGCTTTGCTCGTGCAGGAGGTCACGCAGGCCTACGCGTTCCTCAGCCTGTTCATCGTGGCCGGCCTCGTCCTGTTCGGCCCGACGCGGGGCGCCTTCGACCGACCCGAGGAGCTCGAAGCGGAATCGTACGAGAGGCGGAACGGGCAGGCCGACGCGAAGCAAGACGCAACGGGGGACGAGCAGGCGCACTGACCGGTGCGCACACTTCGCCCCGCGTGGCGCGCACGCAACACGTGTGGTCCGGAGGGGTCTGCGACAGTACGGGCCGGTGCTAGCATCCGCCGGGCGATGCGCATCGATCCACCTGTCGTCATCTTCATCGCCATCGCGGCCCTGCTCGTGGCGTCCACGGTCGCCCAACGCACGGGCACCTACGCCGACCGCAAGGCCGGCCGTTACCGTGTCGCCGACGCGGACCGACGCGGACCATTCGGCCCCGCGCTCGACGTCATCGATCGATCGGTCGCGGCCCATTCCCTTCGATCATGGCTGGGCGTCTCCACGCTCACCCGCGAGGAGCGGCAGATCATCGACGAGCGGGCGGCCGCGGCGAGGGCCGAAGCGCTTCGCCGGGACCGCGCTGGGCCGCCGGTCGCGACGGCGCCCAAGCGGATCGTCGTCGCCGGGGCACCCGTACCGGTCGCGGCACCGGCCGTCCCCCCGCGCCGCTCCACGGTCTCGGTCGAGCTGCTCGCCGCCGGTCTGGGCCTGGCCGTCGTGCTGGGGATCGTCGTCGGGATCTGGCCGCGCGAACGTTCGGGCGTCCTGTCGGCCACCGGCGTCCCGGCCATCGCGAGCCCGTCGCCGTCACCGAGTCCGTCGGTCTCCGTCGAGGCCGTCCCGACCTGACCGTCGCCGGCAGCCCGCGGCGCGCAGCTGCTACACTGCCGCTGCCTTGACAGGTCGTCCATGATCGAGCCCGGCCGTGGCGGGGCCTACGCCATCCTGTTCTCGGAGATCGGCCTCACACTCCTGGTGACGACGCTGGTCGGCGTGGGGATCGGCTACTGGGCCGACACACGACTCGGGACCATCCCGATCTTCGTCCTCGTCGGCTTCCTCGTCGGTGCTGGAGCAGGCGCGCTGACGATCTACAGACTGATCATGAGGTTCCTCGAGTCGACAGAATGAGGTCGGTCCGGCCGACCGGAGACAGGAAGCGAGCGCGGCGGAACGCCGCGCTCCTGTGTGTGGAGCGGAGGAGTCTTGTCCAGCGAGCGGGTCGTTCCCCCGGACCCTGAGGCACAACCGACGCCGCGCCGGCGCGGGCTGTCCTCGCGTTGGTTCCTGTTGATCGGTCTCGTGATCATCGGGAACATCGCCGCGTTCATCCTCGTCCCGCCCTTCGACCCGCATGGCGGAGCGCCGGGAGACCCGTGCGCATTCCCGGTCTGCTTCATCAACGGCACCCTCGAGCTCCCCGCGCCGCACGCCGTCATCGGCCCGCAGGCCCCGGCCGATGAACTCGTGACGTTCACGCCGAGCATCAGTTCCACGATCCTCACCATGTGGATCGTCATGGCCATCGTGCTCGTCGTGGTCATCCTGATGACCCGCGGCCGCCAGCTCCTGCCGGGCAAGGCGCAGAACGCGTTCGAGTTCCTGTACGAGTCGTTGGGCGACTTCGGGGTCAGCATCGCCGGGCCGGCCGCCCGTCCCTACGTCCCGCTCTTCATCGCCTTCTTCATCCTGATCCTGTTCTCGAACTGGAGCGGCCTGGTGCCGCCGGTCGGCCGCATCCCGCAGCTCCGTGCCCCGACGAGCGACGTGAACATCACGATCGGGTTGGCGCTCGTGAGCTTCATCTACTTCGAGTTCCAGGGCTTCCGCCGACTCGGCGTGCGCGGTTACCTCGGCAAGTTCTTCCCGCTCTCCGAGTTCCGCAACGGCATCGGGGCGGGGGTCATCGCCCTCTTCGTCGGTCTCGTCGAGCTGATGCTCGAGTTCGTCAAGCCTGTCACCCTGTCGATGCGACTCTTCGGCAACATCTACGGCGGCGAGGTCGCGCTCGGCGTGATCACCGCCCTGACCATCGCGTTCATCCCCGTGGCGCTGCTCGGGCTGGAGGTCATGCTCAACGCCATCCAGGCGCTTGATCTTCTCTGTCCTGACGCTGATCTTCATCACCCTCGCCATCGAGAGCCACGAGCACGAGGAGGATCACGTCACCGAGGAGGCGATCGACGCCATCGACGGCGAGCCGCAGCAGCTCCAGCCGGCCCACTGAAAGGCCCACCACCACCAACGGTCCCAACATCGTTCCCGGCCGACAGTGCCGGGCAGTAGGAGGAAGTCACGACATGGAGTACTTCGGCGCCGGACTCGCCGCCCTCGGGGTGATCGGACCCGGGATCGGGGTCGGCATCATCGGCGGCCTCTCCGCCCAGGCGATCGGTCGCAACCCTGACGCCGCCGGCCAGATCCGCGGCATCGCGATCATCCTCGCGGCGTTCGCCGAGGGTCTCGGCGTGCTCGCCATCGTGGTCGGCCTGCTGGCGATCTTCATCCAGCCCGCTTAGCCCTTCCGGCAGGGAGAGACCATCGTGGATGTCCTCGCCGTCGCGTCCGACATCGGTCGCGCGGCCGCTCAGCTGACCGCGGAGGAAGGTGCGACCGCGCCATTCCAGGTCAACCTGTTCTGGGTGATCGTCGGCGCGCTGAACTTCATCGTCTTCTTCGTGATCATCTGGACCTTCGCGTTCAAGCCCGTCTCGAAGATGCTCGACGACCGGCGCGAGCGGATCGAGCAGGGTCTCAAGGACGCCGAGCAGGCCCGAAAGGACCGCGAGAATGCCGAGGCGGAGCGGATCGCGACGCTCGCCGAAGCCCGCAAGGAGTCGACCGAGATCCTGGCTCGCGCCCAGCGCGTGGCCCAGGAGACGCGCGAGGCCGACATCGCGGCCACGAGGGGGGAGCTCGAGCGGATGCGCGAGCGCGCGATGGGCGACATCGAGGCCGAGAAGCAGCGGGCGATCGCCGAGCTCCGGGGTGAGGTCGCCGACCTCGCACTGGCGGCCGCGAGTCGCGTCGTCGGTGAGTCGTTGACCGGCGATCGCCAGCGCAGGCTCGTCCAGGAGTTCCTGGCGTCCACGCCCGACCTCGACTCGAAGAACTGATGGCTCGCCGGGACTCTGCAGCGCGACGCTACGCCGAAGCGGCCTTCCAGGTCGCCATGCGTGACGACACCCTCGAGCAGTGGCGGACCGAGCTCGACCTCGCCGCCACCGTTGCGGGCGATCCGCGGGCGCTCGCGGTGCTCGCCAACCCGGCGATCCCAGTTGAGCGTCGTGCTGCTGCGCTCGCCGACATGCTCGGCGACCGCGTGGCCGACCCGGTCCTGAACCTCATCCGGCTGCTCCTCCGCCGAGGCCGGATCGAGGAACTGCCCCGCGTCGCGGCCGAATTCCGCCGCCTCGACGACCAGCGCCAGGGCATCACCCACGCCACCGCGACGTCCGCGATCGAGCTCACCCCGGATGAGGTCCGGGAGTTGACCGCTCGGCTTGAACAGTCCACCGGCGGCCGTATCGCCCTCGACGTCGAGGTCGACGCCAGCCTGCTGGGCGGCCTCATCGTGCGGGTCGGCGACCGCATGATCGATGGGAGCGTCCGGGGTCGCCTCGAGCGATTGCGGAATCAGCTCATCTCGGGCGCCCTCTAGGAGATCCGCACATGGCCATCCGTTCCGACGAGATCACCAGCATCATCAAGTCCGCGATCGATTCGTTCGACGCCGACGTCGAGACGCGCAGCGTCGGCACCGTCGTCGAGGTCGGTGACGGCATCGCCCAGATCTACGGGCTCGACGGCGCGCTGGCGTCCGAGATGCTCGAGTTCCCGAACGGGGTCGTGGGCCTGGCGCTCAACCTCGAGGAGGAGACGGTCGGCGCGGTCATCCTCGGCGAGGCCGAATCGATCAAGGAAGGCGACACGGTCAAGACCACCGGTCGTGTCGTGGAGGTCCCGGTCGGTGCGGCGTTGCTCGGTCGGGTCGTCGACCCGCTGGGCCGCCCGCTCGACGACAAGGGCCCGATCGAGGCCACGTCCACCCGCCCGGTCGAGCGCATCGCCCCTGGTGTCATCGTCCGCAAGTCCGTCGACACGCCGGTCCAGACCGGCATCAAGGCCATCGACGCGCTGATCCCCATCGGCCGCGGCCAGCGCGAGCTGATCATCGGCGACCGCCAGACCGGTAAGACCGCGATCGCGATCGACACGATCATCAACCAGAAGGGCAAGAACCTCGTCTGCATCTACGTCGCCATCGGCCAGAAGCTCTCGACGGTCGCCAACACCGTCGCCGTGCTCGAGGAGCACGGCGCGCTGGCGCACACGATCGTCGTCGTGGCCGGTGCCGAGGACCCGGCACCGCTCCAGTACCTCGCCCCGTATTCCGGGGTCGCCATGGGTGAAGAGGTCATGGAGAACGGGGTCGAGGTCGAGGGCCAGGGGCTGGTCAAGGACGCCCTGTGCGTGTACGACGATCTCTCGAAGCACGCATGGGCATATCGCGAGATGGCGCTGCTCCTGCGGCGACCGCCGGGCCGGGAAGCATACCCGGGCGACGTCTTCTATTTGCACAGCCGCCTGCTCGAACGAGCGGCGCGCCTCAATGACGACAACGGGGGCGGGTCGCTCACGGCCCTGCCGATCATCGAGACGCAGGCCGGCGACGTGTCCGCCTACATCCCGACCAACGTGATCTCGATCACCGACGGCCAGATCTTCCTCGAGACAGACCTGTTCAACGCGGGCCAGCGGCCGGCGCTCAACATCGGCATCTCGGTCTCGCGCGTCGGTTCCGCGGCACAGACCAAGGCGATGAAGAGCGTCGCGGCGCCGCTCAAGCTCGACCTCGCCCAATACCGCGCGTTGGCAGCCTTCGCCCAGTTCGCGTCCGACCTCGACAAGGCCACACGCGACCAGCTGACACGCGGCGAGAAGCTGTCCGAGATCGTCAAGCAGCCGCAGTACCAGCCGCTCCCCGTCGAGCGGCAGGTGGCGATCCTGTACGTCGCGACGACGGGCAAGCTCGACGACGTGCCGACCCCGAAGGTCAAGGAGTTCGAGAGCCAGTTCTATCGCTTCCTCGAGACCGAGCGGCCCGAGATCCTCAACGAGCTCGGCGAGACGAACGCGCTGACCGACGAGATCTCGGCCGGTCTCGACGACGCGATCGAGCGCTTCCGCGTCGAAGCCTTCGGGATGGATGCGGCCAAGCCCGCGCCACCGAAGGAGGAGGCCCCGCCGCCCCCGGCGTCGATCTCGTCCACACCGGCCCCGACCGCGGCCGCGGCTGACGCCGTCAACCCGGACGCCGTCGCCGACCCGGATGACGCCCAGCCAGCGGCAACGGACGAGGCCGAGCCCGCCGCAACGGACCCCGCTGAGAAGTGAATACGGCGTGCGGCCGCACTGACACGCAGGGCGGCTGCTGACGTCCAATGGCATCTCAACGCGACATTCGGCGGCGGATCGGGGCGGTCAAGAACATCAAGCAGATCACCCGGGCCATGCAGTTCGTTGCCGCCTCGAAGCTGAAGCGGGCCCAGGACTCGACGCTCGCGGCCCGACCCTACAGCGACGTCATCGACGAGGTCCTGGCCGACCTCGCGACCGTGCTGAGCGGCGAGGACCATCCGTTGCTCGCTGAGCGTGAAGGCGGCAAGCGCCTGATCGTCCTGGTCACGACGGACCGCGGACTTGCCGGCCCGTTGAACACCAACGCGATCCGCTTCGCGGCGCGCGAGATCACCGAACGATCCGGCGACCTCACGGTCGTCACGGTCGGGCGCAAGGGCCGTGACGCGATGCGCCGCGCCGGCGTGCCGCTCGAGGCCCATTTCCCGGGCTTCGGCGATCGCCCGTCCTTCGCCGACGTGATCCCCCTGGCGCGGCTCATCACCGACGACTTCCTCGAAGGCAAGGTCAGTCGTGTCGATGTCATCTACAGCCGGTTCGTTTCGACTCTCACCCAGAAGCCGGATCTCGATCGGCTCCTCCCGATCGAGCCGTCGGATGACACCGAGGGGATCCCCGGCAACCAGTTCATCTTCGAGCCGGATGCCGCGACCGTCCTGCGGGCGCTGCTCCCGCGCTACGTGGCGACCCGCCTGTTCCAGGCCGTCCTCGAGGCGAAGGCAAGCGAGGAATCGAGTCGCATGGTCGCGATGAAGAACGCCACCGAGAACGCCGAGGAGCTCATCGAGGACCTGACGCTCTCGTACAACAAGGTCCGCCAATCCAACATCACCCGCGAGATGATCGAGATCGCATCGGGCGCCAACGCCCGCTGACGCGCTACCACCGACCCAGGAGGCATCCCACCCATGGCCACCGCCGCACCGACCGCGACCGGTCGGGTCATCCAGATCACCGGACCCGTCGTCGATATCGAGTTCCCGGCAGGCCAGCTGCCGTCCATCTACAACGCCGTCGAGATCGAGCGCGAGGGCCAGGATTCGCTCGTCTGTGAGGTCCAGCAGCATCTCGGCAACAACTGGGTCCGTTCGGTCGCGATGACCACCACGGACGGTCTCGCCCGGGGTGTCCCCGTGCGCGACACCGGTGCCCCGATCACGGTGCCGGTCGGAGAGGCGACGCTCGGTCGGGTGTTCGATGTCCTCGGGCGAGCGATCGACAACAAGGGCGCCGTCGATGCCACGGTCCACCTTCCGATCCACCGCCAGGCGCCCGCGTTCGATGAGCAGTCAACCGAGGTCGAGGTCTTCGAGACCGGCCTCAAGATCATCGACCTCATCTGCCCGTTCAAGAAGGGCGGCAAGATCGGCATCTTCGGTGGGGCCGGCGTCGGCAAGACCGTCATCATCCAGGAGCTGATCCGGAACGTCGCCCAGGAGCACGCCGGCTACTCCGTCTTTGCCGGTGTCGGCGAGCGCAGCCGCGAGGGCAACGACCTGATCGCCGAGATGACCGAATCGGGCGTCCTGGCCAAGACGGCCTTCGCCTTCGGCCAGATGAACGAGCCGCCCGGCGCCCGCCAGCGCGTCGCCCTGACGGGCCTGACCATGGCCGAGTACTTCCGCGACGAGGAAGGACGCGACGTCCTCCTGTTCATCGACAACATCTTCCGGTTCACCCAGGCCGGATCCGAGGTCTCGGCCCTGCTCGGCCGCATGCCGTCTGCCGTGGGCTACCAGCCCAACCTCGCCACCGAGATGGCCGGCCTCCAGGAGCGGATCACCTCGACCAAGAACGGCTCGATCACATCGCTCCAGGCGGTCTTCGTCCCGGCCGACGACTACACGGACCCGGCGCCGGCGACGACCTTCGCCCACCTCGACTCGACCATCCGCCTCGAGCGCAGCATCGCCGAGCTCGGTATCTACCCGGCCGTCGACCCGCTGACCTCGACATCGCGGGTGCTCGACCCGCTCGTCGTCGGGCAGGAGCACTACGACGTCGCCCAGGAGACAAAGCGCGTCCTGCAGCGCTACCGCGACCTTCAGGACATCATCGCGATCCTCGGCATCGACGAGCTCTCCGAGGACGACAAGTCCACGGTCGCCCGTGCCCGCCGGCTGCAGCGTTTCGCCAGCCAGCCGTTCTTCGTCGCGGAAGTGTTCACGGGTCGCCCGGGGGCGTACGTGTCGATCAAGGACACGGTCGCGTCGTTCAAGGAGATCCTCGAGGGCAAGACCGACACGCTTCCGGAGCAGGCATTCTTCCTGGCGGGCACCGTCGAGGATGTCCGCAAGAACGCCGAGAGGTTGTCGGCCTGATGCCGCTCCAGCTCGAGATCGTCACCCCCGAGCGGCAGGTCTACTCGGACACCGTCGACTCGGTCCAGGTGCCCGGCTCCGAGGGTGAGCTCGGCGTGCTGCCCAACCACGCGCCGCTCGTCTCGACCCTCGGTGTCGGCGAGCTGCGTTTCCGCAAGGGGGGCGTGGAGGAATCCTTCGCCATCGTCGGCGGATTCCTGCAGGTCCGACCGGACAAGGTCGTCGTCCTCGCCGAGACGGCCGATATGGCCAGCGAGATCGACCTCGAGAAGGCGCAGGAGGCTCGACGCGAGGCCGAGCGAGCCCTGGAATCGGGCTACCACGAGGGTGCCGACCTGGCGGCTGCCCGGGCCGCCCTCCAGCAGGCGCTCCTTCGGATCCGGGTTGCAGAGCGTCGTCACCGCGAAGGCTCCCGTCATCGAGGCTAGATAGTGGCGGTCAGGTCGGATCGCCGCGATGCCGGCCCCTGCCGGCGTTGCCCGCTGCGCGCGGTCGCTCACGCACCTCGGGGTGCGCTCGCTCCCGTGCTCGCGGGCGCCTTGGCATGAACCGACCTCGCGGCGATCAGGGCAGTAGGAGCCGACCTCGCGGCGATCTTGGCAGTTCCCCGGGGCGACCTCGCGGCGATCGGGGCAGTTCCTGTGGCTGACGCGCGGCCGTTCCATTGGGAGTACGTGCCTGAGCCTGTGACGCGGGAGGTCTTCCGCATCGAGGGCGGCCGGCCGTTGTCCGGCTCGGTCGCGATCAGCGGCGCCAAGAACGCCGCGCTGAAGATGCTTGCCGCGGCGACGCTGACCGGCGAACGCTGCCGAATCGCCAACGTGCCCGAGATCGAGGATGTCCGGGTCATGGCGCAGACGCTCACCGAGCTCGGCGTCGTGGTCGATCATCCCGAGGAGAACACCTACGAGGTCGCGGCGGGCGACGTCGAGTGGCAGTTCGTGCCGCTCGAGGCCGCGGCCAAGATGCGCGCCTCGTTCATGCTCCTCGGCCCGCTGCTGGCGCGTTTCGGCCGGGTGATCATCAGCAACCCGGGCGGCGACCGCATCGGGCGCAGACCGGTGAACCTGCACGTCGACGCGATGCGCGCCCTGGGCGCCGAGATCGACTACCGCAACGGCTACTACTTCGCGACGGCGCCGGGTCGACTGCGCGGCGCGGAGGTCCGCTTCCCGTTCGTGTCGGTGATGGGGACCGAGAACGCGATGCTCGCAGCGACGCTCGCCGACGGGCACACGACGATCCGGCCGGCCGCACAGGAGCCGGAGGTCGACGACCTGATCGCCTTCCTCCAGAAGATGGGCGCCGAGATCGCCCGGACGGACCCCGACACCATCGAGGTCGAGGGCAAGCGACGTCTTCGCGGTGCGAACCACCGGGTCATCCCCGACCGGATCGAAGCCGGCACGTTCGTGATCGCCGGCGCCGTGACCGGCGGCCGGATCACGCTCACGGGTGCGCCCTGCGATCACCTCGGCACGTTCGTCGATGCCGTCACGAAGGCCGGCGTCGATGTCACCTGTGGGATCGACACGATCGAGATCGATGGGTCGGCACTGGGCGAACCCGGTTTCCGAGCGGTCGACATCGAGACGGGTGCGTACCCGGGACTCGCGACCGACCTACAGCCGCCGACCTCGGTCCTGCTGTCGCAGGCGCGGGGCACATCCCGGGTCCACGAGACCATCTTCGAGGACCGGCTCGACTGGATGTCGGAGCTTCGACGGATGGGTGCCGAGGTCGACCTCCTGGATGCCCATCACGCGGTCATCACGGGTCGCGCGCCGCTCCACGGCGCCGAGGTCGAGATCGGCGATCTGCGCGCTGGGGCGTCGCTCATCCTTGCCGCGCTCGCGGCCGATGGGGAGACGACCATCCACGGTGCTCACCACGTTCACCGGGGCTATGAGAACATCGAAGGGAAGTTCCTGGAACTCGGGGCCAGGATCGAGCGCCTCGCGGAAGGGAACGGCACCACCTCCTCATGAAGATCGGCATCGACCTCGGCACGGCCAACGTGCTCGTGTATGTCAAGGGCAAAGGCATCGTCATCACCGAACCCTCGGTCGTGGCCGTGTCCGATGACAACCGGATCGTGGCGGTCGGCGAGGAGGCGCGCGAGATGATCGGCCGCACACCCGGCAACATCCAGGCCATCCGGCCGATGAAGGACGGCGTCATCGCCGACTACGTCATCACCGAGGCGATGCTCCGGTTCTTCATCGCCAAGGCGACCCGCGGGCGGATCGGGTTCAACCGGCCCGAGGTGATGATCAGCGTGCCCGCCGGCGTCACGTCTGTCGAGAAGCGTGCGGTCCGCGACGCGGCGCTCAAGGCCGGCGCCAAGGACGCCTACCTGATCGAGGAGCCCCTCGCGGCGGCCATCGGCGCCAACGTCCCGATCAGCGGTCCGTCGGGGAACATGATCATCGACATCGGCGGGGGGACCAGCGAGATCGCCGTCATCGCCCTCGGCGGCATCGTCGTCTCGCATTCGCTGCGGGTCGGGGGCAACAAGTTCGACGAGGCGATCGCGACCTACATCCGCAAGAAGTACAACCTCATGATCGGCGAGCGGACGGCCGAAGAGGTCAAGATGCAGATCGGTACCGCGCTCCCGCTCGAGCGCGAGCTGACGATGGAGGTTCGCGGTCGCGACCTGATCGCCGGCCTGCCGCGCACGATCCCCATCACATCATCCGAGGTGATGGAGGCGATCGAGCAGCCCCTCCAGCAACTGGTGGCGGCAGTCCGCTCCGTCCTCGAGCAGACGCCGCCCGAGCTGTCGTCGGACATCATCGACAAGGGCATGGTCATGTCCGGTGGTGGGGCGCTGCTGCGCAACATCGACAAGCTACTCACCCAGGTGACCGGGGTCCCCTGCCACGTGGCCGAGAACTCGCTCGACTGCGTCGCGCTCGGGACGGGTATCGCCCTGGAGCACTTCGACTTCTTCAAGAAGTCCCTGGTGCAGCAGATCTGATCCTCGGGCCGATGGCGCACGACTTCGGGCTGACGCCCTCCGTGAGCTCCGCCTCGGACCTCGGAGGGCGAACAGCAGCATGAACGCTCAGGGTGCCAGCACCAAGTCCTTCGTCGACCTCCATTGCCACACGTCGGCGTCGTTCGACAGCCTCTCGGATCCTGCCAAGGTCGTCCGCGCCGCGTCGGATCGCGGGCTGACCCATCTCGCGATCACCGACCACGATCGGATCGACGGCGCCCTGCGTGCTCGGGACGCGGCACCCGACGGCCTCAGCGTGATCGTCGGTCAGGAGGTCCGGACTCGGGCAGGCGACCTGATCGCCGTCTTCATCGAGCGACCCATCGACTCCGACCTGTCGGCCGCCGACGCCATCTCGGCGGTGCGCGCCCAGGGCGGCCTCGTCGGCATGCCCCATCCATTCGACAGGCTGCGGGGCTCGCTGCTGCGCGACGCCGCCCTGCTCTCGCTGATCCCGCTGGTCGACTGGATCGAGGTCCACAACGCGCGGCTGCTGGGGAGCGGGAACGAGCAGGCCGCCGCGGCCGCGCGCGAGCATGACCAGCCTGGCGTCGCCGTGTCGGACGCGCACACCATCCTCGAGGTCGGGGTGGCGTACACCGTCCTCGACGGCGACCCGTCGACCCCCGCCGGATTGCTCGCCGCGCTCCCGACCGCTGCCTTGGTCACGGGCCGCGCGAGCTACGCGGTCAGGCTCTGGACGCCGCTCGCCAAGGGGGTCCAACGAGCTCGGGGCAACGGTCGGAGACCGGCCCCCCGTCGGAGCATGACCGACCCGCGGCAGGACCATCGACCGATGGCTGGTGGGACCGACGAAACCGTACTGTCGGGCCCGATGGAGGCCACCCCCGCGATCGATCCCAGGACCGCCGTCGCCGGCGGTGTGACCGCGGCGGCGCGACCCGGTCCCGACACCGCTTCCCCGACCACCGAAGCCGAGCTCGCCGCACAGGGGATGTCGATCGGACGCCGGCTGCGCCAGCCGCGGACGATCCTGTCGATCGCCGTCCCGGTCGTCGTGATCTCGGCCTTCGTCATGCTCAATGGCGGGCAGCTCTCGAAGGTCCCGAGCCTGATCCTGGCCGCGAACGGCTGGCTGGTGCTCGCGGCGGTGCTCGTGTTCTATGCCGGGTTCCCGCTGCGGGGCCTTCGCTGGGCCACGCTCCTGCGCGGCACCGGGGTACGGATCTCGACCAAGGACTCGACCGAGATCATCTTCCTGTCGTGGCTCGTGAACTGCGTCGTGCCGGCCAAGCTCGGCGACGTCTACCGGGCGTACCTGTTGAAGATCAACAGCACCGCCTCGATGTCGCGGACGCTCGGCACGGTGTTCATCGAACGGATCCTCGACCTGTTCGCGATCGCCACCCTCGGGCTGGCCGCCGGCTACTGGAGCTTCCGGAGCGGCCTCCCGCCGGCCATCCAGATCGTGTTCGGCATCGGCGTGGTCGTCGTCGCCGTCCTCGCATTCGCGCTGCTGACGATGCGCAATTTCGGTCGTCAGATCATCGTCGCCCTGCCCCTGCCCCACCAGATCCTCGAGCTGTACGACCGGTTCGAGGAAGGCGTGTTCGGGGCCCTCGTCACGCGTCATCTGCCCAAGCTCGGCGTGCTGACCGTGCTGATCTGGATGACGGAGGGTCTCCGGTTGTTCTTCGTCATCCACGCCCTCGGCTTCGACGACGTGTCGCTCGGATTGTCGGGTGCCATTTTCGTGGCGCTCATCGGCTCCCTGCTCACGGCCGTGCCGCTGAGCCCGGCCGGACTCGGCATCGTCGAGGCGGGTGTCGTCGGCGTGCTGCACGTCGGGTACGGGGTGCCGCTGCCCGAGGCGACCGCGATCGCGCTGCTCGACCGGGTCATCAGCGTGTTCTCGGTCATCGTGTTCGGCTCGATCGCCTACCTGTTGTCGTCCAAGCCACGCGGTCTGGGTCGGATCGACCAGGCCGAGGCCGCCTCCCGAGCATCCACGCCGGCGTGACCCGTGCCGCGCGTCGGCCCAGCCTGATGCCCAGAAGCGAGCGTTCGAGGAGCCGTCCACGCACCCCTTCAGGCGGTCTTCGAACAGGCCGTTCGACAGGCGGGGTACTTTGGTCCTACCCGATGGTTGCCGTACGACCCCATCGCACCCGGGTCGACCCTACCACTCCCTTCCGCTCCTACGGTGCGTGGCTGCACGTTCCACCCGTACCAACGGGTGATACAGGCACGAGGGCGCCCTCAGCATCATCGAGGCATCGAGGCACCGGACAGGCGGGGTTCGACCGCACGCGGCACGCCCGTAGGAGCGCCCAGGCAGCATGACCACACAGAACGGCCGAGCGTTCAACGAGTGGCTACGAGCTCAGCTCAAGGCCAAGAAGATGTCGCAACGGCAGCTGGCACAACAGTCCGGGGTCGATCACTCGACGATCTCGCGATTGATCCGGGGTGACCGGATGCCGTCCCTCGGGACGGCGACCAAGCTTGCCCGCGGTCTGCGCGAATTGCGCGACGACGCCGATACCCCCCAATACCTCGGTCTCGTTGCCGCAGGGGCCACGAACCCCACGGCTCGCGTCGAATACGCGCTTCGTGCGGACGACCTGCTCTCCGAGCCCCAGGTCCGCCAGATCATGGAGTACTACCTGGCGGTGCGCATGCGCCGCTTCGGCCGTGCATTCCCGGGTGGCGGTTCCACCGGCACCAGCTCGAACGAGCGCAGCGAACGATCAGATCGGCCCATGGGCTCGGCGATGGGCGGTCGCCCGATGTCAGCCCGGGTCGGCGGCCTTGGCCCGACCGGTCAGGTCGGGGTGACCGCCGTCAGCACCGTCCGATCCGTGACACGAGGCTCTGGCCGGAATCCCGGCCGCTTCTAGAGAATTCCAGGGCACGACCCGGATCGCCCTCCACCGTCCGGGTCTCGGGGACAGCGAACGCCGGCGTCTGGGGCGCCGGCGTTCGCATGTCCGGCGCGGATCGTCGGTCAGTCAGCCGCGGCGTAGACCGACACCCACCGGCCCGGTGCCGCCTCGAAGCGGTCCAGGAGCGCTCCCGCCAGCAGACCCTGATCTTGCACGAGTGCATCCTCTGCGGGCCCGCCGCAGTCGGCGCCGATGGCGTCCCGGAAGAGCTGGTCGCAGAGCATGGTCACGCCGACGATCTCACTGGACGGGCCGACCGATCCGAGCGCAGGCGTGCCACCGGGCAGCATCGTCACGTACGGTCGTCCGTTGCGCGCCAGGGGGTAGACCATCGCCTCGGGCGACTTGAAGGCCGGCAGCGAGCGCACCTCGACCACGCCGGCAGGATCGATGCCGGCCTCGGTCAGCGCCCGATCGACCCGCATGGCCGCGAGATCGCCCGCCGGGAAGCCGCCATCCGGATGGACGGCAGGTGGCAGGTGGGTCACGTTCCAGGCGACTAGGGCGATCACCGCTGCGCCGGCCGCCGCCCAGCCGAGCGGCGCGCGAAGCTGGCGGACCAGGGCCGCCACGCCAAGCCCCACGAGCACGAACACCATCGGGTCGGCGAATGCGTGGTAGTGGTCGTTCGGCAGGCCCCGCACCACCGTCGACAGGCTCGGCGCGGCGATCGTCAGGAACGCGACGGACCAGAGCAGTCCGAGGCCGAACCAGCGGACCACGAAGCGCTCCGAGACATCGGTCGAGCGCCACCGCCAGACGACGATCCCGATGACGCCGACGGTCGCCGCCGCGCCGGCGAGGAACCCATCGGTGAGGAGTCCTGTGAGCGGCCAGCCGGCGACGCGCAACGCGATGATGCCGAACCGGATCGGGATCGCTGCCTCGGTCTCCGTCCGGCCCGACGCCAGGTAGTCCGTCGCGGCGCGGACTTCCGAGAAGCCCGTGGTCAGCTCGTTGAGCGCGAGCGGCAGGTACGCCGCCACGAAGATCGCCAGGACACCAAGGGGTACCGCACCGAGCGGCCGACGACGCCAATCGAGCAGGAACGGGACGCCGATGATCGGGAGCAGCGCGACACCCAGGACGTGACACTGCATGGTGACCGCCGTCCCGGCCGCAGCGACCATCCACCAGCGTCGATCGCCGCCCGCCCACGCACGCCAGGCGGCCGCCAGCGCAACGGCGCTCGAGAGGGCGATGAGATTCGGGTTCCAGATGAAGATCGATTCATCGACGGCCGCCGCCGACGTCGCCATCACCAAGCCCGCCACAGCACCCGCGACCGGACCGCCGATCGAGCGTGCCAGCCACCACACCACCCCCACCGCCGCGATCCCGGCAAGGGCGATCAGCGTCACCACCGCCAGCGGCGAATCGCCGCCCGTCAAAGCCGCCGCCGGCGACAGGAGGTAGTAGTACCAGGCGCCGTGGTGGACATCGCCGATCGAGGTCGGTGGGCCAAGGAGTGGCACGACCCCGTCCCTCACCAGCGTCCGCAGCACGAGCATGTCGTGTCCCTGATCCCCGTCCCATGTGCCGCGCGTCGCCAGGTCGGGGAGGCGGAGCAGTGCGGCCAGCAGGAGGAGCCCGGGGAGGGCGACGCGATCGAGCGTCGCCTGCCGTTCGGACCTCATCCGGTCCCCATCCGCCCGCGGGCGCTCCCGGTCAGCTTGAATGCGGCGTCCGGAAGCGCCGGAAGCTCCTCACCGGCCCATAGCTGGCGTGCGCGTTCCATGTTGACCGCGTCGTAGCCCGTATCCATCCCGGGCGTCTCGAGGATGTATGTCGCATGCCGCAGCGACGGGTGGCGCAGCACGTGCTGGAGCCCCGCCACCGGGATCCGACCCGCCCCGAGGTGCTCATGCCGGTCCGTGCGCGACGCGAATGCCGAGCGTGTGTCATTGAGGTGGACCAGGGCCAGCCGATCGAGGCCGATGCGCCGATCGAAGCCGGCGAGGAACCCATCCACGACCGTCGGATCGCCGACGTCGATGCCTGCGCCCCAGGCGTGGGCGAGATCGATGCAGAACGCGACGCGCCCGCGCTCGATGCCCTGTCGATCGAGGCCGTCCGCGATCGCGCTGAGTTCGCCGAGGTTCGTACCGAGGCCACCACCACCACCCGCCGAGTTCTCGAGGACGATCGTCGTCGCTGCCGACGGGCCGCGCGAGCGCGCGAGCACCTGCTTGATGCCTTCGACGAGCCGAGCGACCCCGATCTCGACGCCCGACCCCCGATGCGACCCGACGTGGACGTTGACGAACCGAGCTCCGAAGGTCGGGGCGGTCTCGAGCTCCGCGGCCAGCATCGTCACCGAGCGCTCGAAGGTGACGTCGTCCGGGCCCGGCAGGTTGACCAGGTACGACGCGTGGATCGCCACCGGCCGGATATCGAGCTCGGCCGATCGTTCCCGGAACGTCGCGAGCTTCGGCGACGGCTCACGCCGTCGGCGCCAGGCGGTGGGATTGTCGGCGAAGACCTGGATCGCGCTGGCCCCGATCGCGTGCGCACGCTCGATCGCCTTGACCATCCCCGGCGCGAGCGGCAGGTGCGCGCCGAGGCGTCGACCGTCGGGCAACATCCAGCGGTCAGCGCCGCCGGCCGTTGCTCTTGTCGTGTCCCGTGGTGTACTCGCCGCCGACGATGGGCTCGATCACGCCGAGATCGCCATCGTCGCGCGCATACAGGATCGCGACGCGCTCCGTTTCGGCGTTGACGAACACGTAGAACCGGTGACCCAGCTCCTCCATCGCGGCGACCGCGTCCTCCTCGAACATGGGCTCGATGGCGAAACGCTTCGTCTTGACGATCCGTCGCTCGTGGCCTCGATCGGCCGTCCCGTCCGCGATGTCGCGGAGGATCCGCTTCTCCTCCTCGGGTCGGGCTCGGAGCCGCGGCTTCTCCTTGTAGTCGACGGCCTGGCGCTCGACCTTGTCGACGACCTCATCGAGGGCCGCCTGATAGCTGATGCCGACCGCGTGGCTGCGTAGCGTGCGCCCGTCGATGACCAACGTGACCTCGGCGATGTGCGCATCGGACGCACTGCGGTGCATCTCGTTCGAGAACTCGACGATCGCGTCCGTCCGGTCGTCGAGCAGCCGCTCGAGACGATGGAGCTTGCGTTCCGTGTAGGTGCGGACTCGGTCGGGGACCTCGACGTTCTTGCCCTTCACGATCGTCCGCATGCCGCACCTCCGGGCTATCGGGTCGTCGTCCGAGTATAGCCGCGGGGTCCGGGTCGCCCGGTCAGCGTTCGCGAGCCACGGTGATCGCCGACACGCCGAGCACGCCTGCGTCGTGGAGGGCTGTGGCACACGCCGCAAGGGTCGCGCCGGTCGTGACCACATCGTCGATGAGGAGTACCCAACGGCCGCTGATGTCTTGCGTGGATCGTGGATCGAGCACGAACGCATCGCGGACGTTGCGTGCCCGGTCGCGTCGGTCCAGGTCGAACTGGGCGATCGTCGCGCGCGCGCGCCGGAGAAGGGCTGCGCGCGGCAGTGCCAGAGCAGCAGCCGCGTGGCGTGCGATCAGCTCGGCCTGGTCATAGCCGCGCTCGCGGGCGCGATCGGCATGGACCGGCACGTGGGCGATGAGATCCGCCCCGACGCCGACGGCCGCCCACCGCCGCGCGACGGCGAGGCCGAGCGGCTCCGCGAGGCGTTGCTCCCCGCCGTACTTGATGGCGTGGAGCGCCGCGCGGGCCATGCCATGGAACGGAGCAGCCCACTCGAGCTGGAGGAGCGGCTCCGGCAGGTCACCGGGGAGTCCGATCGGGACCCCGGCGGGGCTCGTGAGGCGCGCATCGAGCGCCCCGACGCAGGCCCCGCATATCGCCGGACCTTCGACGCTGCACCCGACGCACGAGGCCGGGAGAGCGATATCGATCGCCCGACCGGCGGCCGCCCGCACGGCGGACACGATGGTCGTCATGTCGGGGAGGATGCAAGAAGAGACTCGACGGGGACGTATCAGGAACTCGACGGGGGCGTATGTTTGCCACATGGCGATCGTGCTCGTTGCGGTTGTGATCGTGGCCTTGGCGCTAATGGTGCTCAAGGTGGTCACACTGCCCGTCGGGATCGCCCTGCTCGTCGTCGGCGTTTTCGCGATCGTGGCCGCCGGCGACCGACGCGACCGCTCACGCCACCGCGGGTCGGGCGATGTGAGCAGCCGTGTCGATCTGAACCGTGGAGTGGTCCCGATCACGTCGGAACCGCAAATCGAGCCCGACGGGGCGATCACCACCCAGATCGACGCCAACATCTGGACGCAGCCCCCGCCCAGCGACAAGTCGTAGGCAAGAGGCCCCGCGCATCCTTGCCGGATGGATCCGGGTCGGCTGGGTCGAGTCATGCGAGCGATCCGGCGCGCGACGGGTGCGACGCAGGCTGCCATCGCCGAGCGAGCGGGTGTCAGCCAGTCGGTGTATTCCCGGGCGGAACGCGGGCGCGCGCCCGGACTGAAGCTCGCCACGCTCGACCGCATCGCGACCGCCCTCGATGCCGACCTCGTGGTCGACCTGCGCTACCAGGGCGGTCGGGCGGACCGACTGATCGACCGCGCGCATGCGGCGATCGTCGAGGTCGTTCTCGGCCTGCTCCGAGCATCGGGCTGGGAGACGGTGGTGGAGTTCTCGTTCAACGTCTTTGGAGAGCGCGGCTCGGTCGACATCCTTGCCTGGCACGCCGCGACGCGGACGCTCCTGATCGTAGAGGTAAAATCGCGGTTCACGGACCTCCAGGAGATGCTGCTCTCGCTCGGCCGCAAGCTGCGGCTCGTGCCCGACGTGGCGCGACGTGACCTCGGATGGGATGCGCTCGTCGTCGGGCGGATCGTGGTCGCACCGGGGACGACCGAGAGTCGAGGGACGATCGAACGGCACCGGGCGACATTCGACACGACGCTGCCCGCACGAGCGGTCGCCATCCGAAGCTGGATCCGCGCACCGGAGGGCGCGATCGCGGGGGTGTGGCTGCTGTCGGGCGAAACCGTTCGAGGCAGCGGCTGCTGATCGATCGTTGGTGGCCTCATCCGCCGCGACCGTGGCGCGCACGTGCCGCCTAGTCCTGACAGGACTAGGGATCGGGACGATGCCCGCTGATCGCACCGAATCGCTTGCCGGTCAGTCTTCCCACGACTGAACGAGAAGCAGATGGTCGATCCGGACCGTTTCCTAGTCCTGGTGGGACTGAGCGAGAAGCACGAGCCGCGCGGGCGCGCGCGCCGGGGCCAGCGCGGACCGGCCACGGGGCCGTCCGGCCGCCGCGGCACGGGGCCGCCGACCGGCTCGCTACGAGATCTGGATCAGGTCTCCGACCTGCGTCGCTGAGGCATCGATCGCCCCGACCGGCAGCTCCAGCACCCCGTGCGCCCCGCGCACGAACGGCACCATCCCGGTCCATGTCCGCAGTGCTCGATGCACGCTGACGACCGGGCGAGCGCCACGCTCGTCGGGTCGACCGACGAAGACCGCGTCGATGGGGAAGCGCATGAACATCATGTGGATCCCGTTCGAGTCTGGCAGCCATAGCCCAGCCCCGGTCGGCAGGGGCCCACGGCCCATGAGGCCCATGAACTTGCCCCACAACGAGTCGGCGACCTCGACATCACTGGCGAGGTCGCTCGATCGGGTGTGGTTACGGGCGGCCGTCACCGCGCGGGGTTAGGTGCCGCCCAGGTTCTGGACGATGAGGATGATCGCCGGGCCAAGGATGACGATGAACAGCGAGGGGAAGATGCACCCGACGAGCGGGAAGAGCATCTTGATCGGTGCCTTCGCGGCCTGTTCCTCTGCCCGCTGGCGGCGCTCGATGCGCAGCTGTTCGGACTGGACCTGGAGGACCTTCGACACCGACACGCCGAGCTGCTCGGCCTGGATGATCGCGCCGATGAAGTTGGTCAGCGGCCCGACCTCGGTGCGCGGCACGATGTCGCGCAGCGCATCGCGACGCGCCTTGCCGACGCGGACCTCTGCGAGGGCTCGTCGGAACTCGTCCGACAGCGGACCCTTGAGCTTCTCGACGACCTTGGCGAGGGCGGCGTCGAAGCCGAGACCAGCCCGTACGGAGATCGTGAGGAGGTCCAGCGTGTCCGGGATCATCAGGAGGATGGCCTTCTGGCGCTTCTTGACGCGCCCGCCGAGCCAGAACTCGGGCAGGATGTAGCCGAGGACCGCGCCGAGGATGCCAAGGGCGAACCCGATCGGGAACGGGAAGCCGAGGATGCCGAGCACCCCGAACAGGAAGGCGAACAGCACGCCGACGACGATCGCGCCGATCGCCTTGACGCCGAGCCAGTCCGCCACCCGAAGGTCGCCCGGATTGCCGGCAAGGGCCAGCCGCTTCTCCGTCCGCTCGGTGAAGGACGACGACGCTGCTCGTGACATCCGGCCTGAAAGACTAGCGACGAGCGGGCGCAGCGTCCGCTCGATGAACGGCTGCTGGAGCTCGAGCTCCTCGAGGTTCTTGGCCTGCATCGTCCCGAGCTGGGTGAGCCGGGCCTGGACCGGGTCGACGTTCGAGCCGCCCGCGAGTCCGATGACGATGAGCAGGATGGATCCCGCGGCGAGGGCCGCGACGATGATGGGCAACATGTCGCTCATCGCTAGACCTCGATATCCACGATCTTCCGGATGAGCATGAAGCCGATGAACATCATGATCCCGCCGAACAACAGGATGATCACGCCGGCCGGCAGGCCGGCGATGCCCGGGGGATTGAAGAACATCGGGTCCATGAACCCGGGGGCGGCGATGAAGAGGAACCCGGCCAGGCCGATCGGCAGGAAGCCGACGACGTAGCCCGACAGGCGCTGCTGCGCCGTCAACGTGCGGATCTCACCCTTGATACGGATCCGCTCGCGGATGGTGTAGGCGATCGAGTCCAGGATCTCGGCGAGGTTGCCACCGACCTGGTGCTGGATCGAGATGGCCGTGGCCATCAGCTCGAGGTCGTCGGACCGGACCCGCCGGACCATGTTCTCGAGCGCCTGCTCGAACGGCAGGCCGAGGTTGACCTCGCGGATGACTCGGCTGAACTCGGTCGAGATCGGCGGACGCGACTCGCGCACGACGAGCTCGATGGCCTGCAAGAACGAGGAGCCCGCGCGCAGTGCGTTCGCGATCAGCGTGATCGTGTCCGGCAGCTGCTTGTTGAAGGCGTTGAGGCGGCCGTTCTTGCGGCGATTGAGCCAGAACCGCGGAAGCATGAAGCCGATGAGTGCACCGACGAGCAGGGCGATCGGCGATTGGAGCGCCGGCAGGAAGAACCCGAAGATGAACATCCCGACCGGGACGCCGACGATCGAGCCGAGCCAGATGAACAGGTATTCGGACGGCTTGAGCCGCAGGTCCGCCCGCGCGAGCTCGCGCGAGAGGTTCGCACCGAAGTCCCGACCCTCGACGACCTTGTTGAGGTTGGCGAGCGCCTGGCTCTGGGCGATGAGGTCGCTGATCGGGCCCTGGCTCGCTGCCGACGTCGCCTTGGCGCCGTCGCCGCGACCGGACGCGTAGCGCTCGAGACGGTCTGAGATGCCGGAACTGCCGGAGCCCGCGACGCCGAACGCGATCAGGATGACCGCGAGGGCCGCGACGGCAGCGACGGCGAGCGTGAACGGCTCCACGAGCTGAACCCCCTAGTAGGTGAAGCCGAAGAGTCCGGGCGGCAGGTTGATGCCCATGACTTCGAACTTCTCGACGAATTTTGGCCGGATCCCGGTCGGCTTGAGGCGTCCCTGGATCTTGCCCTCGACGACGCCGGTCTGCTCGAACACGAAGACGTCCTGCATGACGATGACGTCGCCTTCCATGCCCTGGACCTCGGTGATGTTGACGATCTTGCGCGTCCCGTCCTTGAGCCGGCTCTGCTGGACGATGAGGTCGACCGCGGATGCGACCTGCTCGCGGATCGCCCGCAGCGGCAGGTCGACGCCGGCCATGAGGACCATCGTCTCGAGACGGGCCAGCATGTCGCGGGGCGAGTTGGCGTGGCCGGTGGACATCGAGCCGTCGTGGCCCGTGTTCATGGCCTGGAGCATGTCGAGCGCTTCGCCCGACCGGCACTCGCCGACGATGATGCGATCGGGCCGCATCCGGAGGGCGTTACGCACCAGTTCCCGGATCGGGATGGCGCCCTTGCCCTCGATGTTGGGTGGTCGCGATTCGAGCGTGACGACGTGCTCCTGGCGGAGCTGCAGCTCGGCGGCGTCCTCGATCGTGACGATCCGCTCGTCGTTCGGGATGAACGATGAGAGGACGTTCAGGGTCGTGGTCTTGCCCGAGCCCGTGCCGCCGGAGACGAAGATGTTCAGGCGTGCCTCCACGCATGCGCGCAGGAAGTCGAACATGTCGGCCGTGGCGGTGCCGAACCGGATGAGGTCGTCGACGGTGAAGGGGGACGCCGAGAACTTCCGGATCGTGATGACCGGTCCGACGAGGGACAACGGCGGGATGATGGCATTCACGCGGGAGCCGTCGGTCAAGCGGGCGTCGACCATGGGCGACGACTCGTCCACACGTCGGCCGATCGGGGCGATGATGCGGTCGATGATGCGCATGACGTGATCGTCGTTCTGGAAGACGACGTTGGTCAGCTCGAGCTTGCCGGATCGTTCGATATAGACCTGGCGTGGGCCGTTGACCATGACTTCGGTGATCGACTCGTCGCGCAGGAGCGGCTCGAGCGGGCCGAGACCGATGATCTCGTCGGTGATCTGCTCGAGCATTCGCACGCGCTCGGCACGGGTCAGCGCGAGGCCTTCCTCGTCGATGACCTTGCCGAAGATCTCTTCGATCTGGCGGCGGACCTCGACCTGGTTGGACAGGTCGAGCTTCGGATCCAGGTCCTGGATGACCCGGTTCTGGATCCGGAACTTCACGTCCCGGAACGACTCCCGGACGGGCGCCTGCGTCTGGAGACGCGGCGTCGTCGGCATCGATGGCGGACCACCGACAGGAGCCGGTACGTTCGAGACCGGAGCCCCACCCGCGGGCGCCTCTCCGGCGCTACCGGGTCGAGCACTCTCGATCCGCTTCAACAGGGACATGATCTACACCCCTTCTTGCCCCGTGGGCCGGACTTGACGGCCTGATCGGTCACGACGATCAGCGCCATGCGAACAACGACTTCTTCTGCGTGGCCTTGCGCGAGTCATCGGTCGTGGGTGCGACCTGCACCCGCTCGCCGACGACGGAGCGTGCCAGCCGGAGGATGTCCTGGGAGACCTGCGCCTCCCGGTTGCTGAGAAAGAACGGTACGCCGCGGTTGAGCGCGTAGACCACCGTGCGGCCATCGCTGACGATCGTCTCGTCGACCTTGCGGCCGATCGAGTGCTCGACGTCCGCGACACGGATCCCGAGCGCCGAGTCGGCGCGGTTGAGCACGAGACGGATCTTGCCGCCCTCCCAACCGAGCTGGTCGGACACCTCGAGGAACAGCCGCATGTTCTTGATGCTTGTGATCTCGAGGCTGAGCATCGTGAGGATCGTATCGGCCGAGTCGAGGATCGCCAGCGTCGTGTCGTTGAAGAACGACGTGCAGTCGACCACGACCAGCTCGTGCGTCAAGCGCAGCGCATCGATCACCCGCCTGATCCCGACCGGCGTGATCAGCTCAGCCATCTCCGGGCTCGGCGGGGCAAGGAGCACCCGGATGCCTGCGGAGTGGTTGATCACGAAGGTATCGATCGACTCGACCTCGTGACCGGGCTGCTCGAGCTCGGGAGCGAGGTCGGCGATGGACTTGTTCTTGGGATTGAGGTTCAGCAGGACGCCGACGTCGCCGAACTGGAACGAGCCGTCGACGAGCACGACCTTCTTGCCGAACTCGGTCGCCGCGGCGACGGCGAGGTTCACTGCCAGGGTCGTCCGACCGACGCCGCCCTTGGGGCTGAAGACCGCCACGACCTGGCCGGGGTCCCCGCTCGGGGTCAGGCTGGTCCCGCCAGCGCCGTGGCTGGCTTCGGCGGCGACGATCGCCATGCGCGACATCTTCTCGCGCTCGCGGGAGTAGACCTGACGGATCGATGCGGTCAGCTCGTCGCTGCTGAACGGCTTGACGAGGAACTCGCGCGCGCCGGCGAGCATCGACCGGCGGAGGTAATCCGCCTCGCCCTGCACCGACATCATGATCACCGACGCCGTGGGGACGGCGCGGGCCATCTCCTCGGTCGTGGCGATGCCGTCCATGTCCGGCATGTTGATGTCCATCAGGACCACGTCCGGCGTGAGCGATGTGGCGAGCGTGAGTGCTTCGGTCCCGGACGCGGCGGCACCGACGACATCGATGTCGCCCTCGAAGCCCAGGAGCTTCGAGAGGTGGTCGCGCGTCTCCGGGATATCGTCGACGATCAGGACACGGATCTGGTCGGCCATCTGAGGGTCTGGCTCTCGTCCTTACGTATCGGTTGACGCTCGACGGGCGCGGGGACCGTTCGGTCCATCGCGCCCGTCGCGCTGGTTGTTGGTCACCGGCTCACTGCCGGAGGTGTCTCGTGGTTAGCGCCGGGCCTGTGCCGGCAGGACGGTCTCGATGAGCTCCGGCGGGAGGACGCCGAACTTGTCGACAAGCTGCTTGAGGATGATGCCCGTCGTCGCATCAGGGAGCGGCGCCGGATCGAGTGGCTGACCCGTGACCGGGTCGAGGAAGTCGTCTGGTGAGCGCAGGATGAGGCTGATCTCGCCGTCCATCTGGGCGAACTTGATGACCTCGGCCTGCTGGGCGTCGACCGCAAGGGCGACGATCTCCTGCTGACCGGTCAACGAGGTCCCCGTCCCGGGCTGTTCGGGCGTCGTACCCTCTGCGGTCGTGGTGGGCGGTGGGAGCAGCGTGCCCAGGACCTGCATGCCCTGGAGCAGCAGCTTGACGCTCGTGCCGTTGAGGCCGGCGACGACCGTGAAGGAGTCGTCGGCGGGGTTGGTCGTGATGACGGGGAACTTGTCGGCGCGGATGCCGACCACCATGTCCACGTAGTCGCCCGTCTTGATGACGGTGCCGACACCGGTCACCTGGTCGACCTGGACGGTGATCGCGCGCTTCCCGGCCGGGACGACGATATCGAAGATCTGGCCCTGTCCGGTCTCGCCGAACGTGCTCGCATCGAGCTGGGCTCCGACCACGACCGACTGGCGGACGCGCTTGCCGAGGACCTGGGAGATATCGGCGAAGGCGGTCTCGTTCCGGCTGGCGATCGGCAGGTCGACGACTTCGACCTGGTCCTCGGTGATCTGCGCACCGAGCGGGATGTCGGCCTTGGCGACGACCGTCGGCTCGGTGGTGACCGGAGGCGGTTGATTGCCCCCATCACCCTGCAGGAAGATCACCGCGACGAACGCGACGATCGCCAGGAAGACCCCGACGAGCAGGACCAATCGATTAGAGCGCTTCAAGAGAATCTCCCCGAGACGTGGTGTGACAGGTGGCACCACTGTAGCAAAGGCCTCAGGGCGCGCGACTATACCAATGGGCTAGGACCCTCTGGCAGGAAATCGGCAGGAAGTCACGCACGCTGCAAGGTTCGCTGCAAGGTCGAGAAACAGGAAAACGGCCCGGCGGATTAGTCGTCCGACGGACCGTTTGGCGTTGCCGAGAGGTATCGATCAGATCGCGTTACCAACGACGCTGAGCTTGTCGCTGATCTGGTTGCCGAGGAATATCAGGCTGATGATTGCAAGGATCGCGATGAGTGCCAGGATCAGGGCGTATTCAGCCAGGCCTTGACCGATCTCGTCCCCTCGGAGCCGCTCCAGGTAGGACACGACACGAGCCCCCATATCGATTCACCTCCTTTCCGAAGACATGTCGCAACCGTATTGCCGGCGGGTGCCAAGTCAATTGAGCCGATGGTCCCGTTGGCGGCGCCGAGGCACCGCCACCTGGAGGCACGGGCCACGTACATGAAAGACCGCTGCCTCCTTGCGGATGGCAGCGGTCTCGACCGATTCGGGTCCGCGTATCAGACCGAGCGGCCGACCGTGCTCAGGATTGTGCTGACCTGGTTGCCCAGGAAGATGAGCGCGATGATGGCGATGATGGCGATGAGGGCAAGGATCAGCGCGTACTCCGCGAGACCCTGGCCGTCTTCGTCACTCCGGAACGTATCGATAAGAGCATTGAACATCGTCAATCTGCCAGATCCCCCTTTCATTGGTAGCTCCTCATTCGGGCGAGGGCTGGGTCACGGTACGGTGGTACTACGAGCGTGTCAACGACGCGGCACAGACGCTGGTGCATCCGTAAACATCGGCCGTCGGTGCCTGCAAGGGCCGGCTTTCGAGCCCTCCACCGGGGGGCCTTAGACCGAGCTGCCGACCGTGCTCAGGATGGTGCTGACCTGGTTGCCCAGGAAGATCAGCGCGATGATGGCGATGATCGCGATGAGTGCGAGGATCAGCGCGTACTCCGCGAGACCCTGGCCGTCATCACGGCGGGATGGGTGGATACGACCGAGAAGCTGCGTCATTCGGGTTCCGGGTGCTCCTTTCTCGAGAGCCTCCTGTCGGGGGAGGCGGCGGCCACCGTACGGGCGGTGCTGCGTCCCTGTCAAACCGTCAGACTTACCTATGCGAAACGCCGCATAACGAAAGACCGCCGGTCTCATGACCGGCGGTCCAGCGTTGTCGAAGCGAGGTCTTAGACCGAGCTGCCGACCGTGCTCAGGATGGTGCTGACCTGGTTGCCCAGGAAGATCAGCGCGATGATCGCGATGATCGCGATGAGTGCGAGGATCAGCGCGTACTCCGCGAGACCCTGGCCCTCCTCGTCACGGCGAAGCGTGGCGAGGAACGAGTTGAAGAGCGCCATTCGTAGGTGCCTCCTGGATGAGTACTCACCCTCAGATCGAGGGCTGCGCCAATATATGTAGGCACCCCACGCACGGATACTGAGACGATGGTACCGAAGGTCGTCTCGACGCACCGGTACTCCTTTCAGCCGCCGGTCGCCCGGTCGAGGGCGATGCCGATCGCGGTGAGCGCGTCCGACACGGTCCCACCGAATACGACGAGCCATACGGTCGTGAGCACGGCGGTGATGGCCATGATCAGCCCGTACTCGACGAGGCCTTGAGCGCGCGCGCGCCCAGTCACGGCGCCCCGGTCCCCGGGTCGTCCAGCGCGGGCAGGTCCGTCGCGAGATGGAGGTGGCTGCCGTCGGCCCGAAGCTCTGCCTCGACACCGACCGACACGGCACGATCCTGGATCTCGCGCCACGTCGTGGGCGGTAGCGCCACGACCGCCGCGCGAACGGCCGCCTCGGCCGCCTTGCGCTTGGCTGCACGCCGCTCCTCGACGAGGGCCGCCAGCGCAGGCGGCAGGTTCTCGTCACCCTCTTCGCTCGGGATCTCCACGTCGGAGCGCGCCTCGGCGGCGGCGACGGCACGGGTCGCGACGACGTCGGCGGTCAGCTGATCGCTCCAGTCCAGCTTGAGCGAGACCCGGTCCGGGGCGCCGGCGAGGAAGGCCGCCAGCGCCTCGTCGAGGATCCGGAACAGACCGCTCTCGAGGTCCATCGGCAATCGGCGGTCCTGGCCCATCGACTCGAACTCGACGGGCACGTCGGCCCGTCGGCTGCGCTCGCGCGTTGCCCGCCGCAGGGTCGGTGTCAGGCCGAGGTCGTCGAGGACCATCGGCCGCACATCGAAGATGAACGTCTTCGTGGCATCCAGCGTCTGCTGGACCATGGCCACGAGCTGGTGGACCTCGTCCGTGGCAGCGCTCGGGTCCGTCGTCATCAGGCGCTCGACGATCTGGGCTTGGAGGACGATGTTGGTCAGGCTCTGGGCCGGGCCGTCGTGCATCTCACGCGCGATCTCGCGCCGGAGGTCCTCCTGGGCGCTCATGAGCAGCCGGGCGACCGCGGGCGGCATCGGCTGGTCGCCTTCACCCTCGGTCGCGTTCGGGTCGACGCCGGCCAGGGCGTCGATGTACGCGGCCACCGCGTCGCGGTAGCGACCGATCGACCGTCGCTTCCCCTCGAGCACCTCCACCTGCGTCTCCATCAGCGCGGCTCGCCTCGTCAGCGCGACCAGGTTCGTCGTCTGTTCGAGTCGATCCCGGACGTCGGCGCTCTCGGGCAGCGCACCGAGCTTCTCCTCGGCGGTCGACCGGCGGGTCTCGTGCCTGCCCGCCTCGGTCTTGGCCTGCGAGATCAGGAGATCGATCTCGTCGAGCTCCTTGTCGATGGTGGCCAGGTCGTCCGCGAGCCGCGCCGATAACACCTCGACGGTCGAGGTCGGCGGGGTCGCGGGGTCAGTCACCATCAGTCCTCGGGCATCCGGATCCAGCCCTGGCGCATCGCGTACACCACGGCCTGCGTGCGGTCGTTCACCGACAGCTTGCGAAGGATCGAGCTCATGTGGTTCTTGACCGTCTGCTCGCTGATCGTCAGGGCATAGGCGACCTGCTTGTTGGTCATGCCCTGCGCGATGTTGTCGAGGATCTCGACCTCGCGCGGTGACAGCGGGGCGAAGATGGGCGCGGCCTCCTGGCCGTAGACCGCCAGCTCGCGGAACTCCTTGAGCACGCGTGTGGCGACCGCCGGCTTCGAGAAGACCTTGTCGTTGATGAGGAACTCGCCATCGGCGACGCGGCGGATGATCGTGACGAGATCGTCCGGACCGACGTCCTTGAGGATGAACGCCGCGGCGCCGGCCTTGATCGCGTCGAACAATGAATCCTCGTCCTCGTTGACGGCGAGCACGATGATCCCGGTCGCGGGCAGTTCGCGCTTGATGCGCTGGGTGGTCTCGATGCCGCCCGGTGACGGCAATGACAGATCCATCAGGATGATGTCGGGCGAGGTCTCGAGGGCGCGGTCGACCGCGCTCCGGGAATCCTCGGCCTCACCGACGACCTCGAGGTCCGGTTCGCGCGAGAGGATATTGGCGATCCCGACCCGGAACAGCGCGTGGTCGTCGACGATGAGGATGCGGGTCGTCTCACCCGCTTCTCGACGATCGGGACCACCCCGCCGCCGTTCCGGTCCGCCGTATTCCATCGCAGTCATCCGTTCTCCTTTGCTCCCGTTGGGGCGCCCGTCGGGATCGCGAGTCGGACCACGGTACCGCCGTCCTGTCGAGATCGTACGTCGAAGCGGGCGCCGATCTGCTCGGCTCTCTCATGCATCACTTGCATGCCGAAGTTCCGACGGCCGCGGGCCGCCACCGTACCCATGTCGAATCCGTGACCGTCGTCGCGGATCTCCAGGGTCCATGCATCGCCGGTCACGTCCGTGCTCACCACGACGGTGGATGCCTGGGCGTGCTTGCGGACATTCTGTAAGGCCTCCTGGGCGACTCGGAGGGCCACGGTCCGTTGGCGGTCGTCGAGCTGATCGCTCGGACCGCGAAGATCGGTGATGGCGGCGAGCCGGGTCGCCGCCCGGAATCCATCGACGGCGTCAGTCAACGCATCGTCGAGGCCGCCGGCATCGACGGTCGGCGGTCGGAGCTCCGAGATGAATTCACGGACATTGGCGAGTTCGCGCCGCAGCATCGCCCGCAACTGGCGCAGGCCGTCCAGCGCCGCGGCCGGATCGCGTTCGACCAGCCGCTCGATGTCGTCGACCTCGAACAGGGCATTGGTCAGTACCTGCGCCGGTCCGTCGTGGATCTCGCGCCCGATGCGCGCTCGCTCGGCGTCGAGCGCCTCGAGCACGACCGGGGCGGCATCCATCGGTTGCGGAGTAACGGTATCGCTCACTGGGCCACCCCAGGACAGCCGATCTCGTAGACGGTCGTCGACCGCAGGGGATCCTCGCCGGCGCCGGCATACGGCCCGAGGTCGATCGGCGCGAAGCATTCCGCGCCGGGCTGGGCGGCCTCGAGGTCCGCCGGCCAATGGCTGGATTCCGCGCTGGTGAGGATGAGGTAGCGGGTCCCGGGGAACGCGGCGGCCAGGTCGAGGACGTCCTTGGGCGACTCGTCCGGCAACGCGAGAGTCGAGGCGCGCTGGGTCTCGGCGACCCAGATCGGGAAGTTGCTCATGAGGCGGATGCCCGGCGTGGCGAGCGAACGGTCGACCGCCGACATGCGCGTTGTCAGCTCGTCGTAGAGACGCGCGGTGTCCTGTGACCCGGCGGCGAAGCCTGCCAGCAGCACGACCGAGAACAGCACGCTCGAGGCGACGCCCATCGTCGCACCGAGCCAGCTGACGTCCTTGGTCCAGGCGAGCCGTCGTCCGACCGCGGCCAGCAGGCCATCGAGCGCGAGCAGGGCGGACAGGACGATGAGCACCTGCGCGGGGCCCGCGGCATGCAGGAACGTCCCCCAGGTCGTCGCGACAGGGAACACCAAGCTCGTCACCAGGAACGTGATGACGCTGACCACGAGGACCGGTCTCACGGCTCGGCCGCGCGCCGTCCACGGCAGGGCGATGAGGCCGATCGCCGACAGCGGGAACCCGGGCAGCACCAGCACGTTGAACAGGTTGTGGGCAACGCCTTCGACACGCATCTCGATCAGCCGCGCCGGGCCGACCGCAAGATAGCGTGCCAACGTCGGCGGGTCGTTCCAGGCGAAGATGTCGAAGCCGGTGACGGAGAACGCGTTGGTCACGGCCTGCCCCGGGAGCGGGCTACCGAAGGCGGACCAGTTGCGGAGCGCCCATGGCGCGAACACCAGGGCCGCAACGAGTCCGACCACACCGATGATCCGCACCTTCGTCGCCCGATCGACATCCCGAGCCACCGCGACCAGGCCGACCCAGGTGAACGCGAGCCAGGCCGCTTCGTTGCGGGTCAGCGCGGCCAGGCCGAGGAGGACGCCGATCCCGAGCAGACGTGCGTCAGCCAGCCGGCCGTGGCGCGGATCGGCCAGCACCCGGGCCATGAGCAGGCACGCGCCGAGGGCGAGCGCCGCGAAGAGCATCGTCGAGTCCGGGAGCGCGGAATGGAGGACGAGCGGCAGGTAGACGGCCGATGTGAGGCCTGTCCCGAGCGCGAGCGTCCGGGCACCGACCGGGGACATGCCCCGCTCCTTGGCCACGTCCGCGGCGAGTCGCCACGCGAGGACGGGCACGACCGCCCCGACGAGCACGCTCATCACCTGCGCCGCACCCAGGGTCGCGCCGAGGACCAGCATCGGGATCGCGGCCAGCAAGGTGGGCAGTGGCAGCCACACCTCGAATGCCGGTCTCGGGAAGACCAGGGGCGGCGTCGAATAGCTCCAGAGCGCGTCGGACACCAGCCCGCGTCCCTCGACGAGGTTCCGTGCCACTCCGACGTAGTACGCGGTGTCCTCAGGCTTGGGGAAGACCACCTGCCCGGCGAAGATGGCGCGCGCGACCAGGGCGACGGCGAAGATGCCGAGGGCCGACAGCCATGCCTCGCGGTTCATGGCGCCACCTCGACCGGGTAGACCGCAAGCGTCAGCGGGCTACCCACGGCCAGGATCGGGTCGCCAAGCCAGCTCGGACGGGCGGCGCCGTCGAGGACGGGGGCCATAGGCTTCACGCTCTCCTCGCGGTCGAGCACCAGCCAGTCGATGTCATAGGCATCGGCCACGGCTTCGGCGGTCTCGATCGGGTCGTTGACCAGCACGACGCCGCCACGGCCCGTCCAGTACTTCGTCCCCGCCGCATCGATCGACATCACCCGGGCCGTCGCCGGCGCACTCGCCGCATCGAGGGCCGTCGCGACCTGCTGGAACTTGGCCCGACCGGCCGCCCACACATCGTGCACGAACACCGACCCGACGACCGCCGCGCCGACGGCGAAGACGACTGCCGCGCCGGTGAAGGCGCGGGTCGCCGTCGCCGGGTCCCACGTCGGCCGTCGGGCGGCGACCCACGCCACGCCGACACCGATCCCCTCGAGGGCGAGGACGTACGAGTACGGGGCGAGCGCCACCGCCGAATGGATGAAGGTCCCGCCCGGCACGTGGATGGCGCTCACCAGGGCCGAAAACGCGAAGAGCAGGCCCGCATACAGGAAGAACGGGCCGAAGTCGAGGGACCGCCGACGTGCCCAGGCGCCGATGATCATGAAGGGCGCGAGGACGACCCCGGCAACCAGCACCGAATAGATCGTGATCGCCGAAAGGAACCCGGCGATGCGCGTGGCGAGGAGTGGCCCGACGCCCATGCCCAGGAGGTGCTCCAGCGTCGCCGGTGTCGTGATGCTGTTCCATTCGCCGATATCGCGGATGAAGAAGACCTTGCCGGACGCGGTCGACGGCGAGATGGAACCGTAGACGGCGACCTGGCGGAGCCACCACGGCGCCATGACGAGGGCGAAGAGCCCGACGCACGCCACGGCCGCCGACCACGGGATCGCCTTGCGGCGCCAGCGGTCCCACAGGAATGCGAGCCCCAGGGCGGCCAGGACGAGCAGCCCGTCGTTCCGGGACAGGGTCGCGAGTCCTGCCAGGAGGCCAGCCGCCGCGAAGGCACGCGGTGATCCCTTCAGCCCGCGGGCACCCATCCACAGGGCCGCCAGGACAAGCGGCTGGTAGAGGGAGAAGTTGTCCGGCTGGACCATGTACACGACCGACATGACGGGGATCGCCACGAGGACGCCAGCACCGAGCGCGACCAGGGGCGACGCGCCGACATCGCGAGCCATCGCCCAGGTGAGGGGTGCTGCCAGGGAGCCGAACAACGCGAACGGCAGGGCCGACGCCCATGCCGTCGGGCCGAGCACGGCGATGAACGGGATCTGGAGCAGGGACGCCAGCGGCATCCAATGGGCGTTGGAGGGGATCGGCAGGGTCGGGTCGGCCGGGATCGTGCCACCGACCTCGGGGAAGATCCAGATCACATCTGTGCTGAATCCGCGGCCGTCGGCGAGGTTCCGGGCGACGTCCACGTAGTAGAAGGAATTGGGATATGCCGGGTCGGGGAAGTGCCAGATGAGCACGACCCGCACGACCAGGGCAAGCGCGTATAGGACGAACGGGATACCCACGGCCGGTGCAGCGTAGCACCGGGTCCTGGTCCCTCCGCCCGGTACGAACGGGCTATCCGGAAAGCCCCGGATAGCCCTTCTGGCGCCTCGACGCGACCCGCCCCGAAGCCGAGACTCGGACCCCATGGAAGGCCTCACCGCAGCCGCCGTCGCGAGCTCGACGATCGTCGTCGGGTACGCCACGTGGTGGCTCATCCGTCACGAGCGAGCCGTCCGTCGCCTCCGCGCCCAGGTCGAACGACCGCTCCAACGCGCCCGCCGCTAGTGGCCGGGGTCCTACCCCGCCCGCCGACTAGGATGGGACCGTGAGAGCCCGCGAGACGGTCATCTGGCTCGTCGTCGCCCTCCTCTTCGTCGACCTGACGTTCTTCAGCGGCGCGTCGAATTTCCTGGCGTCGCCCCAGTCGAGGATCCTCAACCAGGTCCTCGTCATCGGCGTCCTCGTCGTCAGCGGGATCGCTGCGCTGCGCGGTCGCCTCGATGTCCGCTCACCGCTCCTGCTGCCCGGCGCGGCATGGGTCGCGGCCACGGCCATCGCGACGTTCACGAGCCAGCGGCAGGCCGCCAGCCTCGAGGCGCTCGCGCTTCTGCTCATCTGCGCTCCGGCGTACTTCGTCGTCCGGGCCGTCCTCGCGGACGAGCGACTGCGGCCGCGCATCGACTGGCTCATCATCCTGTCGACCTCTGTCTTCGTCGTTGCCTATCTCGCCCAGGCGATGACGCAGTGGATCTCGTGGTGGTCCGTCGCCGGGCCGTCGATCCCGCCGCTCCGGCCGGGCGACGTGGGCCTCACGGTCGGGACGGTCAACGCCGTCGCCCTCTACCTCGAGCTCCTCGCACCGATCGCCGTCTGGCTTGCCTGGGTGCGCTGGCGATCTCGAGGTTTCACCCTCGGGCTCGCGGCGCTGGCTGCGTTCGCGCTGCTCGTCACCGGCTCACGCGGGGCCTGGCTCGGCGCGGTGGCCGGCACGGTGGTCGCGCTCGTGCTCGTCTGGCGGTCGAGCGGGCTCTCGGTGCGGGCCGTCCTGTCCACCACATCGCGCCGCGTCGTGGCGATCGGTGCGGTCGTGGTGGGGATCGTCCTGCTGCCGCTTGTCGTGGAACGGATGCTCAGCGGCGATGCCGGCCGTCTCGAGCTGTGGTCGGCCGCGTGGTCGATGTTCACGAGCTCGCCGCTCGTCGGCGTCGGACCGGGGGCATGGCCGGGGCTTCGGGCAACCACGCCGATCTCCGATGCCAACCTCGCGGTGCTCGCGACGAGCCACAACAGCATCCTGCAGATCCTCACGGACGCCGGGCTCGTCGGCGCGCTCGCCGCTGTGTGGCTGGTCGCGACGATCGCCCGGATCGCCTGGAGAGCGCTAGCTGTGGACCGTCCTACCGCAGATCGGCGGCTCGCCATCGTGGCGACGGCGAGCCTGGTGGCCGCCGGCGTGCACTCGCTCGTGGACACGCAATTCCACCTCCCGGCCGTGGTGCTGCTCGTCCTGCACCTCGTGGCACGCCTCGAGTTCGCGGCGGGTCTCCCGCAGGGCGTGCCGACGGGTCGTCGACCGACGGCCGTCACCGCGCTGGCCGGCGCTCTCGTGCTGGTCGGGGCCGCGCTGCTCGTGCCGATCGACACCGCGATGGTCCGCGCCGCCGCCGGGAACCAGGCGCTCGATCGCGGTGCCGCGGCTGCCGCCGCCGGCGACTTCGACGCGGCGATCGCGTTGCACGATCTCCCGCCCTATCGCCTCGGGCAGGCGATCGCGCGTCGGGCGCTGGGCGACGACGTGGGCGCCGCGGAATCGCTGCGCCTGATGCAGGCGGCGGAACCGTTCACCTTCGTGACCGTGCAGCGGTCCACCGTGGAGCCATCGCCGTTCGCCCACTGGCAGGATGCCGATGCGGGCGATCCCTACGATCCGACGGCGAGCGTCAACCTGGCGGCCCAGCGGTCGCGCGACCAGCCGGAGTCCGCCGCCTCGGACCTGGCCGACGCCATGGTCCGGGTGCCGACGCTGTACTACTCGAGCCGGCCGGAGGCGCTGTTCGACGCCGACCTCTGGGGGGAGGCCCAGTTCCATGCGATCCGTTCCCTCGAGTCGATCGACCCGGTGACGGCCGCGGCCGTATCCATGCTGGCACGCCAGGGCGAGGTCGCGCCGCGGCTCCGCGCCGCCGTCCCGGTGGGGCCGGAAGCGGAGGCGCTCGATCTCCTCGCGGCGGCAGTCGCCGGGCAGGAGATCGATGTCGAGGCGGCCCGGGCGATCCTGCGAGATGCCCCGGCATCGACCGGCGTCCACTTCGTCCTGTGGCAGCTCGGGTTCGAGATCGGATCGCAACCCCTCCTCGACGCGGTCCGGGCCGTGTCCGTGCCACTGACGTTCAACGTGCCGATGCCGCCCATGGAGCTGGTGGTCGACGGGCGTGTCGACGCCGACTACTCGGAGCGGCTGCCCCGCTGGCCGCAGGCATCGGCCGGTCGCAACGGGCCGAAGCGGCCGTACGTCGATGGGTTCATCACGATCGAACCGGTCTTCCGACCGAAGCCGTAGCGGGCCCGATCAGACTGCGGCCGTCACCGCCGCGACGACCCGTTCGATGTGCGTCTCCGTCATGCCCGGCCAGATCGGCAGGCTGATCGCGCCGGCATAGGCGGCCTCGGCATTCGGGAACTGGCCCGGTCGGTACCCCATCCGCTGGTACAGCGGGTGGAGGTGGAGCGGGATGAAGTGGACGCTCACCCCGACCCCGGCAGCGCCCAGCGCATCGATCGCCCGTGCCCGGCTTTGAGGCGACGCCCTGGAGTGGGGCGGGCAGGCCGGCGACCCCCGGCAGGTCCGTGTCGACGGTTCCGTCGCCATGGGCTTCGTGTCCGAGACGGACGACGAAGAGGTGCCAGGCGTGTGCCGGGTCGTCGGCTCCGGCGGGCAGCATCAATCGGCCGGCGTCGACGAGCGGCGCGAGGTGCTCGAGATACGTCCGTGCGATCGCTGCTCGACTCGCGCGGAGCTCAACGGCACGCTCGAGCTGGACGAGCCCGATCGCGGCCGCGATATCGGTGAGGTTGTCCTTGAAGCCCGGTGCCTCGATCTCGTAGTACCACGAGCCAGACGCCGTATACCGCTTCCAGGCGTCCCGGCCGATCCCGTGGAGTCGCATCGTGCGCGCTCGATCGGCCAGCGCGGCATCGTCGGTGGCGAGCATCCCGCCTTCGCCGGTCGTGATCGTCTTGGTGGCATAGAAGCTGAATGCCCCGGCGCGGCCGATCGTCCCCGCGAAGCGTCCGTCGAACGCGGCGATCGGCGAGGGAAACGCGTGCGCCGTGTCCTCGACGATCGGGATGTCGCCTGCCACGTCCAGCACGCCGCGAAGGTCGGCGGGCAGGCCGCCGAGGTGGACGACTTCGATCGCGCCGGTCTCGTCGGTGATCGCATCCTTCACGGCCGACGCCGTCACGTTCGCGGTGTGCGGATCCACGTCGACCAGCACCGGGGTCGCCCGCACGTAGAGCGCCACCTCGGCAGACGCCGCGAACGTGTACGTCGGCACGATCACCTCGTCGCCTTCGCCGATCCCGAGCCCTTCGAGGGCCAGGTGCAAGGCGGCGGTGGCGCTGTTCACGGCGACGGCGTGTTCGACGCCGACGAATGATGCGAACGCCTCCTCGAAGGCCGCGGCGCGCGCGCCGGTCGTCAGCCAACCGGACTCGAGGACATCGATCGCGGCGTCGCGCTCGGCGGCGCCGAGGCTGGGTCGGTGGAACGGGATCCGGTCGTCGGTCACGCGGTCGCCCGCGCTGGAGTCGGGTCGAGGCGGCCGAGGGCGTCCTGGAGCGCCGCTCGGCTCGCGGCGTGATCGCCGCTCGCCCCGATCGCCACCAGCTCGTCGAGCGCGCCGAACACCACGGCTGGATCGATGTCGACTTCGCCAGGGCGGCGGACCCGGAGCACCTTGGGGTGGCCGGTCGACTCGATCGCCTCGACGTCGTAGAACAGCGACTCGTGGAGCTTCTCGCCTGGGCGCAGGCCGATGTAGCGCATCGGGACCGAGTCGGGATCCCGGCCTGCGAGTCGGGCAAGGTCACGCGCCAGGTCGACGATCCGGACCGGGTCGCCCATGTCGAGCACGAACAGGTCCCCAGCGCCGCCGAACAGCGACGCCTGGAGGATCAGCCGGGACGCCTCCGGGATGGTCATGAAGTAGCGAGTCATCTCGGCGTCGGTGATGGTCAGCGGCACGCCTTCGCGGAGCTGGCGCTGGAACAATGGGACGACGCTGCCCGACGAGCCGAGGACGTTCCCGAACCGAACCGACACGAAGCGTCGACCCGACTGGCGAGCTGCCGCGGCGACGGCGACCTCGGCCAGCCGCTTCGTCGCGCCCATCACCGAGGACGGCTCGACCGCCTTGTCCGTCGAGACGAGGACGAAGCGCTCGACGCCGCCGTCGAGCGAGGCGCGGAGCGCCGCCAGCGTGCCACCGACGTTCGTGTACACGGCGTCGGCTGGGTGGTGCTCCATCATCGGCACGTGCTTGTACGCCGCGGCGTGCAGGACCATGACCGGCCGATCGTCGGCGATGACCCTGCGCATCACGTCGAGCGATGCCACGTTCGCGAGGCGCGTCTCGAGGCGGGCGCGGTCCTGTCCGCCTCGGGCGGCGGTGCCCGAATCGCGCTCCCCGAGCAGGATCAGCTCCCGGTCGATGTCGTAGAGCGGCCCCTCCGCGCGGTCGAGCAGGATCAGCGCAGCGGGATCGAGGTCGTACACCTGCCGGGCGAGCTCCGAGCCGATCGATCCGCCGGCGCCGGTGACCAGCACGGTCTGGCCGTGGACGAGATCACGCAGGCCCGGTTCATCGATGACGACCGGCTCGCGTCGCAGCAGGTCGTCGACCTGGACCTCGCGGATCGCCGCCGCGCCGAGCCGGCCTGACACGAGCTCATCGAGCGACGGGACCGTCCGGGTCTCGAGTCCGAGCTCCGTCGCGTCGCGGACGGCGCGCCGCACGACGTCGCCCGATGCCGACGGGATGGCGATCAGGAGCCGCCGCGCGCCGGTCACCCGCGCGACCTCGGCCAGATCGTCAAGCGAGCCGAGCACCTTCTGTCCGCGCAGGATCTGGTTCCGCTTGCGCGGGTCGTCATCGAGCAGTCCGACGATGCGCATGCCCAGCCCGTCGCTCGCGGCGGCGACCGTTCGCAGCACGGTCGCGCCGATGTCGCCCGCACCGTAGACGAGCGTGGGCATCGGTCCGACCGCCCCTGCCGCTGCCTTCCTGCGACGTCGATCGGGATCGCCCGGGCGCCAGCCCTTCCACTCCATCGATGCCCGGACCAGGAACCGCGCGCCACCCATGCCGGCCAGCGTCAAGAGGCCTTCGAGGATGAAGAACGAGCGCGGGAAGTGGCCGAGAGCGGTCGTCGTGCCGGGGACGCCGAGCGGGACCAGGACGCCGTAGAAGAAGACGATCCCGGCGATCGAACCCGCCAGCACGACCACGGCCACGCGAAACAGCTCACCGACGCTGGCGTACGCCCACGCGCGCGCATACAGCCCGCCGATGACGTTGATCGGCGGTCGCACGACGAACGGGAAGAGCGCCGCCGGGAAGTAGATCAGCGCCTCTTCGGCGAACCGCAGCGAATCGAAGCGCAGCACCATCGAGCCCACGATCGAGAGCCCGATGACGATGAGGTCGATGACGAACAGGTGACGGCCGCGAACGCCGCCCAGCGCGGGCATGGCGGCCAGTCTAGGGGCGACCGGTGCGTCGAAGCACCTGCCCGAAGGTCATGCCACTGACGGGCCGTGGTCGCCCACCCGGGGGCCCTGCTACCTTGGCGGTCAGTCGAGCTCTCCGTGGATGGCGCTGTCGAGGGCCCGCAGACCTGGGGTGCAGATGGATGTCGGCCGCCCGCTCGGGGCGCTCCCGTGGCGCAGGCCGCGATCTACGCAGGTCGGTCCACAGCCCTTGTCGACCCGCGGGCCGGTCTTTCGAGCGATCGTGGTGGCGGCGACGGTCGTGGTTCTGTACGCGGCGATCCGCTCGTGGATCGACGAGTGGCCCCTGATCGTCGATGCGTGGGGTGCCGACCTCGACTTCTTCCTCATGGTCGCCAACCGCTGGCTCGCGAGCGGCGAGTTCTACGCCGCCCATCAGCTCGCCGGCCCGTACGAAGCCGCCATCAACGTCGATACGCTCTATCCGCCGGCCGCGCTCTTCCTCTTCCTGCCGTTCGTCTGGCTGCCGGCTGTGCTGTGGTGGGCGATCCCGCTCGGGACGATCGCGTTCTTCGTCGTGCGCTGGCGGCCCGCGCTGTGGGTGTGGCCCTTCCTGGCGCTGATGCTGTGGTGGCCGCGGACCCAGAGCATCATCGTCTGGGGCAACACCGGGATGTGGATCGCAGCGTTCCTGGCGCTGGCGCTCCGCTACCGCTGGCCCGGCGCCCTGATCCTGATCAAGCCGTCGCTCGCGCCGTTCGCGCTCTTCGACATCCGGTCACGGGGTTGGTGGGTCGTGGCGATCGCACTCGCCCTCGTGTCGCTGCCGATGCTGCTCGACTACGTCGCCGCCCTTCGCAACAACGTCGGGTCCTTCCCGGGGTTGGACTACAGCGTGCAGGACATCCCGTTCATCGCCATCCCGCTCATCGCGTGGCTGGCGCGGACGCGCCCGGTGCCACCGTCGCCAGCAGGACCCGCAGGTCTCCCCGAAACGACCGCGAGTTGAGGTAGCCAGCGTCGATCCGCAGTTTCGCGGGCAGGATGACCTCGCGATAGGCGCGGTCGAGGTCCTCGCCGGTCGGACGATCACGGCCGTCGCCCGTCGCGATCTCCCGGGCGGCATCGGCCAGGAGCGTCTCCTCGTCGCGGTACTCGATGGCGGTCGGGCCGGTGATGCCCGGCAGCGCCCCGAAGACGGTGGCATGGAGCGGATCCGAGAGGTCGACGTAGCGCGGGTCCTCGGGCCGCGGGCCCACGAGCGCCATGTCGCCACGGACCACGTTCCACAGCTGCGGCAGCTCGTCGAGCTTGGTCCTCCGCAGACGACGGCCCAGCCGCGTCACGCGTGGGTCGCCAGTCGCCGTGACTCCAGGACCCGAGCCGGCCGCTCCGACGCGCATCGTGCGCAGCTTGTAGAGCGTGAACGTGCCGTCCGGCCGCACCCGCGTCGCACGATGGAACGCCGGCCCTCGTGAGGTCGTCCGCACCGCCAGGCCCAGCGCGAGGATCAGCGGGCCAAGGATGACAAGCCCGACGAGCGCGAACGTGCGCTGGATCAGGTAGGGCATCGAAGCCGGCCGACGAAGTGCGAGCGCAGTGGTGGGATGGCCTCGAGGATCGGGTAGAGGATCGGAGTCGTCGGTCCGAGTCGCCGGGCGATGGGCGGGATCACCGTCGACGAGCGCAGCTCCTTGGTCCATTCGGGGAACAACCGCTCCAGGCGTCGGCCGTCGACTCCATGGACGGCCGGATTGGTGGGGTTGTCGTAGCGCAGGTCGAACCAGATCAGCCAGCCACCCGGCCGGATGACCCGGGCGATCTCTTCGGCAGCGTCGACCTCCATCGTGTCGCTCGGAAGCGAACTCATCAGGGTGATGGCCGTGACGACGTCGAAGGCTGCGTCGCCGAACGGCAGCGCGTCGGCCGAACCGACGACGAACGTCGCGTCGGGCACCGTCGCGCGGGCTTCGTCGATCCGCTCGGGCTGCAGGTCCAGTCCCGTGCAGGTGACATCCGGCCATCGCCCGGAGATCGACGCGATCAGGGAGCCATCGCCGCAGCCGACGTCGAGCAGCGCTCCACCGGTCCCGGGCAGGCTTCGTGCAACGAGGTCCCGGATCCGGATGTCGCGGTCCTGGCTGAGCCGCGCGAAGCCACGATTGCGCAGATCCCACAATCGATCGCGTCCCTCGGTCCCGTAGGAGCGATAGACGTCGCGGATGCGCTGCTCCTCGGTCACCGTCGCCACCGGCCCCGGACGATGGCCTGCCACGACCCGATGCCATACCCGAGATGCATCGTGGCGACCGCGAACGGGAACACCAGTCGCGAGACCACGGGCACGTCCGTCGTCGCGAGTCCGATCACCAGCAACGTGACCAGGTAGATGCCGAGGAGGGCCGGCAGCGCCGGCGGCCACCACGTCAGCGACACGGCGGCAGCGACGACCAACGCAGCGACGAAGGCCGCCGGCACGAGGTGGCGCCATCTGATCGCATCGGGTCGCTTGGCCGCCAGCGCGACCTTCCAGTAGCCGTAGCCCTGGTATTGGCGGAAGAGACCGGTCAGGGTCTGACGGCCGATGTAGGTCGAGCGGATCGACGGATCCAGGCGGATCCGGCCGCCGGTGGCGCGGATGCGCGCATTCATATCGTCATCCTCGGTTCGCAGCAGGCCTGGGTCGTATCGGCCGACCGCATCAAGGACGGCCCGGCGATAGACGCCAAGGTAGACGGAGTCCACGTCGCTCGAGCGCCCATCGAAGTGGAAGGCCGAGTCGCCCACACCGACGCGCGAGCCGAGGGCGGCGGCGATGGCACGGCCGACGACGCTCATCCCGACCGGTCGCATCGGCCCACCGACGACCGCCGCGCCGGTCTCGTCGAGGATCGCCGCGCTCCGCTCGAGATAGTCCGGTGCAAGCCGGGACTGCGCATCGACCATCGCGACCGCGTCCGTCTCGGGGTCCAGGAGGTCGAGTGCCACGTTCAGCGCAGAGCCGCGGTCGCCGGCCGGATTCTCGCTCACGAGGACGCGAGAGTCGCGGGACCAGGCAGCGCGTGCGATGGCGGGCGTGGCGTCGCTGGACGGCCCGACGACGAGATGGATCCGACCGGGTGACAGCGATTGCCCCTGGATGGCGTCGAGGCATCCGGGCAGCATCGCAGCGGCGTCGCGCACGGGAACGATGACATCGATCCTAGTCACGGGGACATTGAACAACCCTCGCGAAGGGCCGTGCAGTCCGTCATGGTCCCGAGTGGTCCCGTACATCCGGGCGGTGCCGCACAGCCCCGGGCGGGCGATGATGCAGCCGATGCATCTCGATCGCGAGTCGGCGCTGACTGCCGCCGAGCCCGTTCCCGCACCCGCCGCCGCACTCCTCGAAATCGATCCGGAGCCGCCCACGGGAGGCCGAAGCCTCGGCCGTGATTCCGTCCTGTTCGGCCTCGGGACACTGGCCGGCAAGGGGTTCGGGTTCCTCGTCGTGCCGATCATCGCGCGCCTACTCGCACCCGAGGCTTTTGGTCGGTTGGACGTCCTCAACGCGCTTGTCAGTTCGGCCCTATTGATCGTGATGCTCGGCACCGATGTCGCAACCGTGCGCCTCTATTTCGATCGCGAGTCGCCGGGATCGAAACGTCGACTCTTCGCGACCTGGCTGGCCATCGCCGCGGGCGCTGCCGCGCTGCCATCGCTCATCCTGATCGTGGGATCAACGAGCATCAGCCGGGCGCTCTTTGGCACCAGTGAGCTTGGACCGGCCGTCGTCCTCGTCGGCATTTCAGTCATGGTGGGCATCGTCCACTTCGTCACGCTCGGCGTGCTGCGGGCGACCGGGCGGCCAGTGATCTACGCCGCTCTCGAAGGCGGTTCTCTCGCGATCAATGCCCTGCTTGCGGTCGCGTTGATGGTGGTATGGCGAGCCGACCCGACGGCGATCCTCCTTGCCCTTGCCATCACCTGGTCGGGTGCCGCCCTGGTCGGCCTCGTCATCGTCCGGGGTGACGTCCTTGCCCGGCCATCGAGCGACGCTGCGCGCGCCATCCTCGCTCTCGCCCTCCCGCTTGCGCCGGCGATCATCGCGACCTGGGGCGCCGACTTCTTCCATCGCGCCTATTTGCTCGGCAGTGCGGGCGCGACAGAAGCGGCTTACCTGTCGATGGCGACCCGGCTTGGATCGATCGCGCTACTGGTCGTGGCGGCGGCTCAACTCGCCTGGCATCCGCATGCCTACCGACTCGGCACGTCGGATGACGCATCGCGCCGGCTTGCCGTGGAAGGTCGGCAGATCCTGGTCGCCCTAGTCATCTGTATCGGTGCGCTCGGGATCTTCGCCCCGGAGGCTCTCACAGTCATCGGTGGGACGCTGTACGTGCCAGCGGCGCCAGCCGTCGGGATGTTCCTCGTTTCCGTGCTTGCAGTCGGCGTCTTCACGGTGGCGTCTCTGGCCAGCACGATGCGGCGAAATACGGCAGATCTCGGGGCTGCGATCGGCCTGGGCGTGGGAATCGCGGTGATCGCGAGCGTCCTTCTCGCTCCTCGCCTTGGAGCTGTCGGGACCGCCGGAGCCATCGCTCTCGGACAGTCGGTCACCGCCTTCGCCGCGATGTGGCTAGGACGCCGACGACTGCCGATCCCATTTGCATGGAGGCGCATCCTCGCGCTGACCGGCCTGGCTGCTGCCCTCGTCGTGGTCGCGACCGTGACCGGAACGGCTCCGATCGGCGTGCGACTCCTGCTGGCGGGCGGACTCGCCATCGCCCTCTTCGCCGAAGGTACGCTTCCGACGTGGCTGGGCTCGGTCGGCGCGCGTCGCCCGGCAGGGGTCTGAGGATCTGATGGTCGATCGCTATGCGATCCGTGACGGATACACGATCAGGCCCGTGCCGGAGTATTTCGATGATGACCTCGGTGGGGTGATCTGGCAGCCCGATGTGTATGCCGACGCTGGCAGGATCGCCGCACGTCTTGGGGCGCAGCGGATCATCGACGTCGGCGCTGGCGACGGCACCAAGCTCGCAGTCCTTCATCCAGCATTCGCGTTGATCGGGATCGACTTCGGGGCGAATGTCGACCGGAGCGAAACGCGCTTCCCGTTCATCACGTGGCGAGATCACGACCTCGACACGAACGAACCCCTGCCGGTGAGCACGGAGGAGCTCGATCGCGCTGTGGTGGTGTGCTCGGACGTCATCGAGCACCTCCGCGCCCCCGAGCTGCTCCTGGAGAAGCTACGGAGCACGCTCCGGCACGCCGATGCTGTCCTTATCTCGACGCCCGAGCGTGAGCTCTGGCATGGCGTGCGCACCGGGGGACCACCGCGCAACCGACATCACGTCAGGGAGTGGTCGATACGGGAGTTCGGGCGACTCCTAGGCGCCTCGGGCTTCGAGAACGTCTCGATCGGCCTGACCCGATCGAACGATCGGACCGAGGAGCCATTCACCATCGAGGCGCTCATGACGCGGGACGCGTCCACCCTGGACGCTGTGGTCCCAACGCTTATCGACCGTCCTGTGCCTCCGGCACATCGTCCTTGGCTGGGCCGTTTGCTGAGGGCGGCGCGGACGCTCCGATACGGCTAGGCGTGGACTGAGGCGACCTACGGCTGAGTCGGTCTGCGTCCGCGGGCGCTGCCGGTCCCACGAAACCCCATGACCTTCGGTGCATCCGGGCACCGGTGTCGCACCGCGTAGACTGCCCCAGATGTCGAGCCCGACGATCGCGGCGGCCGCGTCCGTCCCGCTCCTGGATCGATGGCGCGCGACCGGCCGCGCCCTCGCCGCCGACTTCCGGCTGGACGCCGGACTGATCGCGATCTTCATCGCGTCACGGATCGTCATCGTGGCGGCCGCCGTCGTGGCCGAGTACCTCATCCCCCGCAATGCCGCCCTCACGCCGGGCGCCGACGGCCCGATCCTTCGGAGCCTGACGAGCTGGGACGGCTGGTACTACCTCGGCATCGTCGCGGACGGCTACCAGGCTGCACCGGTCGCGGGCGCCTATACCAACGTCGCATTCCCCCCGCTCTATCCGGCGCTGATCGCGCTCCTGTCAGCGCCATTCCCGGCATACGCGGGGGTGGTCGCGGTCATCGTCTCGAACGTCGCGTTCCTCCTCGCCATGGGCCTGATGGTCCGTCTCGGGACCCGCTACATCGGACGGCGCCGGGCGACGCTGGCGGCCGGTCTGCTGGTGATCTATCCGTTCGCATCGGCGTTCGCGATGGCCTACACGGAAAGTCTCTTCCTGCTCGTCATGCTCGCGACGTTCCTGGCGGCGGAGCGCGGTCACCGGGCATGGGCCGGGGTGTTCTTCGCGCTGACCGTGGCGTGTCGATTACAGGGCGCGGCGCTGATCATCCCGCTCGCGATCCTGATGCTGCGGCAGGACGGCTGGCGGCCGAAGCCATCGATGCTGTGGCTCGCGCTGGGGCCGCTGGCGGCGCTCGTCTTCCTCGGCTACATCGCGACGGTCACAGGCAGCACGACGGCATTCCTCGACGCGCAGCAGGCCTGGGGACGCACCGGCATCGGCAGCGCTGAGCCGGGCAAGACGATCGCGACCGGCTTCAGCCCCTACCAGGGTGCATTGCTGCTGACGCTCCTCGCCACCGTCTTCCTGCTCGTGTTCGTCCGGGCCGACCGCATACCGATCGAGTACGCGCTCGTGCCCGTGCTGTTCATCGCCGCCGAGCTTTCGAGCGGGTCGCTCGAGGCGGTCGGGCGGATCACGATGGCGGGCTTCCCGCTCTTCTGGATCCTTGCCAATCGACGCTCGATCGCGGTCCGGCGCGGCTGGCCGATGGTGTCGGTCGGCCTGTTCGCGATCATCGCCGTCCTGTCGTTCGGCGGGTACTGGGTGCCGTGACGACCGGCCTGACATTGATCCTGCCGGCGTTCGATGAGGGTGATCGGATCGGTCCGGCGCTCGACGAGCTGTTCGGCTATCTCGCCCGGCGTGATCAGCACGGCCGCGATGGCGCGCCCGGTGCGGCGGCACTGCCAGCATCGATCGATGTCCTGGTCGTCGACGATGGCAGCAGCGACGACACAGTCGCCAAGGTCCAGAGCCGCCCGGAGGCCGCCGGCTCCGTACCCAGCGTCCGGCTGCATGTCCTGCGCGTGCCGCACGGCGGCAAGGGCGCGGCGGTCCGGGCGGGGATGCTGGCCGCCGAGGGTGACCTCGTGCTCTTCGCCGATGCCGATATGGCGACGCCGCCGGATCAGATCCCGCTCCTCGTGGCCGCGCTTGGTGATCACGACGTCGCTCTCGGGTCGCGGATCCAGGTCGACGGCTCGGACATGCGGGCATCCCAGCCCGGCTATCGACGCCTGCTCGGGAAGGCCTTCCACCTCCTGGCGTCGCTGTGGGTCGTCGGCCCGGTGCAGGACACGCAATGCGGCTTCAAGGGGTTCACCCGTGACGCGGCCCGCGACCTGTTCGAGCGCCAGCGCGTCACGAGCATCGTGTTCGACGTCGAGCTGATCTACCTCGCGCGCCGGCGCGGCTATCGGCTGGCGGTCGTGCCGATCCGGTGGTTCGACAAGCGCGGGTCGAGGATGCGGGCTCGCCCAGCCCTCGCGCTACGCGTGGCGTGGGACCTGTTCCGGATCCCCTTCCTGCACCGAGGCAGTCGCCGCCGCGCCGCCGAACGTGCCTGATGGACCGCCAGTCCATCAGCCGCCTCGCGCGGACTGCCCTGCCCGTCGTGGCCATCCTGTCCTTCGTCGCGGGCCTCGGCGCGACCCTGGCGGTCGCCGGCGACACGCTCGGCTATGACTTCCTCGCGTACCACCAGGCCGCTGCGCGGCTGCTGACGGGTCAGCCGCTGTACGACATGTCGTACACGCAGACCGGTGGCTTCGGACTGTTCTACTACCCGCCGACCTTCGCGCCCCTGCTGCTGCCGTTCGGGGTCCTGGGCGCTTCGACCGCGACCTGGGCGTGGATCGCCATCTCGGTCGCAGCGTTCATCGTCGGCGTCGCCGCGATGCCGGTATCGATGGCGGTCCGCTGGTGGACGATCCTCCTGGCTGGCTGGTCCTTCCCGTTCGTGTATGCGGTCAAGCTGGGACAGGTCGGGCCCGTGCTCTTCTGCCTCTTCGCCCTCGGCTGGCGCTGGCTGGATCGGCCGGTCCCGTTCGGGGTCGCGTCTGCGCTGGGCGCCGCGATCAAGATCCAGCCGGGCATCCTGCTGGTCTGGGCCTTGCTGACCTCGCGGATCCGCGCCGTGGTGGCGGGTGGCGTCACGCTCGTCGCGCTCGCGCTGATCGCGACCGTGATCGCCGGTCCCACGGCCTGGAGCGATTTCCTGACCCTGATCCGCACGGTGAGCGACCCGATCCGGACCGAACACAACCTGACGCCCGGCGCCGTCGCGTTCGCGTCGGGCATGTCCGCCGAGCTGGCCGGCCTGATCCAGCTCGTAAGCACCATCGCGGCCGGTGTCGCCCTCGTCGCGGCCATCCGCCTTGCGAGCGACGAAGCGTCGTACATGGTCGCCGTCGTGGTCAGCCAGTTGGTGTCACCGATCCTGTGGGACCACTACGCGATGCTCCTGCTACTGCCCGTCGCGTACCTGCTGTCGGCGGGGCGGTGGTGGGCGATCGCGATACCGCTCGCCACAGCGTGGCCCCTCGTGGGGATCACGCCCGCGTTCCTCTATCCCGCGATCTTCTGGGTCACGTTGGTCGTCGTCTTCCTCGTCGGCCACGCGGCACGGGATCCTCGCCAGAGCATCGGTGAGGCGCTCGCGAGGTGAGGGGTCGACCTGACCGACAAACGATGATCGGCCTGGGACTCGTCGGCATCGCGGCCGTCCTGTACTGGCTGGCGAACCGGCAGTTCGACGCCGGCCGCGGCGACTTCTTCTTCCTGGCCGATGCCTTCCTCCACGGTCGAACGTGGCTGACCTTCCCGTTGGGCCCGAACGACGTCATCCCCGTCGACGGGCGCTACTACGTCCCGTTCGCCCCATTCCCGGCGATCGTGCTCATGCCCCTGGTCGCCGTCCTGGGCCCTCTCCGCGCCGACCAGGTCGAATCCGGCGTCAACGCGCTCCTTGCCGCGATCTCGGTCGGGATGTGCTGGTGGACTCTCGGTCGGGTCGGCGTGGCTCGACTGACCGATCGGGCCTGGCTGACAGCGCTGTTCGGCTTCTCGACCCAGATCCTGTGGGTCACGACGCGGGGCGGCGTCTGGCACACCGGTCAGCTCATCGCGACCATCCTCACCTTCGTGTGCCTGCTCGAGCTCTTCGGTCGGCAGCGGGCGTGGCTCATCGGGCTGTGTGCCGGCGCTGCGTTCCTCACACGTGCCCCGGTCGCGTTCGCGATCCCGGTCTACGCGGTGTGGCTGGGCTGGTTCGCTGATCGACCGGTTGGCTGGTCGGGAGCCGTCGAGGTGGGCGCGTACGTCGAGCGAGCGCGGAACACCATGCCGTGGCGACCCTGGCTGGAGCTTGCGCTCGGCGTCGCGCCGTCGATCCTCTTCTTCTTCGCGTACAACCAGCTCCGTTTCGGGAGCCCGCTCGAATCCGGGTACGCCCTGGCGACCCTGCCGGAGTGGCTGGCCCGGCAGCGCGACATCGGGCTCTTCTCCATCCGCCACATCCCGATGAACGTCGACTACTTTCTGCTGCATGTCCCGCGGGTCGTGGCCGGCTGGCCGTTCCTGCGGCCGGACGGCCTCGGGATGTCGGTGCTCATCACCAGCCCCGGGCTGCTGTTCGCGCTGCGGGCCGATTGGCGACACCCGCGGGCCTGGTTCCTGGCCGTGGCGGCGATCCTCGTCCTGGTCCCGACACTCCTGTATTACGGCGGCGGCTGGCTCCAGTACGGCTACCGCTACTTCCTCGATTCGGTGCCGTTCGTCATCGCCCTGTGCGGTCTGGCGGCCGTCGCGCGCGACGGGATCGGCTGGGGCTGGAAGATCCTGATCGTTTTCGGCATCGCGGTGATGGCGATCGGCGTGTACTGGGCCTACAACCTGTGAGCGACGGCACCACCCGCCGCCTGTCGCGGCCGCCCATCTGGTTGCTGGTCCTGGCCGTGATCGGTGGCTGCCTGCTGCTCATCGTGGCGACGACGCGTTGGGGGACGCCATCCGATGAGTACGCGTACTGGCTGGCCGGGAAGCGCCTGCTGGCCGGGGAGCCGCTGTACGACCCGACCGCGCAGCCGGGGACGCCATACGCCTACTTCTATCCGCCACCGCTGGCCCAGGTCCTCGCGCCGTTCACGGCGTTCGTCCCCGACGCGGTCTACGTCGCGGCGTGGACGGCATTGCTGCTGGTCTGCTTGTGGTGGCTCGCCGGGCGCCAGCCGCTCGTGGCGCTGGCCCTCGTGGCATTCATCCCGGTGGCGGTCGAACTCTGGTACCGCAACATCCACCTGGTCCTGGCCGTGCTGATCGTGCTGGGCCTGCGCCGATCCTCGGCGTGGCTCGCGGTCGCGGCCGCGATCAAGGGCGCACCCGCGCTCGGGCTCGTGTACTTCATCATCGCGCGGCGATACCGAGATGCGATGGTGATGGGCGGGCTCGGCCTCGCCATGCTCGCCGTCAGCGTCGCCATCTCGCCCGAGGCATGGCGCCAGTTCCTGGACGTCATCGTCGCCGACGCCGCCGGTGTGGGCGCGAGCATCATCCCTGTCCCGTTCGCCGTCCGCGCGGCCGTGGCCGTCGGCGTCATCGTGGGCGCCGGGTTGATCGCCCGTCGGGCGGCAGACGCCGGCGGGCAGGGCGGTTGGACGAGCGACGAGCGGGTCGGCGAGACCCTCTTCGTCATCGCGCTGATCATCGCCAACCCGACGTTCTGGGTGACGTCATTGAGCCTGCTGGTGGCGCTCGTGCCCCTGTGGCGCAACCCACCGCGCAGTGTCGCTCAAGACGCCGCAGCGCCGGCCTGACCTCAGAACGCGCAACCGGTGGCGCCGTCGCGAACATGGATCGTCGCCTGTGCATCCTCGTAGCGCCGGTCCCAGTCGTCCGTCTCGTCGAGCCAGCGCGACAACGGGCCACCGCCATGGACCAGCACGACGTCGACAGCATGCTTCTCCAGCAAGGGCCGGGGATCAGTCGTCACGAGTTCCACGGCCGTTTGCTCGGTCAGGGCTCCTTCGGGCGAGTTCCCGTACGCGCCCACGGGCCGGTCGGCGAACCGGATGACGTAACCGCCCCAGCCGTAGGCCGCGAGCAGGCGCCCAGGGCAGTCTGCCGCGCGAAGCGCCTGCACGGCCGCGACGGGTTCGCGGTGGGCGATCGCTGCGGTCTGGGCCGCCGGCGTGATGAAGCTCGCGCCGATGACGACGAGGACGGCGACGATGGCGGCCGTGGCGACGGACACCAACGATCGGCCGGGCGCCGTGTGTGACCCAGCCCCGGGCTCCTCGGCCACCTCGGACGAGGTCACCGCCGACGCCGCCACGCCGATCACGAGTGCCGCTGCTGCGATCGGGACGAACCGGGCGGCCCCGAGCGCGGCGAATGTCCAACCCGCCGCCATCAGGATGAAGAATGGATGAGCCGCCGACGCACGTGCTCGCCACAGCGCCACGAGCGCGACCGGGAGCAGCAGCCTGGTGACGAACAGCTCGGGGGCCGCGAGATCGGGTGGTCGCCATTCGACGATCGCCGGCGAGAAGGCGCTCGCCACGCTTCGATCGAGCGGGTACGTCCAGAGGCGGAACAGGTACGGGTTGACGAGGGTCGCCGCGACTGCCACTCCCGACGCCATGGCGAGGGGGCGGACCGATCGATCCGGCCATGACCCGATGCGTCGCGCGAGTGGGATCGCGATGAGCGCCGTCACGAGGCACACGCCGAAGGCCGGCACGCCGCTGCCGTGGAGGTTCGCCCAGAGCAGGCCGATCACCGGCAGCACGTAGAGGCCGGTCATCGAGCCGCGGGCGAGGTAGTTCGCGACGAGCAGAATCGTCGCGAGCACGAACACGACGTCGAGCGTGAGGCCCCGGGCACCCCAGAATCCGAGGCCGGCGAGCATGCCGATGAGCACCAGCGATGCACGTGGGATCGGCGGCATGCCCGGCGCCACCGATCCGACGACCAGCCACAGCAGGCCGACCACGGCGGCCAGGAACGGCAGGCCGAGGATGCTCATCCCGGTCGGGCCACCGAGCCGATCCGCCCAGGACAGGAGCACGTCCCACGCCCAACTATGCAGGAACAGTGGCGAGCCGTCGGTCAGCCAGCTGAAGCGTTCGACGGGCGGGATCGCTCCGCTCTCGACGATGACCCGACCGTAGGCGACATGCCACCAGGCGTCCTCGTCGATCTGCGGACGCCACGACGACACCCAGGCCCCGACCAGGATGACCGCGGAGATCGACCGGCCCATCGGTCCTCGGTCGCTCAGGAGCCGCCACATCCCAGTGGACATCCCCGCGATGGTAGGTGAACCGACGTCGGGCGAGATGGCATGCGAGACTGCGCCGATGCGCCGAACCGCCCCCATCGTGGGTATCTTCGTGCTGTCGGGGGCCGCGGGGCTCATCTACGAGATCGTCTGGTCCCGCCAGCTCGTCCTCGTGTTCGGCAACACCACCCAGGCCGTGTCGGCCATCCTCGCCGGCTTCTTCGGGGGCATGGCCATCGGCGCGGTGCTCGGCGGGCGGATCGCCGACCGGGTGCGATCACCGCTTCGTATGTACGGCGTGCTCGAGCTGCTGCTCGTCGTGGTCGTCATCGCCACGCCACTGTCCTTCCAGCTGATCCACGAGGCGTATCGCGCCGTGTACCCGTCCATCGAGGGCACGCCGATGCTCGTCCTCGTCCGTCTGGCCCTCGCCGTCCTCGCGCTCGCCCCCGCGACGGTCATGATGGGCGCCACGTTTCCGGCGCTCGTCCGGCATTTCGCCCGCGATGAGGCCCTGAGCGAGGCGTTCGGGCGGCTGTACTCGGCCAACACCATCGGCGCCGTGTTGGGCACGCTCGTGGCCGGCCTCATCCTGATCGAGCTTCTGGGACTGTCGGGGGCGCTGCTCGTCGGCGCGACATGCTCTGCGATCGCCGGACTGATCGCCCTGTGGCTGGCGCGCGGTGACCGCCCGGTCGGATCGTCGGAGGAGCGGACGACCGCGGTTCCCGCCGCCGTCGAGCGCGCCCCGGGGCGGCGTCCGTCGATCGCCCTGGCGCTCGCGATCGCCTTCCTGTCCGGCCTGACCTCGCTCGGCTACCAGGTCACCTGGACGCGCCTGCTGACCTCCGGGACGGGCGGCTACACGTACGTCTTCACCGCCGTCCTCGCGCTGTTCCTCACGGGGATCGCCATCGGCGCTGTCCTGTTCACCTGGCTGCGACCGCGGATCCGGAGTCCGCTGCGGGTCCTCGCGTTCTCGCAGGTCGCTGTGGCGGCCCTCGCCATCATCGGCCTGTTCACCGTCATCAGCTCACCACGACCGCTCGATCCGGGTGACCCGGTCGCGTCCGTCCGTGCCCTCGTCGTCGCCGCGATCGTGGTGGTCCTGCCGGTGGCGACCATCCTCGGCATCGCCTTCCCCACCGCGTCGGCGTTACTCCGCGACGAGCTCGGCGAGGCCGGATCGGAATCGGGCGCCCTCCTGGCCTCGAACACGAGCGGCGCGATCATCGGCAGCGTCGTGATCCCGTTCGTGCTCATGCCGACGATCGGGTCGCCCGCGATCATCATCGTGCTGGCGATCACGAACGCAGCCCTCGGGGCGGTGCTCGCGATCCTCGCCGGCCGACGTTCGGCGTGGCTGTCATCGGCAGCCGTCGGCATGATCGTGGTGACGATCTTCGTGTCGACGCGGCCCGGCGCGATCGTCCAGCCGAACGTCGCGCTGATCGAGTCACTGGGCGGGCGGATCTTCGCGTCGAGCGAGGACGAGATCGCCTCGGTCCAGGCCGGGCAGAAGTCGTCCACACCCGAGCTGTGGGTGGCGGGGACATCGATGACGCTCCTCACCGTCGATGCGAAGCTGATGCCGGTCCTACCGCTTATCGCCCGACCCGATTCGGACCGGGCGCTGGTCGTGGCGTTCGGCATGGGGACGGCGTTCCGGTCGTCGCTCATCACCGGCATGCAGACCGACGTGGTCGAGCTCGTCCCGTCCGTGCCGCGGATGTTCGGCTGGTACTACCCGGATGCTGACGCCGTCCTGGCCGACCCGGACGGGCACCTGGTCGTGGCCGACGGTCGCAACCACCTGGAGCTCGAGACCGAGCGCTTCGACATCATCGTGACCGATCCGCCGCCCCCGATCGAGAGCTCGGGTGCCTCGGTCATCTCGTCGCTCGAGTACTACCGCGCCGGCCACGCCCACCTGACCCCGGACGGCGTGATGATGCAGTGGGTCCCGTTCGGCGCCCGGGAGGCGGAGCTCAAGGAGCACATCCGGACCTTCGCCGAGGTGTATCCCGAGGTGCTGACCGTGCGCGGCGCGGGCGGCTACGGCTTCTACATGCTCGGTTCGGACGCGCCGATCGAGCTCGATCCAGAGGTTGCCAGAGCGGTGCTGGCTCGCCCGGGCGTGCTCGAGGACATCTCGTCGGCGTATGACTCACCGGCGTCCGACATCGACGGCTGGATCGACGTCATCGATCGACAGACGTGGCTGGCCGGTGATGCCGTCCGTGGGTACGTCGGGCCCGGCGCGTTGATCACCGATGACCGACCCCGGCCCGAGTACTTTCTCCTGCGCCGCCTGTTCGGGGACGCGGCACAGCCGTAGTCCCGTCGGGTCAGCCGCTCGGCGCGCTCTCGAGCCCGCCCGGTCGCTCGTAGACAAGGTCTCGGTCGGCCAGGAGCCGGTAGCGATGGGACAGCACATAGGCGGACACGTACAGCGCCACCACGACGAGCAGGAGTGCCTGGAAGCCGGTCACGAGCGCGACGTACTCCAGGGCGCCACCCACCATCGCACCGAGCAGGTTGGACGCGAACGCCATGTCGGCCGCTTCGGTGTCGCGGAATGAATGCGTGAAGACGAGGTTCGCGAAGAAGACGGGCGCGAACGCGATGGCGCCGGCCACGAGGTAGCGGAGTGCGGCCGGCTCGAGCAGCAACTGGTCCGGCGGTAGCAGGTAGGCGAGGGCGATCGCGATGAACAGCCCGGCGTAGAGGTACGCGGGCTTCAGCGGCCCGAACCGGGCGTTGATGCCGATCGCCAGCAGGACGCTCGCCAGGATCGCGAAGAAGGCCAGGGCGTTGACGATCCACGTCGTCCCGAATAAGAGGCTGAAGGACACGAGGCTCTTCGTCTCGAGCAGCATGAACGCGACGCCGAGCACGAAGAAGTGCGGACTGAAGCGTCGGATGGGTGTCGACGTCACTCGGGCCGCGGCCAGGACGGCGATGAGGCCGAAGACCAGGATGAAGACGAGTGCCGCGAGGTAGTAGGGCGCGATCGTCGCCGACCGGAGGTACAGGAAGGGCCAGTCGTCCGTCGCGTGCTGCGGCGTCGGCTGGCCGACGCTCGGGACGGTGTCCACGCGGTCGCCGGGGGGAGGTCCGCCGGCGAGGGCGGTGACCGCCGGCCCGGCCGCGAGCACGGCCTCCACACGCCCGACGAGCCGGACCATCCGATCATCACCGAAGACGGTCCCGAGCATCGAGTCCAGCTTGGCCACGATCCAGGGCTCGCGGTACAGGTTGTACATGATGAACAGCCCGTCCGGCGCCAGGTGGTCCCTGGCTGCGGCGAACGACTGCTCGGTGAACAGGAACGACTCCAGGCGGACATTGGCGGCTGAGCTGGCCAGTGTCAGCGAGTCGGTCAGGGCGTAGACCACGAGGTCGTACTGCTTGGTCGTCGCGTTGAGGAACGCGCGCCCGTCGTTGACATGGACGGTCACGCGAGGGTCGTCGTAGACCTTCTCCGGGTGGTATCGGTGGCCGATCGCGGCCAGCCCCGGGTCGATCTCCACCGCGTCGACGTGCCCAGCACCGCGCGCCAGGGCGAGGGCGACGTCCGAGCCCGACCCGGCCCCGATCACCAGGACGTTGCCGAACGTCCGCTCCGGGAACCAGCGGTAGACCTGATCGTGGACCTGGCTTCGTGAGGCGGCCTCGCCATCGAGGATGTTCTGGTGGGGGATGCCATCGACCGACAGGCTGAACGGTCGACTCGTCGGATCCACGAGCGACGTTCGCTCCTCGTCGGCCGTCCATGCCGAGACCCGGTAATACGGCGACCACACATCGCCCGACGCCACCGCGACCATGGCCGTCGACGCGATGACGACGACGATCGCAGCGCCACCGATCGCCGACCACGGGGTCAGCCCCGAGCCGAGCGCGAGGAGCAGGAGCAGGACGCCGGTCACGGCGAACCAGACGGCCGGGTCGGTCCCCAGCAGTGCCAGGGCGGCGAACGCCGCGATCCCGAGCATCGAGCCTGCGATGTCGATCGCGTACGCCTTCAGCGGTGGCATCGCCCGCAAGAGCGGGCCGAGCGGCAACGCCAGCGTCGCGATGAGAGCCGTGACCAGCACGACGAGCAGCGGCAGCACGATGAAGTTGGTGTCCGCACTGGACGACTGCTCGAGCCCGAAGAAGAACTCGTTCGGGTCACGGGCCTGGATGTTCAGCTGCGCGCCGTACACCAGCAGGACGGTCACGAGCAGCAGGATCGGGAACGGCGAGATCGGCAGGCGGACGCCGCGCCGGCCAAGGAGGATGCCAAGGCCGATGCCAAGGAAGCTCGCCATCAGCAGGAAGTTGCTGAAGAAGCCCACGTATCGGACGTTGGCGGGTATCCACCGGATCAGCAGCAGCTCGACGAACAGGACCGTGGCGCTGGTCAGCAGTAGGCGAACCGGAGCGCCGGCGAGCGGGCCGAACGGGGCCATCGGCCGTCGCGGATCCGGGAGGGTTCGTGACATGCCGCGACCGTAGCAGCCCGGTGCGTGATGTCACCGACCGCCTTTCGCTCCACACGCGGTCGCCGAACGTACTAGGCAGCTCTGTTGCGCCCGCAACGATATCGGTCAGCCGATGCTATCCTCCGGCTCGATGACCGCTCCCACGCTCGACGCGGAGCCCGCCTGTCCCGGGCCCCTCGAGGGCCTCCCCACACCATCAACCGGATCGACGGCTGCGCTCCACGCGGAGCTGCGCCCGTTCGACTCGATCCCGCGCTCCACCTGGGACGAGCTCGCCGCCCGGTCACCGTGGGCGACACCGTTCTCGTCATGGGCGTTCCATCGGGCGTGGTGGGACGCGTACGGCGACAACGCTCACGACGAGACCCTCGTCGTCTGCCGCGATGGCGTGTCCGATCCGATCGCCATCGTTCCGCTGATGCACCGGCACGAAGTCGAGCCGACGGACGCCGCGACCCGGACGACGATGCGTCACGCTGCGGACGCCGGGCTCACCTCCGTCCCTCCGACGGCGAAGGCGATCCTGTTCGGTGCCTCGTACCACGCCGACTACGCGTCGATCCTGACCGAGCCGGCGTCGATGCCGGCCGTCGCGAGCGCCGTCGCCGGCTACGTCGCCAGCCCCGCGAGCGGCGACTGGGATGTCGTGGACCTGCGGCGGTTGCGCTGCCAGGACCCGGCCGGCGGCCAGCTGGCTGCGGCATTCGGATCGCTCGAGGTGGCAAACGACTGGTCGCTGACCGTCGAGCGCGAGGATGTCTGCCCGGTCGTCACGTTCCCCGCCGACGTCGACATCGAGGGCTTCCTGTCGACGCTGGACAAGAAGGAACGGCACGAGATCCGGCGCAAGGTGCGCCGCGCGGCGTCGGCCGGCGAGATCAGGCTCGACGACTCGCGTGACCCGCAGACCGACCTCGACCTCTTCATCGAGCTGCACCAGAAGCGCTGGGGCGAGCGCGGTCTCTTCCCATCGACGCGTGGCGGCGAACAAAGCCGGGTCCTGTTCCGCCGGATGTTCGAGCTGTTCGGTCCCGACGGCCCGTTCCGGCTGACGATCCTGACCGTCGGCGACAAGCCGATCGCCGCCGGCGCCCACTTCGAGACCGAGACGGATCTCCTGTACTACAACGCCGGCATCGATCCCGACGCCCGGGATCTGTCGCCCGGGGTGCTGATGATCTACGCCTACGTACGACGTGCCCTCGAGCGCGGCATCCGACGGATGGATTTCCTGCGCGGCAACGAGCCGTACAAATACGAGTGGGGCGCGGTCGACGAGCCGATCCAGCGCGTGCTGCTCCGGCGGACGGCCTGATGGGTAACGGACACGTGCGCCACGATCCGTGCCTCGAAACGGTGCCGCGCCCCAACGCAATCGGCACGGATCGGATCCGGGTCGTCGAGCTGCTCGCGACCGGCACGACCGGCGGCGCGCAGGAGCACGTCTTCGGACTCGTCAGCCGGATGGACCAGAGCCGGTTCGACGTATCGGTGGTTTCGCTCTCATCGGGCAGCGCTGTGCGCAAGCTCCAGCGGGCGGGGTTCGACGTCCTGGTCATCGACGAGCCCGACGATGCGATCGCGGTCGGGGCGCTCGCCGCCCACCTCGTCGACATCCGACCGGACATCCTGCACAACCACATGTACCGCGCCGAGCTGGTCGGGACGCGGGCGGCCATCGGCCTCGCAGAGGCGGGCCATCGGCGGCCGTACATCGTCTCGACGGTCCATTCGAGCCGCGTCCGGTCCGAGGAGGACCGCGCGATGCTGCGGCTCCTCACACCGCAGATGGATCAGCTCATCGCGGTGTCCTCGATGATCGAGGACAAGCTCGTCCAGGAAGGTCGGACGGGTGCGTCGGTGCGGCGTATCTCCAACGGCATCGACCTGTCGCGCTACGACCACACCGAGCCCTGCTGCACGCTCCCCGAGGAGTACGGCATGGAGCCGGGTTCCCAGATCGTCGGTGTCGTGGCTCGCCTGGAGCCCGAGAAGGGCCACCCGACACTCCTCGAGGCCTGGCCGCACGTCCTCCGCGCGGTTCCGGATGCCTATCTGCTCATCGTCGGTGAGGGCTCCAGACGCGCGGCGCTCGAGGCGCTGTCGCGCGAGTTGCGGATCGCCCACCGTGTCGTGTTCACCGGCCGGCGCGATGACGTGCCGTCCGTCACGGCGGCCCTCGATGTCGCGGTGCTCCCCTCCTACCGCGAGGCCCAGGGCCTGTCGATCCTCGAGGCCCTGGCGCTGTCGCGGCCGGTGGTCGCCTCGAACGTCGGCGGCATCCCCGAGATGATCACCGACGGCGTGAATGGCCTCCTCGTCCCGCCGCACGACGCCGACGCATTGGCCGCCGCCATCATCCGGCTGCTGCGCGACCACCAGTTCGCGGACATCCTCGGCCGGGCCGGCCACGACATGGTCCACGACCGCTTCTGCATCGACCTGATGGTCGACGCCGTGCAGGGGATCTACGAGCAAGGGGCCCGGGTCGTCCGACCGTCGACGCTGCCGGAGGTCGCCGCCGCGGTGTAGCCGGGCGGGTGGGACCATCGTCCGACTGCGGACGCTTGGTCCCTACCGCTACCATCCGCGCCGTGGGGACCGGCTCGGCAACGCGCACCTGGCGTCAGGCCTGGACGCTCGAACGCGTCCGGGCTGCGCTGGATTGGCGACTCGTCTTCTTGGGCCTCGGCGTCGCGTATCTCGGGTTCTTCCTCACCAGCCAGCCGATGCCCCTATACGACGCGCGGGCGTACTGGCTGGCCGACTGGGCCGACCCCTATGCCGTATCCGGCGAGGGCGAGACCAACGCGTATCTCTACTCACCGGCCTTCCTGCAACTGATCGCCCCGCTCCGGGCACTGCCGTACGAATGGTTCGGGGCGGCGTGGGTCGTCCTGACGGCGCTCACGCTGGTGGCCATCACACGCCACTGGCTCTTCATCGCGATGCTGATCCCGATCACGCTGATCGAGCTCGAGGTCGGCAATATCCACTTCCTGCTCGCGGCTGCGGTCTATGTCGGCTTGCGGCACCCGGCGGCGTGGGCCTTCGTCCTGCTCACGAAGGTGACGCCTGGTGTCGGTCTCGTCTGGTTCGCCGTGCGGCGTGAATGGCGATCGCTGGCCATTGCCCTTGGCGCGACCGCGCTGATCGTCGCCGTGTCGTTCGCGATCGTCCCGGGCCACTGGGTCGACTGGGTCGACAGTCTCGCCGGGAATGCCCGCCAGCAATGGCCGTACCCGCTCTTCCCGGTCCCCCTTGCCGTTCGGCTCGTCGCCGCCGTCGCGCTGATCGCGTGGGGTGCGCGGACCGATCGGCGGTGGACCCTCATCGTCGGGACCACGCTGGCCATCCCCACGCTGTGGCCCGCCAACCTGGCGATGATCATCGGCCTGCCGCTCTTCGTCGAGCGCATGCAGCGACGCTGACGCGGGGAGCCCGTGACGCTCTCCCGCCTGTGGGTCGTGCTGGCAGTGCTGCTGCCGGTCCTCGCCTCCCTGATCGCTCGCATCTCCACGGTGGACCTCGCATACCAGTTGCGCGCCGGCGCCGAGATCCTTGCGACCGGCCGCATCCCGATGATCGATACGTGGACATTCACTGTGCAGGGACAGCCCTGGCTGGACCAGCAGTGGGGCGCCCAGGTGCTGCTCCGCATCGTGGAGTCGGTCGGGGGCTGGGTCGGGCTGGCCGTGTTCCGCGCGGTGCTGGTCGGCGTGATCTTCGGCGGCACCGCGTTGATCGCCGTGCGGCGCGGGCTCGACATCAGGACGGCGGCGGTCCTGTCACTGCTCGCGTTCGTGGTCACGGCCCCGGCCCTCGCCCTGCGTCCGCAGCTCCTCGGGATGGTCTGCTTCGTCGCCGTGCTGCTGCTCGTCGTCGATCGCCGAGGCCACCCGCAGCGGCTCTGGCTGGCGCCGGTCATCGTGGCCATATGGGCCAACCTCCACGGGTCGTTCTTCCTGGGGCCGCTGGTACTCGGCCTGGCATGGCTCGAAGACCTCCACGACCATGCATCGTCGGCGCGACAGACCTTCGTCGTTACCGCCGTCGGCGCGGTCGCCGCGTGTCTCACACCGCTCGGGCCGTACGTGTGGGTGTACGCGGCCGGCCTAACGACGAACGCCGCGGTCACCGCCCAGATCACGGAGTGGCAGCCGACCTCGCTCCGCGACGTGCCCGGGCTGCTGTTCTTCGGATCGGCCCTGGCGATCGTGACGCTCATCGCCCGCTCCGGCCGGCGCGTCGCCTGGCCGACCCTTGCCTGGCTCGCCGTCTTCTTCCTCATCGGGGCGTACGCCCAGCGCGGGGTGGCCTGGTGGCCGATCGCGGCTGTGACCGCCATCTGTGGCACGCTGATCCAACCCGGCGTCGCCCGGGTCCGCACCGAGACCGTCACGATGCGCCGGGTGAACGGGCTCCTGGCAGGCGTGCTCGTTCTCGCCTGCCTCCTCGCACTGCCGTCAGCCCGCCAGCCGGTCCCTGGCGCTGGGGTGCCCGCCGAGCTGGTCACGCCGGCACCCGCCGGCGTGACGGCGACGCTGCGCGACCTCGCCCGCCCTGGCGACCGGATCTTCAATCCGCAGTCGTGGGGGTCGTGGCTCGAATTCGCGCTCCCGAACCAGCTGGTCGCAGTCGACTCCCGGATCGAGCTCTTCACGCCCGATGTCTGGCAGCGCTATGAGCAGGTTGCTGCGGGCGTCGGCGACTGGGATGACCAGCTCGAAGCCTGGGACGTGGCGTTCGTGGTGACGCTGGCGCGCGACACGGCATTCGCGGAGCGGCTCGTCGCGGCGGGCTGGCGCGAAGTGCACCGCGACACAGAGGGAGCCGTGTTCACGAACGGCTAGGACCATCGGTGCGGTGACGTCGTGCACCGCACGACTAGACTCGCGTGCATGACCCACGATCGGACGGATCTCGACGTCGTCGTCCTCGGCGGCGGCGGCCACGTCGGGCTGCCCCTGAGTCTGACCCTGGCCGACGCCGGGCTGCGCGTGGGCATCTACGACACGAACCAGTCGACGCTCGACCGGATCGGGGCGGGGGAGATGCCCTTCCTCGAGACCGGTGCCGACGAGTTGCTCCGCACGGTCCTGCGCACGGGTCGGCTCGAGTTGGGCACGTCGGGCGACATGATCGAACGGACTGAGGCCCTCATCGTCGTGGTCGGGACGCCCGTCGATGAGTTCCTGGGGCCATCGATGACGGTCTTCGAGAAGGTCGTCAACCAGATCGCCCCACACCTCCGTGAGGGCGCGCTGGTCGTCCTGCGGAGCACGGTCTACCCGGGCACGACGGCCTACGTCACCCAGCACCTCGCCGAGGCCGGCTGCACGGTGGACGTCGCGTTCTGCCCCGAGCGCATCGCCGAGGGCCACGCGCTGGAGGAGCTGCGCACGCTCCCGCAGATCATCGGCGCCGACGACGACCGTGCAGCCGAGCGAGCGAGTGCCCTGTTCCAGCGACTCGTCGCCAAGACCATCCGCACCTCGACCAAGGAGGCCGAGCTCGCGAAGCTCTTCACCAATACCTGGCGCTACATGAAGTTCGCGGTAGCGAACCAGTTCTTCATGATCGCCGACCAGGCGGGGGTCGATTACACGAACGTCCTGCGGGCCATCCGCGAGGACTACCCGCGCGCAGCGGACCTGCCCGGTCCGGGCTTCGCGGCCGGCCCCTGCCTGTTCAAGGACGCGATGCAGCTGGCCGCGTTCACGACCGACCACTTCCCGATGGGTCAGGCCGCGATGCAGGTCAACGAGGGCCTCCCGGCCTACATCGTGGCCGCGCTCGAGCGACGGTACGGCGGCCTGAACGGCAAGACCGTCGGGATCCTCGGCATGGCGTTCAAGGCGGAATCCGACGATACCCGCGCCTCGCTCTCGTACAAGCTGCGCAAGTTGCTGTCGTGGTCCGGCGCCCGTGTCCTGGGGACCGACCCGTTCGTCGACGACGATCGGCTCGTGACGCTCGACTGCGTGCTCAGCGAGAGCGACATCCTGGTGCTCGGTGCGCCGCATCGGGCGTATCGCGGTCTCGACGTCGGCGGCAAGGACGTGGTCGACGTATGGGGCGTGCTCGGCGGCGGGATCCGGCTCTGATGCGGATCCTCGTGACCGGGGCGGCCGGCTTCATCAACGGTTACCTCGTCCCGGAGCTGCTCGAGGCTGGTCACGAGGTCGTCGGGCTGGACGACTTCTCCAAGTACGGCCGCATCGCCAAGTCGTACGACAGCCACCCGTGCTACCGGTTCGTCGAGGGTGACGCCAAGGACACGGCCCTCATGCGGGAGCTTGCGGCGGACGTCGATCAGGTCGTCGCGTCCGCGGCGATGATCGGCGGGATCAGCTACTTCCACGAATTCGCCTACGACCTGATCGCCGAGAACGAGCGGATCCTCGCCTCGACGTTCGACGCCGCCATCGCCGCCCATCGAGACGGCCATCTGCAGCGGATCGTGGTGATGTCGTCGTCGATGGTCTACGAGTCGGCGACGGTCTTCCCGACCCCCGAGGGCGCGGAGCTCACGTCGCCCCCGCCGGTGTCCACCTATGGCTTCCAGAAGCTCGCGTCGGAGTACTTCGCGAAGGGTGCCTGGGAGCAGTACCAGCTGCCGTACACGATCGTCCGACCGTTCAACTGCGTCGGGATCGGAGAGCGTCGGGCGCTACGCGACACGGACGTCATGTCGGGCAATGTCAAGCTCGCCCTGTCCCATGTCGTGCCCGACCTTGCGCTCAAGGTCCTGCGCGGGCAGGACCCGCTCCATATCCTTGGTGACGGGTCCCAGGTCCGCCACTACACGTACGGCGGCGACCTTGCCCATGGCATCAGACTCGCCCTGGAATCGGATCGGATGATCAATGAGGACGTGAACCTGTCGACGGCCGAGTCGACCACGGTGCTCGAGCTCGCCGAAGCGATCTGGCGGAAAGTCCACGGCCTCGATCGCGCGTTCCGGACGGTGTCCGACCCGCCCTTCGAACACGATGTGCAGATGCGAGTCCCAGACGTTCGCAAAGCGCGGGACGTGCTGGACTTCGAGGCCGCGACCACGCTCGATGAGATGCTCGACGAGGTCATCCCCTGGATCCGCGGTGAGGTGGAGGCCGGCCGGCTGTGAGCCGGCTCCTGCCGGAGCTGTATGACTCCCGGTTCGACGAACGGGAGGTCAGCGCCAAGGACGCGGTCTGGCGCGAGGTCGTCGGGTATCTGCAGCGCTGGGTCGACCCCGACGCTCCGGTGCTCGACATCGGTTGCGACCGCGGGCATTTCATCCGCTGGACCAAGGCATCGGAGCACTGGGCCACGGACATCCGTGACATGCGCGACGCTCTGCCCGAGAGCATCCGTTTCGTCCAGTCCTCCGGCCTCGCCCTCGCGGACGTGGTCCCGAACGGCTACTTCGGGACGGTCTTCATGAGCAACTACCTCGAGCACCTCGACTCGAGCGAAGCCGTGATCGACCAGCTGCGCGTCGCCCGACAACTGCTCCGGCCCGGCGGACGGGCGATCATCCTGCAGCCCAACATCCGGCTCGTGGGACCGCGCTACTGGGACTTCATCGACCATAAGGTGGCCCTCACCGAGCGGAGCCTGCTCGAGGCCGCCGAGCTCGCGCGGCTCCACACGGTCGAGCTCGTCACCCGGTTCCTGCCCTACTCGACCAAGGGCCGGCTCCCGACCGACGCGCGCCTGGTCCGGGCCTACCTCGCTTTCCGTCCGGCGTGGTGGCTGCTCGGTCGGCAGACATTGTTCGTCGGCGAGGCGCGGGCATGACCGGACCCGAGCTGTCGATCGTGATGCCGGTCTTCAAGGAAGGCGAGGCTGTCGAGCCGGCCCTCCGGGCGATCGCGCGTGACATCGTCACGCCCCACGAGATCCTCGTGGTCTACGACTTCGACGACGACCCGACCGTCCCGGTCATCGCCAGGTTGGCGGCCGAGCTGCCACAGGTGCGCGGCCTGCGCAACGACCTCGGTCGGGGCGTGCTCAACGCGATGAAGGCGGGTATCGCCGCAGGGCGTGGGGACTTCGTGCTCATCACCATGGCCGACGGCTCCGACGAGCCGGCCATCGTCGACCGGATGGTCGGGCTCGCCCGGGACGGCGCGGACGTCGTTGCGGCGTCGCGCTACATGCGCGGGGGCCGACAGGTCGGAGGGCCGCCCCTCAAGCGGATCATGAGCCGGACCGCCGGGCTGACGCTCCATTGGTTCGCCGGCGTGTCGACCCACGATCCGACCAACAACTTCAAGCTCTACTCCCGCCGGTTCCTCGACGCGGTCGCGATCGAGAGCACCGCCGGTTTCGAGCTGGCTCTCGAGCTGACCGTCAAGGCGACCCTCGACCGTCGGACTGTGGCCGAGGTCCCCACGACGTGGCGGGATCGGACGGCAGGCCAGAGCAACTTCCGGCTTCGCAAGTGGCTGCCGCACTACCTGCATTGGTATCGGCGCGCCTTCGTCGGGCGATTGCGCCGGCCGGAGCGACGACCGGCCAGATGATCGAGCGCCTTCGGCTCGCTCTCGAACGGGTCGGTCTGCCGGCCTGGTTCGTCGTTATCGATATCCTGTGGATCGCCAAGCCCGATGCGCTCGGGATCGATGCTCGTCACTACCAGAACGCGGCGACGACGTGGCTCGCCGGCGGCGACCCATGGTCGGTAACGGAGTCGGGCATCCCCTACGCGGCAGGCCCGCACACGCTGCTGTTCTACGCGCCGACCAGCGTCCTGCCGGTCACGGTCTCGACATGGCTGTGGCTGACGGCGGGTGCCCTCGCCGCGGTGTGGCTCATCCGCAAGCTCGACCTGCCCTGGTGGTGGCTCGCGTTCCCGCCGCTCCTGCACGGCGTCTGGAATGGCAACCCGCAGACGATCGCGCTCGCCCTGCTCGTCCAGGGCAGCCTCGTCGGCGCCGTCGCGGCGGTCGGTCTGAAGCTCTATGCCGCGATCCCGTTGGTCACGCGTTGGCGCCACCTGGTCATCGCCGGTGTCGTGCTGACCGTCGTGACCCTGGTCCTGCCATGGCAGCTCTACCTCGACCGCGGCCTCGGCGTCGGTAGCCACCTGGAGACGGCGTGGAACGGGAGCGCGTGGCGCTTCCCGATCCTCTTGGTCCCGACCCTCGCAGCGCTGTGGGTCCTGCGGCGGCAGGGCGCCGAGTGGTTCGCGGTCCCGGCCGTCTTCCCGGCGACGCAGTTCTACTACGTGGCGATGGCGCTGCCGGCGCTTGTCGGCCGGCCGGTCGTCGCGGCGTTGCTCGCCCTGCCGATGGTCCTCATGACGCCACTGGTCGTGATGGCCCTCGCCGTCATCCAGATCCTCGGTCCTGAACGCCTGCCGATGCTAGCGCGGCAGCGGGGCGCCTTCGATGAGCCGGCGCCGCGCCTCGGTGAGGATCTCGGGAGGGATGGGGCGCACTGACCCGGGGATGAGCGCGTCGGTGCGGGGATCGCCGTATCGCTCGACGATCGACTGCAGCGCATCCGGCGATGGGACCAGGACGAGGGAGCGAGTCGCGTCGACGCCCGCTGGGCGATCCGGCGCGAGGGCGACGGTCACGAGCGCGCGCGTCATGTCGGCCCGCGCCAGGAAGAGCTCGCGACCGGCGATCAACAGGCGCCCGTTCAGGATCAGCGCGGTGGTCGCCCAGACCGCCAGCCCGACGGTCGTGTACAGGCGTTTGCGTCCCTCGCTCGTGCGCTTGATGCCCCGCACGAGCACCCCCGCGGCGACGAGAGCGAGGATGGCCGGGGTGTACACGTAGCGCGTGTACTCGGCCTGACCCTCGAAGAGGTGTGCTCGGATCAACGCAGCCAGCGCGTATTGGGCGACGATGGCCGCGGCGATGCCGATGACCCGTGGCGACCGCAGGCGGCGGGGGTGACGGATCCCGACGGCGATGAGCACCGCGGCCAGCACGGCGAGCCCCGCCTCCGCCGGCACGCCCGCCACGACACCGAGCACGGTGCCGAGACCGTCGGCCACGAATCGTGGGATGGACGCGATGGCCTCTGCCGAGATGGGATCCCGATCCGGGCTGAGACCGTATCGGCCGAAGGCGAGGTACCAGATGAGGAAGATCGCCGCCGGGACGACGAGGTAGGGCACGTACGGCCGCCAACGCCGGTCGGCGAGCCACTCGATCCCGACCGCGAAGGACACCACGACCCCGATCCCGGAGGTCGCCAGGGAGGCGAGTAGCAGGGCGGCGACCAGCCATGCCCGACGTTGCTCGGGCTCACCGTCGGACACCTCCATGGCGAGCAGCCCGAACAGCGTCGAGCCGACGAACGAGATCTGGAACCCCCAGTACAGGTTCTCGAAGCCCCCGCCGAGGACGAGCGCGATCGTGCCCGCCACGAGCGCGAACCGAGGGCCAGCGGACCGCAGTGTCAGTCGGTAGACGAGCGCCGCAACGGCCAGGTGGAGCACCAGCAGGACCACGAGGTACGGCACGTACGAGGCGATCCCGACCGACTCGACCACGCTCCGGTACAGCAGCACAGGGATGGTCACCCAGTGCTCGTTGTGGGGGGCGAGCCAGGATCCCGGATCGCCCAGGGAGCGGGTCTCGATGAACGCCCACTCGTCGGCGAAGAACGTCATCCCGCGACCGAGCCACAACAGGGCCGCGAACGCGCTGATCGCGATGATCCCGAAGGCCAGCGTCGACCGTCGCGGCGCCCGACTGGTAGCGGATCCGGACGCCGCGTCGATCACGTCGTGACGCGCGCGGCGCGCCCGGGATCCACCCGCCGCGTCGCGATCACGACCAGGGCGATGGCCGACAGCGTCACCACGACGGACCCCACGATGGCCAGCGGCCCGCTGTTCGGCAGGACCTGCTGCATCACCACGGTGGCCGGAGCGGCGCTGAACAGGTCGACCATGAGCACCGTCCCGAAGACGATCCACACCCACCGTGTCGGGCGTTCATCGAGGAGCAGGATGAGGAAGATGAACGCCGCGAACGCATACCGCTCGTGCATCTGGGTCATGAACGTGAAGAACACGAGACTCGACGCCGCCAGACCGAGGATCAGGCGACGCGGTGATGGGTCGCGCACGATCGCGAGCGCGATGATCACCGACAGGACGCCTGTGATCGCGTACCCGACGTGCCTGAGCGTGAGCGGGCCGAGGAAGGCGACATCGTCGCGGATGAAGTCCGCCTGCCCGGCGACCTCCTGGACGATCCACCACGGGTTCCACGCCCGCAGCGACAGGATCGCGAAGACCCCGCTCGAGTACTCGCGCACGGACTGCAGGTAGTACGCCGGCCCGCCCGCCGGGGCGAAGGGCAGCCAGAGGACGACCACCACGGCGGCGCCGATGAGCGCCGCCCGGACCAGCTCGCGTATACCCCCGGTCGCCCAAAACCAGGCGATGAACGGCACGACGAAGGGGATCGCCTGGGGCTTGGTCATCAACGAGACGGCGAGGAGGGCCGCGGCCAGCCCATTCCGGCCGTTGATCGCCGCGACCGCCGCGGCCAGCCCGGTCAGCGCATAGATCGAGTCGTACTGCCCCCACCAGGCACTGACGTAGTACACGACCGGGTGCAGCAGGACCGCGGCGACACCGATGGCTGCCCAGCGTGGCCGATCGCGCAGCGCGAACGCGACGAGTGCCGCGATCCCGTAGTCGGCGAGGATCGCCGGGACCTTCATCAGGGCCCGGATCGCCGGATCGCTGCCGTCCGTGACCGTCGCGAATGCCGGCTGGACGGCGGCCAGCAGCGTCCAGATGTAGGCCATCACGGGCCCGAAGCTCACCGGGCCCGCGTCGGTCGGGCCGTACAGCGTTCCAAGCCCGCGGGTCGTGATGTGATGGACCCAGCCGATGAACTGGTCCAGGTCCGCGCGCAGCCCATCCATCGGGAGCAGCCACAGGCGGATGGCTGTCCCCGCCACGACGGCGACGAGGACGATCAGCCAGTCGGCGCGACGCCAGCCGGCTGGCACGGATTCAGACGCGGCTGGTCCGCCAGTACCGCTCGGCCGGGCCGGCGACGTCGCCCAGGACCCCGAGAGCCGCGCCGTACGATCGCACCGCATCGGCCATCTGGCGCGTGTCATCGAACAGGCGCTCGATCTGGCTCTCGTAGATGGTGATGCCGGTGATCTTCTTCTCGATCTGGTCGCTGATGTCGGTGTAGGCGGGGAACAGGCTCACGTCGGACGGCATGCCGGCCAGTGCGTCCGGTCCCAGCTGGTCCAGCGTCCGGAAGTCGTTCCAGAGCGAGTACGGGAAGTCCTCGTAGAAGACGATGGTCTCCGCGTAATCGGGACCCGGCATCACCCAGCGGTCACCCGATCGGCAGCAGGTCGATGCCGGCCTGCCGGCAGAGCTGGTGGTCGACATGGCCACCAACGCCAAGCGGGAGGTAGAGCTGCTGCGGCTCGAGCCGGTCGATCTCGCGGCGCAGGAGACCCTCGAGGCGAATGTCGCCCTCGCGCGGCGTCCCGAGCAGCTCGTCGTCGCTCGCGTACCCTCGGAAGACCGCGTCCGGCTGGTCCAGGAAGACGATCGAGGCCTCGGCGAAGTAGGCGTACCGCTCATCCTCGATGCGACGGCGGGCCATGAGATCGCCGGCCGCCGCAGCATCGACGACCTCGTCGGTGAGGACCGGGCCCTGCGTCGACACGTCGTCGATGACGGCCTGGCCGGCCAGCGGTTCGTTCCGGATGCTCGCCCGCCGATACCACGACGCCCGTTGCCAGAAGCGCTTGGCGGACGCGTCGGCCTCCGACTGCGTCGCCTCGAGGCCGTCCTCACCGGCCTCCCAGGCGGGCACGATCGGGAAGTCGGGCAGGATCGAGCTCCGGTTGAACGCCTCGGTCGACGGCCACATGGTCTTGCTCCCGAAGCCGAGCGCCTCGCGCTGGTAGGTGTCGAGCCCGCCGCCGATGCCGCCCTCGACGTCGTCGCCCGAGAAGACCGTGATGATCGTCACGGTCTGACCCAGCTCGCGCAGGTTGGCGATCAGGCCGCCGCACGACAGGGCGACGTCGTCCGGATGCGGCGCGACGAAGACGTGGGTCATGGCCGGCCGAGTATACCGAGCGGCACTCGGCCAGGACTCAGAACCAGCGGCGAAAACCGTTGCGCCCGGAGCGTGCGTCGTCGGGAAAGCCGCCCTCGCCGATGAGGGGCACGAAGACGACCGCGCCATGGGGCGTGTCGCGCCAGTCGTCACCCCGACGGACCACCAGCGTGAGGATCTGATGGTCGCGGGGCCCGACCGGGATGACCAGGCGACCGCCCTCCGCCAGCTGCTCCCGCAGCTCCGTCGGGATGGACGGTGCGGCCGCAGTGACGATGATGGCGTCCCACGGTCCGCCCGCAGGATCACCGAGGCTGCCATCGGTCGTCCGGATCGTGACTGTGCCCGGCAACTCGAGCCGATCGATCCGCTCGCGCGCTTTCGAGGCCAGGACGGCGTGTCGCTCGAGGCTCGTCACATCGGCTCCGAGCGACGCGAGGATGGCAGCCTGGTAGCCGGAGCCAGTGCCCAATTCGAGGATGCGCTCGCCGGGCTGCGGTGCCAGGAGCTCGGTCATCCGCGCGACGACCCACGGCTGGCTGATCGTCTGGCCGGCATCGATCGGCACCGCCTCGTCGGCGTACGCGCGGTTCTGGTGATCGGCGTCGAGGAACTGCTCGCGGGGCACCTCGGTCATCGCGGTGAGCACCCGTTCGTCACGGATGCCGCGGTCGCGCAGCTGGTCCTGGACCATGCGCCGCCGATCCTCGTCAGCGCCCATGGGGCAGAGAGTAGCCGCCGGAGTCAGCCCCAGGGGACGCCGCGCTATGAGGCGCTGGGCGACGGGGCGACGCTGTCCGACGGGGCGACGCTGTCCGACGGCGAGGCGCTGACCGAGGGCGAAGCGCTCGGACTACCGGAGGCCGACGCGCTCGGGCTGGCGCTCGAGACCGGGCTCTCGCTGGCGCTCGGGGTAGGGGTGGGCAGCGGCCGGAGCAACCCGCCGGTGCCGAAGAGCAAGGCGTTGAGCAGGATCAGCACGAAGATGCCGACCGCGACCAGGACGAACACCTTCGAGACATCCTCGCGGACATGGACCGCGACCTCGGACGGTGTCGGCGCGCGGGCCGGTGCCTTCGTCTCGCCGCGTCGCTTCTGTGCCGACGGGCGCCGGGCGTCGGCCACCGGCGGCGCCTCCCCGGCGACCTCGCGGCGGGCCGCCTCGTAGTCGTCGATCTCGGCGGCGTCGCCGTCGGCGTCTGCCTCGGCATCGTCGAGCAGGTCCTCGTCGATCTCGTCGACGTCGGTGTCGGTCGGTTCGGCGCCGAGGTCGGCGGCGTCGATCGGCTCCTGATCGCCGGGCGCGTCGGTCGCGATGGCCTCGTCGAGGGCCTCGTCGTCGGTCGGCTCGAGCGGCTCGTCGGGCGAGCGGTCACGGGGCTCGGTCACGGAAGTGTCATCGCTCCTGGAGCTGGTCGCGCGCCGTCGGATCGCGCGCCGTGGGGCGGCCGACAGGATACCCGATAGCCGGTCACGCTTCGCGGACGGCCGGCACGAACCAGCCGGCGATGCCGGCCACCGCGGTGACGATGCCGAACGCCGCGATGGTCGTTGTCACGCCGATGGCTTCGGAAAGCACGCCGCCAAGCCCGATCGACAGCGTCATCGCGCCGGACACCAGCGAGAACCGGAAGCTCACGACCCGGCCGATGAGATTGCCCGGTGTGCGCTCCTGGAACAGCGTCTGGCTCGGGATGATGAAGACCATGTTGGCGATACCGATGCCGAAGGCCATGGCCAGGACGACGGCGAGGTCGCCTGACAGCGCCATCGCGGTGGTCAACAGGCCGAAGACCGTGTAGCCGGCGATGATCAACTTGCCCTTCGCCAGTCCGGCGCCGACCAGACCGATCACGAACCCGCCGATGAGGTTGCCGGCGCCCTGGCTGCCCTCGATGAAGCCGTAGACGGCGAGCCCGTTGTAGCCCTGCGGCCCGAACACCCGTTCCGCGTAGACGATCGTCTGACCGAAGAGGACGCCGATCGTGAGCTGGGCGACCACGGCCTGGAGCGTATTCGCGAGCAGCACGGCGTCGTTGCGCAGGAACCGCCAGCCCTCCATGAGTTCCGCACGGAACCCGCCCGTCGTCGCGCCGGCGGTCGCACCAGTCGGAGCCTCGGTACGGACCGGCCGCGGGATCAGCGTGCTCAGCAGGAGCGCCGAGGCGAGGTAGGTTGCGCCGTCGAACCAGAACGCGATCGACACTGCGTCGGCGACGAGCGCCACGAACAGCCCGGCCAGCGGGAAGCCGATGACGTCCACCAACGTCTCCCCGATCCAGAGCGCCGAGTTCGCGGTGAGCAGCTCGTCCTCCCGCACGAGCCGGGGCAGGATCGCGACCCGCGCGGGCCGGAAGAAGATCGAGATCGTGGTCAGGAGGAACGCGAGCGGGTAGACCAGCCAGATGTTCAGCGAGGCCACGATCGGCATCACGAAGACGACCGCGGCACGCAGGATGTCGCTCACGACCAGGACCTCGCGGTGGTCCCAGCGATCGACGAAGGTCCCCGCGATCGGCCCGAACAACAGATTGGGCAGCGTCGCCGCGACGAAGACCAGCGCGACCGCGATCGGCGAGTCGGTCAGAACGAACACGATCGCCGCGATCGCCACCTGGTGGACGCGGTCGCCGAACATCGAGATCAGCTGGCCGGACCACAGCGCGCTGAACGACCCGTTGAGCGCGAGACGGACATACGGGTGTCGGCGGAGGCGGACGAGGACGTCCGGGGTGAGTCCCGGGATCGGGATCGCGACCCGGGACGCTGGCCTCTCCGCGACCGGGTTGGCGCTCGGAGCGGCCAGCCGTTGACGCTCGGCGCCGAGCACGGTCGGCCGCTGGAGCGCGGCGGTCCGTTCCAGGCCCGGTGCGAGGCCCGATCGGCTCCCCTGACCCGCCTGCTCGGCGGCGAGGCGACGCCGGAGCTCCGCGTCTTCCTCTTCCTCGATGACCGACGGGACGCGCACGACCCCGGCGAACAGGAAGAACGCGAGGCCGAGGGTCAGGAACAGGTCGCCCAGTGAGTAGACGTTCCGGATGATCTCGACCGGCACCGGGATGACGTCGCCGAGGATCAGCAATCGACCGAGGAAGTCGGACGCTCCGGCGTCGACGATCGTGTGGAACGCGCGGTTCACGTCCGCCTCGGTCAGGCCGGCCGCGGCAAGCGCAGGCGCCCAGATCGGCATGTATCCGCCGTTCGCGAGGATCACGAGCGCGTTCGCCAGGACGCCCAGGAAGGCCAGGCTCAGGCCCGGGTATGACCGGTTGACCCAGAGCGCGACGAGCAGCACCCCGAACGCGCTGGCGAGCAGGGGTAGCCGGAGCGCCTCGACGACGCCGATCTGGGCGTCGAGCGCGGCCTCTGTCGCGAACCGGATGACGACGGCGGCGACGAGCAGCCCCGTCCAGCGGAGCCGGATCTCGGCCAGGTTCTGGAGCCGCCCTCCGGCGAGGATGCCGAGGAGGAGGCCGAGCAGGATCCCGCCGATCAGCATCGCGTCATGATGCTGGAGCGGGCTCCCGGTTCGTCAGACTTGCTCGGGTGCCTTGACGGTGGCCGGCATCGTGCCGGTAGCGGGCGGGTCGGCCAGCCGCGCAGCGGCGGCCTGACCGAGGAGCGGGATCGGCCGCGGCTGGACCGTGCGGCCCGGATCCTGGACGCCTTCGACGTGGTGGGTCTTGACGAACGCGTCGACCACGACCGGGTCGAACTGGATTCCGGCGAACTTGCGCAGCTCGGCAAGCGCCTGCTCGGCGGTCAGCGGGGTCATCCGGTAGGGGCGGGCGGCGGTCATCGCCTCGAATGCGTCGGCGACGTGCAGGACGCGCGCGAGCTTCGGGATCTCATCGCCGATGAGGCGATCGGGATAGCCCGAGCCGTTGTACCACTCGTGGTGGTGGCGGATGATCGGGAGCTCCGGGGCGAGCTTCGTGACCGGGGCGATGATCTGCGCGCCGAGGACGGGGTGCGCATTCATGATCATCCGCTCGTCCTTGTTCAACCGCTCCTGCTTGAGCAGGACGCGATCCGGTACGCCGATCTTGCCGACGTCGTGCAGCAGGCCGCCCCACTCGAGTGCTTCCAGTTCCCCGTCGGTGACATGCATCACGCGTCCGATGTCGACCGCGATCTCCTTGACCCGATGGCTGTGCTTCGCCGTGTACGGGTCGCGCTTGTCCACGGCTTCGGCGAGCGCGCCGATCGTCTGGGTGAACATCTCGCGCATCTCGATGAAGCGCGCGTACGCCAGCCGGGTCGAGTACAGCGGAACGGCGAACAGGGCGGTGGCCCACCACTGGACGGCATAGACGACCGTCATCAGCCACGACAGAGGCGCGAGGGCAATAACGCCGCCAGTGATGCCGCGGATATCTCCAAGGAGGACGGCCTCTCGGTGACTGCCCGGTCCGAAGGCCGAGGGCCAACGAGACCAGCGCGAGATTCCGGCGATAAACACAGAGGCAGCGATCATTCCGGTCAGCGAAGTCCCACGCCACGCCGCCACCGACGACAAGGAGTCCTTCGCGAACGCTACCCGCGACGATTGCCGGCAACACCAGCGCCGCGTGATTTGCGAGGGTCCCGTACCAGGGAACACGACCCCTGAGTTCGCGAAGCTCTGTCGTCCCGATGGCGGCCACCCAGCCGGCCACCGCGGGTCCGCCGAGGAACAGCGAACCCATGATCGGGGCGATACCGACTGCCTGTTTGGGTGCCTCGGGGAAGCTGAACTGGAAACGCGGAGCCAATCAGGGTGAGCGCAATCCAATACAGCACACCGAGCGCGTACTCAGGCGTCGTCGGACTGCCAGACGAACCCGGAAGGTCAATCGCGATCCCGGGTTTCGGCGGGAACACAAAAGTCGCGGCCACCAGCGCCAAGGCGCCGATGACCACGACAACTGCGACGTAAAGCTTGAGGGACTTGGGCATCGTTACCTGGATCGGCCATCTTTCCTCACTCTACGGCCAACGCCGCGAGAGGGTAATGGGCCATCCGTACTAGAAGCCCCTAAGAGAAGCCCCTCCAGCCAAGGCGATCATCGCCACGCTCGAGAGCGTAACGAAGATACGCACCAATCGGTCCCTCATCGCTTGGGACTCGCCTACCAGGCCTTCGCGGACTCGGGAGCCACGGGCGTTCCTCCTTCGCGGCCCTCGTGTTCTGGGGAACACGAAAACCGACCTGACTGAGAGTCGGTCGGTTGCACTAGTCGCTCCGTCTCACCCTAAGTGCCCATTTCAGGTGAGGCATCGCCGCGTCCGAGCGTCTTGACTGTTCTTCCTAGTACTGGGGTACTAGCAAGTGCCCGGACTGTAGGGATGGCTAAGTAAACCGGTCAATACGGCACCTTACCTATCCCCTAGAACGTCTCGAGCGGTGGAGGTTCGACTCCAATCTCCTCGCGCATCACGGCTGCGTAGTGAGCGTACTGCTCCGCCGCCGCGGAATGCGCCCCGGTGACACGGTACAGGCGAAGGAGGCAAACCTCGATTTGCTCCGCCGTCGGATCGACTATCCGAGGCGCGACGTGCGACGGTGATGCCTCGGTCGTAGTGGCCCGACGTGAAATCGTCGAGCACCGATCGCTCGACAATCTCCAAGTATGTGGCGTGGAGGTTGTCACGATATGCCGCGGCCCATTCCTCGTACTCGAAATCGAGCGCAAAGCGGCCGCGATAGAGAAGGGTCAGACCTCTCCACGTCGTCCGGGCTCGGGCCGCGTCAGGAAATTCGTCGAATGAGCTGCCGGCATTCCACGGTTCGGCTTGAAACAAGTTCAGAATCAAGCCACACCACATCAGAGTCGTGGTGGACGTAGCCTGGCGAGAGGTCGTCCGAATAGTTCCTCTTCGAGCACTCGTCCGTAGGAAGTAAATCGTCTGGTTCAGTGAGTTGACTGCGATCTCTGGGTCCAGCTCCGGCCAGAGGGCGTCGAGAACTTGGTCGCGAGTGGCGGACATGCTCTGGCCGAGTGATGAGGATAGCAGAGCATCGCCAGAACCTTGCGACGGACCGTCGAGCCTTGGACGCCGCGGGACCCGATTTCGAGCGAGATCTCGACCCTGGTCCTCGACGTACACGTGCTCAGCGAGTCGTCGCGCCAACTGACGTCCAAGCCCTGCCGCGTCGGGCCGCCTCGTCGCGGCCCGCGCCAATTCCTCAGTCGCGAGATGTCCGAGCGATCGCCAACCTGCTCGAGCAGGCGCGCTGCCGGCGATGTTGGCGTCCGATTGGTCCGCATTCGAGGCACCTGCCGGAGCGCGGTCCGCCAACGGTCCGGATGCAGTTTGGCGGGCTTCGTCGACGACCACCTGCGGTTCCAGTGCAAATCATTCGAGGCATACGCGAATGAGGTCCTCAGCGAGAAAGCTCGAGATGCCACGGCGTTGCCTGGCCGACGACCTCACGGCTCTTGCACTTCGTCAGGCCCCGACCTGGGGCGCTATCAGAAGCTCACCTACGCGGCGCACGCCGTAGCGCCCTGGGTGATCGGCCGTCGCCGTGGCCGTCTTCCAGGCGATCGTTGGGCCGTTGGCGTCACCGCGCACTCAGGCCGAGGTGCGCGCGTACCTGTCTCAACGGTCTGCAATGCGCCAACCACGCTGGTCAGTACACCCTGCGGAAACGTCGGCTAGCGCTGCCTCGGCAGCTGCGATGTCTCGACGCCGAATTGCCATTCGGCCCGCGTGCGATCGGCGACCGCCCGACGGTCGGCAACAGTTTGGAGCGACTGGTCGCTGATGTGATCGAGAAGCATCTGGTCGCGGTGACGTCGCGAGCCATACGCATCGAATGCGCTCCGCCGCCTCCGCGATGGCCTCGTTTGGCACGTAGCGTAGTCGAATCGGAAGTCATGTCGAGGGCTAGTCTCTCGGCGCATCGCCACCCCGACCGAGTCGGAGGCAAGATCGACGCCGTAGGGCGCGAGCTGACGAATGTTCGATGTGACTCCAGTCGTCGCTTCGAGTGCCTGAATGAGCTTCGTTCGCCTCCGCGAGTGCAGTCGTCGACGCCTGTCCTGGACCACGGAGTTCATCGCCAGGTTCAGCATCGTCACGCCGTAGTGATGCGAGCTTGAGTCTCGCGCTGGCTTTCGGCCATCGCTCGAGACGCCGGTTGATGGCGTCGATGGCTGCTTCGGTTCGGACAGGCAGGATTGCAGCGCTGACGCGTCTGCAATGGCACGCAGCGTCTGATCCTCCGTTGTCGCCTCTAGTTCCCTGGCCCAGTCGAGTGCGCGCTCGCCGTCGCCAAAGTTGATAGTTCGACCGCCAGAAGGTTGAGCAGTGCGTGATCGCGTTGGACCGGGTCCGTGACGCCCGAGTCGAGGACCGCTTGGCTCGCGGCGATCGCCGCCTCGTAGTCGCCCTGCTGCATGTCGACGCGGCTCAGGATCAGATCGAATCCCGGCGGGCGACGGTCGGCCGAGATCGGGCCGATGAAACCCTCGGCGAGGGCGTATTGCCCGTTCCCCATGATCGTCGGGATCGCACTCGCCACGACGCCGAGCATCGCCTCGGTATCGCCGGCCTCCCGGTAGTGATGGGCGGCGACCTTCCAGTCCGTGCCGGCCGCGGCTGCCGCGGCTCGACGGTGAAGTGCCGCGACGGCGTCCGGACCATCGGTCGATCGCAGTCTCGCCTCGAGGAAGCCTCGGACCAGCGGGTGATACCGCTGGTGGGTCCGTGGAGCACCCGATAGCCGTCCAAGCAGGGTGAGCCGTTCGGCCACGGTCGTGAGCCGCGCGACGTCGAGCGCGTCGCGACCCGACACGACCTCCGCCAACTCGGGTGTGACGACCTGGAGGATCGACGTCTCCATCAGGAACCGTTGGAGTTCCTCATCGAGGTCGCCGACGACTTCCTCGGCCAGGTAGTCGTAGAGGTCGTGATCCGCTCCATTCAGGGTCCGTACGAAGCGACGTATCTCGCCCGGCGTTCGATCGCGAAGCGCCGCTTGGACGAGTTGAAGCGAGGCGATCCAACCCTCCGTCCGCGCGGCGAGGTCCTCGAGCACATCGGGGTCCAGCTGTCGGCCGTACGTCTCGGTGAACAACTGCGCCGTTTCGGTGGCGTCGAATCTGAGGTCGTCGGTCCCGAGCTCGGCGACGTCGCCGACGGTTCGCAACTTGGACAGTGGGACCGTCGGTGCGCGTCTGCTTGCGAATGCGATCGTGAGGCGCTCGGGAGCGCGTGCAACGAGCTCGCGGGCGATGTAGCGCACATCGGGTGCGTCGTCGACAAGGTGGAAGTCGTCGAAGATCAGCACGGCGCCAGACGTGGCGATGGTCGGGAGCTCCTCGACGAATGTCGCGACAGCGACCTCGCGGGTCGTTCCCGCCGTGCCCACGTCGGCGAGGCACGTTGCGGTCGCGGGGGCGAAGGTCGGGTCATGCTCTCGACCCGCGGCGACGAGATGGTGGAGCAACGTGACCCAATCCCGGTCGTCGGGATCGAGCCGGTACCACAGCGTCCGCATCCGGGTCCGCCGCGCGCGAGAAGTCGGCGAGGAGGGTCGTCTTGCCGTAGCCCGCGTCGGCAAGGATCAGGACGACCCTCCCGTGGATCTTGACGCGCAACCAGTCGAGCAGGCGCGGGCGCTCGAGGGTCTCGTCGCGGAGTGCGGGTCGCTGCACCTTCGCGATCTGGATCGGATAGCCGCTACCGTCGTCGCTCAGGTGGGCACTCCTGGACGAGCTGGCCTCGACCGCGCGGCCCGGGCCGACGGGGACCGGCGGACGGTCGATGATCTGGCTCGGGGGCTGGACGCGGTTCGGGAGGCGCGAACGATATCGACCGCTCGCGCGCCGTGTCAACGGAGCCGAGCGAATGGCGGTCGGGCATGGGCGCCATGGTGGCGCCCGGCGCTCAACCGACGATTAGCTGCGGGATCAGCCGTCGTCAACATGCCACGAGGCCGGCCCCTCACCGGGCCGACCTCGTCGGAGTCGCGATCGTCCCTGGATCAGACGGGCGCGGGCGTCTCCAGCGTGCCTGCCCGGACCTTGTCGAAGCAGGAGCTGCAATACACCGGCCGATCGTTCCGCGGCGCGAACGGCACCACGGCCTGACCTCCACACGAGCCGCAGACCGCCGCGTGGAACTCGCGTGGTCCTTCGTTGTTGCGCGCCCGCTTCGCTGCGGCGCGGCACGACGGACAGCGCTGCGGGTCGTTGACCAGGCTCTTGCTGGCATAGAAGGCCTGCTCGCCAGCGGAGAAGATGAACTCCTCGCTGCAGTCGCGACAGGTCAGTGTTCGATCCTGGTACACGATCTCCGGACCCTCCCTACGCTCGGACGCCGTGACGATCGGCCCGGCGTGCTGCCGCACGGCACTGGGCCGAGTGCGCTGGGGGCAGATGGGGGGACTGCGCGCCCGGTCCGGTCCGGGCGGAGCCCGGGTCATAGCGGAGAAGATACGCGCGCCGTCAAGAGGTGTGGATAGGTGTAGTGACGGATGTCGCGGAACCTTGGCCGGCCTCACGACGTCCCGCAGCCATGTCATACCGCACGCGCCGTCTGGCGTCCCTCACCCTGACCCCGTTCCTCCTCGTGTCGTTCGTCGCCTGTAGCAGCGGCGCGGCCACATCAGCGCCCCCGTCCGGCGCCCCCGGAAGTGAGGCTCCGAGCCCGACCGCCGCCGGCGGCGTCGAGCACAAGACCGGTGCCACCGACGTGCTCCTGCGCTACGAGGAGGGCGGCGGTTTCATGATCGCCGGCTTCACGGCCTCGCAGGCGCCGATCTTCACGCTGTACGGCGACGGCACCGTGATCTTCCGGAACCCGATGCTGGACGTGCCCCCGCCGCAAGGCTCGACGATGACGTTCAACCCGCTCCGGACCGCGAAGCTCAGCGAGGAGCAGATCAGCGAGCTGCTGACCCTGGCGCTCGGCGAAGGTGGCCTCGCCGCCGCTCGACCGAGCTACGAGAACATGATGGTCTCCGACGCCAGCACCGCGGTCTTCACGGTCGACGCGGGCGGCATCAAGAAGACCGTCTCGGTCTACGCGCTCGGTATGGAGCCCCAGCCGGGCGATCCGGACACGATCGCCAAGACCGCATTCAAGAAGCTCGCCGATCGGCTCGCCGACTTCGACCAGGGCGGCTCGATCACGACGGCGGTGTACGAGCCTGAGGCGTACCGCGCGTCGCTCATCGAGAGCCCCGGCATCGTCGCCCCGGACATCATCGACTGGCCGTGGGCCGACCTGACCGTCGCCGACTTCAAGCCGGACGCGGATCCAAACGGGCTGTCCTTCCCGCACCACACCCTGACGGCGGACGAGGTCGCGGAGCTCGGCGTCAAGGACTTCGAGGGCGGTTTCAACGGGCTCGTCCTTCGGGGATCGGACGACAAGCTGTACACGCTCGCGATGCGCCCCCTCCTCCCCGACGACAAGGACGCCTAGGAGCCCGACACGCACTCCCAGAGCGTCTCGCGAGGCCGGCCCGGCAACGGGTCGGCCTCGTGGCATGATGACCACCGCGGACCGTGATCGATGAGACCTGGGAGGTGCAACCGTGGGCGTGATCATCATCCGAGAGATGGTCGGGACCAGCCCGCGGTCGTGGAGCGATGCCGCCCGCCAGGCCGTTGCCACCGCGTCCAAGACGGTCCGCAACATCCAGACGGTCGAGGTCGTGAAATCGAGCGCCGTCGTCGAGGACGGTGAGATCGTCGAGTATCGGGTCGAGCTCAAGATCGGCTTCGAATACGAGGGCTAGGCTCGTCTGCGGCGTTAGGTGCCGCGAACCTAGCTCACCTCCGCGTAGCGCTGGCCTGCGTACGACACGAAGCGCGTCTGGCGCTTCTTGAACCAGAGCTGTACCTCGCCGGTCGGGCCGTTGCGATGCTTGGCCAGCTTGAGGTTGATGACCTCACCGTCGGTCTCCTGGTCGTCGCTGCCGCGTTCCTTGTCGCGCCACAGGAAGAGCACGAGGTCGGCGTCCTGCTCGATCGCCCCCGACTCGCGCAGGTCGGACAGGCGCGGTTCCTTCGACTCGCGCATCTCGGGCTGGCGTGACAGCTGCGACAGGGCGATGACCGGCACCGACAGTTCGCGCGCGAGGGCCTTGAGGCCACGGGAGATCTCGGACACTTCCTGGACGCGGTTGGCATCCCTGTTGGTCGACGTCGCCTGCATGAGCTGGAGGTAGTCGACGACCACGAGATCGAGACCGGCCTCGGCCTGCAGCCGGCGTGCCTTGGTGCGCAGCTCCATCGCGCTGATGTTCGGCGTGTCGTCGATGTACATCGGTGCCTCGGACAGCGAGTTCATCGCCGGCGCGATGCGGGTGAAGTCGAGCTCGTCGAGGAACCCGGAGCGGAGCTTCTGGGAGTCGATGTTGGCGACGCTCGAGAGCATGCGCAGGACCAGCTGCTCCTTGCTCATCTCCAGGCTGAACACGCCGACGCTCTTGCGCTCGCGGACGGCGGCGTGCTCGGCGACGTTGAGTGCGAACGACGTCTTGCCGACCGACGGACGCGCTGCGACCACGATCAGGTCGCTCGGCTGGAGTCCCGTCGTGAGCGCATCGAGGTCGGTGAAGCCGGTCCGGACGCCGGAGATCTCGCCGCGGTGGGTGTGCAGGTAGTCGAGGCGGTCGTAGGCGTCGTGGAGCAGCGACTTGAGCGGGCTGAAGCCGGCATCGATGCGTTTCTGGCTGACAGCGAACAGCTCCGACTCGGCCCGGTCGATCGCCTCCTGGATCTCGGCAGGATCCTCATAGCCGATGCCGGCGATGCGCCCCGCGGCACCGATGAGGTTGCGCAGCACCGCCTTGCGTTCGACGATCCGGGCGTATTGCGCGGCGTGGACCGCGGTCGGCGTCTCGTTACTGAGACTCGACAGGTAGGCCCGGCCACCGACGGCCTCGAGGTCCTCGCGTCGCTCGAGTGCCTCCGCCACGGTGACGATGTCGATCGGCTCGCGGCGCTCGAATAGGTCCAGGATCGCGGCGTAGATGCGGCTGTTGGCCTGGCGATAGAAGTCCTCGGGCCGCAGGAACTCGGCGACCTCGACGACGGCATCGCGGTCGATGAGGATGGCGCCGAGAACGGACTGCTCGGCTTCGAGACTTTGCGGCGGAAGGCGGTCGATCATGTGTCCCCGAGATGACTGCTGGGATGAAGTCCCCACTCTCGCGGAGTGCCGTACGCGCGGCTAGGCCCTTATCCCCCAACCTCGTCCACCACTTCCGGATCCCCCGTTAGCGCCCTGTGGAAACCCGGTGGACAGCCCGATGAACCGAGAATCGGCGTCACGTGCGGAACCGAGAATCGGCGTCAGGGGCGGTCGTGGCCAAGGCGGCGCCTGAGCACGAGAGCGAGCGCACTAAAGTGCGTGAGCGAGCGCGCGGAGGGCGCCAACGCCGGCCACGGGCGATCCCTGACGCCGCCCGCTAGTCGAGCTTGCGGATGACACCGATGAGCTTGCCCTGAATGCGCACGTCGTCGTAGAACTGGGGCGGATACTCCGGATTTGCGGGCTGGAGACGGATCTTGTCCTTCTCCTTGAAGAAGCGCTTCAGGGTGACGGCGTTCTCCTCGACCTGCGCGACGACGATGTCCCCGTTGCGAGCCGTGGTCTGCGGTCGGATGAGCACGAAGTCGCCGTCTGCGATGTGGGCCTCGATCATGGAGTCGCCGCGTACTCTGAGCACGTACGCGTCGCCGCTGGGAGCCAACATGTCTGGCACGGCCAACGTCTCCGATGCGTCCTGGTAGGCCTCGATCGGCCCGCCGGCGGCGATCTCGCCGATGATCGGGACGACGCGGGAGTCAGCCGTGGTGGCCTGCGGCACGAGCTCACTCGAGAGGCCGAGCCGGATGGCCGCCGTCGGTGTCAGCCGGATGGCGCGGCTCTGGCCCTCGCCGCGCTCGAGGTAGCCCTCCCGGACGAGCATCTGGAGATGGTGGTGGACGGCAGAGGTGGAGGCCAGGCCGACGGCGGTCATGATCTCACGCACCGACGGCGGATACCCGCGCGCGCGAAGGGTTGCGGCGATGAAGTCGAGGATCCTGAGCTTGCGATCGGCGTCGTGCTTCGTCACTCGCGCCTCCTTCGCCGCGCATCATACCGAACGTACGTTCGATGTCAAGGCCGCCCGGACCGGATGCTCACCGGATCGCTGGTAGACTCCCGATCCCCAGGCGATCAGGAGGTGCGACGGCGTGGCCAGCAAGCGGAACGCGGGACGAGCGAGCATCGGTCGATTCGTGTCGCTGCTCGCGTTCCTGCCGGTCGCCAGCCGCGTGCCGGACTACGCCCGGCTGATCGGTGCCCTCATCGTCGATGAGCGGATGCCGGCCGACCGCAAGGTCCTGCTCGGCGCGGCGGCGGGCTACCTCGTCATGGGTCGTGACCTGATCCCCGACAGCATCCCGGTCATCGGTGGGCTGGACGACCTCGTCGTCGTCGTCCTGGCGGTCGACCTGTTCCTCGACGGCGTACCGCCGGAGCTGCTCCAGGAAAAGCTCGACGACCTCGCCATCGATCGAGTGTCGTTCGACCGCGATATCGCCCAGATCCGACGCTTGACGCCCGGTCCCGTCCGACGGACCATCCGCCGCATCCCCGGTCTCGTCACGTCGGCCGGGCGCGCCATCGAACGGTCCGGCATCGTGCCCCGTGCGCGAGCCTGGATCACCAAGGAGGAGCCCACCACTTGAAGGTCATCCTGACCACCGACGTTCCGAAGCTCGGCAAGAGCGGCGAGCTGAAGCAGGTCGCCGACGGCTACGCGACCAACTACCTGATCCCGCACTCGCTGGCGGTGCCCGCCGCCGGTGGCGCCTATCGCGCGTGGCAGCACGACATCGCGAGCCGCGAGGACAAGCGTCGCAAGGAGCGCGAGGAAGCCGAGATCGCCACGACCCGCATCTCGTCGACCACGCTGACGATGGGCGTGAAGGTCGGTGAGGGCGGCAAGCTCTATGGATCCATCACGTCCAAGGACATCGCCGATGCGCTCGCGCGCCGCGGCATCGAGGTCGACCGGCACAAGATCGACCTCGAGGAGCCGCTCAAGTCGCTCGGCACGTACAAGGTCGCGATCAAGGTCTTCACGGGCATGACGCCCGAGGTCACGATCGTCGTCGAGCCGAAGGGCTAAGGAGCGGGACCTTCATCCTCCCGGGCCTGCCGGCCACGGAGGACCCAGCTGGCCGCGAGGAGCGTCGCGACGACGGCCGCGCCGAGCCCGACGAGGGCATCCCACGGCACGAGTTGCAGCCGGACCTCGTGGCTGCCCGCGTCAACCGGGACGAGCTGTCCTGCCATGGCGCGGAGCGGTCGCACTCGTGCGCCATCGACGGTCACGGTCCAGCCCGGCCACCACGCGCGGTCGATCCACACGTAGCCGGGAGCCGGGGCGTCGACCTGCGCGACTAGGTCGCCCGGCAGTTCCACCGTCATCTCGCCAGGACGCACGGCGGGGAGGGCTCGTATCGGGTCGATCGTCGCGTCTCGCGGCGAGATCGGTGAGGCCGCCGGATCGCCAAAAGTGACCACCTCGGCCGGCAACCAATACGGCGCGCTGACCGCATCGATCCGGCACACCACCGCCGCGTCCTGCGTCAACTGGCGCACGTGGTGACCCGGGCATGGCCGGCCGAACGTGACTAGCACGTCGATCCCCGTCAGGGCACGCACGGCCTCCGCATCCGGACCGTTCCGGACCTGATCGAGCAGCCTGTCGCTGGCCAGTAGGTCCAGTGAGCTGAACATGGCGAGGTCGGGGACGCCGGCGGCGGCGAGTCGGTCGGGCGCCGGTGGAGCGAAGCCCGGCGGGTCGATCGTCAGGACACGATTCGGCGCGTACTCGCGCAACGTCGTCGCGAGCTCGCTGTTCGTCACGAGGGCGTCCGATGTGGGACGGATCTGGTTGGCCATCGGTGCGAGCAGTGCAAGAGGCACGATGACGAGCATCACTCGCGCGGTCGTCATGGCCCATCCGCGGCGCGGTGCAAGCACGGCGACCATGACGACCCCGACCGCGATCTCGAGGACGATGGGAAGCGGTGACGCCAGCGCGGCCACCGCGGCCGTTCGGGCCGCCTCGATGGCTTCAGGCGATGGGTGGTTGACCGCCGAGGCGTAGAGCGTCGCGAAGGCGTCCGGAGCGAGGCCGGCCACCGCCAGCGTCCCCACGTAGGCGATCATCGCCGATCCGACCGCGAGGGCGGCCAGTCGGGCCGGCCAGGCCGAGGTCGAGTGGCGCGCCCTGGCGATCGCGATGGCCGCGAGGAGCCCGAGCACCAGGGCGACGAGGACGTAGGACCGGACCGGCGACCGAAGGCCGTTCAGCAGTGGCAGGTCGAGCCAGACGGTCGGTCGGAATGCGGCCACCACCGGGATCGCCAGCATCACCGCCGCGACGACGAGCCAGCGCCGGGCGCGGCGTGTCGTGACGCTGGCTGCCGCGAGCGCGATGACCGGCAGACCGACGAAAGCGCTCGCTTCGAGCAGCGCGAAGATCCCGTCCGGGTACCAGTTGGTGAAGATGTCCCAGCCATCGCGTCCGGACCTGATGAATGGCTGCGCGAAGCCGAAACCAAGCACGTCGAACGGGGTCGCCGCCGACGCGAAGACGTCATCCGGACTCAGGCCCTGGCTCCGAACGGAGAGCGACGTGAGCAGCAACGTCGGTACCAGCTGGATGGCACCGACCGCGACGCCGACACCGCCGAACACGAACAACCGCGGCAGGAGGCCGCGGTCACGGTGCGTCGCGACGAGGAGTGTCGCCGCGGCGATCCCGGTCAGCAGCCAGGTGTTGGGGTGACCGGCGAGCGCCTGGAGACCCCACGCGAGACCAGCGATGAGCAGGCCGAGGCGCGTGGGAACGGGCCTGCGCGATAGGGGCAGCAGGACCCAGGGCAGCCAGGCATACGCCGCGATCACGTTCGTCCACTCGAGCTTGGTCGCGATGGCCCCGCCGAGGACTGCGACCGACGTCGCGACGACGGCGCCCGGCCGAGACCCGGTGATCCGGAGCGCGAGGAGCCCCGTCCCCAGGCCGGCCGCAACGAGGTGCACGACCCGTGAGGCGGCGAGCGCGTCGAGCGGATCGAGCTGGAACAGCACCCAGTTGGGCGGGTAGAACGCGCCGATCTGGCCCTCCGCGTAGAGCGGGAAGCCAAGGCCGAGTCGATCGCTCCACAACGGCAGCCGACCCTGGTCCAGCGCCTCCGACATGAAGACTGCGAGCGGGGCGTCGATCTTCGGCAGGTCGAGGTTCCACAGCGTCATGCCCGGCGGCATCGGCAGACGGGTGGCGATGAGGGCCTCGATGAAGGCGATGACGAGCAGGGACGGGATGGCTGCACTCAGCGCGGTCGAGATCGTGCCGGACCGGCTCACGCCCACCAGTCGAAGAACGTGGAGCCAATGCCCCACAGGTTCACCAGTCCGCCGATGGCGATCGCGATCCACGCCTCGAACGAGATGCGACCAGCCAGCCCCCGGACGGTCAGCAGGAACAGGAATGGATAGAAGTCCTGCGCGTAGCGAAAACCGAACTGGGCGCCGCCCGGATCGGCGTGGGTCAGGATCGGGATCAGGGTGAGCAGCACCGCCGCCCACGCGCCGAGGTTGAACCAATCCGGTCTCCGAGCCTTGAGCGACCACAGGAAGAGTGGCGTCGTGAGCACGATCGACAGACCGCCGAGCTGGCGGGACTGGATCCATGGGAATTCGCCGATCTCGACCGGGCCGCTGAGGAACAACGCGTAGGCCTTGTGCGGGACGTTGAACAGGCTGAAGAATCCGTGGCGGTACTGGTCTTCTGCAAGGAGGCCGGGGATCAGCGCGTAGCCATTCTCGAACGGCGTCCCGAAGCGCATGAAGTCATAGGCCAAGTACCACAGCACGAGCAGGCCGACACTCACGAGCAGGCGCCCGCCGAGATCGATCACCCGCGCGGCGTCGATCCGGTGCAGCCAGGCGATGGGCCGCTGGACGTCGAGCGCCCCGAACACCGTCAGGTTCCCGGTCGCCTCCCGATCGGCTCGATCGATGACGTATGCGATGAAGAACGGCGTAGCCAGGATCAACGGCAATCGCGAGAGCACGGCGGCCCCGAGCAGGAGGCCGATCAGGCCGGTCCGGGCGTCGAGCTGGCAGGCCCGGATGGCGAGCAACATGAAGAACGTGGCGACCACATGGGCGAAGTGCCAGGAGGAGCCCGCCTGTGCCGAGTACCAGACGATCGTCCCGAACGCGAAGACCAGTGCCAGGACGATGAGCGGCATCCGCCGCACGCCCATCCCACGAAGGATGCTCGCCATGATCGAGACGTTCGCCGCGCCGAGGAGGATCGACGCCCACTCCTGGTGGAATTCGACGCCGAACAGGGCCACCGCCGGCAGCAGGATGAGTGCCGGCATCGGTGGATACACGACGTAGAAGAGGCCGTCCTTGTCGACCAGCTCGTTGAGGTAGGAGACGCCCTCGAGCAGCCCGAGCCGCCCGTGCAGGAAGGCGTCCGCAAGGGGTACGAAGTAGTCGAGCTCGGCTGTGCGCCCGTGGTTGATCCACGCGTATACCGGCCAGGCGACGAGGAACAGGATGACTGGGATCGCCAGCTCGTCGAACCAGTCCGCGGCGACCCGGTCACGCACCCGGGGTGCCGTGCTCGCCTGTGCGTCGGTCGACATCGCCCTCGTCCCCACTGCCGTTGCCCGGCCGGCCGCGTCGCCCGCGGCGGCGCGATGATACCCGCGCCATGGACCGGACGATCCTCCACGTCGACCTCGATGCGTTCTTCGCCGCGGTCGAGCAGCGCGACCGTCCGGAACTGCGCGGGAAGCCGGTCATCGTCGGCGGCGTGCCGCCCGGACGGGGCGTCGTCTCGGCGGCGAGCTACGAGGCGCGGGCATACGGCGTCCACTCGGCGATGTCCGTCACCGAAGCGTTCCGCCGCTGTCCACACGGCGTCTTCCTGCCGGTCGACGGTCGCCGCTACCAACAGGCGTCGCTGGACGTGATGGCGATCCTGCGCCGGTTCACCCCGCAGGTCGAGCCGATCTCGATCGATGAGGCGTTCCTCGACGTGACGGGTTCGCGGCCACTCTTCGGCGACGGACCGGCGATCGCGGTGGCGATCAAGGCGGCGGTGCGGGACGACGTCGGGCTGACGGCGTCGGTCGGGGTGGCGACGACGAAGCTCGTGGCCAAGATCGCGTCCGACCTCCGCAAGCCCGACGGCCTTGTCGTCGTACCGGCCGGGGAGGAGGCGGAGTTCCTCGCGCCGCTCCCGATCTCGCGCCTTTGGGGCGTCGGCCAGAAGACGGCGACGGTCCTCGCGGAGTACGGCGTCAAGACCATCGGCGACCTCGCGGCGCTGTCGCCCGACTTGCTCGTGCGCCGGTTCGGGAAGCACGGTGCGTCGCTCGGGTCGCGAGCGCTGGGCATGGACGATGACGTCGTCCACGAGGGTGACCCGGCGAAGTCGGTCGGTCACGAGACGACCTTCGATACCGACAGCTCCGACCCCGAGGTGATCGAGCGCACGCTGCTGGCGCTGAGCGAGGGCGTGGCCGGGCGCCTGCGGTCCGCCGGTGTCCGCGCATCGACGATCACGGTGAAGATCCGCGACTCCTCGTTCAAGACCATCACCCGCCAGCGGACCCTCGCCGAACCGACCGATCTGACCGAGCCGATCTACCGGACGGCAGTGGACCTGACTCGACCGCAGGTCCGTGGCATCCGTGTCCGGCTGCTCGGCGTGAGCGCGTCGAACCTCGGCGAGCGCGAGCAGCTGGAGCTGTTCGCGGCGGACGATCCGCGCCGGAGGAAGGTGGTCGAGGCAGCGGATGCGGTCCGGCGTCGGTTCGGATCGCGAGCGGTGACGCGTGGACGGCTCGTGGGATCCGCCCTGCCGGCGCCGTTCGAGCGGGACCCGCGAAATCCGCTGGACCGCCGCGCGCGCGGTCTGCCGACGGAGAACATCGATGAGGATCCGGACGCTCGGGCAGCCCGTGACAACCTAGCTGACACGGACCTCGACGACATTCCACCCGATGACGCTTGACATCGAACAAGTGTTCGGTCTAGTGTCATGACATCGAACAGATGTTCTGTCGGCCGAGTGCTCCGGACGACGGGTCCGTATCGCCCCCTGAAGGAGGCTGACATGGCATTCACCCGTGTCGCGCCGGTCGCAGTCCACGTCCGGACCGACTGGTTCAGCGGACGGCCCAGGGAGATCACCTGGGGCACCGAACGACTACCCATCACCGATCTCGCCGCCATCCGTGAGGAGGCGGCGGCCTATCCCGTCATCACCGGGCCTCGCACGCTCTTCGAGGTCCAGACACCGCGAGCACGACTCGCGCTGACCTATCAGCATCGATCCAAGCGCTGGACCGTGACCGCTCTCGACGAGGCGCGCACCGCGGCCTGACCACCGAAGGCCAGCGGGACCTCCCTCCCGGCCTCGCTGGCGAAAGCGCCTCGGCGCTACCCAGTCGGATCAATAGGGATCGGCGCGCCGGTACCGCGCCGATCCCTACCGACGTGCCGTGCGCACGAACGTTGCGGTCGGCAACCTACAATCGCGCGGTGCACCCCAGCGGATCCGAAGCCCAATTCCGCGACCTCACGATCGACGAGTTCGCATCCCGGCTCGCGTCCTCGGACCCCGTGCCGGGGGGCGGCAGTGCCTCGGCCGTCGCCGCCGGGCTCGCGGCAAGTCTCGTGACGATGGTCGCCTCGCTCACCACGGGGCGGCCCAAGTACGTCGACCATGAGCCGATGCTCGCGTGGGCACTCGAGACGGGTCGTCGTTTGACGGATCGGTTCCTCACCATCGCCGACGAGGACGCCGACGCGTATGCCGGTTTCGCGGCGGCCCTGAAGCTGCCGCGCGACACCGAGCGCGAGATCGAAGCGCGGACGAGCGCGATGCGGACCGCCGCGAGGCGCGCGTCGGAGGTGCCGCTGGCGTGCCTCGAGGCGTGCCTCGACCTGGTCGGGGCCGCAGAGGTGCTTGCCGGCCGGAGCAATCCGAACGCAGCGAGCGACGTCGATGTCGCCGCCCTGCTCGGCGAAGCCGCGGCTCGCGGTGCCGCCGCGAACGTCCTGATCAACCTCCCATCGACGGGCGACCCCTCGTTCGAAGGTGAGACGACCGCCCGTGTCACCGAGCTCCTCGCGGCGATCGAGGACCTTGGATCACAGGCGCATCAGGCCGTCGCCTCGGGCGAGCGGCGCGACCCCGCCGAACCGAACGGACCGGCGTGATCGACGCTTCGACCGGCACGGCCCGGCTCCTCGAAGGTGGGCCGATCGCCGCCGAGATCCGCGCGGCGGTCGCCGAGGACGTCGAGACCTTCGCCGCAGGCCAAGGGCGCCCGCCGGGCTTGGCGGTCGTGATCATCGGGCGTGACGCCCCCTCGACGGTCTATCTCGAACAGATCCTCCGAGGCTGCGCCAAGGTCGGCATCGACGCGCGCTTCGCCGAGCTCGAGGGCGAGGCGACGGAGTCTGCCGTGGTCGCGGCGATCAGGGCACTCAACGCCGACCCGACGGTCGACGGCGTGATCGTCCAGATGCCGCTGCCGCGCACGATCCGCCTCCGGTCGATCATCGATGCGATCGACCCGGCGAAGGACATCGACGGCATCCACCCCCTCAATGCCGGGCTGCTCCGTCTGGGCTATGACGGGTTCCTGCCGGCCACCGCTCACGCCGCCGTCGAGATCCTGCGCCGGTCGGGGATCGAGATCGCCGGCAAGGATGCGTTGGTCATCGGCCGCTCGGCTGTCGTGGGCATGCCCGCCGCGTTCCTCCTGGTCAAGGAGGACGCCACCGTGACGGTGTCGCACTCGAGGACACGCGATCTTCCCGGCCACATCGGTCGGGCCGACATCGTGGTGGTCGCCGCCGGACACCCGGGCCTGGTGACCGGCGAGATGCTCAAGCGCGGGGCCGTCGTCGTCGATGTCGGCATCAACGTCGTCGACGGCCATATCCGTGGCGACGTCGACTTCGAGTCGGCACGCCGCGTGGCCTCCGCGATCACCCCGGTGCCCGGTGGGGTCGGGCCGTTGACCAATGCCCTGTTGCTCACCCATCTCATCCGCGCGGCCGAGCGCCAGGTCGCCGCGCGCTGATCGACCAGGAGACTCGATGAGCTTTCCGTCAGACCTCGACATCGCGCGCTCCGTCAGCCCGCGACCGATCGTCGATATCGCCGCACAGCTCGGCATCCACGACGATGAGCTCGAGCTCTACGGGCCGACCAAGGCGAAGGTCCGACTCGAAGCCATCACCCGGCTCGAGGCGGAACGGCCCCGCGGCAAGTACGTCGTGGTCACCGCGATCACCCCGACGCCACTCGGCGAGGGCAAGTCGACGACCACCGTCGGCCTCGCCCAGGGGTTGAACCGGATCGGCCGCAAGGCCTCTGTCAACATCCGCCAGCCGTCCCTCGGGCCGGTGTTCGGTATCAAGGGCGGCGCCGCGGGCGGTGGCTACAGCCAGGTCATCCCGATGGAGGACTTCAACCTCCACCTGACCGGCGACGTCCACGCGATCGGGGCCGCGCACAACCTTGCCGCCGCGTTCATCGACAACAGCCTCCACCACAAGAACCCGCTGGGGATCGATCCACACGGGATCCTGTGGCCGCGCGTCCTCGACATCAGTGACCGCGCGCTTCGCCACGCGGTGATCGGGCTCGGCGGCCGCGCGGACGGTGTGCCCCGCGAGACCGAATTCGTCATCACGGTCGCCTCCGAGGTCATGGCTGTCCTCGCCCTCGCCACCGACCTGTTCGACCTGCGCGATCGGCTTGGCCGCATGGTCCTCGCGACACGGGTCGACGGGTCGCCGGTCACGGCCGAGGACCTGGGCGTGGCCGGCTCGATGACCGTGCTGCTGCGCGATGCGATCAAGCCGAACCTGCTCCAGACCCTCGAGGGCGGGCCGGCGTTCGTCCACTGCGGGCCGTTCGGCAACATCGCCCATGGCAACAACTCGATCATCGCGGACCGCCTGGCCTTGGTGACCAATGACATCGTCTGCACCGAAGCCGGCTTCGGCTCCGACATGGGTGCCGAGAAGTTCTTCGACATCAAGTGCCGAGCGTCCGGGCTGGCACCCGACGCGGCCGTCGTGGTCGCCACGGTCCGGGCGCTCAAGATGCACGGTGGCGTCGGCAAGATCGTCGCGGGCAAGCCGCTGGATCCGGCCCTGCTGGAGGAGAACGTCGAGGCGGTCCGGACCGGCGCGTCGAACCTCGCGGCCCACATCGGGATCGTCCAGCGGTTCGGCATCCCGGCCGTCGTCGCGATCAATTCGTTCCCGACCGACACCCCGGCCGAGGTCGAGGCGATCCGCGAGGTCGCCCTCGCCGCCGGTGCCCGTGACGCGGTCGTCGCCACCCACTTCACGGACGGTGGCGCCGGCGCCACGGACCTTGCCGAGGCGGTCTGGGCCGCGGCAGAGGACCCATCCCGTTCCTTCACGCTGCTCTATCCGGACGAGGCTCCGCTCGGCGAGAAGATCCTCACGATCGTCAAGGAGATCTACGGCGGCAACGGCATCGAGCTGACACCCGCCGCCCAGACGTCCCTGAAGCTCTACGAGTCGATGGGCTTCGGCCATCTGCCGATCTGCATGGCCAAGACCCAGTACTCGATCAGCCACGACGCCGCGCTCAAGGGCGCGCCCTCGGGCTTTACTGTGCCGATCCGCGAGATCCGGCTGTCGGCCGGGGCGGGTTTCATCACCCCGCTCTGCGGCGAGATGCGGACGATGCCGGGACTACCGTCGAGGCCGGGTGGCGAGAAGATCGACATCGACGCCGACGGCAACGTCGTGGGGCTGTTCTAGCTGGAGGTTCCTCGCAGGCGGCGTCGCGCCCCGACCAGGCCGACGATGGCACCCAGCCCGAGGATCACCGCGGCGAACAGGGCGACCATCTCCGTGGATCCCGGGGCCGGGTCGGCCGGCAGCGGGTCAGGCGGTGGCGCGGTCGCGGGCGGCCCGCCCGGACCGAAGACGCGGACGGCATCGGCGAGCATCCCTTGGCCTTCAGCCGTGGCGACAGCCGCGTGTGGGCTGCACAGGCCGACCGAGTACATGCCCTCGAACGCGTACGCGATGAAGACGTATTCGGCCCCGATGGGGAGCGGCGGGACGCTGCAATCGGCGCCGCCGCCGGTGAGGCTGAACCCACCTGGGTGGAGCCATGCGCGTGGCTCGATGATGCCGCCGCCCTTGAACCAGCGCGTGACGGTGACCGGGTAACCGCGCCCATCGCGCGGCTCGACGATCCCCGTGAAGACGACCGCCTCCGGTTGGGTGCGGGCGTCGTCCATCGTCGACATCGCGCAGGAGCACGCGGCAGCCGCTCGCGGCATGGCGAGGGCGGCGAGCGACAGCCCGACGATGAGGATCAGGACCGCGGGACCCACGGGTCGATGCACGACCCGATGACGCTCGGGCGCCGCAGGAAGTTGCGTGGCCGGGCTAGATCGCCGGTCTAGATCGCCCCGACCGAGAGCGCGAAGGCGGCGGCCACCGCGAGCCCGAGGACGACCCCGATCGCACCCGTGCCCCAGGCCACGATGTCGATCGGGCCGAGAGGCATGCCCTCGTCGTGGCCGTGGTCGTCGTGACCGTGGTCCTCGCCGTGGTCGCCCGGCGCGTGATGGGCGACGGCCCCCTCGTGGCCAGGTCGGTCGCTGTCGTGTGGCGATACGGTCATCAGGGCCATTGTGGCAGAGCCGGGCGTGCTGACGACTCCTAGACTCGACGCCGATATGACCGACGCGTCCCTCGTCTCGAGCCTGCGCGGCCTCGGTCCCGATGGTCGCGCGTTGTTCGCCCTGCGGACCGTTCGGATGTTCGGGTACGGGTTCCTCGCGGTCGTCCTCGTCCTGTACCTCGACGCGAGCGGTCTCGACCCGCTGGCGATCGGTGCCGTCCTGACGTTGACGCTCATCGGCGACACCGTCGTGTCGCTGTGGCTGACGACCCATGCCGACCGCCTCGGCCGACGTCGCGTCCTGATCATCAGCAGCCTGCTGGTCGTCATCGCCGGCCTCGTGTTCGCACTCACCGACTGGCTGCCGCTGCTGATCCTGGCCGGCATCGTCGGGGTCATCTCGCCGACCGGCAATGAGGTTGGCCCGTTCCTCGCCGTCGAGCAGTCCTCGCTGACGCAGATCGTTCCGGACAGGCGCAGGACCGCGACGTTCGCCTGGTACAACGTCGTGGGCTACGTGGCGACGGCGACCGGCGCGCTGGCTGCCGGGCTTCTCGGTCAGGCACTGATCAGCGCGGGCTGGCAGGCGGTCGATGCCTACCGGGCGGTGGTCGTCGGGTATGCCCTGATCGGCCTCGTCATGGCCATCCTCGCCTGGCGGCTGGGCTCCGGCATCGAGGTCGCTACGCCATCGGTGGCAGCGGATGACGGCATCGCCCGTCGACTCGGGCTCGGCCGGTCGCGTCCGGTGGTCCTCCGCCTGTCGGCCCTGTTCTCGCTCGACGCATTCGCCGGCGGCTTCATCCCACAGAGCCTGATGGCGTATTGGTTCACGATCCAGTTCGGCGTCAGCCCCGGCACGCTGGGGCTGATCTTCTTCGCCGCCAATCTCCTGGCCGCCGTGTCGTCACTGTCGGCGGCGCGGATCGCAGCGCGCATCGGGCTCATCGAGACGATGGTCTTCACGCACCTGCCATCGAACGTCCTGCTGATCCTCGTCCCGCTCATGCCGACGTTGCCGCTCGCGGTCGCGGTCCTGTTGTTGCGGTTCAGCCTCAGCCAGATGGACGTGCCGACCCGACAGTCGTACGTGATGGCGGTCGTCGACCCTGATGAGCGCTCCGCGGCGGCCGGCGTGACCGGCATCGCCCGGACGGTCGGTGCGGCGGTCTCGCCATCCTTCTCGAGCGTGCTGATGGCCACCGCCGGCACCGCGGCGCTCCCGTTCTTCCTCGCGGGGAGCCTCAAGATCGTGTACGACCTGCTGATCTACCGCGACTTCAAGTCGGTCCGGCCGCCGGAAGAGGTGGCCGTTGCGGGCGACCGCTGATGCGTCAGGCGTTGGCGCGAGCGGATCGGCGTGGCTTGATGATCCGGAACCAGATCCAGGCCAGCACGATGAGCACGAGCACGCCCACGATCGCGTACTCGAACTGCTTGAGGACGGCTCCCACCGACTCCCAGTTCGCCCCGAGTTGGACGCCGGCGAATACGAGGACCGCCGTGAATGGCAGCGACCCGAGGAACGAGAAGACGATGAAACGCCCGAGCGGCATCCGGGCGACGCCGGCCGCGAACGAGACCAGCGAGCGGATGACGGGGACCATCCGGCCGAAGAAGCTGGCGGCCTCGCCATAGCGGGCGAAAAACGTCTCGGCGCGGTCGAGGTCCGCCGCCTTGATGCCGACGTAGCGGCCCCAGCGCTCGATCAGCGGCCGACCGCCCCACGCGCCGATCGCATAGGCGATGACGGCACCGACCGTCGCGCCGAGCGTCCCGGCGAGCACGACCAGCCAGAACGACCAGGGCTGGCCGGTGAGCGGCTCGACAGCGTCGCCCGTCCCGACGAGGAATCCTGCGAACGGGAGCACCAGTTCGGACGGGATGGGGATGATCACGCTCTCGATGGCGACCCACAGCGCGACCCCGACATACCCCACGGCGTCGTAGATCTGGGTGACCAGATCCCGTACCGGCCCGTTCAGGAAGTCGAACACGGCGGGGAGCATAGCCGACTATCCTCGGCGTCGTGACCGACCCCATCGTCCTGACGGGCGCCGATCTTTCGATCGCGGATGTCGAGGCCGTCGCGCGGCTGGGGGTCGGCGCCCGACTCGACGACGCGGCCCGCGACAGGATGCAGGACGCGCGCGATGTCATCGAGGAGCTGGTCGACGCCGGTGCCGTGGTGTACGGCGTGACGACGGGGTTCGGCGACCTCGCGACGACGTCGATCCCGGCCGACCAGGCCGGTCGTCTCCAGGCGAACCTCCTGATGAGCCACGCGACCGGCGTCGGTACGGCGTTACCGCGCGAGGTCGTCCGGGCGATGCTGCTGCTGCGAGCCAACACGCTCGCGCTCGGTCACAGCGGCTGCCGGCCACTTCTCGTCGATCGCCTGCTCGCCTTCCTCGACCACGGCATCCACCCGGTCGTCCCGGAGCAAGGCAGCTTGGGCGCGTCGGGCGACCTTGCGCCGCTCGCGCACCTCGCGCTGCCGTTGATCGGTAAGGGCGAGGTCGAGATCGATGGACAGATCACGCCTGCCGCCGATGCTCTCGTCGCCGTGGGCCTCGAGCCGCTCCGCCTCGAAGCGAAGGAAGGGCTCGCCCTGCTCAACGGGACGCAGATGATGGGGGCCCTTGCCGCGCTGTTCCTGGCCGATGCGGATCGACTGGTCCGGACGGCGAGCGTGGCCGCCGCGCAGTCGGTCGAGGCGTTGCTCGGCACGGATGTGGCCTTCGCTGCCGCGTACCAGTTGGCACGGCCGCACCCCGGCCAGGTCGCCGTGGCGGCCGAACTGCGCCACCTGCTGCGCGACAGCGGTCTGCAGCGAGCCCATCACGGGTCGGCCCACAAGGTCCAGGACCCCTACTCGCTGCGGTGCGTCCCGCAGGTGCATGGCGCGGTGCGGGACGCCCTCGATCAGCTCCGACGCGTGCTCGACATCGAACTGAACTCGGCGACCGACAACCCGCTCGTCTTCCCGGGCGGCGGCGTGGCCGATGGCGACGTGCTCGCGACGGGCGGCGGACGCGTCATCAGCGGTGGCAACTTCCACGGCGAGCCACTTGCGCTCGCTCTCGACTACGCCAAGCTCGCGGTCGCCGAGCTCGGGTCGATCAGCGAACGCCGCACCGCATTGCTGGTGGATGCGCGGCTCAACGGCGGACTGCCGCCGTTCCTGACGACGTCGTCGGGCATCGAGTCGGGGATGATGATCTACCAGTACACCGCGGCCGCCCTGGTCTCCGAGCACAAGGTGCTTGCGCATCCTGCATCGGCCGACTCCATCCCGACGTCGGCCAACCAGGAGGACCACGTCTCGATGGGCTCGATCTCGGCGCGCCACGCACGCGTCGTGCTCGCCGGCGTGGAGCGGATCATCGCGATCGAGCTCGTGGTCGGCGCCCAGGCCCTTGACCTGCGGCGCGAGGCGCTCAGCGCGGACGACGGATCGTCGCCCCAGCCCGGCGCGGGTGTGGCCCAGGCGCATGGCCGCATCCGCGAACGGATCGCGCACCTCGATCGCGACCGTGAGCCAGGGCCCGATCTGGCTGCCGCGCTGGAGCTCGTCCGGGCCGGCGAGCTGGCCGACCTCGTCCGCACCGCGACTGGATAGGCCGCCGAGCGGCGAACTGCCGCTGGTCAGCGGCGGATCGACGGGCGCTCAGCGAAAGGCAAGGCCACGGCGCCAGGGCGGGAGGGTCGGATCCGCCTTGGTCGTCTTCAAGCCCATGCGGTCCATGATCGGATCGATCTCCTTGCGGTAGGGCTGCCCCTCGGGGCGGTCCGCCAGCCACTGGAGGTAGCCCGGGTCGACGCGGGCGATCTCGCCGATCGACCAGCCGATGTGGCGACCGAAATCGAGCACGCTGCCAGAGGGCCGTCCGGGCGGTCGACCGGCGCCGCCGGTGCCGTCACGGACCGCCGCGTGGCGTCGGGCCCGGTCGTACTCGGCGCGGCGTTCGGGTGTCCGGATCGCGTCGTACGCGGCATTGATCCGCATCATCCGCGCGTTCGCGTCCTCACCGGCCACGTCCGGGTGGTGGCGGCGCGCCAGCCGACGGTGAGCCATGGCGATGGCCTTGTCGTCGGCGTCGCGCGCGATGCCCAGGACGACATATGCGTCGCCCTCGACTCGTTCGAGCATGTGATGGGTCCCCCGATGGGCAGCGCCCCGAGCACTGCCATGCGCGGACTCTACAACGCCGATTCGGCGGTTCGTGGCGTCCACGCACCGTAGACTTTCGACCAGCCATGGCGACCCCTGATCCCCGCTCGATCGCGATCGTCGACGTCGTCGATGAGGAGTCGTTCGCCCTGATCCCGCCGTGCGCCGATCCGACCTTCGACCATCGCGCGTGCGACTACTGGGAGGACGCCGATCGCGGCTCGAAGGCCATCCGACTCGCCTGGCTGGAGCCTCCCGCCGCGGAGCCTGAGCCGCCGCCGCGGCCCAAGGCGGCCAATCCGTTCCTTGCCGATCTCGAGGAGCGGTCCTCGAATCCGTTCGCCCCGCCGGGCGCTGGCGGCGGATCGCTCAACCCGTTCCAGACCGAAGACGACGCGGTGGACGACAACCCGTTCGCCCCGCAGCGTGCCCCGCGGCCGACGGTCGCCGCGGGCGCCCCGCCGAAGCTCCGCCTCCTCGCGCGCGGACTGGGCGTGGCCGGGAGCTACGCGAAGGTGCTTCTGCTCGACGACGTCCCGGCCGTGTACTGCCAGTTCGGTCCGCTCACGGCGTACCCGCGTGCCCAGCGGACCCGTGACCTGTACCCGGCCCTGCCGGAGGCGCCGCTCCCGGCGGTCATCACGTGCATCGCCTCGACTGTCGCCGCGCAGGGCAAGGACCTTGCCCGTTCGATGGTCGAGCACGTGTGCGAGGACCTCGGCCGGCGCGGGTTCGCCGCCGTCGAGACGTACCCGGAGCTCGGGGTGCGACCGGACGCGACGAGCGCGGCGACCCCGGGCTTCTGGGAGTCGGTCGGGTTCCGGGTCGCGGCTGTCGACGAGCGCTTCCCGGTCATGCGTCGCGATCTCGCGTGACGGTTCGGCGCCGCGCGATCCTCCTTGTTCTCCTCGTGATTCTCGCCGGGTGCATCCCGCCGCGACCGTCGCCGAGCCAGCCCCCGCCGACGGCGTCGCCGGTGCAGACGGTTGCGCCGAGCGATGACGCTGCCTCGCCGCCTGCGTCACCCGGCGCCGCGGTCGTCGTCGACCCGTCGCTGCTTGCGTTGCTGCCGGCCGAGGTCGCCGGTGTGCCGCTCCAGCCAGACGCCGCGACGGCTGCCGAGATCGCCGCCGAGCCGTCGATCGCGCCGTTCGTTTCGGCCATCGCCATCGCGGCCGCCTTCGCCCCGGTCGGGACCGATACGAGCACCGACTACGTCGTCGTCACCGTGGCCCGCCTGAAGCCCGGGCAGTTCGGCGACCTGTTCTATCGGGGTTGGCGCGACACGTTCGACAACGCCGTGTGCGAACAGGCCGGTGGCGTCGACGGCCGGGCCGAGGTGGACATCGGTGGACGTCGGACATACGTCGGGACGTGTGCGGGCGGCGTCCGCACGTACCACGTCCACCTTCCCGACAGCGACGTCATCGTCTCGATGCAGGGCGCCGGGGACGGGGCCTTCGGCGAGCGAGTCGTCGCCGGACTGACCGAGTAGCCTGACGGCATGACGACCAGCGCCGGGCCGCGCCCCGTCCGCGCGCCGCGTGGCCCCGAGCGGACATGCCGCGGGTGGGCGCAGGAAGCCGCGCTGCGGATGCTGATGAACAACCTCGACCCGGAGGTCGCCGAGGACCCCGATCACCTCGTGGTCTACGGCGGGACCGGCAAGGCCGCACGCGACTGGGACGCGTTCGAGGCCATCGTCCGCGAGCTGCAGGTCCTCGCCGACGACGAGACGCTGCTCGTCCAGAGCGGCAAGCCCGTCGGGGTGCTCCGCACCCACGAGTGGGCGCCACGGGTCCTGATCGCCAACTCGAACCTGGTCGGTCGCTGGGCGACCTGGGAGGTCTTCCGCGAGCTCGAGCGCGACGGCTTGATGATGTACGGCCAGATGACCGCCGGCTCGTGGATCTACATCGGGACCCAGGGCATCCTGCAGGGCACGTACGAGACGTTCGCCGAGGCCGCTCGGCAGCATTTCGGCGGAACGCTGCACGGGACGATCACGCTGACGGCGGGACTGGGCGGGATGGGCGGCGCCCAACCCCTTGCCGTGACGATGAACGACGGGGTGTGCCTCGCCATCGAGGTCGACCCGGCCCGCGCCCAGCGCCGCCTCGACATCGGGTACGTCGACCGACTGACCCACGAGCCGGTCGAGGCCCTCGGCTGGGCCCGTGCCGCCGCCGCCGCGGGTGAGGCCCTCTCGATCGCCCTGGTCGGCAATGCCGCCGAGATCGAACCTGCCTGGGCGGCGGCCGGGGAACGCTTCGACCTCGTGACGGACCAGACGTCCGCCCATGACGCGCTGGCCGGCTACGTCCCGGCCGAGATCTCACTGGATGACGCGCTCACCCTCCGCCAGACCCAGCCGGCGGAATACGAGCGACGGTCGAAGGCCGCGATGGCCGCCCACGTCAGGGCGATGCTCGAATTCCAGCGGGCGGGCGCGATCGTCTTCGACTACGGCAACAACCTCAGGGCGCAGGCCAAGGACGCTGGCGTCGCCGACGCATTCGACTACCCGGGGTTCGTGCCGGCGTTCATCCGGCCGCAGTTCTGCGAGGGCCGGGGGCCGTTCCGCTGGGCGGCGCTGTCCGGCGACCCGGCCGACATCATCCGGACCGACCGCGCGGTGCTGGAACTCTTTCCCGACGACGCCGGGCTCCGGCGCTGGATCGAGATGGCCGAGGCGCGCGTTCCCTTCCAGGGTCTGCCGGCGCGCATCTGCTGGCTCGGGTATGGGGAACGGTCACGGGCCGGTCTGGCCTTCAACGAGCTCGTCGCGTCGGGTGAGGTCAGCGCTCCGATCGTCATCGGCCGCGACCATCTCGATGCCGGTTCGGTCGCCTCGCCCAACCGCGAGACCGAGGCGATGGCGGATGGCACCGACGCTGTCGCTGACTGGCCGCTGCTGAACGCGCTCGTCAACACGGCCGCCGGTGCGTCGTGGGTCTCGATCCACCACGGCGGCGGTGTGGGCATCGGCTTCTCGCAGCACGCCGGCATGGTCGTGGTCGCGGATGGTTCGCCGCTCGCGGCCCAGAAGCTCGAGCGCGTGCTCACGACCGACCCGGCGATGGGCGTCCTGCGCCACGTCGATGCCGGCTACGATCGGGCGATCGAGGTCGCCCGTGAGCGAGGCGTCCACGTCCCGATGCTCGACGACCGCTGAGCGGTCGGCCATCCGCGGCGCGCGGCGCCGAGTAGCATCAGCGGGTGCTCGTCGAGTCGGTCCCGAACGTCTCAGAGGGCCGCCGGATCGACGTCGTCGACCGGCTTGCCGATGCGATCGCGTCCGTCCCCGAGGTCGCCCTGCTGGACCGCACGAGTGACGCCAGCCACAACCGCTCGGTCTTCACGATGGCCGGCGACGACGCCGCCGTCTCGGAGGCGCTCGAGCGGCTCCTTGCCGGCGCGATCCACGAGATCGACATGGACGCGCACGAGGGTGAGCATCCGCGCATCGGCTCGGTCGACGTCATCCCCTTCATCCCCCTCGGCTCGTCGACCATGGACGAGGTGATCGACCTCGCGCGGCGGTTCGGAGAACGGGTCGCGCTGCGCTTCGACCTGCCCGTCTACCTCTACGCTCGAGCCGCTCGACGCCCGGACCGCGAGCGCCTGGCCGACGTTCGGCGCGGTCAGTACGAGGGTCTCAAGGAGGAGATCGGTCAGCGCGGCCGCGAGCCGGACTTCGGCCCGGCCCGGCTCCACCCCTCCGCTGGGGCCGTGGCCGTCGGCGCGCGTCCGTTCCTCATCGCCTACAACATCAACCTCGACTCCGACGACGTCGATCTCGCCAAGCGGGTCGCGCGGCGGGTCCGCGAATCCGGTGGTGGGCTGCCGAAGCTCCAGGCGAACGGCTTCGAGGTCCGCGAGCCGGAACGAGGCCATCCGCTGCGTGCCCAGGTCTCGATGAACCTGCTCGACTTCGAGGTCACGCCCCTGTGGCTCGTCTGGGACGTCGTGCGCGAGCTGGCCGCGGAGGACGGCGTCCTGCCGGCCGAGTCGGAACTGATCGGGCTGGCGCCGCAAGCGGCGTTCGAGTCGATCGCTGCGCATGCCGATGTCGTGGGCGGGGTCGACGAACGGCTCGCCGCCGCGGCCGACTACATCCGTCTCCGTGACTACTCCCCGATGCAGATCCTCGAGCGTCGTCTCGAGGCGGCTCGCGCCGGCTTGGGCGCCGCGACCCCGGGCGACGGTCCCCGAGCGTCATGAGCGGCGGTCCGTTCCGCGTCATCGAAGGCGGGCGGACGGGCGAGGCGACGCCCGGTCTGCTGATCGTCGGGGCAAGCGAGGTCGTCACCCTCGCCGGCGGGATCCGGCGCGGACCGTTGCAAGGCGACGTGGCGCGCCTGCCCGCCGAGGACCCGGCATCGCCCGACGCGCCCGTCGTCGCCGTGTGGGAGGGCCGCGTCGCCTCCGTCGGACCGCGACACGGCGTGGAGGCTGAGCTCGAGGCGGATGGGCTGCCGCTCGCCCGGTTCGCGCGACTCGATGCCGCCGGCGGATCGGTGACGCCCGGCCTGATCGACCCGCATACCCATCTGCTCTTCGCGGGATCCCGAGAGGACGAGTTGGTCCTCCGCCAGCAGGGGGCGTCCTATCTCGACATCCTCGCGGCGGGGGGCGGGATCCTGGCGACCGTCGCCGCGACCCGTGCCGCGTCGGAATCCGATCTGTTGATCCATGGCCGGCGCTGGCTCGACGAGATGCTCACCCACGGCGTCACCACGGTGGAGGCGAAGTCCGGCTACGGCCTCGACCTCGAGACCGAGCTCCGGCTCATCGAGGTCGCCTACCGGCTCGGTCGAGAGGGCCCGATCGAGGTCGTCCCGACGTGGCTGGGTGCCCATGCCGTGCCGCCCGAATTCCGGTCGCGCCCGGACAGCGTCGACGCCTACGTCCGGCATCTGCTCGACGAACAGCTGCCGGGCATCGCGGCCCATGGCCGAGCGCGGTTCGCGGATGTCTTCTGCGAGGAGGGCGTCTTCAGCGCTGACCATTCGCGGCGCATCCTCGAGGCGGCCCGCGCCTACGGGCTGTTGCCTCGGCTGCATGCCGACGAACTGGCATCGTCCGGCGGCGCCGAGCTAGCGGCCGAGATCGGGGCGGCCTCGGCCGACCATCTCGCCTCGCCGTCGCTCGATGGGATCGCCGCGATGGGCGCCGCCGCAGACGCCGACGATCCGGTGGTCGCGACCCTCCTGCCCGTCACGACGTGGTTCCTGATGAAGGATCACCATGCGCCGGCGCGGGCCTTCATCGAGGCGGGCGTCCCGGTCGCCATCGGCTCGGACTTCAACCCGGGCACGTCACCGACGCCGAACCTGACCCTGGCGATGTCGTTCGCCTGCGTCAACCTGCGCATGACACCCGACGAAGCACTCGCGGCCGTGACGATCAACGCGGCACGCGCGCTGGCCCTCGAGGACGAGATCGGGTCCATCGAACCGGGCAAGGCCGCGGACCTGGTGATCTGGCGGGTCCCGAGCAGCAAGCGCATCCCGTACCACCCAGGCGCCGACCTGGTCCGCACCGTCATCAAGCGCGGACGCGTGGTGCTCGACCGGCCTTGAGGTTCGCCCGGGCGCGTTCGATCGGCTAGGGCTGTTTGCCGCGCGACTCCAGGAGGACGGTCATCGTCTCGCTCGGCAGGCTCGAGGGCGTCACCGAGAGCTTCGGCTGCGTGACGGGTTCCGCGCCCATCTCGTGGAAGAACTTGGCGAGCGCCTCGGCGCAGTCGGCGTCGTCGTCGCACAGGGTCATCGGCACGACGATCTTGGGATCGAGTTGGGCCATCAGCGCCGCGGCCTTGGTCGGACTCAGCGTTCCCCCGATCGGGACGCACGCGATATCGATCTGGCCGATGTCGCCGAGCTTTTCCTCGGAGAGGAGATGGCCGATCTCGCCGAGGTGGATCGTATGGACCCCGTCGACCTCGACGACGAACGAGACCCCCTTGCCGTGCTCCGCGCCCTTGGTGTCGTCGCGGTAGGTGCGGACCCCGGTGACCAGCACCTCCTTGACCTCGTACTCGCCCGGCCCGTCGAGGACGAAGGCCGCATCCAGGCTCGAGGGGATGAGCGTCGACCCGTCGCGCGACAACTTCCCCTTCGGCTTGCCGCGAGCGACGGGCGCGTCATCGGGGTGGCTGAACGTGACGATGTCGCCGGCGATCCCGCGGCCGGTCGGGCCGACCACCGATTGATAAGGGTCGGCGACGACGACGGCGTCCTTGCCGCGCATACGGACGCACGTCCGGCCGTACCAGGTCAGTTCCATGAAGCCCGATTCTGACACAGCGGACCTCGGGCCGATGGGGTCGCGGAGCTCCCCCTCGGACCTCGGTGGAGCAAATGCCGCCAAAAGAAAGACCGGGAGCGCCTGCCCAATCGGCGCCCCCGGTCGGAGGGAGGGAGGATGGAACCCTGAGGGTTCGTCCGATCGCTACGCTACGGCGCCACGATTCATGGTCGAGACGGCAACCGGTTAAGAAAGCGATACCGACCGCCCGTCCGGGCGCTATCACGGTCGCGTGTACGATCGGGCCATGGATCGAAGCCTTCCACGGTCGATCGTTCTGATCGCCGTCGTCTCACTCAGCGCCGCGGCGTGCGGCAACGCCGCGCCGTCCGCCAGTTCCTCCGCGGCGCCATCCCCGTCGGGCACCACCGTCGCGACCTCGAGCCCGTCCGGCTCGCCGGATCTCGCCACCGTGTACGCCCAGATCAACGAGCAGGTCCGCGCCATCCGCGGCCTCGAGGAGAAGAAGCCCGTCGAGCCGACCGTCGTCTCGCCCGAGGAGATGACCGAGGTGCTGCGCACGTCGTTCAATGAGGACTACCCGCCTGAGCAGGTCGCCGCCGACGAGCGCATGTACCACGGACTCGGGCTGCTGCCGAAGGACGACAAGCTCGCCGACGTCTACATCGAGCTGCTCTCGAGCCAGGTCGCCGGCCTCTACGACCCGGTCCAGGAGCGGCTCTACGTCGTCTCGAAGGCGGGTGGTGTCGGGGCGGTCGAGAAGGTCTACTACTCACACGAATACGACCACGCCCTGCAGGACCAGACCTACGACCTCGAGGCGTTCACCGAAGGGCTCGACGACCAGACGGACGAAGCGCTCGCGCGCCAATCACTCGTGGAAGGCGATGCGTACGTGCTCATGACCTATTGGCTCCAGCAGAACCTGACGCCCGCGGAGCTCGCCGAGGTGCTGGAGGCCTCGGCCGACCCGGAGGCACAGGCGGCCCTCGCCAAGGTCCCACCGATCGTCGCCGCCCAACTGATGTTCTCCGCGTTGCAGGGCACCCAGTTCATCGCCGGGATGCAGGTCGCCGGTGGCTGGGATGCCGTCGACGCGGCGTACTCGGACCCGCCCGCGTCGACCGAGCAGATCCTCCACCCCGAGAAATACCAGAGCCGCGAAACACCGATCGCCGTCGACCTGGCGGACGACCTGGCGGGCACGATGGGCTCGGGCTGGTCGGTCGTCGACGAGGAGACGATGGGCGAGCACCAGACGGCGATCTGGCTCGGATCCCCGACGATCGCGGCAGGGACGGACGGCGCCGCCGGCTGGGGTGGCGACCGCATCACGCTGCTTGGTGGCCCCGACGATGCCTGGGCGATCGCCTGGCACACCGTGTGGGACACCGAGGACGACGCCGCCGAGTTCGAGGTCACCGCCAAGACCGCCGTCGAGAAGGCCGGCGGCCCGGGGTCGGTCCTGCCGGGGGCCGGCGGCACGACCCGCTGGGTGGTCATCGGCAGCGACGACGCCGCGCTGCAGAAGGTGGCCGGCGCGCTCGGTCTGGCGGGCTAACCCCGACCCGCGGGCCGCGCCCGTGTCGAAGCCCTACATCGACTCGGGCGCGGAGATCCCGAGGAGCCCGAGCGTCCGGGCGAGCGTCACCTGTGCGGCCCGCGCCAGTGCGAGACGTGACGCCGACCGATCCGGGTTGTCCGGGTCGACGACGCGGGCATCGCGGTAGAACGCATGGAATGCCGTGGCGAGCTCGGTCGCGTAGGCCGTGATGCCGTGGGTCTCCTCGTCGGCGACCGCGTCCTCGATGACCTCGGGCAGACGCACGATGGCCCGCGCGAGGGCGGCCTCTGGCCCCGTCGCGAGGGTGCCTGCGACGGTCCCGGCCGGCGTCAGGCCGGCCTCGGCGGCCTTGCGCAGGATCGATGCGATGCGGGCGTGTGCGTATTGGACGTAGAAGACCGGGTTCTCGGCGGACTGCTTCTTGGCGAGCTCGATGTCGAAATCGATGGCCGTCGTGGCGGCGCGTGAGGCGAAGAACCAGCGGGCGGCGTCGACGCCGACCTCGGCCAGCAGCTCGTCGAGCGTGATGAACTCGCCAGCCCGCTTCGACATCGACACGTCGACGCCGTCGCGCACGAAACGGACCCACGAATAGAGCAGCACCTGCACGGCCTCGGGGTCGTAGCCCATCGCCTCGGCCGCATTGCGCACCCGCGCGACCGTCCCGTGGTGATCCGCGCCCCAGACGTAGATGAGGTGGTCGAATCCGCGGCTGAACTTGTCGGTCACGTAGCCGATGTCGGCCGCGAAGTAGGTCGGCCTGCCATCGGCGCGGTAGATGACCCGATCCTTGTCGTCCCCGAATGCTGTCGAGCGGAACCACGTCGCGCCGTCCTGCTCGTAGACGTGGCCACGCTCGCGGAGGAGCTCGACGGCCCGGCCGACCCAGCCCTCAGCGTGCAAGCGGCCCTCGCTCGTCCAGACGTCGAAATGGACGCCGAGTCGTTCCAGGCTCGCCTCGATCTGGGCGCGGACGAGACCGGCGGCCCAATGTCCGAGCGCGGCCGCTGCGTCGGCGCCCGCTGCCTCGGCCGTCGCCCAAACGTCGTTCGGGACGCTGGTCGCGAGGTCGCTGACGTACGCGCCCTGGTAGCCCTCGTCCGGGACTGGCTCACCGCGCCGGATGGCGAGCAGTGACGCACCAAGGTTGTCGATCTGTGCCCCTGAATCATTGAAGTAGTACTCGCGCGTGACGCGCTGGCCGCCCGCCTCGAGCACCCGGCTGAGCAGGTCGCCGATGAACGCGCCACGGGCATTGCCGATGGTGAGCGGCCCCGTCGGGTTGGCCGACACGAACTCGACGTTGACCGATCGCGTCGAGACCGGATCCACGCGACCCCATGCATCGGGCTCGACAAGGACGCCGTCGACCATGGCCTCGAGCGCTTCCGCGCGCAGGCGGACGTTGAGAAAACCGGGCGGGGCGACCTCGACCGCCTCGATCGGCGATGGACTCTCGGGCGCGGAGCCGTCCCGGACCATCTTTGCCGCCAACAAGGTGGCGAGCTCGAGCGGCGCTCGTCGATACGGACGCGCGAGTTTCATCGCCAGGTTCGTTGCGAAGTCGCCGTGCTCCGGTTTGGCCGGCCGCTCCACCTCGACGACGGGACGTGCGGCGTCGTCGAGAGCCGTGAGCCCACCCTCCTCGATGGCACGCTCCCATGCGTCCTGGACGGCGTGGCGGACCTGGGTGCGGAGCGCGGGTGGGATCACGCGCTGCATCGTACTTGGGTCGATCCGACACCGGAGGTACTAGGCCGCGGCAGGACCGTTCGTTGCTGGGCAGCAACGAATTCGACTCCTCCTGGGCGGTGGGGGAGGGACTGGTGTGGTCGTCGCCCGCCAGAGGTACTAGACCCGCCAGGACCCTCATGGGAATATCCGGCCTCTCGCGCCGGTGTACGGACACCAACGGGGGAAACCACCGACGCGAGATCCATCCAACCGAGGCTCCGGCCTCCGCTCGGGGAACCGTCACATGACATCAGCTCCTGCGCGTGCGCGCTCGCGCCTGGCCCGACGTGTGTCGTGGCTGGCCGTCGCCGCGATGACCGCGGTCGCGCTCCTGGCGCCCACGGCCGTCTCGGCGCACACGCCGAACGTGTCTCTCACCTGCCAGAGCGGACTCGTCGTCAACCTCACCCAGTACAACGCCAATGGGACGAACTCGGTCGACATCTCGATCGACGACGTCGATGTCGCTGGCTCGCCGTTCTCGTTCGGTTCGTCGTTCTCGAAGACCATCGCGGTGACGCCGGCGACGCAGGCGCACACGGCGACGGTCGAGATCACCGCCTGGGACGACCCGACGGGCAGCCGTGGCTGGACCCGAGAGTTCGAGCTCCAGATCGGCGCGTGCGTGCAGCCCACGCCCACGCCGACGCCCGTCCCGACGCCTACGCCGACACCCGTCCCGACGCCTACGCCGACACCGGTGCCCACGCCCACGCCGACACCCGTTCCGACGCCGACGCCGCCGCCGTCCGAGGAGACCGATCAGGCGAGCATCCTGATCGCGAAGCTCGACGACAACGGGACGGCCACCGAGGCCGACGATGTGCTCCTCGACGGAGCGTCGTTCGAGGTCTGGGCGGACGACGGGGACGAGGTCTTCGAGTCCGGCCAGGACACCAAGGTGTTCGGACCCGCAGCGGCCGCCGGTGGCCTGCTCGACACGGACCTGCTCGATGAGGGCATGTACTGGATCGTCGAGTCGACCGTGCCGAGTGGCTTCGAGGGCAGCGAGGCGATCCTCGTCGAGCTGAACGTCGACCCATCGCTCACGTGCATCTGGGATGTCGGCGGGCTCGTCGACTGCCTGCCCAACGAGGGCGAGCAGGATCTCAGCCTCACGATCGTCATCGTCAACAACAGCCCCGCAGAAGAGCCGACGGGGGGCGTCGGGCCAGCGACCGGTACACCGGCCGCGACCTCGAGGGCCACCCTGCCGGCAACCGACACCACGGGCGTCGCCTCCTCGGCGCCCGCTGGTGACCCCTGGCGGCTGATCCTGCTCGGCATGGCCGGCGTGCTGACCGCCGCGCTGATGCTGACGCCGGCTCGGCTGCGCAAGGGGGACAGCGCTCGCTGACCCGAGGCCTCCGAGCCGCCTCGGTCCGAGCAGCCGACGACCGCCGCCCACGTTGGGCGGCGGTCGTCATCACGTCACGAAGGGATCGGTCCGACGTCGCGCGGTGCCTGATAGCACCGCAGGGGGGCCAAAAGTACTAGACGCGGACCCCTGACCATGGGACCATCCGCGGCCTCGGGCACTGTGGGATCAGTCCCCACGCTCGAGCTTCAGTTGGGGTCCCCGAGACCCGGACGGAGCGCCGCGCTGTCCGTGCGGTGCTCCGTCCACCGTCTCGAATCCGACTCGACCGGGTCTGCCACTCACCTGGCTGCCCGGTCGATCCATGTCTGGCGCCGCTTCGACGTCCAGCAGCGACCGGCAGGCTAGATCTGGAACCGCGATCCCGGCTCGACGAACTCGATCGAGCCGTCGTATCGCGAAGCGACGGCCGCCGATGTCGCGGCCGGGTCGTAGCCCATCTGCAGATGCGTCAGCAGGACGCGACCGACGCCTGCCCGGGCAGCCAGCGCCCCGACCGACGGGCCGTCGAGGTGGAGGGCGTCGTACGGCACGGGTCCCGGCCCGAACGACACCTCGGTAAGCAGGACGTCCCCGGGCCGGATCAGCGGTGCCAGATCGTCGGCGCGGCCGCAATCACCGGAATAGACGAGCCCCACCCCGTCGGTCAGCGACACCCGGAAGGCGTGGCTGTCGTTCGTGTGGGTCACGCGGACGGCCTCCAGCAGGATGTCGCCGATCTGGACCGGTTCGCCGACTGGTTCGCCGACCGACGCGCCGATCGGCTCGACGTCGAGCGTGGCCGCGGTGAACCCCGGCTCGTCGTGGAGCGCGTCGATCCGTTGCTCGAGACCGGTCGGCGCGATCACCCGGACGTGACGCTCGGGCCGGAACTGCCAGCGCAGATAGTGGCGCAGCGCCACGAGATCGATGAAGTGGTCCGGGTGGAGGTGGCTGATGACGATGGCGTCGACCGTGCTCGGTTCGATGGTGGCTGCCAGCCGCGGGAACGATCCCTGGCCGAGATCGAGGACCACGGCCGTCGAGCCGGATCGGACCAGGTAGGACGCCCCGGCGGAGCCCACCCGGTCGGAGTAGGCCGGGCCTGCCCCGAGGACGTCGACCTCGAGGCGCCGAGTCCCTTCGTCAGCCATGCACCGAGGGTAACGGACCACCTGTCGGCCCGACCGAGCGCTCGATCCGGACCTCGACCGGTCCGTCATCGCGACGGAACGTCAGCGTCTCGAACCCGGCGGCGATGGCCGCCGCGTAGCCCTCGTCCAACGCCCAGGCGAACGTATGCGTCCGATGTGCGTCCGACCCGATCGTGATGCGCTCGCCGCCGAGTTCCCGGTAGCGAGCGACGATGGCGGGACGCGGATACATCTCGCCGGACTCCTGGCGCAAACCACTCGTGTTGATCTCGAGCGCGGTCCCGCTCTCGACGAGCGCCCGGAGGATCGGTTCGTAGAGCTCCGGGGCCGCGGCCAGGTCGGCGGCCGTCACGTATGGCGCGAGGTAGCGCTTGACGACGTCGATGTGACCGATCGTGTCGAAGAGTTGCGACCGCGCCGCCGCGACGACCTCATCGAATGCCGGCTTCACGATCTCCGCGAGGGAGCGACCAGCCACCCAGCTCGCGACCGACTGCTGGCTGTAGACCGAACCGACGCGATCGTGCCACGACCCGATCGTGAAGTCGTACGCGTGACGCGCGAGGTGGTCGCGGATGTCGGCCTCCCACGCTCGCTCATAAGTCAGCTCGACCCCGAACCGGATCGCGACGCCGCGATCGGTCCAGCGCTCGGCGGCCTCGCGGACGCTCCGCTCGCGTTGCTCGAACGTCGTGAACCGGTAGGCCGGCGCGCCGGGCTCGAAATCGACGTGGTCGGTGATCGCGATCTCGGGGATGCCCCGTTCGAGGGCTTGCGCCGCGAACGCGTCGATGGGCACGTCGCTGTCCGGCGACAGGTCGGTATGCAGGTGGGCGTCGAGGGGCAGGTCGCGCGCCTGTCGATCGGTCAACGGCCGTCCCCCGGTCGCCACCTCACCCGGCGATCACGCCGAGTTCCCGGCCCACCGTCGAGAATGCCTCGAGCGCCCGATCGAGTTGCTCCTCGTCGTGGGCGGCGGTGACGATCGTCCGGATGCGAGCCTGATCGAGGGCCACGGTCGGGAAGACCACCGGCTGCGCGAAGACGCCTTCGCCCATCAATCGATCGCTGAACCGCATCGCGGTCTCCGGGTCGCCCATCATCACGGGCGTGATCGGCGTCTCGGAACGACCGGTATCGAACCCGAGGCGAGCGAGCTCCGCCTTGAACCGACGCGTGTTCAGCCAGAGGCGCTCGAGGAGCTCGGGTTCCTCCTGCATCACCCTGATGGCTTCGCGGCAGGCGGCCACGACCGCCGGCGGATGGGACGTCGAGAAGAGGAAGGGTCGAGCCCGCTGCGTGAGGATCTCGCGCAGGGCGGTGCTCCCCGCGACATAGCCGCCCAGCGATCCGACCGCCTTGCTGAGCGTCCCGACCTGGATCGCGACCCGGCCATGCAGACCGAAATGATCGACGCTCCCCCGACCGTTGCGGCCCAGCACGCCCGAGGCGTGGGCGTCGTCGACGAAGACCGCCGCGCCGACCGACTCGGCGGCCTCGACGATGGCCGGCAAGGGCGCGATGTCGCCGTCCATCGAGAAGACGCCGTCGGTGACGACGAGGATCAGCCGGTACGGCTCGCCGGTCCCCTCACGGCCGTGCTCGACCGCCTCGTCCAGGATGGCCTTGAGGGCCTCGACGTCGGCGTGCGGAAAGATCTTCCTGGGCGCCTTGGACAGGCGCATGCCATCGATGATCGACGCGTGGTTGAGGCCATCGCTGACGATCAGGTCGGTCTCGCCGGTGATCGTCGGGAGCACGCCCGTGTTGGCCGTGAAGCCCGACTGGAATGTGAGGACCGCCGGCGTGCCCTTGAACTCGGCGAGCTCCGCTTCGAGCGCCTCGTGCATCGACATCGTCCCGGCGATCGTGCGGACGGCACCCGATCCGACGCCGTAGTCGCGGACCGCAGACAGCGCCGCCTCGCGCAGCCGTGGATGGTGGGTGAGACCCAGGTAATCGTTCGAGGAGAGACTGACGAGACGCTCGCCGTCGATCGACACGATCGGGCCTTGGGCCGAGGACATGACCCGCAGCGCCCGGTACAGGTGGCGCTCGCGCAGGGCAGCCACCTCGTCGCCGAGGAACGCCAGCGGGTCGTGGCGAGGCGTGGTCGTCATGGTGCGCTCACGTCCAGTCCATCACGACCTTGCCGGACGACCCGCTCCGCGCGGCGGCGAAGGCTGCCTCGTGGTCCCTGTAGGCGAAGCGATGTGTGATCACGGGCCGGATGTCGAGGCCCGACTGGAGCATCACCGACATCTTGTACCACGTCTCGTACATCTCCCGGCCATAGATCCCCTGGAGGCGCAGCTGGTCGAACACGATGCGGCTAACGTCGATGGGGATCTCCTCGGTCGGGATGCCGAGGATGGCCATCCCGGCGCCGTGGGCCATGCTGGCCAACGCATCCCGAAGCGCCGCCGGGTTGCCCGACATCTCGAAGACGACGTCGAACCCTTCGACCATCCCGAGCTCGGCTTGGGCGTCCTTGAGGTCACGCTGGTTAGGGTCCACGACCGAGGTGGCGCCCATCCGGGTCGCGAGCTCGCGGCGCGTCTCGTTCGGCTCGCTCACGACGATGTGACGAGCCCCGGCGTGACGGGCAACGGCCGTGGCCATCAACCCGATCGGCCCGGCACCGACGACGAGCACGTCCTCGCCGAGGACGGGGAAGGCGAGCGCGGTGTGGACCGCGTTGCCGAACGGATCGAAGATCGCGGCGATCTCCTCGTCGATACGCGGCCAGTGGTGCCAGACGTTCGTCACCGGCAGGACCACCTGTTCGGCGAAGGCGCCGTCGCGCTGCACGCCGAGCCCGACCGTGTTCGCGCAGAGGTGCCAACGGCCGGCCCGGCAATGGCGACATCGACCGCACACGACATGGCCCTCACCGCTGACGATGTCGCCTGGCGCGATGTCGTGGACGTTGCTCCCGACCTCCAGCACCTCCCCGACGAACTCGTGCCCGACGATGAGCGGCGGCGTGATCGTCTTCTGTGCCCAGGCGTCCCAGTCGACGATGTGCAGGTCCGTGCCGCAGATCCCGGTCTTGCGGACGCGGATGCGGACGTCGTTGATGGTCATCGCCGGTTCCGGGACGTCGCGCAGCTCGAGGCCAGGTCCGGCCGCGGTCTTGACGAGGGCCTGCATGTCGGGAGCGTAGCGCGCGGGGAACGGGCGGCGAGCGCGCGGGCGGCAAGCGCGGCCAGGCGGCTGGGGCTGGGCGCCACTGCCAGTGGCACGAATCCCACGACGCCGCGTGGACCGGCGCCGATCCTGTCGATCTGGCGACTCGTGCTCGCTCGTTCGTTCGAGAGGTGCCAATCACAGCGGCGCGTAGCGCTCGCCGCGGCGCACACCAACTCACAGGTGAGCGCCGGTGCAGAGCGGGCCGCTTGAATGGCTCCATGCCACGACGGCGACGGACTCGGAACCGGATCCAGATCGGCATCCGCCTGGCCACTATCGTCCGTGGTGGTCGCGAGCCCGCGGCTCGACGATGACGGACCTCAGCGAACGGGCCGGCGTGTCCCGTCAGATGGTCGGCGCGGTCGAGGCTGCGACGGCCAACCCGAGCCTCGATGTGGTCTCGGCCCTGCTCGATGGCCTCGGCATCGAGCTTGACCTGGTCGCTACCGGTCCCGTCTTGATCGGCGGTCGACAGCATGACGCTGCCCACGCGCTGTGTTCCGCCTACGTCTACCGGCGGCTCGAGGCCGCAGGCTGGGAGCTGGCGCGTGAAGTGCGGATCGAGAGCGGACGCTACATCGGCTGGATCGACCTGCTGGCCTTCCATGAACCGACCGGTGCCCTGCTGGTGATCGAGATCAAGACCAGGCTCGACGACGTCGGCGCCATCGAGCGATCGATGGACTGGCATGTCCGCGAGGCCGCCCGAGCGGCACGACGCCTCGGCTGGCGTCCGCGTAATTCCGCTGGATGGCTCCTCGCTCTTGCCAGCCACGAGGTCGAAGATCCGCTTCGATCGAGGCGCCCGATCTGGGACCGCGCGTTCCCGAAGCGAGCGACCGAGCTCGCCATCGCGATCGCCGACCCACACCTCGTGACGGGCCGAGGTCTTGCCCTCATCGACCCGCGCTCGCGTCGCCAGGATTGGTTGATCCGAGCCCGGATCGATGGCAGGCGGTCCGAGTCTCCGTACCGCGGTTATGCGGATCTGATGTCCAGGCCCCGACCGCGTCGCTAGACCGCGTCCGACCAGTCGACGATCGGGTTCTCGACTGTGCCGATGCCCTCGATCTCGCAGCGGACCCGGTCGCCCGGCTCCAGGAAGACCGGCGGGTCCCGGAAGACGCCGACCCCGGACGGCGTGCCGGTGGCGATCACATCGCCCGCCTCGAGCGTGATGGCGGCCGTGATGTACTCGATGAGTGCCGGGACGTCCCAGATCATGTCCGCGGTCGAGCCGTCCTGCATCAGGTGCTCCTCGCCGTCGGGTGCGATCCGCCAGCTCCGCAGACGCAATCCCGCCGAAGGGTCGACCTCGTCGGGCGTGACGAACATGGGACCCATCGGCAGGAACGTGTCGCTGCCCTTGGCGCGCAGCCATTGGCCGTCGCCCTTCTCGCCCTCGCGAAGTGCGGCCGGGACGCCCTGCCAGTCACGCGCGCTGACATCGTTGACGACGACATAGCCCGCGACGTGCTCCATCGCACCGGCCCGGCTGACACGTCTCGCACCACGGCCGATGACGACGCCGAGCTCGACTTCGAGGTCGAGGGCATGCGTGCCCTCCGGTCGGACGATCGGCCCACCGTCGCCGATGACCGCATTGGCGAACTTCGAGAACAGCAGCGGCCGGTCCGGCGCAGCCCGACCACCCTCGGCGACGTGGTCGCGATAGTTCAATCCGACGCAGACGATCTTTCGGGGACGCTGGACCGCTGGCGCTGGGGCCACGGAGGCGACCGGTCGACGCTGGCCGCCCTGCACACCCTCGAGGTGATCGAGGAAGTCCGCAAGGCTGTCGTCGGCGGCGCCAGAGATGTCGTCTCGCCAGTCGGGGTCGATAACGACGGCGTCGCCCTCGATCCGACCGCACTCGACCCCGGTGTCACCGGCGAAGGAGTACAGCCTCACTTGCCGGGCCGATCAGCTCGGCGACGCGGAGCCGCTGGCGCTCGGCCCGGCCGACGGGCTCGCATTCGGGTCGCAGAACTTCTCGGGGTTCGTCCTCTCGCCGTACCGGGCGTAGAAGTCGAGGATGGCTGCCTGATCGAGCGTCTCGAGGGGCAGCACCCGATCCCAAACGAGGGCGGCATACGGCCAGGCCATGTCGTCGAAACGGGCGACGACCGGTCCGGGCGAATTCCCACCAGGCTCGAAACCGCAGACCGGGCTGACCGGTACCGCGTCGTACAGCGTGCGGAGCGGTGCCTGGTCCACCTCGGCGCCGCGGTACAGGATCACCAGATCCGCCGTGCTCGAGGTTGTGGACCCAACCCTCTGGGATGACGGCATCGTTCGGACCATACGGTCGTGCGGGGATCGGACCGGCGACGCCCGGCTGGTTGTAGTGCCGACCCGATGCCGGCGGGCAATAGGTGTACTTCACGACGGTGCCGGTCGCGACGTGGGAGTTGCCCATGTCGGGCTGCACGTAGCCGGGCTGTGGTGAGGCATCGGCCGCGGGGCTCGGCGTGGCCGTTGGCTCCCAGATGTTCGAGCACGCGTACGCGGGTTGGGTCGCTGCTGCGAAGACGCCCGCACCCACGATCGCCACGACGCCGACGACGGCGGCGGCGAACAGCCAGCGCCGGTAGCGCTGGAGGAACGACCCCTTCGGAGCGGGCCGTGCGCGTGCGCGTCGACCAGCTCGTGCGGTGCCGCGCGGGCCCGACGAGCCCCGGTCGGGGGACGGTTGAGGCGTGCTCGCCGGCGCGCTCGTTTGCACACCGTCCGTCGCGCCGGGGCCGGTCGCGGATGGCTGGCCGGCCATGCGCTGACGCCGGCGGGATTCCTTACTCACAGAAGATGCCTCGGTGCGGTCGAAGGGGTCGCCGGATCGGTATCGGACCCGGCGGCGACGAAGGCCGCGCCCGCAGAGGGTACTCGGCCCGGTCGGTTCACGTGTCCGACGCCGGGCTCAGGCCTCCGAGAGGTACGTTCGGACCTCGGGTCGAAGCAGACCGCGGAAGAGCAGGAGCCCGAAGGCGGCGGCGAACACCGGCGCCGCCGGGATGGACCGGACTCACGGCGAGCAGCAGCACCAGCGGGATCGTCAGGCTGGCGAGGCACGATGGCGAGCGCGAACCCGGCCTGCTTGCGTTGCAGGACGAGCGTCATCGTGAAGATCGTGTACGCGAGCAGGATCATGACGACGATGCCCAGGGGCGTGATCGGCATGGCGCCCAGCGCCGAGTCGACCACGGTGCGCATGCTCAGGGCGATGCCCACGAGGATCAGCGACCGCGTAGACCAAGAACAGCCGGATGCCCAACGGCATCCGTGGCCGATGGTCGGTATCGGTCGGTGCCGAGCTGCCCTTCGGGCGCGGCAGTCGGTCGAGGTCGAGTCGGCAGGAACGGTCACGGTCGTCCGATGGTACGACCTCCTGGCGCTTGGGTCTTGACACCGCTGGGACGCGCGCATACATTCGCTAAACCGGTTTGCTAAACCGGTTTGCACGATGCCGGGCCCCGCGCTCTCCTCCTCCTGCGGCGGCCCGCATCGCCTCGACGGGCCGGTCGACTCGTCGAGCGGTCGGCGCTCACAGCGAAGCAAGCAAGCGGAGTCGAGACCCTGGTGGAGCCAAGGACCCAGCGCCCGCGCATCGCCGACGTCGCCCGCGAAGCGGGCGTGAGCAAGACGGCCGTGTCCTTCGCGTTCAATTCGCCCGACCGCCTCGCGCCGGAGACCGCGGTGCGCATCCGTGAGATCGCGCTCCAGCTCGGCTACACGCCGCATCCGGTCGCCCGGATGCTCACCCAGCGCCAGACGATGACCATCGGCGTCCTCACGCCGCAGGCGCTCAGCGTCATCTTCAGCAACCCGTTCTTCGGGGCGTTCAGCGAGGGCGTCGCGCTGGTGGCCGAGGAGTACGGGTACGGCCTCCACTTCATCTCGCCGCTTGCACGGCAGCCTCATCCGGGCGATGACCCGCGCGACCGTCGATGGGGTGGTCGCGATCGGTCTGGCCGATGGCCATCCCGAGGTCGAGCAGATCCGCCGGGCCGGCCTGCCGATCGTCCTGGTCGATTCGACTGGCGCTGCCGGAGCACGGCTCGGTCGAGATCGACGACGTGGGTGGCGCGCAGGCGGCCGCTGCGCTACATCGCCAGCCTCGGCCACCGGGACGTGCTGGTGCTGGGCGTCGAGCCGCCGGCCCCCGGTGGACTCGATCCCGACGGCGTCACCAGCCGTCGCCTGCGCGGCTATCGGGAGGCGTTCCGCGCTGTCGGCGTCGAGATCCCCGACGACCGCGTGGTCGTCGGACCGGCCAGCATCGATGGCGGCATCGCTGCGACCACCGGTGCCTGGGCGGACGGCCTCCGGCCGACCGCGATCCTGGCCATGTCGGACGCGATGGCCATCGGCGCGATGCGCGCCCTGCGCGACCTCCGACTCGACGTCCCGGGCGACGTCAGCGTCGTCGGCTTCGATGACATCGACCTCGCCCCGCACGTCGACCCCCCGCTCACGACGGTCCACCAGCCGATCCGTCGGAAGGGCGAGGAAGCGGTCCGTGCCCTCCTGACCGTCATCGAACGACGGGGTCAAGCCAAGCCCGAGCATCGCCGGCTCGAGACGCGGCTCATCATCCGCGGCTCGACCGGGCCGGTGCCCGCTAGACCGAAGGGAGGTGGCCGGGGAACCAGGCTGAGATCCACGGCGAGCGACGTCCGCGTCAGGTGCGCCTCGCCATAGGACGTACCGACACGCCCGCCGCACGCGGCGATCCCGGCCGGCACACCGGCCAGGCGAGGTAAGAGAGGAGATCACAGGCACGATGAAGAAGCAGCTTCGGCTCGCGTCGATCGTGGCAGGGATGGCGATCATCGCCAGCGCCTGCGCGAGCCCGACGACGAGTTCCGCTCCCAGCACGGCCCCCGAGTCGACGGCCCCTGAGTCGCCCGCAGCGGGATCGGCGGCGCCGGCGGCGCTCACCGGTGAAGTCACGCTGTGGCATTCCTACGGTTCGGGCGGCGGCGAGACCGGCGCCCTCAACACGGTGCTCGAGAAGGTCCGTGGCGACAATCCCGATCTGACCATCAATGTCGTCGAGCAGCCGTTCGACCAGATCTTCACGAAGTGGCGGACCGAGGTCGCGGCAGGTGCCGGCGCCGACATGTTCATCGCCCCGAATGACGATCTCGGCAAGGATGCTCGCGAGGAGTCGTTGATGAACCTCGACGAGTTCCTCACCGGCAACGCGGCGCTCGACGGCTACCTGCCTGTCGCCCTCGACGGCTCGAAGGTCGACGGCTCGTTCTACATGGTCCCCGAGTCGCTCAAGGCGGTCGCCCTCTGGTATGACAAGAGCAAGGTCGCGTCGCCGCCGACGACCTCTGACGAACTCCTCGCCGCCGTCAAGGACGGGTCGGTGAAGGTCGGCATCAACCAGGGCGTCTACCACCAGTTCGGCTGGACCGGCGCGTTCGGCGGCACGCTGATGGATGACGCCGGCAAGTGCACGGCCGATGCGGGCGGCTTCGCCGACGCGTTCGCCTACCTGAAGGAGCTCAAGGACGCCGGCGCCACGTTCAATACGGACGGCAACGCCCTCAAGGCCGCCTTCCAGACCGGCGAGATCAACGCGATCATCGACGGGCCATGGCAGACGGCGGACTTCCGCACCGCTCTGAGCGACAACCTCGCGGTCGCGACGATCCCGAAGGGTCCGGCTGCTGCCGCCAATCCGTTCACCGGTACCGACGGCTGGTACATCAACCCCAACCTCGAGACCGACCAGGCGCAAGCTCGCGGTCGACGTGGCGCTCGCGCTCACGTCGCCCGACGCGATGCAGACCTTCGTCGACGACGCCGGCCACGTCCCGGCGAACCCGACGGTCCAGATCACCGACCCGATCACGCAGGGCTTCGCCGACGCGGCCGAGGCCGGTTTGCCGCGACCGCAGAACGCACAGTTCGGCAACTGGTGGGGCCCGTTCGGCGATGCGCTGAACAAGGTCATCGACACGGGCGCCGACCCGGCCACGGCCGTCAAGGACGCCTGCGCGCTGATGAACGAGGCGAGCGGCCTCTAGGCCCTTCCCTCGAGCGACGAGGGCGCTGGGCAGCCAGCGCCCTCGTCATACTCTTCTCGCCACCACGACCGCCGTCACCCACGAGAGGGAGACTCGTTCATGGCGACCGCCACTGCCGCGTTACCCCGACGCAGCCGGGGTGCCAGGGTCCGACGAAACCTGCAGCCGTACCTCTACCTGGTGCCGGCGTTCGCCGTCATGGCGGTCATCACGTTCTACCCGCTCATCTTCCAGGTCTGGATGTCGTTCCACGACTTCGGGCAGATCAACTTCCGTGTCCGCAACCCGGTCCCGGCCGAGTTCGTCGGGCTCGACAACTACATCCGGGTCGCGACCTCCAAGCTCCAGATCCCCAACTTCGAGTTCGTCCGGCTGGTGCTGTTCAACCTGTTCTGGGCGTTCAGCAACGTCGTCGTCCACGTCATCATCGGCGTCGTTCGTCGCAGTGATCCTCAACACGAAGGGCCTCTGGTTCAAGGGGATCTACCGGGCGCTGTTCATCCTGCCGGTCGTCATCCCGCGAATCATCGTGGCGACGGTCTGGCGGAACATGTTCGACCCCGACGCCGGCGCCGTGAACCTGGGACTCCAGGGGCTCGGCGGCCTCTTCGGGATCTCCCCGGATCACCCGGCGTTCAACCTCGACTGGATCCGCCAGCCCAACGACCCGATCTCGTGGATCCCGTTGCCGCTGGCGTTCTTCGCGATGCTCACAGCGAACACCTGGCTGGGCTGGCCGCTCAACTCGATCGTCGCCACGGGTGCGCTGCAATCGATCCCGGGCGAGCTGTACGAGGCCGCCGAGATGGACGGGGCGAGCCCGTGGCAGAAGTTCAAGAACGTGACGGTGCCCTTCCTGCGCCCGGCGATGCTGCCCTACGCCATCTACGGTTTCGTCATCACGTTCAACCTGTTCTTCCTGCCGTTCTTCATGACCCAGGGCGAACCGTTCGGGCGGACCGAGATCCTCGTCACCCAGGCCTATCGCCTCGCGTACGAGCGGCGCCTGTTCGGTGTCGCCGCGGCCTTCGCGGTCTATCTCTTCTTCCTCCTCCTGATCATCACGCTCATCACCAACCGGATGGCGAAAGCGACGAAGAGCTATGCGGACTGACCGCCGACCCGCAGCGGAGATCCTTCGATGACCGTGCCCGCGACCACCGCTACGACCAGGAGCCTGCTGACTCGGGGCGTCAGCCTCAAGAAGACGTCCGGCGATCGGCGGCTGCCGCTTCGCCAGCAGCTCATCCTGCAGCTCATCCTGCTGTTCATCACCGTCACGGTGCTGTTCCCGCTGGTCTGGATCGTCAGCATGGCGCTCGACCCGCGCAACCTGGCGCGGCCCGACGGACTCAACCTGATCCCGCCGGGCGCGTCGCTCGACGCGTTCGCGCAAGGTCATCGCCCAGCCGACGAGCAACCCGATCAGCTTCATCGAGCTCGCGCTCAACAGCATGAAGATCGCGATCTTCAGCGCGGCCATCGCGGTCAGCATCGGGATCCTCGCCGCCTACGCGTTCTCGCGGCTCAAGTTCCGCGGCCGGGAGGCGCTGATGATCCTCGTCCTGGGGGTGCTGATGCTGCCGGCCGTGGCGACGATCATCCCGCTGTTCATCTTCCTCAACCAGTTCCAGATCGACTTCGGCGACCTGTCGTTCAACCTTCGGGCCTCGCTCGTCGGCGTCACGCTGGCCGTCGATCTCCGCCCAGCTCCCATTCGCGATCTGGAACCTCAAGGGCTATCTCGACACGATCCCGCGGGACCTCGAGGAGGCGGCCGCGGTCGACGGCGCCTCCCAGAACCAGATCTTTCGCAAGATCATCCTGCCGCTCTCGATCCCGGCGATCGCGGTGACCGGGTTCCTCGGCTTCCTGGGTGGCTGGACCGAGTACCTGACCGTCGCGATGTTCGTGAGCGAGGTCCACGACTGGACGCTGTCCCTCGCGCTCGACAGCATGGTCGGCCAGTTCGCACGGACGACGAACTGGTCGCAGTTCGCCGCATTCGCGATCCTGTTCGCGCTTGCCGGTGTCGATCGTCTTCTTCGTCTTCCAGCGCTACCTGGTCGGTGGGCTGGCGGTCGGCGGCGTCAAGGGCTGACGTTCAGGGCCGGGCCCCGCGTGCGGCCCGAGCGGCCACCTCGGCCCGCCAGGCGCGCATCGCGTCGAACCACGGCTTGCGTGCAACGAGGATCGCGACGACGAGGACCTCGGCCACTCCGAGCGTCAGGGAGAGCGGGCTCCCGCCCGAGCCGAGGAGGTCGAGGAAGGCCACCACGGCCGCGAAGTTGAGGGCGAGGAGCCACGCTCGGCCGGTTCGCGCGAGGGCGCCGATCGCGATGGACGCCACGTTGAGCGTGAGGGCGACTGCCAGGAACGGGTTCCGCCCGGGCGGCACGCCCGACAGCGTCGCGGTCGTGACGATGAGCTGCATCGCCCCACCGACGATCAGGATGGCGGCCGCGAGCTCCACGAGCGCCGGTCGCGGCTGGCCGGGTGACGCTCGACGTCGTCGTCGGCTCGCGGCCCGATCGCCGCTCTCCGGCCCGGTCACGGGCGGAGCCGAACGATGAGCACCTCGCGGGCCCCGAGGCCGTCGGCCAGCGGCACGTAGTCGTCGAAGCCGCCCGAGGCGCTGACCGACGGCGGCGCAACGGCCTCGGGTCCACGCAGGACCTCGGTGGTCGGCGCGCCGCAGAGCGGACCCTCGTCAGCCGTCAGCGCGAACGACGGGACGGCCGTATCCGCGAGGTTGGCCACGACGAGGACGGCGCCGCTCGTCGGGTCGGGCGTCGCCCGGAGAAACGCCACGACCGACGGGTCGTTCGCGCGAACCGGCCACAGCGCTCCGGATCGGAGTGCCGGTTCCCCGGCCCGCATCGCGAGCAGGTCGCGGTAGGTCGAGTAGAGGGAGTCCGGCTCGGCGCGCTGGGTCTCGACGTCGGTGCCCGGCGCATCGTCGCCGAGCGGCTCCCACGGCGTGCCGGTCGTGAAGCCGGCCGCGGGCGCGCTGGCATCCCAGCGCATCGGCGTACGGATGCGCTCATCCGGCTTCTGGCCGGTCAGACCGATCTCCTCGCCGTAGTACAGGAACGGCGTCCCGCCACCGGTCAGCAGCAGGGTCGCCGCGAGCTTCGCCGACTCGACATCGCCGCCGAGCTCGGTCATGACCCGGTCCTGGTCGTGGTTGGTCAGGAACGTCGCGAGCCAGCCCGGCTCGTACAGCTGGGCCGCCTCGTCAAGCGCCGCCCGGACCGCGCCACCGTCGCCGGACCTCGTGGAGTTCACGATCGCGCTGGCCAGGCCGAAGTCGAAGGTCAGGTCGAGCCCACCCTCGCGAACGTAGCGGGCCGACATCGAGGACGCGTCCCAGACCTCGCCGAGGACGAGCGCGTCGGGATGCTGCTGCTTGATCCGATCGCGGAACGCCTCGAGCCAGTCGAACGTCGCGTCGACGTTCTCGAGCGTCTTGCCGTCCTCGAAGAGATGCCGGGCGGCGTCGATGCGGAAGCCGTCGACGCCGGTGTCGAGCCAGAAGTTCGCGATCGAATCCAGCTCGACGGTCACCTCGGGGTTCCCGAGGTTCAGATCCGGCATGCCCTCCCAGAAGTAGCCGTAGTAGAAGCGCTCGCCATCGGGATGCCAGATGCGCGACCCATCCGAGCGCGCGACCGCCGGGTGGTCGTCGGCCCATAGGTACCAATCGTCATGCGTCGAGCCAGGCGTTCGCGCGTCGCGGAACCACGGATGCTCGCGCGACGTGTGGTTGATGACAAGGTCGATGATCACGGCGATCCCGCGCTCGTGCGCGGCGGCGATCAACGCCGCCAGGTCGGCGGTCGAGCCGTAGTCCTGCTCGATCGCGCGATAGTCGACGACGTCGTAGCCGTGATAGCTGGGTGACTCGGCGATCGGCATCAGCCACAGCCCGGTGACGCCGAGATCGCTCGTCGTCGCCGGGTCGCCGTCGTTCAGGTCGTCGAGTCGCTCGGTGAGACCGCGCAGGTCGCCGATACCGTCGCCGTCCGAGTCGGCGAAACTGCGGACGAACACCTCGTAGAAGACGCGTTCGCGCCACCACCCTGCGGTCGACGTGTCCGGGGACGCAGCGACGCAGGCGGCCGATCCTGAGCTTGGCGGACTCGCGCTGATCGTCGGACCGGTCGACCCGGCAGACGACGGCGAGGTGGGGCCGGCACACGCAGCCACGAGGAGTGCGGCCACGGTCACGGCCAGCCAGGAGCGGGAGGACATCGCGGTGGAGTATCGCATCGGGTCCACGGACGGACGCCCGTGACGGTCGACACGCCGGCATGGGTCCGCGATGCGGTCTTCTACCAGATCTTCCCCGACCGGTTCGCCCAGAGTGAGCGGGTCCCGAAGCCCGGTCCGCTCGAGCCGTGGGACAGCCCCCCGACGAACTACGGGTTCAAGGGCGGCGACCTTCTCGGCATCGCCGAACGGCTCGACTATCTCGAGGATCTCGGGGTCACGGCGATCTACCTGACGCCGATCTTCCAGTCGGCGTCGAACCACCGCTACCACACCTACGACTACTTCCATGTCGACCCGCTGCTCGGCGGTGACGCCGCGCTCCGGGAGCTGCTCGACGTTGCCCACGCCCGCGGGATGCGGGTGGTCCTCGACGGGGTCTTCAACCACACCGGACGAGGGTTCTGGCCCTTCCACCACATCCTCGAGAACGGTGCGGCGTCGCCCTATCGCGACTGGTTCCACATCGACCTCGACGTGCTGGAGGGCCGCCGAGAGTTCCTGCCGTACCCGCCGCGCGACACGCCTCGGGGGACGCTGCTCGGCTACCAGTCGTGGTGGGGCCTGCCCGCGCTGCCCAAGCTGAACACCGACCATCCGGACGTCCGCGAGTACCTGCTCTCGGTCGCCGAGTACTGGCTGCGGTTCGGCATCGACGGGTGGCGGCTCGACGTCCCCGACGAGATCGACGATCCGGCGTTCTGGGCGGCCTTTCGCCAGCGCTGTCGGGCCATCCGTGCCGATGCCTACCTCGTCGGTGAGATCTGGGAGACCGCGCCGGAATGGGTCGTCGGTGATCGGTTCGATGCGCTGATGAACTACCCGCTGGCGGAGGCGATCCTCGGCTACGTCGGCGGTTCCAGCCTGGACATGGCGGCGGTGACAGCCCATCACGAGTACCGCGAGCACATCCGCCCGCTCGACGGCGCGGCGTTCTCGGCGCGGCTCGTCGAGCTGCTCGGCGTGTACGACCCGGATGTCGTGGCCGTCCAGCTGAACTTGCTCTCATCCCACGACGCGCCACGTGCCCTGACCGTGCTCGGCGGCGACCGCGCGGCCATGCGGATGGCGGTCCTCCTGCAGTGCGTCCTGCCAGGCGCTCCGTGCATCTACTACGGCGACGAGATCGGCCTCACGGGCGGCAACGACCCGCAGAACCGCGCCGGCTTCCCGTGGGATGCAGGTGCCTGGGACGAGACGTTGCGGTCATTCATCCGCGGGGTCCTGGCGCTACGGGCCGCCGAACCGGCACTCAGGCACGGTGCGACGAGAGCTATCGGGGCCGACGGGCCGGCGATGGCGATCGAGCGGCGACTCGACGACGCCCGGCTGATCCTCGCCCTCAACCCCGGCGACGGGCCGATAGACCTTCATCGTCACCGTGGACGATGTCGGTCCAGGATGGCTCGTGCCGATCTCGCTGCCGGACGACGAGGGCGGTGACGCGGTCGTCGTCACAGACGGTCGAGCCCGGATCCCGCTTCCGCCCCGAACCTCGCGCGTGCTGCGCGTCGCGCCCGACGCCGTCTGACCCTCGGAGCGTCGACCGCCGCCTATACTTCGCGGCCTGTGGCTGATCTCCCCGTCCAACTGGGGACCGGGCTCGACGAACAACTGGCCCGGGTCCTGGATGTCGAGGGCAAGATCCCGCGGGCGATCGAGGCGCTAGGTCCGGTGGTGGGGCGAGACGTCGTCGTCATCGATGGATCCGCGGGAATGCGCGCTCGCCAACTTGCCGAACTCGGCGCACGCGTCTCCGTCGTGGATCCGCGGCCCGGGACGTTCGATGCGCCCGACGCGTCCGCGGACGTTGTCGTCGGGCTGTGGTCGGCGTTCCGCGGCCCAGGCTCGACCGACATGGCCGAAGCCGTCCGGCTCCTTCGCCCCGGTGGCCGGCTCCTGGCCGTCCACGACTACGGGCGCGATGATGTGGCCGAGCTGCAGGGGCCTCGACCCGAGTACGGCGAGTGGACCCGACGTGATGGGCCGTTCCTGGGCAACGGCTTCAAGATCCGCGTGCTGCACTGTTGGTGGACGTTCGACTCACTCGAGGCGGCCCACAGCTTCCTTGAGGCGGCATTCGGCGACTCCGGGCGTGCGGTCGCCGCACGGATGACCCGGCCGCGACTTAGATACAACGTGGCGGTCTACCATCGGACGCTCGGAGAGGAGCCCGCATGAGCGACGAGCGCGCCACACGCGACCCCTACGCCTCGGCGCCACCGCCGAGGTCTCGCGACCCATACGACGACGCCGGCTACGACGACCGGTACGACCCACCGAGCGGAGGGCGTCGTGTCTCGCCCGGCGTCATCTTCTTCGCCATCGCCGTGATCGGGTCGATCGCGTTCGCCGCGTACTTCCTGACCGTCCGCGAGGCGACGCAGATCCCCCTCCTGGCCTCCGCTTCAGTCGTGTTGGCGATCGTGTTCGCGGCCCTCGCCGTGTACTGCCTTCGATCGATCTGGCGCGGTGGCGTGGAGCGCGGCAATGGCGGTCGGATGCTGCTGGCCGCGCTCGTGGGCGGGTTCGCCGCCATCGCGGCGGCGGGTGCCGCGGCCGGCGCGATCATCCTCTTCCAGCTGGCGCTCGGGTCGGGCTGATCGGGACCCTCTGCTAGACTCGGGCACCGATCGGGCCCTTCCCGCCCCCATCGTCTAGAGGCCTAGGACGCCACCCTTTCAAGGTGGAGATCAGGGGTTCGAATCCCCTTGGGGGCACCACCTCTGGAGACCCGGACGGGTCGCTTCTACTCGATCGCGTCCGACCGTCGACCCTGCCGCGACAGCCGGCAGGTAGGCTGTCCGCGCGCCAGGCTCGATGCCGCCTTGGTCGCAGGAGGATCGAGTGGACGACCACGCGTCACCCGGGAGTCCGTCGACCGCGCCTACCGACAGCCCTCCGAGGCCGCGCGCGATACGGGCCGGGATCATCGCGGCCGTGCTCTGGTGCGCGATCGGGTTGACCGCCGCGTGGCTCAGCGCCCAGGCGGGTGCGCCGACTGCATCGGGTTGGATCGCCTTGCTGAGTGGACCCGTCGCGCTGGTGCTCGCTGGCCGCTTCAACGACATTCGCCGCCTGAGCGATTGGACCGGGGCCGGCGTCGTCGCGCTCCTGGTGGTCGCTGGCATCGGCTCCGTGGCCATCTTCACCCTGACCATCCTCACCGCCGGGAAAGGCTTTCCTGGCGGGTCGGCCACACCTGAGGGCATCCCTCCGGGCGGGATCGGGGTCATCTCGTCGGACCCGGTGACCGCAAGCCCGCTCGATACGACGTCGACGCCGCACGCGCCCATGTCCATGGACCCCTCCGACGTCGCCCATATCGTCGCGGCGATCGATGCGTTGGCCGCAGCCGACGCTGACCAGATCGTCGGCTGGTTCGACCGCGAAAGCGAGTGGGTGACCGAGAACCTGGACGCCACCTTCGACGAGAACGCGGCGGTCAGCGCCTACATCGATCAGCTGCTCGCGGCGCTCCAGAAGATGGGCGAGGGCGACGTCGACCTCACCGACGAAGTGACCGCGATCCTGGCGCTTCGCGATGCGATCGCGGCGCTAGCCCCAGGTGCTGCACCAACGCCGACGCCATAGGCGCGCGTACCCCGCCGGGCTCTCAGTCCGCCTCGGGACCTTGCGGTCGGCCGGCGGACACCTTGCCATCGAGGCGCCGAAGGGCGGCCTCGCGCATCCAGGGCTCGTACACCGCGATCCCCTCGGCCGTGCGCTTGGCCCCGTACATCGCCGCATCGGCTTGGCGGACGAGCGTCTCCGGGGAACCGTCCTCCTCGACGTAGGCGATGCCGACGGAGGTACTGAGCCGCAGCGCGTGCTCGGCCACGACCGCCAGGTCGGCGACCGAATCCCGCAGTCTCCGTGCCAGGTGCAGCGCTGCCGTGCGTTCCGCGACGGAGGCCAGGACACAGAACTCGTCGCCACCGAAGCGGGCGACGACATCGGTGGCGCGCGCCGTGCCGACCAGGCGATCCGCGACCATCCGCAATGCCTCGTCCCCGACGGAGTGGCCGAGGGCGTCGTTGACGTCCTTGAAACCGTTCAGGTCGAGGAAAAGGAGCGCCCACGGCTCGGGGAGCTGGTGCACCCGGACCAGCTCGATGTTCAGCTGCTCTCGGTTGAGCAGGCCGGTGAGCGTGTCATGTGTCGCGCGAAAGGCCAGGGCTTCCTCGAGCCGCTTCTGGTCGGTGATATCGATCATCACGCCGACCACGCGGTGGCCCGCCCCATCGTGCTTGCGCAGGACCCGGATCACGTCGGAGAACCAGCGATACTCCCCGCTGGAAACGAGGAAGCGATACTCGATACGCACGCTGCGCAGCTCCCCGATCGCGGCGTCCGTGGCGGCGATCGCGCGCTCTCGGTCGTCCGGGTGGAGATGGTGCTCCCAGAACTCCGGCTTGCTCAGCCATTCCTCTGGCGGGTACCCGGCGATCTCGTCGCTGCGGGGCGAGACATACGTCATCCGATAGTCGTCGCCGTCCGCCTCCCAGACGATGGCGTCGAGCGAACCGACGAGATCGTCGAAGCGACGATCGTGTGGACCAGGCTGATCGGGCACGCTCACCATCGTCAGTCTTCACGCCGCGAACGCGGTGTTCCCGCGACCTTGGCGGCATCGAAGGATACTCACCGCGCCATCAATCGTTGAGCGACCCAGTCGTACCACGTGGTCCGATGTCGCGGCGCAGGCCGTCAGTCGGCGCGATGGCTGCCAGGGCGCTCGCGGCCCGTGCGAGGTAACGGACGATCGACTCCGCCTGACGCCCATCAGCGTCGAGGTCAGGGTTATAGATCGTCACCGTCCAACCTGTCACCGCCCGCGCACCGAGCGCCCGCTGCGTCAGCGCCGTGAGCGTCGGCCAATCCAGTCCGCCGTCCTGGCGGTAGTCGACAGCCGACAGGCTCTCGGTCGACAGCACGTCGAGATCGACGTGCAGCCACCACCGACCAAGCCCGTCAAGGCGCTCGATCCGTTCGGCAACGAGGGACTCGATCGCCGCCCGCGTCAGGAGCTCGGTCCTGAGGACGTCGACGACGGCGTCGATGGACTCCACGCCTGCGTCGGTGAGTTCCTGCTGGTCCCGCGCCCCGACGACGGCGATCCGCTCGGGCCGGATGCGGGGCAGCGCGGAACGCAAGGCGTCGGGCAGATCCTCGACCGACCGCCCGAGGAGCAGCCCGAGTTCCATGTCGGCGGCCTCGCCGGTCGTGGACGTGTGCGGCGGCCACGCATCCTCATGGCCGTCGACGAAGAGCAGGCCGGCGAACTCGCCGTCGATCGCGGCCAGGCAGCCGAGCAGGACCGGACAATCGCCGCCGATGACCAGGGGCACGGCACCGGCAGCGATGGCCTCGCTGACCACGTCGCGAACGCGGACGATCATCGCGAGGAGCGCGTCGGGGGCGATGATCTCGCTTGCCGGATCGCGCATCGCATCACCGGGCGTGAGCGGGACATCACCCATGTCGACCACGACGATGCCCGCGTCCTGCAGCGCCGCCAGCAGCCCCGCGGCTCTCAGGGCGGCCGGTGCGCGAGCGACGCCGGCTGGGGTTCCGGCCGAGTCGAATGGGACACCGATGAGCGCGACGTCCATACGCTCGACCCTAGCATCCGCGGCGCTTCGAGGCCCCCTGCTACCATCGAGTCGATGGAGATCATGGGCGTCAAGATCCGGACCATCATCGAAGACAACGTCGCGAAGCGATGCGCCGGCTGCGGGCAGATCATCGACGGGACCCCGTGGCGGGTGAACCTCCTCGACATCGTGGCCCCGGAGACCGCGGTCAGCTGGGCCGAGCAGCCAGTCATCAACCCGGGACCCTTCCAGTTCCACGGCGACCCGGTGTGCGTGCGTGGCTGGATGGCGGCTCGCGGGTACTACTTCTGCCGGAGGGGCGAGGTCCGGGAGATCATGCGACCCATCCCGATCCCAGATCCCGAGGGTCCGCCGGATGGCGGTCGATGGGGTCTGTGCGATGGCATCCATCGCGATGATCACGAGTTCGTCCCCGCCTGATCGGCCCGCTCTGAGGTCTGCGCCGGAGCTCGTTTGACGCCCGATCGGGGCGGCCCTATCCTCTGCTGGCCCGGGCGGAGTCTGGTACCCAGATTTACCCAGGTTTCCATGCCGACGGGTCGCCGGTCGTTTCCCCCCACGACCGTGCTGACCCGTCGGCGCCCGATCTCGGTCGTCCAGCGAGGGCCTCGAGTGCGCGAACCGGCAACGGCATCTCCTCGGCGGGATTGGCTGTCGCTCGGACCGGCGAGCCAGCTTCTGGGGATCGATCCCGATACGCTCCGGCGGTGGGCCGACAACGGCCGGGTGCCCGCCTGGATCACGCCCGGTGGCCACCGGCGCTTCGACCGACGCGAGCTCGAGCGGCTGGTCGCCGAGCGACGATCGACGACCCACCGTCCACTCACGAGCCTCGGCGCGTCGCCGGAGCGCCTGACCAGGGCCTACCGCCGTCACTACGCGTCGGGTGACGCCCACGAGGGTCCGGAGCGCGACGCGTTTCGACGCGATGGCAGGCGGCTCATCACGACGCTCGTCGCGTACCTCGACGCAGGACCGGACGATCGTCGGCGTCGGCGCCGGCTCGAGACCCGAGCCGGGTCCATCGTCGCCGACCAGGCGGTCCGGCTGGCGTTGGGCGGCACCAGCCTCACCGACTCGGTATCGCGGTTCGTCATCGCTCGCCAGCCGTTCGTCGCCGAGCTCGCGGCGGTCGGCCGGCGCCGATCCTTGGACTCGAACCGCCTTGCCGGCCTGTACGGCGACGCATGGGCGCTGCTCGACCGGTTGCTCCTGCGGTTCATCGACGCACACCAGCGGGAAGGCTGATCGATGCGATTCGACGTCCTCCTCCCGGCGGTCACCTCGCTCCTTGCGCTCGTGTTCAGCGTCGCCCTGTTCGACCAGTGGCGCGAGCGACGGGGCGGGTTCCAGCTGATCTGGGCGATCGGCATGCTCTTCTACGGCATCGCCGCGGGCGCCGAGGCATTGGCCGGCGCCGGCGCCTGGAACGAACCGCTCTACCGAACGTGGTATCTGACCGGCGCCGTCTGGACCGCAGGCTGGCTGGGGTTGGGGACCGCGTTCCTGCTCGGTCGCACCCGGTTCGGCTACAGCTTCGCCCTGTGCCTGTTCCTGGCCGGCCTTTTCACGTTCCTCGTGCGCAACCGGCCCGAGTACGCGGGGGCCGGCGCGTTGCCGCTGCTCTATTTCCTGGCGGCCGGCGTGCTCGCCCTGGCGGTCGCGGTGGAGACCTACTTCCAGAACGAGCGCTGGCCGATCCTCGCCGCGGGTGCCGTCGTCGGTGCCACGATCCTGAGCCTGATGTTGATGGCGACGACCACGATCCCGGCACCGGGCTATGCGGTCGACCCCGAGACCACGATGCCCGTCGCGACGCTCCTACCGCCCCACCTGCGACTGTTGACGCCGTTCATGAACGTCACCGGCGCATTCGCCCTGATCCTGGGGGCGGTGTTCAGCACGTACATGTTCATGCCCAAGCGTCGCGTCCTGCCCTACTCGCTCGACCCGAACCAGCCGGGCGATCAGTTCCTGTTCAACCTGCTGATCGCGCCCGTGGCCATCCTCGTCAACCTCGTCGCGTCGCTGCCGGGCACGATCACTGCGCTCCTCTCGGGCAGCATCCACAGCCGGGTACCGGCCACGATCCTCATCGCGATCGGGGCGTTCATCCCGACCCTGACCGACTCGCTCAACCGCTTCGGCTCGACCGAGCTCTTCCAGCTCGGCAAGTTCCTGGGGGTCGTGTTCCTGTTCGTCGGGTTCCTCGTCTCGATCGAGGTCTTCCGCGAGATCCGGATCCCGTTCACCGGCATCCGCCTCTCGAGGAGTCGGCGCGAGACCTCGGCGATCGAGAGTCCGGGCGAGCGCGCCGCCGCGGGCTGACGGTGCTCCGGCGGGTCGCGGTCCTGCGCTCTACCATGCCCCGGTGTCCAGCCCGCCCCTGACGACCACACCTGCGGCGGCGGCCGGCGTCGGTGGTGCGATCCCGCTGCGTGGCTTCGCGATCGTCATCGTCTCGGCGTCGCTGTTCGGCATGCTCGGTCCGCTGTCGAGGTTCGCCTACGAGGCGGGCATGGAGCCGCCGGCCTTCGTCGCGTGGCGGGCGGTCATCGGCTTCCTGGCTCTCGGCGCGTACGTCGGCTGGCGCGTCCGACGGGGTGCCACGCACCTCGTCCGTTTCGGCGACCTACGGGTTCGCGCGCGGGCGGCGCTCCTGGCGGCAGCCCTGGCCGGCACGATCCTGAACCTGTGCATGTTCATCGCGTTCGATCGGATCACGATCGCGCTCGCGCTCCTGGGGTTCTACACGTACCCGGCGCTCGTCGCGGTGGCCAACGTCGCGCTCGGACGGGAACGGCTCGACCGTGCCCGCGTGGTCGCGTTGGGTCTCGCCATCGCCGGGATGATCGCGGTGGTCGCGTCGCAACTTGATCCCGCCGCCGGGATCCGACTCGACGCCATCGGGATCGGCCTCGCGCTCGGCGCCGCCGTGTGCCAGACGATCTTCGTCCTCCTCGCGCGCGACGGCTACCCAGAGGTCCCGACCGAACAGGCCATGACGACCGTGCTGTTGATGTCGTGCATCGGTGCGATCCTCGTCGCGCTCCTCGCCGGCGGCACGGCGTCGCTGCTCCAGCCGCTCGCCGAGCCGAGCGTCCTGCCACTGCTCGTCTTCACGGGCGTCGCCGCCGCCGCCATCCCGTCGTTCGGGTTCCTCACCGGGATCCGCCTGATCGGTGGGACCCGGGCAGGCATCCTCATGCTGTTCGAGCCGGTCGTCGGCGTCGCGCTCGCAGCGTGGCTGCTGTCCGAGGCGCTGGCCCCCATCCAGATCGTCGGGGCCGCCGCGATCCTGGGCGCGGCGGTGCTGCTCCAGCGGGCATCGCGCTCGGGCGACGCCGTCGAGACGGCCGCCGACGAGCGCTCGGTCGTCCCGGGCGGACCCTAGCGACCGGCAGACCGTCGATGCCCGACACCCCGATCCGGGTCCTCCTCGTGGACGATCACGCGATGGTCCGTCGCGGGATGCGCGACTTCCTCGAGCTCCACGACGACATCGTGGTCGTGGGCGAGGCCGCCGACGGCGCCGAGGCGATCGAGCGAGCCGACGAGCTGCGCCCGGACATCGTCGTCATGGACCTGATGATGCCGGTCGTCGACGGCATCGAGGCGACCGGCCGCATCAAGGCGGCCCTCCCGGAGACCGAGGTGATCGCGCTCACCAGCTTCATCGAGGAAGCCCGCGTGGTCGCCGCGATCGAAGCCGGTGCGTCCGGGTTCCTCCTCAAGGATGCCGAGGCCGACGAGCTGGCCGGCGCCATCCGGGCGGCCGCGGCGGGCGAGGTCCATGTCGATCCGGCCGTCGCGGGGATCGTCGCGCGACGGATGCGCGACGGCGGGCGGCCGAGCGGCGCCGGTGGTGCCGGCGATGGCGACGGGATCGAGACGTTGACGGCTCGCGAGCGCGATGTCCTGACCCGCGTGGCCCAGGGTCTCCCGAACCGGCAGATCGCGGCCGAGCTCGGCATCACCGAGCGGACGGCCAGGACCCATGTCTCGAACATCCTGGCCAAGCTCGGGCTGGCTAGCCGGACGCAGGCCGCGCTGCTCGCCGTCCAGTCCGGCCTCGACCGCGAGACCTGAGCGCGTTCTTGGAGGGTCTCGGGAACGGCCCTGAAAGGGCCCGGTGCTAGACTTTCCCGACCCACCAGGCTCCGTCCGTTGAGGTTTCATGCGCGTTCGAAAGGCCGTATTCCCTGCCGCCGGCTGGGGCACACGCTTCCTGCCCGCGACCAAGGCGCAGCCGAAGGAGATGCTGCCACTGGTCGACAAGCCGATCATCCAGTACGCGGTCGAAGAGGCCGTCGCGGCGGGCATCGAGCAGGTCATCATCGTCACGTCCAGCCAGAAACGCGCGATCGAGGACCACTTCGACCTGTCGTACGAGCTCGAGCACCTGCTCGAGGAGAAGGGCGACATCGAGATGCTCCGCCAGGTGCGCCATATCAGCGACCTGGCCCAGGTGGCGTACGTGCGCCAGAAGGAGCAGCTCGGGCTGGGGCATGCGGTCCTGATGGCCAAGGACCTGATCGGGCATGAACCCTTCGCCGTGATCCTGCCCGACGACGTCGTGGTCGGCGACCGACCGTGCATCGGCCAGCTCATCCACGCGTACCAACAGACCCATGCGTCGGTCGTGGCGGTGATGGAGGTCCCCCGGGAGGAGACCAGCCGGTACGGCGTGATCGCCGCCGAGCGGTCGGAGGACCCGCTCGACCACGGCCGCCTGCATCGTGTCACGGCCCTCGTCGAGAAGCCCGACCCGGCCGATGCGCCCTCCAACCTCGCGATCATCGGTCGCTACGTGCTGACGCCCAAGATCTTCGACAAGCTCGAGCAGACCCAACGTGGGGCCGGTGGCGAGATCCAGCTCACCGACGCGATCGGCGCGATGATGGAGGAGCAGGGCGTGTACGCCTACGAATTCGAGGGCACGCGCTACGACGCCGGCACGACGATGGGCTGGCTGAAGGCCTCGGTCGAGCTGGCCCTGCAGCGACCCGACCTCGCCCGCGAGTTCCGGAGCTACCTGGCCGGTCTCCAGCTCTGATCGCCGGGCGCGCCCGGATGGGCGTCCGACCGGAGGCCATGGGGTACCATGCCGCGCGAGCGCGTCGCAGACGTCAGCGACGCGCCGAACCATGTCAGAGGGGCACGTTTGGCGGAGATCGGGACGATCCTGGGCGGCCGATATCGGCTCGTGGAGCTGCTCGGAGAGGGCGGCATGGCCACGATCTTCCGGGCGGTCGACACCCAGCTCGGACGCGACGTCGCCGTCAAGCTGCTGCGCCCGGAGTATCTGCGCGACCCTGACTTCTCGTCGCGGTTCCGACAGGAGGCGCAGAACGCTGCCTCGCTGAACCATCCCAACGTCGTGAGCGTCTACGACTATGGCGAGGACCCGGACGGGCCGTACATCGTCATGGAGTTCGTCGACGGCGAAGACCTCGCGACGATCCTCCGCCGGAACGGCTCATTGCCGCCGCCGCAGGCGGCGCGGATCGCAGCGGCGGTCGCCCGGGCCCTGGCCGCGGCCCACGCGCGCGGCATCGTGCACCGCGATGTGAAGCCCGGCAACGTGCTGATCGGGCGGGACGGTCGGGTCAAGGTGGTCGACTTCGGCATCGCCCGGGCCGTCGCCGAGGCGCAGGTGACGCTGCCGGGCACGACGCTCGGTTCGGTCCACTACTTCAGCCCGGAGCAGGCGCGTGGCGAGACCGCCACCAACGAATCCGACATCTATGCGCTCGGCATCGTCCTCTTCGAGATGCTGACCGGTACCCGTCCCTGGGAAGGCGACAGCGCCGCCAGCGTCGCCCTTGCGCGGCTCAGCGGTCCGGTGCCCGATCCGGCCCTTGTCCGACCCTCCCTGCCGACCGACCTCGCGGCGATCACCCGCAAGGCGCTCGCCCCCCTGCCGATCGACCGGTTCGCCTCGGCGACCTCGATGGCCGATGCGCTCGAGTCGTCCCGCACCGCAGCCGGCGCGGCGGGCGCGGCGGCGGGCGTCGCCGCGGCGGCCGGCCTGGCCGCGTCGGCCGGTGTGGCCCGGTCCAACCCGACCGTCACGTCCTACCCGGAGAGCGCCTACGCCAGGGCCGACAACGTACCCGCCGCGCCCCCACCGTCGGGGACGGGCCAACGGTCGGTCATCGAGGAGGAGGAGGGTTCGGGCACCAGCCCGGTCGTGTGGGTCGCAGGTATCGCCGCGATCCTGCTGCTGGCGGGTATCGGCTTCATCGTCTTCCAGTTGCTCTCGAGTCCCTCCACGCCGGTCGCGCAGCCGGTCGCTGTGCCGGAGTTCGTCGGCAAGCTCCTCGCCGACGCGACCCAGGAGGCCGAGTCCCTCGGGTTGAAACTCGAGGTCATCGAGCAGCCGTCGGACCAGCCGGTCGGCATCATCACCGCGCAGGTGCCACCGGCCGAGACGCTCGTCCCGGCCGGGTCGACCATCCGCGTCACGGTCGCGTCCGGTGTCGAACAGGTGCCGATGCCCGACCTGCGCAACAAGACCGAGGCCCTGGCGGTCCAGGAGATCGTGACGGCCGGCCTCAGACCGGGCATCAAGACCGAGGCGTTCGACCCCGTCGTGCCGATCGGCCTGGTCGTGTCGCAGGTGCCGGCGCCCGGTGTCGTCGTCGCGAAGGACACCGCCGTGGACTACGTGATCTCGAAGGGACCGGAGCCGACCCCCACGCCGACACCGACGCCGACGCTCGCTCCGACGCCGCCCCCGACCCCCGAACCGACCCCGACGCCCACGCCTCCGCCCACGCCTCCGCCGACGCCGGCCCCGACGCCGACCCCCGAGCCGACCGCCGCGCCGTCCTGATCAGCCCTCGAGGTCACCCCAAAGGTTCCAGCCCGGCTCGCTCGTCCCGGGCAGGCCGGGGGCCATGGTCGCACCGTCGACGCCGGGTTCGCTCGCGTCATCGACCGCTGCCGTCGCGTTGACCTCGACGAAGGCCAACGGCGGCCGAGCCTCGTCGACCGGTCGCGCCGGACCGATGGTGAGGGGCGCCGGGTCAGGGAGCAACGCGGCCGGCATGGCTTCCCAGCAGCCCCGGATCTCCTCGCCGGTCAGGGGTTGTCGCCGAGCATCGAGACCGCAGTAGCCGAGCTGGCCCGCGACTGATCGTCGGTAGTGGCGGCAGGTGCCGCAGGAGGTAGAGGACCGCCGACACACCCAGCACCGCGCCGTCTCGGCCTGGGGAGTCCCGCAATGCGGACACCGCCACATCGGCATGGCGGGATGGTAGCTGCGACTGCGTCGGCTGTCGACAGCTGGGTGCCGCCGGATATGGGCCTGGTCTCGGCTCGGTCACCGGCTACTTCCGGATCGTGATGACCGTCTCGTCGGTGGTCCGCCCGAAATCGGTCGTCCGGACGAGCACCCCGGCCGTGCCGCCACCACGGTCCGCCCCCTTGGGGATGCGGGTGGTGAAGGACGCCTGGCCCGACGCATCGGTCACGGCGTCACCGGTCACCGTCTTGATCCCAGGGATGCTGAGCGTGAAGGTCACGCGCGCACCCTCGAGCGGCCGGCCATCCGGGTCGTCGACCAGGGTCACCAGCCGGATCTCGGCCGGCAACGAGCGCTGGCTGATCGAATACGAGGACGCGCTCAGCGACGCACGCAGCTGCCCGGACCCGCGGCGGACGTTGAGTTCCATCGTATTCGTGTTGCCCGCCGGGTCCGTGGCGGTGAACCGGATCGGGTTGGAGCCCGAGGCGATGGGCAGGCTCAGCGAGAACGTTCCATCGGACGCGGCGGTGCCGCCGATCGATTCGCCGGTCTTGGCGTTCCGGGCGTTGAGCGTCGAGCGGCCCTGCGTGCGGCCCTGCAGCGTCACGGCCTTGCGGTTGATCATCGCCCCGTCCTTGGGCGAGCTGAGCTTGATGACGGGCGGATCGATGTCGAGCACGAAGCGGACCAGCGGCGACGACTCGGACTCGCCGCCCGGCCCGACGAGGGTCACGCTGAAATCGTTGATGCCCTTGGTCAGCGTCACCGGGATGATCATGCGCGGGGTCGGCGAAAGGGGCTTCTCGTCGATCGGCGCCGACGCCTGGTCCTTGAGTGCAAGGTAGACACGGACGACGTAGTCCGGGTTGCCCGCGAGGCGCGACGGGACGGTGACCGTCAGGTCGGCCTGGTTCTGGTTGGTGTATGGCTCGCCAGGCGATTCGATGGACGGCGCGTCAGCGACGGTCGACGGCGTGGTGACCGGCACCGGCGTGGCCGTGACGCCCTGGACGAACGATGAGACGGTCGAGCCGAGTGCGTTGGCGACCACGCCGATGCCGCCGGCGCCGACGTACAGGACGAGCAGGGCGACCACGACGACACCCGCCCCGAGGGCCATCTGGCCGACGAGTGGGATGCCCCGACTGCGTCGGACCGGACCGTGGACCGACAGGCGTCCGGGCGCGGGCGCCCGGGGCCTGACCTTGACTGGGGTGGGACGCCCGCCGGACGGGGGGCGGGGTCGGACATGATTTGGGCGCGAACCGCGCCGAGTCGCCATCGGAGGCGATTGTCGCACGCCCTCGCCACCTGGACGAGAACGCCGCTTCGGCCTTGCGGGCGCGATGTCGGAGCGCGGCGGTGCGTTGTACTCTGGCCCGGTCGCGCGTGCCCGATGGTCGGTGCGCGCAGGATGGAGGTTGCGTGCAGGCCCGCGATCCACGGACCGGACGACCGATCGGCCCCCCAGGGCAGCCCGATCGACCGGGTCGTCCCGGCGCGCCAGCGGGCCGATCCGGATCGTCGGGGGCCGCGACCGGTCGTCCAGCGTTCGGGCTGGGACCGATCGCCCGGGTCACGCCATCGCCCCTCACCGCACGGCCGGCACCGGCCGTCACGTTGCCGATGGGCGCCCATCCCGGGTTCGGCCTGCCGAGCCTGCGTCGAAACGTGTGCCCGCACTTCTATATGACGGGTTCGCGCGGCGCCATCCCCATCCAGGCACCACACCTGCTCAAGGCCCTGATCCGACAGGACACGAACGTCTCGCGCTGCCAGCTCCGCGGTGGTGTCCACCTCGACCAGGGGTACGTCAACGACGTGTGCCTGACACCGCGCTTCAACCAGTGCGTGTTCTACGAGGACGAACTGACTCGCGAGTGACCGCCTCGGCCCCGTCGACCGCCTATCACGAGGCCCTCGCCGCGCTCACGGCGCGCGGTCGGTTCGGGATCCGGCTCGGGCTCGGGCGGACACGGGCACTGCTGGCGGCGCTCGGCGACCCGCATCTGGCCGTGCGCGGTGCCCTCGTGGCCGGGACCAACGGCAAGGGCAGCGTCCTCGCCCTGGCCGGCAGCGCGTTGCGTGCCGCCGGTCTCCGTGTCGGCGAAACGCCGAAGCCGCACCTGGTGTCGTATCGCGAGCGCGTCACCATCGACGGCCACCCGATCGGCATCGACGACTTCACGCGGCACGTCGACGCCGTCCTGGCTGTCGCCGACCGCGTCGCACGGCGCCATGGCGAGCCGACGGAGTTCGAGCTGCTCACGGCGCTCGTGTTCCGCCAGTTCGCCGAATCCGGGATCGACGTCGCCCTCGTCGAGGTCGGGCTGGGCGGCAGGCTCGACGCGACACACGCCTGGGATGGCGGTGTCGCTGCGGTCACCAACGTCGCCCTGGATCACACCGACCGGTTGGGTTCGACGATCGCGGCGATCGCCCGCGAGAAAGCCGCGATCATCGGGCGTGGCGATGTCGCCGTGACCGGCGCCGACGGTGAGGCCCTGGCGATCATCCGCCGACGGGCGCGACGAGTCGGGGCCCCGCTGCGCGAGGTGGGACCCGCGCCGCTGCTGGGTTGGGACCGCGATGGACTGACCGTCGAGCTGCCACGACTGGGCCCGACCCGGGTCGGCCTACGGGGACGCCACCAGGCCGCCAACGTCGCGGTCGCCGACGCGGTCCTCGATGCGCTCGACGCCGCGGGCATCGCGACGGCTGACGACGACGCCCGCCGTCGCGGCTACGAGACCGCCGTCTGGCCCGGACGACTCGAGCTGCTTGACGGTCGACGGCGCAGAGATCCTGCTCGACGGCGCCCACAACCCGGCCGGCGCGGCCGCGCTCGCGCAGGCACTCGACGATCTGCGGCCGCACCTGGCGCCGGGACCCGTCGCGCTCGTCATGGGTGCGATGGCCGACAAGGACGTCGACGGCATCATCGCCGCCCTGGCCGCATCGTCCTCCCTCGACGGTGCGACCGTCATCGCGACGAGCGTGGACGCCGCCCGCGCGATGCCGGCCGACGAGCTCGCGGCGCGTTGGCGGCGAACAGCGCCACGGATCGCCGAGGTCGTTGCCGAGTCCGACCCGATCGCCGCCCTTGACCTGGCTCGCCGGCGGGGCGGACCGACGGTCGTGGCCGGGTCGCTGTACCTGGTCGGCACCATCCGCGGCCACCTGGTCGACGACCCAGAGCTGCGCGACCCGCCGGCCCCGTGAGCCAGCTCGCACCGACCCGTATCGGACCGACGACGTTCGCCTGGGGCGAACGGACGTTCGTGATGGGCATCCTGAATGTCACGCCCGATTCGTTCTCGGGCGACGGTCTGATCGGACGGGGCGACCCGGTCGCGGCGGCGGTCGACCAGGCCCGCCGCATGGTGGACCAGGGCGCGGACCTGCTCGACATCGGGGGCGAATCGACACGGCCGGGGCATGCCCCGATCGAGGCCGCGGAGGAGATCGGTCGGGTCATCCCGGTCCTCGCCGCGATCCGTACGGCGATGCCGGGCGTGCCACTGAGCATCGACACGACCAAGGCGGTGGTCGCCGAAGCGGCGCTCGCGGCCGGCGCCGACCTGCTCAACGACGTGTGGGCCACCGGCCCGGATCCAGCGATCGCGGAGCTCGCCGCGAGCGCGCACGTCCCGCTCCTGGTCATGCACAACAGGCACGAGCCGGATTACCGGGACGTCATGCGCGAGGTGATCGACGACCTGCGCGCGGCACTCGAACGGGCCGAGCGCGCCGGCGTCCCGCCGGCGGATCTCCTCGTCGATCCGGGCATCGGCTTCGGCAAGACCGCGGATCACAACCTGATCGTGCTCCGTCACCTCGGCGAGCTGACGACGCTGGGCCGGCCGATCCTGCTCGGCACCTCGCGCAAGTCCACGATCGGGAAGATCCTCGACCTTCCGGCCGACGAGCGGCTCGAGGGCACGCTGGCGACGACGGCGCTCGGCATCGCCGCCGGTGTCGATATCGTCCGGGTCCATGATGTCGAGGCCAACGTTCGCGCGGCGCGCGTCAGCGACGCGGTCGTTCGCGGGCACTGGAGGAGCGAACCAGAGGGAGGCCCCGCCTGAGCGATCGGATCGTGCTCACCAACATGCGCTTCGAGGGGAAGCACGGCTATCACGACTGGGAGCTGAAGACCGCCCAGCCGTTCGAGGTCGACGTGATCCTGGTGCTGAACCTGCAGCCCGCCGGCGTCGACGACGACCTCACCAAGACCGTCGACTACGGGCGGGTGTACGAGATCGCCCGCCAGGTCGTGGAATCGACCTCATTCCGATTGCTCGAGACGATCGCCGAGGCGATCAGCAACGAGGTGCTTGTCGCGTTCGACATCCAGGAGGTCGGCGTCCGCGTGCGCAAGCCGGCCGTCAAGCTGGGTGGGCCGCTCGATCACGCGTCGGTCGAGATCTGGCGGCGCCGATCCACGGGCTGATGGCTAGCAGGCGCGTCGCCACAGCCATCGGAGCGGACGCCGCCGGCCCGCGGGTGATCAGTTCGCCGGGTCGGGTGCCGAGCTGCAACTGGACCGTCGTTGATTCGCCGTCCCGGAGCAGTTCGATGGTCACGGTGTCGCCCGGTGCGTACTCGCTGAGCGTCGCGTCGAGCGGATGGTCGCCATCGATCGCCTGGTCGTTGACCTTCACGATGATGTCGCCCTCTCGCAGACCGGCCCGGTCGGCCGGACTGTCGGGCACGACGGCCGGGCTGGTCGCACTGCCACCGGCGCCACGCTGGATGAGCGCCCCCTCGTTCACCGAGAGGTTGTTGGCGTCGGCGAACTGGCGGTCGATCGGCCGGTAGACGACGCCCATGTACGGCCGCGCGAGGTCCTCGCCGGCCACGGCCTGCTCCATGATCGGTCGGGCGATATCGATCGGGATGGCGAAGCCGATACCGTTCGAGTCGGCGGCGATGGCGGTATTGATGCCGACCACGTTGGCACCGGCGTCGAGCAGCGGACCGCCCGAGTTGCCGGGATTGATCGCCGCATCGGTCTGGATGAGGTTGTTGAGGTTCTGGTTGCCGTCGGTCGTGATCGTGCGGCCCTTGGCCGACACGATGCCGCTGGTGACGGAGTTCGAGTAGGTGCCCAGCGGGCTGCCGATCGCAACGACCAGCTGCCCGACCTTGAGCTCGCTCGACCGGCCCAGCTGGGCGACCGGCAGGTCAGGGCCCTCGATCTTGACGATCGCCAGGTCGGTCAGGGTGTCGATGCCGTACACGCGGCCCTCGAGCACCCGGCCGTCGTTGAGCTCGACCGAGAGCTGGTCGCTGCCCTCCACGACGTGGCGGTTGGTCAGGATCCAGCCGCCCGAGTCGTAGATCACGCCCGAGCCCACGCCGGTCTCCGGGATGATCCCCTGCGACGTGTCGACGTTGCCGTTGACCGTGATCCGGACGACGGCGGGACTGGCCTTGGCGGCCACTTCGATGGTCGCCGACGACTCGTCGATGTTCACCGGCTGGTTGTTGGCACCGACGGTGGTCCCGGTCGGCGTGGTCGTGGTCGCCGCCGGCCGATCCAGCGCGCCGGATGCATTGAGCGCCAGGACGGTGCCGCCCGAGGCGAGCACGGCCGAGAGCAGCGCGGCGCCGAGGACCGTGCCCACGCTGCCGCGACCATTGCGTGCGCCGCGAACGGCGCTGTCGGTCACCGGTGCCGCCGGGGCGGTGGAGGCGGGTTCATACCAGCGCTCCGGGGTCGGCGGCGCGGCCGGTGCGGCGTCCTGGCGCGTCCAGTCGGGACGTGGCTCCGCCGGTGGCGTGTAGCGCTCGCCTTCGCCGGAGGTGCGGATCACCGGTTGTCGCAGGGGCTCGGTCGGAGCCTCGTGGCGCGTGGTCATGTCGGGGTCGTCGGATCGGGAGTCGGTCATGGGGTGTCGTATTCCTCAGGTCCGGCGTCCCCCCGGTCGGTGAGCGGCCAGTCGGGGAACGCCGTCGCCTCTTACGGTGCCGAAGCGGGATTCACATGCGGCGCATCGGACGGTGAAGTTTCCGTCACGATGCGCTCGTCATCCTGAGACGCGTCTGAGGACCGTTCGCGATCGTCGGCCGCATCGGCCGCGGCCATCCGGCGCATGCCTTCGGCCGCCGACGCGACGTCGGCCTGTTGCGCTGCGGGCGTGCCGGCGACACTCCGCGGGTCCAGCGGCAGCCGGACGGTGAACCGGCTCCCGCTGCCCGATCCGCTCTCCACGGTCACGCTGCCGCCGTGGATGTCGACGATCGAGCGCACGATCGCGAGGCCGAGACCGCTGCCCGAACCGCGCGCTTCATTCGCGCGTGAGCCGCGGTAGAACCGCTCGAAGATGTGCGGCAGCTCCTTGGGGTCGATGCCGACGCCGGTGTCGACGACGTCGATGCGAGCCCCGTCGGTCGTCGGTTCGACGGAGACCCGCACGGCACCACCGCGTGGCGTGAACTTGACCGCGTTGCCGACCAGGTTCGCGACCACCTGGCCGATGCGTGGCGGGTCATGCCGGATCCGGATCGGCCGGCTTGGCAGATCGAGCTCGACGGACACGCCGCGCCGCGCCGCCAGCGCGTCGTGCTGGTGGGTCGCCGATTCGACGGCCGCCCGCAGGTCGTCGGGTCGAAGGTCGAGGAGGACGAGCCCGGAGTCGAGCTTGGACAGCTCGAGCAGGTTCTGCGCCAGCCAGTCGAGGCGTTCGATCTGGCCCTGACTCGATTCGAGGAACTCGGCGCGCGCCTCGGGGTCGTTCCCGGCCTGCTCCAGCAGCAGCTGGTTGAACGTCCGCAGCGCTGCGAGCGGGGTCCTGAGCTCATGCGACACGTCCGCCAGGAAGTCGCGGCTCCGGTCGCGGTCGCGCCGGATCAGCTCGACGCTCTCGGCCAGCCGGTCGGCCATGGTGTTGAACTGGACCGCCAGTTCGCCGAGCTCCGAGGAACCGGCACGGAGCTGGGCCGCCGGCACGCGACGGGTCAGGTCGCCCTCGGCGAGCGCCCGCGAGGCATCGGTGAGCTGGCGGATGGGCGTCGTGAATCGGCGGGCGAGCGCTGCTGACACCACGACCGCGAGCCCGAGGGCGAAGAGACCGATCGCGAGCAGCAGGCCGGTGACGTTGTTGATGGCGGTGGCCCGATAGGTGTACGGGTCGGCGAGCGTGATCTCCATCGTGTACTGGCGCCCGGTGACGCCACCTGCCCCCCAGCCTGTCACCGACGTCCGCTCGCGGGCTTGCCCCGCCGCGGGTGGGGCCTGGCGCGTCATGAACACGGTCCCGTTCGAGGCGGGCACGAACTCCGGGTCGGAGCCGACGGTGGTCATGCCGAACCGAACGATGACATCGGCCTGGGCGATCTGGTCGGCGATGACATTCCGGACGACGTCGGTCTCCAGCGCGTTGATGACGCGCGGGTTGACCACCCCATCGATGTCCACGACCGGTCGACCGCCCGAGTAGGTGTCGGCGATCGATTGGACGAAGGCCCTGACGGTCGCATGGCGTTCCTCGAGGTCGGTGCGCTGCTGCCTCGTGAAGTAGTCGTCGAGCCGGTTGACGACGAACACGGAGACCAACCCGAGGGTCAGCGCGATGACCATGACGAACGCCACGCTCAGTCGCGCCTGGAACGTGCGCGGCATCAGTCGCCGGATGCGACGCAGCCAGGGGAACCGCCGGATCACCGGCCGGTCAGCGTTCTGCGAAGGCGTACCCGACGCCCCGCACGGTCAAGACGAACGCCGGTGTCGCCGGGTCGTCCTCGATCTTCTCGCGGAGGTGGCTGACGTGGACGTTGATCGTCTTCTCGTCCTGGTCGAGCGCCTCGTAGTCGCGCAGGAGCTCGAGCAGCTCAGAGCGCGTGTACACGCGGCCGGGTCGCGAGGCCAGGTGACGCAGGATCTCGAACTCGGTCGGGGTGAGACTGATGCGCCGATCGCCGCGCTGCACCCGACGCCGCTCGAGATCGATGATGAGGTCGCGATGGCGGAGCACCCTGCCGCCGGCCGCATCGGCCAGATCGCCGTACGACCGTCGAAGCAGCGCCTTGATGCGGCTGAGCAGCTCGCGCAGGCTGTACGGCTTGGTCAGGTAGTCGTCCGCACCCAGCTCGAGGCCGATGACCTTGTCGACCTCGTCGTCGCGGGCGGTGAGGACGAGGATCGGCATCTTGCCGCTCGCTGCCCGGATGCGCCGCAGGACTTCGAAGCCGTCGATGCCGGGCAGGCGGACGTCGAGCACCACGAGGTCGGGTGCCTCACGCGTGGCGATCTCGAGCCCCTCCTCGCCGGACCGGGCGACGCCGACGTCGTACCCCTCCTGCTGGAGCGCGTATTGGATCCCTCGCGCGACCGCGTACTCGTCCTCGACGATCAAGATGGTCGCACTCACGCGGGGGATGCTACTCCGAGCCGCGGATCTTGGGCGCCGCCGCCTGGCATGGGCGCCGACGCCTCTCCGTGGTATCCTGCGCACCGCTCCGGGCGCCTCGCCACACCGGCCCCGCCGGCGAGCCGCAGCCCGCATCTCCAGATCAACGAACTCGAGGTCCGACTCCATGGCAACCGCCCGCCCGACGCTGGCCGCAGAGCACCGCGAGGTGACCGGCAAGGCCGTCAACCGACTGCGCAAGGACGGCCTTCTGCCGGCAGTCGTGTACGGCCATGGTGTCGATTCGGCCAACCTGACGGTGGATGCCCACGAGTTCGACCTGCTGCGCAAGCACGTCGGGCCGAACGCCCTGATCGACCTGTCGGTCGACGGCAAGAAGGCCGACCCCGTCCTCATCCAGGGCGTGCAGATCCACCCGGTCAACCGCCGTCCGCTGCACGCGGACCTGTTCCTCGTCCGCATGACCGAGGAGCTGACGGTCGACGTGCCGCTCGTCGCCGTCGGCGATGCGCCTGCTGTCATCCAGCTCGGTGGGACCCTGCTCCACCCGACCGAGTCGGTCCGGATCCGAGCGCTGCCCGACCACCTGCCACAGTCGATCGAGTATTCGGTCGACACGCTGGTGGACTTCGACATCGCACTCCACGTGAGCGACCTGACGATCCCGTCGGACGTAGCGCTGCTCAACGATCCCGACGAGATCATCGCCAAGGTCCAGCAGCCGCGGATCGAGGTCGAGGAGGAGCCGGTCGTCGCCGAGGGCGAGGAGCTCGAGGGCGAGGAAGGCGAGGCCGCGGGCGAGGGTGGCGCCGAGGGCGAGGCCCAGGGTGGCGAGTCGTCAGACGGGGGATCCTCCGAGGAGGGCTGATCCTCGCTCGGGTGTTCGGCGAAACGGCGGTTCGGCCACGCGATCGGCGAAGCCGCGGCACATGCATCAGACGCAACAACCGTCGCCTATCGGTCGAGATCGGTGTCGAACTCGCCGATCTCTTGCGTCTGACGCACGATCCTGGTCGTCGTTGCGCGGTTTGCGGCATCAAGCGCAAGGATTCGACGACCTGGGCGCCCCGCATGTCGCTTGCATGCATCTGATGCAAGCCGGTCCCGGCTATGCGGCATCAAACGCAAGGTTCTGACGGATTGCCTCTCCGGGCGCCCGGCCCCCGCCCATCCTGAACGGGGCTTCGGTACGCGATCGGCGAAGCCGCGGCACTTGCATCAGACGCAACAACCGTCGCCTGATCGGTCGAGATCGGCGTCGAACTCGTCGAGTTCTTGCGTCTGACGCACGATCCCGGTGGCCCTTGCCGGGTTCGCGGCATCAAGCGCAAGGATTCGACGACCTGGGCGCCCCACACGTCGATTACATGCATCTGCTGCAAGCCGGTCCGGGCTATGCGGCATCAAACGCAAGGTCTTGACGGATCGACGCTCCGGGCGCCGCCGGCGGCAGCGCGCCGGCCGCCGGCCGCCGGCCGCCCGGCCCCGACCCGGCCCGCACGGCCCTCTCATGACGCTCTCACGTCCGGTCCGGACCATGCCTCACGAGGAGGGATGACCACCAGACCGTAACGACGGCTCCGAGCCCACGGGTCCGCGAGGGCTCAAATGACCGATACCCGTGCGCTCCATCCCGTCTCCGACCCGACCGACGGCCGGACCACCAGCGAGGCCGTCCTCTTCGAGATCCGGCGGGTCATCGTCGGACAGGACGCCATGTTGGAGCGCGTCCTCGTCGCCCTTCTGGCCGGCGGCCATCTCCTGCTCGAAGGCGTCCCCGGCCTCGCCAAGACATTGACCGTCAAGACCCTGGCCGACGTCCTCGAGGCGTCGTTCCACCGGATCCAGTTCACGCCGGACCTCGTGCCGGCCGACCTCGTCGGCACGCGCATCTATCGCCCGGACAAGAGCACCTTCGACACCGAGCTCGGACCGGTGTTCTGCAACTTCCTGCTGGCCGACGAGATCAACCGCGCGCCGGCCAAGGTGCAGTCCGCGCTCCTCGAGGTGATGCAGGAGCGGCAGGTCACGATCGGGCCGGACACCTTCCCGGTGCCGCGCCCGTTCCTCGTCATGGCCACGCAGAACCCGATCGAGGCCGAGGGCACCTACCCGCTGCCCGAGGCGCAGGTCGACCGCTTCATGATGAAGGTCCGCGTCGACTATCCGACTGCGGGGGAGGAGGCGGTCGTGGTCGAGCGGTCGCTCGGCGCGCCTGCCGAGGTCGCCCCGATCCTGACGGCAGATAGCCTCGCCGCCCTGCAGGCACTGGCGACCGAGGTCTACGTCGACCGGGCGATCGTCGACTACGCCGTCGCCCTGACCCGGGCGACCCGCGAGCCGGCCAGCGTCGGCCTGCCCGCTGTCGCGCCGTTCATCGCGTATGGCGCCAGCCCGCGCGGCTCCATCTACCTGATCCACGCGGCCCGGGCACTGGCCGTCGTCCGCGGACGCCGCTACGTGCTGCCGTCCGACGTCATCGAGCTCGCCCGCGACGTCCTACGCCACCGGATCGTGCCGAGTTTCGCGGCGCTCGCCGATGAGGTCTCGGCCGACATGATCCTCGACCGCATCCTGCCGGCGGTCGCCGTCCCGCAGCTGGTCGCGACGGAGCAAACGGCATGACGGCGGTCCGACCCAAGGAGCGACCCGGGCCGGGTCCGACACCGGTCGCGCTCCTCCGAGCGCTCGACCTGACCATCGGTCGCCGGCATCCACGGTGTGCTCCCCGGGGAGTTCCGGGCCCTTGACCTGGGCGGCGGGCTCGAGCTCGCCCAGATCCGTCCGTATCAGCCCGGCGACGACGTCCGGCGCATCGATTGGAACGTCACGGCGCGCACGACGATCGCACACGTCCGCGTGCACGTACCGGAGCGTGCCCTCACCAGCTGGTTGGTGCTCGATGTCTCGCCATCGATGACCTTCGGAACGGCGTTGCGCCGCAAAGCGGACGTGGCCGAGGGCGTCGCACTCGCCGTCGGCCATCTCGCGACCCAGCGCGGCAATCGTCTCGGGGTCGTGACCTTCGGCGGTCGTCGCGATCGGCGAGTCCCCCCGCGCGCCGGGCGTGACGGTCTGCTCGCAACACTGCTCTTGACCTCGGGTGAACAGGATCCCGATGGCAACGCCCTGCCCGACCCCTCGACGATCCCGTCGCCAGGAGCGGCGTTGCGTTTCGTCGCCGCGGCCGCGCAGCGCGGTGGGCTCGTCGTGTTGGTCTCCGACTTCCGCGGCCCGCGCGACTGGCTTCGTCCCCTGGCCGCTGTCGCAGCTCGCCACCAGGTCCTGGCGGTCGAGATCGACGACCCACGCGAAGGCGATCTGCCCGACGTCGGCGAGTTGACCCTCGTCGACGCGGAGACCGGCCGCGAGGTCCGCGTCGACACTTCGTCCAGGAGCCTTCGCGAGCGATTCGCGGCATCGGCTGCCGCCGAACGTGCCGAGATCGCGCGTGAGTTCCGGCGGATGGGCGTCGGTCACATCGTCCTCTCGACTGCGACGAGCTGGCTGCCCAGCCTCGCCGCACAGCTGCGGACGCTGGGGAAGGCGTCATGACCTTCACCGAACCGCTGCTGCTCCTCGTTCTGCTCGCCGTTCCGCTGGCGCTACTCGGCTACCTGCTGATCCAGCGCCGCCGGTCGCGCTACTTCGTCCGCTTCACGAACGTCGACCTGCTCGCGAACCTCGTGCCGCGGACGCCGGCATGGCGGCGTCACGTCCCGCCCGCGCTGTACTTGGCTGCGATGACGGCACTCGTCATCGCCCTGGCCCGACCGACCGCGACAGTCGCGGTCCCGCGAGAGGACGCGACGATCATCCTGACGATGGACGTCTCGGGCTCGATGCTCGCGACCGATGTCGCCCCGACCAGGCTTGCCAATGCGAAGCAGGCGGCCTCGGCCTTCATCGACCAGCTGCCGCCGACGTTCCAGGTCGGACTGGTGACCTTCGGCACGGCGGCGCAGGTTGCGGTCACGCCGACCACCGACCGCGCGCAGATCCACACCGCATTGGACGCGTTGGAGGCGAACGGCGGCACGGCCCTCGGTGATGCCATCGGGACATCCGTGGAGCTCGCCCGGGATGTCATCGACACGGCGGCCGCCGCGGCGTCCGGTCCGCCCACAGGGTCGGGCGATCCCTCTCTCGCACCCAGCCCGAGCCCGTCGGCGCCACCATCGGGGTCGCCCGAAGCTGACGGGGAACCGCCGCTCGTCGCGACGGTCCTGCTCTCGGACGGCGCGAACTCGACCGGTCGCCTCGAACCCGCCGAGGCCGCGTCCCAGGCGGCGGCGATCGGAATGCCTGTCTACACGATCGGGCTGGGCACCCAGTCAGGGATCGTGTCGGTGCAGGACGAGTTCGGCATCACGCATCAGGTCGAGGTGCCGCCCGACACGGACACGCTCGCCGCCATCGCGGAGACGACCGGAGCTCGGACGTTCGAGGCTCCGACCGCGACCGACCTGCAGCAGATCTACGAGAGCCTCGGCTCGCGGGTGGGCACGCGCGATGAGCCGCGGGAGGTCACCCAGTGGTTCGCCGCGGCCGGTCTCGCGCTGATGCTCGGCGGTGCCGCCCTGGCCGCCACCTGGTTCAACCGGTTCCCATGACGCCTACCGGAGCGCGCCCGGATCGGGGTGGCGATGGCCTGAGCTGATCGACCCAGCCCCATCCACCCATGCCCACGCACGAAGGAGATCGACCACATGACCTGGGATGACATCGACGCGGGCGCGCAGACCACGACGTCCGCGACCACGACGCCCGCGACGCCCGACGGCCTCGGTCCGGCGGCCCGGCAACCTCCGGCGAGCGGTCCTCGCGGCTGGCGTCTGTGGGGCAGTGCTGGTGACAGGTGGTGTCGCGGCGGTGGCTGCGGCCAGCCCGGATCCATCCTCGAGCGGTGCGCCGGCGGCGACGGCGGACCCGTCGAACGACGGGACGACCGCGCCGACGCAGGAGCGCCAGGGCCGGGACGGCCAGCCCTGCCCGGACAAGGACAGCAGTGGCTCGGACGGCTCCGGCGGGTCCGACGGCTCGTCCGGCTCGGATGGCCAGACGGCTGACCCATCGCCGAGCACGGTGACACCGGCGACCTAGTCTCGTTTCGCTTCGCCGGGTGGTCGACGCCGTCGATCGCCCGGCGTTCCCGTGCCCGGCGTTCCCGCGACCGCAGCCGGCCTGGCTGGCAGGACCTCCTCGACCGATCCCAGGACATCGAGGAAGCCCGCGACCGGCCCTGACGCCGGGCCGATGTCGCGCCGACGGATCGCCACCATTCGTCGACGGATCGGCGCCGAGCCCTCGATGTCGATGGCGCGGAGCCGGCCGTCCGCCAGCTCCGACGCGACCGACGTATGGGGCAGGAGGGCGACGCCCAGACCCTGTCCGACCATCTGCTTGGCCGCGTCGATGTTGTCGAGCTCCATGATCCCGCTCGGGGCGACTCCCGCCTCGCGGAAGAACGCGTTCGTCAGCTCGTAGTAGCTCGATGTCCGATCGAACAGGATCAGTCGCGCGCCCTCGAGCTCGTGGATCCCGACGGTCGTCCGATCGCCGAAGCGATGCGTGCCCGCCGCGACGAGGACGAGCTCGTCCTCATACAGCGGCACCGGATTCGATGTCCGGGTGCCGCAGTTCGCGTACCAACCCGAGATCGATCTCGCGGCGGACGGCCAGATCGAGGATCTCCTCGGAGTGCCCGGTGCGAACGACGAGCCGCACCTTCGGGAATCGACGTGCATAGCGGACGAGGAGTGCCGGCAAGACGTACGTGCTCACCGCGGGTGCAGCACCGAGCACGAGCTCGCCAGTGCCGCCTCGTCGCAGCTCGGTCAGCAGACTTGCCCCGGCGTCGAGCGCGCCCATCGCGCGTTCGGCATAGGGGAGGAAGGCGCGGCCCGCGTCGGTCAGATCCATCCCGTGCCGGCCACGCACGAAGAGCGCTGTCCCGAGCTCGGATTCGAGCGTCTGGATCCGGGCCGTCAGTGCCGGCTGGGTGACGTGCAGCGCGTCGGCGGCCCGGCTCAGGTTGTGGTGGCGCGCGGTCTCGAGGAACCCTTCGATCTGGCTGAGCAGCATCGAGTCATCCTACCCCGAGGTATCAACGAGGTTGATATGTAGCATCACATCATTCGATTGGACTGATGACCAAGGCGGATCTAGCCTAGCTCCCTCGCCAACCCCCATGGCGCCGCACGCGAGGAGATCGCCATGAGCCCGACCGCCGTTCCGAGCCGCATCACGATCGATTTCCGTGACGCCGCCCTGCCATCACGGACGTGGATCCTCGGGGTCGACGAGGACGCGTCCGAGCGCATCGAGCTCATCGCCTTCGACGCTGGCGCGCCGGTGTCCGACACGGTGCCGACCCCGCGAACCGCCCAGCCGATGCCGATCGTCATGGCCGCGACGCCGGGTGTGGTCCCGGCCGGTATGGCACTGGCAGCGGTCCTGGCCGATTGTGCGTGCCCGGACTTCTGCGAACGCGACCACGCGAACGAATAGGCGATCGCACGATGACCGCCACTGCGCCGCGCCCGACCTCGGGCTCGCCCGACCTCGTTTCGACACCACTCCTTCCGCAGGGCTACGGCATCCCGCCGTCGCGCTGGGTCCACCCCTCCGTCCGGATGCGCGAGCTGCTTCGGACCGAGCCCTACCTGTTCGGTCCAGGTGTCTACGACCCCATGGGCGCCCAGCTCGTCATGCACCATGGCTTCAAGGCCGTCTACTTCTCGGGCTACTCGTTCGCCATCGGTCACCTCGGCACGACCGACATGGACCTGTACAGCGGCCCCGAGATCGCTGACGGGGCGCGCCGGACCGTCTCGGCCCTGCGCAAGTACCAGCTCACCGCAGCGGTGGGCGATCCGGAGAAGGGCGTCGGTCCGCGGCTCCTCGACATCCCGCCCGTCATCGTCGACATGGACGCGGGCTACGGGAACATCTTCAACGTCCAGCGCCAGACGGAGTTGCTGGTGACGGCAGGGGTCGCGGCCGCCCACCTCGAGGACCAGGTCCTCCCGAAGCGTTGCGGCCACATCGGCGGGAAGGCGCTCGTGCCGACGTCCGAGATGATCGGCAAGCTGCGGATGATGCGGGCGGTCGCCGACGACCTCGGCAACCACGACTTCGTCGTCATCGCCCGGACCGACGGGCTGTCGGCGATCGACGCGCCGCAGTCGGAGCGCGGCATGGACCTCGCGGTCGACCGTGGTCTGCGCTACCTCGACAGCGGCATCCCGGATCTGTTGTGGTGCGAATTCCCGACGTCCGATCGCGAGCCGGTCGAGACGTTCACGAACGAGATCCGCAAGCGCTTCCCGGAGGCGCGCTTCGCGTTCAACTACTCGAGCTCGTTCAAGTGGTTCAACGACCCGCAACCGATGACCTTCGCCGAGCTCGGCGACATGGGTGTCGGATTCATCTTCATCACGCTCGGCGGTCAGCACGCCAACGGCCACGGCCTCTCGACGCTCCTCTCGGCGATGGCCGATCGCCAGGAACAGGGCTACATCGAGCTCCAGCGCAGGGAGTGGGATCCGGCGGCGGACATCCCGACCCGCTCGCACCACCAGTTCAGCGGCGTCCCGTACCACCACCTGGTCGGGAAGGCGTATGACGCTGCACGGCTGGGGACCGAATTCGTCGAGAGCCTGCCGGACGAGAAGGTCGTCTAGCGGCGTCTCCTCTAGTCGGAGCGGACGCCCGACGCATACACGATCGCGGCCTTGAAATGCAGCTGGTCCGGGGCCAGCGCCATCAGCCGTTCGCGCAGGAGCGCGAGGAAGCGCCGGCGGTCGCGCCGGTCCATCTCGTCGAAGAGCGAGACCTCGTCGAACTCGGTCAGGAAGGCGATGTAGCTCTCGACGCTGAACGCGTGATCGAGCAGAGCTCTGGACGCCGTGACGTCCCGGAACCCGGCCCGGCGCATCTCCGCGGCCGCCCGGTCGACGGACGGCACATCGCCGATCCGCGGCCGGTCCTCCTCTTCGTCGAACCCGAACTCGTCGAGCAACCCATCGAAGATGCGGTCCGGCGGGAACGCCCGCTCATCGACCAGCCAGGTCACGTAGGCGAAGTGGCCGTCGGGCCGGAGCACGCGCCGGATCTCCCGCAGCGCCTGCGCGCGGTTCGGGACGAGCTGGAGGACGAAGGAGGACATGGCGGCATCGAACGTCCGATCGGGGAACGGCATCTCGGCGGCGAACGCCACGGTCCCCGTGAAGCGCTCCCGGAGACCGTCACCGGTCTGGTCGAGGAGCGCCCCGACGGCATCCACCATCTCGCTCGACGCGTCGACTCCGGTCACCCTGATGCCCGGCCAGCGGGCGAGCGCGGGACGCGCCAGGTTGCCCGTCCCGACACCCACGTCGAGGATCTCGATCGCCCCGCCTCGCGACGGCCGGCGCGAGGTCGTCGAGCAGCGCGAGGGCGCTCGGAGCGAGCACCGGCGCCCACCACCGCTCGTAGCCGGCGGCCATCTCGTCGTATCGATCCGCCTGGTCGGTCATGGGCCCATCGTGCCATGACCGACCGCCCGTGCTATCCCGCGGCGGGCGCGTCCCCGGGGCGGCCCCCGAGCCGGATCACGCCGAGGCGGCGCAGGATCACAACGACGGCGAGCGCGACACCGCCGATCAGCAGCAGCACCGGCAGCCACACGATCGCGAACCAGATGCCTGCTGTCGTCAATGCCTGCAGGATGTCCACCAGGCTCGCGGTCGCTTCGTCGACGACCACGGCCGGCTGCCACCCCTGCGTGGCGACCTGGACCGCCACGACAGGCACGCTGAACGTGACGTCGAGCGTGGCATAGGACGCCTGATCGTCGAGCTGGGTCAGCTGGGCCGTGAGCTGCTCGATCTGGCCGCGCACCGCCGTGAGTTGCGCCTGCACCTCGAGCACGTCCGACACGCGGGTGGCCTTCGCCGAGATGTCCTGCAGGGCGATCTCGCTCGAGCGCAGGTTCCTGATCCTCGCCTCGAGGTCGACGACGGCACCCGTCACCTCGACCGCCTGGGTCCGCTCGTTCAGCACGTTCTTGGCGTCACCGGCGATCCCGCGCAGCAGGTCGAGCGCGTCTTCCCAGCGGTCGACCGGGACGCGATACGTGATTCGCGCGAGTGGCCGGTCGTCGACGGTCTCCGTCTGCGATGCGCCGATGTAGCCGCCCATCGCCCGGATCCCGTCGCGGGCCGACAGCAGGGCCGCCGGCACGTCGCCGACCTCGAGCTCCATCGATCCCGTCCGGACGATCTTGGCGTCATCGACGAGGTTGCCGACCTGGTCGGGCGAGGTCGGTTCGCCGTCGGGTGCCGCGGCCGCACTCGGCGCCGCGCTTGCACCGCCGCCGTAGGCATCGCCGGGTGCGACCCCGTCCCCGACCGGCGCGAGCGCCTGTGACGCGCTGCCGGCGCAGCCGACGATGGCGAACAGCGTCACGAGCAGGATGAGCATAAGGATCAGAGGTGAGCGGTTGGCACGCATCGCGCGTCCTCCGTAAGCGCCGCGGCCGGGATGGTCGCGCGCAGCATCACGGGGACGCTTGGGCGTCGACCCTGGTTCCGCCACAGCCGCGTGGCGACGGGCGTCCCACGGCCATGGAACGACACGACCCTCGATCGATCGCCCGCCGGCTCCTGCTCATCGCGCTAGGTATCGGTGTCCTCGGCGAGCTCGCTCTCGACGGATCCGCCGCAGGCATCAATGTCCTCCTGATGACCGTCGCGATCCTGGCCGCCGCGTGGCTGGTCCGCCGCCGCGGTCGCGCGCCGGATCCACTCGACGCCTGGTTGCCGGTGGCGGCGATCGTGCTCGCCGCCTTCGTGGCGATCCGGGCCGATCCGTTCCTGGCGGCCCTCGACCTGGCCGGCACGGCCGTCTTCACCGGCGCTTCCATCGCCGCGTTCTCTGGTCTGGCTGTCACGCGACGCTCGTTGAGCGTCGTCCTCGTGATGGGCGCGTGGATCATCGAATCCACGCTGGCCGGCGCGTTCCGACTCCTGCTGAGCGCCCGACCTGCTCGTCGCGAGACGCCGCGGACGTGGCCCGCCTGGTTCGGCCCCTTGGTGCGTGGACTCGCCCTTGCCGTGCCGCTCGTGACGATCTTCGCGGTCCTGTTCGCCTCGGCCGATCCGATCTTCCGCCGCGGTCTCGACGAGCTGGCCGGCATCCGCATCGACCTTGGTGCGCTGCCGGGGCGGCTGCTTTTCGTCGCCGGCATCGCGTGGCTCGCCGCCGGCCTGCTCGCTGTCGCGTCGCGCGGGCTGCCCGCGGTCGAGGTCGCGTCGCTCGGTGCTGCCGCGCCGCCCACGACGCTGCGTCCGTCGAAGTTCCTCGGCGTCACCGAGGCGCTCGTCGTCCTGGTGGCGATCGACGCGGTCGTCGGACTGTTCGTCGCCCTGCAGGTCGCCTACCTGTTCGGCGGCATCGACACGCTGAGCGCTGCGGGCATGACGTACAGCGACTACGCACGCCGCGGGTACTTCGAGCTCGTGGCGGCCGCGGCGCTCGCGGGCGGCATCCTCGTCTTCCTCGAGTACCAGGTGTCGACGAGACCGCGTATCTACGTCATCGGCGCGATCGCGCTCGTCGCACTGACATTGGTCGTCCTCGCCTCGGCCGTGGTCCGCCTCGACCTCTACCAGGATGCGTACGGCTGGACCGAGCTCCGGCTCTACGTGACGGTCTCCATCGTCGCGCTCGCCGCCACGCTCCTCACGCTGGCGGTGTTCCTCGTCGCGGACCGGACCCGCTGGCTCGGCCACGTCATGGCGGTCATCGGGCTCGTCTCGTTGATCGCGCTCAACCTCCTTGCCCCGGCCGCGTTCGTCGCCGAGCGGAACCTGCAACGGATCATCGATCCGAGCCTCGTGCCCCCCGATGGCGAAGCCGAGCTCGACGCGTCGTACCTCGCGGTGCTGCCGGACGATGCGGTGCCCGTCCTCGTCGCGGCCCTCCCGCACCTGAGCGGGAATGACGCGTATCGCGTCGAGCGGCTGCTGCAGGTCCGTCGCCACGAGTTGGCCGATCAGCCAGAGTACGCGACCCCGTTCTCGTTGAACCTCGGCCGACAACGCGCCAGGGATGCCCTCGCCACCCTCCCCGACTGACCGCCTGGCCTACACTCGGGGCCATGGCCGTGAACCTGCCCGTCGATCCGCCGATCGAACCGATGCTCGCCAAGGCGGTCGATGGCTTACCCGAGGGTGACGGCTGGCTGTTCGAACCGAAGTGGGACGGGTTCCGGGCCATCGTGTTCCGCGATGGCGACGAGGTCTACACGCAGTCGCGCGACCTCAAACCCCTGGACCGGTACTTCCCCGAGCTGGCCGAGCCGCTGAAGGCCGCTCTCCCGGACCGCTGCATCGTCGATGGCGAGGTGGTGATCGCCCGTGACGGCGCGCTCGATTTCGAGGCATTGCTCCTGCGCATCCATCCGGCCGCGTCGCGGGTCAACATGCTGGCGGCGGAGTCGCCGGCGAGCTTCGTGGCCTGGGACCTCCTCGCGCTCGCGGACGAGGATCTGCGAGACGTCCCGCAGGCGGAGCGTCGGACGCGGCTCGAGTCGGCTCTCAAGGGCGTGCAGCCGCCCGTCCACCTGACGCCCGCGACGAACGACCGATCGATGGCGGCCGACTGGTTCGACCGCTTCGAGGGCGCCGGACTCGACGGCGTCATCGCGAAGCGCCTCGACGCCCCGTATCAGCCGGGCAAGCGGGCGATGCTCAAGATCAAGCATCAGCGCACGGCCGACTGCGTCGTCGCCGGGTTTCGCTGGCACAAGAACGGGCCGGGCACCCACATCGGATCGCTGCTCCTGGGCCTGTACGACGACTCGGGCAAGCTCAACCACGTCGGCATCACGTCATCGTTCTCGTGGGACCGCCGGGCCGAGCTCGTCGAGGAGCTCGCACCGCTGCGAGAGAACGCGGTCGAGGGCCACCCGTGGCAGGAATGGGCCGAGTGGGCCAGCGCGGGCGATGCCGAGGCGTCCGGTCAGCGGCTGCCTGGGGCGACGTCTCGCTGGAACCGCGGCAAGGACCTCTCGTGGGAGCCGCTCAGAACCGAGCGGGTCGTCGAGGTGGCGTACGACCATCTCCAGGGCAGCCGCTTCCGCCACGCCACGACGTTCAAGCGCTGGCGTCCGGACAAGCCACCCGAGGCCTGCCGCTACGACCAGCTCGAGACGACCGTCCCCTTCGAGCTCGAGTCCATCTTCGGCAGCTGACTCGGCGAGCGAGGACGTCGATGGACGGTTGCGGCTGCGACGAGGGATTCGAGATCTTCGACGGCTCCAGCGCCAAGCACGACGTCGAGCGGTACCACCGCGCCGGACCCGACGCGACGACGCGGATGCTGCTGGACATGATCGAGGCTCGCGGCGTCCGCGGGGCGACCATCCTCGATGTCGGCGCCGGGATCGGCGTGATCGACCACGAGCTGATGCGGGCCGGGGCGGGCCACGCGGTGCTCGTCGACGCCTCGCCCCCGTCGCTCGAGGCCGCCCGGTCGGAGGCGCGGCGACGCGGACACCTCGACCGGATCGACTTCGTCGACGGCGACTTCGTGTCGCGTGCCCCGACGATCGACACCGCCGACATCGTCACCCTCGACCGCGTCGTCTGCTGCTATCCCGACATGGACGCGCTCGTCGGGTTGTCGGCGGCGCGTGCTCGCTCGCTGTACGGCCTCGTGCTTCCGCGCGACCGGGCGATCGTCCGCTGGGGCCTGCGTCTCGCGAACGTCTGGTTCCGGCTGCGCGGATACGCGTACCGCTCGTTCGTCCACTCGAATGCGCGGGTGGACGCGGTCGTCGCGGAGGCCGGGCTTCGACCCATGCGCGAGGAGCGGACGTTCGTCTGGCGGGTCGTGCTCTACGAGCGTGGGACCGCCCGCGCCTGAACGCTTCGTGGTGCACGCGCGCCACGTCCACGCTGGCCGCCGGTCCGCACCGGGACCATCGTCCCATGCGGGTCCCACGATCCCCGTGCCTACAGTCGGACGTACCCACGAGGGCCACGCAGTCGAGGGATCATCAAGGTTGTTCGGCACTCGCGCCCGGCCGCCGCGCCCGGTCCTCCTGATCCTCGTCTATGGCGCCTTCCTGGCGATCGTCGGTGCGGCCGCGACGGCCCAGTCGGTCCTCGCGGGAGCCCATTTCTCGACCGCGACATTGACCGGGCTGGTGGGAAGCGACGCGGCGACCATCCGGTCGTTCGTCAACGCCTACATCACGCCCGACGATCTCTCGGCGACGCGGTCCCCAGCCGCGACCGAGATCGAGCGACTCGAGGCGCAGCTCGCCACGTTGCCGCGAGCGGGCGAGATCCTTCGGGTGGAGCTTCGCCGCGCCGATGGGACGATCGTCGCCGCGAGCGAACCTGGATCGAGCGGCGTGGCCGCTCCCGGCTCCGACGAGTTCGGTCTGGCATTGCGTGGCAAGCCGCAGGCCGCCATCGGGCCGGCCAGCGAGGCTGGTGCCGGCCCCGGCACGTTCACCTCGCCGACGATCCTTCGGGAGTTCCTGCCACTCAGCGTCGGTGGCGAGGTCCTCGGCGTGGTCGGCATCTGGCGCGACGGCGTGCCGATCGTCGAGCGGCTCGAAGCGATGCGGCGCGAGATCGTCATCGTCACGCTGTCGGCGGGCATCGTCGCGGCGGGATTGCTCTTCCTCGTATTCCGGTCGGCGCAGGCGAGGCTGACGCGCCAGACGGAGGCGCTCCTCGAGTCGACCCGCCGCGACTCGCTGACAGACACGCTCAACCACGGCGCACTCGTCGGCTACCTCGCCCAGGAGATCGAGCGTGGCCGTGCGGAGGTCCGGCCGATCGGTATCGCCCTCCTCGACATCGACAACTTCCGGCTCCTCAACGACAACCACGGTCACGCTGCCGGCGACGAGGCCCTCCTCGCGGTCGCGGCGACGCTTCGAGAGCACATCGAGCCCGGGATGGAGTTCGGTCGCTACGGGCCCGACGAGTTCCTCCTCGTCGCGGATCCGACCGCCGTGGCCCACCTGGAACCCGTCGTGACCCGCCTGCGGACCGCGCTCGTCGACCTGAGCCTCCGGTTCGATGAGACCGAGCGGCTGCCCATCACCGTGAGCGTCGGACTCGCGACGTATCCCGAGCACGCGTCGTCGGTCACGGCGCTGCTCGCCGTCGCGGCACGGATGCTGGAGGAGGCCAAGGCGAGTGGCGGCGACACGGTCCGCCACGCCGCCGACCGCGTCGGCGAGGACCCGGCCGCCAACACCAGCTTCGACGTTCTGCAGGGTCTGGTCATCGCCGTCGACACCAAGGACCGCTATACGAAGCGGCACTCCGAGGACGTGGCGCGCTACGCCAGCTTCATCGCCCGTCGCATCGGTCTGTCGCCCGACGAGATCCGGACGATCGAACTGGCCGGGCGTCTCCATGACATCGGCAAGATCGGCATCCCGGACGCGATCCTGCGCAAGCCCGGGCATCTGACGGATGCCGAGTATGCGATCGTCCAGCAGCACGTCGCCCTCGGCGACATGATCGTCCGCGACCTGCCCGACATCGACGCTGTGCGCGCGGGTATCCGTCATCACCACGAGCGCTGGGACGGCCAGGGCTACCTGGACCGGCTCGCCGGCGAATCGATCCCGAAGATCGCGCGGATCCTCGCGGTCGCAGACGCGTTCTCCGCCATGACCACGACGCGCCCCTACCGCAAGGCGCTCGACCTGCGTGAGGCGCTGATCCGCCTGGGCGATGCCGCGGGGACCCAGCTCGACGAGGACCTCGTGATCACGTTCATCGAGGGCATCGAGCACGACGCCGACCCGCCGCTGCCCGGCGAGGCTGGCTCGCCCGCCGCAGACGCGCAACGCCGGTGGGTGGCATGAGGCTTCGGGGTGTCTCGACGTTCGCCTTGGCGGTCGGCCTCGTCGCTGGCGGGTTCGTCGCGCCCGCTGCGACGTCGGCTGGCCTCCTACCTGTGGCCGTCCACGACAGTTACACGGCCGCCCACGGGAAGTTGCGGACCGTTGCCGCGCCCGGTGTGCTCGCGAATGACATCCAACTGGGCAGCGGGTTCACAGCCGAACTGAAGAAGGACGTCAACCACGGGACGCTTGACCTGGCTGCCGACGGTGGCTTCACCTACCGATCGGACGCCTCGTTCGCCGGAACGGACACGTTCCAATATCGCGTGGATGGGGGTCTGCTGGGTCTGTCGAACAGTGCGACGGTCACGATCGCCGTCACGAATGCCGCTCCGGTGGCACATGCCGACGCGTACAACGCGGTCGCCGACGTCGAGAAGTCGGTCGGCGTTCCCGGGGTGCTCGGCAACGATGACGACGCCGATGGCGACGACATGACCGTCGATGTCGTCCAGGAGCCAGCCAACGGCAACCTCAACGAGGACGACGACGGCAGCTTCCGATACAAGGCCGACGACGATTTCGCCGGCACCGACACCTGGCGCTATCGGGTCTCCGACGGATTCGCCTGGTCGAACACGGTCACCGTGACGATGACGGTGACCGGACAGCCCGCCACGCCGACGCCCCAGCCGACCCCGAATCCGACCCCGAATCCGACGCCGCGACCGAGCGTCCTGCCCATCCCCACGCTCCCGCCGTTGCCCACCCTCCCGCCGTTGCCCTCGGTCGGGCCAGGGGCGACGCCGGGTCCGACCCCGCGACCGTCGCCCACCGCCTCGGCGCGGCCCGGGGTGACGCCGTCGGCGTCGCCGTCTGCTTCGCCGACCGCGACCCCCGCCATCCCCGGTGCTCCAGGAGGCCCGGTGGGCAGCCCGCGTCCGGATCCGAGCGACCCGCGGCCCCCGGCCGCATCGGTGGTCCCCGCCGAGGCGCCGTTCCTGCTCCCGTCCATCGATGACGGGGCACAGTTGACCTTCGACACTGGGCCCGTCGCGTTCGGCAGCTTCGAGTGGGCCGTCCCAGCCCTCGTCCTCACCGTGCCCGGGATCCTGATCGTGATCGCCGTGCTCGTGCAGACGATGATCGGTCTTGCCTGGCTGCCGGTGGCGCGGCGGTGGCTCGGCGGCGACCGCCGGCGCCGCACCGGGACCGCCGCGGCCGGTTCGCGCTAGCCCGTCACGTCAGGACGCCGAGGACTTCCTCCGCGGCGCGCGCTCGAGTTGGCCGGCCCGATCCGGCCATTCGTAGCCGGCCCACGGGTCGTAGTCGGGATCGAGCTTCTCCTGGGGCGGCCGGTCGCCCTCCGGCACGTGCGTCAGGTTGACCCGGACGCGGTACCACAGCGACGAGCGCCCGCGCATCCCGTCGACCAGCACGTCTGCCGGCTCCAGTGCCTTCGCGGCCTCCGGATGACGGTCCTTCCAGCGCTCGAGTCCCTCGAGCGCCTCGGCTTTCGACGCAGCCCGTGAGATCTCGATGACCGGGACGTTGGTCTTGCGTCTGCCGGTCGGGGTCGGACGCGACCCCTCCCATTCCGTCGGGAGCCCGGCGTTCCGATCTCCGGCGGCGACCGCGGCCGCCCGTTCCGCGGCGACGTCGGGTGGCGGACCGCCGGCCGTGCCCTGGCCGGGCTCGTATTCGGCGTCGGGCCGCCGCTTGCGCGACGGCTGCACGCGTGGCGGCTCGCCGGCCTGCTTGGCGTAATTCGGCGGCCAGGGCGCGTCGCCGAGGCCCTCCGCCTCGTGGCGCTCGGAGAGCTCGAGCAATGCCTCGAGCGATCCGACGGCGTCGTCGATGCCCGCACCGCGGTCCCCGAGCTCCGCGAACCGCTGCGGGACCGTGCCGATCGTGAACGCCTCTGCTTCGCACGTCGGCACCTCGTCCCACGACATCGGCGTCGAGACGCGCGCGTCGGGCAGCGGCCGGACCGAGTACGCCGACGCGACCGTGCGGTCCTTGGCGTTCTGGTTGTAGTCGAGGAACACGCCCTGGCGCTCCTCCTTCCACCACTTCGACGTCGCCTTGCCCGGCATCCGCCGTTCAACGTCGCGGGCCAGCGCCAACGCGGCCCGGCGTACCTCCGGGTATGTCCAGCGCCGCTCGATGCGGACGTTGATGTGGATCCCGCGCGACCCGGATGTCTTCGGCCAGCCGACGAGGCCGACGTCGGCCAATGCCTCGTGGCAGGCCATCGCGACATCGCGGATCTGCGGCCATTCGATGCCCGGGATCGGATCGAGGTCGACGCGCAGTTCGTCGGGATGATCGAGATCGTCCGCGCGCACGGGATGGGGGTTGAGGTCGATGCAGCCGAGGTTGACGACCCACGCGAGGGCGGCGGCGTCGTCGACCACGATCTCGTCGGCGGTCCTGCCCGACGGGAACGTCAGTTCGGCCGTGCGGATCCAGTCGGGCGTGTTGTCGGGCGCGCGTTTCTGGAAGAACGGCTCCTTCGTGATCCCGTCGACGAAGCGCTTGAGCGCCATCGGCCGGCCGCGGACGCCGGTGAGTGCGCCGTCGGCCACGGCGAGGTAGTACTGGACGAGGTCGAGCTTGGTGTAGCCGGTATCAGGGAAGTAGACCTTCTGGGGGTTCGAGATCGTCACCTCACGACCGCCGATCTCCAGGATCTCCTTGGGCGTCGCCATGGTCGACACGATACCTCTCGACAGGCGACCCGACGCCGACGGATGATGCCCCCAACGGTCGCGGCGCTGTCGATTCTGATGTCGGCCATTCGTCGTGAGGGTGAAGGCCACAGGCGATGGCCACGCACGTCAGGAGGCAGACCGAGATGCGCTACGCGATCCTCATCTACGACGAGAACACGGCCAACCCATCGACCGAGCCGCCGCCGCCCGAGGTCATGCAGGCCGTCATGGACGAATACAGCGGCTATTCGAAGATGCTCCGCGATCGCGGCAAGTTCCAGGCGGGCGAGGCACTCCAGCCGAACCAGACGGCGACGACCATCCGGGGCAGTGGGTCGGGCGACGTGACGACCACCGACGGCCCATTCGCGGAGACCAAGGAAGGCCTGGGCGGGTTCTACATCGTCGAGGCACGCGATCTCGACGAGGCGCTCGAGCTGGGCAAGGCCTGTCCCGGTCTGAAGTACGGCGCAGCGATCGAGGTCCGACCGGTCGTCGAATTCGAGGCCGACTACGCCGACCGAGCCGTCGAGCGCACGGGCGCTTCCGCGTAAGGGGTCCTTGCCCGCCGACGCCGCCACCCACGAGATCGTCGACCGCCTGTTCCGCGAGGAGCAGGGGCGGGCGGTCGCGACGCTCATCCGCGTCCTCGGCGACTTCGACCTGGCCGAGGAGGCGGTCCAGGACGCCTTCATCGCCGCCCTCGAGGTCTGGCCCGAGCGAGGGGTGCCCGCCAACCCGGGCGCATGGATCACGACGACGGCCCGCAACCGGGCGATCGACCGCTTGCGCCGCCGCCGACGGCTGCGCGACAAGACCGAGGAGCTTGCCCGCGACAGCGAACTGGAAGCCGATCTGGCGGCCATCGACACAGGTGCTGATGACGATATGGCCATCGCCGATGATCGACTCCGGCTGATCTTCACCTGCTGCCATCCGGCGTTGGCCATGGACGCTCGGGTGGCGCTGACCCTGCGCACGCTCGGTGGGCTCACGACCCCGGAGATCGCCCGCGCATTCCTCGTTCCCGAGTCGACGCTCGCACAGCGCCTGGTCCGTGCCAAGCGGAAGATCCGCGATGCCGGGATCCCGTATCGCGTGCCGCCTCGGGCCGTCCTGCCTGAGCGCCTCGGCGGGGTGCTGAAGGTGCTGTACCTGGTCTACAACGAGGGCTATGCGGCGACCTCGGGAGACGCGCTGGTCCGACGGGAGCTGAGCGCCGAGGCGATCCGGCTCACACGCGTCGTCGTCTCGCTGTTGCCCGATGAGCCCGAGGCGATCGGGCTGCTGGCACTGATGCTGCTCCACGACGCCCGACGCGAGGCGCGCGTCGACGCCGCCGGAGATCTCGTGTTGCTCGAGGACCAGGATCGCTCGCGCTGGGACCTCGCGCGCATCGAGGAGGGCCGGGAGCTCGTCGAGCGCGCGCTCGTGTCCCATCGACCCGGGCCGTATCAGGTCCAAGCCGCGATCGCGGCGCTCCACGACGACGCACCGTCCTGGGCCGAGACTGACTGGCCACAGATCGTCGAGTTGTATCGCGCGCTCATGGCCATGGAGCCGTCGCCCGTCGTGGAGCTCAACCTGGGGGTCGCCGTGGCGATGGCGGAGGGCCCCGCCGTCGGCCTGGCCATGATCGACGGCATCGCCCAGGACGGCGCGCTCGACGACTACCTGTACCTCCATGGCGCCCGGGCGGACCTGTTGCGGCGGCTCGAACGGTGGTCGGAGGCAGGGACGGCCTACCGTCGTGCGCTGGCGCTGACCACCAACCTGACGGAACGCGCGTACCTCGAGCGCCGGCTCGCGGCGCTACCCGATCCTGACGAGGTTCGCGGGCGAGCCACGTGACGAGTGCCCCGCTCGTCGCGGCCCTAGACCGACGTCCCGTCGCGCTGGCTTTGGCCGGCGCCACGATCCTGCTGCCGGTCCTGTTCGTGCTGGTCACCGCCGCGCCGCTGGATCAGCCATTCGGCAAGGACGTCCAGCTCTACATCGATGCCGCCGATCGATGGCTCGCCGGCGGCCCGTTCTATGACCCGCGACAGCTCGCCGGTCCGTACGAGGTCATGCACGGCGACATCCTCTATCCGCCGGTCGGGTTGTGGTTGTTCGCGCCGGCCGCGCTCCTGCCCCTGCCGCTTTCACTTGTGCTGTGGTGGGGCATCCCGGCGGCGATCACCGTCGTCGCGATCCATCGCGTCGCGCCACGGCCAGCCGTCTGGCCGCTGATCGCGCTGTGCCTCGCCTGGCCGACGACGCCATTGAAGGTCTGGACGGGCAACCCGGTCATCTGGTGCGTGGCGGCGATGGCCGTTGCCATCGTCTGGCGTGGCGGTGCGCCCTTCGCGTTGCTCAAGCCGAGCCTCTTCCCATTCGCCCTCTTCGGGATCCGCGAGCGGTCGTGGTGGGTGGGGTTCGCCGTGTTCGTCGCGATGTCGATCCCGTTCGGGCAGATGTGGGCGGACTGGCTCACCACGGTGGTCAACGCGATCGGTGCCGGGGTCCTGTACTCGGCGCTGGAGGCCCCGATGCTGGCCCTTCCGTTGGTCGCCTGGCTCGGTCGTCGACGGGGCTGATAGGCCTTCTGGCCGCCGATATGCCATCCTCGAAGCCATGATCCCCATGTGCCCGAGGCGTCCTCGATGACGGACGCCGTCACCCTCCTCCTCAGCCTCGTCCTCATCCTGTTCGCGGCCGAGCTCTTCACGAACGGCATCGAATGGATGGGACGCAAGCTCGGTCTCGGCGAGGGCGCCGTCGGGTCCGTGCTCGCAGCGGTCGGCACCGCCCTGCCGGAAACGCTCATCCCCATCATCGCGATCATGTTCGCGACGGCCGAGGGCGCCCACGAGGTCGGTGTCGGCGCCATCCTCGGTGCGCCGTTCATGCTCTCGACGCTGGCGATGTTCGTGACCGGCGTCGGCGTCTTCGCGTTCCGGGCGCGGCGCACGACCGGGACGACGATGGCGGTCGATACCGGCGTCCTGGCGCACGATCTGCGCTACTTCTTCGTCGGCTATGGGCTGGCGATCGGCGCGGCCTTCCTGCCGCCGGACCTGTCGGTCGGGCGCTGGGCGATCGCCATCGTGCTCGTCGGCTTGTACGCCTGGTACGTCAAGGGCCACCTGTCGGGCGAGGCCAGCGACCATTCCGAGGACCTCGCCCCACTCCGCATGCATCCATTGGACCGGGGCGCGCACCGGCTCGATCCGAGCGATCCCCGTCTGCGGGTCATCGCAGCTGCAGGTCATCGCCGCGATCGGCCTGATCATCGTCGGCGCGGTGTTCTTCATCGAGGCCGTCAACAACGTGGCCCATGCGCTGGGCGTCAGCGAGGTGCTCCTCGCGCTCGTCATCGCGCCGATCGCGACCGAGCTGCCCGAGAAGTTCAACTCGATCCTCTGGGTGCGCCAGAACAAGGACACCCTCGCGCTGGGCAACATCACGGGCGCCATGGTCTTCCAGTCGATGATCCCGACGGTCGTCGGCCTGACGCTCGCTGCGGACACCTGGGTCGTCGGCGAAGGCTCTTACACGGCGTTCGCGTCGGCCGCGATCGCGCTCATCGCGACGGCGGTGATCTTCATCCCTGCCCGCCGCAGGGGCGGACTTGGCGCGCGTCACCTGCTGGTCGGCGGCGTCTTCTACCTGGGCTACCTGATCTTCGTGATCGGTCTGATCACCGGCGCGTTCGGTGGGCCGGCCGTCACCGGCGCCGACGCGGCCGCATGAGATTCGCCGCGAGCAGCATCGCGTCAGCGGCGATCAGGACCGCCGTGCCGAGGGCCACCATCTGTGCGCCCACGGAGGTCCTCCGCTCGACGCCGGTCGTCTGCCAGGAGCTGTCGTCCTCCATCGCGACGAGGTCACGTTCGACCTGCAGCCGCTCGCGGTAGACGGTCTCCCACTCGTCGAAGGGCACCGTGAGTTGCGCGATGCGCGGGTCGAGTGAGCGGAGCCGCGCGATCCGCTCGCGGATCGATGCCGGGTCCCGGTCGGCGGGGTCGCCGGCCGCTTCGAGGATGGCGTCTTCGATCCGCTGCGCCTCAGCTGTCGTCGTCATGTAGGCAGGGGCGCGTGTCAAAGTGCTGGAGATGGCCGCCCTGGCCCGAGCCGTGGCGATCTTGGTGCCCGATATGGCGACGTCGGACGGATACACGAGGACCTCCAGCTCATCCCCCACGAGCAGCATCAAGCGATCGGGCACGAGGCCGCCCAGTCGCCGGCCCGCGACGGCATCGAGCAGCCGTGGCGGCATCGACACGATCGCCGGTGCCGGCCGGACCCGGACCGGAAGGTCGGCGGCGTCGAGGACATCGTGCAGCTGTGCCAGGACCGTGTCGTATGCCCCGGGCTTGACGATCACCGGGACGTGGGCGTCCTCCCAGCGCTTGGACAGGCTCCGCAGTTTCCGGACCAGAGCGACGCCGGCCAGCACGACGATCGTGACGGCCAGCACGAACGTGAACGGGTACCCGCGCAGAACGGCGAGGATGAGCGCGGCGCCCTTCGGGCGGCGCGTCGCTTCGGTGAGATAGACCGCCGCGACGCCGATGGCGAGCGGGATGAGCAGGGCCAGGGCGAGCATCGCGAGTCGCACCCAGTTCTCATCGATGAAGTCGGGCACCGGCACGAACGCGAGCATGAACGTGCCGATGTCCGGCACCAGGATGCCGACCAGGGTCACGACCCAGAGCAGCGACCCGAGGGCGACCACGAGCAGGACCGTCTGCTTCGACCCGGCGACCTTGCCGAAGAGCAGCAGGGTCGCCCAGCCGAGCACGGCGTTGAGCAAGCGTCCGGCGAACCGACCGAGCACCGCGAAGAGGGAGCCAAGGATCGCCATCGGCCGATGATGGTGGCAGCGGCCCTCCGCGAGATCGGGGTGGACGGGCGCGGGGGTTGCAGGCGTGTGTCGATCGCGTTTGGGGGTTGACAGATCTCGACGGGATCGTATTATGCCGATAGGTTAATTAACCAGAAGGCGAAATGACGACGACCGATCCACTCAGCACCACGTTCGCGGCCCTGGCCGATCCGACCCGCCGAGCGATCCTCGCCAGGCTGGCCTCCGGGGAGGCGACGGTCACGGAGCTCGCAGCCCCGTTCGATATCAGCCTCCCCGCGATCTCGAAGCACCTGAAGGTGCTCCAGCGGGCCGGCCTCATCGAACAGGGGCGGCAGGCCCAGTGGCGGCCCTGCCGGCTGACGCCGGAGCCGCTGCGGGACCTCGCCGACTGGGTCGGCCAGTACAAGCGGCACTGGGAGGTCAGCTTCGATCGGCTCGACGAGTACCTCAAGGAGCTGCAGAAGGAGGAGAAGCGCGATGACGGTGACACTCGATAGCTCGGCAACACTGGAAGGAGCAGGAGCGATGGCTGTGCAGCAGCTCGGCAACGAACGAACGACCGCCTACACCGATGGCCCGGAGCTCGTGATGGAGCGGATCTTCGATGCCCCGCGGGACCTCGTCTGGAAGGTCATGAACGATCCCGCCCAGGTCACGAACTGGTGGGGACCACGGGAGCACAGTGCGACGGTCGAGGAGATGGACCTCCGTGTCGGCGGCACGTGGCGCTGGGTCGGGCATACGCCTGACGGCCACGACGCCCCGTTCAAGGGTGAGTACCTCGAGGTCGATCCGCCGGCGCGGCTGGTCTACACCGAGATCTTCGACGTGCCGCCGTTCAACGAGGGCGGCCCCGATGCCGCGGCCATCAACACGATCACCTATGAGGACCTCGGCGGCCGCACGAAGGTCGTCGCCCGGAGCCGGTTCCCATCGGTCGACGTTCTCGAGGGCGCGCTGGCGACGGGCATGATCGGTGGTGCGCTCGAGTCGTACGACCGCCTGGGCGAGCTCATCGATGAGGCCGCCAAGGGCTGACCCCGCTTCCTTCGCACCACTCGGCCCGTCGGGCATCCGCCCGGCGGGCCTCCGATTCCCGGCTGGGAGAGATCGACCCGACGACGGTCGCGCTCAGGGGGCACCCAGCCGCCAAGAGTCACGCTTGACTTATATAAGTCTTAGCTTGTATCTTCCGACTCGATGCACGCCTTCGATGTCCTCGGGGACCCCGTCCGCCGACGGATCCTCGAACTGCTCGCCGACGGCGAGCTCCCCTCGGGGGCGATCTCATCAGTCGTCCAGGCCGAGTTCGGGATCACCCAGCCGGCCGTGTCGCAGCACCTCAAGGTCCTGCGGGACAGTGGGTTCGCGACCGTCCGGCCGGAGGGCACGCGCCGGCTGTATGCCGTCGACGCCGCCCCGTTCCGCGAGCTCGACGACTGGCTCGACCACTTCCGCCGCTTCTGGGGCCAGCGCCTCGATTCGCTCGCAACGGAGCTTGCGCGAAGCAAGCGCGAGCGCCGCCTCCGGGCGGCTTCCACCGTCAGCCCGAAAGGAGACAAGACCGATGATCGACATCGTCCGTGAGGTCGACGCCATCCAGCGCGAGGTCGGCGAGGGCCGCATCGCGGCAGGCGAGGGCCACACGGTCCGTCTACGCCGGACCTACGACGCTCCGATCGAGGACGTCTGGGATGCGTTCACGAACCCCGAACGGATCGGCCGCTGGTTCCTGCCGATCAGCGGTGACTACCGCCTCGGCGGGCGCTACCAGTTCGAGGGGAACGCCGGCGGGGAGATCGTCGCCTGCGACCGCCCGAATCGGCTCCGCGTGACGTGGGTGTACGGCGAGATGGCCAGCGCGACCGACATCTCGGAGGTCGAGGTCCGGCTTGCGCCGGCGGGCGACGAGGCCACCATCGTCGAACTCGAGCACACCGCCGTCGTGCCCGAGGAGATGTGGGGTGAGTACGGGCCGGGTGCCGTCGGCGTCGGCTGGGACATGGGCATGCTCGGACTGGAGCTCCACCTCCGCGGCGGCTCGGTCGGCGATCCGGAGGCGTGGCAGCTGTCGCCCGAGGGGCGCGACTTTGCGACGCGGAGCAGCGGGGCATGGGGCGAGGCCAGCCGAGCCGCCGGTGTCGATCCCGAGGTGGTCGCCCGCAACGTCGCGAACACGATCACGTTCTACGCGCCGCCGGAGGGCGCCGGGTAGACCCGCGCACCGACGTCCAGCGTCAGCCGTCGGGCATCGTGCGCCGCTCGCCGACCGCGGCCGCCGCGCCCGGAAACGCCAACGTCCCGGCGGCGACCCACCACTCGAAGACGTCGTAGGTCAGGCGCCCTGCCTGGACCGACGGGTCGAGGTCGGTCAGGCGCCGGGCCTCATCGAGGTCGCACGACAGGATCGAGAGCCCTCGAAGCGACGGATCCGACTGTTCACCGAGCGGGCCGTTGGCGACGAGCACGCCGTCGTCGCGCAGCGTCGCTCGGTAGGCCAGATGTCGTGACTGCAGGGCGTCGAGCTGATGCTCCGGCATACCCGCAGCGTCGGTGGGACGACGTAGGAGTACGAGCGTGTACACGTCGAAAGCGTCCGGGATATTGGGATCGCGAGGCATCGTCGAACGATAGTCGGTCGCGCAGCGCCCGGACTATCGGTCGGTCCCCGGCGATATCTCACCCGCGAGGAACTCTTCGAGGAGAGGGGCAAGCTTGAGAGGCTGACTCAGGGCCGGCCGGCTCCGTGGATGAACGCAAACGTCGCCATCAGGACCGGCTCTCGAGGCTGTCTCGCATCAGCGGGCGTGATCGGCGCGATACCGCGCGTACAGGCGGGCAAGCAAGTCCCCGAGGGCGTTCGCCATGTCGTCATCGAGCGACGGGAAGGTGAAGGCGGCCTTGCCCGACCGCCGCTTGAGGAGCGCCGACGGTGTTCCCTCGAGCGCTTCGGGGTACGTATCGGCCACGAGCAGGTAGAGGCTGACGTAGCTCTTGCCCGGCCTGACGCTGGCGAAGTAGTCATGTGCCTTGGCGCCCGGCCAGCGGAGTGATGGCATGCCGTAGATGGTGGCCGCCTCGAGTTCGCGCCGGTACGGCTCGAGCAGCGACCAGATCCGCGCCTCGATCGCTTGCAGCGTGGGCTCCGTCACGGGGCTATCTGTGGGATCACAGGCGCCTGCTCCTTGCCGACCAACACGAAGGCATCGCGTACATGCTAGACAACGACGCCCCCACCGATCGCGGGGCGGCTCGAGCCATCCCCACGCTGCCGATCGAGCGTAGTTTGACATTCGTCCTCGACGGGATCTCGGCAGGAGCTTGGATGTCCGCCGCACGCATGCTCCGTTCAGTTCGGGCGCGCCATGGTCAGGCCTCCGTCACGTCGAGCGAGACGAACCGCTCGCGGTTGAGGTCGATGTCGGCCTGCAGATCGGCGACCTTCTGCTCGGTCGAGGCGATCGAGTCGGCACCGGCGATAAACCGCCGCCGCGGCGGCTCCTCGCTTGCGATCGTCAAGAGTGCCTGGGCGAGCTTGGCCGGGTCCCCCGACTGCTGGCCGTCCTGGGCGGTCCAGGCCCCGATCAGCACGGCCCGGCGCTCGGCGTAATCGTCGATCGCCGTCTCAGCGTACGTTGTCGACTGCGGCGTGAGGAGTTCTGTGCGGAAGTAGCCGGGATTGACGATGGTGGTGTGAATGCCGAACGGCGCGACTTCCGGCCGCAGCGACTCCATCCAACCCTCGACGCCGAACTTGGACGCCGCGTAGGCAGTCCCGAACTCGAAGCCGGTGAGGCCCGCGCTCGACGAGATCGTGATGACGTGACCCGAGCGCTGCCGGCGCATGTCGGGCAGGACCGCGCGGGTGACGTTCATCGGGCCGACGAGGGTGGTCATGAGCTGGCTCTCCATCTGCTCCGGGGTCAGCTCCTCGAAGAAGCCGGCGTAGAAGTTGCCGGCGTTGTTGACGAGCACGTCGATGCGTCCGAAGCGCTCGACGGCGGCCTGGACGGCGGCCTGCGCGTCGGCGTGGCTGTTGACGTCGAGCTTGACGGCGAGCAGGTCGTCGAACTCGCCGACGGCCTTCGTCACCGCCTCCGCGTTGCGACCCGTCGCGACCACGGCATTTCCGGAAGCGAGGGCGGCCTTGGCGATATCGACGCCCATGCCGCGTCCCGCGCCTGTGATGAACCAGATCTTCTTCTCTGCCACGGTGATCCCCTTGAATGTGATGGTCGGTGTTGCCCTGTGAGGGCCATCCAACCACCCGTCATTCCCGATAGGAAGGCAGGCGTTAACGGGGTATCGCCAATGCCTCCCTGCCTGCGCATGAGGGGCGTAGGGTGGGAATGACATGAGCAGCGCCGACGAGATCCGAGAGTTCCTGACGACGCGTCGGGCGAAGCTGTCCCCTGAACGCTCCGGAGTGCCGCGGTATGGCCGCAAACGGCGGGTACCCGGGCTGCGGCGCGAAGAGGTCGCGCTCCGCGCCGGGATCAGCGTCGAGTGGTACACCCGGCTCGAGCGCGGCGTCGCGCGGGGCGTCTCCGATGAGGTCCTCGACGCCATCGGCAGCGCGCTCCAGCTCGGCGAGGCCGAGCGCGCCCACCTCACCGACCTCATCCGCACCGCGAATGCGGAGCGGCCGCAACGGCGGAGTTCGACCCCGCAGCGCGTGCGCGCGAGCATCGCCCGCATCGTCGACGTGATGGGCCCGTTCCCGGCCTGCGTGACGAACGGTCGCCTCGATGTCCTCTACGCGAACGATCTCGCGCAAGCGCTGTTCTCGGACGTCTTCCGCGACCCTGTCCGCCCGGCCAACTTCGCCCGGTTCGTGTTCCTCGATCCGCGAGCGAGGACGTTCTACCGCGACTGGGAGAAAGCTGCCAGCGACACCGTCGCCGTTCTGCGGGCGGCGGCCGGCCGAGACCCATATGATCGCAGTCTGTCCGACCTGGTCGGGCAGCTGTCGACGCGCAGCGACGAATTCCGGGTCCGCTGGGCGGCGCACGACGTCGCCTTCCATCGCACGGCCACCAAGCAGATGCACCATCCGCTCGTCGGCGACATGACCCTCGCCTTCGAGATGCTCGACCTGCCCGCCGATCCGGGGCTGTCGGTGCTCATCTACTCCGCGGAGCCCGGCTCACCATCCGAGGAGGCGATGGGCGAGCTCGCGGGCTGGAGCGAAACGCGGACCAAGCTTTCGGGAGCTGCAGCCGGATCTAAGACTTGACGCGGGACCGCGCGCCGTTACCTCAGATAGTTCGGGAGGACGTTGCCGTCCTTTACGTAGGTCAGCGCCTCGGTGACCTCGTAGGCATGAACGGCAGAAACGAACTCGGGCAACTTGCCTGAGAGCGTCGCTATCTCGCCGCTTCCGAAGAACGCCCGCAGGGCGTTGGTATCGGTGAATCCGAGGATCAGCGAGGCGTGAAACCGTTGGTCCGTGGGGTTGTCGTGCGCGACGTTCGGGGTGTTCCAAAGTGTCTTGATCCAGGGCATGAAGACCTGGGTTCGGAGTTCCCTTAGGTCACCTGTCTTGACGAGAGCGGGAACGTGCTCGTCCTTGAGGAATCTCCGAAACGCACTGGTCCCGACGCCTTCCCGCCGGCGGAGGTAGATCAGGCTTCGGGCTCCCGACTTCTGCCCGGGACCTGCCACGTCGTACCAGCGGGCAGAGCTCGGTAGCCCCGCGTAGAGCAGGGTGCGCCGGAACACGTTCACCTCATCCTTGTACGCGAGCCTGGTCTGCTTGCGGCCCCGCAGCGGGGAGAGAGCGGACGTGAACGTGACCTCGGCGACCCCGTCGATCCGGCGCTCGGCCGGGATGACCGTCTCGACGCCGCTCATGGCCGGCCACAGCCCGGGGTTGTTCTCTGCCAGGTGGATCTGGCGATACTCCTCCATCCCTGGCGTCGCGGAGATGATCTTCGAGTGCGGGCCCTTCCAGTAGTCCATGCCTTGCTGACGAGGCCGATCGGTGCGCATCCACAGCAGGATCGACGAGACGAGGGGCTTAGTCGCCGCTGGACGTGTCGTGGCCATCATGTTGCCTTCCTTTGGCGGATGCGGTCAGCGGTCGAGGAACTCGACGGCGACCGGGGCGAACTTGTCGTGGAACTGGAAGATGCCGCCGTGGCCGGAGTCGGGGTAGATGACGAGCTCGGAGCCGGGGATGCGGCGGTACATGTCCTCGGAGAGCACCGAGGGCACCATCCGGTCGTTGTCGCCGTTGGCGATCAAGGTGGGCTGGGTGACCTTCGACAGGTCGGCAGGGGCCGAGCGACCCCATTTCTTGATCGCCTTGAGCTGCGTCTGGAACGCCTTCACCGAGATCGTGGCGTCGCGGTCGACAGTGCGCTCCTCGAGTCGGTTGACGAACGCGCGGGCGGCTGGCTTGCCGGTGGCGTTGCGGTTGAAGAACAGGAACTCCTTCGGGTCCGACCGGGTCAGGGCCGCGCGCAGCATGTCCCAGTAGGTGATGCCGGCGACCTTGTCGATGTCCTGTCCTCCGGCAGGTCCGGTCCCGGTGAGGATCAGCTTGCGGACCAGATCCGGGTGCTTCATGACGAGTGCCTGGGCGACAAAACCGCCGAGGGAGAAGGAGAAGATGTCGACCTTGTCGAATCCGAGCGCGCGAATGAAGGTGTAGGCGTCGTCGGCCATCGCCTCGACGCTGTCGGGAACCTGGCCGGTGGAGGCGCCGACGCCACGGTTGTCGAACGCGATGACGTGGTGCTTCCTGGGCGATGGGGTCGATGATGCGCGGGTCCCAGTTGTCCAGGGTCGCAGCAAGGTGGACGAAGAAGATCACGGGGATCCCACCCTTCGGTCCGAGCTCGCGATAGGTGTAGGTCACGCCGCCGGCGGTGATGGTGCGGGCCGGTGCCATGGCGTAGGACGTGATCACCTCTTCATGGGACGCTCCGGTCGAACCGGTCTCCCGATGGTTGACTTCTGAGGCCGCGGCGTCGAAGAGAGTGGCTGTTGTCATCGTGGACTCCTGGCGCTGATTGGCTGACGGTCGTAATATTACGGTCGTGCTATGATTGATGTCAAGAGGAAGGCAGACAGCCCTTCCAGCTTCGGAGGCGGGCATGGCCCGGTACGGCAAAGAACACAAGCAGGCGACGAGGCGGCGCATCATCGAGGCGGCCGGCCGTCGGCTCAAGCGCGACGGCATCGATGGCTCCGGGGTTGCGACGCTCATGGCGGACGCCGGCCTGACCAACGGCGCCTTCTATGCCCACTTCGACTCGAAGGAGGACCTCGTCGCGAGCACGGTCGCGGACCAGCTCCGCGAGCAGCGCGAGACGTACAGCGCACAGTCCCTCGAGGAGATCGTTCGCGGGTATCTGTCGATCCACCATCGCGACGACACGGAAGGCGGCTGTCCATCGGCCGCGCTCCTCGACGAGATCGCGCGCTCAACCGACGCCGTGAAGCGCGCCTACACCGAAGGCCAGGTGGCGATCACTGATGACGTTGCCGCCCGACTAGCGCCGGACGATCCACTGTCAGCGCGCGTGCGGACGCTCGGCGTCTTCGCCCTGATGGTCGGAACGCTCCAGGTCTCCCGGGCCCTGGCCGACCAACGGCTCGCCGACGAGGTCCTCGAGCAGGGCATTCAGAACGCCCTGGCCCTACTCCGCGACGCCCGGAGCTGATGGACGCATAGCGGGGTCTAGCCGAGGCGAAGACCAGCTGTGTCGGAGACAGCAGGGCTACCGGGCTCCGCGGCGGATCTCCAGCTCCGCGGCCACGCTCGGCGACCTTCGGATGTCTGTTTGCCGCCGCCCAGGATCCGATCAGTTCGCAGGTCTTCAGCGTTGTGGCACCGGGCTGCGACGAGATTCGCGGCCTCACCGGCGATTCTGAACGCGATTGGGAGCTGGAGCCGACACGCAGATTTGAACTGCGGACCTGCTGTTTACGAAACAGCTGCTCTACCGCTGAGCTATGTCGGCGCGGTGGCGAGTATAGATGACGCCTTCACGCATGGGCCCTGGCGCGCTGCCAATGGCTGGATCTGGATGGACACACGGCGCCGCTGCAACAATGTGCTACCATGTCGCACATGGAACGAGTCGGTGTGCGAGAGCTGCGGCGGGAGGCGAGCGCGATCCTGCGTCGAGTGGCTGCGGGCGAGACCGTGGAGGTGACCGACCGGGGTCGCCCGGTCGCCGTCCTCCTGCGGTCGATGCCGAACGGTCTTGCCCGCCTTGAGCGCGAGGGTTCGCTGCGTCGGGCACACGGCGATCTTCTCGAGCTTCAGCCAGCGAAGCTCCCGAAGGGAAAGGCCGCCCCGTCGACGCTGGTGAAGGAAGGACGCGCGGATTGAGCGCGGTCTACCTCGATAGCTCGGCCTTCGTGAAACTCGTGGTCGAGGAACCAGGCACCGACGCCCTGCGCGCGTTCCTTGTGGAGCATGCGGGCCGCCGGGTGTCGTCAGCCCTGCTGCGAACGGAGTCACTGCGGGCCGTACGCCACCTCGGGAGGGACGTGCTGGCGACAGTCCGCGAGGCACTCCGGCGAATCGATCTGGTCGCGATCGATGATCGGATCCTGGACGCCGCAGGCACGCTGGAGCCGCGTGTCCTGAGGACACTCGACGCCATCCACCTGTCGACGGCACTGGCGATCGGTGACGATCTCGAGACGGTCGTCACGTACGACGAGCGGATGGCCGAAGGCGCTCGTCTCCTCGGCCTCGCGACGACTGGGCCGCGCTAGGATCTGGCGCTGTTCTGTCATCGGGAACGACGAAGGTGAGAGCAAGCAATCGATCACCCCCGAAGCTCGGATTTCGGCGCCGCCCAGGGATCGCCGATGCTCCTCAGATCACCTCGACAGGGCGAAGACCTTCCAGCCCACCACGAGATGGAACGCGATGAGCGCGAAGATGCCGACCACGGCGACAAACGACACGGGGTCGGCCAGAAGCGCACCTGCCGCCGCGAGCCCGACGATGCCGAGTGCGACACCCAGGCGCCCGTATCCCTTGCCGAAGGCCGGAGCCCCGAGCATCGCCGCCCCGAGGGCGACGAGGCTCGCCGGCAGGATGACAAGTCCCGTGACGAGAAGCGCATTGAAGACGGCCTGTGTCGCCTGCCACACCAGCACGAGCGTGGCCTGGTCCTCCGATGTCGCACCCGGGGCGTGGTACAGGTCCGAGATCGGGACACTCACGGCATGGGGTAGCGCTCCGACCACCAGCACGGCCAGGCCCACGATGCCAAGCACGCTGCCGAACAATGCAGATGCGCGGCGTCTGTCACCGAGTGCGCGATACAGGGCGACGAAGTGGATGGCCCACAGCAGCAGGACGACCAGGTAGAGCCCGTTCTCGACCGTACGGGCCGCCCGGATGTCGGGGAACCTCGAGACCTCCGCCGCGGGCGCGGCGGGTTCCGCACCAACGAACACGCCCACGATGACGAACACGAGGATGAATAGGACGCCGCCGAGGATCCCGGCCAGGCCACCCCAGCGCAGGACACCGTTCTCGGCGCCCATCGTCGATACAGCTGTCATCGGTTCGTCTCCCTTGTTGGCTGATGTCTCAGACCGAGATGACGGTCTTGCCGGCGGCATGTCCCCGGGCGAGATGGCGCATCGCCTCGGCGGTGTCACAGAGCGGGTAGGTCCGGTCGATGAGCGGGGTCACCGATCCGGCATCGATGAGGTCGCGGAGGACGGCCAGGTCCTCGCTGCGCTCGACCGAGACCAGCATGCGCAGCTGCTGGCGCACGAACGGCGACAGCAACGCCGCCCAGATGTGGCGCTGGAAGCCGCCGAGCAAGCGATCGCCACCCTCGCCACCCACGAGGACCAGGGTCCCCGCCGGGCTCAGGGCCCGCCGCAGCTGTCGCAGTGGACGGCGGCCGGCGGTATCGATGATGAGGTCGTAGCGCTGCGCCGACCTGGTGAAGTCCTCGCGCGTGTAGTCCACGATGTGGTCTGCACCGATCGATCGAACCAGCTCGATCTTGGTCGTGCTGCACACGCCGGTCACCTGGCCACCGAGCGCCTTCGCGATCTGCACCGCGAACGAGCCGACCCCTCCCGCCGCGCCGATGACCAGCACCCGCTGGCCGGCCTGGACCTTGCCCGCGTCGCGAAGCCCCTGGAGCGCGGTCATACCGGAGATCGGCACGACTGCGGCCTGTTCGAACGACAGACCGGAGGGCTTGCGGAGGAAGTGGGACTGCGGGGCCCGCGCGTACTCGGCGAATGAACCCTCGCACCAGCCGAAGACCTCGTCGCCGGGCTGAAATTGCGTCACGTCCTTCCCGACCGCCTCGACGACCCCGGCGACGTCCATGCCCCTCACGCTGGTCCTGGGGCGCCGCAGGCCGAGTCCCAGGCGCGCGATGTAGGGGAGGCCGGTCATCAGGTGCCAATCGCCCTGATGGATCCCGGCGGCGCGGACGCGGACCAGCACATCGTCGTCGCCGACTGGCGGCCGGTCGATCTCCTTGAGCTGCAGGATATCGGCCGTGCCGTACCTGTCCTGGACGATCGCCTTCATCGGGTACCTTCTCAACTTACAAAGTAAATGTATGGTGTAAGTTAGACATACGCCGTAAGTATGTCAAGCGCCAGACTTACGGTGTGAGTTACAGTGCGGGCACCGGAGGACGACACGCATGGCCACTCGCGCCAGGAGAAGGTCAGGACGACAGCCGCTGACTCGGGAGCGGATCCTGCGGACTGCCATCGACCTCGCCGATCGGGACGGGATCGAGTCCTTGAGCATGCGCAAGCTCGGCCACGAGCTCGGGGTCGAGGCGATGTCGCTGTACAACCACGTCTCGAGCAAGGAGGAGCTCCTCGATGGCTTCGCCGACATCGTCATCGGCGAGATCGAGGTGCCGACCGGCGGCGACGACTGGAAGGGGGCCATGCGTCGCCGGGCGATCTCGGCCCGCGAGATGCTGGCGCGCCACCCATGGGCGAGTGGGGTGATCGATTCGCGAACCGGCTTTAGCCCGACGAGGACACGCCACCCCGAAGCCGTGATCGGAAGCCTTCGGCAGGCAGGGTTCTCGGTCGAGATGGCGATCCATGCGTTCTTCGCGTTGGACAGCTATATCTACGGGTTCGCGGTGCAGGAGCAGAACCTGCCGTCCGGTACCCCGGAGGAACTCGCAGGCATGGCTGAGACGATGCTGTCGGCCCTCCCGACGACGGACTATCCGTACCTCCGCGAGGTCCTCGTGGAGCACGTCCTGAAATTCGGTTTCGACTACGCCAAGGAGTTCGAATTCGGGCTCGACCTGTTGCTCGACGCGCTCGAGCGTACGCGCGACGCGGCCTGACCCCTGAGGGTCATGGGATCAGGATTCGATCTGGATCGAGTCCACGATCGCCTGGAGTTGGGCCTGGAGCTCCGAGGGCGTGCCAGGGAAGCTGTCGGCCCGGACGATCACCCTGACTCCGTTCACATCGAGGACCCAGATGCGCCACAGGGCGTTCGGCCCCTGGGCGTAGATCCCAGGTTCCCACACGAAGTAGTAGTTGCACCCGGAAGGATCAGGCCCCAGCTCGTCGGTGGTGGTGTTCGCGGGCGCCCGGAGCTCCAGGTACCTCCCGGAGAATCCGCCCAGGGTGACGTCGACGGGACTCGTCACGTCGAGGTCAGGGTGATCCACGAGCGCCGTCACGAACTCGTCGACGGTCGTACCCGTCGGGATGTTCGGTCCGGTCGGGGCGTCCGGTCCGGATCCCCCACAGACCTGCGAGACGGTGTACAACCAGCCGCCACGACCGAAGAGCAACCCCCCGCCGCCGGGTGGCAGGTAGCGCTCGACGGAGGGAATGATCGAGGACTCGAGCCCTGACCAGCCGTCCGGAACGGTGAGCGTGATACGGATCGAGTCGTCCTCCGCGCCCGCTTCCGTGCAGCCAGCCTGCCCCACGCAGAGACCGCCGGGTCCCACGAATGGCTGGATCGTATGGCTGCCCGCCGCTAGTGGGCCGTTCGGGAACAACACCGGAGATGGCGCTGGCGATCGACTGAGCGATGGCGATGGCTCCGTTGGGCTCGACGTCGGCGTCGACACCGCACTCGGCGGGGCAGCGGCCCCGGTCGCGACGCCTTGCCCGGTCGCACAAGCGGCGATGGCGAACAGGACGAGGACGGTTGCGAACGTGTGCTTCATCTGGCGCCTCCGGGCATGCGGGCAGCGGTGTGCAGTTGATGGATGCCGGCCGGGGCTGCGGACGCTGCCGACATCGAGGCTCGAGACGCGCTATCGGTCGTTGTAGGCGAAGGGGGCACCTAGAGATGGCTTACGTGACCTGAAGGTCGCGCTACTCCGACGAAAACGCGTGTGCGCGATCACGGATCTGGCTCCACCAACCACCCGTCATCGGGGGCATGGTCCGTGGCCACGACCCGACCATCCTCGATCACGGAGGCCCAAACGTAGAAGGGGTCGACCAGCCCGGGGATACGCCCTCCACCGGTCAGGTCTGCGCCAAAGCCCAGCCGCACGCCGATCCCAGTCCACTCGCCCGGGAAGAATGTGTCGAAGTAGGTGTCGCCGACAGACCCGTATCCCGGTCCGACCGCCGACACCGTTCGACCGGTGTGAAGGTCCGTGATCCAGGCCCGGTGTTGATCCTTCCCTGGCGCGGTTGCAGGGATGTTGTCGATCCCGAACCGCCTATCAGGGATGCCGTCGCGATCGTCATCGACGACCACGCCATAGGCGATCCATTGCTTGTTAGGCGGCACGAGCGGCGGGACGTTCGAGGCGAGGTCGATGATGATTCGCGCCCCGCCGCCCTGTAGCTCCTTGATGTCGACCCACGGATGGGCAGCGGACCCGGTGTCGCCCAAGGGATCCGGGATCACCTCGTCCGCTTCATCTTGGAGCGGCACGAGGATCGCGCCTCCGGCGGGCTCGGTGCGGACTGGCGCGGGCCAGTCCTCCTTCAGACTCGCCTCGGTCCACAGGAGCGGCGTGGACGTCGCGCTTGGTCTGGCCGATGGACCACTCGCCGCATCGCTCTGACTGGGGCGGACCGTGGGCGTCAGGGTCGGTTCGCCGACCGGCGATGTCGGCGAGGCGGCCCCGCTGGGTGCGCCCTGCCCGGTCGCACAGGCGGTCGCCAGGAACACCACCATCGCCACGACTGCTGCGCTCGGCGATGCCGAACGGCCGAACAAGCGCTTCATATCGCTCCTGTGCGTCGGTGTGTCATCGCGTTCGCTCTATAGATGCCGACCGATAGCGCGGGGTTGGGTCCGCGACATCTCCAAGGGCGAAGACCGCGACGGCCGGATCACGGCTCGATCTGGATCGACTCCACGATCTGCCGGAGCTCACCTTGGCTGCGCCTAGGGCACCCTCGTGGTCTCAACCGACTTATCAAACCACCCGACATCGGGGGCGTAGTCCGTGGCAACGACCCGACCATCCTGGATCACCGACGCCCATACGTAGAAGGGCCGATGCACCAGGCTCATGCCGATCGTGCCAGTGGGCGTGTCCGACTCAAAGAAGAAGACGCCATGAAAGATTGCTTGAAAGCGGGTCTCGCCAACGTAGTCAGGGTCGGGTCCCTGTAGCGTCGTTTGACCGGTGTGGAGATCGGTGATCCACGTCCGATAGTGGAACCAGTCCGCCACTGTCTCGGGCGTGTTGTCCTTCCCGACCCGCCGGTCGGGAACGCCGTCGCGATCGTCATCAAAGACAACGCCATAGGCGATCCACTGCTCGGTGGGGGCCACGTCGGGTGGGACCTTGGGGAGTGCATAGGCTACCGTGCCTCTAGCGAGCACCACCTCCTGGAGGTCGACCCACGGGAAGTCATCAGATCCGGCGTCGCCCGACGGATCGATGTGTCGGCCTGAGGTCCAGCTGTCGCCGGAGGCGCGAGTCTCGTGCTTCACAAGGATCGGCACGAGGATCGCGCCTCCTGCGGGCTCGGTGCGGACTGGCGCGGGCCAGTCCTCCTTCAGACTCGCCTCGGTCCACAGGAGCGGCGTGGACGTCGCGCTTGGTCTGGCCGATGGACCACTCGCCGCATCGCTCTGACTGGGGCGGACCGTGGGCGTCAGGGTCGGTTCGCCGACCGGCGATGTCGGCGAGGCGGCCCCGCTGGGTGCGCCCTGCCCGGTCGCACAGGCGGTCGCCAGGAACACCACCATCGCCACGACTGCTGCGCTCGGCGATGCCGAACGGCCGAACAAGCGCTTCATATCGCTCCTGTGCGTCGGTGTGTCATCGCGTTCGCTCCATAGATGCCGACCGATAGCGCGGGGTTGGGTCCGCGACATCTCCAAGGGCGAAGACCGCGACGGCCGGATCACGGCTCGATCTGGATCGACTCCACGATCTGCCGGAGCTCACCTTGGCTGCGCCTAGGGCACCCTCGTTGTCTCAAGCGACATATCAAGCCACCCGACATCGGGGGCGTAGTCCGTGGCCACGACCCGACCATCCTGGATCACCGAAGCCCATAGGTACAGGGGCCGGTTCACCAGACTCGTGCCCTGAATGCCTCCACCATTCGTCGTGTCATGGCCAAAGGTGAACCGGCCATGAGACCATGCGTTTACGTAGGTCTCGCCGACCATGTCGCCTATCTGTACCGCCGTTCGACCGGTGTGGAGGTCGGTGATCCAAACCCGATAGTCTTCGTTCCAACCCGCCACTGTCTCTGGCCTGTTGTCCTTCCCGACCCGCCGGTCGGGGACGCCGTCGCGATCGTCATCAAAGACAACGCCGTACGCGATCCACTGCTCGGTGGGATCCACGTCGGGCGGGAATTCGGTGAGTGTGAAATCCTGCACCGTGGGTACCGACCCTCACCTCCTGGATGTCGACCCATGGGAGATCATCGGATCCGGTGTCGCCAGACGGATCGATGTGTCGGCCTGGGGTGCTGCTGACAAGGCAGTCAAGGGGACAATCAGTTCCTGAGGTCACGTGCTTCGAGAGGATCGGCACGAGGATCGCGCCTCCGGCGGGCTCGGTGCGGACTGGCGCGGGCCAGTCCTCCTTCAGACTCGCCTCGGTCCACAGGAGCGGCGTGGACGTCGCGCTTGGTCTGGCCGATGGACCACTCGCCGCATCGCTCTGACTGGGGCGGACCGTGGGCGTCAGGGTCGGTTCGCCGACCGGCGATGTCGGCGAGGCGGCCCCGCTGGGTGCGCCCTGCCCGGTCGCACAGGCGGTCGCCAGGAACACCACCATCGCCACGACTGCTGCGCTCGGCGATGCCGAACGGCCGAACAAGCGCTTCATATCGCTCCTGTGCGTCGGTGTGTCATCGCGTTCGCTCTATAGATGCCGACCGATAGCGCGGGGTTGGGTCCGCGACATCTCCAAGGGCGAAGACCGCGACGGCCGGATCACGGCTCGATCTGGATCGACTCCACGATCTGCCGGAGCTCCGCCCTGACACCGTCGGCGGCTTGCGGATCCGAGAATGCGTCGATCACCAGCGGGGCGCCATCCACGTCGAGGATCCACACCCGGTCGTCCTCGTTGCTGGCCGTCGGGGAGCTCGCCGGCCAGCCGTCCAGCCCTCCCCAGCCACAGTCGATCTGACCGGCGGTCCTCGTGAACTCGAGGTACTTCCCGCGATAGCCATCGAGCGTGACGTCCGTGTTCTCGGAAATGTCGATCAACGGTTGACCCGCGAGAAACGCAACCAGATCGTCGACCGTGGCACGCCCGTCGACAGCGCCTGCCCGCTTGGCGCATTCATCCTCGGTGATGGTGTCGACCATCACGAGCCTGAGGCCCGTGCTCCCATCGTCCCGGGTCAGGCCGCCGACGTGGTAGAAGCGTTGCTCATCAACAGCCGTCCAGTCGTCGCTGACGGTCATCGAGAGACGAACAGGGAATGGATCCTCGAGCAGGTATGTACCCGCCGGCTGCGCACCAGGCGTAGCCTCCGCCTCGGGTTGCGACGTCGCCTCCGGTTCCTCGGGTGGGGCACATTCCCTCGTCCCGAACCCGACTTCGACTTCAGTCTGGACGTCGCGCGTGCAGAGGTAGGCGCTGTACGCCTCGCTCGTCATGTGCGCCATACCCTCCGGCGGCTCGAACAGCGCTGCCGGCTGCTCGCCGAACGCGATCTCGGTGACCTCCCTGCCTCCGGTGCGCAGGATCAGCCGGGTCTCGATGTCGAGCCAGAGGTCGATCGACCGATTGGTCGCCCACGCACGCGAAGTGGTGCGTGGGGCGTCCCGCAACGACTTCGGCGCCAACGTAGCTCCAGCCCGTTCCGGCGGTTCCATCGCCGGCCTCACTCTGATCCCGCTCCATCTCGCAGCCCGGCCCTTCCTCGGAGTTGAGGACAGTCCGGATGAACACCCGCGGGTCATCCCCGAAGGCCTCATGGCCCGGTTCGACCCAGACCGCCTCGGACTCGACGGGCGCCATCCCGCTGATGCGGCCGCCGCTGAGGATCGTGTAGCTGGAGGGCTCGGTCGCATCGGCGGACGCGAACCGATCGAATCGGACCGCCCCTGACCGATCGACATAGATGCGACCCCTGGCCGATCCGTCGTCGTCGCGCCACGTCATGGCGAGGGGCGGCAGCTCGGGCAGTCGCTCGTAGCTCGAGAGGACGAACGCCGCGACGTCTGTCGGCGGCTCGAGGCTCAGGTCCGGGACGGGGTCTCGCTCGAGGAGGCGCAATGCCCCGACCGCCGCGGCACTCGCGATGGCCAACGCGACTAGCAGGGATGCGGCGATGAGCAGGCTCCGTCGGCGGGTGATCGGATCCGCGTCGCTGAGAGCCCCGAGGAACGAGGGCAGCGCCCGCTGCTGTGGCGTGGCCTCGGCCAACTCGAGGATCCGGCTGCCCAGACCGCTCTGGGCGCGCTCCGGCAGATGCGCGCGGAGCGCCAGGGAGATCTGCGCGTCCGTCAGCGGCCGGCCGTTCATGACTCAGCCTCCATGGCCTTGTCGAGCGCGGTCCGAGCGGCGTGCAACCGCCACTTGGCCGTTCCGACCGGGATCCCGAGTGACCGCGCGATCTCTGCCACTGGGCGCTCCTCGACGTGGTGCAGTACGAGAATCATCCGGTCCTTCGGTCGCAGGCGGTCGAAGGCGCGCGCGATCGCGTCGTTGTCGACCATCTCGTCCATCTGGGTCCTGGCGTGGAGATCCTGCGGCGGTTCCGGCTGAGAGGCTTCATCGCCCGGGTAGGCCGGTTGGACCGTCACCTCACGCAGACGCACGCGGTGGCGGCGTGTCATCAAGGCGGCATTCGCCACGATCCGGTTGAGCCAGCCATCGAACGCCGCCGGATCACGCAGGCGTGGAAGCTGTCGCCAGGCGGAGACGAGCGCGTCCTGGGTTGCGTCGGCAGCGTCGGCATCGTTGGAGAGGATCGACCAGGCGAGGCGATAGCAGCGGTCGATCCGGGTGTCGACGAGGACGCCGAACGCCGCAGCGTCGCCAGCGCGAGCGCGCCGAACGAGCGCGTCGTCTGCCGACGCTGCCGATCTCGCTGCCGTTGTCAGCCCAGTCACGTCACCCTCGGGCCTCCCGATCCTAGCGCTCGCTTCTCGCGAAGTCGCCATCGGTCGCTGCCGTCGGGAGTCCAGATGCCGCGAAGGGGGTGGTGGTTGGGTCGCGCGAGAAACATGCCCCCGTCAAACCCCCGACGTGTGAACGGCATCTATCTGGCACCGCAGACGCAGCCACATGAGGTCGGGTACCGAGACCACGATGACGTCGCCACGCACAGACATATCCCGGTACCGGCCGGACCTCGAGGGTCTGCGCGGCGTTGCGATCCTGCTCGTCCTCCTCTGCCATGTCCGGATCCCGGGAGCAGAGGCCGGGTTCGTCGGCGTCGACGTCTTCTTCGTCCTTTCGGGCTTCCTGATCACGGGCTTGCTCGTGGACGAACATGAGCGCACGGGACGGATCGGCCTCGGCCGGTTCTACGCACGTCGGGCCCGTCGCATCCTGCCCGCCGCCGCGCTCGTGCTCGCCACGACCCTCGTCGCGGCGCGGTTCGTCGTGTCGCCACTGGATCTGCGGCGGATCGCCGACGATGGTCTGGCGGCCAGCCTGTCGCTCGCCAACATGCGCTTCGCCCTCGACGCCACCGACTACTTCGGTCCTGTCGATGCCTCGCCGATGCTCCACTTCTGGTCGCTGGCCATCGAGGAGCAGTTCTACCTCCTGTGGCCCATCCTGCTGTTGACCGTCGCACGCATCGCGCGTCCGCGACTCGCGATGGCCGCCCTCTCGATCGCCGTCCTCGCCGGCTCGTTCATCCTGTGCAGCGCGCTAACGGACATCTCGAGCGCCTGGGCGTACTTCTCGCTGCCGACCCGTGCCTGGCAGCTCGCCGCAGGTGGTTTGCTCGTGCTCGGCTCACCTCTGCTCGGTCGCCTGCCGCAGGCGGTCGCGGCGGCGGTCGGCTGGCTCGGTGCAGCGCTGCTGGGGGCGAGTCTCGTGGCGATCGGGCCGACGACGGCCTATCCGGGCCTGGCCTCGTTGCTGCCGACGCTCGGCGCGGTCGCCCTGATCGCTTCCGGTGGGGTCATCGGATCGCCCGGATGGATCGCGCTCGCGAGGGCACCGCTGCGGTGGCTCGGTCGGATCTCGTACTCGCTGTACTTGTGGCACTGGCCGATCCTGGTCCTCGGGCCGATGGCGCTCGGCCTGGGGTGGGCGACCGATGAAGGAGCCGCCGAGGACCTCGCCATGCGGGTCGGGTTGGTGGGTATCGCCATCGTGCTCGCTGCAGCAACGTGGGCGTTGGTGGAGCAGCCGTTCCGTCGCGGTCGTCTCGTGCCGCGCGGTCGAGGACGCGGCGTCGCGCTGACGGGTGCCACCGCCCTGGTCCTCGTCCTCGGATCGACGGCGATCGGCGTCGTCGGCGATCGCGAAGTGGCGGCTGCGACAGCCCTCGATGCCGATGCAGCCTCGACCGACAACGAGGTCTCGCCGGCGGCTCTCGGCGATCCCGCAGTGCCGCCGTCGAGCGCGAGCGCGTCGTCGGGGCTGGAGGACGATGCTCCCACCCCGCCGACGCCGGGTCCGACAGCGGTCTCGACGCCGTCCCCGAAGCCCCGGATCGACGGCGCTCTGCCTCGTGATCTGAGGCCGTCCCTTGCGGGGGCGCGGAAGGACGACGACACGCTCCGCGCCGACGGATGCGGCCTCTCCCTGGCCGGATCGAAGCCCCCGTCCTGCGTGTACGGCGACGCGGGCGGCACGGTCACCGTGGCGCTCGTCGGCGATTCCCACGCGGCCCACTGGTTCCCAGCGATCGAGCTGTTGGCCAAACAGCGCCATTGGCGGCTCGTCCCGTTCATGAAGTTCAGCTGCGTCTTCGTGGACATGCGCATCTGGTCGCCGCGGCTCAGGCGCGAATACACCGAGTGCGAAGCGTGGCGCGAGCGGGTCGTCGATCGCCTCGTGGCTCTCCGCCCTGACCTCGTCATCGTCGCCTCGGCCCAGGAGCTCCCGGTGGTCGTGGACCGCGACGACGACCCGGAACTGCAGGGCGCTGCGGTGGCCCGCCTGATCACGCGCGTCCCCGGCAAGGTCGCGATCATCGTGGACACGCCGCGCTCGGACCACGATGTCCCGGCTTGTCTGGCCAAGCACCGCAAGGCCATCGAGCGATGCACCACCAGCCGGGCGGCCGCCTTCGGCTGGCGGTATGGGCGCCGCGAGTCCGAGGCCGCCAGATTGACGGGCGCGACCCTCGTGGACCTGTCGGCGGTGACCTGCCCGACCGATCCATGCCCGCCGGTCGTCGGGTCGATGCTGGTCTACCGCGACCACCACCATCTGACGGCAACCTTCGCCAGGTCGCTCGTCGATGAGCTCGGGGCTGCGCTGCCCGTCGTCGGCGACGGTCCTGGCCCGTAACGGATCGACGCGCGCCGCGCGGGAGCGGGCCGACCGGTGCTAGTGCGGTCGACCCAGCCGGCGTCGAGCACCTCGCAAGCCCGCCCAGCCTTGACACCTCATCGTCGAGTCCACCCGCCCTTGGTTGACAGATTCGATTTAGTGCTAAATACTTCGATTGTTCGAGTCAACCAGGCCCGACATCACATCCAATCCAAGCCCGAAGGGAAGTCACAAGTCATGAAACGATCCATCGCCCTCCTCGTGCCAGCGCTCGCGATCGCGATCGCGGCCTGCTCCGCCGCTGCATCGCCGAGCGCGTCGACCACCGACGCGTCGACGCCGAGCCCGGCAGCCACGTCCGCCGCATCCCCAAGCGCCGCGCCTTCGGCTTCGGCAGCCGCCATGGCCAAGGACATCGTCCAGACTGCCACCGAGGCAGGCTCCTTTTCCACCCTCCTGACCGCCGTCAAGGCCGCCGGGCTCGTGGAGACGCTCCAGGGCGAGGGTCCCTACACCGTGCTCGCGCCGACTGACGAGGCCTTTGCGGCCCTCCCAGCCGGCACGCTCGAGGGGCTGCTCGCCGACAAGGAAGCGCTCAAGGAGGTGCTGCTGTACCACGTCGTCTCGGGGGCCGTGCCATCCGATCAGATCGTCGGCCTCACCTCCGCCGATTCGGTCGAGGGCTCGCCGATCGCTATCGCCGTCAAAGACGGCGTGGTCTACTTGAACGACAGCGCGAAGGTCGTGACTCCCGACGTGATGGCGTCGAATGGCGTCATCCACGTCATTGACAAGGTCATCTTGCCGCCGACCGACTGAGCCTCGACTACCACCGATCCCACCCGAGGGTGTGGCCTGTCTCCTGCAGGCCCACCCTCGTCTCATATAGGACTCCCTTGTGATCGCCACCGACCGACTCATTCCCCGCCGACTGTCGAGCACCCTGCGTCACGGGCCGCGTCAGCGTGGCGGTGCGATATCGGGCTCGGCCTTGTCCATGCCGTCAGGCGGTCGCCGGCCTCCCCTTTGCCACCGCCTTCGCGCGCTGCCGGTGACGGCGACGCTCGACATCTTCGCGCTTAACCTGTGGCTCCAGTACCGGCGGGTCGGTCGGTGGAAGTCGTACGTCTTCGGCGAGAGGGCCTACTTCATGCTCAACCTGGTCGCGAAGTCGACCCTCGCGGGGCGGGTGTTCGCGGGGACGCTGGCGCGTTGATCCCGTCAGACGCTTCCGGCCATCTCAGCCTGCTCGAGGCGGCCGATCGTCTCGGCGTCCACTACATGACGATCTACCGTCGCGTCCGGCTGGGCATCCTGCCGGCCCGGAAGATCGGCGGCACGTGGATGGTCGACCCTGCCGATCTCGCGGGCGCCACGACAACGCCCGCCCGTGGTCGCCGCCGCCGCGGGGGTAGCCACCCACGGGTATCGACTTGGCAGGAGCGGCTGCGGGCGCGGATGCTCAGCGGCGACGTCGCCGGTAGCTGGCAGGTCGTCGAGGCTGCAATGGCCTCGGGCCTCGAGCCAGGCGAGATTTACGTCCGCGTCCTCGCGCCGTCGCTGCACGCCATCGGGGCGCTGTGGGCATCGGATGGCATCTCGGTCGACCAGGAGCATCTCGCGAGCAGTGTGGCCACGACGCTGATCGGACGTCTCGGCCCCCGGTTCGTGCACCCTGGCCGCAAGAAAGGCGTCGTCATCGTCGCGATGCCTCCCGGAGAGCGTCACGGGCTGGGGGTCGCGATGCTCGCCGACATCCTGACCGATGCCGGATATGAGGTCCTCAACCTGGGCCCCGACACGCCGACCGTGTCGCTCGCCGCTGCGATGCGAGATGCGGGACCTCTCGCAGCGGTCGTCGTGAGTGTGGTCGATATCGAGCGTCGTCCCGCAGCCGGACGCCTCCTGGCCGCCGCGCGTCGTGAACGGCCGTCGGTTCCGCGCCTGGTAGGCGGAAACGCGGTTCCGGACGAACGAGTGGCACTCGATCTCGGTGCGGACGGCTGGGTCGCGGATCCGCGAGGGCTTGGCGAGCTGATCGAAGCGCTAAGGGCACGGGCGTGTTGATCCCCTTGCCCTCGCCCGTAGCGGGGGTCCCGTTTGATCTGGAGACTGCCGCCGGCCGAGTCGCCGGCTACCGGCTGGGCGAGGGTCGGACGGTCCTACTCCTGCACAGCTTCAACGCAGCCGGTTCCGGGATCGAGCTCGCTCCGCTGGCGTCACGGCTGGCCGAGCACCGACGAGTCGTGCTGGTCGACTGGCTGGGATTCGGCACATCGGATCGGCCCGATGCGCCCTACGGCTGGGCACTCTACGGCGAGCAACTCGAGCGCATCCGGTCGGCCGCCCTGCAGCCCGGCGAGACCTCCATGGATGTCGTCGCGCTCTCGCTGCCCGGGCAGTATGTCGCCGCCTCCGCCGCGGAGGATCCGCAGCGCTTCGGCCGGATCGTCCTCATCAGTCCGACCGGATTCGGCCGATTCAAGGGCAGTGGCGGCAGAATCTCCCGGACCATCTACCGGTTTCTTCGCCTGACGGGGATCGGTCGCCTGCTGTTCGAGGTGCTTGCTCGGCGCCAGGTGATCCGCTGGTTCCTCCGGCAGATCTTCGCGGATCCAGAGCAGGTCCCGCGGGAGTACGAGCGGTATTGTTGGCGGACTTGCCAGCAGCCGGGCGCCTTTCGAGCTCCGTTGGCGTTCGTCTCCGGGTTGCTCGATGACCCCCGGGCGGAGGGCGCCTACAAGCGGCTCGCGAACCCGACGCTCCTCGTCTTCGGGGACCATCCCCGCTTCACCGACCCCGCGGCCGCGGAGGCGCTCGTCACGGCGAACGGCCATCTGGAACGGATCACGATCGCGCACGCCGGGGATCTCCCACAACTCGAGCAGCCGGACGAGACCGCGGCCGTGGTCGACGGGTTCCTGGCCTAGTTCTGGAACTGCGGAGTCCGAGCACGATCCATCGACCGGCGCCCCTTCGACACGAGGCGGGCAGATCTGCGCGCGCTATGGTTATTCCGCCATGCCGGACGCTGGATCCCCCGAGACGAGCGCGAGCACGCCGGGCGGAGCGACGGCCCAGCCAACCCCGAGCCGTCGGGCGATCGTGGGTCGCGCGATCGTACTCATCGGGGCCTTTTTGTTCGTGTTCGGGGTCGTGCTGCCGCGGCGCCGACCTGTCGGCGGTGACCTGCCCGACCGATCCTTGCCCGCCGGTCGTGGGGTCGATGCTGGCCTACCGCGACCACCACCATCTGACGGCAACCTTCGCCAGGTCGCTCGTCGATGAGCTCGGGATGTCGGAGGACACATCCCAGGATTCGAATCTCCGTGAGGCCTAGGCCGGCGCGCGGAAGTCGCGTCCGTAGAGCCGCGTGGCCCAGAGGTACCCGATGACGGCGAACACGACGCACCACGCCACCGCGACCACGCCCTGCGTGCCGATCTCCGTCCCGTAGAGCAGCCCACGCACCGTCTCGATGATGGGCGTGAACGGCTGGTATTGGACGAAGGTTCGCAGCGGCTCGGGCAGCGTCTCGATCGGGACGAACGCCGAGCTCAGGAACAGGAACAGCAGGAACACCTGGGGCAGGTTGCTCGCCGTCTCGACGCTGTCCGTCACGAGTCCCATCGCGACCGAGAGCCACGCGATGGCCACCGTCGTGAGCACGAGCAGCCCGGCCGCCGCGAGCCACGCGAGGGGCTCGGCCGTGGGGCGGAACCCGATCGCCACGGCGATCACGAGCACGATCAGCGACGCGAGCATCACCTGGATGACGGTGCCGAGCACGTGGCCCGTAAGCACCGACACCCGGGCGATCGCCATCGTCCGGAAGCGGGCGATGATCCCGTTGGTCATGTCCATCGCCACCGAGATCGCCGTCCCCGTCCCCGCGCCGGCCACCGTGGCCACCAGGATCCCGGGCATCAGGTACGCGAGGTAGGCGTCGCGGCCGTCGCCGGGCGCCGGCGCGCCGAGCCCCGCCCCCATCGCGCCGCCCAGCACGTACACGAACAGCACGAGGAACACGACGGGCAGCACCGCGATGAAGAACGTGAGCGATGGGTAGCGGCGCATCCGGCGGAGGCTGCGGCGCAGCATCGTCATCGAGTCGATGACGGGGTAGGCGATCATCGGGCGACCTCCTTCGGGGGCAGGGTCTGGGCCACCGGGGGCTCGGCTCCGTCGCGCCGGCCGGTGAGCGAGAGGAAGACGTCGTCGAGGTCGGCGGATCGGACCGACAGGGCGTCGACCTCGATCGAGGCGGCATCCAGCCGGTCGAGCAGCGCCCGCAACGAGCGCACGCCGCCGTCGCTGGGCACCTCCAGGGCGAGCCCCTGCTCGTCGCGCGACCCGTCGCCAAGGACCGCGGCGGCGCGGTCCAACGACCCTTCGTCGCCGAACTCGAGCCGGACGCTCCCGCCGTGCACGAGCCGCTTGAGCTCGGCCGGCGTCCCCTGGGCCACGACGCGGCCGCCGTCGAGCAGCGCGATCCGGTCGGCCAGCCGGTCGGCCTCTTCGAGGTACTGCGTCGTCAGGAAGATCGTGACGCCGTCGGCGACGAGCGCCCGCACCACATCCCACATGACTCGGCGGCTGCGCGGATCGAGCCCGGTCGTCGGCTCGTCGAGGAAGATGATCCGCGGGTTCCCCACGAGGGTCATCGCGAGGTCGAGCCGTCGGCGCATCCCGCCCGAGTACGTCATCGCCGGCCGGCCCGCGTCGGCTGCGAGGTCGAACCGATCCAGCAGCTCCTGGACGCGGCGCTTGCCCGCTTCGCGACCGAGGTGGAGCAGGTCCGCCATCAGGCGCAGGTTCTCCTCGCCGGTGAACTGGCCGTCGACCGCGGAGATCTGGCCGGTCAGGGCGATCGAATGCCGCACCTTATCGGCTTCGCGCGCGGTGTCGAACCCGGCCACCCGGGCCTCGCCCGAATCGGCCGAGATCAGCGTCGCGAGGATGTGGATCGCCGTCGTCTTGCCGGCGCCGTTCGGGCCGAGCAGGGCGAACACGGAGCCCGCGGGGACCTCGAGATCGATGCCGTCGAGGGCGACCTCCTTGCCGTAGGCCTTCTTCAGGCCGCGGGCCTCGATGGCGAGCGTGGGGGTCGGCTGCGGCTGCGCGTTGCGCGCGGCCACCGGCGTCAGCGTGGTCATTGGGCACCTCCCGGGTTTGCCGGGCGGAGCCCCGGCTCAGATGTCGAGCTCCTCCACGGTCGGCAGGCGCGCGGAGCGCGCGACCATGTCGTAGAGCTCAGGCGGGACCATGAGAAGGAGATCGTCGACGGTCGCGACGACCTCGATCGTGGACTCCTTGGGGGCGCTGCCGTACCGGACGTCGCCGATGCCCAAGTGGCCGCGCCAACCGGCAGGGTTGCCCTCGGCATCGACCATCCAGAAATCCGGCTGGCGTTCCACGTGGAGGACGTACTTGCCGGTGCGGCCGCGCCAAACTCGGTAGTGCTCGGCGCGCTTGGTGCGGCTGTCCAGCCACTCCCCGACCAGGACGCCGGTGAACCGGACCTTACGCCCGCCGCCGACGCCCACGCGGACGACGATGTCGTCGAAGCCCTCCTTGAGACCCTCCTGGAGGTCGACGAAGCGGCGGAGGGCTGAAGCGATCGCGGAGGAGAGGTTGCCCCCCGCCAGCTCCTGTGCCCGCTGATAGAGCCTGAGGTCGCCTTCGGAGACGTAGATGGTCTTGTTCGGCACGGCTTCATCGTAACGCTCTTGATCGGATACGTAGATGTGTATGAGTATATGTATAGTCGCCTGGACGTCAAGCGCCGGATCTCCTTGAACGTGCCCGGTACGTCGCAGCCGTCAGGTACGCCAGCTGGGGCATCACCAAGCCCGTCGATCGGGCGACCACTTGGTGGTGTGCGCTTCCTTGTCGTCGCCGACGCGATACGCGAGCCTTCGCTCACCGATGCGTCAGTGGGGGTCGCCGTGGGCTCGACGGGTTCGTCCATCGCCCTGACGTCGGCTAGTCACAGGGGACGTGACGACCATGGCGCAGATCTCTGAGACCGTCGTCAAGCGGGCCACCCCCGCCGATCCGATGCCCGGCTCGACCGTCGACCGGAGCATCCCCAGCCCCAAGCGTCGGAACCTGCCGCCCGAGCTGGGCCCGAACGCCATCGCGATCCTCGAGGGGCGGACGTTCCTCTACTCGGACGCCGTCGGTGATGTCACGACGGGCTCGATCGGGGGCTTGATCCACGCCGACACGCGGTTCCTGGATCAGTGGCTCCTAACGGTCGATGGGGAACGACTGCTCGCCCTTCGATCGGGCACCGTCGACCACTACTCAGCGGCCTTCTTCCTGACGAACCCGCAGATGGCAGGTCTCGCACCGAACACGCTCGGCATCCGGCGACTGCGGTTCGTGGGCGACGGTCTTCACGAGCGCATCGAGGTCAGCAACTACGTGGAGAAGCCGGTCAACGTCGAGCTGCGACTCGCCGTAGGCACCGACTTCGCGGACCTCTTCGAGGTCAAGGACGTCGTGCGCGACCGATCGGCGCAGATCGTCCGCGATCACGCTCCTGACGGCGCCCGGCTCGCCTTCCGCTATGCGAACGAGGGTTTCGATGCCGAGACCGTGGTCGAGGTCTCGACGCCGCCTGACCGACTCGAGGGCGACGACTTCGTCTGGGATCTTGCCCTGCCCCCTCGTGGCGAGTGGACGTGCGACGTGCACGTACCGCTGCGGCTCGGACCCAACGAGATCCAGCCGATGCATCGCGACTTCGGGGAGGCGTTCGCTCCCGAGGGCGACGATCCGGTCAGCAAGTGGCTGGCCCAGATCCCGAGGTTCGAGTCGGACTCACAGCTCCTGGCCGACGTGATCGCCAAGAGCGCTCGCGACATCCTGGCCCTTCGCATCGAGGTGAAGACCCCGCACGAGAACATCGTGCTCCCGGCCGCCGGGCTGCCGTGGTTCCTCACGCTGTTCGGCCGTGACACGCTCCTGACGGCGTACCAGTTGGCGGCCTTTGGCCCCCGGATCGCGCGCGGCGCATTGATCGCCCTAGGCACGCTTCAGGGCACCAAGATGGACGACTTTCGCGATGAGGAGCCGGGCAAGATCCCGCACGAGCTGCGAGCCGGTGAGCTGACCCGGCTGGAGCTCAAGCCGCACAGCCCGTACTACGGCACCGCGGATGCGACGATCCTGTGGCTGACGTTGCTCTCCGAGTACTGGCGCTGGACGCAAGACGACGAGTTCGTCGCCTCGCTGCGGGACAACGCGCTCGCCGCCCTGCGCTGGATCGACGAGCACGGCGATCGCGACGGCGACGGGTACGTCGAATACGCGACGCGCTCATCGCAGGGCCTCGGAAACCAGTGCTGGCGGGATTCGTGGGATGGGATCCAGTTCGCTGACGGGACGATCCCGCCACTGCCGATCGCGACCTGCGAGATCCAGGGCTACGTGTACGACGCCAAGCAGCGACTGGCCGAGCTCGCCGACGGCCCACTCTCCGATCCCGCGCTCGCGACGCGGTTGCGGGCCGAGGCCCGAGCGCTGCAGGAGCGCTTCGACCGCGACTTCTGGATCGACGAGCGGGGCGGCTTCTACGCGATCGGGCTCGACGGCGACAAGCGCAAGATCGATTCGATGACCTCGAACATCGGCCAGTTGCTGTGGACCGGCATCGTGCCGGTCGAACGAGCCGGGGCTATCGCGGGCCACCTGATGTCCGATGCGCTCCACTCGGGTTGGGGCGTTCGCACGCTCTCGACCGACGACCGCGGCTACAACCCGATCGGCTACCACCTAGGGACGGTGTGGCCGCACGACAACTCGATCATCGCCATGGGCCTCGCTCGCTACGGGTTCCAGGACGAGGTGAACCGGATCGCGATGCCATTGCTCGAGGCCGCGGCGTTCTCCGGCTACCGGCTGCCAGAGGCCTTCTCGGGGTACGAGCGCTCGGTCGGCCGGTTCCCGATCCCCTACCCGACGGCCTGCAGCCCGCAGGCGTGGGCGACCGGGACACCGGTCGCGCTCGTTCGAGCGATGCTCGGGCTGGACGCGGTCGATGGCGCACTGGTCCTGGACCCGCACCTACCCGAGGCGATCGGTCGCGTCTTCATCGGCGGTCTGCCCGCGTTCGGTAAGCGCTGGGATATCGAGGCCATCGGCACCAGCGGCGATATCCGGCTTGCGCGCTGACGTTCCCGTCGCGACTAGCGGAGGGCGGTCGCGCTCTCGACGACGAGCGAGCCTGCCATCCCCTCGTGGATCGTGCACACGAACCGGTAACGCCCGGGTCTGAGCGGCGCCACCGATAGCCGTTCGATGGTGCCGGGCTCGACGATCGAGCCCGTGGACAGGCTGATGCCCGACGTGAACACGAGGTTGTGGGCGAGCGACGACCCGTTGCGGAAGGTGATCGTCAGCGTGCCTGCCGAGGGCACGCTGACCTCGTCAGGTTCGAACGCCAGCCGATCGCCGGCCGCCGTCGCGATGGTGACCTCGACGACCGAGGATGGGTTCGGAGTCGCCTCACCCGCAAGGGCACAGCCCGCCGTGGCGACCGCGATGACGGTCGATCCGAGGGCGTGACGCAAGCGACGCTCTAGCGGATGTCCACGCACGCTGTGTAGGTCTTGAGGTCGTCGTTGGACTTGTGGATGTTGACGGCGAGGTTTCCGGCAAAGAGCTCACCGAGCGGCGCCGGGACATCCGTCGTCGATCGACCGTCGCGGACGTTCTCGAGCGGGAACTTGGGTTGTGGCGTGAGGTCGGCGCAGGTTCCCGGATGGATATGGGCCGGCATGTCCCGATTGCCCGCAGGCTCGACCATGACATCCACGCGCGTGCGGCCACCGAGGTCGGTGAACGTCACGGCACCGATGACGCCGGAAGCGTTGAGGGTCTCGAGGGCGATCGTCCGCGGCGGGGTGGATGCGGCCGGCCGCAACGCGACCAGCAGGGCTGCCGCGGCGATCGCCGCGACGACGAGACCGAGGAGCAGCATCCGTGGCGGTGGCGCCGTGCGGGCGGGAGCTTGCGTGGTGGGCGTCATCGTCGAACCTCGCGATGCGTGGTGGAACGGCGGTGGCTCGCTCGCAGCGCTGCGGCGCGCCGGCGTGATGGCGGGGTGGATGGCGGGGGTGTGCCGCCGGTCGGTCCGGCGTCGGGGACGGCCGCCGCGCCGACGGCCAACAGGCTGCCCAGATCCGCCGAGCTCATCGGTCGGGCGAACAAGTAGCCCTGACCATGGTTCGCGCCGAGCGATTCGAGCGCCGACCGCTGTTCGGCCGTCTCGATCCCCTCGGCGACCGTTTCGAGGCGAAGCGTCGTGCTCAGATTGAGGATGGAGCGCACCAGCGCGCTCGAGTCGGCGCCCTCGTCGAGACTGGCCACGAAGGACTGATCGATCTTGAGGATGTCGATCGGGAACTGCCGCAGGTAGCTCAGCGACGAATAGCCCGTCCCGAAATCGTCGATGGCCAACCTGATGCCCAGGCTCTTGAGCGCGCGGAACGCCGCCACGGTCGCCTCGATGTCCCGGACCAGGACACTCTCGGTGATCTCCAATGTCAGGCACGCCGGATCGAGGCCGGACGACCCGAGCGCCCGGGCAACGTCGCCGACGAGGTCGCCATCGGCGATCTGGCGGCCGGATAGATTGACGCTCACCGTCAGGTCCGGGCGGCCGGCTTCGACCTGCCAGGCCCTCGTCTGGTGACAGGCGGTCTCGAGGATCCATCGGCCGAGCTCGAGGATCAGCCCGTTCTCCTCCGCCAGCGGGATGAAGTCCGACGGCGGGATCAGGCCGCGCTCCGGATGCCGCCAGCGCATCAATGCCTCGGTCCCCGTGACTGCGCCCGTGCCGATGTCGACGATCGGCTGGTACGCGACGCCGAGCTCACCGCGCTCGAGCGCCCCCTGCAGATCCGCCTTGGTCTCCATCCGGGCGACCGTCGCCTCGTACAGGCGCGCCTCGTACGTCGCATGGCCATCGCCACCGCGGGACTTCGCCGCGTACATCGCGATGTCGGCGCGCCGCAGCAACTCGTCGGCGTCGGCGCCATCGATCGCCTGGCTGGCGATACCGACGCTTGCCCGGACCGTCGTCTGCCGCCCGTCGAGGTCGAACGGCGCGGCCAGGACCTCGAGGATCCGATCTGCCGCATGGCGCGCCTCGATGGGATCCGTTTCCTCCACGATCACCGCGAACTCGTCGCCACCCAGTCGCGCCACCGTGTCGCCGGCGCGGGTGGCCAGCTGCAGGCGCTGACCGACGGCGACAAGGAGTCGGTCGCCCTCCGCATGTCCGAACCGATCGTTGACCGACTTGAAATCGTCGATATCGAGGTATAGGACGGCGGTGGGGCTTGCCCCGCGAGCCGCCCGCGCGAGGGCGTGACCGAGGCGGTCCCGGAAGAGCGACCGGTTCGCCAGGCCCGTGAGCACGTCGTGAAAGGCCTGATGGCGGAGCTGCTCCTCGAGTGTCTTGCGCTCCGTGATGTCGCGGTAGTTCACGACGACGCCGCCGACCGCCGGGTCATCGAGCAGGTTCTTGGCGATGGCTTCGAGCGTCCGCCACGTGTCATCGGCGTGATGCGCACGGAACTCGAAGGTGGCCTCGGAGCCGCTTGCGCCGGCGACCTCGGCAAGACGCCGCTGGACGGTGGCTCGATCATCGGCGTGGACATCGGTGGTCGCCGGGCGCCCGACCCTCTCGGCGTCCGTCCGGCCCAGGATCCGTTCGACCGCCGGACTCTCATACCGGATCAGGCCGTCGGCACCCAGGACGATCACGCCATCCGAGGCGTTCCGCACCAGCGAGCGGAAACGCTCCTCGCTCCGTTGCAGGTCGACGAGCAGCAGCCGTTCGGTCGCGGCCTGCTCCTGCAACTGGCGATTCTGCCGAGCCAGGACCCTCGAGGCGCCGCCGAACGACAACACGATGAGCGCCGTCAACAGGCTCGCCGCGATGAGCGCGACGATGAACACACCCAGGCGAGTCGCGGCGATGCGCTGCTCGATACGCTGCGCGTCCTGGTAGACGTCGTAGACGCCGATGGGATTGCCGTCGACCATGCCTCGGATCGGGACGAACAGCTCGAGATAGCGGCCGTTGGCGAGCGACCCTGCGCCGGGGCGTGCCTCGCCAGATGCGTTCGCGGGGTCGGTGTCGATGTACCGCGCCACGCCGTCACCCGCGTACGCACTCGCGAGCAACGGTCCGATCGAAAAGCGCTCACCGCGGAGTTCGGGCGAGCTCGAATAGACGATCCGCCCGTCGCGCGACCAGACGTTGACGCGGCGGATCTCGCCGGACAGGGTCAGGCGTTCCAGTTGGGGATCAACATCCGCGTCGCGGGGAGCATCGAGGTCGAGGCTCGTCTCGTCGAGGTCTGGATCGACATAGCCACGCACGATGGCCTCGATGTTCTGGATGGCCGACTCCTTCGCGCTCTCGCGGAGCTCGTCGGCGACGCGGTTCGAGACGACGATGGCCATGGCCACGATGACAGCGACCGCCGGTATGACGACGAGCGCGCGGAAACCTGCTCGCCGAGGGACGTGGGCGAGCACGCCGAAGACGGCTCGGGGATCGATGCGCGATGGCATGGTGCTATCGGGCACCGTACGAAGGACGTGCGCCTTCAACCATGACCAATTCGTACTGGCGCGTGCCACGGGCGGCCTCGAAGACGGGTCACGTGCCAGCTCGACGGCTCAGGCCACGACCTCGGCCCGGTTGGGACCGCCCACCGCATGGCCGAAGGACCCAGCGAGGTCAACCTTCGCTAGGTATCCGCTCGAGGGCGCCGAGGATGAGGTCCAACCCGAGCTCGAACTCGTCGCCGTAGTCGTACCCCGGCTGCATGACGTGGTCGGTCAGGATCTCGAGGAGATGTGGGTACTCGCCTGCCGGAAACGGCGCGAGCATGGCCTCGGCGACATCGCCGACCTCCTCCGAGGACTGGAAGGGGAGATTCAACTTCGTGAGCGCGAAGCCGTAGATGTAGCTGTCCAGCAGCGAGTAGGCGTGGGCGGCCATCGCGATGTCGAAGCCGCCCGCGCGAAGGCTGCCGATCACCGCGTCGTGGTGTCGCAGGTTCGCCGGACCGGGCGCGCGACGCGACTCCATCAAGCCGATCGCCCAGCGGTGGTGTAACAGCGCGTCGCGCACCGACAGCGCCCGCCGGCGCATGGCCGTTCTCCAGTCTGGTCCGGAGTCAGGCAGATCGATCTCGGCGAAGACCAGATCGACCATCCCGTCCACGAGGTCGTCCTTGTTCGCGAAGTGGTGATAGAGCGCCATCGCCTCGACACCGAGCTCCTGGCCCAGCTTGCGCATGGAGAGGGCCTCGAGACCGCCGTCATCGGCCCGCGCGACCGCAGTCGCCAGGACCCGAGCGCGGGTCAGTGGGACACGCCGCTGGGTGGTGTCGTCGGTCTGCGTGGTCATCGACTCCTCCGGACGATCAGTCTCGCGGATATGGACGCGGTTGACATCGCCGACTATACACCGTATGGTTTACGGTGTCAGGTTTACATCGTAAAGCCAAGGAGCGACAAGATGAGGGCGATCGTTCAAGACAGCTACGGTTCACCCGCCGTCCTGCAAGCACGCGATATCGACAAGCCCGAGATCGGCGACGGCGAGGTCCTGGTCCGTGTCCACGCGGCATCGATCCACGTCGGTGACTGGATCCTCATGACCGGCGATCCGTTCGTCATGCGTTTCGCCACCGGGCTGCGCAAGCCGAAGCAACCCATTCCGGGCACGGACCTGGCGGGGACTGTCGAGGCAGTGGGCAAGGGTGTGCAGGGGCTCAAGCGCGGGGACGAGGTGTTCGGTTGGGCCAGCGGCGCCTTCGCGGAGTACGTCCTGGCCGCAGAGGATCATCTCGCACTGAAGCCGGCCGATCTCACCTTCGAGCAAGCGGCCGCAGTGGGCGTGTCAGCGACGACGGCGCTCCAGCTCCTGCGCGATGACGGACGCGTCCAGCCGGGTCAGAAGGTCCTCATCAACGGGGCTTCGGGAGGGGTCGGCTCGTTCGGCGTGCAGATCGCCAAGGCGTTCGGCGCCGAGGTGACGGGCGTGACCAGCACGAGGAACGTCGACCTGGTCAGATCGATCGGAGCCGACCATGTCATCGACTACACCACCAAAGACTTCACGAAGGGTGGACAGCGCTACGACCTCATCCTCGACAACGTCGGGAACCACTCCATGTCCGAGACGAGGCGAGCCCTCAAGCCGCACGGGAAGCTGATCTCTAACGGCGGTGGCCACGCTGGCGGCAAGCTTGGCCGGACGATCAGGACCGCCATCGTGTCGATGTTCGTGCGCCAACAGGCCGGACCGTCGCTGAAGACCCAGAACTCGACCGACCTCCAGGTCCTTAAGGCGCTCGTCGAAGCTGGGAAGATCACCCCGGTCATCGGTGGGACCTTCCCGCTCGAGCGGACCCGCGACGCCATAGAACACGTGGCACAGGGGCACGCTCGCGGGACGATCGTCGTCGTGGTGGCACAGCCGTCGCCCCCGGATACGGTCGCTCGGTCGGGCATGCCTGGGGCAGGTGAGCGCCGACCTCGTGGTGTGCCGGTGGCCGCGGCTCGCTGACCCCACGGACTCGTCTCGACCGAACCTGCGGGGGCTCGAACCCGGCCCATCGATGACCTCGCGCTAGACTGCGGTCAGGCCGCAGGGGTGGGACGAGATGACAGGGCCCCCATCGGGAGAAGCGCCGCGACGGATCCGCCGACTTGGTCGGTCGGTACCGTACGTCGTCGGCGCCGTCGCCGCCCTCGGTGCCGTGGTCGCGTACAACGTCCTGTTCGCTGGGCCGCCGCCGCTGACGCGCGAGGACGTCGACACACGCGTCAGCGAGGCCCTCGCCTCGATGACGCCGCCGCCCGCCTTCTCCGAGCTCGTGTACGCCTCCGTTCGACCATCGGTCGTGCTCGTCGAGATCGAACGGCCGGCGGCGAACGGCGGGAACGAAGACGAGGGTGTCGGCAGCGGGGTCGTGATCAACCTGGCGGGCGACATCCTGACCAGCCTGCATGTCGTCGGTGACGCCACGGACATCGCCGTGACGTTCGCCGACGGCACCCGATCCGCGGCCGAGATCATGGCCCGTGACCCGTCCAACGACATCGCGGTGCTGCGCGCGGCGATCCCACCGGCCGAGATCGTGCCGGCGACCCTGGGCGACCCGAACGGTGTCCGCGAGGGGAGCGAGGCCTACGCGGTCGGCAGCCCCTTCGGGCTGACCGCCTCGATGAGCGAGGGCGTCATCTCCGGACTCGGTCGCTCCTTCCAGCTCGAGGAGAACGGCGTCGTGTTGCGCGGCTTGATCCAGATCGATGCCGCAGTCAATCCGGGCAACTCCGGTGGACCGTTACTCGATAGAGAGGGGCATGTCATCGGCATCGTCACGGCACTGCTCAATCCCACCAACGACGACGTCTTCATCGGCATCGGCCTGGCCGTACCGATCGACGTCGCGGGAGGCGCTGCCGGGCTGCCGCCCTACTGACGCCATCGCCCGCCACATCCGTAGCACAGGGGATCGACGCGTGGACCAGTCAGCCAGCCAGGACGGAGCCGCCCCGATGGAGCGGCTGCTGTACGAGGTCAAGAAGGTGATCGTCGGGCAGGATCACCTGCTCGAGCGACTCATCGTGGCGCTCCTCGCCCGCGGTCACATCCTCGTCGAAGGCGTGCCCGGCCTGGCCAAGACGATGGCCATCCGGACAGTGGCCGAGGCTATCGGCGGCGAGTTCAAACGGATCCAGTTCACGCCTGACCTCGTCCCGGCGGACCTCGTCGGCACCCGCATCTACAACCAGAGGACGGGCGACTTCGGGACGACGCTCGGGCCGGTGTTCGCGAATCTCCTCCTCGCCGACGAGATCAACCGCGCCCCGGCCAAGGTCCAGAGCGCGCTCCTGGAGGTCATGCAGGAACGTCAGGTCACGATCGGCAAGGAGTCGTACAAGGTGCCCGATCCGTTCCTCGTACTGGCGACCCAGAACCCGATCGAGACCGAGGGGACGTACGCGCTGCCCGAGGCCCAGATCGACCGGTTCATGCTGAAGGTCGTCGTGGGCTACCCCAGTCCGACCGAGGAGTTCGTCATCGTCGAGCGCATGACCGGCACCGTCCCGAAGGCGCACGAGGTGTTGTCGACCCAGTCGCTGATCGAGATGCAGCGTGCCGCCGACCGCGTCTTCGTCGACCCGGCGTTGATGGAATACGCCGTCCGGCTCGCGACGGCGACGCGTGAGCCGGAGGCGCACGGTCTCGGCGAGCTGCGTCGCTACATCACCTTCGGCGCCAGCCCGCGTGCGTCGATCAACCTGATCCTCACGGCGCGTGCCCTCGCGTTCGTCCGCGGTCGCGACTACGCGCTCCCGGAGGACGTGCTCGACATGGCGCTCGACGTCCTGCGCCACCGGCTGGTGCTCTCGTTCGAAGCGCTGTCCGACGACATCGACAGCGACGACCTCCTCACGACCATCATCGACCGCATCCCGGTCCCGGTCGTCCCACTGCGCGACCATGGCAGCGTCGTCAGCGCCTGAGCGCATCCTCCAGCGGCTCGACTGGCAGGTCGTCCGGCGTCTCGACGGCCTGCTCCAGGGCGACTACCGCACGCTGTTCCACGGCAGCGGCATCGACTTCGCGGACCTCCGCGAATACCAGTGGGGCGACGACGTCCGCTACATCGACTGGAACGTCACGGCCCGGACATCGACGCCGTACGTGCGCCAATACGTCGAGGATCGCGAGGTCACGGCGTGGTTCCTGCTCGACCTCAGCCCGTCGGTCGATTTCGGCACCGTCGAGAGCGAACGACTCAAGCGGAACGTCCTGATCGACTTCGTCACGACCCTCGCGCGACTCCTGACCCGCCGCGGAAATCGCGTCGGGGCGATCTTCTTCGGGAGCGAGGTGGATCGGACGATCCCGGCCCGTGGCGGTCGGATCCAGGTCCTGCGGCTCGTCAACGACCTGCTCGACCAGCCGCGACTGGCGTCATCGCCCTTCACCGACCTCGCGCCGCTGCTCGACGCCGGACACCAGACGATCAAGCGCCGGTCGCTGGTCTTCGTGATCTCCGACTTCATCAGCGCTCCCGGCTGGGAGCGCCCCCTGAACCTGCTGACCCAGCGCCACGAGGTGATGGCGGTGCGGCTGTTCGACCGGCGGGAGGTCGAGTTGCCCGATGTCGGCCCGCTCCTGATGGAGGATGCCGAGACCGGCGAGCAGCTCTACGTCGACACGCATGACAAGGCATTCCGTCGTCGCTTCCGCGAGGCGTCGGAACGGCGAGAGGCGACGCTCCGGGATGCCTTCCGCACGGCAGGCGTGGACGCGGTCGCCCTGTCGACCGACGAGGACCTTGTCCAGGCCATCGTCCGGATGGCCACCCTGCGCCGCCGGCGGCGACGGAGATAGGCGTGACCTTCCTCTGGCCGTCGATGCTCCTGTTGCTCCTGGCCATCCCGTTGGGTGCCGCGCTCTACGTGCGGCGCGAGACGCGGCGTCGACGGCGGGTCGATGCGCTGGGCGCGCTTCGGGCGAGCCCGGAGCCAGCGGGAGGCGTCGGCCGGCGCGGTGCGCTGCGACGCCGGATCCCGGCCGCATTGCTGCTCACGGGGATGACGGTCCTCGTCCTGGCTCTCGCCAGACCCCAGAGCGTCATCGGTGTCCCGCGTTTCGAGGGGACGGTCATCCTGTCGTTCGACGTCTCCGGCAGCATGGTCGCCACGGACATGGATCCGAGTCGCATGGAAGCGGCCAAGGCCGCCGCCCGGACATTCGTCGCCCGCCAGCCCGAGACGATCCTCATCGGCATCGTCGCGTTCAGCGATACCGGTTTCTCGATGCTCGTGCCGACGTCCGACCAGGCGCAGGTCCTGGCGGCGATCGACCGGCTGGGGCCCGAACGCGGGACGGCGATCGCCCGCGGCATATTGACGTCGCTGACCGCGATCGCGGCGGCCGACCGGGATCCGGAGGCCGGGTACTACACGAACCGCTCGCCCGACCCCGATCCACTGCCACCGGTCGTACCGCCCGGTACCCACGCCCCGGCGGCGATCGTCCTGCTCACCGACGGCGAGAACAACCAGCGGCCGGACCCGTTCGAAGCGGCTGCGGCTGCGGCGGAGCGGGGCATCCGGATCTTCACGGTCGGTCTCGGTACCGAGGAAGGCGCGACGCTCGAGGTCGAGGGCTTCCGCGTCCATAGTCGGCTCGACGAACCGTCGCTCCGTCGCATCGCCGAACTCACGGGCGGCGCGTACTACGCGGCGGCGGACCCCCAGGAGCTGGTGTCGATCTACGACGACATCGAGACCCGGTTCGTGATCCGTCCCGAGGCGACCGAGGTCACCTCGCTCTTCGCTGGGGCGGGAGTGGTGATCCTCCTGGTGGGTGCGGCCGGGACGCTGCTCTGGCTGGGGCGACTGCCATGATGGATGTCCTCGCGCCCGGGGCCTTCCTGCTGTTGGCGATCGTGCCGATGCTGGTCGTGGTCCGGATGTGGCTGCTGAGACGCCGGAAGCCGGCACTGCGCTATTCCAGCCTCGCACTGGTCCGGGAGGCTGTCACTGGCTCCTCTTGGATCCGCCGGCACCTGCCGTTCGCGCTCTTCAGCCTCGGACTCGCGAGCCTGGTCGTAGCGATGGCGCGGCCGGTCCAGATCGTGGATGTGCCGGCCGGTCGGACGACGGTGATCCTGGCGATGGACGTGTCGCGCAGCATGTGCGCCACCGACATCCCGCCAAATCGCTTGATCGCGGCCGAGGAGGCCGCGGCATCGTTCATCGACCGGCAGGGATCGAGCACGCAGATCGGCATCGTCGCGTTCGCGGGGTTCGCCGAGATCGTGCAGACACCCACGACCGACCAGGAGGTATTGCTCGACGTCGTCGAGAGCCTGACGACCGGACGACGGACCGCCATCGGCAGCGCCATCCTCGAATCGGTCGACGCCATCGCCGAGATCGATGACAGCGTCGCGCCGTTGCCGGCCGGCGGCTCCGGCTCGGACGACGCGCCCAGCCCAGTGCCGCGTGGAGCCTATGCGCCGGCGATCATCGTCCTGCTGACCGATGGCGCCAACAACGCCGGGCCTGTCCCCGTGGAGGCGGCCGCCGAGGCGGCGGCCAGAGGGATTCGCGTCTATACGATCGGCTTCGGGACGGCGGACCCGAACGCGGAGCGGCCGCCGTGCGGCCTCCAGTTCGTCGGGCGTGAGCCCGCCGACCAGTTCGGATTCGGTGGGACCGGTGGCGGCGGGGGCGGGGGCGGCGGGTTCCGGCGCGCGATCGACGAGGACACGCTGATGGCGGTCGCCGACGCAACAGGCGGGACGTATTACCCGGCCGAGAGCGCCGACGAGCTCCACACGGTCTTCGAGAACCTCCCGACCAACCTCATCACCAAGCACGAGATCATGGAGATCAGCGTGCTGTTCGTGGCGCTCGGGGCCGTGCTCGTGGCGCTGGCCGTGCTGCTCGCGCAGGCCTGGCGGCCGCTGCCCTAGGCGTCGGCGGAGGGGAGTGGGCCGTGCGACGTCATAGCCTGTCGATTCCGGTGCTCGCCGTTCGTCGTGTGGGTGATGGGGCGGCCGATCTGCCGCCGATATGGATTGGAGGTCATCGATGGGGACGACGGTCGTACACGTCGAGGTCGTCGGCAAGGATGGGCCGGCGCTGCAGCAGTTCTACAAGGACGTGTTCGGGTGGAGCCTGGACACCGACAATCCCGGTGGCTACGGGATGTACCGCCAGGATGGCGGGCTGACCGGTGGGATCGGCGCCAGCCAGGATGGCAGTCAGGGTCACGTCACGTTCTACGTCCACACCGACGACCCGCAGGGGGTGCTCGACAAGGCGGCGGCTGGTGGCGGTCGCGTGATCATGCCGCTGACCGAGGTCGCTCCCGAGACGACGGTCGCGCTCTTCGCGGATCCCGAGGGTCACATCGTCGGGATCATGTAGGGCGTCGCGCACGTCGCTGCTCGGTGGCCGGGTTTCCGATCGGAGCCCGGCCATCGTGTGCGCGCGATAATGCGGACGAGCATTGCCGATGCGTCCACCCGCACGGGCGAGCCGATCCGCGGCTCGCCTCAGTCGATCGATCATTCTCGCCGGGATGGCGTGGTTGTTGCTGGCCGCCGTGCGCGAGCCGGTCGTCACCGTCCGCGGCGCGGACGAGGCCACAGCGCACATCGACGTGCTGACGGCGACGGGTGTCGTCGACAACGTCATGGCGACCTATATCGAGCAGGGCGTGACGCAGGCGTTGGATAGTGGCGCAGCGGCCGTGATCGTGACCCTCAACACGCCGGGCGGCAGCCTCGACGCGACCCAGCGCATCGTGTCTGCGCTCCTCGACGCTCCGGTGCCGACGATCGTCTGGGTGGCGCCCAGCGGGGGCCGCGCCGCCAGCGCCGGGACGTTCATCACCCTCGCCGCCAACCTTGCGTACATGGCGCCGGGAACGAACATCGGCGCTGCGTCACCGGTCGGTGCCGGCGGCGAGGAACTGACCGGCACCATCGGCGACAAGGTCAAGAACGATGCGATCGCCAACATCCGCTCGATCGCCGAGCATCGCGGTCGCAACGTCGAGTGGGCCGTGTCGACCGTCGACAAGGCGGTATCGTCCACGGCCAGCGATGCGGTCGCCGTCGGCGCGGTCGATGGCATCGCCACGTCGCTCGAGGATGTCCGCGACCAGGCGGACGGACAGACCGTCGAGGTCCGATCGGAAGAGGTGACGCTCGAGCTGACCGACGCCGCGTTCGTCGATGTCGACATGAACCCGTTCCAGTCGATCATCCACCTGCTGTCCGATCCGAACATCGCGTTCATCCTGCTGACGCTCGGCTTCTACGGTCTGTTGTTCGAACTCCAGAGCCCGAACTTCGTGACCGGGATCCTCGGAGCGATCGCGTTGATCCTGGCCTTCATCGGCTTCGGCAGCCTGCCGCTCAACGTGGCGGGCTTGATCCTCATCGGTCTCGCCGTGCTGCTGTTCGTCCTCGAGTTGACCGTCACCAGCCACGGCCTGCTGGCCGTCGGCGGGCTCGTCTGCTTCGTGCTGGGCGCGTCCACGCTCTACACGGCCCCCGGCTCGCCGACGGCCCCGGACGTCACGGTCGCGGCGCCGCTCGTCGTGCTCACCGCCCTCGCGACGGCGGCGTTCATGGTCATCGCAGTGTTCAGCATCGTGCGCGTCCGACGCCGGAGCCTGGCCTACGCGCATGTCTATGGCGCCGGTGGCAGCAGCACCGTACCTGCCGGCAGCGAGGGGATCGTCCGGACGTCGCTCGCGCCGCTCGGCGTCGTCTACGCCGCCGGCGAGGAGTGGTCCGCACGCTCGAGCAGCGGCGCCGAGCTCCCGCCTGGTCAGGAGATCCGCGTCGTGGGGCAGGACGGGCTTACCCTCATCGTGGAACCCGGACCCGGTGACGGGCCGGCCATCGAGGGGAGCGCATCGTGACGACGGACCAGGTCCTGCCTGCAGCGATCGTGGCGGTGATCGCGATCTTCGCGATCGTCGGCGTGGTCCGCATCATCCGACGACGCCGGGAGGATGCGAATGCCTTCGGCGCTGGCGGCTCGAGCACGGTCCCGGTGGGCACGGATGGCATCGCCCGGACCGCGATCGCGCGGACCGGCGTCGTCTACGCGGCGGGCGAGGAGTGGACCGCCCGCTCGAGCGACCGGTCGACCATCGAATCGGGCCGATCGGTCCGGGTCGTCGGCCAGGACGGCCTGATCCTCATCGTCGTCGCAACGCCGGCCGACAGCCCGGCAGAGTAGAAGGAGCCCAGAGTGGACATCGTGGTCGTCGCCCTGGCGGTCGCATTCCTCCTTGCCGTCGGCCTGCTCCTGTTCTGGGCCGCGATCAAGATCGTCAACCAGTACGAGCGCCTGCTCGTCTTTACCCTCGGCCGGACCAGTCCCGAGGAGGTCAAGGGTCCGGGCTGGGTGTTCGTCGTGCCGATCCTCCAGCGCGGCGTGCGCGTCGACCTGCGGGAGCAGTTCATCGAGGTCCCGAGCCAGACGGGCATCACCAAGGACAACGCCCCGATCAGCATCGACTTCCTCATCTACTGGCGGATCGCCGACCCGTACAAGAGCGTCATCGAGGTCCAGAACTTCAACGGCGCGCTCCAGAACATCGCGACGACCACGCTGCGGGCGGTCGTCGGCGACATCCTCCTCGATGATGTGCTGTCCAAGCGCGAGCAGATCAACGAGGTCCTCCGCGTCAAGCTCGACGAGGTGACCGAGCGCTGGGGCGGCAAGGTCACGACCGTCGAGATCCGCGAGATCACGCCGCCGCGCGACGTCCAGGACGCGATGAACCGCCAGCTGTCTGCGGAGCGGACGCGCCGCGCGGTCATCACAGAATCCGAGGGCAGTCGGCAGTCGGCGATCAATGTGGCCGAGGGCACCAAGCAGGCCGAGATCCTGCGCGCCGAGGGCGACCGCCAGGCGGCGATCCTCCGAGCGGAAGGGTTCGCGCTCGCGCTCGAGCAGATCTACCGCGCCGCATCGCAGGTGGACCAGAAGACGATGGCCCTCCAGTACCTCGAGGCGTTCAAGGCACTGGGTGCCAGCCCATCGACGAAGTACATCCTGCCGCTCGAGGTCACGTCGTTGGCGGAAAGCTTCCGCGGTTTCCTGGCGGCAGCGAACGAAGAACCGCCGAAGACCGGTTGAGGACCGGGCGCCTTAGACGTCCGGGACCGCGGCCTCGGCGAATGACGCCATGTCCGGATACGTGGCGTCCGGCTGAGCGTCTCCCGGCGGCGTCGCGCCGGAGCCGGGTCGATCATGGCGGCGGTCGATCCAGACCGTCGTCAGCCCGAGTCGCTTGGCCGGCGCATGATCGTGGAAGAGGCTCTGCGCGACGTGCACGACCCGGTCGATCGGCAGGCCCAGCCGGTCGAGGGCGACATGGAAGTTCCGTTCGTTCGGTTTGTACGAGCCGACCTGCTGCGCGGTCACGACCCAGTCGAACTCGACGCCGAGGCGTCGGTTCGACGCCGCGAACAGATCGTCATCGCAGTTCGTCAGGACTCCGAGCCGGAAGCGACGCTTGAGCCGCCGCAGCGCGTCGGCCGAGTCCGAGAACGCGGGCCACGCCCCGACCGACCGGGAGAAGGCGGCGACCTCGTCCCCCGTTGGCTCGAACCCGAGCTCCGCTCCGACACCGCGGAGGCCCGCAGCGAGGACCTCGGCGTAGGTCCGGTACGGGCCGGCCTCGGCCGTCGCCTCGTGTCGGGCGTAGCGGGTCAGCACGTCCTCGGGGTCGTGCCGCACGCCGTGGGCGTCGAGTACTGCACGGAAAGCGACGGACAACCCGGCCTCCCAGTCGATCAGCGTCCCGTAGCAATCGAACGTCAGGGCCTCCACGTCGGTGAAGTCGATCGGCGGCATCCGCGGAACTGTAAACGGAACCGGACCGTCCGGAGGAGCATGTCGAGACACGTCCTCCCGATCGTGCTCGCCGCAGCGGCCGTGCTGTCGCTCGCGGCATGCGGGGTTGGTGCCGCCCCGACCGCCTCGCCTCGACCCTCCGCGTCTCCCGCTGGCGGTCCGGTGACGACCGAAGCCGACGCGCTGGCCCGGGTGATCGCTCACGAACCGCGCTTCACCGGGATCCGACCGCGCGACCCGGGCATGATCGGCCAGTCGAGCTGGTACGAGGTCACGCCGGCATCGGGCGTCGGGGCATTCATCGTGAGCATGCGAGTGGGCTGGGGCGATTGCCAGGCCGGCTGCATCGACGAGCACACGTGGCTTTATGCGGTGGCCCCGGACGGGACGGTGACGCTCCAGTCCGAGGGTGGCGCCGCGGTGCCGCCGGCGGCCTTTCCGTCGCCCGGCGGAGGCGACGGAACGGGGACGGGTATCCAGGTGATCGCGGTCGCCGGGCCGACTTGCCCGGTCGAGACCGTGCCGCCCGACCCGGCCTGTGCTCCCAAGCCTGTCCCGAACGTCACCGTGATCGTGATGGACGCGGCCGGGGCCGTGCAGAAGAAGGTCGTCCTGGACGCCGCCGGTCAGGGGTTCCTCGACCTGCAGCCGGGCGGCTACGTGGTCAATGCCGAGGGCGTCGCTGGTTTCATGAACGGCCCCGAAGCGCAGCGGGTGACCGTGGAGGACGGCCGAATCACCGAGGTCACGCTGGCGTTCGACACCGGGATCCGCTGACCGCCGGTCCGTCGGGGTCCGGCCGGCGTGCCGGCGATTACGATGCTGCGATGCGGTTGCCCGTCGCCCTCGTCCAGCTCGATGCCACCGGCGACGTCGACGCGAACATCGACCGCGCGACGAGCCTGGCGGACGACGCCGCCGCCTCAGGAGCACGACTCGTCGTGTTGCCCGAGTACCTGCAGTACCGCGGCGACGACGACGGCTTCCGCGCATCGGCCCGCCCGATCCCCGGGCCATTCAGCGACGCCTTCGCCGATGTCGCTGCACGTCGCGGCGTGTGGATCCTGGCTGGCAGCCTGGCGGAGTCGGGCGGGGACCCGGACCGGCCGTGCAACACGAGCGTGCTGTTCGCTCCGGACGGCTCGATCGCGGGGGCCTACCGGAAGATCCACCTGTTCGATGTCGACGTCGACGACGGCCCGGTGGATCGCGAATCGGCCCGGGTGACGGCTGGCGACACCCCGGTCGTGGTCGATGTCGACGGCGTGAACGTCGGTCTGAGCATCTGCTACGACCTCCGCTTCCCGGAGCTGTACCGGACCCTCGCGCTGGCAGGCGCCGAGGTCCTGACGGTGCCGGCGAATTTCACCGAACGGACGGGGCGCGACCATTGGGAGGTCCTGCTGCGAGCTCGCGCGATCGAGAACGGCGCATGGGTTCTGGCCCCAGGCCAGGCTGGTGGACCACCCGGACAGCCGGCGTTCGGTCGCTCGATGGTCATCGATCCGTGGGGCACGGTCGTGGCGCAGGCGCCCGACGGTGTGGGGATCGTGCGAGCGGATGTCGACACCGACCGCGTCGCCTCGGTCCGCCGCCAGATCCCGTCCCTCGCCAACCGCCGGCCGGACACGTATCGCCTGACGTAGGGCGCCGAGCCCGACGGGCCGCCATGGGCCGGAAATGGAAAAGCCGCGTCCCCCGACACGGCTCTCCACATGAGTCCTCCGCCATACGGCGGCTCACTGCTTTCGATAGTGATGGACGAACCTTGCAAGCGCCCTTGCAGAACGGCGTGTGCCGGCAGGCGTCGTGAACTTCGCGTGGGCCGGACATGCCGAGCGCCAGGTGCCTGTCGCCACCTGGCGCCCGACTCACCCCCGTCTGAGATCGAAAGAGTGCGGCTGGTCGTATCTTCCGGCGCCGACCTTGCGCCCGCCCTTGCAGCGGTCCTGGAGTGGTGCCCACTGGCACCGGCCGCTGCCGCTATCGCACGAGACCAAGGAAGACCGTCGTATCGCTGACATCCGGCGGCCGCGTCCCGGCCGCATCGGGCACACCGGAGAACGGAACGTACTCCACGAAATAGCCCTGGATGATGTCGTCGGCGGGCCCCAGCGACGTCAGGACGAAGGCGGCAGCTCCCGTGATGTGGTACCGGCCGTCGTCGTCCAGCACGTCGTAGATCGGGATCAGGACCGTCGCCCGGTTCGCGATCCATTGATGGAGACAGCTACTGACCTCAGCCACCGTGGCGCTGGCGGCGGCACCCCGAAACCAGGTTTCGCCTCCCCCCGTCGGATCGTCGTATGGGCTGTCCAGCGCCAATGCAGGATTGTTCGGCGTGCATATGCTGGCCGACGGGGAGCCTCCCGAACCACTCCATGAGACCCATCCGAAACCACGGGGTGCATCCTTCCTCGCGAGGTCATAGATCTGGCCCGGCTGCAGATCGATCGCGTTGGACGGGGCGTTGCGGGCGCGGACGCAGTCGTTCTCCATCGTGTTGGTCCAGCCGCACATCGCGATCGGCAACATCGTCCCGGCACCGACGCTCGACGGCTTGGTGGCGATGGCCGTCCCCTCTGTGGAGACCTCCCAGTTGGTGAAACCGAGCATGCGCCCGAGCAGCGCCCCCGGCGTGCGGGTCACCTGCACGCGAACACCGAGCGCGCCACCGGGGATCGATCCGCCGGCGCCCACCGGTGCGAGGATCGCCAATCGTGTACCGACGAAATCGGCCGTCCAGGTACACAGCGCCGCGCTCGAGCAGTCGTTCGCCGCCATGCTCGCCGTGAGCGCCCCCCGGACAGTGCCTTGCGTCACCGGTACAGCCACGTCCGTGTAACCCGTTGCGATCACTCGGGCGGCGGCCACGGCGGCCAGGTCGGATGCGTTCTGCGCGTCGCGTCGATTCAGGACGAGCGTGCCACCTTCGAGTGCGAGGCCCGCGAATGCGAAAAGGCCGATCAACCCGCCTGCGACGATCACCAGGATCTGTCCACGCTCGCGTCGCGCGTGCGCGCGGGATGTGGGTGCCCTCATTGATTCACCGTGACCCGAGTCTCGCCGACGATGTCGACCCCGTTGAGCACCTGACCGAGGATCGGCGTCACGACATTGAACGGCACGGTGGTGCGGACGTGGAGCAGATCGCCCGATCGACACGTCGACGTCGGAACGACGCTGGTGCTGCCGGCCAGCCCGATCCGCTCGCAGAAAACATCCGTTTCCACGATCCCGGAGACTCCCCACGATCGATCCTGTGCGACCTGCTCGATGCACGCCTCGCGCGACATCCCACTGCACTCGGTCGGGCGGACACCGACCGATCCGACCCGTGCCGCTTCTCGAGCGCTGTTGCTCATCGCGTTGGCCGTGTAGACGAATCGGCCGGCATCGATGATCGCGAACAGGATGATCAGGAATACCGGGACGACGAGGGCGAACTCCGCGAGTGCCTGGCCATGGGTCCGCTGATCCATCAGGCGACCGTCATGCCGGACGCATCTGGCACACACTCGAATGCCATCCGCCCCTGCGACGAGACCGGCCCCGCCCCGGCGTTCCAGACGAGGGCTCCGGTGAAACCGGCATCGGTCCACGCTGACTCGGCCACGGACCGGGTCATCCCGATCACGTTCGGCACCGTGCGATCCCCGCCGGTGCAGGCGGAGACTCGGACCGTCGCTGTATGACTGTCGTCGCCATCGGGCGCGACATTCGCCCCTGTCGCGCTCACCGTGTTCTCATTGGTCGATGGCGATGCCGAAGAGAACGTGACCCGATAGCGGCACACCCATCCGGCGCCCGCGTCCAGGTCGTCCGGAGCTTGCGGGCAATCGTCGTCGACCGGCAACGACCCGCGCGAATCGATGACCTCCAGGCCCGTCGCAGGCTGACCTCCCGTGTTGAGGACGACGACCTTGAACCACGCGAACGGCTCCCGCACTTCTGCGCTGTAGGTGATGCTGAGGTCGTCGTTCGACCCGAAGGTCGGAAGGCCATCTCCGTCGTCGCCAAGCTCGAAGGGACTGACCCACTTCATGACACGAAGGCGGGCGGGTGGTTTCTCGACCGTCACGGTGACATCCGACGTCGCCGCTGTCGTCTGGACCGAGTCCATGGTGGCGACATTGATGTAGTCCTCCGACGTCGCCGATCCCGTCACGTCGGGCGCTTGTCGCGTGTAACTGCATTCCTGGACGAAGCCGATCGCCAACGTCGCTGGGATGGCGCAGCCAGTCGAGCCCTGCGAGTCCTCGAGGGTCACGGCGTTCAACACGATCTCGCCGCTGTTGGCGACCCTGAGTCGATACGCGATCGGGGTGCCCTGCTCGAACCGCAGCTTGATCGTGTCCGTCGCGTCCGGTGTCGACGAGTCGAGGCACGGGCTCCTGTAGAACCCGTTCGCATCCGTGTCGTCCGGCTCCAGGCATTTCGAGATGACCTCGCTGCCGTTCGTCGCCCCGATCGGTGACACGTATTTCTGGATGCTGACCCCAGGCGTCGGGTCGAAGGACAGGTTCAGGACCACGGCATGTGCCGTGGACGACAGGTCGAGGTCGCCGACGATGCTGCCGATGATCGGCGTCAGCGGTCGATACGTGTACGTGAGCGACACGGAATAGGTATCGCCTTCTGTACAGGTCCGCAGATCTCCTCGCGCACCGCCGGCCGCCGCCACACACTGGATCGTCGGCACGAGCTCGTTGCCCGATAGGTCGCGCACGCCCTGCTCCCTGAGCTCGGCCTGCACGCGCCAGCGGACGTTGTTCGGATCGGCGCACCCGAACGCCGCGGCATCGTCGCAGAGCGGCGCACGCGAGCCGAACATCGCCCCTTCCTTGGCCGCGTTCTCGATCGCCACATAGGCATAGAAACCACGGCCCAGATCGGCCGCGGCGGCGAAGGCCAGCAGCAGGATCGGGGCCACGAGCGCGAATTCGGCAAGGCTCTGGCCGCGCACCCGCCGGACCCCATCCGGAGCGATGCGTCGTCCTGCCAGGGCGCGAGACAGGAAGGACATGAAGTCTCACGTTAACGCGGTACTACACCGATACTCCCACGACTAGCTTGCAGTGCACATATCCACACCGTCGATTCGTCCGAAAGAAGTCGATACCCCAGAGGCCCTGTGTCGGAGTGGTACCACCGGTGGACTGGTGGATCGGGCTGCCGGAGAGCACGCTCCACGACATGAAGAAGCGCATCCTCGCTGCGTTCCTGTGGTTCTACGCCGGCTGGTACGCGGGCGCCATCATCGCCGAGTTCGTGCACGTCAGCCCGTTGCTCGGCCCGCTCATCGGCGCCGTCGCCGCCGCGCTGGTCGCCGGCGATCCTCGGCACATCATCTGGAAGGCCAAGACCGCGGTCGATGCGTCGTCCGCAAATCAGGCCGCCACGCCTGAGGGCGCCTGACCGACTGCCGGAATCCACCGTACGCGCACGCGATGACGCCGACCCCGAGAGGGGTCGGCGTTCTAATTCGTGGCCTCGGCGCGAAGCCGCTAGGCTTCCTCGCCCGCCTCCCCCGGGAGCATGACCGTGAACGCCGCGCCCGCGCCGTCCGACGATGGGGCCAGGACGAGATCGCCCCCCATCGCGCGGCACAGTTCGCGGGAGACGTACAGGCCGAGCCCGCTCCCGCCGTCGCTGACGCTCGACGAGCCCCGCTGGAACCTCGTGAACAAGCGGTCGCGATCCGCCTCGGCCACGCCCGGTCCGCGGTCCGCGATCGTCAGGTGGATCTGCTGCTCCGCATCGTTTACGGCGACGGCGGCGGTCACCTTGGCGCCGTCACCGTACTTGATCGCATTGTCGAGGAGCGCCCAGAGCACCTGATCGAGCTGATCGGGGTCGGCGACGGCCAGCCAGCCCTGGGCGCCATCGTCGACCTCGAACCCGACCGCGTCGGCGCCGAGTCCCTCCCAGGCCTTTCGCACCCGGGTGGCGAGTGACACGACCTCGCTCCGTGGTCGGAGTGCGCCCGACTCGAGGCGGGTCACCGTGAGCAGCTGACGGACCATCCGGGATAGCCGTTCCGATTGCTCGGCGATGATCCCCAGCCGCCGATCGGGGGCCGACTGGTCCAGTTGCTCGGCATAGGCGCGGATGCTCGTCAACGGCGTCTGGAGGTTGTGGCTCACGCCACGGAGGAACTCGTCCTTGGCCGCGTCGAGCTCGAGCAGCTGGCGGTTCTGGCTCTCGATGGTGGCGAACAACTGGGCGTTGCGGATGGCGGCCGCCATCGCGCTCGCGAACAGCTCGAACAGGTCCTGGTCGGCCGGCTCCCAACGGCGTGTCGCGGGCAGCCGCCCGATGAGCACGCCGATGTCGGCACCACCGGCACGCATGACCGCGCGAAGCGGTCGTGACACCCCGGGGACGACCTCCTCGAGTCCGATCGTGCCCGGATCGCCCATGATCACCACCGCGTCGATCAGTGCGAAGGCGGCGATCGCGTCGGGCCCGACGCGCTCCACGATCGCATCGACATCGTCGCGCGGCGACACCTGGTCGATCGATTCGAGGATGCGCCCGAGCTCGCGGTTGCGCCGCTCGAGGTCGGCGGCCAGCCGATTGTGGCTGTCGGCCAGACGCGCGAGCTCGTCGTCGCCGGCGACGCGGATCGGGTTCCCCAGATCGCCCTTCGACACGCGATCCACGGCCGCCGCCACCTGGCGGAGCGGGGCCGTCAACTCGTTCGCAAGGCCGAACGACGTGAAGATCGCCACGGCCAACAGGACGGCGAAGGCGAACAGCACGACCTGACCCATCGCGGCGTCGGCGCCCTGACGGCCGAGGATCAGCTCGGCGAACAGGACGATCACCCCGAACACCGCCAGCGGCATGATCGACGTCAGGAGCAGCGCGAGAACGAGCCGCATCCGGAAGCTGAGGCGGCCGCTGGCCGAGGCATCCGCGTCGGCATCGTCCGGGCTGGGACCCTCGGCCGGGGTCGTCGAGCGGTCCGTTCGCTCGTCGATCATCGGGCGGGCCCGACGTCCTCGGTCCCGCCCGGCCCGGCCCGTGGGTCGGGCGTCGCACTCACCAGGCGATAGCCAACACCACGAACGGTCTGGAGATGCATGGGCCGATTCGGGTCGACCTCCACCTTCTGACGCAGACGACGCATCGTGACCCAGACGTAGGACGGGTCGGCATCCTCGGTCTCGGCCCAGCCGCGGGCAAGGAGCGTCTCGGTGGGGACCGTCTGACCGATCTTCGCGGCAAGGGCGTACAGGAGCCGCGATTCGGTCGGCGTCAGCTGGACCGTCTGGCCGCCGACGGTCGCCTCGCGCCGATGGAGGTCGAGAGTCAGATCCGGACCGAGCACCAGGCTCCGCCGCGGGACGGAGTCGCCCAGTCGTCGCAGGACGCGGTTGATACGGGCGCGCAGCTCCGGGTAGTGATACGGCTTGGTGACGTAGTCCTCGGCGACCTCTTCGAGGAGGTCGGCCTTCGAGTCGCCCGCGTCGATGGCCGACAGGACGATGATCGGCAGGTCCGCCTGGGCCTTGATCTCACGGGCGAGGGACAGGCCGTCGAGGCGCGGCATCATCATGTCGATGATCAGGAGGTCCGGCCAGCTTGCCCGGAGTCGACGCAGCGCCTCCTCGCCGTCACGCGCCGTCATGACCTCGAAGCCATCGGCCCGCAACTGGTCGGCGAGCAGCGCGAGCATGTTGTGATCGTCGTCGACCAACAGGATCCGGTACACGCGGCCGCCACCGAGCATCGCGGCGAGTATAGGTTCGTGCGAGCGGGAGGCAGACCGCGCTACGGCGCCTTCGGATCGTAGAACCGGCATCGCGCGCGGAGCGGGCACGCGTCGTGGTCCGGGCGCTGGGCGTGGCACACCTTGCGGCCGTGCTGGATGAGGTTCACGTGGGCCTCGTACATCTCGTCCGGCTGGAAGACGCCGAGGAACAGCTCGTGGGCCTCCTCGAGCGTTGCCTTGGGTGGCATCAGGCCGACGCGGAGGAGGATCCGCTCGATGTGGCGGTCGATCGGGAAGAGCGGTTGGCCGAAGCAGAACAACAGGACGATCGACGCGGTCTTCTTGCCGATGCCATCGATCTGGGTCAGCCAGTCGCGCGCCTCGATCGCCTGCATGTCGCCCAGGAACTCGAGGGAGTGATCGCCGCGCTCTTCGCGGATCTTGCGCAGGGCCGCCTGGAGACGGGGCGCTTTTTGATTGGCCAGCCCGCCCGGCCGGATCACGTCGGTCAGCTCGGGGAGCGGCGCGAACTCGACGGCGTTCCAATCGGGCGGCGCCCCATCTGGAAGCCCGACCCCGCCCCAGCCGGCACCCGGGTTGTGGGCAACGGCCGGCAGCCCGCTCGGGTATGCATGGCGGAGCGCCTCGAACGCGACCTCAGCATTCACGTCGGCGGTGTTCTGGGTGAGGATCGTGAGGATCAGCTCGCTGGTCGGATCAAGGCGGCGCTCCCAGACCGGACGTCCGTACAGCCCGGCCAGCTCGTCGAGCGTGAATCGAGCGAGCCCCGGGCGGTACCGCTCGAGGCGCTTCGCGTAGCTCGAGCCAGGGTTCGAGAATCTGCGCTTCTTGGGGCGACGCTTCTTCGGCCGCGGGACGGCATCGGGGCTCACCATGTCGATACCAGCCGGGCGATCCGTTCGCCGGCCCGCTCGAGCGGCGCCGTCCCTGCGGCCATCGCTGCCTCGATCGACATGGGCCGCTCGACCACCGGGACCGCGACCGCCCCGACGCCGGCGAGCGCAGCGATCCCGTCGGGTTCGACGCCGCCCCCGACCGCGATGCACGGCACGCCGGCTGCCGCTGCCTGCTTCGCGACACCGAGGGCCGTCTTGCCGAAGCCGGTCTGGGCGTCGATGCGGCCCTCGCCCGTGATGACGAGGGCGGCACGCGCAAGACGGGCCGGGAAGTCGGTCGCCTCCATCACGAGGTCGATCCCGGGCCGCAGCGCGAACGACCGGAAGCGTCCCTGCGCGGCGAGCAGTCCGAAACCCACGCCACCGGCGGCGCCGGCGCCCGGCGTGTCGCGTTCCCGGCGGCCTTCCCTCGCCTCGAGCTCGTCGGCCCAGGCGGCGTTCCGTGCATCGAGCGCCACGATATCGTCCACAGAGGCGCCCTTCTGCGGTCCATAGGTGGCGGCCGCCCCGGTCGGCCCGAGGAGAGGATTCGACACGTCACAGGCGACCTCGACGTCCACGGAGTCGAGCCGCGCTCCGTCACCGAGACCCTCGAGCAGTCCACGCCCGCCGTCGGTCGTCGCGCTGCCGCCGATGCCGAGCGTGATGTGGCGCGCGCCGGCGGCGATCGCGGCGGCGACCAGTTCGCCCGTCCCGACCGAGGTCGCTCCGATCGGGTCGAGCTCGTCCGCCGCGACGCGCGACAACCCCGATGCTTCCGCCATCTCGACCACGGCGCGCGACCCATCGGCTGACAGCAGCCAGCGGGCCTCGATCGACCGCCGCAGCGGGTCGTGCACGGTCGCCGTACACGACGTCCAGCCGCCGGCCGCCTCGATCGCGGCAAGCGTCCCTTCGCCACCATCGGCCAGCGGGCAGAGCACCACCGCATCGTCCGGGCGGGCACGCGACCAGCCGTCGGCGAGCGCGCGCGCGACCTGTACCGACGTCAGCGAGCCCTTGAAGGAATCCGGTGCGATCAGCACGGTCCGCCCGGCGGTCATCGCAGGTCCTTGTAGTAGTACGTGGCGGCCTCGGGCTCGCCCTGGGTATCCAGCGCATAGGCGGGGATCGTGCCGACCGTCTGCCAGTCCAGCGACTCGTACAGCGCCGCGGCAGCGCTGCCGGTCACCGTGTCCAGGATGAGCATCCAGCGGCCCTCAGCGCGGGCGCGCTCCTCGGCCGCCTCCATCAGCGCCCGGCCGAGGCCCTGCCGCCGCATCGACCGATGGACGATGACCTTGCCGATCTCTGCCCGATGCGGTGAGTTCGGGTTGCTCGAGCGCTCGAGCAGCGTCGAGCCGACGATGCGACCGCCCTCCCGGGCGACGAAGACGGTGATCCAGCCGGCGTTCACGCCGTCCGCTCGGTCCGCCCACCAGCGGGCCGTCTCTTCGGACGTCGCGCCGGCCAGGAAGTTGACCGAGGCTCCGCCGTCGACCGCGTCCTTGAGCAACGCGCCGAGTCCCTCGATCGCGGCGTCGTACGCCGCGGGATCGAGTGCCTCGATGTTCACTGGACCGACGGGTCGAGGATCGATTCGGCCGGGGGGCGTCGCAGCTCGAGGTATTCCGGGATGCGGATCATCGGTGGGCGCTCCTGGTCGGCTAGCTCGATGACCTCCAGCGACAGTCGCCCCTTGCCCGAGCGCGGCAACTTCATCGTCGAGCCGAGCTCCGCGAACAAGCGCGCCTTGCGCCGCTCCTCTAGCCGCTTCATGACGGCCTGCAGGATCACGAACGACATCCTCGACAGGCCCTCGAGCTCCTGGTTGCGATGCACCCGCCGCTCCAGGTCGACCTGCCCGAGACCCTCGATGCCGACCCGCTCGGCGGCGTCGATGAGGTGGCCGATCTCGACGGCGTAGCCGGTGAAGAACGGGATCGCTTCGAGCAGCGACCGGCGGCCGGCGTACTCGCCCGCGAGCGGCTGGATCAGCCCCGAGAGCTCCGGGTAGAAGAGGTTGATCAGGGGTCGGGCCACGAGCTCCGTGACGCGCCCGCCACCGCCCTCCTTGAGGATGCCTCCCTGCACGATCGGGCGCTGGTAGTAGCCCTTCACGTATTGCAGCCGCGGCTCGTGGAGGAGCGGCCCGAGTGTCCCGTAGACCATCCGGTGGTGCCAGTGGCGGACGTCGGTGTCGGCCCATACCACGATGTCGCCGGTCGTGGCGAACAACGACTTCCAGAGCGCCTCGCCCTTGCCGCGGAACGAGCCGTAGCGGGTGAGCACGTCCGGGTGCTGGACCACCCGGGCACCCTCCGCCTCCGCGATCTCGCGCGTGCGGTCCGTCGAGCTCGAGTCGATCACGAGGATCTCGTCGAGCAGTGGGACGCGGCCGATCATCTCGCGCACGGCCTTGCGCACGATCGGCCCGATGGTCTCCTCCTCGTCCAGCGTGGGCAGGACGAGCGAGACCGTCACGCCCTGCTTTTCCTTGAGCTGGACGAGCCGTCGCAGGTCGGCGAACTCGGCGTGGTGGAAGTTCGATTCGCCGAACCAGCGCTCGACGCGGGCCGGCACGGCGCGCGCCTCTTCGGCCGCCCGGTCGGCGGCGATGAGCGACTCGGCCTTCGATGCCAGCGTGTCGAACGTCGCGCCACCGATCTCCTCGCGGGTCTTGACCACGACGACCGACGGCTTGGCGCGCGCCGCGATCGCTTCGGGCAGGGCGCCGAAGAGATACGAGTCCGCGCCATCGGCACCGGGTACGGCCGACGCGCCCATCACGACGAGATCGGCCTTCTCGGCCTCGCGCAGGATGGCATTCCGGACGTTGGGCGCCTCACGCAGCACCGCCTCGCCCTTGCCTTTGAGGTGCTGCTTGATGAACGTGGCGAGCGCCCGTTCGGCCTGGGCTCGGACGGCCATCGTGATGCCCGGTGGGACGAGGTGGAGCACGACCACCGTGCCGCCGTGGTAGGCCGCGATGGCGGCGGCGAAGCGGATCGCCAGTTCGGCATGCGGTCCGCCCCGGACCGGGACCAGCACGCGCTTGATGTCCCGCGACCCACGCTGCTTGACGACCGCGATGTCGCAAGGCGACTCGCGGACGACCTCGTCGATCGTCGGCGAGAAGACGGTCGGGCCACCGTTGCGACCGTCGTTGCCGATCGGCGCCTTGCCGCCCCAGCCGAAGATGATGAGGTCGGACTCCTGCTCGGCGGATGCCTCGATGATCCCCTCCGAGGCATGCCGCCCGATGCGGACGATCGGGTGGATCGGCGTCCCGTCGGGGGCGTAGTCGAGGACCTTCTGAAGCAGTCGCCGGGCGTGCCGTGCCCGGGTCGCGCCCTCGGACAGCGGCATCCCTTCCGGCACTTCGACGATGCCGAGCGCCGACAGCTCACCGGCCCGTGGGTCGAGCATCGCTGCGCCGAGCCGGATCAGCTCCTCGGCGGTGCCCGGGTTGGCGACCGGGATCAGGATGCGCACGGGGAGCGGCGAGCGGGGGCTCATGCGGGTTCCTTGCCGTCGGTCGCTGCCGCGCCGTCGCTGGCGTCGGATGCGGCGGTCCAGCGTTGGACGAGGTATGGCTTGAGCAGCTCGAACTCGCGCGCCTGGCGCTCGACTCGCTCCTCCGCCTGCTCGGTCGTGATGTGCCGGTTCTCGATGACGAAGGAGCCGACCCGCCCGAAGTAGATCGGCACGAGCGCGGCGACCAGGCTCTCGAGCGGATGGCTCGGTTTGCGCGCCGTCACGACGAGGTCGTACACCACCTTGGCCCACAGGTCGTCCGGGAAGTGGAACGTGCTGGCCGCCTCGGCCATCTCGAGCGTGGTCGCCGTCGTCGACGCGACATCGCCGCCGATGCCCAATCGGGCGCGCGCCACATCGCCCAGCCGGCCGGCCTCTGCCGCCAGCTCCAGCACGGCCTCGAGCGACTCGAGCGTCAGCATCGATCGCCACATCTCGGTCAGGGTCAGCGAGCCAGCGTGGAACTCCGACAGCAGCCGGAGCGTGTTCACCTCGAGCGGTGGCGGGTCGATCATCCGCTCGAAGCCGTAGGCCGGGACGCTGTGGCTGCCGCGGATCGTCAACCACTCGTCGGCGTTCCGGACGGCGAGGCGCAGGATCGTGCCGACGACCTGGCGGAACATCGGCCCGAGGTCGGAGCCCGGGTCCTTCGGGTCGTGGATCTTCGCACCGAGCCGCGTCTGGCAGACGGCGAACCCGCCCGTCAGTGCCGAGGTCGTCATCCAGATATCGATGCCGAACTTGCTGACGTCGTCGGTCCAGTCATCGAGCGTGAGGTAGTGGCGCACGAGGTCGCCGCTCACCCCGAAGTCGCCGCCGATCGGCTGGCGGATGCGATGGCCGTACAGCGCCCGCGTCAACGGGTAGGTGACGGTGTTGGTGATCGTGCCGTCGTACTTGTATCGCGCATAGAGCGGGGCGACGAAGTCGTAGCCGCCCTTGAGGATCGGGCCGGACAGCAGCTCGATCCATTCGGGGACGATCGAGCGCAGGTCGGAGTCGACCACGACGAGCGCCTGGACCTCGAGCGCCGCCGCGATCTCGAAGATCGTCCGCAGCGCGGCGCCCTTGCCACCGACACCATCGATCTCGGGGTAGGTCAGGCTGACCCGCTCGAGCTTGTGATTCGGCCGCGTGAGCAGGATCTGCTCGACATAGTCGGGCGGTTCGGTCTCGATGACGACGCGACCGGTGCCGTCGGGCGAGCCCGCGTCCGAGTTGACCACCACGGGCCGAAGGTCGGGGAAGTACTGGACCAGCCCGGCCTGCGCGGCGCGCACGACGTACCCGATCGTCGCGGCGTTCTTGAAGCTCGGGATGCCGACCATGATGTCGGCCTTGCCCAGCCGGGCGATCTGATCCCGGACCGTCGGTGTCAGCGCGGTTGAGGGCATCCCCTAGACCGTACACCGCACGACGATCCCGCGCTTGGTACACCGGGGTGCCAGCGTCATGAGGCGGGGGTTGTCTTCGCCTCTCCCCGGTTAACGGCGCTTCGCTCGCTGGTCCCGTTGCCTCCGGTGCACGAACCGTCCACCGAGCACCGTCAGGCACGGCCGATGACGGCTTCCTCCGATGGACCGTGCGCCGGGCGCAACGAGCGTCGACGGAGACAAGCGATCCCCAACCCTCGACCGACCGTTGTTGCACCGGATGCAAGGCCGAGGAGTCCGCGGCGCCGGCATTACAGAGCGGGAGCCAGGGCGGGATTTGGCAAGGCGCAGCCGAGCACGTGAGCGAGCGCACCCCGAGGTGCGTGAGCGAGCGCGCGGAGGATGCAACGCCGCCATGGACCGAGACTGGCACCCGCCGATCTGTTCGCCACTCCCCGTTTAGCGGTGGGGCATGTCGGCTAGGGTCCAGTCGTCGGCCGTTTCGCCCGGGCGGTAGCGCGAATTGGCGGCCTTGAAGGCCATGCCTCGGAAGCCCTGCGCCCGCCAGGAGCCGATCCACGAGTCGATCGGCATCCGCACGTAGGGCCCGGGTCGGACCAGGTGGCCGGGTGGGAGGATCGACTCGAGGACGCGCTTGCGCTCGAGCAGCGGAACGTCGAGCAGCCACTGGCCGTCGAGCCAGAGCAGGTCGTTGACGATGAGGCTCGCGACATCGGTCTCGTCGAACCGCGCGTCTTCGGCCTCCGCCGCGCGACGCTTCTGCATCTCCTCGGCGCGATCCCGTCGCCCGCCGATGAAGAACCTCGTCACCTGGTTGCCGATCGAGGGGTACTCGTAGACACCGATCTGGGTACCGATGCCCTCGGTCGCCTTCGTCTTGGTGAGATAGCCATCGAAGATCGCGCCGGCACCAGCCACGGCGACCGTCGCGGCCCTCAGCGCCGGGCCTAGCGGTGCGAGCTCCTCAAGGCGCTCGCCATCGAGCCAGAGCGTCGTTCGCCCGTCGCCGACGGCGGCGATCACGCGGAGTCCCGGCCACGCCGGTTCGACCAGCGGATCGTCGATCGACATCGGGCGGGTCTTGCCGAACTCCTGCGGCTGGAGGCCCCTGGCCAGCTCATGCGGGTCGCTGCCGTCCATCGCTGGCATCGTAGCCGCACGGGCCGCGCGTATCATCCGGCCGTGGCCAGCGCCGCCCCGTCCGTCGGCCCACCGCCCAGCGCCCGCGGCCTCGCGGCCCTGACGCCGAGTGGCCGCGCGATCGTGCCGGCCTCATGGGCCCTGTACGACTTCGCCAACACGATCTTCAGCTTCGCGGTCGTGTCGGGGGCGATCGGTCTCTATCTGAACGACGAGTTCGGCCGTCGGGACGGCGGCGTCCTGTTGGCGGTGGCGGTTGCGCTGAGCGTCGGGATCAACGCGCTCGTCTCGCCGGTCCTTGGGGCCATCTCGGATCGGGGCGGCCGGCGGATGCCGTTCCTGCTGCTCTTCACCGCCCAGTGCATCGTCGCCACGTTCTTCATCGCGAACGTGCCAGCGCTCATCGGCCTCGCGCTCTTCATCGTGGCCAACTTCTCGTACCAGGCCGCGCTGATCTACTACGACGCGACCCTCAAGACCGTGTCCTATCCGGTGTCGCGCGGTCGGCTATCGGGCATCGGCACGGCCATCGGCTACTGCGGGACCGTCGTCGTCGGGCTGCTCATCTTCCTGCTCGACATCCCCGTCGCCGACCGCTTCCGGCTCACGGCGCTGCTGTTCCTCGTGTTCGCGATCCCGATCTTCCTGGTGGTCCGCGAGCCGCGGCCGAAGGACGAGCCGCGCATCACCGCCCGCGACGTGGTCGACGCGTTCGGGCAACTGCGGACGTCGATCGAGCATGCCCGGGCTGTGCCCGGACTGGGGCGGTTCCTCGTCGGGCGCTTCTTCTATAGCGACGCGGTCAACACGGTCATCGTCGTGATGAGTGTCGTGACGGTCGAAGCGCTCGGCGTGTCCGTCCGCGACGCCAACACGATCCTGCTGGGTCTGACGATCGTCGCGATCGCGATGAGCTTCCTGTGGGGTTGGCTGTGCGATCGGATCGGTCCGAAGCGGACGTTGATCATCGTGCTCGCGACGTGGGCGATCGGCCTCCTGCTCGGCGGGTTCGCGATCGGCCTCGGGTCGGCCGGCCTGCCGCCATTCCTGGTCGCTGGGGCGATCCTCGGATCGGGGCTGGGCGGCGTCACGGTCGCCGACCGCGTCCTCATGATCCGCCTGTCACCGCCGGAGCGGATCGGCGAGTTCTTCGGTCTGTACGGCCTCGTCGGGAAGGGCTCGCAGGTGATCGGCACCCTGCTGTACGGGCTGATCCTGTTCCTCTTCATCGACCGGATCGGGAACGGCGCCTTCCAGGTCGCGGTCCTGAGCCTGCTGGTCACGATGCTGATCGGGGTGTGGCTCGTGTGGCCCGTGCGCGACGACTGGTCGGGCAGCCACGAACTGGGGCCCGCCCAGCCGATCACACCGCCCGAGCGCCTCGCCCCGGCGACCGCACCGATCGAGCCCCGCGAGACCTGACCTACTCCGCGTACCCGTCCGGGTGCGACCGGCGCCACGCCGAGGCGGATCCGACCATCTCGTCGAGGCGCGGTCGCTGGGGCCGCCAGTCAAGGACATCTGCCGCGCGCGCCCCGGCGGCGACCAGTGTCGGCGGGTCGCCTGGTCTGCGCGGCCCGACCTCGTACGGGATGGGACGCCCGACGACGGCCTCGGCCGCCGCGATGACCTCGAGATTGGTGAACCCGCCGCCATTGCCGAGGTTGCACACGAGCAGTCCATCGCCGATCCGTTCGTCGCCGGGCGCCGTCGCCTCGATCGCCCGGAGGTGGGCGTCGGCGAGGTCGGCCACGTGGATGTAGTCGCGCACGTTCGTCCCGTCGCGGGTCGGGTAGTCGCCGCCGAAGATCGTCGCGGGACGCCCGGCCTCGGCCGCCGCAAGGATGGCCGGGATCAGGTGGGTCTCGGGATCGTGGTCCTCGCCGACGGTCTCCGTGGCACCGGCGACGTTGAAGTAGCGTAGCGAGACGCTGCGCATGCCATAGGCCCGGCCGTACCACTGGAGCACGGCCTCGAAGGTCCGCTTGCTCTCCCCGTACGGGTTGATCGGTCGCAGCGGGGCATCCTCGTCGATGGGCGTGGCGTCGGGGACCCCGTAGACCGCGGCGGTCGAGGACAGCACGAACCGCTGGACGCCTGCCGCCCGAGCCGTGTCGAGCATGGCGATCCCGCCCGCGACGTTGGCCCCGAAATAGCGAGCCGGGTCCTGGAGCGATTCACCGATCAGGGAGAGCGCGGCGCAATGGAGGATCGCGTCGATCGACCCCTCGGCAAGCACGGCGGCGACGGTCGCCCGGTCCGTGTAGTCCCCGACGACCAGCGGCACGCCGACCGGGACGGCCGCCCGATGCCCGGTCGAGAGGTCGTCGAGCACCACGACGTCGTGGCCCGCCGACTGGAACGCCTCGGCCGAGACCGCCCCGACGTAGCCAGCCCCGCCGGTCACGAGGATCCGCGCCATGCCGGGAACCTTAGCGGTGCCGCAGTCGGTCGATGATGGAACGGCGCTCGGGTGGAACGGCTGGAGTGGACTCGTCGGTGTCGACCTGCGCGGCCGGCACGACCTGCGCGGCTTGCATGGGCGAGGCTGGCGGCGGGGCGCCGGACATCTGCGGCATCGGGTCGTCCACCGGCTGACCACGCGTTGCGAGCACCTCCTCGAGCCGGACGGCCATCCGACGTGCGGCGTCGTTCTCCGGGTCGATGCCCAATGCCTGGCGGGCGAGGCGATAGGACCCAAGGTCGTCGCCTCGCTCGAGCGCGACTCGGGCCAATCCGACGACCGCGATCGAGTTGTGCGGGTCCGATGCCACGACCTGCTGATAGATCTCCTCCGCGCGGTCGAGCCGACCGAACGACATGGCCCGCTCGCCTTCGAGGAGCAGCTCGATCACGTGCCTGGCTCGGTCGCGGCGATCGACCGCGCGACCGACAGCAGGCGCTCGCGGGTGTTGAGCGATGGATCGCCGATGACGCGATCGAGCAGTCGCTGGAGGGTCTGCCCGACGATCGGACCGGGCGACCATCCGAATTCCGTCATGAGGTCGGTGCCGTTGATGGCGAGGGCGCGCAGGTCGAGAGCGGCGCCGGACTCCACCTGCCCTGCCACACGCGCTCGGAACTCGGCCAGTCCTCCGGCGTCGGCCGGCAGCCCCGACCCGATGTTGTCCGCCTCGCGCAGGAGGAACAGGTCGTCGAGCGCATCCTTGCCCACCTTCACGATGAACCGCCGGATGGCGGTGTCGGACCAGCTCGGCACGTAGCCGAACATGTGGTGACGGATGAGCCGGACCACCCGGTCGCGTTCCGCGGTCGGCCAGTGCCACCGATCGAGCAAGGTCCGGGCCATGTCCGCGCCCACGATCTCGTGGCCGACGAATTGCCCGTCGGCCATCGTGGACGGCTTGCCCAGGTCGTGGAGCAGTGCCGCCCACCGGAGCAACGGCGGTTCAGGGGCGGCACCGTCGACCGATCGCACGGTGTGGTCCCAGAGGTCCTCGCCCGGGACCTTGTTCTGCGGCACGCCTCGCTGCGATGCGAGCTCTGGCGCGACGTGATCGAGCAGCCCGCCCTCGGCCAGCCGTCGGAGCCCGACCGACGGTCGCTCGGACGCCAGCAACAGCCGCATCTCGGCGGCGATCCGCTCGCCCGAGAGGTGGCGGACGAGCCCGGCCTGTTCGCGGATGGCCTCGAAGGTCGGCGGATCGATCGTGAAGTCGAGCGTGGCCGAGAGCCGGACGGCCCGCAGCATGCGGAGCGCGTCCTCACCGAAACGGGTCGCTGGGTCGCCCACCGCGCGGAGGGTCCGCCGCGCAAGGTCGTCGCGCCCGCCGTGCGGATCGACCAGCCGTGGCAAGCCGCCCGGCTCCGCGCCCCAAGCGATGGCGTTCACGGTGAAGTCGCGCCGGGCGAGGTCGAGTTCGATCGAGTCACTGAACTCGACCCGATGCGGACGCCGGAAGTCCGCGTACTCGTGGTCGGACCGGAACGTCGTGATCTCGACGTCATCGATCGCCGGGTCGGTGGTGCGGACAGCGACCGTGCCGAAGGCGTTCTCGTAGACCGCGCCAGGGAACAGGCGTGCGGTCACGTCGGGCAACGCCGACGTCGCCAGGTCCCAGTCCTTCGGCTCGCGCCCCGCGAGCGTGTCGCGCAGCGATCCGCCGACGACGTACGCGGCGTGGCCGGCCGACCACAGCGTGTCGAGCAGATCCTGGACGGCTGCGGGGAACGCCGGAGTTGGATCGACCGGAGACGGACCCGCGTCGAGCGTCAGTTCCTCCCCAGGAACAGGTACGTGCGCCATGCGTCGTTGCGGTCGTCCGCGAGGTACGGCGTGAAGAGCGAGTAGATGTCGCTGCGCGGCTCGAATGGTGCGTGCTGGAGCCGAAGGCGGGCCTCGGCGAGCGTCTTGCCGCCCTTGCGGTGGTTGCACGATTTGCACGCGGTGACGAGGTTCTCCCAGCTGTGGCCACCGCCGCGGTGGCGCGGGACCACGTGGTCGAGCGTCAGGTCGTGCGTCTGCCGACCGCAGTACTGGCAGGTATGCCGATCGCGGGTGAAGACCTCGCGCCGCGACAGCTTGACCCGGGGTCGCGGTCGCTTGATGAGGTGCTGGAGCCTGATCACCGAGGGCGCGCGGAACTCCGTCCGCGGCGTCCGAATCATCTGGTGGTCGTACTCGATCACCTCGGCCTTCTCACCGAAGAGGAGACGGAAGGCCCTCGGGAGATTGCAGACGTTGAGCGGCTCGTAGTTCTGGTTCAGAACGAGAACGACGCCGTCCATGGTGGGCGGAGGATAGCAAGTTCACCGGAGCATGCCCCCGCACGGTCCGCCGACCGGCTGGTCAGTCCTCGCGGCCGGTCGGCCGGCCCGTCGCCCCGTCCCAGCCACCCGCCTGACCGACTTTCGTCGCGAGAGGCTTGCCCAGGGCATCGGCGATGAAGCGTGCAGCGGTCAGGACAGCATCGAGGGCGACGCCGTGCTCATAGCCGGATGCATCGAGCAGGTAGACCAGGTCCTCGGTCGCGAGGTTGCCGGCCGCGCCCGGCGCATACGGACAGCCACCGGTGCCGCCGGTCGAGGCGTCGAACGTACGCACGCCTGCCGCGAGTCCGGTCGTCACGTTGGCCAACGCGGTCCCCCGCGTGTCGTGGAAGTGGTACGCCTGTCGTGCGGGCGGGATGCCGGCCGCCTCGACGAGCGCCACCAGCTCGGCGACCTGATCGGGCACGCCGACACCGATGGTGTCGCCGAAGCAGATCTCGTCGACGCCGAGCGCCATGAGGCGGACCGCGACCTCGACGGCGTCCCGTGGATCCACCCGCCCGGTGTAGGGGCATCCAAAGGCGGTCGAGACGTAGGCCCGGCGCCACCAGCCGAGCTCGTCGGCCCTGGCCAGGACCGGCTGGAACGCGGCAAGCGACTCGTCGACGGTCATCCCGATGTTGTGCTTGGTGAACGCGTCCGTCGCCGCGGTGAAGACCGCGATGGCGTCGACGCCGGCGGTCTCCGCTCTGGCAAGGCCGCGCTGGTTCGGCACCAGGACCGGATAGCGGACCCCGGCTCGGACCGGCAGCCGCGAGACGAGGTCATCGGCATCCGCCAGCTGGGGGATGGCCCCTGGGGAGACGAACGACGTCGCCTCGATCTCCCGCAGACCGGCGTCGACGAGCAGCTCGATGAAGCGGAGCTTGACGTCCGTCGGTATCGCGATCGACTCGTTCTGGAGCCCGTCGCGGGGCCCGACCTCATAGATCCGGACGCGACCATCGCCGGCTCTCGAAGTCATCGGCCGGAGGTCAGACGACGGGCGGATCCATCGCCCGCTCGATGCGGGCGATCTCGACCTCGATCCGACCGATCAGGTCGATCGCCTCGACGTGCTCCGGGCTGCCATGTGGCGCCGCGTTTCGACGCGCGCGTGTCTCGCGGTGCAGGGCCATGAGCTCGGCCCGGGTCTTGGGGAGCTTCGTGGTGCCGCCGGAAGTGGGTCGCGTCTTGTCGTTTGGCGCCATGGCCGAAGCGTACCGCGTCACGTCTCAGGCGGGCTCGACCAGCACGAGCGGCTGACCGCGGACGACCTGTTCGCCGGCTCCCACGAAGATGTCGCGGACGACACCCGCTCGAGGGGTGGTCACGCCGTGTTCCATCTTCATCGCTTCGAGGATCACGACCGTGTCGCCGGCCTCGACGACCGTGCCGACCGCTGCGCCGAGCGAGAGCACCTGGCCGGGCATGGGTGCGACGAGCTCGGCCGGGCCCGATCCGTGCGCGGCCGCGGCGGCGCTGGCGGCCCGATCGACATCGGGCGGTGGGGAGATCCGGAACGCGACGCTGCGACCGGCGATGTCGAGGTGGACGGTGTCGCCGACGACGACGCTCGCAGAGCGCAGCGTGGCGCTGCCCGGTGCACGTCGGACGGTCCGTGTCTCCTCGTCGGCCGTGACTCGGGCTGTCGGGGCGGCATTGAGGCGGAATCCGTCGGCCGATGTCCGCCCATCCAGCAGCAGGCGGGTCGCGGCCGACCACGCCGCCTCGGGGATCCGCGTCCGGCGCTCCCAGTCATCGGGCGGCCAGATCCGGTCGAGCGTGTCAGTCCGCGCGGCCCCCTCCCGGATGACCGGTTCGCGGACGAGCCATCGGAGGAAACGCAGGTTGGTCGTCAGCCCGAGGATCAGCGTGTCGTCGAGGGCGCGGGTCAGGCGATCGAGCGCATGCTCGCGATCGCGGCCGTGGGCGATGACCTTCGCCAGCATCGGGTCGAAGCGGCTGCCGACCACATCGCCCGCCTCGACGCCCGCGTCGACGCGGATGCCCTCGCCGGTCGGCCAGCGCAGTCGATGGACCTCGCCGGTCGCGGGCAAGAACTCCCGCTCGGCATCCTCGGCATAGAGCCGGACCTCGATCGCGTGCCCGTCGTGGCGAACGTCCCCCTGATCGAACCCGAGCGGCTCGCCGCCGGCGATCCGGATCTGGTCGGCGACGAGGTCGCGACCGGTGACGAGCTCCGTGACCGGGTGCTCGACCTGGAGTCGCGTGTTCATCTCGAGGAACGTGAACGAACCGCGATCGTCGAGCAGGAACTCGCAGGTGCCCGCACTTTCGTAGCCGACCTCGGCCGCGAGGGCCAGCGCGGCCGCGCCCATCCGTTCCCGGAGGGCAGCATCGACGGCCGGCGAGCCCGCCTCCTCGAGGACCTTCTGGTGCCTGCGCTGGATCGAACAGTCGCGCTCGCCGAGGTGCGCACCCTGGCCATGCCGGTCGAAGAGGACCTGGATCTCGACATGCCGGGCGCCCTCGACCAGCCGCTCCAGGATGAGGCGATCGTCGCCGAACGCGGCGTGCGCCTCGCGTCGAGCAGCAGCGATCTCGGCCGGCAGTCGCCCCAGGTCGCGGACGGTGCGCATCCCCTTGCCGCCACCACCCGAGGACGGCTTGATCAGGAGCGGCACACCGATCCGCTCGGCGGCGGCCGTGAGTGCCGAGTCGGACTGGTCCGGAGCGTCGTAGCCGGCCGGGGTCGGGACCCCGAGACCCGCGGCGAGGTGACGCGCGGCGGCCTTGTCGCCCATCGCCCGGATCGCAGCGGGTGGCGGCCCGATCCACCGCAGGCTGTTGTCGACCACCGCCTGGGCGAAATCGGCGTTCTCGGCGAGGAAACCGAAGCCTGGATGGACGGCGTCGGCGCCGGCAGCCCGTGCTGCGGCGATCACCGCGGTGGGATCGAGGAGGTCCACGGCGGCGTCGCCGGTGGTCGGTGGAGCGACTGCACGGATGCCCAAGCGCACGCATGTCCGGGTGATGCGGTTCGCGATCTCGCCTCGGTTGGCGATGAAAACGTTGGCGATAGCGCTTGGAGGCCATTTGATTGGCTCGCGTGCGTCAAACGCGTCAAACGCGACACGCCAACGACCACCGACACGCCTTGCGGGCAGCTTTCCGCTCGCGATCCACCGTTGGACCGAGCGCGTAGACGTTCCGAGTCGGCGCGCGACCTCGCTTGGACTCAGTTCCTCGGCCATTCCGTCGCGAGTGTCGCATACGGCGTAGGCGTTCGACTACCTTGAAGTGGGCCGGCGCTCAGTCATCGACCTCTGATCGCCACGCCGGCCTGCGCTTCTCGGCGAACGCGGCGAACCCTTCGCGCGCCTCGTCGCCGACCCGCTGGCGCGCGATGATTCGCGCGGTGTGCCATTTCGCCGATCCATGACCGAGGCCGCGGACCTCGCGGATGATCGCCTTCGCTGCTCGAGCTGCCGTCGGCCCCGCGGCAAGCACGTCGCTCACCGCCGAATCGACCGCCGAATCGAGCGCGTCGTCGCCCTCGGCCAGCTCGTGGACGAGCCCGATCCGCTGCGCCCGCACGGCATCGAACCGGCGACCACCGGGGAACAGCGCCCGAGCGTTGGTCTCGCCGATCTTGGCGATCACGAACGGTGCGATGACGGCGGGGAGGATGCCGAGACGCGTTTCGGTGAACCCGAACCGCGTGCCGCTCTCGGCGATGGCGAGATCGGCGACCGCGCACAACCCCATGCCGCCACCCAGGGCGGCGCCGTGGACACGTGCGATGACCGGCACCGGACAGACATCGACGGTCTCGAACATGTCGGCCATCGCCATCGCGTCTTGCTCGTTGCCCTCGACATCGAGGGCCATGGCCGCTCGCATCCAGGCGATGTCCGCGCCTGCACAGAACGAGGGCCCATCGCCGGCGATCACGACGGCGCGGAGGGCGGACTCGTCCTCGCGCCCAAGCGCCGTGAAGGTCGACCGCAACTCGGCGATCAGCGACGCGTCGAAGGCGTTGTGGACCTCGGGCCGGGCGAGCGTGACACGCGCGACCACGCCATGCGGACCGGTCCGCTCGAGCCGTAGGGACGGATTCACCGGGGCATCGTACCGGCCGCCATCGGCGAGAAGGCGTCAACCTCTGGTGCCCGTATGCACCGAGAACCCTCAGAACGAAGGTACTCTCCCGCCATGGGTCCCGCGAACCCCTGGTCCCCGAACTGGCGGCCCGATCCGACGGGTCATCGGCTCGCGTCCATCCGCACGGCCCGACGGGGTGCAGCGCTTGCTGCCGTCCTGCTCGGCGGGGTGACGGCGATCGCCGGGATCGTCGCTCCGGAGGCTGCTGGCCGTCCGTGGTCCGTGCCCGTCGCGATCGCCCTGATGGCGGTGCCGGCCTTGGCCTTGCTGGGTGCCGCGCTGGCGCCGACAGCCGTGGGCTCGCGTGTCGACGCGATCGTCGTCGGCATCGCGCTGGCGATCGGCGCACCAGTCGCCGCGGCCCTGTCGACCGGGATCGCGGTCTTCGTCGTGGTCGCCGTGTCCGAATTCACCGAGTTCACGGGTCTCGCGCTCGGGGAGATCATCCGCATGGGTGTCGTCTCGGCGATCCGAGTCGCCCCCCTCGTCGCCGTCGCGGCTGTGGTCTGGGTGATCGTGCTGCGTCGCCTCGAGCGGCGATTCGGGGGTCAGTCGAGCAACGTCACCGCGTCGCCGACACGGATCCGGCCCGGCTGATCGACGTCTGCCAGGACGCCGAAGTCGGCGTGCTTGCCCTCGCGCAGGCCGCGATACGAGATCAACGTCCGGAGCGTGTCGAGGTCGGGCTCGCCGGTATCGGGGTCGTGCGTCGTCATCGCGCATCGAGCATCCGGCTTCATCACCCGCAGGATCGCGTCGCCAAGGCCGATCCGCCGGCCGATCCAGCCGTCCTCTTCGTGCGCGCCGGCACCTTCCAGGTCGATCAGCATCCGGAACCGCCGGCCGTCGACCGCATCGACACCGGCGTGCGCCGCCAGCTCGCGGAGCGATCCGTCCGAGATGATGCTCATCGGGTTGCCGCGGCGGGTGCCACCGGGCCGATCGCAACGGATGACCCGGATCGGCATGCCGACGAAGTCGCCGAGGGCCTCGTCCCATGGCCCGACCACTCGATGCCCGACGCCCGTACGCCCGTGGATGGGTGTCTCGACAGCCTCGCCGAGCTCGACGGCGCCGTCGACGACGGTGCCGTCCGGGAACCGAAGCCACAACGTGGTCGCGTCCGGATCCGTCCGCGCTGCGACCTGGACGAGCTTGAACACGATCAGCTGATCGATCAGGCGGTTGGCGTCGCTCGTGAGGAAGAACCGCCGATCCTCGGCCACACCGAGCTCCGTCACGTCGATCTCGGTCGGGTGCTGCAGCCCGAGGCTGCGCACGGGCGCGATCGAGAGCTGCGCGACGGTGGGCATGACGCGATGCTAGCGGACGGAGCTATTCGATGGTCACGGACCGACGCTGCGTGGCTGCGCCGAGCACAACGGTTCCCTTGAGACGCCACCGCAGATGGGTGTCTCGACCGTCGCGCCGTCCTTCAGCGTCAGGCGGATCCGGATCGGCGGGGCGGCGCCCGACGTGGACCCTGGAGGCGGCGCCGGGTTCGGTGCGATCGCAACGGCGACGACGTCTGCGGGGCTCGTTCCCGTGTGGGCGGCCGCCATCTCCGCCATCCCAGCGCATTGATCGTCGCTGTACAGCTGATCGCATGGGACGGCGGCGGCCGGCGTGGCCCTTGGGAGAAGCCCACACGCGCTCGCTAGAACCGCAACGGCAAGGACCAAGGCTGTCAGCCACCGGGTCACTTCAACCCGACGCTCGCCAACTCCGCGCGGGCAAGCCGCTCGAAGTGGCCTGCCGCGAAGTCGCCGAACGGGTCCGACGTGTGCTCGAGCAACTCGGGGTACGAGAGGCGGTTGATCGCCCGCGTCGCCAGGCTGCGCTGCATCGCGGCATCGGACATGTCGACCGGTGCGCGGCGGATGGCCTGATGCGCCGCCCGGACGGTCGCCAACCGCCGCGCACGCCACGGCACGTATTTGACGAGCCACGGCACGAGGAACACCGCGACGACGAGCACGCCGAGTAACCGCGCGATGAAGAGCAGGAGCGACTCGAGCTCGCCCCCGACGAAGATGAACGGCTCGCCAGCCGTGGCGAAGGTTTGCGTCGTCAGGTCGTCGACGCCGGCGCCGACCAGGGGCAGGCCGCCGAGGGCGTCGCCCAGCTGTGCCCCTGCCCCCTGGATGTTCTGACCGCCTCCCCGGAGGATCCGCCCGGCCTCGGCGAAGCCCGAGATGGCGTCGTGGATGCGGAGGCCGATGACTGTCCAGAGCGCCACCCATCCCCACGTCGAGACGTCCGCGAGCAATTCACGGAAGCGGGCAGTCGGGATCTCGCTGTAGAACTTGAGCATCGACGCCTCCCTGCCAGGTCACATACGGAACACCCCGAAGCGCGTCTCGGGGATGGGCGCGTGCAATGCCGCCTCAAGACCCAGGGACAGGATGCGGCGCGTGTCCATCGGGTCGATGACGCCGTCATCCCACAACCTGGCCGTTGCGAAATACGGCGAGCCCTCGCGCTCGTAGGTCTCGAGGATCGGCGCCTCGAATGCGTCGCGAGCCGCGTCGTCGGGGAAGTCGCCACGGACCGTCGAGAGGACCCGCGCCGCCTGCTGGCCGCCCATGACCGAGATCCGGGAGTTCGGCCAGGTCCACAGGAACCGCGGCTGGTACGCCCGACCCGCCATCGCGTAGTTGCCGGCCCCGAACGAGCCGCCGATCAGGACGGTGAATTTGGGGACCTCCGCCGACGCGACCGCCGTGACAAGCTTCGCCCCGTCCTTGGCGATGCCAGCCTCTTCGTACTCGCGGCCGACCATGAACCCGGTGATGTTCTGGAGGAAGACCAGCGGGATGCGGCGCTGGCAGGCGAGCTCGATGAAGTGGGCGCCCTTCAGCGCTGACTGGCTGAACAGGATCCCGTCGTTGGCGAGGATGCCGACCGGGTAGCCGTCGAGGTGCGCGAAGCCGGTCACCAGCGTCTCGCCGTACAGCGGCTTGAACTCGTGGAACCGCGAGCCGTCGACCAGCCGCGCGACGATCTCCCGGACCGGCACGGGACGGCGCGGGTCGGCCGAGACGGCACCATACAGCCCGACCGGATCGACCGCCGGCTGGGCAGGCTCGCGGCGGTCCCACGGGGCCGACGGCGGTCGTCGGTTGAGGTTCGCGACGATCGAGCGGCCGATCGCCAGCGCATGCTCGTCATCGAGCGCCTCGTGATCGGCCACGCCTGATCGACGGGTATGGACCTCCGCCCCACCGAGCTCCTCTGCCGTGACGTCCTCGCCGGTGGCCGCCTTCACCAGCGGCGGACCGCCGAGGAAGATCGTCCCGGTGCCCTTGACGATCACGGTCTCATCGCTCATCGCCGGGACGTATGCGCCACCGGCCGTGCACGAGCCCATCACCAGGGCGACCTGCGGGATGGCTGCGGCCGACATCCGGGCCTGGTTGTAGAAGATCCGCCCGAAATGATCGCGGTCGGGGAAGACATCGGCCTGGAGCGGCAGGAACGCACCACCGCTGTCGACCAGGTAGATGCACGGCAGCTGGTTCTCGAGCGCGATCTCCTGGGCTCGAAGGTGCTTCTTGACCGTGACGGGGTAATAGGTCCCGCCTTTGACCGTGGCGTCGTTGGCGACGATCACGCAGGTCGTGCCCTCGACCCGCCCGATGCCGGTGACGATGCCCGCGCCGGGTGCGTCGTCGTCATAGAGCCCGTTTGCCGCCAGCGGGCTCAGCTCGAGGAACGGCGAGCCCGGGTCGAGCAGGTGGTCGATGCGCTCGCGGACAGGGAGCTTGCCCCGCTCGCGGTGGCGCTCGATCGAGCGGTCATCGCCGCCCGCTCCGCGATCCGCGACTTCCGATTGACGGCGCCGCAGGTCGTCGACGAGGGCGGCCATCGCATCGTGATTCGCACGGGTATCCGGTGCCGCAGGGTCGAGGCGGCTGCGGAGGACCGGCATGCCGCCGATGATAGGTCGGAACCGACGACACGCCACGTCCGTCCGGCAGCCATGTCGATGCGCATCGGTGCCATGGTCGTCGCGATCGCGCTCCTGGCTGCGGCCTGCTCACCGGCTGCGGTGGCATCGCTCCTTCCAGCAACGGCCGGGCCACTCGTCATCGTCACCTCACTAGGCGGGGAGTGCCCGGACGGACCGTGCGGTTCGTCGCTCGTGGTCCAGCGCGACGGGCGGCTCCGTCAGACCGTGCCTGAGGACGTCGTGCTGGGTCAGGTCCCGCCGGAGGTGCTCGCGGCGCTGGACGCCGCGATCAAGACGACCGATTTCGCCGCCATCCGCGCCCGGCCGTTCACCGGCGAATGCCCGGTCAACTTCGACGGCCAGGAGCGCATCTACGAGTTCGGTGCACCGGGCGGCGTCGAACGGGTCGCCTCATGCGAGACCGAGATCGACCCCGATCATCCGCTGTTCGCGGCGGTCGAAGCGGCGCTGGCTGCCGGCGGGGCGGTCTGACCGTCGAAACCGCGGTGGTCTCGTGCTACCATCACATAGCAAGTTATGACTGAAACGATCGTCACACCTCAGCCGCACGGATCGAACGGCGACGCCGCGGCCGGCAGCGCACGACCATCGACCGCCGAATCGATCAGGCTCGACCTCGCCGACGCGTGGGGCGAGATGGGCGCGGCGTGGGGCGTCACACCGGCGATCGCCCGCGTGCAGGCCTATCTGATGGCGCGCCAGGAGCCCCTCACCGAACGCGAGGTTCGCGAGGCGCTCGGGTTGTCGCATCGCGCGGCGAGCCTCGCCCTCGCCGAAGCCGAGTCGTGGGGTCTCGTCGCGCGCGTGTCCGAACCGAGGCGTGTCGGTCGTCGCGGGCCGGCGGGCACCGCGTTCCTGGCTGTCAACGACCACTGGCAGTGGTTTGGTCGTGTGATCGCCGAGCGCAAGGTCCGCGAGGGCGACCCGGTCGTCGCGGTCCTGGAGCAGAAGGCCAAGGAGGCGGCCGCGGCCTCGGCCGCCGACCCGGACGACACCGAGCTCGCAGCGCTCGAGGAGTGGCTGACGTCATTCGTCGTGTTCGTGCGGCTGTTCGATCGGGCGGTCGGCCTGGTCCCGCAGCTCGAACCACGGGAGCTGGAACGGGCGCTGCAGCTGCTTGATCGGGTACCGGACGACACTGTTCTGCGCCTGTTCGACCTCCTCGGGGGTCTCGACGACAACGACGTCCTGGAGCTCGTCGACGCGGTCTCGCGACTCTCGCCGACGGCCGCACGCCGCGCGACCAAGCTGATGTCCGGCGTCGTCCGTACCGTGTCCCGCTAGGTCGGGTGAACGAACCCCGCGTCGACCGGCCGCACGTCCCCGGGTACGGCATCCCCACCACGATCGAGGGCGTCCTGCCGTGGTCCTGGGCGGTCGAGCGGCTCGAACGAGCCGAGATCTACTGGCTCGCGACCGCCAGCGCCGAGGGCGCGCCGCACCTCATCCCGATCTGGGGTGCCTGGGTCGACGGTCATTGGTACGTCGAGGGCGGTCCCACACGCTGGCAGCGGAACCTGCGCGAGAACGCGCAGATGGCGATCCACGTCGAGGGGGCCGGCTCCGGGGTGACCGGCGCCGAGGTGATCATCGTCGAGGGCCCAGCGGTGGAGCTGACCGGGCCGGAGGCGTCGATCGCCGACCGGATCCTGGCGGGCTACGCGAAGTACCAGCCCGGATACGAGGCATCGGCGGACCACTGGAAGCACGGTGGCCTGTGGGAGCTGCACCCCAGGAAGGCATTCGCCTGGACCACGTTCCCAGACGACATGACCCGCTACATTTTCGCCGAGGCATAGCGGACCGGCGATGTCAGCCGGAGACACATATCCCTCACAGGAATGCACCTTCGACCACGAGTTCTTGCACGAATGGCCGATCTCGGGCCCTTTCACTCAAGGCTCGTCCCGGATTTGTGCTTAGGGCTGACATGGGGGTGCGGAGAGGGACGCGGTCGTGACAGCCCGCGACCGGTCCATTCGAGTCCAGCGCCCGCAGGGCGGGTCGGATGGGCCGCGTCGTTGGCCCCGGATGGGGCCCGTGACATAATCCTGAACGCGCGCGACACGCCCCGACGGGCCCGCCGCGCGACCCGAAACATGAGGAAACCACAGCCCACATGACCGTCGAAACCTCCACCTGGGTGACCAAGAAGGGTCTCGCCCAGATGCTCAAGGGCGGCGTCATCATGGACGTCGTCACGCCCGATCATGCCAAGGTCGCCGAAGACGCCGGCGCCGTCGCGGTGATGGCCCTCGAGCGCGTGCCCGCCGACATCCGCAAGGCCGGTGGTGTCGCGCGCATGTCCGACCCCGAGATGATCACCGGGATCATGGACGCCGTGTCGATCCCGGTCATGGCCAAGGCGCGCATCGGCCACTTCGTCGAGGCCCAAGTGCTCGAGGCGCTCGGCGTCGACTACATCGACGAATCCGAGGTCCTGACCCCGGCCGACGAGACCAACCACATCGACAAGCACGCGTTCAACGTGCCGTTCGTGTGCGGCTGTCGAAACCTCGGCGAGGCGCTCCGCCGCATCAACGAGGGCGCGGCAATGATGCGCACGAAGGGCGAGGCCGGGACGGGCAACATCGTCGAGGCCGTCCGCCAGCTGCGCGACGTCAACAGCGAGATCCGCCGTCTCCAGGGGATGCGCGAGGACGAGCTGTTCGTGGCGGCCAAGGAGCTGCAGGCGCCGTTCGAGATCGTGAAGGACGTCGCTACCGCCGGCCGACTGCCGGTCGTGAACTTCGTGGCAGGGGGCATCTCGACCCCGTCCGATGCGGCCCTCGTCATGCAGCTCGGGGCCGAGGGCGTCTTCGTCGGCTCGGGAATCTTCAAGAGCGAGGACCCGTCCCGGATGGCCAACGCCATCGTCCAGGCGACGACGTTCTTCGATGACGCGAAGAAGATCGCCGAGGTGTCGAAGGGGTTGGGTGCTCCCATGCGCGGGATCGCGCTCGAGGAGATCCCGGAGCAGGAGCGCCTCGCCGTCCGCGGCTGGTAGCGACGAATCCTCGGGCCGCTGGCTCCCGGAGCGTCGCCGCGGATTCCTCGGGCCGCTGGCTCGCAGTCGCGTCGCCGCGGACCTCGGAGCGCCCGTGGCCGTTGGACGTAGCATTCACCTGACCGTGAAGATCGGTGTACTGGCCCTGCAGGGGGCCTTCCGTGAGCATCTCGACACCCTCGACGCCATCGGGGTCGAGGGCGTTCGCGTGCGCGAGCCGGCCGACCTGGAAGGTGTCAGCGGGCTGATCCTGCCGGGCGGCGAGAGCACCACGATGCGTCAGCTCATCGACCGCTGGGGTCTGCGCGGGCCCATCCTCGATCTCGCCCGATCCGGCGCGCCGATCTTCGGCACCTGTGCGGGGATGATCGTCCTGGCGCGCGACATCGCCGGCGATGAGGAGCCGATCTTGCCCCTCCTCGACGTGCGGGTGGAGCGGAACGCCTTCGGCCGCCAGCTCGAGTCGTTCGAGGCTGACCTCTCGATCGACGTCCTCGGCTCGACGCCGGTCCATGCCGTCTTCATCCGGGCGCCGGTGATCGAGCACGCGGGCCCCGATGTCGACGTCCTCGCACGGCTCGACGATGGCCGGATCGTGGCGGTCCGCGAGCGGAACGTGCTGGCCACCGCTTTCCATCCGGAGCTCGCTGGCGAGACGCGCTTCCACCGCCTCCTCGCGACGATGGCATCCGAGCACGATGACCCGGGCGAGGGATCCGGACGCCGGCCGCACCCGACGCGGCGGACGCAGCCTCGATGACTGCCGCCCGCGCCCCCCGGAAGCAGGGCAAGGTCCGCCCGGCCCGCCTCACCGACCTCGCCGCCCTGGGCGAGCTGTCGCGTCTGTGCCAATCCGACGATCCGTCGACACGGTCGCTCGGGCTGCCGGTGAGCGGCCCACCGATCGGCGTCTTCAGCCTGTTCCGGCTGCCGCTCGGGGCTTTCCGCCCGAACGACCTGATGTACGTGTACGAGGAGGACGGCCGGATCGCGGGGCTGCTCCGGGTGGAGCGGGAGTCGACCCGCGACGAATGGACGATCGTGGAGCTCGATGCCGTCGGTATGGCCGATGCCGGCGACATCCGCTACCGGCTGGTCAACCAGCTTCTCCGCGAGGGCTCGAAGCGCGGGGCTGCGCGGTTCCACGTCGCCTGTGCCGATGTCGACGGCAACGTCGAGCTGATGATGCAGGCGGGGTTCATCCGCTACGGCGAGGAACGGATCATGTTCCGCCCGGACGGGGAGTTGCCCAAACCGTGGACGGACAAGGCGACCAGGGACGCCCGGATCCGTCCGGCTCAGCAGATCGACGCACTGGCCCTGAACCGCCTGTACGTCGCGGCTACCCCGCAGCCGGTGGCCCGCCTCGAGGCCATACGCATCCCCGACTGGGAGCGCCAGGGCAACCATTGGCGCGTGCCCCGCTCGAGCCTCGCGCCGATCCTGCGGTTCGCCGATATCGAGGCGTTCGTGCAGGAGGCGCCGGGCGGCGGCAAGGACGGCACCGAGCTCGACGGCTTCCTGCAGGTCGGCGTGGCCAAGGAGGACCAGCCGCATTACTTGAAGGTGCTCGCAAGGCCGGAGACGGATGCGGCGGCGCTCATCGGCTTCGGACTGGGCATCATCGAAGCACGCACGACGAAAGGAAGCGAACATCGGCACGACCACGGCGTCATCGCGCCCGTGCGAACCTATGAGGGGCCGATCGACCGGCGCCTGGAGGACGCAGCCTTCGGATCGATCGCGAGCGTCACGTTGCTCATGAAGGAGACGCTCGTCCGCGTCGCCGAACCGGCCCTCGTGCCGGCCGGCGTCCGCTAGCCGTGGGACTGGAGGCCAGCGTGGGATCCGACGATCGCCAGCGCGAGACCATCGACGACCTCGACGCGATGCTGTCATCGCTGCCGCCCGAGATCGTCGACGCCGTCCATGCGCTGCCCGATCGAGAGGAATTGATCGAGGTCGTCATGGACCTCGGTCGACGCCCGGAAGGACGCTTCCCGGATTCCGAGGTCGCCCTGCTCGACCGCGAGATCGTCGAGGCCGATATCGCCTTCGTCATCGACCATATCGGCTCGTTCGGGGACGACAACCGGGCGGGCATCGAGCGCACCCTCCACCGGATCAGCGCGATCCGCAACCGCAGCGGGAAGGTCGTCGGCCTGACCTGCCGCGTCGGTCGCGCGGTGTATGGGACGATCGAGATCATCGCGGACTTCGTCGAAAGCGGGAAATCGATCCTGATCATGGGCCGGCCGGGGATCGGCAAGACGACGATGCTCCGCGAGGCGGCGCGGGTGCTCGCCGACGACGTCGACAAGCGCGTCGTCGTCGTCGACACCTCGAACGAGATCGCCGGCGATGGCGATATCCCGCATCCGGCCATCGGCAAGGCCCGCCGGATGCAGGTCCGCACGCCATCGATGCAGCACGAGGTGATGATCGAGGCGGTCGAGAACCACATGCCCCAGGTCATCGTCATCGACGAGATCGGGACCGAGCTCGAAGCGCAGGCCGCGCGGACCATCGCCGAGCGCGGCGTCCAGCTCATCGGCACGGCGCACGGCAACAACCTCGACAACCTGATGCTCAACCCGACCCTGTCGGACCTCATCGGCGGGATCCAGAGCGTGACCCTCGGCGACGAGGAAGCCCGCCGCCGGCGGACGCAGAAGAGCGTGCTGGAGCGCAAGGCACCCCCCACGTTCGACGTGATCGTCGAGATCCAGGACCGCGAGCGGGTGGCCGTCCATAGCGACGTCGCGGAGACGGTCGACGCCCTCCTGCGCGGCGACGCCGTGGCGCCCGAGCTGCGCTGGCGCGACGAGGAGGGCGTGCACCGCTCGCAGGGCCGACCGCGACCGTCGCCCCGGGAGCAGCTCGGCGCCGAGCGCTTCGCGGGCCTGGTCGGCGGCGGTTCGCCGTGGCGGATGGAGCCGGGCTGGCGTGGCGATGGCTCGGCGCGAGGCGGCTACCGCGAGGCGGAGCGCGGCTCATACCGACCGGGCTATCGTCCCGGCGCGTCCGGTGGCTGGCGACAAGCCCGTGGCGGACCGGGGCGAGAGGCGCCGCGCGGCCCGGTGTCGAGCGCCGACCCCGACGTCATGCCCGGCGAGCGCTTCGCGGCACGCTCGAGCGACATCCCGTTCGTCGCCGGTGACATCGCCGACCGCGGCCCGCTCGAGCGCGGTGTCGCGGCCACGACCCTCGAGACGCGGGCGCGAGAAGCCCGCGAGCTCGAGCGCCAGAAGGCCTGGCGCGATCAGGCGTCGCGAGCGATGCAGTCGTACAAGGCGGACGAGGGCATGGCCCCGGTCAACGCCGACGAGCTCGATGCCGACGGACAGGAGGCGCTGCCGCTCGGCGCGGTCGAAGGCGAGCATGGCGAGACCGTGCTCGTGCCTGGCGGCTCGCCGCTGCCGACGCTCCGGGTCCTGCCCCAGGGCATCAGCCGGAAGCGGCTCGAGCAGGCGGTCCGTGACCTCGGGCTCCCGGTCGTCATCGCCCGGGACGTCGACGAGGCGGACGTGGTCATGACGCTCAAGAACGAGTACAAGCAGAAGACGCCACTCCTGCGCGAGGCCGAGGAGCGCGCGATGCCGATCTACGTCCTCAAGAGCAACACCGTCCCGCAGATGCAGTCGAGCCTGACCTCGATCTTCTCGCTCGAGATCGACCCCCGCGAGGCGGCGCTGCGCGAGACCGAGGACGCCATCGACGCCGTCCTCCAATCGTCCGAAGCGGTCGAGCTGTCGCCCCAGAACGCCTACATCCGGAGGCTCCAGCACCAGATGGCGGAACGCGCCAACCTGGTGTCCCGCTCCCGCGGAAGGGAGCCGTTCCGGAGAGTCCGCCTGTACCCGGACGCCGCACGCAGCACCTGGCGGTGACCGCCGGGTCGTCCCCGCGATCCCTGCGGGCGGGTCTGCGCCGGCTCGCTACCGGGCTTATCGTGTACGGGGTCATCGGCCTGATCCTGGCCCTCGTCGCGGCGATCGCACTCATCTACGCCAGCGGGCGGCTGTCCGCAGCGGGCGATCGGGTCGAGCAACAGATCGACACCGTCGTCGAGACGCTCGACCGGACGGCGGCCGTCCTGACCGATGCGTCGGCGACCGCGACATCCTTCGCCGTGACGCTCGAACGGACGCCGCCCGTCGTCCGTCAGACCGCCGACACCGTCGCCCAGATCCGAGCGGATCTCCGCTCCGCCCAGACGCAGATGAACGAGGTCCAGATCCTCGGCCGCCAGCCGCTCTCCGGGGTGGCCGGCGCGTTCGGGCAGATGGCGTCCAACCTCGATGGCCTCGATACGAGGCTCGAGCTGATCGCGGGCGACCTCGAGGACAACCGGACGGCCCTGCTCGCCAACGCCGCCTCGCTCGGTGCGCTCGGGGAACAGCTGGGGACGATCGCGGAGCAACTCCAGACCGGGACGGTCGGCGACAGCCTCGACGACCTGCGGGTCGCCGTCATCATCGTGATGGTCGTGCTCCTCATCTGGATCATCATCCCGGCGGCGGGCGCCCTGTGGCTGGGAACGTGGCTGCGCGGGACCGTCGGCGTCGAGGACGACGACTAGCGCAGATGGCGCCGTAACGCCGACCGGGCGGCGAGGTGACCGCCCATGCCGTGCACGCCGCCAGCGGGTGGCGTCGAGGACGAGCACAGGTAGAGTCCCGCGCCTGCGTGGTACGGGTCGAGGGACGGGGTCGGACGGAAGAGCAGCTGGCGGATGTCGGCGATGCCGGCGTTGATATCGCCGCCGACATGGTTCGGGTCGTACGCCTCGATGTCGGCCGGCGAGCGCGTCGAGCGCGCCAAGATCAGGTCCCGAAAGCCAGGAGCGAACCGTTCGACCTGCGCTTCGATGCGCTCCGTCATGTCCACTGGTGAGCCCGGCGGCACGTGGCAGTACGCCCAGGCGGTGTGCCGGCCATCGGGGGCCCGCGACGGGTCCCACGGCTGGTACTGCGCGAAGAGCGTGAAGGGGCGGTCAGGCAAGCGGCCCGCGGTCACCTGGCGCTCCGAGCGGATGACCTCGTCGAACGACCCGCCGAGGTGGATCGTGGCAGCCCGGCGCAGACCATCCGCGGTCCACGGCACCGGCCCCGCCAACGCCCAGTCGACCTTGAAGACGCCCGGCCCGTAGCGGAAACCCTCGTAGCGCCGCCGGGTCCGCGGCGCGAGTCGATCGCCGGCGATCTCGACCGCCGCCTGCGGGGTGGTGTCGAGGATGACGACCCGCGCCTCCGGCAGGTCGTCGAGGTTTTCGACGCGGAACCCCGTCACGATGCCGCCGCCGAGGCGCCGGACCTCGGCGGCGAGCGCGTCCGCGATCGCCGCCGTGCCGCCGCGCACGAACGGCCACCCGACGGCATGGGCATACATCCCGAGCACGAGCCCGAACGACGCCGTCAGCGGCCTGTCGAGGCGGATCATCGAGTGCGCCGCGAGACCGGCGAACAGCGCCCGGGCCGCGTCCCCTCGAAACCGAGACCGAGCAAGACCGACGGCCGAACGAAGGGCCGGTGGCCCGAAACGGGCCAGCGCCAGCGGATGGCGCGGCACGTGGACGATCGGTCGGAGTAGCTCTCGGCCGAGCTTGGCCTCATCCCTGGCGAGCGGCCCGAAGAGCCGTCGCCAGGCCGACCCGTCGTCCGTCCGTCGATCCTGGTCGAGGTTCGCGGCGGTCGCCGTGAATGACCGCTCGAGCACCACGGCCCGACCGTCGTCCAGTGCATGGGCGACAGGGGCATCGGGCTGGACGAACTCGACGCCGAGCGCGGCCCAGTCGATCGTCCGGAAGAAGGGTGACGCGAGGGCGAGCGGCATGATCGATGCGCACACGTCGTGGCGGAACCCCGGCAGCGTCAGCTCCGCGGTCCGTGTCCCGCCGCCGATCGTGGTCGCCGCCTCATACACGCGAACGGAGCGCCCCGCGCGGGCGAGCGTGAGTGCCGCCGCGAGCCCGTTCGGGCCGGCCCCGACGACGATCGCGTCGAGCGCCGAGCGCGCGCCTGTCACGCCGGTTCGATGGCTCCGCCACCGACCTGGATCGGCCGGCCGGGTGTGTAGCGCAGATCCGGCCCCGTCCCGACGAAGCAGGCGACGCCGGCGAGGTTCTCCGTCAGTGGGCCGGCTGTCGTCACGGGCCGCCCGGTCCCGGTCGCGTCCTCGGCGACGGGTCCCTCCACCAGCCAGTCGGGCGGTGGCGCCTCCACGTCGAGCCCCGGAAGGAGCGCGGCCGCCTCCTCCCAGGTGTGCGGTGACCGGATGCCGACGACGCCGACCCCGCTCGGTCGGCCGACCGGTCCCTGGAACCGGAGCTCGTGGACGCCGGGCTGGTCGGATGCGCCGCTGACCGAGCAGGTCGTGCCGTCGAATGCCACGTCGATAGAGCCGGCCAGCGTGAACGGCGTGGCCCGTGGCTCACCGCGCCGCAGGCCCTCGAGCAACCCGTCCTCGACCGCCGCCCGCTCGGCGGACGACGCGAAGCGGATGGCCTTGCCGGCCTCGTCCTGCGTCAACCGACCGTCGTCACCGACGGTCACGATGCCGTCCTCCCAGCTCGCCAGGTCGGGGTTGGTGAGCGTCAGCGCAGCCAGCTCGTCCCATAACTGCTGGCCCAGATCGGAGCGGAGCCGCTCCGGGTTGCGGACGAGCAGCTCGTAGACGAGGTCCGCGCCGGCGGCCTGGTGGTCGGCCTTCAGCCGGTCGGCGAGGTCGGGCGGCACGGGGACGTCGTCGGTCGCATCGAGGGGCACGATCGAGATCGGCACGTCCGAGGCGAACACCGCGGCGAGCGCCGACGGATCGGCGTAGGCGTTCCACTCCAGCGGGTCCTCGGCGCCGAGTCCCTCGACGAAGACGTTGCCCGGTGCGTCGACCGTGCCGAGCATCGCGTGGACGGCGGCCACGCGGTCGGCCAGGGTCTCGTCCGCGGCGAAGGCGTCCTCGAGATTCGTCAGCGGCCCGAGGGCGACGATCGTCGGGGCGCTCGGGCTCGCGTCGACCGCATCGGCGATGACGTCGACTGCATCGCGCGGAACGCCCAATTCCGCCTGCGGCGGGATGTCGAGGCCGTACGCGCCATCGGCCACGGCCCGCCACGCATCGGGGAATGGATGGGCGTCGCTGCCGCCCGCCTCGCGGCCGCAACCGAACGGGATCTCGGGCGACCCGAGCTCGTCGAGCAGGTAGCGTGTCAGCAGGCGTCCGGCCTGGCAGTGGACGATACCGGTCCCATCGATGGCGATCGCCCGCACGTCGACCGCCGGATCGCGCAGCAGGATCGCGATCGCGGCAAGGTCGCTCAGGTCGAAGTCAGAATCGACGATGACCGGGATGCGATCCGTTGGAGGCGCCCCGGTCCGCACGGGTGACGGGTCATCGGAGGTCGATGAGCACGCTGCGAGGGCGACCGCCAGGAGCGTCGTCAGCCCGACGCGAACGCGACGCGCGTGCCCTGCCATGTGCGCATCGTAGGGCCGTCCGGTTCGGGCGGTCGCCCGACGACGATCTCCGGTCCGGTCACCCGACGGGCGCCGAGGCGAGCGACTCGACCGCCTCCAGCGCGCGGTCGACCTCGTCGGCGGTGTTGTAGTGGACGAGCCCGAGGCGCAGGAGGCCGCCGTCCGCCCGACCGAGTCGCTCGATGAGCCCGGTCGCGTAGAAATCGCCGTCCCAGACGAAGATGCCGCGGCGGCCGAGGGTCTCCGCGGCGTTCCGCGGATGGACGCCGTCGATGGACACCGAGACGGTCGGGACACGCTCGTCGAACCGCACAGGATCGGTGATGCCGTGGATCGCCACGCCGCGCATCGCCGCTAGGCCATCGATGAGGCGGGTCACCAGGGCCCGCTCATAACCCACGATCGCGGTCATGCCCGCCACGAGCTCGGCACGCCGGGTGGCTCCGTCCGCCTGCCCGTGGCGCCGACCGATATCGCGCACGTAGTCGGTCGCGGCCAGCGTCCCGGCGATCGATTCGAATGCCGGCGTGCCCGTCTCGAATCGGTCATGGGCGGGCCGCACCTTGAACGCCGGCAGCGAGTCGAGTACCTCGGCTTTGCCGTACAGGGCGCCCAGGTGCGGGCCGAACCACTTATAGGCACTGCAGACGAGGAAGTCGGTGTCGAGGGCTCGGACATCGATGGGCCCGTGCGGCGCATAGGCCACCGCGTCGACGTAGGTCAGAGCACCGACCTCGTGCGCCCGGGCCACGATCTCGCGCACCGGATTGATCGTGCCGACCGCGTTGCTGGCATAGCCGACGGCGACCAGCTTCGTGCGCGGGCTCAGCTTCGATTCCAGGTCCTCGAGGTCGAGCGTGACGTCGTCCTCGCGGATGTCGACCTTGCGGACCGTCACGCCGCGCTCGGCGGCCATCGCTTCCCAGGTGCTGACGTTCGCCTCGTGGTCGAGCGTCGTCACGACGATCTCGTCGGTCGGTCCGAGCGTCGCCCCGATGCTGCGCCCGATATGGAGCGTCAGCGTCGACATGTTGTAGCCGAACTTGATCTCCTCGGGGCTGCCAGCGCCGAGGAAGTCCGCGACGGCGGCATGCGCCTCGTCGACCATCGAATCGGACGCCTCGCTGGTGGCGAACGCGCCGCCGCCGTTCGCGTTCGTGTCCGTCAGGTAGCCCGCGACGGCATCGATGACGCGTTGCGGCACCTGGGTCCCGCCCGGCCCGTCGAGGAAGACGACCGTACGGCCATCCTGCCGACGACGGAGCGCCGGGAACTGGGCCCGAAGGGCGTCGACGTCGAGCTCGGACATCGATTAGTCGGTCGTGACCTGGACGCCGGCGTCCTCGAGGATGCGTTGCGCACGCCGGCCGATCAGATCCGTCATCGAGTCGTCGGACGGAAGGATGATCGTCGCGTGCCCGCCGGCCTCGGCGAGGGCGGCCGCATACGGACCGAGGTCGTCGAGGATGACGTGCTCGATCTCGCCCTCCAGCTCGGCGGTCATCAGGCCGCGGCTCGTGACCCGGATGATCAGGTGCGGTGGTTCACTCGCCGGTTCGGACTCGGTCTCGGGCGGGGGCTCGGTCTCGGCAGCGGCCGGTTCCGAAGGCTCGGCGGCCGCCGACCCGGGTTCCTCCACATGCCCCGTCTCCGCCGCGATCTCGGGCGCGACCACCCATGGCGGCTCGGCCGCGATCGGCGTCTCGGCCGCGATCGGCGGCTCGGCAGCGACTTCCGGCTCGGGCTCCGTCACGACCGGCAGCGTGAATGCTGCGACTGCGGCCAGCGGCCCGACCGCAGCCTCCGGGGCCGCCGGCATGTCCGCCGCGTGGGCCGAGCTCGCCGCGGCGAACGCCGATCGCGTCTGGACGACATCGATCAGCGTCGACGTGGCCGGGCCGGCCGCCTCTGGCGGCGTCTCGTCACGGAGCTCGGCTAGCTGGAACTCACGCCGCGCTCGAACGTGGCGCTCGACCCACCAGATCAGCGCCACCATGAAGATCGCCCCGACCAGGACCAATCCTGTGCCGATGCCGGAGATCGTCACGAACGTGTCGACGTCACGCGCGAAGAACCGCAGCACCCGCGGGACCAGGAAGCCACCCAGCAGCCCGATCCAGGCAGCGAAGATGAGGGCCTCGCCGCGCCCGGCCGTGGGCTGGAGCCTGCGGACGACATCGCGCACGATCGCCGGCACGCGGAACAGGTTCAGGATCGGGATGAAGTTCTCGACGAACGCCATCATGCCGTTCGTCGGTGGGTAGCCCAGCCCGAGCGCCGGCATCGACGTCACGGTCCGGCTCAGCCACAACGACCATGCGATCAACGCGAGGAGCGCGATCCCGAATGCGACGATCCCGACGCTGCCGACGTACTGGATCTGTTCGTCCGTCGGGGCGACGGTCTGGCCGAGCAGCGTCGTGGCGAGGTTGTACTGGATGAGCTGCAGGACGGCCACGGCGATGATGAGGATCGTCGCCAGGACCGCCGCCCAGCGCGAGGACTCGAACCCGGGCAGCTCGACCTTCCGCAGCTTGCCGGGTCGGGCCGGGTCGATCGAGGTCGGATCGACCGCCGCCCTATCGCGTGGCGTGCGGCAGTTGTAGCACTGTCGGGCTCCAGCGTTGTTGATGGACCGACAGTCGCCGCAGACCCAGAAGTCGCCAGCTAACGTGCTCATTCAGTGCTCGGTCGTACCTGTGAACGTCCAACCCTCGAGCCGGATGGCCGGCACGACCACTCCTCCAAGGAAGCCCTTGAGGGTCTTGCGCTCACTGGCCACAGCGACTGTACACGCCAGAGCCTCGAGATAGCTCTGCGTGAACCGCAGATTCCGCACCGGACCGACGATGCGTCCGTCCTCGACGAGGAACGTCCCATCCCGGGTCATGCCCGTGATGATCGCCAGCTTGGGGTGGACCGGATTGGTGTAGTGGAACCGCGTGACGAGCAGGCCGCGATCGAGGCCGGCGATCAGTTCGTCGCGGGTCCCCGATCCCGGTGCCATCACCATGTTGAGCGGGAAGGGGCCCCACGGGTTCGGGGCAGGCAGCCCATGGCCGGTCGAGGCGACCCCATCGCGCGCAGCGGTCTGCGAGTCATGGACCAGCCCACGGCACACCCCCCCGTCGAGCAACGGGACGCGCTGCTTGGCGACACCCTCGTAGTCGAAGGCCATCGGCAGGCCGGCCGGATCGTGCCCGTCATCGACGATCGACACGATGTCGCTGCCGATCCTCCGACCGATCTCGACGAAGCTGCGCTCTTCCTGGACGGCCAGCGCCGAGAACCCCAGGTACCCGAGCATGTCGAGGAGGTCGACGACCGCGTACTCCTCCAGGACGACGGGGTAGTCGCCTGCGTCGATCGCCACCGCGTTCGCCGTGGCACGTGCCTTGCCGGCCGCCTCGCGACCGATGCCGGCCGCGTCGATGGTGTCGATGTCGACCGAGGCCTGTTCGGCGTACCCGCTTCCACCGCCGGGGCCCATCGACACGGTGAGGAGCTGGGCGACCGTCCGGGTGCCGCCGACGCGGACGCCGTTCGAGTTGGCGACGGCTAACGTCTCGGTGCCCGACGAGAACGAGCCATAGGCCGTGACGCCGGCGTCGTCCGCCGCGGCGATGACCTGGCGGACGCCCGCGGCGCGGACCTCCGGGGATGCCCCCGCGGTGGACGCCGCGTAGCCCGCCGACGTGGCTTCGACCGTCGTCGGGCGAGGGAGGCCCGCCCAGTCGTCGAGCTCCTCGACGACGCTCGCGATGGCCGCGGCATTCTCGGCCAGCCGGAGCAAGCCGTCGGCATCCGTTCGCCCCGACGATGCGACGCCGACGCGCTTCCCGATCACGACCCGCAAGTTCACCGTCACGTTGCTTTCGGCGACGTTCTGGTGGATCTGGCTGTTGGCGAACCTCGTCAGCGACGCGTCATCGGCCATCACGAGCGCTTCGGCCTCCGTCGCGCCCTGGTGCATCGCGGCGTCGAGGGCGCGTTGCGCGAGGCCGACGGCGTCGTGCGCGCGATCGTCGTTCATCGGCCGATCACCACTTGCCGACCCCGACCTGGACGTCGCGGAAGCGCGCGCCCGGGACGGCATGACCCACGTGGCCGGTCTGGCTCGGCTCGCCCTTGCCGCAGTTCGGCGTTCCCAGCATGACGTAGCTCCGCTCGTCGCCGACGGCGTCACACGACCGCCAGAACTCGTAGGTGATGCCGGTGTAGGTCGGGTTCTTGAACAGCCGGCCCTTCTTGCCGCCCTTGATCTCGTAGGCGACCTCCGTCGCGAACTGGAAGTTCAGGCGGCGGTCATCGATCGACCACGAGCGGTTCGATGCGAGATACAGCCCGTCGTCGGTGTCCGCGACGATGTCGTCGAGGCTCATCCCGGGGCGGGGCAGCAGGTTGATGTTGGTCATCCGGATGAGCGGGATGCGGTTCCAGCCGTCTGCCCGCATCGCGCCGCTGCTCGACCGGCCGATGCGCGGCGCCGTCTCGCGGCTGCTCAGGTAGCCGACGAAGGTGCCGTCCTGCACGAGTGGCACCGCTTGCGCGCCGACCCCCTCGTCGTCCCAGCCGAAAGTGCCCATGCCGCCCGGGGCCGTCGCGTCGGCGACGATCGTCACGAGGTCCGACCCGTAGCGGAATCCCTCGGCCAGCTTGTCGGTCGTGAGGAAGCTCGTCCCGGCGTAGGACGCCTCGGTCCCGAAGACCCGATCGAGCTCGGTCGGATGCCCGCAACTCTCGTGGACCTGGAGGTACAGCTGCGAGGGGTCGAGGACCACGGTGAAGTGGCCGCTCGGGCACTGCGGCGCGCTCAGGAGGGCGACCGCCTCGTCGGCGAGTGGCTCGGCGCGAGCGGCCAGATCGAGACTGCGGATGTATTCGTAGCCGGCCGCTTGCCAGCCTCCGCCGGAGTCGGGGTAGGAGCGACGTTGATGCTCGTCGCCGTCGACCGCGTTGGCCTCGACCGCCGAACCGACGTGCGTGATCGTCTGCTCGGTGAACGAGCCATCGGTGGCGGCGAAGGTCTTCGACTCGCGCTGGGCGGCGTACATCGACTCGGTGAAAGCGATGCCCTTGACCCGGGCGGCCGCCTGGTCGGCGGCGAGGAGGTCGCCGATCTTGCGCTCTAGCGGCACGCCAAACGGGTCCTCCTCGAGCGGCGTCTCGTAGCGACCGTACGCGGGCGCCCGGTCGTCGAGTTCGGCTGGCTCGCGCAGCGCGGTCGCGCTCGCTCGCGCGATGCGCACGGCCTCCCCGGCCACGCGGTCGGCCTCGTCGCGGCCGAGCACGTGGCTGCTGGCGAAACCCCACGCGCCGTCGACGAGGACGCGGATCCCGAAGCCCTCGCTCTCGTTCGACGCGACACCCTCCACCCGTCCGGTCTTGATGGCGATCGACTCGTCCAGGCGGCGAACGACCCGGACGTCCGCATACCGGGCGCCGAGGGACGTGGCTGTATCGAGCGCGCGCTCGGTCAGGTCTCGCATGGGTCGGTCAGCCTACCAGCGGGTGGCAGCGCCGGCACTCGGGTGGATTCCGTATCTCGACCCCGGTGCTCAGAGCACGCGCACCGCCGATAGGGCCTGGGCCGTGAGGACGACGCCGAAGCCGAGCACCACGACCGCGGCGGCGAGGGGCACGGCGTCGCGGACGCGGGCGAGGCCGGCACCCGCCTGGACCCGATCGAACCGGTCCCGCGCCGTGACGAGGATGAGGCCGATCCCGCTCATCACCGCCGCCATCCCCAGACCGAACGCGATCACGAGGACGAGACCGAACGCGGGACGGCCGGCGGCGATCGATCCGAGGAGGATCAGCAGGGCGCTGGTCGAAGGGATCAGGCCACCTGCCAGACCGAGGACGAACAGGCTCCGCCAGGTGATCGTGGATCCCGGCGCCGTGTGCGGGTGCGGGTGGCCATGCTCGTGGCCGTGGCCGTGGCCGTGGTCGTGTGGGTGGACGTCGCCATGGTCCTGGGAATGGGGGTGCGCGTGATCGTGGTCGTGCTGGTCCAGTTGGCCAGCCCGGGCCGTTCGACGCCGCATGATCTCGCCCAGGAGCATCCACCCGCCGATCAGCACGATCGAGACCGCAGCCACGACCGGCGCCCAGCGCACCACCACGTCGGGGGCGATCAGGTCCGTCGCGGCCACGATGATCGTCGCCAGCACGAGGATGCCGGCCGTGTGTGACACGCTTACCGCCGCGCCCAGACCGATCGCGTGGCGCGCAGAACCCCGCGTCCCGACGAGGTAGGCGGCCATCAGGGTCTTGCCGTGTCCTGGGGTCAGCGCGTGACCGGCACCCAGGGCGGCCGCGGCCGCAAACGACAGGATGAGCACCACGGGTGTCAGATCGGTCTGGCGGAAGATGTCGGGTAGCTCGGTGGCGGCGATGCCACCCGGGACGACGGCAGGCGTCGGTTCGGGCACGCCGGACGGGACGGGGGATGGGACACCGGACGGTGCCGCCGAGGGTCCGGCCGGCGGCGCGGCCGCCACCACGGGATCGGCGTCGGGGATGTCCAGCGCTGGGAGGGACGGACCGCCCGGCGTGACCCGAACGAGCAGGGCGGTATCCGAGAGCGGGCTGGCGAGCCGGTCCTCGGGGTAGGCGCGGAGCCGGTCCGAGACGCCGACCATGCGCGCCTCGCCCTCGAGGGCGCTGACCGAAACGCCGGAGCCGCGAACCACGATCTCGCGCCAACCGGCACGTTCCGGGTACGAACCGTCGGTGAAGGCCAGCTCCATGCCGCCCGGATCGAGCGGCCCGCCGAGCGCCGCTTCGAAGGCGCAGACCTGACGCATCGTGGCCAATCCGCCGACCCCGAGCGGGAACGACAGGCCGGCTTCGACTAGCCGCGGCTCGAGCGACCGAGCGTCGACCGCCAGGGAGATCGACCCGGCGATGGTGTCGCAGGCGGCCAGTCGGCCCTGGTCGATCTCCTCGTCGGAGAGCGAGCCGTCGGCATCGAGGTCGAAGTCCTGGCGAGCCTGGAAGGTCGGGATCTCGGCCTGGTCGATCACGACGTCGAGGACGACGCGATCGACGTCGACGCGGACTTCCGCGTAGTGGTTGATCGTGAAGTTGCCGAGCGGATGGGCCATCACGGTCAGGGGCAGCGCAACAACGAGACCCCCTGCCAGTGCGGCAGCGAGCACGCGGATCGCGCGCGGTCGTATGGAGCGTCCCATCGTGTCGAGGGTACGCGCCGGAGTCCCCATCGGATGAGCCCGGGCACCTCGGGGTCCGTGGGGTGTGTCGGCTACACTCGGGCCGATGTCAGGAGGCCACGTCACCGCTGGTCGCGGGGCGTTCATCACGATCGACGGGCCGGACGGTGGTGGCAAGACCACGCAGGCCGGACGGCTGGCGGCACACCTGAGGGAGCGGGGGATGGATGTTCATCTGACCCGCGAGCCGGGTGGGACGTGGCTCGGGGAGCGCATCCGTGACCTCCTGCTCGAGCGGACCGGCTCGACGGCAGCCACCGATCCCCTCGCCGACGCCATGCTCTTCAATGCCGCGCGCCGTCAGCTCGTCCGCGAGGTGATCCGGCCGGCCCTCGAGGCCGGCACCACCGTCGTTTGCGCGCGGTTCGTCGACTCGACGCTGGCGTACCAGGGATATGGGGCGGGGGTCGACGTCGACAAGCTGCGCGACCTCTCGGATGCCGCGACTGACGGCCTGCGGCCCGATCTCACCCTGATCCTCGATGTGCCGGTGGAGGCGGGTCTCGCCCGCAAGGCACCCGGTGATGTCACGAGGTTCGAGGCCGAGTACGACCTGGGTTTCCACCGCCGGGTCCGACAGGGGTTCGTGGCCATCGCGGCGGCGGAACCCGGACGCGTCGCGATCGTCGATGCCGCCGGCGACATGGACCAGGTGAGCGGGGAGATCGCCGCGATCGTCGACCGCCGGGTCCTACACAGTGAACCGCCGGCGCCCCGCGTGCGCAGTAGGGGATGAGCGAGTCGTCGGGCCCCCTCCCGCTCCGCGTGGCGACCGTCACGGACGACGCGGATCGCGCGGCGTTGGAGCGCATCGCCCGCGGGGAGCTCGGGGCGCTCGACGACCTGTACGAGCGTTACAAGACCATGTCCTATTCCATCGCCTATCGGATCACGAACGACGCGACCCTCGCCGAGGATGTCGTGCAGGAGGCGTTCCTCGGCGCCTGGCGCAATGCCACCCGCTACGTCGAGGGCCGCGGCAGCGTCAAGACCTGGCTGTTGTCGATCGTCCACCATCGTGCGATCGACGCCGTCCGACGCCGACGCGCCACCGTCGAGCTGCCTGAGCGCGAGGACGCGCCGCCACCCGCCCTGCGCCTGCCGGACGTATGGGCGGAGGTCGCGGCCAACCTCGATGCCACCGAGGTCCGTGCCGCCCTCGCGTCACTGACCGACGTCCAGCGCGAGGCGCTCGAGCTCGCCTACTTCGGCGGTCTCACCCAGGTCGAGATCGCCGAGCGGACGGGCACGCCGCTGGGCACCGTCAAGAGCCGCATGCGCCTCGGCATGCTCGCCATGCGCCGGGTGCTCTCACCGTGACCGATCCGCGAACGCCCGGCGGGCTGCGCTGTGACGAGGTCGTCGACCTCGCCGCCTCGTTCGTGCTGGGCGCGCTGCCCGACGACGAGATGGCCGCGGTTCGCGACCACCTCTCGACATGCGCAGAACCGCATCCGGAGATCGCCGAGCTCGGCGGCGTGCTGCCGGTCCTGCAGGCCAGCGTGCCACCGATGGACCCGCCAGCAGCCCTCAAGGAGCGGATCATGGCGGCGGCCGCCGCGGACCTGGCCGCTCGCCGACGCGAGGCCGCGCCGACGACGATGGTGCCGGCCGACACGCCGGCCGCAGCCGATGAGGCGCGCACCACCGAGCCGACGCGGTCGCCACAGCCGACCGAGATCGGGTCGAAGCGCCAGCCGCGCCTGTCGTGGGTCCTGGGCATCGCCGCAGTCCTGGGGATCGCGCTGCTCGGGGCCTGGAACCTGTCGCTGCAGGGGCAGCTCGACGGCGCTAGGGCGTACGAGCGCCAGGTCGCAGCGGTGCTCGACGCCGCCCGCCAGCCTGGCGCCCTGACCGCGATCATGACGACGCCGTCGGGCGAGGGCCCGAACGGGCTCGCGGCGATCACCGCCGATGGTGAGATGCAGATCGCCATGCGCGACCTGCCGCCGACGACCGGCGGCGAGGTCTATGAGGCGTGGATGATCCTGCCGGATACGGCGCCTGCGGCGCTCGGCGCCGTCCGCGTCGGAGACGACGGCGTGGCGTATTTCGTGGCCGACGGCGTTCCCCCCGAGGCCGGCATCGTCCTGGCCGTCACGCGTGAGCCTCGCCCCGGGATGACGGCGCCATCGGGCGACCCGGTCTCGGTCGGGACCGCGACCGCGAGCAGCTAGCTCAGCTCGGCGTCCCGGGCACCGGCTCGGCGTCCGCGACGGTCCCGGCCCCGGTGGCCTTCGCCCGCTCGAGCGCCGCGTTCGCCGCCGCGATCAACGACTCGGCATCGCCGCCGTCGGCTGGGAAGGTCGCGACACCGGCCGACACGCTCACGCCGCGACCCGCCATCGCCGGCAACGCCGCGATCCCGTCCTGCACTCGCCGGGCGACGAGGGCGCCCGCCGCGCCCGGGGCGACCAGCACGAACTCATCGCCCCCGATCCGCCCGACGGTATCGACCAGCCGGACGGATTCGGCGAGGACCGCGGCGACGCGACGCAGGATGTCGTCGCCGGCCTGCTGGCCGTCATTGGCATTGGCCGACCGGAAATCGTCGACGTCGAACAGCGCCAGCGCCACCTCGCCGCCCTGTCGACCGGCGCGCGCAAGCTCGAGCTCGAGGACGCGCGCCACCGTGCGCTCGTTGGCGATGCCGGTCAGCGGGTCGGTGTGGGCCATCCGCTCGAACCACTCGGACCGCTCCGCGCTATCCGACGCGTGGCGGGCGCGATCGGCGGCCAGGGCCGCCAGCGCGGCGAGCGACTCGACGACGGCACGATCGTCGTCGGACGTCGTATGCGGAGCCGGCCACGAGAGGACCAGGGCGCCGAGCGTCGATTCCACGCCCCCTCGCCCGATGACCAGCGGGATCGACGTGACGACGAGCGCTTCGCCGTCCGATGCTGCCTGGTCGTAGCGGGCCGCCTGGCCGGCTGTGGCCTCGGCGAGCGTTCCGGCATCGGTTTCATCGAGGCCGACCGACGCCGCGAGCTGGAGACCGGCCCGATCGGGATCGGCGAGGAAGATGGCGGCGCCCGTGGGCCCCAACCCAGCGACCGCCGCGGCGAGGATCCCGCGCAGCGCCGCATCGAGATCGTCGGATGTCGCTGCGTGGATCGCCGCGGGCAACGGGCTTCGTGGGTCGCGGGACGGACCGTCGGACACGGGTGGACTCCTGCACGCGCGGGTTCGGAGGCCGCATCGTACACCGCCCGAATCCGTCGAAGGCGCGTTGACCACGCGCCTGCCCGGCACGGATACTCCGCGCGATGAAGCTCGTCGTGGCGATCGTGCACAACGAGGACGCGGGGGCCCTCGTCGATGCCTTGCTCGACAAGGAGTTCCGTGCGACCCGCGTGCCGAGCTCCGGCGGTTTCCTCAAGCGCTCGAACGCGACGATCTTCCTGGGCGTCGAAGAGAACGACGTCGACGAAGTCCTCGCCGTCGTCCGCGAGACGTGCACATCGCGCACGCAGGTCGTCAACCCGATGCCGCCGATCATGGAGCCCGGCGAGTTCTTCATGCCGTATCCACTGGAGGTCGAGGTGGGCGGGGCCACGGTGTTCGTCGTTCCGGTCGACCGGTACGAACGGCTCTAGGGCCGATGGCCTGGACAGTCATGTACCCGATGCTCCCGGCTGACCAGGAGTGACCGCCGTCGCGGCCGCGACCGACGTCGTCGCCGAGCCATCGGAGCGCTGGGGGCAGCTCATTATCCTTGGCGCCGGGACGTTGTTGGCGATGTCGCCATCGTTTGCCGCCGCGGCCGTCGCCCCGCTCCTGCGAGTGGAGTGGGTCGTCGGGCCGCTCGAGCTCGCATTCCTGACCGTCGTCGTCCAGCTCGGCTTCGCGGTCGGGGCGATCGGCCTCGCCGTGATCGGTGCACCCGACGTCATCCCAGGACCGTGGCTGTTCGCGGCCGGTGCGGTCGTCGCGGCACTCGCCAATCTCGGCTTCGGGCTGGCCGCGACCGACCCGGCCTCGGCCATCCCGTTCCGCTTCCTGACCGGTGCGGCGCTGGCCGCCGTCTATCCGGTCGCGATGAAGATCGCCGCCGGCTGGTTCCGGCGCGATCGTGGCCTGGCGATCGGCGTCGTCAACGGCGCGCTGACGATCGGTGTCGCGATGCCGTTCCTCTTCCGGGCCATCGGGTCGTACGCCGGCGTCGACTGGCGGCCGGTCGTCGTCGCGGCCAGCGTCGCGGCGATCGGTGGTGCACTGCTCGTCGGGTTCGCCGGGCGGTCCGGGCCGCTCGACGTCGCAGCGGCCCGGTTCTCGCCGGCGATCGCCGCAGCAGCGTTCCGGGAACCGTCGGTGCGGCTGGCATCGGTCGGCTACTTCGGCCACATGTGGGAATTGTTCGCGATGTGGACGTGGATCCCGATCTTCCTGCTCGCGAGCTTCGCGGCGGTCGGCATCGATGATCCGGCGGTGGCATCGCTCACGGCGTTCCTGGTCGTCGCCGCCGGCGGGATCGGCTCGGCGGTCGCGGGCGCCGTCGCCGACCGCGTCGGCCGGACCACGACGACCATCGCGGCGCTCGCGACCTCCGGCACGTCGGCCATCGTCGCCGGGATCCTGTTCGGGTCGCCGATCCCGATCGTGATCATCGTCGCGCTCATCTGGGGCGTATCGGTCGTCGCCGACTCGGCGCAGTTCTCATCGGCGGTGTCCGAGCTGGCGCCGCCCGGCACGGCCGGCTCGGCCCTGTCGGTCCAGACAGCCGTGGGGTTCACACTGACGAGCGTGACGATCCTTGGTGTGGGCCTACTCGACCCGACCAGCGCCGACGACTGGCGGCTGGCGTGGCTCGTGCTCGCCCTCGGACCCGTCGTCGGGATCGTTGCCATGTTCCGGCTACGCGGTCGGCCTGACGCCATCAAGATGGCGAACGGACACAGGTGACCGCCGTGGGTCATGGCTGCGTCGACATGCTTGAGCCGGAGGCGCGCACGTCGTGAGTCCGATGCGACCAGATCTCGTCGACTGCTGGGTCTTCCGCACCGTCATGTCGGCGAGGGCTGTCGCGAGCACCGAGATCCTGCTGATGCGCCGAGGGTCCGCCAAGATCCTGCCCGGGCTGTGGCAATGCGTCTCGGGCTCGCTCGAGGCGGACGACCGGGTGGCTGCCGGCGCGCTCCGCGAGCTGCGCGAGGAGACGGGCTACGGGCCCGCCGACATCGAGGCCTTTTACGACCTCGACCTCGTCAACCAGTTCCACGAGCCGACGTACGACGCCATCGTCACGGCCGCGGTCTTCGCTGTCCGGATCCGCGGCGGTGCCGAACCGACCGTGTCAGATGAACACGATGCAGCCCGCTGGATCGCCCTCGAGGACGCGCATACCGAGGTCATCTGGCCCGGCTATCGGACGGCGATCGAACGGATCCGTGACGATCTCACCGATCCCGAGCGAGCCGTCTGGTTCGAGTTGACGATGGACGGCGATCGCAAGCCCCGGGCGCCGTGATCCTTCCTGAGGCGACCGCGAACTCGGCACGGTAGACTCGGGACCGAGGCGGCCCACCGTGAGGCGGCAGGGGAGGGCGACGTGATCGACCGGACCGACGTACCCGAGGCAAGCACTGCCGCGGCCGCGCGCCGCGCCTTCCGGTCCAAGGTCGACACCATCCGTCCGACATACGGGTTCGAGGACGTTTCGCTCGCGCCGGGCACCGATACGATCGAGCCGACCGACGTCGACCTCACCCAGACGTTCTGCGGCATCGACCTGGCGGTCCCGATCCTGGCGGCCGCGATGGACGCGGTCGTCGATACGCGGATGGCCGGGGAGATGGCACGGCTCGGCGGCCTGGCCGTCCTCAACCTGGAGGGGGTCCAGGCCCGGTTCGACGATCCAAACGAGGTGCTAGAGCGGATCGCCACGGCACCCGATGCCGAGGTCCACGACGTCCTGACCGAGGCCTACCGACAGCCCATCCGCGAGGACCTGATCGCGGCGCGGATCGAGGCGATCCATGCGGCCGGCTCGAAGGCGGCGGTGGCAGCGACCCCGGCCGTCGCGCGTCGCTTCGGACCGTTCAGCGCCGAGCACGGCGCCGACCTCTTCCTCGTGCAGAGCCAGGTATCGTCGGCGCGCCACATCGCCACCGAGTACGACCCGCTGTCGCTCGCCGAGTTCACCCGCTACATGCCCATCCCGGTCGCGGTCGGCAACACGACGAACGCGGACGCTGCGTTCGCCCTCATGGAGCAGGGCGCCGCGGCCGTGTTCGTCGGGGTCGGACCGGGCGCAGCATGTACCACTCGCGAAGTCCTCGGCATCGGGGTGCCACAGGTGACCGCCATCAGCGACGTCGCCGCTGCCCGAGACGCCTACGTCAACGAGTCCGGCCGGTATGTCCCAGTCGTCGCCGACGGCGGGATGCGCCGAGGGGGCGAGCTGGCCAAGGCAGTCGCGGCCGGGGCCGACGTCCTGATGATCGGGTCCCCGCTCGCCCGCGCGGAAGAGGCGCCGGGGCGCGGCACGAACTGGGGCATGGCGGCGCCCTCGCCGACGCTCCCGCGCGGTACGCGCATCACGGTGGGGACGACGGGCTCGCTCGAGCGGATCCTCTTGGGACCGGCCCACGTGACCGATGGCAGCGAGAACCTGGTCGGGGCCTTGCGCCAGTCGATGGCAGCGCTCGGTGCGCGGACGATCCGCGACATGCAGCGCGTCGACATGGTCTTCGCCCCATCGACCCAGACGGAAGGCAAGTCCTGGCAACGTTCGCGGTGAACGATCGCGTACGACCGCGAGGACGACTGCGCGGGCCGCTCGCCGCCCTGCTGACGGCGGCGCTCGTCGTCGCCTGTGCACCAACGAGCGGGGCGAGCTGGACGTATCCGCCCGGCGGGGGCGCGGCGCCGACCACGTCCGGGGCGCCCCCCGTCGACGCGTCGGGTTCGCCGCCCCCGCCCGGCGCCTCGGGCTCGCCGCCCGCGCCGGCCGGCTCGCCGGGAGCGCCGACCGCGAGTGGGTACAAGGAGAAGTCCAGCGCGCCCTGCCCCGAGAGCCGCTTCACCTGCGTCACGCTGACGGTGCCGCAGGATCACTACGCCGAGCCGGGCGGTCCGACCTGGGACGTGACATACGCCATCCAGCGCGCCGCGGGAACCAAGTTGGGGACGTTCGTCGTGATCACCGGTGGGCCAGGGACGTCCGGGATCTCGTCGGCCGACAGCTACACGGACGCCTACCCGGCCTCGATGACGGACAACTACGACATCGTCTTCATCGACCAGCGCGGCATCGGGTTGTCCGGTCCGATCCAGTGCGTCTCGGCCGCGGCGACCTACTACGCGTCCACGGCTCGGGCACAGGACCCGGCGCAACGCGCGGATGTCGCAGCCGCTGCCCAGACGTTCGCGTCCGATTGCATCGCGGAAGCCCGCATCGCCGAGGCGGACCTGCCGTTGTACTCCACGGTCCAGGCGATCGAGGACCTCGAGGCGATCCGCGCCCATCTCGACGCCGAGAGGCTCCACCTCTACGGGGAGAGTTACGGGACGCAGTTCGTCCAGTACTACGCGGCGGCCTATCCCGACCGGATCGCAGCGCTCTTCGTCGATGGCCCGGTCGACCTCACCATCGATGGCATCCCGTACTACGTCGAGGCGGCCAGGTCGGCCGAGGACACGCTGGTGGCGACGCTCGATGCCTGCACGGCGGACGAGACCTGCGCGGCCGACATCTCCGGCGGTGACGCTCTGGCTGCCTACGACGACCTGCTGGCACGGCTTGCCGCTGCGCCGATCGCTTTCGATTTCCCGACGGCGGCCGGAACGACCATCGAACGTGAACTCTCGGTGGCGGACCTCGAGAATGCGGCCTTCGGCTACATCTACAGCCCCGGCGATCGGGCGATGTTCCTGCGCGCCCTGGCCGCTGCTTCGCATGACAACTTCGCGCCGCTGGCGCGCGTCGCGTACGACAGCATCGGGATCGACCCGGAGACGCTCGAGGCGGAGCTCGACCCGACCTGGTCCGATGCGATGTACTACGCGGTCGAGTGCCAGGACTACGCGTTCTATCCGGGACTGGCGGATACCGACGCGCGGCTCGACGCGTGGCTGGCCGATGGCGCTGCCACCGGCATCAACGACCTGCGGCTCGGGACGACCTTCTACGGCGACCTGCCCTGCCTGTATTGGCCCACCGCGACCACCCGGCCCGACCGACCCGGTCCGCTCGCCGACCCGACGTATCCGGTCTTCGTCCTGACGTCGACCACCGACCCGGCGACGCCGATCGCGAACGGGATGCGGATCTATTCACGCCTCGAGGATGCGTACTTCATCCAGACGATCGGTGGGCCGCACGTCATCTTCGGGTGGGGTGAGGCGTGCCCCGACGAGGTGATCGGCGACTACCTCGGGAGCGGCACGCTGCCCAGCGTGCGCGTCCTCACCTGCGAGGGATCGGTCTCCGACGAGTTCGTCCCGACGGCCGCCCGGCAGGTGAGCGAGTACGACGATGGCCTGGCCTTCGCCACCTCGCTGGACGATCAGATCATCTACAGCAACGACTATCAGTACCGCTACGACGACGAGGCGCTGACGATGGGCTGCGACTTCGGCGGGACATTGACCTACACGCCGAGCGACGCAGGGACCGATGTGCAGTTGTCGTCGTGTGCGTTCACGCCGGGAGCGGCGGTGACCGGGACCGGCGCCTCGGACGACGAGGCCGGGACGTTCGTCATGGACGTCACCGGCGAGGGGGACCGCCTCCACTACGAGCGCGACGCCGAGGGTGGCACCACGGTGAGCGGCACCTACGACGGCGCAGCGATCGACCTGGAGGGCTAGCCCTGGGGGACCCTCGGTCGGACCTCGAACCACAGATGGCCGACGAACTGGTCCGCGACGGACGGCTCGCGCGGATCTGGACGATGGGTCGTCGCACGGGTCGACGTCGTCCGGTAGTGATCGGGTTCGTGGAGGAGCCCGACGGCTCGCTGCTCGTGGCGTCGAGCGACGACGCCAGCGACTGGGCGACGAACCTGCTCGAGGACCCGTCGTGCACGCGTCGAGCTGGGTCCGCGGACCTTCGACGCCGTCGCCGAGCCCCTCGCCGGCGCCGACCACGCTCGCGCGATCCGCGAGCTCATCCTGCGCTACGGCACGCCGTCCGAGCGCCTCGGTCTCGGCCCATCGTTCCGCCTTCGCCCGGCCGAGGCGGCGGCGACCTGATGGCGATCTGATGGCGATCGACGTCGCGGTGGAGTCGACCATCGCGCGCCCGCCGGCAGACGTCTTCGCGGCGATCGTCGACCTCGACACCTGGCCACGCTGGCTGATCGCGAGCGGCATCGTCGCTGTCCGACGTGATCGCATCGGACCCGCCGTCGCGGGGGAGCACCTGGTCGTGGAGCAGAACGCGGCGGGACGCGCGGGCACGTTCGACGTCGAGGTCGGAACGGTCGATGCCGATGGGCGACTCGCGCTCCAGGGCCGGGACGCCGATGGGGTCACGATCGCGATCTACGCCAGCGTCACCCCGACGACAGGGGCGGAGGATCGGTCGACGGAGCTGCGCTGGTCGATCCGGATCGGGTTGCCGCTGCGTTACCGCGTCCTCGAGTCGATGGCCCGTCCACAGGTCGAGCGGGCGGCGATGCTCGATGTGGAAGCCTTGCGGCTGACGCTCGAGGCCCAGGCCAAGGACTGACATCCGTCCATCCGGTTTCGGGGCAGGTGACGATGCCCTCGTCGGTCCCGCCGGGGCATCCTCGGCTCATCGAACCAGATGACTTCGAGAGGACCGACCAGATGACCGTCGCCGCCCGCACCTACGACCCGATCCGGTTCCACCGCGGCACCCGCGGGTTCGCGGCGTTCCTCACCGCCTTGAACGGCTTCGTCGTGCTCGGTGCCGCCCTGTTCGTCGTGCCCACGCTCGACCTCGCGCCGCTGGTCGCGACCTGGGCAGTGATCATCGGGACCACGGCCGGGATCGCCCACCTGGTGGCCGCCGTCGGCCTCGTTCGTGGCCGCCGCTGGGCCGCGTCGCTGGTGGGCTATGTGGCGACTGGGGGAATCGCGCTGGCAGTGTTCGGCGCCCTGCTGGCGGCGACCCGTGTCGAGATCTTCGGCGCCGACCGGCCGACCTCGCTGGGCTTCTTCCTCTGGATGATCGGCACGTGGCTGGTCGCGGCGCGCTTTGCCATCAAGCCGTTCAGCTTCGAGCCCCAGGCGCATCGCGTCATGGTCCCGCTCGCCAAGCCGGCACCGGACGCCCGACCGCTGACCGGCGCCCGCAAGCGGACCCTCGCCCGCCCGATCGCATCGCCGGCCTGAGGGTCACACCCCCCCACCTGCGGCGGACCGCGCCAACCGCGCCGACCGGCAAGTCCATCATCCGGCCTATCCGCGACAGGACGTTCGCCCGGTTTCGACCGGGCGAACGGGCGCGCACCATCCGGTCATGGACAGCGTCGGCATGGTGATCATCGCCATCAGCGCCCTCGCCCTGCTCGAGGTGGCAGCAGCCAACCTCCGCGGAGCAGAACGACAGCGGCGCGTCCGACGCTCGACTCGCACTACGCGCTGAACCCGGCAGCCGGGCGCCCGACGCGGCCGGAGACCTCGGGCAGGCGAGCCGGTATCCTCGGCCATCGATGGCCACGACCACCCTCTACGAGCGCGCCGGCGGGATGCCGTTCTTCGAGCGCCTCGTCGGCCGGTTCTATGGCGCTGTCGCGACCGATCCGATCCTGCGCCCGCTGTATCCCGAGCCGGATCTCCAGCCGGCACAGCGCCGCCTGACCCTGTTCCTCGCCCAGTACTGGGGCGGACCGCGGACATACGACGCCGAGCGCGGCCACCCACGCCTCCGTATGCGCCACGCCCCGTTCGCCATCGACGCCGCAGCGCGCGATCGGTGGCTGGAGCTCATGCGCGCGGCGCTCATGGCGGAGTCGCCATCGGCCGCCGTCGCGTCGGAGCTCGACGCCTATCTCGAGATGGCAGCTGAGGCGATGCGCAACCGGTCCTGATCCGTCCCAGGAGCGGTCACGACGCCTGACGGAGATAGGTCAGGACAGCGAGCACCCGGCGGTGATCCTCGGCTGCGGGCTCGAGGCCGAGCTTGCTCAGGATGACCCGGACGTTGCCTTCGACCGTCTTCTCCGTCAGGCCCAGCCCGTCGGCGATGGCCGCGTTGGAGCGGCCCTCCGCCATGAGGCCGAGGACGCTCCGTTCGCGCGGTGTCAGCTCGTCCAGGGGTCCGCGACCGCGCGAGCGCCCGAGCAAGGCCGACACGACCTCCGGGTCGACGACCGAACCGCCGGTCCCGACGCGCCGCACGGCGGCCACGAAGTCCGCGAGGTCCGCGACCCGATCCTTGAGCAGGTACCCGACGCCCTGTGGCGCATCGCGCAGCAGGCGGAGCGCATGACGGGTCTCGACGGCATTCGACAGGATCAGCAGCCCGATCCGCGGGTGGTCGGCACGGATGCGCGAGGCGGCCTCGAGGCCCTCCGTGGTGTGCGTCGGCGGCATCCTGATGTCGATCACCGCGACGTCCGGCTCGGTCTTCTCGACGAGCCCCAGCAACGCCTCGACATCGCCGGCCTGGCCGGCCACCTCGAAGCCGGCCGAGGCGAGTGCCGTCGCCAGCGTCTCCCGGAAGAAGACGGCATCGTCGGCGAGCACTACGCGCATGGGATCACGGCACGGATCGTCGTTCCGCCACCGGGCGGGCTATCGACGCTGAGTCGGCCGCGGATCGCCGCCACTCTGTCCTCCAGCCCCTGCAGCCCTGAGCCCGGGTACGCGGCGGCACCGCCCGGACCGTCGTCGTGCACCTCGAGCAGGAGCGCACTGCCTTCGTGACGCACGGTGACCGAGATCGACGCGCCGGGGGCGTACTTCGCGACATTCGTCAGCGCCTCGGCCACGACGTAGTAGGCGGTCGATTCGACCGGAGGCTCGAACCGGCGATCGGGCACGTCCATCGATACCGGCGCGACCGATCGCTCGGCGAGCGCCCCGACCGCCGCGGCCAGGCCATCCTCGGTCAGGACCGTCGGATGGATCCCGCGGGCGAGCTCGCGTAACTCGGCGAGGCCTCGCTCCAGCTCCGTCCCGGCCCGATCCAGCATCTGGGCCACCTCGGTCGCGTCGTCGTCGAGCCTCGCCCGCGCCAGCTGGAGTGCAAGGGCGAGGGTCACGAATCGCTGCTGGGCGCCGTCGTGGAGGTCGCGCTCGACCCGCCGCCGCTCGGCATCGCCGGCGGCGACGATCCGGGCACGCGACGCCTGGACCGCATCGAGCTGGACACGAAGCTCGGCCTGGAGCTGCTCGTTCTCGAGGGCGAGACCGGTCGCGGCTGCGACCGAGGTCATCAGCCCGGGGCGCTGGCTGAGCGCAGAGTCGTGGATGAGTGCGGCGATGGGCCGACCAGCCCGGTCGACAGTGGTGACTGCGCGGCCGCTGTCGTGCTGGGGAAGGGTCACAGGTCGACCCAGCGTGTCGACGAACCGATCCGTCCCGGCGACCGGGTAGGCGACGACGAGCGACGGGTCCCCGAGCGTCCGTGCCAGTGTGGTCTGCAGGTCGTCCGCCGCCGGGCCCGACCCGCCCAGGCCCACGACCAGATCCGCGACGCGCCCGCGGGCGATGCGTTCCTGGCCCAGACCGATCAGGAACGCCACCGGGATGAGCGAGACCGTGATGATCGTCAGCCAATTGCCGACATCCCAGGCGAACGAGCGCTCGGCGAAGTCACCGGAGCCGAGCAACGTCGTGGTCTCCACGATGATCCCGAGGGCAAAGCCCACACCGCCGAGGAGGATCGGTCCGGCGATGGCCCGACCGGCGGTGGTCTCCGCGCGCCAGCGCGCGGCCGTAAGTGCGAGGACGGCAGCTCCGAGGATCGCGATGAGCACCCGGAACAGCGTGTCGCCCGCGTCCCGGAGCGTGACGAGGGCGACGTATCGATCGACCACGAGGGGATCGCCGACGTCGAGGTCGATCGTCGTCGGGAAGACCACGAAGCGGAAGACCGTGCGCGCCACGAGGACCGCCAGGAACAGGCCGATCACGGCGCGCGACGCACGCCACTGGAGACGCCCGCTGGCATAGGCCAGGATGAGCCACGCCAGGAACGCGTCGTAGTACCCCTGCAAGGCGTGGGCCGGCCGATCGACTGCCGCGATCCCCGAGGCGGATGCCGTCCCGGCATACCACGTGTAGCCCACGGCGATCATCAACGGACCGATCCGGTTCCCCGGCGCGCGCGTCCAGGCGACATACCCGCAGGCCAGGAACGCGAGGCCGGGGAGCAGGTCTCCGAGCACCCAGATGAGCGGCCAGTCGCCGGCAAGACGGATCGCCTCCGCGACGAGCGCCCAGGCGATCCCCACGGCGAGGATGATCGGCCGCGCGACGGGCGGGACCCGCGGCCCCGCCCGTGCCAGCTCGACGGTCATGAGGCGCGGATCACCCGGCGGGTGTCCACGGATGTGCCGCGGTGAGGATCCCCAGCACCGGGTCCGGTGGATCCGGCACGGTCAGGTGGAGCTGACCGTCCTCCATGCGCCATGTGAACCGGACGACGTCGCCGGCGAAGTCTGGTGGGAACGTCGTCGCCTGGTCGAAGGCGTCGTCCCCGACCGGCGTGAATGTCCCGCGGAAGACCGGCCATTTGACCTCGACGTCGGTGTCCTGGACGGTGGACCAGGTGCCGTCGGCGGAGATCGTGGTCGTGAAGACTCCCGTGTTCTCCTTGACGAGGTTGTCTCGCGACATGCCGATCTTTGCCAGCGACTCATCGCTGACCTTGGCCAGGTCCTCTCCGGTGATCGTGGTCGTCCAGGTCCCGATCGGGAATCCGCTCGGCAGCGCGAGCGCCGAACCGTTCGGCGCCGCCGGAGCGGACGCCGGCACGGCTGTCGCCGGCGTGCCGGCGCTGCAGCCCGCAAGCGCCATCGTCGCGACGACGGCGAGGGTCGCCAGATACGTTGATCTCTTGTCCCGTACACGGATCATCGTGATCCCTCCTTGGCCGACGTTCGGAGGATCGCCCGCAGCGTATCTCCCGACAGTCGGGATTTCGAGATGAACCCGATCGCTCCGCTTGCGGCGAGCCGCCGACCGTAGTCGGACGCGTCCCGGGTCGACACCAGGACGACGGCCGCTGACGACTGACCATCGGCGAGTTCGCGCGCGATCGCGAAGCCGTCGATGTCCGGCAGCTGGACGTCCAGCAGGACGATCATGGGGTCGAACCGCCCAGCCAGCTCGCGCGCGGCGCGGCCGTCCGCAGCCTCGGCGACCACGTCGAAGCCGGCATCCGCCAGCAGAGCCCGGGCGTACGCCCGGAACCCGTCGTGGTCGTCGACGATGAGGACGGTGGGTCGATCCATGCCACGATCCTGTGACGCGCGCGGTCGCGCGACTACAGTGGCAGCACCGGGCTGCCCGCTCGATCGCCGCGGTGGTGGCACCGCGGTCGGTACACTGCACGCAGCGGGTGGCGGAGCGGAGGGTGGTATTGGCGGACACGGAGGGGTCAACCCGGATCTCGCCCGAGCGCGAGCGCGGCAAGACCGTGCACGGCGAGCCGGCGAACGCCGGGCATCGCGTCCTCGCCCCGGATGACGCCGAGGTCGAGGCGTATCTCGAGACCGCGCTGCACGCGCCGGCGCCGGATCGCGCGGCAGCGGACGCCGCCACGACAGCGAGCGGACCGGTCGTCGTCCTCGATTTCGGCAGCCAGTTCGCCCAACTGATCGCACGACGAGTTCGCGAGCTCGACGTCTACTCGGAGCTGCTGCCCCACGACACGCCGTACGCCGACCTGGAGCGGCGTGGCACGCGGGCCATCATCCTGTCGGGCGGCCCGAACTCGGTCTATGACGACGCCGCGCCCAAGCCCGACCCGGCGGTCTGGAGCGGTCGCATCCCGGTCCTCGGCATCTGCTACGGCGCGCAGCTGATGGCGCGCGAGCTTGGCGGCGACGTGCTCGCGACCGGGAAGCGCGAATACGGCCCAGCCAGCGTCCAGCTCGATACGAACGATGGGCTGTTCACCGGCCTGGACCGCGAGCAGCCGGTGTGGATGAGTCACGGCGACTCGATCACGCGTCTCCCGGAGGGCTTCGTCTCGACCGCCCAGACGGACTCGACGCCGTTCGCCGGCCTGGAGGCCCCGGAGCGCAACCTGTACGGCATCCAGTTCCATCCGGAAGTCGCGCACACCCCGCGGGGCAAGGACGTCCTGCGCAACTTCATCCAGGGCATCGCCGGCATCGAGCCGTCGTGGACCGCCGCCAACTTCATCGAGACGACGGTCACCGGCATCCGCGAGCGGGTGGACGGGCACGCTCGGGCGACCGGTTCGGACGGCAAGGTGATCTGCGCGCTCTCGGGAGGTGTCGACTCGGCGGTCGCAGCCGCCCTGGTGCATCGCGCGGTCGGCGACCGGCTGACCTGCATCTACGTCGATCATGGCCTGATGCGCAAGAAGGAATCCGAGCTGTTGCGGGTCACCTTCGAGCGCGATCTCGGCATGCAACTGGTGATGGTCGATGCGCGCGAGCGGTTCCTCGCCCGACTCGCCGGCGTCGAGGACCCGGAGCAGAAGCGGAAGATCATCGGGGACGAGTTCATCCGCGTCTTCGAGGAGGAAGCGACCAGGCTCGGTCGCATCGACTTCCTGACCCAGGGGACGCTCTACCCCGATGTGATCGAAAGCGCGACGTCGGAGACGAAGGCAGCGCAGAAGATCAAGACGCATCACAACGTCGGGGGGCTGCCGGCGGACCTGCGCTTCCAGCTCATCGAGCCCCTGCGCTACCTGTTCAAGGACGAGGTGCGCAAGGTCGGGCTGGAGCTCGGATTGCCCGAGGCGATGGTCCTGCGCCAACCCTTCCCTGGGCCGGGTCTCGCGATCCGCATCATCGGCGAGGTCACCGCCGAGCGCCTCGACACGTTGCGCGAGGCAGACTGGATCGTCATCGACGAGATCAAGGCGGCGAACCTCTACCGGAGCCTGTGGCAGAGCTTCGCGATCCTCACGCCCGTCCGCTCGGTGGGCGTCATGGGCGATGGCCGGACGTATGCGAACGTCGTCGCGGTGCGAGCCGTGACCTCCGAGGACGGCATGACCGCCGACTGGGCGAAGCTGCCGTACGACGTGCTGGCGAAGATCAGCAGCCGCATCGTCAACGAGGTGCCGGGGGTCAATCGCGTCGTGTACGACATCTCGTCGAAGCCACCTGCGACGATCGAGTGGGAATGACGGCCCAAGCGTGGTACCGCGAGCACCCCGGACCGATGGGGTATTCCGGCGCGCTGGGCGCGGGGTAGCATTCCGTCCATGGTCGACGACTCGAGCGCGGCGGCCGAGCTACCGGGTTCCGTCTGCCCGTGGTGCTCGGCGCAGTACACCGGTGACCCCGAAACCTGCCCGTCCTGCGGGGCGGCCCTGGCCGTCGATCCCGGCACCGACCCGGCGCTGCCGGGTCTGACCTCGATCGACCCGGCCGCCATCGTTCGCTCGAAGGCGCCGGTGGCACGACCGCGCAGCCGACTGCTGTCATGGATCAGCGGCGACTATGGCGACGACCGGCTGACCCCCGTCGAGGCCGGCGCGCTGGCGCCGCCCGATCTCGATGTCCGGCGCGAGATGCTCCGGCTCGAGCTCGAGGCCGAGGTCGCCAATCTCCAGGCGGAGGCGGACGCGCTGCTGGCCGACGCCGCCGTCGAGGGCCATGCGCCGGGGACGACCCCGGAAGATGCCGCCGCCGCCGACGTCGTCGTCGAGGAGATCGCCGCCGTCAGCGCCGGGCTCGATGAGGTCGACAAGGCGCTCGATAGCGATCCGAGTTCCGACGGGGACCGCCAACCGGCGTGAACCCCGCGGCCGCGTAGACTTGCGGCCGTGCCAGATCGACTCCCTCCCCCTGGACCGTCGTTCCTGCGCGAGCACGAGGTCCGCATCGGCGACGTCGCGCTGCGCGCCGGCATGGCGCGCCCGTCCGAAGCTCCCGACGGCTGGTGGATGGCGCTGATGTGGGTGGCCGACGACGAGGGCGTCGTCAGCTTCCGGGAGGTCGGCCCCAGCGCCGGTCCGCCGCCCGATCCACCTCTCGGCCGTCTGGGGCCGGCCATGTCCGGAGCGTTGTCCGGCTTCATCCTCGAAGACGCCGGCCGGCTGCAGATGCGGATCGGGATGCTGGTGCCACCCGAAGATCCGGAACGGACCTGGCGCGCCCCGTTGGCGGTGCGGGCGGCCTTCCGATTCGAGCCGGCGCGCGCTGCGACCATGCGCCCGAACGAACTGGCCGAGACCGTCCTGGCGGCCTTCCGCCGGTCCGTCGAAGCCCTGGCGCGGTCCTCGTAGCGAGACCCGATGCGAGACATCTTCGACGACTTCCTCGAGGAGCTCCGCCGGCGAGAGGCGATCGCCCGCGGCGAGGACCCCGACGCCGAGGCCCCGCGGCGGGCGAAGCCGGTCGGTCCCAACCCGGACGACGACGGGCCGCGCACGCCGTCCGCCCTCAGACGGCGGCGCCGGCGATCGAGGCCCGCCTGGTGGGTGATCGGGCTGGGGATCTTCGTCCTGATCCTTCTCCTCAGTTTCGGGCTCGAACTGTGGACCGACGCGCTGTGGTTCCAGAGCGTCCGGTTCGACTCGGTGTTCTGGACCCGGCTCACAGCACAACTCGGCCTGTTCCTGGTGGCAGCGATCGGCGCGCTCGTGATCGTGCTGCTCAACGTCGCTATCGCCACCCGGCTGACACGCGGGATGGGTACCGGCAGGAGTCCGGTCCGGGATTGGTTCGAACGACTCAACACCGCGGCGGACCCGCGGCGGACCGGCGGCCCGGGGAACGGCGGCCGCCCGGGGAACGGCGGCGCCGCGCGGACCATCACGTTCGGCCCTGACGACATCCCGGATCTCACGCCTATCGCCGGGGTGGTCCTCGCCGGGCTGGCGATCCTCGTCGCGCTGACGATCGGCGCGTCCGTCGCGGCATCGTGGTCGACGATCCTGCTCTGGGCCAACCGCGTCCCGTTCTCGCTGGACCCGGCGGTTCCCGTGGTCGATCCCGTGTTCGGCCGCGACATCGGGTTCTTCCTGTTCGAGCTGCCGTTCCTGCGTCTGATCCAGTCGCTCTTCAACGCCATCGTCATCGCCAGCCTGCTCGCCGTCGGCCTGCGCTACCTCGTGGCGGCGTCGCGCGGCGCACTCGAGTTCACGACCCCGATCCGCGTCCACCTCGGGATCCTCGCGGGGCTCTTCCTGCTGTCGGTCGCATTCGGGTACCAGCTCGACAAGTTCGAGCTGGCGTACAGCACGCGCGGCTTCACGACGGGCGTCTCGTACACCGACCAGAACGCGCAGTTCTTCGCCTACGACGCCCTGACGATCCTGTCCGGGTTGGCGGCCGCCCTGCTCGTCGGGGCCGCATTCACGCGGATGGTGTGGCCATTCGCCCTCACGATCGGCGTGTGGATTCTCGCGTCGCTCGTCATCGGACGGCTCTACCCGGAGGCGATCGAGCGGCTGACGGTCCAGCCCAACCAGTACGCCCAGGAGGAGCGCTTCATCGCGAACAACATCGCGATGACCCGTATGGCATTCGGGCTGGATTCATGGGAGGACCGCTCGTTCCGTGGCGAGGAACACCTCGATGAGGCCGCGATCGAGGCCGAGGAGGCGACCTTCCGGAACGCCCGGCTGTGGGACTATCGCCCACTCGGCGACACGCTCGACCAGCTCCAGCGCGTCCGGCGCTACTACGACTTCGTGGACGTCGACACCGACCGGTACGTCATCGACGGCGTCCAGCGCCAGGTGATGCTGTCCGCGCGCGAGCTCGCGCTCGAGCAGAACCCGCTCGCTGTCGGCTTCGTGAACCAGCGGATCATCTATACCCACGGGATCGGGGCGGCGATGGTGCCGGTCAACGAGGTCGCCAACGAGGGTCAGCCGCGGCTGTTCATCCGCAATCTGCCGCCCGTGTCGAGCGACGGCGCACCCGAGATCACCCAGCCGCGGATCTACTTCGGAGAACGCCCGAGCGATTACATCGTCACCGGGGCCCGACAGGCCGAGTTCGACTTCCCGACTGGCGAGGGTGAAGGTGGCGAGGACCCGGGCACCAAGACGCGCTGGACCGGGAGCACCGGCATCTCGATCGGCAACAACCTGATGAAGCTGTTGTTCGCCGGGCGTTTCCGTGACCTCGACCTGCTCATCAGCGACCAGGTCACCGCCGACAGCCAGCTGCTCATGCATCGGTCGATCCGCGACCGCATCCCGCTCATCGCCCCGTTCCTGGCCTATGACAAGGATCCGTACCTCGTCATCGACGGCGGTGGGCGGCTGCTCTACATCCAGGACGCCTACACCGTGTCGGATCGCTTCCCGCACGCAGAGCCCTTCGACCCGCGCGCATTCGAGGCCACGGGGCTCGGTAACGATCCGTTCAACTACATACGCAACAGCGTCAAGATCACGATGGACGCCTACGACGGCACGCTGACCTTCTACATCGCCGACCCGACCGACCCGCTCATCCGCGCTTGGTCCGGGATCTTCCCGTCGCTGTTCAAGCCGATCGACTCGCTGCCGACGGACCTCGAGCCGCACCTGCGGGTGCCCGAGGAGCTGTTCAACGTCCAGACGCGCGTGTTCGGGCGCTACCACGTGACGAACCCGCTGCGCTTCTTCCAAAGCGACGACCTGTGGACCGTGCCACAGTCGCAGGGCGGCACCCAGAGCCTGCCGTCGGAGGCGTACTACGTGGTCATGCGGATGCCTGGCGAGCCCGAGGCCGAGTTCCTGCTCCTCCAGCCGATGGTGCCGCTCAATCGCCCGAACATGATCGCGTGGGTCGCGGCGCGCATGGACCAGCCCAACTACGGCGGGCGGCGGGTCTACCGCTTCCCGGCCGAGACGACGATCTTCGGGCCTGCCCAGATCGAGGCGCGCATCGTCCAGGACCCGCTCATCAGCCAACAGTTCACGCTGTGGAGTCAGGGCGGCAGCACGGTCATCCAGGGCAACCTGATCGTCGTCCCGGTCGACGATTCGCTGATCTACCTCCAACCTGTGTACCTGCAGTCGCAGCAATCGGCGTTCCCCGAGTTCCAGCGGATCATCGTCGCGTCCCCGAGGGAAGTCGTCTGGGCCGAGACGCTGGGTGAGGCGCTGGACCTGCTGCTGGAGGCGGAAGGCGAGACGCCGACGACCCCGCCGTCGCCGACGCCGACCGCCCCGCCGACGCCGACACCCGGACCTTCCCCGAGCGTGGGACCGGACGGCCTGCCGGCCGATGTGCCCGGACTCATCGCGTACGCGAACGAGCATTTCGAGCTGGCCCAGACGGCCCTGCGTGACGGCGACTTCGCGCTGTACGGCGAGGAGATCGCCAAGGTCGAAGCCGCGTTGCAGCGCCTCAACGAGCTGGCCCCTGAGCTGACATCCCCCTCACCGGCTCCGTGAGCCTTGGAGCGACGCTGACGGCCTCGCTCCTCGCGGCCCTGGAACGGTCCTCGACCTGGCTCCTCGCGCTGGTCGGCTTCCTGATCCGTGGCGGGTGGCTGATCGTGCTCGCCCCCATCGTCGTGCTGCCGACGGCCGTCGGCGCAGCCAATGTCATCGCCCCGCTGCTCGAGGACCTCGCGTTCGGCCGGCGCACCGGCGAGGTCCTGCAGCTTGGTGCCGGCCTCTTCGCTCTGAGCGTGGTGTTGCTCGTCGGTGGCGGTGTCCTCGCCGCTGCCACCGAAGTCGAGGCCGTCCGGCGCATCGCCGAGGTGATCGCGCCCGAGAGTCAGCCCTCACCCCCGCGCCGAAATGTCGCGTGGCGCGTGCTCACCGTGCGGCTCCTGGCGCTCGTGCCGCTGGTGCTCGCGCTGGGCTGGGCGGCCATACGGTTGGTCGGCGTCGGGTACCGCGAACTCACGGCGCCGACGGACGTGGCGACCCCGGCTGCGTGGCGGATCGTCGGTGGGGCACCGGATGTGGTCTTCGTGGTCATCGCCACGTGGCTCTTCGCCGAGACCGTCGGCGCGATGGCCGCACGCAGGGCGATCCTGTTCGCGGACAGCATTCGCGCCGCCCTTGGCTGGGGGGTAGGCCGGTTGCTGCATAGACCCGTTCGGCCCCTAGCCTTTGCGGTCACCTCCGGGCTGGTCCTGCTGGCGGTCCTTGGTACCACCGGATTCGCGACGAGCGTGACCTGGGGTGGGCTCCGGGGCGCTCTCGTAGGGGGCGATCCATCGCTGGCGACATGGACGGCACTCGTGCTGTTCGTGGGCATGTTCGCTGGCAGCCTCGTCCTGATCGGCCTGACCGCGGCGTGGCGCACGGCGATCTGGACGGTCGATGCGGTCCTGGAACGTGACGGGGCGGACGGGACGTTCGGGGGAGGCACAGGCATCCTCTCGGGGGACTAGAAGGCGCATCGGTCGTCTGGCACCGTGAACGACCCCTGCACGCACGTGGCGGGTCGAGAAGGCACACGAGGTGGAGATGACCGCGCAGTCGATCGCCTGCGGAGCATGCGCAGCGGACGTCCCGCACGGGCGACTGTCGTGCCCGTCATGCGGGGAGCTGCTCGCGTCCGTGGCCGGAAGGCGGCGTGGTGCGAAGGCGGCCGCGAAGCGCACACCGATCACCGACGTCCTGTACGACGTGCCGTCCGCTGTGCCCGCGACGCCGGTCGTCGACGGTCAACTGTCGCTCGACGCCGCCTCCAGGGACGTCGATGCCGGGCTCCCGTGGCCGACCAACGGCGCGGGCGGGAGCCACGCTGCGACCAACGGTACGGCCCAGGCCCACGCCGATGCAGACGCCGACGCCGGCGATGCCGCTGAGCGCGAAGTCGCCGGGTCGATGTCACCGGGCGACGCGCAGGACGTTGCGACCGCCGACACCACGGGCGTGGAGATCGACGCCGAACCAGGCTCGACGGTGACCCCGCCCTGGCAGGTCGGCGCCGTCAGCCTGTCAGGCGGGCCGACGCCCGCCTACCTGCCTCGGCCGGCCGTTCGGCAGTCCGATGGAGGGGCTGCGGCGGTCGTCGAACCCGGGGCGTACGTCCCGCCACTGCCGATCGCGACCGCTTCGGCCGCGCCACTCGCGCCCGCGCGAGCATGGGCCGGTCATAGCTCGGAGGCGATCGTCGCCAGCACAACGACCGAGACCGGTGCGCCGGCCCGAGCTGCGGGCGATCTCGACGCGCGGGCGAGGCTCGAATTCGTCCGGTGGCTGTCGGTCGCCGGTGCCGCCTTCGCCGCGGTGGGCTTCCTCCTGCCGTGGGGTCTCGTCGTGATCGGCTCGAACGACTCGGGCTACTTCGGCCGCTGGGGTCTCGCCGGCCCGTGGCACGCCGTCGTGGCGGGCGCGGTCCTGGTCCTCCTCGCCCTGTCGCTCGTCCACAACCCGATCCCGATGTGGATCCGATCCGGGTTGGCCGGTCTCGGCGTCGGCGCGTTGCTCCTCGGTCTCGTGTGGCCGTACCTGGCGCTGCCGGCACTCGGGACGGGTCCGGGGGCACTGATCGCCGCCGTCGGTGCGGCCGGACTGGCTGTTTCGGGTCTCCTGGCACTCATCATCGACCGTCACGGCGAGGGCGTCCGCTCCGTCTGAGAGCGACCTGCGCAGCCTCGTCGTGGGCCTGTCGGCACGACCGGAAAGCAGGGGTTCCCCTGCTACACTGCCTCGCGAGCAGCACCCAACGGAGGCGAGCCCCGGCGCATGGATCAGATCCTCGAGGGTATCGGCCAGACGATCAATGACATCGTCCAGAGCCAAGTCGTCCAGGTCGCCGGTCGCCTGATCTTCGTCTACCTGGTGATCCTCTGGATCGCGTCGGCCTACTGGGCGTTCCGGGACATGCAGCAGCGCTCGGACAACGCCATCCTCCCGTATGTCGTTGCGGCCGGGATCATCCTGTTCACGCCGTTCCTTTTCTTCTTCGCGATCTGGGTCTACAAGATCATCCGGCCGCACGAGAAGATCGGCGAGGTGTGGGAGCGGAATCTGGCCGAGGAGGCGCTCCTCAACGAGGTCGAATCGGTCAACCACTGTCCGACCTGCGAACGGCGGGTCGACGAGGAATGGATCATCTGCCCGTCGTGCCGAACGCGCCTCAACCGAGTCTGCCCCAACTGTTCGCGGCTGGTCGGCCTTGACTGGTCGCTGTGCGCGTGGTGCGGCAAGGACTTCGAGCGACGTGAGGTCGTCGCAGCCGGCATGATCCAGCCGCTGCCGTCCGGCATGGAGCAGACCGGCCGGATCGCCGCTCCGAGCGCCGCAGCGCCGTCGGCGCTGCCGTCGGCCATGCAGCGCTCCGTCCGATCGCGTGGCGGGCGCCAGCGTCCGTCGACCGCCGGGGATCCGCTGCCCGAGCGGTGACGGCACCGCCACCCGAGCCACCCGAACCGCCCCAGCGACCCGGCGCGTCGACCTTCACGATCGAGGGCCGTGCAGCGCCCGGCCTGTTCGTGCTGGGCTGGCTTGCGACCCTGCTCGGCCTCGGCGCGATCGTCGTCGCCGCGATGTCCGGTCTGGGCGGGCCGGGCCCGATCCTGCTCATCTGTGGGCTGATCGTCCTCTCGATCGGCCTCGTCGCGGGGGCCGGCGGTCAGGCCATCGAGCGGAAGGCACGTGGTGGTCGCGCCTACACCGGGCCGTCGCCATTCCTGGTCTTCGCCGCCGGGATCCCGATCAGCGGGCTGCTGCTCATCGGTGTGGGGGCGCTGTTCGACGCGATCGCCATTCCGGTCGATGGCCCGCTCGGGCGGCTGACCTCCGTCCTGCTCCAGGCGGTCGTCTACATCGGGCTGATCCGGCTCCTCGTCGTCGACAGCGGGGCGCTGTCGTGGCGGCAGATGGGCATCACCCGGCCGTCGTCCGCCTCGATCGGCGACCTTGGGCTGGGTGTGGTCTGGGCCTTGCCCGTCATCGCGGTCACGATCCCGGTCGCGGTGATCGTCACCCGGCTGTTGCCGATCCCGCCTGAGAGTCCGCTGCCGCCGGCCGGCGACCTGGGAGGACTCGCCGCAAACCTTCTGGCGGGGGTCGTCGTCGCCCCGATCAGCGAGGAGATCATGTTCCGTGGTCTGGCGACGACCGCGTGGATGGCCGATATGGGCAAGTGGCGCGGGCTGATCCGTGGCGCGCTGTTCTTCGCGGTCGTCCACGTCCTCACCATCAGCGGCGCGGAGGCCGGCCAGGCGATCGGGGTGGCCTTCGCGGCCTTCGCCGGGCGGATCCCTGTCGCACTGGCGCTCGGCTGGCTGTTCGCGCGGACCGGGACGATCTGGGCGTCGCTCGGGCTCCACGCGGCATTCAACGGGATCCTGATCGTGCTCGCGGAAGCTGCCTACCGGTTCGGGGTGCCGCCCGCCTGAACCCGTGTGTCGGGTTCCTCGCGGTCACCCGGTGACCGAGCGGGGAACCGGTCCCCTTGGCGAGCCGCCGATGACCCGTCGGTGAGTCCCCGATGAGGCCGCCTCCGTAGGCTCCGTCACGTCCCCGGGGTCTGGATGGCGGGAGGAATCGGCGGGCTCTCATCGTCCGGGCCGCGGGGACGCCCCACGCAGAACCTGCCCGCAGCCGGAGGCCGACGTTGTCCGAGCTCAGCAGATCGCCACGCGGAGCCGGCCACGCCATCCGCGAGCTGCCCGAGACGGAGCGACCGCGGGAGCGGCTCGCCCTCCGCGGTGCCGGCGGGCTCACGACCGCGGAGCTGATCGCGCTGCTGTGGGGCAGCGGCGTCCGCGGCCGCTCGGCCGTCGAGCTGGCGACCGATGCCCTTGCCGCGCACGATGGTCTCGCCGGGCTCGCCCGAGCGACCGACATCGAGCTGGCCACCATCCCCGGTGTCGGAGCGGCCAGGGCCGCGCAGCTCGTGGCGGCGTTCGAATTGGGCCGCCGGCTGCTGGCCGACTGGCCGACTGCGCGATGGACGATCCGAGGTCCGCGCGACGTCGCCGAACGTCTGATCCTCCAGATGGGCGGTCTTGAGCGGGAGGAGCTGCGGGTCGTGATCCTCGACACGAAGAACCATGTCCTGCGTGTTGCCACCGTCTACCAGGGCAACGTGTCGGCGTCCCTGGTGCGGGTCGGCGAGCTATTCCGCGATGCGGTCCGCCTCAATGGCGCGAGCGTCATCCTCGTCCACAACCACCCGTCGGGTGACCCGACCCCCTCGCCGGACGATCTCCACCTGACGGCGGAGGCGCTGGCGGCCGGCAGGCTGCTCGACATCTCGCTGCTCGATCACCTCGTGATCGGGCACGACGCCTACGTGTCGCTTCGTGACCGCGGGGTGTCATTCGACCGGCCCACCCCCTCCCGGGGCGGTCCGGAGACGGAGTAGCGTTCGGCTGTCATGCTCCAGGCGTTCGCCCTGGGTGCGGTCGCCCAGTCGTCGCTCCTGCTCAGCGGTCTGCTTCCGTTCGTCCTGCGCATCCCAGACCGGATCGTCGGGATCCTCGCGGGGATCGGCGCCGGTGCGCTCATCGGTGCGGTCGCGTTTGACCTCGTTCCCGAGGCCATCGCCGGGCCGGAGGTCGCCTTCTGGTTCCTGGTCGGTGCCGGCATCTTCATCGTGGCCGACCGCATCATCGAGCAACGGTTCGGCGAAGGCGGTCCGGGAAGCGCCCTCGGCATCGTCCTCGGTTCGGTCGTGGATGGCGTCCCCGAGTCGCTGATCTTCGGCATCCAGCTGGCGGCGGGGGTGCCGATCAGTCTCGCGTTCCTGGCAGCGGTCTTCGTCTCCAACATCCCCCAGGCCCTGGCGCCGTCGGCGGACCTCATCGGCTCGGGTTGGCGTCCCGGGCGGATGATCGGCATGTGGGGCGGCGTGGTCGTGGCGTGCGGCGTGGCCTCGGCGCTGGGCTGGATCGTGGCATCGAACATCGACAGCGTGACGGGAGCGCGAGCCGCGTCGATCGCGGCCGGTGGCCTCCTCGCGATGCTGACCGGATCGCTCGTCCCGTTCGCCTACCAGAAGGGTGGCAGCGGAGCGGCGCTGGGGACCGTCGTCGGGTTCTGCGCGTCGCTCGTCGGGTCCTGAGCGGCGGTCGTTCGGGGAGCCTCTGGTAGACTGCGCGGGCCTATCCGGCCCCCACCGAAACCCCAATCCCGCCCGATCCCCGGCGCGACGCGGCCACGATCCCGGCCTGCCGTCATGCACGACTCCCACGGCGATCCACGAGGACCCTCTCCCCGACCATGCTCGACCGGCTGCTCGGCCTCTTTTCCCGCGACATCGGCATCGACCTCGGCACCGCGAACACGCTGGTCCACGTGAAGGACCGCGGGATCGTGATGAGCGAGCCGTCGGTCGTCGCGATCGACGCGAAGACCAAGCGCGTGCTCGCCATCGGCGCCGAGGCGAAGCGGATGGTCGGTCGCACGCCCGCGAACATCATCGCGGTGCGTCCCCTGCGCGACGGCGTCATCAGCGACTTCGACGTCACCGAGCAGATGATCAAATACTTCGTGAACCGGGTGCACGACCGGATCGGGCTGATCCCTCGCCCGCGGATGCTGCTCGGCATCCCGTCCGGTGTGACCGAGGTCGAGAAGCGGGCGGTCCGTGACGCGGCCCTCAACGCCGGTGCGCGTTGGGCGCGGCTCATCGAGGAGCCGATGGCGGCCGCGATCGGCGCCGGTCTCCCCGTCAGCGAGCCGTCGGGCAGCCTCATCGTCGACATCGGCGGCGGGACGACGGAGGTCGCGGTCATCTCGCTCGGTGGCATCGTCGTGAGCCGCTCGATCCGCATCGGTGGCGACGAGATGGACCAGGACATCGTCACGTTCGCAAGGCGCGAGTACAACCTGTTCCTCGGCGAGCGCACGGCCGAGGACATCAAGATCGCGATCGGCTCGTCCTACCCGGGCGAGTGGGATGCCCAGCGGGTGACGCTCCGCGGTCGCGACCTGCTGACCGGCCTGCCACGGAGCGTGGAGGTCGGCGCCGACCAGATCCGCGAGGCGATCGAACCGTCCGTCGCGCAGATCATCGACACGGTCAAGGACACCATCGAGGAGACGCCGCCCGAACTCGTGGCCGACATCATGGACCAGGGCATCGTCGTGGCCGGCGGCGGCGCGCTGCTGGCCGGCCTCGACCGACGCATCGCCGAGGCCACGCAGATGCCCGTCCACATCGCGGACGACCCGCTGACGTGCGTCGCTCGAGGCACCGGCGTCGTGCTCGAGGAGCTCGACGAGATGGATCGGGTCCTCGTCGCCGAAACGTACTCACGACCTCCGCGCTGACGCGCGGCTGGCCGACGGGTTGACCGTCGGCCGATGATCGTTCTTCCCATGACGACACTTTCGACCGATCGCCTGACCCGCCGCCGCAGCATCGTCTTCACGGTGCTGCTCTCGGTCTGCCTCGTGCTGATGGCTCTGTCGTCGAACCCGTTCGTCCGCGAGCTCCAGAACGGGCTGGGCTTTGCGTTCCGCCCCATCCAGGGCGCCCTCGACGAGGTCGCCGGCGGCGTCGCGTCGATCGGGGCCGCAGTGGCCGAGATCGACCGGCTGCGTGTCGACAATGGCTCGCTGAAGGCTGAGAACGACCGACTGAGTGTCGAGAACGCCAGGCTCCAGGAGATCGCCCGCGAGAATGCCCTCCTGACCGACCTGCTGCAGCTGAACGCCGGGTTGGACTACACGACCGCCGCCGCGGCGGTCATCTCGCGCGACTCATCCGAGTTCCGGCGGGTCATCGGCATCGACAAGGGCACCGACGCCGGGATCAGCGTGGGTGATGTCGTCGTCGCCGGCGGCGGGGCCTTGGCCGGCCGCGTGACCGAGGTCGGACCGGATTCGGCGACCGTGGTGCTGTTGACCGACGGGTCCTCGACGGTCATCGGACAGCTCGTGCCGAATGCCGCCAACGGTCGGGTCGTCGGCCAGCTCGGCGGCGTGCTGATCATGGATCAGATCGACTCGGGGGAGAAGGTGGCACTCGGCGACGAGGTCGTCAGTGCCGGGATCGAGCTCGGTGGCGGCATCCGGTCGCCCTATCCCAAGGGCCTGCTGATCGGCCAGGTCGTCGACATCCGGCGCGACGCCAATGCCGTCGTCCAGACGGCGTACCTGCAGCCGGCGGCCGACTTCGACAAGCTCGAGTTCGTGCTGGTGATCCTCGACTACGAAGGTGGTTTGCCGCCCATCGGGGAGCAGCCCGTCGATTGTGCGAACCCCGACGGTGAAGGCACGCTGCCCGAAGGTGAGCAGCCCTGCCTCCCGCGCTCGCCGCGTCCATCGGCGACCCCCCGCTGATCACAGCGGGCGCGGTCATCCGGCGCTGCTACGCTTCCTCGCGATGAAGGGCATCGTGCTGGCCGGCGGGACGGCGACCAGGCTGTTTCCGCTGACGGTGGTCACCAACAAGCACCTGCTGCCGATCTACGACCGGCCGATGATCTACTACCCGATCGAGACGCTGGCCGGGATGGGCGTCCGCGAGGTGATGGTCGTGGTGGGCGGCAAGAGCGTCGGCGACGTGGTCGAGCTGCTCGGTGACGGATCCCATTTCGGCCTCGACCTGACCTACCGCTATCAAGCGGGCGCGTACGGCATCGCCCAGGCGATCGGGCTGGCGCGCGGCTTCGTCGGGGCCGATGCGTTCTGCTGCGTCCTCGGCGACAACATCCTGCGTGGCCCTGCGCTGGCCGACGTCGCTGCCGAGTTCGAGGCCAGCGACAACGGTGCGGGCACGCTGCTGTACCGCGTCCCCGATCCGCAGCGGTTCGGCGTCGCGGAGCTGGACGAGGAGGGTCGCGTCGTCGGCTTCGAGGAGAAGCCGCAACGGCCCAAGAGCGACCTGATCCCCATCGGCGTGTACTTCCTGCGGCCCGATGCGTTCGGCGTGATCGATCAGCTCGCGCCCTCGGGCCGCGGCGAATTCGAGATCACCGACGTGCTCAACCACTACATCCCGGACGGCCGGCTGTTCACCCGGATCTACGACGGACATTGGACGGACGCGGGGACCGTGCCGTCCCTGCTGCGTGCGGCCGAGCTCGCCAGGGAGGACCACGAGTCGGGTCGCTTGGCGCCGCCGGTCGAGCGGCCACACGCGTGACCGAGGCGGCATCTCCGCGGCGGCCGCTCGTCACGGGCGGCGCCGGGTTCATCGGCTCGTGCTACGTCCGCGACGTGCTGGCTCGGCGCGATGGGACGAGCATCACGGTCCTCGACAACCTGACCTACGCGGGTAACGAAGCGAACCTCCAGCCGGTCCGCGACGACCCCGAGATGGCCGCTCGTCTGCGGTTCGTGCAGGGCGATATCGCCGACGCCGGGGTGGTCGCACCACTCGTCGCCGAGGCCGACGCGGTCGTGAACTTCGCTGCCGAGTCGCACGTCGACCGCTCCATCCTCGATCCCGAAGCGTTCCTGCGTACCGGCGTCATCGGGGTCCACGTCCTGCTCGAGGCCTGCCGCGTGGCCCCAGGGCGACCGCGCTTCCTGCAGGTGTCGACCGACGAGGTCTACGGCTCGGTCGAAGAGGGCCACTCGACGGAGGCAGACCTGCTAGCCCCGCGTTCGCCGTATGCGGCCGCGAAGGCGGCCGGCGAGCTGCTCGTGCGCTCGTACGTCGTCACCTACGGGCTCGATGCCGTCGTCACCCGCGGCTCGAACACCTACGGGCCGTACCACCATCCGGAAAAGTTGATCCCGCTGTTCGTCACGAATGCGATCGACGACCAACCGCTGCCGCTCTATGGCGATGGGCTGCAGCGTCGTGATTGGCTGTTCGTCGCGGACCACGCCGACGCGATCGATCACATCCTGCGCCACGGGGTGGCGGGCGAGACCTACAACATCCCGGGCGGCGTCGAGATGGCCAACCGGGACGTCGTCCGACTGCTTCTCGAGCGGCTCGGGAAGCCGTGGTCGCTGGTCCGCCACGTCGAGGACCGGCCCGGGCATGATCGCCGCTATGCGATGGACGGGTCCAAGCTGGCGGCACTGGGGTGGGGGCCGAAGACCGCGTTCGAGGACGGGCTCGCGCGGACCGTGGACTGGTTCGTCGCCAACGAGCCATGGTGGCGGGCGGCGCGGTCCGGTGACTGGGATGCCTACTACGAGCGGCAGTACGGATCGCGGTTGCGGTCCACCGGCTGATGCGCGTCGCCGTCACCGGAGCCGGCGGACGACTCGGGCGGGCGCTCATCGCGGCCCTGGGGGACGCCCCGTTCACCGGGCCGGCCGGGCCGATCGCCTGGACTCGGGCGGACTTCGACCTCGATGCGCCCGCGACGATCGACAGGCTGCTGGAGCGCGATCGCCCCGAGGTCGTCGTGCACGCCGCGGCCTGGACCGACGTCGACGGGTGCGCGCGCGACCCGGAGCTGGCCCTTCGCCGGAACGCCGTCGCGACCGGGCGACTTGCCAGCGCCTGCGCCGAGCGCGCGATCGACCTCCTGCTGATCTCGACCAACGAGGTCTTCGACGGGACGCGATCCGATCGCATCCCCTACGCGCCTGACGACCGGCCGTCGCCGCCCAATCCGTACGGCGCCTCGAAGGCCGCGGCCGAGGATGTCGCCGTCGCTGCCTACCTGGACCGGCGGGGTTCGGTGGGTATCGTCAGGACGACCTGGCTGTACGGGCCGCCCGGGAACGACTTCCCGACGAAGATCCTCGCCGCCGCGGAACGAGCCCAAGTCGCCGACGAGCCGCTCAAGGTCGTGGCCGACGAGTTCTCGTCGCCCACGTATGCGCATGACGTGGCCGAGGCGATCGGCGAGCTGCTCGCGGAGGGCGACATCGGCGGTGTCCGCCATTTCGTGAACGGCGGGATCGCGTCGCGTGCCGATTGGGCGCGGGAGCTGTTCCGCCAGCTCGGGCTGGACATCCCGATCGAGGAGGTGCCCGCGTCGACCTGGGCGCGGGCGTCGACCCCGCCGGCGTGGGGCGTGCTGGAGCCCACCACGCCACCCAGTGGTGAGCCGCTGCGGCCGTGGCAGGCGGCGCTCGCCGACTACGTCCCGCTGCTGCGGCGGCAACGGACCACGGCCGCCCCGTGACGGCATCGCGGATCCCCGGCGTCCGGTACGGCACGATCGAGCGCCACGCCGACGAGCGAGGTGCGTTCCGTGAGCTGTGGCGCGACGGGTCGGTCGGTCCCATCGAGCCTGACCACGCGGGCACGGAGCCAGGCGTCGTCCCGCGGTTCGTCCAGGCGAACCTGTCGACGTCATTCGCCGGCGTCGTGCGCGGTCTCCACCTCCATCAGCGTCAGCTGGATCGCTGGATCATCGGTTCGGGTCGGGCATTCGTGGCGCTTGTCGACGTCCGGCCGTTGCTCGCCGGCGGCGATGCGCCGATGGTCGAGACGCGCGAGCTCACGGCCGATGACTGGGTCCAGATCCCGGCGCGGGTGGCCCACGGCTTCATGGCGCTGCAGACGGTCGACCTCGTCTACCTCGTGACCACCGAGTACGACGGCGGCGACGAGGCGGGGTTCGCCTGGGACGATCGCCTCGCGGCCGTGCCCTGGCCCCTCCCCGCGGCGACGCCCGACGGTCGACCGATCCTGTCGGACCGGGACCGCTCGAACCCGTCGCTCGAGGACCTCGTGGTGCGTCTGCGCCACGGCCCATAGCGCGGTCGACCACCCTCGACCGCACCCACCGATACCGCACGACACGTGCTCCATGCCGATGTGGCTAGACGGCTCGGGACCTTCCTGCGATGGAGCCCCGGACGGACGTCCACGAGGCTCTCGGGGTCGGTCACCCCAGACCCTACGGAGCCTCAGTGCGTCGACCCATCGCCATCATCGTGCTCCTGCTCGCGGCCGCGGCCGGAGCGCTCGGTAGCGCCCCGGCCGCCCAGGCTGCGCCCGCGCGTACCCCGGCCAAGGTGGTCATCGTGGTGGGGGCCACGCACGGCGCTACCTCGAGCTATCGGCGCTACGCCGACGCTGCGTACGCCGAGGCAATCAAGTACACGCCGAACGTTTTCAAGGTCTACAGCCCGAATGCCACCTGGTCGAAGGTCAGATCGACCGCGGTCGGCGCGTCGATCCTCATCTACTTCGGTCACGGCAACGGCTGGCCGAGCCCCTACACGTACGACCCGAAGTACACCACCAAGGACGGCATGGGGCTCAACGCCGACCTGAACGGCGACGGTCGCCTGTCCGACAACGAGAACAAGTACTACGGCGAGCCGTACGTCAAGACGCTCGACCTGGCGCCGAACGCGATCGTGTTGCTGCACCACCTGTGCTACGCGTCGGGCAACTCCGAGCCCGGCCACACGCAGCCGACCGTCACGGTCGCTCGACAGCGGATCAGCAACTATGCGGCCGGGTTCCTCCAGTCGAACGCGCAGGCCGTGCTCGCCGACGGTCACCGCGGACCGGTCGACTACATCCGCGGGCTGTTCACGACCGATCAGACGATCGAGGCGATGTGGCGGACCGCGCCGGGCAACAACGGCCACGTCGGCAGCTTCACCTCGACGCGGACCAGCGGGGTCAAGGCCCTCATGGATCCGGAGGGGTCGTCGAGCGGCTTCTACCGCTCGCTCGTCACCCACCCCACGCTCACCACGAACCAGGTGACAGGCACGATCGATACCAGCCGCGACCCGTCGACGCTGATCGTGCCCGGTCGGGCATCGGTCCGCACCGCGGATGCGCCCCTCTGGCCCGACGCGGCGACCGCGGCCGCCGGCGCCCCCGACACGAGCACGCCCCAGCCCCTCGGCACCCGCCTGCGCACCCTCGCCCGGCCGACGCAGACCGCCGCCGGCGCGCCGCTCGTCGAGGTCGAGGGACTCGACGATCCGACCATCCATGGCGTGATGCGTGTCGCCGACGTGCAGCCCCGCGACAGCGCGCCACCGCGGATCGTCGCGGTCGACCCGGCGACGCCGGTCCTCTCGCCGAACGATGACGATGTGGCCGACACCGTCGCCCTGAGTGCCGGGCTGTCGGAGAGTGCCGCCTGGACGTTCCGCGTCCGCGACGCCGATGGGGCGACCATCCACGAGGGATCCGGCAACGGCGACGAGCCGAGCACGACCTGGGATGGGCTGGTCGATGGCGCGTCGGTCGCTGAAGGCACCTACACCTACCGGATCGACGCGACCGACGCGTGGGGCAACGCGGGCTACAAGACCGGGTCGATCACGGTCGACCTGACCGGTCCGACGCTCAGCGGCGTGACGCCGCCCGCGGACGCGACGACATGGTTCGCCCCGAACGGCGACGGCGTGCGCGAGACGGTCGCCCTCGGCGGGACGGTCACGGAACGCGGCTCGATCGTCGTCCATGTGCGGGACCAGGCTGGCGACGTGGTTCGGGCGTTCACGGTCCCGACCGCCACGAACGTCGCGGCCGTGACCTGGGATGGCAAGGCCAGCGGCGGGGTCATCGTCCCCGACGGGGTCTATGACGTCCGGCTCACCCCGCGCGATGCGGTCGGCAATCCCGGAGCGCCTGTGACCCGATCGGTGACTGTGGCCGCTCTGCTCGGGTTCCTCACGACATCGAAGACCGTCTTCTATCCGCAGGATCGCGACACGCTGTCGACCGGTACCCGCCTCACCTTCACGCTCCAGCGTCCCGCCACCGTGACGTGGACCGTCCGGAACGCCGCGGGCACGGTCGTGGCGACCTTGCTCGACACGGTCGACGCCCCGGCCGGCACCACGGCACACACCTTCTACGCCCTGGGCACCGGTGGTTCGATGCTGCCGACCGGCAAGTACACGGCCGTCGTCAACGCGACCGATCACGCGGTGAGCGCCACGCAGGCCGTGGCGTTCGAGATGAACGCGTTCGCTATCCGACCGTCGGCATCGTCCGCGACCCGCGGACGGTCGATCAGCGTGTCGGTGACATCGGCCGAGAGCCTGTCCACCACGCCCCGCGTGTACGTCACTCAGCCCGGCCTGTCGACCTGGGCCGTCACGCTGGCGAAGACGTCCGCCGGCACCTACAAGGCGACGCTGACGATGAAGACCGGGGGCCGGTCGGGGACGGTGGCGCTCAAAGTGCAGGCCGCGGACTCGGCCGGGCGCTGGCAGCGGACGACGCTGTCCTTGCCGCTGCGCTGACGGCGCCCCACCTCACGACACCGGACCGCACCGTACCGGTCGGCTCCGGGACCTTCGGAGCCTTGCTCCGACGCGCCACGCGGGGGTACCGTCAACGACCCGATCCAGCGAGGTCCGCCGTGCCCGTGACGCCCGCCCGCCTCTCTCCGCGTTCGCCTCGCAGGATGCTCGCCGCGATCTGCCTCGCGACACTGGTGTTGGCGCAATCCGCGGTCGGGGCGACCGCCGGTGGCTTCCGAGGGTCAGGGTCGACCGGGTCGGCGACGCCCGATCCAGCTGCGTCGACCGCCGGGCTGCAGCCGACCATCCACTGGCAGGAGGCACAGGCGCACGAGCGCGATCGCATCGCATTCACGCCCGGCGGTCGCGTGACCGTCGGCTTCAAGCCGCGTTCGACCGACCGCTGGACCGTCGGTGGCGTCGTGTCGCGCAGCCTGCCCGCGGGTCGGCTCGACGGCAAGCGCATGCGTTCCCAGGATCCCGCACCCGATCCCGCGGTCGATCAGCCCATCGTCGATCGGGCCGACGTCGGCGAGGCGGGCGCGACGATCGCGGCATCACCCGGTAGCCCCGACCGAACGACCCACGCGCCGGTCGACCCGGGCGCCCTTCGACGCGAAGTCTTCGGCTTCCTGCCGTACTGGCAGGTCAACAGCAGCTCCTTGCGCATCCAGTACGACAAGATCTCGACGATCGCCTACTTCGGGGTCGGCGCCGATCCCAAGGGCAACCTCCAGAAGCGCAACAGCGACGGGACGATCACGACCGGCTGGTCCGGTTGGACGAGCTCGGGTCTGACCTCGATCATCAACCAGGCGCACGCGACAGGGACTCGCGTCGTGCTGACCGTCCAGAGCTTTGCCTGGAACAGCTCGGGCAAGACGCGGCAGCGGGCGTTGCTGACGAGCTGGACGGCCCGCGACAACCTCGCGCGACAGATCGCCGCCGCGGTCCGGGACCGAGGTGCCGACGGGGTCAACCTGGACTTCGAGCCGCTCGTGTCCGGCGCCGAGGGTCAGTTCGTCGCCCTGATCAAGCAGATCCGCCAGAGGCTCGATGCCGTGTCGCGCGGGTACCAGCTGACATTCGACACGACCGGGCACATCGGGAACTACCCGATCGAGCGCGCGACGTCGTCGGGCGCCGACGCGATCTTCATCATGGGCTACGACTATCGAGGAGCATCGAGCAGCCCGGTCGGCAGTGTCGCCCCCTTGGCACGTGCCGGCTACGACATCCGCGACACGGTCGCGGCGTACGCGGCGCGGGTGCCCCCGTCCAAGCTGATCCTCGGCGTCCCGTACTACGGCCGCGCCTGGTCGACGGACACGAACCGCGTGCACGCGAGGAACATCAGCGGGACGAAGTACGGCGCGTCGACAGCGGTCACGTACATCAATGCGCTGCCCTTCCTGACCGACCACGGCAAGCGCTACGAGACGACCGAGCAGGTGGCGTGGACCGTCTATCGACGCCAGAACTGCACGGTCACGTACGGCTGCGTGAACCCCTACCGGCAGCTCTATGTCGACGACGCGAAGACGCTCGGGGCGAAGTACGACCTGGTCAACAGGTACGGGTTGCGCGGTGCCGGGATCTGGGCGATCGGCTATGACGGCACCCGGACCGAGCTCTGGAATGCGATCGGCGCCAAGTTCATCACCGACAGCATCCCGCCGACCATCCGCAGCGGCTCGGTGTCCGCGCCGGTCTTCTCCCCCAACGGTGACAACCGGCTGGACACGACGCTTGTGCGGATGTCCGCGAGCGGCCTCGTGCGCTGGGGTTATCTGGTCAATGCGGTCGTCGGGTCCGGGCTCGGCCCGAACCTGCGCAGCGGTACCGTCAGCAACAGATCGCCGGCCTTCACGTGGAACGGGCGGGATGCCAGCGGGGCCCGTGTCGCCGACGGGGCCTATCGGGTGACGCTGTGGGCCGAGGACGCCTCGTCGAACCGCTCCGAACGCGGCTTCGCGGTCACCGTCGACAACCGGCCGGCGACCCTCGGCACCGCCGCCGGCAGCGGCTTCATCACACCGGACGCGGACGGTCGGGCGGACACGCTTCGGTTGCGCTGGAACACGGATCAGGCCATCACCGGTAGCTCGCGAGTCCGCGATGCCTCCGGGGCGACGGTCCGTACCTGGTCCTTCAGCGCACGGACCAGCTGGGCAGCCACGTGGGACGGACGCGATGCTCGTGGTCGTGTCGTCGCCGATGGCCGGTACTCGTTCCGCGTCGACGGCCGCGATCGTGCCGGCAATCGGTCTGTCGCCGATCGACCGGTCCTCGTCGACCGCACCATCCGATCAGTGGCCTGGTCGAACCCCTCGTTCGATCCCCAGGCGGGCGAGCGGAGCCGCGCCTCGATCGTCCTCCGACGCGCGGCGACCATCACGGTCGCGATCTACCGCGGCACCACCCTGATCAAGCGGGTGTGGACGGCCAAGGCGCTCGGCGCCGGTACATACACGCACACCTGGAACGGCCGGACCGCGACCGGTGCAGTCGCGCCGCCGGGTACCTACCGGATCGCGGTATCGGCGACGAGCTGGATCGGTACGACGTGGTCGTCGCGCAACGTCGTCGTCGAGACGCATTGACCTCGCCAGGGCGACCGTAGACTTGGCGCACATGGACGACGACCACACGCGGGGCGCGGGGACATGGGTCGTCCTCCCGACCTATGACGAGGCCGAGAATGTCGGCCCGGTGACGGCCGCCATCCTCGAGGCGCTGCCCGAGGCGCACGTCCTCGTCGTCGATGACGGATCGCCGGACGGCACGGGCGACATCGCCGACGGTCTGGCCGCCGTCGATCAGCGCATCCGGGTCCGGCATCGCGCTGCGAAGCAGGGGCTTGGTCGCGCGTACCTCGATGGCTTCGGCATCGCACTCGAGAGCAGTGCGTCGGTCGTCGTCCAGATGGATGCCGACTTCAGCCACGACCCGGTGACGCTGCCGGACCTGATCGCGCCCATCGTCGACGGCACCGCGGACCTCGTCATCGGTTCGCGCTACACGCCAGGCGGCGGTGTCGTCGACTGGGGACTGGGGCGTCGGGTCATCTCGCGCGGTGGGTCGCTCTTCGCGCGGACCGTCCTGGGGCTCACCCCGAACGACCTGACCGGTGGGTTCAAGGCGTGGCGCTCGGCAACGCTGGCAGCAGTCCCGTTCGATGGCGTGCACGCCGGCGGCTACGTCTTCCAGATCGAGATGACCTTCCGTGCCAGCCGCGCCGGAGCGCGCGTGGTCGAGATCCCGATCACCTTCCGCGACCGGCGCGTCGGGCAGAGCAAGATGTCGCGCCGCATCATCGTGGAGGCGCTGGTCGTGGTCGTCCAACTCCGCCTCGAGGACCTGCGCGGCCGCTGGCGGGAGCGGCGCCAGCCGACGTGACCTCCGAGCCGACGCGACCACCCGGCGTGCGCGTCGTCCTGGACGTCCGCGCCCTCCAGGAGCCAGCGCGAGCACCCCGGACGGCGGCGTACCTGGAGGGGCTCCTCGGCGGCTTCGATGCGGATCCACTGCCGGGCGAGTCCTTCGCGTTCCTGCTCGCGAGCGACGAGGATGATCCCACGACGCGGTTCCCCAACATCGAGGTCGTCGGCCGACGGCTGCTGCCGCCCATCCGCCTCCTGCGCTCGGGTGCGCTGACCGTGGACCCATTCCTGCTTCGTGGCGCATCGGTCGGGGCGGCCTGGAGAGCCGATGCGGGCGGTGCCGCCGGGGCCGTCTACCACACCGCCGGAGGCGGCCTGCCGATCGCCTCGCGGCTGCCGATGGTCGCGACCGTTCTCGACCTCGCGCCGTGGGAGCTGCCCCGCGCCTTCCAGCGGACCGCCGCGTCGAGGTTCGGCCAGCGGCTGCGTGCGCGATTGCTGCGCGATTCCGCCGCGGTCCTCGTCGGTACCGAGGCGGTCGCCCGCGAAGCGCGCAGGTTGCTGCATCTCCGGCGCGACCGCATCCGTATCGTCCCACTCGCGCCGCGGACGGCGTACGCCGTCGGACCGACGGCCCTTGCCACTCGGCAGGACGCGGCCCGTGCCATCGCCGATCGGCTCGGGCTCGGGGAGCGGTATCTCGTGTATCCCGGGCGGTACGACGTGCGCCAGGACGCCGGGACCATGCTCGCCGCGCTGAGCGCCCTGGCGCGGGGCGGCCGCCCGGCCGACCTGACGGACGACGCTCCGTGGCCGCCGCGGGTGCTGGTGCTCGACTCGACGCCCGACGATCGCGCCGCGCTCGCCCGTGTCGCGGCGAGACACGAAGCCGGCGACCACCTTGTCTACGCGCCGGCCCTGCCGGTCGAGGAGGCCGCTGCCGTCGTGGCCGCGTCGCGCGGTGTCGTGCTGCCGATGGTCACCGAGTCGACCGGGTTGGCGGCACTCGACGCGCTGGCGGCGGGCGTGCCGGTCATCGCCTCGGCCGTCGGTGCGTTGCCGGACATCGTGGGGACTGCCGGGATCCTGGTCGAGCCGCGGGATCGCGACCGTCTCGCCGTAGCGCTCACCGCGGCATGGGGTGACGAGCCTGTCCGTGCGGGGATCGTCGAAGCTGCTCGCGACCGAGCCGTCAGATCGACGCGGTCGTGGTCCGATGTCGCGGCCGACGTGCGGGCGATCTACGCCGAGGTGGGCCGCACCGCCTGACCGATCGGCGAGGCGGACCCGGTCGCCGCGTCAGAGCCGCTCGTCGCGGCGTTGCTTGTCGGTCGGCACGTAGGCCGGCACCTTGCCGTCCTTGATCGTGATCTTCGACCCGCGCGGCATGACCTGCACGAACGTCTGGCCGACGGTCAACCGCACCACCTTGCCCTTGGCGTCGAAGAACCGCGTCGGCGACGTCATCGATGTCTTGCGCCACGTGCCCTTGATGGTCTTGCCGTTGGTCGCGATCCACGCGGTGCCACGCCCGATGAACTGGGCTTCGAGGCGGTTCTTCTTGCTCCCGTCGTTGAGGCGCCCGAACGACATGACCATGACGATGACGTTCTTGGGTGCGACGAACTTCTCCCGACCGCGGTCCACCTGGCGCTTCTCACCCGACACCGACCGGCGATAGGTGTTGGTCGTCCGGTCGTAGCGGTACGTGATGGTGTTCCACGGGTAGACCGCCGTGATCGTGCCGCCCTTCGGGCGCAGTAGGAAATGCTTGTCCGCCACGAACCGCCAGGCGGGCTTCATCGTCGCGTCCTTGGCCCCGAGCCGGCGGGCCAGCTGCCACAGCTCCTTGCCGCTGGTGTACACGTTGTGTGGGGCGAACCGGTCGCGCGTCCGATGGAAGAAGACGCCACCCCAACGGAATTCGTCGGCGTTGTAGACGAGCTGGCCCTGGCCCTGCTCACGCAGCGTGGCCATCGCCTGCGGCGAGCCGCCGACGTGGGCATAGACCGCGTCCCATTCGGCAGCCCACGCGATGTAGTACTGCCGCGCGCTGCGCACGGGTCCGACCGACGGCGGGATGCGGTCCTGGAAGATCAGCATGTAGCGTGGGATGCCGCCCTCGGCCGGCGCCTGCCACACGACCGACGCGTCGTTGAAGCCGGACTGCGGCCGCGCGTCGGGGTGGTCGTCGATCATCACCGCGATCGGGTGGCGCTTGGCGGCCGCGGGGGTCACAAGCCGTCCCGTCATCGGCGCCGCGACGGGCTTGGGCGTCGGGCTCGGCGTCGCGGTCGGTGTCGGGGTCGGCAGCGGCGTCGCCGTCGGCTCGGGGGTCGGGGTGGCGGTCGGTGCCGTGGTCGGCGTCGGCGATGCTGAGGGCGAGGCGAGTGCCTCTGCGCTCGGACTGGGGGCTGCTGCGCCGGCCGCGATCACTCCGGCACCGACACCCGCGATGGCAGCCAGTCCCAGCGCCCCAACGAGGGCGATTCTCCCCGGACCGGTTCGGCGTGTAGCCACGTGTCCCCTCGAACGACCCCTATCCGCGGGCGCGATCGGCGCTCTCTTTCGAACCGCGGCAGGATAGACCATTGGCGCGACGTCGTCGCGAGAGGGGTAGGCTGCGCGGATGGACGACAGGACGGTCGCGACCGATGAGATCGAGACCCCCGAGACTCACGAGATCACCCGGGCCGAGCGAATCGAGCTCAACCAGGGCGGCATCCGCGACGCCGAGGCCCGCTCGATCAGCATCACCCAGGGCGGCATCTCGACCGCCACGGCCGAGGAGATCGACATCCATCAGGGCGGTATCGGGCGTGCGATGGCATCCGACATCGCGGTGAGCGACGGCGGGATCGGGCTCGCTCGGGGCGCCACGGTGTCGGTCGATCGCGGGTTCATCGGGGCAGCGCTCGGCGGCGAGACGCGGGTCGTCCAGTCGATGGCGAACCTCGTCGGCAGCCAGGAGACGATCGTCGACCAGTCGCTCGTCGTCGGGCTGTTCGGGTGGACGGTCACGATCCGCCAGCCGAGCGCGATAGCGGTCCTCATCGCCGGACGCGTCGAGGGGACCGTCCGACCGATCCTCGACTGGCGGGGCGCGCTGGCATTCGGCGCCGCCTTCGCTATCGTCGCCAGGATCCTGCGCCGCTAGAGCGGCCCCGGGTCCGACGGCGGGGGCTTCCGGCATACTGGCGGCCATGCCCCAGCAGGTCGTCCACGTCATCGGCGCTCGCCCGAATTTCATCAAGGCAGCGCCGGTCATCGCGGCCATCGGACAGCGCGGGATCCCGCAGCGGATCGTCCACACCGGCCAGCACTACGACGAGCGCATGTCGGACGTGTTCTTCGACGAGCTCGGGCTGCCGGTCCCGGACGCCAATCTCGGGATCGGCTCCGGGACCCACGCCGAGCAGACGGCGGCCGCGATGGTCGGTCTGGAACGCGAGCTCGGCGCGGATCCGCCGCGCCTCGTGATGCTCTACGGCGACGTGAACAGCACACTCGCCGGAAGCCTCGCGGCGGCGAAGCTCGAGATCCCGTCGGCGCACGTAGAGGCCGGTCTGCGGTCCTTCGATCGGTCGATGCCGGAAGAGGTCAACCGGCTCGTGAGCGACCTGCTCGCGGACCTGCTGTTCACGACCAGTCCGGAGGCCGCCGACCACCTTGCCGCGATGGGCGTCGATCCCGGCCGTATCCATTTCGTCGGCAACCCGATGATCGACACGCTGCTCACGCATCGCGCCCGGTTCGATGACACGTCCGAGCGCCGACGCCTCGGTGTCGGCGACATCGAGTACGGCGTCGTGACCCTGCATCGGCCGTCGAACGTCGACACCGACGCGAGCGCACGCGCCATCGTCGAGGCACTGCAGGGTGTCGCCGCGATGGTTCCCCTCGTCGTCCCGCTGCATCCTCGCGGGCGCGCCAACCTCGAGGCGGCCGGCCTGACCGATTCGGAGCGGCTGCGGATCGTCGAGCCCCTCGGCTACGTGGCGTTCCTGTCCGTCGTCGCCGGAGCACGCCTCGTGCTCACCGATTCGGGTGGGATCCAGGAGGAGACCACCATCCTCGACGTCCCGTGCCTGACCATCCGGCCGAACACCGAGCGACCGATCACGATCAGCCACGGCACCAACCGGCTGGTCGCGCCGGGCGGGGTCGTCGCGGCGGCGCGCGAGATCCTTGACGGACCGGTGCGACCCAGCGGGCCGCGGCCGCCACTGTGGGACGGCCACGCCGGTGAGCGTATCGCCGAGGTCGTCCAGGCCTGGTTGGCCGCGCGATCGCCGGCCTCGCTCGTCGCACCCCGCGCGTAGGCGCTCCTCAGGGCAGCGGCGTCTCGGCGACCAGCTCGTCCGCGGCGATGCGGGCGAGCCCATCGAGCGCGCCGTCGGCACCCTGCAGGTCGACCAGGACGAGGGGGTGCACGATCGCCGAGATCAGCTCGGCCGAGATCCGCGTGCTGCCGTCCGATCGGCCGGTGACGATCAGCCGGCGCCTGCGCCCGCTCGTGGCGGCGGCGGCGTCCAGGTCGGCCAGCCGGATCGCCAATCCAGGCGATACCGTCGCCCCGAGCGCGACCTCCACCTGATCGCCCGGATCGAGACCGAGGGCGTGACGCGCCGCGAGGCGTCGGCCGTCGAATGCGGTCGGGCTGTCGATCGACCCGGTCGCATCGCTGACCGACGCCGTCCCGGAGCGCTCGACCGGCGTCGCCCCGATCGCCGTCGCCGTCACGACGGCCGCATCGCGCGCGTCCAAGCCGATCACCGCGACCACGCCGATACCCTCAGACCACGCGCGTACGACATCCGGGCGGAGTGGGTCATGAGCGTTGTCGGCCTCGACGATCCACAGCCGCGGGGCAGCCACACCGAGCGAGGCGAGGAAGCGAGCCGTCGCGAAGACGTCGAGCGCCGCCGATCGGGCGTCGGTGGCAGCGACTCGGCGGCGAAGGATCATGCCGGCACGCCCCGGCGCTCCAGCACCGAGCGGTACACGGCGTCCCAGCGTGGCCGGTTGGCGGCCCAGGTTCGCTCCGCGACGACCCACTCGCGACCCGCGGCCGCGATCCGCACGCCGAGGTCTGGGTCATCCATGAGGCGCGCGACAGCGTCGGCCAGACCGGCCGCGTCTTCGGTGGGGTAGGTGAGGGAGCGCACGCCGTCGGGTGCGATCTCGGTCAACGCGGGCAGGTCGGCCACGATGAGTGGCCGGGCCATCGCCATCGCCTCGTACGGCTTGAGCGGCGTGACCAACCGAGCCGCCCGCTCGTCCTTGCGGGGGACGATGAATGCATCGATCGTCGCGTACATCCCGCGCACCCCCTCGTGCGGGACCTGGCCGGTGAAGACGATCCGGTCCGCCGCACCCGAGTCACGCGCGACATGCTCGAGCTCCTCGCGTCGGGTGCCGTCCCCGACGATCAGGCAGGCGATGTCCCGCCCGGCCGCGGCCAACAGCGCGGTCGCCGCGATCAAGGACTCATGATCCTCGCGGGGATGGTCGAGGTTGCTGATGTAGCCGATCACGAACCGGTCGCCCAGCCCATACCGGGCCCTGATCGCCGGATCGGGCGGCATCGGCGAGAAGGTCTCTGCGTCGACGCCATTCGGGACGACGAACACCTTGTCCGGTGGCACACCGCGTTCGACGATGTCCGCGCGCATCGTCTCGGCGAGGGTCACGACGGCATCGGCGGCGAGCATCGCCCGCAGGTCGGTGGCGGCTCGGCGCTTGTAGCGCTCGAAGCCGGTCGTATAGGCCGGCGCGTCGAACAGGCCGCGGACCTCGTACACGACGGGCAGGTCGAAATGACGACCCAGGGCCAGTGCCACGAGCGCGAGCTCGTACCCGCGGAAGCCCGACGAGGCGTGGAGGATGGCCGGTCGCTCCGTACGGACCACGTCCGCTGCCCGCCACGCGAAGTCGTCGAGGTACGCGTCCGCCGGTCCGTCGCTCGGATAGGCCGGTCCGGGATCCAGGCGGTGGTGACGGATGCCGTCGACCTCCTCGACCGGCGGTCCGCCCACGCCGGTTCGCCAGCGCGGGAAGCCGAGGGGCGTGACGACGACGGGATCCCAACCGGCATCGCGGATCGTGCCGACGTTGTACGCGCTGCGCATCGTGTAGCCCGACTGCCGGTGTGGCAGCGACTCCTTGAGCAGATGGAGGACTCGCCTGTCACCGTCCGGTCGAAGCGACTCCGATGGGCCCGGGACGCGCGGGCTCCAGCGGGGATCGGTCTCCGCGATGTGACCGCCCAGTCGTCGCTCCGCGTTCTCGATGATCGTCATGCGACGCGACCTGGTGATCGCCGCCGTCGCCGCGGCGACCGCCAGCCGATCGCCGATCGCGCCCGCCGCGCGCGAGAGGATGCCCTCGCCAGCCGGTCGCGTGGGCTCGACGAGCCCGGTCATCAGGGACAGGCCACGCTCTGGGTCGCCCTCGCGCAGCGCCGCCTCGGCCTGGCGCAGCCGCGGCGACACGGCGGTGAACCGACGGACGACCAGGCGGATCGGCCGCCGGACGATGGCGCGGGCGGCGCGCAGGACGGGCATCAGGACCCGGACCCGTGGGGGCCCCGCGTCATCAGATCGCGGCCGATCCGATCTGCGCGGCTCGTTCGGCCTTGCGCCGCGCGGATCGCTCGACGTGGATGCGCACCGTCTCCGCCGGGTCGCCCTCATGGATGACGCGACCTTGCTCGAGCAGCAGCGCCCTGTTGCAGTACTCGGTCACCCAGGCCATGTCGTGGGTCACGAGCACGATGCCCTTGGCCGCCTTGACGAGCTCGATGACGCGCGCCTTCGACTTGTCCCGGAACTCGGCGTCGCCCGTGGCGAGCACCTCGTCGAGCAACAGGATGTCCGGATCGACCGAGGTCGCGATCGAGAAGCCCAGGCGCGCGCGCATGCCCGACGAATAGGTCTTGATCGGCGCGTCGATGAACCGCCCGAGATCGGCGTACTCGACGATCGCCGGCATCAGGTCGCGGACCACGGAGTCGGGCAGGCCGAGGAACGCGCCGGCGAGCAGGATGTTCTCGCGACCGCTGAGCTCGGAGTCGAAGCCCGCTCCCAGCGTCAGCAGGCTCGACACATGGCCGCGCACGTCCACCGAGCCTTCGGACGGCTGGATGATCCCCGCCAGGACCTGGAGCAGCGTGCTTTTGCCCGCGCCGTTCGGCCCGATCACCCCCAGCGATTCGCCGCGGACGAGGTTGAACGACACGTTCCGCAGCGCCCAGAACGGCTCGAGCGGTTCGCGCGAGAACATCTGCACGAACGACTGGCGCAGCGTCGTCTTCTTCGTGAAGCGCAGGCTGTACTGCACGCCGAGGTCGACGGCCTCGATCGCGTGGGCACCGGACGCTCGCATGGGCGGCGGCTGGACAGCAGCGCTCAAAGGACCTTCGCGTACATCGGTTCGAGGCGCTTGAAGATGATGCTGCCGAGCGCGATCAGGACCAGGCTGGCGACCGCGAGCGCCCCGAGCGCCGCGAAGTCGGGCAGATGCGGACCGGTCAGCTCATCCCCGTAGATCACCGCGCGGAAGGCCTCGAACAGCGTGGCGAACGGGTTGAGCTGGAGGATGCGCAGGATGAGCGGGTTCTGGGCGAAGACGCCGCTCTCCTCGAGCATCTGGAGGCTGTACAAGCCCGGCGAGAGATAGAACCACAGCCGCAGGAAATGCCTCAGGACGTTGCCTAGATCGCGGAAGAAGACGTTGACCGCGGCGACGATGAACGATGTCCCGAGCGTGAACAGGAACTGCACGACGGCGACGACCGGGATGAGCAACAGGTACGCCGTGATCCGGTGCGGGTAGAGCGCCATGATCGCCACGAGCGGGATCAGGCTGAAGGCGAAACCGACGACCGCTGCGCCGGTCGATGCCATCGGCAGCACGATCTTCGGGAACTGGATCTGGCGGATGAGCGACCCCTGGCTGGTCACCGACACGGTCGCGTCGTTGAGGCTGCTGGTGAACCACTTCCAGGGGAGGATCGCGGCGAGCACGAAGAGCGGGTAATCCGCGGTCGGGCGCTGGAAGATGATCGACACGAAGACGACGTACACCAGCATCTGGAGCAGCGGGTCGAGGACCCACCAGAGGTTGCCGAGGAACGTGTCGGCGCCCTTCTTGCGGATGTCCGCTCGCACCAGGTAGCCGACGAGGCGGCGCCGGGAGAGGATGTCCTCGAGCGCATCGAGGAATAGCCGTAGCGGCCCCGGCTGGGCCGCCGCGTGGCGGAACTCAGCCGGCACCTCACTCGTGGTGGACATCGCGGCGAAGGGTAGCACGGGCCTCCCGGGGGGCCGCCCGTCGGCGGCGTCCGCCGCCGGCCGCGCCGCCCCCCGCCGCCGGCCTCCTCCGCCGCGCGCCGGCCTCCCACGGTCGCTGACACCGACATTGTCGCCCTCAGCGACGATCGCAGAACGAACGAGCACGCCCCGTCTTCCCAGGATGCACGAGAGCGTCCCCTGGGCGATCGGTCGTGCACGGCTGTCCCGCTCGCGTCGGTGACACCGACATTGTCGCCCTCAGCGACACCCGCTCAGCGACACCCGCTCCCCGACTGGAAGGCACGGGTCCGGCCGTGGCGCGCCGCCCGCCGCGGCCGCGTCTCGCAATCGTGTCGCTGACACCGACATAGTCGCCCTCAGCGACGATCGCCAGACGCACGAGCACGCCCCGTCTCCCCAGGATGCACGAGGGCGTCCACTGGGAGATCGGCCGTGCACGGCTGTCGCCATCGTGTCGCTGACATCGACATTGTCGACCTCAGCGACACCCGCGCCGCGACAGGGAAGGGATGGCCTGGCGGGTCTAGAGCCCAACGGCAGGAGGGCACGGTTCCGGCCGTGGCGCGCCCACTCCCGGTATCCTCTCGGGCGACCGACACTTGCCGCGGCGCGCGATGCGGATGAACGTCGGATGAGGGCCGCACGAGGGATCGGAGGGATCGTGAGCGAGGACCGACGGGTCGCCGTCATCGGGCTGGGCTACGTCGGCCTGCCACTGGCCATCTCTTTCGCCGAGGCGGGTCTGACCGTCGAGGGCATCGACGCATACAGCGGACGGGTCGCGGAGCTCAACGCCGGTTCCTCGCCGATCGACGATGTGAACAACGAACGGCTCGCCGCGGCACTCCAGGACAGGCTGACCGTGGTCTCGCCGGAGGAGGCCCACCTCGCCGACGCCGACGCGATCTTCGTTTGCGTCCCGACACCCATCACGGCGACCAAGGATCCCGATCTCAAGCCGGTCCTGTCCGCGGCCGAGACGATCTGCGGCGCCGTGCGCAAGGGCCAGCTCGTGGTCCTCCAGTCCACGACCTACCCGGGTACCACGACCGGACCATTCCGTGAGGTCGTCGAGCGGAGTGGCCTGCGCGCCGGCGTCGATTTCGACCTGGCCTTCGCGCCGGAGCGGGTCAACCCGGGCGACCCGGCCAGCGCCAGCAAGACCGTGCCGCGTCTCGTGGGCGCCACCACGCCAGAAGCGACGAAGCGTGCCGCGACGCTCCTCCGCAACATCAACGACAACGTGGTCGAGCTCAGCTCGCCGGATGCGGCCGAACTCGCCAAGTTGCTCGAGAACGTCTTCCGCAACGTCAACATCGCGTTCGTCAACCAGCTCGCGCTGCTGTGCGAACGGATGGGTCTCGACGTCTGGGAGGTCATCAACGCCGCCGCGACCAAGCCGTTCGGGTTCATGAAGTTCACCCCGGGCCCGGGTGTCGGCGGGCATTGCATCCCGGTGGATCCGTACTACCTCGCCTGGCGCGCCCGTGAGTTCGACTTCATCGACCGCTTCATCGAGCTGGCCGGCGACATCAACTTCGCGATGCCTCGCCACGTGGTCGACCTCGTGGCCGAGGCACTCAACGATCGCGGCAAGGCCCTCAAGGGCGCCAAGGTCGGCGTCCTCGGCGTCGCGTTCAAGCCGAACGTGCGCGATGCCCGCAACTCCCCGGCGTCGGAGGTGATCGCCGGCATCGCCGAGCGTGGGTCCGATGTGCGATTCCACGATCCGCACGTCGACTCGTTCACCGACGGGGCGGGGACCGTCCGGCCGGAGACCGGTCTCGATGAGCTGCTCGGGTGGGCCGACGTGATCGTCGTCGTCACGCCGCATGCCGCGATCGACTGGCCGAGCGTGTACGAGCGGGCGGCATTGGTCGTCGACACCGTGGATAGCTCACGCGACCGTGCGACGCGGGAGCGGCAGGTCCTTCGACTCGGGGCAGGCTGGTCGACGGGGGCGTGACCGTGCGGGGCCGGCCGGTCCTCATGATCGTCCACGCCTACTACGAGGAAGACCCCCGGGTCCGCCGCCAGGCCGAGACGCTCGTCGCCGCGGGTCGGCCGGTCCGGGTCATCGGACTGCGACGGTCGGCCGATCCGGTCGATTCCGAGCTGGCCGGCGTCCGCGTCCGGCACCTCGACGTCCAGCGCCACCAGGGCGCCGGCGTGCGTGTCTACGTGTCCGAGTACCTCACGTTCCTCGCTCGATCGATGTGGACGGCGGTCCGGCTGCATCGATCCGAGCGATTTGCCGTCGCCCAGGTCCACTCGCCGCCTGACTTCCTCGTCTTCGCGACCCTGCCCCTGCGCCTCGTCGGCGTCCCGGTCGTCCTCGATCTCCACGAGGCGATGCCGGAGTTCTTCCGGATGCGCTTCCCGACGGTGCGGAACCCCTTCGTCCACCGGCTGCTCCGGCTGCAGGAGCGGCTGTCGATCGCGTTCTCGACGCTGACGATCACCGTCACCGATGCCATGCGCGATCGCCTCGTGACCCTGGGCCACGACCCGGACGACATCCACGTCGTCATCAACAGCCCGTCGCTCGCCCGGTTCGACGCCGCGGCCTACCCGAACCGGGGTTTCTGTGAAGACGGCCGGCTTCGACTCGTGTACACCGGTGCCCTGACACCGACGTACGAGCTGGACGTCACGCTGCGCGCGATGGCCGCGATGCGCGAGCGACGCCCGGATCTCGACGTCGTCCTCGACTGCTACGGTCGAGGCGACTCCGAAGCGACGCTCCGTGCGCTCGCCGATGAGCTCGGGATCGGCGATAGGGTCGCGTTCCACGGTCGTATCCCGATCGACGACGTCCCTACCGTCATCGCCGCTGCCGACATCGGACTCGCGCCGACCCGCCTCGACCGGTTCACCGCGCTCACCGTGTCGGGCAAGGTCTATGAGTACGCTGCGATGGGCAAGCCCGTCGTCGCCACGCGACTCCCGACCGTCGAGCGCGACTTCCCCGGTGCCGCGGTCCTGATGTATCCGTCGGGGGACGCGGAGGCTATGGCCGACGCCATCCTCGCCCTCGTCGACGATCCGTCGCGGCGCGAGGCCGCCGTCCGCTCGGCAGCGTCGATCGTGGCGACGCTCGCCTGGGAGCATGCGTCGAAGGCATACGTCGGTCTCATCGACCGACTGGCGGGCGAAACGCCTCAGGCGTGAGGGGGTCGCTCGCCTCGGGCGAGCAGGTCGTCATACAGGCCGAGCAGTGTGCCGCTCTCCCGCTCCCAGTTGTACCGGTCCTGCCCGGCGCGCCACGTTCGTTCGCGCATCCGTTCGCGCTCGTCCTGGGGCGCCGACACGATCTCGCGCATCCCGCGTGCGATGTCGGCGGGGTCGGTCGGGTCCACCAGGGCGCCGCAGCCGGTCTCGCGCACGACTTCGGCCATGCCCGGCAGGTCGCTGGCGACGACCGGCACCCCGGCCGCGATCGCTTCCCACAACTTCTGTGGTGTGGTGAAGCGGTGGTTGATGCTGGTCGGCTGGATGGCCATCAGCATCGCGTCGGCCGATGCGGTCCATTCGAGCAGCCGGTCGGGCGGCACCGGCGGCAGGAACCGGACCCGGTCGCCGTGGGCGACGGACGCGGCGAGTGCGCGCAAGGCGGGCCCTGAGGACCCGAAACCCATGATCGTGAGCACCGCCCCGGGCACGGCGCCGATCGCCAAGATGCCCTGCTCGATGCCCCGGTCGCTCAGGAGGCCACCCTGGTACAGCACGACCCGCGTCTCAGGCGACAGGCCCAGCGTCTGCCGGATGAGGTCTGGAGGACGACTCGGCCGTTCGTAGCGCCAGGGTGTGTTGCGCACGACGGGCGGTCGATCGATGTCGAATCGCCGTGCCAGCAGGTCGGCATAGGCGTCGTTCACGGTGAGGACCGTATCCACGCGCCGCGCCCAGCGGCGCTCGAGCCAGGCGAACGGCGCCTTGAACGGCCCCATCCGCTCGAATCCGCGGGAGTGCATGTAGACGTCGCGACTGTCGTAGATCGTCCGGCCGCCGAGCCTGGACTGCTGGCGAACGAGGGCCGGCAGCGAGCCGGCCCACATCCCGTGCCAGATGTCGGCCTGCTCCGCGACCTCATCGAGGGCGAACGCCCAGCCGCGTGGACGGAGCGGAAAGAGCAGGAAGGGATTGATGACGATCCGGCGGAACGCCCGGAGCGGGCGCGCAGCGGTCGTACCGCGAAGTCCGTCCGGGACCCAGCCGAGGCCGTCAGCGCCGCCCGCCGCGGGGTCGGGCGCTCCGGCAGAGATGTCGCTCCCGTCCGCCGCGCCATCCCGTCCGGGCACGGCATCCCACCCGGCCGCCGGAGCGACGCCCTCCGCAGCCTGACGACGCCGCGCAGCGGCCACGCGCCGGCGCCCCCGGCCACGCCGGCCCGGGATCGCCAGCTCGAGCAGCGCCGGCACGCGTTTGATGGTGTAGCCCGACGCCTGCTCTTCGAACGGGAGGCCCGGCTGCCAGCGGGCGTAGACGACGACCTCGTATCCCTCGGCGAGCGCCGTCCGGGCCATCCGTTGCGTGCGGCCGTCGTACTCGGCCGTCGAATAGGTCAGGTACGCGATCCGCGTCATGACGGCGGACCGTATCACCCCGAAACGCGCCACATGCGGCGGCCGGTACGTGCGCGACGGCCTCGCCTGCGGCCAGGCGCTTAGGTCGCGCTCCTCGAGGGGCTGGCCGGCGCGGGGACGGTCGCAGCGGGCTGACCGAGGAGCTCGCGATAGAGCTCGAGGAGCGTGTCGGTCTCGCGCTCCCAGTTGTAGCGGTCCTGTCCCGCGCGCCACGTGCGTTCGCGCATCGCCCGGCGTTCCTCGACCGGCGCATCGACGATCTGCCGGATCGCTCGGGCGATGTCGGCCGGATCGGTCGCATCGACCAGCACGCCGCAGCCCGTATCGCGGACGATCTCGGCCATGCCCGGCAGGTCTGTGGCCACGACGGGGACGCCGGCAGCGATCGCCTCCCACAGCTTCTGCGGGGTCGTGAACGTGTGGTTGACGCTCGTCGGCTGGATGGCCATCAGCATCACGTCGGCCGACGCCGTCCAGTCGAGCAGCGCCTCCGGCGAGACAGGTTCGAGCATCCGCACGTGATCCCGGAAGCGAGGCGAGTCAGCCAGCGCCGCGATCTCCGCTTGCGCCGGTCCGAAGCCCATGATCGCGAGCACGGCGTCGGGGACGTGGAGGATCGCGTCCATGCCCTGCTCGATGCCGCGATCGCTCAGCAGTCCGCCCTGGTAGAGGACGACGCGTGTCTCCGCGCTGAGGCCGAGTGCCTCGCGGATAAGGTCGGGCCTCGGGGACGGCGGCGTGTACCGGTCCGGGGTGTTCCGGACGACCGGCGGACGCTCGATACGGAATTGCTCGGCGAGCAGCGCGGCGTATGCATCGTTCACGGTCAGGACGGCATCCGCCCGCCGCGCCCAGCGTCGTTCGAGCCACGCGAACGGCGCCTTGAACGCGCCCATCCGCTCGAAGCCGCGTGATCGCATGTAGACGTCGCGGCTGTCGTAGACCGTCCGCCCGCCGTGCTTCGTCCGAAGCCGGTCGAGCGCGGGCAGCGATCCTGCCCACATGCCGTGCCAGATGTCGGCAGGCTCGGCCGTCTCGTCGAGGGGGATCGCCCAGCCGAGCGGCCGGAGCGGGAACAGCATCATCGGGTAGGTGAAGCGGGCGGTGCTGATCCGGCGGATGAACCGCCGCGTCGGTCGCCAGACAAGGCGCGCGAGCCGCCGTGCCAGCGATGGCGTCGCGACCTCCTGATCGCGCGTCTCGGTCGGCTCGAAAGCCTCCTCGGATGAGTCCTCGTCGTCGTCCCGTTGTGCGACGGTCGTCCCCGCATACGCGCCCGACCTGATGTCGCGGAGTCGGCGCCTGCCGCGCCTCCGCCGCCACGGGATCGCGAGGTCGGGCACGGCCGGGACGCGGATGACCCGGTAGCCGAGGCCCTCCTCCTCGAACGGGACGCCCGGCTGCCAGCGGGCATAGACCACGACCTCGTAGCCGGCCGCCAGCGCGGTCCGTGCCATGCGGCGGGTGCGGCCGTCGAACTCAGCGCTCGAATAGGTCAGGTACGCGATACGCGGCATCCGCGGAGAGACGCTAGCACAGGCGGGGGAAGGGGCTCGCGCGGCCCGCTATCCTTGCGCCGATGCCGGCCAGCGTGGGCCGGAGGCCCACCATGGCGACGCCGATGCCATCATCCGTCACGCTGGCATCGGGCCGAGCACCACGACTGACGCCCCGGAGCCCATGAACCGCATCCGTCGTGCCCTGCGTCTCACGCGTGCCCGCCTGATCAGGCAGCGCCTTCGCGCCATGCCCTGGGATGTGCGGCTGTTCCGGCGCCGCCTCCGCGGGCGGGTACCCCGGTCCGATGTGCGCTCCGGTCCGCTCGTTTCGATCGTCCTGGTGGAGCCCCGCGCCGAGGTGCTCGCGCGACGGCTGGCGGCGCTGGATCGGACGACGTACCGGCCGATCGAGGTAATCCTCATCGCAGACGCCGACCCGTCCATGGCCGAGGCGACCCCGTCGCCGTCGCTCGTCGTTCGGTCGGTTGCGCCGCCGGTCGACGGGGATCGCCGACCCGCGTTCGCGGCGGCGGTCGATGCAGCCGAAGGCGAGTTCATCTGCATCGTCGACGGCGCCGTGGAACCCGTCCTCGACGACTGGCTCGGCCATCTCGTCGAGCGCGTCATGGCCGGGTCCGTCGCGGCCGCACCGCTCCTGATCCGGCCGGGCGGCGCAGGTCTCGTCCGTGCCCGCCAGCAGACGGCCGACCTGACCGTGCTGTCCGCCGGCATCGACCTCGAGCGCTCGAACGGCGTGATCACGCCGCGCCACCTCGGGGTGGGCCGGCCCTACCGCTGGGACCCGTCGGAGCCCTATCGGGACGTGCCCGCGGCGTCGCTCGCGTGCATCCTGATGCGTCGGTCCGACCTCATCGAGGCGGGCGGCGTCCCGGGCGGCTACGACCGCGCCGGCGCCTATACGGGCGCGATCCCCTTCGCCGATGTCGACCTCGGCAGCGGCCTGCGCGCAGGCGGGGGCGGCGTGACGGTGGACCGCCGCGTCCTTGCGTGGTGCTGGTACGACGATCCGCTCCAGACGCCGATCGCGAAACCGTCGAAGGACCTTCGTGCGGCGTGGGAGACCACCGGCGAACGGGCCCGCTTCATCGATCGGTGGGGACCACGTCTCGCGCGACAGGTGCTCGGCGACGCCGTGACCGGCGCGCACGACTGGACGCTGCCGCGGCTGCGCGTCGCGCGGATCGGCGAGACCCGGCTCCCAGCCCTGGCCAACGCGACGGATTGGCACGTCATCGACGCGCGACCCGACGGCCCATGGTCGGGCAAGGGCGCCGTCCACGCCGATGTCGTCGTGACGAACGATCCGCAGGCCGATATCCGCGAGGCGCCCAGCGGCCAGGTCCGGGTGGCCTGGGTCACGACGACGGGCCCGCAGCACCTCGACGACTTCGACATCGTGGTGGCCGCGACCGATGCCGACCGCGATCGGATCGCCGATACCACGTCGAAACGCATCTCGATCGGCGACCTCGATGGCGCCGGTGGGGGCGCCCTGCTGCAGGGGCTCCTGTGCGATTGGCTGGCGGCTCGCCGTATCGGCATCCGGATCGGCCCGTCGAAGTGGCGGAACGCCTTTCTCTGGGGCGACTTCCATTTCGCGCGGGCGCTCCAGCGCTACCTGGAGCGCGCCGGTCTGCCGACCCGCGTCCGATTGATCGTCGACTGGGCCTCGACCGCCGCCGCGATGGACGATGCCACCCTCCACCTCTTCGGGAACCAGCAGGCCCACAACCGACCGGCGCAGGTCAACGTGCTCTGGCAGATCAGCCACCCGGATCTTGCGTCCGGCGAGATGTACGACACGTACGACCATGCCTTCGTCGCGTCCGATCGGTTCGCCGACCGCATGGCCGGACAGGCCCGGATCCCCGTCGAACCCCTCCACCAGGCGACCGATACCGAGCGCTTCTTTCCCGATCCCACCGGCCCCCATCACGAGCTGTTGTTCGTCGCCAACTACCGGCCCGAGCGGCACATCGTTGAGTGGCTCGTGCCCACGGAGCGCGACCTCGCCATCTATGGCCGCGCGTGGGACGAGCATGGCCTGGACGCGCGATACCTCCGCGGCTCGCACATCCCGAACGCCGAGTTGCGCGGTCACTACGCCTCCGCATCGATCGTGCTCAACGACACCTGGGCGGACATGCGGAGCGCCGGCTTCATCTCGAACCGCATCTACGACGCGCTCGCGTCCGGGGCGTTCGTGCTGTCCGACGACGTCCAGGGCATGGACGAGGAGTTCGATGGTGGCGTGGCCATCTATCGCGACGCTGACGACCTGCGTTCCGCCGTCGACCGCTACCTGGACGCGCCCGAGCTGCGGCGCGAGATCGCCGAGCGCGGTCGGGCGGCCGTCCTCGCGCGACATACCTTCGAGCGCCGCGCCGAGGAGATCCTGGCAGCGATGCGGCCGCTGCTCGACGCCCGGCCGGCCTGGGTCAGCGAGAGCTCGTCGACGCCGTCACCGCGGCCGGGACACCCCGCCTGAGCTCGGTCGCCACGTCCGAGGCGAACTCGAACGGCGGCGTTTCGGAGATGAAGTCGTCCCGGCTGGCCTGGCCGTGCGAGCCCGCGTCGGGATCGGCCTCGAAGCGCCGGCACAGGTCGCCCAATGCCGTCGCCAGGCCCTCGGCCGAGATGTCGTCGACGGCGGTGATGTTCGAATGCCACGTCGCGAGGTCCTTGGCCGCGAACCGGTTGGTCAGCACGAGCAGCCCGAGGTGCGCCATCTCGAGCGGCGGATAGCTCGGGTGGGGCGAGACCATGAGCGAGATGCCGATCGCCGACTGGCGCAGGAGATCCGCGTAGGCATCGAGATCGAGCTTGCCGATCGATCGCATCGTCAGCCCGCCGCCGAGGTCGATGGCGGGATGGTCCCGGCCGACGGAGACGACCTGCCACTTGTCTGCCGTGTCATCGCTGGCGCGCCAGGCTCGGAGCCCGTCGACGATGGCCGGGAACGCGTTGCGTGGCGTGCCCGGACGGCCGTAGACGACGATCGTCCGCTCGCGCGGGACCGGCGGCCGCGCCATCGCGGCCCGGAGCTCGGGCAGGAGCCGCGGCTCGAACACGAACTCGCGCTCGAACGCGATCCCGACGCCGTGGAAGTGATCGCGCAGCAGCGAGGTGTTGAACATCGCGAGGGTCTCGAAGGTGTCGGAATACGTCGCGCGGGCGAGCAGCCATTGCGCGGAGAACGGGTAGAACCCGGGCTCGAAGTCCTGGATGACGTAGCCGAACCGCTCCGGCGCACGACCGTATGCCGAGGCCTGCCAGCGCCGGATGCGGGCGACCAGTTCGGCCGTGGTCCAGTAGGTGGCGATGAACAGGTCGTTCGGACGGACCGCGAGGCTGTCGAAGGGCCGGGTGAGCGGAACGTACTGCTGCCGCGCTTCGACTGGATCGTCCCCTGCTGCGACCGGCGCGTAGGCGGGGATCGCGGCGGCGGCCTCGGGTCCGGCGCGGCCCACCGAGATGATCCGGCGCTCGTCCGTACCCTGCGCGATGGCTTCGAACAGGTCCAGGGCGGTGCGGATCCCACCGAACGTGCCCGCCCCCTCCACCGTCGGCACGACCAGGTTGAGCCGGTACTCGTCCCGTGGCGACTCGACCAGCGTCACCCGACGCAGCTCGGTCACCCGCTCCTCGACCTTGGGCGGCGGCGCCGACGGCGGCGGCCCGCCGACACGCTCCGGCACCGTGTTGCCGGACGCGGATCCTCGAAGCCGCCGATACAGCCGGTGCAGACCCGGGATCGATCGGAGTCGGGCACGGAGTCTGCCGGCGATCGAGTGAGTCAGGGCTGGGACCTCCGGCGTCGCGACGCGCGTCCCGGGATCGACCCAGGACGGGTGGAGAGGTCGGCTACGATACAGGCTCCCATCCAGCCCCGGTCGGACACGCCGTGAACCCTCGTCCCTCGCGCCTGCACTTCGTCCCGTTCGCCACCGACGCCCCACCGGCCCGACCCGGTGAGGTCTCGGTCGTGCTCGATACTGCGTGGACGCCCGCGGTCGGCGACCGGTCCGACGTGGTGTCGGTGCGGCCCTACTTCGCCGCCGCTGTCGAGCGGGAGGACCTCTACGCGACGGCGCTTGCCACGCTGGACCGATGGGCGCGGGCCAGCGGCGTCGCCGACCATGTGCTCGTAGACGGCGTCACCTACTGGTTCCGCGCCCGCGAGGACCTGTGGCACTGGGTCCACGAGCGACTGTTGTGGCGACACGCCCTGACGGCGATCGATGCCGCTATCGGGCCGGCGGCCATCAGCGCTCCGGCCGATGAGGTCGCGCTGCTCGACGTTGTGCGTGCGCTCGACCGAGCGATCGATGTTCGCGAGGCGCCGACGGGGGAGGAGGCGGCGAGCGAGGCCGCCGCGAGCGCCGCGACCGAGGTCGCGGCGCCCCGAGCCGCACCGGCGAGTCGGTCGCTGCCCAAAGCGATCGCCCGGCGCATCGTCCGGCCGTTCCGCCCGCCGAAGGCACGGGCCGAACAGCCGGAGAACGCCGGGCCCGACCGACGCTCTGCCGAGCTCGCCCGACGAGCGGCCCTGCTGGACGAGCGGCTGGCTCGGTTGCTGGCGGGACCCAAGCCACGGGTCGTGGTACTGACGCTGCCGAGCAGCTACCAGCGTGTCGGAGGGCCGTCGTCCGCCGAGCGACGCGACCCCAATCTCGGCTCGGTCATCCCGGCCCTCGCCGACGCGGGTCTGGAGCCCGTCGTGATCGGGTTGGGCATGAGCCGACAGCGCGACGAGGACTGGACCGCGACCGAGCTCGACGACCGACTCCTCCCGGCGTTCTACCTGCAGTCCCGCTGGGCCCGGCCGGAGGACCGTGACCGCGCCCGCGCCGCTGCCGAGGCGGCGCTTGCGGGGATCGATGCGGTCGGCCATGTCCCGTTCGAGCTCGACGGGCTCGACCTGACATTCCCGTTCCTGGCCTCGCTGCGGGTCACGCTCCAGAAGATCATCGAGCCGGACGTCCTGCAACTGGCGCGGGTCGAACGCCTCACCGACGAGGTCCGCCCATCGGCGTTCCTGATGACCCAGGAAGGGCACCGGACGCCATGGTTGCTGGCCGCCGAGCGCGCGGGCGTGCCGACGTTCGCGCTGCAACACGGCGTGCTCTACCCGACCCATGCCGGCTATCCCGACCACCGCCACCCCCGGCTGATCCTGCCGACCCGGACCTTCGTGTTCGGCGACTACGAGCGACGCGTGCTGGAGGCTCTCGCGTACCAGCCGGGCGAGGTCACGGTCGGCGGTTCGCCCCGCCTCGACCTGGACACCGCCGTCCCGACCGCAGCGGATGGCGGCATCGAGCGCTCCGCCACGAGACGGGAGCTCGGTATCGCCGACGATGCCGTCGTCCTCGTCGTCTCGACGTTGCATCTGCCGTTCGTCCGCCGGTCGCACCTCGTCCACATGATCGAGACGTGTCTCGGAGGCGCGCTGCCTGGGGTCCACGTCGTCTTCAAGCAGCACCCGGGGGAGCGCGATGAGGGTCCGTACCGTGAGCTGCTGGAAGGGCTGGCCACGGCCGGTGGCTACGAAGCGCCGGACATCACGCTGGTCAAGGACATCGACCTCTTCCGGCTCCTGCGGGCGGCCGACGCCCATCTCGGCCTCAACTCGACCGTCCTGACCGACGCCGTCATGGCCGGGACGGCGAACCTGATCGCGATCGTCGAGGGCCATCGCGACCTGCTCGGATACGTCGCGGCCGGCGTCGCCCGACCGATCCACGGCGTGGATGGACTGCGTGACGCGCTCCATGACCCCCGCCCGGCCGCTCCCGATGCTCGGCGCGCCTTCCTCGACGACCACTTCGTCCCGGGACACGCCGGACGACGGATCGCGACGGAGATCGCCTCGGTGGTCACGGACCGGGCGGCTGTCGGCGCGGGCACCGTCTCGGGTCCTGTCTGATGTGGAAACGACCCGTCAAGGCGGCCATCCGCGCCGGTCTGCGGCAGCCACGATTCCGAGCCCTCGTCGAGGTCGAGTTCAAGGTCCCGAAACCCGCGACGCCGAAGGAGGCCATCGCGCCGGGCACCGCGTTCGTCGACAAGCACGGTGTCCACCATCCGCTCGACCCGACGCTGCGCGACCGCCTGAAGTCCGGCTGGCGGGTCATGGTCGACCCGGTCGCGAACGTCCAGCCACCGACCGACGAAACGCTCGCCGGGCGGGCGCGCAAGGCCGCTCAAGTCGGTCCGCGAGGCCGCGCTCCTCGTCGAGACGACGACGGGGGCGCCGCTCCGCGGCCGGATCCTGGAAGTCGGCTGCTACGACGGGGCGATGGCGTTCCAGCTCGCCAAGCGTCCCGGCACGCAGGTGGTCGCGTCGGACCTGGCCCGGTTCTACGTGATCCAGCGACCCGGCGAGGTCGATGCCGCCACGCTCGCCGCGGACATCGACGCCCAGCAGACGACCCTGGCCATGTTACGCGAGCGTGCTCGCCTGGCTGGCGAGGCTCCGCTGGGCGCCGTCGAGTTCATCGAGGACGACATCACCCAGTCCACGCAGCCAGCCGGCAGCTTCGACGCGATCCTCTCGTTCGAGGTCCTCGAGCACGTCCAGGATCCCCGCGCCGCCTTCGCCGCCATGGCCCGCCTTCTCCGACCCGGCGGTGTCGCCTACCACGACTACAACCCGTTCTTCAGCGTCAATGGCGGGCACTCGATGTGCACGCTGGCGATCCCCTGGGGTCACGCGCGCCTCGATGCCGACGACTTCCGCCGGTACCTGCAGGAGCTGCGCCCGACCGAGATCGACCAGGCGATGCGCTTCTACGAGGAGAGCCTGAACCGGATGTCGCTCGCCGAGCTCCGGACCGTCGTCCAGGAGGCGGGCCTCGAGCTCGTCGCGGTCATGCCCTGGTTCGAGCGCAAGCAGACGCAGGAGGCGACGGCGATGGCGCTCGGGGAGGTCCGGCGCCTCTACCCGAGCGTCACCATCGAGGACCTGCTCGCGACGTTCGTCAGCGTCATCGCCCGCAGACCGGGATGACGGAGCCACCGCCGCTCACCCTCCGACCGGCCACCGCGGCCGACGGGCCCCTGCTGCTCGAGTGGGCCAACGATCCCGTCACCCGGGCAGCGGGGTTCCAGCCCGAGCCGATCGCGGCCGACGCCCATCGTCGGTGGCTCGCCGACCGCCTGACAGCGACCTCCGGGCGCTTGCTGGTCGGGATGGACGGCGACGTGCCCGTGGGCCAGGTCCGCCTCGATCGTCACCGGGACGGCCGGGTCGAGATCGGCATCGCGGTCGCGGCTGCCGTGCGTGGCCACGGGGTCGGACGGCGGTTGCTACGGCTCGCGCTCGACGAGGCGCGTCGAGACGAGGGGCTCGATCCGGTCGCGTTCATCGCCCGCATCCGACCGGACAACACGATCTCGATCGCACTGTTCACCGGCGCCGGGTTCCGACGGATCGGCACGACCGAGGTCCGGGGGCTGCCCTGCCTCGTCTACGAGGCCGCGGTCTGACCCCCGTCGGCGAGGGCGGCGATCGCGACCGCGAGACGATCGGCGCCGAAGCCATCCACCTGCCGGCGAGCTGCTGCGGACATCGCCGCGCGTGTCGTCGGGTCGTCCATGAGTGCGGCGACCGTATCGACGACGTCCTCCGGATCGACCGTCCGGCCGTCGCCCGCCCATCGCGCAGCCCCGGTCGCCGCGAACGGCGGACCCACCGCTAGTTGGTCGTCCGCCGCGGCGACGAGCACCGCCGGCCGCCCCAGTGCGGCGACTTCGAACTTCATCGTCCCGGCGCCGATCACCACGACATCGGCGGCCAGCACGCGTTCGGGCAGGTCGCGCGGCTCACGCACCCAGCGGTCGTCGAGCAGCCCGCCGCCATAGTCCGGGCCGACGACGATGGTGGTCGCCCAGCGCGGATCGTGCGCGAGTCGAACGCCGAGCCGCCCCGTGACGTCGTGCGGGTCGCTACCGCCGAAACACACGAGCAGGCTCGGGAGGCCGCCGGCGCGTGCCGTCTCCGCCCGCCCGACGGCCTGTCGCCAGGCCGCCCCGATCGGCGCCCAGCGGTAGCCGGCGAGGATCGTCGCGGCCCGCGCCCGCCCACCCCACGTCGAGGCCGACGGTTGGACGACGACGGCAGCCTCGCCGTCGAACCGCTCGATGTCGTCGAAGACGACCAGGCGATCCGAGGTGATGCCGGCCGCGAGTCGATCCGGATCGGGCCCATCGACGACGACGACCGCGCCGCCGGGGACGGCTGCGTCGGCATCGACCACGTGCGCACCGGCGGCGTCGGCCCGGTCGCGCTCACCCGGGGTCGGCGCGCCGCGCGCGAGCGAGACTTCGACCAAGACGTCGTCGGACCAAGCCGCCTCGGCGAGTGACAGCGCCCGGGCCAGGTGACCGCGTCCCTCGCCTGGGCCGGCACTCGTCCGCAGCCGCACGACGCGCGGCATCGATCAGAACATGTCCCAGGCGAGCGGCTCGTGACGGTCGATGTGGCGCCGCGCCGTTCGGCCGATCACCTTGTCGAGGTCGGCGACCTCGAGCCCCGTGCCCGGTCGCAGCACGGCGATGTCGTCGGGGCCGACCACGGCGCCCGCCTCGATCGGCCGTGCCGCGAAGAGCGACCGACGGGCGGTGACGTACAGGTCATCCTCCGCCGGGGCACGGCGCTTCACGCCGGTGCCGAGCGCCGCCTCGGTGTCGCGGATGGCGCGCACCATCTCGGCCAGCTCGTCCGGCTCGAGCGCGAAGCGGTGGTCGGGACCCGGCCGGCCGCGATCCGTCGTGAAGTGCTTTTCGATCACCGCCGCCCCGAGGCTCGCGGCGACCACGGGCGCCAGCCAGCCGGGCGTGTGGTCGCTCCAACCGACCGGCACCCCGAATGCCTGGCGCATCGTCTCGATCGCGCGCAGGTTCAGGTCGGCGAACGGCGGCGGGTAGTTCACGACGCAGTGCAACAGGATCAGCTGCTCGTTGCCGGTCTCGCGAACGACATCGACTGCCGCCTGCACGTCCGCCATGTCGGCCATCCCGGTCGAACAGATGATCGGCTTGCCGCGTGAGGCGATGTCCCGGATGAGGGGCAGATGCCACAGCTCGTAGGTCGCCACCTTGAACGCCTTGACCCCGAGCCCGTCGAGCAGGTCGACGGCCTCGTGGTCGAACGGGGTCGACAGGAAGTCGAGGCCCTGCTGCACGGCATGGTCGGCGAGCGGGGCATGCCACTCGCGCGGCAGCTCGAGCTGACGGAACAGGTCGGACATGCTCTGGTCGGGTGGCAGGATCGCGTCGAGGTACTCGGCGCGGGTCGGCGTCTCTGCGACGATGCCGTCCGAGGTGAACGTCTGGAACTTGACCGCGTCCGCGCCGGCTGCTGCGGCGACGTCGATGAGTCGCTTCGCCTGGTCGAGGTCGCGGTCGTGGTTGGAGCCAGCCTCCGCGATGATGTAGACGGGCGCGCCGGCACCGACCGGTCGATCGCCGATCCTCACGACCTCCATCGGCTCTCCTCGGTAGAACGCGCCTCGTGCCAGGGTCGCTGAGCGACGCCGGCGTTGATCTCGAGGAGCTCGGGCTCGTCCTCGACGATCGTCTCCAACTCGCCGAGGTCGACCGGTGGGCCATGGCCGACCCGAGCGGCGACGGCCCGCGCGAAGGCCAGGTCGACTTCGGTATCGACGGTATAGCGCGCCAGCGCGGCAGCGGGTCGTGCGCTGCCGGCCCGCGCGACCTGGCCGATCCGGAACCGGTCGGGCTGCCGATAGACGAACGGCAGCACGTGCTCGCGGTCGGCCGGCTCGGTCGCCTCCCGGTGGGCGGTCGCGAGGGCCGAGAAACGGCACGCTTCGGCGGCGATGCCGAGCGGCCAGCCCTCGATGCCGACGTAGTCGAGCTCGCGCTCGAGGAGCGCCCGCATCTGGCCCTCCGCGACGCCGGGATCCGGGAACGGGTTGTCGGCGGTCTGCCGGACGACCACCACCGGCTCGAAGGGCGCGACGGCCTCGTAGCAGCGCGCCAGGACGTCGTCGGTCGAGCCGCGGTGCACCGCTACCCCGATCCGCTCGGCCGCGATCACGACCGCATCATCGCTGGCGTCCGTCGTCGTCGCGACGACGACCGTCGAAAGGCCACGGATCGCCCGCACGGCCGCAACAGTCCATGCCAGCAGCGGTTCGCCCTCGATGTCCTCGAGCACCTTGCCCGGCAGACGTGTCGAGCGCATCCGCGCCTGGACCACGGCGACCATCACCGGGCCCCCAGACTGCCTGGATCCGTCCTCGGTCATGCCACCTCGAATGCGCGTGCCTCGAACGCCGTCCCGAACCCACCGTCGGCGTCGATGCTCTGTTGCGCTACCTGCGTGAGGCCACGGGCCTCGAAGACGCCCCGGTAGTCGCGCGGGGTGTGATGGCGCGAGACGCCGTGCTCATCCTCGACGGTCACCACCGTCCCGCGGGTGATGCGGACGATCTCGTCGAAGATCCACTCGCTGTCGGGATGGATGTGCTCCAGCACCGCCATCGTGTACACGAGGTCGACTGACGCGTCGGGGATCTCCCGGATCGCCTCCTCGACGGGGGCGTTGATGAGCGTCGTCGCCGCGGCCATCTCGGGATACGTCGTCCGCAGGAGCGCCAGCGCCTCGCCGTTGATCTCGATCCCCGTCAGGCGTCCGTAGCCCGCGTCGTAGAGATGGGCAAGGTTCCGCCCGACGTTGCAGCCGATCTCGAGGATCTTCGGCTCCGGGCCGAGATACGGCGCGACGAAATCGACGAGGAACCGGCTGCGTCCGGCGTGGGCGAGATACTCCTCCGGTCGATTCGGCTCGTCCGGGTCACGCCAGAACGAGTGCAGCTCGTCCTTGGGCAGGACCGCCGGGGCCTTGGGCACGGGTGGCACCTTGGCCGGGGTCGGCCGAGCCGTGGCCTTCGGGCGAGAGCGCCCGGCGGAAGCGGCGAACCGGCCTGCGGATCAGATCCAATCGGACTCCTTCGTCAGCGGATGAGGTACGCCTCGGCGACCTTGTCGAGCGCGCTCACCACATCGTCGAGGTCCGCATCGCGCATGCCCGCGTGAAGAGGCAGCGTCAGCAGCCGCTCGTATTGCGCCTCCGCGACAGGCAGCGAGAGTCCCGGGAACCGCTCCCGGTAGTAGGGGTGCGTGTGGATCGGGATGTAGTGGACGTTCACGCCGATGTTCTCGGCCCGCAGGGCGCGGTAGACGGTGCCCCGGTCGGCCGTGAGGCGGTCAAGCCGGAGACGCGCGAACAGGAAGTGCCACGCGGGATCGGTGTCGTCGGCGACCGACGGCAGATCGATGCCCGGATGACCGGCGAGGCGCTCCAGGTAGCGCGCCGCGAGCGCGCGACGGCGCTCGAGGAACTCGTCGAGGCGACGGATCTGCGATGACCCGAGGGCGGCGGCCACGTCCGTCAGCCGGTAGTTGTAGCCGAGCTCGACCATGGCGTACGTCCAATCGCGGCGATCGGCGAGCTCGATCGCGATGCCGTGGTTGCGGAAGCGTCGCAACGCCTCTGCCCGTGCGCCGTCGTCGGTCAGGACGGCCCCGCCCTCGCCCGTGGTCATGATCTTGGCCGGATGCAGGCTGAGCACGGTCAGATCGGCGAGGGTGCCCACCGCCCGGCCGGCGCGAGTCGCGCCCAGCGAATGCGCCGCGTCGGCGATGAGCAGCGCTGGCCCGGCCGCGGCCGCGTCGGCGATCCGTCGGAGCGCGTCGTAGTCGGCGGGGTGACCCGCATAGTCGACCGCCACGATCGCGCGGGTGGTGGGCGTCATCGACTCCCGGACCGCGTCGGGCGAGATCAAGAGATCGTCCGCGGTGACGTCGGCGAAGCGAGGCGTCGCGCCGGCGTACAGCACGGCGTTGGCGGTGGCCACGAAGCTCAGCGGCGTCGTGATCGCCTCGTCGCCCGGCCCCAGACCCGCGGCCACGACCGCGCCGTGCAACGCCGCAGTCCCCGAGCTGAACGCGATCGCGTGCCGCGCCCCGGTGGCCTCGGCCAGGGCGCCTTCGAACGCCGGGACACGCGGGCCGGTCGTGAGCCAGTCCGAGCGCAGCGCCTCCCCGACCGCGGCGACGTCCTCGTCCGAGATGACCTGGTGAGCGTATGGCAGGAACGTCGCACGGACCGGCGTGCCGCCGTCGATCGCAAGCCGCGTGGCGGCGCCGGTGCCCATCAGTGGACCGGGACCCCGGCCCCCAGCCGCTCCTCCATCCAGGCACGGACCCGGGCGAGTCCCTCGGGCAATGCCACCGTCGGCCGCCAGTCCAGCAGCTCCTCGGCCAGGGACGCGTCGCACCGGAGCACGGCGATCTCGCTCTGGGGATGGATGTGCGGGACGTGAACGATCCGCCCTGGGTCCGGCTCGACCAGGGCCGCCAGCGCGTTGACGCTCACATCCATGCCGGTGCCAGCATTGATGATCCGGCCGATCACCCGGTCCGAGGTCAGGGCCGCGACCACGAACCGCGCGCAGTCCTCGACGTAGAGCAGGTCGCGGGTCTGCGTCCCGTCGCCGAAGATGCGCAGCTCCTCGCCGAGGATGGAGCGTCGGGTGAAGATCGCCACGACCCCGCCCTCGCCGACCGACCGCTGGAACGGGCCGTAGGTGTTGAACGGCCGGACGACGGTCGTCGGTAGCTCGTACGCGTGGTGGTACGACAGCGTGAGTGCCTCGCCGGCGAGCTTCGCGGCGGCATACGGCGACGCCGGCTTCGTCGGATGGTCCTCGGCGATGCCAGTGCGATCGGCGCGGTCGTAGACCATGCAGGTGCTCATGAACAGCACCCGTGCGCCGGTCGCTCGTGCGGCCTCGAGCACGTTGAACGTCCCGACGACGTCGTTCTCGAATGTCGTGGCCGGGTCGTCGATCGACTCCTGGACCGAGATGGATGCGGCGAGATGCGCGACGGCATCGACCTCCATCAGCCAGCGCCGGCACGCTGCGGCGTCACGGACGTCGCCGCGCTCGAACGGCCGCAGGCCCGGACGCCCTGCGAACTCCTCGAGCGATCGCTCGTCGCCGGCGACCAGGTTGTCGATCGGCAGCACCTCGTGACCGGCATCGAGCAGCCCGCCGACCACCCAACGGCCGATGAAGCCGGCGGCCCCGGTCACGAGGACCCTCATGCCGGGATCTCGGCGCGCCGCTCCGACTCGAAGGACTCCGCGACGAGGCGACGGACGCCAGCCAGGTCGAGCGCCTCGACGCCATCGGAGCGATAGGCACCACTGGGAGCCGATGGCAGGTCGGCATACGCCGAGCGGACCTCGGGCGCGATCTCGATGGACGGCAGGACCGCGAACATGTCCCCGAGATCGACGGCGCGGGTCGCCTCGTCCTCGGTCATCAGTTCCTCATACGCCTTCTCGCCGGCGCGCGGCTCGATGGGCTCCCGGCGGATCGTGGCCGGATCGAGGCCGTGCGTCGGCGCGACGACCTCGATGGTCGCCGAGATGAGGTCGTCGAGGCGGGCGACCGGCATCTTGAACACGAACACCTCACCGCCCCGGGCGATCTCGGCCGCCTTGATCGCGAGCTCGACGGCGCGGTCGACGCTCATGATGAAGCGCGTCATCTCGGGATCGGTCACCGTCACCGGACCGCCGGCGGCGATCTGCCGCGCGAACAGCTCGATGGCCGATCCGCGCGAGCCGAGCACATTGCCGAAGCGGACGCTGGCGAACGTCGTCGGATGGGCACCGCGGTAGTTGGTCGCGGCGCTCACGAGCTTCTCGGCGAGGAGCTTGCTGGCGCCCATGACCGACGTCGGATTGGCCGCTTTGTCGGACGAGGTGAGGATCATCGTCTCGACCCCACTCGCCAGACAGGCGTCGATCACGTTCTGCGTCCCGGTGACGTTGGTGAGCGTGGCCTCGAACGGGTTGTACTCGCCGGACTCGACGTGCTTGAGCGCCGCGCAGTGGAAGACGACGTCGATGCCTTCGCAGGCCCGCACCAGGCGATCGCGATCCCGGATGTCGCCGATCAGGAAACGGACGTCCCGGCCCCGGTGCCGATGGCGCTGGTAGAACTGCTTCGTCTCGTCGCGCCCGAACACCCGCACGACGGCCGGAGCCGACTCGATCAGGTGGTCCACCAGTCGTGCGCCGATCGTCCCGGAGCCGCCTGTCACCAGCACGCGCCGGCCACGGAGATGCGTGGATCCGTTGATGGACATCCTCCTGGGCTGACTGCCCGGGAACGGGCCGACCCGGACATTACGATACGATACCGGCCGCCCAACGAACGTCCGGCCCTCGTCGGCCATGCCACCTTGCCATCAGGAACCAACACCGAATGACTTTTCGAGCCAGGCCGATCGTGAAGCGTGTCCATAGACCGTCATGGGACAGCCGCGACCGCCGCAACTTCTACCTCAACCTGGGTTTCGGCATCGCCGTCATCGCGGCGGTCGCCATCCTGGGCATCGCCGTCGTCCTCAGTTACTACAACGACCATCTCGCACCGGTCGGGAGCGTCAACGGTCAGTCGATCACCAAGGACGAGCTCCGCGAGCGATCCGAGATCGAGGGCTGGCGCCTCGAGATCGCCCAGCGCCGCATCAATACGCAGGCCGCGGCCGGGCAGCTGACCCAGAGCCAGGCCGAGCTGCAGACCCAGTTCATCGATCAGCAACGCCAGGAACTTGTGGCGAGCTCGCTCGAGCGAATCATCGACAACCGGATCCAGGCGGGTCTGGCCGGCGAGGAGGGCGTCAGCGTCGGCGAGGAGGACATCGACGCGAAGCTCCTCGAGGAGGCCACGAGCAAGGAATCGCGTCACGTCTGGCAGATCGAGGTCAAGCCGTCGCTCGACGCCGGAGCGATCCAGCCGACCCCGGCGCAGACCGCCGCGGCCCGCGCCACGATCGACAAGGCGCTCGCCGACATCAAGGCCGGCACGACATGGGAGGACGTGGCCCGGACCGTGTCCACCGACAGTGCCACCGCTCCGCAGGCGGGCGACCTCGGCTGGCTGACCAGGGAGGGCACCCAGCTCGACGACGCGTTCCTGACGGCCGCGTTCGCGGCGGCCGCGAACACGCCGACCGAGGTCGTCCAGGGCGATGACGGGATCTTCCGGATCGGCCGCGTGACCGAGATCGCGCCCGAGGCCGTCGATGATGCCTACCAGGAGACGCTCGCCAACGACGGCATCGACCTCGCGAAGTATCGCAACGTCGTCCGCGGGGATGTCGTCCGGACGAAGCTCGAGGACAAGCTCGTGGCGGACGCCAGCAAGCCCGCGCCACAGCGCGAGACGGCGCAGATCTACCTCAGCCAGTCGACGGTCGAGCTTCCGGACGACGCGGTCAAGGTCCGCCACATCCTGTTCTCGCCGAAGGACGACCCCGAAGCGGCGAGCAACGGCGACATCCCCGCCGAAGATCCGTCATGGGGCCAGGCCAAGCTGGACGCCGATGCTGCCTACATCAAGCTCAAGGACGACATCGACGGGTTCGACGCGCTGGCCCGCGAGGTGAGCGACGAGGAGAGCGCCCGCGGCGCCGAGGGGAGTGGCGGCGTCCTCGAGGCGTACGTCAGCACCGACAGCAGCTACGTCGAGACCTTCTCGAAGCCGATCCTCGACGCTAAGCCGACCGACGGCCAGCTGCTGGCGCCGATCAAGACGGAGTTCGGCTATCACGTCATCCAGGTCATCAGCCACGCGCCCGATCTGGCCGACATCAAGCGACGCGTCGACGCTGGCAGCGCCGACTTCGCCGAGATCGCACGCGACGTGTCCGAGGGCCAGGAAGCGTCCCGTGGCGGCGACCTCGGCTGGATCGCCGATGGCCAGCTCGAGGCGCCCAAGACCAGCGCGATCTTCGCGGCCCCCATCGGCAAGACCTCGGACGTCGTGGCGGTCGAGGATGATGGCCAGTACCTGTTCCTCGTGACGACCGAGGAGGAGCGGACCGCCGAAGGACGCCAGCTCGAGGAGATCCGATCGCGGCTGTTCTCGGATTGGTACCAGCCCAAGAAGGATGCCGTGACGATCGAACGCGACGAGTTGATCGCGACCGGGACGGGCGGTTAGGCAGCGAGTGCTGGACGCCCTCGTCACCGAGGCGCGCCTCCGGTTCGGCCTCGATCCGGCCGCCGGCCTGCAGGTCATCGCCAGCGAACGGCTCGTCGGCACACCGCTCGAGCCGTCTCGCCCTGTGCTGGTCGTCCCGACCGCCATGCTGCACGCCGGCGGTCCACCGGTCGCCGGCGCGGCGGGTGATGCGATGGCGCCGTTGCCGGGCCGCCACGGGCCGCGCGGCCGGCGCGCCCTGGACGTCCTCGCCCGAGCCTATCCGGGGGAGCATCCCGTCGGGCGTTTCGGTACGACACCGCCGACGACGGTGGCGGCACTGACCGACGACGACCTGGCGGCGCCGTTCTACCTCGCACCGCTCGAGCCCCAGGTCGCGGTGTTCGGGCCGTGGGCGATGCCGGCCATCAGCGACCGCCTGCGCGCCCCCGACGGCTGCCCGTGGGACCGCGAGCAGACCCACCAGACCCTCCGCAACCACCTGCTCGAGGAGGCGTACGAGGTCTACGACGCGCTCGAGGCGGGTGCCACGCCGGAGCTGGCCGGCGAGCTCGGCGACCTGTGGCTGCAGATCGTCCTGCATGCCCAGCTGGCGGCCGAGGCCGGCGTGTTCGACCTGACCGACGTCCAGGCCGCGATCGCGACGAAGATCGTCCGACGCCACCCCCACGTCTTCGGGGATGCGGAAGCCCGCACCGCGTCGGACGTCAACCGCCAGTGGGAGCGGATCAAGGCGGCCGAACGCGAGGGTGAGGCGGACGGTGCCGCGGCCAAGGGCGCGCTGGACGGGATCTCGGGCTCGCTCCCGGCGCTCGCCGCCAGCCAGGAGATGCAGGAACGGGCTTCGAACATCGGCTACGACTGGCCGTCGATCGACGGTGTGCTCGACAAGGTGGTCGAAGAGACGGAGGAGCTGCGCGAGGCCGAGGCCGACGACGCCGATCCGGGGGCCTGGGCCGAGGAGCTCGGGGACCTGTTGTTCGTCCTCGTCAACGTCGCCCGCAAGCGCGGCATCGAGGCCGAGACGGCGCTGCGTGCCGCGAATGCCAAGTTCCGGCGACGATTCGGGCGGGTGGAGTCGCTGGCAGCGGAGCGCGGCGTCGCCCTGCGCGACCTCGACTTCGAGGCACTCGACGAGCTGTGGGATACCGCCAAAGCGGAGGAGAGGGTGACGACATGACCATCGGCAATCCACCGACCACGCGCGCCGACGGCCGGGGTCCGCGCGACCTCCGGCCGATCAGGTTCGAGCTGGGCGTTCAGAAGTGGGCCGAGGGGTCGTGCCTCGTCCGCTTCGGGGACACCCAGGTCCTGTGCGCGGCGACCATCGCGGACCGCGTGCCGCCGCACCTCCGGGGCAAGGGGACCGGCTGGGTGACCGCCGAGTACTCGATGCTGCCGCGGGCGACGGCCGAACGATCGGACCGCGAATCGGCGAAGGGTCGGGTCGGTGGCCGCACGCACGAGATCCAGCGCCTCATCGGCCGGTCGCTGCGCGGGGTGGTCGACCTGACGCGCCTCGGCGAGCGGACGATCACCGTCGACTGCGACGTGCTCCAGGCCGATGGCGGCACGCGGACCGCGTCGATCACCGGCGGCTACGTGGCATTGGGCATGGCGCTCATCACCTACGGCATGGAGCGGCTGCTCGTCTCCAAGGTCGCGGCCGTGTCCGTCGGCCTCGTCGAAGGTGTCACGTACCTCGATCTCGATTACAGCGAGGACTCTCGCGCCGAGGTCGACATGAACGTCGTCGGCACCGATGCCAGCACGTACGTCGAGCTGCAGGGCACCGCAGAGGGGCGGCCGTTCGATCGTGCGGCGATGTCGTCGATGCTCGACCTCGCCGACGAGGGCCTGGCGACACTGTTCGCCGCGCAGGCCGAGGTGCTCGCCACGGTCCGGCGGTGACCGCACCTCGATTGCTGGTCGCGACCCGGAGCGAACACAAGCTGCGCGAGTTGCGCGAGCTGCTGCAGCTACGGAACGGCGAACTGCTCACGCTCGACGAGGCCGGTGTGGCCGGCGAGCCGGTCGAGGATGGCGAGACGTTCGAGGCGAATGCGGCGATCAAGGCCCGGTCCGGTCTCGACGCGACCGGTCTGCCGACGCTGGCCGACGACTCCGGGATCGAGGTCGAGGCCCTGGGTGGTGGCCCTGGCGTCCGCACGCGGCGGTACGCCGGGGAGCGGGCGACGGACGACGACAACAACACGAAGCTGCTCGGGGCCCTCGCTGAGCGCTTGACGGACGAGCGGCGGGCGCGGTATGTCTGCGTTCTCGCGCTGGCGATGCCGGGCGAGCCACTGGTCTTCGTCCGTGGCGTGTGCGAGGGCCGCATCGCCACCTCGCCACGCGGATCGGGCGGCTTCGGCTACGACCCGATCTTCGAGCCCGAGGGCGAGCCGCCGGGTGGCCGCACGTTCGGGCAGTGGACCGCCGATGAGAAGAACCGGATCTCGCATCGGGCTCGCGCGGCTCGCGAGATGGCGACGCACCTCGCCGAGCGCGGGTTCTGAGGCATGCGGATCTGCGTGTTCTGCGGTGCCAGCCCGGGTCATGAGCCGCGCTACCTCGACGCGGCCAGGGAGGTCGGCGCGGGTCTGGCCCAGCGGGGCATCGGCGTCGTGTACGGCGGCGGGCGGGTCGGGCTAATGGGCGCCGTCGCGGATGCCGCGCTCGACGTCGGCGGAGAGGTGATCGGCGTCATCCCGCAGGGCCTGGTCGACCGCGAGCTTGCCCACCCCGGCCTGACCGAGCTGCACGTGGTCGACTCGCTGCACGAGCGCAAGGCCCTGATGGCCGACCTGGCCGATGCGTTCATCGCGCTGCCCGGCGGGCTCGGCACGCTGGAGGAGCTCGCCGAGGTCGTGTCGTGGGCACAGCTCGAGCTGCATGCGAAGCCCATCGGCCTCATCGAGGTCGGCGACTACTGGACACTGCTGCTGGCCTGGCTGGACATGGCCGTCGCCGAGGGGTTCGTGGCACCGGCCCATCGCCGGTTGGTCACCCGGGCGGACTCGCTCGGTGACCTGCTCGACGCCTTCGAGGCGTGGCGGCCGCCGCCCGGTCGCTGGGAGACCGGTCGCTAGCCCGGCGCCTCGGCCTACGACGGCTCGGGTGTCGGCCAGGGCTCCGGAGTGGCACCCGGGGTCGGGAAGAGCTTGGCGGCGACGGCGCGGATGGCGGCCAGCTCGGGCATCAGCGACGACCCGTAGCGGGTGTCGACCGAGCGGACCAGCGGGTGGCGGATGATGGCCCGCGTGATGCCGCCGTCGCGCATCTCGTCGATCGACACGGCGAGCTGCGGCAGCCGTTCGATCGGCAGGTCAGTGCGGATCGAGTCCCCGACCGCGCCGATGAGGCCCGGCAGCTCCCAGAAGATGCTCCCGCCGTCGGTCGCGGCGTCCTTCAGCGCGACGATGATCTGCTGCTGGCGCCCCGCCCGCGTGAAGTCGCTCTCCCCGGCCGACTTGCGGCTGCGCGCGTACGCCAACGCGTCGACGCCGTCGAGGTGATGGCGACCCTTCGTGATCGACCAGCCGCGTCCATCCGCGCCGAAGCCGTCATAGCCCGGGTCGTCGATGGCCTTGGCGACGGTGATGTCGACGCCGCCGACCGCGTCGACCATGTGGATGAAGCCCTCGAACTCCATCGTCGCGTGATAGTGGATCGGGATGCCGAGAAGCTCGCCGATGGCGTCCTGCAGCGTCCGCAGCCCGCCCTTTGGGAAGTCCTTCGGGTGGCGGTCGGCGTAGGACATCAGCGAGTTGAGCTTCGGGCCGAAGTCGTCGCCCCCGCCCAGCGGGACGTTCACGAGGTCGCGCGGCAATGACACCATCGATGCCGTCTTCCCGATCGGGTCGAACGACACGACCATCATCGTGTCGGTGAGGACCGCAGACCGTCCGGGTGCCGCATCGACGCCCAGCACCAGGACGTTGACCCGCTCGTCGGGCCCGGGGCCGAGGCGCGGGGCCTCGCCATCGACCGCGAGGCTCGGGGTCTGGAAGACGCGCGCAAAGGCATCGCCGAACGCCGTCCCGTAGCGATAGACGGCGACATGCGGGACCACGACCAGGAGCGCGATGACGGCGATGCCGATGACACCCAGGCGACCGGTCGGCCCGTGGCGGCGCGTGTCGAGGTACGCCTGACCGACGGCCACGAGCCGCCACGCCAGGATCAGCCCATTGAGGGTCAGCAAGCCGCCCAACACCGCCGGTGCGATCGCCCAGGCGGCGATCCGGGTCGGGCTCTGCGTCGCCCACACGAGCAACGCGACCCCGCCGATCAGCAGGGACGGGATCAGGAAGAGGGCTGTGAGCCTGCGCCGTCGATTGAACGCCTGACCGAGACCGGGAACGATGGCCGACAGACCGGCGGCGACGAGCCGGCGGCGGTCGATGGGTCCGGACGACGGAGCTGTCCGGATCCGGGTTGCGTGCACGACGGGCGAGATCCCCCTGACTGGGTCGGGTCCGGCCGAGTCTACCCGAGGCTGCCGAGGGCCGGACCTGCTCGGCAAGGGGACATGGGGACGCCGGGCGATCGATCAGCCTGCCAGTGACCGCCCGGCGTCTTGACCTACGACGCGCAAAGGTGGCGAAGCGTGACGCTGTCCCGGCCCCCGCGCGGCAGGCGACGCCTTAGGGTGTCTCGAACGCGACCACCCGCAGGTCGACCTCGCCATCGGGCTCGTCGCCAAAGCCCAGGACCACCTCGACCTCGCTCTCGGCCGGGAGGACGTCGATCGTGAGCTCGCTGACCTCTTCGGCCCCCGACACGGTCACGCTCCCTTCGATGACGATCGAAACGGCGGCGGTGCCGCCGTCATTCCGGACGACGACCGGTACGAGCCAGCCGCCGTCGGTCCCGGTCGTGGCAGCGGCAGCGTCGACTCGCGCCTGGATGGCGGCTGGCCCGCTGCCGACGAGTCCGGTGATCGCCAGGTAGCCGACAAGCAATACCAGGACGGCGGTGCTGACGATCAAGACGGCCCACTCGAGCCAGTTGCCCCTCACGTCCCCGCCTGCCGTGACCCGGACGTGCCGCCGATGAGGAGACGCCCGGTGGCCGAGCCGAACGACGCCAGTGTCCCGAGCATGACGGTGTAGCCCACGAACGCCCGCAGCCCCAGACCCTCGTTCAAGCCGAATGCAACGATCAGCACGGCCGACACGAGCAGTGCCACGACGTACGCGGCGATCGTCTCGCCGATCGGCTGGTCGATGGGCCCATCGCGGAATGCTTTCGCGCCGGATAGGGACCTGCCGCCGGGCAGCCCGACAAGGAACACGATCCCGATGCTGATGACGAGGCTGGCCGCGATGACCAGCAGAAGCAGCGGCACGTCTGCCTCGGAGCCGATCAGCCGGACCTCGTCGGTCGGCGCGACGTTGAGCGCGAAGTACAGCGCCCCGCCGGCTGCCACCAAGAGGCGCCCGATCGGCCCGGTCGGTTCTCGACCGCTGCCACCGTCAGCTTCGTTCAGCACGGCGGAGGCGATCGCCGTCCCGAAGGCCACCGGTATCGACAGCAGCGCGACGCGTCCCGCAAGCGTCTGCAGCCCGAGCTCGGGCTCGAGGCGACCGAGGAGGAACAGCATCACGGCGGCGATCACCACCGCCATGCCCATCCCCTCGAGCGCATCGGTCAGCAGCTCGGGCCAGGTGCGGTCGCGTCGGAAGCCGCTGATCGCGTTGAACCCGACGACGATCGCGAAGGCGAGGCCCAACAACAGGAGCAGCTTGAGCTGCGGCATCGTCGTGCCGTGCTCCCACATCTCCATCGTCCACAGCAATGGCAGGCCGACCAGCAGGCCGCCGGCGGCTGCCCGGAGGAAACCCCGCGCGGAATCGCGGATCGATCCCTCGGGTCTGCGGCCGCCTTTCGCGCGAGAACTGCCCATCGACCACCTCCACTCCTAGTCTCGCAGCGCTAGAACTCGACCGGCAGGCTCTCAAGGCCACGATCGGTTGGTGTCGGTAGCCTGCGGATCGGCCCGGAGACGCTCCATGACGGGATCCGCGGCAGCAGCTCCTCGAGGACGATCTTCGCCTCGAGCCTGGCCAACGGTGCCCCGAGGCAATGGTGGATCCCGTCACCGAACGACACGTGGCGGACCGGCGCTCGGGCGATGTCGAGGGTGTCGGGATCCGGCCAATGCCGCTCGTCGCGGTTGGCCGACGCCCACAGCAGGACGACGCGGACGCCTTTCGGGATCGTCGTCACATGCCACTCCACCGGTCGTGTCGTGGCCCGGACCAGCGCCTGGATCGGCGCCTCGTAGCGCAGGAGCTCTTCGATCGCGGCGGAGATGGTGGTGGGGTCCTGCCGCATGGTCTCCCGAGCCGCGGGATTACCTGCGAGGTGCAGCAGCGAGTTCGAGATGAGCCCTGACGTCGTGGTGATGCCTGCGACGAACAGGAGGAGCGAGCTGCCGAGCAACTCGTCGCTGCTGAGCTCGCCGGCCGCCTCCGCCCGAACGAGGTGCGTCATGAGGTCGTCGCGCGGCGACGCCCGTCGTTCCTTCGCGGTGTCCTCGATGTATCCCCGCAGCCGATCACGGGCGGCCAGGGCCACCGGTGGCAGTGCGGCCTCGCCGGGTGTCCGCTCCAGCATGTCCCCGAACCACTCGATGAGTCGCGGATGGTCCGACTCCGGGAAACCGAACCACGTGAACATCGTGGTCCCTGGTAGTGGCCGTGCGAGGTCCCGCGCGAAGTCGGCCCGGCCGTGATCGACGAATCCGTCGATGAGCTCGGACACCTTCGCGCGGACCGCCGGCTCGAAGCGGACCCTGAGCGCGGATGGGCTGAACGCCAGCCGCAGCGCACCGCGGAGCCTGGTGTGGACGGGCGGGTCGGCCGCCGGCAGGTCACCGGCCGGTAGGAAGAGCTGATAGGTGTCGTCGACGTCGTTGCCGGTCCCGCCGGCGCTGCTCGAGAACGTCTCCCAGTCCTTCGCGGCGGCCTGGACATCGTCCCACCGGGAGAGGACCCACAGATCCCGGCCGGCGTGGTGGTACACGGGCGCCTCGTCGCGAAGGCGCCGGTAGATCGGATACGGGTCGTCGAGCGGGACGAGCGGATCCCAGACGACCGATGGCCTGGTGGGTGCGAGCTGGTCGACTCCTGCCATGCCTGACCTCGCGCGATGCAAACGGTTGCACGCAGTCATGCTACGCGGGCGCTCTGTCGCGGCATAGTCTTGTCGCACGCGTGCACGGTCGTCGCCGTCCGGTTGGCCTGTCCCCGTGCACCATCGATAGAGGAGTCCCATGAGCTACGCCGTGGTCAATCCGGCAACCGGCGAGACGATCAAGACCTTCCCGACGATCACCGGCGCCGAGCTCGACGCGGCGATCGCGGCCGCCGACGAGGCGCACCGCGCGTGGTCGAAGTCGACGACGGTCGAGGAGCGCGCCGCTCTCGTCCGCCGCGTCGGCGAACTGCACGTCGAGCGCCGCCAGGAGCTCGCCGAGATCATCGTGCGCGAGATGGGCAAGCCGATCGAGCAGGCCGTCACCGAGGTCGACTTCGCAGGTGCGATCTACGAGTACTACGCCGACCACGCGGCCGACTTCCTGAAGGACGAGCCGATCGCGCTGCTCGCCGGCGACGGCACGGCCGTGATCCGCCGCCGCTCGCTCGGCGTGCTCCTCGGCGTCATGCCGTGGAACTTCCCCTACTACCAGGTGGCCCGATTCGCGGGCCCGAACCTCATCATCGGCAACACGATCCTGCTGAAGCACGCGGAGCAGTGCCCCGAGTCGGCTGCCGCGATCGAGCGCATCTTCCTCGACGCCGGCTTCCCGGTCGGCGCGTACGTGAACATCTACGCCACGCACGCGCAGATCGAGACCGTCATCGCCGACCCGCGTGTCCAGGGCGTCTCGCTCACCGGCTCCGAGCGGGCGGGCGCCGCCGTCGCCGAGGTCGCCGGCCGTCACCTCAAGAAGGTCGTGCTCGAGCTCGGCGGCTCCGACCCCTTCATCCTGCTGTCGACCGACGACCTCGACGCGACCGTGAAGGCCGCGGTCGACGCGCGCCTCGACAACAGTGGCCAGTCGTGCAACGCGGCCAAGCGGTTCATCGTCGCCGATGAGCTCTACGACCCGTTCCTCGAGAAGTTCACGGCGAAGCTCGCCGAGGTCGAGGCCGGCGACCCGACGTCGGCCGGGACCGCGCTCGGACCGCTCTCGTCGCTGAAGGCCGCCGAGAACCTCGACGAGCAGGTCAAGCGCGCGGTCCAGCACGGCGCCACGCTCGTACGCGGCGGCTCGCGCGACGGCGCGTTCTTCCAGACGACGGTGCTCACGGATATCACGCCCGAGAACCCCGCCTCGAAGGAGGAGTTCTTCGGGCCGGTCGCCCAGGTGTATCGCGCGAAGGACGAGGTCGACGCCGTTCGCCTCGCGAACGACATCCCGTTCGGACTCGGATCGTACGTGTACACGACCGATGAGGAGCAGGCCCTGCGTGTCGCCGACGGCATCGAGGCCGGCATGGTGTTCGTGAACGTCGTGCTCGCCGACGGTGCGGAGCTGCCCTTCGGCGGCATCAAGCGCTCCGGCTCGGGCCGTGAGCTGGGCCGCTTCGGCGCCGACGAGTTCGTCAACAAGAAGATGATCCGCATCGGCTGACACTCAAGACCGCTGTAGGCTTCCGGAACCAGGATCGCCGAGCAGCGGCAGGGGTAATCTACCTTCGTAGCGCGTGCGGATCCTACGGAGGGAGCCATGGCCGGTTACGCGGATCTTCCGATCAGCGAGGCTCACCGAAAGGCCCTCGAGGCGCGCAACAAGTATTACGAGGACCGACCCGACGAGCGGCCGAAGGTGCCGGACGAGGCGCTCGCCGCCGCCCCCTCACTCGGCGCATGTCTCGCGCACTACGACTGGGCTGACTTCCTCTATGCCGCCGCGGGTGCACTATGGGATGCCGGCGACTCGGCCGGCGGTGCGGCGCTGCTGTCAGACGCTGCAGGAGAAACGGCGGTAGGCCACGCATGCATCGACAAGATCATCCATCGGAACCCGTTCGAGTGAGGTCGACTCCAGGAGGACGGTTCGGCGGTGCGTGCACGATCCGCAGGACGCCGCCAGACGTCGCAGGTCGGTAGCTGCGTACCCTTGTGACCTGATGCCCGGCAGGCGTCACGGCATTCGGAGGTTCTGCAGGTGGCCAGGTCCTTAAGGACGATGCCCTTCGAGCCAGCAGTCCTCCATTAGAGCGGTGGAGGCGAGCGATCATCGCCCTCAGACCCGTTATCCTGCGGTGTCTGAGCACGACTCGGGGAGTAGCGAAGCCTGGTTATCGCACGTGCTTTGGGAGCACGAGATCGTGGGTTCGAATCCCACCTCCCCGACCACCCTCCGATCGCGTCCGCCCTATCGTTGGCACGTGCTGCCCGTCGATCCCACGCCGACCGAGATCGAGGACATGGTCGTCGACGCGCTCGAGCGGCTGCCGGCGCCGTTCAGGGACCAGCTGGGCAGCGTCGCGATCGTCGTCGAAGACGAGGCGACGCCGGACCAGCTCGCGGCGACAGGTGCGCGCGGACTCTATGGGCTGTACCAGGGCGTGCCACGCACGGCGTGGTCCGCAGACGCCGCGCCGCTGCCGAGCAAGATCACGATCTTCCGCGGGCCGCTCGTGCGCGCGAACCGCACGCCCGATCGGCTGGCCGCCGCGGTCGCCGACACGGTCTACCACGAGATCGCCCACCACCTCGGCATCTCGGACGCTCGGCTCCACGAGCTCGCCCGGGAGCGAGCGTCCGGTCGGTAGGTAGGCCTGCGACGGCCGATCGTCCTCGGCTATTCGACCGCGAACAGCTCGATCGGCGACGTCAGGCCCTTCAACGATCGCGGACCACGCTCCTCGAAGGTCAGGTCGGCCCCTTCCGTGAGGGTCTTGGTGATGCCGGACACGAGGATCTCGGAGGGACCAGCGGCCGACATGATCCGCGCCAACGCGTGGATGGCGATCCCGCGCACCCCGTCGAAGGCGGTTTCGATCTCACCGGTGTGGATCCCGATGCGGACCTCCAGGTCGAGCGTGCGAACGGCCTCTCGGATCGATCTGGCGCAGTGCACGGCCGCGGCCGCGCTATCGAAGGCGACGAAGAAGCCATCGCCGGTCGTGGCGATCTCCCGGCCGCGATAGCGCTCGACCTGGTACCGAACGACGCGGTCGTGGTCGGCGAGGACCTGCCGCCAGTGTGCATCGCCGAGACGCGCCGCCGTCGGCGTGGAGTCGACGATGTCCGTCATCAGCATCGTCGCGATCTGGCGAGATGCGGCTTGGGGCGATCCGAACTGGGCCACGTTGCCCGACACATCGATGAGATCGACCGCGTCCTCGCCGACGACCCAGGCGTCGTGTCCGGGCGGGATGTCGAAGACGTCGCCAGGCCCGAACTCCTCCACCTCCGTCGCTCCGCCGAGCCGGACCGCGAATCGACCACTGATCAATATGTGGAGGTGATGGGCCTCACACCATTCGGTCCCGACCACGGGCTTCACGTGTTCGGACCAGCGCCAACCGGGTTCGAGGGTCGCGCGTCCGATCGCCAGTGCGCCGACTTGCGCGACGGCCGCGGTGCCATGAGGCAGCGGCCGCAGGTTGGCTGGATCCGCGAGGCTTGCTCGCTCGAGTCTGGTCATGGTGCGTCCCTATGATGCCGGACGACCCGCCGGGCCTACCTTGACGGCGCGGTCCGGGATCGCGTTCGCCCTCACAGGACCGCCGAGGCGATCGCGACGAAGCCGAACGCTCCGATGACGAGCCCCGACACGATGTTCACGCGGCGCAAGCCGCTCGGCGTCAGCCGTGATCGGAAGGCGCCAACGGCCGCGACGAGGACGACCCACCACGTCGCTGAACCGGTGAAGACGCCCAGCGTCAGCAGCGTCGCTCCAGCCGCATCGCCCCCGGTCACCCCGAGACCGACGAAGAGGGCCGCGAACGACAGGATCGTCATCGGATTGGTCAGCGTCAGGCCGAGCGTGCTCAGGTAGGCGCCGGGCAGGCCTCGCCGGCCATCGCCACTGGCGGCCGTGGCCGCGGCCGCCTCGGCGGGGATCGATCGGAAGGTCCGCCATGCGAGCCACAGCAGGAAGACACCACCGACCACCGCGAGTGCGCGCCGCCAGTCGACCAGCAGGTCCGTTACCGCGGTCAGTCCGAACGCCGCGACGGCGCCATACGTCGCGTCGGCCGAGGCCACGCCCAAGCCGGACACGATGCCGACCAGCCGCCCCTCGGCCAGTGTGCGCCGGATGCAGAGCAGGCTGATCGGACCGACCGCGGCCGCGATCGTGAAGCCGAGGACGACCCCTCGGGCGAACAGTGCCGGTTCCATCGTCTGGTCTCCATGGTGGACATGAAAAAGCCCTCGGCGTTCGTGCCGAGGGCGTTCCTCTCAGATCCGTGGCTGGCGCCCTAACGGGCGCGTGGCATCAGGTCGAGCGGGCCCTCGCGGGCCGCTGCTGCGACCGGGTGGCGGTGCTGCCGACGACGTGATGCATCGCGCGGAGGGTGCCGGACGCGGGGCATCGATGTCAATGGCCGACGCACGCAGAGCAAACCCGACCGACCCGTCGCTAGCACGGGCTATCATCCCTCCATGGATAGCCCACGCCGCAGCCCGCGGGCGCGCGGATCCCGCTCAGGTGCCCGCGGGGACGCCACCACCGCCACGGCCGACGCCGGCTCTGCCTCGACGCTGGAACCCGTCGACAACGACCGGTTCCCGGACCGGGAGACGCGCCTCGCGATCGATGGCGGCAAGGCCAGCCAGCGCTTCCGCGACCTGCTTGCGGAGCCAGGTCCGGTCATTGCCGACGGCGCGATGGGCACGATGCTGTTCGCCAATGGGTTGCAGTTCGGCGATCCGCCCGAGGTCTGGAACCTCACCCAGCCCGATGTCATCCGACGCATCCAGCGCGGCTACCTCAACGCCGGGTCGCGGATCATCATGACCAATACGTTCGGTGGCAATCGTCTGCGCCTCGGCCTCCACAGCCTGAGCGAGCGAGTCGACGAACTGAACAGGACGGCCGCGATCCTCGCCCGTGCCGAGGTCAACGCGGCGGGCGGCACAGCGTTGGTCGCCGGCGATATCGGCCCCAGCGGGGAGATCGTGCAGCCGCTCGGCACGCTCGATTACGACATCGCCGTCGACGTCTTCCGCGAGCAGGCGGCGTCGCTCGTGGCCGGTGGCGTCGATCTGATCTGGATCGAGACGATGTCGGACCTGAACGAGATCAAAGCCGCCATCGAGGGGGTCCGGCGCGCCTCGCCGGGGATCGCCCTCATCGCGACGATGACGTTCGACACCCGCGGTCACACGATGATGGGCGTGACCCCCGAACAAGCGGTCGAGGCGCTGGTCGCCTGGGGCGCCGACGCCGTCGGTGGCAACTGCGGCAACGGCCCGGACGAACTGCTCCCGGTCATGGAGCGCATGCACGCCGCGGATCCGGAGGCCGTCCTCGTCGCCAAGTCGAACGCCGGGATGCCCGAGCTCGTCGACATGAAGGCCGTCTACCGCGCCGATCCGTCGACCATGGCGGACTTCGGCGTCCAGGTGCACGCGGCCGGCGCACGGATCGTCGGGGCGTGCTGTGGCAGCACGCCCGACCACCTGCGGGCCATGCACGACGCCCTCGCCCCGACCGCCGCCCACTAGCGAGGGATGGCGCCCAGGCCGCTGAAGGTCGGCATCCAGCTGCCCGAGGTCGAGCGGGAGACCCGTTGGTCGGAGCTGCTCGACATGACCCGCGCGATCGAGGCCCTCGGCTACGACTCGGTCTGGCTCGGCGAGCACCTGCTGTACCGCTGGCCGGATCGCCCACCACGCGGCCCATGGGAGGCGTGGTCGATGCTGTCGGCGATCGCCGCGGTCACCGAGCGGATCGAGTTCGGGCCGCTCGTCGCCTGTACGGCGTTCCACAACCCGGCGATCCTCGCCAAACAGGCGAGCACGATCGATGAGATCAGCGGCGGCCGTCTGATCCTGGGTCTCGGCGCCGGCTGGAACGAGACGGAGTTCCGGGCCTTCGGTGTGCCCTTCGACCACCGGGTCGACCGGTTCGAGGAGGCGTTCACGATCATCCGGACGCTGCTCCAGGACGGCGCCATCGACTTCGACGGCCGCTTCTACCAGGCACGCGACTGCGAGCTGCTGCCACGCGGACCGCGCCCGAACGGTCCGCCGCTGATGATCGGTTCGAACGGCCCGCGCATGTTGCGCATCGCAGTGCCCCACGTCCAGGCCTGGAACAGCTGGTACGCCGATATCGGCAATACGCCGGACGGCGTCGACCGGCTGCGCGAGGTCGTCGACGAGGCGGCCCGCGATGTCGGTCGTGATCCAGCGGACATCGAACGCACCGTCGCGGTGCTGATCCGTTTCCCCGACGGCACGGGTCGCGTCCAGGGCAGCTACGCGGAGTCGCCCCCGCCACCGCTGGAGGGTCCACCGGACGTCATGGCCGACGCCCTGCGCGCGTACGCCGGAGCGGGGATCGGTCACGTGCAACTCGTGATCGACCCCATCACGCGAGGCTCGATCGAGGCCTTTGGACCGGTCCTCCGCCTGCTGGATGGCTGACCGCCGGGTACCAAAGTAGGGTCGACGCCGGGGCTCTCCACTCCCGAGAATCACACGGCCATGGTTCAGCCCCAGATGCGGACGGGACGCTCCGTCACCGCGCTCATCGTCGCGGCGGTGCTCGCGGCTGCCTGCGGCGGCCCGCAGGCGAGTCCCGCGCCGTCCGCGGCCGCCCCGACGGCCCGCGCCACGCCGAACCCGCATCTGCCCACACCAGCAACCGCCAAGCAGGTGTACGCCGGTCTCGGCAAGGCGGGCCTGCGCATCACGGCCAACACCGCGACGCTCGGCGCCGAAGGGACCGACGTCGTGACCAAGGTGTATGCGACGTATCTCGGGTGGCCGTTCGAGATCATCGAATACAGCTCGGAGAAGGCGCTGTCGCAGGTCATCGCCTGGCCCGAGGGCGAGGCGCCCGGGACCGGTGAGCCGCCCATCGCCCTCGCGGGCAGCAACATCCTCATCGTCTGGGGTCCCAAGAAGTCCGGGGCCGAGCCGAGCGAGCTCAGCGCGCCACAGGTCGATGGCCTCGGCCACCTCGTGATCGCAACCGATCGACTGCTGTCACCGCTCAAGACCCGCACCAGCGTGCCCGTGGTCCTCGAGCCGACCACGGCCGCCGTCCCGAGCGCCGCACCCTCGCCGAAGAAGAAGTGACCTCCGGCCAGGGACCGATCCGCAACTGACGGCCTCGCTGCGACGGGCAGGCCGTACGCTGTGGCCATGACCGACGTCGCCCGGTCGCGACCGCGTGCTCTCTCGACCCGCAGCGAAGAGGTTTCCGACCTCGATAAGCGGATCATCGAGCATCTCCAGGCCGACGGCCGTCGACCGTTCACCCAGATCGCCGCGGAGCTCGGCGTGAGCGAGGCCGCGGTCCGCGCCCGAACGAATCGATTGATCGAGCGTGGGATCCTGCAGATCGTCGGCGTGACCGATCCCTTGAAGCTCGGCTTCCAGCAGATGGCGATGATCGGCATCCGTTGCGAGAGCGATCAGCTCGTGGCGGTCGCAGAGGCGGTCGCCGAGATGCCCGAGGTCGACTACGTCGTGATCACCGCCGGCACCTACGATCTGCTGATCGAGACGGTGTGCGAGGACAACGAGGCCCTCCTGCGATTCCTGACCGAGCGATTGCGCTCGATCGAGGGTGTCCGCGAGACCGAAACGTTCGTCTATCTGCGGATGGTCAAGCAGACGTACCAGTGGGGAACGCGCTGAGGCTGGCGCCTGCGCGCACCGAAGTGCTGGCGCCTCCACGCACCGTTGTGTTGCGTTGGCGCCAGGGCGCAACGGCCGATTCGGCCAGTACCAGGTCTAAGATGAGTGCGTGTCGCTGGAGCCGATCCTTGCGCTGATCGTCATCGCCGTCCTCGCGAATCTCGTGGTGATGGCGGGTTTGGTGGCATCGCCGGTCATCGAGCGGGTCCGCTCCGGGACCGCATCCGACGATCGGAGCGACGTCCGCTCGGAACGGGCGATGGCCGCTGCCGCGGTGGTCGGTCGCGGAGATGCCGACCGCGCCCAGGATGACGAGACCACGCGCGCGTACGACCGCGTCGTTCGCATCGCGTCTTGGGTATTCCTCCTCTCCGTCACCACGATCGTCGGGGTCACCGGCCTGTGGCCGGAGAGCCAGACCGCGATCTTCATGCTGCTCGCGCTCGGCGGCGTGTTCGTGCTGGTCATCCACGACCTGCTCCCGTCCGGTGCGCTCGGGCCTGCCAAGTTCGTCGTGGAGGGGTCCGTCGCGATCACCGTGGCCACGATCCTGGTGGCGCTCACGGGCGGGGCGGAGAGCCCGTTCTTCTTCGTGTATCCACTGATCGTCGGCGGGGCCGCATTGGTCGTCTCACCCGGCATCACGCTGGGTCTCGCGTTGATCGCGGCCATCGGCTACCTGCTTGCGATCATGCTCGGGTCAGCGCCGGCGGTGCTCGCCGACCCGTTCACGGTCGCCACGGTCGGCATCAACCTCACGGCCATGATCCTTCTCGCTTACGTCGCCATGGTCATCGCGCGCGAGCAGCGCAGCACGCGCGACGCGGCGATCCGCCTTTCGACGATCGACCCGCTGACGTCGCTGTTCAACCGCGGCTTCTTCTTCGCGGCGCTGGAGCGGGAGATCGCCCGCAGTGCCCGGTCGGGGCGCGGGTTCTGCCTCTTGATGATGGACCTCGATGAGCTCAAGGCCATCAACGACCGGCTCGGCCACTTCCACGGCGACCGGGTCCTGTCGGCCGTCGGGCTGGTCGTGAGCGACGGTGTCCGGCGGATCGATACCGCCGCACGCTACGGCGGCGACGAGTTTGTCGTGCTGCTGCCCGAGACGGACCCGACCGGCGCATTCGTCCTCGCCGAGAAGATCCGGATCGGCGTCAACGAGCTCGATCTCGGGCTGCCCGACGAGGCGATCCGCCCGTCGATGTCGGTCGGCGTCGTGTCCTACCCGGACGACGGGCAGACGGCCGACGAGCTGATGATCAGCGCCGACCGGGCCATGTACACGAGCAAGCGAGCGGGCAAGAACCGGGTCACCGGCGTGAACGTGCCGGACCCGAAGGGTGTCGTCTCGAAGGCCTGAGGAGCCGGCGCTCGCTCGTCGGGCCGGGTCGTGACCAGCGCCACGCCATCGCGATGGACGCCGGCTGGTCCGGCGCCGCCATCGGCGGCTCCACGCCGGCGGCCCACGCGAGGTTGAATGCGTCCGGCGGTGCCGTCTGCGGCTCCACGCAGAGGGCGTCCTCCCGCTCATCGAAGACCACCCAGAACGGGGCGGTCGAGCGGACGTCGAGATCCAGGATCCCGGGCCAGGTCAGCCGGGGCGGTGTCACGAGGTCGGCGAACGCGTCGTCCCATGGGCCGGGCGTGGGTGCTCCGATCGAGCCCGTCGGCAGACCGTCCGGCCCGCGGACGTACATCGAGTGCGCCTCGAACATGAGCTGGGCATTCGCCCCGCCGACGGAGCGCCGGAACCACGGATGCCACCCGAGCACCGCGGGCATCGGTTCGTCCGCCTCGAGTCGCAGGGCCGCCTCCATCCCACCGGGCACCAAGACGATCGATTCGACCACCCGGCCGCGGAACGGCCAGTCGGGCCCGAGTTCGGTCGTGAGCTCCACGCCATCGGCCGATCGGGCCGTGACCGCCCAAGGCCGATCGAAGACGGTCCCGTGGATCGCATTCGGAGGCAGCGACCGTGGGATCTCGTACAGCCGGTCTCGGAACGGGAAGCGTCCGTCACGGATGCGCCCAGCGAACGGGGCCATCGGGTAGCAGCCCCACCAGATCGGCCCGTCGCCCTCTGTGACCAGCAATTCGTTGCCGTCCACGACGAGCGACGCGAGCCGGCCGCCGTGCTCGGCGTCCACGCTCAGCGTCGCGCCGTCGCCCTCCAGGGCGATCGTGGCCGGGGGGACGTCGCTGCTCGTCACTCGGCCAAGGTCATGGCCCGGTCGGGTCGAAGCAGGTAGGGCGGCAGGAACGCCGGGATGTTCGAGAACGGCAGGACGTCAGGATGCAGCTCGATGCCGAGCGCATCGGCCATGAACGACCGCCGACCCTGGATCCGCTCCCACGCCTCGGGATACGCCCCGGCCAGCTCGCCCCGAAGCGACGCGTCGGCCAACGCGATGCCGTCCTCGATGTTGGAGGTGAAGTACGGCGTCCCGGTCGCCGGGATGATGTCGACCTGGAAGGCCATGCCCGACCGGAGCTCGATGGTCGACCCCGGCTGGATCGGCGAGTTCACCCACTCGTCGAGGCCGATCTGGTGACCCGGGTTGAGGAAGATGCCGAAGAACGGGTCGCCGAGGTGGCGATCGATGATCTCGTGCAGCGCCCCGCCTGTCTGCCCGATCCGCAACGCGGAGTACCACTCGGCGACCGCCGCGAAATACGGCCCGACCAGGCGATCCACGTAGTCACGCGCCTCGATCGGCAGCTCGCCGGCGTCCTCCACGACGAAGCCGGCCCGGCAGTTCAGCGCACCCCAGATCCCGAAGGCCACGGTGAACGGATCGCCGCGCTCGATCGGGCGATCGCCCGGGCTGAGCAGACCGAGCGCCGCCCGCGGTCCGGCGGTCAGCATCAGGTGACAGGACAGGGGCGTGCCGTCCCAGCCCAACAGCGCGACCGCGTCGCGCTCGCGCATCCCCGGTCGGATCCCACCGAGCACCGACCTGACGCCGGTCGACGTCGTGCACGCCGCCGCCTCCATCGCCGCGAGCTGATCGACCTCGTTGGTGATCCGGAGGCCGTCGGCCGGGTCGATGAGCAGATCGACGGCGTTCTCGACGACCCCGCTCGGTCCAGCCAGTCGGCGCAGCTCGTCGGCGACGAACGACGGGATGTCGAGCATCGTCCGGTCGGCGTACGGCTTCCAGCCGATGACGCCGACATGGGTGCCAGTCGAGACGCCCTCGTCGCCGAGGATGTCCGCCAGGGCTCGCGAGCGGTCGCGTGGCTGGCTCGGCAGGCTGAGGTCCTGGAAGTGGTGCCGGCGCATCGCGAGCGGTGCCGCGCCGGCCAGCCCGTAGCACTCGTTGCCGACGAGGATGGCCGGGTCCCCGGTCGATCCGAGGACCAGGATGGCCTCCTCGAACCGCGGGTCGAAGCCGGTCAGCCAGGCCAGGTTCGCGCTGTGCTCTCGATCGGCGTAGACGATGAGTCGGTCGTAGCCGCGCCCTTCCATGCGCTCCCGCAGTCGAGCGAGGCGCGCCGCATAGAGCGCCGCGGGCAGTTCGGGCGTCGTCGTCGGGCGCCCGAAGTCCGGCAGGGTCACCTCGGCGAGACGAGCCATGCGCGTCATCGACATCCTCCGCTCCCTACGGCGCCAGCGGCTGTGCCGCCGTCGTGCCTCGCTCGATGCGCACGACCTGGTCCGCCGCGGCCTGCAGCCAAGGTCCGACCTCGCCGTCCGGCCACATTACGCGCACCTCGGCCGAAGTCGCGGCGCCGAGCCCGAAATGGATGGGCACGAGCTGGCCGCTCGCGTGCCCACCACCGATCGTGACCTCGCGCTCCCGCTGGACGTCACCCGTGGCTCTGACCTCGATCCACGCCCCGATCGCTTCGTGATTTGGCGGAGCCTGGTCGAGGTCGACCCCCAGCCAGTGACCCATCGAGTGGGGTGCGACCGCGTCGCCCGACCCGACGTTGCGCCACAGCTGGACGTTCTCCCGGCGGATGACCTGGACGAGATCCAGCAACCCGTCCCTATTGAGGTCGACCAGGGCCGCCCCGCGCGCACTGCCGTAGCCCACGATGCCGGCCGTCATCGCGCCCTCGACGAACGTGCCGTCGGTCTGCCCGATGAGGAGGTTGCTCGGGTCCTTCATGGCGTAATCGAGCTGGTGCTCGACGTTGCCCTTGCTCACGAACAGGTCCGTGAGGCCGTCGTTGTTGACGTCCTCGAACGCCGGATGCCATGCCGTTGAGGCCAGGTCCTCCCCGCCAGCATACGGGACGTGCGCGGTCACGCCCCGCGGCAGGGCGATGTCCACATAGCTCGGTGCACTCGGCCCGTCCGCAAGCGACTGGAGCTTGTTGTCGCCTTGGCTAGTCAGGTAGATCTCGGGGTAGCCATCGCCGGTGAGGTCCTGGCTCGCGATGCCCATGCCCCAGATCCGCAGCCGCGCCCAACCCTCCTCGCGGGTATAGGCCCGCGGTGCCAGCCCTGGCTCGATGCGCCAGAGCTGGTCCTCGCCGTCGCGGTAGTAGTGCCGGTCGTTCGACACGCGCAGGTCCCGCCGACCCGACCGGTCCCAGTCGCTGAACAGCATCGATAGCGTGCACCAGCTCGGTCGGAGCGCGATGGGCGCCGCGTAGCGATCGCCCGACGCGGTGGGTCGCACCAGTCGATCATCCGCGCAGGCGCCGGTCCACTCGCCCTCGTCGTCGAGCACGAGGTAGTCACCGAAGGCGAGCGTCGGCAGCCCTGCCGACGGCTGCTCCCATGTCGCGCTGAACCCGAGCGTCCAGCTGTCGCCGTCATCGATGCCGAGCGTCTCGTTGGCGCGCTCGAAGCGGCACTCCCCGAGTCCTCGGAGCATGACGTCCTCGCCGAGTCGAAGCACGGCCAGGTCCGTGTGCCGATCACCGTCGATATCGATCGGGTAGGCGCCACTGACGCCGGACACGTCGGTCAGAGGCCCTGCCACCCGCTCGAAACGCAACGCCCCGCCGATGTCGCTTCGGTTCCGGTACAGGGCCGCCGGTTCGGCGCCACCCGCCAGGTACAGGTCGGGCGCCCCATCGTCGTCGCAGTCGAACGTCGCCACGCCGCCACCCACGACATACGGATAGTCGCCGCCATAGGTGTGGTCCACGCCCGCGCTCGTGGCCTCGTCGACGAACTGCGGAGCGTCGAGTGCGACGGGGCGAGCCGGCGACACCGGACCGGTCGTTGTCAACATCCATGCCACGGCGAGGCCGCCGACCGTGACGACGATCGACGCGACGATGGCGAGGACACCGACGCGGGGCACGGACCGGATTCCGGTCCCGATCAGCTGCCCGCCTCGGACGGCTGGACGGCGACGTTGAGCCAGCGGGCACCCGTCGCTCGCCGCATCAGGAACGTCTGCGCGAACGGCATCTCGCGTCGATCAAGCAGGGTGCCGCCCGCGTCGAACGTTTCCTCGGTCATCGTCCCGCGCGAATCGAGCGCCAGGCTCAACCCGCTCTGGACGCCGAACGGCTCACGCAGCGACATGTCCAATGCGTCGAACCGGTAGCGGGCGATGACCGTCCTGCCCGTCGACGCGGCCTCCCGAAGGCGAGCCTGCATCTCGGTCAGGCGATCGCCGTGATCGACAGCGGCGAGGATCGTCGGGTCCGCCCGGAGGAGCGCCTGGTTCTCGAGCTCCAGATTCTCGGCCAGTGTCAGCACGATCTCCTGGGCGCCCGGTCCGGCGATCTCGTGGTTCCAATCGGTCGACGTCCGGATCGACGGTGATGGCCGGGAACGTCGCCGGATCGACCTGGTGCGGGACCCTGTCCGAGCACGGCCGCCGTGTCCGGTGCGGCAGGCGCCCGAGCGGGCGTGCCGGCGACGACGATGCCGGCTCCGACGACGAAGACCATGCCCACCAGGAGCGCCATCCGACCGACGCCCCGGACGGTGCCGGCACGGGCGTCGGAGCCGAACGCAAGCCGGGTCGCGTATCGGCCGACATCGTCTGACGCCGAGCGCGGCTCGGGGAGCAGCGCGGTCGAGGATCGGCCGCACGGCACACACGACGACGAGACCGGCCAGGAGCGCGACCTTCGTCGCGAACTCATCGGTCTGCGGCGCCATCAGGAGCGTGCTCGCGAACGCCACGAGCAGACCGAACACGACCCGGCCGACGCTGCCCGGTGGGTACGGTCTTGGGATCCGTGATCATGAAGAACAGGAAGATCAGGACCTCGGGCGACGTGACGATCACCCGCCAGAAATCGACGCCACAGACCGGCGCGAACGCCCAGTTGGCGGTCATGCAGTGGCCTGACCCAGCGAGCAGACCGACGCCGAGCGACAAGCGCCACCCAGAAGGTGGCTGCCAGCGCGAGCAGATCGAGGCGCCGGGTGATCAGCACGCCGCCGCCGATGATCACCGCGTAGGCGCAGCGAGCAGCCAGACGTCGAACGGTCCCCACCAGAAGTCGAGCGGTTCGACGCGCGTGCTGCCGAGCACGATGAATGCCAGCACCAGCCCGATGTTCGACGGGTTGAACACGTGGTTGCCGCGGTAGCGGATGACGTACTTCGAGAGCAGCGACAGCCCGGCCACCGACGGCGAAGACGTACCAGGCGTAGGTGTTCCAGGGATCGTCGGCAGGCGTGCCGACCACGCGCAGGATCAGGGCGACGCCGCTGCCGGTCAGCATCGCGCTGGCCGGCCACACGAATGCGCGGCTCTGGCGGAAGGTCAGCGCCACTTCGAGGATCGCGCAGGTCAGGATGGCCGCGAGGATCTGCGGGATGCTGACCTCGAAGTGCAGCCCGACCTGGCCGAGGACGTGGACCGTGATGATGACCGCCGCCACGTGCAGACGCGGGTCGCGGATGCTCGGGCAGGACCAGCGGGTAGCTGGTCCCGCCGACCGCGAGCGTCCGGCTGGTCATGGCTGTCGAGCGGCTGACATGTCGTGTCCATCCACTGCTGCGGCACGGTGGCCATGCCGCCGAGACATCGTATCCGCGGTCGGGCGACCCGATAGGATCTACGCCGCATGACGCTTCCCACCGAACCGATCGGCAGTATCCCGCGACCAGCCGCGCTCCAGGATGGCATGCAGGCCGCCGCGGCCGGCCGCCTCTCGTCGGAGGAGCTCGATGTGCTGTTCGATGATGCCGTCCGCGACACCCTCCGCCGCTTCGAGGCGACCGGATCGCCCGTCATCACGGACGGCGAGCAGCGGAAACCGAGCTTCGCGACCTACCCGGTCCACGGGCTCAGCAGTCTCGCCGGGGGCGGGGTGACGATCCCGTTCGAGGATGGTCACACGCGCCAGCTGCCGGTCATCACGGCCGGACCGTTCCGCTACGCGACGAAGGCGTGGTCGTACCTCGATGGTGCCAGTGACAAGACCGACGTCCCCCTCAAGCAGGCCGTCATCTCGGCATCGGCCCTGAGCCTGATGTATCCGCCCGACGGGATCGCCGGCTATCCGCGAGAGGCGTTCCTCGACGACCTCGTGGCGGAGGCGTCCTCCGAGATCCGCGGCTGTCTCGAGCGCGGCGCTCGAGTCCAGATCGATTTCACCGAGGCGCGGCTGTCGCTCAAGCTCGATCCGTCCAGGGGGCTGCTCGGGTCGTTCGTCGATATCAACAACCGCGTCCTCGACTCGTTGACCGACGACGAGCGGGCGCGGGTCGGCGTCCACACCTGTCCGGGCGGCGACCAGGACTCGACCCATAGCGCCGACATCGACTACGCCGAGCTGCTGCCCGGGCTGTTCCAGATGCATGTGCACGCCTTTTACGTCCAGCTCGCCAGCGAGGCGGACCGCGAACGCGTGCTCGGCATCCTCGCCGAGCATGCCACCGGGGATCGCCGGATCTTCGTAGGCGTCATCGACCCGCTCGACCCGCGCGTCGAGACACCCGAGGAGGTGTCCGAGCGCGTCGTGCAGGCGGCGCGGTTCATCGACCCGGAGCACCTGGGCACGACCGACGACTGCGGCTTCTCGCCGTTCGGAGACGACACGTCGACGTCGCGCGACACGGCATTCGCCAAGGTGCAGGCTCGGGTCGAGGGCACGGCGATGGCTTCGCAGGTGCTGGGCGTCTAGGCCGGCGACGACACGGCCAGGGGGGTTCCGCGGTCGGCTGCCTCGAAGATCGACTCGATCACCCGCAGGTTGGCAACGCCGTCCTCCGGGGGGACCGGCGTCGGGCCGCCGTCAAGCACAGCCGTCGCGAACCGCTCGAATTCGACGCCGTACGGATCGGCGGTCGGGAACTCCACGACCTGCCTGTCCGGGGCCACGGGTGGATCGCCACCCGCCGTGAGGAAGACGCGCGTCGGGCGGTCCGGCGGGATGTTGAACGGGATCTCGATCGAGATGCGGCCGGTCGTGCCGTAGATGTCGACGCGCTGGTCGGTCTCGGTCCGGGTCGAGCAGCTGAACGTCGCGATGCCGCCCTCGAAGTCGAGGATCGCGCTGGTTAGCACATCCACGCCGGTCGCCGGATCCCGCCGGAGGGACGCCGCGACCCGCCATGGCTCGCCGCCGAACAGCATCCGCGACAGGTTGACCGAGTAGCAGCCGATATCGAAGAGGGCCCCGCCGCCGTACTGGCGGACGTTGCGGATGTTCGACGCGTCGTCGTTGAAGTACGAGAACCAGCTCTGGACCGCGGTGAGCGTGCCGATCCGCCCGTCCGCCACCAGGTCGAGCGCGGCCACCCACGACGGGTGGTGGCGGTACATGAATGCCTCCATGAGGTGACGGCCCGATTCGCCCGCGACATCGACCATCCGCTGGGCGTCGTCCGCGGTCATCGCCAGCGGTTTCTCACACAGGACGTGCTTTCCGGCCCGCAGGGCGGCGATCGTCCACTCGGCGTGGAGGTGGTTCGGCAGGGGGATGTACACCGCGTCGACGTTCGGATCGGCCAGCAGCGCGTCGTACGAAGCGTGCGCGGTCGGGATGCCCAGGCGCTCCGCCGCGGCCCGTGCCAGCTCCCCGTCCCGCGAGGCGATGGCCACGATCTCGCACCTGGCCGCCGTGCGGACGCCCGGGATCACCTTCCGTTGCGCGATGTCCGCCGTGGACAGGATCCCCCACCGAAGCACGCTCGACATCGACCCCTCCTACCAGCCGTATTGACATGGCCGCGTCCTTGTACGAGTCTCGCACAGCACAATTTGAGAAAGAGGAACACAAACCTCCAGTGTTCATCGGTCGGGACGAGCTCGGACACCGCAGCGAGACCGTACGTCGGGCGAATCTGAGCGCGATCATCCGCGAGCTGCATGACAGCGGCCCGCTGTCACGCTCGGACCTCGTCGCGCGCACCGGGCTGACCCGAAGCGCGATCCGTGGGCTCATCGGTGAGCTCGTCGCGGGCAGGCTCGCGTTCGAGGGGCCGGCCGCACTGGACGGGACACCGGGCCGACCGTCGCCGCTCGTCAGGCCCGATCCCCATGGCGCGGTCGCCCTGGCGCTGGAGGTCGCGGTCGATTCGCTCGCCGCCGCCACGCTCGGCTTGGGTGGTGAGGTCTTCGACCTCGTCCGGATCGACCTTCCGCGCCGACGGTCGAACGTCGGCGACATCGCCACAGCCCTCGCGGAGCTCGGGTGGACGCTGCGAGACCGGCTGCCGTCCGAGGACAGTGTTGTCGGGATCGGCGTCGCCGTCGTCGGCGTCGTCCGCCGCAGCGATGGCATGGTGTCGGTCGCCCCGAACCTCGGGTGGCGCGACGAGCCGCTGGGCGATGCCCTGATCGAAGCGCTGCACATGGACGTGCCGATCGCCTTCGCGAACGAGGCGGATCTCGCAGTCCTGGCGGAGCATCGGCGCGGCGTGGCCCGGGGCATCGATGACGTGATGCTGATCTGGGGCTCCGTCGGCGTGGGCGGCGGACTGATCGTCGACGGACAGCCACTGATCGGCGCCGCAGGCTACGGCGGCGAGGTGGGCCACATGCCGGTCAACCCGGATGGGCTGCCGTGCCGCTGTGGATCGCTCGGCTGCTGGGAGACGGTGGTCGGGACCAGCGCCCTGTTGCGCAGCGCCGGACGCTCACCGGAGGGCGGCCGTGAGGCATACGACCGGATCCTCGCCGAGGCCGAGGCGGGCGACGCGGCGGCGCTCGACGCCTTCGCCGCCACTGGACGCTGGCTCGGCATCGGGCTCGCCGGCCTCATCAACGTCCTGAACCCGAGCCTCGTCCTGCTCGGCGGTCGGCTGACCGCCAGCTACCCATACGTCCGCTCGACCCTGGAGGCCGAACTCGATCGACGCGTCCTGCGCGCCTCGCGCCGGCTCGTGCGGGTCGTCCCCACATCTCTCGGAGACGTCGCTCCGCTGCTCGGAGCGGCGGAGCTTGCGTTCGGACCACTGCTCGCCGACCCTGCGGCCTGGCTGCGTCCCCGCCGGACCATGGCCGCCCTGGCAAGCGCATGAGGAGCTGACGGAAGGAGGAGGAACCGAGGGGAGCGCGGGGCATCACCGATGGTAGCCTTGGGTCCGACATCGGATCGCTCGAGGCGTAATGCACAGGAGGAGAGTCAACGATGTCCATTCGAAGGGTGGCCGCGCTCTCGTTGAGCGCCGTCCTACTCCTCGCTGCCTGCTCGACGGGCGGCGGTGCCTCATCGGCACCGAGCGCCTCAGCGAGCGCACCGGCTGCCAGCGAACCCGCAGCCAGCGCGTCGGGCAGCGCGGCCGTTGCCGACTGCAAGGTCGGGGTGTCCTGGAACAACTTCAAGGAAGAGCGTTGGGCCAAGTGGGACGAGCCCAACATCAAGCAGGTCGTTGAGGGTGCGGGCGGCTCGTACGTCGGCACCGACGCGGGTTCGTCTGCCGAGAAGCAGGCGACGGACGTCGAGCAGCTCATCACCGACGGCGCGAATGTGATCATCATCCTGGCCCAGGACGGCACGGCGATCCAGCCGACCGTGCAGGCCGCCGTTGATCGAGGTATCCCGGTCATCGCGTACGACCGCCTGATCGAGAACGAGAAGGCCTTCTACATCACCTTCGACAACCCGCTCGTCGGACAACTGATGGCCGAGGAGATCATCAAGGTGGTGCCCACGGGCAACTACGTGATCATCAAGGGCAACAGCGCCGACGCGAACTCCGACTTCCTGCGGTCGGGCATCGAGAAGGTCATCGGCGCTTCGGTCACGTCCGGCGACATCAAGATCGTCGGCGAGGATTACACCGACAACTGGGATGCCGCCATCGCGCAGACCACCATGGAGCAGTTCCTCACCGCCGAGGACAACAAGATCGACGCGGCGATCGTGCTCAACGACGGCATGGCCGGCGGCGTCGTCGCGGCGCTCAAGGGCCAGGGCCTCGATGGCAAGGTCCCTGTCACGGGGCAGGACGCTGACAAGGCGGCCCTGAACCGTGTCGCGCTCGGCACCCAGCTCGTCAGCGTCGGCAAGGACGCTCGCCTGCTTGGCGCCGCGGCCGGCACCGCCGCCGTCGCGCTCTGCGCCGGCACTGCGCTCGCCGACGTCGCAGGCGCTGTCCAGTTCGAGACCCCCGAGAAGAAGATCATGATGAGCTCGATCTTCCTGCAGCCCGAGCCCATCACCAAGGCTAACCTCCAGAAGGCCATCGACAACGAATGGGTCACCAAGGAGGAACTCTGCAAGGACGTGCCCGCCGGGTCCGTCCCGCCCTGCTAGGGATCACCCCCAGCGCCGTTATCCTCGCGCCCTGTTCCGCCGACGCGGAGCAGGGCGCGTCGCCGTACCCGGTCAGTGAGGGAGCCGGTTGATGAGCCAGACCACGATCGCCGCCGCACCGGACGCCGGAGCCAGAGCCCCTCGGTCGATGCGGTCGATGCTCCTGTCGATGGAGATCGACACACGGTTGCTGGGCATGATCGCGGCAACGGCCGTCATCTGGATCGGGTTCAACATCCTGTCCGGAGGTTCGTTCCTCACGGCTCGCAACCTCTGGAACCTCTCGGTCCAGTCGGCGGCGGTCGCGGTCATGGCATCCGGCATGGTCCTGATCATCGTGTCCCGGAATATCGACCTGTCCGTGGGGTCCATGCTCGGGTTCACGGGGATGTTCATGGCGATCATGCAGGCCGAGTGGCTGCCCAATGCCCTCGGGCTCGGCCTGGGTCACCCACTGACCTGGATCATCGCCCTGACCGCGGGCATCATCGTCGGCATCGCCATCGGCGGCCTGCAGGGGCTCCTGGTCGCGTACGTCGGCATCCCATCGTTCATCGTCACGCTCGGCGGGCTGCTCGTCTGGCGCGGCTTCGCCTGGACCCTGGCCAGCGGTCGGACGATCGCTCCTCTGGACGGCACGTTCCTGCTCCTGGGCGGCGGACCCAAAGGATCCGTCGGGGCCACCATCTCGTGGATCATCGGCGGCATTGCCGTTGCAGCGTTGATCTATGCCCTGATCAGCGGCCGGCGACGTCGACGCCGCTACGGCTTCCCGGTCAGGCCGATGTGGGCCGAGATCACGATCGGCCTGGTCGGTTGCGTCGGCGCCTTCGGCGCGGTCTGGATCGCCAACAACTACTTCTGGCCCGAGGGCCTGGCCCGTGCGTTCGCCGAGGCCAATGGCATCGCCTGGCCGGACGGCGGACTGCAGATCCCGACCGGCATCGCCAACCCTGTGCTCATCGCGATCGGCGTGACGGTGGTCATGACGATCCTCGCCACCCGGCGTCGCTTCGGTCGCTACGTCTACGCGATCGGCGGCAACCCCGAAGCGGCAGAGCTGGGTGGCATCAACACCAAGCGGATCATCATGATGACCTTCGTCCTCATGGGCGTCCTCGCTGCCGTCAGCGGTGCGATCTCGATCGCCCGCCTCGAGTCGGCGGTCGTCGGTCTCGGGGTCGGCGCGGAACTGGCGGTCATCGCTGCTGTCGTCATCGGCGGAACGTCGTTCGCCGGCGGCATCGGGACCATCCCTGGCGCGGTGTTCGGCGCTGTCCTCATGCAGTCGCTGCAGTCGGGCATGGCCCTTCTGAAGGTCGCCGCCCCCATCCAGGACATCATCGTCGGCATCGTGCTCGTGACGGCGGTCGGTCTCGATACCGTCCTTCGGCGCCGAGCCGGGAGGCCCTGATGACATTCGCGGAATCCGGGACGCCTGAGCCCCAGCCGCCACAGCCTGGGGTCGCGGATCCGGCCACCGATCCGGTCGTGGCCCCACCGGCGGCCACCTCCGTCGGGACGGTGCCGCTCGTCGCGATGCGGGACATCCGCGTCTCGTTCGGCGGCGTCCATGCCGTGGACGGGGTGAACGAGGATCTCCACGCCGGCGAGGTCGTCGGCCTGGTCGGCGGCAATGGCGCCGGCAAGTCGACCCTCATGAAGGTCCTGTCGGGCGCCCAGGTCGCCGATTCCGGCCAGACCCTTATCGACGGCGAGGAAGTCTCGATCAACAACCCGCGCGACGCGAAGGCCCTTGGGATCGAGACGATCTACCAGACGCTCGCGCTGGCGGACAACGTGGACGCGGCGGCCAACCTGTTCCTTGGCCGTGAGCTGACTACGCGCTTCGGATCACTCGACGACTCCGCGATGGAGTCCGCGACCCGCACGGTCATGGGCCGTCTCAACCCCCGGTTCAGGAACTTCAAGGCCCCCGTCAAGTCGCTGTCTGGCGGTCAGCGCCAGGCGGTGGCCATCGCCCGTGCCGTGTACTTCAACGCCCGGATCCTGATCATGGACGAGCCGACCGCGGCCCTCGGCCCGGCCGAGACCGCCCAGGTCCGCAACCTCATCCGCCAGCTCAAGGACGAGGGCATCGGCATCTTCCTGATCAGCCACGACATCCACGACGTGTTCGACCTGTCTGACCGGGTCAGCGTCATGTACCACGGCCGGATCGTCGACACGGTGGACAAGGCCGACGTCACGCCGGACGAGATCGTGAGCATGATCGTCCTCGGCAAGCGGCCTGAGGAGGCCAGCAAGAAGGAGCTGGAGCAGCTCGAGCTGCGCACGTAGGAGCCGGCGTCGGGCGTCGCGGGGTCCGGGTGGGCCGGCGGCGGGCGGCCCTGAGGTCGCCCACACCGACATTGTCGCCGTGACCGACGCTACCCCGATGAGTGCGCACGGCCCGATCGCCCAGTCTGCGGAAACCTGTCCACTGGGCGATCGGTCGTGCGTGGCTGTGCCGATCGTGTCGCCCACACCGACATTGTCGACGTCAGCGACACCCAGTCGCCCAGCCCGATCCGAAGGCGGCCCTCCTACGCCGGCGGCGCGTGGCCGCGCGCCACGCCTACTCGGCGGCTCGGTGGAACGTTGGAGCGAGGGCCGGATACAGCTCGCGGTACGCGGCGTGGACCTCAGCGTAGCGTGCGGCATCCGGCCCGGGTGATGCGGCCGGGCTGACCCGGACCAAAGCGGCCGCGGCGTCCTCCACGCGCGGATGCCAGCCGGCACCCACGGCGGCCAGCAATGCCGCCCCGTAGGCGGCACCCTCGGTCGTCTCGACCGTCGCGAGCTCGGCCCCAAGCACATCGGCCAGGATCTGCCGCCAGAGGGGACTGGCGATCCCACCGCCGGACGCTCTGACCTGGTCCGGCGCCGGCATCCCGGTGGCGATCATCTGGTCGAGGCCGTCACGGAGCCCGAAGGCCACGCCCTCCAGCACGGCCCGAGTCAGGTGCCGGCGATCGTGTGCGAGCGACAGCCCGACGAACGCGCCGCGTGCCTGCGGGTCCGGATGCGGGCTCCGCTCGCCGCTGAGATACGGAAGGAATAGCAACCCGTCAGAGCCCGCCGCCACCCCGCCTGCCGCCTCGACCAGCGAGGCATAGTCCACTCCCGGTGCGAGCGTGTCGCGGAACCAGCGCAGGCTGCCCGCCGCCGACAGCATCACCGTCATCAGGTGCCAGCGCCCCGGCACGGCGTGACAGAACGCATGGACCTGACCGGCCGGATCGCGCAGCGGCCCATTGGTGGTGGCGAACACGACCCCGGACGTGCCGAGCGAGAGCGCGACGACACCGGGCTCGACCGCGCCGACGCCGACCGCATTGGCGGCCTGGTCGCCGCCGCCGGCGATGACCGGGGTGCCGGCACGCAGACCGGTCGCCTCGGCCGCGGCCGTCGAGACCGTTCCGGTCACCTCCGGACCCTCGAAGGTCGGCGGCAGCCAGGCCGGGTCGATCCGCAGGGCGTCGACGACCTCCCGCGACCAGTCACGTGCCGCGAGATCGAACAGGATCGTGCCCGCGCCATCGGCCTTGTCGAGCGCGTGGTCGCCAGTGAGCCGGAGCCGCACGTAGTCCTTGGGCAGGAGCACATGGGCGACGCGCGACCACACGTCCGGTTCGTTGTCCCGGACCCAGACGAGCTTCGGTGCCGTGAATCCGGTCAGCGCGTCGTTGCCGGTGATGTCGATGAGGCGCTGCGGCCCGACCGCCTCGCGGATCGCATCGCACGCGGCGGCCGTGCGCTGGTCGTTCCACAGGATCGCCGGTCGGAGCACGGCGTCGTCCGCACCAAGCAGGACGAGTCCGTGCATCTGACCGGTCAGCCCGATGGCCGCGACCGCGTCACCCGAGACGCCGGTCGAGCCCAGTACGTCCCGGATCGCGGCGACCGTCGCGTCCCACCACAGGGTCGGTGATTGCTCCGTCCAGCCGGGACGCGGGATCTCGAAGTCGTACTCGCTGACCCCGATCCCAACGACGGTCCCGCCCTCATCGACGAGGACCGCCTTGGTCGCGGTCGTCGACGTGTCGATGCCGACGACGTGACGCATCTGGGTCAGCGCCGTGTGCCGGTCGTCACCCGCGACGCGTCCGCCGACCAGACGGACTGGTTGACCAGGTTCTCGAGGAGCTCCTGGTGCCCGGACTGTGGGCTCGGGGAGATCGCGCCTGACGCCACCTTGGATTCGAGCGATTCCAGCGACTCCCCGCCATCGAGGATCGCCCGGCCGATCGGTCCGTCCCAGCCGGCATACCGCTCGGTCTTGCGCTCGGCCAGCTCACCGCGCTCGATGAGGTCGGCCGCCACGAGCAGGGCTCGGGCTAGGGTATCGAGGCCACCGATGTGTGCGTGGAACAGGTCGGAGCGGTGCGTACTCTGCCGGCGCAGCTTCGCATCGAAGTTGAAACCGCCAGGATCGATGCCGCCGTGCAGCAGGATCTCGTAGAGCGGCAGTGCCAGGTCCTCGACCGAGTTCGGGAACTGGTCGGTATCCCAGCCGTTCTGCGGATCGCCCCGGTTCGCGTCGATGCTTCCGAGGGTGCCATTGGCGACCGCAAAAGCGACCTCGTGATGGAAGCTGTGCCCCGCGAGCGTGGCGTGATTGGCTTCGATGTTGACCCGGTACTCACCCTCGAGACCGTGCCGGACGAGGAAGCCGTGGACCGTGGCGACGTCGTAGTCGTACTGGTGCTTGGTCGGCTCCATCGGCTTGGGTTCGATCAGCAGCTGCCCGCCGAATCCGATGCGATGCTTGTGCTCGGCCACGAGGGAGAGGAAGCGGGCCAGCTGGTCGCCCTCTCGCCGCAGGTCGGTGTTGAGCAGGGTGTCGTAGCCCTCGCGGCCGCCCCACAGGACGTAGTTCTGGCCGCCCAGCCGGTGGGTGACCTCGAGCATGTGTTTGACCTGGGCGGCCGCATAGGCAAAGACCAGAGGATCCGGGTTGGTCGCGGCTCCGGCCTGGTAGCGCGGATGGGTGAACAGGTTGGCCGTTCCCCACAGCAACCGCACGCCGGTGTCGTCCTGATACCTCTCGGCGTCGTCCACGAGCGCATCGAGGTTCGCGCGGAACTCCGCGAACGTGTCGCCTTCCGGCGCGACGTCCCGATCGTGGAAGCAGTAGTAGGGGATGTCGATCTTCGAGAAGAACTCGAAGGCGACCGCCATCTTGGTCCGGGCGTCGGCCATCGGGTCGCCGGTGCCCGCGAGCCAGGGCCGGTCCAGTGTCCCGATGCCGAACATGTCGAGGCCAGGCCAGGCGAACGAATGCCAGAAGCAGACGCCGGGTCGGAGGTGCTCCTCCATCCGCTTTCCGAGCACGATCCGGTCCTTGTCGTAGACCTTGAAGGCGAGCGGGTTCGTCGAGTCGAGACCCTCGAACCGGATCGGCTCGGTGACCTCCGTGAAGAACGCGTCGCCCACCGCCGGATCCTCCTCCGAAACCCTCAGTCCACCCGCGCCCGCAGCGTAGCACCGCGATTTGTAGGAGCGAAGCACAAACCGTCGTCGCGGCCCGGCGATCTCCTCGCGCGCGACGCGGAGGACTAGTGCAGGCGGCTGACGGAGACATCCTCAGGTGGACGATCGAGCTCGATCAACTCGGCCTGGGGGCCGCCATCGGATGCGCTCGGGCCCGCGGCATCCCGCTCGGGGTGCTCAGTGAAGTCGAAGTGGACCGTGTCCTCTTCCTGGACCCCACGCGGCCACCCGTACGAGCGGTAGCCGATGAACCCCAGACCGAACGCCTCGAGCGCGCGGCCGTCGCGCGCTGCGGCAAGCCAGCCGACGAGGGCGGCGCCGACGAGGAGCACGACGATCATGGTCGCGAGATCCATGCGATGACCTCTGTTCGCCCTGACTGTGCTCCCGTCCCTGCGCCTCGTCAACCGTAGGGCCGCCGACGCCATGCGGTGTAGCATCGCGGCCATGACCGACCGGGATCCGAAGGGTTTCTCGACCCGCGCCATCCGCGCGGCGTCGCGCACGCCGGCCGTGAACCAGCGGCCGACCACCGTGCCGATCTACCAGACCGCAACGTTCACCTCGACCGACGCCGAGGAGTTGGCCGACGTCGTCAGCGACGCACGGGCCGGGTACTCGTATACGCGCCTCTCCAACCCGACCAGCCGCGCCCTGGGCGATGCCTTCGCCGAGATCTCCGGAGCGGAAGCCGGCACCTCGCTGGCCTCGGGCATGGGCGCCGTCCACGCGGCCCTGGGCTCGGGACTCAAAGCGGGCGACCGGATCGTCGGTCCGCTGGCGGCATACGGCTCGACCCGCAAGCTCCTGAGCGACATCTTCACGCGGTTCGGAGTCCGCGTCGACCTCGTCGACATGACCGACAACACCGCCGTGGCCGCGGCCATCGCGGCGGCACCGACGACGGTCGTCTACGCCGAGACCATCGCCAACCCGACGACCGTGGTGACCGACCACGCGACGGTCGCTCGGCTCGCGCACGAGCACGGGGCGACCTACCTGGTCGACAACACGTTCGCCTCGCCTTACGTCTGCCGGCCGGTCGACCTCGGCGCGGACCTCGTCATCGAATCGGCGACCAAGTTCCTCGGTGGCCACAGCGACGTCATCGCGGGCGTCGTCGCCGGCCGCGCCGACCTGGTCCGTCAGGTCGAGGCGTTCCAGAACGACACGGGCGGCACTATCGGCCCCTTCGATGCGTTCCTCGTCCTGCGCGGACTGCTGACGCTGGGCGTGCGGATGGAGCGCCATTCCGGGAATGCCGCGGCACTCGGGGCGTGGCTCGAGCGTCAGGATGGCGTGATCCGCGTCCTGTATCCAGGTCTTCCCAGCCATCCACAGCATGATGTCGCCGTCCGCCAGTTCCGCGACGGCGTCTCCGGCGGGATGCTCGCCTTCGACGTCGAGGGCGGTCGCGAGGCCGGTCAGGCGATCATCGATGCGATGGCCCTCCCCGAGCTGACCGCCTCGCTCGGCAGCGTCCACACGTTCGTCGTCCACCCGCCATCGACCTCCCAGCGCCAGCTCTCGGAGGACGAGCTGATCGCGTCGGGCATCAACCCGGGTCTGCTGCGCGTGTCCGTGGGCCTCGAGGACATAGAGGACCTGCAGGCCGACTTCGCCGCTGCGCTCGAGGTCGCGCGCAGCGCCGCGCGGCGCGCTCCGGTCGGCGTCTAGGTCGTTCCCGTGGCGACACCGGCCGCCGTCCAGGCGGCGAGCGCCGCTGGGGCGCCCACGAACCCGTTCGCACAGGTCGGGCGGGGTATCTGGCGGCTGCTGACATCGGTCGATTTCGCGGTCGCCCAGATCATCTTCCTGTCGACCCTGGCCGCGATCGGCATGACCCTCCAGCAGCTACCGGGCTTCGCGTCCAGGTCACCGGCCGACTACGCGACGGCCATCGAGGCCATCCACATCCGGTACGACCCGGTCCTCGGCCCGGGCATCGTCAACGTCCTCGAGCGCCTCGGCGCCTTCGCGATCTTCACGTCGCCGATCTTCGGCTTTGCACTGGTCGTGCTGGTGATCTCGATCGTGGTCTGCACGCTGGACCGGACACCGCGGCTGTGGCGGGACGTGTCCGCGGTCCGCGTCGTCCAGCCCGAGCCGTTCTTCGATCCGCGGCTGCCCGACCGCGCGGCGATGACCGGCGTGGCCGGCGAAGACCTTGCCGGCGTCGTCCGTGCCCGTGGCTTCCATGTCCGCGAGGAGGCCGGCGCGGAAGGAACGAGATACGTCTACGGCGACCGCCACCAGTTCACCAAGATGGCGACCCTGCTCACCCACCTGGGCCTGATCCTCTTCCTCCTGGCTGCGGCGGTGACGTCGCGGTTCGGGGACGAGCTCGGGCTGGTCATCCCGGAAGGCGAGTCGCGTACGGTCCAGAACATCGGGTCCAGCGACCTGATGCTAGTCAAGAACAACGACTTCGAGGCCCCGGGTTTCGAGACGGGCATGCCGACCGACTTCACGACCGACCTCGCCGTCTTCCAGAACGGCTCCGAGGTCGCGCGCAAGACGATCCGGGTCAACGACCCCCTCGGTGTCGGTGGCTACACGTTCCACCAGAACGGGTTCGGGCCGGCACCGCACATCGTGGTCAAGGACACGGACGGCGCGCCGCTGTGGGACGCCAAGGTGCCCATGCTCGGTTCGGCCGGCGGAGCGCCGTACGAGACGATGGCCGTCCCCGGCCGCGACCTTGGTCTGCAACTGCTGCTCGGGCGCGACGACGCGGGGGCGGGCGTGCTCGTCGTGCTGCCCTACCGCATCGTCGGGACCGACGCGGACGGAACGGACCAGGTCCAGAACTTCGATGCTGTCCGCCTGCGCGTCGGCGACGAGAAGGTGTCCGATGCCCTCGGGATATCGGTCGCGCTCGCCGACTTCGGGGAGTACACCCTCGTGATCGCCAAACGTGACCCGGGCCAGGGCATCGTGTGGGCGGCGTTCCTGAGCCTCATCGCCGGCATCACCATCACCTTCTACCGGCCCCGCCGCCGGGTCTGGGCTCGCCTCACGACCGACGGCCGCCTCGGGTTGGTGTTCCGTGCCGACCGCTACGTCGATGTCGAGCGCGAGTTCGGGGCGCTGCTCGACGATCTGGTCAGGGTCCGCCGCCCGGCCAGCGTGTGACCGCGCTCCACGATCTCCATCGGGCGCTGTTCCCGACCGCACGACCGGTCGCGGCTGACGATCTGGCCCCCGAGCGGGGCGAGCGCGAGGTCGGCTGGGTGCGGGTCCTCAAGCCGAGGGTGCCGGCATTCGACGCCCTCGAGACGGGCGACCTGGCGATCATCCCGGCCCCGGCCCTGGCCGTCGTGGCGCCCGGGCCAGCCGAGATCCACGACCTGATCGTCGCGCTCGTCCACGCCCGGGTACCGGCCGTCCTCCTGGTGGAAGGGGATGCAGGCAACGACAGGCTGTCGGCGCTCGGCGATGCCGCCGCCACGGCCGGTCTGACAGCCCTCCACGCTCGGCCGGGTCGACCCGGTCGCGCTCGAACGAAGCGTCATCGGCTTCCTCGTCAACCGACGCGCCGAGCTCGATCGCCGCGCCGCGGACCTGGAGGCGCAGCTCGCCCGGTTCGCGCTGCTCGGTCGCGGGCTCGACATGCAGGCGGCGACGATCGGCGCGTTCCTCGGTCGGGCCGTGGTCATCGAGGGCCGCCGGGGCGACCCGATCGCGATCCACGCTCCGGCCGACCTGCCGGCCGCCGCCGCCGCGGTCGCGAGCTACCTCGCCCGGCCGGCGGGCGCGGGTGCGCTCAGGGTCGACATCCAGGCACCGGCCGGGGAGACCGGCACCGGCGGTCGGTTGATCCTCCTCGGCGATGAGCCGCCGAACGAACTCGACCGAATCGCAGCGGAACGTGTGGCGGCACTGCTCGCGCTTGAGCTTGCCCGGGATGAGGCCGTTCGCCAGGCCCGCGAGGAGACCCGTCGAGGCGACCCGCTCCCCGCCGACGGGCCACCGTGGGTCGTGATGCTGGCGGCCCAGCGCTCCTCCGACGGTCCGGACGACATCGCGGCCCGCGAGGAGACCCGCGCCGAGCTCCACCTCCTGATGTCGCCGCGCCGGCTGCTGCTGCGAGGCAGCTCAGAGAGCCTCGAGCTCCGCCTGGTCGCGGCAGCGCCGGCCGACGATCCTGATGGCCTCGAGACGGCGAACCGCCTCGCGACATTCCTCGGCCGGACGATCGCCGTCAGCCGGCCGTTCAGCGAGCCGGGGGCACGGCCGGCGGCCGAGGCCGCGGCGCGCGCCACGCTCGAAGCCGCCGACCTGCTGCCCGATCCGCCGCGGATCGTCCGGGCATCGCGGCTGCCCGCCTACCTCCTGCTCGGCAATGTCCGCAACCTGCCCGATGGCATCCGCCAGGCGCGCGAACTCCTCGCCCCGATCCTGGTCGGCCGCGATGACGCCCAGCGCGAACGGATCGATACGCTGGCCGCGGTGCTGTCGTCGCCGAGCCTGGCCGAGGCGGCCGCGCGTCTCGGCGTGCACCGCAACACCGTCGCGTACCGCGTGCAGCGGCTGGAGGCCCGGGGCGACTGGGACCTGTCCGATCCGGATCTTCGGGTGGCGCTGATGCTTGCCGTCAAGGTCATGCAAAATGCACAAGAAATGGCGCCGACCTCGGTGCTGAACCGCAACCCGGTCGCCTGATACCGTGTCCTCCCGAGGTGTATGCCCGCGCTTCCGTGCGGGATGCACAAAGCGGACGGAGGACCACCATCGCGATGACCACCCTCGAGCGGATCCCTAGCGGCGTCGCCACTCCCACCACGACCGTCTCCGACGTCATGTCGCTCGCTCGCGAGACGGGCGTCCTGATGGTCGACCTGCGCTTCGTCGATCTACCCGGGCAGTCGCAGCACTTCAGCATCCCGGTCAAGGAGCTCGGTGAGGACCTGTTCATCGACGGGATCGGGTTCGACGGCTCGAGCATCCGTGGCTTCCAGCACATCCACGAGTCGGACATGCTGCTGATGCCCGACCCGACGACGGCCTACGTCGACCCGACCCTCGACGTCACGACGCTGATCCTCACCTGTGACGTGGTCGAGCCCGGCAGCCGGGAGCCGTACAGCCGCGACCCGCGCTACATCGCCCGCAAGGCGGAGCGCTACCTGACCGAGAGCGGCATCGCGACGACCTCGTTCTGGGGCCCTGAGCTGGAGTTCTACATCTTCGACTCCCTCCGCTTCGAGACGTCCGGCCACAAGTCGATGTACGAGATCGACTCTGACGAGGGCGTCTGGAACTCGGGTCGCAATGGCACGCCGAATCTCGCCCACCGCCCGCGGCCCAAGGAGGGCTACTTCCCGGTCCCGCCGATGGACACCCTCCAGGACCTGCGCAGCCAGATGGTGCTTGCGCTCCAGGCGTCCGGCATCGACGTCGAGGTCCAGCACCACGAGGTCGGCGGTCCGGGTCAGGCCGAGATCGACATCCGCTACGGGACCCTGGTCGAGACCGCCGACAAGGTCCTTCGCTACAAATACCTGGTCAAGCAGGTCGCCCGGTCGGCCGGCAAGGTCGCGACATTCATGCCCAAGCCGGTCTTCGGGGACAACGGGTCGGGCATGCACACCCACCAGAGCCTGTGGAAGGACGGCACCAACCTCTTTTATGACGAGAAGGGCTATGCGCTCCTGTCAGACACGGCGCGCTGGTACATCGGCGGTCTGCTGAAGCACGCCAAGGCGGTGCTTGGCTTCGCCGCGCCGACGACCAACTCGTATCGCCGGCTGGTGCCGGGCTACGAGGCACCGATCAACCTCGTCTATTCGCAGCGCAACCGCTCCGCCTGCATCCGCATCCCGACCTACTTCACGACGCCCGGCGCCCGCCGGCTCGAGTTCCGGTCGCCCGACCCGACCTGCAACCCGTACCTGTCATTCAGCGCCCAGCTGCTGGCCGGGCTCGACGGCGTCATCAACAAGATCGAGCCGCCCGCCCCGATCGATCGCGACATCTACGAGATGAGCGCGGAGGAGAAGGCCGGCATCGACGGCACACCGGGCTCACTCGAGGAGGCGCTCGACGCCCTCGAGGCCGACCAGGAGTTCCTCTATCGCGGTGACGTGTTCACGCCGGACGTCGTCGAGGCGTGGCTCGATTTCAAGCGGGCCGGTGCCAAGGAAGTCCAGCTCCGGCCGCACCCGTACGAGTTCTACCTCTACAGCGAGATGTAGCACTCCGCAAGGCCGAACCCGATCACGCCCGGCTGTGTCCGCAGCCGGGCGTATCCTTGCTCTACCCCACAGGAGGTTCCGTTGACCGTCGCCACCCGACCCGAGTCCGCCCCCGACGCGACCGCCAAGATCCAGACCGCCAAGTCGAGCGGCATCCGCTTCATCCAGCTCCAGTTCACCGACATCATCGGCCACGTCAAGGCCGTCACGATCCCGATCCATCAGCTCGAGGGCTCCGTCAAGCACGGCACGTGGTTCGACGGGTCGTCGATCGAGGGGTTCACCCGCATCGCCGAGTCGGACCAGTACCTGATGCCGGACATGGACACGTTCGCGGAGATCCCGTGGCAGCCGGGCTCGGGCCCGCGTGGCACGGCCCGCGTCATCTGCGACGTCTTCACGCCCAACGGCGAGCCATTCGTCGGCGACCCGCGTCGCGTCCTGCGGCGCCAGGTCGAGCGCGCGCAGAAGCTCGGGTATGTCGTGAACACCGGCCCCGAGCTCGAGTTCTTCCTGTTCCGCCGCGGCGAGGACGGGGCGATCGAGCCGCTGCCGCACGACCAGGCGGGCTACTTCGACTTCTCGACCGACCTCGCCCAGGAGATCCGGCAGGACATGGTCGACGCGCTCGAGGCGTTCGGCATCCGGGTCGAGGCGGCCCACCACGAGGTCGCGGTCGGCCAGCACGAGATCGACTTCGAGTACTCGGACGCGCTGCGGACGGCAGACAACGCCATCACCTTCAAGTTCGCCCTGAAGGCCATCGCCCAGCAGCACGGGCTGTACGCCACGTTCATGCCCAAGCCGATCCACGGGATCAACGGCTCGGGCATGCACACCCACCAGTCGCTGTACTCGATCGCTGACAGCCGGAATGCGTTCGCCGACCCGGCCAATCCATACGGGCTGTCCGATGTGGCCCGCTCGTACATGGCCGGCATCCTCGCCCACGCTCGCGGCATGATCGCGGTCCTGGCGCCGCTGGTGAACTCGTACAAGCGGCTCGTGCCGGGCTACGAGGCACCGACGTACCTGACCTGGGGGCGGACGAACCGCTCGGCGCTGATCCGCGTGCCGATGGTCTCGCCCGGCAAGTCGGTCGAGGGCACGCGCGCCGAGGTGCGCTGCCCGGACCCGTCGTCGAACACGTATCTCGCGTTCGCCGCGATGATCGCCGCCGGCCTCGATGGCGTCGAGAAGGGCATGACCCTCGCCGACCCGGTCGAAGAATCGCTCTTCGAGATGGACGCCGCCAGGATCGCCGAGAAGGGCATCCGCGAGCTGCCCGGGACACTGGGCGAGGCGCTCGACGAGCTCGAGCGCGACGAGGTGGTTCGCGAGGCCCTCGGCGACCATATCTTCAACCACTATGTCGACGCCAAGCGCTCCGAGTGGGACGAGTACCGTACGCAGGTGTCCGACTGGGAGGTCGACCGCTATCTCGACGAGTTCTAGCTAGAGGCACCCCATGGATCCGCTCCTCGGTACCGGGCTGTTCATCCTCGGTGCGGTCGTCTGGGTCGTATGCGCGATCTACGCGTACCGCATGGCGCCGGGCTTCGGCCGGAGCGCCGTGACCTGGGCGATCCTCGGGATCATCCTCGGTCCGATCGCCCTGATGATCCTGTACGTGCTCCCGAAGAAGACGCCCGAGGCCGGCCACGGGCGACACTCGACGGACCCGCGCGCAGACCTGTACGAGCGGCCGAAGAAGCACTGATCGGGTCGGACCTGATTCCACGCCGCGTGTGCGGCGGTCGGTGACCGGACGCCGGCGCGGCCCGCCTCGCCTGCGCGGCATCCTCCTGCTGGGCATCGTCCTCGCGTTGGGCCTGCTGTCACTCGTCATCGCGACCGATCCCCGCCGGATCGGGATCTTCCAGGATCACCCGGGCCGGACCGCGGGACCGGGCGAGTCGGGCTGGGTGCGCGCCGACGCTGCACCCATCGCCCTGACGGAGGTGGCTGCGGCTGCGCATCAGGGTCGCATCTGGGTGGCCGGCGGTCTCGATGAGGGGGGTCGCGCGGTGGCCCACCTCGTGGTCTACGACCCGGTCGGTGATGCCTGGGCAGAGTCGCCACCGTTGCCCGAGCCGGTCCACCACTCGGCGCTCGTGTCCGATGGGGCTGCGCTGTTCCTCATCGGCGGGTACACGGGCAACGGCTTCGACCGCCCGACGGCCGCCGTCTGGCGTCTCGATGACACGGATGCGGGCGTGTGGTCGCCCGCCGAGCCGCTGCCCGAACCTCGCGCTGCCGGGGCGGCAGCGTGGAACGGTCGCGAGGCGATCCTCTACGGCGGTGGGGTGGGTCCGTCCGGCGTGTCGGCCGAGGTCTTCATCCTCGACGGCGGCGAGTGGCGACCCGTCGCAACGCTCAGCCGACCGCGGGAGCATCTCGCGGCATCGTCGTCGGAAATCGGATCCGTCGCATTCCTCGCCGGCCGCGATGCCGGTGGCAACCTGGGCGTGGTGGATGTCGTGTCCGAGGCCGGCGAGGTCGGTCGCGGGCCCGACCTGCCGACGCCGCGCGGAGGTGTCGCGGCGTTCGCTGCAGGCGCTCTCGGGGACTGCGTCGTCGGCGGTGAAGGGCCGAACGGGACGTTCGCCGACGTCGAGTGCGTCGCGGCGGCCGGGACGACGACACTCCCCGGGTTGACCGCGCCACGACACGGGCTGGGTGCTGTGGTCCTTGGGGACAGGGCATATGTGCTGCTCGGTGGCCCGAGACCGGGGCTGACCGTCAGCGCGGTCGTCGAGGTGCTGGACCTGCGCTGAGGAGCCAGGGGCGCGGCACGCTTCCGGCATCATGGCAGCGTGATGGATGTGCGGCCGGGTCGATCGCTCGGCCTGCTGTCGATCGCGCATGCCGTCAACCACGCGTTCGCGGTCCTGCTGCCGCTGATCTTCCTCGCGATCATCGATGAGTTCGGCGTGACCGTGCAGTCGGTGGCGTTCCTGGCCGCGGCCGGTGCGATGGCGTCGGGGCTCGTCCAGCTCAGCTACGCCGAGTTGACCCGTCGAGTCTCCCGCCGCCGGCTGCTTGGTCTGGGCGGGATCCTGTTCGGTGGCGGGTTCGCCGTGATGTCGCTCGCGACGAACTTCGTGACGTTCGCGATCCCGAACATCGTCGCCCGTATCGGCGGGTCACCCCAGCATCCCGTCGGCAACGGCTTGCTCGCCGAGCAGTACCCCCCGGAGCGCCGCGGCTTCGCGATCAGCGCCCACATCGCCGGCGGCAACGTCGGGACGGTGGTCGTGGCGGTCATCGGCACACCGCTCATCGCCCTGATCGGCTGGCGCGGCGTGTCGATCGTGTTCGGCGCCGCCGCGGTCGTCATCGCGCTCGGGATCCTGGCGCTTGTCAGGGAGCACGGCACGGACCGGGCAGCTGCCCGGGCCGGCGGCAGCAGCATCGACGCACTGCGGCGGGTCGTGGCCGACCGCGACCTGCGCTGGGTGTTCCTGACCTCGGTCCTGGGCGGTGGCGGCCGCGGGCTCGGGGTCGTGAACCTGTTCGCGCTGATCTACCTGACCCGCGTGATCGGCCTCGACGCCGCCACGTCCGGCTTGATGTACGGGGCGTTGATCGTGTTCAGCGTGCCGATGCCGCTCCTCGCCGGCTGGCTGTCGGACCGGTTCGGTCGCAAGCCGTTGATCATCCTCGCCTACCTTGGCGGCGCGATCGGCTTCGGCGTCTTCATCTTCGCCGGGTCGTCGTTGATCTGGCTGTGGGCGGGCATCGTGATCATGGGCCTGTTCTCGTTCGCGGAGTCGCCCCAGCTCCAGGCGCTTCTTGCCGACATCGCGCCGCCGGCCACTCGGGATGCGTCCTACGCGCTGTACTTCACGCTGGCGTTCGGCGTCGGCTCGCTGTGGACGGCGCTGTACGGCGTCGTCATCGAGACGCTCGGCGAGGAGCAGGGTGTCCCGGTCGTCTTCGGGCTGATGGCTGCCTCATTCCTGGCGGCGGCGTTGACGACGCTCCCGATCCGGACGGACCGCGCGGAGACGGCCGGGGCCTAGGGCATACTCCGCGGCGTGGACGCCAGGATCCTGCTCGTCGAGGACGACCCGTCGATCCGTGAGGTGACCGCGATCGGGTTGCGGAACGCCGGCTTCACGGTCGACACCGCCGATGACGGTCGGGCCGGACTCGATCGGTTCGCGGCCGCGGAGTTCGATCTGATCCTGCTCGACGTGATGCTGCCGCGGATGGACGGCCTCGAGGTCGCCCGCGAGATCCGCCGCAGCTCCACGGTGCCGATCGTGATGCTCACCGCCCGGGCCGACACGATCGATGTCGTGGTCGGTCTCGAGGCCGGCGCCGACGACTATGTCCGCAAGCCCTTCGAGGTGCCCGAGCTCGTGGCCCGTGTCCGGGCGGCGTTGCGGCGCGGCGCTCGACGCGACGACGGCGAGGATGCGGCGCCGCTCCGACTCGGCGACCTCGTGATCGATGTCGCGGGACGGAGCGTGACCCGCGCCGGCACCACCGAGGACATCCCGTTGACCCGGACCGAGTTCGACCTCCTCGTCGACCTTGCCCGCCACCCCGGCCAGGTGCTCGCTCGTGACACGCTGCTGGATCGCATCTGGGGCTACGACTACCTCGGCGATTCACGCCTCGTCGACGTGGCGGTCGGCCGGTTGCGCGCCAAGATCGAGACCGATCCGAGCTCGCCCGAGCTCATCCTCACGGTCCGCGGCGCGGGCTACAAAGCCGCTCGTTAGGAGAGCTGATGCGCTGGCCGAGAGGCGTGCGGGCTCGACTGGCCGGTGCGCTCATCCTGCTCGTGGCGGTCACCGCGGTCGTGCTGGGGGTCGGCGCGTCGGTCTTCGTCGATGCCCGCCTCCATCAGCAGGCACTGCAGGACGCCGCGGCGCAGGCGACGTTCGATCTGACCGTCACGGTCCCGGGCCGCCAGCTGCCCGACGAGCCGACCGTCGACGACATCGTGCGCAGCGGCCTCACAGATACGTTCCGGCAACGGGACGTCGGATCCGTCATCGACCTGGGTGACGGCGAGAGCGTGAAGTCGAGCGACGACCTGGGCGACCTGCTCTCGCGGTTGCCACCTGACGTCCCGGAACGGGTCGGCCGTGGCGAGCTCGCCTACGCCTGGCTGGACGTCGCCGGCAAGCCGTCGCTCGTGGTCGGCGGTCTGGCGCCGGGGGGTGGGTTGGCGGTGTACTTCGTGCGGGACGTGTCGGAGATCTCGGCGGCGGTGGGTCAGTTCCGCGGCGTGCTCCTCGTGGGCACGGTCCTGCTGGTGGTCCTGGCGTTGCTGACGGCGCGCGTCGTCGCGCGGGGCATCCTCGCCCCGATCGAGGAGGCCGGCCACACCGCCGAACGAATCGAACGCGGCGACCTTCTCGCGCGCGTGCCGGTGACGTCGCACGACGAGTTCGGGACGTGGGCGGACCGGTTCAACCGGATGACCGACACGCTGGCGGAGTCGATCCGACGGCTGGAGGCCTCCCAGCACCAGAACCGCCGGTTCGTGGCCGACGTGGCGCACGAGCTGCGGACGCCGGTCACGGCGCTGGTCGCAGAGGCCTCGATCGTCCGCGAGCACCTTGACGAGATGCCGCCCGAGACGCGTCGCGCGGCGGAGCTGCTGGTGAACGATGTCGCCCGCTTGCGGAACCTCGTCGAGGAGCTCATGGAGCTGTCCCGCTTCGACGCCGAGGCCGAGGAAGTCGCGCTCGAGCGGGTGCACCTCGCCCGGCTGATCGAGACCATCCGTGCGGCCCGCTCGCCGAAGGCGACCTTCGTCGCGCCGCCGAAGCCCGTGATGATCGAGGTCGATCAACGCCGGTTCGAGCGGATCCTCGGCAACTTCCTGGACAACGCGCGCGAGCACGCCGCTGACACCGACGTCGAGATCGAGCTCGACGACCGGGGCGACGAGATCGTGGTCGCCGTGTCGGATCGCGGTCCGGGTGTGCCGGAGGATCGGCTCGAGATGATCTTCGACCGCTTCACGAAAGTCGACCCGTCGAGATCGGGCGGCAGTTCCGGGCTCGGGTTGGCGATCGCCGCCGAGCATGCGGCGCTGATGGGCGGCTACCTCCAGGCCATGAACCGCGAGGGCGGCGGACTCAGGCTCGAGCTCGTCCTGCCCAGGGACGTTGCCGGATCGTTACGTGCGCGAGACGTGGCTGCGACGTAGGTCCGCGAGGCTACGGTCCTGAGCACCGCACCAGGAGCCCATCCGATCATGGCCACCGACCGTCACCGCTTCCTCATCCCGGCGCTCGCCGGTCTCCTCATCGTCTCCGCTGCCTGCACGTCGTCGGGTGGGCTCGGCCAGGTGCCGAGCGTGCCACCGACCGCGGCGCCGTCGATCGATCCGGGCCCGTCCGACGAGACCCCGTCGATCCCGCCGTCCCCCTCCGCCTCGCCGTCGGGGTCGCCATCGAGCCCTGCGTCGACCCCGCCGTCGACCCCGCCGAGCGGGTCACCATCGCCGCGGACACCGGTCGAGACGATGGTCGTCCGCGCCTACTACGTCCTCGACGGCGCCCCCGGCGTCGAAGGGCTCGTGCCGACGCTCCGGAACGTTCCCAAGTCGGCCGGCGTCGCTCGTGCGGCGATGACCGCCCTGCTCGACCCGAAGTCGATCCTCGACGACTACTCGCAGCTCTCGAGCGCGATCCCGGCCGGGACCAGGGTGCTGGGGCTGTCGATCAAGGACGGCGTCGCCACGGTCGACCTCTCGAGCCAGTTCGAATCGGGTGGCGGCAGCGCATCCGGGATGTATCGCCTCGGGCAGGTGGTGTTCACGCTCACCCAGTTCCCGACGGTCCGCGCCGTCCTGTTCAAGGTGGAGGGTCGGACGGTCACGACGTTCGGTTCCGAGGGCATCGTGCTCGACGGCCCGCAGGCGCGCAGGGACTTCGACGACCTGATGCCGTCGATCTTCGTCGACCGGCCCGCGTTCGGTGCCGCGGCCAACAACCCGGCGCGAATCACCGGCACGGCCAACGTCTTCGAGGCGACCTTCCGGGTCGCGTTGCTGGACGGCGCGCGCAAGGTCCTCGTCGACAAGATGACGATGGCCACCTGCGGGACCGGCTGCCGCGGCACGTTCGACGTCACGTTGCAGTACGACGTCCCGAAGGCGCAGTGGGGGACGCTGCGGGTGTACTTCGGCTCGGCCGTCGACGGCAGCCCCGAGGACATCCGCGACTACCCGGTCTGGCTGACCCCGAACTAGATCGGCCTCGACGACATCCGCGCCCGGCGGGGCGGCTCTGGCCGCTTCGTCGGGCGGTTTGCTATCATCCGCAGGCTCTGTCAAACGAGCACTTACGGTCGGGGCGTGGCGCAGCCTGGTAGCGCGCATCGTTCGGGACGATGAAGTCGGAGGTTCAAATCCTCTCGCCCCGACCATTCTCGAGACAGCACCGATCGCGGCGGCGCCTTCTCGGCTCATGCCATCCTTGATCGCGTGACTGATCCCCGCGCTACCGACGAGACTCGTATCGATCGCTGGTTGTGCGCGGTGCGTCTCGCGAAGACCCGCCCGCTGGCGACCCGGTTGTGCGAGGGCGGCCACGTCATCGTGAATGGATCACCGGCGAAGCCGTCGACGAAGGTTCGGGCGGGCGATCGGGTGCAGGCGTTCATCACAGATCGCGAGCGTCTCGTCGAAGTCGTGCGGCCGATCGAGTCGCGTGTCGGAGCCGCCGTCGCCGCGACCTGCTACGTGGATCACAGCCCGCCGGTGGCGCGGCCGACCGGGCCGGCGATCTCGCCCGTACGCGGGGAGGGCCGGCCCAGCAAGCGTCTCCGGCGCGAGCTCGAGCGCCTGCGCCGGGCTGATCCTGCCTGAGCCCGAAGTCGGAACGTGCAGGCCTACCAAGGTCGATGCGTACCGCGCCGGGTGACGCTGTCGTCAACCTTCGGGAGCAGTCGGTTTCCAGGGCCCCTCGATGACCGTCGCCTCCGTGTCGCCGGGCCAGCGCGGCATGGTGATGCAGAGGAACTGGAGTGAGTCGACACCGGTGCAGCGATACTGGAATTCCGTCCCAACGGGGATGTCGATGGAAACGCCTCTCCCCAGAACGGTCGTCTCCTCACCCGTGGCGTCTCGTCGCCAGATCTGCCCCTCGCCCGAGAGAACATGCCAGAACTCGCTCACCGTGGCGTGGACGGTCGCCCGATTCACCTGACCTGGCGGGACGGTGGAGTGGATCATGCCGCCGGTCTCGCCTTCCATCAGGTACCGGATCTCGGCGCCGGCAGGGGAGCGGCCATCAGGGGCGGAGGGGAACGAGCGGGTCTGCATGGAGAACCTCCCTGTGCTTCCAGGCATTATCCCGACGCGGACGCCTCGGTAGCCCTCGTCTTCGGCTGACATTCCGGCACGCTGGCGGAGCGGTGGCTCACGCTGGGGTGGAGCCCCATTGCACTCGCAGATACGTTTGTGCATACTGAACCGTATGGTTCAGTATATGAGTGGTCGACTTGATACCTCCTTCGCCGCACTTTCGGACGCCACCCGACGCGGCGTTCTGGAGCAGCTCGGACGTGCCGACGCGTCGATCACGGATCTGGCCCAGACGTTCCACATGACCCTCACGGGTATGAGGAAGCATGTCCTGGTCCTGGAGCAGGCCGATCTCGTCACCACCGAGAAGGTCGGGCGGGTGCGGACCTGCAGGCTGAGCCGGCGCCGACTAGAGGAAGAGACGGAATGGATCGAGAGGTATCGCCGGCTCTGGGACGCACGCTTCGAAGAGCTGGACAACGTTGTCGAGGCATTGAAACGGAAGGAGAAGGTCGATGGACGCAACAAGAGACCGTGAGGTTGTCCCGATGAAGAACCGAACGACGGTGGAGCGGAAGTCCGAGCGTGAGCTCGTCGTCAGGCGAACGTTCAACGGCCCGGCGCGCCTCGTGTTCGAGGCCTGGACCAAGCCCGAGCTGTTCAGGCAGTGGTGGGTGCCGGCGTCGATGGGCATGTCTCTGCTCTCCTGCGAGATGGATGTTCGTGTCGGGGGCAGGTACCGCTTGGAGTTCGCACAGGGGGACTCACAGGCGGCGTTCTTCGGCACGTACAAGGAAGTGACACCGCACTCGCGCCTCGTCTGGACCAATGAGGAAAGTGACGAGGGTTCCGTCACGACGGTGACCTTCGCGGAACAAGGTGGCAAGACATTGGTGGTCATGCACGAGCTGTATCCCTCGAAGGAAGCGCTCGACGCCGCCGGCACCGGGGCGGCGGACGCGATGGGAGAGACGTTCGAGCAACTGGACGAGCTGCTCGTCACCCTGGGCGCGAGCGAAGGGCGGTCATGACGTCGTCGATCGGCGGCGGCCGGAAACGATCATCTGCCGCGTGACGGTCCTCTGAATCGAGGCTGATTCCTACACGGCGCCGTCGAGCACGTCGGCGAAGCGCCGGGTGATCGCGGGCCAGCCATAGCGCTCGATCGCGACGGCGTGTCCGCGGGCGCCGCGGCGTGCCCGTTCGGTCGGGTCATCGATCACCTCGAGCAGCGCGGCAGCGAGGCCGTCGACGTCGTCGGGCTCCACGAGCCAGCCGGTCTCGCCGTCCTCGACGATCTCGCCAGGACCGAAGCGGTCGACGGCGATCGGCGGCACTCCGCACGCCATCGCCTCGACGAGCACGAGGCCGAACTGCTCGCGCACGGAGGCCAGCGCGAACACGTCCGCGACCGACAAGAACGTCGGCACCTCGACGTGGTCATACCAGCCGGCCAGGAAGACGCCGCGCACGCCGAGCCTGGCGATCGTGTCGGCGGGGTGCTCCTCCTCCCACTCGCCCGGATGGCCGCCGAGGATCACGAGGCCGGCGGCAGCATGCGCGCGATCGCGGGCCTGGGCGAACGCCTCGATGAGGAGGGGAAGCCGCTTGACCGCGGTGAAGCGGCTGACGGTGAGGACCACCACGCCGTCGACGATCGGCGCGAGGTCCTCCGCGCGGTAGCGCACACTGCCGGCCTCCTGATCGGCACGCCAGCCGCGCGGCGCCTCGATGAGCGTGTCTCGCCACAACGCCGCGCGATCGACGTCGCGGCGGACGAAGACGCGCGGGTCGAACCCGTTGGGCAGTACGACCAGTCGGTCCGCGTCGAGGCCGAGCAGCCCCTCGGCGCGCGGGATCTCCGAGGGCGACAGCACGATGAGCCGTTCGCACCTGCGCGCCCAGGCGCGCATCCGCTGCGCCCAGGCGTGAGCGTGGGTCCAGCCCTGGGGCGGCCCGCCCGCGATCTCCTCGAGCATCAGCAGCTCGGTGCCGTGCAGATGGCCGATGACCGGGACGTCTGGCGCGACGCGGGCCGCCGCCTCGTGGATCGGGGTGAGGTGGTGCAGGTGCAGCGCGTCGGCGTCGGCGGCGCCGGCGGCGGCCAGCGCGCGCGCCCATGCCGTCACCTGACGCTCGTAGGCGTCGTCGTCGAGCGCCGCGAACACCCGGTCCGGAGCGTCGGGACGGTCCTCGTAGGACGGGTGCATCGGCGCGGCCCCCGGCGGCGGGTCGAGCGGGTCGGGCGATGCGAGCGCCTCGTCGAAGGACACGGGATGGACGTCGAGGCCGGCGTAGAAGCGCGCGGCGTCGCCGAACGCCTCGAGGTCGGTCCGCGAGCCCGAGACGACCGTGACATCCCAGCCGTATGGCGGGAGTTCCAGAGCGAGGGCGCGGGCGACGTGCGACGAGCCGCCACGGGGAAAGAACTGGATCGCGCTGAGGAGTCGGCGGCGACGCGGCACCCGCCCAGTGTGGAGGACCACTCGAGAGCCGGGGAGCCGAGTGGATCGGCTCGCGAACCACCTTGTATGTAAATCATACTTGACATGATGTAAGGCATGCCGTACATTCCCCGATGTCAAACACTCTTTACATCGGAGCGGATGCATGTCCAACGAGGAGAGGGGCCAATGGGTCTACCTCGTCGCCATCGTCGTCACGTACGCCGCGTACCTCGTCATCACCCTCGGGCAACTCGGGGGGACCGCACCGGCTGACATCGACTACGTGCCGACGATGCTGTGGTCGATCGGCATCGGCATCGCACTCGCCATCGTCGGTCGCATCGTGGTCGAGATCGCCGGCCGCATCTCGGACGAGGTCGCGGGTCACGGTGAAGGCCACGATGCGGACGTCCGCGACCGTGACATCGGGCGCTTCGGCGAGTACTTCGCCGGCACGGTGCTCGGTGTCGGCATGGTCGTGCCGTTCGTCCTGACGCTGGCGGAGTTCGACTACTTCTGGATCGCGAACGCGATGTACCTCGCCTTCATCGTGTCGGCGGTCGTCGGCGCGGTCGGTCAAGCTCGTCGCCTATCGACGAGGCTTCTAGGCCGATGGGCAAGCCCACGAGGGTCAGCAATCAGATCCGGCGCCTGCGGTTCGAGGCCGGCGAGATGACCCAGGCAGAGCTCGCGCAGCGGGTCGGCGTCACGCGCCAGACCATCATCGCCATCGAGCAGGGTCGCTACTCGCCGTCCCTGGAGATGGCGTTCCAGATCGCTCACGCATTCGACGTGACGCTCGACGACGTCTTCCGATACGAGTCAGCCGAAGGAGGCACGACATGACCACTCCGACCACCACCGATAACGGGCGCCGGGCGCCACTCCCGCCGCGCTGGGTCATCCGCACTGCGTGGACGGTCCACCGCGCCATGTATTCCCTCACACGCGGCCGGTTGGGTTTGCGCCGCCAGACGCCCAAGCAGTGGGGGATGATGCGGCTCAAGACCATCGGGCGACGCTCGGGCAGCGAGCGGCAAGCCATGCTCGGCTACTTCGAGGACGGTCCGAACCTGGTCACCATGGCCATGAACGGCTGGGGCGAAGCGGAGCCGGCGTGGTGGCTCAATCTCCAGGCGAACCCCGACACCACGGTCGAGCTGACCGACGGCCCGCGCGCGGTCCGCGGCCGTGCGGCCACACCGGAGGAGCGGCCTCGCCTGTGGGCGCGCTGGGCCGAGTACGACGGTGAGGAGGAGCTCGAGAGCTGGGCAGCGCGCCGACCGCGGGAAACCGCGGTCGTGATCCTCGAGCCACGGCCCTCAGCGTGATCCCACGCCGGCACCGCGGTGTCAGGCCGATCAGAACGGCGCGACCACGGATCGCCCGATCGCGACCGCCAGTGCAAGGACGCCCAGCACGAGGTTGAAGGCGAGTGCCAGGAGCACCTGGAGGATCCAGAGGATGAGGTCCGTGTCCATCGCTCAGAACGGCAGGAGTACGGCGACCGCCCCGACGATGACCCCGACGGCGAGTGCTCCCAGGCCGATCTGGCGCGATCGTCGCCGATCCATCGCCCTCGCCTCGGCATCCGCGACCGAGCCGACTCACCCACGGCGCCGAAGTTGAAGATGCCGCGCGAACCGAACCCGGCGCAGAACTTCAGCCGTGCCTGGAGGTAACCAGAGGCCGAAGCCGCGGCGGACAGGATCACCAACAAGCGGGTGATGGGCGGCGCACCGATGAAGACCAAGATCGCCAGCAGACCGAGGGTCGCGATCAGCCCGACATGACCGGCTCTCCGGCGTCGGGCGATCTCCGCCGGTCCGATATTGCAGACCCCTGGTCGATACTCACCGGATGCGTCGCCAGCTTGCACGGCGTAGGTCGCGATGGTCATGTCGTGCTCCTTGCTGCCTGGGAGGCCCGTGTCAGTCGTCGCATCGCGCGCATCGTCTGGCGCGGAGATAGCGGTGGGGGAAGCGGATCGGCGTCGACGCTCCTCAGCCCGTCCAGGAAGATCGCGACGAAGCGACGCCAGGCATCCGGCGCCGACCCGCGCGTGACCTCGATCACGCCGGCGTTCGCCATGAACAGGAGCGCCAGGTCCTCGGCCACGACATCGGCGCGCAGGTTGCCCTCGTCTTGGGCGCGCTGGATGAGGCGCACCGAGAGCTCGTAGCCGCGTGCCCGGTGCGCCTCGAGCGACTTGGCGTTCGGCAGCGAGCGGTTCAGCACGTCCGCAAGACCGCGGTCGGCGGCCTGCATCGCGCAGATCCGCTCGACGTACTGACGGAACCCCGTCCAACCGTCCGCTGCGGCGAGGGCGTCCTCCGCCGCGTTCGCATACTCGGCGAGACGCCGCTCGAAACAGGCGCCGATGAGCTCTTCGCGCCCGGAGAATCGGCGATAGAGCGTCCCGATCCCAACGCCTGCCTCTCCCGCGACGACCTCGAGCGGGACCTCGAGACCGTGCCGAGCGAAGGCTCCGGTGGCCGCCTCGATGATTCGGCCGCGGTTGCGCTCGGCGTCGGTGCGCAGGTTGCGACCCTCGGCGGCGGCCGTCATCCCATTACCAGCACCAGCTTGCCGAGCGTTCCCTTGCTGAATGCCTGGAGCGCCTCGTTGGCGTTCTCGAGGGGGTAGGTGCGCTGGACCTCGACCCGAAGCGAGCCCGATGCCACTGCCTCGGCGAGTTGCGTCAGCTTCTCGGGCGACGGGGTGCCCATGACGTTGGTGGCGCGCACGTTCCGCTCACCAAGGGCGTCGACGTCGGCTGCGCCGAGGGTCGTCGCGATCCGACCGCCGTCGCGCACGAGCGCCGCCATCGGCCCGAAGGCATCCTCGCGACTGACGGTGTCGATGAGCGCCGTCACACCGTCCGGGTACTTCGCTCGAATCGATCCGGCGACATCACCTCCCGAATAGTCGATCGTGTCCGACGCCCCGAGGCGGCGAACGAACGCCTCCTCGTCGCCGGGACGGGCGGTGGCGATCACGGTCGCGCCCCGCTGCGCGGCAAGCTGGACGGCGAAAGATCCGACGCCGCCGGTCGCGCCGGCGACGACTACGACGTCACCCGGTCCGAGGTCGACGGCGTCGACCGCGTCGAGCGCTGTGGAGGCGGCAAGCGGGATGGCGGCAGCAACCTCGAACGACAGCCCGCCGGGCTTGCGCGCGAGGATGACGCTCGAACTCGCGACGACCTCCGCGTATGTCCCGTCATGGAGGGGCGGGGTGCTCGGGATGAAGCCCATCACCTCGTCGCCGATCGCGACATCGGTTCGCTCTGATCCGACCGCCTCGACGACACCCGCGAAGTCGCGACCGACGACCGCCGGCAGCGCGTGCTCCATCATCGCCATCAGCATCCCGCTCGCCTGAAAGACATCGAATCCATTGACGCTTGCGGCGCGTATTCGGATGCGGACACCGTCCGTGGCCAGCTCCGGCAGGGGAAGATCGACGATCGCCGCGGGCTGGCTGGGCGATGTGAGAGCGAAGGCCTTCACGAGACTCCTGAGCGACGGCGTGCGGTGGCCTGGAAACGGAGGTCTGGCTCCGGTTACCAACCTACCACACCAACCGGAGGCGTGCCTCCGGTACTCCACGAGCCGAGGCCGCGGCTCGGCGGAGTACGCTTCCAGACGAATGAGCGAAACCCGCACCCGCGCCAGCCCGACGCCGCCCGGTCTCACCTCCTCCGAGCCCGGGCGGCGCCACTCCGTCGTCGACCTGGTCGACCGATCGCGTCGCCTGGGCGCCGATCGGCGTCCCACGGACGACGCGGGCGGCAGGACGGGATTCGCCAGCGTCGTCCTCTGATCGTCATGGTCCGACGACGGGTCCCACGCTGGCACGAGCTTCGTCCGTATCTGCGGACCGGGCCGATCCGTCTCTCATCGGTCGAACGTCGGCTCGCGTCGGCGGCGACCATCTGGGATCTCCGCTCGATCGCACGACGACACGTGCCCCGGGCGGTCTTCGACTACACCGACGGCGCCGCCGAGACCGAGACGAGCCTGCGCCGCTCCCGCGAGGCCTACGCGCGCATCGAATTCGTCCCGCACGTCCTGCGCGATGTATCGAAGGTCGACACGTCCACGACGATCCTCGGTCGACCCTCGGCGTTGCCGATCGTCTTCGCGCCGACCGGTTTCACGCGCCTCATGCACCACGATGGGGAGAGCGCCGTGGCACGGGTGGCGGCCCGCCTCGGCATCCCATACGCGCTGTCGACGCTCGGGACCACGTCGCCGGAGGATCTCGCCGCCGCGGCGCCCGACACGAACCGCTGGTTCCAGCTCTACATCTGGAACGACCGGGAAACCGTGCGGGATCTCATTCGCCGTGCCCAGACGGCCGGGTTCAGCGCCCTGGTCCTGACGGTCGACACGCCCGTCGCGGGCGCTCGGATCCGCGATATCCACAATGGATTCACGATCCCGCCGACGCTGTCGGCGAGGACCGTCCTCGACATCGCCCTCCACCCAGGATGGTGGTTCAACCTGCTCACGACGGAACCGTTGCAATTCGCCGTCTTCACGGAGACCAAAGGCACAGTCGCGGACTTGATCAACCGGGTGTTCGACCCCACGATCACCATCGCCGACCTCGCCTGGATCCGCGCCGACTGGGAGGGGCCGATCGTCGTCAAGGGTGTCCAGACGGTCGACGATGCGCGCATGGCCGTGGACGCCGGTGCTGACGGCGTCGTCGTCTCGAACCACGGCGGCAGACAGCTGGATCGTGCTCCCACACCGTTGGAGCAGCTGCCGTCGATCGTGGCTGCCATCGGGGATCGGGCCGAGGTCTACGTGGACGGCGGGATCTTGAGCGGAGCTGATGTCGTCGCGGCGGTTGCGTGTGGAGCGCGTGCCGCCCTCGTTGGCCGCGCCTACCTGTACGGCCTGATGGCCGGCGGCGAGCGGGGCGTGGCGCGAGCCGGCGAGCTCCTTGGGGCTGAACTGGTCCGAACCATGCAGCTTCTCGGGTCGCGAAACGTCGCGGAACTCCGCCCTGAGCAGGTTCGCTTGTTCCGGGCTTCCCCCGGTGTCTAGTATTGGCGCCGTCCGCCGAGGGAGGCGGAGATGGAAGCTGGCGCTCGTTCGCCGCCACGGCGTGCGCGTCGGCCGCGCTTGAGGGATTCACCCCATGAAGAATCCGCCCATCCTCATATCGGTCCTAGGTTTCTTCGGAGTCCTGGCGGGACTCGGCTACCTGTTCTTCGGCCTGAGGGTCCTCGGCTTCGATTGGTTCGGCGTGCTCGGCGAGCTGCCTGCCTATGAGTCCGTGGGACTCTGGGGCTGGCTTGCCGTCGGGACGGGGATCATCTGGCTCTTCGCCGCCTTCGGTCTCTGGTCGCTGCAGCCATGGGCTCGGTTGTTCGCCCAGGTCATCGCCGGTATCGGTGTCTTCGAGGCCGTCCTTGCGTTCTTCCAGTTCCCTGGCACGGGTATCGGCCTGGCGATGGTGCTCATGCCGGCACTGATCCTGTGGTACCTGAGCTCTGATGATGTCAAGGCCGCGTTCGGCGATGCCGCTCCCGGCGACAGCGGCGTCTAGCGCGGGTCACAACGGACCCGCGGCATGTGAACGGCCCCGTCGCGGAGCGACGGGGCCGTCTTGCTAGGTAACCATCGAGGCGCTGTCAGCGGATGGCGCTGTGCCCCTTGAAGTCGACGTCCGATGCGGACTGTGCCGACCGTGCGGTCTGCCGGAGACTGCCGTCAGGGAAGAACCCGGACTTGGTGCGAGCCAGGGTCAACACAGCATCGGCTGCCGCGTCTCCGAGCTCGAACAGGGCATCGGTGTTGACGTTGTTGATCGTGTCGCACGCCTGGTGATAGCAGACGTCGTACGCTACGTCGGCCGTGCCGCCGTAGATGGCGGCCTCCTCAGCCGTCTTGATGCCTTCGGCCCCGCTGAACAGGCCACCAGCCGGGATGCCGACGGCGATGAACGGCCCGTAGTCCGATCGTCCGTCAAAGGCGGTCGGTGCGGACGCCAGGCCCTGGGACGCGAAGTAGGAGGTGAACACCTCCTCGATCTCGGCTGAGCCGGGCGGTCCCGCATCCGGCGTGTCTGAGCCGTCGCCGTCGTAGACGAAGCGAACGTAGTTCGGTGAGCCGACCATGTCGAAGTTCAGGTTCGCGAAGATCTTCGCCAGCTTGGCGTCGCTCAGCGTGTTCACGTAGTGCTCGGACCCGAGCAAGCCCGCCTCTTCGGCACCCCAGAACGCGAAGCGCACCTTCTGGCGCGGCTTGATCTTCAGCTCCGACATCTCCTCCGCGATCTCGAGGATCGTGGAGGCGCCGCTACCGTTGTCGTTGATCCCGGGGCCGGCGACCACCGAGTCGAGATGGGCGCCGACGACCAGCACCTTGTTGGCGTCTCCGCCGGGTGAGTCGGCGATGATGTTGGTGGTCGTGGCGTTGAGATTGACCTCAGTCGAGGTGAACACGCGTACATCGACGCGACCAGCAACGGTGAGGTCGTACAGCTCCTTGGCATCGGCGAAGCTGAGGCCGACGACCGGGATGTCGACCGGGCTGCCGAGCGTGCCGATGAAGAGGTCCGTCCGTCCCTGCTGGCCCTCGTTGAAGATGATCGCCGCGTCGTAACCCTTGGCCTGTGCGTTGAGCGCCTTGTCCTCGAAGAAGCAGGTGCCGCGCTGGATGAGCGCGATCTGGGGCTCGGTTGCAGACGCCTCCGGGAAGTCCTCAGGCTCGCAGCCGGAGGTCGAGCTCGGCTCCGCGGTCGGCGGGATCACGACGTCGATCGGGACAAGCTGCCCGGTGACCTCGCCGCTGCCCGAAAAGTCGAACGTGCCGGTCGCATACGGCTCGATGGGCAATGGGGACACCCGCTCGAGTTCCGCCGGGGCCAGTTCCCGGAAGAACGGGAACGTGAACGATTGCTCGGTCACCTTGTAGCCGGCCTTCTTGAGGGTCTTCTTGACGTACGCGGCCGACGCGTCGTAGCCGGGGGTCCCCGACGCGCGCGTGCCGTCGTTCTGGTTCGCGATCCGCTGTAACACCCGCTCGTGGGCGAGGATCCCGCCGACGGTCACGGCCTTGCGGAGTTTCGAGCTATCGATGTCGTCGACGGCTGCCGCCGGTCCGGCCAGTGCCAGGACCAGTGTCAACGCGACGAGGGGCGCGAAGAGTTTGCGCATGGGGCCTCCTCCGATCGGCCTTCGATGCGCGATCACCACCCGTGGATGGGGTCGGGCCGGTCGTCTCGCGCAGCGGCCGCAGTAGGGAAAGTCTGAGCCGGGTCGGAAAGACCCGTCAACCGTGACCTTTGGGGCACGGCTAGCCGACGGCTGCCCCGGTGCGGATCGGCGGTGGTGGTGACACCTCGTGGCGGTAGAACTCGAGCGGCTCCGGCGGGAGCGGCGTGTCGCCCTTGATGAGGTCGGCAGCCCTCTCGGCGAGCATCATCACCGGGGCGTAGATGTTGGCGTTCGTGACGTACGGCATCGCCGACGCGTCGACCACACGGAGCCCGTCGACCCCGTGGACACGCATCGTGAGCGGGTCGAGCACGGATCGCTCATCGATCCCCATCCGGGCGGTGCACGACGGATGCAGTGCCGTCTCCGCGTCGCCTGCCACCCAGCCGAGGATCTGCTCGTCGGTCGACACCGCCGGACCGGGTGACGTCTCGCCGCCGTTGTACTCGTCCATCGCCGGCTGATTCAGGATGTGTCGCGCGACGTGGATCGCCTCGACCCATTCGCGCCGGTCCTGATCCGTCGAGAGGTAGTTGAAGCGCAGCGCGGGATGCTCGCGAGGATCGGTACTCCGCAGCGACAGCGACCCGCGTGCGTCCGAATACATCGGCCCGACGTGGACCTGGTAGCCGTGGCCCTTGGCGCCAGCCGTCCCGTCGTAGCGGATCGCCAGTGGCAGGAAGTGGAACATCAGGTTCGGATACGCCACGTCCTCGTTGGACCTGACGAACCCGCCCCCCTCGAAGTGGTTCGTCGCGCCCGGGCCGGAGCGCAGGAACATCCACTGCGCTCCGATGAATGGCCGCCGCCACCGCTGCGTCGCCGACGGCTGCATCGAGACCGGTCGAAGGCTCTGGTACTGGACGTAGACCTCGAGATGGTCCTGCAGGTTCTGACCGACGCCGGGCCGGTCCGCGACGACCGGGATGCCGAGCGTCTCCAGCTCGTCCGCCGCACCGATCCCCGACAGCATCAGGAGTTGTGGGCTGTTGATCGAGCCGCCGGCCAGGATCACCTCGCCGGCCATCAACCGCTCGACGCCCGCGCTGCTGCCGGTGCCACGCGCGACCTCCACCCCGACCGCCCGTGATCCGTCGAATAGCAGCCGGGTCACGAACCGCCGTGTCCACACGGCGAGATTCGCCCGCTCGCGAAGGATCGGGTGCAGGTAGGCGCGGGCGGCACTCAGGCGTCGGCCCTGGTGGATGTTGCGATCGAAGGGCGCGAACCCTTCCTGGCGATAGCCGTTCACGTCGTCGGTCAAGGGATAGCCGGCCTCCTGGGCGGCCTCGAAGAAGGCCCGGAACAACGGGCTCGTGGCGGGTCCCCGTTCCACGACCAGCGGCCCGTCGTGTCCTCGCCAGGGGTCGTCCGGCTCGGCCGCGAGGGCCGTCTCCATACGCTTGAAGTAGGGGAGGCAATGGGCGAAGTCCCACGTCTCCATGCCCGGATCAGCGGCCCAGCGCTCGTAATCGAGCGGGTTGCCGCGCTGGAAGATCTGTCCGTTGATGCTGCTGCTGCCGCCGAGGACCTTGCCGCGGGCGTGGTGGATGCGCCGGCCGTCCATGAACGGCTCGGGCTCGGACTCGTAGCGCCAGTCATAGAGCGCGCTGCCGATGGGGAACGTCAGCGCGGCCGGCATGTGGATGAACGGGTCGACGCGCCAGTCCGATCGCCCGGCCTCGAGGACCAGGACGCGCGTGTGCGGGTCCTCGGTCAGACGGTTCGCCAGCACCGACCCGGCCGACCCGCCCCCGACGATGATGTAGTCGAACCGGGACAGTGCCATGTGGCCGCGATGCTAGACGCTCCAGCCCATTGCCATCGCCCCGTTGCGACCGCCCGGTGACCGAGTCCGCCTACGACGACCCTCTGCGAGCGTCCTCGCCGGGGATGCCGCGCTCGGTGAGCGCCGCTGCCAGCCCCTCCAGGTCGTGGACCGTGACATACAGCGCCGGGACGTGGAAGCGCATCGCCTTCACCGGCTCGCGGAAGTCGACGCGCACGCCGCCCTTGGGCGTACCGCCGAACGTGATGTCCCCGTGCCGGATGCTGCGCCGGATGCCGATCGCCTTTATCCAGAGCCACGGGCCCTCGATCCGCCACGAGACGATGTTCTCGATCGGCGTTCGCACGTGGCCGAAGCCGAACCGCGCGTCCAGCTCGTCACCGAGGTCGACGTATGCGGTCTCGGGCTTCACCCGGAATAGGAGTCGCAGGAGCGGCCGCGACCGCCGGCCGAGCTCGATCGGGAAGCGCCGTGGGGGCGGGCCATCGACCATCGCCGTCTGGGCCTAGGCGGCCGCGGCTGCCGCCGCGGGTGGAAGGAGCTCCACGAGGGTCGAGCCGGTCACGTTCGCCACGGTCGAGGGGCCGAGGCGGTCGCGCCAGTCCTGGACGCTGGCCATCGTCGTGTGGCCATGGAGCCACAACGGCGGGTGGTGTCTTTCCAGGAGCCAGCGATAGCCCGCATACCCGACGTGGTACGGGTCGGCGGCCGTGTCGCCGACGCCCCGCGGGGGTGCGTGGCTGACGACGAGGATCGGCGCTGCCCGGCCGCGCGGACCGCGGCGTAGCAGACCCACTTCGGCCCGCATGACGTCGAGCCACGCGCGCAACTCGTCGCGCGGGGCCTGGTCGTGGCCGAGTCCCGGCCACTCGAGTGGGACGACCGTGATCCCGCCGACAGCCGTCAGTCGACCGCTGGAGAGTGGGATCGGCGCGGGCGCGGGCGTGCCCGCCCAGGGCCCGCCGCGGTCATGGTTACCGCGGACGTAGGCGATCGGCGCCGAGAACGCATCGGCCAGGAACCCGAGGTAGTCAGGCTCGAGGTCGCCACACCCGATGATGGCGTCGATGTGGCCGAGCTGCGAACGATTCGCCGGATGGTCCAGCGTGGGATCGACCACATCCGACGCCGCCAGCAAGCGGATCGGTGCGCCGCCCCGCTGCACGAAGGGTCGCGGGTCGGGCCATTCGAGGGTCAGCCGCCGGGTCATGCGCCGTCCCTGGTCTTCTCGGGACGGACCCGGTCCTCGTGCGCGAGCGCCTCGCTTGCCGCCCGACCTTCGCCACGTGTGCGCACCGTTCGTGATCCCGACAGCGTCGGTGCCAAGTCCAGGACGGGCTCGCTGCGCCGCTCACCCGGCTTGACGAGCTCGACGATCGAGGCGTCGATCTCGGGCTGGCCGCTGTAGAGCGCGAGCGCCACGCGATTGTGGCCGTCGATGACCCAGTAGCGACCGCCGTGCTTCACGACCTCGACGGGTGGCAGGATCGCGAGCGCGTCCTGGGCCCGGTTGAGGCGCTGCCAGCGACCTGCCCAGTTCCGGCCGCGGAACGGCTTGAGCGGGAGGAAGTCACCGCCGCGCTGGTCGCCACCCCCGACCGCGGTCCCGGCGATGTCCTCGACCGGGATCGTCCGGAGACCGACCTGGACGGGGCGGGCCTGGCGCACGTCGGGGTGGACGTCCTCGAGGGAGGGCAGCGGTCGTGCGCCACGTCGCCGGACACGTCGGACGCGCATGCCCGGCCCCTCGGCGATCGACCGCTCGACCCCCTCGACGGCCTGGCCGACACGCTCGACGAGCGGTTCTGCGGCGGCGGCCATCCCGCCGGTGAGCGATGCCAGGGCATCGCGGGCCGGCCGCGACACACGCTCCATCCGTCCGGCGCTCTTCCGTTTCGGCTGTCGGGTCGGTCCGGTACTGCCCTGGCCTTCGTCGCGTGTGGTCATCTCCACGAGTGTGCCCCATCCCGCCCGCGAAGGCCGTCGCGGCGGCGCTCAAGGCGGTCGCCCCCCACGAATTGCGCCGATTTCGTCGCATCTGCCTTCGAGATCGGCGCCGTCGTGCACGCGACGGCCATGCCGGCCCGCCGAGGCGACGGCTCCTTGCATGGCTCGGCGGATCTCGACCCGAATTGCGCCGATTTCGTCGCATCGGAGATGGCTCGGGCCCCGCGCCCGGCCACGTCGGGCATCGTCATCCGTCGCATCGGGGTCGACATCCGTCGGGCCGCGGGCGGCGACCCTTGCCCGCATCGGCGTCCCACGGTGCGGATGGAGCATCTGGGCACCCCAGCTCCCAACGCTCACCGAAAGGACCTCGACGATGGCTCTGGCACGCATCCCCGTTATCGATGTCTCCGGTCCCCATGACCTCGCCGCGTTCGCCGCCGTCATCAGCGGCACCGTGATCCGTCCCGAGGACGAGGGCTACGACCAGGCTCGGGAGGTCCACAACGCGACGATCGACCGGCGCCCGCTGTGCATCGTCCAGGCGGCCTCGGCTGCCGACGTCGCGCGGACCGTGCTCTTCGCCCGGGAGACGGGCCTCGAGCTGGCCGTCCGGGGCGGCGCCCATAGCCTTGCCGGCTACGGCACGAGTGAGGGCGGCATCGTCCTCGACCTCGGCCAGATGAAGGGGCTCCACATCGATCCGATCCGGCGGCTGGCCTGGGCGCAGGCAGGGCTGCGCGCCGGCGAGTACACGGCTGCCGCCGCGGCGCACGGCCTGGCGACTCCGTTCGGTGACACCGGCAGTGTCGGGATCGCCGGCCTGACGCTCGGCGGCGGCATCGGCTGGCTGGTCCGCAAGTACGGTCTGTCCATCGACGCGCTGGTGTCGGTCGAGATCGTCACGGCCGACGGCCGCATCGTCATCGCCAGCGGGACCGAGCACCCAGACCTGTTCTGGGCGGTGCGCGGTGGCGGCGGGAACTTCGGCGTCGTCACGCGCTTCCAGTTCCGGCTGTACCCCGTCTCGGCCATCCTCGGCGGGGCTCTCTTCATGCCGCCGACCCGCGAGGTCCTACGCGGTCTCGAATTGGCCGCAGCCAACGCTCCCGAGGCGCTCACGACCATCTCGTTCCTGATGCCGGCACCGCCCGCGCCGTTCATCCCCGAGGCCATCCATGGCCAGATGACGCTCGCGGTGATGTTCGTCTTCGACGGCGATCCAGAAGCGGGCCAAGCGGCACTCGCGCCGTTCCGGGCGCTGGCCACGCCGATGGCCGAGCTGGTCATGCCGATGCCGTATGTCGGCATCTACGAGATGCTCAAGGATGCCGAGCAGCGGACCCCGGCTTCGCATCGCTCGCTGTTCTTGGACTCCCTCGACGATGCCGCGGTCGACACCATCCTCGACCACATGGCCGCGCCGAGCTCACCGGCGGCGATGACGCAGATTCGGATCCTCGGCGGCGCACTCGCCCGCGTCCCGACGGACGCCACGGCCTTCGCCCACCGCGACGCCAAGGTGATGGTCGTGATCATCACCCCGTTCGAGGACCTGTCCGAGGCGCCAATCCACGCCGCCTGGACACACGAGTACTTCGAGGCCCTTCGCCCGCGAGCGACCGGCGTCTACTCGAACTTCCTCGAGGTCGAGGGCGACGAGCGCATCCACGAGGCCTATCCGAAGGCGACATATCGACGTCTGGCCGACGTCAAGCGCCGCTACGACCCGACCAACCTGTTCCGGCTCAACCAGAACATCGCACCGGCGGCGTCGGTCGCCTGACCACGTTCTTCATCGCGCCCGACGCCGGCCTTCATCCGAAGGCCGACGTCGTCATTTCTGGGGCAGCGTCTTCCCGAGGGCGATCGCCCGCTGGATCCAGCCGTCGAGCGCGGCATCGTCGGCCACGACGTCGTCGGGCAGCGTCGCGTAGCCCTTCATCGCCTTGCCCGGCATCGGCTCGAACGGTGCGGCCCCCGGGAGCGCGAGCAGCTCGGATCGGTCGTCGTCCGGGAGGCGGATCATCCAGGACTCGGCGAACAACCCGGTGACGAGGTTGCCGCCCACGAAGAGCGCCGGGTAGCCGAACATCTTGCGGCGTTGCGCCTCCGGGTGTCGCTCCGCAGTCGCCTCGAACCGGGCGACCAGCTCGGGTGACGACTTCTCGAATTTCGGCATGGCGACCTCCCCGGCTTCCGTCCGTCCCATTAGATGCCCTCGATGCGACGGGGCGCCAGGCGCGGTCCGTAGCGCGGCGCGCGCACCCCGCTGAGCTCCAGTAGACGTACCACCAACGCGCGTCGTCCGCGGTACGGCTCGAGCAACTCGAGCATGCGGGTGTCGGTCGCTCGCGGCTCCCCGGCCAGTGCGTAAGCGACGAGGTGCGGCAGGTGGAAGTCGCCGACGCTCACCGCGTCGATGTCCCCGAGCGCGCGGACGCCGACCTCGGCCGCGGTCCACGGCCCGATCCCCGGGACCGCCTGGAGCCGCGCATAGGCGGTCGGCAACGGGACGTCGACGAACCCCTCGAAGGTCGATGCTTGGCGGGCGACCGCCCGGATGAGGTCCGCCCGGCGGCGTTCCACGCCGAGCGGGTGATACGCCCAGTAGGGGAGTGCCGCCAGCGTCGCCGGCGCGGGGAGCAGCCGCAGCCCGACCTCGGCCGGTCCGGGCGCGGGCTCGCCGTACCGTCGGACGAGGCCATGCCACGCGCGATGGGCCTCGGTCCCCGTGACCTTCTGCTCGAGGATCGCCGCGACCAGCGCTTCCATGACCGCGCCGGTCCGCAGGATGCGGACGCCGGGGCGCCGTCGGGACAGATCCGCGATGCGCGCGTCCGCCGTCTGGGCAAGGGCGTCGGTGCCCGTTCCGAACAGCCGCGGGACGCGCTGCAGTGCCAAATCGGCGCCCGCTCCCCAGCCGTCGGCCTGGAGTCCCCACCCGCTGAGCGTCAACCGGACGGTCGCAGGCCCCGCGGCGGTCCGGGTCGCCCACCAGGCCCGATCACGGGCCAGCCGGATCGTGCGATCCCCGTTCCCGCGCACGAGCGGACCGAGCGATCGGACGAGGTCGAGCGGACCATCCAGCTCGAGGTCGACGCTGGCGTCGGGGCTGGGCACACCACGAGTCTGTCACGTCTGCGATATGCGGTTACGGGGGTCCGCGCAAGCCACGAAACCCGGGACGATGGTACTGTCGCCTAGACGTGCGACGCCCAAGGGTCGTCGCGAGGATGGCGCTCATCGCCATGTTCGCCGCGGTCGCCGTCCCCGGACCGGTGGGTTCATGGGTCCACAGCCCGAACCGAACCCCCTCCGTCGATCTCTCCGCGCAAGTCGAGATGGTCGCTGCTGTCCGTGGGCCGGTGACGAAGACCTTGCCCCTGGATCCACGCGCCCGCTCCGCGGGTGCCCAGGATCAACGCTCGAAGCTGTACGAGCCGAACACCGCGAACGAGCCGCCACAGGCTCGGCCGAAGGCTGCCCAACCCGAGGCCAAGGCCGACGTGGTCGCGAAACCCCGCTGGCGACTCGACCGCAACGTGTCCTGGTACGGCCCCGGCTTCTACGGCAAGAGGACCGCGTGCGGTCAGGCGATGACCCGGACGCTCATCGGTGTCGCCCACCGGACGCTGCCGTGCGGCACGAGGATCACGTTCAAGAACCCCGACAACGGTCGGATCGTCACGGCTCGAGTCGTGGACCGTGGCCCGTACGTCGGCGGCCGCCAGTGGGACCTCACCGGTGGGCTGTGCGTGAAGCTCGACCATTGCTACACGGGCACGCTGTACTGGAAGCGTGGACCGCGCTGAACAGATGGGGCCGACGGCTCGGCCGGACATGAACGGAGGATAGCCGCGGAACGGCTATCCTCCGCTGTCGCGCTTGGGGTGCAGTAGGGACTACTGCAGATAGAAGATCTGGTCGACGACGACCTTCGGGTGCCCGGACGTCCCGTTCACCACGATGCGGATCGAGTGGTTGCCCACCGCCGTCCACGTGTGGGTGAAGACGAGCTTCCGGTCGACCACGGTCGACGAGAAGAGGTTCACGGTCTTGATGAGCTTGCCGTCGATGTAGACCTTGGCCTGCCCGTTGGTCGGGGCGAGCCGGCTGTACCAGCCGACGCGGTTGCCGCGGAAGCTGACGGAAGCGCTCGAGTTCGCCGTCGACGAGATGCGGGCCTTGCCACCGACGTACACCGACGAGCTCGAGAGCGACCAGGAGCCCGTGAAGTGCATCGCGGCGCTCGACTCGCTCACGCTCACGGTCTTGAACGTCGCGCTGCATCGGAAGCCGCTCAGGTTGTCGCCATTGTCCTTCGACTTAACGCAGAACCGGTACGTGATGGCCGAGTTCGGCAGGTCGAGCGACAGGCCGGGAGCCGACGACGCCGGGACGACCGCGTAAAGCGCGAGCGCACCGCCGTTGACGGACCTATGCACCTCGTATTCCTTGATGCCGCTTCCACCGGCGTTGTCGCTGGCGGCGGGCCACTCGACGCGCACCGGGATGCCGAAGCGGCCCGATCCGAAGATCCGGTAGCTCACTGATGTCGGCGCGCTGGGTGCGGTGACGTCGTCGGTCAGCTCGATGCTGTCGTTGGCGGTCGGGGACCAGTTCCCCGCCGCGTCGCGCCACTCGACGTAGACCGTCTTGGTCCCGAGACCGGCGCTCAGCGTCCAGCTGATCGGCGTCGTGTAGAGGTACGTCGTGCTGTTGCTCATGTCCGAGTTGTTCGACACCCGGACCAGGCTCATGCCGCTGCCGGCATCCGTCGCCGGGACGGCGACACTGACGGTCTGGGCGCTGGTGCTCGCGGCCCCGCCGGCGATCAGGACCGTGCCGCTCGGCGCGGCGCTGTCGCTGGCCGGGAGCGGCATGTAGTTGTGGAGGTAGACCTTCACATTCGACGACGTCGACGAAACAAGGTTGTTCGAGATGACGGCGATACCGCTGGCGGCCGTGACGACCTGCTTGGTCGTCGAGGCATCGTCGATCAACGTCTCGGTCGTGCTCTTGATGAAGGGCACACCACGGTTGACGATCTCGTCGGCCGGGCCGCGGAAGACGAAGGCATCCGGACCCGTGGTCGGAGCCGAGCGGCGGAAGATCGTGCCGCCGCCGTTCGGGTTCGTCAGGAAGACATAGGCCGTGTCGAGCTGCTCGCTGATGACGACCTGCGGCCGCGTATCGCAGTCACCGACCGTCGCCACGAGGTAAGTATTCCAGGTGCCACCCGGCGTGCGTCGGAAGAACGGGATGTTCGGCCGGTTCTTGTTGGTCGCACATAGGGTGGTCTCGGCGCGTGTCTTGCCGACCATGTAGACCGTGCCATCGCTGGTGGTCTTCATGTTGATGTGGTTGTCGGCCTCGTTGTTGGTGAGGTTCGGGAGCTTGGGCAGCTCGACGGTGGTCCAGCTGCCGGCCTGGGTCGGGTCGGCCCCGGCCGCGATCGTGGCGAAGTAGTAGCCGTTGTCGGTCTGGGCCGGCAGGTTGTCCTGATCGCTCCACATCACGCCGACGGTGTCCTTGGTCGGGCTGCCGAAGGCGATGACCGAGGCCGAGTCGCTGCGGGACAGCGTCTCGAAGTTGATGGAGTTGGCGGCCTGCGCAGGAACCTGCGCGGCGGCCGACCAGGTCTCGCCGTTGTCGTCAGAGAAGCTGTAGCGGACCTGGGTGCCCTGCGGCCAGACGACCCACAGGCGACCATTCGAGTCCTTGTCGATCGACACGGTCCACGCGCCGCCTCGGAAGTCCGGTCCGACCGTGGTGGCCGTCCCGGCGATCGGCTTGTAGGCGAGGCTGCCGCCGATCTGCGTATAGGTATCGGTCGCGTTGTTGTAGGTGTAGCGGAAGATCCGGACGTCGTCCGGCGTGGCCGGCAGGGTCAACGGGGCAGTGTTGTTCGGGATCGGGATCGATGCGACATAGAGCGTGTTCGCCGCCTCGTCCCAGAGGTAATCGCCGTGCGAGGCGTCACGTCGATCGACGATGGTCGTCGTCGGGTTCATCGAGGTCTTGTCCGCGCTCATCTTGTAGATGCGGAACTCCGACAGCGGGGGCGAGGTGCTGTGGCGGTACATGCCGCCCCACCACTGGACGACGCCGGGGCTCTCCTCGGTGTACCAGAGCTTCGACTGCGGTTTGTCGCCGGCCGGTCGCGTCGCGCCACCGCCGTACGCGTGGTCGCGGTAGCCATTGGTCACCGGGGTCCCGGCGAGCACGGTGCTCGTCGCGACGATGGCGGTCAGACCGAGCGTGGTCAGGATCGTCGCGAAGCGACGCACTGGGCGCGTGGCGGAAGGCATCGGTGAAGGGTCCCCCAAGATGTATGAGTCCATTTCCCATAGGACCATCGACTTCCATGGTCCCAGGACGACAGGGGTAGCAGGATACGCGACTGAACTGGAATCAGACCTTGCAAACCTCACCTTCCGGTGACCGAGGTCAACGCGGAGAGGCGGTGGCGCGTGCCGACGCCACCAGCTCGCGAGCGGCGGCGATCACGAGATCGGGTCGGTCGGCCTGGACGATGTGGCCGGCCCCCCAGGCGATCTCGTAGCGGACCCGACCCGGCGACAACGCCTCGAAGGCCGCCACCCAGGCAGCCGCGATACGGTCGTTGGTGGGAACGTCGAGCCGCGGTTCGAAACGCGGGGCGTGCAGCGCCACGATCGGGATCCCGCTGATGTCGGTGGCGCGGAGCTGCTTCTCGGATGTCGCCCAGTCGAGATCCTCGACCCCCGCGATCAGGTCGCGGAAGTGCTGCGCTCCCGCCTCGTACTCGGGGCGCAGGTCGCCGAGCAACGGATGGATCCAGTCCGCCTCGAGGTCCACGCTGAAGCCATCGACGAGCACGAGACCCGCCACCTCGTTTCGATAGCGGTCGGCGAAGACGCGCGCATGGACCTCGCCGAGCGAGTGGGCGACGACGATGAACGGCGGTGACTCACCGGCAGCGCTGAGAAGTGTCCGCAGATCAACCGCAGCGTCGGCGACGGTGTGTCGCCCCCGAGGTTCGCTGGAGCCGCGGCCGGCGCGGTCATAGGCGCAGGTCCGCGTCGACTCGGCCATCCCGTCGATCACAGGCGCCCAGCCCGCCACCCCATCGCCCATGCCGGCCTCGAGCACGATCGTCGGCGAACCCGTGCCACGACAGTCGATGTAGAGCTCGTGTCCGCCGACATCGACCCGTTCGCCGGCGCCTGCCTGGATCGGCTGGAGTCGATGGCGGAGCAGCCAGACACCTGGCCCGCCGACCCTGGCGACATCGATGAGGAGCGCGATGAGTAGGCCGGCGACGACGGCGAGGAGCAGCCACGCCGGGTGGCGAAGGACGGCCATGCGCCCTACCGTAGCCGCATGTGCAGGAGCATCAAGACCCTCCGTCGTCCGGGTGAAGCGGCGACGACCGGCGAACTGGAGGCAGCCGCCCGCCAGTACGTCCGCAAGCTGAGCGGCTATCGCGAGCCGAGCGCCCGCAACCAGGACGCCTTCGACGCGGCCATCCGCGACGTCGCGGCCGCCAGCCGGCGCCTCGTCGAGGCGATCGGCGTCGACATCGAGGATGGCCCGAACCACTGGATGGGACGCGACGGCGTGATCCACTACGGCGCGTGACCACGGTCGCCGCTCCGTGGTGGATCCGGCCCGGCCTCGACATCGCTGACGATCGGCTGTCGATCGCCGGACACGACGCCGAGATGCTGGCGCGCCGACACGGCACGCCCCTGTTCGCCTATGACCTCGCGCGCTTCGGCGAGAATGCACGTGCGCTGCAGGCCGCCTTCGCGAGGACAGGGGTCCCGTTCCGGTTGCGACTCGCGCTCAAGGCGAACCCGCTCCCGGAGGTCCTGGCCGTCTTCCGCGGCCTCGGGGCGCCGGGCACGGCCGAGAGCGTCGGCATCGACGCCTGCTCACCCGGCGAGATGCTTCGTGCCCTCGAGTGCGGATGGCAGGCGAGCGAGATCAGCTATACCGGCACGAATGTCTCGGAGCGCGACCTCGACGTCCTGCTCGAGCACGGGATCCATCTCAACCTCGACGCGATCAGTCAGATCGAGCGATACGGTCGCCGTTCGCCCGGAAGCAGCATCGGTATCCGCATCGACCCAGGCAGCGGCGCCGGCTACACGCCCCACCTCGAGTACAGCGGCGACCGGCCGACGAAATTCGGCATCGAGCTCGAACGGTTCGACGACGCGCTGTCGGCAGCGGCACGCCACGACCTGGCCGTCGACACCATCCACTTCCACGCCGGATCGGGCTGGCTCGCCGACGGGCTCGCCGGGTTCGAGCGGGCGCTGCCCGCGGCGGTCGAGGCCGTCGGCAGGGCACGGGCAGCCGGTCACACGGTCAGCGAGGTCAATGTCGGAGGCGGCCTCGGCGTCCCCGCCCGTGCCGACGAGGCGGGGGTCGACCTGGCTGCCTATGCCGACGTCGTCGCCCGCCACCTGGGACCGCTCGGCGTGACGGTCGGGGCGGAGCCGGGCGACGCGCTCACCAAGGATGCGGCCATCCTCCTCGGAGAGGTCGTCACCGTCGAAACGCGTCGCGGCGTGACCTTCGTCGGCCTCGATATCGGATGGAACGTGAACTGCGCGTACTTCATCTACGGCTTCGCCCAGGAGATCGTCCCGTGCCGGGATCCCGCGCGCGAACGGACGATGCGCGTCACCGTCGCCGGCCACATCAACGAGGCGAGCGACGTGTTCGCCGAGGACTATCCGATGGCACCAATCCACGAGGGCGATGTCGTTGCGTTACTCAACGCCGGCGGGTATCACCAGGCGATGAGCTCCACGCACTGTCTGCGACCGCCCGGGAGTGCGGTCTTCCTGACGCGTCAGGAGGCGTAGGCCGCGGTCTCCGCGCTACCGCCGCGAACGAGGCGGAACGGGATCACGAACGCCTGGAAGAGGGCGATCGCCCAGAACACGAGGGTCAGCGGGTCGGCCTGGACCGACTCGGCCACGACGCTGGCGACGAAGTCCGGCGGCTGGAGCAGCTCGACCTGGATGCCGAGTTCCTGCCCCACGAAGTGGGCGATGATGAGGTACTCGCTGACCACGAGGGCCAACAGCGTCAGGACCACGGAGATCGCCACGAGGGCGATCGAGCCGCGGCGCCGTGCGCCGAGGACGACGCCCTGCCCGACCAGAAAACCGACGGCGATCGCGACGATGCCCACCTGGAAATGGCTGACGGCGACCACGCCGTACCAGACGGCACTCGCGAGGACCGCCGCGACGAGGCCGGCCAGGAAGCCACCGAGGATGTCGGACATGCTTGCGGGACGGGGCGGCGTTGCTGCCGCGGTGCTCAGGTCAGTGGCAGGCGCTGGGACCGATGCCCCGGGGGTCGCCGGCCCGCCGAGGCTGCTCACGCCGGCGGCGCCGATACCGAGTGCATCGGCGCTGGCAGCGGTCGGCGGCGCGGATCGCGGATCGGGCGCGGCCACGATCTCCCTGGCGCCGCCGCAGCTGTAGCACGAGTTCGCGGACGGGCGGTTGATCGACTTGCAGTTCCCGCAGACCCAATCGTTCACAGAGGTCCCCCTTGTTCGCCCGGTCCTCGACCGGGGGCGCGAGTATGGGGCGGTCCACCGCACCGGGACGACCATCCGACGGTCCGGGGGCGGCCAGTACACTCGCCGGTGATGGCGCAGCACCTCGAACGGGCAGATCCACCGATCCGGCACATCACGACGCGATCGATCGTGGCGGTGCGCGGGCCGTCGCTGGAGGTGCGCGCCGACCGGATCGTCGGCGAGGCGCCGCTCGAGATCCGAGCGGCCGGGCCCGATCAGGACCCGGTGGCAGTCGCGGTGACGATGCGCACGCCGGGTCACGAGGCCGAACTCGCCGTCGGGTTCCTACGCACGGAGGGGCTGATCGACGGGTCCGAGGTCGTCGGCACCGAGCCCGGCGATCCGGTCACGCTCAATCAGCCCGACGACACCATCGTCGTGCGCCTGTCGCGGCCGTTCGACGACGCGGCCATCGCCGAGCGCCACTTCGTCGCGACGGCGTCATGTGGCATCTGCGGCAAGGCATCCATCGACGAGGTCGCCCTGCGCTGCGACCCGCTGCCCGACGGTCCGGTGGTCGCACGCACGGTGATCCTGGCACTGCCCGATCTGCTGCGGGCAGCCCAGCGCGCCTTCGACGAGACCGGCGGATTGCACGCTGCCGCCCTGTTCTCACCGGCCGGCGAGCTCATCGCGATCCGCGAGGACGTAGGTCGGCACAACGCGCTGGACAAGGTGATCGGCTCGCAGGTGCTGGCCGGAGAGCTGCCGCTCAACGAGCGGATCCTGATGGTGTCGGGCCGGGTCAGCTTCGAGATCGTCCAGAAGGCCGCGGTCGCCGGGATCCCCATCATCGCCGCCGTGTCCGCGCCGTCGGACCTGGCGATCGAGACAGCCGAGCGGCTGGACGCGACGCTCGTGGGCTTCCTCCGCGCCGACGGGTTCAACGTGTACTGCCACGACCGTCGGATCGACCTGCGCGATCTCACCGGCTGGAGCTGATCGGCGGCGGTCCGGGCGTCCCGCGCGTCCGCATGACGGCCGCACGGTCCGCGGTCGCGGCCTCATCCTGACCTGCCAGGACAGACCGACCCGCTGGGTCGCGAACTGCGATGAACGTGCACGACCGAGCCTCGAAACGGTCGTCCGCGCGCACAAACCCCGGGCCGGCCACGGTCATCTGTCACGCTCTGTGACCTGACGGGCCGGTTCGACCTGTCAGGTCAGATCTTGGTGGCGAACCAGCTCGTCGCCCGATCCACCTGGATCCGGATCGCCGGTCGCGTGCGCGGAGATCATGGTCCGCGTACTGCGGGTACCGCCGAGCAGGGCATCCAGGATCGCGGGCGGAGGTGGCGGTTCGACGAGCGCAGCCCGACCTCCGAGGCGGAGCCACGCGAGGTCCGTCCAGTCCTCGGACCAGCGATCCACCAGCAGCGTGACCTCCGGGCGGTCCTCGATGTCTCGGACGCGGGCCAGCGCATGCGGATCTGCGACGGCCTTTGGCTTCTCGTCGAGCGGCGTCCACAGCACGTCGTCGACCACGACGAAGCAGACCGGCACGAGGCGTGGTCGGCCGTCCGGATCGATCGTCCCGAGCGTCGCGCGACGAGCGTCGGCCAGCAGTCCGCGCTCCGCAGGCGACAGGATCACGCCGACGGCTTCGGACGCTCGTTGACGAATTCGAAGCCGAACCGACCCTTCACGCAGAGGTGGCCCTCGGTGACGGTCGAGTCCAGCGGCGACGTCACCTTGAGGATCCGATCGTCCTGCACATGCAGGTCGACGACGCAGCCGACGCCGCAATACGGGCAGATGGTCGAGGTCACGCTCTGGGCCGAGGGATCCCACGTGTCGGCAGCGCGCATGTCGTATTCGGTCTTGGCCATCAGTGCGCCGGTCGGACAGACGCCGATGCAGTTCCCGCAGTACACGCACGCCGACTCGGGCAACGGGACCGCCTGCTCGGTCGAGATGCGGGCGTCGAATCCGCGCCCGGCGACCGCGATGGCGAACGTGTTCTGGGCGTCCTCGCCGCACGCCTCGACGCACTTGTAGCAGAGGATGCATTTCGAGTAGTCGCGGACGTAGAGCTCGTTGTCGACCTTGGTCGGCTGGGCGACGGTCGAGGCGTACCCGGCTTCCTCGGCCGACGGCGCGTGGTGATGACCGGGCTCGAGGGCGTCGCGCTCGCCGGCCGCGGCCGGAGGTGCCGGGGCCCCGAAGCGGCTCGGATCCGCCTCGTACCGGTCCATGTACTCGTGGATCGTCCCGTCCGGCACGGCCGGACCGGTGAGCGACACGTCGACCGACGAGGCCAGGAACTCGAGGACGACCTTGCGCGAAGTGCGGACCCGCTCGCTATCGGTCTGGACCTCCATGCCCGCCTCGACCTTGCGCGAGCAGGCCGGCGCCAGGACGCGGGCCCCGGTGACCTCGACCACACACACCCGGCACACGTTGACCGGCGTCAGGTTCTCGGCGTAGCAGAGGGTCGGCGTGTCGATGCCGAGCGCGCGACAGGCACCGAGGATGGTCGACCCGGCCGGGACCGTCACGGCCTGACCATCGATGGTCAGTTCGATGGACGGTGGCGCCTCGACCGGTGGCGCGGTGGGTGGTCGCGACGGCCGGGCCGGGGGGCTGAGGACGATCTCGGTCAGCGGCTGCGCGGCCGGTGCCTGGCCGGCGTGCGGCGTGGACGGGTCCGGTGCCGGATCCCTGCTCATCGACAGCCCGCGCGTGTCGTCGCTCACAGCGCCACCAGTTCGGGCTGTCGAACGGCCGACTCGATCGCCGACGACGCGGTCTGGCCGAGACCGCAGATCGAGGCGTCGCGCATGGCCTGGCCGATCTCGCGCAGGAGCGTCAGCTCCTCGTCCCGCGTCCGGACCTGCGACCCGGAGGCCAGTCGGGTGAGCAGCTCCTCCTGGCGGACGCTGCCGACCCGGCACGGGACGCACTGGCCGCACGACTCATCGCGGAAGAACTGCGCGATCCGGCGCAGCGTGCCGACGAGGTCCGCGGTCTCGTCGAACACCATGATCACCCCCGAGCCGAGCGTCGCACCTGCGGCGCGTGTCGCTTCGAAGGTCAGCGGCATGGATAGTGCGTCCGGCCCGACGAAGACGCCGGCCGCGCCCCCGAGCAGGATCGCCCGGATCGCGCGGTCGCCGGGCACCCCGCCGGCCATGTCGATCATCTCCCCGAGCGTCGTCCCGAATTCGACCTCGTAGACCCCGGGCCGCCCGACATGACCGGACAGGCAGAACAGCCGCGGCCCGGTCGAGCCCTCGGTGCCGATCCGCGCGTAGGCCTCGCCACCCATCTCCAGGACGAGCGGGACGTTCGCCAGCGTCTCGACGTTGTTCACGACCGTCGGCTTCCCGAAGAGCCCGACCTCCACCGGGAACGGCGGCTTGTTGCGCGGCTCGCCGCGCTTGCCCTCGATCGACTCGAACAGGGCGGTCTCCTCGCCGCAGATGTAGGCGCCGGCGCCCCGTCGGACTTCGATGTCGAAGGACACGCTCGACCCGAGGATGTCGGGACCGAGCAGGTCGGCCGCGCGTGCGGCGGCGATCGCGCCGCGGATGGCTGCCTCGGCTTCGGGGTACTCGCCCCGGATGTAGATGTATCCTTGGCTCGCGCCGGTCGCGACGGCGGCGATCGTCATGGCCTCGACCACCGCGAACGGGTCACCCTCCATCAACACGCGATCCTTGAACGTGCCGGGCTCGGACTCGTCGGCGTTGCACACGAGGTAGTGGGGCTGGGCGGGTTGCCCAGCAACGGCTGCCCACTTCCGGCCGGTCGGGAAGGCGGCACCGCCGCGACCCATCAACTTGGATGCGGTGATCTCCGCGATGACCGCCTCGCTGCCCAGCTCGAGTGCCTTCGGCAGGGCCACGTAGCCGCCATGCGCGCGGTAGTCGTCGAGCGAGCCCGCGTCGACCACCCCGACCCGGCGCAGGAGGCGGAGCGACGGGTCACCGTGTTGCGGGATCGCGGCAGGTCGCCGCGGCGCGCCGCCGCCATCGAGACGCGCGACGATCCCCGCCGCATCGACCGGCGCCGCGCTCGCGACACTTGCCTGTTCGCCGGCCGCGGTGATCAGGGCAGCCGGGGCCCGCTCACAGAGACCGAGACACGGCGATCGAAGCCAGCCCGCCCGACCGTCACGATCCGCTCCGCCCTCAGACCCGACCGTACGGGTGAGGTCGTCGCAGATGCTCTCCGCGCCGGCGAGCCGGCACGCGATGTCGTCGCAGACATGGGCCATCAGCGGTGCCCGGGGCTTCGTCGCGAAGAGGGCGTAGAACGTCGCGACGCCGTAGGCGTCGGCCGGCGGGACCGCGAGACGCCGGGAGATGTAGTTCAGCGCGGGCTGGCTGATCCAGCCGACGCGATCCTGGACGGCGTGCAGCGCGGGTATGAGCTCGGAGCGCCGCGATCGGAGCGCGTGGCCGCCGCGCGCCGCATGCCCGTCCGTACCCGGCCGACGTGGACCACCCACCCAGCCGGATTCCGCAGGACCGAGGACGCTGTCCACCGCCGCTCGTTCGGCAGGGGAAGCGAGCGGCCCGATGACGTGGAGGTCCATCGAGGTCGAGTGTAGCCGCGCCGGACATGCTCAGGCCGGTACGGCTTCCTGCAGCTTCTCGATCCGGATCGCGGTCGCCTTGAACTCGGCGGTGCCGGACTTCGGATCGGTCGCGTCGATCGTGAGCAGGTTGGTGGCGACGTCGTCCTGGAAGTGGAGCGTCATGAACGTGAGTCCGGGCCGCAGCGACGGGTCGATCCGCACGGGGACCTCGACCTGGCCGCGACGCGAGATGGCACGCACGACCTCGCCGTCGGCGAGTCGGTAGGTCTCGGCATCCTCGGGCGAGATATCGAGCGACTCGCCTCGGCGCAGGGGCGAGGTGTAGCCCGCGGTCTGCACGCCAGTGTTGTACGAGTCGAGCCGGCGGCCCGTGGTGAGCCGGATCGGGAAGTCGTCGGTCAGCTTGTCGACCGGCGGATCGTGATCGACCGGGACGAACGGCACGCGATTGCCCGGCACCGGGTCCTCCCAGAGGCGGCTGTGCAGGAACAGCTCGCCGGGATGCGTCTCGTCGTAGCAGGGCCACTGGATCCCACCCAGTTCCTCGAGCCGCTTGTAGCTCATCCCGGCGTGGACCGGCGACAGTGACCGGACCTCGTCCCAGACGCGCTCAGCCGATGCCTCGCCCCAGTCCGCGCCCATCCGGTCGGCGATCTCGAAGATGATCGCGAGGTCGTCGCGGGCGCCGTCCGGTGGCTCGACGGCCTTGCGGACCCGCTGGACCCGTCGCTCGGAGTTGGTGACAGTGCCCTCGCCCTCGGCCCAGGCCGCGGTCGCCGGCAGCACGACATCCGCGAGCTCGGCGGTCTTGGTCAGGAACAGGTCCTGGACGACGAGCATGTCAAGCCCGCTCAACAGGTGGATGGCCCGTTTCTGATCGGCTTCGGACTGGACGGGGTTCTCGCCGATGCAGTAGACGGCCGTGAGCTTGCCGTCCTCCATCGCATCGAACATGCCGGACAGGTGCAGCCCCCGCTTCGGTGGGATCCTCACCCCCCAGGCCTTCTCGAACTTCGCGCGCAGCTCGTCGTTCTCGACATGCTGGAACCCGGGCAGGCGATCCGGGAGGGCGCCCATGTCGCCGCCGCCCTGGACGTTGTTCTGGCCACGGAGCGGGTTGACGCCGCTCCCGTAGCGGCCCACGTGGCCCGTCAGCAGCACCAGGTCGATGAGCGAGAGGACGTTGTCGACGGCGTTGTGGTGCTCGGTGATGCCAAGGGTCCAGCAGATCATCGCCCGCGGCGCGGTCGCCAGCGCGTGCGCGAGGTCGCGGATCGCCTCGGCCGGGACACCGGTCTCCCGTTCCGCGTATTCGAGCGTGTAGGTCTCGACCTTCGCTGTGTACGCCTCGAAATCGGAGGTCGCTCGCTCGATGAACTCGCGGTCCTGGAGGCCCGTCGCGATGATCTCGCGCGCCACAGCGTTGGCGAGCGCGATGTCGCTGCCGACGTCGAGCCCGAGCCAGCTGTCGGCCCACTCTGCGCTCGACGTCCGCCGTGGATCGACCGCGATCAGGCGGGCGCCCTTGTGCACGGCCTTGAGGACGTGATGGAAGAAGATCGGATGCGTCTCGCGGGCGTTGCTGCCCCAGAGGACGATCAGATCGGTGTCCTCGACCTCACGGTATGAACTTGTGCCGCCACCGGCACCGAACACGGTCGCCAGACCGGCGACACTCGGGGCGTGTCAGGTGCGGTTGCAGCTGTCGATGTTGTTGCTGCCCAGGACCTGCCGGCTGAACTTCTGTGCCGCGAAATTGACCTCGTTGGTCGCCTTGCTGCAACTGAAGGTGCCGAAGGTCGTCGGACCGTGAGCCGCCTTGGCGGCCTGGAACCCGGCGACCACGCGGTCGAGTGCCTCGTCCCATGTCGCTGGGCGAAGGTCACTGCCCTTCCCATCGCGAACCAGGGGCTGGGTCAGCCGAACGTAGGGTCTCCCCATCGGGTGACTCTCCTGCGGGGGTGACGATCGTCCGAGTGTACCCCTTGACGAGCGGCGACTCGGACCGCACCCTCCCATCGATTCCGCCCGAGGGGAGCATGACGACCGACGCCGTCACCGCCGATCTGACCGATCCGCCGCCGCTCTACTGCTATCGCCATCCGGATCGAGAAACGTGGGTCCGGTGCGGTCGATGCGATCAGCCGATCTGTACGGGCTGCGCGATGCAGGGTCCGGTCGGACTGCGCTGCAAGACCTGCGGCAAGCCGTCGCGCGACGCCCTCACATCGCTCAAGCCACGTCAGATCGGGATCGCGTTCGCCGTGGCCCTCGGGCTTGGGGCGGCAGCGGGCTGGATCGGCGCGCAGCTCGGCTTCCTGATGATCGTGCTTGGCTTCTTCGCCGGGACGATCATCGCCGAGGTGATCGATCGGTCGATCGGGATCAAGCGCGGACCGCGCATCGCCGCCGTCGCCGTGGCGGGCATCGCTCTCGGCGGGCTGATCGGGGCTGGGTTCTCGCTGGGCGGGCTGTGGAGCGACATCCAGATGTTCGCGGCCGTCGCCGCCGAGGCCGGCGAACCGGCCTACCCGTTCGAGGCGTTCCTGTTCGACAACATCCCGCAGGTCCTGATCGGCATCGGCGCGACGATCCTCGGCGCGGTGGTCCGCCTCCGCTAGTCTCGGCTGCGGCGGTCACTGGGCGCGCAAAAATGAACCTTTGGCCGGCGCCCGGGCTCTTCCGTGTGACCGCCCTCGCCGAGGGGGGTGTCGGACGGAAGGAGTTGGTGGATGCACGGTTCGCTGGTCGAGCGTGCTCGGGCGGGTGACGCGGAAGCGTTCGATGCCCTGGCGCGCACGGTGGGCGACCGATGCATGGCCATCGCGTATCGGATCCTGCGCGACTCCGACCGTGCCGAGGACGCCGTCCAGGCGGCGCTCATCACCGCGTGGCGGGAGGTACGGAACCTTCGTGACCCCGAACGCTTCGAACCCTGGCTCCATCGGATCCTGACCCGCGAGTGCTACGCCGAGGCCAGGCGTCGCCGTCGTTGGTCGGCTGATCTCCACGTACTCCAGATCGACGCGCCGCACGATCCCGCCGACATCCTCAATGTCGAGGATCGGGACCAGCTCGAACGCGCCTTCCGCAGGTTGACGCTCGAGCAACGAGCGGTGCTGGTCTTCCACCTCTATCTCGATCTACCCGTGGCGGAGGTCGCGGATCGGCTGGCGATTCCCGTCGGGACCGTCAAGTCACGACTTCACCACGCGACAGCCGCCCTTCGAGCGAGCGTCGAGGCCGACGCACGGTCCCCATCCATCTCCGAGGAGCGACCGGCATGAGCACCCAGCACGATCCCGATCGGCTCATCCGGGCATTCCTCGACGAAGGCCAGACCGAGCTTCCAGAGCGGACCTACGACACCGTGCGAGAGCACATCGAACGTACACGACAACGGGTCGCCATCGGCCCGTGGAGGGAACCGAACATGTCCACCATCGTCCGACTCGCGGTCGCTGCGGCCGCGGTCCTCGTGCTCGCCGTCGGGGCGAGCCAGATCCTTCCGAGGGACGGAGGCAGTGGCGGCGGCCCGCCCAGCCCGAGCCCTTCGGCATCGAGCTCCCCGTCGGCGTCGGCATCGGGCTCGGCGACCGTGCCCCGGACCTTGACCGTCGGTGCGCCATTCCCGGCCGACATCACGTTCGAGGTCGACGACGGCTGGGAGTTGTGGGGCGACGTCGGGTCGGCCGGCAAGGGCTGGTACAAGCTGTCCCCGGATCCGCCCGGCATCGTCTTCATGGTCTGGACCGCGGAGAACGTCCCCGCTGTCCCGTGCACCACCAACACCGCCTTGCTCGATCCGCCGATCGGCGGCACGGTCGACGACCTTGCGGACGCGCTCGTCGCGCAACCCGGAACCGTCGTGCACGCTGATGAGCAGGTCACGGTCGACGGTTACTCCGGTCGATTCGTCGACTACACCGCCGACTACTCGGTCGGGAACTGCGACGGCACGCGCCTCGTTCGATGGACGACGGTCTCCAGCGGCACCAATCGCGAGGCGCTGGACGGCGAGCACGACCAGGTCTGGATCCTCGATGTCGAAGGCCAGCGCGTCATCCTGGACGCGGCCGACTTTCCTTCGACGAGTCCGGCTCTCCGAGCCGAGCTCGAAGCCGTCATCGACACAGTCCGTATCAGTCCGAACTGACAGCTTTCGCTCGTGGTGGGTCGCGACTGCGGCCCGCCACGCTCTCGATCAGGCGAGCACGATCCCGCTGCCAGCCTCGACCCGACCGATCGGCCAGTGCTCGACGCCCGCATCGCGGAGCGCCGTGGTCACTCGCCTCACCCGGTCCTCCGTGATCGACGCCAGCAGCCCACCGCTCGTCTGCGGGTCGTTCGCGAGCACGACGAGCTCGGGCGGTACGTGTTCGGCGACGTCAAGACTGCCCGCCACGAATCTCCGGTTATGGCCAGCCCCATCCGTTTCCACACCGACCCAGGCCAGCTCGAGCGCTCCGGGCAACGCTGGCAGGGCGTCCGCATCGAAGACGAGCCGGACTCCGGAAGCGCGCGCGACTTCGAGCCCATGACCCAGTAGTCCGAACCCCGTGACGTCGGTCGCACAGCTGATGCCCTCGGCGACGAGGACCTCGGCGGCGACCCGGTTTAACGCGCGCATCTGGTCGATACCCGCTGCGAGATCGTCCGACCTCGTGCGGGCTTGGCGCGAGCCACTCACGAGCAGCCCCGTGCCCAGCCGCTTGGTCAGGACCAGCGTGTCGCCAGGCCGCGCGCCACCCTTGCGCAGCAGGCGATCGGGATGGGCCGCGCCCACGACGGCCAGGCCGTACTTCGGTTCGGGATCGCGGATCGTGTGACCGCCGGCGAGCGTGCCGCCCGCCTCGCGGACCTTGGCCGCGGCCCCGTCGAAGATCTCCGCCATCACGTCCCGCGGTAGCTCCTCGGGGAATGCCGCGATGGACAGTGCGAAGAGGACGCGGCCACCCATCGCGAACACGTCGCTCATCGCGTTCGCGGCCGCGATCTCGCCGAATGTGCGGGCATCGTCGACGAGCGGTGGGAAGAAGTCGACCGTGCCGATGATCGCGAGGTCGTCGCTCACGCGGTACGCCGCCGCGTCGTCGGGCGGCTGGAGGCCAGCAATCAGCTCGTCCGGTGCCGCCAGCGCCCCCAGCCCCGCGAGCGCCTCGGAGAGGACATCAGCACCCAGCTTGGCCGCACACCCACCGCAATCGGTGAGCGTGGTCAGGCGCAGGCTCGGAACGTCGGACAGCGTCGCCATGTCGTGATGATATGGCGATGCTCGGCGTGACTCCCGACTTGCGCGGAAGCGGCAACGCCCGGATCGGCCGCTCCTGGGCGTCTCGGCACGCTCGTAGTCGGACGACCAGGACGGGCCGAGGCGAAGGCGCCGCTGAGCACCGAAGCGAGCGCACCCTGACGTGCGTGAGCGCCGGAGCGGAAGCGGCAACGCCCGGATCGGCCGCTCCTGGGCGTCCGGGTACCATCCTTCAGGGAGCGGATGGGTCCCGGTGGGTCCCCCGGTCTTCAAAACCGGTGATGCCGCGCTCGGCGTGGCGTGGTGGGTTCGACTCCCACGCGTTCCCGCCACGGAGGACCGATGTCGTCGAAGCCGGCCGTCCGCGCGGGTCCACGTCCGCCGAGCGTCGAAACCGTCCTGAAGGGTCTCCGGCCGTCGCTCGATGGCCGGGATCCGGGCGCGTTGGCCGCGGTCGTACGCGAGGTCGTCGCCGAGGAGCGCGCACGTCTCGACGCCGGCGACGATCCGCGTGACCCCGACGCGCTCGCCGACGAGGCGCGGGCGCGGCTCGACGGGTTCGCCGATGCGGGCCTCGTGCCCGTCATCAACGCGACCGGCGTACTCATCCACACGAATCTCGGTCGTGCGCCGTGGCCGCCGACGGTCGCGCGGGCCGTCGCGGACCTGACCGCCGACCCGCTGCTGCTCGAGCTCGATCGCCACACGGGCCGCCGTGGCGCCCGGGCACGGGTCGCCGAGGACCACCTCGTCGCGCTGACCGGCGCCGAGGATGCCCTCGTCACGAACAACAACGCCGCGGCCGTCGCGCTGGCGGTCGGGCTGGTGGGTCGCGGCCGAGTGGTCGTATCGCGCGGCGAGCTTGTCGAGATCGGTGGCGGCGTCCGCATCCACGAGATCATCCGCCGCGCCGGGGCGCGTCTGGTCGAGGTCGGCACGACGAACCGGACTCGAACCACGGATTTCGAGGGCCCGCTCGCTGACGGCACGGCCCGAGCGGTGCTCCGCGTCCATCCGTCCAACTTCGCGATGACCGGATTCACGGAGGAGCCAGATCACCGGGCCGTCGCAGATCTGGCCCATCGCCATGGGGCCGTGCTGCTCGACGACCTCGGTTCCGGAGCGCTCATCGATACCGCGGCCTTCGGGCTGGCCCACGAACCGTTGCCGTCCGAACGGCTCGCCGCCGGCTCGGACATCGTGACGTTCAGTGGCGACAAGCTCGTCGGCGGGCCGCAGGCCGGCCTCATCGTGGGCCGGTCGGATCTCATCGCCCGCATGCGGCGCGACCCGCTAGCCCGCGCGATGCGCCCCGACAAGGCGACGATGGCCGGTGTCGCGCTGACGCTGGGGCTCTACCGCGCCGGCCGGGCCACGGCCGACATCCCCGTGTGGCGGATGATCGCGACCCACGTCGACGAGCTGCGCGCGCGGGCCGCGGCCCTGATCGACCTCATCGGGTCGTCGGTTCAGCCGGTCGATATCCGCTCCACGATCGGCGGCGGTTCGCTGCCCGGCGAGACGCTGCCCTCCGTGGGCCTCGCGCTGTCGACGCGGTCGGCCACCCGGACGCTCGCCGCGTTGCGTCGCGGCACGCCGTCGGTCATCGCCCGGATCGACGACGACCGGGTGCTCGTCGACCTGCGAACGGTGCCACCGGACGCGGACCCGCGACTGGCGGCCGCGTTGAGCGCCGTCCTGCGATGACGCTCGTCGTCGGCACGGCCGGCCACATCGATCACGGCAAGACCACGCTCCTGCGTGCCCTCACCGGCATCGATGCCGACCGTCTGCCCGAGGAGCGCCGGCGGGGCATGACGATCGACGTCGGATACGCCCACCTGACGCTCGAGGACGGCTCCGTCATCGATTTCGTCGATGTGCCGGGCCATGACCGCCTGGTCGGCAACATGCTGGTCGGCGCGGGGGAGATCGACGCCGCGCTGCTGATCGTCGCCGCGGACGACGGCCCGCGGGCGCAGACCCTCGAGCATCTCGCGCTGCTCGACGCCCTCGGCGTGACGCCCGGCATCGCGGTGATCACCAAGATCGACGCCGTGCCGCCCGAACGCGTGGCAGACGTCACGGAGCTGGTCCGGGGCCTGCTGGCCGACACCTCCCTGGCGGGCTCGGCGGTACTTGCCGCGTCCGGAGTCACCGGGGCCGGACTCGACGATGTCCGAGAAGCGCTGGTCGCGCTTCGGGCGGCCGTCGGGCAGCCCACGCGCCCACCGACCCTGGCCATCGACCGCGTCTTCTCGGTCAAGGGCCGCGGTTCCGTCGTGACCGGCACGCTGCGGGGTGGCCCGTTGACGGCGCGGACCTCGCTCCGACTCTTGCCCGGTGGCCGCGAGGTGCGGATCCGCGAGATCCAGGTTCGCGGGGCGCGAGTCGATGCCGTCGACGGTGGCGGACGGACGGCGCTCAACGTTGGCGGCGTCGAGGCAGGCGAGCTGCACCGCGGCATGACGTTGACGTCGGATCCGACCGTGGTCGCCACCGACCGTGTGCTTGTCGCGTTCGGGATGCAGATCTCGGATCGCGCGCGAGGCCGGGTCCATGCCGCCACGTCGGCGGTCGACGCCACGATCGGCCGAAGCGGGCGCGACGCCATCACGCTCGACGACGGTCGACAGGCAGGCATCGTGCGTCTCGAGCAGCCGATCCCGCTCCGGGCTGGCGACCGGTTCGTGGTGCGCCGAGGGACGACGTTCCCGCCGGTCGGTGGGGTGGTCCTCGATCCGCAACCGCCGCGCGGCGCCACCCGGCGTCGCCAGACGGCGGATCGGGTGTCGGCCCTCGCAGCGGGCACGCCCGGCGCTCGCCGCGACCTGCATGGCATCGAGGACGGCGAGCTGTCACCCGATGTCGCGTCGATGGCGGAGGCGGCGGCGCTCGGAGCGGTGCGCGACGTGACGCCGCTGGGAGCCGTCCGAAGTGCAGTCGCGCTGGCGCTCCGGCGCCACCTGACGCTCCGACCGGACGTGGCGGCGGCGACGGCGGCCATGGTCGTGGATCGGGTCGTCGAGGCCGGCCGGTTGGTCCGTGACGGCGACACGGTCCGACGTGCGGGCGTCGCTGTACCGACCGAGGACCCGACGCTGACGGCTGCCATGGATCGCCTCGAGGCGGCACTCGAAGTGACGGCGCCACCACCCCTCGCCGACGCAGCGCGGGCCGCGGGCTGCCCGCCGGCCGGTGTCCGCGGGTTGGAGCGGGCGGGGCGGATCGTCGTGCTCGATCCGGATCTCGCGTATGCCGCATCGACCTACCGCGACATCATCGGGACGGCGCTCGCCATGGCGTCGACGGCGCCCTTGACGCCCGCCGCATTCCGCGATGCGACCGGCACCAGCCGCAAGTACGTGATGGCCATCCTCGAGGACCTCGACCGTCGAGCGATCCTGCGGCGGACGCCGGACGGGCACGTCCCCGGTCCGAAAGCGCCTGCCGCCGTCGCGCGATGACGGCATACGTCGAGCCGTGAGCGAGCGGGTCGCGGCGATCGTCCTCGCCGGTGGCCGATCGGCGAGGTTCGGGCGCGACAAGCTCGTGGAACCGATCGACGGCCGGCCGATGCTGGATCACGCGATCGTCGCGGTCGGCGCGGTCGCCACCGAGGTCGTGGTCGTCGGGCCATCGGACGGGACGTCGGTCGCTCGACCAGGTGTCACCCGGGTGAACGACGAGATCCCGTTCGAGGGACCGCTGGCCGGGTTGGCCGCTGGGCTCCATGCCCTCGACCCTGGGGTCGAGCGGCTGCTCGTCGTCGGTGGTGACATGCCGACGCTGGTACCGGCCGTGCTCGATCGGCTGGTCGCAGCCCTCGATCGCCACGAGGCGTCGGTCCTCGCCGACGACGACGGACCGCGGCCGCTCCCGATGGCGATCCGTCGGTCGGTCGCATCTCCCGCCGCCGATCGACTCATCGGCAGCGGCGAACGACGGCTCCGGGCCTTGCTCCGCGAGCTGGACGTCGACGTAGTTCCGCCATCGACCTGGCGAGCGCTCGACCCGACCGGCCAGACCCTCCGCGACGTCGACGTCCCGGAGGACCTTCCCGGCTGATCGCTGGGCAACGGGCTGCGCAGAAAAGACGATGACCCCCGTCGGAGGAACGGGGGTCATCGTCGGTGATGGACGAAGCTGAAGGGAGGAGGCCTCAGCTCCGGTTGGATGACTCGTCGAGTGCCGGGAACATCGTCCCGCGGTTGTCGAGGGGCGTGGCCAGGCTGGCCTTGGCGCCCGACGCAGCGGAGCGGATCCGATCGATCACGGAAGGCCGGTCGACCTGGATGCGGCGATCAGCAGCGTCGTCGAGGAGGTCCTGCAAGTGGGCGTTCACGTACAGGATCGCGAGTGCGTTCATGCCTTGTTCGCTCCTTTCTGCTTCTGTGTGCAACAGGAGCATCGCCCTTGCGGCTTGCCGTCGATACCGACGTTCGATGCCGAAACGGCATCGTCATCCGTCCATGCAGGCGGGAGCCGTCAGCCGCCAAGCTCGGGCGATTCGTACACGGCGCCGCCGTCCACGAACGTGGCCACGACGTGGGCGTCGCGGATCGCGCCCGCGCCACGGTCGAACAGGTCGCGGTCGAGAACCGCGAGATCGGCTAGCTTCCCGACCTCGAGGGACCCTGTCTCGGCGTCGAGATGGTTGACGTAGGCCGACCCGGATGTGAACGCGGCCAGAGCATCGATCAGCTCGAGCCGCTCCTCGGGCAAGAAGACGTCGCGTCCTGCGACGACATGGCCGTATCGGCGTTCGACGGCAACCTCGATCTCCTGCAGCGGGTCAGCCGTGGTCACGCTCCAGTCGGAGCCCATGGCCAGCACCGCACCAGCGGCGCGGAGCGAGCGGAACGGGTACTGCCAGCGCCATCGGTCACCGATGAATGGCAGGGTCAGGACATCCATCTGGTCTTCGTGCGCCGCCCAGAAGGGCTGGGCGTTGGCCGCCACGTCGAGCGTGCGGAACCGGCCGATGTCGTCGGGGTGGATGATCTGGATGTGCGCGATGTGGGGCCGCGTGTCCGACGGCCCGTTGGCTCGCCGGGCCGCCTCGACGGCGTCGAGCGAGGCGCGAACGGCGCGATCACCGATCGCATGGAAATGCGGTTGGAACCCGAGCGCGTCGAGCCGTGGCACCCACGAGGACAGGCCATCCGGATCGATCTGGAGCAGGCCGCGATTCGCCGTGGAGCCGCCCTTACCGTCGCCATACGGCTCGAGCATCGCCCCGGTGAAGTTCTCGAGCACCCCGTCCATCATCAGCTTGACGCTGGTGGCGCGATAGCGATCGGTCGACGTCGCCCGTCGTCGCTCGACCAGCTCGTCGATCTGCTCCGCTCCGCGGCGTCGATCCCACCACAGGGCCCCGATGACCCGAGCGGTCAGCTCGCCCCGCGACGCGAGGGCGACGTAGGCAGGCTCCTCGCGGCCGGGTTCGATGATCGCGTCCTGCCACGCCGTGATCCCCAGCTTGTGCAGGTGGGCCTGGCCGAGGCGCAGGGCCGCTTCGACGTCGGCTGGGGTGATATCGGGCGCCCAGCGCTCGACGAGGTCCATCGCCCCTTCGTGCAGTGTGCCCGTGGGGGAGCCATCGGCATCGCGCTCGATGCGCCCATCCTCGGGATCGGCCGTCGCCGCCGTCACGCCGGCCAGCTCGAGCGCCTTCGAGTTGACCCACACGCTGTGACCGTCGCGGCTCGAGAAGATCGCGGGCCGGTCGGGCACGATCCGATCGAGCAGCTCGCGGCGAGGGGCGCCGCCTGGGAACGCAGCCATGTACCAGCCGCTGCCTTCGATCCAGGGGAGCTCCGGGTGCGCCGCGGCATAGTCGCCGATCAACCGGGCGTAGACGTCCGCGTCCAACTCATCGTGCAGCGAGCAGCGCAGCAGACCCATGCCGCCGTGGACCGGGTGGACGTGGGCGTCCTGGAAGCCCGGGGTGACGGTCCGCCCGCGCAGCTCGATCAGGCGCGTGGATGGTCCGATGTGCGGCCGCACGGTGGCGTCCGGCCCGACGGCGGCCAGCCGCCCGTCACGGACGGCAACGGCGGTCACCCAGGAGCGGGCCGCGTCCATCGTCGCGATGCGGCCTCCGAGTAGGACGAGGTCGGCGGGCGGCTGGTCGGTCGTCATGGCACCGAGTCTCGCAGCGTCCCGTGGGGTGGCTCGAGCGCATCCCACCCGACGCGACGGCGTAGCATCGCCGGCCATGACATCGGTCCACCTGCTCCACGCGGGATACACCGGCGAGCGGACGGCCTCGTCCATCACCCTCGTGCGCGACGGTGATGCGTTGATCGTCGTCGATCCCGGGATGGTGGCCCGGCGCTCGCTGATCTTCGATCCGCTCGCCGAGATGGGGGTTGCCGCGGAGGCCGTGACCCATGTCTTCCTCAGCCACCACCATCCCGACCACACGATGAACGTCGCCCTGTTCCCCAACGCCGAGGTCGTCGATTTCTGGGCGCGCTACAAGGACGACCTGTGGCTCGACATCCCGGGCGATGGGTACCAGCTGTCGCCGAAGACCCAGCTGTGGCTGACGCCCGGGCATAGCGCCGAGGACGCGTCACTGATCGTCGAGGCGGACGATGGCGTCTACGCGATGACCCACCTGTGGTGGCACGCCGATCGATCTCCGGACCTGGATCCGTATTGCGACGATCAGGACGCGATCATGGCCGGTCGCGCCCGGGTGCTGGCTGTCACCGACATCGTCATCCCCGGCCACGGTGGCCCGTTCCGGGTGGAGCGCTAGGAACCGGCTCCCGCCGCTGGGCGTCGAACGGGCGGATCAGCCGCCACCCGCCACCGAGGTCCCACATGCGCCTCCTCTTCGGCATCGTCGTCGCGATGCTGCTTGCCGCCTGCGGCGGCGCGAGCTCGCCATCGGCCACGCCGCCATCGTCGCCCCCCGCTCCGTCTGCCGCTCCAAGCGCCAGCGCGCCGGCGACGGCCATCGACACCGATGCCCTGGTGGCAGGGGCGGCCGCGAATCACGGCAAGCCCGTCCGCGTCAAGGGCTTCCTGCTGGCCGCCGATGATGTCGCCCGGCTGTGCTCGGTCGTCCTGGAGTCCTATCCCCCGCAATGTGGTGGCGGCACGGTCGTCATCACCGGCGAGATCCCGGCCGACGTCGTCGCCGGGCTCGACCGCACCAGCGAACCCGGTCTGGCCCAGGCGATGTGGGGCTGGGTCGAGGTGACCGGTATCTTCGATGCGTCGGGCGCAACCCCGACGATCCAGCTCAGCGGGATCAGTCTCGCCGCGCCGTGATATTCAGGCGGACATAGTCGATCACGGGCTGCCCGAGACCGTCGGCGACCGCCCGGACGAAGGCGTCGCGCTGCGTCGGCGGCAGGCGCTCGAGATGTGCGCCCAGGACGACGGTCCGGAGATACGCCTCGAACGGCTCGCCGCCCTCGAACGACTCGGTCTCCTCGGACAGCCAGCAGGCGATGTCGACATAGCCGGCCGCCGCGAGTCGCCGTTCCGTGTCGTCGGGCGTCTCGAAATGGGCCGGACCCAGCCAGCCATCGCCGATCGTGGCAAGCACATGAAGGACGGAGGCGATGTTGCCGGCTCCGCCGCATTGGGCCACGAGCCGGCCGCCGGGCTTCGCGACGGCGGCGAGGTTCCGGAACAGCGCGTCGTGGTCGGGCACCCAGTGGAAGGTCGCGGTCGAGGCGATCGCATCGACCGGCTCCGCGATCGGCAGTGGGCGGCCGAGGTCCGCGACGACGTACTCGATCCGATCGCCGAACCGTGCCAGTCGTCGGCGCGCCCCGTCGATCATCGCCGGCGATCCGTCCAGGGCGATGACGCGGCCCTCCGCCAGGCGCTCGGCCAGGCGTTCCGTGACGCGACCGGTCCCGCAACCGGCGTCCAGCACCCGTTCGCCGCCCGTGAGCGGCAGGCGGTCGAGCACGGCCATGCCCCAGCGCGTCATCGGATGGGCGACGCGGTCGTACGTCCGCGCATCCCAGTCGCGCGGCATCAGGCGGCGGGCACCTGCTCGCGGGCGGGCGTCCCCTCGCGCAGGCCGAACCACGACACCGCCCCACCGATCGCGACGAGGCCGGCCGCGACCGCCATCGCCTGGTGGAACGCCTCGATCGACGCGCGCGCCGCGGCGTCGACCTGTGCGGGCGTCGCATCGATCCGCGGAGGATTGAGCGGCGGGAAGCCGGCTCGGATGGCGGGCGACGTGACGTCCAGCTCGGGAGCCATCGAGGACAATGCCGCATAGAACGTGCCGCTCAGCGCGACGAAGATCAAGGCGCCGAGCAATGGCTGCCCGACACGCGCGATGGCGTTGTTGATCGCCGAACCGAGCCCGGAGAATCGTTCTGGGATCGAGCCCATCAGCGTGTTCGTGAGCGGGGCGACGACGCACGCGATGCCCAGCCCGAACAGGAGGACCGCCGGCAGCACGTCGATGAGGAACCCCGCGGGCGGGATCAGCGACGCCGGATGCTCGGCACTGGCGGGCCACACCGGTGAGTCCGCGGGCAGCCTCGTGAACCACAGCAGGCCGGCCGTCATCAGCGCCGGGCCGAGCGTCAGGAACCGTCGCGCACCCTCACGGCCGGACTGACCAGCGATCGTGCCGATGCGCGGCGACAGTGTGATGAGGCAGATCCCGATGGGCAGCACGGCGGCACCGGCGGCGAGCGCGGTGTACCCCAACGCACCCTGGAGCGTGATGCTCAGGTAGCTCAACATCACGTACAGACCGCCATAGACGAAGAACGTCGCCAGGTTGATCGACGTGAAGACCCGTGAGCGGAACAGGCCGAGCGGGACGAGCGGGTCGCGCCGGCGGCTCATGAGGATCGGGAAGGCGACGAGCGCGAGCGCGCCGATCGTGATGGCCGCCCAGGCCACGGGATCTCGCCACTCCTGTTCACTGCCGCGGATCACCCCGAACGACAATCCGCCGACGGCGACCGCAGCCACGATGGAGCCGAGCCAGTCGAACCGGCGGTCCGTGTCCGTGTCGCGCGTCTCCTGCACGTGGCGGAGCGTGATCACCAGGGCCACGGCCAGGATCGGCACATTGATGAGGAACGCGACCCGCCACCCGATCGTATCGACGAGCAGGCCGCCCACGAGCGGACCGACGAGGGACAGGGCCGAGGTTGCGGCGGTCCATAGGCCGAATGCCCGACCGCGCTCGTTCTCGGGGAAGGTCTGGGTGATGATCGACAGCGCGCCGGGCACCATCAGTGCGCCAGCCGCGCCCTGCAGCAGGCGCGCCACGACCAGCACCTCGAGGCTCGGTGCGAGACCGCACAGAGCCGAGGTGATCGCGAAGCCGGCCAGGCCGATGGCGTAGACCCGCCGCCGTCCGTAGCGGTCCGAGAGCGCCCCGGCCAGGATCAGCAGCGCCGCGAGTACCGCCAGGTAGCCACTGATGACGTAGGTCTGACCCTCGAGGACACCGACTACGGTGGCCGGCAGCTCGCGGCCGATCCTGGGCAGCGCGGAGTTCACGACCGTGCCATCGAGGAACACCGCACCCGACCCGATGATCGTCGCGATGAGGGTCCAGCGCTGGCGCGGCGTCATCGCGGCAGTGTCGCAGATAGACTCTCGGCGCTATGCCCGGACCTGTGGCGCTGGTGGGCGCCGGTGAGTTCCTCCCGACGATGTCGGCCCTCGATGCGAGCCTGCTCGCGACGACCGGAGTGACGCGCCCTCGGGTGGTCATCCTGCCCACCGCGTCGTACCCGGACGGAGAGGTCGTGTTCCAGCGCTGGGCGGCGATGGGCGTCTCGCACTTCACGGCGCTTGGCGCAGAAGTCGAGCCTGTCCTCGTCCGCGACCGTTCCGGTGCCGACGATCCGGCTGCCGCCCAGGCCCTCGGCGAGGCGGACCTCATCTATCTGTCGGGAGGCAAGCCCGGATACCTGATCGCTGCACTCGCCGGCACGGCGGTCGGCGACGGGCTCGTCGCCGCCCACGAGCGCGGTGCCGTCCTCGCCGGTTGCTCGGCCGGCGCGATGGCGCTGGCCGACGCTTCGTTCGATTTCAGGGTCCGGCTCGTGCCCTTCCCGCTGCGCTGGCGGAGCGGTCTCGGATTCGCCGGCGGGGTGACCGTCGTGCCGCACTACGACGCGTGGCCGGAGCCGTTTTCCGCCTTGATCGCGTTCCAGGCGCCGCGCGGCGCGGTCGTGCTTGGCATCGACGAGGACACCGCCGTCGTCGGCCACGATGGCGGCTGGCAGGTCCACGGGGAGTCGCGGGTCACTGTCTGGCGCGGACGCCGCCGCGAGCGCTTTCGCGCCGGCGAGGTGTTCAGGGTCTAGTCGGGTCGCGAGCGCGCGACGAGCCGGGTCACGCGCCCGGCCGGACGGTCAGTCCGGACGGACGGACCGGAAGCAATCGGAGCAGTAGACCGGGCGGTCCATGCGCGGCCGGAACGGCACCTGGGCCTGGTTGCCGCACGACGAGCACACGACCGCGAAGTACTCCCGGTCGGGACGCTCGACGCTGCGCTCGTAGCCGCGCGGCCCGCCGATGTCGCGCAGGTCGTCGCCGCCGTCGCGGGCAGCCCGCCGGCTGGCGCGGCAGCTCGTGCAGCGTTTGGGGTCCGAGGCGAAGCCCTTCTGGACGTAGTACTCCTGATCGGCCGCGGAGTGGATGAAGTCGACGCCACAGTCGACGCAGGTGAGAGTCCGATCAGCGTAGGTCACGATGCTCCTCCGGGGGCGCGTTGGTCGGCGGGCGCGCTTGCGGAGGGCGACCGTATCGGCAGTCGAGAAGAGCGAGGCTGGCGGAGAAGCCGGGCCCCAGCGACCCAGGTGCCGATGTGGAGTCCCTGTCTGCGGGCGCACCGGTTCTGTCGTGCGGCGCAGGATACAACGCCCCTTCGAATCGGACATCGCAGGGTCCGGGGATGGGCTGGCGAGCGTGACAACGTACCTGTCACAATGGCGCGCGAGGATCCGGGTCGGCGAGCGGGGAGTCATGGGGGCGCCTCGCTCGCGCCATACCACCCAGGGGTAGCACCGGATCGAGACCGCCCGACCCGTCAACACTGAGAGGGCAGACCCGAGCGGATGCTACGGATCATCCATACCGCGGACGTCCATCTGGGCGCCCGACATGACGACCTCGGCGAGCAGGCCAGCGCGCAGCGCGAACGCCAATTCGCCGCCTTCGTCGCCACTGTCGACCTGGCACTGTCAGAGAAGGCCGACCTGGTCCTGATCGCCGGCGACCTGTTCGACAGCAATGTCCAACCTCGCCGGTCGGTCGAGCGCGTCGCCGCCGAACTCAAGCGACTCGCCGCGGCGAAGATCCGGACCGTGGTCATCCCGGGGACCCACGACGCGTACGATCGCTCGTCGATCTATCGCGCGTACGACCTCAAGGCGCTGTCCGGCAGCACGCCCGACGACGACTGGGTCACGGTCCTGACCCCGGAACGGCCGTCCATCCATATCGCCTCGTGTGACGTCGTGGTCCACGGACCGGTGTTCGCGACGAAGCGCGCGCCACACAGCCCGCTGCAGGACCTGGACGTGGCCGGCAACAGGGCGAAGGCCGCGTGGCAGGTCGGGCTGGTGCACGGCGCGCTGGCCATCCCCGGCAAGACCGACCGGGACGACGTCGTCATCACGACCGACGAGATCGCCGCGAGCGGGCTCGACTACCTGGCCCTCGGCCACTGGCACTCGGCGCAGCAGGCCCGAGCGGGCAGCGTGACCTACGCCTATGCCGGCGCACCCGAGCCCATCGCGGTCGACCAGGATCGCGCCGGCAAGGTCCTCAGCGTCCAGCTCGAGGACACGCCCGCCGGGCGCAACGTGACCGTCACGGAACGGTCGGTCGGCCGGACCCGGTTCGAGAAGCTCGACCTCGACGCGGCGGGTGTCACGACCCAGCCGGCGTTCATCGATAGCCTCAACCGGAAGGGCGACCCGGATCTCGTGCTCGACGTTCGCATCGTCGGCGTGCGCCCTGACGACCTCGACCTCCACCCGGAGGAGATCGAGAACGCCCTCGCCCCGTCCTTCCTCAAGGTTCGCGTACGCGACGTGAGCGTGCCTCCGCTGACCGAGGGGACCCTGCCCTCGGCGGACACCATCGCCGGCGCATTCATCCGCGATCTCGAGGCGCGCATCGCCGAGCTGGAAGCGGCACCATCCGCGAACGGCGGCACGGACACCTCGGCCGAGGCCGGCGAGCTGCGCGACGCCCTCCGCCTCGGACGCCTCCTGCTGGCTGGGCACGAGGTCTCGCTGTGAGGATCCGCCGACTGCAGGTCCGCGACCTGCGCCGGTACCGCGAACTGGACATCGACCTGGCCCCCGGCGTCACGGTCGTGCGCGGTCCGAACGAGGCCGGCAAGAGCACGATCCAGCGAGCCATCGAGCTTGCCCTGACCCGGCGGGTCACCAGCAATGCGGCTGACCTCGAGTCGCTCCGGCCATGGGATGCCGGGCCCGATGCTCGCCCGTGGGTCGCCATCGAGTTCGAGCAGGACGAGGAGGACGGGCGACTCGCCACGGGCACCCTCGAGAAGTGGTTCGGCGGGCAGAAGGGGACCGTCGACCTGGTGTACGACGGCCAGCGGGTCACCGATCCTGCACTCGCGGACCAGGTCCTGGCCGAGCTATCCGGCATCGCCAACGAATCGTTCTTCCGCTCGACGGCATCGGTCCGCCATCACGAGCTCAGCGACCTCGCCCGCGACGAGGCGGCCCTGCGCGATCGGTTGCAGGCCAGCATCAGCGGTGCCGATCGGGGCACGGGCCGGGTGAAGAAGCGGCTCGAGCGGGCCATCTACGAGCTGACGACGAAGGGCGACAAGAAACCCGGCCGGCTCAAGCTCGCCGAGGCCGCCGTGGCCGAAGCTGCCGCGACGGTCGCGAAGGGTGAGCTCGACCTGGCCCAGCTCGAGCGTGATCGCGACACGCTGTCGACCGCGCGCGAGCGCCGACTCGAGTCCGAGCGAGGGCTGGCCGAGAAGCGCGCCATGCTCGAGAAGGCCCGCCAGGCCGAGCGGCTCGACGCCGAGCGCACCGCGGCTCGCGAGCGCTACGAGCGCTTCCGCGAGGCGGTCGAGGTCGCCACCGAGCTCGACGAGCTCGCCCAGACCCACCCGTCGCCCAATCCCCTCCCGGTCATCCGCCAGGCGGTCGAGCGGCTGCGTGTGCTGGACAGCCGGGTGCGCGAGCTGCGCGCTTCGCTCGCGGGGGAGATCGACGTCAACTTCGAGGTCGCGCCGGAACCCACCTGGCAGCCGCTGTCGCGCTTGGGCCTCATCGCCGTCGTGATCGGCGTGCTCATCGCGGGGGGCAGCCTCGTGCTCGACGTCCTTGGTATCGCCGATCTCGGCATGCCGCCGCTGCTCCTGGGCGCGGCGGTGACGCTGATCGGCGGGATCCTCAGTGCCGTGGCGGTGTGGTTGCGGCGCCATTCGCAGATGCAGGAACAGTTGCGCGATGTCGAGATCGATCGGCGGTTGCGCGGCCGGTCGGAGATGGAGGCGGAGCTGCACCAGGCCGAGGTCGACACGGAGCAGCAACTGGGCACGCTCGGTCTCGACGATGTCCCGGCGGCGGAGGACCTGCTGGCTCGCGAGGAGGCGCACGTCGCGCGCATGGACCAGCTCTCCGCCCAGCTCGACGGCCTGGTCGGCAAGGAGCCCCGCGAGACCTTGCCGCCGATGCGCGACGCCGCGGCCCTCGAGATCGAGCAGAAGACGAGCGCGATGGAGTCGCTCGGGCCCATCGCCAAGGAGCCGCGGGCGCGTGAGCGGCTCGAGGTCGAGGTCCGCGATCAGGAGGCGGCGCTCGACCGGTCGCGCGACGACGAGGCGAACACCAGGGCGCGGGTCGAGAACATCGCCGTCGACGCCGAGCAGGTCGCGGCGGAGGCCGAGGGTCTGGCCGTGTGGCGCGAGCAGCTGGCGTTGCTCCAGCGCCAGCACCGCGTGCTCGAGACGACGCTTCGCGCGATCGAAGGGGCCGAGGCGGCGACGATGAAGACCGCGACGCGCTACCTCGAGGGCCACATGGTCCGCGACGTGTCGTCGGTGACCGGCGGTCGCTACCGCCGCGTCCGGGTCGACGACAAGACGCTGGACATCGACGTCCATGCGCCCGAGCGAGGCGACTGGGTGCCCGTCAGCACGCTGAGCCAGGGCACGCTCGACCTGGTCTACCTCACGGCGCGGTTGGGCCTCGTGCGCCTGGTGACCGGGGATCGCCGGCCGCCGCTGATCTTCGATGACCCGTTCGTCACGCTCGACGACGAGCGCGCGACGCGCGCCCTCGCGCTCCTGAAGCGCGTCGCCGAGGACTTCCAGATCATCTACCTCACGACATCCGATCGGTACGACGGGGCGGCCCACGCCGTCGTCGAGCTGCCGGGACCGGCGACGGTCGACGACGGCGTCGATGACCCGTCGCTGCGGCCGGTCGAGACCGGAAGCGGAGCCCCGGCCTGATCGACGGGTTCCCGGCGGCGTCCCTGACCGTGGTGCTCGGACTCGCCGCCGCCATCGCCTGGGGCGCGGGCGACTTCGGCGGTGGCATCGCCAGCCGCCGCGTGCCGGTCTATGGCGTCGTACTGCTGTCACAGGCGACCGGCGCGGTGATGTGCGTCGTGCTGGCGCTCGTCCTCGGCGAGGAGTTTCCCGTAGGCACGGATCTGCTGATCTGCGCGATCGCCGGCGCCCTCGGTGCCTTCGGTATCACGATGCTCTACCGGGGTCTGGCGATCGGTCGGATGGGCATCGTCGCGCCGATCACCGGCGTCCTGGCCGCGGTCATCCCGGTGGTCGCCGGCTTCGTCACCGAGGGCGTGCCGCAACCGGTCGTCGTCGTCGGGATCGGCCTCGCCGTCGTCGCCGTGATCCTCGTGTCCCGCGTCGCCGACGAGAACGGGGGCCGGAAGGGACTGGTCGAGGCTCTGACCGGGGGGACGGCGATCGGTCTGTTCGGGGTCGTCATCGCGCAGCTCAGCGAGGGCGACGTGTTCGCGGATCTCGCCACGATCCGACTCGTACAGGGCCTGTTGGTCGTCCTGGCGGTGTTGGCCACCCGTTCCGCATGGCGGCCCGGCAACCTGATCCTTCCCCTGGTCCTCATCGGAGTCCTCGACACGGCCGGGAACGGGTTCTACCTTGCCGCGGTGCAGACCGGGCAGCTGGCGATCGCGTCGGTGCTGTCGGCCATGTACCCGGTCGTCACGGTGATCCTCGCCGCTGTCGTGCTGCGGGAACGCGTCACCCGCGACCACACGATCGGGATCGGGCTCGCAGGGGTGGCGATCGCGTTGATCGGCTGGGGCGGAGCCGCCTAGGCTGCCCCGCCGCGCCCGTGGCTCGCCGCCCGGGCCGTCAACGGTGAGTGAGGCTCGCTGCCCCGGCGCTGGCCACGACCACCAGCGCGATCCCGAACACCTCGCGCGCACCGAGGGCCTGGCCGAGCGCCACGAAACCGACCAGCGCCGCGACCGCCGGGTCGAGCGACATCAGCACGCCGAACACCGCCTCCGGGAGCCGGCGCAGCGCTTCGAGGTCGAGCGAATACGGCAGCACCGAGGAGAGCAGTGCCACGACGAGCGCCGAGCCCAGCAGGTCGGGCTCGAGGAGCGCGCCATCCGCCTGGATCACGCCCGCGGGGAGCACGATCAGCGCGCCGACGGCCATCGCGAGCGCGAGCCCAGAGCCGCCCGGGAACGCCGCGCCGACGCGCTTGTTCAGGAAGATGTAGGCCATCCAGCACGCACCGGCGGCGAGCGCGAAGGCGACACCGGCCGAGTCCACCGATCCGCCACCGGGGTCGACGAGCACGACGATGCCGACCGCGGCAAGCGCGATCCACACGACGTCGAGCGGCCGCCTCGAGCCGATCACCGCCACGAGCAGCGGGCCGGCGAACTCGATCGTCACCGCGACGCCGAGCGGGATCCGGTCGATCGCTTCGTAGAACGACCAGTTCATCAGCCCGAGCGATACCCCGAACGCCCCGACCAGCCGCAGGTCGCCGGCCAACCGGGGCCGCCAGATCGCCCACAGGATGATCGCCGCGATCCCCAGCCTGAGGAACGCGGCACCCGCGGGCCCCAGCTCGTCGAACAGGGTCACGGCGAACGCCGCACCGATCTGTGGCGAGACGGCCGCGGCGATCACCAGGCCCACGGCGATCGCGCGCTCCCGTCGTACGGGCGGCTGAGGCGCGCCGACGTCCCGGTTCATCGGGTGAAACCTCCGTCAGGCGGTGATCCGCGACCGGTCCGGCGCTCGATCCACAGGGCGGCCGCCTCGGCCGGCGTGCGCAGCACGACGACCTGGTCGAATCCCTCCGTCGCCAGTTGGTCGCCATCGACCGTCCTTCGGACGGCGTCGAGGTGCCGCGCGACGACATCGGGTGCGACGACACGCGGCCGACCGGCGTTCTGGACGCGCACGATGTCCGGCTCGAGGTCGAGGACGATCGCGGTGACGGGGATCGCGGCCGCGAGCGCCCGCGCGACGAGCGGGCGTCGGTCGGATGGCGACGCGTTGGTCGCGTCGACGACCGTCAGCTGCCCGGCGGCAAGCCTCCGCGCGACCGTCTGATGAAGGATCTTGAAGGCCACGCGCGTCGCGCTCTGGTCGGCCTCGTCACCGGACACCACGGCTCGGAGCGCATCCGAGGAGACGACCTCGCCAGGGGAGAACGAGCGCGCGGCGAGGGTCGACTTGCCCGAACCTGCCGCGCCGATGAGCACGACGAGGCTCGGATCGTTGAGGACGAGCGCCGGCATCGTCGGATGATGACGCCGGGCCTGAGACGCGTGGTGGCTGCCGAGGAACGATCGAACGCCCGCGATCAGGCCGTTGCGAGGCGGCGGACCTCGTATCCACCATCGTCGGCGGTCCGGATCTCGTAGCTCGGCTGGTCGTAGACCGTCGGGCCGCGCCTGGCCCGACCGTCGGCGAGGTCGAACCGCGAGAAGTGCCACGGACACTCGATGCACCCGTCGACAAGGCGGCCCTCGTTCAGCGGCCCGCCCGCGTGGGCGCAGACGTTGTGCAGCGCGTGAAGTCGGTCGCCGACGCGGACGACCAGGAGGTCGTTGATCCCGGCGCGCACCTTCGTGGGCGTGGCCTCGGGCAACTGGGTCAGATCGCCGACGTCGCCCGTATCGAGGCGCACCCATTTCGTCCCGGCGCCACGGAACGCATGGCGGCTCACCATGTTGCCGAGCACGTAGGCGACGTCGCCGCCGACGAACGCGCCGGCCGTCACGACGAGGAAGCCGACGATCGAGAGGGCGATCGGCACCGTCCGGTCGGCGGGGGCGCCGCCCCTCAACACGGCAGACACGATCAGGACGAGGAGGGCAAAGGTCATCAGTGACGCGTGGAGGGTGGCCCGGGTGAGGGCCGTGCCGGTCGTCTCGCTGTAGTCGGCGAGCCCCGACAGGGCAGACAGCACCATGAAGACGATGGTGGCGACGAGCGTGATGTCGGCCGCCGTCGGTTGCCCGATCAGGTCCAGGAGGACCGAACCGAGGAGCAACCCGATCGGGATGTCGGTCGTCGCGGCGTGGAGCGGATGGCCGAGCCAGCGCCCGTTGAGGAGGTCGCGGATCGGCGTCATCGCACGGAACAGGGCGCGGGTCCAGCGAAGATTGAATGCACCGAACGGGCGCGCCCACCCATCGTTCACGGCCACGAGCCGGGCCAAGAGACGTGCCACGGGCCTACCTCCCATCGAAATCTACGCCTCAGCCGTGGGCAATGGATGTTGCATCGGTGTTGCAGGCGCCGTCCACATCTCGTCCACATCCGTCGGAAAGTCGGGGATAAGCCCGCCGCGGTTTCGGCGAAGTTCGTGGATAAGGCGGTTGTGGCTCCGTGGCCCCGGCCGGTACATTTCGTCTTGCCCGAAGGGGCAGGTGCGAACCGCCAGACCGCACCGAGGAGCGATCCTCGGGACGGTCCCGGGAGCCGGGTTCGCTGGCCGCAAGGCCAGTGAGCGAGGGACCCGGGCGGAGCGTAAGGACTCCGGACTTGTTCGGAGCCGTTGCGAGCCGACAGGTGGTCCTCCCACCAGTTCCTTCGGGCGCTTTCGTGTGTGCTCCGCCAGGCTCGGCCGTGACCGTGGTGCGTCCAGGCTGAAGACGGAGGCGCCGACGGCCTCCCCCCGGACGACCGTCGGCGCGTGAAGCAGCACGGGACTCACCATCCGATACGTCGCCGAGCCCGGGTCGGATGATTGTCGCGGGCGACGGCGCTGCGGCACCTCGGCGACGCTAGGTCCGGGCCACCGCCGGGCTCCCGACCGACCTTCCTCGGGGACGGACCGGCTCCACGTTCTCGCGCAGCGCGATGACGGCCAGGAGCATCGAGAGACCGCCGTACCACAACGCCGGCAGGGCGAGCATCGAGGCGACCGGCACCGTCCAGCGTCGGCCGGTCCACGCTCCCCACACCACCACCACGACGGCGATCGGGAACCGGACGACGAACGGGATGGGGATCGCAGCCCACGTGCCGTCCCGGCCTGCGACCCGGCTGAGCACCTCGCCCCAGGAGCGCCAGGCATCGGGCATCACGACGAAGGACACGAGCACGATGCCGGCCGTGGCGCCCAGGGCGATCGCGAGGTTTCGCCATTCCCGGCGGACGACGAACCACAAGAGCCCGATCCCCGGGGTGATCTTCGTCAAGAGCACGATCGACCAGGTCCACGGATAGCGGAAGCCGAGCACGATGGCCGCGGCGATCAGCAGGTGGATGTTCCCGCCCGCGAGTTCCATCAACCCGAGCACCACGCCGACGGCCAGCCAACGCCGACCGGTCAGGACGACCAGCGCGCCGAGGAGGATGAGCGTCCAGACCGCCATGTATGCCTGCCACGGCAGGATGCGGATCGGCTGCAGCAGCTGGAGGAACGCCGGCGAGTAGACGTAGGCGATCGGGTCCGTCCAGTCGGAGCGGGCGTACGGGTCGTCCAGCGATGGGAACCAGTAGCAGTACGCGTCCTGGCCGGTGCCCCACAGCCGCCCCCACGGCGAGGACAGGACGACGATCGCGAACCAGGCGACGGCGGCCAGGCCAGGCCCGACCCACGGGTGCTCGTCGAGCCACCTGCCGAGGCCGTCGACCCGCGCAGTGAATCGTGGTCCGACCCGCTCGGCCAGGCGTCCAGTCACCACACCCTGTGCCGTACCATTCCGCCGTGCCCAATCTGCCGTTCCCGCGTCCGCTGCCGCGCCCGCGTCGCCGTTCCGGCGGCGAGGTCGATGTGGTCATGCCCGATACGGTCGCGGATCCCGAGATCATCGAGGCCGCCGGCATCCGCTGGATCCATATCGAATTGCCGCGCACCGCCGATCGCGACTGGCTGGAAGAGCACTTCGATTTCCACCCGCTCGACTACGAGGACGTCTTCTCGCGCAACCAGCGCCCGAAGCTCGACCAGTACGACGACTACGTCTTCATCGTGCTGCACTTCCCATTGTTCGACAAGGACAGCGGGCGCATCCTCACCGCCGAGCTCGACCTGTTCCTGGGCGCGGACTTCCTGATCACGCTCCCGAACATCGCGCTGCCGCCGCTCTCGGCGATGTTCGAGCGCTATCGCGAGAAGCCGGACCTGCGTGAGGACGTCTTCTCGAAGGGCACCGGGTACCTCCTGTACAAGATCGTCGACACCCTGGTGGACGCCTCGTTCCCGATGCTGCGCAAGACCGGGCTGAAGCTCGAGCGGCTCGAGGACGACATCTTCGAGGGCCGCTCGTCGGAGATCGTCCGCGACATCTCGGAGGCAAAGCAGGAGATCATCAACTTCCGCAAGATCGTCCGCCCGCAGCGGGCGGTCCTGCGCGACCTCGAGCGCACGAAGCAGCGCTATCTCCAGGAAGAGCTCGAGATCTACTTCGACGACATCTCCGACGCCGCTGAGCGGATCTGGGACACCCTCGAGAACTACAAGGAGGTCATCGAGGGCCTCGAGTCGACGAACGAGGCTGTGCTGTCGCACCGACTGAACGACTCCTTCAGGATCCTCACCGCCGCGAGCGTCGTCCTCCTGCCGCTCACCCTTATCGCGAGCATCTTCGGGATGAATGTGGCATTCCCTGGCGAGGGCGAGGCGGCCACGTTCTTCCTGATCATCATGCTGATGGCGGTGCTGCTGGTCGCGCTCGTGATCCTGTTCCGTCGTCGAGGCTGGCTCTAGGCGGGGAGGCTGGAGCGTCCATGACGCTGGACGACCGGATCGAGCGCGGCCGCGCGGCGTTCGCCCGGAGAGCGTGGGCCGAGGCCTTCGACCTGCTGACCGATGCGGACCGGGAGACACCGCTCGGGCTCGATGATCTCGAGATGGCCGGTTTCGCCGCGCAGTACGCCGGGCACGACGAGGCCTCGATCCAGCTCGGGGTGCGGTTCCACCGCGCCGCCATCGGCGCCGGCGCGTTCGCCCGTGCGGCGCGCGTGGGGTTCTGGATCGGGATGGCGTTCCTCCGCCGGGGCGACGTGACCCAGGGCGGTGGCTGGATCGGGCGGGCGACACATTTGCTCGACGAGCACGACCTCGACACGGTCGAACGCGGGTACCTGGCCGTCCCCGACGGCATCCGCCAGGTCGAGGCCGACCCCGCCGCCGCGCTCGCGGCGTTCCAGCGTGCGGCCGACTACGCTGAGCGGTTCGGCGACGCGGACCTCATGGCGCTGTCACGCCTCGGCCGAGGTCGGTCGCTCATCGGCCTGGGTGAGACCGAGCGCGGGGTGTCGTTCCTCGACGACGCCATGGTCGCGATGATGTCCGATGACCTGTCGCCGATCGTGACCGGCATCGTGTACTGCGCGGCGATCGAGGCGTTCGCCGAGATCTTCGACCTGCGCCGCGCACAGGACTGGACCCAGGCGCTCAGCGACTGGAGCGAACGTCAGCCGGGGCTCGTCCCGTTCCGAGGCCGGTGCCTCGTGTACCGCAGCGAGCTCAAGCGCCTGCACGGCGACTGGGCCGGCGCGTTCGACGAGGCCCGCCAGGCGCAGGAACTGCTGCTCCGGCCGCCGCCGGAACCCGCCGTCGGCGAGGCGTACTACGAGCAGGCCGAGCTGCACCGCTTGCGTGGCGAGTACACGGCCGCCGAGACTGCATACGGCGAGGCAAGCCGGTGGGGCCGCCGGCCCGAGCCCGGCCTCGCGCTGCTGCTGCTCGCCCGTGGGCGGGGTCCGGCCGCCCGGGTCATGATCGACCGCGCCGTCACCGAGGCGCCCGACGACATCGGCCGCGTGCGTCTCCTGCCAGCACTGGCGCAGGTCACGCTCGAGACCGGGGACCTGGTCGCGGCACGGAGCACGCTCGACGACCTCGCGGCCGCCGAGCGGGCCCGTCCGAGCCCGATGCTGTCGGCGACCATCGCCCGCCTCGCCGGCGAGGTGCGACTGGCCGAGGGCGAGGCCCGCGAGGCGCTGCCGCTGCTCCGCCGCGCCGAGTCGATCTGGCGCGAGCTCGACGCGCCGTACGACACGGCCCGCGCGCGTGCCGCGCTGGGCGACGTCCTCCGCCGCATCGGCGACACGGACTCCGCGTCGCTGGAGTTCGACGCCGCCCTGCGGACGTTCCGCGAGCTCGGGGCGTCGCCCGACGTGGAACGCGTCGAGCGCCTCGCCGGCCGCCCGGCCGGTCATCCGGGCGGCCTGTCGGACCGCGAGGTGGAGGTCCTCCGGGGCGTGGCGGCCGGAGACACCAACCGGTCGATCGCCGCGGACCTCGGCATCAGCGATCGGACGGTCGACCGCCACGTGAGCAACATCTTCGCCAAGCTCGGCGTGTCGTCGCGCGCGGCCGCGACCGCCTACGCGGTCGAGCACCACCTGGCCTGACCCGCGCGGTACCCATCGGCCATCGCCCCGCGGTTTGGGTAGTTCGGCCGATGCGCCGGCAGCCCGCCCTCGCCTAGCGTCGTCCACGGCGACCGGCCGAGCTGGTCGCCTCCGACACAGCGCGACCGACGAGGTGGGCCATGACGAACCAACGAGCACCCGAGCACGCGGAGACCGTCATCGTCGGGGCCGGCCAGGCCGGCCTGGCCGCCGGACTACCACCTGGCGAAGCGCGGCCTGCCGTTCGTGATCCTCGATGCCGACGAGCGGATCGGCGACCACTGGCGGGAGCGCTGGGACTCGCTGAAGCTCTACAGCCCGGCCCGCTACGACGCGCTGCCCGGGCAGCGTTTCCCGGCGCCTCGTCCCACTGGCCGACCGGTCGCGAGATGGGCGACTACCTCGAGTCCTACGCGCGCTCGTTCGAGCTTCCGGTCCGGAGCGGGACGCGGGTCGATCGTGTCGAGCCGGTGGATGGGGGCTTCATCGTGTCCGGCGATGGCGGGACGCGCATCGCGGCGCGCCAGGTCATCGTCGCGACCGGGCCCTTCCGCCAGCCCAATGTCCCGGACTTCGCCGCCGGGCTCGATCCGTCGATCCGGCAGATGCACTCCCACGAGTACCGCAATCCGGCCCAGCTTCGGGACGGCCCGGTCCTCGTCGTCGGCCTGTCGCACTCCGGCGCCGACATCGCGTTCGAGGTCGCGAACGCCGGCCACCCGACCATCCTCTCCGGCCGAGCCCACGGACAGATGCCGATCCGGGTCACCGACTCGAAGCGAGCGATGCTCGGCTGGCCCGTCGTCGAGTTCTTCTTCAAGCACGTCGCCACGATCCGGACGCCGATCGGGCGGACGATGCGCCCGAACGTCCGCAAGGCCGGCGGCCCGCTCCTTCGCGTCCGTCTCGGGGATCTCGACCGGGCGGGCGTCGAGCGCCATGCCGAGAAGACCGTCGGGATGCGGGACGGCCGGCCGCTGCTCGCCGATGGCACGGTCCTGGACGTGGCCAACGTGATCTGGGCGACCGGCTACCGGCCCGACTACAGCTTCATCGCCGCCGATGTCGTCGGCGACGACGGCTGGCCGGTCGAGGTACGCGGCGTCAGCCCGAGCGTTACCGGGCTCTACTTCCTCGGCGTCCCGTTCCAGTACGGCGTTCACGTCGATGCTCATCGACTGGCGCATCGCCGCGACGCGGCGTATCGTCGTCGACCGGATCGCCGAGCGAGCGCCGCCGCGACGTCGCGGCCGGGGCCGCTGGAAGCCGCGTCGGCAGCGTGACGGGTCAGCCCGGGAGGTCGCGCTCCGTCGGGGCCGACGTAGTTCACGTCCGGCCGGATCAGTCGGTTGTTGGCGGCCTGCTCGAGGACGTGGGCCGTCCAGCCGGCGTGGCGCGAGAGCGAGAACGTCGCCGGGAACAGGTCGGGCGACAGGCCGACGCCCATCAGGACGGGCGCGGCGTAGAACTCGACATTGGTCTCGCAGCGGTCGCTCGGGGTGCTTCTCCGCGAGGATCCGCAGCGCGACGTCCTCGACCTCGGTCGCCAGCTTGAGCCACTCCGGCTTGTGCTCCATGCCCTCGGCGACGGTGCGCAGCGCCGCGGCCCGTGGGTCGTATGCACGGTAGACGCGGTGCCCGAAGCCCATCAGGCGCTCGCCCTTCCCGAGGGTCTCGCGGATCCATGCCTCGGCGTGCTCGGCCGAACCGACCTGGGCCAGCTGGTCGACCACCTCGGACGGGGCGCCGCCGTGGAGCGGTCCCTTCATGGTCCCGATCGCTCCGGCCACCGCCGAGGCGATGTCCGAGCGGGTCGACGCGATGACGCGTGCGGTGAACGTGGAGGCGTTGAAGCTGTGCTCGGCACCGACGATGAAGTAGGCATCCAGCGCTCGAGCCGTGCCGGGGTCGGGCCGCTCCCCGGTCAGCTGGTACAGGAAGCCGGCCGTGAGGTCGAGCTCCGGGTCGGGCTCGATCGGGTCCGTGCCGGATCGGAGACGCGCGAACGCCGCGAGCGCCGACGGCGAGAAGGCCGTCAGGGCCCGTGCCTGCTCCACGGTCGGTGGCCACGGCAGGTCCTGCGTGGCGCCCCACGCCGAGACCGCGGTCCGCAGCGCGTCCATCGGCTTCGCATCGGCTGGCATCGCCCGCAGCACGTCGAGGACCGCCGGCGGCACGGGTGCGGTCGCGAGGCGGTGCGACGGGTCCCACTCGCCGGTCCACAACAGGTTCGCGACGGCCGGGTACGTGCCGCGCTCCACGAGGTCGCCGATGCGGTAGCCGCGGTAGAGCAGGCGACCCGCCGCGCCGTCGATGTACGAAAGGCTGGTCTCGCCGGCGATGACACCCTCGAGACCGGGGGAGTAGGGCCGGGTGGCCTGGACCGAGGTCTCGGTCGGGGCGTCGGCCGGTGGCGAATTGGTCAAGTCCCGCCGTCCATGGCGTTGAGGATGAGCCGCACGACGATCGATCCGAGCGTCGCGACGACGATGGCCGCGATCAGCCCGTTCACCGGCGCGAAGCCCATCTGCTGGGCCAGCCAGCCGCCGATCACGCCGCCGATGATGCCGACCACGATGTTGGGCAGGCAGCCCCGCGCCGTCCGTCCGCCGACGAGGGCGCCGGAGATCGCGCCGGCGATCAGACCGACGACGATCCACTCGATGACGCCGAAGTCAGGCACGATCCGAGTATCCCACGCTCACACCCGTCGACGTGGTCAGCCGCCGGCGAGGAACGTGTCGATCGCCTCGATCAACTCGTCGGGATGGGTGTGGTGGGCGGCGTGCCGGGCGCCCGGGATGACGACGATCCGGTCATCGATGAGCCGGTCGTGCAACGCTGTCGTGGCCTCGGCGAACGACGGCAGGCTGTCCCCGCCGAGCACCTGGAGCACCGGTTGGCGGACCCGTGCCAGGGCCGCCAGTCCCGCGGCGTCAGCGCTGCCCTCGGCGACGAGCTCGCGCGGGATGGTGTGCGCGGCGGCGACTCGAAGCGGCCACACCGGATCGGCGCGATAGGCCGCGATGGCCGCGTCGTCCATGCCGACCACGCGGCGGACGAACGTCTCCAGCACGAGGTCGTCGTGGCCGGCCGCAGCGAGTGCGGCGAGCTCGTCCGCCAACGCCGTGTCGCCGTACGCCACGCCCGGGCGGTGTCGGCGCTCCTTCGTAGGACACGACCCGGTCGATGGCATCGGTCAAGAGCGCCGCGCCCAAGGCACAGCGCCCGCCGTAGGAGTGACCGACCACCGCAACCCTGCCCCCGGCCGTGGCAACTCCGCCGACCGCCTCCGCCACGGCGGCAACGTCCTCGAACTCGCGTTCGATCGCGTAGGGCGCGGTGTCGCCCGACCGACCGCGACCGCGCCGGTCGACCGCGTGGACCGTGTAGCGGCGAGCGAGCCGCGGGCCGACGACGCGGAACGTGGTGTGGTCGGCGGCCGCACCGTGGACCAGGACGAGCGGCGGGCCAGCCCCGCTGCTGAACACCGCGATCCGTGTCCCATCGGGCGACGCCACGACGAGGGTCGGCGTCGATGTCAGCTCGGCTGCCATCGATAGAGCACGTCCGGCTGGCGCTCCTCGTTGCCCGACCCATCGCCGAATCGGACCGGCACGAACTGGTGATGCTCGTAGAACTGCCGGGCCCGCGCATTGACCTGGAAGCAATAGAGCTCGATGGCATCCGGTCGACGGCGCTTCGCGAGCTCGATCAGCCGCCGCCCGACCCCATACCCGATCCAATCGGGGGCGACGTACAGCTGCTCGACCTTGTCGTCCGACAGCGCCATCAGCGCGACCACCCGCCCCTCGGCGGACGGATCGGCGGCGACCCACGTTTCCGACCTCGGCACGAGCTCTTGGGTCAGCCAGCGCCTCACGTCGTCGTCGGGGTGGGACGGCGGGAAGTCGAAAGTCGCGCGCCAGGATGCGAGCCACACGTCGCCGATGCCGGTCGCGTCGTCGGCGCTCGCGCGCCGGATGACCAGCCGCTCCGCGGCGGCAGCCGTCATCGTCGCAGGTGGGCCGCGGCGGCCTCGTCGAGGATCCATGTCGCCCCATCTCGGATCGCGAGCTGCGCAGGCAACGCGACGGGGTCGCGCTCTCCGTCGAACAGCCGCCCGACCATCTCCGCCTTCGCCTCCCCGAGGACGACGGCGACGACGCTCCTCGCGACGCCCACGATGGCCGGGTTCAGCGTCACCCTGGGGACGTGCGGCTCGACGTGGGTAGGGGCCGGGATGGGCATCGCCCAGCGGGTCGAGTCGAACGCCGACGACCCCGGGAACACCGACAGGATGTGGCCATCGCTGCCGACCCCGACGAACATGAGGTCGAACACCGGCCATCCGTCGCGTTCCTCCAGTTCGGCCGAGCGGAGCTCTTCCTCGAGCGACGCGGCGCAGTCGTCGGCGCTCCCACCGGCCCCGATCGTCTCGCCGGTCCGGAACGGATGCACGTTGGCGGCGGGGACGCGCGTTCGGCTGCGATCGTCGTCCGAATGGCCGCTCTCCCACGCCCCTGCCTCGAGAAGGATGTCTTCGAACGTGCGGGCGTTCGACAGGGGATGGTCGGCCGGGACGAACCGTTCGTCGCCCCACCAGGTGTGGACCGCCTCCCACTGGATGGCCCCGGGTTCCATCTCGACCATCTCGTTGTAGACCCCGATCGGCGTCGAGCCGCCGGTCGTCGCCCAATCGGCGCGGCCGCGCTCGCCGACCGAAGCGCGAAGGGCTTCGGCGATGACCTCAGCGGCTCGCTGGGAGGCGGCCTCCGCGTCTGGGACGACGACGATCTCAGGCCCGCTCATGCGACGAGATCGATCATCCGGCCAACCGCGCCGCAGCCTGCAGCATGCCGGTCGCCACCGGGTCGTGAGCGCCCGACTCGATGGCCTCGGCGAGCAGGTCTACATCACCGCGCCGAGCGGCGAGGAAGTGCCGCTCGAGGCAGTCGACGCCGTCCTGGAACAGGCGCACGTGGACGCTCTCCGCCTCGGCGGTCACGTCCGCCCGCAACTCGGAGCCGCGTCGTTCACACAGGAGCTCGACACGCAGTGTCGTCCCCGGCGAGTAGTCGGATCTCTGCGGCCGGAGGACCACCGCGACATCGTGATGTCCATCCGACAGCGTCGCGACCATGCCCTTCGACATCGGGGGCTTGCCATGACTCGTGGAGGATGACCGACTCGACTTCGCAGATGGCGTCGCCGCGGCGGTGAGTGGCTGCTTTACGTGGAGTCCGAGGCGCGACGCGAGCCAGGCCGCGTGATAGACCGCCTTGACCACGTTCGTCGAGCCGGGTGCACCCGTCTCGTCGCGCGTCCCGTAGGTGACCGAGATGCGCCGGAGCGACCGGAGATAGGGCAGATAGTCCGGGTCATCGAAGATCGACGCGATCGCCTCGCGCCAGCGCGACTGACGGACCTGGGCGAAGTCGCTGACCGCGATCCCGGTCTCATCGGCCATCGACGAGAGCTCGGCCAGCCGGGCGAGTCCGTCGCCGTCCCAGGTCGAGCCGTCGACGACCAGGCGGTCGGCCGCCTTGAACAGGTCGAGCGAGGCTCGCGACGCGAATGGCGGCTCGCCCGGCCACCAGACCGTGACCGGCAGGTCGTGGATCACCAACGGGGCGACGATCGCGACGAGATGACGGCCGGCCTCACCGCCCGCGATGAGGTGGATCGTCTCGGCGCACGTCTCGGGGGCGTCTTCTCGCGGCATGATGCAATGCGCTTCGACGCGGGCGTCGATCCAGGATGGGCCATCCGGGTCGGCCGATTGGACGACGATCGTCCGCGAGGGATGCTTGCCGGTGAGGGCCTGGATCGTCGCCGCTCCGCGTTCCGCGATCTCGGGCCGCCGAGCGATCACCACGAGGTTCATCACGCTCGTGCGCGCAGCGACGTGGCGACCCGGCTGGCCATCGATCTCGGTCGTCAGGTCCTGCTTCGCCCAGATCCGCGCCAGTTCCTTCTCGATGTCGGCGATGCTTCGAGCCCGCGCCGACCAGCGCAGGACAGGCTCGTTGACGGCGATCGGCTCGGCGGCGGCGGTCATCGCATCAGATCCGCCTCCATCGGCGGCCCTCGCGGGCCAGCATCTCGTCGGCCTCGGCCGGTCCCCAGGTGCCAGCTTCGTAATTCGGGAAGTCGGGCGGGGGGCCATTCGCCCACGCCTGGATGTACGGGTCGACGATGCCCCACGCCTCCTCGACCTCGTCGGCGCGGGTGAACAGCGATGCATCGCCCTGGAGGGCGTCGAGGATGAGCGTCTCGTACGCGTCCGGGGAGTCGACGCTGAACGCCGAGCCGTAGGTGAAGTCCATCGTCACGGATCGGACGTCGAGCCCGAGACCCGGGACCTTGGCCCCGAACCGCAGCATGATGCCCTCGTCAGGCTGGATGCGCATCGCTAGCAGATTCGCATCAGGCTCCGCCGCCGTATCGCGGAAGAGGTGGTGCGGGACCGCGCGGAACTGGATCGCGATCTCGGTCGAGCGCTTGGGAAGGCGCTTCCCGGTCCGCACGTAGAACGGGACACCCGACCAGCGCCAGTCGTCGATCGTGAGCCGGGCGGCGACATAGGTCTCGGTCTCCGATTCGGGGTCGACGTCGGGCTCCTGGCGATAGCCCGGGACCGGCTGCCCAGCGACCCAGCCAGGCCCGTACTGGCCCCGCACCACCTCCGTGGCCGTGTCGGCCGGGTGGGTCCCGATGGCACGCAGGACCTTGACCTTCTCGTCGCGCAGTGCGTTGGCCTCGAAGGTCGCCGGGGGTTCCATCGCCACGAGACTCACGAGCTGCAACAGATGGTTCTGGAGGACGTCGCGGACCGCCCCCGTCTCCTCGTAGAACCGGCCGCGGTTCTCGATCCCGATCGACTCGGCCACCGTGATCTGCACATGATCGACGTAGCGCCGGTTCCACAGCGGTTCGAAGATCCCGTTCCCGAAGCGGAAGACCAGCAGGTTGCGGACCGTCTCCTTGCCGAGATAGTGGTCGATGCGATAGACCTGCGACTCACGGAAGACCTTGCCGATATCGCGGTTCAGCTTCTTGGCCGAGTCGAGGTCGTACCCGAAGGGCTTCTCGATCACGATCCGCCGCCAACCACCGTCGTGCCGCTCGTGGTCCAGGCCGACCCGCCCGAGCTGCGTGACGATCTCGGCGAACTGCGACGGCTGGGTCGCGAGGTAGTACAGGCGGTTCCCGCGCGTGCCCTCGGCCGTGTCGTACTCGTCCAGGATGGGCGGCAGCGCGTCGAAGCCGCCTGGATCGCCGAAGTCGAGCACCTGGTAGTGGATCCGCTCGCTGAACGAGCGCCACGCCGGCTCGTCCAACGGCAGGACGCGGCTGAACTCTTCGAGCGACTTCCTGATCTCGTCTCGGAAGCTGTCGTCGTCGAACGATCGCCGGCCGATCGCGAGGAGGACGAATTCATGCGGCAGCAGGTTGCTCCGCCACAAGTGATAGAGCGCCGGGATGACCTTGCGATGGGCGAGGTCGCCGGTCGCTCCGAAGAGCACGAGGATCGCCGGGTCCGGCACGCGTTCGAGGCGCAGGCCTTCGCGCAGGACGTTCTCCGCGGGCTTGGCCCGGGACGGTCGCTTGCCCTGGCGCGACTCGCGCAGCTCGCGCATCGTCGTCGGGGCGTCCTTTGGACGCGGGGCGGGTTGCGCGGGGACGTGCTCGTCCGGCGGAGCTTCGGACGGAGCCGGGTCCTTGGCGGGCGCTTTCGTCGCGGCCACGGGTCCGCGCCTACTCCGTCTTCACCGCATGACCGCCGAATTCGTTGCGGAGGGCGGCGAGGACTTTGGCCCCGTACGAGTCGTCCTGGCGGGAGCGGAAGCGGGTCAGCAGCGAGAGCGTGATGACCGGCGCCGGGACGTCCCGGTCGATGGCCTCCTGGACCGTCCAGCGGCCCTCGCCCGAATCGGCGACCCAGCCTTTGAGGTGCTCGAGGTCCTGGCCGTTCGACTTGAAGGCCCGGCCCAGCAGCTCGAGCAGCCACGATCGGACGACGCTGCCCTGCATCCACAGCTCGGAGATGGCGGCAAGGTCGAGGTCGTAGTCGCTCGCGTGCATGATCTCGAACCCTTCGGCGTAGGCCTGCATGAGCCCGTACTCGATGCCGTTGTGGACCATCTTCACGTAGTGGCCCGCGCCGGGGCCGCCGACGTGGAGATACCCGCCGTCGGGGGCCAGCACGGTGAAGATCGGCTCGAGCGGTTCGACCGCCTCGCGATCGCCGCCGACCATCAGGCAGTAGCCCACCTGCAGGCCCCAGATCCCGCCCGATGTCCCGGCATCGACGTAGTGGATGCCCTTCTCCTTCAGCGCGGCGTGGCGCCGGACGTCGTCGTGGAAGTTGGTGTTTCCTCCGTCGATGATCGTGTCGCCCGGCTCGAGGTGCTCGAGCAGCTCCTCGATCTGCGCCTCCGTGGCGTCGCCGGCCGGGACCATGACCCAGACCGCTCGCGGTTTCTCAAGCGCGGCGACGAGGTCCGCGATCGAGAAGGTCGCCTTCGCGCCCTCGCCCTCGGCCTCGATCTCCGTCGCCTTCTCCGGCGTCCGGTTATAGACGATGATCTCGTGGCCGTCGCGGACGAGTCGACGCACCATGTTGCCGCCCATCCGCCCAAGCCCGATGAAGCCGAGACGCATCTGGGTCAACCCTCCGTCGTCGTATCGAGCGCCGCGTCGATCGCGCGCTCGAGCGCGGCCAGGCCGGCCTCCGGATCTGCCCCGAGGTCGACTCGCAGGATGGGCAGGCCGTGCGCCGCGATGGCGGCGTGGTCGCCATCGGCCTGGGCGTCGATCAGGCGCCCGAAGGTGTACGGCCAGCCCGGGATGGGTCGGTCGCGCGGATGGTCGGCCGTGAGCTGGAGGAACCAGCCGATCGGCGGCCCGCCCTTGTGCAGCTGACCGGTCGAGTGCAGGAATTGGGGGCCGTAGCCGGCGGTGGTGGCGTTGCGCTTCGCATCACGCAGTCTCGCCCGGATGCGGGCCATGGCCTCGTCGCGAGCGCTGGTCGGTGCGATGAACGCCTGGAGGGCGAGGTAGGCATTCGATCCCCGACGCGCGAGGTGCGCGCGGAGGCGGTCGGCCAGGGCCGCATCGTCGGCCCGGATCGCGGGCACCTGCGAGGCTGCCACGTCGCCCCGCTCCGCTTTCGCGAGGACGTGACGGGTGAGCTCCTTTGCCTCCTCGACGTTGGGCTGATCGAATGGGTCGATCCCCAGCACGACCCCGGCGATCGCCGTCGCCACCTCCCAGCGCACGAACTCGCCGCCGAGATCGATCGGATCGGGCATCGTGATGCGGATGACCGGATGGCCAGCGCCCTCGAGCTCTGTGGCGAGCGCGTCACGGCCGCCATCCGTGCCGCCATCGAGGCGGAGCCGGACGAAGACCCTGTCCTCGCCATAGGTATCCGCTCGGCCGAGCGGCTCGTCGTCCACGGGCACGATGCCCACGCCGTGCTTGCCCGTGCTCTCCGCGATCAGCTGTTCCGCCCAGGCACCGAATGACGAGATCTCGTCATCGGCGAGGAACGTCAGCTTGTCGCGGCCGTCCCGGGCGAGCGCGCCGATCGCGATGCCGAGCGACACGCCAGGATTGGCGTCCGGGTCGGGCTCCCGGCACGCCCCGAGCATGGCGGCCGCTGACGCCAACAGGGCGTCCAGGTCGAGTCCGATCAGCGAGGCCGGCAGGAGCCCGACATAGGTCAGGGCGCTGTACCGGCCACCGATGTCCGGCGGGTTCAGGAACACCTCGCGGAGGTCGTCATGGTGCGGGATCGCCTCGAGGCTCTTGCCCGGGTCGGTGATCGCGACGAACATCTCGCCCGGTCGGTCGTACACGTGGTGCCGCACCTGCCTGAGGGCCCCCTCGACGCGGTCCCAGGCAGCCGCCAGGAATGCGTTGGGCTCGACGGTGGTGCCGGACTTGCTGGCCACGATCACGAGGGTTCGGAGCGGGTCGAGGTCGTCGAGGACGGCGCCGACGGCGTCCGGGTCGGTCGAGTCGAGGATGCGCAGCTCGAGGTAGCCATCGGTCGTCCCGAACGTCCGGTGGAGGACGTCGGGCGCGAGGCTGCTGCCGCCCATGCCCGCGACGATCGCGGTCGTGAAGCCCGCGTCGACGATCGCATCGCCGAACCCTTCCAGGGCCGGGATGTTGTCCAGGAAGTCGATCGGCGCTTCGAGCCATCCGAGACGCTCGGCGATGGTCGCCCCGACGCTGGGATCGTCGGTCCACAGGGTCACGTCGCGATCGAACAGGCGGGTGGCCCATTCCCCGTCGCGTGCATGTTGGACGGTCGCCTGGTAGGCGCCCGTGGCGTCACCGAGCTCGAGGATGGGCGGCTGGATGGCGGACGAGACAGGGTCGGTCATCGTGGCCTCTGCAGCATAGACGGGGGCATGCATGGTACGTCGCTACACGACGGTCAACGGTGCGTCAAACTGCATGCGATGCGGGGGCGATTGCTCGCGACCTGCGCGATCGTGTCGGTGGTGCTCGGATGCACGCCGGCGCCGTCACCGACCCCATCGCCCACCCAACCGCCGACACAGCCACCCGTGCCCGCCGACGTGATCCCGTGGCCGGACATCGTGTGGTCGGCCGCCGACGGTGTCGCTGCGCCGGACCCAGGCGACGGCGAGCAGGCCGTCGCGGTGACCGCAGGTCCCGAGGGCTTCGTCGCCGTCGGGTACCGCGACGTCGGCCCGGTCCGCGATGGGCTGGCGTGGTTCTCGCTCGATGGCCAGACCTGGTCGGCGGTGGGCGCCCCGGACGAGTTCGACGGGGTGGAGATGCTCGACGTCGCCCCTTCGCCAGATGGCTTCGTGGCACTCGGCGTGGGGACGCTCGGCGCGCCCGCCGAGCGGCCACATGCCGTCTTCTTCCGATCGCCCGATGGACGCACGTGGGAGCGATTGGCCGAAGTTCCCGGCTCGGCCGGTGCGTACCCGGGCTGGCTGACCGGCAGCGACGAGGGCGTCATCGCCGTGGGCAGCGATGTCGACGATGCGACCGTCGTATGGCGCTCCCGTGACGGTCGGGTCTTCGAGCAGGTCCCGATCGGCGGGCCGGCCACGGATGCGGTCACCGATCCGCATGCCACGGAGCGGGGCTATTTCGCCCTGGGCTCCGAGAGCGGTCCCCCGGTCCTGCTCCGATCCGACGATGGGGAGACGTGGGACGCGACGCCGATCGACGTGACACCCGATGTCGTGGCGACGCGACTGGTGCCCGGTCGGTGGGGCTATGTCGTGCAGGGACTGTGGGCACCCAAGTGCGCCGCGAATGCCGCAAGCGCCGAGGATCCCGCGTGCGCCGAGCAGCCGATCGGCTGGTGGTCCGGCGACGGGACGACCTGGGCGCGGCTGCCCGAGCAGGATTCGCCGGTCGGGAACGGCGGTTCGATCATCGTCGACGCCGGCGAGCACGGCGTGCTGGCGATCGACGGGGCGAGCGCGTGGGCCAGTCCCGATGGGTGGGCCTGGCGACCGTTGCCGGAGCCGGGCGATGGGTCGATGTCGGTGGCGGACGCGGTCGTGGCCGGTGACGTCATCGTCGCCGTCGGCGCGCTGTACGGTGACGACGGGATCGGCCGGAGCGCGATCGTCGTCGCGAACTCGACGGCCATGACGAACTAGTCCGTCTGACCGAGCGGCACGCGGTCAGTCGGCGGCGGCCTCGATCGCCAGCACCTTCTCGAGGCGACGCTTGTGGCGCGCCTCGCCGCTGAAGGTCGCGCCGAGGAATGCCAGCGCACACTCGTAGGCCGGTTCGGGACCGATGACGCGTGATCCCAGCGTCAGCACGTTCATGTCGTCGTGCTCGACACCCTGGTGCGCCGAGTACGTGTCATGGCACACCGCCGAGCGGATGCCGCGCATCTTGTTGGCGGCAACGCTGGCCCCGACGCCCGAGCCGCAGATGAGGATGCCGCGGTCGGCATCGTCTGCCTGGATGGCCATCCCCAGCCGCTGCGCGAAGTCGGGGTAGTCGTCATCGGGGTCGGAGCCATCGCCGCCGAGATCGATGAGCTCGTGGCCCAGATCCGTCTCGCCGATCCGGCGGAGCAGTTCGTCCTTGAGGGCTGCGCCGGCATGGTCGGCCGCGAACGCGATGCGCATGCTCGAAGGATAGATAGTCTGACCCTTGACGGAACGGACAAGTGGGGGCGGGCGAGACGTAGGTAGGCTGAGGCGGCGATGACGGCTCCGGAACACCTCGCGAACCGTGATCTCGACGTCGCCTCGACGCTGGTGTCGTCGCCGCTGCCGTCGGCGGCGCGCATCGTGATCGTCGGCGGCGGTATCGTCGGCGCGTCGATCGCCTACCACCTCGCTCAGGCCGGCGAGTCCGACATCGTGCTCGTGGAGCGCGGCAGCCTGACGAACGGGACGACCTGGCACGCCGCCGGTTTGGTCTCGCAGGTCCGGGGCACCCACGCACTCACGGAGCTCGCCCGGATCAATGCCGAGACGTACGAGCGCGTCGGTCGCGAGACCGGCATCGACCCCGGTTTCCGTCGCGTCGGGTCGCTGACCGTCGCCCGGACCGAGGAGCGATTCCGGGAGATCCGCCGGCCGGTGTCGATCGCGCGGGACGTGGGCCTGCCGTCGGAGATCGTCGATCGCAAGCGGATCCTCGAACTGTGGCCGGGTGCCGTCGTTGACGACCTCGTCGGGGGCGTCCTCTTCTCGCACGACGGGACGATCAACCCGGGCTCTGCCGCGCTCGCCCTCGCCCGTGCCGCGGTGGATCGCGGCGTCCGGTACGTGCCCGACACGGCGATCACCGGATTCCGTCGGGCGGCGAGCGGGCGACGGGTCACGGGCGTCACGACGGGCGCCGGTGATGTCGATGCCGAGATCGTCGTCCTGGCGGCCGGGTTGTGGACCTCCGAGCTGGCTCGCCTGGCCGACGCGAGCGTCGCGCTGTATCCGGCCGAGCACGTCTGGGTCATGACCGACGAGACGCCCGCTGCGACGGAGGACCTCCCGTTCTTGCGCGACCTCGACGGCTACCTGTACATCCGCCACCACGGCGGCCGGTTCGTCATCGGCGCCTTCGAGCCGAACGGCAAGCCCTGGGCACCGTCCGGTGTGCCGGCCGACGGGTTCGTCGAGCTCGGCCCGGACTGGGACCACTTCGGCCCGGTGCTGGCAGCGGCACGGGCGCGAGTGCCGGCCCTCGGCAACCTTGGGTTCGCGCATTTCCTCCGCGGTCCGGAGAGCTTCACGCCGGATGCGAACTTCCAGCTCGGTTTCGTGCCCGAGGTGCCGGGGCTGTTCGTGGCCGCTGGCCTGAACTCGCAGGGGATCATCTTCGGGCCTGGCGTGGGGCGAGCAGCGGCCGAATGGATCCTGACCGGAAACATGACGATGGACCTCGTCGAGGTCGATGTCGCGCGGATGGGTCGCTGGGCGAGCCAACGGCGCTGGCTCCACGAGCGGACGGTCGAGACGCTCGGTGGTCTCTACGCGATGCACTGGCCGGGCAAGCAGCCCGAGACCGCGCGGGGCGTGCGGCGCCTGCCACTGGACACGTCGTATCGGTCGGCCGGTGCCGCGATGGGCCAGGTCGAGGGCTGGGAGCGCCCATTGTGGTTCGAGCCGGACGCCGGTCCGGAGGGACCGACGGTCCGCTACTCCTACACGGATCCGTCGTGGTTCCCGGCCGTCCGTAACGAGATCCGTGCGACCCGCGAGGGCGTGGCCCTGTACGACCTGAGCACGTACGCGAAGTTCGAGGTCGCCGGCCCGGGCGCGATGGCCGGCCTGCAGCGACTCGTGACGTCGGACATCGACGTGCCTGTGGGCCGGATCGTCTACACGATCCTCGCCGATGACCGCGGCGGGATCCTGCTCGACCCGACGATCACCCGCCTCGCTGACGACCGTTTCCTCGTCCTTGCCCCGACGGTCACGCAACGCCGCGCCGAGGGGCTGCTCCGCGCCGGCCTGCCCGAGGACGCCGTCGTCACCGATGTGACCTCGGGTTGGGCGACCCTCCATCTCGCCGGGCCGCGATCACGGGAGGTCCTGGCCCGCCTCACCGACACCGACCTGTCGGGCGATGCCTGGCCGTTCCTCGAGGCGCGCGCAGATCGAGGTGGGGCGCGGACAGGCACTCGCGCTGCGTGTCTCGTTCACCGGTGAGCTCGGTTGGGAGCTGCTGGTTCCGACCGAGTTCGTCGCGGACCTGTCCACGAGCACGTCGTCGCGGCGGGCGCCGACCTCGGCCTCCGGCATGCGGGCGCGTTCGCCTTCGAGGCGGCCCGGCTGGAGCGCGGCTTCCGGTCGTGGGGCCATGACATGGGCCCGCTCGACGACCCGTTCGCGGCCGGTCTCGGGTTTCGCGGTCTCACGCCGGAAGGCGGCTGACTTCGTCGGTCGGGCGGCCCTGGAACGCGTGCGCGACGTGCCGGACGCGGAACGGCCGCGTCGCCTGGTCTCGCTCCACGCCCCGTCGGCGGTGCTGTGGCACGGCGAGTCCGTGCTCCGTGGATCCGAGCGCGTCGGGCTACGTGACCAGTGCCTCGATCGCGCCGACCCTCGGTGGGTCGATCGCATTGGCGTTGGTCCGCGGTCCGCTCGAGGGCGACGAGTGGTGCGTCGAGATCGGCGGCGACCCGTTCCCCTGCGCTGTCAGCCGCGAGCCGTTCTACGACCCGCGCGGGGAGCGTCTGCGGAGCTGACGCCTACCGCGCCGCGGACGCCCGGATCAGCTGTGGCCGGGGTCCGATCCGCCTGTCCGATCGACGCCCGACTCGCCCGGCTGCAACGTCGGATGGGAGCCGCCCGCCATGTGCCCGAAGTGCCCGCCGTCGACCGTGCCGATCCGGCCCTTGAGGCCCTCGCGCACGACCCGGCGTCCGACGTCGGCGACCCGGTCCGGGGTGAAGCCGAAATGCTCGAAGATCGTGCCGGCCGGCGCGGAGGCGCCGAAGTGGTCGAGCCCGATGATCGCGCCCTCATCGCCGACCCACCGCTCCCAGCCGAGTGACACACCGACCTCGACGCTCACCCGCTTGCGCACGGACGGCGGCAGCACCTCGTCGCGATATGCCTCGTCCTGCGCGTCGAAACGCTCCCAGCAGGGGAGGGACACGACGCGGGTGGGGATCCCGTCCTTCTCGAGAGCCTCGGCGGCCACGAATGCCAGCTGGAGCTCCGAGCCTGTGGCCATGAGGATCAGCTCGGGCGTGCCGCCGCTGGCCTCGCGCAGGATGTAGCCACCCCGCTGCACGCCGTCACGTGCCTTCTCGGCCGTGCCAGACAAAACCGGGAGCTTCTGCCGTGTCAATGCCAGGGCCACTGGCCCATCCCGGCGTTCCACGGCCAGCGCCCACGCCGCCACCGTCTCGTTGGCGTCGCCCGGTCGCACGAACCACAGGTTCGGGATGGCGCGGAGGGCGGCGTAGTGCTCGACCGACTGGTGCGTCGGGCCGTCCTCGCCCAGCCCGATCGAATCGTGCGTCCAGACGTGGATGACGTGGAGACCGGCCAGCGCGCCGAGGCGCACCGCACCACGCATGTAGTCGCTGAAGGTGAGGAACGTGGCGTCGTACGGGATGAACCCGCCGTGGTAGGCGATACCGTTGGCCGCACCACCCATCCCGTGCTCCCGAACGCCGAACCGCAGGTTCCGACCGGGATCGTCGGCACTGAACTGCGGCTCGCCCTTGATGTCGGTCAGGTTCGACTCGGACAGGTCTGCCGCACCGCCGAACAGCTCGGGCACCGGACCGGCGAGGGCCTGGATGGCGTCCTGTGAGGCGTTGCGGGTCGCGATCTCCTCGCCCTCCGCGTAGGTCTTGAGTCCCGCGTCCCAGCCCGGACGGAGTCTCCCCGCGATCCGCCGCAGGAACTCCTCGGCTTGGTCGACGTGGCCGTCCGCGTACCGTGCCAGCTTCTCGTTCCACTCCTCGTACCGCTGCTCGCCGTCCTGCACGGCCTGCCGGAACACCGACAACGCGTCGGCCGGCACGTAGAACGTTCGATCGGGGTTCCAGCCGTAGGCCTGCTTGGTGAGGCGGACCTCGTCGGGGCCAAGCGGAGAACCATGCGCCTTCTGTGAATCCTGCTTGTTCGGGCTACCGAACCCGATATGCGTGCGCACCGCGATCAGGCTGGGACGATCGTCCTCACATGCCTCTCGGATGGCGTCTTCGATCGCGGCGAGATCGTTGCCGTCGTCGACACGGGACGCGTGCCAGCCGTACGCCTCGAACCGCTTCGGGACGTCCTCCGACCAGGCCATCGACGTCGGTCCGTCGAGCTGGACGTGGTTGTCGTCGTACAGGACGACGAGCTTGCCCAGGCGAAGGTGGCCGGCCAGTGAGGCGGCCTCAGAGGCGATGCCCTCCTGGAGGTCACCGTCGGACGCGATGACGTAGGTCCGGTGATCGACGATCTCGTGGCCGTCGCGGTTGAACTCGGCCCCCAGGCGCCGCTCGGCGATGGCCATGCCGACGGCGTTGGCGAAGCCCTGGCCGAGCGGCCCGGTCGTCGCCTCGACACCCGGGGTCAGCCCCGATTCGGGGTGTCCCGGCGTCCGCGAACCCCACTGGCGGAACGAGCGCAACTCGTCGAGCGGCAGGTCGTAGCCGGTCAGGTGGAGCAGCGAGTACAGCAGCATCGAGGCGTGCCCCGCCGACAGCACGAATCGGTCCCGGTCCGGCCAGTCGGGGTGCGTCGGCGCGTGGCGCAGGAAGTGCGTCCACAAGACGTACGCCATCGGAGCGGCACCCATCGGCGCCCCGGGATGGCCGGAGTTCGCCGCCTGGACGCCATCGATCGAGAGGGTCCGGATCGTGTCGATGGCGAGGCGATCGAGATCGGTCGTCACGGCGGCCATGGGCAGCACTCCCGGTGCGCGACGGCCAGGGGATCGGGCCGGTCGGACGGCCATTGTAGGTCGGGGCGGGCGGTATCCTCGATGCATGCCGTCCCTCCGACCGAGCCGGCCCCGACGTCCACCCGGCCGGCCCAGGATCGTCGTGATCGGGGATCTCGTCGTCGACGTGATGCTCCGCCCGGAGCGGCCGCTCGAGCATGGGAGCGACGTGCCGGGTCGGGTGTTCTTTGCGCAGGGTGGTTCGGCAGCGACCGCCGCGCGCTGGCTCGGGAGACTCGGCGCGCGATCGTCGCTCATCGCCGCCGTCGGGCGCGATGCCACCGGGCGCGCGCTCGTCGATGCCCTTCGGAGCGACGGCGTGACCCCGCGTGTCACTCGCGTCGCCGGGGCTCGGACAGGGAGGATCGGCGTCCTCGTCGGGCCCGATGGCGAACGGTCGTTCGTCCAGGATCGTGCCGCCGCATTGCAGCTCGGACCGGACGATCTCAAGGCGAGCTGGTTCGCAGGCGCCGATGCCGTCCACCTGCCCGTCTATTCGCTGCTCGACGAGCCGCTCAGCCTGGCCGGCCGCCGCGCGATCGAGCTCGGCCGGTCCGGGCATGCCGCGATCAGCATCGACCTGGCCTCGATCGGTCCGCTGCTGGCCCGCGGGCGTCGAGCGGCCCGCGCGCTGATCGCCGAGATGGCACCCGACTTCCTCTTCGCGACCGCCGCCGAGGCGGAGGCGCTGCTCGGTCGGTACGCCGTCGAAGGCCTGCTGGAGGTCGCAGCGATCGCCGTCGTCAAACGCGGTCCGAAGGGGGCCACGGTCCTCGCCCGGGACGGCGATCAGCGCCTCCGATTCGAGGTCGCGACGACGCCGATCGCTGCGACCGACACGACCGGTGCCGGCGACGCGTTCGACGCGGGCTTCCTGGTGGGCTGGTTCACGTCCAGGGCGGCGGGCAGGTCTCTCCCGGCCGCACTGCAGCGGGCGGCGCTCGCTGGGCACCGATCTGCGGCGCGCCAGCTGTCGACCCCTCGCCCGGAGCTGCCGATGGGGTAGCCTCGCGGGCATCCCGTACCGCGAGCCTCGCTTGACGACGTGCGGGAGACTGAAGCAAGTATCTCGGGGCCACGCTCGAGAGCGTTCTCAAACCGTCGCGATCCCTGGACGGAGTCCGTCCTCGCCCTCCCGATCGCGACGACGGGGCGGTCTCTCTTCGGTAGCAGCTGCTTGCTTGGCGCGTCCCGCGGTCATCCCAGGAGATCGTATGGGATCGGCCGTGGAACCCGCATCGGGGGATGAGAGACCGTATGCACGTCCGCTACGGCGCCGCTGGGCGTGCTGTCGCTTGCGTCGGCATCGCCCTTCTTGTCGCGCTCGTCAGCACGTTGGCGTTCTCGTCGGGGCCTGTCTCGGGTGCCGTCCGGACCTGGAGCGGGCTTGGTCCGACGAACAATTGGAACGACCCCGCCAATTGGCTGGGCGGGCTCATCCCGGGCGCAGCGGATGTCGCGACCTTCGATGCGACCGGATCCAAGAACGCGACGATCAACGTCGCGGTCAGCGTCAGTGGGATATCGGTCGCTGCGGCGTATGGCGGAACCATCACGCAGGCAGCCGGTGTCGCTCTGACCGTGGGCAGCGCGGGCTTCACCCAGGGCGGGGCGGCCTTCGCCGGCGGGACGTCGAGCATCACCCTGAATGGACCACTGAACCTGAGCGGTGGCTCGTTCGCCTCCACCTCCGGGACCCTCACCGTCACCGGGGCGACGACCGTGACCGGCGGCTCGTTCAATGCGAACGGCGGGAGCGTGACCTTCAGTGGCGGTGCTGCGACGATCGATACGGCAGGGCTTGTCTCGCTCAACAACGCCGCGTTCAGTGCGACGAAGACCATCGCCGCGGGCACGACGCTCATCGTCGGCGGCACGCTGAGCCTGACCGGTGGCTCCATGAACGGAGCGGGTACGGTCGCTGCGCAGGGGGCGATCAACCAGGCGCTCGGCTATGGCGGTGGCAGCGCGACCCTGCTCATCAACGGCAGCGCCGGCCAGACCCTGACCGGGGCCTCGACCACGGCCAGCGGCAACCTACCCATGGTCGTCATCAACAAGCCCTCGGGCACGCTCAGCCTGGCCGGCACGCTGCGCACCGCCAGCAACTGGACATACACCGCGGGCACCCTCGACCCGGGCAGCTCGACGCTCGTCTTCGCGGGCGGCACGATCTCGGGCTCGCACAGCCTCAACGCGGTCGATGTGCGGGCGACCACGTCGATCGCCGCGGGCACCACGCTGAGCGTGGCCGGCTCGCTCAGCCTGACCAGCGGTGCGCTCAACGGGACCGGCACGCTGGCCGCCCAGGGGTCCATCAGCCAGGCCTCCACCACGACCGGCGGGACGGCCACCCTGCTCATCAACGGCACAGGCGCGCAGACCTTCACCGGTGCCGCGACCACGGCCGCCGGAGCGCTGCCCATGGTCGTCATCAACAAGCCCTCGGGCACGCTCAGCCTGGCCGGCACCATCCGCACCGCCAACACCTGGACGTACACCGCGGGCACCGTCGACCCGGGCAGCTCGACGGTCGTCTTCGTGGGCGGCACGATCTCGGGCTCGCACAGCCTCAATGCGGTCGACCTGCGGGCGACCACCACCATCGCCGCGGGCACCACGCTCACCGTCCTCGGCTCGACCACGCTCACGGCCGGCAACCTCAACACCGGGACCCTGGCCGCGGCCGGCGACATCAACCAGGCGCTCGGCTATGGCGGTGGCAGCGCGACCCTGCTCATCAACGGCAGCGCCGGCCAGACCCTGACCGGGGCCTCGACCACGGCCAGCGGCAACCTACCCATGGTCGTCATCAACAAGCCCTCGGGCACGCTCAGCCTGGCCGGCACGCTGCGCACCGCCAGCAACTGGACATACACCGCGGGCACCCTCGACCCGGGCAGCTCGACGCTCGTCTTCGCGGGCGGCACGATCATCGGGCTCGCACAGCCTCAACGCGGTCGATGTGCGGGCGACCACGTCGATCGCCGCGGGCACCACGCTGAGCGTGGCCGGCTCGCTCAGCCTGACCAGCGGTGCGCTCAACGGGACCGGCACGCTGGCCGCCCAGGGGTCCATCAGCCAGGCCTCCACCACGACCGGCGGGACGGCCACCCTGCTCATCAACGGCACAGGCGCGCAGACCTTCACCGGTGCCGCGACCACGGCCGCCGGAGCGCTGCCCATGGTCGTCATCAACAAGCCCTCGGGCACGCTCAGCCTGGCCGGCACCATCCGCACCGCCAACACCTGGACGTACACCGCGGGCACCGTCGACCCGGGCAGCTCGACGGTCGTCTTCGTGGGCGGCACGATCTCGGGCTCGCACAGCCTCAATGCGGTCGACCTGCGGGCGACCACCACCATCGCCGCGGGCACCACGCTCACCGTCCTCGGCTCGACCACGCTCACGGCCGGCAACCTCAACACCGGGACCCTGGCCGCGGCCGGCGACATCAACCAGGCGCTCGGCTATGGCGGTGGCAGCGCGACCCTGCTCATCAACGGCAGCGCCGGCCAGACCCTGACCGGGGCCTCGACCACGGCCAGCGGCAACCTACCCATGGTCGTCATCAACAAGCCCTCGGGCACGCTCAGCCTGGCCGGCACGCTGCGCACCGCCAGCAACTGGACATACACCGCGGGCACCCTCGACCCGGGCAGCTCGACGCTCGTCTTCGCGGGCGGCACGATCTCGGGCTCGCACAGCCTCAACGCGGTCGATGTGCGGGCGACCACGTCGATCGCCGCGGGCACCACGCTGAGCGTGGCCGGCTCGCTCAGCCTGACCAGCGGTGCGCTCAACGGGACCGGCACGCTGGCCGCCCAGGGGTCCATCAGCCAGGCCTCCACCACGACCGGCGGGACGGCCACCCTGCTCATCAACGGCACAGGCGCGCAGACCTTCACCGGTGCCGCGACCACGGCCGCCGGAGCGCTGCCCATGGTCGTCATCAACAAGCCCTCGGGCACGCTCAGCCTGGCCGGCACCATCCGCACCGCCAACACCTGGACGTACACCGCGGGCACCGTCGACCCGGGCAGCTCGACGGTCGTCTTCGTGGGCGGCACTGTCCGCAGCGCCGGCATGGCGTTCTACGACGTCATCGGCAATGGAGGAACGACCACGCTCGGGACCGCGATGACGATCCTGCATGACCTGTCCGTGAACGCGGGCACGTTCACCACGTCGGCCAGCAACTTCGCGCTCGCGATCTCCGGGAGCCTCACGGTGGTCGGCACCTTCCGTGAGAACGGGAGCAACGTCTCGGTCGCCGGCAACATCGTCAACAACGGGACGATCGTCCAGGGCACCAGCACGCTCACGTTGAACGGCTCCCTGGGACAGACGATCTCCGGCAGCTCGTCCCTTCCGGCGTTCAACCTCGTCGTCGACGATCCGGCGGGCGTCACGCTCGCCACGGACGTGGTCACGACCGGCACCCTCACCCTGACGAGCGGCAGCTTCAACCTCGCCAACCGTCGTCTGACGATCAACAACCCCATCGCCGGCACGGGCACCAACCTCGTCACCAGTGCGAGCTCGTCGATCACGGTTGCCGGCGCCGCCGCTGGCATCACGTTGCCGACCAGCGTCACGTCGCTCAACAACCTGACGGTGACCAACACCAGCGGACTCGCCGTGTCGGTGGACCTGATGATCGGCGGCACGTTGACGCTGTCGGGTGGTCCCGTGACGGCCGGGCCGGCGACGATCCACATCACCCTCACGGGCACGGTGGTCCGCACGACCGGGCGGGTCGTGGGCAAGCTCGGCAAGGCGCTCAACACGGGCGCGGCGGTGCCGGCCTCGTTCGAGATCGGCGACGCCACCCGATACGCACCGGTGACCCTGCTCTTCGCGAGCATCACGTCGACTGGTGAGATTGTCGCGAGCACCACCCCGGGTGATCATCCGGATATCGCCAACTCGGGCCTGGCCCCCACCCGAAGCGTGAATCGATGGTGGACCCTGACCAACGCCGGGCTGGCGTTCACGACCTACGACGCAACATTCACATTCGTCGCTGCCGACGTCGACCCGGGCGCTTCGACCGCCGTGTTCGTCGTTGGCAAGCGCGACGGGACGATCTGGACGCTCACGCCGCCCGGCGCCAGGACGGCCACGAGCACCCAGGCCCTTGGTCTCACGTCGTTCAGCGAGTTCGCCGTGGGTGAGCCGACGGTCGATCTCGCGGTCAGCGTCAGCGACGGGCTGGCCAGCGTGGTCGCCGGCGACGGCCTGACCCACGCCTACACGATCACCGTCAGCAACGAGGGAGCCTCCGACGCCACCCTGGTCAGCCTGACCGACAGCTGGCCGACGGGCTTCGTCCAGGGCGCCATCAGCCCCTCACAGGGCAGCTGCAGCCCGATCGGTGCAGGCCCCGACTTCAGCTGCGCCCTGGGCACCATCGCCGCCGGGGCGAGCGCCACGCTGAGCGTCGCCTACACCGTCCCGGCCAGCACCGCCGCTGGCATCCAGACCGAGACGGTCAGCGTGTCCAGCCCGCTGGTCGACGCCGATCCGACCAACGACACCGCGTCGGACACGACCACCGTGATCGAGCTATCGACGCTCACCGTCGTCAAGGACGACGGGCTAGCCAGCGTGGTGGCCGGCGATGGCCTGAGTCACGGGTACACGATCACGATCAGCAACGCCGGCCCATCGGACGCCGACAACGTGGCCCTCGACGACAACGTGCCGGCGGCACTCACGGTCGGCACGCCGAGCGCCGATCTCGGCGGGGACTGCACGGGCTCGGTCGGCAACACGATCGCGTGCACGCTCCCGGCCAGCCTGGCGGTCGGTGCGACCTGGACCGTCACGGTTCCCTACACCGTCGGCCCGGGGGCCGCGCCCGGGATCGTCACCAACACGGCGAGTGCCACCAGCGCCGAGAACGCGGGCGGCATCACGGGCTCGGACGTGACCGACATCGTCGGCTCGGTCGATCTCGCGGTCAGCGTCAGCGACGGGCTGGCCAGCGTGGTCGCCGGCGACGGCCTGACCCACGCCTACACGATCACCGTCAGCAACGAGGGAGCCTCCGACGCCACCCTGGTCAGCCTGACCGACAGCTGGCCGACGGGCTTCGTCCAGGGCGCCATCAGCCCCTCACAGGGCAGCCTGCAGCCCGATCGGTGCAGGCCCCGACTTCAGCTGCGCCCTGGGCACCATCGCCGCCGGGGCGAGCGCCACGCTGAGCGTCGCCTACACCGTCCCGGCCAGCACCGCCGCTGGCATCCAGACCGAGACGGTCAGCGTGTCCAGCCCGCTGGTCGACGCCGATCCGACCAACGACACCGCGTCGGACACGACCACCGTGATCGGACCTTCGACGCCCGGCGGCGGAGGTCAGGCTCCGGAAACGGACACGCTGCCGGCTGGTCCGACCACGGCTGCGCTCTCGTTGATCGCCGCGTTGCTCGTCGTCTGCGGGTCGTTCCTCATCGCCGTCCGTCGTCTCGATCAGGGCCCGGATCGACGGCATCGCCCGTCGCCGCGAGCGAGGCCCCGCCGCTGACCCGCAGTGGCAGGCAAGCGGCCTGCGCTCGTCGCCTAGGTCCCGCGCGTCACCCGCACGTCGTCGATCTGGGCTTCGACCGTGCTGTTCCCACCGCCGTCGACCGCCTCGATGTGGATGCGGATCGTCTGGCCCTTCCAGGCGTCGAGGGCGGCGTAGACATTCCGCCACGCGCCGTCGACGTCGGTCGCCGAACCGGTCTTCGTGAAGACCGCCGTCCGCGCGCCACCGGGCTCCTCGACCGACACGACCAATCGATCGGCCGACGACGCGTTCGATCGGTGGGCGAAGACGTAGCGGAAGAACAGCCGCTGGCCATCGGTGGTCGGGAGCTTGATCGGCGCCGAGCGGACGGTCGTCCGCCCATCGAGGTCGTTGGCGTTCACCGAGGACCCGGCACGGGGGCCGGTCGTGAGCGCCCGGGAGCCCGACGGCACCGTCCCCAGCTGCTTGGCCCCGCTCGATGACGTGCCGTCGGGGTCGCCGCGCGCGAAGGCGCCATTCGTCGCCGTGTCGGTGCCGCCCGGGTTCGTGACCCAACCGCGGGCTGCCTCGAAGTCGTCGTCGAAGGCGCCGCAGCGCCAGGTCACGTAGGACGCGCCGAGCACCGAGTAGGGGCACCACGCCCGCTCGGCCAGGTAGAGCACGGCACTCTTGTTGCGGCCCGTCTCGGACGCGATGAGGCTGTCGTCCATGTAGTCGCGGTTCGACATCTCGAACGTGTACGAGAAGACCCGATAGACGCCGTAGGCGTAATCGCGCGTCGTCCCGGATGTGATGTACAGATCGCTCGCCTGCTGGGGCCGGTAGCCGTTCGTCTTGGCCATGGCGCGGCCCATGTGGACGAACGTCTGGTAGTCCTGCGCGGTCATGTCTGTCGGCAGGTTCGTGTAGGTGTAGCCGTACGGCCACATCACCAGCCGACCGGCCTCATGGAACGTGACATGGGTGCGGATCTGCTGGCGGCTACCCACGACGCGGCTCGCCAGGAAGTCGCGCACCGCGCGGGTCTCGGGGCTCGAGAACGCCTTCGGACCACGGTAGGTGATCGCCGCCGGGTTCGAGCTCGTGCGGCCGCCACCGCCCCACCGGTAGCTGTAATTTCGGTTGAGGTCCGTACCGATATAGCCGGTCCCGGGCGTCGGCTGGCGGTTCTTGCGCCAGTAGTGGAACCGGCCGTTGCCGATGTCGTAGTCGGCGCCATCCGGGTTGACCGAGAAGATGAGCCAGATCTCGCGGCCGTTGACGATGTTCGTGATGCGCGAGTCCGTGCCATATCCGTTGACCAGCCAGCGCATGATCTTGATGATCATCTCGGCGCCCATGTGCTCGTCGGCGTGGTGGCCGCCGTCGAACAGGACCTCGGGCTCGGCCTCATCGGTCGCGACGTTGTCCGAGATCTTCATCGCCCACATGTCGCGGCCGCCGTAGCTCTTGCCGATGCTGAAGCGCGACGCGATGTCGGGATGCGCGTCGGCGACCGACTTCGTCAGTGCGGTGATCTCGGAATGGGTGTGGTAGCCCTCGTAGCCCTTGGGGAACTCGGCCCAGGCAAGGGCCGTGCTCGGGACGAGGAGGAGGGCTGCGAGCGCGGCGACCGCGACGGCGGCTCCGACTCGGCGGGGGCGGCGCGTGCGCGTCATCGGTCGATGATGACCGTCATGTCCAGCCGCCGCGATGCCGGGATGGGGCCACTCGGCGGTGGGCGAAACGTCCGGGGCGTCGTGCGCCCCGCCCTGCGCGGCGTCAGCGGAGGTACCGGTCGAACCACTCGATGACCCGGCGATTGCGGTCGATCCGCCGGTCGGGGCGGCCGGCTGAGGCATAGACGTGGTACTCGTCGGGATACAAGATGTACTCGACTGTGCGCCCGAGGTGGCGGAGCGCGATGAAGAACTGCTCGTTGTCGGGAGCCGGGCAGCGCTGGTCGGCCTCGGCCTGCAAGATCAGCAACGGCGTTCGCACGTTGGCGACGTTGCGCAACGGCGACTGCCGCCACAGCTTGTCGATGCCCTCGGGCGACAGCGGATCGCCCATGAGGGATGCCCGGTCGTACTCCGGACCGCTATCCGAGTTGGCCCAACTGGTGACCTGGTTGGTCACGCCGTTCTCCGACACGGCGGCTGTGAATCGGTCGCTCGTGCCGACCAGCCAGTGCACCATGAAGCCGCCGTAACTCAGACCCATGACGCCAAGCCGATCCGGGTCGGCCAGGCCGAGGCGCACGACGTGGTCGACGGCGGCGTGGACATCGGCGGCGTCGACGCCGCCCCAGTCGCCGAGCTGTGGGGTGATCCAGTCGCGGCCGTAGGTCGCCGACCCGCGGATGTTCGGCAGGATGACCCGGTAGCCCGCGGAGGCGAGGAGGATGACCTCGACGTGGGGCGCCGGCGCCCACGCGCCGAGCGGACCGCCGTGGACATCGACGACGGCGGGCAGGCGCCTGTCCCCAGCATCCGGCGGCGAGGCGATCCAGACGTCGATCGGTCCGGCCGGCCCGGGTGCCTGGAGGAGCCGCATCTCGGGCATGTCGAAGGCGGCTTGCCAGCGCGAGCCGATCCGTGAGCGAGTGCGCGGCGGGGCCGGCGGGGCCGCCGCGGCCGGATCACCGAGGGCGACCGTCATGAGCTCCATGGCCCGGGTGCCCTCCGTCCCGAGGAACGCGATGACTCCCGGCCCGACCGCGATCGTATGGGTCACCAGCTCGCCGTCCGCCGCGGGGTAGCGATCGACATCGGCGCCCTTGTCATCCACCACGAACACCCACGGTCGCGACCGGCCACGGTCCGAGATGGTCGCCACGATCCGGTGGTCATCGAGCCACGACGGTCCGTGGAAGCCGGACACGAACCAGCCGGTGAGATCCGAGTCGACCCAGTTGCCGACGGGCCGGTCGAGGTCCCGCGCGACGAGCCAAGGCGGCCGCGAGCCATCGGCCGGGCCGAGAAGGACCCCTGGGCTGACGTCGTCGATCGGGTCCGGATCGAGGACGCCCTGGGCGGCGATCCAGCGGCCGTCCGGCGACCATTCCGGCTGGAGCGCCCAGCCGTCCGGCGCGAGCACCTCGCGCGTATCGGGATCCGCGTCGTCGACATCGACCGCCCAGATCGTCGTCCGCGGGTGGAGGTCGGGTCGAGGGCCGTGGTCGCTGGAGAAAGCGATCGTCCGCCCGTCGGGGTGCCAGGCGATCTCCGCGACGCCCCAGTCGCCGCTCGTCACCTGCCGTGGCCGGCCGTTGGGCATGTCGAGGATGAACAGGTGCGCCCAACGGTCGCGATGTCCCTCCTCGTCCCAGCGCCAGTCCGTCCTGGTGATTTGGCGGGCCAGCGGGCTCTCCGCGTCCGATCCCTTCGTCGGACCGCGGCGCGAGATCGGCCGGGTCTTGCCACTGATGAATCGGGGCGGGTCGACCTCGGCCGTGAAGGCTAGTCGATTCCCGTCTGGCGACCACGCGACCTCGCCGATCGCACCGTGGCCGCCGACCCGGGCCATGTGCACCCGGTCCGGTCGTCGGTCGTCGAGGATGCCGATCGAGGCGACCGAGTGGTCGTCGGACGGGTCGCTTCGGATGAAGGCGACGGTGTGGCCGTCGGGGCAGAGACGGGGCTTGGTATCGCGGACCGTGCCGCGGGTCAGTTGGCGAGGGGTCGGGACCTCACGCCCGGACCCGAGGTCGATCGCGAGGAGGTGGCCGAGATAGTGGTTGCCCCGGATCGAGCGACGGACGACGACCGCGGTCTGGCCGTCGGCGGACAGGTCGAGCTCCTCGACAAGGACCATGCGCCGGATGTCCTCGGGTGTCATGGGGCGTCGACGGGACATGCGCGACAGCCTAGCGGCGCCGCTAGGCTTCGGGTATGGCCGTCCCGATGTCCGTCGCCGATCGACTCCTCGTCGCGCCCGAGGTGGCCACGGCCCTCGCGGAGGGGCGTCCGGTCGTGGCGCTCGAATCGACGCTGATCAGCCACGGCCTGCCGTACCCGCAGAACCTCGAGGTCGCCACCGCGTCGGAGGCCGCGGTCCGGGAGACCCTGGGTGCAGTCCCGGCGACGGTCGCCGTTCGGGATAGTCGATTGCTGGTCGGGCTTGACGCCTCTGCGCTCGAGGCCCTCGCGACTGCGCCCGCTGGCTCGGTTCGGAAGGCGGCCCGCCCGAGCCTGGCGATCGCCCTGGCGGAAGGCGGTTGGGCGGCGACGACCGTATCGGCGACGATGATCGCGGCGTTCGCGGCCGGGATCACCGTCTTCGCGACGGGTGGCATCGGCGGGGTCCACCGCGGCGCCCTCGATGCGTCGGGCGGCGCGCCGGCCTCCCTCGACATCTCGTCCGACCTCGAGGAGCTCGGCCGCACCGCGATGGCCGTCGTGTGTGCGGGGCCGAAGGCGATCCTCGACGTGCCGGCCACCCTCGAATACCTGGAAACGCGCGGCGTGCCGGTCATCGCGATCGGGCAATCCGAGGTGCCTGGCTTCTTCGCGCGGTCCTCCGGGATCCCGGCACCGGCTTCGGTACCGGACATCGCCGGAGCAGCTCGGATCGTGGCCGCGCACCTTGGGCTGGGGCTCGGCAGCGGGGCCTTGGTCTGCGTGCCCGTACCGGCCGACACGGCACTCCCCGATGACGTCGCCCGGGACGCGGTCGCGCGCGCGATCGACGACGCCGAGGCGGCCGCCATCGTCGGCCCTGCGGTGACACCGTGGCTGCTGGCCAGGATCGCCGAGCTGACGGATGGTCGATCCGTACCCGCGAATACAGCCCTGATCGTGAACAACGCGCGGGCTGCGGGACGGTTGGCCGGGATGCTTGCGACGGATAGCCGGTAAGGCCGCGAGCCCCCGATTCTCGCCGCGCGGGCTCTCTGCGCGTCCTCGCCGCGCGTCGCTGAGAGCGACATTGTCGCTGTGAGCGACACGATCGCCACAGCCGTGCGGGATCGATCTCCCAGGTGACAGTCGACCGCGATCTGGGCGACTGGGGCGTGCACGCTCGTGCGCGGAACGTCGCTGAGACCGACATTGTCGCTGTGAGCGACATCGTCGCTGGGACCATATGGTCGCTGGCAGCAACGCGATGGTGATGTTGCCGCCACCATGTGCGGTCGGTACACTCGCCGGGCTTGGCGGTCACCGCGCGAGCATGGCTGCGCCAAGGTGGCGTGAGCCGCGCGACCGAGCCACCGGGTCCTGGAGGTCGGCGCCGCATGCGTATCTACGAGGGCAGCCCGCGGCAGGACTTCGAGGAGGTCTTCCGCTCGATCGGCGCGTTCCTCGATCAGCGTGGCATGAAGGACGTCCTTCTGGTGGAGGCGCCGGACGGGTTCATCGTCCAAGGTCTTGTCCTGACGACGCCATCGACAAGCGCCTGGTCCGACTCGATGGGGACACAGATCAAGGAGACCTTGACGTTCCTGGACGACGACATCGCCCGGTTCATGGAGGAGGCGGCCGCCCGTCGCGGTCGCTCGAACCCTGCGCCGACCGGCGATGCCGGGTACTACGAGACCGCGTTCCGCGTCCTCGGCCGCTACATGGATGAGCAGAAGCCGCGGGATGTGTTCTTCTTCGAGCAGGACGGCGCGTTCGTCGTCCGGCTCCTGCTGTCCGGCCAGGCCGGCAGCCAGCACCAGCTCGCGGAATTCACCCGCGAGGACATCGCGCAGTTGGTCGCTCGGGGCCCGTCGCTCCGGAACCCGGTTTCGATCCCGGGAGCCGGTCGCGGCTCGACCACCAGCGCCTGATCGGAGGTACGCCCATGAAAGCCCTCAAGACCGTTGCTGTCGCGCTCGGCATCACGCTGGCCGCGCTGATCGTCATCCCGCTGGCCGTCCTGGCCGGCCTGTTCGTCTGGCTCAAGCTGACCGAAGAGGACGACGAGGAGCTCCTCGAGCTCGACCGCGACGCCGTCTGATCGATCGCGACGGCGCCTGATCGACCCCGACATCCCCGCCGCCGCACCGACGCCCGCCGATCGACCGGCGGGCGTTCCACTGTCCGCCGATCGACGGGTCGCCGAGGCTGCGGTCCTCGGTGTCATGGTCGTCTGGGCGGCGAACTTCATCGTCGTCAAGGGCGCGCTCACGGTCCTGCCGCCCGTCGCGTTCACGATGCTGCGCTACGGGCTGGCGTCGATCGCCCTGCTCGTGATCCTCCGCTGGTACGAGGGCGCCGTCCGACTGCCCCGCCCAGATGTCGCGCGGATCCTGGTCCTGGGCGGGCTCGGGTTCGGTGTCTACCAGATCCTGTGGACCACCGGGCTGACATCGATCCCGGCTGGCGACAGCGCGCTGATCATCGCGTCGACGCCGGTGCTGGTCGCCGTGTTGGCCGTCGTCGCCGGCTCCGACACGCTCACGCCGATGAAGTTCGTGGGTGCCTCGCTGTCGTTCATCGGGGTCGTGGTCGTCATCGGCGCCGGCGTCGGGATCTCGATGAGCGGCTCGGCGGCCGGCAGCCTGCTCACGCTCGCGGCGGCGGCGTGCTGGGCGACGTATACCGCGTTCGCCGCGTCGGTCCTCCGACGCCACTCGCCGCTCGTCCTCACGACGTGGGCCACGATCGGCGGGACGATCGTGCTGATCCCGCTGGGGATGGCGCAGTTGCTGGCGCCCGGCGCGCTCGGGCCGGAGCAGGCGGCGGAGATCGTCCCGATCGTCCTGGCCATCGTGTACTCGGGCGTGCTCGCGGCGGCTCTCGCGAACGTGATCGTGTTCAATGGCGTTCGGCTGCTTGGCCCGACCCGGGTCATCACGCTCCAGTCGTTCGTGCCGGCGATGGCGGTCGTCCTCGCGTTCGTCTTCCTGGGTGAGCCGATCCGGCCGGCCCAGGTGGTCGGTGGGTTCATCATCCTGGCCGGCGTCGCGTTGACCCGCCGGGCATCGACACACCCGCCGTCGTCGCGACCCGCTCGACGACCCGCGGCGGAACCCGCGCCACGACCCGCGGCCGAACCCGCGCCAGGACCATCTCCGCGGTGACGTTCGTCGTCGGTCCGCCCACGCCGCCGGTGGGCGAGGGAACGCCACCCCTGTCCATCCTGATCGACTACGACGGGACGATCTCCCTGACCGACGTCACCGAGATCCTCCTTGCGGAACACGTTGCCGGTGCCGTCTGGGAGGACGCCGAGGTCGACTACGACGCCGGTCGGATGGGATCGCGCCGGCTGATGGCTTGGGAGGTGTCACTCATCGACGCGGACCCGGCGATCCTGCGCTCGACCGCTGCGGTCCAACCACATGACCCGGGGTTCGTGCCATTGGTGCGGCGGGCCCAAGCGGCGGGCATCCCGATCGAGATCGTGTCCGACGGGTACGGCTTCTTCATCCAGCCGGCGCTGGATGCGCTCGGTGTCGGCGATCTCCCGATCGTGACCGCACGGACGACGTTCTCGGGTCGGCGCCCCTCGATCGAGTTCCCGAACGGCCACCCGACCTGTCTCGTGTGCGGTACGTGCAAGCGCCAGCGGGTGCTCGCGCATCGTTCCGCGGGTCGGCGTGTGGTGTACATCGGCGACGGCGAGAGCGACCGGTACGCGGCCGGATACAGCGATGTGGTCTTCGCGAAGCGCTCGCTCGAGCGGATCTGCCTCGAGGCCGGCTGGGCATTCCATCGCTGGACGGCCTTTAGGGAGATCGAGTCGTGGCTCGCGGAGACGCTGGATGCGTGGCAGGTCGATCCAGCGACGCTCCCACCGGTGCCGGCCGATGCCCCGCCGCCGCGTGGCTACTTCTGCGGCCCGGAGGTTTGGGGCGAGGGCCTGGTCGATCCGCCGCCGGGGTCGTGGCCGCCGGCCTGAGTTCGGGGTGGGGAGTGCCGGCCGCGCCCGTTCGCGCTTGGAACCTCCCCATGTTCCGACTGACCGGCGAGTCTCCAGGCGGATCGTCATCGGCGGTCCTCAGCAGTCGTTTGGAACCTCCTGGCGGTGCCAATCGACCGGGGAAGGTACCGAGCGGACCCTTGCAACCCTCGACCTGGTCCGCTCGACGGTCACTTGGAACTTCGGGATGTTCCACGGGCCGGCGGCGGGCTCGGGCGCCCTTTGTAACCTGACGTGTTACGTGCGACCGGCGAAGGGCCGTTCAGCTGTCGTTCGTAACACGTGATGTTCCAAACGGCGGCCAAGGTCCCGGATCAGGGGACCTCAGCCGCCGGACGTAACACGTGATGTTCCAAATGCCGGCGGGGCGGCACTCGGCCTCCGCCGGCCAAGCCCCCTACAACGGCATGCGCCTTCGGGGCCGGGCCGAGGTCTCGCGCTGCGCCGCCGCCCCCTCCGACGAGGCCGGCAGTGCCGCGCAGATGCCGGCATCCGCGAATGGCCCAGGCACGGACCCGAGGTACTTGGGGAGATCCCTGCGTCCGAGCTCCTGCTCGAGGTCATACGCGAGCCGGATCAGCTTCGGCTCATCGAGGAAGCGCCCGGACATCCACACGCAGCCCGGACGACCGTCCGCCGCGACCCCGGCCGGGACCGAGATGCTGGCATAGCCCGCGACGGCGGCCGCCGAATACCCGACGGAATAGGCCGGCGAGACCAGCACGTCGAGGTCGTGTGCGTCGAGCACACGGTCGAGGCCTTCGGGGCCGGCCAAGCGGACGCTCTCGGCACGTGCCGCCAGATACGCCGGATCGGTGAGACTGCCGGACATGGCCTGCGCCATCTCGAAGATCTCCTGCCCGAAGTACGTCATCTCCTCGGCGCAGTGCTCGATGTTGAACTCGATCAGGTCCTCGAGATCGCGCATCTCGGTCCGCCTGACCGGCTTCAGGTACGCGGCGATGTCGTGCTTGAACTCGTTGAGCAGGACGGTGAACTCGGGATCGAACCAGGTGTTCGGGTCGGGGCAGTCGGCCGGTTCGATGTCGATGATCGTCGCGCCCGCGTCGGCCATGACGTCGAGTGCCTGCTCGGTCACGAGGTTGAGCTCGGGGACCGCGAAGTAGTCCTCCTGGAAGTTCAGACGATCGACCCCGATGCGAGCGCCCTTGAGCGCGCCTCGGCGCAGGAACTTGGTGTAGTCGCGCGGCAGCTTGTGGCCCTTCACCGGACCGAACGGTGAGCGGATGGCGTTGAGCAGGATCGCCGCGTCGGTGACGCTACGGGCCATGGGTCCCGCCGTGTCCTGCGAGTGCGCGATAGGGATGATGCCGTTCTGCGCCACGAGTCCGAGCGTCGGCTTCAACCCGACGACGTTGGTGTTGCCGGCCGGACACAGGATCGAGCCGTCCGTCTCGGTCCCGATCGTCACGGACGCGAGGTTCGCAGCAGCGGCGACCGCCGACCCCGAGCTCGATCCACACGGATCCCAGCTCAGGACGTACGGGTTCCGGGTGAAATCGCCACGGGCGCTCCACCCATTGGGGAACCCTGGCGGGATGAAGCCGCGGAAGTTCGCCCACTCGGACAGGTTGGCCTTGCCGAGGATGACCGCGCCCGCGCGGCGCAATCGACGGACGATCTCCGCGTCGCGTGGAACGCGACTGCCCTCGAGCGCGAACGATCCAGCCGTCGTCTCCATCTTGTCGCGCGTGGCGACGTTGTCCTTGACTAGGACCGGGATGCCGTGGAGCGGTCCGCGGACATCGCCGCGCCGCCGCTCGCGGTCGCGCTGGGCCGCGATCTTCAACGCATCCGGGTTGGTCTCGATGACCGCGCCAAGCACGGGGTCCATCCGGCGGATCCGTCTGAGGTAGGCTCTCGTCAGGCCATAACTCGTGATCTCGCGCTTCCGCATCAGGCGCTGCAGCCGCGGGATCGATGCCTCGAACCAGTCCTCGTCCTCGTCCCGCCGCGAGAGGTCGGCGAGTGACGGCGGCGTTGCCGCGAGGGCTCCCGTCCCAGCCCCTCCGAGCAGCATCGCTGCGCTTCCGGCGGCAGTCGCACCGAGGAATCGCCGACGACTGAGCCGCCGTTCGAGCAGGTCCGTCATCGGACGCCCTCCCTGTCCGCATCCTGGGGGTCCGATGCGGTTCGGGCAGTCAACACCCGATCGGTCCACCCGTGTCCGCGGTTGCGCCATCCGCGACCCGGGCAGTCCCGGTTCTCCTAGCCGCTCGGCGCGAGCCTGGGGCTCGCGGCCCGCTGACGAGCCTCGAGCGCGTCTGCCTGGCCGCTCATCCACCGAACCCGCGCAACCGTGACTCGCAACGTCGTTGTTCCGGATGGGCGGGGCTTCGCCCGCGTCGCAGCTGCGCCGTCCCGACGAGGCTTGGTTGAGGGGCGGAAGTGCCGCTCACCGGGGATCTGGAGGGCAAGATGTCGGCCAAGACTGGCGAGGAATTCATCAAGCACGAGTTCGACGAGGCGATCGCGGTCCAGCAATCGATCGTCGAAGCAGAGACCGCGATGGCGGAGACACACCCGATGCGCTCGGCCAAGTCGGCGATCAAGCAGTCGCTGGCCGGGGATCGCCGTCACCTCAAGGAGCTCCAGACGCTGGGCCGCGCGCACGGCGCCACGGGCGAGGTGGAAGAGGTCGCCGGTGGGCTCAAGTCGCTCATGGAGGAGACGCTCAGCAAGGCGCAGAGCGAAGGCGCCGACAGCGACTATTACGAGGCACACGCCGTCCTGCTCAACATGAAGCGCAAGCAGATGGATTCGGCCGGCGGGATGCTCAAGATTGCGCGCGACCAGAAGGACACCACGCTGCGCGACGCGGCGCTCGAGTTCGAGCGCGCTCAGAAGACGACTTCGAAGGAGCTTGCGAGCGAACTCGCCCTGTACGCCGTGCAGATCGCCAAGGCGTGACGGCCGCTGACCGGTCACTGAACGCTCGAGCTCCCGGGTGGCGATAGCCACGTCGAACGCGCCCTAGCTTCCAGACGGGGACCGGGAGCACCCGAACGGCCCCGGACTGCACCAGGACCCGGCCCTCTCTCGCATGGGGAGCCGGGTCCTCACGCGACTAGGTCGAGGAGAACGACGACTAGCCGAAGGGATCCATCCACAAGGAGGTGACCGGTGCGACGTATCTGGCGGGACTATGGCCTGAGTATCACCCTCGTCGTGTTGTTCCTGATCGCCTGGCTCCTGCAGACATGGACCGGCTGGGTCGAGTTCGTGGCCGAACAGGCGTCCCACGGTGAGGCGGCCGAGGCATTCGGCGACTCGGGCTACGTCTGGGTCTGGGCCCAGTCGACGTTCGAGAACTGGCAGTCGGAGTTCCTGCAGGTCTTCGTCTTCATCGTGCTGACGACCTTCCTCGTGCACCGCAAGAGCCACGAGTCACCCGATACCGACTACGAGACCGAGGCGAGCCTGCGGCGCATCGAAGCCAAGGTCGACGCACTCCAGCGGAAGGTGGCCGATTCATGAGCGACAAGACCATCGATCAGGAGCAGGTCCGGCAGGAACACCTTGCCGAGGTCAATGTGACTGCCCATTGGCTGTACCTCCTGGCCGCACTGGTCGGAGGCACGCTGCTGATGCTGGGCTTCATCGCTTGGCTCGGAAGCGCGGGCGGCTGACCCGGCCGCCACAAGACGCAGGCCGGCGCAGCCTTCTTGACACGACATGTATCAACCTGCTATATACGACCTGTGGCACATGGTCCACCGGTAGCAGAAGGAGGTTGACGTCGAAATGGCTCGTCACGGCTTCAGCCCGCTGCGCGACTTCATGTCCCTGCGGGATGGCATGGATCGGTTGTTCGAGGATCGGTGGGTCAGCCCAGGCAGTTGGCTGACGTGGTCACCCGGAACCAACTACTTGCCGCTCGACATCTTCGAGACGTCGGATGACATGGTCGTCCGAGCGGTCGTGCCGGGAGTGGCGCCCGAAGGCATCGACATCCAGTTCCAAGGTGGCGTTCTGACACTCCGGGCGAAGAGCGAGGAACCCGAGCTCCCCGAGGGCGCCAACTGGCTCGTCCACGAGGTGACGCCGGGGGAGTACATCCGGCAAGTCACGCTTCCCCGGTCCATCGATGCGGACAAGGCTGAGACGGCCTTCGAGGATGGGATCCTGACCCTCACCCTGCCGAAGACGGCGGACGCCAAGCCCAAGCAGATCAAGGTCGGGTCGGCGCGACAGATCGGCGCCGGCTCGAATGGCTCCTGATACGCCGCCTCTCGAGGAGGAGCGCGGCGGCCTCTACTCGATCGCCGTCGCGTCTCGCCTGACAGGGATGCACCCGCAGACGCTCCGCAAATACGAGCGTGCGGGTCTCCTGACTCCGGCACGCCAGGACGGTAACCAACGCCTGTATTCAGGCGCCGACATCGAGCGCCTGCGACGGATCCGGTATCTGGTCGAGGTTCGCGGGATCAATATCGCCGGTCTCGAGCTCGCGCTGGGGATGGCCGATCGGCTGGACGAATTGCCATCCGATTCCACCCACGCCGAGCTTCAGACCGCGATCGATGAGGCTTCAGACATGAGCAGGGAACCGTGAGCGGTAGTCATGAGACCCATCACAGAGGCACTCGACGCGTGGCGCGCGGCGGTCCGTGACCTGGAATCCACGGCTCCGTTCACGGTTCCGTGGTTCCGGGCTCGGCTCGTCGAAGATGAGCGACGACGCGAATACCTGGCCCGTGCCGATGAGGCTGCACGGCCAGAGACAGCAGACCTAGCTACCCCGCACCGAGAGTAGCCCGCGCGGGGGGCCAAAGATGCGCTCTCCGGGATGATCCACTCCCACGTTGCAACAGGCGAGAGATATCGGCGTCTTCGAGACGAAGGAGGCCGACCAGTTGCGATACATCGTCCCAATGCGAAGCGTGTGGCGGTTCCTGGCGGTAGCAGCCTTGGTGGCCGGCATCCTTCTTGGATGTGGCGACAATCAGGATGATCCGATCGTCGGGCGGATCCTGGACGATCGGATCGAGCTCGAGCGTACCTCGGGCCCGGCGATCGTCTGGATCGAGCTCGACAACGCCGGCTCGCGTCCCTGCGGGTTGATCGTGGCGAGTACGGCGTTCGAGGGCGATGCCGGGTTCGATCCCTATCGCCTTCCTGTGCGGGACGGCCGAGTCAGAACGACGCTTGACGAGACCGGCGAGCCCTCGCCCGACGAGATCCATTCCGCAGGCCTGTACGCGGAGATCGACGGACAACCTGTCGAGCCGGATCCAGGTCTACCGGGAGGCGTAGTCGTAGAGCCTGGGACCCGCGTGAAGATCCAATTGGCGCTATCGGTGGGCTCCCGATCGCCGGATGGCAGGGAATGGATCTTGATCTGCGACGATCCAGGCGACTACGAAGCGGGTCGTTTCGGCGTGCTGGAGATCGTCAGCTAGGTCGAACGGGCCGGTCGTCTGACGACGACCCTCGGCGATCACTCCGACCCCCCAATTCGCGTCCTCGGGCCCTTTCCGATAGCATCAGAAAAACCCCGGAGGAAACCTGACCCATGTCGAAGTATGTCTTCGTGACCGGCGGAGTCGCGAGCAGTCTCGGCAAAGGCATCACCGCGGCGAGCATCGGCCGCATCCTCAAGGCCCGCGGCCTACGGGTGAGCATCCTCAAGCTCGACCCGTACATCAACGTCGATCCCGGGACGATGTCGCCGTACCAGCACGGCGAGGTGTTCGTCACCGACGACGGCGCCGAGACCGACCTCGACCTCGGCCACTACGAACGCTTCATCGACGCGAACCTCAGCCAACTGAGCAACGTCACGACGGGCCGCATCTACCAGGCGGTCATCGCCAAGGAACGTCGCGGCGACTACCTGGGAGGCACGGTCCAAGTCATCCCGCACATCACCAACGAGATCAAGGAACGCATCGGGCGCGTGTCGCGGGACGGCGACCCGGACGTCGTCATCGTCGAAGTCGGCGGGACCGTCGGCGACATCGAATCGCTGCCGTTCCTCGAGGCGATCCGGCAGATGCGCAAGGACATCGGACGCGCCAATGTGCTGTATGTCCACGTCACGCTGCTGCCCGAGCTCGCCGCAACGGGCGAGCTCAAGACCAAGCCGACGCAGCATTCTGTCAAGGAGCTGCGCGGCATCGGCATCCAGCCGGACGTCATCGTCCTCCGCTCCGACCGACCGGTCAGCGACGAGATCCGCGAGAAGATCGCCCTCTTCACCGACGTCGCCACAGACGCCGTCATCCCGGCCGAGACCGCCGAATCGATCTACGAGGTCCCGCTCCTCTTCGAGGAGGCCGGGCTGGGTCGACTGATCGTGCGCGAGCTCGGACTCGGCGACCCGGACGCGGCGCCCGATCTCGAGGGCTGGCGCGCGTTGGTCGAGCGGATCAAGGCGCCCAAGCCGACGCTCGAGATCGGCCTTGTCGGCAAATACATCGAGCTGCCCGACGCGTACCTGTCGGTCACGGAGGCGCTCAAGCATGCCGCGTGGGCGCACGAGGTCGATGCCCGCGTCCGCTGGGTCGACTCCGAGGTGCTGAGCAAGGAGAACATCCACGACGCGCTCGATGGTGTGGCCGGTGTCCTGGTTCCCGGTGGTTTCGGTCATCGGGGCATCGAGGGCAAGGTCCTCGCCGCGCATTACGCGCGCGACCATGGCATCCCGTATCTCGGCCTGTGCCTCGGGCTGCAGTGCGCGGTCATCGAGTTCGCGCGCGACGTCATCGGCACGACGGATGCCAACTCGACCGAATTCGACATGTTCACCGAGCACCCCGTCATCGACTTCATGCCCGACCAGCGCGACATGGAGGACAAGGGCGGGACGATGCGCCTCGGGCTCTACCCGGCCAGGTTGACGCCAGGCTCGAAGGCGGCTGCCGTTTACGGCCAGGAGGTCATCTACGAGCGACACCGACATCGATTCGAGGTGAACAACCGCTACCGGCAGACCCTCGAGGCGGCCGGGATGCTCCTCAGCGGCCAGTCGCCGGACGGCAGGCTCGTTGAGATCGTCGAGCTCAAGGACCATCCGTGGTTCGTGGCGAGCCAATTCCACCCCGAGTTCAAGTCACGTCCCGAGCGGCCGCATCCGCTGTTCGACGGCTTCGTCGCGGCATCGATCGCGGTCGCCGACGGCCGCGAGCCGGTGCTGCAGGCGCGTCCCGAGCAGCGCCCCGTCCCCGTGATGGAGACCGAGTCCGAGGCGCCGACCCCGGCCTGAGGGCCGTCTGGTGCCAGAACAGAGGCACGTTTCGACTGAGAGTGGGCTCTCTCCGACGTAGGAGCTGGCCAGCCGCCGCTCGCTAGGGCTGGGCGCAGGGGACGTCGCCTGCGTCGACCGGCGTCGAGTCACTCGGCATCCAGTCGGTGACCGCCGGGGCCGCAACCAGTGTGACCGACGGCCCCAGGTCGATGGCCACCTGCAGACTGCCTCCGGTGGTCTGAAAGCGGCCGCGCAGCTGGCAGGCCAGGTCGAACACCGCGATGTCGTAGCTCGGTCCGACCCCGCCGAAGGGTACCGGGCACGTGACGCACACGAGCTCCGCCTGCCCGAACCGATGCCACCGCCCAGCGCCACCAGTGATCGCCAGCCAGAGATACCCGCCATCCTTCAAGCCGCTGTTCCGCACTTGAAGGTCGAGTGGAGCGAGTTGTTGAGCACCGCCATCCGCATCGGTCGTCGAGGCCTCCCCTCCGACGCAACCCAGGAGGAGCGACGCCGCCAGGCACAGCACGACCACCGCACGCGATGCTGCTGCGCTCACGCGTGCGGCGCCTCCTCGAGCCGACGCCGATCGGATGTCTCGAGCTGGAACGTCGAGTGCTCGATGTCGAAATCGCCAGACAGACATCGGCACAACTCGTCGAGGACCGCGGGTGGGTCGGCACGCTCGTCGAGGACGACATGGGCGGACACGACATTCATCCCCGAGGTGATCGTCCAGGCATGCAGGTCATGGACATCGGCGACGCCAGGGACGTCCCGGATGTGGGTCCGCACCTCCTTGAGGTCGATGCCCTTCGGGGCGGCCTCGAGCAAGACGTCGACCGCGTCGCGCAGCAGCCTCCATGTCCTCGGGATGATGAGGAACCCGATCAGTGCAGATGCGACCGTGTCGGCCGGAGTCCAGCCGGTCAGGGTGATGACGATGGCCGCGGCGATGACCGCGGCCGAACCCGCGAAGTCGCCCATGACCTCGAGGTAGGCGCCGCGCATGTTGAGGCTCTCGCGCTGAGCGTCTCGCAGCATGTACAGCGAGACGGCGTTCGCTGCGAGTCCGAGCAGCGCGACTGACAGCATCAACCCCGTCGCGATCTCCGGTGGTGCTGACAGCCGGCGCACGGCTTCGATCAGGATGAAGGCCGCGACCCCGAACAGGACGACGGCGTTGATGACAGCGGCGAGGATCTCCAGCCGCAGGTAGCCGAACGTGCGGCCGCCGGTCGCGGGACGGGCGGCGAACCAGATCGCCAGCAATGCCAGGCCGATTCCGGCGACGTCGGTGAGCATGTGGCCGGCGTCCGCCAAGAGGGCGAGGCTGTTGGAGAAGAACGCCCCGACGAGCTCGACGAGAAAGACCCCGAGCGTCAGCGCGAAGACAGCAACGAGACGCGAACGGTTCGCGGCCGCCGTGCTCACGTGCGCAAGGGGCATCAGGCGAAGCCTTTCAGCCGCGCAGCGCGCGCATGCGCTCTCGGATCGCGTCATCACACATGCGAGCCATCGTAGAGCGGCACCCTTGGTGATGCGCCGATGCGAGCCGCACGTTATCCGGACGATGACCGCCAGCAACGTCGCGCACGCGTAGAATCGGTGGCCCGCCGCACGGAGCTCCCGACACATGAAGATCTTCCTCGACACCGCCGACATCGAAGAGATCCGCACCGTCGCGCGGTGGGGCGTCCTCGACGGTGTCACGACCAACCCGACCCTCTTCTCCAAGACCAGTGGCCGATCCTACGAGGAGGTCCTCAAGGAGATCTGCACGATCACGAGCGGCCCCGTGTCAGCCGAGGTCGTCGCCGAGGAGGTCGAGGGCATGCTCAGCGAGGGTCGGGCCTTCGCCAAGCTCGCCCCGAACATCGTCGTGAAGGTCCCGATGAGCGAAGAGGGCCTCGAGGCGATGAGCCGCTTCGCCGAAGAAGGCATCAAGACGAACTGCACGCTGATCTTTACCGCGAACCAAGGGCTCCTCGCGGCGAAGGCGGGCGCCAGCCTCCTCTCACCGTTCGTGGGCCGGCTCGATGACATCAACCAGGACGGGATGATCGTCGTCCGCGAACTGGCCGAGATCGTGGCAATCCATGAGCTCGACACCGAGGTCCTTGCGGCGTCGATCCGCAACCCCGTGCACATGACCCAGGCCGCGCTCGCCGGCGCTCATGTCGCGACGCTGCCGTTCAAGATCCTCCAGCAGATGGTCCACCACCCGCTCACCGACAAGGGCATCGTCCAGTTCCGATCCGACTGGGACACCGCGCGCAAGGCCCTCGCCGAGCGCAGCGGCAAGGCGCCCGAGGAGATCAAGCCGACCGAGGCGCGGGCCTAGATCCAGCCACCCGATCGGAGGAGGAGCGCGTGGCAGTGACCGAGGAGGTGCTCGGCCAGTTCCTGGGTGACGAGTCGTTCCCGGTCGCCTGGGACTCGGAGGTCGAGAAGGACTTCTTCTGGGTCTACGACGACCTGCACATCCCGCACCCGGTCAGCCCGATGTTCTTCGACATCGGCGGCTGGTGGCTGAGCTGCGACCACATGTTCCGCCGGTTCGGGACGCCGTTCGCGGTCGACTGGCTGGCCAAGAACGTCAACGGTTACGTCTACACGACGGCCATCCCGGCCGATCCCGACATCCAGATCGAGGGCACCGAGTACAGCTCGCGCTACCAGGCCCGCGTCCCGCGCGACGCATCGTTCGCTTCGGGGATGGGCGCCTATCTCGACACCGTCCTGCCGGTCTACGGCGAGCACTTCGCCGACTGGTGGCATGACCGGCTGGTGCCCGAGATGCAGCGCAACTTCGCCTACCTCGAGGAGCGCCTCGACGCCGCCGACGCAATGTCCCTCGCCGAGGCCGCGACTCTGCTCGAGGACGCCATCGACGTTCACGACCGGCACTGGAAGATCCATTGGATGCTCAACTTCGCGCAGCTGTCGGCGACGCTGAAGCTCCGGGCCGTAATGGAGAAGACGCGTGGATCGATCGACGAGGAGCTCCTCGGCCGGCTCCAGAACTCGGCCTCGGACCGCAACTGGGACTCCATCGAATCGCTCTGGCGGATGAAGAACGAGGTCCGTGACGATCCCGAGCTGCGTGCGGCGTTCGAGCCCGAGGACACCAAGGCGATCGCGGCGGCGCTCCAGGGGACTGACCGGGGACGCCGGTTCATCGCCGAGCGCATCGAGCCCCACCAGCGCGAGTTCGGCTGGCACGCCGTCTGGAGCCACGAGTTCATCTTCCCGACCGTGCGCGAGGAGATCGGCCCGGTCCTCGAGCTCATCCGCGGTTATCTCGCGAGCGACTACGACTTCCCGGCCGCCATCGATGCCATGCGCCGCGACATCGAGGCAGCGTCGGCCGAGATCCTCGACGGGCTCCAGGGGGAGGCCCTCGACGAGATGCGGGCCGCCAACGAGGTCAACCTCCGGATGGCACCGCTGACGCCCGACCATCACTTCTACATCGACCAGGGCGCGAACGCCCACATGCGCCTGGTCCTGCTGGCCGTCGGCCGAAAGCTGGTCGAGGCGGGTCGACTCGACACGCCCGACGACGTCCTGTTCCTGCGCTACAACGAGCTGCGGATGCTGATCGGCGACGCCGACGCGATCGAGGCGCGCGGGCTCGTCGCGCAGCGCCGGGTCGAACGCGACGCCGCCCGGAACGTCCAGCCGCGCGACTGGATCGGGACGGTGACGCCGACGCAGCTCGCCTTCCCGTACCTCGTCAACTGGGGCTACCCGGAGCGGTTCGAGCGCCAGCAATCGGACGATGAGAGCCAGATCACCGGCATCCCCGGCTCGCCAGGGACGATCGAGGGTGTCGCCCGCGTCGTGATGACCGTGGACGAGTTCGACCAGGTCCGCGACGGCGACATCCTGGTGTGCCAGATGACGAACCCGGCGTGGGTCGTGCTGTTCACCAAGATCGCGGCGCTTGTCACGGACACCGGTGGGACGACCTCGCATCCGGCCGTGCTGTCGCGCGAGTTCGGGATTCCGGCGGTCATCGGCACATCGGTCGCCACGAAGCGCATCCGGACGGGCGATCGACTGCGCGTCGATGGGACGAATGGCACCGTCGAGATCCTTTCGACGGAGACGGCTGCGGCGGAGGCGGGTGCGACGTCGGCGGCCGAGACCGCGGCGATCGGCTCGTGACGACCGCGACCGTCGCGCTCACGCAGGAGTTCGTCGCCGGTCCGGCGCGGATCCGGTTCGATGTCCTCGGGTCGAGGCCCGTCGACGAGGCGCTCGCCGACAAGGACTTCCTCGACTATCGACTGGCCGACGTGGAGATCACGACCGAGCCGACGCTCGACGCGCCGGACATCGTGTGGGAGCGCGACGCGGAGAAGTCGATCGACTACGACGGGCGGCGCATGACGTTCCGCGGCGACTGGGCGTCCGGCCCCATCCAGAAGGTCGTCGTAACGATGCTGGCGCTGCGGCTCGAGGAAGCGGGCCTGCACCCGTTCCACGCCTCGGCGGTCCGCTACCGGGACACGACGATCATGTTCCTCGGCGGCGAGTCCAACCACGGCAAGTCGATGGGCCAGATCGAGGCATGTCGTCGCGGTGCGCTCCTCGTGTCGACCGAGACGACCGTCATCGACGAGGACGGCCGCGTGATCGATGGCTCGAAGCACCCATTCCTGAAGAAGCGCAACGTCGGGACGGAGCGCGCCGACAAGGCCGCACCGGAGCGGGGTGTCGAGAAGTTCTTCGGGGCGATGCCGACCTGGGAGCTGTACACGGAGCCCGATCCGGTCGATGTCGTCATCGTCCCGGCGATCGACGGCAATTTCGATGCCTCGTCCGTCGACATGATCCCGTTCGAGCGGCAGTTCCAGACATTCCATTCGTTGCAGAACTACTTCCTGCTCAACGAGCTGCTGGCGCCAGGCCATCCGATGCCGATGGTCGACACCACGGAGCGGCGAGCCGCGCGGGCCGGGTTCGTGGAGCGGTTCACCGAGCGCCCATACCACTTCGTGCGGGCCGCGACGCCGCAAGTGCTCCTCGACGAGGTGGAGCGGGTCCTCTAGGCCCGGACCGATGCGCGCGTTCGCCTACGAGCGGCCGGACCGGCTCGCCGACGCGCTGGCGCTGCTGGCCGACCGCGGTGAGGATGCGCGGCCGCTGGCCGGTGGCACCGACCTGATCATCCGCATCCGCGACGGGTCGATTCGGCCCACGACCGTCGTCGATGTCAAGGGGATCGGGGAGCTCGCGCGCGAGATCCGGGTCGACGACGGGTGGTTGACGATCGGCGCACGCACAGTGATGACCGACCTCATGCGCGACGAGCGGATCCAGCGCGACTACGTGGCCCTGGCCGAGGGCGCGGCGGTCGTCGGAGCGGTGCAGATCCGCAACCGGGCGACGCTGGCGGGCAACATCTGCAATGCGTCTCCGGCCGCGGACACCGCCCCGGCGCTCATGGTGTATGGCGCCCGGGTCGTGGCCGTCGCGCCGGGCGGACGCCGCACGATCCCCGTCGACCAGTTCTTCGTCCGGTCGGGCGTCACGACCCTTGCGCCCGGGGAGCTCGTCGCGGCGATCGAGCTGCCACTCCCGGAGGGACCGCGCGGGGCGGTCGCCCTTCGGCGGACGCGGCGGCGCGGTCACGACCTGGCCTCGGTGACGTTGGCCTGCGCGATCGGGGAGGACGGGACCACGCGCCTCTCGTACGGGAGCGTGGGCCCACGGCCAGTCCTGGTGGTCGACGAGTCCGGTTTGCTCGCCGACCCGGCCGCGCCGCCCGACGCGAGGGCCGAGCGGCTTGCCGAGCTGTTCGCGGACGCTGCGCCGTCACCGACCTCGATGCGGGCGAGCCCGGAATACCGCCTTGCGATGCTGCAGCTGCTCGGGTTGCGTGCGATCGACATCGCGATCGACCGGCTCCGCGCGGGGACGAGCGGGAAGGTCATCCTCTGATGACAACGCGCCGCATCGAGATCACCGTCAACGGCCGGGCCCGATCCGTGGCCGTCGAGGTCCACCACACGCTGCTCGACGTCCTGCGCGACGACCTCGGTCTGACCGGCACGAAGGAGTGCTGTCTCGTCGGGGAGTGCGGCGCGTGCACCGTCATCGTCGAGGGCGAAAGCGTCGACTCGTGCCTGATGCTCGGCGTCGAGGCGGACGGCGCCGCGGTCACGACGGTGGAGGGGCTGGCCGTCGGCGATCGGCTCGACCCGCTCCAGGACGCGTTCCTCGAGACCGGCGCCGCCCAGTGCGGCTTCTGTATCCCGGGCCAGCTCGTGTCGGCGAGGGCGTTGTTGACGAAGATCCCCCATCCGAACCGTGCCGAGATCGAGGAGGGGCTGGCCGGCAACCTCTGCCGCTGCGCCGGCTACGAGCAGATCATCGAGGCCGTGGCCCTGGCCGCCGAGCGGCGGGGCGGCGAGGACGCGACCCGTCCCGTGCCGGCCCCGGTCGACGTCGCATCGACCCCCGACGCATCGGTCGCGCCGCAATGAGTCGCGTCGTCGGCGACCCGGCCGTGCGCGTCGGCGGCCTCGATCGCGTCACCGGGCGGCAGGCCTACGTCGCCGACATCCCGCTCGACGACGTCCTCCACGTCAAGCTCGTCACGCTCGCCTGTGGCGCGGGCGCGCATCGGGCCGATCGACACGACGGCGGCCTGCGCGGTTCCGGGCGTCCGGATGGTGATGACCGCCGCCGACCTGCCGCAGCCGATCCCTCGGTTCGGGCCGCAGCGGCGCGACCGACCGGTCATCGCATCGGGGGAGACCAAGTACCACGGCGATCCGGTCGCGGCTGTCGCCGCGGAGACCCGCGATGCCGCCGAGGACGGCGCCCGCCTCGTCGACGTGCAGTTCGACGAACTGCCAGCACTGCACACGCTGGAGGCCGCGCTGGCGCCGGATGCCCCGCTCGTCCAGGATCCGGAGCTGCGGCCGGACGATCCGCATGCGACGAGCAACGTCCTGCACGAGCACCGGCATGCCTGGGGCGAGGACGTCGATGACGCCGCGAGCGCGGCGGAGGTCGTCGTCGAGGGCACCTACCACTTCCCGATGGTCACCCAGTTCGCGATCGAACCGCACGCGTTCATGGCCGCACCCGACGGCGATGGCATCGCGGTCTGGAGCGCCATCCAGCACCCGAACTGGCTGCAGCGCGTGATCGCCGAGCTTCTCCGGCTCCCGTTGGCGAAGGTCCGCATCCACGCGCCGGACCCGGGCGGGGCGTTCGGTGGCAAGCAGCACGCGAAGTACGAGCCGCTGCTCGCCTTCATGGCCCGCGCGACCGGCCGACCCGTCCGCCTCGTCCTCACCCTCGAGGAGACGTTCCAGGCGGTGCGGCGCGGCGCCGCCGAGGTCCATGTCCGGACCGGATTCAAGCGCGACGGAACGCTCGTCTTCCGCGATCTCGAGGCGAACTACCTCATCGGCGCATACGCGGACATCGCCGACCGGACGGTGGCCAAGGGCAGTTACACCTCGATGGGGCCGTACCGCTGTCCGTCGGCCCGGATCGTCGCCCGGAGCGTGCTGTCGCACACCGTGCCATCCACGGCGTTCCGTGGCTTCGGCAATCCCCAGCAGATCTGGGCGGTCGAGTCGAACATGAACGAGGCGGCCCGCGAGCTCGGCATCGATCCGCTCGAGCTGCGCCTGCGCAACCTCGCGGGTCCGGGCGATGAGTTCATCCCCGGCGACACGCCGGCCGACGGCGACTGGGCGGTCACGGTCAGACGCGCCGCCGCGATGATCGATTGGGATGCACCGCTCCCGCCCGGCCGAGGGCGGGGCATGGCCGTCGGCCTCAAGTCGGGTCCGACGACGGGACTGTCGTACTCCACCGTCCGGCTGCTGGTCGACGGCAGCGTCGTGGTCTACGCCGGCACGTCCGATATGGGTCAGGGGGCGCGCACGATCTTCGCGCAGATCGCCGCGGACGAACTCGGGGCACCGCTCGAATGGGTCACGGTCGTGTCGGGCGACACCGCGGTCGTCCCATACGACCAGCAGACGTCGGCCAGCCGGTCGTCGGTGTTCATGGGAAATGCGGTGCTGCGCGCCTGTCGAGACATCCAGTCGAAGGTCCGCGCGATGGCGGCGCGACTCGAGTCGGTCGAGGAGGCGACGATCACGGTCGAGCACGGCGAGGTCCATATCGGCGAGCGGACGCTCCAGATCGGCGATGTCGTAAAGCGGGGGCTCGGGCGGCTCGGCGGCGAGATCATCGGCGTCGGTGAGATGCGCAAGGACGCCGAGCCCGACCATCCGCTCGGCGGGACCGCGGCCTTCTACGAGTTCAACTGCACGGCCGTCGAGGTCGAGGTCGATCGAGAGACCGGCGACATCTCGATCCCGCGGTACGTGACGGTTTCCGATGTGGGCAAGGCGCTGAATCCGCTGCAGGTTCGCGGCCAGGACGAGGGCGCGGCAATCATGGGGCTCGGGCACACGTTGATGGAGCACTACATCTGGGATGACGCGGGTCGGATCCGGAACCTCGGCGCCATCGACTACCGGATCCCGACGTCGATGGACCTCCCGCGCGAGACGCAGAGTGACATCATCGAGAACGCCGACGGGCCCGGACCGTACGGCGCGAAGGGCATGAGCGAAGGCGCGTTGCTCCCGGTGGCTCCCGCCGTCGCCGCCGCCGTCACCGACGCGACCGGCGCGGTCATCCGGCGACCTGCCGCTGTCCCCGGAACGGGTATGGCGTGCGCTGCAGGAGCTGGGCGAGCCGGGCGAGGGCTCCGTGTCGTGAGCCGGTTCGTCTACGCGCTCGACGAGCCGCACGGCGACACGCTCGACGAGGCCAAGGCGCTGGTCGGCGGCAAGGCGGCCAACCTCGGCGTCATGGCCCGGGACCTGGTGCTGCCCGTGCCGCCCGGGTTCGCGATCACCACGCAGACCTGCCGTGAGTTCCTGGCCGACGGCTGGCCCGACGGGCTGGAAGACGAGATCCGTGCCGCGATGACCGCGGTCGAGCAGGCGGTCGGGCGGCGCTTCGGTGACCCCTCCGACCCATTGCTCGTGAGCGTACGCTCGGGGGCGCCGGTGTCGATGCCCGGGATGATGGACACCGTGCTCGATCTCGGGCTGAACGACGAGACCACGCGCGGGCTCGGCGAGGTCGCCCGTGACGCCGAGTTCGCCGCGGAATGCCGGCGCCGGTTCGTCGAGTCGTTCCGATCGATCGTCGGTGTGGAGGACGTGCCGGACGATCCATGGGCCCAACTTCGGCTGGCGATCGAGGCGGTCTTCCGATCGTGGCAGAGCGATCGCGCGCGGACGTACCGCCAGAAGGAGGGCATCCCCGACGACCTGGGCACGGCCGTGACGGTCCAGGCGATGGTGTTCGGCAACCGCGGATCGGACTCGGGCACGGGCGTGCTGTTCACCCGCAACCCGGCGACCGGGAAGCCGACGCTGTACGGCGACGTCCTGTTCGACGCCCAGGGTGAGGACGTCGTCGCCGGCACGCATCACACCGAGCCGATCGCGGTCCTCGACACACGACTGCCGGCGGTGGCCCGCGAGCTGCGCGCCGCCGCGGAACGGCTCGAGCGCCACTACGCCGACCTGTGCGACATCGAGTTCACGATCGAGGACGGCAAGCTGTGGCTGCTCCAGGTCCGGGTCGGCAAGCGCTCGCCGCAGGCGGCGCTGCGCATCGCCGTCGACATGGCGCGGGACGAGGACTTCCCGTTGACCCGTGCCCAGGCGGTCCGTCGGGTGTTGCCATTGCTCGCGGATCCGCCACGGATCGCCACCGGACGCGCGTCGGACGCCGAGCCGCTGACCACCGGGCTGGCCGCCTCGCCGGGCGTCGCCAGCGGGCCGATCGCCACCGACCCGGATGCCGCCGTGAGGTCGGCCGAGGCCGGCACGCCGGCCATCCTCGTTCGGGCCGAGACGTCCCCCGACGACGTCCATGGGATGTCGCGGGCCGCCGGCATCCTCACGTCGCGCGGCGGGCTCGCCAGTCATGCCGCGGTGGTCGCGCGCGGCTGGGGCATCCCGGCGGTCGTCGGCGCCGAGGGCGTCGAGGTCGGTGACGGCGAGATCCGCATCGACGGGCGGGTGCTCCGGGCGGGTGAACGTCATCACGATCGACGGCGGCACGGGCGAGGTCTTCGAGGGCTCGGTCGTCGGTTCGACGGAGATCGCCCCGGAGGCCGCCACGCTGCTCCAGTGGGCCCGCGAGGCGGGCATCGAGATCGAGGGCGCCGCCGGATCGCCGGCACGGCTGTCGCGCAGCCATCGGCGCCGGGCCGATCGACCCGGACCGCGTGCTCCGCGCGATCGCGATCAAGGGCTTCGCGCTCGCCGACGGTGTCGCCGACGTCGTCCTCGCCGACCCGGATGATGCTCGGCCCGGTCGTCGACGCCTCGTCGCCGACGGCCTCGTCGAGTCGAGCGCCGGTGCGTACAAGCTGACCGACGCGGGCCGAGCACGGACCGACGAGGCTGTCGCGGACGAGAGAAGCTCTGGGGCGTCGAGGCGCGAACGGCGGCGCTCGATGCCTTCCTCGACATCGACCACCGCGTGAAGGACGTCGTCACCGCCTGGCAGATGCGCGACGGCCGGACGGTCAACGACCACACCGACGCCGACTACGACGCCGATGTCCTCGACCGCCTGACGGCGATCCACGCCGATGCGACGGCCTGGCTCGGCCCGATCGAACCGGCGCTCCCGCGCCTCGCCGACTACGGTGCGCGGCTCGGGTCGGGCGCTCGAAGCGGCCCGGTCGGGCGACGGCCGGTTCGTCGCCTCACCCCGGGTCGACAGCTATCACGGCATCTGGTTCGAGCTCCACGAGGACCTGATCCAGCTCGCCGGTCGGACGCGCGAAGAGGAGACCGCCGCCGGTCGCGCCTAGCATGGCGGCTATGACTCCAGCGCCCGCCCGACCGATCATCACCGATGCGCCCGAGCGCGAGCGCTACGAGGCGCACCTCGACGGCGAGCTCGCGGGCATCCTCGAATATGCGGTCAAGCGCGGTCGGATCGCCCTGATCCACACCGAGGTGCTGCCCGTTCACGAGGGCCAGGGCGTGGGCTCGGCGCTCGTCCGCTTCGCGCTCGATGACGCCCGCCGCCGTGAGCTGCGGGTCATCGCGACCTGTCCGTACGTTCAGGCCTATCTGACCCGTCATCCGGAGGACGACGACATCGTCGTCGGTCGGTCCGCGCAGTCGCCGGGCTCGACGCCCTGAAATGAGAGCGTCCTGATCCGATCTGATCTAACTGCCAGCCAATTCTTCCCGCAGAGCGCCGAGTTCCTCCAGGGCCAGTAGGTCCTTCGGCCGTCCTGCCGCGCGCTTCATCCGGATGAGATCGTCGACCGAGGCGACGAGGACGCGGTATCCGAACAGGTCGAACGAGTCGGCCGTCCGGGCCAGATCCTCGAACCGGCGGTGCCCGAGGGTGTGCCCGAGAGGTCAAGCCAGCCGACGTCCGTCGAGAACGTGAAGGCGTCGCCCGCTCGCAGCATCTTCGCGTCCAGTCGGAGGTGCGGGCCTGGATCGGCACCCCTGAAGCTCGGCGTGGACCTCGATCAACGCAGCCGCGATCCGTCGCAGGTTCGGGTCGTCGCGCGCGTAGCACGCGTCGATGTCCTGCGTGATCACGGGCGCTCCGTGCGTCACCGCGGCGAGGCCACCGATCAGCACGTAGCGCACCCGGTGGCGTCCGAGTAGGCGGATGACGCTCTCGGGCTGGAACTCAGCCCCGGTTCGCACGGACGGCCTCGGAATGCGCCGATTCCTCGCCGCGGCCGTGGCTGCCTGGATGCGCTCCTCGGGTGAGCGCCGAAGCGATCTGCGGATCAGCGTTCGATCGACCCCTTCGCCGATGCTCGGCGCGAGCTCCAGTCGGAATCCGGTCGCCGCGATCAAGGGCAGAACGTGGTGCTCGCGCGCGAGACGGCGCCGCTCTCGATCCGGGCGATCGCCGGCTGGGGCACCTGCGCGGTGTGCCAGCCCCCGTTGGGTCAGCCCGGCCCGCCGGCGCGCGTATCTGAGTAGTCGGCCAGTCACGGAGCAGATGACATCGTCAGCGGTGATATCACGCTCACGCATCGAGACTGGTCGTCCGGCTGAAGCGACAGCCTCCTGCAACCCCGTGGCACCGGGCACCGTTGTGCTCGACCCGAGGACCAGCCAGTGCATCGCTTCAGTCATCCACAGAGCGCAGCACGGACAAGGAGGTCCACCGTGCCGAACATCACCCCATGCCTGTGGTTCGACGGCGACGCTGAAGAAGCGGCCCGTTTCTACACGTCGACCTTCCCGAACAGTCGGATCGACAAGGTCGTGCACGCCGCGGCCGAGACGCCGAGTAACCGGAAGGGCGAGGTCATCACGGTCGAGTTCACCGTCGACGGCAGCAAGTTCGATCGGGCTCAACGGCGGCCCCGACTTCCGCTTCAATGAGGCGATCTCCTTCGTGATCGACTGCCAGGACCAGGCCGAGGTCGATCGCTATTGGGACGCCCTCATCAAGGGCGGCGGCGAGCACAGCGTGTGCGGCTGGCTGAAGGACCGCTTCGGCGTCTCGTGGCAGGTCGTCCCGCGACGGCTCAACGAGATGATGGAGAGCGACGATCGCGCCGCCGCGGAGCGGGCGACCAAGGCGATGCTCGAGATGACCAAGCTCGATGTCGCCAAGCTCGAAGAGGCCTACAGGGGCGAGCCGGTGCTGGCGCGGTAGCACTCCTTTCGAAAACCGGGGGGTCTGTGGGCCGTCTCTCATGCGGAGGCGGCCCATGATGGTGAGATCTCGGTTTCGCACTCGGTCCGGGGAATGTCCTCCGGAAGGTCAGCGTCCCTTTTCGTATCCCGTCGCGGTGAGCTTGTCCCAGAGCGATCCGGCGTTGTTGTTCTGGATGTGATCCATCATGTAGGCCTGCCCGACGTCGACCGGGCCGAAGGCGTCGTCGAAGCGGACCTTCGCGATCGTCTCCTCGCGCGACCAGCCCTTCGAGACGGCGTCGGCGACGGCCGCCTTCCAGGCCATCAGGTGCGCGCGCTGCGTCTGGACGTAGTCGAGCCCGACCACCGGGCCATGACCCGGGACCACGTAGTCGACGTCCAACGCGCGGATCGTCTCGAGCGCCTCGAGCCACTGGTCGACGTTCGACGTCATCAGCCATGTCTGGACGCCCGAGAAGATCGTGTCGCCGGTGAACACGACCCGTTCCTCCGGGACGTGGACCGCCAGCTGGCCCGGCGTGTGCCCGGGCGTCCAGTGGCAGTCGATCGTGTGGTCGCCCACCTTCAACTTGAGTAGTTCGCCGGTGAACACGACAGTCCCGCGCGGCAGGTCGGCGTAGTACTCGTCGCGATCGGGGATGAGCGGCGCCGCCTCGGGGTCGTCGGTCGGGATCGCCTCGAGCGCGTAGTCGAACGGGTCGAGCGCCGCCTTCGGGTCCATGAAGATGTCCCACAGGGCCTTGTGGTTGACGACCTCGCCCGCGCCGCGGAACCAGTAGTTGCCGAAGATGTGGTCGACGTGGTTCTCGGTGTTGATGAGGTAGCGGATCGGGCCGTGCGTTCTCGGCCTCCGCGCGCATCGCGACGGCCTTCGTCGGCAGCTGGGGCGTGTCGATCACGACGACCCCGTCCGAGGTCACGACGAAGCTCGGGTTGCAGCCGCGCAGCTTCGTGTTCGTGAAGACGTTCGGGGTGACCTGCTCCATCTCGATGGTGGCGGACGGCATTCGCGACTCCGTGGTGGTCATTGGGTGGCGGTGAGCCCGCCATCGATGCCGAGCACCTGCCCGGTCACGAACGAGGCGGCGTCGGACACGAGGAAGATCGCCGGCCCGACGATGTCGCGCGTCTCGCCGACGCGCCCGAGCGGGATCCGGTTGACGATGCCGGCCTTGAACGCCGGGTCACCGAGCAGCGTCGCGACCTGTGGCGTGTCGACGAAGGTCGGCATGATCGCGTTGACCCGGATGCCGTGCTTCGCCCACTCGGTCGCCCACTGGCGGGTCAGCGAGCTGATGGCGCCCTTGGCCGCGACGTAGGCCGAGTAGCCGGCGTTGATGCCGAGGTTCGCGCGGACCGACGTGATGTTGAGGATCGCGCCGCCGTGACCGGCGGCGATCATCGCGCGGGCCGCGGCCTGGGTCGGGACGAGCGTGCTGCGGACGTTGAGCTCCATGATCCAGTCCCACGCGTCGCGCGGGTACTCCTCCGCCGGGTGCAGGACCTTGCCGGCGCCGCCACCGACGGCGTTGATCACGATGTCGATGCGCCCGAAGTGGTCGATGGTCTCGCGGACCATCCGGTCGGCGTCGTCCTCGCTGGTCGCATCGGCAGCGATGGCGAGGCCCTCGGAGCCGGCCGCGGTGACACGCTCGACTGCGGATGCCAGCGTGTCGGCGGTCCGGCCGGCCACCGCCACCCGGGCGCCGGCCTGGGCCAGGGCCTCGGCGATCGGGGCACCGATACCCGCCACCACCGCCCGGGATCAGGGCGACGCGGTCCTCCAGGCTGAACATGTCGAGGTCTGGCATGGGGCCATTGTCGCCGAGTCGGTTGCGCCGGGGGCGGGCCGCGGGCTGACGCTCGGGCGCGCCCGCCTCACTGTGTCGCTGAGGGCGACAAAGTCGTTGTGGGCGACACATTCGGTACAGCCGCGCACGATCGATCGCCCAGTGAGCAGGAAGTCGCACGCTGGGGACTCGGGCCGTGCTCATTCATCGCGAGAGGGTCGCTGAGGTCGACATTGGCGCTGTGGGGCGACACCGGCCGGCCGCCGCGAGATCCGCGGTGCCGCACGCGACAGAGAAGGTTTGCTGTAGGCTACGGTCTCGCGCCCCGTCACGCGCTCCAACCCCGGAACCCAGAGCACGGAGAGCGGCATGACGCTGAACCTCGACGGCCTCATCCCGGCTACCGTCCTGCCGATGCACGGCGACGGCAGCATCGACGAACCCGCTCTCCGCCGCTACATCGGCTGGGTCGTAGAACAGGGCCCGGTCGCCCTGGCGATCAACGTCGATACCGGCGAAGGACCACACCTCACCCACGACGAGAAGGTCCAGATCATCAAGGTCGTCCGCGACGTGACGGATACCCCGATCGTCGCCGGGCTCGCCGGTCCCTCGACCGACGCCGCGGTCCGCCAGGCACGCGACTTCCAGGCCGCCGGCGCCGACGCCCTGCTGGTCTTCCCGATCCCGGCCTACCTGAGTTCCCCGTTGAACCCCGCCGTCCCCGTCGCGTACCACACCGCGATCGCCGGGGTCGGCCTGCCGCTGATCTTATTCCAGCTCCAACCGGCCTTGGCCGGCGTCAACTACGAAAACGACGTTCTCGAGGCGATGGCGCTGGTCGATGGCGTCGTCGCGATCAAGGAGGCGTCGTTCGATGCCCGCCGGTTCGTCGACACGGCCCGCCTCCTCGAGCAGCTCCCGAAGAAGATCACGCTGCTGACCGGCAACGACAACTTCATCCTCGAGTCGTTCCTGCTCGGCGCCACGGGCGCGTTGATCGGCTTCGGTGCGGTCATGACCCGCGAGCAGGTCGACATGATCCGGGCCTGGCAGGAGGGCCGCACCGACGACGCGATGGCACTGGGCAGGCGTGTCCAGAGGCTGGCCGACGTCGTCTTCGCGGCCCCGGTCGGTGACTACCGCGTCCGGCTGAAGGAATGCCTGCGCATCCTCGGCGTGCTCGAGTCGGCCACCGTTCGGCAGCCGCTCCTGCCGATCTCCGACGCCGAGCGCGAGCACCTGGCCGCCGTCCTGAAGGAGGTCGGCCTGCTCTCGCCGACCAACGCCCCCGCTCTCGTCTGATGGCCGAGGAGCCCGCGGACGTCCTGATCATCGGCGCCGGTGCGTCCGGTGGCGTTGTCGCGAAGCGCCTCTCGGAAGCCGGCTTCGGCGTCGTCTGCCTCGAGCAAGGGGAGTGGCTCGACCGCGCCGACTACCCGGGCAACAAGCTCGACTGGGAGCTCAAGGCGCGCAAGGACTGGGCGACCAGCCCGAACATCCGCGGCCTCGCCCAGGACTACCCGATCGTCGAGGAGGACACGCCGGTCTCGCCGCTGATGTACAACGCCGTCGGCGGCTCGACGATCATCTTCGCCGGCGCCTGGCCGCGCGCGCTGCCGTCGGACTTCCGCGTCCGCACGCTCGACGGCGTCGCCGACGACTGGCCGATCGACTACTTCGAGCTGCTGCCGTACTTCTACCGGACCGACCGCGATTTCGGCGTGTCCGGCCTGCCCGGCGACCCGGCGTACCCGCCGGACACCGAGGACGCGCCGATGCCGCCGCTGCCGATCGGGTCGGCCGGGCTCAAGGTCGCCCGGGGCATGACCAAGCTGGGCTGGCACTGGTGGCCCGAGTTCAACTCGATCAACTCGGTCGCCTACGACGGCCGACGGCCGTGCGTCCAGCGCAGCACCTGCCAGTCCGGCTGCAACGAGGGGGCCAAGGCCTCGACCGACCTGACCCACTGGCCGAAGGCCATCGCGCGCGGCGCGCGGCTGATCACCGGTGCCCGGGTCCGCCGCATCGAGACCGACGCCAAGGGCCTGGCGACCGGAGCCACCTGGATCGACGCCGAGGGTGCCGAGCACATCCAGCCGGCCAAGGTCGTGGTCGTGGCGGCCAACGCGATCGGCACGCCCCGATTGCTGCTGCTCTCCGCCAGCCCGCAACACCCGGACGGCCTGGCGAACTCGTCGGGCCTGGTCGGGAAGCGGCTGATGATGCATCCGTTCGCCAACGTGGCCGGACTGTTCGAGGACCCGCTGATGAGCTGGCAGGGCCAGTTCGGGGACCTCATCGAATCGCTCGAGTTCTACGAGACCGACGAGAAGCGTGGCTTCGTCCGCGGCGCGCGCTGGGGCCTTGCGCCGACCGGTGGGCCGATCAACACCGCGCTGCCCAGCCGGGCCGGCGAGCAGATCTGGGGCGCCGACCATCACGCGCACGTCCGGACGCACCTCGGCCACGGGGCGAACTGGGGCCTCTTCGCCGAAGACCTGCCCGACGAGGCGAACCACATCACGATCTCGTCGACAGTCACCGACTCGTCAGGTATCCCGGCGCCCGAGGTCCACTACACGATGGCCGACAACGCGCGCCGGATGCTCGACTTCCACATCGAGCGGGCGACGGAGTCGATGGAGGCCGCCGGCGCCTACAAGATCGAGGTCGACCGGCTGATGCGCTATTCCGGGTGGCACCTGCTCGGGACCGCGCGGATGGGCGACGACGCGAAGACGTCCGTCCTGGACCGCTGGAACCGGGCGCACGACGTCCCGAACCTGTACGTCGTCGACGGCTCGTGCTTCGTGACGTCGTCCGGCGTGAACCCGACGTCGACCATCGTGTCGATCGCCCTGCGCGCGGCCGACCACATGGTCGAGACGCGCTTCGAGCAGCAGGTGCCCGCATGACGCCGGAGACCGGCGCCCCGACCGACCTCGAGGGCGGGATGCCGGCAACGACAGAGGCGGCGCCCCCATCCACCAGCCTCGACGACGGCGAGCGCGCCGCCCTCGCCGCGATCGCCGACCACTTCATCCCGGCGGCAGACGACATGCCGTCGGCGGCGGACGTGGTCGACGCTGACCGGCTCGCGTTCGTGCTGCGCGCCCGCCCCGACCTCGCCGAGCCACTGAAGGCCGCCCTGCGGTCGGAGCTGGGCGCCGACGTCCCCGACCGTCTCACCGCCCTCGCCGACGAGCCGACCAACCTGGCCGCGCTGCAGCTCGCGATCGTCGGCGGCTACTACACCGACAAGGGCGTGCGGGAGCTCATCGGCTATCCGGGCCAGATGGCCCTCGAGCTGCGCTCATGGGAGTACCCCGCCTACCTCGAGGAAGGACTGATCGATGCCGTGGTCGCTCGCGGCTCCGTATGGCGTGACCCGTCGACCGGCCAGCGAGCCGTCACGACGGATGCGCCGCGTACCTACGCAGAACGCTGGTCGGGCGGTGCCGAGTCGCCCGAAGGAGGACGAGATGGCCGCGATCGCACCTGACACCACGGAGTCGTCGGCGGCGGGTTGGCTCGGCGCGTTCGTCGAGGCGTGGGAGCCGGGAACCGGGGCAGCAGTCGAAGACCACGAACCCGCCACGGGCCGACTGATCGCCACGGTCAGTGGCTCCACTACGGACGATGTCGCCCGTGCCGCTGCCGCGGCCAAGGAGGCCCAGCCGGCCTGGGCCGAGACGTCCTTCCAGGAACGCGCACGGATCCTGCGCAAGGCCGCCGACATCTACGAGGCCAACCGCGAGGAATTCGGGACGTGGACGATGCGCGAGACCGGCGCGTCGCACAGCAAGATGCACCACGAGTCGAACTTCGCGTACGGGGAGATCCTCAGCGCCGCGACGCTGCCGTGGCAGCCCTACGGCTCGCTCGTCCCGACGGCCGTGAAGGGCCGTCTGTCGATGGTCCGGCGGATCCCGATCGGCGTGGTCGGTGCGATCACGCCGTGGAACTCACCGAGCGTGCTGGGGATGCGGGTCGTGGCGCCGGCGCTCGCCCTTGGCAACGCCGTCGTCCTAAAACCCGATCCCCAGACGCCGGTCATCGGCGGGGCGATGTTCGAGGCAGTCTTCCGCGAGGCGGGGCTGCCAGAGGGCCTGCTCCAGATCGTGGTCGGCGGGGCCGACGTCGGCGAGGCGCTCGTCACGGATCGCAACGTGAACGTGGTGTCGTTCACGGGTTCGACCGCGGCGGGTCGGCGGGTCGGCGAGCTCGCGGGCGCTCGGCTCAAGAAGGTGTCGCTCGAGCTCGGCGGCAACAACGCGTTCATCGTGCTCGAGGACGCGGATCTCGACGCCGCGACGGCGGCCGGTGCGTTCTCGTCGTTCCAGTTCCAGGGCCAGGTCTGTTTCGCGGCCGGCCGGCACATCGTCCACGAGAGCGTTGCGGGCGAGTACGTCGACGCGTTGCGCGACAAGGCGCAGAAGCTCCGGATGGGCGACCCGTACCGCGAGGACGTCCAGCTCGGTCCGATCGTCAACGAGAAGCAGATCCGACGGGTCGACGACATCGTCCGCCGCTCCGTCGACGGCGGCGCGCGCCTCGTCACCGGCGGCACGTACGACGGCCTCTTCTACCAGCCGACGGTGCTCGCCGACGTGACCCAGGATCTGCCGGCCTGGACCGACGAGATCTTCGGACCGGTCGCGCCGGTCACGACGTTCCGGACGGACGAGGAGGCGCTGGCCCTCGCCAACGACAGCGAGTACGGGCTGGTCGGCGCGGTCTATTCGAAGTCGATCTCGCGCGGACTGTCGGTCGCCAACCGCATCAAGGCCGGGATGGTCCACGTCAACGACGGCACGCTCAACGACGAGGCGACGATCCCGTTCGGCGGGACGGGGATGTCGGGCAACGGCAGCCGCTACGGCGGCGAGGCGAACCTCGACAACTTCACCGAGTGGCAGTGGGTCACGGTGCGCGACGAACCGCCGACGTTCCCGTTCTGATGGCATCGATCACCGAGGTCGCCCGCCTGGCGGGCGTCTCGACGGCGACGGCGTCGCGCGTGGTGTCGCTGGCGGACTACCCGGTCAGCGCCGCCACCCGGGAGCGCGTGCTGGACGCCGCGCGAGCTCTCGACTACGTCCCGAACGCGCTCGCGCGCGGGCTGCTCAAGAGCCAGATCCCGGTCGTCGCGGTGATCGTCCACGACATCACCGACCCGTACTTCGCGGAGGTCGTGCGCGGCGTCGAGGATGCCGCGTCGCCGGCCGGGTACCTGGTCATCACCTGCAGTTCCGAACGTGACGCCGATCGCGAGACGTCGTACGTCCGGCTGCTGCGGTCGATGCGTGCCGCGAGCGTCATCTTCGCCGCGAGTGGTCTGGACGACCCCGAGTCGAACCGGGAGATCGAGAAGCACCTCGCAGCCATGCGCGGTGACGGCGCGGCGGTGGTGCACCTCTCGCCGCATGCGCTGGGCGACGCCGACGTCGGCGTCGACAACGAGGCGGGGATGGCGCTGATGATCGCCGCGCTCATCGAGCTCGGTCATCGCGAGATCGCGTTCCTCGCGGGTCCCTCGACGCTGTTCGTCGCCAGGGCGCGCCTCGCCGGCTACCGCCGCGGCCTCGCCGATGCGGCGATCCGGTTCGACGAGCGGCTCGTGATCCATACCAGCTTCGACCGGGATGGAGGCGCGCTCGGCATCGACACGCTGCTCGGCGGTCTGGCACGGTTCACCGCGGTCGCCTGCGCCAACGACCCGCTGGCGATGGGCGCCCTGGCGCGTCTTGCCGCGCTCGGCATCGACGTCCCGGGGCAGGTCTCCGTCGCGGGCTTCGACGACGTCCCGGTGGCCGCGATCACCTCGCCAAGTCTGTCGACCGTCCGGCTGCCGTTGCGCGAGATGGGTCGTCGCGGCTTCGCCGAGGCAGTCCGCGTGCTCGGCGGCGAGGAGCTGTCGTCCACGGTCCTGCCGACCGAGCTGGCCATGCGCGCGTCGACGGCGCGACCTGCCGCGGTGCCGCTCGGCGCCGCCGTCGAAGGCGTCGGCGCTTGAGCGGGTCGCTCGCGGATCGCGTCGTGCTCGTCACGGGCAGCAGCCGCGGGATCGGCGCGGAGGTGGCAGCCAAGGCGGCGGCGGAGGGGGCGATCGTTGCGATCCACTACGGGGCATCGCGCGAGGGTGCCGACCGCACGCTCGCCCGGGTGCGCGAGGCGGGCGCCGACGGTGACGTGTTCGGGGCGGATATCGGCGTCGGTGAGCAGGCCGAGGGGCTGGTCGCGGCCGTGATCGAGCGCTTCGGGCGCATCGACGGCCTCGTCAACAACGCCGGCAAGACCCAGGTCGGCCCGTTCCTTGCGATCCCGCCCGAGGAGTGGGACGAGGTCATCCGCACCGACCTGACTGCCGCCTTCCACACGATCCGGGCCGTCCTGCCGTCGATGGTCGAGCGCGGCAGCGGGTCGATCGTGAACATCGCGTCGCGGCTCGGTCAGATGGGCGTGACCGAGACCGCCGCGTACAGCGCCGCCAAGGCCGGCCTGATCGGGCTGACACGGTCGCTCGCTCGGGAGTTCGGCGCGAAGGGCGTGCGCATCAACGCCGTCGCCCCGGGCGTGACCCTGACCGAGATGACGGAGGACCTCGTCGACACCGACGCGGGCAAGGCGCGGATGCGCGACATGGCGCTCGGGCGCTTCGGTCGCGCCGACGAGGTGGCCGAGGCGGTCATCTTCCTGCTGTCCGACCGGTCCTCGCTGTTCACCGGCCAGACGCTCAACCCGAACAGCGGGGGCTACATGCCGTGAGCGGCAATGGAACGTCCAAGGTGATATCCGTCCGCGATGCGGTCGGGCTGGTCCGGGACGGGACCACCGTGGTGATCGGCGGGTCGGGCGCCGGACATGCACTGCCACAGCGCTTCATCGACGAGCTGGCCACGGTCTACGAGGCAGAGGGCCGGCCACGCGACCTCACCACCGTCCGGGTCGTCGGGATCGGCGACTTCGCCGACCGCGGGTTCTCGCAGCTCGGGCTGCCCGGGCTCATGCGCCGCACGATCGGCAGCAACATCGGCAACGAGCCACGCCTTGGTGCGCTCGTCGAGGCCGGCGAGCTCGAGTCGTACTCCTTCCCGCAAGGCGTCCTCTCGCAGCTCATGCGCGAGATCGCCGCGGGCCGGCCGGGTCTCGTGACCCAGGTCGGGCTGGGTACGTACGTCGACCCGCGCCAGACGGGCGGCAAGCAGAACGACCGGACGACCGATGACCTCGTCGAGCTCATCACGCTGCGTGGCAAGGAATGGTTGCTGTTCCACGCGTTCCCGATCGATGTCGCGGTCATCCGCGGCACCACCGCCGACGAGGACGGCAACCTGACGATGGAGGGCGAGGCCGTCCAGGGCGAGATGCTCGCGATGGCGATGGCCGCCCGAAACAGCGGCGGGACCGTCATCGCGCAGGTCCGCCAGCTCGCACGTCGCGGGTCGCTGCCGCTCCGGGACGTCAAGGTACCGGGCGCGCTGGTCGACCACGTCTACGTCGACGCCGACCAGTGGCAGACGTACATCACGCAGGACTCGCCGTACTACGCGGGACAGCTGCGCAAGCCCGTGACGGACGAGCCGCCGCTCCCGCTCGACGTCCGCAAGATCATCGCCCGCCGGTCGCTCCTCGAGTTCCCGCGCGGGGCCATCTGCAACCTGGGCTTTGGTATCAGCCAGCTCATCGGTCGGGTGGCCTGGGAGGAGGGCATCACCGATCAGCTGGTGCTCACCGTCGAGCAGGGCATCTTCGGCGGCGTGCCGGTCGCCGGTAACGAGGGTGGGGCCGGCTTCAACTACCAGGCGATGATCGACCAGCCGTACATGTTCGACTTCTACGACGGCGGCGGGCTCGACATCGCGAGCCTGTCGTTCGCCGAGGTCGACGCCGAAGGCAACGTCAACGTCCACGCCTTCGAGGGCCGGGTGCGCGGGCCGGGCGGCTTCCCGAACATCAGCGCCAGGACGCCGCGCATCAACTTCGTCGGGACGCTGACGGCGCAGGGTCTCCAGCTCGAGATCGACGAGGGCGTTCGCGTCGTCCACGAAGGCAGCCTGCCCAAGTTCGTGCCGCAGGTCCGCGAGATCTCGTTCAGTGGGCGTCTCGCCCGGGAGCGCGGCCAGCAGGTCCGCTACGTCACCGACCGGGCGGTCTTCGCCCTCGAGGACGATGGCCTCGTCCTGATCGAGGTCGCCCCGGGCATCGACGTCGAGCGCGAGGTGCTCGGCCAGATGGGCTTCCGACCGCGCGTCGCCGACGACCTGCGGCAGATGGACGCACGCATCTACGCGACCGGGCCGATGGGCCTGGCGGCCGACTTCGCGAGCGCGACATGAGCGGCCTCATCCGGCTCGAGCTGGGCACGGTCGCCCACCTCACGATCGACAACCCGCCGCTCAACCTCGTCACGCGCGAGCTCCTGGTCGAGCTCGGCGCGGCGCTGGACGTGCTGGAGGCCGCCGCGCCAGGCGATGTCCGGGTGGTCGTGGTCACCGGCGAGGGCGATCGGGCGTTCTCCGCCGGGTCGCACGTCGGGGAGTTCGAGTCACAGCGTGGCCCGAACGGTCGTGAGCGCCACGCCCTCGAGTCGGGCATGGCCGACCGGCTGGCACGCCTGCCGATGCCGACGATCGCCGCCATCGAAGGGAACGCTCTCGGCGGCGGCCTGGAGCTGGCGCTGTGCTGCGACATCCGCGTGGCGTCCGAGAACAGTCGCCTCGGGCTGCCCGAGGTCCGGCTGGCGGTCACCCCTGGGGCGGGCGGCACGCAGCGGTTGCCGCGGGTGGTCGGGGCGGCACGTGCCAAGGAGCTGATCCTGACCGGGCGCGTGCTGACCGCCGACGAGGCCGAACGGATCGGTCTCGTCAGCCGGGTCGTGCCGCCTGGCCAGGCCCTCGCCGCCGCAGACGAGATCGCCGCGGAGATCGCGGCGCGTGGTCCGGTCGCCGTCCGGGAGGCCAAGCGACTCATCGACCTGGCGACCGACGCCGACCTGGCGACCGGCCTCGCGGCCGAGCTCGACGCGTCGGACCGGGTATTCGCAACCGACGACATGCTCGAGGGTGCGGAGGCGTTCTTCGAGAAGCGGGATCCGGAGTACCACGGCCGGTGAGGCCACACCACGCGAAGGAGCATTGCCGATGAGCGACGTCGGACGATTCGGGGTCTTCCTGCCTTCCTACGTCTGGGAGGGCGACGGGCCGGAACGGGCGCGTGGCATCAAGGCGTTCGCGCGGACCGTCGAGGACCTGGGCTTCGACTCGCTGTTCATCACCGACCACCTGCTGGTCGGCAAGCGGTTCTACTCGGTCAACTGGCTCGAGCCGCTCATGGCGCTCGGCGTGGCGGCCGGGGTGACCGAGCGGGTCCGGCTCGGGACGTCGATCCTGATCATGCCGCTGCGCAACCCGGTCCTCCTCGCCAAGGAGCTCGCGACGCTTCAGTTCCTGTCCGACAACCGGATGGTCCTGGGCGCTGGGGTCGGCTGGAACGAGGCGGAGTACGAGGCGGTCGGCGTCCACAAGTCGGAGCGCGGCAAGCGGACCGACGAGATGCTCGACATCATGCTGCCGCTGCTCGAGGGCGAGACGGTCACGTACCACGGTCGCTACTACTCGGTCGACGACGTCTTCATCGAGCCCCGCACCGGGCAGCGTCCGCCGGTCTGGGTCGGCGGTGGCTCACAGCTCGCCAACCCGAAGTCGCCCGATGTCCCGAAGTTCGTCGAGTCGGTCAAGGCACGCACGCTCCGCGCCGACGGCTGGATCCCGCGGCCGACGTGCCCGCCGCCGGACATCCGACGCGACTGGGACGAACTCCAGGCGTTCTTCGGCGAGCACGGCCAGGACGCGCGCGAGCTGTCGGTCGCCCACGAGAACTTCCTGCATCTCGTGCTGACCGCTGATCCCGCCAAGGCCCGCGAGGAGCAGCACCGCGCATTCCTCAACGTGATGAGCGCGGAGCGAGGTCCGGACTACCTCGAATCGGTCTACCTCTTCGGGACGCCCGACGAGATCGTCGCGTCGCTGCAGGCAAGGGTCGACGCCGGCGTGGAGCAGTTCGTCCTCCACACGATGACCCCGGATCCGGCGCAACTGCAGCTGTGGGTCGACCACGTCATCCCGAACGTGACGTTCCCTGCGTCGGCCGGGCCCGTGCGCAAGCCGAACCGGGATCGGGTGCCCGTCGCCTCGTGACGCGTCAGGTCGCGCTGATCGGCAAGCCGCTCAAGCGGCGGCACTCGCAGGTCATGCATGACGCGGCGTTCGACGCCGCCGGCATCGACGCCCGCTACGTCCTGCGCGAGATCGAACCGGACGAGGTCGAGCCGGTCGTGCGCGACGCGCGCGCCAGCGACGAATGGCTCGGGCTCGGGGTCACGGCCCCGTATAAGCAGGTCGTGGCCGGCCTCGTCGACGAGGTCGAGGGAGACGCGCAGGCGATCGGTGCCGTCAACAACGTGGTCCGCACGCCCGACGGCCGGCTTGTCGGCTTCAACAGCGACGCCCCGGGCTTCCGGGGCGGAGTCGAGCTGGCGATGGGCAGACCGCTTGATGGCGCCGACGTCGTGGTCGTCGGCGCCGGTGGCGCGGCCCACGCCGTCGTCTTTGCGTGCCTGCAGGCCGGCGCCGCCCGGGTCACCGTCGCCAACCGGACGGTCGACGCCGCCCGGGCGCTGTTGGACCGGGTCGGTTCGGTGCGCCGGGCCGAGCGGTCGGCCCAGGAGCTGGGCGCCCCGGCCTTCGTCACCGCGGTCCGCCTGGCGGACCTGGCGGTCAACGCGACGACAGTGGGCATGATCGACCCCGGCCTGACGATCCCGGTCGACGAGATGCGCAGCACGTCGACCGTCTTCGATCTCGTCTATGTCCCAGCGGAGACGCCGCTGGTCCGGGCGGCACGAGCGCGCGGCCTGCGCGCAGCCAACGGGTCCGAAATGCTCATCCAGCAGGCCGCGATCGCGTTCGAGCGCTGGACCGGGGTCGGCGGCATGGCCGACGTCATGCGCGAGGCCGTCACCCCGCTCCTCGCCGACCCGACCGCCCAGGCCTGACCGATGCGACTGGAGGTGCCCGCTCCGGGTGCGATCTACACGATCGGGCTGAACTATCGCTCACCCGGGGCGCCCGGCACACCCGACGATCCCGGCCCGGAGCGGCCGCTCGTGTACGGCAAGGCGCGCACCTCGGTGACCGGTGACGGTGCCGTGCTCACGTGGGACCGCAGCCTGACACCGAACGTGGACGCCGAGGTGGAGCTTGGCGTCGTCATCGGCGGGCCGGCGTGGCAGGTCTCGGTCGACGACGCGATGCGCCACGTCCTGGGCTACACGATCGTGAACGACGTGTCGTCGCGTGACCCGTGGCTCGACGGCGACCAGTGGCTGCTCGGCAAGTCGATGCCCGGGTTCTGCCCGGTCGGGCCGCAGGTCGTCACGGCCGACGAGCTCGACCCGAGCGATGTCCGGCTCGGCTGCACGATCAACGGCACGGCGATCCAGGACGGGCGCACATCGGATATGCGGTTCTCGGTGGCCGAGATCGTCGCCTACCTGAGCCTGCATGTCCGTCTCGAGCCGGGCGACCTGATCGCGAGCGGGACGCCTGCACGGCTGGCTGGTCCGCTCGGCCCCGAACGACACTTGGAGCCGGGTGACGTGGTGACGTGCTGGATCGAGGGCATCGGGGAACTGACGACGACCGTCGCCTGAGCGCGACGCATTGAGGAGAGCCGGGATGAAGCGACCGACCGTGTTCCTGGGTGAGATGACGAACCCCGAGGTCGAGGCCTTCGTGGCCGAGCACAAGACCGTCATCGTGCCGATCGGCTCGACCGAGCAGCACGGCCCGCATGGCCCGCTGGCGACCGATGTCATCGTCCCGATCGAGGTCGCGCGGCGGGTGGCGCCGAAGGTCGGCGCGGCGGTCGCACCATCGATCGATTACGGGCTGTCCTACCCGCACGCCGGGTTCACCGGCGTGGTCTACCTGCGGATCCCCACGTTCATGGCGCTCGTCGAGGACGTCGCGGTCGGGCTGGCAACGATGGGTTTCCGCACGATCGTGTTCCTCAACGGCCATTACGACAACACCCTCGCGATCGCCTACGCCTGCGCGAATGGGGCGGACCGCCTGCCCGCCGGCACGCACGCCTTCCCGATCAACTACTGGGACGGTCTGACCGCCGACGAATCCGCCGAATTCTTCGGCCCGACATCCGGCCTCCATGCGAACCGTGCGGAAACGGCGGCCGTGATGGCGGTCGACGAGGGACTGGTCGACATCGACAACGCGAATGCCGAGATGCCGCCGTTCCCGGAGGTGGGGAGTCCGGCCGGGGTGCACACCGCGTTCTTCTTCTCGTCGCCGGGTTCCGTGTATCGGGCGACCCACTCGGGCACCTGGGGTGACGCGCGGGAGGCGTCGGTCGAATACGGGCGGCGCTACCTCGACGTGGTCGAGGCGGCGACCCTGCGTATGCTCGAGGACGTGAACAAGACGTTTGACGCGATGCCGGAACGCTAGGACGTCAGTCGACCAGCCAGGTTCCGCTGCGCATGACGCGGAGGACCGACAGGTCTTCGTCCAGCTCGACCAGGTCCGCGCGTTGACCCTCCACGAGCCGGCCGCGGTCCGTCACGCCCAGTAGCTCGAGCGGATTGCGGCTTGCGGCCGCGACGGCGTCGGCCAAGGGGATGCCGACAGCTGCCGCGTTCCGGACTGCGCTGTCCAGGGCGATGACGGACCCGGCCAGGGTCGAGGTTCCGGCGAGCGTCGCCCGCCCCTCCCGGACCTCGATCTCCATCTCGCCGATCCGTCCGCTCCCTTCGCCCGTCCCGGCGACTGCGAGCGCGTCGCTCACGAGCAGCAACCGCTCGGGCGGCTTGAGCCGCGTGATCAGCGGCCAGATCGATGGGTGGACGTGGATCCCGTCGGCGATGAGCTCCACGTACGCGTCGTCGTCCAGCAACGCGGCGACGGCGACGCCGGGGGAGCGATGGTCGACGCCGGTCATCGCATTGAACAGGTGGGTCGTCGAGCGAGCACCCGCGGCGTAGGCATCCCAGGCGCCCACGGCGCTCGACGCTGAGTGGCCGACGGATACCACGACACCCCGATCGTGGAGCCAGCGGATCAGATCCGTGGCACCGGGAAGCTCCGGGGCGAGCGTCAGGAGACGCAGACCGTCGACCAGCGGTTCGAGCATCTCGCGCGCGGCTTCGGCCGGTTCGCGCAGATGGGCCTCCGCGTGTGCCCCGCGCTTGGCCGGAGCGAGGAAGGGCCCCTCGAGGTTGAACCCGAGCGGCTCCGCACCGTCGGCCGGCGATGTCGGCATCCACGCCCGGACCGTGTCGGCGAACGCCGCCAGCGTGTCGAGCGGCGCCGTCACCGCGGTCGGCAGGAAGGAGGTCACGCCCCGCCGAAGCAGTGCCCGCGCCATGCCATCCAGCGCGTCGGCATCGCCCATCGCATCGTGGCCGCCCCAGCCGTGGACATGGACGTCGACGAACCCGGGCGCGACGTAGGGGAGGTTGTCGGCGGCGGTTGTGTCCAGCTCGACGGCAGCGATCCGGCCGTCCTCGATGGTCAGATGTCCGCTCTCCACGCGGTCGTCGAGGACGAGTCGGCCACGGACGACCGTGTCGCTCACTCCGCGGAGCCGCTGGGTTCGACGTCGGGCAGCTCGACATCGAACTGCACGTCCAGCCCGTAGCGACCCGCGACATAGCGCGACTCGGTCGCCTCGATGCGGCGACCGTGGCCGTCGAGGATCACCCGCCGCTCGACGAGTAGGGGGTCGCCGTCCCGGATGCCGAGGAGGTGGGCATCCTCGGCCGTCGCCGCGAGCGCCGAGATCGTCCCGGTCCCGCGGTACAGCACGAACCCGGCGCGCCCGAGCGTCTCGTGGAGCGAGCCGCCCGCCAGGTCCGCGGCCATGACCGCCTCGGCCGTGGCGCCGACCAGGATGGTCGATTCGAGTGCGATCGGTTCGCCGTCCGCCAGCCGCAGCCGGCGCAGCTGCACGATGGATTGGCGCGGGGGGATGCCGAGCGAAGCCGCTTCCGCCGGGGTCGACGGCCGGACGGCCCGCGCCAGCAGCCGTGAGCTCGGGACGCGGCCTGCGCGCCGCATCTCCTGCGAGAAGGTCATGAGCCGGTTCGCCCGGCGGTGCGCGGGTGGCGCGGTGACGAAACTGCCCCGGCCCGGCTCCCGCCGGATCAGCCCGTCCGCCGCCAGGCGCTCCATCGCGTTCCGGGCGGTCATCCGGCTCACGCCGAACTCCGCGCACAGGTCGGTGTCCGACGGCAGTTTCGCGCCGGGTGGCAGGACGGCGATGCGCTCGCGCATCGCCTGCTCGATCTGGCGATAGTGCGGTTGATAACCGGCCTCGGTCATCGCGCCGGTGCCCTAGATGCGGGAGCGGCAGTCGTCGGTCCGCCCGCGCCGCCCGATCGACCTACTGCCTGCTCCGCCCCGTGGATCGCGGCGCCGATCCCGCCCGCCCACGTGCCGAGCTCGGCCGGCACGATCTCGACGCCATCGAGCGTCGTGGTGAACACGTGCCGACGCACCTCGTCGCGGATGGTGTCGAGGAGCAGGTCGATGCCCGCGGCCACGCCGCCTCCGATGACGACCTTCTGCGGCGTGACCACCGTGATCATGTTCGCGATCCCGACGCCCAGGTAGCGGCCGACGCGCTCGAGGCCCTCGCGTGCCCGCGGGTCACCGGCCCGCGCCCGGGCGACGGCCTCCTCGACCGTCGCCGCCCCGCATGTCTCTGCGATACGGTCCGCTCGGGCGTAGGCCTCGAGACAACCGCGATTGCCGCAGCCGCACGTCGGCCCGTCCGGGTCGAGCGTCTGGTGGCCGAGCTCGCCGCCCGTGCCGTCGCGACCCTGGTAGACCCGCCCGTCGATCGCGATCACGCCACCGACACCGGTCCCCAGCGTCAGCCCGATCATCGCCGTCGCGCCACGGCCGGCCCCCAGCCGCAGCTCGGCCAGACCGAACGCCCGAGCGTCGTTGATCAGCGCGGCCGGGATCCCCAGCGCGTCGCCGACAGGGCCGGCCACGGCCTTGCCGTCCCACGCCCCCGGGATGTTGACGAGGAACCGGGTCGTGCCGGCCGCCGGGTCGTACAGCCCGGGGATGCCGATCCCGACGCTGCCGACACCCGGACACCGGCCGATCGCCTCGGCGCCGACCTCGGCGACGCGAGCGACCACACGGTCCGGACCGTCGGCCGCCGGTGTGGACACCTGGTCGCGATCGAGCACCCGCCAGTCGTCGCCATCCCGTTCGACCACGACGGCTTTGATGTTCGTCCCGCCGAGGTCGAGACCGAGATGGCGGCTCGGGCTCGCGTGGCCGCTTGGGGCCATCAGGTCTCGCCGGTCACCCGGGTGTAGGCCGCGGCGACCACGACGATGATCGCGCCGTACAGCACCTGTCGGACCGCCTCCGGGTAGCCGAGCGAGCTCAAGAGTGCGCCGAGCACGGTCAGGATCAGGGCGCCGACGATGGTCCCGCCGTAACCGCCACGACCGCCCAGGATCGACGTCCCGCCGATGACGGCTGCCGCCACAGACGGAAGGACGTAGCTGTCCGCGAGCGTGACGCTGGCCACGTTGGTCAGACCGGAGATCAGGAAGCCGGCGATGCCGGCGAGGACCGCCGAGATGACGTACAGGACGATCAGGACCTGCCAGGCGCGCGCCCCCGACAGCCGCGCCGCGATCGGATTGTCGCCGACGGCGTACAGGAGCCGGCCGTAACCGGTCCGACGCAACCCGAGCAGGATGATCGCCGCAACTGGGAGGAAGACCACGAAGCTGTAGGGGAGCACGCCTCCGAACGTGCCGGTGCCGAGCGTCCGGAGGCTCGCTGGCACGCCGCCGCCCGTCTGGACCATCGTGATCTGCCAGACGTTCGCGAGGCCGAGCACGACCAGGCTCATGCCCAGCGTCATGATCAGCGGGTGGACGCGGAAGATGCCGACGCCGATGCCCGTCACGAGGCCTGCCAGCGCGGCGATCACGAGCGCGATCGCGATGCCTGCCGCCAGCCCGGGACCACCGACCAGGGTCGCCAGGACGAAGCCCGTCATCGACGCGATGGCACCGACCGACAGGTCGATGCCCCCGGTGAGCATGGCCAAGGTCTGGCAGCCGGCCAGGATCGCCAGGGGGACCGCGGCGCGTAGGGTCGTGCCGACCCACTGGGTCGAGACGACCCCGGGCCGGACGAGCTCGCTGACCAACACGAGGATGCCGAGCAGCACGAGCAGGGGGATCATCGGCCGATCGCGGAACAGGCGCCGCCAGGCGGCCGCCGTCAGCCACGGATTGCGCGTATCGGCGGTGTCCACGGCGCTGCTCACGCGCGCTCTCGCCGGATCTGGATGAGCGTGCCGAACATGACCACGCCGATGAGGATGACGCCCTGGGCGACCGTCGCGAGGTTCGTGTTGAGGCGCAGGAACGTCATGTCCGTTCGGATCAGCGACAGGACCATGACGGCGACGATCGGGCCGACGATCCCGCCGCGGCCACCGGCCAGGCTGACGCCACCAAGCACGATCGCGGCCACGCTCAGCAGCGTGTAGGGCCCTGGCACCGGGGTCCCGATGCCGGTGCTCGCCGTCAGGCTCAATCCGGCGAGGGCCGCGAAGAGGCCTCCGAGCATGTACGCCACGATCTTCGTCCGACCGACCGACACGCCACTGCGGAACGCGGCGAGCTGGTCGCTGCCCACGGCATACAGCGACAGGCCGAGCCGGGACCTGCGGATGGGGAGCCAGATCACCGCCACGACCACGATCATCACGACGGCCGCCTTGGGGATCCAATCGCTCCCGAACGAGCCGAGCACGAGGTCGCGCAACCATTTCGCCGAGCCGCCACCGGGCGTTCGCAGCACGAGCAAGGCGGAACCGGCCCACACGAACGCCATGGCCAGCGTGACCACGATGTCCGGGACCCGGGTCAGGACGACGAGGCCGCCGTTGACGGCACCCAGGACGAGACCGAGCAGCAAGACCGCCACCACGACGACGAGCCCGAACTCTTCCGTCCGGCCCATCATCAGCGACGCCGACACGACGCTGGTCAACGCCATCATCGACCCGATCGACAGATCGATGCCGCCCGCGATCACGATGACGGCCTGGGCGACCGCCGCCAGCGCAAGCGGCAACACCGAGATCGCCAGGCCCTGGACACCGGTCACGCCGTACGTCGGCTGGATGACACGGGTGAACGCCAGGAGCACGAAGAAGAACGCGATCAGGCCGAGCGTCCAGCCGTTGCGCCGGATCCAGCCCATGACCGCATCGGCTGAACGGCCGCCGGCGGCGTCGACGGTCGGGCTGGCGGCCGTCACGATTCGTTCCTCGGGGCGACCGTTGGCTCGGCGCCAACGATCGCCTCGTCGGTCGCCGCGGCGACGACCTCGGCCGCGACGTCCTCGGGCAGCACGTCGCCGGAGCGCAGGTTGTAGGCCGCCCGGAGGAGGGCAGGCTCGTCCGCGTCGGCGACGTCGATCTCGGCGACGACTCGGCCGCCGAAGATGACGATCGCGCGGTCGCACGCGAGTTGGACCTCCTTGAGCTCGGAGGTGTAGAGGAGGACGGCGGCGCCCGCTTGCGCGAGATCGCGCAGCAGCGGGTAGATCTGGTGCTTCGTCCGGATGTCGATGCCGCGGGTCGGGTCGAAGCACAGCATCGTCCGCACCCCACCGGCCACCCACCGGGCGATGGTCACCTTCTGCTGATTGCCGCCCGACAGGCGGCGCACCTCGCGCGCTGCGCGCGTGTCGATCTGGAGCGTCTTGATCGCGCCGTCCACCTTGACCTTCTCGGCACTGAGGGCGATCGGCCCCCAGCCGGCGATCCGCGCCGAGAACGGGAGGGCGATGTTCTCGCGGACCGAGCGCTGCATCAGGAGCGCTTCGGCGCGATCCGCGGCGACATAGACGAGCCCGGCTCGGATGGCATCGGCGGGGTGGCGGAAGGTCACCGGCGTGCCGTCCACGAGCAGCTCGCCGGCGGTCGGACGTTCGGAGCCCGCCAGGATGTCGAACAGCTCGTCCTGACCCTGCCCCTCGAGCGCCACCACGCCGAGCACCTCGCCCTGGTGCAGGTCGAACGACACGTCGTGCAACTTCGTCCGGGCCGCGATGTTGCGGGCCGCCACTCGGGGTGTCGCGGACCGCCGCTCAGGTGTGACAGCGACGCGTTCCCCGGCGGCAGAGATGTCCTCGACGATCTCGCCGAGCATCAGTTCGACGATCCGCTCCTCCGATCCGGGCGTCACGTCGACGACGCCGACGGTGGCGCCCTCGCGCAGGACCGTCGCGCGGTCGCAGACCGCGGCGATCTCGATCATGCGGTGCGAGATGAAGATCACCGACCGGTCGCTGTCGTCGTTGCCGGCCCACGACCTCGAGCACCCGCTCGGTGAGGTTCGCCGGGCAGCGCGGCGGTCATCTCGTCGAGCATCAGCACGGCCGGCTCGATGGCGAGCGCGCGGGCGAGGTCGATGATCCGGAGCGAGGCGAGCGGGACGTGGCGGGCCATGTCCGACAGGTCGAGATCGGTCAGGCCGAGCTCGGACAGCCAGTGGCGGAACGGCTCGAGCGGTGTCCCGGTCAGTCGGAGGTTCGAGCGGATGTCCAGGTCCGGGATGAGCGCCGGCTCCTGGTAGACGGAGATGATGCCGCCGCGCCGGGCTTCGGCCGGAGAGCGGGCGACCCACGGCTTGCCGCGGATCGTGATGGTGCCGGTATCCGGCTGGATGGCGGCGGTGAGGATCTTGACGAGAGTGCTCTTGCCGGCGCCGTTGGCGCCCATGAGCGCATGCACCTCGCCTGGTCGCACCGCGAGCGACGCGTCGCGCAGCGCGACCACGGCGCCATAGGTCTTGGCGATCCCGGTCGCTTCGAGGAGCAGATCGGTCGCGACGGTCATCGGTCCTCTTGGAGCCGGAGGGCGTCGGCGGTGCCGACGCCCTCCCGGTGTCAGGACTGGTTGACGGGAAGGCTTACGCCTCGCCCGGGCCCTTGCAGGCGACGGCCTGCTCGGGGGTGTAGGTCGTGTAACCCTCGATCTGGAGACCGAGCGGCCAGAGCGGGTCGAGCCCATCGACCTGCCACGACTCGAGCATCGACTTGCCGGCGTCGCTCGTGTTTTCGGCCAGGACCGGCTTGAGCAGCACCGTGTTCGGCTTCGGCGCCGTCGAGTCGGTCTCGACGGTCTCACCGTTCAGCAGCTTCACGGCCAGGTTGACGCCCGCGCCACCGACGGCGGCCGTGTTGGTCACGGCAGCGCCCTCGAGACCCTCCTCGGTGAGGAGCTGGCTGACGAAGGCGCCGAGGTCGGCCCCGACGATCGGCTTGAATTCCTTGGTGTTGGCCTTGGCGGCGTCAACGACCATCGAATCCATGCCCGAGGTCCAGACGCCGGCGATGTCGTCCCACTGGCCGCTGGCCATGAACTCGTTGGCCAGGGTCGTCGCGGTGGCGGGATCCCAGCCGGTGTGGACGCCCTCGGGGCCCGGCAGCAGCTCGATGCCGGGATAGTCCGCGAGGACCTCGTTGAAGCCGGTGTGGCGGTCCGTATCGGCCGGATGGCCGGCGAACCCGCGCGTGTACCAGACCTTGCCCGTGCCCCCGATCTTGTCGAAGAGCCACTTGGCGCCGAGCTTCGCGTACTCGACCTGGTTGTTGTAGAGGTTGTAGGTGTCGGCGTGATTGACGAACGCGTCGACCGAGATCGTCTTGATACCAGCCGCCTTTGCCTCCTCCAGGGCGGGAGTGAGCGCATCGGGGTCGTTCGGGTTGAACACGATCGCGTCGACGTCGGCCGCGATCAGGTCACGGATGTCCTGGAGCTGGCCGGCCGCATCGGTGTTGCGGTGGATGGTCGTCAGCTCGGACACCTGGCCGGAGGCCAGCGCCTCGGCCTTGGCGGTGCACACCTGCTCCTCACGGAAGCCGTTGCCGACGCCGCCGCCGTTCGAGTAGCCGATCTTCCACTGCTGCGCGGCGGACGCCGATGCAGACTCGGACGCGGCCGGCTCGGATGCGGCCGGCTCGGACGCACTCGGTGCCGTGGTCGCAGCACCCGGGCTCGAGCACGCGACCGCGAGTACCGCGATCGCTGCCAGCCCGAACAGCCGCTTGGGGGTGGAAGTCATGGTCATTCGCTGTTCTCCTCCTGTCGACGCGCCGATCTGGTCGCGTCGTCGAAACCTGTCTACCCGGTGTCGGGTCCCTCTCGTGCGATCTATCGGCGCCACCTCCTCCGCGTGATCACTCCCACCATCACCCCTCCCCGGCGATGGCCCGAGCGAGTCGTCGCGCGTGCTCCTGATATGCGGCATCGAACAATGCCCGCGAGCGCTCGGCGCCGACGACCGAGGCCCGGGTGATGGTCGGCGGTAACGCCCCACGCTCCGCGAGGAGCTGGGCGGTCCGCACCTTGATGCTATTGGCGACGGCGACCGCCGCGAGTGTCGTTCCCGGCCCGACCGGGGTGTCGACACCGTCGATGGCGACCAACGCGTCGGCGTGAGGTGTGCACAGGTCGATGACGAGGTCGGCCTCGTCTGCCAGGCGGTCGCCGACTGGGGAGTCCGGATCCGTCGTCGTCGACTGCGCGAGGGAGGTTACCGCGATGACGCGCAACCCGCGAGTGCGGGCGCCACGCGCCATCTCGATCGGCACGGCCGTCTCGCCGCCCGCCGAGAACACGATCATCACGTCACGCGGCCCGAAATGGAAGTTCGACAGGATCACCTCGGCCAAACCGGGCGTGCGTTCGATCGCCATCGCCTGGCGCTGGCCGTTCGCGCCGACCACCTGCGTGTGGAAGGTCATCGACAGCTCGATCATCGGGTTGAAGCCCGGATACGACCCGTAGCGCGGGAACATCTCTTCGACCGGGATGCGCGAATGGCCCGTCCCGAACAGGTGCACGAGCCCGCCCGAGCCGATCGCGTCGGCGCACCACTGGCTCGCCAGCTCCATCTCCTCCGCCTGGCTCTCTGCGAGGCGCTCGAGGACCGAGCCCGCGGCATCCAACCACGCCAACACCGGCGCGCTCGTGGCGGCGCCCATCAATAGGACCCCGCCCCATCCGCGGTCGCCCCGCTCGCGGCAGCTGTGGGCGCTCGGCCGGCCTTGCGTGCCCGGAAGTCGTCGATGATCGCCTTCGTGGCGGTCGCCCCGATGCGAGTCGTCCCGAGCGCCATCACCTCGAGGAGCGCATCGAGGGTCCGGACGCCGCCCGCCGCCTTGACCCCGATATGTGGTGACGTATTGGCCCGCATCAGCCGCAGGTCGTCGTGGGTGGCGCCACCAGGCGCGAAGCCGGTCGACGTCTTGACGAAATCGGCGCCGGCCGCTTCGGACAGGCGACAGGCACGGACCTTCTCGTCGTCGGTGAGATAGGCGTTCTCGAAGATGACCTTGACGATCGCGCCGGATGGGTGGGCGACGTCGACGACCGCCGCGATGTCGGCCTGCACATCGGCGTCGCGGCCCGACCTCAGCGCGCCGATCTGGATGACCATATCCAGCTCCGTCGCGCCCTCGGCGAGGGCTCGATGCGCTTCGAACACCTTCGTCGCCGTCGGCTGGCCACCGTGGGGGAAACCGATGACCGTGCCGACGGCGACGTCGGTGTCGGCAAGAAGCGAGAAAGCGCGGGGGACGTCGACCGGTCGCACACAGACCGATGCCACGTCGTACTCCGCGGCGAGCCGGCAACCATCCTCGATGAACGCATCATCGAGTTCGGGCCGCAGCAGCGAATGATCGATCGTCTTGGCGATGTCGCGCTCGGTGAGGGTGTCGAAGTCGATGGTCGTCACGTGTTCGAACTGCCTTGGCGTCGCATCCTCATGTCGTCAATGGCAGTAGGGGCGGAGGACGTCACGAGCGATGAGGAACCCTTGTTTGACCCTTGCCTCAGAACCCTCGAATCGCCGGTCTTCGTGTTCGATGATGCAGTCGCCCTCGTAGCCCTGGCGGTACAGCTCGCCGTGGACGACGCCCCAATCGACCTCGCCGAGCCCCGGTATGCGCGGGATCTGCCAGCCGATGCCCATCGAGAAGATGCCCCGCTCGTACAGGCCGTCGCGGTCGATCATCAGGTCCTTGGCCTGGTAGTGCAGGACGTGCGATCCGAACTCCTTCAGGAAGCGCTGGATATCGATCATCTGCAGGATCAGGTGCGACGGGTCGAAGTTGAGACCGATCGTGTCGCCCCACTGCTCGAGGATGCGACGCCACTGGCGCGGGGTCGTCGCGATGTTGTGCCCGCCCGGCCACTCGTCGTCGCTGAACAGCATCGGGCAGTTCTCGAGGGTGATCTTCACGCCCTGGTCGTCGGCGAAGGCGACGATGTCCGGCCAGACCCGAAGCGCTTCCTCCCAGTTGTCGTCGAGGTTCTTGGCGCCGTCCCCGCCCATGAACGTGTTGACGAGCGGGATGCCCATCTTGCGGGCCGCGATCATGACGGCCTTGAGATGCTCGGTGACCTCCTCGCGATGCTGCGGATCGGGATGGAGCGGGTTCGGGTAGTAGCCCAGACCGGAGATCGATAGGCCCTTGGCCGCGATCTGGTCGACGAGCTCCGTCGCCTGGTCGTCGGACAGGTTCTTGACGTCGATGTGGCTGGTGCCGGCGTAGCGCCGGACAGGGCCTTCGGCCCGCGGCCAGCAGGCGATCTCGAGGACCTCGAAGTCGGCGCTGGCTGCCCAGTCGGCGACATCCATGAGCGGCGTGTCGGCGAAGGGTGCGGTCAGGAAGCCGAGCTTCACGCGTGCGTCTCCTGCGGCGTCGCGGCCGCCAGGGCGTCCGACCGAACGACGTCGACCCACCGGCCCTCACGAGAACTGCGGGCGATGGCCTCGCCGACGAGCATCTCGTCGTGCCCGTCGGCGAAGGTCGCATAGCCGGGCGAGGAGGAGGGTCGCCCGGCGAGGACGTCGTCGTAGATCGCCCGGAAGTGGGCGCAGTGCGTGTCGAAGAAGCCCTCGACATGTCCTGCGGGCAGAGCGGACGCCGCCTGGCCGGCTGGACCCATGAGGGCCGGGTTGCGGATGAGGATCTCGTTCGCGCGATCGCGGTGGCCGATCCAGGCCTGATCCGGCTGCTCGCTGTCCCAGCCCCAGGCGCCATCCGAACCATCGATCTCGTAAACGAGCGAGTTCTTTCGGCCCGGGCTGATCTGCGAGATGCTTACGGCGCCACGCGCGCCGCCGTCGAAGCGGAGCAGGATCGTCGCCGCGTCCTCGGTCGCGATGTCGCGCTCGACCGTCTCCACGGACCGATCGGTCGAGAAGGTCTCGACCGGCCCGGTCGGCTCCCGACGCGTCTCGATGAAGGTGGTCAGGTCGGCCATCACCGACGCGACATGCTGTCCGGTGACGTAGGTCATGAGATCCAGCCAGTGCGACCCGATGTCGCCGACGGCCCGGAGCGCCCCGCCGCGGTCCGGCTGCAGTCGCCAGTTCCAGTCGCTTTCGAGGAGGAGCCAGTCCTGGAAATAGCGGCCGGTCACCAGGCGGACCTGGCCCAGACCGGCCTCCGCGACCACCTCGCGCGCCTGCTGGTTGAGGGGATAGAAGCGGATGTTGAAGTTGGTCGCGTTGACGAGGCCGCGTCTCGGCGGCGAGTGCCACCAGCCGCGCTGAATCCGCGGCAGTCATCGCCAGCGGCTTCTCGCACACGACGTGCTTGCCGGCCCGGAGCGTGGCATCGGTCTGGCTGACGTGCAGGTCGTTAGGCGAGGTGACGTGGACGACCTGGACACCGTCATCGGCCAGCAGGTCGTCAAGCGAGGGATACGCCGTGGCCACGCCGATCGCGTCGGCGCGCGCCGCCCCACGTTCCGGGCTACTGCCGAGCACGCCGCGCACGCTGACGCCGATCCGTCGTAAGGCTTCGACGTGGACCGTGCCGATGAAACCCGTCCCGATGACGGCGGCACCGATCGATCCGCGGTTGACCAAGGGCGTCGGGCCTCCTCCAGCCTGGCGCAAGACTTGGACGACTGTCTAGACAGTCTAGATGACTGCTGGCCGCAGCGCGGCCATGCAACATCTCACCATGTCGTGTGGCGTGATCGTACTTTGGTCTGTCAAGTGCAAAAGTCGCGCTGCCGGGTGCAGAGGTCCTATCATCGCGGCGTGGAGACGGAATCGAGCGTGAGTGCGTCGACCCCGCTGCCGGACGAGGTGCTGGACGACCTGGTCACGGTCCTCGATGAGATCCGGCTAGGCCGGTCGCGCTCGAGGTCGGGGCTCGTCCAGCGGACCGGACTCGGCCGCGCCATCGTCGGACGTCGAGTCGGCGAGCTGATCGAACGAGGTCTGGTCGCCGAAGGCCCGGTCGGACCGAGCACGGGCGGTCGCCCGCCACGACAACTCGCGTTCCGGGCCACGGCCGGTCACCTCCTCGTCGCGGACCTCGGGGCGACCAGCATCGATGTGGCGCTGACCACGCTCGATGGCCGGATCCTCGGACATCACGACGAGCCGGCGCGCATCGAGGACGGGCCCGAAGCCTGCCTCGAGCGGGTCGACGCGCTGTTCGGATTGTTGCTGGCGACGGCCAAGGACGTGCCCGGTCGCTTGTGGGGCGTCGGCATCGGCGTGCCGGGCCCGGTCGAGTTCGGATCCGGTCGACCCATCTCGCCCCCGATCATGCCGGGCTGGGACGGCTATCCGATCCGCGAGCGGTTCGCCGCGCGCTACGGCGCGCCGGTCTGGGTCGACAACGACGTCAACCTCCTGGCGTTGGGCGAGTGGCGCTCTGGGGTGGCCGCCGGGCACGACAACGTCGTGGTCATCAAGGTCGGATCGGGCATCGGCGCAGGCATCATCTCGGACGGGCGGCTCCATCGCGGGGCGCAGGGCAGTGCCGGCGACGTCGGCCACATCCAGGTCTCGGACGACCCATCGGTCGTGTGCCGCTGCGGCAACGTCGGCTGCCTCGAGGCCTACGCCGGTGGTGCCGCTCTGGGTCGCGCTGGTGAGGCGGTCGCCCAGGACGGCACGAGCTCCAGGCTGGCGCTCGCGCTCGACCAGATCGGGACCGTGACCGCCGAGGATGTCGCCCGGGCCGCCTCGTTCGGTGACCCGATCGCGGTCGCGATGCTGCAATCGGCCGGCCGACGGGTCGGCTCGATGCTCGCGAGTGTCGTCAACTTCTTCAATCCGTCGCTGATCGTCATCGGCGGCGGCGTGGCCAACAGCCCCGAGCTGTTCGTCGCGGCGATCCGCGAGACGGTCTACCGGCGTTCCCTGCCACTGGCGACGCGCGACCTCCGGATCGCGCACTCGTCGCTGGGCGGGCTTGCCGGCGTGATCGGCGCGTCCGCGATGGTGGTCGATCAGCTGTTCTCGCGAGAGTCGATCGGGCGCTGGCTCGAAGCCGGGTACCCCTCCGGAGCGGACGACCTCACCGGTGCGGCCGAGCCTGGCCTGGCCCGCGCGGGCTGAGGGTCGCGGCCCGCGGTCAACGCGCGACCCGGCTTCGACCACCTCTGGGGGAACGGCCTTGCCGGAAGCGCGCTGCCCGGCTTCGGCCCGGTCATTCTGCTCCGGCCGAAGATTCCAGGGCTACGCCGACCGTAACGGGGGTCGGCGCTGGCTATCGGGGTGCCGCTCGTGCGGAGCCAAGCGTGGACCGACCGATCACGGGCCCGCGATCGCGCCTTGCGGCGGGCGGTGCGCCGTGGATTTCGCTCCCGCCGGAAATGTCATGGGCAACGGGCTGGGCCGGCCGAAAAGCGTGACGGTTTGGTAGTGGCGCCACGACGGGACCTAATCGCCCGCGACGATCCGGTCGATGAAATCGCCCGAGGCCTCGTCCTTGAGGATCAGCTTGTGCCGGCCGTCAGGGAGGATCTCGCGCTTGATGACCGTCTGGCCCTCGAACGTCTCACGTGACGACGCGATCCGCGGCGTCGATCCACCACGCCACTCCAGGTCGACCGGCTCCCAGGCGCCGCTCTTCCCCGATCGGTAGCACGCATCCATGACGGCATTCACGACATAGCCGTCGTAGAACGTCTCGCGCGGCTGGTCGCCGGCCTCCAGGGCCCGGAACATGTCGCTGAACATGTCGACATAGCCCAGCTCGGACGCCTCGTCGCCGACCGGGAACAGCCAACCCGCGGCCGTCTCGGCCTTCTCGGCAACGTACCCGCCACCACCGCCGGCGGTGAACATCTCGAACCCGGTCCGCAGGAAATGGTTGAGCCAGATGGTGCCGTGCGTGCCGGCCACCTCGTCGCGCAGGTCCATCCCGCCACGGAACGTCCAACTGACCTCGAACTGGCCGATCGCGCCCGACTCGAAGCGGATCAGGGCGATGGCGTTGTCCTCGTCGCTGATCGGGTGGACGAGCGTGTCCGTGTGGCACATCACGTCCACGGGGCGGTTCCCCTTGCCGACGAAGTTGCGGATGATCTCGATGCAGTGGCAACCGAGATCGATGATCGCGCCGCCACCGGTCAACCGACCGTCCCAGAACCACGCCGAGTGCGGCCCCGGATGCGTCTCGCGTGAGCGGACCCAGGTGACCGCACCGATCGCCCCGCCCTCGACGGCCGCGATCGCCTTGAGCGTCTTGGGGGTGTAGACGAGGTCCTCGAGGTATCCCGCGAACACGCCGGCCGACTCGACCGCCTTCAGCATCCGCTTCGCCTCATCGGCTGTCCGACCAAGCGGCTTCGTGCACAGGACGGCCTTGCCGGCACCCGCCGCCAACGAGATCGCCTCCTCATGCATGAAGTTCGGGACCCCGACGACGACGACGTCGGTCTCGGGGTGTTCGATCGCCACGCGCAGGTCGTTCGTCGCTTCAGGGATGGACCAGCGCTCGCGGAACGCCTCACCGCGCTCCGGGCTTCGCGAGTACACGACCTGCACCCGGTCCCGGCCACGCTGGCCGTGCAAGGTCGCCGTGTAGAAGTCGCCGATCAGCCCGGTCCCGAGCATCGTGATGCGGTGGCTCTCCACGTGATCCTCCTCCGTTCAGATGGCCCGGTCGGGGACGGGGGCACGTCCGGCGGCGCGGCCCGCGACGAGATCTCGCCCGGCGACGAGGGCCCGCAGCTTGGCGAGCGTCGCCCACCGAGCCGTCTGGCTGAAGCCGCAATCCGGGACGAGCGTCAGCCGCTCGGCCGGGACGCCGGCGGCCAGGACCGCGTCGATGCGCTCGGCCACCTCGTCCGCCGTTTCGAGGTGGTAGTTCTTGACGTCGACGACGCCCGCCGCGACATCGCGGCCGGCAGCCGTGATCTCGCCGAGCAGGTCGACCTCGGCCATCTCGCGATTGGCGAACTCGAGGACGAGCTCGTCGACGCGGAACCCCAGCATCGAATCCAGGACCGGCCGGTACGTGCGCCGCGCGAGGGGGCGGCCAAGGTAGTTGCCGAAGCACAGGTGCGCTCCCAGCCGGACCCGCCCGACGATCGGTTCGATGGCCGCGTTGAACAAGGCGGCGAAGTCCGATGGCGCGTCGGGATGGATGGCCGGCGACGGGTCGTCGATCTGGATATGGGTGGCGCCCGCGTCGGCCAGCCCCTCCAGTTCCGCGCTCAGGATCGGCACGAACGCCTCGGCCGCGGCATCCCGGGTCGCATAGACCTCGTCGGGACCCGTTCGCAGCCGGCCGGACAACGTGTACGGACCGGGAAGCGTCACCTTGAGCGGACGGCGCGCCCGCTCGGCCGCATAACGGAACTCGGCGACGACGCCCAGACCATCCGGCGCGCTGATGGGCTCGAGCACCTCGAAGCGATGCTGCTGGTCGTGCCCGCCCGCGCCCAGCCGGCGGTCCGCGGGCAGTGCCCGGACGCCCGTCACGTGCTTGTAGAACTCCGCGGTGAAGAACCCGGCCCGGCGCATCTCGCCGTCGGTCACGACGTCGATGCCGGCCTCTTCCTGGTCGCGCAACGCCAGGTCGACCGCGTCGTCGAGCATCTCGGCGAGATCCGCCGGGCCGAACTCGCCTCGCTCCGCGGCGTCGATGCCGGCGACGAACCACGACGGTCGCGCGTGCGAGCCAACGACGCTGGTGCCGAGCTCGTTGGTCATGCACTCCCTCCACCGACGGCTGCGAACGAGAACACGCGGGCCGGATCCTCGACGAACAGCTGTCGCCTGACATCGGCGCCGCGCCCACGCTCCTCCATGGCCGCCGAGATCCCGTCCGGCAGCCAGGTCAGGCCCAGCGACCCACCGTACACCGCGTGGTAGCCGCGCCGCGCGGCGTCCATGCCCAGGACGACACTGCGCAGCGACCATCCTCGGCATCCACTCGCGCCAGTCGTCTCGACGCGCCCGCCCGGGCGAGCGCGTCGTGGATCGGTCAGCGCAAGAGGTAGTCGACGATCCGGTCCATCACGTCGTTTCGAGTCGTCGCACCGCTGACACCCTCGAAGCCGAAGCCAAGGTAGACCGAATCCGGCGTCGTGATCGCGGCACCCTCCTTGATGCCGAAACCGCCACGGCGGGTCCAGTCGTTGATGTTGGGACCCTCGATCCCGTCGACGTCCTGCGGGGCACCGGTGATGGCCCAGCCGTCCGTCGGGTCGGCATCGTCCTCGAACGAGGTGGTGCCTTCGCCCGTCGATACCTCGATGTCGTCGATGAACACACCCGGGAACTGCTGGAGGCCCCAGTCGCTGAGGACGGTGATCGAGACCTCCACCTGGCTGCTGGCGTACGGGGACAGGTCGATCGAGAACTGCTGCCAGCCGGCCGAGTTGCCGTTGGCCGCATGCCAGCTGCCGCTCGTGCCGGTGTTGGTGCAGGTCCCGTCCGCGTTGTGCGTCTGGTAGTGCGCGAGGAACGGGTGCAGCTGCGGCTCGGGACCGTTCGTGCTGCTCCAGCCGTTGGTGCATGCCTGGTCGAAACTCAGATCGTCACTGGTGTGGCCGTTCGCGTCCGGAAGTGTCGTCCACTCATCCGAGCCGACCGGATGGGCCTCGACGATCATGTAGTCGAAGTCGAGCTCAAGGTTGTAGCTCGTCCAGAACGACAGCGTGGCGCCGCCTGCCGGCACGTTGATGGTCCGGGCAAGGCGCTTATAGCCCTCGTCCGCGAGCTGCGACCACATGAACTGCGCGCCGGTGTGCGGGTCGAACGGGCCGGCGATGCCGGACTCGTACTCGGCCGAGATCTCGCTCGCGAACTGCGGGAAGCTGGCTCCCGGATCGATGATCGAGAGGAAGTCCTCGACCGCGATGAAGGACGAATCGCTCGCCTGGTTGGCGGCACTGTCCGGCCCGTTGCGCTCTAGGTCGAGCCCAGCCAATGGGGTTGCCACGCCGGTGATCGGGAATGGATCGCCGGTGTCCGGGTCCAACCCGCCATCAGGCGCGGTGATCGCCGCGCCGAGCCAGTACTCGACGAAATCGCCCTGGTTGTCGCCAGAGCCACTCAGCGGCAGGCAGCGCGCTTCGACCTCCGGGGCAGAACTGCACTGCCGGTTCTCGAACGGGTCGTACAGCTGCAGTCCGAGGCCGGTCGTGTACTGCTGGCCGGCACGCTGGCCTGTGTACAGGACGCGGCCGCCCTCGTTCATGAAGTCGCGGGCCTCGTTGATCTCCTGCATCGCCAGGCGTGAGGCGTTGCCGGGACCCCACCCGGGCTCGCGCGTGACGACGTCATCGCCCGTGTACCACAGGACGGCGTCGTAGTGGCTCAGCACGCCGAGGTTGTCCGGCGCAGTCCGGCCGTTCGCGTCGACGTCGTACACGTCGAAGGCGATGCTATTGGCGGTGAGCGCTTCGGTGTAGAAGCTCAGATACTGCGGCGCAGTGACGTCGGGCTTGGGCGGCGACGCGCCGCTGTAGTCCTCCGCGGCCACGACGAGCAGGGAGCGGCCGCTGTCGGACTCGACGTCGTAGGTGAACGAGTCGCTCGTCGCGCCACGACCCGTGAACCACACCTCGACCTCGTCGCCCGGGGAGGTGCCGGTCACCGTCCCGCGCATGACGTGGTAGTACTTGCCGTTGCCGGGACCGTAGCGCTCGCCGCCGGTCCACTCGCTCGTGCGGCCCGACTTCGGCTTGCCGCCGTTGATTCGGTAGTGGAGGGTCACGGCGCCGAGGCTGCGCTTCGCGAGGACGCGCACCTCCTGCGGGTCGCCATATGAGACGTCGAATGTGAAGTCGAACAGTGAATGCGACCCGTTCTGCGGGTCGATCTCGTCCTGGTCGAGGTAGAACGGCTCGACGCTGATCCCGACCGATGACACCGGATCGTCCGGGTCGGTCGCCGAGCGCGCCAGGGCGAGGTGGAAGGGCAGCACGTTCTGGAACTCGGCCTCGACGAGCGCCTCGTCGTCCGGGAACACGAATCCGCCCCCGGAATCGCCGTCGCTGAGCTCCGGCGTGAAGGCGACCGTGCCGGCAGTCGAGTCCGCGTAGTCGGTCGTCTCGCCGTTGGTGACGTACAGGGTGTCCGCCGATTGACCGGGGTTGAAGCCCGCGATGGCCGGGTGTGCGTCCGTGCCGGCGAGCGCGGCGTAGATCGGGTTGTCAGCGTCGAGCGTCCCGACCTGCCAGCCCTGCGGGTAGAGGATCCACTCGCCGACCGAGTGCAGGTTCGACATGAACCTGGGCTTGATCCGATCGATCAGGCCTTGCATCGCCCGCGTCTCGGGCTCCGACGCCGGGGCCGGGCCGCGGTAGGTTTCCGAGGTCGGGTCCGGCGACGACCCCTCGTCGTCGTAGCCCCAGTGCTCGTTGAAGTTGCGGTTCGGATCGACGCCGTCGACGACGGTGATCTCGCCGTCGTCGTCGTTGTCGCGGAGGTTCTTCCGCCACAGCCGTTCGACGTCGAAGGAGTACTGGTAGCCGTCCGGGTTCGCGACGATCACGAACCACAGCTCGCGGTCCTTGAGCATGTCCTTGACGGCCTTGTCGTTCGCCCGCCAGCGGCTCACGAAGTGCTTGAGCGTTCGAAGGTTGACCTCGACACTGATCCACTCACGGGCGTGCTGGAGCGAGGAATAGAGGACGGCTGGGCGCGATCCATCTTTCTTGCCGCGTGCCCCCTGGGTGAGCTTCAGCGCGATGATCTCGCGTCCCTGGTGCGTTTTGCCCAGGACGACGAGCTTGGCGAGCTGCGGGTTGCGCGCGGCGATGTCATAGAGCTGGTCGCGGATGCCGCCGGGCTCGTCCCACGAGCGCCACACGGTGAAACCGTTGAGCGCCTGGATCCGGGCCTGTTGGGTGACCGTCTGGCCCTTGTCGTTGCGCAGGAGTCGGACCGTGACGCCCTGCTTTCGGAGCTTCGCCGCCTGGCGTGCCGTGAGCACCGCGTCGGCCGTCATGCCATCGGCCGTGTGCCGGATGTCGACGAGCTCGAGACCCTTGGTCGCTTCGCCGACGTCCGCCGCCGAGCCGCTGACCTCATACATGTCGAGCTTCTCGCGCTTCGGCGAGGCCGCCGACGTGGTCGTCGGCAGCGCGCCGACGATCGCGATGAGCGCAACGAGCACAGACAGGGACCGAGCCTTGCGTCGCATGCCGACCTCCCTCGCCATCCGTGACGGCCAGGTCGGCCGGCACGGCCAATTGGCTCTCTGGCGCTTCCCCGGCTGGGCGTTGCGCCCTCCTCGCACCGCCCACGGTGACGCTACGTCCGGCGTCGGTCGAACGTCAACCCGGCGAGCGACTCTCCGCCACATCGGCGCGATATGCGTTGCCAGTGCGCACCGGTCGATCGCGGTCGCCGGTCATGGCGATGGTGCGGCAGTCGTCGACACGACCGACCAGCCGCCGTCGATCGCCAGCGACTGCCCGGTGACCGCGCGCGACTCGTCGGACAGGAAGTAGATCGCGGCCTTGGCCACCTCGTCCGGGTCGAGCATCGGGCCGGCCAGGGGCTGCTTCCGTGCGGCGTACTCGAGGATGTGGGCGTCGTTCGCGGCGCGCGTCGCCATCGGCGTCTTCGTGAGCGACGGGATCACGAGGTTGACCCGGATCCTGTCCGCGATGTACGTCGCGGCCATCGTGGTCATCAGCGCGGTCAGCGCACCCTTGGCCGCGGCGTAGGCGTGGGTCCCGAACAGCTCCGGCACCGGGGCGCTCGTGGTGACGCTGCCCAGGATGAGCACGGAGCCGCGCATCCCGGACGGATCGGGCGGTTGCTCGCGCATCGCGCGCACGACCCGACCGCACACGAGGACCTGCGTCCGGAGGTTGAGCGCGGCGGTGGCCTCCCATGCTTCGGCGGTCACGGTGTGCAGCGGCCCATCGCCGAATCGTCGACCGCTGCCGCCGACCGCCGAGAACAGGCCGTCGATGCGACCGAAGCGATCGAGTGCCGCGGTCACCGCCGCGTCGACCGCGGCTTCGTCGGTGAGGTCCGCCGCGGTCCACGCGGCCCCCTCGAGTCGATCCGCCAGTGTTCGGGCGTGCTCCGCGGTCTTGGAGACGACGAACACCGACGCCCCCTCCGCTGCCGCGCGCTCGGCGGTCGCCGCAGCGATCCCGGTCGAGCCGGTGATGAGGATCGCCTTGCCCGCGAGCCGATTCATGCCCGGACCGCCTCGACGATCGCCCGACGGTCGTCCGTACTGGCATTGACGAGCGCACCGCCGACGCCGACCGCCACGCATCCCGCGTCCAGGAACGAACGGGCGCTCGCGGCGTCGACCCCGCCGGTCGCGATCATCTCGATCTCCGGCAGCGGTGCGCGGACCTCGCGGATGTGCCGTGGTCCGAGGCTCGATGCCGGGAACACCTTGACGAAAGTCGCGCCGCTCCCCCAAGCCAGTGCGATCTCGGTGGGCGAGTACGCGCCAGGGATGACCGGCACGCCGATGCCGACTGCCCGCTCGACGAGGGCGACGTCAAGCGTCGGCGCGACGACGAACGCCGCACCGCACGTGACCGCATCCTCCAGGCGCTCGGTGCTCACGATCGTCCCGGCCCCGACGACCGCGTCCTCGCCGTGACCCGAGCCTGCCAACCTCGCTCGGATCGCCGCCAGATCGGCGCCCGCCGTCGGAGCGTCGAACGTCACCTCGAACGCGCGGACGCCATCCTCGGCGAGGGCTGCGACGAGGTCGAGCAACCGTGCCTGTGGCTCGATGCGTCGCAGGATCGCGATGAGGCGCCGGGTCCGGATCAGGTCGGCGACGGGCGAGCGACGGTGGGCCGCGGCAGCATCGGGATCGGGCACCCACGCATCGTAGCCCGCGCCGCGGACGTCCTGGTTCAGCCCGGATCAGGCCTCGTCCTCGTAGTCCCAGGCCCGGATCGTGCCGGGCTCGAACGGATCACGGCGCCGGGCGCGTACTCGGACACCATCCGCTCGGCAGCCTCCGGCCCGCTGTAGCGAAGGCCGGTCCGGCGCAACGCGCCGTAGAAGTCATCAGGCTGGGTCGACACGGTCGCTTCGCCACGCAGCTCGAAGCCCTTGTACGGCCAGTCGCTGGTCGAGATGACGACCGTGACGCGCGGGTCCCGGCGGACGTGTCCGACCTTGCCACCCTCGGGCGTCGGCACCCAGATGTTGATCCCGCCCTCATGCCATTCGAACCAGACCGGCGAGAGCATGATCGAGTCGTCCGCGCGGCGCGTCGCGAGCACCGCGATGAGTGGCTTGTCGAGCAGGTCACCGAGGTCGTCGATACCGAGGCCGGTCCGCATGCGCATCTCCCTTCGTGTGGCTGACCATGGTCGCCGACACGGTCCCGATGTGCGAGCACCGGTCCCCGCCCGCGACGATGGGCCGGTTCGGGTAGTACGACCGGCTGCCGCGGCATCGTTGACGACCCGTCGTCGGCAGGTCTATGCTCCGCGTATCCCGACCGGTACCCGCGCCGCGGCAGCGATTCCGCGCGCATCCGCGCTCGGCCCCCAAGCGATCCGGACCAGGCCCCTCGGCCGTCGAGTCCGTCCCGCTATCGCACCCAGGTGACCCCGAACAGATGCCCGCCCCAGGCCCCGACCAGCGGTCTCGCAACCGCCGTCCGCGACGACGCGGCCAATCGTCGTTCCGCGCCCCCGTCAGCGAATTCGAAGAGCAGCAGGAGCTCGAGGCTGCGCGCGAGCGCAATGACCTCGATGTCAGCGACCTCCGCGAGATGAGCGTCGCCGAGCTCCGCCAGGTCGGCCGCGACCTCGAGCTCGAGACGGTGACGGCCGACCGCAAGGATGACCTCGTCGAAGGCATCCTCCAGAAGCAAACGGAGCGTGCCGGCCACGCGTACGCGACCGGCATCCTCGATATCGTCGATGAGGGCTTCGGCTTCATGCGCCGGCATGGCCTGCTGCCGAGTCCGGAAGACGTGTACGTCAGCTCCAGCCAGGTCCGTCGGTTCGGGCTGCGCATCGGCGACCGCATCTCGGGTGCCGTGCGTGCACCGCGCGAGGCAGAGAAGTACTGGGGCATGCTCCGTGTCGACAGCGTCAACGGCGTCGACACCGACACGGCCCGGCGGCGGCCGGTATTCGCCGACCTGACGCCCGTCCATCCCGACGAACTGATCAACCTCGAGACGGACGCCAAGAACCTGAGCCAGCGGTTGATCAACCTCGTGAACCCGCTCGGCAAAGGCCAGCGCGCCCTCATCGTCAGCCCGCCGAAGGCCGGCAAGACGATGCTCCTCAAGCAGATCGCGAACGGGGTCAGCGCCAACTACCCGGAGATCCTCCTCATGGTCGCGCTCATCGGCGAGCGGCCCGAGGAAGTCACCGACATGCGCCGCAGCGTCAAGGGCGAAGTCATCTCGTCGACGTTCGACGAGCCGACCGAGAACCACACCCACGTCGCCGAGATGGCGCTCGAGATCGCCAAGCGCCAGGTCGAGACCGGTCGCGACGTCGTCATCCTGCTCGACTCGATCACCCGCCTGGCGCGTGCATACAACCTGGCCCTGCCGCCGTCGGGCAGGACCCTGTCGGGCGGTCTCGACCCGATCGCCCTATACCCGCCCAAGCGCTTCTTCGGTGCCGCCCGGAACATCGAGGAAGGCGGATCCCTGACGATCATCGGGACGTGTCTGATCGACACCGGATCGCGCATGGACGACGTCATCTACGAGGAGTTCAAGGGCACCGGCAACTCCGAGCTCATCCTCGATCGAAAGCTGGCCGAGAAGCGGATCTACCCGTCGATCGACGTGCAGCGCTCCGGAACGCGCCGCGAGGAGCTCCTGCTCGAGGAAGGCACGCTCAAGATGGTCTGGACGATGCGCCGCATGCTGTCGGCCGTCGGTACCAACGAGGGCATCGAGATCCTGCTGAATCGCCTCTCGAAGACCCAGTCGAACGCGGAATTCTTGGCCTCGCTCACGAAGAATCTCGACGCCTGAGCGGCCGTCGAGGCCGATGCGTCGACGCCACGGAATCGAACCACAGGTGACCTCCGTGTTTGCCACGGCCGTTCCGTGCGTGGTACGTTTCGCCGCGATGTCGTAAGTCCGGCGTGATGTCGGACGCGGCCGCGAAGAGAGACCCCCAGCTCGATACCGCGACCCCGGACGGGCCGACAACCCCCCTCCCAGCGCCCAATCCAACCCCAAGCGCCCGGGCTCGTCCTCACGTCAGGAGACCGTATTGCTCAATGCGTCGGTCGGCGTCCAGCGCGTCCTTGGCCGCGTGCGCCGAACCTCGCCCGACTCGATGATCGCGTTCCCACAGCTGACCCGACCCCGGGTCACGGCGCGCGTCTCGCGTCCGCGATACGGCTATCTCGCATCGTCGCGACACCTCTATCCGCTCCCTCGACGGCGTCGTCGCACGTTCGTCCTCCCGTCGCTGACGCTGTATCGGCCGTCCCTGCGCGTGTCCTCGCTTCGGGCATCGTCGCTTCGGGCAACGTCGTTCTCGGCTCGGGCAACGTCGTTCTCGGCGTCGTTCTCGGCGGCGTCCGCGCGCGACGCGATCCGATTCTTCCCGCACGTGATGCGCCGGCTGATGGTCGGCATCGGTCACGAACGGATCGTGGCCATCGCTGCGGCAGGCATCCTGCTGTCCGCATCGTTCATGAGCGTGACCCCCGGCGGCCCACGAGGCGACACCGGGGGTCCGTCAGGTGATGGGCCGGGTCCGCGGCTCGCGGTCGCGGGGTCGGTCGACGGTGATGGCGTCGCGTCGGTCGACGAGGACTACGTCACGGACGCCCAGCACGAGACCCAGGGTGGTGCCGTCGGCTCGATGGTGCATCCCGACCTCGAGCCGGTCATCGATCGATACGCCACCGATGCCGATGCGCTCAACCGCGCAGGCATCGCGGCCGCCCTGGCGAGCGCCGCGACGAAGGTCGACGGCCCGTTCCTCGAGGACGGCACGCTGCTCAAACCCGTCGCGGTCGACACCAAGGTCGAGGACGGCAGTGACCTGCTCCGGAAGTACAAGGTGAAGTCGGGCGACACGCTGTCGACGATCGCCAACCGCTTCGACATCCAGATGATGACGTTGTGGTGGGCCAACAAGCTCGAGGCGAAGGACCAACTCCATATCGGGCAGCAGCTACTGATCCCGCCGGTCAACGGCGTCGTCGTCACGGTCACGCCGGTCGACACGCTGACCGGCCTGGCCACGAAGTTCAAGGTCGACGAGCAGGACATCCTGAAGACGAACGAGCTCGATGACCCCAACCTCGTCGTCGGCCAGGTGCTGGTGCTGCCGGGCGCCCGAGGCGCGCAGATCAAGGAGCCCAAGGCCCGCAAGCAGCCGACCAGCCTGGTGTCGCGACCCAGCCGTCCGCGGACGGGTGGGGGCTCCGTGCGGCCGCCGGCTCGCTACAACGGCGGGTCGATGGCGTGGCCGACCTCGAGCCACCACATCAGCCAGTACTTCCACTACGGCCACTACGGCATCGATATCGACGGCTCGACGGGCGACTCGATCTTCTCGGCCGCGTCCGGAACCGTGGTCTTCGCGGGCTGGAAGAACAACGGCGGTGGCTACCAGGTGTGGATCGCCCACGGCTCTGGTCTGTACACGACGTACAACCACATGTCGGGTGTCTCGGTCGGACGCGGCCAAAGCGTCGGGCGCGGCCAGCGCGTCGGCCGCATGGGTGCGACCGGCTTCGCGACCGGCTCGCACCTCCACTTCGAGGTGTGGCGCGGCCGCATCTGGGACGGTGGGACTCGGATCAATCCGCTCGCGTTCCTGTAGGCGCTGAGGGGCGCAAAGCCCTCGGCGGCATTGCAGGTCCGCCTGTTCCGGGCCCCGCAGGCCCGAACCAGAGTTCCGGGCCCGGCCGACGTCCTGATTCGACGTCCTCATCCGCACGTGGAACATCACATGTTCCAAGCGACCGCCGAAGGCCTGTCTGAGCCGTCGAAATGCCCGATTACCGGTGATCTGGAACCCCACATGTTCCGATCGACCGAAAAGCGCGGGTTCGCCGGTCGGACGGAACATGTCATGTTCCAAATGCCGCCGGGGCCGCCGCGCCGCGAACGGCCGGAGCCGCCGGGGCGGCCCTCTGCGGGGGCCGTGGGAGAATGACCACGATGTTCCTCGACCGCGTGAAGATCTGGGTCCGCGCCGGCGATGGCGGCGACGGGGCCGCGACCTTCCGCAAGGAGGCTCACGTGCCGCGCGGCGGACCCGACGGCGGTGACGGCGGTCGGGGCGGTTCGGTGCACCTGAGGGTCGACCCGGGCCAGACCACCCTTCGGGACTTCCAGTACAAGCATCATTTCAAGGCGACGCCCGGTGGTCGAGGCACGCGGTCGCGACGCCACGGCAAAGCCGGCGACGACCTCATCCTCGACGTCCCGCCGGGCACTGCCGTACTCGAGGACGAGTCGGGCGAGCTCCTGGCCGACCTGGTGGCGACCGGGCAGCAAGTGATGGTGGCCCGCGGCGGTCGGGGCGGCCTGGGCAACACGCACTTCAAGACCGCCACCCATCAAGCCCCGAAGCATGCCCAGAAGGGCGAACCCGGCATCGAGCGCTGGCTGCGGCTGGAGCTTCGGTTGATCGCCGATATCGGTCTCGTCGGGCTGCCGAACGCCGGCAAGTCGACGCTGCTCGCGGCGGTCACCGCCGCCCAGCCGAAGATCGCGGACTACCCGTTCACGACGCTCGAACCCAACCTCGGCGTCATGGAGCTCGAGGACGGGGACGAGCGACGACCGACCATCGCCGACGTCCCGGGCCTGATCGAGGGTGCCTCGAGCGGGGCCGGGCTGGGGCACGCGTTCCTTCGCCACGTCGAACGCACCCGCGTCCTCGTCCACGTCATCGACGGCTCGTCGCGTGACCCTGAATGGGATCTCGACGTGATCAGGGACGAGTTGCGTGCGCACGACCCGGCCCTGCTCGAGAAGCCGATGCTGGTGGCCTTCAACAAGCTGGACCTGCCGGCCGCGCAGGAGGCGTGGCCGTCCTTCTCGAAGGCCCGTCGGGGCGAGGGCCAGGACGCGGTCGCCATCGCCGCGGCGACAGGGGAGGGGCTGGCCACGTTCCGTGCCCGCGTCGCCGAGCTGTTGCCGTCGGCGGAGGAGCTCGAGGCACCGCCGGAGCCCTCGGGCGTGGTCGTCCACCGCATCGACTCGATGGTCGACGGCTTCGTGGTCGAGCGCGACCGCGACGGTGCCTTCCGGGTCCGCGGCAAGCGTATCGAACGGATCGCCGCGCAGACGAACTTCGATGTCGAGGAGTCGGCCGAGCGCTTCCAGCGCGATCTGGCGCGGATGGGCGTCGACGCCGAGTTGCGCCGAGCCGGGGTGGCCAGTGGCGATCTCGTCCGGATCGGCGGCTCCGAGCTCGAATGGGAGCGGCAGCCCTGGGAGGACGCGTGATCGATCGGCTCCGTGGTGCGACCGGCGTCTTCGGTGGCACATTCGACCCGATCCACAGCGCCCACCTTGCCGTCGCCGAGGCCGCGCGCGATACGTTCGGTCTACGGCGGGTGCTTTTCATCCCGGCGGCCCAACCGCCACACAAGCCGGGGCGGCCGATCACCGCCGTCGAGCATCGGTTGGCCATGGTCGAGGCCGCAGTGTCGGGAAACCCGGCGTTCGAAGTCAGCCGTATCGAGGTCGACCGCGACGGTCCGTCGTACACAGTCGACACGCTCGCCGAGCTGTGCGCCGCCGACCCGAGTGACCACCTGGCGTTGATCCTGTCGGCCGAGTCCTACAACGAGCTGCCGACCTGGCACGAGCCGGGCAGGATACTCGGACTCGCGGATCTCATCGTCGCGCCACGAGACGGCCATGCCGGCGCGGACACGGATCTCATCCCGCGACAGTTCCCCGATTCGCCCGCCGCGATCGCCTTCCTCGACGGCCCGCGAATCCGCCTGTCCGCCTCGGAGATCCGACAGCGAGCGGCCGATGGACGCTCCGTCCGCTACCTCGTCCCGGATGCGGTCGCGGCCTATATCGGCGACCATGACCTCTATCAGGACCAACGGAGGGACCATCGATCGTGACCGACCCCGCGCTCCCGAACGCCGTCGCGCCCAAGGCCGACGGCTTGCCGCGACGAGCCAGGAAGGCGGCCGTCAAGGGCAGTGAGCGCGAGGCGCTCGATCTCGCCCGCCGCGTCGTCGAGCTGGCCGAGGACAAGAAGGCGGCCGACATGGTCGTCCTCGAGCTCGCGCCCCTGACGACCCTCGCCGACTACTTCGTCATCTGCTCCGGCGGGTCGGAGCGGCAGCTCGATGCCATCGCGGACGGCATCATCGAGGCCCTGCGCGACGAGAAGGTGCGACCGATCGGCCGTGAGGGAACGGCGGCGTCGCACTGGGTGCTGCTCGACTACGGGTCGGTGATCGTCCACATCTTCACGCCCCCCGAGCGCGACTACTACGGCCTCGAAAAGCACTGGTCCGAAGCTAAGACGATCCTGCGCGTTCAGTAGGGCCCCCGCCGGGCGGCGCGGGCGTGTGTTGCCGGGTCCGCGCGGTCGCTTACGCACATACAGTGCGCTCGCTCCCGATGCTCCCCGGCGCCTTCGCCAGCACCGCCCGGCAGGCGATCCGCACGTCCGCGTCCTAGCCACCTCCGCGCCCGGCGGCCGCTGACACCCGTACTGATGGGTGGGGTACCGTCGGGTCATGGGGACCAGGCGGTCGGGCTGCCAGCATCCGCCCATGTCCACCTCGCGCGATCGCTGCCCCGCCTGCGGTCACCGGCTCATCACGACCCGGTTCGACACGACGTTCCGGTTGCCCGACCGGAGCGAGCGGCTGTGCTTCGGCATCCCGGGTGGGCTCTGCGAGGATTGCTCGCAGCTCTACATCGATCCTGATCTGATCGAGTTGCTCGACCTCGCCGAAGGCCGCTGCGTCTTTGCGATCGAGAGCGACCTCGTCGTCCAGGAGCAGGCCTGGTCGTCCGCCGACTGATGGCCTGAAGGCGTCGGAAGGTCCCGCTCAGCCGGGACCGACCACGCTTGTCCCTACGGGGACCCGATCGCGGATCCACAACAGGAACGCGAGTCGTCGCTGGGCGGTGTCCGATTCGAAGCCCGGTGCGCCCTTGACCATCGCGTCGAGGGTCAGCAGACCTTCGAGTGCCCCCGTCAGTTCCCCGGTCGACCACTTGCGCGCCTGTGCCGCGAGCGTCTTGGCGCGAAAGTCACTGGTGATGCCCATCGGCCGCGCCGCGTCCGCCAACGTCGCCCCAGATGCCACGCGATCTCCGAGCTCGATCAGTTCGACGATGCGCCGGTGCAGGATCGCGAGCAGGACGGGCTCCGGTGTCGAATCGAGAAGCCTGTCCAGGGTCGCCGCCGCGACATCGACTCGCCGGTCGCCGACGGCGTCGCTCAGCGCCCAGACCGATGCCGGAGTCGTCTCCGCGACGAGCGCATGAACATCCTCCGCTGTGACCGGACCCTCATCGATCGCGTGGCGGAGTCCGAGCTTGTCGAGCTCGCCAGCGGCGATCCGACTGAGGTACCGCCGGTCGACATCGCCCTGCGTTACGCGCGCCCCGAGACGGTCGGCCAGCTCACGTGCAGCGCCACCCGCCAACACGAGGCCGCGGTCGCGCGCCTCGTCGGTGATCCAGGCCGCGAGAGCCGTCGGACGCGGGGCCATGGCCGGCGCGATCGTCCCTCCGGCCGCCCTGACCGGATCCGCCAATCGCTTGATGCCTGCCCCCTTGGCGTTCGACTTGGCGTTCTCGAGGAAGACCAGGGCGTGTCCTGGCGCCATGAGCCCGATGGTCTCGACGACGCGATCCCGCGTGTCGTTGCGCTTGACGAGGGCACCCGGGTTGGCCACAACAGCCAGCGTCCCGCCGCCGAACATCGGCGGTGTCGCTAGCCGCTCGTACATGGCGGCGGCATCGGCCGTCGCGGTGATCGGGTCGGCCTTGAGCTCCCAGCGCTCGAGTGGTGAACCGAGATCGCCCGCGAGGCGCGTGGCGAACCGCGTCACGAGCCGCTGGGCCAGCAGCTCATCGTCACCGTAGATGTAGAGCAGCGGCGCGATCACGGCGACACCGACTCACCGGGGTCGCGGTCGCGCGGCCCTGCTCGACCAGCGTCGGATGGTCGCTGCCGAGAGAGGCGGAAGGGCAGGGCAACGCCCGTCGAAGGGCGTAGGGAGGTCATCGGCCGGATGGTACCCGAGGCCGCCGACCCGCCCGTGTCCGACCTCCCGAGGCGTCCGTTGTGCTGGTGCGACGAACGGTTGGATCGGGATGTCGCACAGGAACGTGCGCGTCGTGGCGAGAGCGCGGGCCCGGGTGGCGAGCGCGCCGGCCCGCGTGGTGATCGCGGCCGAACGGCGGGGCGACGCCTGAACGGACATGCCCGCGGTGTCGAAGGTGATGCTGACGGTGCCGTCCTGGTCGGTCCGATAGACCCGCGCTCCCGCCGCGGACAATCGCTCGAGGGTCGCGCGAGCTGGATGGCCATACGTGTTGCCCGCACCAGCCGACGCCACCGCCACCCGGGGCCGGACCGCGGCGACGAGTGCTTCGGTGGTCGCGGTCCGGCTGCCATGGTGGGCGACCTTGAGCAGGTCAAGGTGCGGGAGGCCCTGCGCGAGCAGGCTCTGGTCGATGTCTTCCTCCACGTCGCCCGCCAGCAGGAACCGCCGCTGGCCGACCGTCCCCAGCAGGACCACCGACACGTTGTTGATGCCCGTCCCCGTATCCGACGGCTCCGCGGGCACCTGGCCGCGCATCGGCCAGAGCACGCGCAGGTCGATGTCATCGACGGCGAGGCGATCGCCCGCGGCGATCGACAGCCGCGCCGTCCCATCGGTCATGCCGACCCGATCCAGCCATGCGGCGTACCCCGGCCCGGGCCCGCGCATCCCGGGCTCGAACACGCGGCCCACCCGATACCGGTCGAGCAGCAGGGGCAGCCCGGCGACATGGTCCTCGTGCGGGTGGCTCAGGACCAGCACGTCGATCCGGCGATCCCACGGTGGGATGCGCCGGTCGAGCTCCACCAGCAGGCGGTCCGGGTCGGGCCCACCGTCGACCAGCAGTCGCCCTCCCCGTGACCCCTCGACGAGGATCGCGTCGCCCTGCCCGACGTCGAGCACCGTCACACGTGCCGCCCCGCCGGTCCGAGTGACCGCGACCGCACCGGCCACGGTGACCGCGACGATGAGCCCACCCGTTGCGAGTCGCACCGCCATCGACCGCGGGGTGCCCGTCGTCGGCCGCCTCCGATCGACAGACGCTGACTCGACCCGACGTGGTGAACGCCGTCGCCAGGCGACCAGCCCGGCACCGGCGATGGCGCTGCCGATGCCCACGACGGCGCCGACTGGCGGCTCGAGCGACACGCTCGCGAGCGGCACGACGGCCGCGACGTCGACGATCCCGATGATGAGTCGCAGCGCGACCCAGCCGGGTGCCGCCAGGATCGTGCCGACTGCGTCGGGTGCACCAGCGGTCACCAGCCCGCCACCCGCGAGTGCGACGATGCCGGCGGCCATCGCCGGTGCGACGAGCGGGACCACGAGCAGATTTACTGCCGGTGCGATCAGCGCGAGCCGCCCGAACGACGCCAGGACGATCGGTAGGGTCGCGGCCTGCGCTGCGAGCGACACACCGAGGCTCTCGCTCAGCCAGCGCGGGAGGCGGCCGCCCGTCCAGCGATCAAGCCGCGCGGTGATCGGTGTTGCCCACGCGATGAGCCCGGCGGTCGCCAGGGCGGACAGCTGGAAGCCGGCGTCGGTGACGAGCCGCGGATCGGCGAGGAGCAGGAGCGTCGCGGCCCAGCCGAGGGCGGCCGCCGCGCGACCGGCGCGGCCACTCTCGCGCGCCAGAAGGACCACGCCGGCCATCACGCCAGCGCGCAGCACCGAGGGCGACGCACCGGCGAACGCGATGTACGCCACGATCGCGACCGTCGTCACGACCGAGCGACGACGACGTCCGATGCGGCCGGCACACGCGGCGATCGCCGCGGCGACGATGGCGATGTTCCACCCCGAGATCGCGACGACGTGACTGACGCCGGCCGTCGTGAAGCTTGCCGCGACGGCTCGGTCGACCCGATCCCGGAGTCCGATGAGGATCCCCGCTGCGAGCCCCGCCTCGGGTTCGGGGAGGACCCGGGTCAACAGATCGCCGGCGCCTCGACGGAGCGATTCGAGCCGCGTCGCCGGGTCCACCGGACGTTGAAGGAATTGGAGGGACCGTGCGTCGAGGGTGCCCCAGGCTCCGAGCCGCTCGAGGTACTGCCCGTAGGGGCTGTCGGGCCGTGGGCGCGTGCGGCCATCGACCTCCACGTGGTCGCCGGGCTCGATCGGCGGATACCGGGGGAGCGTGGAGGCCAGGCGGAAGCCGCTCGGTCCCTCGTCGAGTGTGCGCAACGTCGCGACCTGATGGCCCTCGCGTGGAGACCGGATGGTCTCGACCACCATCACCCACGGCCCATCACCGTCGGGCTGACCGGCGAGCTCGGCGGCGACGGGGAGCGTCAAGCCACGGATGACGATCGTCAGCGCACCGACAGTGATCGCGAGGCAGATCGTCCGAAACGTGCCCCGCGTTACCAACGCCAGAGCGAACGCGCCAGCGAGCAGTCCCAGAACGAGGGCGATCACTCGTTGATCGCCGGATGTGGCCGCGAACGCTCCCGCGATGGCCCCGCACGCGAGCCAGCCGCTGCGCGGCATGTCAGCCCACCGTCACCAGCGCACGCAGCTTCTCGAAGGTCTTTTCGCCGAGGACACCGCGCGACCGCAGCTCCTCGACCGCGCTGAATGGCGACTCCTCTCGCGCCGCGATGATCTTCTCCGCCGTGGCCGGTCCGATACCCGGCAGCTCTTCGAGCTCTTCCTGGGTGGCCGCGTTGATGTCGACGAGCCCGCCACCACTCGAGCCACCACCGGCACCGGCACTGGCCGACGCCAGCGCCGTCGTGTCGTCGCGAGAGGGAACCCGGATCTGCTCGCCGTCCTTGATCGGCGCGGCCAGGTTGAGCTCATGCTCGGCACGGGCCGTGTCGACCCGCGGGCCGTAGCCACCGGCCATCCGGACGAGGTCGGCGACCCTCGAACCAGGCGGGAGCCGGTACACGCCGGGGTTCGGCACCGCCCCGACGATCTCGACGACCAGTTCGGCACCGGCCGCCGTGTCGGGCGACCCCGAGACTGCTCCCGACCCGTCGACGCCCAACGGCGCACCACCCTCGACGCGGACCGAGCCTCCGCCGCCACTCACGGCCAGCACGACCGCCAGTACCGCGCAGGCGATAGCGAGGCCCACGACGACGCCGATCTTCGCGAGCGACGTCGTCGCGCTTGCCGGCTCGGTCTGAGGCTCGGCCCGAACACGACCTGCCGCGTCGGATGCAGGCGTCTCGAGGACGCGCCATGGCGGGGTCGCGCCTGGTTCCATATCGCGCTCCGCGGCGGGCGCAGGCGGGCAGATGTCGGACGTGCTGACGCCCCGCGGTGTCGGGGGCACTTCCGACGTCGACGGGGCGTCTTCGCGGACCTTAGTGAGGAGCCCTTAGCTGCGACTTATCCCGAATTGGCGACCGTGATCCTCGACCCGCGACCCCACGGCACGACGCCGGTCGGTCGGGTACAACGGGGTGTACCGTGGCTGCCTCTTCGGCGTCTCGGTGGGAGTCGATGAACCGATGGAGTCCGTGGCCATGACCACCGAAGACCAGCCGAGCACGCGACGGTGGCGGTCACGGGCGTTTGTCCAGCCGCTGCTGGTTACGATCCTCGGCGTGGTATTGAGCGTCGCGCTCTATAGCTTGTCGCGCGGCCCACCGGACGGTCCATGCACCGTCGGTCCCGACGCGTGCGGATACGAATACATGGGCATGTTCGGTCGGGGCGTTGCGGCCCTTCCCATGCTCATTGGTGGCCTTCTGATCACTGGGCTCGTCGTCGGCCTTTCGAGCCACGACCCCGGACTGGCCCTGCGCGCCCTCCTGGTCGGGGCCATGGTCCCACCGATTGTCGGAGCGGTTGCGCTCGTTCTCCCAGGCGCCGTTGCGAGTGGTCATGCCGATGCGATCGTCCTCAACCTCGCTGGGGCGGCGCTCATCGGGCTCCTACTCCTGATCCCCGTTGCGCTCGGGTATGGCGCTGGACGGTTGGGACGGCGGAGTTCCGCGGGTTGATCCAGCGCGACGGGTCCTTCAGTGACCGGCGCAGGTTCGGGTCGCGTCATCCCGTGTTTAGACCGCTTAGCTGCGACTCAACTCGACGAGAGCTGCTCCCAATCGACCCAGCGCGTGCCGTCCCACCAGCGGTGCCAGAAGCGGCCATCCCGACCAGGCGCGAAGACGTCGATGCGATCGGCGCCCCAGGACGAGGCGGCAGGCGTGCCGGTCAGCTCACCGCCCATCGGCTCCCAGTCGTGCCACGACGTGCCATCCCAGTACCGGTTCCAGAGCTGTCCGTCATCGAAGATCGCGAAGACCTGGAGCTGGTCGACACCCCACGCTGTGGCGGCCGGCGGAGAAGCGAGCTCGCCGCCCAGCGATGTCGGCTCAGACCACGCCCGACCATCGAACGACCGGTGGATCAACGATCGGTCCTCGGCCACGAAGAAGAGGTCGATCCGGTCGGCGCCCCACGAGACCGCGGCACTCGCAACGACTGCATCACGCGGCGACATGACCCAAGCCTATCGTCTCGGTATCACCAGAATCGAAAGAGCGCCTGCCGGGAGGGGCAGACGCTCTATCGGTGGTGGAGTCGTTCGGGTGCGTCAGTCGGCGACGGCGAGCGTGCGGCCGAGATCCTCGGCCACCGTGTCGTCCAGCCGGCGCGTCGCGGATGCCGCGCCGCGGCTGACCGCTGCGGTCGCTCGGGCGAGTCCGCGGCGGAGTCCGGAGCTCCGGTCGGGAGCGGGGAGCCACTCGTAGGCCCCTCGATCCTCGTCCCAGGTCTCTCGGGCGAGGCGCGCCAGCCGTAGCTCGTCGGCCTCACGCGAACGCTCGTTCGCGAGGTCCATGGCCAGGATGGCGTAGTAGGAAATCACGGGATCCTCCTTGGGATGTTCGTCGGGCTAGCGGACGTGGGTGTCGGGCAGTTGGTCCCGCGAGTCCGCGCCGAGGCGGACGGATCCCAGGTCCAGGGCAGCGATGCCGATGACCAGGACCAGGAAAAAGATGATCACTTCCATGGTCGGTCCTCCCAGTTACTCGTAACCCGTTTCAACTTTCTTATCGGTTACTTTCCGTACTTTAGCCCCTTGCGCATAACCTGTCAAGCGGTCTATAGTGGTTAGCGAAATGGAAACACGCGTTAACATCCCGGTCGGTCGAGGGCACCACGCCCACGATGTCGATCTGGAAGACACCTTCGACTTCCTGAACACCGACGACCTCGAGAACGGTTTCCCGCTCGAGCGTCTGCCGAGCCTTGGGGATGCCCTGACGTGGTTCGTCGAGCGCGGCGTCATCCACGGCGAGGGCGCCGATCGACTCGGGCACCAGGCCGAGGCCGACGCGGGTGCGGCCGCGCGCGATCTCGCCCGTATCCACGGCGTCCGAGGCGCGTTGCGCGAGGTCGCCGACGCCATCGTCGATCACCGCCCCCCGACCTCCGGGGCGCTCGACACGGTCAACCGCGCGCTCCACGCGCGTCAGGTCATCGAGCTCGTGCCGTCATCGGACGGCTGCGTGGCGGTCGACCACCGGCACGTCGGTGACCCGGTCGACGACGCGCTGGCGCGCCTGTGCGACCCGCTCGTCGCCGAGTTGACCGGCGGCAACCCGGAGCGGATCAGGATCTGCGACAACGACCGTTGCCGATGGGTCTTCTATGACACCTCACGCACGGGTCGACGGCGCTGGTGCGACATGTCGACGTGCGGCAACCGCGCCAAGGCCGCCCGCCACCGGGCGAAGTCGAAGGCGACGGTCGACCAGACGAGCGACGAGGTGCCCGTCAGCGCTGGAGCGTGAGCACCGCGTAACGGCATAGCGGCCAGAGCTGCGGCCAGCGCTTCAGCAGCAGGCGGTCGTATTCGCGCAGCACCGGCAGCTTCTGGTGGAAGCCCAGTCCGCGCTCGACCATGCTGAACAGCTGTACGCCCTGCAGCCGTGCCTCGGAGAACGGGGCCATCCACGCGTCGATATCGCTCCGCCGGAGCGGGATGTCCGCGCCGCGCTCGTGCTTGTGCGGGTACGGCACATAGTCACGGACGAACTGCACGACCGGGTTCGTGCCGAGCGGTTCAGAGAACGCGGCGCGACCGCGGGGCCGCAGGACGCGCGCGAGCTCGCGTGCTCCCGCTTCGGCGTCGAGGTGGTGCAGGACGGCCTTGCCGACGGCGATGTCGAAGGCCCCGTCGTCGTAGGGGAGCTGTTCGCCGGCCGAGACCTGGAAGGTGATCCGATCCTCGACACCGGTCATCTGCGCACGGCGCCGCGCGACTTCGATGCTCTGCTCGGAGAGGTCAAAGGCCGACACGTGGGCGCCACTCCTGGCGAGGAGCACGGTCAGCTTGCCCAGGCCGCAACCGTACTCGATGACCCGCTGGCCGCGCAGATCGCCAAGGAACTCGGCGATGCCGGGCAGGAGGGAATCGCGCTTGGCGAACGAAGCGAAATCCTCGCCGGGTCTGGGTGGCGTGATCGCCTCGCTCGTGGTGCCGGCGTGGGCATCCCACTTGGCGCGTTCGATCGTGTAGCGCTCCTGAACAGCCGTCATCGGCCTCCTCCGGGCGGGGGACCGACCGACCGTCGCATCTGGGCAGCGACGCCGGTCGACCACGGATCCAGTTCGCGAAACCCCACCCTACCCCGCACGGGCAGCCGTTGTCACGTCTTGTGGGGTCCGGTCGGGTCAGGTCTGGTGCGGTCCGTCAACGGCCAGTGGGCCCCCCTGAGGGTCGCTCCCAACCGGCGCTGGGATCAACCCTTGACGGCGCCGGGATCAACCCTTGACGGCGCCGCTCAACCCGGCGCCCGACAGGAACAGGCGCTGGAAGAGCAGGAACAACGCGATCGGGATGAGGCTCGATATCGTCAGGGCGGCGATGAACACGCCGAGGTCGGTCGTCGGTGCGAGGATCGGCAGGCGAACCGAGAGCGGCTGGATATCCGGGTCGCGCAGCACCAGCAGCGGCCACAGGTAGTCCTTCCAGGTCGCGATCACCGCGAAGACCGATACCACGCCGAGGATCGGCCGAGACATCGGCAGGACGATCGACCAGAACAGCCGGAACGGCCCAGCTCCGTCGACGCGCGCCGCTTCGAAGATCTCGCGCGGCAGATTGTCGAAGAAGCGTTTGATCAGGATGATGTTCAGGGCGCTGGCGCCCGCGGGCAGCCACACCGCCCAGTAGGAATCGATCATCCGCCAGTGGACGATCGGCACGTCCACGACCGTCAGATACAGCGGGACGAGCAGGACGATCGGGGGCACGAACAGGGTCGCGATCACGAGTCCCGTCAGCAGACCGCTGAAGCGCGGCCGCAGCACCGACAGCGCGAAACCGGCCGTCGTCGCGACGACGATCTGGACGGCCCACGAACCGACCGCGATTGCCACGGTATTGAACAGGTAGCGATCGATGTGGACCTTGTTCCAGGCCGTCGCGAATTGGGTCAGGTCGAACCCGTTGGGCCACAGCGCCATCGGCTGACGCAACGTGTCGAGGGTCGGCGTGATCGACGACTTGAGCATCCACAGGATCGGCCCGAGGCCGACGACGAGCAGGAAGACGAGCGTGGCGATGTGCAGGAAGCGCACGGACCAGCGGACTCGGCGCTGACTCCAGTCCGCGCTCGACAGGAGGCCGCGCTCCGACGCGGTCGCTGGCTTGGTACCCGTACGCCGCCGCCGCCGCGTCCGGCTCATGAATCGACGCTCCAGCGCCGCGTGAGCCAGTAGTACCCGGCTGTGAAGACGGCAAGGAACGCAGCGAGCATCAGGCTCAATGCCGCCGCCATCCCATAGTCGCCACCCAGGCTGTTCTGGAAGGCGTACTTGTAGATGAGGAGCAGCACCGTCATGGTCGAATTCGCCGGGCCGCCGGCCGTCAACAGCAGCGGCTCGGTGAACAGTTGGGCGGTCGCGATGAGCTGCAGGAGCAACGTTACGAACAGGACGTTGCGGATCTGGGGCAGCGTGATGAACCGGATCTTCTGCCAGATCGATGCGCCGTCGACCTCAGCGGCGTCGTACAGCTCGGGGCGCACCCCCACCAGCGCAGCGAGATAGATGATGACCGTCGCCCCGGCCGCCGCCCACGTCGCCTCGATGACGATCGACGGCATCGCCGTGCTCGCACTTTGCAACCAGGGCAAGGGGCCGAGCCCGAACCAGCCCAGGATCGTGTTGAACACACCGGTAGGCGACGCGTTGTAGAAGAAGCGCCACAAGAGGACCGACACGACCGGCGGTACGACGACGGGGAGGTAGGCGAGCGCGCTGTACACGCCGCGGTGGCGACGAGCCTCGCTCATCACCACGGCCAGGATGATCGGGATCGGGAACCCGAACACCAGCGCGAGGATCGCGAACCAGGCCGTATTGCGGACGGCGATGCCGAACAGTGGATCGGCCAGGACTCGCTGGAAGTTCTCGAGGCCGACGAAGGTCGGCTCGGACACGAGGTTGGTGTCCTGCACGCTCATGACGAACGCGCGCAGGATCGGGAACCAGGCGAACAGCCCGAAGATGACGAGGAACGGCAGCAGGAACACGAGGGTACTCAGGCCGTCGCGGGTGACCCGGAACCTGGCGATCCGGTGCCGAACCGTCAGTCCGCGCGCGGGGGCGACATCAGTGATCGATCCCATGGCTCCAGGTCGTGGGTACCTCGTGCACGCCAGGTCGACAAGGATAGAGATAGGCCCCGGCGGTGCCGGGGCCTATCGATGCGATCGCGATTCAGCCCGCGTCGAGCACGGCCTGGATCTGGGCATTGGCCGCATCAAGTAGGGCGTCGATGTCGGCATTCTGGTCGGTCAGCACGGCCTGGACGACGGGGTCGAGGGCCGCGTACAGCTCCTGGGTGTGGGCGACCGGTTCGGTGACGAGCGGTTGATCGAAGATCTTCGACGTGAATGGCGTCATCTGCGCCACCGGCACGTTGATGTAGTCCTTGATCCACACCTGGGACTCGTCATACGTCGCCTTGTCGAAGATCGGCAGCGCCGGCACGCCGACAGGCTGGTTGTTCGCGGTGAGGGCCTTGGCGTCGGCGACGGCGCCCTCCTCGGTCAGCAGCTTCTGGATGTAGTAGAAGTCGATCCACGCGACGGCCGCGTCGCGCTCGGCTTCGGTCGTCACGACGTTGACCGCGGCGAGCGTGCCACCGCCGAGGACGCCGGCGTTCGGGTCGTTCTCGAGCGGGATCGTCGCGACGCCGTAGTCGTCGGGCTTGAGGCTCGCGTTCTGGATCATCCAGGTGTACAGGTCCGAGCCGCCGGTGAACATGCCGACCTGGCCGGCCGCAAAGGCCTGGTTTATCGTGCCCCACGCATAGTCGAAGGTGGAGCCCATCGAGCCGTCTTCCCAACGCATCGCCTTGAGGCGCTCGAGGACGGCCTTCGTCTTGTCGTTGTTGACGGTCGCGGTGACCGTTCCGTCAGCGCCGACCTCCTCCATGCGCCCACCCATGGCATAGGTGGCCGTCGTGAGCTGCCAGCCACCGGTGTTCTCGGTGGCCATCGACGCGAAGCCCGCGACACCGGTCTTCTCGGCGATGGTCTTGGCGGCCGCGCGGACGTCATCCCACGTTGCGGGCGGCGCGTCCGGGTCCAGACCAGCCTGCGTGAACAGGGTCCGGTTATAGGTCAGCGACATGCCGTACGCGGCGGTCGGGACGGCGAAGATCTTGCCATCGGCGTCCTGGCCGTTGACGAGGACATTCGGGTTGAACTTGTCCGCGTAGCCCAACGCCTGGACGCGCGAGTCGATGTCCACGATCTGGTGCTGGGCGATGAGCCCCTTGCCATCGGTGAACGGGATGGTGAAGACGTCCGGCAGGGTGCCGGCGGCAAGGGCGGCCGTGAACGTCGGGGCCGTCCAGTTGTATTCCTCGGGCTCGACGGTGATCCACGGGTACTTGTCCTGGAATTGGCCGATCTGTTCGTACAGCGCGTCGACCGCCTCCTGGGTGACGCCCGGGCGGAGCGCGCCCACGACGATCGTGACTGGCTCCTGCGCCGCGCTAGCGCCCGGCGACGCGGATGCGCCGGCGCTTGGAGCCGCCGACGGCGCGGTGCTGGCGGTGCTGCCTCCGCAGGCGGCAACGATGGTGGCAGTGGTGACGACGAACGCCGCCAGGAGCGACGCCGAGCGTCGGGTGGTGGACCGCATCGCGTTCTCCTCCTCTCGACTTCCCATCATGGGGTGGTCTATCAACGTTCGACGGGCGACCGAAGGTCCGGGTGGTCGCCGACGAACCCTTCAGCGATCGTTCGCGGGCACCCTCCTTGCTGGGTCCGTCGGCTCGTCACGGTCTGGGCGCAGCCAGACCGTCGCGTCGGGCGGAAGGCGACCCTCCGAGACATCCGCGCTTGCCAGCAGCACCGACTCGTGGGCCGGGAGGGGCAGCGCGGTGCTGGACAGGTTGGTGATGCTGATGAAGTCACGCCCGCGTCGGAACGCGAGGACGTCGTGGGCGGACGGCAACCATTCGAGCGACCCGTCGCCCAGCTCGACTTCGGCCCGCCGGATGCGCAGCGCCGTCCGGTACAGGTTGAGCATCGATCCGGGGTCGGCGGCCTGCCGGGCCACGGTCAAGTCGGCCCAGTGGTCGGGCTGGCTGAGCCATGGGTCGCCGCTCGCGGTCGCTAGGCTGAAACCGAGCGACGCGCTCGTCCCATCCCACGGCAACGGCACCCGGCAGCCGTCGCGGCCGGGATCGATCCCGCCCGAACGTCCGTGCATCGGGTCCTGGATCTGGTCGAGCGGTACCTCGACCTCATCCAATCCCAGCTCATCGCCCTGGTAGATGTAGAGGGAGCCGGGCAGGGCCGCCGTAAGGAGTGCGGCAGCCCTGGCCCGGCGTCGCCCGAGCGCGGTATCGGTGGGGGCGCCGAACCGCTTGCGGGCGAATGCGAAAGAGGAATCCTCACGCCCGTAGCGGGTGACGGGGCGTGTGACGTCGTGGTTGGACAGCACCCACGTCGCCGGGGCGCCGACCGGCGCGTGGGCGGCGAGCGTCGCGTCGATCGACTCGCGCAGGCTGGTCGCGTCCCACGGCCGCGCCATGAAGTCGAAATTGAAGGCGGTGTGCAACTCGTCCGGTCGCAGATAGCGCGCGAACCGCTCGACGTCCTCGATCCAGACCTCGCCGACCAGGACCCGCGTGCCGGGATAACCGTCAGCCACGACTCGCCAGCTGCGATAGATGTCGTGGATCTCGTCGCGATCGTGGATCGGGTGGCCGCCCGGAGCGGGATCGCTCGGAACCTCGGGCATCGCGGCGTCCTTGACGAGGAGTGCGGCCGAGTCGATGCGAACACCGGCTGCCCCGCGGTCGAACCAGAAGCGCAGGATCGCCTCGTGTTCGGCGCGGACGTCGGGATGGTCCCAGTTGAGGTCGGGCTGCTCGGCGGTGAACAGGTGCAGGTACCACTCGCCGGGCGTGCCGTCCGGGTTCGTGGTTCGTGTCCAGGTGCGACCGCCCTTGAATTCCGACGGCCAGTCGGTCGGCGGCTGGGATCCATCGCCGCGCCCGGGTCGGAACCAGAAGCGAGCCCGTTCAGGATCGCCGGGTGCCGCGCCGAGCGCGCTCTGGAACCAGGGATGCTGGTCCGACACGTGGTTCGGGACGATGTCGATGATCGTCCGGATCCCGAGCTCGAGGGCCTCGGCGATGAGTGTTTCGGCTTCGGTCAGGCTGCCGAAGGTCGGATCGATCGCCCGATAGTCGGCGACGTCATACCCGCCGTCGGCCAACGGAGAGACGTACCAGGGCGTGAACCAGATCGCATCCACGCCGAGGTCGCGGAGGTATGGAAGTCGGCTGCGGACGCCGGCCAGATCACCGGTCCCGTCCCCGTTCGCATCGGCGAAGCTGCGCACGTAGACCTGGTAGATGACCGCGCTCCGCCACCACGTCGGGTCGTCGACGGGGGCCACCTCGCCGTCGGCCCGCTCAAGGCGGCGTTCGCGCGTGGGCACGTCGAGGAGCGTCGGGAGCGTCGCGGCATCGGCCATCGCCGGTTCGGTCACGTCGATCCTTCCTGCAGCGGTCGGAACGGAGCGGCAACGGCTGCCGCGGCGTTGCGGCAACGTAGCGCATTCGACGAACTAATGCAAGAACTCGACAACAAGTTGTTGATAAGTTGACTACAAGCGTGCGGGAGGACCCCCAGACCGGCCGGTGGCCAGTCTCAGCGAACGGCGGCGACGGGTGCTGTCGAGCCGCGGACGACGAGCTCCGGTTCGAAGAGCAGCTCATCGTGGGTGACGGGTGTACCGGCGATCTGGCCGTTGAGCAGCTCGATCACCATGCGACCCATCGGCTCGATCGGCTGGCGCACGGTCGTCAGTGGGGGCTCAGTGCAGTTCATCAGCGCTGAGTCGTCAAAGCCGACGACGGAGACGTCGCCCGGCACGGTGAGACCGGCGCGGCGCACCGCCCGGATCGCGCCGAGCGCCATCGGGTCGCTGGCACAGATGATCCCCGTGATGCCTCCCGCGAGCAGCCGCACGGCGGCCGCCTGCGCGGCCTCGAGGGAATAGAGCGCATGCGCGATATCGTCCGTTCCGATCGTCAGGCCCGCCGCGGTCGCGATCCGACGTGCCCGTTCGATCTTGCGGCGCGACGGGATGTGGTCGCGCGGGCCGACCAGGAGCCCGATCCGCGTGTGGCCGAGCGAGATCAAGTGGCCCATCGCCTGTTCGACGGCCACCGCGTCGTCGCATGAGACGCGCGGGAAGGGCAGGCCGTCGATCCCGGCGTTGACGAGGACCGTCGGCAGCCCACGCTCCGCCAATCGACGATAGTGCCCGTGAGGCGCGTCGGCCTGCGCGTACAGGCCGCCCGCGAACACGACACCGGAGACCTGCTGCTGGAGGAGCAGATCGACGTAGTCCGCCTCGGACACCCCGCCCACTGTCTGGGTGCACAGGACGGGCGTGAACCCCTGCTGAGCGAGCGCTCCGGACACGACCTCCGCGAACGCCGGGAAGATCGGGTTCTGCAACTCTGGCAGGACCAGGCCGACGAGTCGGGCGCGTTCGCCGCGCAATTTCGTCGGCCGCTCGTACCCGAGGACGTCCAGGGCCGTGAGGACCGCCTGCCGGGTCGCCTCGGACACCCCCGGCTTCTCGTTCAGGACGCGGCTGACGGTCGCTTCGCTGACCCCGACCTTGCGCGCGACATCGGCAAGACGATTCGACATGCCCTCATGGTATGCATGTCAACGCAAGTCTTTGCAAGTTCTTGCGGAGCGGGCGCCGGCTACGCCTCGCGCACGACGATGTTGACGAGCTTGCCGCCGCCGGCGATGACGAGCCGCTCGGGCGTCCGCCCATCGAGGATCGCCACGATCCTCGGGTTCGCCAGGACCTCGGCGTTGATCTGGTCGTCGGTCGCGTCGGCTGGGACGACGACCTTGGCGCGCAGCTTGCCGTTGACCTGGACCGGCACCTCACGGACCGATACGCGGATCGCCGATTCGTCGACCTGCGGCCAGGCCTCCGTGTGGATCGACGTCCACGCTCGACCGTCGGCCTCGGCCCGACGCGACCAGATCTCCTCGGTGATGTGCGGGGCGGCGGGCGCCAGCATCAGCAGCAGCAGGCGCACGGCCTCGTCCCACTCGGTGTCGCCGGCGACCTCGGTCCCCCGGTATCGGTACAGGGTGTTGGACAGCTCCATCAGCTTCGCGACCATGGTGTTGAAACGGAACCCCTCGTAGTCCTCGGTCACGTCCTGCAGCGTCCGATGCGCGGCGGCGCGGATCGCGGCGCCAGCGTCGGCCGCGCTCTCGCCCGGCGGCAGTCGGCCGGCGTCGGGATCACCCGGTTCGCGGCCGTGTGGATCCAGCGTCACCGTCCAGACACGGTTCAGGAATCGATGGACGCCGCCGATGTTCGTCGCACTCCACGGGCCGCCCTGGTCCCACGGCCCCATGAACATCAGGAACAGCCGGACCGTATCGGCGCCATACCGGCGGACCAGGTCGTCGGGGTCCTCGACGTTGCCGCGCGACTTCGACATGCGCTCGCCGTCGGCGCCCAGGATCTGACCCTGGTTGAACAGCCGCTTGAAGGGCTCGTCCTCGGCGATCAGCCCGATGTCGCGCATCGCCTTCGTCCAGAAACGGGCGTACATCAAGTGCATCACGGCATGCTCGGCGCCACCCGTGTACTGGTCGACCGGCGTCCAGACGTCGGTCATCGACCGGTCGACCGGGCCGTCTTCCTTGTCCGGCGACAGGTAGCGATACCAATACCAGGACGAGTCGACGAACGTGTCCATCGTGTCCGTCTCGCGACGGGCCGGCTCGCCGCAGATCGGGCAGGCGACGTTCAGGAAGGCCTCGTCGCGCTGGAGCGGGTTGTCGCCGCGCCCTCGGTAGTCCACCTGTTCCGGTAGCAGGACGGGCAGGTCTTCGTCCGGGACCGGCACGATGCCGTCACGCGCGCAGTAGATGACCGGGATCGGCGTGCCCCAGTAGCGCTGGCGGCTGATCAGCCAGTCGCGTAAGCGGTAGGTGACCGTCGGCTCGGCCTTGCCTTCGGCGGCCAACTTCTCGACGATGGCCTTGCCACCCTCGTCGGCCGCCATGCCGTCGAAGCCGTCGGAGTTGACCAGCCGCTCTCCGGTGGTGTGCGCGACATACGCGTCGAGCATCTCGTCGTCGGCCTCGGTGCCCGGTGCGGCCACGACCCGCCGGATCGGCAGATCGAACTGCGTCGCGAACGCGAAGTCACGCTCGTCGTGGGCGGGCACGGCCATGATCGCGCCAGTGCCATAGCCGGCCAGGACGTAGTCGGCGACGAAGATCGGGATCCGCTCGCCGTTGACCGGATTGACCGCGTCGGCACCGATGGCCACGCCGGTCTTCTCCCGGTCGGTCGAGAGGCGGTCGATCTCGGTGCGTCGCCGAGCCTGGGCGACGTACGCCTCGACCTCGGCCAGCCGGTCGGGCGCGGTCAGTGTCGGCACCAGCGAGTGCTCGGGGGCAAGGACCATGAACGTGGCGCCGAACAGGGTGTCTGGCCGGGTCGTGAAGACGCGCAGCCGCTCGCCGCCCGGATGGTGCGCCGAGGCGGCCGTCTCGAAGTCGATCTCGGCGCCCTCGGAGCGACCGATCCAGTTCGTCTGCTGGACCTTGATCGGCTCGGGCCAATCGAGACCCTCGAACGACAGCAGCTCGTCCGCGTAGGCCGTCGTCTTCAGGTACCACTGGTCCAGGTCGCGCTTCTCGACCAGCTCGCCGCAGCGCCAGCAGCGCCGCTCGGGCCCCTCCACCTGCTCGCGCGCCAGTGTCCCGTCATTGGGACACCAGTCGACGGCCGACTTCTGCCGGTACGCCAGCCCCGCCTCCAGGAACCGCAGGAACATCCACTGGTTCCATTTGTAGAAGGATGGGTCGGCGGTCACGACTTCATGCTTCCAGCTGAACGTCGCGCCCATGGTCCGCAGCTGACGGCGCATGTTCTCGATGTTCTGCATCGTCCATGTGAACGGGTGGCCGCCGCTCTTGATCGCGGCGTTCTCGGCCGGTAATCCGAACGCGTCGAAGCCGATCGGCAGGAAGACGTTGTAGCCGTGCATCCGCCGATAGCGAGCCAGCGCGTCGGTCGGCGTCTTGATGTACCAGTGGCCGATGTGCAGGTCGCCCGACGGGTACGGGTACATCGTCAACAGGTAGTACTTGGGCCGCGACGTGTCGAGCAGGTCCGTCTCGTGCATGCCGAGTTCCGCCCAGCGCGCCTGCCAGCGTGGCTCCACGGTGGTGGGGTCGTAGCGTTCGACCCGGGTTCGGCTGTCGGTGGTCTCGGTCACGACGTGTTTGAGCCTCTCAGCGGAGCCCCATCTTCGGTTCGCTCCGCACTGCTCCGTGCGCTCGCCGCCGGATACGGTTCACCCCCCGCCGTCGGCGAGGGGTGATGGTCGGCGGCCTCGTCAGTCTGGTGGAGCTACGGGGACTCGAACCCCGGACCCCCTGCATGCCATGCAGGTGCTCTTCCAGCTGAGCTATAGCCCCACGGAGCGCGGATTGTAGCATCGGCCGACCCGCCCGGCCCTCGGCACCGACCGACCCGTCCGTCCCCTGCTGCATGGCATCATCCGCTCGTGACGTGGGAGGCCACCGCCATCGCCGACCTGCCGGGCGGGCCCCTCCCGTATACGTTGCGACGCTCGCCGCGGGCGCGGGTCGTGCGGGTGGTCATCCATCCGGAGCGGGGCGTCGTCGTGACGGTCCCGGCGCACACCGTCCGACCAGAACACGAGCGCCGCGCAGTGGCGTTCCTGGCGGAACGCGAGCCGTGGCTGCGCAAACATCTCGCTCGCCAAGCGGACGTCGACCGCGAGCTCGCCACGAGAGGTGGCGCCCGGCACGGGGGCGTCATCCCGTTCCGCGGCCGCCTGTGCCGGATCCGGGTCGTGCCGGCGGTCTCCGGTATCCGGCGCTCCGACGTCGCGCCGTTCGTCGACGAGCTGGTCATCCACCGTGTTGCGGCGGACCGTCGTTCGGACGCCGCCATCCTCGAGGCATGGCTGCGCGTCGAGGCGCGCCGGGAGATCGAGGGCTGCGTCGCCGACATCGGCGAAGCGATGGGGGTCCGACCGGCAGCGGTCACCCTGCGTGACCCGCGGACCCGTTGGGGCAGTGCCTCACGGACCGAACGGCTGTCGTTCTCCTGGCGATTGATCCTCGCTCCACCCGAGGCACTCGAGACCGTCGTCTGCCACGAGCTGGCGCATCTGAAGGTGTTCGGCCACGGTCCGCGGTTCTGGGCGCTCGTCGCCTCGCGCCGTCCCGACCATCGGATCTGGCGCCGCTGGCTCCACGACCATTCGACCGAGCTCCACCGCGCGCTGATCGACGGCTAGTTCGGCAGCCCGGTCGTGGCATCACCGAGTGACGCCACGGTCGACCCGGTCCAGCGCAGCGGCTCCACGTCGAGCTCGTCGTGGGCGCCGTCGGCGATGGCGTGCCACAGGTCGACCGCGAGGTCGTCGTCGACGTCGTCCGGGAGTGCCACCAACGTGTTGCGGACCGGTGCCAGCAGGATGCGCGGCGTCGGGCCGAGTATCGGGCGCAGCACGTCCGGTACGAGGATCAGCGACGAGCCCCAGCCCTGCCCCTGGATGGCGGTGACCTCGATACCGTCGATGGGGATCGTGTCGATCACCGGCGCTTCCCGACGGACCAGCGCCGTGAGGTTCTCGAGCGCGGTGCCGAGCAGCGTCGCGTGGTCGATACCCCAACCGTCGAGGAGCATCTGGCTGACGTGCGAGAACGCCGGGCCGAGATCGATCCCGAAGCCGGTCCACACGCCAGGCGGCACCCGGATGTGCAGCGGCGCCATCTCCGCTGGGTACGGGTGATTGACGCGCTTGAGCACGGGGACGATCCTCGGCGCCACCGACGACCACGGTCCGCTCGGGTCGAAGCCCTCGAACGCCGCAAGGATCCGGTCGGCGAGTCCCGGCTCGAACGTACCGCCGAGCGGATGGAGCCGCAGCCCGTCAGGTCGTCGACGCTGCTTCTGTTTCCGACGACTCCGGCGTTCGTCCTTGGCCGATGTCCGCGCCTTCGACGACTTCATGCCCCGCATCCTGGCGAGGTCCGCTCACCGGCCGCGTATCCCCGCCTTCACCATGACGTATCAGGCCGTAGCGGTACGACTTGAAGACGATCAGCCCGGCCGCCGCAGCGGCGAGCAGGGCGATCACCGCGGGCGGTGGCAGCGCGACGCTCGCCAGCGGGATGGCCAGCACGACCCCGACCTCTCCGGCGATGACGCGCAGCCGGACCAGGCGGTCACCCCCGATCCTGGCATAGAGCGCGTAGCGGACCGCGAGGAAGATGGCCAGCGGTGCCGCGACGCTGTACCCGACCAGCAGCGGCGAGGCCACCACCTCGTGGCTGACCGCCTCCACCGTCACCTCGATGCCGGCGCCGATCGCGGCAAGGGAGGCGAACACGAAGTAGTGGCCGTAGCCCCAGCCGAGGGCGAGGTCCCGACGAGTGGCGAGCCGATGCGCGTCGGATTCCAGGAAGTACAGCCACCAGCAAGCGAACAGCAGGACGAGGCCCGAGATGGCGACGCCGACGAGTTCGAGTGACAACCCGGTCTCGGACCGGGCGACGAGGATCGCCGTCGTCGCGGCCAGCACGCTTTCGCCGAGGACGATGATCGTGAACAGCCCGTAGCGCTCGGCGATGTGGTGGGCATTCCACGGCGTCATCGTTCGGCGCTCCGCGAACCACGGGATCAACAACTCGACGCCGATCAGCGCCAGGAATGCCACTGTCGAGAAGGGGTACGGCAGCGCCAGCCTGACGATCCACAGAAGCTGGACCGCGGCGATCGGGATCGCGTAGCGCAGGGCCGTGTCCCGGTACTCGGGGACCGACCGCGCCACCCTGAGCCACTGGGTCACGAGGGCGATCCGCATCAGGACGTAGCCGAGGACACCGATCCCGAACTCGGAGCGCTCGAAGAATGGCGCGATACCGCTCGCGAGGACGAGCACGCCGACCATCTGGACCATGGTGAGGATCCGGTAGAAGGCATCGTCACAGTCGAACGCAGACGCGAACCAGGTGAAGTTCATCCACGCCCACCAGATCGCGAAGAAGACGACGAGATAGCCGACGAGTCCCTCGGCTGGGTGGCCATCGACGATCGCGTGGGCGAGCTCCGCTACCACCGCGGCCACGGCGACCACGAAGGTTAGGTCGAACAGGAGCTCCAGCGGCGTCGCGACCCGGTGCGCCTCATGCGGGTCGCGGGCACGCATCGTGGTCAACACGCGTCGGCCCTTGTCAGCTGGCGAGGAGGACGGCACCCAGGGCGAGGGCGGCAGGGAGGGCCTGGACGACCAGGATCCTGCGCGACACCGTCAGCCCGCCGTACAGGCCTGCGACGATCACGCAGCCGAGGAAGAACACCTTGAAGTAGAAGGCGCTGGGCTCGGGTAGCACCAGGCTGAGGCCGAGACCGGCAGCCAGGAACCCGTTGTACAGGCCCTGGTTCGCGGCGAGCGTTGCCATCGCGGCTGCCTGATCGGGCGTCGTGCCGAACGCCTTGAGACCGCGCGGCGTCTGCCACAGGAACATCTCGAGCACGAGGATGTAGGCATGGATCAGAGCCACCAGGACGACAAGACCCGTGGCGACGATCGACATCCGGGCCCCTCCCATGGACGACCGAAGCATGACGTCGGGATGGTGGAGATGAGGGGACTCGAACCCCTGACCCCCGCGATGCGAACGCGGTGCTCTCCCAGCTGAGCTACATCCCCACGGGTCTTCGAGTGTAGCACGGGGTCCCTTCCGCCCCGACCCCTCGACCATGTCGCGCCGCACGCGACCCGAGAACAACGATGGCCGCCCGCACCTAGGCTCCGTCGATGCCCATCGGCCTGTTGACCGGACTCGGCGCCGCTATCTCGTGGGGTACGCTCGATCTCTTCTCGGCGCTCGCGAGCCGGCGGATCGGCAGCCTGCGGGTCACGACCGGGATGCAGCTGGTCGGCGCCGTCCTCGTCTGGATCGCGGCGATCGCGACGGGCACGCCGCTGTCCGATGATCCGTTCGTGCTGGCGGGCGGTGCGCTGGTCGGGCTCTTCGGCGCGGGCGCCTACCTGACCTATTTCACCGGACTGCGGATCGGCCCGATCGCCGTCGTCAGCGGGATGGTCGCGGCGTATGGCGGTCTCACCGTTGTGCTCGCCGTGGTCATCCGAGGCGAGACGCTGACCCCGCTCCAGGCCATCGGCGCCGCGGTCGCTACGACCGGCGTGGTGCTGACCGGGATCGCCTTCGAGCACGGCTGGCGGAACACGCGCTTCGCCAGTCCCGGCGTCGCCTTCGCGGTCGTCGCCCTGATCCTGTTCGCCACGATGACGATCACGAGCGACATCGTCATAGACCGGGCGCCATGGTTCGAGGTCGTCGTCGTCGCCCGCACGGCAAACGCGATCCTTTCGGTCATCGTGCTGATCGTTGCCACGACCATGTTCCGGCGTCTGGCGGCGCCGATGATCGAGGGCGCCCCGGGCGACGACGGCGCGGGTCGCGCTGACGCCCGCGTGATCGGCTTCGTGGTCCTGTCCGGCGTCCTCGACATCGTCGGCCTGGCGTCGTTCGCCTACGGCCTCGAGCATGCCGAGACGTGGCTCGTTGGTCTCGCCTCGTCGTTCGGCCCGGCGGTCACGATCGTCGTCGCCGTCGCGCTGCTGGGAGAGCGTCTCCGGCCGATCCAGTGGGTCGGCCTGGGCGGCATCCTCGTCGGGATGATCGCGATCGGGCTGCCGTAGTCAGTCCTCGTCGGGAGTCTCGGGGGTGTGCGCGAGCCCTGGCTCAGGCCGGCAGGCTGAACCAGAAGCGCGTCTGACCGTCGCCTGACTCGGCACCGACTCGGCCACCGGCCCCCTCCACGATCTGCTTGACGATGGCCAGCCCGATGCCGGCGCCGCCGCGTGCCCGGTCGCGCGACTTCTCGACGCGGTAGAAGCGTTCGAAGACGCGGTCGAGCTCGTCTGCCGGGATCGCGTCGCCCGTGTTGGCGACGGTCACCAGGACATCCGCCGGCCGGCGTTCCGCCTTGACCGCGACCTCGCCACCCGCCGGTGTGTACCGCGCGGCATTGGATAGCAGATTGGCCAGGACCTGGGCGAATCGATCGGGATCGGCGCGGGCGGGGAGGGAAGCGGGGACGCCGCTGGCATCGATCCGCAGGCCGGCTCGTTCGATGGATGGCGCGGCGAGGTCGAGGGCCGAGCGGATCGCCGCCGCGAGGTCGAGGTCGACCAGCTGGGGCGGGCTCGTGTCGGCATCACCCTCGGCCAGCGCATCGAGGTCGCGTGACAGGCGGACGAGTCGATCCGCCTCCTCGTGGAGCGATTCATACGTGGCCCGGTCGGCCGTGATGACGCCATCTCGCAGCGCCTCGAGATAGCCCTGCAGATTCGTCAGCGGTGTTCGTAGCTCATGGGCCGCGTTGGCGATGAAGTCCCGTCGCATCGCTTCCTGCCGCTCCAGCGAGGCGGCCATCTGGTTGAACGAATCGGCCAGGCTGGCCAGCTCCTCGGGTCCCTCGCGGGGGACTCGCGCGGCGTAGTCACCGTCGGCGATCCGGCGCGCTGCGCCGCCGATCTCGCGCAGCGGACGGGTCAGCATGCGGGCGAGAACGAGGGCAAGCCCGACGCTGGCCAGCACCGCGACCACGGAGGCAGCGACGACCACGGTCGTGACGGAGTCGTCGTACATGTCGCGGGCGTGCTCGGCGGAATCGCCCAGTTCCATCATCAGCGCGGTGAAGACCTCGGCGCCCACCACGGCGACCCCGACCCCGAGGATCAACAGGCCGACCGCGGCACTCGCGATCGCCGCGAGCGCGATCCGCGTCGCGATCCCGCGGCCGATCACGGCGGAGGCATCGCGCGGCGGTTCACGACCTCGCCGCCCTGTAGCCGACGCCGCGGACCGTCTGGACGTAGCGAGGTGCATCGGGATCGTCGTCGAGCTTGTCGCGGAGCCGGCGGATATGGACGTCGATCGTGCGGTCGAGGATGTCGGTCGACTCGTGGCCGTAGACCGCGTCGAGCAACTGGTCTCGCGACAGGACGCGGCCGTCGGCGGCGAGGATCGCCGAGAGGAGCTTGAACTCGACACGGGTCAGGTCGACGGGCGTGTCGCCGCGGCGGACCTCGTGCCGGGCGGGGTCGATGGTGAGGTCGCCGTGGCGGATGGTCGGCCCGGGACGGTCCGGCGCGGCAGTCGCCGCGGTCCGTCGGAGGATCGACTTCACGCGCAGGACGAGCTCTGCCGGGGAGAACGGCTTGGGCAGGTAGTCGTCTGCCCCATCCTCGAGGCCGGCGATTCGGTCGATGGTCGAGCTGCGGGCAGACAGGACCAGGATCGGCGTTCGCCCGGCTTCCTCATCCCGACGGACGGCGCGGATGACCGCACGTCCGTCCAGCTCGGGAAGCATCAGGTCGAGGACGACGAGCGCCGGTGCGTGCGTCTCGATCGCGTCGAGCGCTGCAGGCCCGTCCGCAGCCGTCACGACGCTGAAGCCGTCGCGCTCCAGGTAGGTCCGGACCAGGCGGACGATCTTGGCGTCGTCGTCGACGACGAGGATCGGCGCGGTCGGGATCGCCTGGTCGGGGGCCTGGGTGGGCATCACGAGCATGGTAGGCCGAGGCTACGGCTCGGCCGTGTCGATCACGTGACGCGGGTCGTCGCGGACCCGGCATCTGACGCCGGTTCGGCCGGGTCAGCTCGCATCGGATGCAAGCACATGACGTATCTGGGGGGGAAGTGGTCGCCGAGACGTCATCAGATGTCGGAACGTGCCCGCGATCGATCACTGGAATGGCATGTTGGTCCCACGTGGTCGCCGAAACGGCATCCGATGCTGCGCCCGGCGCATGCAGGTCAGTGTCGATCTGCGGGCTGGTCGCGTTGCTTGCATCCGATGCAAGTCGATGCTGCCGCGTCAGTCGATTTCGCCCTTGCCTGACTAGAACATCTGTTCTATTATCGGCGTCCGATGTCGACCGGGCGGGGTGATGTGGATGCTGCTGTTGCGGGCCTCCGGGCGCGCTGGGGTGCCGCAGCTCCGGGGGTCATCGGCGCGCTGGCCCTGGCGCCCGCGCCCGACCCGGTCGAAGACGTCCAGCCACAGTACGACCCCCGACCCGACGAGCGGGTCATCCGCACCGGCTTCGCGGCGCTCGATGCCATCCTCGGCCCGGGTGGTCTGCCGAGATCGGCCAGCGTCGCGATCCGCGGCGAGGGTACGAGCGGCCGCACCACCCTGAGCCTCCGGGTCGCCGCGGAGGCCCAGGCACAGGGGTCGGTCGTGGCCTGGCTCGACCTGTCGCGGAGCTTCGACCCGGTCGAGGCCGTCGCGCGCGGGGTCGATCTCGACTGGCTCGTCGTCATCACGCCGGCCAGCCTCGACGAGGGCCTGTCGATCGCGGGCAGCCTGCTCGCCGGCCGCTCGGTCGACCTGCTGGTCCTCGACCTGCCCGGCGGCCGACTGGCTCGGACCGACACGCCGTCGAGGATCGGTGACCGGCTGCATCGGCTCGCGGCGCTCGCGCGGCGCGCGGAGACGCTGCTGCTGATCCTCGATGCGCCGGGGCTCGCTGGCGGTCTGGCGACCGCGGTCGCCGAGTCGACCGGCATCCGACTCGAGCTGGCGCGCCGGTCGTGGGTGCGTCTCGGGCGTGACGTCGTCGGGCAACGGACCGAGGCGCTCGTCGCGCACAACCGGCACGGACCGCCTGGCCGCCGGGCGACGCTCCGGATCCTCTACGCCGAGGGCGGCGAGCGGGACACGTGCCTCGCTCGGGACGCCCTGTTGATCGACCAAGCCCCCGCTCATGAGGCCCCCGATCGCGAGATCCACCATGCGACGGCTGCACCTGTTCCTGCCGCACCTGCCACTCCATCTGGCGTTGGCCCGACGCTCCGAGCCCTGCCCGACAGGTCCGCTCGTGCTGGGCGGTCGACCGTGGGACCCGGGACCGGTCATCGACGCCGACCCGACCGCCCGGGCGCTCGGCGTCCGGCGGGGGATGCCGCTCGGAAGCGCGCATCGACTCGTCCCTGAGGCGACCTTCATCGATCCCGATCCCGAGGCGGATCGGGGAACTGCCGAGGTCGTGTTCGAGGCGCTCGGGGCCTTCAGCCCGAGCCTGGCGGGGAGTGCCGATCCACGGGACGTGGCATTCGGGCTCTTCGAGGTCGGCATCGACGGCCTCGGGCCCTTGTGGGGTCCCGAGCCCGTCCTCGCCGAGCGGCTGACGGGCGCCGTCGCGAAGGCGCTCCCCGGGGAGGTGGAGCCACGGGTCGGGATCGCCGGCACGCACTTCGCGGCGACCATCGCCGCGATGGCGGCAGGGCCGGATGCCCCGATCATCGTGCCCCCCAGCGACGAAGCCGCGTTCCTGGCCGATCGCCCGTCCACACTCCTGACCACCGACCCCGACATCCGCGCACGACTCACCCGGTTCGGGCTGCGCCGGATCGGTGCCGTGGCGGAACTCCCGACGTCCGCGCTGATCGCCCGGTTCGGCGACGAGGGCGGCCGCCTCCATGCCCGGGCGAGGGGCCAGGAGACCGAGCCGTTCCGCGCCCGGCGCGCGACGAAGCGCCTGGCTCTCGCTCTGCCGATCGAGCCGCCGGTCGAAGAACTCGAACCGCTCCGGTTCGTGCTGCATCGCCTGGTGGCCGGTCTTACCGCGCAGCTCGGCGCTCGAGGTCTGGCGGCTGACCGCGCCATCCTGGCGCTGGAGCTCGATCTGGCGTTCGCGCCCACCGGGACGTCACCGCGGATCGAGGTCGAGCAGCGGTTCCCGGAACCCACCGCGGACGCCGAGGCGGTCGAGCGGCTGCTGTTCGCGCGGCTGGAGCGTGAGCCGCCGCCGGCGGCGGTCCAACGACTCGACCTGGAGCTGCGCGGCACGACGCCGGCCGCCGGTCAGCAACTGCCGCTGTTCGTGCCGCAGGCGGCTCGGACGGCACGGCTCGATTGGCAGCTCGCGAGGCTCGCGCTGACCTATGGCGAGGATCGAGTCCGGCGCGTGGCGATCACCGACCCGGAGGCGCCACTGCCCGAGGAACGCTGGACGTGGCAGGGGGTCGGGCTTGCCGAGGACGACCGTGGCGGGGCCCCGGCATGACCCGACTGTTGCGCGAGCACCCCCGCATCGACGTCGAGCTCGATGTCGACGGCCGGCTCGTGGCCATCAGCTGGAACGGCCGGCGCGAGGCGGTCGAGGTCTGCAATCGATGGCGGGTCGAGGAGTCGTGGTGGCGCGACCCGATCGCGCGCGACTACGCCAAGGTGGCCGGGGAGCGCTGGCTCGCGCTCATCTACCAGGACCGCATCGCAGGGACCTGGCACCTCGAGCGCCTGTACGACTAAGGCGCCGAAGCGATCAGCGAAGCGGGGCCCCGAGGGCCAGGCTGACGACGAAGATGACGAGCAGGACGCCGATCGCGAGGATCAGCGCGCCGAGTTCCCGAGGTCGTGTCGACTGCATCGCGAATGTCCCCCGTCCCGGTCCCGAGGCTCCGGGCGTTCGGGACGCAGCATACCGTCCGGCGAGGCCCGCGCGTGTCGCATCTCCGACACGCCTAGGTCGTGGGGCAGGCTGCGCCGTACAGGACGGTGATGAAGGTCGTGTCGCCGAGCGGCGCGATGGTCGTCTGGATCGCGCAGTCGCCCTCGCCGACCGAGTCGATGACGAAACTACCGTCCTCGGCTGGACCGTTCAGGCCGGTCGTGCTGAAGGTCGCTGTCTCGAGCGCACCCTGCATCCACATCGCGATGGCCTGCGGATCGCCGCCCGGGACGGCGTAGCGGGCACTCGCCGGCTCGCCGCTGGCGTCGTCGGCAGGGGTGGCGCCGGGGAATCGCGGGAAGCCCGCTGGGACCGCGTCCCAGATGCGGCCCCAGGCCGTGTCCGTCTGGCCGCCATCCGAGGCGGCGGGCGATGCTGACCCGGAGCCCTCGCTCGGGGCGGCCGTCGCGGGGGTCGATGCGCTCGGTGACAGGCTCGCGATCGAGCCGGGTGCCGGGCTCGGGCTCGAGCCACAAGCCGCGAGGAGCAGGGCGGTGGCAGGGAGCGTCAGCAGGAAGTGGCGGGCGCGCGTGGACATCGGCGGAGTCTAGCCGGGACACGACAGGACCCCGCCGCCCCCAATGCGACGGGGTCCTGTGTTTCGGGAGGCTGTGTCAGTCGCCGTACACGTCGTCCCAGTCTTTGACCTTGAGGAGCAGGAGCTGGCCGTTCTCGACGAACTCTTGCACCGTGCCCGGTCCGGTCCCGGCCGGCAGGTTCTTGGCGGTGTGGATCTGGGCGTCGAATAGGAAGGTGCTCTTCCCGAGCAGGCGCTCGGTGTCGATGATCCCGCTCGACTCCTCGTCGGTCGTGAGGCGTGCCGGATCGTCGGTCGCGCCGACGCCGAACTTCGCCTCGTCGAACCGGGCGACGACGCCGAGGGCCCCATCGCTGATCCGATACGCGATGATCCGGGCAAGGTGGTTGTTGTTGCCCGGGTCCTCCTGGATGAGCAGGTTGCCGTGGCGATCGATGGTCATGTTGTCGGGCTTGTTGAACTTGGGTTCCGTCGCGCCGAGCGACTGGCTGCCGTCGAGCAGCAGGGTCAAGGTGGCGCCCGCGAACGGATGCTCGATGTCCTTGAAGCGCAGCCGCCAGAGGCCGCCGCCGTCCCGGCCATCGAGGCCGGTGCCCGACTTCTCGCCACCCTCGGTGGTCAGGAAGTAGAAGTCGTTCCGATGCTTCGGATCCCAGTGGCCGTCTTCGATCCGGTTGAGGCTCAGCCCGGCTTCGATGGCGAGCGTGTTCTGCTGCGCACCAGTCAGGCTCCAGGGAACGTTGGCGAGGTTCACGGGTGCCGGCGTGTTCACACCGAAGGTCGCCCGAAATTCGGCGTCATCCGTGACGGTCGAGTCGACCGTGTCGAGGACGAACGACAGGCCGTTCGTCAACCCGGCGCGCGCGACCGGGCCGCCGGACTTCGTCTTCTTGCCGACGTACACCCACGGCTGGCTGCCGTCACCCGGGCCGTCTTCCTGGCCCATCACGAGCGTCGTGTCGGAGCGATTATCGGCCGGGACCGTGTTCTCCCATGAGAACAGTCCGAGCCGGGGGAGGGCCGTCGCCTGGCCGTCCGTCGTGATCGCGAACGATCGCCCGACGTCGCCGTCCTCCTCGTTCCCGAAGAAGAGCTGACCCCGGTAGCCCGCACCCGTCCGCTCGTTGTAGAGCACACCCGGGTCGGTCAGGCTGGCGGAGCAGAACCGGCCGAACGATAGCTGTTGGGCGGTCATGTCGGCGAACCGGGGGCCCGTCGTGACGTACCCGCCGTTCGGGTAGTCCCAATATCGGATGCCGGGGTCGACCAGGTCCGAACCGCTCGTGATCTTGAGCGTCTTCGGATCGATGACGAACCGGGAGACGAAGGCACCGATCGTGCCGTGGCGCCGGACGATGCCCTGCTCCTGGCCGGGTGCGTCGCGCAGCTCGTGGTTCATGAGGATCGTGAGCTTGCGGCCGCTCGTGGTGAGGCCGAGGCCGTCCGGGATGCCGACCATCTCGTACCCGTTCCCCGCAGCGCCCGCATCACCGACGGTCAACAGCGAGGTGATCCGGACGTCGGCCACAGGGAGCACATAGGGTGCGGTGGTCGTACTGGGGCCGTGGGCGGTCGAGCCCGCAGCCGATGTCGGCGCGGCCGACGCGACGACGCCGAGGAGCGCCATGCCGACGGCGATGCTGCGGTGGCGGAGGCGGGTCGGTGACGCGCGATACATGCATTCCTCCCTGTGCAGACCGGTCGTTGATGGTCGACACGCTGGGACCCCCGCATCAACAACGTGTTCGCGGATGACACGTCGAACGAAAACCTTGCCGGGGCCGAGCTGACGGGCATCGCCGACGTGCCAGCCGGGCCGGACGTGACAGGACCCCGTCGCCCCCAGCGACGGGGTCCTGTGTGCCGGACCGATGCTCACCAGCGGTCCGGCAGGTCGGCTCCCGACCATCGCGGTCTGGGCCGCCGATCGTCCCGAGCCCCCAGGCGCCGAGACGCTATGTGGTGGCTAGATCGCCGCCGCCTGGGCCTCCAGGAGGGAGGGCAGGACGACGAGGATCAGCAGCAGCGCGCCCATCACACCCAGTGCCGTCCGGAGCGCGGTCAGGGCGACCGGTCGGAGCGGGCGATCGAGCTGGATGGGTGCGTGCATGCCCAAGAGACGCCGAACCCGCCCGACTTGTTTCGCGTCCGCACAGTGAACATTTGTTCTATGATTGTCAACCCCCTCCATCTGGTCCGATCGAGGCGACCGCTGTGGCGACCATCCCCTACGCCGAGCTCCACGCCCACACCAACTTCTCGTTCCTCGACGGGGCCTCGGCGCCGGACGATCTGGTCGAACGTGCTGTGGCCAACGGCTTGCGCGGACTGGCCGTCACCGACCACAACGGCCTGTACGGCGCGGTGCGGTTCATGGGTGCCGCCGAGGAGGCCGGACTGCATGGGATCGTCGGCACGGAGATCGGCCTGCTCGATCCGGCCGTGCCGGATCCCGATGCCGTCGTCATCCCGCCACGGCGTCGACCGCGCCGGCGCCGCGCCGAACCCCCGGCGACGGAGCCACTGGTGGCCGAGGGCCGGCCGGCCCGACCGAGGCCCCGGCGGGCGAAGCTTCCCGGTCACCGCGATCCGGTCAAGGAGGACTTCCGCGGCATCGGCGACCGGGCGCGCGGCCCACACCTCGTGCTGCTCGCGCGGTCCCCGGTCGGCTGGCGCAGCCTGAGCAGGGTGATCTCCCGGGCGAACATGGCCGGGACGAAGGCCGTGCCCAGCTTCCGGCACGAGCTGCTCGAGGCGGAGCACGAGGGCATCGTCGCGCTGTCCGGATGCCGTGACGGCGAGATCGCCCGGCGACTGCGCGTCGGCGATCGAGCCGGCGCCCGTGCCGTCGCCGAGCGGTACGCCGCGCTCTTCGGCCGTGGTGACGGGCCGTCGACCAGCGGCTTCTTCATCGAGCTCTCGCATCACCTACTGCCCGATGACGACTGGCTCGTGGCGGAGTCCGCGGCGCTCGCTGCGGAGCTCGGTCTGCCGGTGGTCGTCACCAACGACGTCCACTACGCGACCCCGGACGACCGCGAGTTCCACGACGTCCTGACCGCGATCCGCCATGGCCGGACGCTCGACACGCTGGCCGACCTGCGGCGAGCCGATGCCGAGTCGTTCGTGAAGTCGGGCGACGAGATGGCGGCAGTCGCTACCGGGTTCGACGCGGACACGGCGCGGGCCTGGCGTGAGGGCATCGCGACGTCGGTCGAGGTGGCCGCCTCGTGCGTCCTCGATCTCGAATTCGAGCAGTACCGCTTCCCGGGGTTCACGGTGCCGTCCGGGGAGACGCCGTTCTCCTATCTGTCGGAGCTGTGCTGGGCGGGCGCACGCTATCGCTACCACCCGCTGACCTCCGCCGTCGTCACGCGGCTCGCCCACGAGCTCGACGTGATCGAGCGAGCCGGCCTCGCCGAGTTCTTCCTCATCTGCTGGGACCTCATGCGTTTCGCCAGGGAACGGGGGATCCCCGCCCAGGGTCGGGGCAGCGCGACCAGCTCGATCGTGTCGTACACGCTCGGGATCAGCCGAGTCGAGCCGATCGCCCACAACCTCCTGTTCGAACGGTTCATCAATCCCGGCCGGACGACGTACCCGGACGTCGACATCGATTTCAGCTCGGAGCGCCGGGAGGAGGTCATCCAGTACATCTATCGGCGCTACGGGCCGGAGCACACGGGGATGGTCTGCAACCTCGTCACGTACCGGGCGCGTTCGGCGGTCCGTGAGGTGGGCTACGCGCTGGGGTTCCCGCGGCCGCTCGTCGATCGGGTGGCCAAGGCGCTCGAGACATACGACTCGGTGATGGTCCGGCGCGACCTCGAGGCCGACGGCGGGTTCGCCGAGTTCTTCCGACGGACGGGGGAGGGCCTGCCGGGCGAGGCACGCGCGGCCGAGGAAGCCGAGGCGCACGGTCTCGTCGACCGGATGGGTCAGTTGAACACGCGGATCCCGCTCGTCGGGAAAGTACCACCCTGGCGTCAGCCGCCTCAACCGGAGGACCTCGATGCGCCGCGACCGTTCGCCTGGCTGCGGGAGGTACCCGCGGGGCACGAGGGGGAGCGCGCGTCCGCTGCCGGCGCCACGTCCGCTGCCGGCGCCGCGTCCGCTGCCGGCGCCACTGGCAGTGGCACGTACGCCACGAACGTGCACCGAGTTGCACCCACATCGCAGTCCGGGGACGCGACCACGCTCACTCGTGCGGATCGTGCCACTGACAATGGCGCCGGGCCCGCGACCCGGCCCGAGCTGATGTCCGCGCCCGGGCCCGCGACCCGGCCCGAGCTGATGTCCGCGCCCGGGCCCGCGACCCGGCCCGAGCTGATGTCCGCGCCCGGGCCCGCGACCCGGCCCGAGCTGATGTCCGCGCCCGGGCCCGCGACCCGGCCCGAGCTGATGTCCGCGCCCGGGCCCGCGACCCGGCCCGAGCTGATGTCCGCGCCCGGGCCCGCGACCCGGCCCGAGCTGATGTCCGCGCCCGGGCCCGCGACCCGGCCCGAGCTGATGTCCGCGCCCGGGCCCGCGACCCGGCCCGAGCTGATGTCCGCGCCCTTTCCGGTGGGGTCGAAATCTTCAGGGCTTCCCGGGGGACAAGCGACGAGCGACCTGCTCGGCCACGCTCAACCGAGGCCCATGGAGGCTCGTTCCGTTCCCCGGAGTCCAGGTTCCGCCCCCCGAAGTCCCGGATCTTCTGCTGGGAGCGAAACTATCGCCGACAACGCGCGGGCCGCGTCTCGTGAAGCCTCCCACGAGGCCTTCCGCGAGGATCCGCTCGCGCCGGTGACGACCATCCGCGGCGGGCCGTCCGACGACGAGGGTGGTCCGGGCGACACCCCGGCGAGCGTCGCGTGGCTGCGCGCCGGCCGGGGGACCGGCTATGCAGGTCAGAGGCCGGCGGATCCGGCGGATCGGCGAGGTTCGCTCCGAGGTCCGAGGCGGAGCTCCGCGACACCATCGGCCCGAGTATTCGACCCGGAGAGCGGCATGCAGTCTGCCGCCGCCCCGCAAGACCGACCGGCTCGGTCGCCCGAACATGTGGGATCCCCCGCCCACGCCGGCGAACACGAGCTCCGTCGCTCGCATCGAGCCGGAGGAGCCGCCCCGGGCCCGTGGCGGTTCGACGGTCGGTCTCTCCCACTGGGAACGCTGGCTAGAGTTCTGCGCGCGCATCGACGGCTTCCCGCGCCACCTGTCGATCCATTCGGGCGGGATGCTGGTGACGGCCGCCCCGCTGATCGATATCGCGCCGCTCGAGAAGGCGACGATGCCCGACCGGGTCGTCGTGCAGTTCGACAAGCGCGACGTCGAGACGCTCAAGCTCATCAAGCTCGACCTGCTCGGGCTGGGCATGCTGGCCGCGATCGACGAAACGCTCCAGCTCATCGAGCACGACTGCGCCATCTGCCTCGACCTCGACCGTCTGCCCGAGGAGATCCCTGAGGTGTTCGAGATGCTTCAGGCGGCCGACACGGTGGGGGTCTTCCAGGTCGAGAGCCGGGCGCAGATGCAGACGCTCCCGAAGTCGAAGCCGCAGAGCCTCGACGACCTGGTGGTCGAGGTCGCGATCATCCGGCCGGGCCCGATCCAGGGCAACGCCGTCCATCCGTTCCTGCGCCGCAAGCAGGGTCTCGAGCCGGTGGTCTACCTCCATCCGAGCCTCGAGCCGGTGCTTCGGGACACGCTCGGGGTGATCCTCTACCAGGAGCAGGTGATGCGCATCGCCATCGAGGTCGCGGGGTTCTCGCCGGCGGAGTCGGATGGGTTCCGCCGAGCGATGGGCACCTGGCGCTCGACGCGCGAGATGGAGAAGCTCCATGCGCAATTCGTCGAGGGAGCGCTGCGCCAGCCGGGCATGACCGAGCCCGATGCCCAGGAGCTGTTCCGCCAGGTCTCGGCGTTCGCCTCGTTCGGGTTCGCCAAGAGCCATGCCGCGGCGTTCGCCCGGACCGCCTATGAGTCGTCGTTCCTCAAGCTGTTCTATCCGGCCCAGTTCCTGGTCGGCCTGATCAACGCCCAGCCGATGGGGTTCTACCCGGTCGAGGTCCTCGTCAACGACACGAAGCGCCACGGTGTCGCGGTCCTGCCGGTCGATATCAACACGTCGTCGTACAAGACCACGACCGAGTGGGTCGGGCCGGACGGCCAGCCGGACACGGTGATGTCCTCTGGCTGCATCGTCCCGTCGAGCGAGGCTCGCGAGCGATGGACGCCGTCGGCGACCGGTGGCTGGGGCGTCCGGCTCGGGCTGCACCTCGTGAAGGGGATCGGTGAGCAGCACGAGGCGCTGCTCGATGCCGAGCGAACACGCGGCCCATACCGCAGCCTGGTCGATGTCGTGGAACGGACCGACCTGCCCGAGGAGGTGCTCGAGCGGCTGATCCGAAGTGGGGCGATGGATTCGCTCGGGCGGCCACGGCGCGAGCTCCTGTGGCAGCTGCGCGAAGTCGCCGGGGCGTCACGTGGCCGGATGGACGGGCGAACCGTTCGGGCCCTCGGTCGGGCTGCCGGGAAACGTGGTGCCGCCGCCGGTCGACCGATGGATCTGCGCCTGCCGCCGACCGACGTGCCGGACCTCCCCGCGATCACCGAATCGGAGCGGCTCGGGGATGCGTACGCGGTCCTCGGCGTCGATGCGCAGCGTCAGGTGGTCGGGCTGTTCCGCGGGGCGCTGGATCGACTCGGGGCGGTGACGAACGCGTCGTTGTCGGACCGCAAGCCGGGCCGGGTGCGGGTCGGTGGGCTGGTGGTCACCCGGCAGCACCCGATGACCGCCAAGGGCACGGTCTTCCTCGCGCTCGAGGACGAGACGGGCATGGTCAACGTCACGCTCTGGCCGTCGACCTGGGAGCGATTACGCGGGGTGGTCCGTCGCCACGCCCTGCTGCTGGTCGATGGCGAGCTGCAGCGCGAGGGGTCGGTCGTCAATCTCGTGGCGCACGCGGTCCAGCCGCTCGCCGAGGTGGCTGCCACGGCCGGTGGACCTGAACAGCCGGGGGGCGTTCGGCAGATGGGCCACGCCGGTATGCGCCGCCTTGGGTGACGTGCCCATCACGTCGGCTGTCGTGGCTGGACGTCCGGGCGCGCGTTGGAGGCTGCGCTCCTCGCTCACGCACCCTTAGGTGCGCTCGCTCTGGTGCTCGCCTCCGCCTTCGCCCGGGCGCCCATCCGCGACGAACGTAGTCGAGGAGCTAACCGGTCTCGGCTGTCGCGGCTGGACGGCTGGTCAGCGGCGGGCGCCGGCCTTCTGGTTCGAGCCGGAACGCGATCGACCGTCGGGTCGGGATGGGGTGCCGCCCTTGGGCCGGCCGCGATTTGGGTTCGACAGGTACAGGAAGCGTCGATACCACGCCGCCGTCGAGGCGAAGAACGCCCCGATGCCCGGTGACAGCACGAATGACGCAAGCACGACGTCGCGAGCGAGACCCTCCGTCTCCGCGGTCGGGGCGGCCCCGACGAACCCGCGCAGCACGAGGAACGAGTAGGACGCCGCGGCGACGAGCCCGACGAGGATGCCGAGGAGCCAGCTCGCCCGCGGGGCCAGGAATCCTGCGATGAAGACGCCGCCGATCGCCGGCGTCACGACGAAGTACTGGTACAGGAACACGGTCAGCACGCCGACGATGTCGGTTCGGCCTTCCGGGCGGATCACGACGAACAGGACGGTCGCGGCGAGCGTCAGTGCGATCGGGATCCACAACGCCTTGTTGCGCACCAGCATCGGGAGCGCGCGCAGGTCGGATCGGACGTCGAGGGGGTGGAAGGCCTGGCGGAACGCATTCCCGACCCCGCCGCGCGCAGGTGCGGGCGACGTTGTCGCGGCTCGGGACGGCTGGGTGGCGGAGGACTCGGATCCCTCGAGGTCGTCGACGTCGTCGACCTCGTCGGCCAGTGCCTGATCATTGCGATAGCGACGACGGGCCTCGGCCCGGTGGGTCCTTTTGGCGCGCGCCACGCTGTCTCCTGTTCGGTCGGGTTCGGTGCGGGCCATCGTAGTCGATGGTTGCTCGAGTGGCCCGCGATGGGTGCGGGTGCATCCGCGGTTGAGTCCCGGTCGAACGCCGGCTGCTTCAATCGACATGCGCCGCCGCCCGCTCGGTCCCCGCCGGGAGGTCACGCATGCAACGCGTCCGGCGCGCGGCGACTGTCGCGCCCCTTCTCGTCGTCGCCCTGTGCCTGTCGAGCCTGCCGGCGGCCGCCATCCCCATGGGCGCGACGGTCGCACTCGCCGCCAGCGTCCCGTGGCCGCCGTCGACCATCGTCGTGTCGGAAGTGCAGACCGGGGGATCGAGCGCGTCGGACGAGTTCGTCGAGATCGCGAACCAGGGTGCGGGACCTGTCGACCTGGTCGGTCTCGAGCTCGTGTATTCGACATCGAGCGGATCGACGGTCACCCGCAAGGCCACATGGACGACGTCGACGATCCTCGCCTCGGGCCAGCGGATCCTCATCGTCAACGGCGCGGGCTCCTTCGTGGGGCTCGGCGATGGGGCGTACACCGGCGGCTTCGCGGCGACCGGCGGCGCAGTCGCCCTGCGCGTCGTCGGTGGCATGGTCGTGGACTCGGTGGGCTGGGGCGACGCGACGAATGCCTTCGTCGAGGGAACGGTCGCGCCTGCGCCGCCGGCGTCGTCGAGCCTCGAACGGCGGCCGGGCGGTCCGGCGGGGAACGCATCGGACACCAACGACAACGCGATCGACTGGTTCCTCAGCGCATCACCAGGTCCGCAGAACCTCGGCTCTCCGCTCGTGCCGTCGCCGGGCGTCACGCCGAGTCCAACGGCGACGGCGTCGGCCGAGCCGACCGTCACGCCCACACCCGAGCCGACATCGACCCCGACGGGATCGCCCGAGTCCACTCCATCACCAACGACGGAACCGACCGCAAGCCCGACGGTCGCGCCGACGCCCCCGCCGACGCCTACACCGGAACCCACGCCATCGACGGTCTCGATCGCGGACGCTCGCGGGCAACCCGACGGCGCCGTGGTGACGATCGCCGGCGTGCTCACGACGGATCTCGGTGCGCTCGAAGCCGGACACGGTGCGTTCGTGCAGGACGACAGCGGCGGCGTTGCCATCTATCTCGACGCGGCGGTCGTGGCTTCGCTCGTCGCCGGCACGTCCGTGGTCGTGCATGGCTCGGTCGATGACCGGTTCGCGCAGCGTACGGTCCGGGCGAGCGAGGCGGACATCGTCGCGACGGGGACCGTGCCGCTGCCGGCCCCGTTCACCTCCAGCACCGGAGCAGCCATCGAACCCGTCGAGGGTCGACGGCTCCTGGTCACCGGCGACGTGACCTCTGGTCCGGACAGCCTCGCCGACGGCACGGCCGTGACGGTCGACGACGGCTCCGGCGCGACACGGGTCATCGTGACGCCGGGTGCACTCGCCGGGCGCCAGCTCGACGTCGGCTCGCGGATCATCGCCGTCGGGCCGCTCGGACAGCGCGACAGCTCCGGGACGGGCGTCGCGGGCTATCGTCTGTTCGTGACGGCGGTTTCAGACCTCGTCGTCGAGCCGCCACCGACCGCGACACCGTCAGCCGCCCCGACGCCCAGTCAGACACCGACCCCGACACCCGGCCCGACGGGATCTCCGCTCCCCACGCCCACGGCCTCGCCGACCCCCGCGCCGTCGCCGACGCCCGCCACGCCGTCGATCGCGGGCGTCCGTGGGCAGGCGATCGGCAGCACCGCCTCGGTGCGCGGCGTCGTGACCGCCGAGGTGGGCCGCCTGGGGACCGCCGGCCTTCTCGCGATCGCCGACACGAGCGGCGGCATCATCGTCAAGCTGCCCTCGGGTGCCACGCCGCCGGCTCGAGGACGCGTCGTTTCGGTGAGCGGCAAGCTCGCCGACCCATACGGCCAGATCGAGATCCGCCCGGCCGCGAGCGGGATCACGTTCGAGGGCACGGCCGCGCTACCCGCCCCGATCGATGTTCCGGCGGCTGGACCGAATGAATCGACGGAAGGTCGAGTCGTTCGCCTGACCGGCGTCGTCGTGGAACGTCCGACCAAGGTCGACAGCGGCGACATCCGGGTCCTGATCGAGACAGCCAGCGGGACGAAGGTGCGGATCATGGCCGATGCCTCGAGCGGGCTCCGGCCGACATCGTTCGTCAAGGGCGCGCGGTATCGGATGGTCGGCATCGCGGGACAGCGCGCCACCGCGAAGGGCGCGCTCGACGGCTACCGCGTGTGGCTGCGCGACCGCCACGACCTGACCCTCCTCGCCGCGGCTCCGAAGCCCTCGCCGTCAGCGGGTCAGCCGGGCGCGTCGAACGGACCGCGTCCGTCGGTCGTGTCGATCGCCACGGCGCTCCGGATCACCGATCGCGACATCGCGATCGACGCGGTCGTCACGGCAGGCGCGAAGCTGCTCGACAGTTCAGGGCGGCGGATCGTCGTCCAGGATGCGACCGGGGCCATCGAGATCCTGATCCCGAAGGACACCTCGGCGCCGTCGGTCGGCAGTCGCACCCGTGTCGCCGGTCGCGTCGGAACGGCGTACGGTGCGCCGCGCCTGCGGGCCGAGACGCTCGAACGCCGCGGATCCGCGGCTGTGCCCGCGCCGCTGCGGGTCAACGGTCCACTCACCACGGCGCACACCTGGCGGCTCGTGTCGATCGCCGGGCGCGTGGACGACGTCAGCAAGCTGGGCGAGCGGTGGCGTGCCGAGATCGTGGTCGGGGCCACGAAACTGGTCGTGGTGGCCCAACCGGGCGCGCGGATCCCCAGCACGGCCCTCGCCGAGGGTCGCGTGGCCGACATCGTCGGGATCGCCCGACCCGCCTATCCGAGCGCCTCCGACAAGCGGCCGTCGATCCTGCCCCGCTCCACCGCCGATGTCCGACAGCGCGGCGTGGCGCCGAGCTCGAGCCCTGGAACGGTGTCGAACACACGAACGGGTGCGCCGACCGGACCCGCCGCGCGGGCGTCGGATACGGTCCAAGCCGACCTCGTCGACCTTGCGTCGCTGCTCGGGTCGGTCGTCCGCGTCGGCGGACTCGTCGTCGACCTTCGATCCGATGGCTTCATGCTCGATGACGGCACCGCCGTCGGTCGCGTCGTGCTCACGGGCGCCGCGAGTGACTGGGTGGGTCTCGTCGAACCGGACGACGCGATCAACGCCACGGGGCGTGTGGAGGAGCAGGTGGACGGTGAGCCCGCGCTCGTCGTGGACGATCCGTCCGCGCTCACGCTCGGGAGCGCGCTCGATCGCCTCGACGCGACGGCAGACCCGGAGCCGAGTCCCTCCCCGACCCTCGGGAGCCACGCTGACGTGCGGACCGCGGGCTTCGCCGACCCTGGCGCACTCGTGCCGGGCGCGGGCGCCGGGCTGGCCGGGCTGCTCGTGGTCGGGCTGGCATCGGTGGCGATGACGGTCCTCCGCCGCCGCAAAGGCAAGCGGCTCCTGGCCGAGCGCGTCACGACGCGGCTTGCCCGTCTGACCGGCTCGGCAGGGCCCGATCGAGGCGAGCGAGCCACCTCGCTGGGGGTTCGCAGACGGGACTGACCTCCGTCTGAGGGGTCGCCGCGGGGCCGTCGTGCAGGGCCGTGAGAGGGTCGTGCGGGCGTCGTGCACGCAGGAAACGTGCGTGAGCGTGCTTGACGCTCGCAGAATCGCCGGACTATCCTCGCCCGAGTTTCGCGCCAGCGAAGCAGGCACGTGAGCGAGGAGAGGTCTTGCCGAACGCGGAAACCCGCGTAGAAGATCCCCGAGACCGCAGGATCGCGGTCCCGGAAGGGGAACGGCAGTACCACATCGGACTCGGACCGGGAGACCTGGCCGAGTACATCCTCCTCCCCGGGGACCAGGATCGGACCACCAGGATCGCCTCGCGCTTCGATTCCATCGAGCTCGAGCACCGACACCGGGAGTTCGCCTCTGCGACCGGCACGTTCCGGGGTCAGCGGGTGTCGGTCGTGTCGACCGGCATCGGAACGGACAACGTCGAGATCGCCGTGGCCGAGATCCTGGCGATCACGACACGTCCGACCTTCATCCGAGTCGGCTCGTGTGGAGCCCTCCAGCCGGAGATGCGCCTGGGAGACCTGGTCATCACCACGGGAGGGGTCCGTCTCGAGACGACGACGAGCTGGTACGTCCACGATGGGTATCCCGCGGTCGCCGATCATGAAGCGATCGTGGCGCTCATCGAGGCGGCGGAACGGCTCGGTCACCGCTACCACGTCGGGGTGACGGCGACGGCACCGGGGTTCTTCGGGGCGCAAGGGCGTCCCATCCCGCAGTTGCCCATCCGCTACCCTGACCTGGCTGAGGACATGGCGCGCCAGCGTGTCATGAACTTCGAGATGGAGGCATCGGCTCTGCTGGTGTTCGCGTCGCTTGCCGGCTGTCGTGCCGGCGTCGTCTGTGCGGTGTACGCCAACCGGACGACCGGCGAGTTCATCGACGGACAGATGAAGGATGCTGCCGAGGCGGCCTGCGTCGAGACCGGCCTCGAGAGCCTGATGGTGCTGGCTCAGATCGACGCCCAGAAACGAACCGCGTCGACGGACCGCTGGCGGCCGTCGCTGTGGTCGACCTAGCGAGCTACCGACGAGCGGATGCGGGACGCGTGCTCCCGCGACGCTCGAACCACCGAGGAGGAAGCCCACATGGCTGAGGCCTATTGCGTCAAGGACAAGCGAAAGGTCGAGGTCCAGAACCCTCAACGGATCACCATGAAGAACGGCAAGCCGGCCCTGCAGGGCACGTGCCCGATCTGCGGCAACAAGGTCTTCAGGATCGGCGGCTGATCGCCCGCATTCATCGCGATACGCACGACGGCCCCCGCCGCGAGGCGGGGGCCGTCGCATGTCCGGGAGCGCGGTGGGCCTTTGCTAGAATGGCCCTGTTCCCCTGAGTCTTTCGATGCGCGCGTCGAGCGCGCCACGAACCAGCGGTCCCCGCACCGGGCCGCAGGAGGTTTCCCCTGATGGCAGTCCGCGTCGGCATCAACGGCTTCGGTCGGATCGGCCGTCAGTCGCTCAAGGCGCTGCTCGAGCGTGCGCCGGATGTCGAGGTCGTGGCCGTGAACGACCTCGTCGATGCCGAGATGAACGCGCTGCTGTTCAAGCACGACTCGACGTACGGCGCCTATGACGGCGACGTTCGGGCGGGCGACAGTTCGATCATCATCGACGGCCGCGAGATCAGGATCCTGGCGGAGCGGGATCCGGCGGCACTGCCGTGGGGCGACCTCGGGATCGACATCGTGCTCGAGTCGACCGGCATCTTCACGGATGCCGAGAAGGCCAAGGCGCACATCACCGCCGGCGCCCAGAAGGTGATCATCAGCGCTCCGGCCAAGAACGAGGACATCACGATCGTTCTCGGCGTCAACGAGGACCACTACGACCCCTCGACGCATCACGTCATCAGCAACGCCAGCTGCACGACGAACTGCCTCGCTCCGGCCGCCAAGGTCGTCCACGACCTGCTCGGCATCGAGAAGGGGCTGATGAACACCATCCATAGCTACACGAACGACCAGCGGATCCTCGACGTGGCGCACAAGGATCCGCGCCGCGCCCGAGCCGCAGGCCAGAACATCATCCCGACCACGACCGGCGCCGCGAAGGCGCTCGCGCTCGTGATCCCCGATCTCAAGGGCAGGTTCGACGGGTTCAGCCTGCGCGTTCCCACGCCGACGGTCAGCGTCGTCGACTTCACCGCCACGGTGCGGCGCTCGACGACCGTCGAGGAGCTCAACGATGCCTTCCGCGCGGCGTCGACCGGCGCTCTCGAGGGCATCCTCGGGGTGTCCGACGAACCGCTCGTGTCGAGCGATTTCCGAGGCGACTCGCGCTCGTCGATCATCGACGCGGAGTCGACGATGGTTCTTGGCGGCGACATGGTGAAGGTCATCGCCTGGTACGACAACGAATGGGGGTACAGCTGCCGGGTCGCCGACCTGATCGCGTTCGTGGCCGCGCGCCTGCCCGTCGCCGCCTGACGCGGCGCTGAGCATGGACAAGCTCACGATCCGCGACGCGGACGTCGCGGGGAAACGCGTCTTCGTCCGCGTCGATTTCAACGTCCCGCTCGCCGACGGCAAGGTACAGGACGACTCCCGTATCCGGGCGGCCATCCCGACGATCGTCTCCCTTGGGCAGGCCGGGGCCAAGGTCATCCTGGCCAGCCATCTCGGCCGCCCCAACGGCAAGGTCACCGACGGCCTCCGCCTGCGGCCGGTCGGCCAGCGTCTGGCGGAGCTGTTGCGTCGGAACGTGCCGGTCACCGGTGATGCGCTGGGCCTCGGTACAGAGGACGCCCTCAGGCGCATGCGACCGGGCGAGATCGTCCTGCTCGAGAACCTCCGGTTCCACCCCGAGGAGGAAGCCAACGATCCCGAGTTCGCGGCGATCCTCGCGTCGTACGCCGATCTCTACGTCAACGACGCCTTCGGGACGGCCCACCGCGCGCATGCCAGCACGGTCGGTATCGCCAGGGTCCTGCCCGCCTACGCCGGGCTCCTGATGGAGCGCGAGCTGACCATGCTCTCGAAGCTCCTCGAGGCACCCGAGCGGCCGTTCGCGGCGATCCTCGGCGGCGCCAAGGTGAGCGACAAGATCGGCGTCATCGACAACCTCCTGACCAAGGTCGATCTGCTCGTGCTCGGTGGCGGGATGGCCAATACCTTCCTGCTCGCGCAGGGCAAGACGATCGGCAAGAGCCTCGCCGAGCCGGACCGCGTCGAGGATGCCCGGCGCATCCTGGCCCGGGCCGAGAAGAACAAGGTCCGCATCGTGCTGCCGGTCGACGTCATCGTGGCCAAGGAGGTCACGCGCGGTACCGAGTACAAGACGCTGCAGGCCGAGAAGATCCCCGCGAGCTGGCACATCGTCGATCTCGGCAAGGCGAGCCAGGACCTGATGGTCGACGCACTGTCCGACGTCAAGACGGTGTTCTGGAACGGTCCGCTCGGTGTCTTCGAGATCCCATCGTTCGCCCACGGCACGAACGCCGTGGCTCGGATGCTGGCCGAACGAGCCGAGAAGGGCGCAACGGTCGTGATCGGCGGCGGCGACTCGGTGGCCGCCATCACCCGCCAGGGCCTGGCCTCGAAGATGAGCCATATCTCGACCGGCGGTGGCGCCTCCCTCGAATTCCTCGAAGGCCGCGAGCTGCCCGGCGTGACGGTGCTGCTCGACCGCGAGCCGGCCGTGAAGCCCAAGCCGGCCAAGAAGAAGGTCGCTGCGAAGTCGCCGGTGCAGGCCTCCGCGAAGGTGAGCCCGACCAAGGCAGTCGCGGCCAAGGAGTCGGCGGCCGCCAGAAAGCCAGCTGGCGCCACGAAGCCATCGGTCGCCGCTAAGCCCGTCGCCGCCGCGAAGCCGACGAGCGCCAAGAAACCGGCCGCCGCGAAACTCGCGGCCAGCGCGAAGCCCGCGGCCACCAAGAAATCCGCTCCCGGCAAGCCCACGGCCAAGACCGCGAGCCGCCGGTGACGCTGATCGACGCGGTCGACGCCCGCGAGATCCTCGATTCCCGCGGCAACCCGACGGTCGAGGTCGATGTCGTCCTGGTCGACGGTTCCGTCGGTCGCGCGGCCGTCCCGAGCGGTGCCTCGACCGGAGCCCACGAGGCGGTCGAGCTCCGGGACGGTGACGCCGGACGCTACGGCGGCAAGGGCGTGCTGACGGCGGTGCGCAACGTGGTCGACCGGATCGGACCGGAGCTCGTGGGCCTCGACGCGACCGATCAGGCCGGCATCGACGGGCTGCTCATCGAGCTCGACGGCACCCCCAACAAGAGCGAACTGGGCGCCAATGCCCTGCTCGGCGTTTCGCTGGCGTCCGCTCACGCCGCAGCGGCCGCGTACGACCTGCCGCTCTATCGCTACCTCGGTGGGGTCGGGGCACGGACCCTGCCGGTCCCCATGTTCAACATCCTCAACGGCGGCAAGCACGCCCAGGACTCCACGGATTTCCAGGAGTTCATGGTGATGCCCGTCGGCGTGGCGACCTACTCGGATGCGCTTCGCTCTGGGTCGGAGATCTTCGCGGCGCTTCGGACGATCCTCCACGAAGAAGGCCATGCGACCGGCCAGGGCGACGAAGGCGGCTTCGCGCCGTCACTCGCGTCGAACGAGGCCGCGGTCGAGGTCATCCTGCGCGCCATCGAGCGCGCCGGCTACCGACCGGGCGAGGACGTCGCCATCGCCCTCGACCCGGCGACGACCGAGCTGGTCGAGGAGGGGAGCGGTAGGGACGGCGACACGACGCGCTACGTGCTGGCCAAGGAAGATCGGACGCTCGAGAGCAGCGAGCTCGTCGACCTCTGGGCCGACTGGAGCAGCCGCTACCCGATCGTGTCGATCGAGGACGGCCTCGCCGAGGACGACTGGCTCGGTTGGACCCAGCTGACCGAGCGTCTCGGTGGACGGGTGCAGCTGGTCGGTGACGACCTCCTGGTGACGAACACGTCGCGCATCGCCCGCGGGATCGAGCTGCGCGCTGCGAACGCGGTGCTCATCAAGCTCAACCAGATCGGGACGCTGACCGAGACGATCGAGGCGATCGACCTCGCGCGAACCGCGGGCTGGGCGGCCGTCGTGTCGCATCGCTCCGGTGAGACCGAGGATACGACCATCGCCGATCTCGTCGTTGCGATGGGGACGGGCCAGATCAAGACCGGTGCGCCGTCACGCTCCGAGCGGGTCGCCAAGTACAACCGGTTGGTCAGGATCGAGGGTGAGCTCGGCGACTCCGCGCGTTACCCCGGTCGCGCGGCGCTCGCGGGGACGTGAGCCGGTTCGTCGATCGCGGGGCCATCACGGCCGCCTATGTCGGGATCGGGGTGGCGGTCACGATCGCGGTCAGTTTCATCCTGATCATCCCGATCGAGCCGATCATCTGGCTGCTGACGATCCCCTCTGGCCTGCTCATCGGGTACTACGCGAACCAGCGCTCCGACCGACGAGCCGGGCCGTGGGCGCGGATCCTGCGGAACGGGGTGTTCGCGGGGGCCGTGACCGGGCTCGCGTTCGCGGCGCTGCTCCTGGTCCTTAAGTCGATCTTCTTCTTCGCGGACACGGGCTACCCGGACTTCAACCGCGTGGACGAGACCGGCCAGCCGATCCCACCCACCTGTTCGACCGGGGCCGACTGCGTGTACTCACGCTACCTCGCGCTTGGTCGCGGTCCCGAGTTGGAGGCGGCAGGCGTGGTCGACGCGGACTCGTTCGGGGCGCTGTACTGGTCGCAGCAATCGAGCGTGGCCTTGACGCTTTTCCTCGTGACGACGGCAGGCGGCCTCGGTGGCGCGGTGCTCTACGGCCTCACGCGACCGAAGGGGACTGTCCCTCGGGCGACCGAGACGACGGCCGCGTGAGCCGCCCGCGGCTGGTGCTTCGAGCGATCCCGCCGGCATGAACAACGCCCCGGGGTGTCCGGGGCGTCGGTCGGTTCGGTCGGCGAGGTTGTCAGCTCTTCGTGGTCGCCTTGGTGGCTTTGGCCTTGGCCGCTGGCTTCGCTGTGGTCGCCTTGGCGGCGGGCTTCTTCGCGGTCGCCTTGGGGGCTGGACGCGCCGGCTTGGTGGGCGCGGCGGTCTCGGCGGTGCCGGCCTCGGCAGCCTTGGCTGCAGCGGCCTCGGCGCGTGCCGTCTTGCTCAGTGCAGCCCGGGCCTTGCCGGCGGCGGTCTGGGCGCCCTTGGCCTTGGTCGACTTGCCGGCCGCGATGCGGGCCTTGGCGGCCTTCGCTGCCGCGGCCTTGCCGGTCTGCTTCGTGACACGGCCCGCGGTCGAGACCGTCGTGCCGCCGAGCGCAGCGTTCACCTTGCGTGTCAGTCGTGATTTGCGGCGCGCCGCGGCGTTCGGGTGGATCGCACCGGCCTTGGCCGCACGATCGAGCGCCGAGAGCGCGTCGATCAGGGCGGCGGTGGCGGCATCCGCATCGGACGACGCCGCGACGGTGCTGAGGGCCTTCGCGACGTAGGTCTTCGCGGCAGTCCGACGCGGGCCGAGCACCTCGTGGCGGCGGGCCGCTTGCCGGACGCGCTTGAGACCCGACGGAGTGCGAGCGCCCGACCAGGTGCGGGGCGTCTTGGCCAAGGGGAACCTCTCTGGTGCTTGATCGTGAAGGGCTGATCGACATGCGACAGCGCGGGATGAGCGCCGATCGCGAGGGCGGATGCTACCACAGGCCACCCGGTCGCCCGGGCGGAGCCTGTCCGCCGGAGCCTCAAGCTGGCGCCGGGGGCGCCAGCTTCTCGCCTAGTCTCCCGGCGACTAGGGATCAGCTCGCCATGTCCATTTCCTTCCTGCCTAGTCTCCACGCGACTGTGCAGGAACCGGATCAGCCGTCCGGGGCGCAGTCGCCTTGGATCCTAGTCGTGCCGGGACTACGTGATAAGCGATCGGCTCGGCGAAGCCGGCGACCTCGGCGACGTGGGCGCCGCGGGCGACTTGGGCCAAGTGGGCCCTCCCCGAGCCGCTACACTCCCGCCTCGTGACCATCCCCCAGGAGCGCCTGCGCAACTTTTCGATCATCGCGCACATCGACCATGGCAAGTCGACCCTGGCGGACCGCCTGCTCGAACTGACCCACACCATCGACGCGCGCCAGATGACGAGTCAGGTCCTCGATTCGATGGATCTCGAGCGCGAGAAGGGCATCACGATCAAGGCGCGCGCCGTCCGCCTCGAGTACCGCGCCAGGGACGGCCTGACCTACGGCCTCAACCTCATCGACACGCCCGGTCATGTCGATTTCGCGTACGAGGTCAGCCACAGCCTGCAGGCCTGCGAGGGCGCCATCCTCGTGGTCGACGCGACCCAGGGCATCGAGGCGCAGACGCTCGCGAACGTCCACCTCGCCCTCCGCGAGAACCTCACGCTCATCCCGGTCCTCAACAAGATCGACCTGCCGTCGGCCGACCCGGACACGATCATCGACGAGCTCGAGAACGTGCTGGCCATCCCGCGCGAGGAGGTCATCCTCGCCAGCGCCAAGGACGGCACCGGCGTGCCGGACATCCTGGAGGCGATCGTCGAGCGCATCCCGGCTCCGAAGGGCGACCCGTCCGCCCCCGTCCAGGGCCTCATCTTCGACAGCCACTACGACGCCTACAAGGGCGTGATCGTCTACGTCCGGCTGGCGCAGGGCACGCTCAAGGCGTCCGACCAGGTCCGGTTGATGGGGAGTGGCGCGGTCGCCGAGCCGCTCGAGCTCGGGGTGTTCCGACCCCAACTCGTGCCGGTCAAGCAGCTCACGGCGGGTGAGGTCGGCTACGTGGCTACCGGTCTCAAGAACGTGCGCGAGGCGCAGGTCGGCGATACCGTCACGGCCCAGGCTCGACCGGCGGCCCGCCCACTGCCCGGCTACCAACCGGCCAAGAGCCTCGTGTTCGCCGGCATCTATCCGGTCAGTGGCGAGGATTACCCGATCCTGCGCGAGGCGCTCGACAAGCTCCACCTCAACGACGCCAGCTTCACGTTCGAGCCGGAAAGCTCGGTCGCCCTCGGCTTCGGGTTCCGCTGCGGGTTCCTTGGCCTGTTGCACATGGAGATCGTCCAGGAGCGTTTGGAGCGCGAGTTCGATCTCGATCTCATCGCCTCGGCGCCGTCGGTCGAGTATCACGTTCATCTGCAACACGACCGAGGCTTGGTCGTCGTCGACAATCCGTCACTCCTTCCGAACCCGTCCGACATCGAGTCGATCGAGGAACCCTGGGTCAAGCTCAGCGTCGTGACGCCGAGCGCCTACATCGGCGCCCTGATGGAGCTCTCGACGAACCGGCGCGGGACGTTCGTGAACATGGAGTACCTCGACCCCAACCGCGTCGTCCTCCATTTCGAGATGCCGCTCGCCGAGCTCATCGTCGACTACTTCGACCAGCTCAAGAGTCGCAGCCAGGGCTACGCCTCGATGGATTACGAGGAGCTCGGCTATCGACCCGCCGATCTCGCCAAGGTCGACATCCTCGTCAACGGCGAGCCGGTCGATGCGCTGAGCCTCATCGTCCACCGCGATCGCGCCCAGTCGACCGGCCGTGCCCTCGCCGAGCGCCTCAAGCAGCTGATCCCACGCCAGATGTTCGAGATCCCGATCCAGGCGGCGATCGGCAGCAATGTGGTCGCGCGCGAAACGGTCCGTGCGATGCGCAAGAACGTGTTGGCCAAGTGTTACGGTGGCGACATCACCCGCAAGCGGAAGCTGCTCGAGAAGCAGAAAGAGGGGAAGCAGCGGATGAAGCGGGTCGGGTCGGTCGAGATCCCGCAGGAGGCATTCCTGGCGATGCTCCGCATGGACGAGGCCTGAGCGTTCGTGGAGGAGCTCTTCGACGTCTCGCGCGGTCTGATCGTCATCGGGCTGATGCTGCTCCTCGTGCTGCTCCGGCTCGACGCCGAGCGGTTCGGGACGGCCGAGTACTACGAGACCACCCGTGACGGGGAGCGGCCACGGGTGCGCCGGCGGCTCGCCTGGTACGGCCTGGGCACGGCGCTGGTCATCGCGATGGCCTACATCCACCCACACCCGCAAGGGGAGCTGTTCCTCGGGACGGGCGATCGACTCGGGGCCGTCACCGGCGGGCTGATCTTCGCCGGCATCGGCGTGGCCCAGGCGCTCGCCTTCGCGACGCTTCGCTATCAGCGGATCCGGTTCCCGGACATCGCGTCCTACCCCGGCGCGTTGCTCAACTCGACCGCCACGGCGTTCATCGACGAGGCCACGTTCCGTGGCGCGATCTTCGGGACGCTGCTCATGCTCGGTCTCGAGGCGAACCTCGCGAACGTCATCCAGACCCTCCTCTATGCGCTCACGACCCGACTCGGCGCGCCCGGTCGCGACCGCTACCTGCTGGTCCTCACCCTGGGCATCGGCTTCATCGGTGGCTGGTTGACGGCCGTGACCGGCGGGATCGCCGCCGCCTTCCTCGGCCACGCTGCGACCCGCTTCGCCGTGTTCCTGGCGACCGGCCATACCGGCCAGACGCTGCCCAAGGGGCGCGAGGTCGAGGAGATCGACCGCCGCCGCCGACCGCCTGAAGGCTGGCGCGTGATCGGTTCACGGGAGTCCGCACAGCGCGAGCGATGAGCCCGGCAGCCTCATCGGCCGCGCGACCACCCGTCGCCCTCTACATCCACGTTCCCTTCTGCGTCTCCCTCTGCCCGTATTGCGACTTCGTCGTCATCGCGGGCTCGGCCGCGCGCGGACCGCGCAGCAGGATCGGCCAGTACCTGGACGCGCTGCATGTCGAGCTGGACCTTCGCGCGGATGCGCTCGACCGGGCGTTCGGCGAGCCGGGCACGCGCCGGCGGCCCCCGCTCGGGTCGGTGTACCTGGGTGGCGGCACCCCGTCGCTCGTCCCGTCGGACGAGGTCGAGCGTCTGCTGGCTCGGGTCCGCCAACGGTTCGGAGTCGCCGACGACGCCGAGATCACGATCGAGGCCAACCCCGGGCCCGACGAGCGAGGCGACCCGGCGGCCCTCCGCCGCGCCGGCATCACGCGCCTCTCGTTCGGCGCGCAGTCGTTCGACGACACGGAGCTGCGCAAGCTCGGTCGCCGCCACCGGGCACGGCACGTCAACGATGCCGTCGAGGCCGCGCGCGAGGCAGGCATCGGCTCGATCAACGTCGACCTCCTCTACGACATCCCCGACACCGGCCTGTCGACCTGGATGGCGACGCTCGACACGGCGCTCGAGCTCGAGCCGGACCATATGTCGCTGTATGCCCTGTCGCTCGACGATCCGGCTGCCGAGGGCCTCACCGGACCGGAGGGCGATCACCTGCCCACCACGAACGGCGCACGCCGCTGGCGCGACGCCGTGCGACACGGCCAGGACGAGGACCGGGCCGCCGGCCAGTACCACCACGCGGCGCTGTTGCTCGAGGAGACCGGCTATCGGGGGTACGAGATCTCGAACTGGGCCAAGCCCGGTCACGAGAGCCGCCACAACCTTGCCTACTGGCAGCGGAAACCGAACGAGGCCCTGGGCCCCGGCGCGCACGCGTTCGACGGTGCGGATCGGCGCTGGACGGCTGCCCGCCTCGACCTCTACGTCGCGGCCTTGGCGGCGACGCCGCCGCGCCTGCCGCCCGGTGGCGTCGAGCGACTCGACGTCGGGACGTCGACCGCCGAGTCGCTGATCCTGGGCCTCCGGCTCGACACGGGCGTGCCGCTCGCCACGGCCCACGAGCCGCCGCTCGCCGACGTGTTCGGCTGGGCGCTCGCGGCGGGGCTGCTCACGGTCACGCTCAAGGATCGCGTGGTCCTGACGACGCGCGGCCGACTGCTGTCGAACGAAGTGTTCGGTCGCCTCATCTGACGGGTCGTACAGGACCATCGCACGCGTTGACACTCGACGGTGGCCACTGCTACGATGCCAGCACGCTCGTTAGCACTCTCACCCATCGAGTGCTAACACCACGGGAGAACGAGTTTGGCGCGACGCATTCGCCGCCCACTCGGCCCGTTGGACCTCCGCTCCCAGGCGATCCTTCGGGCCGTCATCGAGGAATACGTCACGTCGGCACAGCCGGTCGGCAGCCTGGCGCTCGTCGAGCGCTATGGCCTTGGCGTGTCGAGTGCGACTGTCCGGAACATCCTCGCCGACCTCGAGACGGCTGGCCTCCTGACGCACCCCCACACGAGTGCCGGTCGCGTGCCGACCGACGCGGGCTATCGCTTCTATGTCGAATCGATCGTCGATGCCGTGCCGCTGCCGGCCGTCGAGCAGCTGATGATCCGGCACCAGTTCGGTCAGGTCGAGTTCGCCAGCGAGCACTGGTTCCGTCTCGCGGCCACGACCCTTGCCGGTCTCACCCGCTCGGCGGGCATCGCGACGCCGGCCAAGCCGCGCGCGGCCCACATCCGGCGGGTCGACCTCGTCGCCGTCAACGAGCGGATGGCGAGCCTCATCCTCGTGCTCCGCGAAGGGGCCATCAAGCAAGCGGCGGTCACCCTCGACGAGGCCGAGCCGGTCGACCAGTCGACCCTCAACCAGGTCGCCGGCCTCCTCAACGAGCGCCTGCTCGACAAGACCACGACGTCGGCCGAGTCGACACTGCGTCGCCTCGACGAGGACGATCGGATCCAGCGCATCGCTCGTCGCGTCGGCGAGCGGATCATCCGGATCCTGCTCGACTACGACGCGGCGTCGGTCGAGGAGGTCTTCTCGGACGGCCTGCTCAACGTGATGGAAGCTCCGGAATTCGCGCAGAGCGACAAGCTGCGCCAGGTCTTCACGGCCCTCGAGAACCGGGCCTACCTGGGCGAACTCGTCGGCAGTGTCGCCGGTACCGGGCGGATCACGCGTCGTCATCGGCGCCGAGAACCCGCGCGAGGAGATGCACGACGTGACGCTGATCCTCGCGCCGTACGGCCGGCCGGGCCGCGCCCTCGGCGTCGTCGGCGTCCTCGGCCCGACCAGGATGAGCTACTCGAATGCGATCGGCACGGTCTCGTTCGTGTCCGGTCTGATGGACGAACTGGTGGATCACCTCTATGCCTGAACAGCGCCAGCGCACGCGCGCCGATGAGCGCGCCGAAGAGATCGATATCCGGCCGACCAAACTCCTTGAGGAGATCGAGGCCCTGCAGGCCGAGCTCGCCGAGACCAAGTCCCAGGCCGACGAGTACCTGACCGCCCTCCAGCGCGAGCGGGCGGAGTTCCTCAACTACAAGCGCCGCACCGCCGAGGAGCGCGAGCGCGAACTCGGTCTCGCCGGCGAGGACCTCATCCGCAAGGTGCTCGCGATCGCCGACGACTTCGACCGCGCCATCGAGGCGCGCCCGGAGTCGATCGCCGCGGAACCATGGTTCGAGGGCGTCGCCGTCATCGATCGCAAGCTCCGGGCGCTGCTCGAGAGCGAGGGCGTCAGCCCGATCGCGGCCGAGCCGGGCACGACCTTCGACCCGCGTGAGCACGAGGCGATCGCCAATGTGCCCGGCACGGGCCGGCCCGAGGGCGAGATCGTCGAGCAGGTCCGACGCGGGTATCGACTACGCGACCGTGTGATCCGGCCGGCCCTCGTGGCCGTTGCCGGCGCCGCTGAACAGGCAACCACCAACGACCTACCGAACTGACCCGACTGACAGCAGACCCGACGAGGAGCAGACACACATCATGGCCAAGATCATCGGTATCGACCTCGGCACGACGAACTCCGTCGTAGCCGTCATGGAGGGCGGCGAACCGACCGTCATCGCTTCGGCGGAGGGCGGGCGGACCATCCCCAGCGTGGTCGCCTTCACCAAGACCGGGGAGCGACTGGTCGGCCAGCTCGCGAAGCGCCAGGCCGTCACCAATCCCGGCAATACCGTCTTCTCGATCAAGCGCTTCATGGGTCGTCGATTCGACGATGCGGAGACGAAGCGGTCGCGCGAGCTCGTGCCGTACAAGGTCGACAAGGATCCCAATTCGGACGGGATCGTCGTCAAGCTCGCGGATGACAAGACGTACACGCCGCCCGAGATCAGCGCGATGATCCTCCAGAAGCTCAAGACCGATGCCGAGGCGTACCTCGGCGAGAAGGTGACCGAGGCGGTCATCACGGTCCCGGCCTACTTCGATGACACGCAGCGCCAGGCGACCAAGGACGCCGGACGCATCGCCGGTCTCGAGGTCAAGCGGATCATCAACGAGCCGACCGCGTCGGCGCTCGCCTACGGTCTCGATAAGAAGGGCGACGAGAAGATCGCCGTCTACGACCTGGGTGGCGGCACGTTCGACATCTCGATCCTCGAGCTCGGTGAGGGCGTCTTCGAGGTCAAGGCGACCAACGGCGACACGCACCTGGGTGGCGACGACTTCGACCAGCGCGTCATCGACTGGCTGCTCACCGAGTTCAAGAAGGACCAGGGCATCGACCTGTCCAAGGACCAGCAGGCCTTGCAGCGCCTCAAGGAGGCCGCCGAGAAGGCGAAGATCGAGCTGTCAACGACGGCGACGACCGAGATCAACCTGCCGTATATCACGGCGGACGCCTCCGGCCCGAAGCACCTTGTCGTCACGCTGACCCGGGCGAAGCTCGAGGACCTCGTCGACGACCTCGTCTCGAAGACGGCGGGTCCGGTCAAGGCCGCGCTCAAGGACTCCGGTCTCAAGCCTGCCGACATCGACGAGGTGATCCTCGTCGGCGGCATGACGCGGATGCCGGCCGTCGTCGAGGCCGTCAAGAAGATGTTCGACGGGAAGGAGCCCCACAAGGGCGTCAACCCGGACGAGGTCGTCGCCATCGGGGCGGCCATCCAGGCCGGCGTGCTGGCCGGGGACGTCAAGGACGTCCTGCTGCTCGACGTGACACCGCTGTCGCTCGGCATCGAGACCCTCGGTGGGGTGATGACGAAGTTGATCGAGCGGAACACGACCATCCCGACATCGAAGTCGCAGGTGTTCTCGACCGCGTCGGACAATCAGTCGCAGGTCGAGATCCACGTCCTCCAGGGGGAGCGCGACTTCGCAGCCGACAACAAGACCCTGGGCCGGTTCATCCTCGACGGGATCCCGCCGGCGCCGCGTGGCGTGCCGCAGATCGAGGTGACGTTCGATATCGACGCGAACGGCATCCTCGATGTGAAGGCCAAGGACCGGGCGACCAGCAAGGAGCAGCAGGTCCGGATCACTGCGTCGTCGATGCTCTCGAAGGACGCCGTGGACCAGATGGTGCGCGACGCTGCCGAGCACGCGGACGAGGACAAGCAGCGACGCGAGGAGGTCGAGACGCGTAACCAGGCCGAGGCCCTCACGTTCCAGGCCGAGCGAACGCTCAAGGATCTGGGCGACAAGGTTTCGTCCGAGGACAAGCTCGAGGTCGAGAACCAGGTGTCGTCGCTGCGCGAGGCGCTGAAGGGCTCGGACGTGGAGCTGATCCGCTCCGGGATGACGGCGCTCGCGGAGACGCTGAACCGCATCTCGACCGCCGCCTACCAGGCGTCGGCATCGGAGGCCGGGTCCACGAACGGCGCCGAGGACGGCGACGGCTCGGCCGAGGATGGCGCCGAGGGCGCCGAGGGCGCCGGGGGCGCCGCCGGCGAGGAGCCTTCAGCCTCGGGCGACACCGAGGGCGAGGAAGCGGTCGAGGGCGAGTTCAAGGAGGTCTAGTCGGGGGCGTGCCCGGCATGGCCGCGCCTCGTGAGCCTGGCGGATTCCGGACGTCGCGGCGAGGGCCGGCGGATCCCGGGCGTCTCACCTCGGATCTCTGACAAACGCTCATGAGGCGACCATTGGTCAGCGATGTCATGACAGATGCGCCTCCCAGGGGGCGTTTGTCACTTCTGTGCGCAGGGGATTCGGGACATCGTGCTCAGCCCGCCGACCGCTTCGTGCCGACGCGGTGACGAGCGCTCGCCTGATGGACATCTGACAGGAACAGGACGCCGGCCAGGCTCCCCATCGGTGACCTGAGCCAGCGGCGGACCGCCGCGGTGCGTGACGGCAGCGCAGCCTCGAAGATCGCGGCATGTCGCTCGATCCGACGTCGTGCAGTCCGATCGTCCGGCAACACCAGCAACCGCGAGGTCGTCTGCACGCGCCAACCCCGTTCGCGGGCGATCACGGTTGCGAGCCGGACCTTCCGGTCGAGCGTCCCGAGGGTAGCCTGCAGGTCCGGTACCACCGACTTGATCTCGACGACCAAGAGTGAACCGGTCTCCGGGTGAAAGGCGAGGATGTCGATCGTCCCTCGCTCGCCACGGATGTTGAACGAGACCTCGGTCGCGAGGTCCCATCCCGTGTCCCGCAGCAACCTCAGGACGGCGTCGCTCAGATCGGCATGCTCGGCGTCGAGGAGTCGGTCGAGTGCCTCGCCGTGCCACAGGACGCGTACGTTCACGGTGGCGTCGAGCGCGTCCGCGACCCGGATCAGGGTTCGCACCGTCGCACGATCCGCGCGCCCACGCTCGATGCGTGCGATCGTCGAGCGCGATACCCCGACGAGCCTCGCGAGTCGCTCCTGGCTAAGGCCTCGTCGTCGACGGAGGGCACGCATCGACAGGCCGATCCGGACCGTATCCATGGTGGCCAGTGTCGCGAGGTGCGCTTACCTCCGACTCACCCGGCCCACGGAGGCGGGAGCGATCCGGCCGACCATCGTCAGCCCAGGAAGAGGTCCACCCCGGGAGCGAACGCCATCGTCGCGATCACGATCACGTAGGCCACCAGCAGCAGCGCGCCCGCGGCGAGATGCAACCGGACGTTGACGCCCATGAATGCCATCAGGCCGTACGGGTTGTCGTAGTTCGGCGTCAGACCGGACGAGACACGCCGGGCTAGCGGGATCGTGAGCAACATCAGCAGCGCGGGGATCGGCAGCAGGCCGACCGCCACCCCACCCGCGACCGCGACATACGCCGCGGCGGCCGCGACGTTGTAGCCCGTGACGATGGTCGAGCGCGAGAAGCGCACGGGCAGCGTCCGCTTGCCGGCATAGGCATCGCCGCGTCGGTCGGGGATCTCGTTGACATAGAGGATCAGCGCGACGAGGAGGGCGATCGGGATCGACGCCACGAACGGCTCCCAGGCGAGCTGCCCGCCAGTCTGTACGACATAGGCACCGAGCAGCATCAGCGGACCGAACCCGAGCGCGACGGCGACCTCGCCGAGCCCGCGATAGACGAACTTGAGCGGCGGCGCGGTGTACCCCAGCGACACGACGAACCCGACGATCCCGATCACCAGCAGCGCGAGCGACCCGTGGGTCGCGAGCAGGATCAGGCCGACGAGGGCCGCGGCCACGTAGAACCCCGTTGCGATCGAGGCCATGCGCCGCAGTGACACGAGTCCGTACTGGATCACGCGTGAGCCGCCGCTGAACTGGGTCGGGGTCACGTTCGCGTCGTCGGCGCCCTGGACAGCGTCGAACACGTCGTTGGCGACGTTCAGGCCGAGTTGGACGAACGCGGCACCGATCACGGTCAGCGCAGCCGCCGCGAGGTCGAACGAGCCGTGGCTCGCCGCGATCGCGATGCCCAGGACGACCGGCACGATCGTGGCGGTCAGAAACGGCAGGCGCGTCGCGCGCAGGGTCAGGAAGCCGAACGAGAGTCGCGGCTTGACCGGCGTCCCGCGCTCGGCGGACAGGGCGTCGAAATAGCGCCGCGAGCGCGGCACCGATCGTTCGGAGTACTCGAAGAACGGCGTTTCCGATTCGTCCCAGCCCCAGGCCGATCGACCGATCAGGGTCATCACGCGCGCCATCGTGTCGGGGCGGATGCCGGGCGACACGCGGCCCCATACCGTCACGTGGCGCCGCTCGTCGTAGCCGTAGCCGGGTTGTGGCCGGATGTGCGATCCGGTCAGCGACACGTCGCGATCGGTCGGCACGGCCAGACCCGCGGGGGGCGCGAACGTCGCGACCTGGCTGCCCGGGTCGATGGTGGCCTGGACCGTCACCGACACCGGGTAGCCCGTGTCGTCCACCCACGTTGCGATCTGGAACGGGTAGGTCGCCAGCTTTTCGAGACCGGCGCGGGCGTCGAGCGCAGGGGTCGAGCGCATCACGCGGCCGCCTTCTCGATGTCCGTGACCTGGGGCGCGATCGTCGTGTCGCCGTCAGGCCAGTACAGGACGCGGCGCGGGACGATCTCTATGAGCGCGCGTTCGAAGAACAAGGGCAGCGCGACACGCGCCTTGAGGAACGAGACGATGGCCGGCTCCTTGGCCGACCAGATCGGCAGCAGTCGTTCCCAGCCACCGTGCGGGTCGTCGGCGATGACTCGCGCGTCGCCCTGGACCGTGACCCGATCCGTCCGACCGTCGACGCTCACCGGATCCGAAACGGACACCGACACGCGAGGGTTGTGGCCGATGTGCTCGAGCTTGCGGCTGAAGAGGGTCGACGACGTCATGTAGACGCGTTCGCCGTCCCACAGCGGGATAAGTGGGTACGTCACCGGGCGACCCGTCGGGTCGATGACCGTCAATTCCGCGACGAGTGCCTTGGCGAGCAGCTCGGCGGCGAGTGTCGGGATCGTGGCCATGGCCGGCTCCTGGTTCGGTTGTCGGTGCGTCCGCCGAGATCATATCAGATACCGCTACCTCGTAGTAGCACGTTTTTCGCGGCAAGCCGGATGGCACGGTCGGCGGTACCATGCCCGCCCATGCCGGACCTGCTCGAGTCGGTCGACTCGACCCCGCTCATCCATGCCCGCGGGCTGACGAAGCGCTTCGATGACTTCACCGCCGTCGATGCCATCGACTTCGACGTCGCGCCCGGCGAATTGTTCGGCTTCCTCGGACCGAATGGCGCCGGCAAGACGTCGACGATGCGGATGATCGGCTGCGTCTCGCCGCTCAGTGGCGGTGACCTGTCCATCCTCGGCATGGATCCTGTCCGTGACGGTCCGCGTATCCGGGCGCGTCTCGGCGTGGTGCCGCAGCAGGACACGCTCGACACCGAACTGACCGTGCGCGAGAACCTCCTGATCTACGGCCGCTACTTCGGTCTGAGCCGCGCCGACGTCGGTCGTCGCGCCGACGAGCTCCTGGAGTTCGCTCAGCTGACCGAGCGAGCAGACGACAAGGTCGAGCACATGTCGGGCGGCATGAAACGCCGGCTGACCATCGCCCGGAGCCTTATCAACGAGCCCGAGCTGCTGCTCCTCGACGAGCCGACGACAGGGCTCGACCCACAGGCGCGCCACCTGCTCTGGGACCGTCTGTACCGGCTCAAGCAACGGGGCGTGACCCTCGTCCTCACGACGCACTACATGGACGAGGCGGAGCAGCTCTGTGACCGGCTCGTCGTGATGGACAAGGCCAAGATCGTGGCCGAGGGCTCGCCGCGCTCGCTGATCGAGCAGTACTCGACCCGCGAGGTGACCGAGCTCCGCTTCGCCCCGGGCGTCCAGGAGACGCTCGACGGTCAGCTCGATGGCCTCGCCGAGCGCATCGAGCGACTGCCCGATCGTGTCCTGCTCTACGCGGACGACGGCGAGGCAGCCGTCGCCGCAGCCCATGCGCGCGGGCTTGAGCCCGAGACCGTCCTCGTCCGCCGGTCGTCGCTCGAGGACGTCTTCCTGCGCCTGACCGGCCGCTCGCTGATCGACTGATGGCCGCGGTCGTCCGTCCGTCACCCGGTTTCGCGCGCGTCTTCGAGCATCGATTCCTCGCCTACCGTCGGACGTTCCGGGCGAGCCTGTTCAGCTCGTTCCTCACACCGGTCTTGTTCCTGGCCGCGATGGGGCTCGGCCTCGGGGGGTATGTCGATGCGTCAACCGACGCGTCCCTCGGTGGCGTGCCGTACATCGCGTTCCTGGCCCCCGGTCTGCTGGTCGCGACGTGCATGCAGGCGGCGTCCTTCGAAGCGACGTTCCCGATCATGGCCGGTCTCGTGTGGAGCCGCGTGTACCACGCGATGTTCGCGACGCCGATCACCGGCCGCGATGTCGCCCTGGGCAACATCCTGTTCTTCGCAGCGCGACTGCTGCTGATCGCCAGCGTGTTCACCGTCGTGATCATCCTGTTCGGCGCGGCGGTATCGCCGCTCGTCCTGCTGGCCATCCCGGTCGCGGCGCTGACGGGTCTCGCGTTCGCGACACCGATCGGGGCATTCGCCGCGACCCAGCGCACGCCCGACCGGTTCGCGGCGATCTTCCGCTTCGGGATCATGCCCCTGTTCCTCTTCTCCGGGACCTTCTACCCGATCGACGCACTGCCACCGTTCCTGCAGGGGCTGGCGTGGTTGACCCCGCTGTACCACGGGGTCGTCCTCGCTCGCGGGCTGTCCCTGGGCACCCTCGGCGAAGAGCCGACGATCGAGCTTGCCCTCATCCATCTCGGCATCCTCGTCGCCTTCGCCGTCGTCGGGGCCGTGCTCATGGTCCGGACCGTGAACGCGAAGCTGATCCGCGGATGACCGCCCTGCCGCTGACCTCGGCGCTGCTCATCGGCAGTCGTCGTTCGCTGCGCCTGGTCGAACGCAACATCTTCATCTACAGCCACACGTGGTTGGTGCTGCTGTCCGGCTTCTTCGAGCCGTTGTTCTACCTGCTCAGCATCGGCTTCGGCCTCGGGGCGCTCATCGGGACCGTCCCGGGTCCCGATGGTCAGCCGATCCCGTACCAGCTGTTCGTCGCGCCGGCGCTCCTGGCGACCGCGGCCATGAACGGAGCGATCAACGAGAGCACATTCAACTTCTTCTTCAAGCTCCACTACAACAAGACGTTCACGGCCATCCTGGCCACGCCCCTGTCCGCAGGCGACATCGCGGTCGGCGAGCTGATCTGGGCGCTCATCCGCGGCGGGCTGTACGCCATCGGGTTCATGGTCGTGTTGATCCTGCTCGGCCTTATCGTGTCGCCGTGGGTCGTGTTCGCCGTCCCGGCGGCCCTGCTCGTCGGGTTCGCCTTCGGGGCGGTCGGCATGGCCGCGACGTCGTTCATGAGGACCTGGCAGGACTTCGACCTGATCCAGCTCGTCGTCCTTCCGCTGTTCCTGTTCTCGGCGACGTTCTATCCGATCGAGACGTATCCCGAGCCGCTCCGCTTCATCGTCCAGCTCACGCCGCTGTACCAGGGCGTCGACCTCATCCGCTCGCTCACGATCGGGGTCATCTCGCCGATCCTGATCGTCCATATCGTGTACCTCGTGGTCGTCGGGTTCGCCGGCCTGTTCGTCGTCTCGCGACGCCTCGACAAGCTGCTGCTGACGTGACCGATCGGGCCGCGTTGGCGGCCCTCACGGCAGAGGTCGTCGTCTGCCGCCGCTGCCCTCGGCTGGTCGCGTGGCGCGAGGAGGTCGCGCGCGAGAAGGTGGCGCGATTCCGCGACGAGACGTATTGGGGCCGGCCGGTGCCGGGTTTCGGCGACCCCGACGCGCGGATCCTGCTGGTCGGGCTGGCCCCCGCGGCGCACGGCGGCAATCGCACGGGCCGGGTCTTCACCGGGGACGCCTCGGGCGACTTCCTCTTCGCGGCCCTTCACCGCGCCGGCCTTGCCGACCGACCGGCCAGCCGCCGCGCCGACGACGGCCTGACGCTCACCGGCGCGTACATCGCGGCAGCCGTCCGCTGCGCCCCACCGGCCAACAAGCCGACGCCCGAGGAGCGCGACCAGTGCGCCCCGTACCTCGCTCGTGAACTGGCGCTCCTGCACCACGTGCGGGTCATCGTCGCGCTCGGCGCGTACGGCTGGGATGCCGCGCTTCGGGCTGTCGCGACGAACGGGCACCGGCTGCCGCGCAAGCCGCGGTTCGGTCACGGGGCGATGGTCGAGGTCGGCCCGAACCGGCTCATCGGCACCTACCACCCGAGCCAGCAGAACACGTTCACCGGCAAGCTGACGCCGCGGATGCTCGACGAAGTCATCACCGCGGCCAAAGCCATGGCCCTCTCGTAGACTTTCGGCGCGATGGCCACCACTGAACGCGACCTGTACGAGGTCCTCGGCGTCCCGCGCGGAGCGAGCGACGCCGAGATCAAGCGCGCCTACCGCAAGCTCGCCCAGCAGTGGCACCCCGACGTCAACAAGGATCCCGAGGCGCCCGCCCGGTTCAAGGAGGCCAGCGAGGCCTACCAGATCCTGTCCGACCCCGAACGTCGACAGCGCTACGACATGTTCGGTCAGGCAGGGGTCGATGGCGGCGCCGCCGGGGAGGGCTTCGAGGGGTTCGGCGGGTTCAGCGACATCTTCGATGCCTTCTTCGGTGGGTCAGCCACAGGGTCCACCAGACGAGGTCGCCCGCTGCCGGGCTCGGACCTCCGCTACGACCTGCGCATCACGTTCGAGGAAGCGGTCAAGGGCACGGAGAAGGAGATCGAGTTCCGATCGCTCGCGCACTGCGAGACCTGCTCCGGCACCGGGGCGGCGCCCGGCAGCGAACCGATCACGTGCCCCCAGTGCGAGGGCCGCGGCGAGGTCCGCAGCGTGCGCCAGACCATGCTCGGACAGATGGTCAACGTCAGCGCGTGCCCGCGCTGCCGGGGCGAGGGGAAGATCGTCGAGGATCCATGCCCGACGTGCCACGGAGAGGGCCGCGTCGAGCGCAAGCGAACACTCCGCGTGTCGATCCCGGCCGGCATCGACGAGGGTCACCAGATCCGGCTGACCAACGAGGGCGAGGTCGGACCGCGCGGAGGCCCGCCCGGCTCGCTGTACGTGGCGGTCCACGTCGCGCCGCATCCGTCGCTGCGGCGGGACGGCACCGAGCTGTACTACGAGGCGCGTATCTCGATCGCCCAGGCGGCGCTCGGGACGACGATCACCGTGCCGACGGTCGACGGCGAGGAGGAGGTCGAGATCAAGCCCGGCACGCAACCCGACACGTCCATCCGGCTGCGGGGCAAGGGCGTTCCCCACCTGCGCCGTGCCGGGTCGCGTGGCGACCTGCACGTGCTGGTCGACGTGGAGGTGCCCAAGAAGCTGTCGAAGAAGCAGCGCGAGCTGCTCGAGGCGTTCGCCAAGGAATCCGGCGACACGGTCTCGGCGCCGGGCGGCGGCATCCTCGACAAGCTCGGCCTGGGGTGACGCCGGCGGCCGACGGCGCCTGGCTGGAACTGGCCGTCGAGGCCGACCCCGAAGCGGTCGAGGCGGTCAGCGAGATCCTCGGCCGGGTGGCCAGCGGTGGGACCACCGTCGAGCCGGCGTACGACCTCGTCGATGAGGGGCTCGGTGCGCGGATCGATCCGACCCGGCCGGCTGTCGTCCGCGGGTATGTGCCGGCGGGAGATCCGTCCGCGGCGAGGGCTGCCGAGCGCGCCGCGGCCCAGGTCGCCGACGCCCTCGGCCACCTGCAGGCGTTCGGGCTGCGACAGATCGGCGAGGTCCAGACGCGCGTCGTCCATGAGGCCGACTGGGCCGAGGCCTGGAAGGCCTACTTCCCGGTCATGCGCATCGGCCGCCGCCTGGTCATCCGGCCGACCTGGCGGCGCCATCGGGCCGGTCCGACCGATGTCGTCCTCGCCCTCGACCCGGGCATGGCGTTCGGGACCGGCCTCCACCCGACGACTCGGCTGTGCCTCGCGGCACTCGAACCGCTGGCTGACGACGGTCGGCTCGCCGGGGCTCGCGTCCTCGACGTCGGCTGCGGCTCGGGGATCCTGTCGATCGCTGCGCTGACGCTGGGTGCCGGGTCGGCGCTCGGAGTCGACACCGACCCGATCGCCGTGACCTCGACGATCGCGAACGCCCGGCGGAACCGACTGGGGCGTCGCGTGCACGCGCGCGAGGGGTCGCTGCCATCAGGGTCCGGACCGTTCGACGTCGTCCTCGCCAACCTCGTCGCCGGTGTCCTGATCCCACTGGCGCCCCGCCTCTGCGCTGAGCTGCGGCCGGGCGGGACGCTCCTGGCATCGGGCATCATCGCGGACCGCGAGACCGAGGTGACGACCGCGTTCCTGGCGGCCGGCCTGCAGGTTACCGGCCGCTCGGACGAGGGTGACTGGGTCGCCGTGGAGCTCCGACGGCCCTGAACGATGGCCGCTGGTACGATCGGCCGGATGCCGACCACCTTCGTCCCGGTGCTGCTCGTGACGCACATCGCGCTGGCGATCGGGTTGTTCCTGCCGTCGCTCCTGTTGCCGTTCGCCCTGCGGACGCGGAGGGCCGCGGTCGACTCCGAGAGCGGGGTCGTCCGCGTCCTGCTGTGGGGCCAGTCGCACGGGACGATGATCATCGGCACGGGCCTGGCGATCACCGGCGTCGGCCTGATCCTGGCCCTCGGACCAGCGATCCTCCAGCAGCCGTGGCTGCTCGTCGCGCTGGCGATCTACGCCGTGAACCTCGGGCTGGCGTTCTTCATCCAGCGCCCCAACCTGCGCCGACTCATCGGGATCAAGGCCGCGGCCGATGACCAGGTCTGGCTCGAGCGCGCGAAGCGCCAGCGCTACGTCTCGTACCTGATGGCCGGTCTCGTCGGTGTCATCGGGTTCCTGATGAGCACTAAACCGAGCTTCTGATGGCCACTGACTGCCTGTTTTGCCGGATCGTCGCGGGTGAGCTCCCGTCGACCAAGGTGCACGAGGACGACGTGGTCCTCGCCATCCGGGACATCGCTCCGCGCGCCCCGACGCACATCCTGCTGCTGCCGAAGCGCCACGTCGCATCGGCGCTCGACCTCGGCGACGAGGACAGCCCGATGGTCGGTCACATCTTCGCCGTCGCCGCGGACCTCGCCCGCTCCGAGGGCATCGCCGAGTCGGGCTACCGGCTCGTGTCCAACGTGGGGCGGTGGGGCGGTCAGTCGGTCGACCATCTGCATATCCACCTCATGGGTGGTCGCGCGTTCGAATGGCCGCCCGGCTGACCCTGGCGGTCGCTTTGGCGCTCCTGCTCGCGGCGTGCGCCCCGGGCGGCACTGCCACTGTCCCCACGCCCGGCCCCGTCCAGCCGAGCCAGGGCGCCACCGGAGCTGCCGGTCCGGTGGTCGCCCAGACCCGCGCCGAGCTCGTCCGCGCGCTCGGCACGAAGAATCTCGTCCTCCAGGACTCGCAGGCGCCATTCCGCCCGCCCGAGGACACACGCTTCACGACCACGCCCCGGGCGCTCTACCAGGTGATCCTTCCCCAGGCGCCACAGGAAGGCTTCATCGTGGTCTACGAGTTCCCCGATCCGACGACGGCCTCCGACGCCGCCGGCGCCCAGGCGGCCTACCTCGCGACGGGCCCGGCCAAGGTCCAGTCCGCACAGGGGGCGCGCCACATCATCCGCCTCGTCGGACCGACCGTCGTCATGTACTCGTGGGTGCCCGAAGGGGCGGAAGACCCGCTCCAGCCTGACATCCAGACGGCCCTCGAAACCCTCGGCACGGGCGTGCCGGTCCCGTCCTGAGGTCGCCTGTCGCGCCGCTTGGTCTGCGGCCGGCCGACTGGCCGCCTGCCTTGGCCGTCTAGCCGCCCGCCTTGGCCCACTGCCGGATCGGATCGCGCTTGATCTTGAGGGTATGCGTCCGCGGGTAGTCCTCGCCCGGCCACAGCCGCCAGCCGACGATCCGCTGGTTCTGGCCGAGCGTCGTGTTCGCGGCCTTGACCGCCGTGTCGATGCGGGTCTTGGTCGCGGCCGGCTCCTCGTCCTGGAGCGCCAGCACGACCGCCTCGATCCGCCCCGGTTCGGTCTCGAGGACGACCGCGTCCCGGACGCCCGCGATGCGCAGCGCGTTCTCGATGTCTTCCGGATAGACGTTGAAGCCGTTCGGCAACACGATCATGTCCTTCAGTCGACCGCTCAGGATCAGTCGACCGTCCTCATCGAACCGCCCGAGGTCGCCGGTCCGGTACCAGCCGTCATCGGTGAAGGCCTGGGCCGTCAGATCGGGCGCATTCCAATAGCCCGTGAACACGGTACGACCGCGGAACTGGATCTCCCCGTCGGGGGCGAGGCGCATGTCGATGCCAGCGGGCACGCGCCCGACCGTCCCGAGCCCGTGGTCGTCGAGCGTGGTGCACGAACCGGTGCCGGTCTCCGTCGCGCCGTAGCCCTGCAGGACTGTGACGCCGATGTCCTCCCAGGCCTGTTGGAGGGCCGGCGGCAGGAAGGCCCCGGACGACAGGAACAACCGGAAGTGCCCACCGAGTTGGGCGTGGACGCTGCGGAACAGCAGGCGACGGATCGCGACCGGCAGCCTCCGGGCGATGCCGCGCAGCCGGTCGAACGAGCGGGTCCGACCACGCTTCGCCACCTCGCGCTCGATGGCACTCCAGAACAGGTCGAGCACCTGGGGGACGACGATCATGCTCGTCACCCGGTGGTCGCGCAGCGCGTCGAAGATCACCCGCGGGTTCCGGCTCCGGACATACAGCACGTCCGCCCCGACGTCGAGCGCGTAGTACAGCCCCACGGCCTGCTCGAGCAGATGCGACAGCGGCAGCAGCGACACGATGCGGTGGTCCATCGGCGGGATGATCCGGTGGAAGGTCTCGATCGATGCGACGACGTTGTCGTGGGCCAGCATCACGCCCTTCGGCGTGCCGGTGGTCCCGCTCGTGAAGACCAGCTCGAAGACTTCGTCGGCGGCGGGGCGACCCCACGACGCCTGGCGCGCCTCCCAGTCAGGCGGGAACGCGGGGTCGCCGTCGACGGGCTCTGCGGCGAGCGCATCGACCGTGGTGGTCGGGAAGTCCGTCAGCCCGGCCTCGCGCGGATCGGGTGCGTCGCGACCCGTGCCCAGGATCAGGTGCCGGGCTCCCGATGCCCGGACGATCATCTCGACCGCGTCCGGCGACATCCGCAGGTCCAGGGGGACGAGCACCAGTCGCGCGTGCATGGCGCCGTAGTAGGCCGCCGGCAATTCCGGTGTCGACGGACTCCAGGTCAGGACGCGGTCGCCCGGTTCGAGGTCCAGCGCCCGCAGCCGCCATGCCGCGATGCGCGCCCGTCGGTCTAGCTCGCGGTAGGTCCAGGTCGTCGTCGACCCATCGTCATGGCGCACGCCGAGTGCCGGCCGCTCGCCATAGCGGGTGACGGCAGAACCGAGCAGATCGAGCAGCGTTCCGGGCATCGCCGACTTCCGTTGGGTGGTTGCGACGTGGCGGGTCGCCGCATCGTACGACGCTCGGTCGAGGGCGTTTTCGGCCGTTTGACCACCCCGGACCCCTCGGGTAGACTCCGGCGGCTCTGCGGCCCTGGCCGCTCGAGCCCGCGTCCCGATCGGTCGGCCGCGCATCAGGACGACGCACACGAGACCCTGGTCGAAGGAGGTGAACACCGATTGGCTGAAGTCCGAGTAGGGGAGAACGAGACGTTCGAGAGCGCCCTGCGTCGCTTCAACAAGAAGATCCAGCAGAGCGGCATCCTCGCCGAGGCTCGCCGACGCGAGCACTACGAGAAGCCGTCCGTGAAGCGCAAGCGCAAGGAAGCAAAGCGCAAGAAGAACGCCCGAACGCAGGCCGGCTGAGCGGGATCGCACCGCTGCCGACAACCTGCGACCCCGCGGGCGTCTCGCACGACCGCCCGAGGTAAGCCAGACCGGTGTCCCTTCAGGAACGCATCCAGTCCGACATCACCGCCGCGATGCGCGGCGGTGACGCCCTGCGCCGCGACGTCCTGCGCATGGCCACCAACGCCGCCTACGCGATCGAGAAGCGCGAGGGGCGTCCGGTCACCGACGACGAGTACCTGGGCGTGCTGACCCGGGAGGTCAAGACCCGTCGCGAGTCGGTCGAGGCGTACACCAAGGGCGGCCGGGCGGACCTCGCCGCGAAGGAGCAGTCCGAGATCGACATCCTGGCCGAGTACCTGCCGCAGGCCCTATCCGAAGCCGAGGTCGACAGCCTCGTGGATGAGGCCATCGCCGCGACCGGGGCCACGAGCGCCCGCGACCTTGGCAAGGTCATGGGCTGGCTCGCCCCGAAGACGCGCGGCCGCGCCGACGGCAAGGTCGTCAGCGGGCGGGTCGCGAGCGCCCTGGCGAAGGCCGACCTCGCCGGTCATGACGTGAGCGGCCACTGATGCTGACCCAGCGCGCCCCCGCTCTGGCGCGATTCACCCGCAACGACGCCGTCCGCCTGGGGGTCGCCGCGACGGCGTTGATCGTCGTGCTCACGGCCATCCTGGCGGTCGACCTGCTGCCCTCCGACCCGGTGCGCTACGAAGCGGGCGAGGTCGTCCGCGAGGACCTGACCGCCCCGCGTGCGCTCTCGTTCGAAAGCCAGACGCTCACCGAAGAGGCGCGGACGACGGCACGGGCGGCGGTCCCGTTCCAGTTCGACTTCACGGCCGAGAATGCGATCGCCATCGCCAACGAGCAGGCCACAGCGTTCACCGAGCGGGTGGGTCGGGTCGACACGGCGTTCGCGACGGATCTCACCGCGGAGGAGCGGATGGCGCTCCTCGAAACCGCGATCCCCGGACTGACCGCCACTGCCCAGGCCACGCTCCAGGCGATCGACGCTCCCCGCTGGGCGGCCGTCCGCACCGAGGCGGCGCGGGTCCTCGATGGCACGCTGCGAACAGAGCTGCGCGACACGGAAGTCGCCGATGCCAGGGCGACCATCAGCGGCCGCATGGGTGGCGACCTCGACGAGGCGGAGCGGATGCTGGCCGGCGAGCTGATCCGGCCGCTGATCGTGCCGAACTCGTCGTTCGATCAGACGCTGACCGATCAGGCGCGTGATCGTGCGGCCGAGGTCGTCCAGCCCGTCCGCGTCGAGATCGCCCAGGGCGAGGTGGTCGTGCGCAACGGGACGCCGCTGACGGCCGCCGATCTCGAGGTCATCGAGGCCCTCGGACTCGGCGTGGACGCGCCGCTCGACGTCGCGGCATTCGCGGGCTGGTTCCTGCTCGCGGTCCTGACGGTCGCGATGTTGCTGACCTGGATCTGGCGGTTCCGCCCCGTCCTTTGGCACCGCGGCAACGTGCTGTTGCTGATCGGGTTGCTGCTCGTCGGCACGGCCGTCGCCCTGAAGGTGACCGCGGGACGCGAGTTGCTCGGGTACTTCCTGCCAACCGCGGCCATCGGCATGGTCCTCGTGATCCTGCTCGATGCCTCCGTGGCGACCATCGTGATGGCCATCATCGCCATCGTCGGTGGGGCCCTCGCCGGCTCGTCGCTCGAGTTCGCGACCTACATCTTCCTCGGTGGTCTGGCCGGCATCCTGACGGTCCGCAAGGGCGATCGACTCCAGGTCTTCGTGCAGGCCGCGATCGCGGTGTTCATCGTCAATGCGCTCGTGGTGTCGGTCTTCTCACTGCTCGGCACACGTGATATCCGCGGCGTCCTCGAGCTGTGGTTCGCCTCAGGTGCGTCCGCGGCCGGCTCCGCTGTGGTGGCAGTCGGCACCTTCGCGGTGCTCGGATCGGCCTTCGGCATCCTCACCGTCTTCCAGCTGCTCGAGTTGGCGAACCCGTCGCAGCCGCTCCTGCGTCGCCTCCTGGTCGAGACACCCGGGACCTACCACCACTCCTTGATGGTCGGCAATCTGGCGGAACGGGCTGCTGAAGCGATCGGGGCCGACTCGCTCGTCACCCGTGTCGCCGCCTACTACCACGACGTCGGCAAGCTCTCGAACCCACTGGCGTTCATCGAGAACCAGGCGGGCGGCGAGAACATCCACGACCAGCTGGAGCCCGAGGTGAGCGCCCAGATCCTCAAGCAGCACGTCGCCGATGGCATCGATACCGCCTACGCCGCCCGGCTGCCCAAGGCGCTCATCGCGTACATCCCGCAGCACCACGGGACGGCGGTCATGAGCTACTTCCTGGCTCGCGCGCGGGAGCGTGCGGCGGAGGCATTCGGCGGCCTGGGCACGTCCGAAGGCGCCAAAGCGGCCGCGGCGGTCGACGAGCGCAAGTTCCGGCATGCCGGCCCCAAGCCCCAGACCCGGGAGGCAGCGCTGATCATGCTCGCCGACAGCGTCGAGGCGTCCGTTCGCTCGCTGGTCTCCCGCGACGAGCCCTCCATCCGGGCGATGGTGTCGCGCATCATCGACGAGCGGATCACCGACGGCCAGTTCGACGAGTGCGACCTGACCTTCCGTGACCTGGAGCTGATCAAGGACGCATTCGTGGCGCAGCTCCTCGGCATGTACCACACGCGCATCGCCTACCCGCAGAACACGGTCGTCGAGCTCGAATCGCGCCGGGCACAGGCGGCAGGCGGCTCGCCGAGCGGGCTGGTGGGCGGCTCGGCGGGCGCCGGAGACGACCGACCCGCCTCGTGACCCGGTCGATCTACCACCGGCCGTGGCGGATCGACATCGACGTGCGCGACGGCATCCGCTCGCCGGCATCGGCGGCCAGCCTGGCGCGCACCATCGCCACGGCGCTCGATGGGATCGATGCCCCGTCCCCAGCGTCGATCGGCCTGATCCTCACCGACGATGCGGAGCTGGCGGCCCTGAACGTCGAGCACATGGGCCACGCAGGACCGACGGACGTCCTGTCTTTTCCCTTGCTGCCACCCTCGTCGTTCACCTCGGGAGCCGCCGCGCCCGCCATCCCGCGGCCGCCCGGCAGTCGTATCCACCTCGGCGACATCGTCGTGTCGGTCGAGCGCGCGATCGAGCAGGCCGCTCAAGGCAGCGGCGGCCAGACCGGCGATGTCCGGTGGTCGCCATCCGAGGAGCTGCGCCTCCTGGTGACCCACGGGACGCTGCACGTCTGCGGCTGGGACCATGCGACTGCGTCGTACGAGCGCGAGATGCGAGCCCTGGAACAGCGACTGCTCGCCGTCACGCGGTGACGAGCGGAAGTCCGTCTTCCATGAGGATCGGCTCGGGCAGCCGGCTGATAAGCAAGGCGAGCCGCCCGAGCCCCCGGGAGGTCTCGACAGCGTCATAGGGTCGGGCCAGCTCCTCGAGATCGAGATGGATCATCCTCGCGATCCGAACCGCAGTCAGCCCCGGGCGGGTCGGGATGAGATACCTCGTCCGCCGGTCGCGCATCGATGTCCGCGTACTGAGGTAGCCCCGCGCGACGAGTCTGGCGACCATGCTCGTGAAGGTCGACTGGCGCAGCCCAAGGCGCCGGCGGATGGTGGCCGCGGTCGCCTGCGGATCGTCCACGGCAGACCAGATGACCAGGAACTCGTCGGTCATGAGCCCGAGCTCGACGATGTGATCCTGGAGGCAGTGCGCCATCTCATTCTGGGAACGCGTGAGGGTGGGCAGGAAGTTCGGCATCAGGTCCTCCAATCGGCGGGGTGGCTCGACCGACGCGCGCGACGCCCGCGCAAATCGATCCGACGATTTCGGCGGTTTCGGGTCCGAGAATACGGATCGACGCTCACCGGAGGCGTATCTCGGGTCCCCGGCGATCGGATCGGCGTGCGGCAGCGCCGGCGCCGATCTCGATCTCGCCTTGAGATGCGACGAAATCGGCGCATCGCGCAGGGGTTGGTCGGCCGGCGCGGCGGGCTGCGCCCGCTGGGTCCGCCCCTGACCGGCGGTCCGTGGCGCCGGCGGGTACCATCGACGCTCGGCCCTCCTGCGGCTCGGGCGATGTCGTGACGTCGCCCGGCGGACGGGATTCGGGCCGCGTCGTGCTGTCCGCAGGCAGGTCAGGCAAGGAACGTGAAGGTCGTCGTCGGGCTCGGCAATCCGGGTGAGCGGTATGCCGGGACGCGTCACAACATCGGTTGGCTCGTGCTCGATCGGCTCGCGGAGCGTGCCGGTTGGTCGGGCCGTGGCCGCCAGCGCGACGCCTCCAACGTCGTCATGGGTCGCCACGAGGGGCTCGACCTGACCCTCGTGAAGCCACTGACCTGGATGAATGACTCGGGTCTCGCGGTCCGCAAGGTGCTGGCCCGGGAGCACGCGCCCCTCGGGGACCTCTTGATCGTCGCCGACGACTTCGCCCTGCCCTTCGGGAAGCTGCGGTTCCGGGAATCGGGCAGTCACGGCGGCCACAACGGCCTGCGATCGATCGTCGACGAGCTCGGCACCGAGAAATTCAGCCGATTCCGGATCGGCATCGGCGATCCGGTGAGGAATGCGCGCGACCACGTCCTGTCGCGCTTCGAGCCGGACGAGGCCCAGCGGCTCGATGAGCTGCTCGATGCAGCCGCCGACGGCGTCGAGGCCTGGGCCCGCGACGGTACGAGCAAGGCCGCCAATCGCTTCAACACCTTCCAACTGCGCGAGGCCGACGTCTCGCTCCTCGCGGCGCCCGGCGAAGTCGACGGTCCGCCCGACGAGGAGGGCATCCGACGGACGCGCACCGGCTGGCGGCGGGTCCTCCCGAGGCGGGACGGGACGCCCGATGCCTGAGTCGACACGCCAACCGCTCCGAGGTCGGCGCGGACGCGAGCGGAAGATCGCCGAACGAGTCGCGGCCGACTTCGCACAACGGCACGCCCGACCAGCCGATGACGAGGCCGTCGACTTCGACGTGGGCGCGGTCGATGCGGAGGTCGAGGACGCTCGTCGGGCGGCCGTGCGGCAGGCGCCGCGCCCGCGTCCCACCGAGGAGCCTCGGCGTTCCGGACATCGCCTTCCCGATCTGTCGGCGCTGCCGCCTCTCCTTGCCGCGACTGGCTCGTTCGCCACGATCCGAGAGCGGCTCGGGTCGGCCGGCGACATCGGCCGGGTCGGGCGGCATGCCGGAGTCGTGGCGGTCCCTCACGGGGCCAAGTCCTACCTTGCGGCGGCACTAGCGCTCGGCGAACGGATCGTGTGGATCGGCAGGGACGCCGAGATCGGCGACCGCGTTGCCGAGGAGCTGCAGGCATGGCTCGGCGATCCGTCGCTGGTGGCGGTCATCGATCCCCGGACGGCGCTGGCCTACGAGCGGAGTGAGCTGGTCGCCGACGAGACGGCGGCACGGGTGGCGGCGCTGGCGGCATGGCGGCACGGTCGGGCGCGGGTCCTCGTCGCCAGCGTCCAGGCGCTCCTGCAGCACACGATCGCCCCGGGCGACCTGCCGGACGACGCCCGTGAAGTGCGCGTCGGGGCACGGCTCCACCAGGACGCGTTGCTGCGCGACCTGTTCCAGCTCGGCTACTCGCCGGTGACCGAGGTGGCCGGTCGCGGGGAGTTCGCCAGGCGGGGTGGCATCGTTGACGTCTTCCCGCCATCGATGGACCTGCCGATCCGGATCGAGTTCTTCGGCGACGAGATCGACTCGCTGCGGGCGTTCGACCCGACCGACCAGCGGACGACCGGCAAGGTGGAACGCGCGGTGCTCCTCCCCGCGTCGGAATTCCTCCTTCCGACCACGGGCGTGGCCGCGATCCGCGAGCGCCTCGGGCGTCGTGCATCTCGCCTCTCCGAGCGACTCACCGGCGACCTGGCCCGGTTCGAGGGCACGACCGACGACCCGCTACGCCGCCCGCACCCGACGGACGGCTCGGATGCAGCCCGGGCGTACGGCGTGGGCGATGCGGCAGCGGCCTCGCGGGCCCTTCAGGTGGGCGACGCCGCCGAGATCTGGGCCGCCCACCTCGCCCCCGCGACCGCGCTCGACCACATCGATCCGGGCACGGTCCTGATCCTGGACGAGCCCGGTGACATCGCAGAGGCAGCGTCCTTCCTATGGCGCCAGGCCGATGAGCGGCGCGCCGAGCTCGTCGAGGCCGGGGAGCTGCCGAAGGACTGGCCCTCGACGTACCTCCCGCCCCGCGAATGGAAGCAACGCCTGGTCGCGTCGCGGACGCTTGAGCTGACCTGGGAGTCGGAGCCGCCGGCCGACGTCGCGATGGCGAGCAGCGCCCGCAGTTCGGGCGACCTGTTCGGCTGGCGCGAGCCGACCTTGCCGCTGGGACGGGCCGGACGCCTGGCGGACGCCGTCGAGGCGTGGCGCGAGGACGGCGCCCGCATCGTGCTCGCCTCCGACCAGGCGCCTCGCCTGGCGGAGATTCTCGAGGAGGCGGGTCACAGCGTCGGGGTCGTCGATCGCATCGAGGCCCCACCACCACCGGGCGCCATCGCTCTCGTGGGGCGGAGTCTCAATGGTGGCTTCGCCGGTGGGCCCGATGGCGTCACGTTCGTCACCGACCGCGAGCTGTTCGGGACCGTCCGGGTCCGCCGACCGAAGGCCCTGCGCCGGGTCGTCCCGCGCGACCTCCTCGAGCGGCTCGCGCCGGGCGACCTGGTCGTCCATATCGACCATGGGGTCGCGCGCTACCAGCAGATGCTTCGGCGCGGCGGCGCCGGGGAGGAGCGCGACTACCTCGAGCTCGCCTTCGCCGGCAACGACCGGATCTTCGTGCCGGTCGAGCAGATCGGCCGAGTCACCCGGTATGCGGGCGGCGAGCGACCGGCCCTCAGCAAGCTTGGCGGCACCGAGTGGCTGCGTGCCAAGCAGAAGGTCAGGAAGGCGGTAGCCGAGCTCGCCGACGACTTGCTGGCGCTGTACGCGGCACGCGAGGATGCCGACGGCCACGCCTTCATGCCGGACTCGCCCTGGCAGGGCGAGATGGAGGCGTCGTTCCCGTACGAGGAGACGATCGACCAGCTCCGGGCGACAGCCGAGGTCAAAGCCGACATGGAGCGCTCGGTGCCGATGGACCGGCTGGTCGTCGGCGATGTCGGCTACGGCAAGACCGAGGTGGCCCTGCGTGGCGCGTTCAAGGCGACCCAGGACGGGCGGCAAGTCGCCGTCCTCGTGCCGACCACCGTCCTGGCGGCGCAGCACCACACCACCTTCAGCCAGCGGTTCGCGGCGTTCCCCATCGAGGTCCGGCTGCTGTCACGGTTCGTCCCGCCCAAGGAGCAGGCGGCCACGCTCGCCGGGCTGGCGGACGGGTCGGTCGACATCGTGATCGGCACGCATCGACTGCTGTCGAAGGACGTGCGGTTCAAGGATCTCGGCCTGGTCGTGGTCGATGAGGAGCAGCGCTTCGGGGTCGCCGCCAAGGAACGGCTGAAGCAGCTCCGCCAGGAGGTCGATGTCCTGACGCTGTCGGCGACCCCGATCCCGCGGACCCTGAACCTGGCGATGGCGGGTATCCGCGACCTGTCGGTGATCGAGACACCGCCCGAGGATCGCCTGCCGATCCAGACGCGCGTCGCTGAGGCGTCGGCCGGGCTGGTGCGCGATGCGATGCTCCGTGAGCTCGACCGTGGCGGCCAGGTGTTCTACGTCCACAACCGGGTGGAGACGATCGAGGCGCAGGCCGAGCAGCTCCGCCGGCTGCTGCCCGACGCCCGGTTCGTGGTCGGCCACGGCCAGATGCCGGAGGGCACCCTCGAGAAGGTCATGATCGCGTTCGCGGCCGGCGAGGCCGACGTTCTGGTCTCCACGACGATCATCGAGTCGGGCCTGGACATCCCCAACGCCAACACGATCATCATCGATCGCGCGGACACGCTCGGGCTGGCGCAGCTCTATCAGCTCCGCGGGCGGGTCGGTCGATCGTCCCGGCGGGCGTATGCCTACCTGCTCTATCGACGCCGCGAGCGACTGTCCGACGAGGCGCGGAAACGGCTCCAGGCGATCTTCAACGCGTCGGAGCTGGGGGCGGGCTTCCAGATCGCGCTCTCCGACCTCGAGATCCGCGGCGCAGGGAACATCCTCGGGGCGGAGCAGTCGGGGCACATGGCGGCGGTCGGCTTCGACCTGTACTCGAGGATGCTGGCCGAGGCGGTCGAGGCACAGAAGGCGTCGCGTGAGGGCCGCGCCCCGATCGTCGTTGCGCCGCAGGCGGTCGTCGACCTACCGGTCGATGCGCACCTGCCCGACGACTACGTTCCCGACGAGGCCCAGAAGCTCGAACTGTATCGACGGCTGGCGCGGGCTCGGACGGCCGCTGACATCGCCGCGTTCCGGCAGGAGGTCACGGATCGGTTCGGTCCGATGCCGGCGTCGGTCGAGCGACTGGTCGAGGTCGCCGAGCTGCGGCTCGCCGCCGAGGTGGCTGGGGTGTCCTCGATCTCGCGCGAGGAGGGCCGCCTCGTCGTGCGGTTCGGCGCGGGGCTGACTCGCTCGGCCGCGATGCGGCTGCTCGGCGAGGGAGGCGTACCGGGTGTCCGTCCCACCGACGTGACGTTCGCGTCGAACCAGGTCCGGATCCGCGTGCCGACGGGTCCGGATCGAGCGTGGCAGCTGACCCGTGCCGTGGTCGCGCGGTTGCGCGCGGAGCCCGTCGTATCTGGCTGAACCGGCTGACCGCGCTGGGTGCCGGCCGCCGCGGCACGGTCCGGACAACCGCGGCACACTTGGACCATGACAGTGAGCCAACGCCGGACCGCGACGACCGATGGCGGCGGTCTGTGGTCGCCGGGCCGGCGCAGCCTCACCTTCGGGCTCGTCCTCACCATCACGCTCGTCGCGTTCGAGGCCCTCGCGGTGTCGACGATCATGCCGATCGTCGCGGACGAGCTGAACGGCATCGAGCTGTACGGCTGGGTGTTCACGGCGTTCATGCTGGGCTCGCTGATCGGCATCGTGCTGGTCGGCGGGCTGATCGATCGCCGCGGGCTCGGCGGTCCGTTCGCGGTCGGCATCGGTCTGTTCGCCATCGGCTTGATCATCGGCGGTCTCGCGCCATCGATGCCGATCCTCGTGGCCGCCCGGTTCCTCCAGGGTCTCGGCGCCGGCACCGTGCCGCCGATCGCGTACGTGGCGATCGGGCGCAGCCTGCCCGAGCACTTGCGGCCGCGGATGTTCGCGACGCTGTCGACCGCATGGGTGATCCCGGGTGTCCTCGGTCCGGCCCTCGCCGGCATCGTCGGTGAGGCGTTCGGCTGGCGCTGGGTGTTCCTCGGGCTGCTGCCGCTCATCATCTTCTCGTCGGCAATCGCCTTCCCGGCGGTGCGCAAGATCGGCCCCGATCCGACCGATGCCGCCAATGCCGCGACGCTCCGAGAGCGGGCACCGCTGGCCATCGTCGTCGCGCTCGGCACGGGTCTGCTGCTCGCTGGACTGACCAGCGGTCAGGTCATCCCGCTGGCGATCCTCGCGACGGTCGGCACGATGCTCGCCATCTTCGCGCTTCGACGGCTCACCCCGGCGGGCACGCTGCGCGCCGCCCGCGGTCTGCCTGCCGCGGTGCTGATGCGCGGGATCATCACCTTCGCCTTCTTCGCGGTCGATGCGTACGTCGCGCTGGCGCTCGTCGAGTGGCGCGGCCTCCGCGCCGGTGGAAGCGGGCATCGCCCTCACCGCGGCCACCATCAGCTGGACGGCCGGATCGTGGACCCAGGCTCACTACTCGTCGCGCTGGCCACCGGAGCGGTTCGTCCGCGCCGGCCTGCTGGTCCTGGTCGTCGGTCTGGCGAGCTTCGGTTTCGTGCTGTCGCCCCAGGTCTCACCGTGGCTGGCCATCCCGACGCTGGCCGTGGCCGGGTATGCGATGGGTCTGGCGTACTCGCCGCTCGCCCTGATCGTGCTTCGAGAGGCGCCCACGGCCGAGCAGGGCCGAGCGTCGTCCGCCATCTCCCTCACCGATTCGCTCGGCACGGCGCTCGGGACCGGCATCACCGGCGCGCTCGTCGCGGCGTCCGTCCGGAGCGTCGGCGAACCGGCCCTGGGCCTGGCGCTCGGTTTCGGCGTCGCGGTGGGCGTCGCCCTCCTGGGCGTCGCGATCGGTGGTCGGCTGTATCCGGCCCGGAGCGCGGATCGTGCGAGCGCGCTCGCGCCGACCCAGGCCTGACGCCCGAAAGCCGTAGCCTCCCGGCACCACGGATACGCCCCCATCATGGGGATGGCCATTGTCTCGACCGGTCCGGGCCGCTATGGTCCGCTGGACTCGCCATCGACGACGGACGACCAAGGGCACGCATGGGGGTGTGCCTCCGGACTTCGATGTCGTCTGGAGCTGCCTCGTGACATCACGCTTCCGCCGCCCGATGTCGGTCGTGCTTGCGACCGTCTTCGCCCTTGCCGCGTTCGTTCCGGCCGTGGCCGCTGCGCCCGATGTGCGCGCCAGCGACGTCGCCGCGCCCGGCGGGCGGTTCATCGTCATCTGGCGCGACCATGCGCCCGCGAAGCTCGGCATCGCCGGTGTCCGGCGCGCGGCTCGCACGGGGTCCGACCAGCGCATGGTCGTGACGGCGGACTCGGGCAAGGCCGGCGCGGTCGGGCGAGCCCTGCGCAACGACCCGCGCGTCCTGGCCGTCGTCCCGGACGCGAAGATCACGGCGTCCGACTGGCCCGCCGACCCGCCCGACGATCCTCACTTCGGCGACCAGGACGACCTCGATCAGATCAACGTTCCCGAGACCTGGCCGACCACGACGGGTGATCCCGGCGTCGTGGTCGCGGTCATCGACAGCGGCGTCGACCTCACCCATCCCGACCTCGTCGGGGTCGATGTGGTCCATCCCCGCAACGAGATCTGGAACAACACGGACGTCACCGACGATGCCGGGCACGGCACCCATGTCGCCGGCACGATCTTCGCCCAGACCGACAACGGCGAAGGGCATCGCGGGCATCGCACCGACGAGCACCCTGATGCCCATCAAGGTCCTCGACGAGTTCGGATTCGGCAGCTTCGCGGACCTGCTCGATGCGGTCGATTGGGCGCGGACGCACGGCGCCGACATCATCAACATGTCGCTCGGTGGCGACCTGGATCCCGCGCAGGTCGCGCTCGTCCAGCCGACCTTCAGCGCCGCGCGCTCGGCCGGCATCCTGACCGTCGCCGCCTCGGGCAACACCGGGACGCCGCTCATCGAATATCCGGCGGCGCTCCACGGCGTCGTCTCGGTCGGTGCGGTCGACGGATCCGACGCCCTGGCGGACTTCTCGACCTTCAACCGCGGCGTCGACATCACCGCTCCCGGCGTCGAGACGTTGTCGACCGCCTTCGGGGACTACGAGCGGGCGAGCGGCACCAGCATGGCGACACCCCATGTCGCTGGTGGTGCGGCGCTGGTCTGGTCGGCCCGGTCCGGGCTCGATGTCGCCGAGCTCGAGGCGGTCATCCGCACGAGCAGCGTCGACCTCGGCGAGCCCGGACGTGACAACAGCTACGGCTCTGGGCGTCTGGACGTCCTCGCCGCCCTGACCGAGCCCGTGCCGGATCCGCTGCCCGACCTCGAGCCGGCTCCGGGCAACACGGATCCCCTCACGTTCACCTTCACCTCGCCGACGAGCACCGTGACCCAGTCCGGTTCGAGCTACACCGTGGCGTGGACCGCGAGCCACGAGGTCATCGCCGGGCAGCTGGTGCGCACGCAGTGGAACCTCAACAGCGGCTCCTGCCCGGACGAGTTCGAGTTCCCTGACGATCAGGTCGTGCTCGACTTCGTCTCGCCGATCCTCGACACCGGCCTGGCCACGGGTGCCTGCTACCGCTGGACCGTGATCGGCATCGACGAGGAGGGCCAGATCGCCATCGCCACGAGCGCTGGGGTGAAGGTCGTCGACAGGACCAAGCCGACGATCCGGTCGCGCAACCCGAACGCAAATGCCACGGGCGTCGTGCGCAGCACATCGGTCAAGGTCACGTTCTCGGAGCCCGTCAGGGGCGTCTCGTCGACCACGGTGCGGTTGAAGAACCTGCGCACCGGGTCCTGGGTCCGAGCCAAGGTGACCTATGCCGCCGGCTCGCGGACGGCGACCCTGGATCCGACGCTGTCGATGTTCCGCAACGAGCGCTACGGCGTGTTCGTGAGCAGCACCATCAGGGACCCGAGCGGCAACCGGCTCAGCGCGACGAGTTGGTCGTTCCGCACCAGGGCGTCCTGACCAGGGCGTTCCCAGGAGCGGGCCGCCGACGGCTCGGATGCACGCCCCCTGGAGCGGCGGCGCGCCTGCGGTAGACTTTCGGCCGGCCCCGCGCCCGCACCGTGACGGCACGCTCCGCCGACCTGTCCAGCCACCCGAGGGAGGGCCCGATCCCGATGTCCGCCGAGGCGCTGCGCGAGAAGATCCGCGAGATCCCGGACTTCCCCAAACCGGGCATCCTCTTCTATGACATCACGACGCTGCTCAAGGACCCGGCCGCCTACAAGGAGTCGATCGACCTCATGCTCGAGCCCTACCAGGACGAGGGGGTCGACGTCGTGGTCGGCATGGAGTCGCGCGGGTTCATCTTCAGCGCCCCGATGGCCTACCAGCTGGACGCCGGCCTGGTTCCGGTCCGCAAGCTCGGGAAGCTGCCAGCCGAGACGATCACCGTCGAGTACGCACTCGAGTACGGCTCCAACACCCTCGAGATCCACCGCGACGCGATCGAGCCCGGCCAGAAGGTGCTCATCGTCGATGACCTCCTGGCGACCGGTGGGACGGTCAAGGGCACGATCGAGTTGATCGAGCGGCTCAAGGGTGAGGTCATCGGGCTGGCCTTCCTCGTCGAGCTCGAATTCCTCAAGGGTCGCGAGCGGCTCGATGGGCGGCGCGTGACCAGCGTCGTCAAGTACTGAGCGGGCGCTTCGCCCGTCGCGCGATTGACTGATTCGCCGCACACCGACCCCGACCTCCCTGGCACCGACCCGACCCCGTCGGCCACGGATGGCGGTGCCGACCTGGGGCGGCGGCGGTTCTTCCGTCAGTTCGCGGGGGACGTCGTCCACAGCGCGGCCACGGTCGTCGGGGCGGCCCAGGCGATCCAGCGAGCCTCCGCAGAGGCGGCCGGCGCGATCCTCGACCCGTCGTCGTACACGCAGGTGGAGCGCGCCGCCCCGCCACCGGCGCCGAGCGGTTTCCGCACCCCGTTCCGCGAGGGTCCGGGCGTCCTGTACATCGTCGACCAGCGCAAGCTCCCGGACGTCCTCGAGGAGTTCGAGGCGCGATCGGCGGCCCAGGTCGGCTATGCGATCCGCGAGATGATCGTCCGGGGGGCACCGGCCATCGGGCAGGTCGCGGCTCTCGGCATGGCCCTGACGGCCAAGGCCAACGCCGGTACGCGACCCTATGCCCGCCGCGCGACGTTCCGTGGCGCAGCCAACGTCCTGCGCAGCTCGCGGCCGACCGCCGTCAACCTCGGCTGGGCGGTCGATCGGATCATGGCCGCCTACGAGGCCATCGGGGAGCTGTCGGAGGACGGCGATGCGATCGCCGCGGCGGTGCGTGCCGAGGCCGATGCCATCGTCTTCGAGGCGACCGAGGACCACGGCCGGCTCGCGTCGTTCGGGCTGGAGGCACTCGACTTCCCGGAGGATGGGCCACTCCGCATCCTGACCCACTGCAACACCGGTCCGCTTGCGTGCGGCCAGTTCGGCACGGCCCTCGGTGTCGTCCAGGCCGCGCACCACGCAGGTCGCCCGATCCACGTCTGGGTCGATGAGACGCGGCCCTACCTGCAGGGCGCCCGGCTGACGGCATGGGAGCTGGCGCAGGCGGGCGTGCCGCACAGCCTCATCCCCGATGTGGCGGCAGGCCACCTGATGGCCCGCGGCGAGGTCGACGCCGTGATCGTCGGTGCGGACCGGATCGCCGCAAATGGCGACACCGCCAACAAGATCGGGACGTATCCGCTGGCCGTGCTGGCCGCGCGTCATGGGATCCCGTTCCTCGTCGCGGCCCCGGTCAGCTCGATCGACCTCGGGACAGCCTCGGGGGCCGACATCCCGATCGAGGAACGCTCGGCCGACGAGGTTCTGATGATCCGCGGCGTGCGCTTGGCGCCGCCGGACACCGACGTGCGCAATCCCGCCTTCGATGTCACGCCCGCCGAGCTGATCTCGGGGATCGTCACGGACGAGGGCGTGCTCCGCGCGCCGTACGAGACCTCGTTGGCGCACGCCGTCGCAGCTCGCCAACTCCGTCGCGCGGCGGCACCCGGGTTCGCCGCCTTGGCCGGGGCGCCGGACTGATGGCCACCGTGGCCGTCGGCCGTCGCTCGATGACGGTCGCGCGCCAGACGACCGAGCGCGACGTCCTTCGGTCCTTCCTCGGCCAGGACCGGCTGTATGCCGCCTACGCGTTGTGCGATCTCGAGGACCGGGAGTTCGCCCGCACGCGCTGGGCGGCCGCGTACGAGGACGATGCGCTGGTCGCGGTGGGTCTCGAGTACACCGGCCCGACGCCGCAGCCGGTCTTCGTGATGGGCAGCACCGACGGCATCACGGCCGTGCTGCGCGACGTGATCCGGCCCCGAGCCGCGTATATCGCCGCCCGCCACGAGATGCTACCGGCGATCGAGACGCAGTACCGCGTCGACGCGGGGCCCCAGATGGTGCGCATGTGGGTCGACCGCGCCCACTTCCAGCCGTATCCAGCGACCGTCCAGCGGCTGCTCCCGGTCGAGATCGGGGAGCTCAACCGGCTGTACCAGCTCGGGTTCGCGTCGTGGCTCCCATCGACGGCGATCGCCGACGGCGTCTACTTCGGCATGCGCGTGAACGGCCGCCTCATCGCTGCCGCCGGCACGCACGTCATCAGCCCGACCGCGCGGCTGGCGGTCGTGGGCAATGTGTTGACCCACATGGACTATCGCGGACGCGGCTTCGCCACCGCCGTCACCGGGGCCGTGACCGCCGAGTTGTTGCGCACCTGCGACCAGGTCGTGCTCAACGTCCGCGCCGACAACCCGCCCGCCATCAACGCGTACCGCCACCTCGGCTACAGCGAGCATGCCCGCTTCGAGGAGCGCTTGATCCACCGACTCGGCCCGCCTTGGGCCGACATCACGGCGCCGTTGCGGCGCCTGTTCGCCCGCAAGGAGACCGACCGCCGATGACCGCTACGACCACGTTGCCCGCCCACGACGTCACCGACCTCGGCCTCGCCGGCGAGGGCGTCCGACGCATCGAGTGGGCGGAGCGCGAGATGCCGGTCCTGCGCCTCATCCGGGAGCGGTTCGAGCGCGACCGGCCGCTGGACGGTCTGCGCATCGGGGCCTGCCTGCACGTCACGACCGAGACGGCGAACCTGATGCGAGCGCTCAAGGCCGGTGGTGCCGACGTGGTCCTCGCCGCATCGAACCCGCTGTCGACCAAGGACGATGTCGCCGCCGCGCTGGTCGCCGAGTACGGGATCGCCACGTTCGCCCGACGCGGCGAGGATCGCGACACGTATTACGACCACCTCAAGTCCGTCGCGGACACGCATCCGCAGATCACGATGGACGACGGCTGCGATCTCGTCTCGCTGCTGCACAGTGACCGCCCGGAGCAGGTCAAGGAGGTGCTAGCGGGGACGGAGGAGACGACGACCGGCGTGATCCGCCTCAAGGCGATGGCCGCCGACGGCGCCCTCGGCTTCCCGGTCGTGGCGGTCAACGAGGCCCTCACCAAGCACCTCTTCGACAACCGCTATGGCACGGGCCAGTCGACAGTCGATGGCATCGTCCGGGCGACCAACATGCTCATCGCCGGTCGGAAAGTCGTCATCGCCGGCTATGGCTGGGTCGGCAAGGGCATCGCCGCCCGGATGTCGGGGCATGGCGCGCACGTCGCCGTCGTGGAGGTCGATCCGGTGCGGGCGCTGGAGGCGCTGATGGACGGGTTCGCGGCGATGACCCACGCCGACGCCGCCCGTTGGGGCGAGCTGTTCGTGACGGCGACAGGCAACCTCAACGTCTTCCGCCGCGAGCACTTCGAGGTGATGCGCGACGGCGCGGTCATGGCCAATTCGGGGCATTTCGACGCGGAGCTCGACCTGGCGGCGCTGCGCGAGCTCGCCGAGGGGCACGTTCGCGAGGTCCGCGACAACGTCCAGGAGTTCGACCTGGGTGGCAAGAAGCTGCACCTCATCGCCGAGGGCCGCCTGGTCAATCTCGGAGCCGCCGAGGGTCATCCGGCGGCCGTCATGGACATGAGCTTCGCTAACCAGGCGCTGTGCGCCGAGTACGTCGCGAAGCACCATGCCGAACTCCAGCCGATGGTGTACGTCGTGCCCGAGGCGATCGATGCCGAAGTCGCCCGGCTCAAGCTTGCGGCGCTCGGCATCGAGCTCGAGCCCATGACACCCGAGCAGGCGGCCTACGTATCCTCCTGGCAGCACGGCACTTGATGCCCGGGCGCTCGCGTCGGGACGGGACGCGCTAGGGTTCCGAGGATGGACGAGGAGGCAGGCACCGAGGAGGTCGGCGCCGAGCCGCCCGCAGCGGGACCCGCCACGTTGCTGTACGGCAGCTGGCCATCGCCGATCCACATCGACGACCTCGTCGGCGGCAGCGTGCGGCTGACCGACCCGTGGATCGACGGCGACGAGATCTACTGGATCGAAGGTCGGCCGGCCGAGGGCGGTCGCAGCGTGCTGGTCAACCACTCGCCCGATGGCACGACCCGTGACGTCACGCCGCCGCCATTCGACGTCCGGACGCGCGTGCACGAATACGGCGGCGGTGCCGTCACGGTGGCCGGCGGCACGGTGCTCTTCTCTAACGTGACGGACGGCCGGCTGTACCGGCTCGACCCCGGCGACGACGTCCCGCAGCCGATCACCCCGGAGGGCGCCTACCGCTACGCGGACCTCCGGTTCGACCAGGTCCGGCGCCGGTTCCTGGCGATCCGCGAGGACAACGCCGTCGATGGCGAACCGCGTTCGGCGATCGTCGATATCGCTCTCGACGGCGATCGCCCGCCGCGAGTCCTGTACGAGGGCCCGGATTTCCTCGCCGCTCCGCGGCCATCACCCGACGGGCGGCGGCTGGCCTGGCTCGAATGGGATCACCCCGACATGCCCTGGGACTCGACACGACTGCGGGTCGCCACGTTCACCGACGACGGCGGCCTCGGTCCGAGCGATCTGGCCGGAGGCGGGCTCGACGAATCGATCGCCCAGCCGGAGTGGTCGCCGGATGGGGTCCTCCACTTCGTCAGCGATCGCACGGGCTGGTGGAACATCTACCGCCTCGCACCTGGCCCGCGCCTCGAGGCGCTGTCGCCGCTCGACGCCGAGTTCGCCGATCCGGCCTGGCTGTTCGACCGCTCCTCGTACGGCTTCCTGCCCGGTGGCTCGATCGTCGCGGTCGGTCGGGCTCGTGGCCGGGACCGACTGTTCCACATCTCGCCGGACGAGGTGATCGGCGAGGTCGAATCGCCGTACACCGAGATCGGCTCGATGCGGGTCGGTCCGCCGGGGATCGTCGCCCACGTCGGCACGTCGACGGAACCGCCCTCGATCGTCGTGCTCGATCCGGCGACCCTCGCGCCGTCCGGCGTGCTTCGCCACTCGACGTCGGTCGCGGTCGACCCGGCTTTCATCTCGATCCCCGAGTCCATCACCTTCCCGACGGCCGGCGGCCGGATGGCCCACGCCCTCTTCTATCGGCCGGCCAATCCCGATGCCGTCGCACCCGACGGGGAGCTGCCGCCGCTCATCGTCCGATCGCACGGGGGACCGACGGCGAGCGCCACCAACGCGCTCGATCTGACCTACCAGTACCTGACGTCACGGGGTATCGCGGTCGTCGACGTCGACTACGGCGGGAGCACGGGCTACGGGCGGGCGTACCGTCAGGCGCTCGAGGGCGAGTGGGGCGTCGTGGATGTCGACGATTGCGTGGGGGCGGCCCGCTACCTGGTCGACCGTGGCGACGTCGACGGCGATCGGCTCGCCATCGAGGGTGGCAGCGCGGGCGGCTATACGACGCTGGCCGCGCTGGCCTTCCGCGACGTCTTCGCGGCGGGTATCAGCCTCTTCGGCGTGGCCGACCTCGAGTCGCTGGCTCGGGACACCCACAAGTTCGAAGCCCGCTACACGGAGCGACTGGTCGGGCCCTATCCGGCCATGGCCGACCGCTACCGGGAGCGCTCGCCGATCCATCATCTCGACGCGATCTCGTGCCCGCTACTGATCCTCCAGGGGCTCGATGACAAGGTCGTCCCGCCGGCCCAGGCCGAGGTCCTTGCCGAGGCGCTCGCGGCGCGCGGGATCCCCTATGCCTATCTCGCGTTCGAGGGTGAGGGTCACGGCTTCCGAGGGGAGACCGCCCAACGACGGACGCTCGAAGCACGGCTCAGCTTCCTCGGCGCGGTCTTCGGGTTCACGCCGGCCGACGCCCTCCCGCCGCTCGATCTCCACGGCATCGAGACCTGGCCGGGTCGTCGAGGCGTGGCGGTCCATTGACGGCCTGATCCTCGGCGCTCCCGACACGACCTGACCATGCCACCCACCGACCAGACCCTCGAATCGATCGAGCTCGTGCTCGCCATGCTCGCCCTGGCCGTCGTGATGTCGTACGTCGCCCGGCGCATCCGTGTCATCGAACCGATCCTGCTCCTGGCAGCGGGCGTGGTGGTGGGTCTGGTCGCGGATCTCCCCAGCGTCGAACTCGCACCGGACGTCGTGTTCGTGCTGTTCCTGCCGCCGATCCTGTTCGCCGCGGCCTATTTCACCCCGATCCGTGATTTCCATGCCAACGCGCGGCCCATCCTCCTCCTGGCGGTGGGCCTCGTGCTGTTCACGACGTTCGCGGTCGGCCTCGTGGTCGATGCGATGGTCCCGGGTATGGGGCTCGCGGCCGCCCTGACGCTCGGCGCCATCGTGGCCCCGCCGGACGCGGTCGCCGCGACCGCGATCTTCCAGCGTCTGGGCGTGCCGCGTCAGATCGTCACCATCCTCGAGGGCGAGAGCCTGATCAACGACGCCACCTCGCTGACCGCGTACCGCGCGGCGTCGTCCGTGGCGCTCGGACTCATGACGTTCTCGCTGATCGGCTCGACGTTCGACTTCGCCGTCATCGGGATCGGCGGTGTGCTGGTCGGCGCCGTGATCGGGCTGATCGTCACCGGCCTCCTCCAGCGGACCGGCGATCCACGACTCGAGATCGTCGTGACGCTCATCGCGCCTGCCGCGGCCTACCTTGCCGCAGAGCGGTTCGGGCTCTCGGGCGTCCTGGCCACCGTCGTGGCCGGCCTCATCACCGGACGGCGGGGGGCGCGCGTCCTGTCGCCGGATGCGCGGCTGCTGGGTAGGGGCGCGTGGCAGATCGTCATCTGGGCGATCAACGCGTTCGTCTTCCTGTTCATCGGCCTACAGCTGCCCTCCATCCTCGACGGCCTGTCGGCGACGCCACCCGGCGTCCTGATCTGGTACGGCGTGGTCGTCAGCCTGGTCGTCATCGTCGCTCGGATCGTGTGGGTCTTCCCGGCGAGCTACCTGCCGCGGTTCCTCAGCGCCAAGGTGCGGGCCCGCGACCCGTATCCGTCGCCGCGCGCGGTCTTCATCGTGTCGTGGGCGGGGATGCGCGGGGTCGTGTCGCTCGCGGCGGCCCTCGCTCTGGCGGCGGACTTCCCGCAACGGCCGTTGATCCTGTATCTCACGTTCTGCGTGATCGTCGCGACGCTGGTCGGCCAGGGCCTGACGCTGCCGTGGCTGATCCGGACGCTCGGCGTGCGCTCGTCCGGCGATGGGCTCGAGGACGAGGAGACCCATGCCCGGCTCACCGCCGTCGAGGCGGCCCTCGCCCGGCTCGAGGAGCTGCGCGTCGAGTACCCAGGCCACTTGCCGCTCATCGACCAGATCCGCGACGAGCTCGAGCATGAGGCGACCCACGTGTCGCCCGGAGAGGACGTCACGATCGACGAAGCCGCACAGGAGGCGCTGGACCATCGGGCGATCCGGACCGCGGTCCTGCTCGTCCAGCGCGAGGCCGTGATCCAGCTTCGTGACGACGGCGTCATCAACGACGAGACGCTCCGTCGCATCGAGTTGGAGCTGGACCTAGAGGCGGTGCGCACGGGGGCCTGACGCGCCGATCCCGCCGCGGTGACGGCCACGAGCGGAGTGCTACCCTTCGGCGCGATGAGCATCGTCGACGCCGCGCAGTACCTGTTCACCTCGGAATCCGTGACCGAGGGTCACCCCGACAAGATGTGCGACCAGATCTCGGACGCCATCCTGGACGCCATCATCCGCGAGGATCCGGAGGCCCGCGTCGCGTGCGAGACAGCGACGACGACCGGCCTCGTCCTCGTGCTCGGTGAGATCTCGACGCATACCTACGTCGACTTCCAGGGCATCGTCCGTGAGACGGTCCGCGACATCGGCTACACGCGGGCCGACTACGGCTTCGACTACCAGACCTGTGGCACGCTCGTCTCGGTCAAGGGCCAGTCGCCGGACATCGCCCAGGGTGTCGATGCCGCGTTGGAGGTCCGCGACGATGCCGCGTCGGCATTCGAGCTCGGCGCCGGCGACCAGGGGATGATGTTCGGGTTCGCCTGCCGCGAGACGCCCGAGCTGATGCCGCTGCCGATCGCGCTGGCGCACCGGATGGCGCGCCGGCTGTCGGAGGTGCGACGGACTGGTCAACTGCCCTACCTGCGGCCCGACGGCAAGACCCAGGTCACGGTCGAGTATGCACACGGCGTCCCGGTACGGGTCAGGACCGTGGTCGTATCGGCGCAGCACGATCCCGACGCCAGGCCTGAGCGCCTTCGCTCGGACGTGGTCGAGTCGGTGATCCTCCCGTCGATCCCGCGCGAGCTGCGCGACGTGGACCCGGTCATGCACGTCAACCCGACCGGCCGCTTCGTCACCGGGGGTCCGATGGGGGATGCCGGCCTCACGGGTCGCAAGATCATCGTCGATACGTACGGCGGGATGGCGCGCCACGGCGGTGGCGCGTTCTCGGGCAAGGATCCGACCAAGGTCGACCGGTCCGCCGCGTATGCGGCCCGCTGGGTGGCCAAGAATGTCGTCGCGGCGGGCCTCGCGGATCGCTTCGAGGTCGAGGTCGCGTATGGCATCGGCATCGCCCGGCCGATCAGCTTCAGCGTCGACTCGTTCGGGACCGGCCGCATCGACGACGCCGCCATCCAGGCACTGGTCGAGCGACATTTCGACCTGCGCCCGGCGTCGATCATCGCGGCGCTGGACCTGCGCCGGCCGCTGTACCGGCAGACCGCCGCCTACGGCCACTTCGGCCGGCCGGACCTCGATCTTCCCTGGGAGCGCACCGAGAAGGCCGCCCTGCTCGCGGACGACGCCGGACTGCCAGTGCCGGAGCCGGAGGCGATCCCCGCGGGCTGAGTGGACGCCCTGCTCGCGGCCGGCTGGGGCGCCGTCGCCGCCTCCTCGCTCGTCGTCGGGGCAGTGGTCGCCCTTGTCCGACCGGTCTCGCCCCGCACGCTGGGTCTGATCATGGCGTTCGGCGCGGGCGTCCTCTTCAGCTCGGTGGCCTACGAGCTGGTGGAGGAGGCCGTGGCCATCGGTGGCCAGCTGCCGATGGCCGTGGGGCTCGGTCTGGGCGCTGCGACGTTCTTCGTCGGCAACGAGCTGATCGATCGGATGGGCGCCGAGGGCATGGGCAGCTTGCACGGCCCCGCATCGCCCGAGTCAGGGTTGGCGATCGTCCTCGGCGCGGCGCTCGACGGGATCCCCGAATCGCTGGTGCTCGGGCTCACGATCGGCGCCGGCGGAGGTGGGCTGGCGTTCCTCGTCGCCGTCTGCCTGTCGAACCTACCCGAGGGCATCGCGGGTACGGCCGGGCTGCTGGCGGGCGGCTGGAAACCGGGCCGGATCATCCGGCTGTGGCTGATCGTGGTGGCCGCCTCCGCCGCGGCGGCATTCGTCGGGTCGGCGCTGCTCGGCGGTGGGCAGGGTGAGCTCCGCGCGTTCATCCTCGGGTTCGCGGGAGGAGCGATCCTCACGATGCTCGCCGACACCCTCATCCCCGAGGCCTACGAGCACGCCGGCAGCGCGGCCGGACTGCTGACGACGCTGGGCTTCGGCGTGGCCTTCGCCCTGACCCTGCTCGACTAGGGCCGGCGCCGGCCGTCGTGGACCGGCCTCAACCGCCGCCGGCGTTCTCAGCGACGATCGCGGCCACGCCCCCGCGCCCGCCCGCGCGACGGGCGTTACGCGACAGGAAGAACTGGCCGATCAGGAGCACGCCGAGCGTGATGAGCAGCATCACGGCGGCGATCGCGTTGGTCGATGGCGTGACGCCTACCCGGATCTGGCCGAAGACGTAGAGCGGCAGCGTCGAGGTGCCGCGTCCGTTGACGAACGTGGAGATCAGGTAGTCGTCGAACGCGAACGTGAACGACAGCAGGAACCCGGCCACGATCGCCGGCAGCAGTTGCGGGAAGGTGATCTGCCAGAAGGTGCGCCACGGTGTCCCGTACAGGTCGTAGCTCGCCTCGACGTGCGTCCGGTCCATGCCCGACAACCGGGCTCGCACCAGCAACAGGACGAGGCTGATGTTGAACAGGGACAGCGCACCGATCATCGTGTGGAAGCCGAAGCCGATCTCGACGCCGGTCGCATTGGTCAGGATGCCGTCACGGCCGATGGTGCTTGCGAAGAAGACGAGCGTGGCCACGGCGATGACGAGCTCGGGGACGATGACGCTCACGTAGGTCAGGGCGTCGAACGGCAAGCGGAACCATTTGGGCGTTCGCTGCAAGCCCAGCGCCGCCATCGTGCCGACGATCGTCGCGACCACGGCGGTCCCGAAGCCGACGATGAGGCTGTTCCCGAGGTAGCGCTGGACCTCCCGGTTGTTGAGCACGTACTCGTACCAGCGCAGGCTGAACCCGTCCCAGTCGGTCAGCCGCCGCTCGGTCGCATTGAAGCTGAAGATGACGACGATGACGATCGGGACGTACAGGAACAGGTAGACGAGCGCGGTGTGGCCGCGCAGCCAGGCCTCGACGAGGCCACCGAACCGGTCGGTGCCGGCGCGTGCCCGCCCACCGAGCGTGCGCGGGGCAGGGATCGAGACCGACGGGGCCGTCACAGGACGCTCACGTCACGACCGTGTCGACCGCGGTTCGTGAACCACACGTAGAACGTGACGCTGATGAACATGACGAGGATCAGCCCGACCGCCTGGGCGGAGCCGGCCGGCCAATTGCGGGCGTCGAAGAAGCGCAGGACCAGCGAGTTCCCGATCGTGAAGACGCGCCCGTAGCCGAGGATCTCCGGGATCACGTACTCGCCCATCATCGGGATGAACACGAGGATGCTGCCGGTGATCAGCCCGGGCAGCGCCATGGGCAGGGTGATCTGACGGAAGGACGCGAAGCGTCCGGCGCCGAGATCCTTGGACGCCTCGATCAGCGAGCGGTCGATGCGTTCGAGCGTGACGTAGAGCGGGAACACCATGAGCGGCAGGTAGCCATAGACGAGGCCGATGAGCACACCCGCCTCGGTGCCGAGGATACGGAATGTCCGGTTGCCGGTCGCGTCCGCGATGAACCCGGCGATCCCGTCCGGACCAAGGATCACGATCCAGGCGTACGTCCGGATCAGGAAGCTCGTCCAGAAGGGGATGACGAGCAGGATGATGAATAGTGCCTTCCGATCCCCGCCGCGCGTCGCGATGTAGTAGGCGAGTGGCAGACCCACTGCGAGGGCGAGGGCGGTGCCGATGACCGCCAGCATGATGCTGGTGATGAACGGGTCCGGGCTCCGGATGATCGTCGCGTAGTTCTGGAGGGTGAAGCCGCCGGCGTATCCGCCGGTGGGGCTGCGGTCTCCGAAGCTGAACAGGATGACGATCGCGATCGGGAGGACCAGCAGGATCAGGTACCACAGCGACGCCGGCAGCATGAGGACGGCCGTCAGGAGACGGCCGCCCTCTCTCACAGGGGCTGGCTCGCGTGCCGGCAGCGGTGCAGCAGACGCCGCGGTGGTCATCGCGTCGGGACCGTCGTGATCAGCCGCCGATGGTCGAGCTGAATTCCTCCCAGATCTCGACGCGGAGCGGGTCCGTCGAGACGTCCTGCGCGCCCTCCAGGCTGCTCACGAGCGCTTGCGGCACGAACACGGTCGGGTCGTTGAGGATCTCGGGTGCGACCAGGGCCTTCGCCTCGTCGTTGGCCGTCGCATAGCGGTTCGTCTCCGTCTCCTTGGCCTGGATCGCCGGCTCATGGATGAAATTCAGCCAGGCGAGGCCGGCTTCCGGATGCGGAGCGTTAGCGAGCTGCACCCACGTATCCAGCCAGAACAGCGTCCCATCCTCGGGGATGATGTACTCGATATCGGCGGTCTCGGGCTCATCGCGGAGGCTGACGACGCCGCCCGTCCAGACCAGACCCATGACGGCTTCCTCTGTGGCGAGTTTGTCGCCGTAATCGTTCGAATCGAGGGCAAGGACGTGCGGGGCGAGGCCCTGCAGGAGCTTGCGCGCCTCGCCGAGCTCGGCCGGATCGGTCGAGTTGAGCGAGAAACCGAGTGCCTTGAGCGGCGCGGTGAACACGTCGCCGGCGCTCTCCACCATCACGATCCGGCCGGAGTACTTCGGGGCCACCTCGAAGAACTGCTTCCAGGTCTTGATGTCTTCGGTCACGACCTTCTTGCGTAGGGCGATGCCGGTCGTGCCCCAGTCCTTCGGGATGTGATAGCTGTTGTACTTCGCGTCGGGCCCGTTCGGATCGTAGAAGTTCTGGAAATCCGGGCTGACCAACGCCGCATTCGGGAGACGGTCGAAGGGCAGCTCGACGATGTAGCCCTTGTCCGCCATCACCTTGACGAATTCGGCCGTCGGCGACGCGATGTCGTACAGCCCGGTGGCTCCGCCATCGAGCTTCGTCAGCAGCGCCTCGTTCGAGTCGTAGATGTCGTACGTGAAGTCGCTGATGTTGTAGCGCGCCTTGTACTCCTCGATGTTCTCGAGGTCGATGTATTCGGCCCAGTTGTACATGAACAGCGCGCCCTCGGTCGCGAAGGACGCGGCCGCCGCTGGCGAGGGTTCGCCCGACGCGCCGCTCGCCGGCGGTGCCGCGCTCGGTGCGGCGGACGGGGCAGACGAGGCCGTCGTCCCGCCACCGCACGCCGCCAGGAACGCCGCGCTCGCCGACATGGCGCCCGCCCACATGAAGCCTCGGCGACTGAGCGGCACGCGTTCGAGGCGCTGCATGTGCCGAATGACCCGTTCGATCTCCTGGTCTGCCACGATCGATCTCCTCCTCCCGGTCGACCCGGGCCCTGGCCGCCTCATCCAGCGAGGATGAGGTTCGCCTCCTCTTGCCACCGGACGACCACCGGGTCACCCGGACCGACCCCTGGGGCGCCCCCGGCGCCCGCAGCATTCTGATGGCGGACGATCAGCTCGCCCGCCTCCTCCGTGTCGACGCGGTATTCCGTCTGGTCACCGAGGTAGGTCCCCTGCTGGACCCTGCCCCGGATCTGCGTGATGCCGTCACCCGCAGGACGCATGGCATCGGCGGCGTCGGCCGGCACGACTTCGAGGCGCTCGGGGCGCGTCGCCACGACGACGGCATCGCCGACGCTCGCCGTGTGACTCGGGTCGGTCAGGCCGCCGCGGAGCGTCACGCCGCCGCCACTGCGCACGGTCACCCGGCCTTCGCCGAGATCCTCCACGACCGTGGCCTCCATGAAGTTCGACGTCCCGATGAAGTCGGCGACGAAGCGGTTGACCGGCCGCTCGTACAGGGTGGTCGGATCGCCCTTCTGCTGGACCAGGCCATCACGCATGACGACGATGACATCGCTCATCGTCAGCGCCTCTTCCTGGTCGTGCGTCACGTACACGAACGTGATCCCGACCTCGCGCTGGAGCGCCTTCAGCTCGAGCTGCATCTCCTTGCGGAGCTTGAGGTCGAGCGCGCCGAGTGGCTCGTCGAGGAGCAGGACCGTCGGTCGGTTGACCAGTGCGCGGGCCAGGGCGACGCGCTGCTGCTGGCCGCCGGACATCTCCCAGGTCCGGCGCTTTTCGTAGCCGGACAGGCGCACCAGCCCGAGGGCCTCGATGACGCGACGCTCCTCCTCCTTCTTGTCCACCTTGCGCTGCCGGAGGCCGTACCCGACGTTCTGTCCGACGTCCATGTGGGGGAACAGCGCGTAGTGCTGGAAGACCGTGTTGACGTTGCGCTGGTACGGCGGTACCCCGGCGATCGGCTTGCCGGCGAGGAGGATCTCGCCTTCGGTCGGCTGCTCGAAGCCGGCGATCATGCGCAGGGTCGTGGTCTTGCCGCAACCCGACGGCCCGAGCAGCGAGTAGAACTCGCCATGCTCGATCGACAGGTCCATGCGGTCGACGGCCGTGACCGAACCGAAACGCTTGGTGACGCGCTGGATCTGCACATCCGGTGCGCCGGCTCGCTGGGGGGCAGCCGTCGACGGATGGTCAGGCCGGGCGTCGATCGTCGGGGAAGCGGTCAACGGCGGTCCTCGCGCGATGGTGCGGACATCGAGCATCGGGTCTGTAGCTGGGGTACAGGCCTCCGCATCCTAGGGGCGCTGCCGTCAACCGTCAACGCGCAGGACGTGCGAATCTCGCAGCCTCCGCCGCTTGCCAACAGGCATCCTCGTGGCATCCTGAACCTATACTTCAGCCAAACCGCAGGTCGCCCGTGCGGCGGAGGACGCCCGGACCGTGGTCACGGAGCTGCAGCTGGGGGCGCGCATCCGGTCGCTGCGTCAGGCCCGTCGCCTGACGTTGCGCGACGTTGCCGAGCGCGCCGGGGTCACCGAGAGCTTCCTCTCGCAGGTCGAGCGGGACGTGACGAGCCCGTCGATCGCCACCGTCCACCGGATCGCCCGCGCGCTCGACCTGTCCATCGCCCAGCTGTTCGCCGAGGACGCGGACACAGGCCGGGTCGTCCGCAGGGAGGCGCGCCGCCGGGTCGCGTACCCGGGTCTCAAGGCGGTCGACGAGTTCCTCACGTCGAATGCCGCCGGACGCCTCCAGGTGATCCTCTCCACGATCGAGCCAGGCGGGGGCACGGGTGCCGACCCCTACACGCACGACTCCGATGAGGAGGTGGTGGTCATCCTCGAGGGCGTCCTCGACCTGTGGGTCGCTGACGAGCATTACGTCCTGCGGGAAGGAGATGCGATCACGTATCCATCCCGCGTCCCGCACTGGAACGTCAATCACGGGTCCGACCGCGCGATCGTGCTGTTCTGCATCACACCGCCAAGCTACTGAGATACGGACGGTCCGGTGCCGACTCGCAACGGGCTGGGACCATCGGGGAGGGCGCAAGGGCTGGCCTCGGGGCGGTAGGCTGTGTTCATGGAGCGACGACCAGCGGCGCGTGGCCGCCTGCCCCGCGTGATCCTCGCCGCCACGTTCGGCCTGATGGCGCTCGGCGCCATGCCGTGGTCGGCCGCGGCCGACGAGACACCGTCGCCCTCGGTCGAGTCGACACCGGAGCCCGTGACCGAGCCGACGACGTCGCCGAGCCCGACCCCGACAGCGGCCCCGACAGCATCGCCGCCACCGGCACCCACGTCAGCGCCCGAGCCGACGAAACAGGTCGCCTACCAGCCGCCGACCCATCCGCCGACCCAGCCGCCGACACCGGACGACGACGATGACGACAGCCCGTCGCCGACCGCGACGCCGGCGCCGACCTCCGGCACGGTCCTCCAGAGCCGCAACCTCTACCGCTACTCGGCGATGGTCCGCCAGTACACCGGCTACTGGTGCGTCCCGGCCACCGTGCAGACGATGGCCAATCTCGTGCTCGGGACCAGCAACAAATCGTACTCACGCCAGGGCTACATCTACAAGCTGACCCGCCAGCACAACAAGTACCGCTACGCGACGCGCGGCAACGATCCCCAGGGTTGGGGCTGGTCACTGCGCTACTTCACGAACGGCCGGCCGTACTACCCGCGGGCCTATACGAACAAGGACAAGGCGATCGCTTCGATCGCGGCGTCTATCGCCAAGACGCGCCACCCGGTCGGCGTGACCGTGTATTCCGGCACGCACGCCTGGGTGGTCCTCGGTTACAAGCAGACCTACGACCGGAGCGAGCCGTCCAAGAAGACGCTGCTGGGCCTGTACGTCAGCGGCCCCCTCGGCACGAGCCGCGACCGCTGGCCGTGGAAATACCTGACCGTCGCCCAGTTCCGGGAGGTCTTCACGCGCTACCACGAGTGGCAGCGGAGCGTCCCCTGGGAGGGCAAGTGGGTGGTCCTCGCCCAGTGACGCACGGCCGCTCGGTGCCACCGGGCGGCGCTACGATGGTCGGCGCATGTATGCCGTCATCATGGCCGGCGGCGGGGGGACGCGTCTCCACCCACTGAGTCGCCCCGAACGCCCCAAGCCGTTCCTGCCGCTGCTCGGCGGCGAGACGCTCCTCCAGGCGACCGCCCGTCGCCTGCGCGCCCTGACGGACGACATCACCATCGTCACCGACCGGCGCTATGAGCGCCTCGTCCGCGATCAACTGCCGGACGTCGCGCTTCTGCTCGAGCCCATGGGTCGCAATACGGCAGCGGCGATCACGTTGGCGACCGCGGGCATCGACCGGCCCGTGGACGAGGTCATGCTCGTCATCCCGGCCGATGCCCATATCGACCCGGCCCGGGAAGGGACATATCAGGACGTCCTGCGGATCGCGGCTACCGATCTGGCAACGGGTGCGTTCGGCATCGAGGACCCGCTCGTGACGCTGGGGACACAGGTGACCCGGCCGGCCACGGAGTACGGCTACCTGCTGCCGGACCTGGACCGCGGCGAGGATGTCGGACCGCCCGAACAGGCCATCCGTGCCTACCCGCTCCAGGCGTTCGAGGAGAAACCCAAGCCTGCCCGCGCCGAGGACCTGTTCGAGCGCGTCGCCGGTGCGGCGTGGAACGCGGGCATGTTCCTGTGGCGGCGTCAGGCGATCCGCGCCGCTCTGCTGCGCTACACCGGTCTCGTCCAGTCGCTCGAGCCGATGGCGGGCGCGCCCCAGCTGCTCGAGCGGGCATACGAGGCGATCCAGCAGCCGCTCTCGATCGACCACGCCGTGATGGAGGGCGCCGCCCGCAACGGGCAGGTCGTGATGGCATCGATGGACGTCGGCTGGTCGGACCTCGGTTCGTGGACGGCCCTCCTGGTGGCGATCGACGCCCGCGGCGAAGGGATGGTGATCCAACCTGGCGAGACCGCCTCTGTCGAGAGCGACGACCTCGTCGTCCGCCGCGTCGACGGTCGGTTGGGGGTCATCGTCCCGCCGGAGCGCGGTAGCATCACCGCGGCGCAGCCGATCGCGCTGCTGCGCGGGTCAGCGCCGGACATCGACGTCGTCGAGTCCCTCATCGAACGCTGTGCGCAGGTTGGAGGCTGAGTGTCCACGACGGCCGGTGTGACTCAGCCCGCGGCGATCGTCTTCGGCACCGACGGCTGGCGGGCGCGGATCGCCGACGAGTTCACGTTCGAGAATGTGCGGCGCTGCGCGGACGGCGTCGCCGACTACGTGGAATCGGAGGGAACGGCTGCGCGCGGCGTGGTCGTGGCATTCGATCGACGGTTCGCGTCGGAGCATTTCGCGGCAGCGGCCGCCGAGGTGCTGCTCGCCCGCGGGATCCCGGTCGCGCTGGCGCGGCAGGCCGTGCCGACCCAGATGAGCTCGTACGAGGTCGTGGAGCGAGGTGCAGCGGCCGGCATCGTCATCACCGCCAGCCACAACCCGTGGGTCGACAACGGCTTCAAGGTCAAGGCGCCGACCGGCGCGGCTGCCGGTCCCGAGATCCTTGCCGCGATCGAGTCCCGGCTGGCGGTCAACGGGGGCGGGCTGATCGACCGGCGTCCGGTCGCCGAGGCGGACGCCGCCGGCATGGTGGAGTGGTTCGACCCCTACGAGGGGTACGAGCGGTTCGTGCGCCGGACGGTCGATCTCGACGCACTGCGCGCCGCCGACATCTCCGTCCTCGTCGATCCCCTGTACGGCGCAGGTGCCGGTTGGATCAGCCGGATGCTCGGCGGCGGCACGATCCGCGTCCACGAGATCCACCAGGAACGCAACCCGTACTTCGGCGGCATCAATCCCGAGCCGATCCCGCCTAACGTCGACGAGGCCCTGGCGATCGTCGCCCGCGGCGGCTATGACCTCGCGCTACTGCTCGACGGCGATGCCGATCGTGCCGGGGCGGCCGACGAGCGTGGGACATTCATCCACCAGCTCCAGGTCACCGGGCTCCTGATGTACTACCTCGCCGAGCATCGTGGCTGGCGCGACCCGGTCGTCATCAGCGTCAACAACACCTCGATGGCCGAGCGCCTCGGCGAGCGATACGGCATCGCCGTCCACGAGACGCCGGTCGGCTTCAAGTACATCGGCCCGAAGATGATCGAGACCGGCGCGATGATGGGCGCCGAGGAATCGGGTGGCTTCGGCTTCGGGATGCATCTCCCGGAGCGCGATGGCATCTACGCCGATCTGCTGCTGCTCGACCTCTTCCTCCGGGAGCGCGCCGCGGGCCGCTGGCCGGCCTCGACGCTGATCGAGCACTTCCACGAGATCGCCGGCCCGTCGTTCTACCGGCGGGTCGATGTCCACGTCGAGCGTGCCGAGTACCCCGAGGTCAAGCGCCGGCTGCTGGGCGACCTCGCCAAGGGCGGACCGACGGACCTGGCGGGCGCGCCGGTGGCCCGGACCGTCGGGCTCGACACCAACGACGGTTTCAAGTTCTTCCTTGACGATGGCTCGTGGTTGCTGATCCGCGCGTCCGGCACGGAACCGCTCGTCCGGGTCTACACGGAGGCGACCTCGGCCGAGGCGCGGGACGCGATGCTCGCCGCTGGCGAGCGCCTGGTGCGTGGGTCGTGACCGGCCGCGTCGACAAGCCCTGGGGTTACGAGCTGATCTGGGCGCATACCGACCGTTACGTGGGCAAGGTGCTGGTCATCGAGGCCGGCAAGCGGCTCTCGCTGCAGCGTCATGAGATCAAGGACGAGAGCATCCTCGTCCATACCGGGCGGCTGCGGCTCTACCTGGAAGACGACGAAGGCGTCGTCCGCGAGCACGAACTGGCTGCCGGCGAGGCTCGGCGGATCCCGACTGGGCGCACCCATCGCTTCGAGGCGATCGAGCGCTGTGAGCTGATCGAGGTGTCCACGCCGGAGCTCGACGACGTGATCCGGCTGCAGGACGACTTCGGTCGGGAGGGGACCAACGCGCCCTGATCACGGGACGATTCGGGGGTGACCCCGGGGGGCGCGGGGTGTAGGCTTCAGGGACGCGACCGCCACCACCGGTCGATGGTGCAGACCGGACGGCGGCCCCGAGAGCGCCCAGGCGGCGACGGAGGTTGCTCGAGATGCACAGTTCCCTGATCGGCAAGGTCGAGAAGGCGAATCGCTACGCGCGAGAGCTCGATCGGATGACCATCGATCGTCTCTCGCTCACGTTTCGCGGCGACAACGACACCCACAACGTCGCCCTCGATTCCGGTCAGTGGCGCTGCACCTGCCACTACTTCGAGAGTTGGGGATCGTGCGCCCATACGCTGGCGCTCCAGAAGGTCTTCGGCGTGATGCTGCCCGAGGACGCCCAGGTCTCGATCTTCTCCGCCGGACAGCCGGTCGCGACCGAGGCCTGACGGACCGCTCGCGGGCGGCACGCGCCTAGGTGACGTCCAGGCGCCAGAAATAGCTCGCATCGCCCAGACCGTCGTCGAACACGACGTGGACCTCGACTGTCCACGAGCCCGCGCCCGGCGCGGCGAATGCCGGGGATCCGCTGCCTTCGCCGAGTGACGCCGCGCCCGCAGGACCGTCAGCTGACGCCCGGACCGACCGCGCCCGCCACGAGGCGATCCCAGTCGCGGGCTCGAGGCTCATCGACAGGGGCTCGCCAGCGCCGACCGCGATCGGGGCGCCGCGCAGCCACGGGCTGTCGGAGCCACCGTCCCGCCACACGTACGTCCCGAGCTGGCCCACGACGGGGTCGCCGCCTTCGGCTGCCAGCGTGGCCGCCGGTGGTGCGTCACCGGCGGGCGCCGCCGCCTCGCCCTGGGTCGGAGCGGGCGCGGCCGTGCCGAGGCTGGGTCGCACGGATGCGCTGGATGGTGCGGCCGTGCTGACCGGCGCGGTGGTAGACACGGCGGTCGCCGAGCAACCCAGCACGACCAGGACGATGACGGCGACGCCGGATGGCACACGCATGGATCTCAGGCCTCCGATCAGCCAGCTCACTCCGAAACGATGGGTTGCGGACAGTTCGCGGTGCACGGGGCGACGGTGACCCGCACCGTCGGGCTCGTGTCGCCGCGGACGCCTTCGTTGGATGGGGTCGAGAACACCGCCCGGAAGTCGGCCGTCCCGAACAACCGGAGCGTCGAGGTGTAGGTGCCCGTCGGGCTGGTCCCGGCAAGGGTCGTCAGGTTGGCCCACGTCGACGATCCGACGGCCCGTCGCTGCAACCGGATCGTCCGGGCGCCGATCGGGTTGGCGCTCAGCCGCCCGTAGTCGGTGTCGGTCGCGACCTTGAGGATCGATGTGAAGTCGACGGCCCCGCCGTAGGGCACGGAGGTGTCGTCCACGGCGAGCGAAAGCACCGTGACGAGATCGAGGCAGCGCGAGTACAGCGACGAGAGCGTCGGCAGGTCGTACCTGATCTGCAGCGTGGCGGTGTCGCAGATGCCGTATGTGTGCATGTTCCAGCCGGTCTTCGGGCGGGTGCGGGAGAACGTCTGGACGACCGCGTCGGTGTAGTCGCGCTCATCGGCGTAATTCGCGTGGTGATTGAGGATCTCGACATGCCCGAACTCGTCGAGGGCGATGGTCTCGGCGTCGTAGCAGCCGTTGGTCGGCGATGCCTGCATCTGGCACCAGCGCAGGGTGCCCCAGTCGAAGACCCGGCCGTGCTCGCGGAGCCACATCGTGAAGCCCGTCGGCGCGGTCCGGGTGAAGCATCCGAGCCCGTTGACCCCGCACGACCCGGTGCCGTAGCCGATCAGGTTCCGACCGGTACTGTCATAGCGGAACGTGGCCGATTTCGATGCACGGCTCGCGTTGCTGTCGTCGGCGGCCGCGAGGATCGCGTTCCGAACCGCGCCCGGCGGCTCGGACCCAGATCGCCATCGGAACTCGAGGACCTGGTTCTGGCCGAAGAGGCCACCACTCAGGCTGGGATCGGGGCCGTGTGCCGCGACGGTGCTGCCGACGACAAGGGTGACCAAGATGGCGGCGATCGGGAGCAAGACGCGCGCGGAGCGGTTCATCGAAGCACCTCGCCAAGGGATACGGTCTCGTTCGCCGATGGGGCACGCAGGAGGGCGGGTCGGGCTCCGTCGACAGGCAGGCGCCCGTCGGGACCGAATAGCAGCCGGTCACGCGGATGCTCGGCAGCGCTAGCGGCCCACGCCAGATCGCCGACGAGCCGGAGACCTCGTGGTGCACTCGGCAGCGGCCGTTCGTCGAGACCATCGGGCCCGACCGACCGGAGCGATCCGCCGTCCGCGCCGATCTCGTGGACGACCACGCTGCGGCCCTGCTCGTCTCGGCTCAATACCGCCAGCCCGGCGGCGTCATGGATCGTGGTGCGCGTCCCCGACGCGATGTCCACCGAGATCAGTGGGCAGGGCATCCCCCGACAGGCCGCGTGGGTCACGAGGTGTGCCTTTGCCAGCCCGACCACCGCCCCGAGCGCCGGATCGGCGATGGTCGTGACGGCATCGCCGGACGCAGGCAGCATGCGGTAGCGGCACGCGGCCTCACCGCACGATCCCACCACGAGCGTGTCGTAGTCCGCGGCCCAACCGAGCTCGGTGCGCCACGTCGGCCCGAAGCGGTCGTCGGCGTCGATCGGCGGCAGCAGCCGGGTCGCTGACCCACCCACCAGTGGACGCCGCCAGATGCCGAGATCGGCCCTTGACCGCCGGTCGACCCGGCTCTCGACGATCGATCGGCCGTCCGGACTGATGATCGCGTTCCGGACGACGTCCCGCGCGGCGGCGAGCGACCAGCGACAGCCAGTGCCGAGGTCGATGAGCGAAAGCTCCGACGCTCGTCCGGCGTCGGTCCCGACGAGGACCGTGCCGCCGACCGGCCCGGACGCGAACGATTCGGCGTCGACCTCCAGCTGCCATGGCACGGACATGTCCGCACGACCCAGCGTCAGGCGCTGCCCGGAGATCGCACCATCCACGATCACCGGGTCGAGCCGGAACCAGGCACCGATCGATGCCGCGCCGACGGCCGCCGGACCTGCACAGGCCGGTGGATCCCAGGCAGGGGGCGGCGCACCGGCCGTGGTCGATGCGATGACGGCCAGCGCGCCGATCACTGCGACGCCCGGACCGGCTCGACGGACCCATCTCGTCTCCATGTTGGGTGGCCTCCCACCGACGGGCTGATCGCCGGCGGGAGGGGCGAGGTCGGCATCCTACGCACGCCCGCTTCACTGCCACGTATCTGGGCCGTGCGGGCGCTGTGCTACGCTCGCCGGCGACGTTTCGTCAACGCCGCGTGGTCGCGAAGCCGGTGCGAATCCGGCACAGTCCCGCTACGGTGAACCGCCCTCGGGCGGAAGTCCGGTCGCCGACCTCTGCGGTGCATGCTCGACCCTTCGAGAGAAAGGTAGGCAGGGCCCGTGCAGCGCATCACCTGACCCCTCCTTCGACATTCGAAGCGAGGGGTTTCGCGTGTCCCACGCGACCCCTCCGGCCGGCCACCCGCTACCGGAGTCCCGTTCGATGCCCCTTCCCGATCGACGCCGCGGCGTCGCCCTCATCCTGACGTTCCTTGCCGCCATCCTGAGTGCCTGCACCTCCGCCGGCGCGTCCCCGTCCGCTTCGCCAGCCACGCCACCTCCGACCGCCAGCGCGAGCGCGAGCGCGGCGCCGAGCCCGTCGGCGGCCGCATTCCCCGTCACCGTGACCGACGACGAGGGCACCGCCGTCGAGATCGCGGCCGAGCCCGAGACGATCGTGTCGCTCACGCCCGCGAACACGGAGATCCTGTTCGCGCTCGGGGCGGGGGAGCGCGTCGTCGCGACCGATGACGGCAGCGACTACCCGGAGGCGGCCGTCGCCCTGCCCGATGTCGCCACGTTCTCGAGCGTGGATGTCGAGCAGGTCGTCGCGCTCGAACCCGACCTCGTCCTCGCCGGCGGCCTCGGCTTCACGCCGACCGACGCCATCACGCGCCTGCGTGACCTGGATGTGCCGGTCATCGTCCTGTACGCGGCGTCGGTCGACGGCGTCTATGACGACATCGAATTGATCGGCAGCGCGACCGGCACGAGCGAGTCGGCCGCGACGCTGACCGCCGACATGAAGGCCGAGATCGAGTCGATCAGCTCGGCGGTCTCGAGCCAGTCGCCCAAGCCGCGCGTGCTCTACGAGGTCGGCTACGACGCGACGACCGGCGCCATCTACGCACCGGCGGACGATTCGTTCGTCGCCGAGATGGTGACCCTTGCCGGCGCCGACACGATCACGACGGGGGACCCGAACACCTACGAGATCTCCCTCGAGAAGCTCATCGAGCGGGATCCCGAGCTGATCGTCCTCGGCACGAATCCGTTCTATTCGCCGACGCCGGAGTCCGTCGCCGATCGACCCGGCTGGGATGCCCTGACCGCGGTTCGCAACGGCGATATCCGACCGGTCCGGGATATCGAGATCACCCGGCCGGGGCCGCGCCTGCCGCTCGGGCTGCGCAACCTCGCGTCGGCCATCTGGCCCGACGTGACGCTGCCGGCGGCGTCCTAGCGACTATGGCGGCCGGCGCGCTCCCACGCGACCTCGGGTCCGGGGGTGTCGCAGCGTGGGTCCGCGCCCGGCCGCTCGTCGTCGGCCTCGCTGCCTGCGTCGTCCTGCTCGTCACGCTCGTCCTCGGCGTGGGACTCGGCTCCGTCCGCATCGGCGTGATGGAGACCATCGGGGTGATCCTGTCGCGCACCCTCGGTGTCGATATCGGGATCGCCTGGACCCCGGCGACGGAGGCGATCGTCTGGGAGCTGCGGTTGCCGCGGGTCCTGACCGCGATGCTCATCGGCTGCGGTCTGGCGGTGGCCGGCGCGACGTTCCAGGGACTTCTCCGCAACCCGCTCGCCGACCCGTACGTCCTCGGGACCGCGAGCGGCGCCGCGGTCGGCGCCGCGATCGCCGTGCTGTTGCCGATCCAGCTCGTGCTCATCGAGTTCGGGCTGCTCCACGGCCTCGCGTTCATCGGCGCCCTCGGCGCGGCGTGGTTGGTCTTCCGGCTCGGTGGGACGGGCGGGGCGGGTGGGCTCACGCGCCTGCTCCTGACCGGCTACGCCGTGGGCTCCGTGCTGGCGGCCGTCCTCACGATGGCGATGTACGTCTCCGGCGCCGAGCTCCGTCAGATCTTCTCGTTCCTCCTCGGCGGCCTGGGCGGCGCATCATGGGTCCGGTTGCTCGCCGCAACACCGCTGATCATCGGCTCCTCGCTCCTGATCATGGCGCGGGGCCGGTCGCTCGATGGCATGCTCCTGGGCGACGCCGCGGCGCGCCACCTTGGCATCGACGTCGCGCACGAGCGCGCCATCCTCCTGGCCCTGGCGTCGATGGCGACGGCCGCCGCCGTCGCGATCAGCGGACTCATCGGCTTCGTCGGACTCGTCGTACCGCACGTCGTGCGTCTCCTCGTCGGACCGGCCGCGCATCGTGTGCTGCCGATCTCCGCGGTCTGCGGAGCGGCCCTGCTGTCGGCCGCGGACCTGGTCGCGCGGCTGGCCGGCGATGTGCCGGTCGGCGTGGTGATGGCGCTGATCGGTGCCCCGTTCTTCCTGTTCCTCCTGACCCGCTCGCGATCGGGCTACGAGCTATGAGTGGCGCATCTATGGTCATCGACGCGCGGGGACTCAGCATCGGTTACGGCGACCGGACGGTCATCGACGCCGTGAACCTGGCCGTTGCCACCGGCGAGCGCGTCGCGCTCGTCGGACCGAATGGTGCCGGGAAGTCGTCGCTCCTCCGCGCGCTCACCGGCGTGTTGACGCCCCGGGCGGGGTCGGTCGACCTGCTCGGCGGTCCCATCGAGCGTGTCCATCGGAAGACCCTTGCCCGGACCATCGCCGTCGTGCCCGAGGTCGCCGACCTGCCCTTCGCGATGCCGGTCGAGGAGGTCGTGGCCCTCGGGCGCCTGCCCCATGAGCCGCCGATGACGGGTCTCCGCCCGAGCGACATCGCGGCCGTCGACGGCGCGATCGACCGCGTCGGCATCCGGGGGCTGCGCAGGCGCGACGTGCGCGAGCTCTCGATGGGTGAGCGACAGCTGGTGTTCATCGCGGTCGCCGTGGCCCAATCTGCGCCGATCCTGGTCCTGGATGAGCCGACGGCGCACCTCGACATCCGCCATCAGGTCGAGGTCATGGAACTCCTGCTCGAGTTGAACAGACGCGACGGCACGACGATCCTGGCCGTGCTCCACGACCTTGCGCTCGCGGCCCACTTCTTCCCACGGATCGTGGTCCTGGCCGATGCCCGGATCGTGGCCGACGGCCCGCCCGCGACGACGCTGGATGCCGAGCGGATCCGCAGCGTGTTCGGCGTCGACCCGGCGCTCGTGCGCCTGCCGGTCGGGGCGGCCTGACGTGTCGAGCGTGCGTGGCGCCGTGACCCTGCTGACCCGCTTCCCGGTCGGGGTCGTGACCACCGATGGCCCGGGGGCGGCGGCCTTCGGCCTGGTCGGCGCGATCATCGGGCTGGTCGGCGCGGTGCCGCTTGCGCTCCTCGGCGGGTCGCTCGGCGAGCCGTGGCTCGCCGCCATCGGAGCGGTGGCGGTCATGGCGCTCGTCACAGGGGCGATGCACCTCGACGGATTGGCCGACACGGCCGATGCCCTCGCTGCCCCCGACCCGACGTCCGCCGAGCGGGCGCGGAAGGACCCGGCGCTTGGGTCGGCCGGGGTGGTCGCGATCGTCCTGGTCGTCGTGACCGAGGTCGCGGCGCTGACCAGCCTGGTCAGCTCGGTCGGCGGGGCCGCGAGCGGTCTCGCGCTCATCGCCGTCGCGGCGGCGTCGCGGGTCGTTCCGGTCGTGGCGACGCGGGCCGCAGGTTCTACTGCTGACGAGGGGCTCGGATCGTGGTTCGCGGGCCGGGTCACCACGACCGCCATGCTGGCCGCCGCGGGTACGGCTGCGCTCATCGGGGTCGCGGTGGCATGGCTGGCCGGGTCGGCGGCTTGGATCGTGGGTGTCGCCGGCAGCGGCGCGGGTGGCCTCGGCCTGGCGGCGGCGGCCGTCCTCGTCTGGCGACGGGGTGGCCTCGACGGCGATGGGCTGGGTGCGGTCGTCGAGCTCTCCGTGGTGGGCGGGTTGCTCGCGGCAGTCGTCGTGGCAGCCTGATCGGGCATGGCGGCGCCCCTGATCCTCGCGCTCGGCGGGACCCGCAGCGGCAAGAGCCGGTTCGGTCTCGCAACGACGCGTCGTCTCGCCGACGGCGGTCGGGCATGGTTCCTCGGGACGGCCTGGTCGGGCGACGACGAGCTCGACGACCGGATCCGGCGCCACCGTGCCGAACGGCCGGCCGAGTGGCCGACCATCGATGTCGGGGCCGATCTGGCCGCGGCCATCTCGGCGACCGACCCGTCCGAGCCGATCCTCATCGACGGGCTCACGCTCTGGCTCAGCACGCTGCTCGGCGACGGCGCGCCGCCGATCGATCCGATCCTCGACGGACCGGTCGCCGCGGCATACGCGGCGATCGATGGGCGACCGGGACCGGCGATCGTCGTCAGTGACGAGGTCGGTCTCGGCATCGTGCCGATGCATCCCAACGCTCGCGCATACCGCGATCTCGTCGGGATCGCCCATCAACGCCTGGCGGCGATGGCCGATGAGGCCTACCTGTTCGTCGCGGGCTTGCCGGTGACGCTCAAGGATGGACAGCGATGAGCGGCAACGCGACCGCCGTGCAGCAGGCCGTCGATCGGGTCCGGTCGCTCGGCGCGCTCGACGCCGACGCGGTCGCCGGGACGACCGCCCGTCTCGATGCGCTCACGAAGCCGCCGGGGAGTCTCGGGCGTCTCGAGTCGCTTGCCATCCAGCTCGCCGGCATCACCGGCGATCCATGGGCCACCTGCCGCCGCAGGGCGATCGTGGTCGCGGCCGCCGACCACGGGGTCGTCCGCCAGGGCGTCTCGGCGTACCCGGCCGACGTGACGTCGCAGATGGTGGCCAACTTCCTGGGCGGGGGTGCGGCGATCAACGCCCTGGCCGGGTCGGTGGGCGCCACGGTGACCGTCGTCGACGCGGGTGTCGCCGGCGCGATCTCGAACCCGCCGCTGCCATCTGGCGTCGGCCCGCACGCCAGCCTCATCCGAGCCCCGATCCGCGCCGGAACGAACGACATGACGGCCGGTCCGGCGATGTCCCGGGACGAGGCCCTTGCCTCGATCGCGCTCGGGCTGGTCGTCGTGCAGGAGCTGATCGATGACGGTGTCGACCTGCTCGGCGTCGGCGAGATGGGTATCGGCAACACGACCGCGGCGAGTGCGCTGACGGCGGCGACGACCGGCCTGCCCCCGGCGCGGGTGACCGGACACGGCACCGGCATCGACGACGCCACCCACGCCCACAAGCTCGAGATCGTCGCTCGCGCTCTCGAGCGGAACAGGCCCGATCCGGCCGACCCGATCGGCGTGCTCGCGGCCGTCGGGGGCTTCGAGATCGGCGTCCTCGTGGGCGCCATGGTCGGGGCCGTCGGGGCGCGCGTGCCGGTCATCCTCGACGGCTTCATCACGGGCGCCGCCGCGCTCATCGCGGCCGGCCTCGCTCCCGGGATCGAGGCCCGGCTGGTCGCGGGGCACCGGAGCGTCGAGCCCGGTCATGCGGTCGTGCTGGAGCGGCTGGGGCTACGGCCCCTGCTCGAGCTCGACCTGCGGCTCGGCGAAGGCACCGGCGCGGCCCTGGCGATGGGCCTGGTCGACGCGGCCGTCGCCGTCCGCGACGGGATGGCGACGTTCGACGCCGCCGGTGTCGCGGGTCCGACCGATCCGGCACACCCGGTCAGCTGACGTGGTCGCGATCGTCCTGGTGCGGCACGCGTCGACGGCGTGGTCCGGTGTGCGGTACTGCGGTCGAAGCGACCCTCCGCTGTCGAGCATCGGTGTCGCCGAGGCGCTGCAGCTCGCCGCCTCGCTGGCCGAGGACCTGGCGCCGGGCACCCGGGTCCTGTCCAGCCCGTCGAGACGGGCGACCGCGACGGCAGCGGCGGTCGTCGAGGCGGCCGGGCTCAAGAGCGCCGCGATCGATGACCGCTGGTGCGAGGCCGACCTCGGCATCGCCGAAGGACGGAGGTTCGACGAGCTGACCGTGATCGCCCCGGACCTGGCCGCGGCGCTGGCGGCCGGCGAGCTGGGCATCGACTGGCCGGCCGGCGAGACTCACGCCGCCCTGGCCGACCGGGTCGCCGCCGCCTGGGCCGACCTGGTCGCCGACGGGCGGCCGACGGTGGTGGTCACCCACGCCGGACCCTTCATGCATGCCCGAGCGATCGCCGAGCGCCGACCGACCTCCCCGGACGACCTCGTGGCGCCGGCGGTGGCCCATCGTCTCGAGGTCCCCGCGGGGCCGACACGGCCTCCCGTGCTACCCTCGACCGCGTGACCCGTCCCCGACCGGCCCATCCGGGCCGTGCCGTCGCGGCGCTGCCCCGGTCCCCCCTGCTCCTCCTGGTCGTCGTCTGTGCCGCCATCGCCGGTGGCTGTATCGGCGGCGACGATGGCGGGACCGCCAGCCCAGCCGCCGTGACGTCCTCCGCACCGTCTGCTTCGACCGCGCCGACTGCTCCGTCCCTGCAGCCATCGCCGTCGTCATCCTCGAGTGCTATCGCCTCCCCATCGGCCTCGGCCAGCTCCTCAGGGGCTTCGCCGTCCTCACTGCCGCCGGAGGTGGCTGTCGAAGCGTGCGCAGGCAACGACGACAACAAAGCGTTCTATGCGGGAGCGGCCGCGAACATCGACTGGCCGGTGTACTGCCCGGTCTTGCCGGCGCGCTGGGTCGTGTCGACCGGCAATTACAGCGGTCGCGGGGTCGGGCAGCTCTCGATCTCGTACAGGGGACCGGCCGGGGCGACCCTATCCCTCCAGGAAGGAGCCTTCTGCGAGACCTCGGACGGGTGCGTGCCACCGGGCACCGACTCGGGCGAGGCATCGTTCGGCGACCAGCCGGGGACGCTCATCACCGTCGATGACGGGGGCTTTGCGATCGTCGTCGGCCGCGCCGAGACCCCGAGCTGGCTGGCGGTCGCGACCGGCATCGACGAGGCGACCTTCCGTGATATCGCCGCGGGCTTCGTCCGCATCGACTGAACCCAGACGACCTTATGGCTCGGCGAGGGCCGCTTCTGTCAGTGCCGCGATGGCATCGACCGTTCCGTGCAGGTCGGCACCGTCGCGCTCCATCACGGCCGTTGCGCCGAAGCCGATGACCGGCGCACCGCTCGTGGCGATGGCACGGACGGTCGCGACGGCGGTCTCGAGCGATAGACCGTCCGGCTCCGGCGTGGCGATCGCCCATCGCCCGGACATATCGAGCGCGTCCAGGTCGAAGGCGATGTACCAGGCATCGACGCGGGTCGAGACGGACCCGCTCCAGGCCGCGACGGCCGCCTGACCGGCCGGGTCCGCCAGCATCCCCGGGCCGAACTGCGCCACCCCGCTGGCGGCGAGCATGCGCGACTCCGTCTCGTCGAGCACCTGACCGCCGAACAGGCCGGCATCGACCTCGCGGACGCTCGGACCCTCCGCCGCGGCGACGAGCGTCTCGTCACCTCGCCCGCAGGCGAGCGCGAACGGCATGCCCCAGACGTTCCCCGACGGCGTCGTATCCGGCGTATTGAAGTCGCCGTGCGCGTCGAACCAGGCCAGCCCGAGCCGGATCCCGGGGCGCGCCCGGCGGATGCCGGCCATCGCTCCGGCGTGGGTGGTGCAGTCGCCGCCCAGCGTGAGCAGCGTGGCATCGCCGTCGCCCTGCACGAGACCCGTCTGCACGTGGGTCGCGAGTCGACCGAGATAGGCGGCGATCAGGTCCCGGTTCTTCGAGCGCCGGTCGGGATCCGCGACCCAGCCAGGATCGTTGGCGGCGTCGCCATGATCGAGCCAGGTCGTCCCCGTCAATCCAGGACGAGCGGCGAGGCGGTCGCGCACACCGACGTCACGCAGCAGCGATGGACTGCGCTCCATCCCCGCGAAGTGTCCGCCGAGGGCAGTGGGGGAGCCGACGATCACGATGGTCTGTTCGGTCACGACGTCCAGCATACCCACGCGCGGGTGACCCGCCGTCGGCGATGATGCGGCCATGCGCATCGCCGACTTCGCTCTCGAGCGCTACTTCGCCCGCTGGGAGTTCGCCGTCGACCACCTGCTGTGCGCGTCGGATGTCCAGGGGTACCCGATGGCCGATCTGCTCGACCTGGCCGACGAGGAGACACGGGCGATGTGGGAGGGGCTCACCCTCGGCTATACCGAGTCGACCGGTCATCCGCTGCTGCGCGCGGAGATCGCGGCCCTGTACGAGGGCCTCGAGGCCGACGACGTCCTGGTCTTCGCCGGTGCCGAGGAGGCGATCTTCTGCCTCGCCAACGTCATGTTCGGACCGGGTGACCACGCCGTCGTGACGTGGCCCGGCTACCAGAGCCTGTACGAGGTCGCTCGCGCGACCGGCGCCGAGGTGACCCTCCACGAGCTCCGCGAGGACGCCGGGTGGGCCATCGATATCGAGCTGCTGCGCGGCCAGGTCACGCCGGAGACCCGGCTCATCGTCATGAACGCGCCACACAACCCGACCGGGATGCAGCCCGAGCGCGCGACGTTCGACGCGCTCGTCGAGATCGCCGACGATGCGGGAGCGCATCTCCTCGTCGACGAGGTCTATCGCTACCTCGAGTTCGACGATGCGGATCGGCTGCCGGCAGGCGCCGAGGCGTCGGCGCGAGGCATTTCCCTCGGGGTCATGTCGAAGTCGTTCGCCATGGCCGGCCTGCGGATCGGCTGGCTCGCCACCCGAGACCGCGAGCTCCTCGCGCGGTGCGCCTCGTTCAAGGACTACACCACGATCTGCTCGTCGGCGCCCTCCGAGGTCCTGGCCCTGATCGGCCTGCGCGCCAGGGATGTCGTGCTGGCGCGGTCGCGCGGGATCGTCGCCGAGAACCTGCGGCTGCTCGATGGCTTCTTCGACGAGTGGGCCGATCGGCTGGCGTGGGTCCGGCCGCGGGCGGGGTCGGTCGGCTTCCCCAGGCTCACCGTGCCGGGCGTGTCCATCGACGACTGGGCCGCCGGGCTGGTCGAGGCGGAAGGCGTCCTGTTGCTGCCCGGTTCACAGTTCGGCTTCGGGGGGAACCACTTCCGCCTCGGCTTCGGGCGGACCGATCTCCCGGTCGCGCTCGATCGCCTGGAAGGACACGCCCGCCGGACCTTGCGCTGACGCGCGGTCAGCGGATCCTGACGGTTGCCCTGGCGGTCAGCGCCGCTCGATCCGCGCTCGTCCGGGATTCGACGACGGCCGGCTCCCACAGGTACGTCCCTGGGGTGATGACGCGCGCGTAGTAGCGCAGCCGGACGGTGCGCAGCTTCTTGGTCGGTTCGGCGCAGAACGACACGCGCTGGCCGTCCACGGCGTACGGCGTCGCGAACCGCGGATCGCCGACCGAGGCCTCGTCGTCCGGCAAGGGCGTCATCGGGTTGAGCGGGATCAGCCCCGACGGGACCTGCTCGGTGACCTGATGGCAGCCCGTCGGGGCCTTCGGGCCGAAGCGGACCGTGAGGTCGACCCGGACCAGGTCGGCCGTCCCGACCATCGCCGCAGGCGTCCGCGAGCGTCGGATCGTGATGTCCGCATCGCGTTCGAATGACGATGCCGTGACCGGTTCTGCCCAGGTCGTCGTGATCCCGATGGCGCCCTCGATGGTTTCCAGCAGTAGGTTCGCTCGCTGGGCCGTCGTCAGCGTGAGCTGGAACGACTCGCCCATGCCGAGCTCGACTACGGTGCGCTTGCCGTCGATCACGTACGCGAAGCTGGCCGGCTCCACCGGCAATCGGTCGATCAGCCGCTCCACGTAGGCGACGGCGAGCAGGTCGTAGGGCACGTCCGTGCTCGGGTTCGCCTCGACGTATGTCCACAGTGCCGGCGCATGACCGTCGCCGATCGCCGCCGTCAGGAGCGCCATCCGTGCCGTCGCGTCGGTGCTGTCAGCGGCCGTGTCACCGACACGCAGGTGTGCCTGGTCGGCCCGTTCTTCACCGGCGGCCGCCCACAATTCGGTCGCGATCGTCCGGGCGGTCGCAGCGTCGCCCAAAGCGGCCGCGCCCAGCCCGATCATCAGCCGCTCGCGGACGGTGAGCCCACGATCCGCCGCCGCCACGCGGATCTGCGGGAGCACAGGAGCCCCCACGCCGGCGAGTCCGGCGAGGGCATACATCCGTCGCTCGCGGGTCGCCTTCGGGTCGCCCCTGACCGATCCGAGGTACGCGCGCAGGTCCGCAGTCCGGAACGCCTCCGGTGAGACGATCGCGACCAGCGACGTCAAAGTCAGGTCGCTGCTCGAGTGGGGCAGCGGCGCGATACCGCCGTCGGCAGCCTGGTACCGGTCGCCGTCGAGGTCGGCGGGTCGCCAGGCGCCTCCGGCTGCGCCATACCGACGGGTAAGGAGCGACGACGCCATGGCCGCTCCAAGGGCGCGCTCGAGTCGTGCGCCGTCATTGCCGGCGACATCGAGGAGCAGCGGCAGATAGCGTCCGGCGCTGCTGTCAGAGATGACGAGGCTCGTGAGACCCGCCCCACCGGCGACCGGACGGGGGCCGATCCCATCGGTGTACGTCGTCCTGGCCCGCTCCAGCCGCGACGCGATGACGTTGAACGAGCGGGTGAGCTGGTCGCGCATGACCGCAGTACCGCTGCCGGCGCTGGCGGTGATCGTCACGCTATGGAGGCCGGAGCTGAGCTTCGGCATCGGGACGGTCACGGTCTCGAATGCTTTCGTCCGGATGGTCTGGGCGGTCAGGCCGAGGCTGTCTGAGGTCACTGTCAGGCGGACGTCGGCACCGGGAGCGAGCCCTTGCCCATAGGCGCGCACCTGGATCGATGGTCGGTCGCCGACGAGGTACTCCGGTGCGATCGACGCGTCCACGAAGAAGGGCAGGCCGACCGGGATCTCGATCGACCGGATGCCGGCCCCCAGGTCGTCGGTGATGGCCGCGCCGCTCACCCGCCACGACGTCAGGTCGTCGGACAGCCGGAACGACGCACGGGCACGACCGTCGGCGCCCGTCTCGACGACCTCGAACAGGAGGGCGTCGCGGAAGTGGATCCGTTCGTCGCCCCCACCGCCGGCCGTGTCGCCGCCCTCACCCGGCCGCTGCCGCAGGCGATGCGAGGCGAAACGGGTGCGGACGCCGCTCGCGAGCGAGCCATAGAGCTCAGGTAGTGGATCGGCGTCCGCGGCCGCCCCGATGTCGAACAGCTTCGCGTCGACAGCCTGGAGGATGACCGATGCCGCCACGGGTGCCCCGTCATGATCGCGCGTCCTGACGTCGAGTTCGACCGGATCTCGCGGCGAGTAGCGCGCGCGGTCGGGCGTCAAGGTGACGTCCACTTCCCGGTCGGTGGCGCGGAACGACGCGTAGTACTCGTCGGACAGGATGTAACGCGTCCCCGTGAAATGGACGGCGGCGATGACGACATTCGGCACGGCCCATCGCTCGAACGTCGTCACCAGGCGAGGCGAGCCCTGGACGGTCGCCTCGCGCAGCCCGCGCTGGGCGAGTTCGAACAGGTACCGGCCACCGCGGGCGCGACGGTTCTCGGTAACGGTGAGATCGATCCGATCGCCGATGGCGTAGCCGTCCGGTCGGGCGACGGCCGAGGATGTCGGCGCGAGCGAGGCATAGTCGACGGTATCCGTCGATGCTCGGCCGGCGCTCGCGTAGGCGAACGTGCGCGCGGGGTGGCCGTCCGGATCGCCGACGGTCATCCGGATCTGGAAGTCGTGTCTCCTGCCTGGATCGGGAATGGACGCGGAGAACGATCCGTTCGCGGAGGTGCGGACCCGCATCGTCCTGACCTCCTGGGTTCGGACCTCATACTCGTAGATCGGCACGACCTTCTTCTCGATCCAGTCGTACTCGGTCCCCGCCTGGACCCGCGAGGGGATCTCCTCGTTGAAGCTGATCGCGACGGTCGCGCCGGTCACCGGCTTGCCCCGCGGATCGAGGTCCCATGGTGAAAGGCCTCCCGCGATCTCCGTCTCGAGCCGGTCGCGATCGACCAGGTGGACAGTGCCCTGCAACCGCACGCGGCCGGATGCGATGGTCGCCTCGCCGCGGATCGTGCGGCTGCTGGGGAAGACGAGGAATGCCTGGGTGGACCCGGCGATGTCACCTTCCTCCGCGCGCGCAGGGTTGACCCCGACGGACTGGTAATCCCAGGCCGAGCCGTCGATGTCCCGGTCGGCGTGGGCGACGGTCCTGAAGGTCGCCGTGCCGGTCCGGTCCGTTGTCACGTTTCGCTGGACGCGGCCATCGATGCGCAGCCGGACACCGGGTACCGGAGTCCCCTCGTAGAAGGTGGCGTGTGACGTCACCCTGATCCGGTCGCCCTCGATGTAGACGCGTCGGCCGGTCTCCAGGTCGAGCTTGTAAGCCGGCTTGAGGATCCGGGCGACCTGCACGCTTGTCGAACCGATCACGTCCGCGCCGGCCCGCAGGATGAGGTCGTACGAGCCTTCGGGCAGGTTCGCGATCGGCAGCGAGCCGGTGAATGCTCCGGTCGGCGAGGGCCGAAGGCGCAACGACGCGATCGGCGGGGGCGTCGGATCGCTGAAGCCCACGACCAGCGCCACGTCGACGGTCTCCGGGACCGCGCCGCTAGCGCGGTCGCGGACCATGCCCCAGACGTTGACGGTGTCGGTTCGTCGATAGACGAGCCGGTCCGTGTGGTAGACGAGCCAATGGCTCTGCGCGTTCGCCGACGATCCATCGTGGCCAACGCCCATGCCGTACGGGTTGTCGGCCGGCATGAACATCGATCGGCCGTCCGGTGAGCGGACGATGACGACTCGATCGCAGGCGCTCTCCGCGCAGCCAGGCTGCCCATCTGCGCGCAGTGGCGCCGGGGTGTCGGCGAGGAGGAGGCCGTCCGCGTCGGTCCGCCCCAGGTCGCTCCCCTCGGTGGTCACCGTGGCGCCGGACAGCGGGCGGCCGTCTGCGAGGTCGTTCGCCCAGACCAGCGTGCGGCCGTCCGAGACGCTCAGGTAGCCGGCGACGTCCGTGACCTGGAGGATGACCTGCGTCGGACGGGTCCTGGATGGCTGTTGGACGAGGTACCAGCCGGCAGCGAGGGTGTCCGGCAAGCGGAACCACAATGATTCGCCCCCGCGTTGCAGCGCTGCGCGGAAGCTCATGACGCGTCGCAGCCCTGCGGTCGGGACCGCGTCCGCGATCGACCAGCGCGCCCAGCGCGATGACCGGCGCAACTGTCGGAATCCATCGATCGCTGCGGCGCGATCCGCGAACCGGTATACCTCCATCGCGGTCGCGCTCGGAAGGGTGTCGTCATCGCGGAAGGCCCAGATCGGCAGCGTCGCGCGGCCGGCTGTCGGAGCTTCGAGCACGTCGTCGGGGAACCCGAACGTCGTCGTCACCCGGCCCGGCTGCGCGGCAGTCTCGAATCGGAACCGGAAGTCTTCTGCCAGGACCTCGTCCGACCCCTCGACCCGCACACCGCGCGTCACCGTGACCGTGTAGACGGTCGCGGCCTTCAGGCGCTGCGGGACGAATGCCAGCGTGCGATCGCGCCATTCGAACCGGCCGGGTGTCAGGGGCTGGATCGTGACATGCGAGGCGGGGTCGACGACACCATCCTGGTCGAAGGTGATCTCGATCCCGGTGTCCAACGGCACATCCGTCTCAGTGTCGTCGGGGGTCGTGGCCACGACCCGAACGGCCTGTTCGGTCTGGAATGCCCAGCTGTCTTGCGGGCGGCCGTCGGCCCCGGCCAGCGTGAATCGGTACACGGTGCCCGGCTGCATCTGCGTCGCGGGCCGGATCCGAACAGCCGTCCCGTCCGGCTCGGGCTCGACAGCAAGTTCGAGCGCCGGCTTGACGGAGAGCCGAGCCGCAAGGTCGACGGCCGGCGAGCCATCGACGCTGACGAGTCGGAACTCGGCATCGGGGGCCACCACGGGACCGGCCCCGGAAACGGGCGTCAGCTCGGCGCGCGGGGTGTAGGCGAGGATCGGCGGTCGTTCGGTCGCGGACGGCCCGGCTGTCGCTCCGGGCGTTGGGCTCTCCCCTGAGGGCGTCGAGGTCGGGTCTGCGATCGCCACGCTCGGCGTCGGTCCTGCCTGCCACGGGAGCTGCGACGCGACGATGGCGATCGCCACCACGGCCGCAGCCGCAGCGATGCCGAACGCCTGCAAGCGGGGGATCCGCGGGAGCGTCCAGCGGGACGCCTGGCTCCGGCGGGCACGCTCGCCGGCCGGGTCGAGGATCTGGCGTCGCAGTCGGGCCGGCGCGTCCTCGGTCGGCAGCTCGGCGATGGCGTTTTGGATCGCTCCCAGGTCGACCGCCACCGCTCGACACGCCTCGCAGTCGGCGAGGTGGCGATCCAACACAGCGCGCTCGCCGGGGTCGAGCTCGAAATCAAGGCCGATCGCGGCAAGCTCCTGTGCCCGTCCGTGCTCGATCATGTCCATGACTCCATGCCCCCAAGACGCTCCCGGAGCTGGAGACGGGCCCGGCACATCAACGAGCGGGTCGCGAGCGCGCTGCGGCCGATCGCGGTCGCGATCTCTTCGCCGCGGAACCCGTCGGCCGCCATGAGCAGGGCGGTCCGAGCGTCCGCGCCGAGGTCTCCGAGCGCGTCGGCGAGATCATCCCGGCGCTCCTGCTCGAGGAAGCTCGGCTCGGGTCCGCGCATCGTGGTCTCGGGCGGTCCCACGCTGGCGAGCCAGCGCCGCGCCACGGTCGCACGTCGTCCGCGCGAAGCGACGAGGTTGGCGGTGACCCGGTACAGCCAGGCGCGGACGTTCTCCGGCATGCGACCCGCCTCGACCTCGGCGATGAGGCGGATGAAGGCCTCGTGCAGCAGGTCTTCGGCGGCCTCCCGGTCGCGGCAGCTGCGCAGCGCGAACGAGAAGAGTTCGGACTGGTGGCGGTCGTAGATCGCCGCGACCACCGCGCCCGTATCGACGATGGGCTGGGGCGTCGTCAGCACATCCCCGTCGTGTACGAGCATCGTCGTCGCATGGTTCACGCCGGCTGTGACGTCGAGCGCGCCGGGATGTTGCGGTCCGCCCGCCTCCGGGGCCGGGACGCCTTCGGGTGACTCGTCGCTGGTACGTTCCATCGCGCCAGATCTCTCTCGCTCGAAACGCCGTCCCGCGACCTGGGCCGTCGCAGGAGCTTGGCGTGATGCGATAGGCGAGAACGCCTGGACGCGACCGATGTTGCGCCCGGAGAACGATGTGTCGGCTGGATGACAGGCGCCGTGCGGCGTCCGTCAGAGCCGACGGTCGGCGGGAGTATGGACCCCCGTCGTCTCGGGGCCGCTCAGGCTGTGCCGTGCGCGAGTGCCGGTCGGCCGAGTGCCATGCGGCGCACGGCGTCGAACCAGGAGCGCGGCGTCGAGCGCCCGTGCCAGCCGAGCGTCCGGGCGGGCGTGAGGCGGATCGTCGCCGAGTAGGTCGCCGCGAACTCGGCCGGCGTCAGGCCGAGGCCCGCCATCCGCTCGCGGTACTTCGCCACGAACCCCGCCGGCAACGGCCGGTCGCCATCGATGACCACCGCACGCGCCTCCAGCAGCCCGACGTCGAAGTCGTCCTCGGCATCACCGAGCGCGAGCATCGCCCGCGGCTCGTGGCTGAGGTTACGGACCTTGCGCGCGTGCGGCTTGGAGCGGATGACGATCGTCTCGCCGTCCCAGACGAACCAGGTCGGCACGAGGTGCGGCGCCCCGTCAGGACGGATGCTGGACAGCCAGATCACGGGCTCCGTCTCGAGGAACCGGTGGACGCGCAGGGCGGCGGCGTGCGGGCTGTCCATGCCCGGAGCATCACGTCCATCGGTGCCGACCGCCGCTGACGTCGGTCAGCGAACCGGCATGGACATCCGTCAGGGTCGGTCAGCGACCCTTGTCACCGCCGAGCACGCCGCCGAGACCACCGAGCACGTCGTCGAGGCTGCCGGTGCCGCTGGCACCGCCGGTCGTCGCACCGCCCATCAGGCCCCCGAGCAAGCCGCCGAGGTCGCCGAGGCCACCGCTGCCCAGGGCATCGTTGAGACCGCCCGACGGCGCCTGCCCGTCCGGCGTCAGCATGTCGATGAGCTGCGGCAGGAACGCCGCGAGGAGGGGGAGCAGGGCCTGGATGTCGAGGCCCGAGCCGTTGGCCAGGCGCTGGACCGTCTCGGGTCCGAGCGCATCGCCGAGCCGCTGCGGGTCCACGGGTGCGTTCGGTCCGGTCGATACCCACGAATCGACTTCCTGGTCGAGGCCGCCCTGGCGCAGCTTCGTCACGAGCCCGTCGACGCCACCGGCATCGTCGATCGCCCCGGCCAGGTCGCCCATCGTCGCGCCGACGTCGGCGCCGCCCGCGCTGCCGAGCCCGCGGCTCAAGTTGGAGAGATCGTCCATGGTCGGCGCCTCCGTGGTCGCGATATCGGCTGGGGGACGTGCTCGATGGTACGCGCCACCGGCCGGGCCGTCAGCGACGCCGGCGGCTCTTCGGATTCGGTGGGCGCGCGTCGGCCGCCATGGCCGTCGTCCCGTCGGGCCGCGTCCCGTCGGTCGATGCGTCCCCGGCTGGCAGGTCCCAGGTCCACGTCTTCAGGCGCCGCAGCAGACGCCGGCCGGTGAGGTCGAGATGGATGGGTGTCACGGCGATCCGGCGATTGACGACGGCATGGAAGTCGGTGCCGGGTACCGCCAGCCCGGACGGCGGCGGCCCGCCGATCCAGAAGTAGGGGATGCCGCGCGGATCGAGTCGCTCGACGAGCTGGTCGGAGTACACGCGCCGGCCGAGACGGGTCACCTCGAAGCCCCCGGATTCCTCGAGCGACGTCGCCGGCACGTTGATGTTGACGAGCTCACCGCGCGACAGGCCCTCGGTCAGGATGTTGCGGGCGACAACGGTCGCTGCGTAGCCGGCGAGGGTGAAGTCCGGGTGCTCGTAGTACTCCTGTGAGATCGCGAACGCGGGGCACGAGTTGATGACCGCCTCCATGGCCGCACTGACCGTCCCGGAGTAGGTGATGTCGTCGCCGAGGTTGGCGCCGTAGTTGATGCCCGCCGCGACGAGATCGAAGCCATGGTTGAAGTAGCCGAGGAAGGCCAGGCTCACCGCGTCGGTCGGCGAGCCGTCGACCGAGTAGGCGGGCGAACCGTCGGCGAGTGTCCGCTCGCGGACGCGCAGCGGTCGCATCAGGGTCTTCTGGTGGCCGACCGCGCTCTGGTTCGTGTCCGGCGCCACGACCGTGACCTCGCCCAGCGGCTCCATGGCCTGCTTGAGCGCGAGCAGGCCGCGCGACTCGACGCCGTCGTCGTTGGTGACGAGGATGCGCGGCTTGCTCGTCCACTCGGGAACCGGCCTGGTCGGCGTGCGCAGCGCGCGCGGGCCACCCCGGGCCGCTCCACCGGCCAGCGGCTCGCCACGCTCCTTGTCGAGGTCGCGCCGCTCCGTGCGCGCGCGTTCGCGGGTCATGTCTGGGACCTCGTCGCGCGCGGCCTCGACCTCCTTCGGGGTCGAGACGTCGGGTGGGGCCGTCGGGTCGTCGCTCATGGTTCGGGGACGTCCGCTGCCTGGCCGGGTGCCGGCTCGCGGGGCACCTGGACCGGTCGCCCCTCGCGTTCGCTGAGGCGCTTCGCGGCCCGGCCGGCCACTGTCCGGTCGCCTGCCGTCAGATGCAGGAAGTGGAAGAAGAACGAGGACACGACCGCCGCGACAGGGATGCCGAAGATCGCTCCAGGGATACCGGCGATCTTCGACCCGATGAGCACGGAGCCGAGGACGACGATCGGGTGGATCCCCACGGCGCCCTGCATGATCCGCGGCTGGAGCGCGTTCATCACGACAACCCAGCCCGCGCCCATCAGCACGATCGCCGGCAGCACCGCGTCGGGCTTGGTGAACAGCGCGACGAGGACCGGTGGGGCCCAGGCGAAGAACGGCCCGAAGAACGGGATCGACATCAGGACACCTGCGGACGTCGCCGAAAGGGCCGTCAGCTCGAGCCCGAGGACCGCGTGGGTCAGCAGCGCCACGCCGAAGTACACGATGCCCATCAACGCCTGCCCGCGCAGGAAGCCGCCGAAGGACCGCGCCACCGACGTCTGTAGGAGTCGTGCCTCCTCGGCGTAGGCCGGTGGCACGAGACGGAAGAGGAAGGCCATGATCTGGTCACGGTCGATGACCATGTAGATCGACAGGATGAACACGATCAGCATCGTGCCGATCGCGCCGAGGCTGGCGACGGCCACCGACTGCAGCGGGACGATGAGCTGACCCGCGAACTCGTCGAGGTTGTCGATCACCGCGAGCGCCTGGGTCGAGAGGTCGACCTGGCCCAGCCCGATCGAGTCGAGCCACGTCTGCATCGGCAGGACGATGATCGTGATGTTGCCCCGGACCTCCGGCAGCGATGCGGCGAACTGCGTGATGGAGTTCGACAGCGCCTGGGCGATGATCAGGACGAGGAAGACGAGGATCGCGACGATCAGCGTATAGACCATGACGGTCGCGAGGACGCGTGGCAGGCGCGGGATCAGGTCGACGATCCGGGTGACGACCGGGCTGATGATGAAGGCCAGCAGCCAGGCCAGGAAGAACGCCAGCAGGACATCGCCGAAGTACCCGATCGCCGACGCGGCCAGATTGACGGCCACGAAGAACAGGACGATCGCCCCGAGCGCGAGGATGGCGCTCAGGAGCCGGCGGTCGCGACCCCCTGGTGCGATCGCGTCGGCCATGAGGGGCTCAGCGCAGACCCATCTTGTGATGGACCTCGTCCATCGTCGCCTGAGCGATCGGGCGGATCCGCTCGGCACCATCCGCGAGGATGCGATCGATGCGGGCCGGGTCGGCCATCAGTCCTCCGTAGCGTTCGCGTGCGTCCGCGTAGCGCGCAAGGATGCGCTCGGCGAGGAGCTTCTTGGTGTCGACGCAACCGGTGCGCGCCGTCCGCTCGCCGTCCCAGATCTCCTCGTAGTCGTCACCGAACGAGCGATGGAGCTGGCACACGTTGCAGACCTCGGGACGACCCGGGTCGGTCCGCAGGATGCGCTTGGTATCGGTGACCATCGACATGATCTGTTTCCTGATGACATCTTCGGGGGCAAAGATGTCGATGGTGTTGCCGAGGGACTTGCTCATCTTCCGAACACCATCCGTTCCGAGCACGATCGGTGCCTCGGTGAAGACGGCCTGCGGCTCAGGAAAGACCTCGCCGTAGCGGTTGTTGAAGGAGCGCACGATCTCGCGCGACAGCTCGAGATGGGCCGCCTGGTCCTTGCCGACGGGGACGAGCGAAGCCTTGTACAGGACGATGTCGGCGGCCTGGAGGACCGGGTAGGTCAGCAGGCCGTGATTGATGTCGTCGGGCTGGTTCTCGCGCTTCTCCTTGTACGTCGGCGTGCGCTCCAGCCAGCTGACCGGGGTGACGGTGGCGAGCAGCCAGGCGAGCTCGGTGCACTCCGGTCGATGGCTCTGGACGAAGAGCGTGCAGCGCTCGGGATCGAGGCCGAGCGCGAGCAGCCCGGCCGCCATCTCGCGCGTCTGGTTCCGCAGTCGATCCGGGTCGTGGAGGCTCGTCAGCGCGTGGTAGTCGACGATGCAGTAGATCGCCTCGTACTCCCACTGGAGCTTCACGTAGTTGCGGATGGCGCCCAGGTCGTTGCCGATGTGGGGCGCGCCCGAGGGCTGGATGCCCGAGAAGATCCGTGGGCGTGGGGCCGCGGCCTGCACGGGTGATGGCGCTGGCAGGATCTCGGTCGTCATCGTGCGGGAGTGTAGCCGACGGTCCTTGGCCGACGAACGTGGTCGCTCCGGCCGCCTGGTGGCGGGCTACCATTCGACGCGATGCGCGCCCCCGCTCACGAGCTCCGCCGATGAGTCGTCCACCGCTGCGCGTGGCCGTCCTCGGGGCGGGCACGGTCGGCGGTGCGGTGCTCGATGGCCTGCTCCACCATCCCGGTCGTCTCGCCACGGCCGACGCCCCACCGCTCGTGCTCACCGTCGTCGTCGTGCGTGACCTCGGCAAGGCGCGCAACGGTCTGGGCGCCGATCTCCTCAGCGACGCCCCGGCACACGTGGTCGCCGATCCTGACACCGACATCATCGTCGAGCTCATGGGCGGCCTCGAACCGGCGCGGACGCTGATCACCGCGGCACTCGGCGCCGGAAAGCCGGTCGTCACTGCGAACAAGTCGGTCATCGCCCGTCACGGCCCGGAGCTGGAGGCCGCCGCACGACGGACGGGGGCGGCGTTCCGGTTCGAGGCTGCTGTCGCGGGTGGCATCCCCATCCTGGCCCCGCTCGCCGCGGACCTCGCGGGCAACGACATCGTGCGGGTCCGCGGCATCGTCAACGGCACGACCAACTACATCCTCACGGCCATGGCCCAGGACGGCCAGCCGTATGACGACGTGCTGCGCGAGGCGCAGGAGCAGGGCTACGCCGAGGCCGACCCGTCCGGCGACGTGGAGGGTGACGATGCCGTCAACAAGCTGGTCATCCTGGCCCGTCTCGCGTTCGGGGACTGGCTCGAGCCGGACAGTGTGGGCCGTCGCCCACCGACTGTGCGTGGCATGGGCCGTGCGGGGATCACCGGCGTCACCGACCAGGAGATCGAGGGCGCGGCAGCCCTCGGGCTCACCATCAAGCTGCTCGCGTCGGCGAGTCGGCGCGGCGCTGATATCGAGGCTGCCGTCATCCCCACCGCGGTCTCGGCCGACAGCCCGTTCGGCTGGACCGACGGCGTGACCAATCGCATCGAGATCGAGGCCGAACCGCTCGGCACGATCCGTGTCGCCGGTCCGGGCGCCGGTGGCGCGGCGACGAGCAGCGCGGTGCTCGGAGATCTCGTCGCCGTCGCTCGCGGCATCGGCTCGACGTGGGCGGGGCTGCCGCCGGCGACCGGCGCCGCGGTGCCCGCCGTCGACCCACTCGACGGGCGGCGCCGCTGGTTCGCCTTCGTGCCGTCCGTGCCCCTGATCGACGGCGAGCTGCCGCCCGGGCTGGCGCGCGCAGCGTCGGTCGAGTTCGAGGACGGCAGCGCCATCCGGACCGAGGCCGCCACGCTGTCGGAGGCCCGAGCGGCGCTCCAGTCGATCCTTCCCGACGACATCGACGTCACCCTCTATCCGGTCGATGACTGAGGCGGCGTCGACGGCCGCGGTCGGCGGGAGCCGTCCTCGCCTCATGGATCGATACCGTCGGTTTCTGCCGATCAGCGACGCCACGCCGATGCTGAGCCTCGGTGAGGGTGCGACGCCGCTGGTCCGTGCCGAGCGACTCGGTCGCGCGATCGGTGTGCCCGACCTGTACCTCAAGGTCGAGGGCCAGAACCCGACCGGCTCGTTCAAGGATCGGGGCATGGTCGTCGCGGTCGCCAAGGCGATCGAGGCGGGCGCGCGCGCCCTCGTCTGTGCCTCCACCGGGAACACCTCGGCGTCGGCCGCGGCCTATGGCGCGGCCGCCGGCCTCGAGGTGATCGTGGTGCTGCCGCGCGGTCAGACGGCGCTCGGGAAGCTGCTCCAGGCGCTTGCCGCGGGTGCCCGGGTCGTGGCCGTCGATGGCAACTTCGATGACGCCCTGCGCATCGTCCGGGCCCTGGCGGAGCAGGACGAGCACCCCGTGACGCTGGTGAACTCGGTCAACCCGTTCCGCCTCGATGGCCAGAAGACCGCCGCGTTCGAGGTCTGCGACGAGCTCGGTCGGGCGCCGGACATCGTGGCCATCCCGGTCGGCAACGCCGGCAACATCAGCGCCTACTGGGCGGGTTTCCGCGAGTACGCCGAGGCTGGCATCGTTCGCACCCGACCCCACATGTGGGGGTTCCAGGCGGAGGGAGCGGCACCGCTCGTCCGCGGCCGGCCGATCGAGCGGCCGGAGACCGTCGCCACGGCCATCCGCATCGGGGCACCCGCCTCCTGGGACAAGGCGATCGCGGCACGCGACGAGAGCCGCGGTCGGATCGAGGCGGTCACCGACGAGGAGATCCTCGCGGCGTATCGCGACGTGGCCCGCCTCGAGGGCATCTTCTGTGAGCCGGCGTCTGCGGCGTCGGTCGCGGGGCTCCGGAAGATGGCAGCGACCGACGCGCTCGATCCCGCCAACACGGTCGTGGCCGTCCTGACCGGTCACGGCCTCAAGGACCCGCACACGGCCGAGCGCCAGGTACCGGGCGTGATCGAGGCCGCCCCGACCCTCGGCGCGGTCGCCGTCGCGCTGGGCTGGAGCTGACGATGGTCGCCCACTGGCTCGCCGAGCTCGATGGCCGTCGAGTGTCCGTCGAGGTCCCCGGCTCGTCGGCGAATCTCGGTGCCGGGTTCGACTGCATGGGCGTCGCCCTCGCCATCACGAACCGGATCGAGGTCGAGGTCCGCGGCTGGAGCCGGGGCCGGATCGAGCTGACGGTCGAGGGCGAGGGTCGCGATGAGCTGACCGACGACCGCGACAACCGCTTCGTTCGTGGCATCGAGGCGGCGATGGGCGCGGCGCGCGGCGAGCTGCCCGAGGGTGTCGGGTGGCGGATCGACATGCGCAACGCGATACCGCTGTCGCGCGGGCTCGGCTCGTCTGCCGCGGCCACGGTCGCCGGGGTCGTCGCCGCGAACGCCCTCCTCGGCGGACCGCTCGACATGGCCACCCAGCTGCGCATCGCAGCCGGCATCGAGGGCCACCCGGACAACGCCGCCGCCGTATTGCTGGGCGGCTTCGTGGCGTCGGCCCAGACGGCCGACGGCGTGGAGGCGTTGCGCATCGACGTGCCACGCGACCTACGAGCCGTCCTGTTCATCCCCGAGCGGCGACTGTCGACCGAGGCGATGCGCAAGGTCCTCCCGGCCACGGTCCCGTACGACGATGCGGTCGCGAACCTTGGGGCGGTGGCGCTCGGTGTCGCCGGGCTGGCGGCCGGCCGAAGCGACATCCTGGGCCGGCTGACGGTCGATCGGCTCCACGAGCAGTACCGGGCGAGCGTCTACCCGGAGTTCCCCAAGATGGTCGCGGCGGCGCGCGAGGCCGGGGCGCTCGGTGCGTGCCTGTCCGGTGCCGGCTCGACGATCATCGCGTTCGCCGACTCGATGTCCCGCATCTCTCGCGTCGAGGCCGCGTTCGGCGCGATCGCTGCCGACACCGATCTCGAGGGGCGCGTGCTCGTAGTCGAGCCGCGCAACGCCGGCGCCAAGGTCCTCACGACCGCCTGATCCCTCGGCTGGAGGCCGGATGCTTCACCTGCGCGTCATCGTCCCGCCGGAGCTGACCGACACGGTCCGTGCGCTGTTCCTCCGTGAGCCCGGCGTCGTCCATGTCACCGTCGCTCCGGGCACCGCCGTCGAACCGCCGGGCGATGTGCTCGAGGCCGACGTCGAGCACGCGGCGCTGAGCGCGCTCATCTCCAGGCTCCACGATCTGCATGTCGACGAGGTGGGGGCGTACACGTTCTCCGAGGCCATCGAGGCCCGCTCGACGGCCGCGGATCGGGCACGCGCGGCCAGTGCTCGCATCGGAGACGACCTCATCTCATGGGACGAGGTCGCCGCCCGCACGCGGGACGACACGACCGTGACCGGCGCATACCTGCTGCTGATGTCGATCGCCGGCATCATCGCGGCCGGAGGGATCCTTACGAATAACGAGCTCCTGATCGTCGGCGCGATGATCGTCTCGCCGGACTACGGACCGCTGGCAGGTTTGTGCGTCGCCCTGGTGGGAGGCCCGCGCGAGCGGGCCAATGCCCGGTCTTCGGCGGTGGCGCTCGCGCTCGGGTTCCTGGTCGCCGCGATCGCGGCTGCCGCGATCGCGCTACTCGCGTCCGCCTTCCGTCAGGTGCCGGTCGCCTATCTGGCAGGTGATCGACCCGTGACCGATCTCATCGCCGAGCCGAACCTCGCATCATTGGTGATCGCGCTCGCCGCCGGAGTGGCAGGGATGATCGCCCTGGGACAGGCCAAGTCCGGCGCGATCGTCGGTGTCCTGGTCTCGGTCACGACCATCCCCGCAGTCGCGAACGTCGGGGTCGCGTTGGCGCTCGGAAACGTCCAGGAAGCGATCGGCGCGTTCGCACAGCTCCTCATCAACGTCTCCGGGCTCGTGATCGCCGGTGTCGCCAGCCTCTGGGTCGGGCGGCGACTGTCACGTCGTCGCGCGATCGCGGAACTGCGCAGCCGGCGAGCGGCGCGCCCCAGGACCAGGACCCTCGGGTGATTGCCGTCTTCGGGCCGACCGCGAACACTGCCGCCATGAACGAGCTCGCCGGGAGCGTGGGCAGCGGCATCACCGGGCTGGTCGGTGGCGCCTTCGACGCGATCGGCGCCGGTCTCCGCGGGATCGTCGGCGCGGGCGAGCGAGTCCTCCCGAACGGACTGCTGTGGGCGGTCGTCTTCGTGTTGCTCCTCGTCGGCGCCTGGACCCTCGCCAAGCGCTGAGGCGCGCGCCGCGCGCTGACGCGCCGCGCGCGCCCCGCGCCGACGGCGGTCACCCACGAGGTCGTGCTAGCCGTCCGAGTGCGCCTCGATGAAGGCCAGGACCTCGTCCCACGCGGCCGCGCTCTCCTTGGCGAAATCGGTCGCCTTGCGGTCGAAGAAGCTGTGCGGCGCCCCCGGGTAGGTGACGATCCGATGATCGACCCCGTCCTCGGTCAGCCCGTGATCGAAGGCCTCGACCGCCTCGGCGGTGATCGAGCCATCGGCTCCGCCGAACAGCCCCAGGACCGGCGAGCCCACGTCGTCGAGTCGATCGAGCGGCGCGGGAGCGTCGTTCCGCCACGGCCCCTGCAGCGTCCCGTACAACCCGATGACGCCAGCGAGGTCGAGGTCGAGCGTGGAGGCCAGGAACGACATCCGCCCGCCCATGCAGAAGCCGATCGTGAACACGGATCGGATGCCATCGCCGCGCAATGCCCCGACGCCCGCAGCGATATCCGTCGCGATGCCCTTCCACGTGGTGCGCTCGACGTGTGGCATGTGCTCGAAGCCGGCTCCACGTCGACCGACCCCGGCCGTCCGACCGAACCAGTCGATGGCGACCGCATCGACCCCGTGCTCCGCGAACCGGAGGGCGAGCTCCTCGTAGAACGGATGGAGGCCGCGGACGTCCGGCAGGATCACCACGCCGGCGCCACGCGGCTGGGTGGGTCGCGCGCGGTAGGCCGCCAGCCGATTCTCATCCGGTGCCGTGAGTTCGACGCGCAGACCGTCGAGGGCGCCGCCGGCGATGGGGACGATCGGTGGGTGGCTGTCGTGGTCGTGGCACATAGGTCTGTCCTCGCTGGGGCGCTCGGCGGCGGCTGTGGGTCACGTCCCTCCCGAGATGCGCCGAAATCGTCGCATCTCGGTCCGAGATGCGGACGATCGTGCACGACGGCGGGGCGCGACGGTAGGCGGGCCAGCCACGCACGCACGGATCCGCCGATCTTAACGTCCGATGCGACGATTTCGGCGCATCGGCGCTGGGGGGTGCCTCGCACGGGCACCTCTGCGCGGAGCGCGCGAGGCCCGGCAGTAGAATGCCGGGCATGCCCGGCCCCCTTGTCGTCCAGAAATACGGCGGCTCATCGGTCGCCGGGGCGGACCGGATCAAGCGGGTCGCCCGGCGGATCGCGCGCGAACGCGCCGCGGGCCACGACCTCGTCGTGGTCGTCTCTGCCATGGGTGATACGACCGACGAGTTGCTCGGCCTGGCCGCGGCCATCACCGACGAGCCCGACCCGCGCGAGCTGGACGTCCTGCTCGCGACGGGTGAGCACCAGAGCGCGACCCTCGTCTCGATGGCGTTGCACGCGATCGGCGTCCCGGCGATCAGCCTCACCGGACCGCAAGCCGGCATCACGACGGATGGCTCGTACGGCAGGGCCCGGATCGCGGGCGTCGAACCTCGTCGGATCCGCGCTGAGCTCGAGAGTGGAAAGGTCGTGATCGTCGCCGGATTCCAGGGACAGAGCGCCGCGCAGGCCCACGAAATGGAGCTCACGACGCTGGGACGTGGCGGCAGCGACACGACGGCCGTCGCCCTCGCGGCGGCGATGCGGGCCGATCGATGCCAGGTCTTCACGGACGTGCGAGGGATCTTCACCGCGGATCCGCGGCTTGTGCCGCCGGCCCGCCAGCTGCCCGTGATCGGCTACGAGGAGATGCTCGAGCTCGCCCACCAGGGTGCCCAGGTCATGCAGGTCCGCGCAGTCGAGTTGGGCTGGATCAACGACGTCGTCATCGAGGTCCTCAGCTCGTTCGAGGACGCGCCAGGAACGCTCATCAAGGAGGACCCGCTCGTGGAGCAGCGCAACAAGGTCCGCGGCCTTGCCCACGACCGGAACGTGGCGAAGGTCACGATCGTGGCCGTCCCGGACCGACCGGGCATCGCCCGCGCCATCTTCGACCCACTCGCGACGGCCGGCGTGAACATCGACATGATCGTCCAGAACGTCGGCCACGGCGGCGAGACCGACCTGTCGTTCACGGTCCCGCAGGTCGAGCTCGGCAAGGCCAAGAAGACGCTCGACCCGGTCGTGCGCGAACTCGGTGCCCGCGAACTGACCACGGACGCCTCGGTCGCCAAGGTGAGCATCGTCGGGGCGGGACTGCACAACGCACCGGGCTACGCCGCTCGCATGTTCGGCACGCTCGCCGATGCCGGCGTCAACATCGAGATGATCTCGACCTCGGAGGTGCGGATCACCTGCATGATCGCCGAGGACGAGCTCGAGACGGCCCTCCGCGCGCTCCATGAGGCGTTCGAGCTCGAACGACCCGAGCCCGTCGAGGTCGCGGCGGCCGGCTGACGCCGCAGATCGCCCGAGCCATGCCGCCCTTCATCTCTCGCCGTGAGCACTTCGACGTCGTCGGGTCGACGAACGACGTCGTCCGGGGTTGGCTCGCCGATGGCACGCCGGAGGTCTGTCTCGCTCACGCCGACGCTCAGACCGCCGGTCGCGGGCGGGACGGCCGAACGTGGACGGCGCCCTCCGGCGCGGCGCTGCTCCTCTCGCTCGGGTTCCGGCCGGCGTGGCTGCAGCCGGAGCATCTGTGGCGTCTGGCGGCGGTGACCTCGCTGGCGATGGCCGAGGCCTCCGAGCTCGTCACGGGCGTCCGGGCGGGGTCGATCCGCCTGAAGTGGCCCAACGACGTCGTCCTCGAGTCCGGGGATGGCGTCCGGAAGCTGGCCGGCGTCCTGGGTGAGAGCGACGGCCTCGGCTCGGACGATCCGCGGGCGGTCATCGGCGTCGGTCTGAACGGTGACTGGCCACGCGACGCGTTCCCGGCCGAGCTGGCCCGTTCGATGACGTCCCTCCGTGAGGCCGCGGCACGGGCAGTCGACCACGAGGCCGTGCTCGAGGCGTTCCTCGGTCGCCTCGAGGTGGGGGTGGATGCATTGCGCGCGGGCCGGTTCGATGCCGATGGCTGGAGCGCCCGCCAGGTGACGACCGGTCGCGACATCGATCTGATCGGGTCCGACGGTGCCAGCTCCCCGGTCCGTGCCGCCGGCGTCGACACCGAGACCGGCGCCCTCGTCATCGAGGGACCGGCGGACGCGGGCCGACGATCGGTCGTGGTCGGCGAGATCCGCCACGTGCGCCTCGCACCGCCCGCCCCGGCGGTCCAGCGGGTCGGGGTGTAACACGATGGACCGTCCGGCATTGAGGAAGACGACGCGGCCGGAGGAGGCCGGTCGCCCGCGTCTCGCCCACCTCGACCTGGATCGGTCGCTCGTGGACGCGGCACGGGCCGACCCCGCGCAGTTCGACGCGCTGTATCGGAAGTACGTGGCCCAGGTGTACAACTTCGCGGTCTACGAGCTCGGCGACCACCACGACGCCGAGGACGCCACCGAGCGGACGTTCCTGTCCGCGCTCGCCGGGTTGCCCCGGTTTCAGGAGCGTGCAGGCCCCGACGATGGCGAGGATGCCTCGACGTTCCGGATCTGGCTGTTCCGCATCGCGCGGAACGTCGTCGCGGAGGGTCGGCGTCGGCGGCGACGACGCCCCGAGGCGCCGCTCGATCTCGCGTTGTCGACACCGGATCCGACCGACATCGAGCGGGTCGTGGTCGACCGCGAGGCCGCGAGCTCGGCCTGGCGGGCGGTCGATCGACTCCCCGGAGACCGCCGTCGAGCGGTGATCCTGCGCTTCGTCCACGAGCTGTCGACGGCCGAGATCGCCGAGGTCCTGGAGCGGTCCGAGGGTGCCGTCCGCGTCCTGATCCACCGGGGCCTGCGCGGGATCGCGCGCGATCTTCGCGATCGCGGCGAGGGGAGGGCGTGACCCTCGGCCCGTCCCCGCGCGACGGGGAGATCGAGGCGCTCGTCGTCGACCGCTACCTCGAGTCTTTGCTTGCCCGCGCGCCGCGCGACCCATCCGATATCCCGGCCGACCTCCGCGCGACGGCGGACCTGCTGGTGAACGGATTGCCGCGCTATCACCCGTCGTTCCGGTTCGTGGAAACCCTAGCGGCGCGGCTCGCGTCGATCGCCGGCGGCGAAGGTGCACCCGGCGACGTCATCGCGTTTCCTGAGCCTGGCCGGACGGACGACGTCGTCCTTGATGTTCGCTCGCCGGGGCAGGTGCGGCCCGTCGTCATCGGCGGCGTGCTGACCTCGGCCGCGATCTCGATCGCCGGCGCTGCCGCGTGGGTCGCGTGGCGTCGCGGCAGGCTCGTCTGATGCCGCTCAAGCTGCCGTCGTTCCGGGCGCGACGCGATGTCTACCCGCCCGATCTGTGGACCAAGTGCCCGACCTGCTCGACGATGCTGTTCAACAAGCAGCTCGAGAAGAACCTGCGCGTCTGCACGACCTGCGGTCACCACTTCCGTCTGTCCGCGGAAGCGCGCATCGCCCACCTCCTTGATCCGGGCACATGGAGCGAGCGCGACCCTGGCCTGCAGTCGGTCGATGCGCTCGGGTTCGTCGACCAGAAGCCCTATCCGGACCGCCTGGCCGCCGCCCAACTGGCGACCGGCATGCGCGACGCTGCCGTCTGGGGGACCGGGTCCATCGGCGGTCACGAGATCGCCCTGTGCGTCATGGACTTCGGGTTCATGGGCGGCTCGATGGGCGCGGTGGTGGGCGAGAAGGTGACGCGAGCCGCCGAGCACGCCCTGGCCGCACGCCTGCCGCTCGTCGTGGTGAGCGCCTCGGGCGGCGCCCGGATGCAGGAGGGCACGCTCGCCCTGATGCAGCTGGCCAAGACACTGGCGGCCCTGGAGCGGCTACGCGCCGCCGGCGTGCCCTACATCTCGCTGTTGTCGGACCCCACGACGGGTGGCGTCTTCGCGTCGTTCGCCGCGGTCGGTGACGTGAACGTCGCCGAGCCCGATGCGCTCATCGGCTTCGCCGGGGCGCGGGTGACGGCTGGCACCATCGCGACCGAGCTGCCAGCGGGCTTCCAGCGCTCGGAGTTCCTGTTCAGCCACGGCTTCGTCGACAGGGTGGTGACGCGCTCCGAGCTTCACGACGAGCTCGCGAGCCTCCTGCGGCTGCTGCCGGCGAAAGGCACGTTCGAGGAGCCCGAGCCGATCGAGGAAGTCCCCGCCTTCCGCCCGTTCTCATTCCTCACGACGCTGGCCGACCGTGTCGGCGAGCTGGCCAACGGCGACGGCACGGGCGCGGACGTGGAGCCGGAAGCGGCCGCGCCCCCGGTGACGGTCCCGGCGGTCGCACCCGACGGCGCCGTGGCGGTCGCGGCACCGAACGCCGCGGCAAAGGACGACGTGTGGGCCAGGGTGCAACTGGCCCGCAGCCTCCGGCGCCCCCGGACGCTCGAGTTCATGGAGGCGATGGCCGACGAGTTCGTCGAGCTCCACGGCGACCGGCTGTTCGGGGACGACGCGGCGGTCGTGGCCGGTCTCGCCCGCATCGACGGACGACGGGTCGTGGTCATCGGCCAGCAGAAGGGCGCCGACACCGACGAGAACATCCGGCGCAATTTCGGGATGCCGCATCCCGAGGGCTACCGCAAGGCGATGCGGATCATGGAGCTCGCGGAGCGCGCCGGTCTGCCGATCGTCACCTTCGTCGATGTGCCGGGCGCCCATCCCGGTCCGGAATCCGAGGAACGCGGGATCGCTGAGGCGATCGCCCGCTCCATCGGGCTGATGAGCCGTCTGCGAACGCCGATCATCACCGTCATCACCGGTGAGGGTGGTTCGGGGGGCGCGCTCGCGATCGCCGTGGGGGACGTCGTCATCGCCCTCGAGAACGCCGTCTACTCGGTCATCAGCCCCGAGGGCTGCGCATCGATCCTGTGGCGCACGTCGGACGAGGCGGCCACCGCGGCCGCGGCGATGCGCATGTCGGCCGCCGACCAGCACGCCCTCGGCGTCGTCGACATCGTCGTCCCAGAACCGGGCGAGGGCGCTCATGCCGAGCCCGAAGCGACGGCCGACCGGCTGCGGGCCATCATCCTCGACCGGCTCGACGCCCTCGCAGAGATGCCGGTCGATACGCTGGTCGAACAGCGCTACCGACGCTACCGTGCGCTGGGCGCCTACACTGAGGTGGCCCGTCCCGAGGTACCCGGACGCGTCGACCGGAGTCTTGCCGATCGCCTGCGCGACCTGCTCGACCCGGCCCGCCGGAGCCTCGCTGGCGTCGAGGTGTGGTCGCGCGACGACGACCCGCCTGCTCGTGAGGAGGTGTAGCGCGTGCCTGAACCGTTGTCGCGCGACACCCGTTCCAACCGCCGTTCCGACCGAGCCGAGGCCGACCGCTCGACGGATCACGCCGCGATCGATCGGCTCACTGCCGAGCTGCTCCCGGCCCTGATCGCGAAGTTGGGCGCGACTGGTCTGGGCGAGCTCGAAGTGCGGGAAGGGGACTGGCGCGTCCGTCTGCGCCGACCGGGCGGCACGTCAGCCGGCGGCCGAGAGCGGCGGGCCACGGACCGGGCCGCCGATCGCTCCGCGGAGCGAGAGCGACCGCCGCGGGCCCAGCACCTCCACCCGCACCCGGAGTCGCACTCGACGGTCCGCACCGACTCGCGGAACGTGGCGACCTCACCCGCGGTCGGCATCTACCAGCCGCGCAAGGACCTGACGGCCGGCTCGCGCGTGCGCGCAGGCGACCCGCTCGGAGCCGTCGACATGCTGGGCGTCGCCCAGGAGGTCGTCGCGCCGATCGACGGCGTCGTCGGCACGAGTCTCGTCGAGCCGGGCGACGCCGTGGAGTACGGCCAGGAACTGATCCTGATCGAGTTCGGCGTCCCGATGTCGACCAACGGCACCGGGAACACCTGATGCCCAGCAGCGGCTGATGTTCCGCAAGGTCCTCATCGCCAACCGCGGGGAGATCGCGCTGCGCGTCCTGCGCGCGTGTCGCACGCTCGGCGTCGAGGCCGTCGTCGCCTACAGCGAAGCCGACCGCGAGTCGCTGCCGGTCGGTCTCGCCGACGAGGCCATCTGCATCGGCCCGGCCGAGGCCCAGCGGTCGTACCTGTCGGCTCCGGCAGTCATCTCGGCCGCCCTCGTCACCGGCTGCGACGCGGTCCACCCGGGCTACGGCTTCCTGTCCGAGGACGAAGGCTTCGCCGAGGTCGTCGCGGCTCACGGCATGACCTTCATCGGGCCGCCCGCCAACGTGCTCGAGCGCTTCGCCAGCAAGGCCGGCACGCGTCAGCTGCTCGGCGCCCATGGCCTGCCGACGATCCCGGGTTCCGACGGCATGCTGCGCGACGATCTGCACGCCCTGGCCGAGGCCGAGCGCATCGGCTACCCGGTCCTCGTCAAGCCATCGGCAGGTGGCGGCGGCAAGGGCATGCGCATGGTGCGCACGCCGCGCGAGCTCGAGTCGGTGCTCAAGGTGTGTCGGAGCGAGGCCAAGGCGGCGTTCGGCGACGACTCCCTGTACCTCGAGAAGTGGCTCGACGAGAACCGCCATGTCGAGGTCCAGGTGGCGGTCGACCGATACGGGCACGGCGTGCACCTCGGCGAGCGCGACTGCTCGGTCCAGCGTCGCCACCAGAAGATCCTGGAAGAGGCGCCGACTCCGGCGCTGTCCGTTGCGGCACGGGCCGAGCTGGCCGAGAAGGCCGTGCGCGCGGTCGTGGCCGCCGGGTACGAGAACGTCGGCACGCTCGAGTTCCTGGTCGATGGCCGGGGTGACTTCTACTTCATCGAGATCAACTGCCGCATCCAGGTCGAGCACCCCGTGACGGAGAGCCTGACCGGCCTCGACCTCGTCGCGATGCAGATGCGCATCGCGGCCGGCGAGCCACTGGGCATCACCCAGGCCGACGTCGAGTTCGACGGCCACGCCATCGAGTTCCGCATCAACGCCGAGGACCCGGCGCATGACTTCCGACCCGGCGCCGGGACGGTCGAGCGCTATCACGCGCCCGGCGGTCCGGGTGTCCGGATGGACTCGCACCTGTTCACCGGCTACGAGGTCCCGCCGTTCTACGACTCGCTCCTCGGCAAGCTGATCGTGTGGGGCCCGGACCGGGCGACGGCCATCGCGCGTGGGCGAGTGGCGCTCGAGGAACTGGTCATCGAGGGCATCACCACCAACGTCGACATCCACCAGGCCCTGCTCGCGTCGGAGACGTTCCTCGAGGGCCGGATGACCACGAACCTGCTCGATCGGGTGGGCAGCGCGGCCTTCCTCGCGGCGGCCGCCCGGGCATGAGGGTCGTGCAGACCTGCACAGGCCGGTCCGCATCCGCAGGTCAGAATCGCCCAGACTGATCGAAGCACCCGCCCCAGGAGCAGCCGTGACCGACATCGTCCACACGACCGCCGAGATCGAAGGCCTGATCCCGCACCGCCATCCGTTCCTGCTCGTCGACCGGATCGTCGAGTACGACGCAGACGGGAAGCGGATCGTCGGGGTGAAGGGCGTCACGGCGACCGAGTGGTTCTTCGCCGGCCACTTCCCGGGTTTACCGGTCATGCCGGGCGTGCTGCAGGTCGAGGCCCTCGCCCAGACGATGGCGGTGTATGTCGCCAAGCAGCCCGGCTTCGGTGACCGGATCGGGTTGTTCGCCGGGATCGACGACGTCCGCTTCAAGCGGATCGTGGCGCCGGGCGACACGCTGCGCCTCGAGATCACGATGGAGAAGCTGGGGTCGCGCTTCGGCAAGGGTCGCGGCGTGGCGTCGGTCGATGGCGAGGTCGCCTGTGAGGGCGTCCTGAGCTTCATCATCCCGCCCGAGGGAGCGCTCCGATGACCCGCATCGCGGCCCTCTCCGACATCCATGGCAACACGGTCGCCCTCCAGGCGGTCCTCGCCGACATCGCCACGCATTCGCCGGACCGCGTCGTGATCGCCGGGGACCTCGTGCTCAACGGTCCGGACCCGGCCGGCGTCGTCGATGTGCTCCGCGGCCTCGCGGCGGACGGCACGCTGATCGCCAGCGGCAACACCGACGTCGCGGTCGCCGATTTCGACTACGCGGCTGCCTTCCCGTGGATGACCGACGGGGTCCCGGACGCCATCGTCGACGCCGCCGAGTGGGCGCATGACGCGCTCGGTGAGGAGCGCATCGAATGGCTGCGCGGCCTCCCCGCGGAGCGCCGGCTGCGCACCGACGACGACACGCTCGTCGTCGTCTGCCACGCGTCGCCGGGCTCCCAGACCGCGGGTCTCGACCGCGACCTCGACCCGTCGGTCACCATCGAGCGGGTCGCCGGAACGGACGCCCGCGTCATCATCTGCGGCCACACCCATCAGCCCGAGGTGCGCGACCTCGGCTGGAAGGTCATCGTCAACGACGGGTCCGCGGGCTACGTGTTCGATGGCGACCCCACCGCGTCGTGGGCGCTGATCGATATCGACGGTGGCGAGGTTCGCGCCGAGATCCGGCGGACGGCGTTCGACACGCTGGCGGTCGCGAACGCGATCTCGGAGCGTGGCCTCGCAGGCGACGTCTATCGCGCGGCCACCGTCCGTACGGGGAAGCTGGTCCGATGAGCCCGCGGCGCGTCGTGGTGACCGGCATGGGCATGCTGACGCCGCTCGGCAACGACGTCCCGAGCTCGTGGGCCGGTTTCGTCGAGGGCCGTTCCGGCATCCGGACCATCGAGGCGTTCGACCCGTCCCGGCTGTCGTCCCGCGTCGCAGGCGAGGTCCATGACTTCGACGCGAGCCACGTGCTCGACCGCAAGGACCAGCGCCGCACCGACCGCTACATCCAGTTCGGGCTGGTCGCCGCTCGCGAGGCGATGGACCAGGCCGGGCTGCCGGAGCGGCTCGAGGGCGAGCTCGCCGAGCGCACCGGGGTCATCCTGGGGACCGGGCTCGGCGGGGTCGGGACGCTGAACGACGGTTTCTCGATCAACGCCACCCGAGGCCCGGATCGCATCAGCCCGTTCCTCATCCCGATGGGCATCCCGAACGTCGGGTCGGGTCAGATCGCGATCACCTACGGCATGACCGGTCCGAACTTCGCGACCGTGTCGGCCTGCGCGACCGGCGGACACGCCGTCGGCGAGGCGTACGAGACGATCCGGCGCGATGACGCCGACATCATGCTCGCCGGTGGCGCGGAGGCGGGCATCTACGAGGCCCTCGTCGGGGGGTTCGCCGCGATGCGCGCCCTCTCGACGCGCAACGACGACCCGGAGGGCGCGTCCCGGCCGTTCGACGCCGATCGCGACGGGTTCGTCTGCGGCGAAGGAGCGGCTGTGCTCGTGCTCGAGGAGCTGGCCCATGCCGAGGCTCGTGGCGCCGAGCCGCTCGCGGAGCTCGTCGGCTATGGCGCGACCGCCGATGCCTCGCACATCACCTTGCCGGCCCCGGGGGGAATCGGCGCCGTCCGGGCCGCCCGCCGGGCGCTCGAGAAGGCCGGACTCGGTCCGGACGAGGTCGACCACGTCAACGCGCATGCGACCTCGACGCCGGAGGGCGACAAGGCCGAGCTCCAGGCCATCAAGACGATCCTCGGCGAGCATGCGGCGTCCGTTCCGATCACGGCCAACAAGTCGATGATCGGTCACACCCTCGGAGCCGCGGGCGCCATCGAGTCGATCGCCTCGATCATGACCATCCGCGAGTCCTGCATCCCGCCGACGCTCAATCTTGAGCAGCCCGATCCCGAGGCGGAAGGCACGACGATCGTGTCGGGTACGACGGCGCGACACGATGTCCGGGTGGTGCTCTCGAACTCGTTCGGGTTCGGCGGCCAGAACACGGCTCTCGTCTTCCGGCGGTGGGACGCATGACCGACGACCTCGAGCCGGCGGGCGTGAGACAGGGCGGCGCGAACCCGCCCAAGCCGCCGACCGATGGCGGCGACGTCGAGCTGCTCCGGCTCATCGACCGGCTCGCGTCGCTGCTCGACCGCTCAGACCTGACCGAGCTGGAGGTCGAGTCGGGTGGCACCGGACTGGTGCTTCGCAAGCCGTCGGCTTTGTCGCCGATCACCGTCGCGAGCGTGGCGGCGTCCTCGCCGGCTGCGACGATCACGGCACCGACGACCGCGGACGCCTCGGCCGCGGGACGCGAGTCCGCGTCGGCCGCCAAGCCGTCCATCAAGGCCCCGCTGACCGGGATCTTCTACGCCTCGCCGGCGCCAGGGTCGGCGCCGTACGTGTCGGTCGGCGGTGAGGTGGCGGTCGGCCAGATCATCGGGCTGATCGAGGCGATGAAGCTGTTCAACGAGATCAAGTCGGACCTCGCGGGCCGCGTCGTCCGGGTCGTCGCGGAGAGCGGCGCGCTCGTCAAGGCCAAGCAGCCGCTCATCGAGGTCGAGCCGCTGTGAGCGACGTGACCGCACCACGCGCCCACGTCACGGGTTGGGGCCGCTACGCGCCCGAGGGCGTGCTGACGAACAAGGACCTCGAACGGATGGTGGACACCTCCGACGAGTGGATCGTGTCGCGGACCGGCATCCGCGAACGACGCGTCGCGGCCGCCCACGAGACGACCGCATCGATGGCGGCGGTGGCGTCCCTCCGGGCGATCCGCACCGCGGGCATCGACCCCGACGACATCGACCTGATCCTGCTTGCGACGCTCACGCCGGACTACTGGATGCCGTCCACTGCGGCCCTCGTCAAGGAGGCGATCGGTAACAGCAAGGCGGCCGCGATGGACGTCGCCGCGGCCTGCTCGGGCTTCGTCTACGCGTTCGCCACCGCGCAGGCGTACATCACAAGCGGGATCGCCAAGCACGTCCTCGTGATCGGTGCGGAGCTGCTGACCCGATTCCTCGACTACACGGACCGCAGCACCTGCATCCTGTTCGGCGATGGCGCCGGAGCGGTCGTGCTGTCGGCGAGCGACGAGCCGGGTGGCGCGCTCGGGATCGAGCTCACCACGGCGCCGCAGGGCGCGTACATGATCTGGCTGCCGGCCGGCGGCGCCAAGAGCCCGCCATCGGCTGAGACGATCGCCCGCGGCGAGCACTTCATCCGGATGGAGGGCAAGGAGACCTACCGCTTCGCGACCAAGACGATGGCGACCACGGCCCTCGAGTCGGTCCGCAAGTCGGGCCTCGACGCGGCCGACATCGACCTGTTCATCCCGCACCAGGCCAACATCCGCATCGTCGAGGCGGTGGCCAAGGGCCTCGACCTGCCGATGGACAAGATGTACGTGAACCTCGACCGGTATGGCAACACCTCGGCCGCGTCCGTGCCGATCGCCCTGGCCGAGGCGGTCAACGAGGGTCGGGTGAAGGTGGGCGACCGTATCGTGATGGTCGCGTTCGGTGCCGGCTTCACGTCGGGTGCCGTCACGGTCCAGTGGACCGCCGACCCGGCACGTGGCCTGGCCGGAGATGCCGCGGTGGATCCCGACGACGTGCAGGTGCGCCTCCCGGTCGACTGGGACTCGGTCGACCCGATCCCGCCGGCGCTGGTCGAGTTGCTCGCCCGGCCGGGACCGGTCGATGTGCCGCTCGATGACGTCGTTCCCGGCGAACCGGAACGCGCTCATTCGGAGGTCCCGGGGTGATCGACCTGACCGGCAAGGCCGCGCTGGTGACCGGTGGCGGACGCGGCATCGGCAAGGCCATCGGCCTGCGGCTCGCCCGCCAGGGTGCGGATGTGGCATTCAGCTATCGGGGCAACGCCGAAGCCGCCAAGGTGACGGCCGCGGAGATCGAGTCGATTGGCACCAAGGCCCTGGCGATCCAGGGCGACGTCAAGGACCCCGAGTCGGCCGAGGCGGTCGTGAAAGCCGCGCTCGATGCCTTCGGCAAGGTCGACATCCTCGTGAACAACGCGGGCATCACCCGCGACGACCTGATCATGCGGATGAGCGAGGATGCCTGGCGCGACGTCCTCGAGACGAACCTGTTCGGGGCGTTCTGGATGACCAAGGCCGTCACCCGGCCGATGCTCAAGGCGCGCGCCGGGCGGATCATCAATATCACGTCCGTGTCGGGGCAGGCCGGCCAGATGGGTCAGGCTAACTACTCCGCGGCCAAGGCGGGCCTCATCGGTTTGACCAAGGCGACGGCCCGCGAACTCGCATCGCGCGGGATCACCGTGAACGCGGTCGCGCCCGGGTTCGTGCTGACCGAGCTCACGCAGGACCTCCCCGAGAACCTGCAGAACGAGATCACCGCCCGGACGCCGCTCGGGCGGTTCGGGACGACCGAAGAGGTCGCCGATGCGGTCGCGTTCCTGGTCTCCGACGAGGCGGGGTACATCACAGGGCAGGTGCTGGCCGTCGACGGCGGCCTCGTGATGATGTAACGCCTCGGTGGGTCAGGGTTCCGGAATGTCACCCGAGCGCATCGCCTGCCTGCCCAGACTCGGAGCGTGCAGGCCACGAGGCGATCCGCACGACGACCTTGTGCCACGGTCCATGATGCTTCCGCTGGATCGCCGTCATGACAAAGCCTCAGACCCAGTCGGCCAGTCGCCGCCGCAGCCCAACGCCGCCGTCCGAGCGGGCCCTGGAGGGAAGTCGATGAGCGAAATGCACGATGACGTTTTCGCGATCTCGCCGGACATTCGCTATGTCGCGGTCGCTCAAAATCAGCACGTGCAGATGCGATCGAGGCCTGGGCTGCAGAACGCCTCCAGCAGCGATAGCGACCTGTACGAGGAGGTCTTGGTCAACCCCACTCTGCTCACCCTCGCTACGCAGCGCGGCAACATCGACTGCGGCGGGCTGCGCTACCTCATCGTCGGTTACGGCTACTTCCATGCGCTGGTCATCCCAACTCCTCCCGGGCACGTGGCCGTTGCCTTCGAGCTCGGCGCCAACCCGGCCGATCACCTACATGCGATCTTCGGAGTGATGGCAGATCACGGCCAGCCCGCAGCCTGAAGGCCACGGCCCGGCGGACGCGGACCATTCGTGATCCTCGCCCACGGCGAACTAGGGACGCCCGCGGTTGCGTCGGAGCTCCAAGATCCCGACATCGTTGGCATGGAGCCTCAGCACCTTGTCGGTTCGGGCGACATCGAGACAACCCTGCCGATCTCAAGCGACCACGTGCCCGTGTGGCTCAGTGTCCGGGAATGTGACTAGAGCAACTGGTCTGGGAGCCGGATCGTGGCACTGAAGTCCATTCGCGGACGTCAGCCTTGTTCCCCGTGGGCCCCCTCCACGATGTCGGCGATGAACCGGGGCAAGACGAAGCTGGCCTTGTGGAGCTCCGGCGTGTAGTAGCGGGTGTCGAGGCGAGCCGCATCGAACCGCTCCCGGAGCGTCGTGAGTGGCACGGTCCGGAGCCCTACGTCGTCCGTGCCCCAGCCGAATGCCATGAACCCGCCGACGTAGGTCGGCACGACCCCGAGGTAGCACGTCGCGTCGGCGAGCAATCCACTGAAGATCCGCATCGTCGACCGGAGCTCCGCGGGCTGGAAGAACGGGACACCGTTCTGCGTCACGAGCACACCGCCCGGCTTCAGTACGCGCTTGCAGTTCCCATAGAACTCGGGGGTGAAGAGGGCCGCACCCGGACCGATCGGGTCGGTCGAGTCGACCACGATCACGTCGAACCGCCTGTCGGTCGTGGCCACGAAATCGGCCCCGTCGCCGAGCACGATCTCGACGCGCGGATCGTCGAACGCCCCGCGGCTCAGATCCGCGAGATGCGTCCGGGCGAAATCGATGACCCCGGCGTCGAGCTCGGCGATCGTCACTCGCTCGACCGTCGAGTGCTTGAGCACCTCCTCGACGAGCCCGCCGTCGCCGCCACCGACGATCCCGATGTCGCGCGCTGCGCCGTGGGCAAGGATCGGGACGTGCGCCAGCATCTCGTGGTAGACGAACTCGTCGGCCATCGTCAGCTGCGTGACGCCATCGAGCGTGAACATGCGCCCGAACCGCTTGCTTTCCGCGACGACCAGATGCTGGTGCTCGGTCTGGCTGTCGAACAGCACCCGATCCACCTTGATCGACATCCGCACGTCGTCGTACAGGGTCTCAGTCAGCCAGATCTCATCAGACTCCATTTGGGTAGCGTACTGGCGCGCATCAGTCGTCCGACGACAGAGGATCGCAAGCGTTCGGCGGCAGTTGCCTCGAGGGGAGGCACATCAACGCCCAGTGGCAATGTGTGATGTCGCTGGTACCGACGTGATTCGAATGAATGAGCGTGCGCGATTCGCCCAGGGTGCGGAATCTGCAGACTGAGCACCTGGCGGGTGCTCGTTCGTTGAGATCGTGTCGCCCAGAGCGGCAACGCGGCCCGATCGGGCGACAACGCGGCCGACCGGGCCTGCGCACCTAGGGCGAACGACCTAGGACCACCACCGACCGCACCCGGTACCGCTGGCGAGGGCCTTGTTAGCACCCTCGATGGGACCATCTGGACGATGACCGCGCGTGTGCGACCCCGCGTTGCTGCTGGTTCGCGCCCCGGAGCGGGTTCCCACCCCCCGAGGCCGGCCGTCTTTCGGCGTCTGCTTCCGGACGACACGGACCCGCCGACCCTCCCGGGATCTCGCGTCGGGCTCGAATCGGAGTTCGCCGAGCGTCTCGACAGCGTCCTCGGGATCGCCGAGAAGCTGGCCGCTTCGCACGATCGACAGGACCTGTTCCGGATGATCGTCGACGAGACCAAGCGGGCCTTGCGCGTCGACTACGTCACGATCCGCCTGCTGCGCGACGAGCGCCTGCATCTCGCGGCGTGGGCCGGGATCAGCGACGACGTGGCCGCCACACTGCCGGTCCTCGGCGTCGACGATGGGTGGGCCGAGGAGGTCCTGCGGACCGGTCACACCAAGGCGTGGACCGACGTCCGGAACGACGCCAGCTCGGGCATCGAGAAGTACGCGGGCATCGTGGAGTACGCGGGAGACCTCGTCGCGCCGCTGACCCATCACGATCGGGTGATCGGAGCACTGTCTGCGTGCACCCGAGAACCGCGCGAGTGGACCGATGGCGACGTCGCGTTCATCACGACCCTCGCGACGCATGCCGGCATCGCGCTAACGAACGCCGAGCTGTTCGAGCAGACCGAAGCGAAGGCAGCTCAGCTCGCAGTCCTGCAAGCGGCGTCCGGCCGGCTGAGCCGGGCCACCTCCGTTGAAGCCGTCGGCCGGGCGCTCGTCGAGGAGACGCGCCGGATCATCGACTATCACAACGCCCGGGTCTACCTCATCGAGCCGCCCGACCAGGTCGTCCCGATCGCCTTCGAGGGCCAGGTGGGTGCCTATGAGCAGGTCGACCTCGACCTGCTTCGGACCCGCCTCGGCGAGGGTTTCACCGGCTGGGTCGCCCAGCACGGCGAGCCGCTCCTCATCAACGACGCGAACGGTGATCCGCGCGGCGTGACGATCGCGGGCACCGACGACATCGACGAATCGATGCTAGTCGTCCCGATGCGCTACGACGCCACCACGGTCGGCGTGATCGCGCTCTCGAAGCTCGGGCTGGACAGCTTCGACCTCGATGACCAGCGTCTGCTCACGATCCTTGCCGACCATGCCGCCACGGCGCTCGAGACGGCCCGCCTGCTGACGCGCAGCCAGGACCTGGCCCGCGAGCTCCGCCGCCTGCTCGACATGAGCGGCGAGCTGTCCGAGAGCCTCGACCCGCGGCAGGTCGCCAACCTCATGGCCGGCCATCTCGCGCGGGCGATGGGCGTCGACGAATGCGCCATCAGCTACTGGGACCGAGCGTCGGGTCGGGTCGAGTCGCTCGGCTACTTCCCGACTCTTCGCCTCGAGGAGATGGAACCCTACTTCGAGGTGGCCGGCTTCCCCGAGACGATGCGCGTGCTCGAACGCGGCGTGACCGTCATCGTCGACGCCGAGGATCCGATGGCGGACCCGGCCGAGGTCATGCTCCTGCGCCGTGACGGGATCCGCATGCTCGTGATGCTGCCACTCGTCGCCAAGGGCCAGGCGATCGGCCTGGTGGAGCTGTTCTCGAGGACGGCGGTCCGATGGGATGCCCAGCAGCTCGAAGTCGCGCGGACGATGGCCAACGAGGCCGCGATGGCGCTTGAGAACGCGCGCCTCTACGAAGATGCCCGCAGGCGCGCCGACCGCGACCCGCTCACCGGTTTCTTCAACCACCGCTTCCTCCACGAGCGGATGGGGGAGGAGGTCGTGCGTGCCCAGCGCAACAAACGGCCGCTGAGCGTGCTGATGCTCGACCTGGACGACTTCAAGCTCGTCAACGACACGTTCGGTCACTTGTTCGGGGACCGGGTCCTGACGTGGGCGGCCGAGGTCATCCGCGCCACTCTGCGAGCCTCGGACGTGCCCGCCCGCTACGGTGGCGATGAGTTCGCGGTGATCCTGCCCGAGACCGACGCCGACGAGGCGGAGCGCGCCGCCGAGCGGATCCGCGATGCGTTCCGCGACCAGCCGTTCATCGGCGAGCAGCGCGGTCCCGTGCCGATCGCCGCGTCCATCGGCGCCGCGACGTTTCCGGCCGATGGCCGCACCGCCACCGAGCTCATCGCGAGCGCCGACCGCGCGCTCTACCAGGTGAAGCGCGACGGCCGGCCCGGACGCGCCCTCGGGCCTGAGACCGCCGCCGGATCGGACGGCGCCGCCGCCTGACCTCCCGGTGCAGGATGTGGACAAGGGCGACTGCCGTGCCCGGGCGATGTCCACGCGGTTTCCACCAACAGGACGGAAGTACTACCGGCGACTAGTACTGATGGCGGCACGGCGTAGTGGACGGCGAGCCTCGTGAGCCGCATCCTGTATTCCCGACGTGACACGATCCCCCTCGCGCACCATTGCGCACTCGTTGGATCCGTCGGATCGCCGAATCCGCCGGTCCTGGTGGATCTTCTCCGGCGCATTCCTCCTGGTCGCCTTGGTCGTCCTGCTGCATGCGCTAGCGCCCGATGCGTCCCTCGCCGACCGCGCGTTGCTCGTCGTCGTGCTGGTGGCCGGTTCGGCAGCCGTCGTGCACGGCTCGGCGGTCGCCGAGCTTGACGCCCGGCGCCGCGGCGAGGCGGAGTCGTTCGCGCGGATCCTGAGCGGGCTGTCGCGCTCCGTGTCACCCGACGCCATCGTGGATGCCATCGCCCAGGAGCTCGGGCAGGCCACCGCCGCCGACCACGTGGTGGTGGTGCGGCGTGACGAGACGGGACGGTCGCTCGCCGCCCACCTCGTCAGCATCCGCCCGGGGATCCCGACGCACTCGACGCCGCTGCCGCTCGGTGATCTCGAGGACGCCGTCCGGGGTCGTCCGGCGACACCGCCCGAGATCGCCGACCGGATCGCCCATCGGGTGCGCGCCGTGTACGGGCTCGGGCAGGTCATCGCGACCCCACTGGTGACCGCCGAGGGCGTGGTCGGGGCGATCGTCGTGTCGCGGCGGGCCGGGACGGAATGGCCCGAATCGACGCAACGGATCCTCAACGGTGCCACGGTCGAGGCATCGGCCGCGCTCGCCCGCGTGTTGTCGCACCGGGCAGCCGAGGCCCACGCATCGACCGACCCGCTGACCGGGCTCCCGAACCGTCGCTACTTCGACGAATTCGTCGGGTTGCTGGCGCAGCGCCGCCGCGCCGGTGACGCGGTCGGCATCCTGATGGTCGACATCGACAAGTTCAAGGCCCTCAACGACAAGCACGGGCATGCGACCGGCGACGAGGTGCTGCGGGGCGTGGCGGCGGCGATCGTCTCGGCGGTGCGCGAGGACGATGTCCCGGCACGGTTCGGCGGGGAGGAGTTCGTGGTGCTGCTCCGGAATCCTGGCCCGGGGGTCGCGGTGGAGGTCGGTGAACGGATCCGGGCCGCGGTCCGCGGACTCGACCTACGGCTGTACGGCGTCCCGCCGGTGAGCGTCTCGATCGGCGTCGCGGTGGCGAACCACCCTGAGGAGGACGTGGGCTCGTTGATCGAGATCGCCGATCGGGCCCTCTACAGCGCGAAACGCGGCGGGCGCGACCGGGTGGTCGCCGCGTAGCGGCTCCCACCGCCGACCCGCGTACCATCGCGGCCATGCCGCGACGCGTCGCCCGCACCGATCCGCCGCCCGATGCCAGCTCCGGGGTCGAGCTCGACGCCGAGGAGTCGCCCACCGACCCGGGCGATCCCGACCTCGCGCCGGCCGACGCCGATCTCCGTGACGATGAGGAGAGCGCCGAGCGCGACCTGACCAATGGCGACCTCGCCCGGATCTTCCACGAGATCGGCGACATGCTCGAGGTCAAGGGCGAGCTGTCGTTCAAGACCGTCGCCTATCACCGGGCCGCCGATGCCATCGGGCGCAGCCCGGTCGACCTGGTCGCCGCCTACCGCGACGGCGAGGTTCCCAAGATCCCGGGCGTCGGGCCGGCGATCAGCGACAAGATCAAGGAGATCGCCACCACTGGTCGGATGGCGTACTACGACAAGCTCATCGCCGAGGTGCCACCGAGCCTCGTCGAGCTGCTGCGCATCCCGGGTCTCGGGCCGAAGACGGTCCGCCAGATCTGGCTCGAGCTCGGGATCCTCTCGATCGGGGACCTGCGCACCGCTGCCGAGGCAGGCACCATCCGCGGCCTGCGTGGGCTGAGCGAGCGGACCGAGCAGCTGATCCTCGAGGGCATCCGCCGCCTGGAGGCCACCCCGCGCCGCATGCACCTGCACCGGGCGGAGGCGACGATCCTGGGCATCATCGAGGCCCTCACCGCCACGCCCGGCGTCATATCGATCGAGCCGGCCGGATCGTTCCGCCGCCGCCGCGACTCCATCGGCGACCTCGACCTCCTGGCCGAGACAGACGACGGCCCGGGCCTGATCGAGCGATTCACAACGTTCGGCCTGGTCGACCAGGTGCTCAACAAGGGCGGCTACAAGGCCGCGGTCAAGCTCTTCCGCGGTCCGCAGGTCGACCTCATGGTCATGCCGCCCGGTGCCGCAGGCACGTACCGCATCCACTTCACCGGATCGAAGGAGCACAACGTCCGCCTTCGCGAGCGGGCCCGCGATCAGGGTTGGAGCCTGTCGGAGAAGGGCTTCCTGCGCATCGACGAGGACGGCCAGCCCGTGACCGGCGATGGTGCCGAGCTCAAGACCTTCGCGACCGAGGAGGAGGCGTACGCCTTCCTCGGCCTGCCCTACATCGAGCCGGAGCTGCGCGAGGACGAGGGCGAGATCGAGGCGGCGCTCGCCGGCCGACTCCCGCGACTGATCACCCTCGACGATCTCAGCGGGGACCTGCACAGCCATTCCGACTGGTCGGACGGCACCCACACGATCGAGGAGATGGCGGAGGCCGCCCGTCGGCGCGGGCACGCCTACCAGGTCCTGACCGACCACAGCCAGTCGCTCGCGATCGCACGCGGTCTGACGCCCGCTCAGGTCGAGGAGCAGCGGGTGATCATCGCCGAGCTGAACGCGCGTTACGCGCGCGAGGAGGCTGAGGGCACGGCGCCGCCCGAGATCCCGCCGGAAGGGTTCCGTCTGCTGCACGGGTGCGAGCTCGAGATCCGTGCCGACGGTGAGCTCGACTACCCCGACGAGCTGCTCGCGCGCTTCGACCTTGTGGTCGCCTCGGTGCACGTGTCGCGCCGGCAATCGAAGGCCGAGCTGACGCGCCGGACGCTCAACGGCATCCGCAACCCCCACGTCGACGTGATCGCCCATCCGTCGGGGCGGATGATCGGCGGCCGCGACGATCTCGACCTCGATTGGGACATGGTCTACGGGGAGGCGGCGCGGACCGGGACGGTGCTCGAGATGAACGGCTCGCCCCATCGCCTCGACCTGGCGGTCGAGCGCGCCCGCCGCGCCGTGGCGATGGGCTGCACGCTGTCGGTCGATTCGGACGCGCACAAGATCGCCGAGTTCGACCACCTGCGCTGGGGTATCACCCAGGCACGTCGGGCCTGGGTCGAGCCGAAGGATGTCCTCAACACGCGTTCCCGCGCCGATGTCCTGGCGTGGGTCGCGGGCAAGCCGGACCGCGTGTGACCGCCCGCGCCTCGCGTACCATCGCCGCGATGCAGGACGATCGGGCTGGCCGTCGCGACCTTGCGCTCGCCGCGGTCACGATCGTCGGCCTGTCGCGCCTGATCGAGCCGCCCGGCGTGTGGTTCGTGGCGATCTTCCTGCTCGGCGCCGTGATCCTCGGCAGCCTCCAGGTCCTCAACGATGAGACGGCCGATGCCGCCGACCACGCCCTCGGCATCCCCATCGAGTCGCTCATCCTGCCGGCCGTCGCGGCTGTCGCCTGTCTCGGCGCGATCCGGCTCGTGCCCTTCGGGCTGGCCCTGGTGCCGGCACTGCTCGTCACGGGCATCATCGTCGAGCGCTGTCTCGCCCTCGAGGCGCGCATCCTGTCGTCCCCCGCGGGACTCGATGCGGACGGCCGGACCACCGTCCTCGTCACGATCCTCGTCGTCGGGTTCCTGGCGTTCGTCGGCGTGGCGGCCACCGTCCCCGGTGGCCTCGCCCAACCCGGCACGACCGGCATCGCCGGCCAGGCGCTGCCCCGGCGCGACCTCCTTGTCCTCGCGACGGGTGACGCCGCGGTCGCGTTCCTGCTGGGCTATCGGGCCGCGGCGCTGCGCGTTACGACCCTGCGCGACGCTCTGTGGTCCGCGGCCACGTACGCCATCGCCATCGCGATCGCGGCCGCGGCGCTTCGCTTCGTGCAGATCCCGCGGCTGATGGGGCCGGCGCTGCTGACCCTCACCTTCTACCTGTGGGACGCGTTCCACGCCGCCAGTCCGTCCCGCCGCCGCGACGTGCGCTGGCTGTGGCAGACCGTCCTGCTCGCCGTCCTCGGGGTCGCGGTCATCGGGTTGAACCTGCTGATCCGCGAATAGCCAGAGCCCGCGATCGACCGTCGGGTCGACCGCCCTCGTTTGACGGCGCCCGTCACCGGTGCTAGAAAGCCTTGCCCCGGACCACCCCCGAAAGGACGACCGCCCCGTGACGTTCCCTGATGTCGAGACCACTCCGCAGAGCCCGGTCAACCTGACGCGTACCAAGCGCCAGCTGGCCGAGCAGGCGATCGCCCAGGCGTCGGCCGCCGGATGGGAGGAGGCCGCCGAGACCAATCGCAAGCTGCTGGAGCTGGGCCCCGACCCGGAAGCCGAAAACCGCCTTGCCAAGGCCCTCTGGGAGATGGGCCTGCTGGCCGAAGCGCGTGAGCACTATCAGACCGCGCTCGCGCTCGACCCGACGAACCGCATCGCCGAGCGCAACATCGACCGGCTCAAGGTCCTGCTCAACGCCGCCGGCGAGCGGACCGTGCCCGCAGCCGATGGCAGCAAGGCCCCGGTCAGCATCTTCGTCGAGGAGACGGGCAAGACCGGTTTCGCCTTCCTGACCGACCTCGCCTCGCCCAAGGAGCTCGCCCAGGTCAACCCCGGCGACGCCGTCGAGCTGGTGCCCGAGAAGACCCGCCTCATCGCGTACTCCAACGGCATGCGCATCGGCGTCGTGGAGCCGCGGGTCGCCGCCCGCCTGCTGAAGCTCATGGCCGATGGCAACAAGTACGCCGCGGGCGTCACCAGCCTCGGTGACAAGGACGTCCGCCTCATCATCCGCGAGACCTTCCAGGACCCGAGCAACTACGGCAAGGTCAGCTTCCCGACCGCGGCCAAGTCGACCGACCTGCGGCCATACACGAAGGGCACCCTCGTCCGCGAGGAGATGGAGCTCGAGGAGGATCTCGAGGACGACGAGGAGGACGAGGAGATCGAGGACCTCGATCGCGTGCTCCCGCCGGAGTCGACGACGGACGAGGCCTTCGAAGAGGAGACCGACGAGCTCGACGAGGCGTAGCCTAAGGGGCTAGCAGGCTAGCCCCGAGCGGCGGCTGCCTTCACGTCGGCGGCGGTCGCGGCGGTCCGCCCGGCAGCAGCCGCCGCCAGCGACAGCGCCGCGTCGTTCGCGGGGATCGGCCACAGCGTGGCCTCGATGGCGCCCCACGCCAGCCCGACACGCCGAAGCAGGCGGTCCACCTCCGTCGGTTGTCGGCCGAGCATCACCAGCGTCTTGTCGACCTGGATCGTGTGCTCGGCGATATGCGGCGACCAGCGGCCCTGGCGGAAGGCGATCGTGACGGGCAGCCCGGACCAGCGCCCCAGGAGACCCAGCTCGGCGTCGTCGAGATCGGCCAGCCGGACCGCCGCCTCGTCGATGTAGGCGTGGATCCGCCGACGCAGATCGCCGAGCGAGCCGTCGGCCGCGATCTCCTCCTGATCCGGCAGGTCGAGGTCGTCCGGTGGTTCGGGCACCGGTCGCGTTTCTGCCGGGAGCCGCTGCTGACGCCACCAATCCGTGTAGATCGCGTACGAACGCTGGCTCGTGAGCATATGCGAGATGGCTCGGCGGGCCGTCCACTCGCCACCACCCGGCTCCCGGTCGAGGTCGTTCTCATCGAGCGTCGCCAGGAGCGCGACCAGGTCCCACGCCGCGACCGCTGTCGGCGTGATGATCGATCGAGCGCGCGTCCGGTCGTCGCCCGAGCGGCCGATCTCCGCCGCGCTCCCTTCGAGATCCTGCAGGGTGTGGAAGAAGCCGTAGCGCACCTCCAGCTCACCGTGCTCGGGCCAGTCCCAGGGTCGTTCCAGGACATCGTCGGTGACGGTCGCGAAGTCGAGCAGGGCCGTCTGGATCGTCTCCCTGAGCGTATCGAGGTCGACGCTGGCGGAGGAGGTCGTCATGGTCGGAGCGTACGGGTTGGCTGGGTCGACGGCAACGCCATACGCAGGTGGACTGGCGCAGGGGAGGTAGCATTCCGCAGATGGCTGACCGTCTGCACGCCTCACGCGTTGACGTGGGCGGCAATCTGCCGGTCTTCGAGCGCCTGGCCCCGGCGCCGCCATCGGCGCTGCTCGCGGCACGCATCGAGGCCCACACCGGCCCCGGTGACGTGGTCGCCGACCTGGCCGGTCGGGGCGGTTGGGTGGCGCGCGCCGCGGTCGATCGGCAGCGTCGCGCCGTCTCCATCGAATCGAGCCCGCTCACGCGGATGCTGGCCGAGGTCGTCCTGCGCCCGCCCGACGTCCGTCACCTCGATGCCGCGTTCCAGGGCATGTCCGCATCGCCCCGCGGCGAGTCGAGCCTCAAGGTGTCGATGGGGGACCTGTTCGCGACACGCTGCGCGACCTGCGGGCGGATGCTCGTCGCCGACGAATTCACCTGGTCGACCGACGGCGAGTCACCGGCCCGGCCGATCCAGCGCCACTACCGATGCACGGTCTGCCGCGACATGCGAGGCGGCTCCGAGGCGCGCCACGGCGAGCTGGAGCCCGACGACGTCGAACGCGCGCTGAAGGATCCCGACGCTGGTGCGTCCCGAGCGTGGGCACGCGACCGCTTCCCGATCGTCGATGGCGCCCCCGACCTGGTCGACGAGCTGCTCGACCTGCACACGCCCCGCCAGCTCCTCGCACTGACGGCGATCATGGAGCGCATCGAGGCCGACCTCCGCGCGGCGCCGGTCCTTGCGGCACTCCGCCTGGCGGTGCTGCACGCCCTGCTGCCGTCGAGCCGGCTGGCGACCGGTGCCGGTCGTGGCGGCGCCTTGCGTGTCGCCGGCGGCCGGGTGCGGCTGCCCGCCGCCGCCCAATGGCGGGAGCGCAACCCGTGGCTGGCGTTCGAGGAGGGGTTCCGGACCGTCCGCGGCTTCGTCCAGCATCTCGAAGGCGGCGCGCTCGGCCCGCTCCAGGCTCGTCTCGGCGAAGACCTGCAGGCCTTGTCCGAAGGGTCGGCGACGGCCGTGCTGGCGGTCACGAGTCCGTCGGCCGTTCGCGCTCTCAGCGACGGTGACGGGTTCGGCCGGACCGGCGGTCCGACGCCAAGGGTCCGGCTCGTCCTCGGTCAGCCGCCGATGCGCCCGAGCCTCGATCGCCTCGCGGTCGCCTACCACGGCACCGCCTGGACGCTTGGACGTGAGGCGGCCGCCCTCCTGCCGATCGATGCGCTCGCCGACGCCTCGCTGCGCGCACCCTGGTCCTGGCAGGCGGTGACCGTCGGTCGATCGCTCGCGGCAGTCGAGCCGTCGATGGCGCGCGATGGGCGTGTCGTCCAGCTGGTCGACGGCGGCGCGGAGGCGCTGGCAGCGGTCGCGCTGGGTGGCGCGTCGGCCGGGTATCGCGTGGTCGTCGCCCGCCAGTCGGATCCGGATGACGCCGGTGCCGGCGTGGTCGAGCTGGTGCCGCCGGGAGCGGCCATCCCGCCTGGACCGCGAACGCGCGCGAACGTCGCGCTGCCGTATGCCCCGGGTGGGTCGGGCGACCCCGAGATCGTGCCCGGCAAGGGCCTGTTCGCGCCACCCGAGCGCTTCGACCAGCGCCCGTTCTCCCCGACCGACGCTGCGAAGGTCGTGTCCGAGGCGGCGATCGAGACGCTGCGCGCGCGCGGTGAGCCCGCGCGCATGGAGCGCCTGTTCGGTGAGATCCTCGTCGGGCTCGACCGGTCGGGTCACCTGCGCCGGTTGTCGACCGGCGGCCGACCGACCGATCCGCCCGCCCCCCGCACCGACGATCCGAGACCGCCGACGGCGGAACCCACCGCGCCGACGATGCCACCCGCGGCCCCGTCCGGCGGGCCGGCCACCGCACCGGCGGCCGAGCTGGTCGGCGGCGGTTCCGGGCCACCGGTCGCGACTCGGCGAGTGGCCGCGGTGGCCGACCCGGCGCCCGACCCCGTCGAGCGGCTGCTGGCGCTCATCCGCGAGGAGCTGACGCGACCGGACCAGCGCCGGCTCACCGAGATCGAGCCGGGTCGCTGGTGGCTGGCCGAGTCCGCCGATCGGGAGGCTGCGGCGCAGCCCCTCGCCGACCGCGTGGAATGGGCGGTCTTCAGCCTGCTGTCGACGGCCGGCCCGCTGTCCGAGACCGCGTTCTACGATCGGATCGCGACCCTGTTCACCGGTCATGACCTGCCCGACGAGACGCTCGTCCGTGCCTGCCTCGATAGCTATCGAAGCCTCGCCAGCACACCCGATCACCTCGTCACGAGCGACGACCTGCTCCGCCGCAGCCAGGAGCACACCGAGCTCCTGGCCACGATCGCCGAGGCCGGGCACCGCCTGGGGCTGCGGGTGTGGATCGCCGAACGCGAGCAGGCGCGGAGGCATGGCACGGGCCACCTCGGCGACCTGCTCGACGAGCGGGAGAAGGGCGCCTACCTCGGCAGCATCGGCAAGGCAGTCGACGCGCTCTCGCAGGTCGATGCGATCTGGTACATCCGCGGCAAGATGGCGCTGATGTTCGAGGTCGAATGGACCGCGATGCTGGGCGAACCGCTGCTGCGCCGGCACGCCCGGATCGGCGCCGACGAGCGGTTCGTGCGCTTCCTGGTGGTCGCCCCGGAGCGGACCGACCTGATCCGCCACAAGCTCGACCGCTCGCCGCTCCTCCGGGCAGCCATCGAGGAGCACGGCTGGAACATCGTCAAGTGGGACCACCTGCGGACGTTCCTGGCGGCGGAGCAGCCCGACCTCGACGACCTCGAACCGCTGCTCGGCCTCGACCCGGTCGTCGAGCGCGGCGGTGAGCAGATGCCCCTCTTCGGCGGCTGAACGCGGCGACCGCTACCCTAGCCGCCGACCCCCATCGATCCACCGAGAGGCTCCTTCGTGACCGATCAGCCCTCCGCCGTCAACGACCTCGCCCATCGGTTCTGGGAAGGCATCCTCGAGCTGAACCCGACGACCGCCACGTTCTACGGCGACGCGCGGTACGCGGACCGGCTCGAGGACCCGTCGCCGGCAGGGCGCGCCCGGACGCGCGAGCACATGGAGCGCACGGCCGCCGCAGCAGCGGCGATCCCACTCGAGGGGCTGTCGACCGAGGAGCGCATCACGCGCGACATGCTCCAGGTCATCGGGGAGCTCGGCGTCGAGGAGGATGACCACGGGCTGCATCAGCTGCGTGTCGTCGACCAGATGTCTGGTCCGCAGCAGCTCTTGCCGCAACTGACGGCATTCCAGCCGGTCGACACGCCCGAACGCCTCGAGGCGTTCATCGGTCGGCTGCACGCCTATCCGGCCTTCATGGCTGCCAACACCGCCATCCTGCGCGAAGCGCTCGGCAGCGGGCTCACGGCACCCTCGATCGTCACCGAGCGCGTGATCGCCCAGCTCGAGCGGATGCTCGCCATCCCGATCGACGCGGCGATCGTGCCGGGCAGCGCGCAGGGCGCGTCCGATGTCGACCGCGAGCGGATCCGCGATGTCGTCCGCGATGTGGTCTACCCGGCTGATGCCGCGTTCCTGGAGGCCCTCCAGGGCGAATACCGCCACGCGAGCCGCGAGGAGCCGGGGATCTGGTCGGCGCCGAACGGCGATGCGATCTACCGGACCGCGATCAGGAGCTGGACCACGCTCGAGATGGATCCCGAGGAGATCCATCGGATCGGTATCGAGGAACTCGAGTCGATCGATGACGAGCGCCGGGCGATCGCCCGCGCTGCCGGCTTCGGCGACGACGCCGCCGCCTACCGCGAGTCGCTCGGCACCATGCCGGGCAATTCCCCGGCCACGAAGGACGAACTCGTCGAGCGTGCCCGCGAGGACATCGACCGGGCGATGGCCGAGGCGCCGCGCTACTTCGGCGTGCTTCCGAAGGCCGGTCTCGAGGTCCGACCCGTCGAGGAGTACAAGGAGAAGGACGCGCCCTTCGCGTACTACTACCCGCCGTCCGCTAACGGCGATCGCGACGGCATCTACTACGCGAACGGCTACGACCTCGAGTCGCGCTCGTACACGAAGCTCGCGTCGACGACCTACCACGAGGCGGCGCCGGGCCACCACTTCCAGATCGCCCTCGAGATGGAGAACCCGAACCTCATCACCTTCCGTCGGCTCGGGTCACGGATGGTCGGCGGCGCGTACGTCGAGGGCTGGGGTCTGTACAGCGAACGCCTGGCCGACGAGATGGGCCTCTACCGATCCGAGGCCGAGCGGTTCGGCATGCTCGATGCGCAGGCGTGGCGTGCGGCACGGCTGGTCGTCGACACCGGCCTCCACGCCCAGCGCTGGGAGCGTCAGCGCTCGATCGACTTCCTGCGCAACGACGCCGGCCTGTCCGAGACGGACGCCGTCATCGAGACCGATCGGTACATCTGCTGGCCGGGCCAGGCGCTGACGTACATGCTCGGCAAGCGCCAGATCCAGGACCTGCGGCGACAGATCGAGGAACGGGACGGGTCCCGGTTCGACCTGCGCGAGTTCCACGACCAGGTGCTCGGCCACGGATCGCTGCCCCTCGCCACGCTCGCTCGCGAGCTGCCGACCTGGGTCGCCACACCGGCCTAGCCCCACGCCGGTGCTCGCGCCCGCCGGGGGATCCGAAAGCGGTGCCTTCGGTCACCACCGCATGGCGATGGACCGAGCGCCCGGTTGCCTCCATCCGGGCCACGGGCGCACCATGGACCCCGACCCCCGGCAGTCCCCCGACCGCACGATCTCGCGAGGAGGAGGCCCCATGCACACGTCCGTGATCCGTCGTTCGAGCACCCGTGGACGGCTCATCGCCCTGGCCGGCGCCGTGGTGCTCCTTGCCGGTGTCGCCGTGCCGGCAGCTGCCGCCCCGGGCTCACGACGCGGCTACCTGACCGGGCAGGACGAGATGCTGACCCCGGTCGCCGCGGGTGCGAGAGCGCATGCGCTCATCACCACCGGCGAAGTCCTCGGAGGCTATCGGTTCGAATCGATCCCGGACGGGATCTCGGTTCGGCGCGGGCCGCGCGATTCGGTGGAGGTCTTCGTCAACCACGAAACCTCGACGGTCGCGTTCCCGTACGTCGCCGCGGGGCCGACGCCGGAGAACTCCCTCAACGACTTCGACAACTCGCAGCTGAGCCGGCTGCTCCTGTCGCGCGATGACGGTGCCGTTCTCGACGCGAGCATGGTCATCACGTCGGCGGAGCGGTTCCACCGGTTCTGCTCCAATTTCCTGGCGACTCGCGAACACGGGTTCTCGCGCGACATCCTGTTCACGAACGAGGAAGCGACGGACTTCGTCTTCCGCCAGGGGCAGGGTCCCGAATGGACCCAGCCCATCCCGCCCGGAACGCCGAACGCCGAGCAGCTTGGCGTCGTCGTGGCGTATGACGTCGGCAGCGGAGCCCGCAAGCCCATCTACGGCATGGGACGGCTGAACCACGAGAACAGCGTGGCCATCCCCGGCCTGCGCGAGATCCTGGTCCTGACAGGCGACGACACCTTCACCACGAACCCAGCCCAGTCACAGGTGTACGGCTACTTCGCGAAGGATGCCGACGCCGTCTGGAACGACCAGGGCACGCTGTGGGGCTTCCGCGCGAAGGACTGGAAGACCTACAACGACTACTACGACTTCGTCCCGAACGCGGGCACGAGCATCGAGGGCGAGTTCGTCCAGATCCCGGATGCGGCCGCCAAGGGCGATCAGACCGCGCTCGAGACCGCCTCGGACGCGGCCGGCGTCTTCGAGTTCGTGCGGGTCGAGGACATGGCCACCGACCGGCGCGACCCGAACATCGTCTACATTGCGGACTCCGGGCGCGCGAACGCCGCCGTCGGAACGGGTGTCACGTACAACCCCGACGGGACACGGAGCCAGACACCGGCCACGTTCGCGTCTCGCAACGGCCGCATCTGGAAGATGGTCCTCGACCCGCGCGATCCGCGGAAGGTGAAGAGCCTGTCCATCGTGATCGAGGGTGATCACCTCCCGTTGGCGAGCCAGGACCCGACAGCATCGCTGGCGGCCATCCATCAGCCCGACAACCTCGAGTCGACCAGGAATAGCCTGCTGATCACCGAGGATCCATCGAGTGCCAACCAGTACCCGATCGCCACCGGCAACACGGCGCGCGTCTGGTGGTATCACCTCGCCGGTCCCAAGAAGGGGACGATGGAGGTCGCCTTCAAGGTCGATCAGTCCGCCGACCAGGGACTGACCGATCGCGACCCGACCGTTCGCAACCCGAGTGCGGTCGTCCCGTCCGGGTTCGGGCTGGGCAACGCCGGGAGTTGGGAGGCGAGCGGCATCGTCGACGTCTCGCGCTGGTTCGGATCGGGCTGGTTCCTGCTCGACGTCCAGGCGCACACGCTCTGGGTCGAGACCGCGCCAGGTCCGGATACCGTGGCACCGGCCGGTCCCGACTGGCTGTTCAAGCGCGAGGGAGGCCAGCTCCTGCTGGTCCGTATCCCGGGCGCGTAGACGCCGCGACGCCGAGATGGAGAGGCCCCGCCACCGGCGGGGCCTCTTCGTGTGTGCTCGGATCGGCCGCTAGGAATCGAAGCCGATCCCGATCGCGTCGAGCGTGCGTAGGATCACGCCGCGCCGGCCGTCGTTGCGATCGGCACGGTCGAGCTCGCGGCGGACCGTGTCGACCGCCAGTGACCGGAGCGGCTCGGGTGGGAACGGGATGGGCGGACTCGTGACGAGGCGCAGCCGCAACCGCTCCTCGTCGGGGCGCAGGATCATGTCGCGCACGACGCCACCGGCCCAGCGACTGGCCCCGACCCCCAGACCGGTGTAGCCGAGCGCGTAGGACACCCGGCCGCCGAAGAGCGTCCCGAAGGTGACGGTGAACCGGGACGTGGTGTCGATCGCCCCGCCCCAGCGGTATGGGAAGCCGAGACCGTCGAGCTGGGGGAAGGCCCGGAAGAATTGCGATTCGAGCCTCGTGAACGTGGCGGGCCGCTGGTCGAGCTCCGGCCCGACCCGGCTGCCCCGATGATGGATGGCGTCGTAGCCGCCCCACAGGATGCGATCGTCCGCAGTCAGCCGGAAGTAGTGGAACTGGTTGTTCGCGTCGGCCAGGCCCTGCCGGCGACGCCAGCCGATCGCCTCGCGCTGGTCGGGCGTCAGTGGGTCGGACACCAGCACGTAGTCGTACACCGGGACGAAGGTCGATGACAGGCGCGACAGCCACGCCGAGTAGGCCGAGGTGGCGATGACGGCGTGGTCCGCATCGACCGTGGCGCCGCCGGCGGTGGTCAGGGTCACGCCGCCGGCCCGGCGCCGCAGCCGGGCGACCCGCGTGCCCTCGTGGATGGCCACCCCTCGCTCATGCGCGACACGGGCGATCCCGCGGCACAACTTCGTGGGGTCGAGCAAGACGTCGCGCCCGGGCGGCCGGTACAGGCCGGCGTGCCACAGGGGGGAATGCACCTCCGCCCGCGCCGCCTCGCCGTCCAGGAATTCGAGGTGCTCCCCGTATTCGGCGGCGGCATCGACCCAGGCACGGAACTCCTCGACCTGGTACGCCTGGTCGGCCAGTGCCAGGGTCCCGGTCTCCTCGAGGTCGCAGTCGATGGTGTGTTCGCGGGTGAAGGCGATCAGCCCCTGGAGGTTGTCGATCCCTTCGCGTTCGAGGGTCTCCAACTCGTCGGGGAAGTGCTTGAGTCCGTTCGTCAGACCGTGCGTCAGGCTCGCCTCGCAGAAACCGCCGTTGCGGCCGGTAGCGCCGAAGCTGACCGTTTCCATCTCGAGCACCGCGACCCGAATGCTCGGATCGGTGTCGGTCAGGGCGATGGCTGTCCACAGCCCCGTGAACCCGGCACCGACGATCGCGACGTCGACCTCGAGCCGCTCCCCGGAGGCCAGCGGCGGATCGGCGATCCCGGGCGGCGGGGGGTCGCGCAACCAGTACGAGATGGGCACCGTCATGCCGCGCATCGTGGCACGCTGGGCATCGGTCGATCCGGCGGCTACGCTGTCGGCCGCCAGGGGGCAGCAGAGGGATGGCGATGAGTCTCGATGTCAGTCAGCTCAACTGGCTCGCCGTGCTGGTCGGCGCGGTCATCTACTTCGTGATCGGTGCGGCGTGGTTCGCACCGGCAGTGTTCGGTCGACCGTGGATGGCGTCGATCGGCTGGGACGAGTCGCGCCCGCGACCCGAGATGAACCCCGTCAGCTACGCCGGCCCGGCGCTGTTCTACCTCGTGGCATCGATCGCGACCGGACTGCTTGCCGCAGCGACCGGCACCGACACGATCCAGGAGGGCGTCGTCCTCGGCCTGGTGCTCGGGGTCGGGTACGCGCTGACGGTGACCGCGACAGATGCCGTCTTCGACCCGAACAAGCCCAAGCCGTGGACGTGGTTCGTCATCAGCGGCTCGTATCACGTGGTGTCGCTGGTGATCGTGGCGATGCTCATCGCCGCCTGGCGCTGATTCGGACCAGCACTGCGCGTCGCCCCATCCGCCGTGGCGTCAGGGTCCGCCATTCGCACCTGACACGACCGATACCGACGAATCTCGCATTGACGGCCGCGTCGGCCGTATGTCAGCATGGGCGCCCGCGCGTCTCGTATCGCGCAACGCCCGTCCCATGGACCGGGCCAGCTGAACCCGCACCCGAGGACTTCATGGCCACGGAGCCCGCCACCACGTCGACCCCGTTCCTTAGCCGCGAGCGCCAGACGGCGCTTTACCGGCGCGCCCTGGAGCACCTCCCTGGAGGCACCGACTCGAACTTCCGGGCGTGGGGCGACAGCACGATCTACGTGGATCGAGGCGCGGGCGGCATGGTCTGGGATGCCGACGGCAACGAGTACGTCGACCTGCGGATGGGCTACGGCCCGGTCATCCTCGGGCACGGCGACGCGCGGGTCGACGACCACGTCAACGAGCGGATGCGTCAGGGCGTCAGCTTCAGCCTGACGAGCGAGGACGAGGTCCGCGCCATCGAGCTGATCAGCGAGCTGACCGGCTGGGTGGACATGGCGCGGATGACCGTGTCGGGCACCGAGGCGACCATGCACTTGATGCGCATCGCCCGGGCCTATACGGGCCGCGAGCGCATCGTGAAGTTCGAGGGCCAATACCACGGCGTGCACGACTACGCGCTGATCAGCGTGGGCCCGGACGACATGTCCGAGCTTGGCGATGCCGATGCGCCCGTGGCCCTCGCGTGGGGCCGAGGCATCCCGGGCGCGGTCGCCGACACCATCATCCCAGCCCGCTACAACCGTATCGAGCGACTGCGCGCGCTGTTCGAGGAGCGCGGCGAAGAGATCGCCGCAGTCATCGTCGAACCGGTCCTCGGCAACGCCCAGGCGATCATGCCTGAGCCCGGCTTCCACCAGCAGATGCGCGCGTTGACCGAGGAGTTCGGCATCCTGCTGATCTTCGACGAGGTCAAGACCGGGTTCCGGCTAGCACGCGGCGGCGCCGCCGAGTACTTCGGTATCAAGCCCGACCTCGCCTCGTTCGCCAAGGCCATGGGCAACGGCTATCCGGCGGCGGCCTTCGGCGGACGGCGCGAGGTCATGGAGATGCTGCCTGACAAGGTCAGCCACGGCGGGACGTACGCCGGCAACCGCGTCGCGGCCGCGGCAGCCGTGAAGACGCTCGAGATCCTCCGCGACACCAATGCCCTCGAGACCATCCACGCCACGGGCCGGACCATCCAGGACGGCCTGAAGGAGATCCTCGACCCGATCGGCATCCCGTACCACTTCACAGGGCACCCGTCGATGTTCGGGATCATGTTCCGCGAGGAGCCCGCGACCGAGTATCGGGACTGGGCGACCAGCGACCACGACCTGTACGACGCGATCGCCATCGGGATGCATGCGCGAGGCGCGATGCCGGAGCCTGATTCGCGGGAGCCGTGGTTCATCTGCGAGGCTCACGCCGATGCCGACGTCATCGATCGGGTGCTGACAGCCTTCCAGGAGTCACTCGACGCGGCGCTCGACGACCGTGCGCACGGTGGACCGAAGCCGGTGCCGCACGGTGGCATGGCGCCCGCCGGCTCGCGCGAGGAAGGGTCCGGCTAGATGGTGCTTGACGGTAACGCGGTCCGTTCGGTCGACCGGGCGGCTGCCCTGCTCCTGGCCCTCGGCGACTCGCAGGGCGAGGCGGGCGTGACCGAGCTCGCGCGCCGTCTTGGGCTGCACAAGTCGACGGCGTCGCGACTCCTCGCCACGCTGCAGCGGCGTGGGCTCGTCGAGCAGGACGACGAGACCGGCAAGTACCGCCTTGGGCTGGTCGTGATTCGCCTGGCGGAGCGCGCCGAGCGGACGCTCGACCTCCGCGGGATCGCCATGCCGGAGCTCGAGCGGCTCGCGCGATTGACGCACGAGACGACCGGCGTCGGGATCCTCGACGGGGAGTCCCTGTTGACCGTCGCCCAGGTCGACGGGCCGAATCTCATCGCGGTGGGGGACTGGACGGGTCGATCGACACCACTCCATTGCGTGGCGTCGGGCAAAGTCCTCATGTCCTCACTCGCCGAGCGCGAGGTACTGCGCATCGTGCGTCGCGGCCTGATCCACTACACCGAGCGGACGATCGTCGAGTTGGAGCCACTCCTCGAGGAGCTGGCACGCATCCGCCGGCGGGGCTACGCGACGGCCATCGGCGAATACGAGCTGGGGTTGAATGCGGTCGCCGCCCCCATCCACGACGCGCGCGGCAACGTGGTCGCCGCAGTCGACATCTGGGGGCCCGCGTTCCGCCTCACTCCGCGGCGCATCCCCGAGTTGGCGGCCCAGGCGCGGGAGGCGGCCACCGCCATATCGGTCCGCTTGGGCGGCACGGTCCCGGAGCGCCAGACACCCGCACCTGTCCACGCGACCGCGTAGGCCGTCGCCGAGGCCGCACCTGCGAGGCCGCGCCTGGCCACCGACCGCGGATCGATCGTCAGGTCAGTACCAGGCACATTCGTCACGAAGCCTGCGTGCGGCGCCATGGATTGGCGCTTTCCTGCGTGAACTCGTCGTCAGTCACGCTCACCTGTGTCGGATCGGTGCCTCAGGCTGACATCCCGGCCCGCGCGTCCCGCGCATCGCGATAGGGTGCCATCGACCGACGTCCATCGAGCCGGGTCGGGATGATCCATTCGCGGCGACGATTCGCTGGATCGATGAGCGCGATGGCTCGGATTGCGCTCGCACCATCTCCAGCGTCGAGCGTGACCCGCATGTCGCGCGCTCGAGCGGGAAATGCTCGATCGATGACGTCGCGATTCCGCCGCAAAGCTTCGTCGACGTCTGCTGCAGCCAGTGCCAGGACCCAGCCGATCGTCCTGACCGGGCGCCATCCCAGGTCCCGTGCGATCGCCGGTCCCTCACGGACGTACCAGTCGAGTTGACGCTCGATGGCGCCGAGATCGTCGATCCATGTCTTGATCTCGACGACGAGCAGGATCCGACGCCGAGGATCGTAGGCCAGCAAGTCGACCCAGCCGCGCGTCCGCCCTCGCATGATGGTGACCTCGCGCCGCGTCGACCAGCCAGAACCGCGCAGTCGTCGGTCGACATATCCCGAGCACCGAGCGTGCAGGGCGTCACGCTTGCCCGGCCCGTTGATGACGGTCGGCGGCCACATCACGAGCTGCAGGTCGAGCCCGAATGCCGACCGGATCCGCTCGACCGTCTCGAGGGACGGGTTGGCAGACCCGCTGTCGATCGCGGCGATGTAGGGCCTTGACACGCCGACTGTGTGAGCCAACTCGCGCTGGGTGATGTCCAGCATCGTCCGCGTGTCGCGGCACAGTCGCGCGAAGCTCACGCGCAGGATCGAGGGTCCGGTCATGCCGGCATTCAAGCCGTCGCCACTCACCCAGCGCTAAACCGACGGTGTGCCTCCGACTGCCGCTAGGCTTGCAGCCATGCCCGACCTGACATCTCCCGAGGTCTCCGACCTCATCCGCAGCACGCTGCTGCCGATCCTGTTCATCGTGCTCGTCGCAGTGCTCGCGATGCGGCTCGCCAGCGTGTTCGTCCATGGCATCGTCAAGACGCTGCTGGATCGCGAGGCGAGCGAGGGCACGGCCCAGGAGCTGTCGGCCGTCGAGCTCAAGAAGCGCATGACGACGCTCGAGGACATGGGCGCCCACGCGATCCAGTTCTTCATCGTGGTCATCGCCGGCCTGATGATCCTCGGCAAGCTCGGGCTCGATATCGGTCCCGCCGTCGCCGGACTCGGCGTCATCGGCATCGCCGTCGGCTTCGGTGCGCAGACGCTCGTGCGCGACTACCTGAACGGTGCCCTGATCCTCGTCGAGAACCAGTTCAGCATCGGTGACGTCGTCCGACTCGCCGGGGTGGCGGGGACGGTCGAGGACTTCAACATCCGGCGGACGACGGTCCGCGACATCGATGGCGTCGTGCACTCGATCCCCAACGGCGAGATCAAGGTCGCCTCGAACCTCACCCGCGTCTGGGCCCGCATCAACCAGGACGTGACTGTCACCTACGGCACCGACATCGACCGGGCGATCAGCGTGGTCGACGGCGTCGGCCAGGCTATGGCCGAGGATCCCGTCTGGAAGCGCAGGATCCTGGAGCCGCCACGCGTCGAGCGAGTCGAGGCGCTCGGCGAGTACGGCGTCACGCTCAAGATCCTCGGTTCGGTCCGCGCCCCGGAGCAGTGGGCCGCCGCCGGCGAATTCCGGAAGCGCCTGCTCGCCGCACTCGAGGCGAACGGCATCGAGATCCCCCGACCGCAGCGGGTCGTCCTGTCGCGGGACCCGGTGGATCCCGCCGCGCTCAGCGCTCCCGGGCTGGCGACCGCGGACGACGCCGACGAGTGAGCGGCGACGGAGACCCGGCCGACACGCCCACCGCACGCGGTACGATGACCCGGCCAGCTTGACTCCCGGAGGTGTGTTTCCGTGAGCGCCGACCCGACCGCCGCCCCGAGCGCCGAGATCGAGAACCTGCTCCTCGAGGAGCGGACGTTCCCGCCCGACCCGGCGTTCACCGCGCAGGCCAACGCGAAGGCGGATCTGTACGCCGAGGCCGAGGCCGACCCGGAGGCGTTCTGGGCCCGACTCGCGCGCGAGCGGATCGACTGGGTCGAGGACTTCCACACCACGCTCGAGTGGGATCTCCCGTTCGCCAAATGGTTCGTCGGCGGCAAGCTCAACCTGGCGTACAACTGCATCGACCGACATGTGGAGCGTGGCCTAGGCGACAAGGTCGCCTACCACTGGATCGGTGAACCCGGCGACACGAGGGCCATCACCTACGCCGACCTCCAGCGCGAGGTGAGCAAGACCGCCAACGCGCTGCTCGAGCTCGGTATCACGACCGGCGACCGCGTCGCGATCTACATGCCGATGATCCCGGAGCTGCCGATCGCGATGCTGGCGTGCGCCCGCATCGGCGCCCCGCACACCGTCGTCTTCGGCGGGTTCTCGGCCGAGGCGCTGAGCGGGCGGATCAATGACGCAGAGGCCAAGCTCGTGATCACCGCCGACGGCGGCTGGCGTCGCGGTAAGCCGGCACCGCTCAAGCCCGCCGTCGACGACGCCCTCAAGCAGACACCGACCATCGAGCACGTGCTCGTCGTGCGCAGGCTGGGGGACGAGGTCGAGGGCGGCACACAGATGCAGGAGGGCCGAGACGTCTGGTGGCACGACATCGTCGACCGCCAGTCCGAGGAGCACGAGCCCGTCCCGCTCGACAGCGAGCACATGCTCTACCTGCTGTATACGTCCGGGACCACGGCCAAGCCCAAGGGCATCATGCACACGACCGCGGGCTACCTCCTCGGTGCGAGCTTCACGCACGAGATGGTCTTCGACATCAAGCCCGACGACGTGTACTGGTGCGCCGCCGACGTGGGCTGGGTCACCGGACACAGCTACATCGTGTACGGCCCCCTCGCCAACGCGACGACGTCGGTGCTGTACGAGGGCACGCCCGACACCCCTGACTGGGGTCGCTGGTGGCAGATCATCGAGGACTACAAGGTCAACATCCTGTACTGCGCCCCGACCGCGATCCGGGCGCACATGAAGCAGGGCGCGGAGTGGGCCCACGCCCACGACCTCTCGAGCCTGCGGGTGCTCGGCTCGGTCGGCGAACCGATCAACCCGGTCGCCTGGCTGTGGTACGACAAGCACATCGGCGGCGGCAAGACGCCGATCGTCGATACCTGGTGGCAGACCGAGACCGGCATGATCATGATCACGCCGCTCCCCGGCGTGACCGTCACGAAGCCGGGCAGTGCCACCTTCCCGTTCCCGGGCATCGAGGTCGATGTCATCGACCGCGCCGGCAACTCTGTCCCGCTCGGTGGCGGCGGCCTCCTGGTCCTGAAGCGGCCGTGGCCAGCCATGCTCCGCGGGATCTACGGCGATCCCGAGCGCTACAGGGAGACGTACTGGAGCCGGTTCCCGGGCATGTACTTCGCGGGCGATGGGGCGAAGCGCGATGCCGACGGCTACCTGTGGCTGCTGGGCCGCGTCGACGACGTCATGAACGTGTCCGGCCATCGTCTCTCGACGACCGAGATCGAGAGCGCGCTCGTCTCCCACCCGGCAGTCGCCGAAGCGGCCGTCGTCGGCGGGCCGGATCCGATCACCGGAGAGGCGATCAACGCGTTCGTGATCCTGCGCCTCGGCAACGATGCGTCGCCAGAGCTCGGTAACGAGCTGCGCCAGCACGTCGCGACGAAGATCAGCCCCATCGCCAAGCCGAAGACGCTGATGTTCGTACCGGACCTGCCCAAGACGAGGTCCGGCAAGATCATGCGTCGACTGCTGCGGGACATCGCCCAGGGCCGGAACCTGGGCGACACGACGACCCTGGCCGATGCCAACGTCGTCGAGCTCATCCGATCGAACACCGGCGCCTCGGAGGACTGACGAGTGCCGTTCGACTTCCTCAAGAAGAAGAAGCCGCAAGAAGCGGCATCGGCGCTGCCGCCGGCCGACGCCACGAAGGCGACCGAGTCGACCGCCGGCCGCGGCATCGCCTTCGACGGACTCACGGAGGAATGGCGGATCGTCGGCACGATGGATGTGACCGGTCGTCTGTCGGACGTGCTCAACCGGCGCGAGTCGGTCACGATCTCGGACGTCCGCTGGGCGCCCATCGACGGCTCTGCCGAGATGGCCGAGGCCCCCGGGCTCAAGGCCGTCGACCCGTACGACCTGATCATCGTCCTGGCCGGCGAGGCGACGCTCCCGCCGCTCAATGACGAGGAGCGCTCCGCCCATCGCATCCACAAGGTGTCCTACGACGTGTCGATGGAGGTGCCCCCCTTCCGGATCGTGGGCACGGTCTTCCTCTATCCGGGCTCCGAGCCCGAGCGACTCCTCGATCGCGCCACGGAGATGTTCGTGCCGGTCGTCGATGCGACGGCCTTCATGGGCGACGACGCGTTCGGCCCGCAGATGGACGCGATCCTCGTGAACCGCATGTACCTGCGCGGCATACAGCAGATCGACCGGCGGACCGGCGAGCCGCCGCCATCACTCCCTGGGGAACCGCTGGGCGGCACGTCCTGGCAGGAACGCTCCCGCTAGTTACGCTCGGGCGGTCGTCTTCGCGCGGTTGAACAGGCCGAAGGGGACCTTGACCGGCGGCGGTGCGATCGGGGTGCCGAGCACGCGATCTGCCAGCGCGTCGAAGTCCTCGGTGATCCGCTCCTTGGGGAACATCTCGATCACGGTCCGGCCTTCGTTTGCGGCACGGACGAACAGCAGCCCGCCCGATCGGATCAGCGCGATCGACGGCATACCGATGGTCCGCTCGATGTCGGCCACGGCCACGCCGCTGTTGGCGCGATTGATCACCAGTGCCAGCCGCTCGCGCACGCCGAGCTCGGTCGCGTAATCGGTCAGTTGGACGGCCGCGCGGATGGCGGGCACGTCCGGGGTGACCGGCACGAGGATCTTGTCGGCGATGGCGAAGATCGCCTGGTTGAGCCGGCTGTACGACGGATGCAGGTCGACAACGACGAACTCGAACCCACGTCGAGCGGCCGTGATGGACAACGCCACGCGTTCGGGATCGAGGATCTCCGTATCGAGCGGCGACGACGTCAGCGCGGCCACCTTCATCCCCGACGAATGCGCCGACGCGATGTCGACGAGGGTCTCGCGCGGACCACCCTCCCGCTCGTCCCGCCAGGCGTCGGAGAGCGTGCGCACGCCATCGATACCCAGGGAGGTCGTCACGTGTCCCGTGACGGTGTCGGCGTCGACCAGCAGGACGTTGTGGCCGCGGCGGGTCTGCAGGACGGACGCGAGGTTCGTGGCGATGGTGGTCTTGCCGACGCCGCCCTTGGGGTTGAACACCGCCAGGATCGTCGCGCGGGACGTCCAGCCCTCCGCCTCGATCGGGCCACCCTGGAGGACCGGACCCGATCCATCGTCGACGGTCTGGCTGCGGATGCACATCGCTTCGACGCGCCAGCGCAGCGACTCGGCCGAGTAGGGCCGGGTGAAGTATTCGTCCTCGACGTCGCCGTTGTTCGGGTCGAGGCGTCCGAGCGAGCGCTCGGACAGCACCATCAGCGCCGGGATCTTGCGGCCGGCGTCTCGGAGCAGCGAGTAGTACTCGAGCGACTGGTCGAGGTCCGTCTCGCCGTCGAGGATCGCGACGGCGACGTCGCGTCGCGACGCGAGCAGCGCCTCGAGCTCGTCGGGATGGTTGACGGTCGCGACCGTGAAGCCGGCAGCGCGCAGCTCGGCGGAGACTGGCGCCGACTCGCTGGACGGCAGGGCGACGGCGATGGCCGGTCGCGCCACGATGTCAGCCCTCCGATTCGGGGTCGCGCGCCGCGACGGTGAGTTCGCCCTCGGCCTCGTTCGTGACGCGGGCACCGAAGCCCGGCAGCGTCGCGATGCCGTCGGTCAGGCTGAGACCAGGATCGTGCGAGACCGCGAACACGAACTCGCCGTCCGGGCCGGACGACACGCCGACCGACCGGACACCGCTGACGCGGGCGAGGTTGCGCTTGAAGCCGGCGATGCTTGCCACGCTGACGAGGCCCGTCACGACGACGCGCGTCGAGGCGGCTTCACCAGCGGGGGCATGCTCTTCGGCGACGAGCCCGGCGAGGCGCGCGGCGAGCGCGTCCTCGGCGATCGTCGGGATCTCCTGCTCATCTGTCGTCGACTCGGCCGGGAACTGGGCGGCCTCGGCCTCGGCGGCCGCGAAGTCCTGCTCGATGCCGAGCGCGGACAGGCGCGGATCCGTCTCGCTCGCCGGGGCGTCGGACGCGATGCCGAACAGATCGCCGTTGTCCTCGGTCGTGGCCTCGGGCGCGGGCTCTGGGGTCCAGTCGGATGGCGCGGCTTCGGCGGTCGCCTCGGCAACGGGCTCCTCGACGGGGGCTTCTGCGACAGGTTCGATCGTGGCGGCCTCGTCGGCCGGCGACTCGGCGACGGCCTCGGGCGCCTCGGCAGCGTCCACGGTCGCGACGTCTTCGCTGGCGGGTGGCACGTCGACCGGCTCGGATGCGTCGGCCGGTGTCTCGACCGGGGCCGCCCAGCTCGAAGGTGCCGTGTCGTCGTCATCGAACGACGGCGGCTCGGGGAGGGTCTCGGCCATGGCCGCGAACCGCGTCGGGTCGTCCTCGCTGAGGAGCTTCTCGAAGAATGCGGCCATCTCGCCCTCGAAGGCGCTCACGCGCGACTGGACGCGTTCGATGCGCGCCTCGATCTCGGCGGCGTGCGCTTCGATCTCCCGCTCGAGGACTTCCTTGCGGTGGGCGATGCGCTCGTCGGTCTCCTCGCGGATCCGGGCGATCTCCTGCTTGGACCAGTCGCGGACGGACGAGATGTCGTCGTCGGCCCGCTTGCGCAGCACCGTGGCCTCGTCGGCCGTGCTGGCGTGGATGGCCTCGATGTGCGTCTTCGCCTCGGCCGAGAAGCGCTCGAGCGTGTCGGCGCGGGCGGCCTCGGCGGCGGTCTGCATGGCCTTCGTCAGGTCGGCCATGAACTTGTTGGGCTTGCGGGTCGGAGCGGGCGCCGGCGCAGCCGCGGGGATCTCGGCCGATACGGAAGCGACCTTGGGGGCCGTGGCCGTCACCGGTGCGTCCGTGGCGACGGCGGTGGCGTCATCTTGGGGTGCTTCACCGGTGGGGGTCAGCGCGCTATCGATCATCGTGGGGGTCTCGCTCTCGCTGTCGCCCTGCTGCTCGGTCGTATCCACGGCACCGGCCTCGGCCGACGCGTCGGACTCGCCGTCGGAGTCGGTGCGATCGGTGCTCCAGGGGAGACGGAAGCCGCTCTTCGCGTCGGTCGATGCCATGCGTGGATCCCTCGTCGGAAAGGTGGCGCTTTCGGGGCGTGATGGCATCGTGCCAGCGAGGTTCGGTGCGGTGGAGTCCGCTAGTGGTACCAGCGGTGTACGCCGGTCGTACCTGTGGCGGCCCGGTACCTCGTGGCGTTGTGCTGGTGCAACGGCGTTCGGCGCTACGATGGACATGGAATGGACGCCCCTGCGATCCCCGCCGCGCCAAGCCGACCGCTCGACCGTCTCGGGCGGCCGCTCCACGACCTGCGGATCTCCGTCACGGACAGGTGCAACTTCCGGTGCACCTACTGCATGCCCAAGGAGATATTCGGGCGCGACTATGCATTCCTGCCCAAGGACCAGGTGCTGTCCTTCGAGGAGATCCATCGCGCCGCCCGGGCGTTCGTCGAGCTCGGCGTCGAAAAGCTGCGCATCACCGGCGGTGAGCCGCTGGTCCGGCGCGGGCTGCCCGAGCTCATCCGAATGCTGGCGGACCTGCGGACACCGGGCGGGCAAGTTCTCGACCTGACGCTGACGACGAACGGTGCGGCCCTCCGGTCGCTGGCGCAGCCGTTGGCCGATGCCGGCCTGCAGCGCGTGACCGTCAGCCTCGACTCGCTCGACGACGCGGTCTTCGGCGCGATGAACGGGGTCGACTTCCCGGTCGCCAAGGTGCTCGATGGTATCGATGCCGCCCTCGAGGCGGGGCTGACGCCGGTCAAGATCAACATGGTCGTCCGCCGCGGTATCAACGAGACGTCCATCGTCCCGATGGCCCGCTGGGCCAGGGACACCGGGGTGACACTCCGCTTCATCGAGTACATGGATGTCGGCCACTCGAACGGCTGGCGGCTCGACGAGGTTGTCCCGGCGGCGGAATTGATCGAGACCGTCACCGCCGCGTGGCCGGCCGATCCGGCCGAGGCGCAGTACCGCGGCGAGGTGGCTGGGCGCTGGCGCTATGCGGATGGCGCCGGGGAGTTCGGCATCATCTCGTCGGTGACGCGGCCGTTCTGCCGCGACTGCACGCGGGCACGCCTGTCGGCCGACGGCAAGCTCTACACGTGCCTGTTCGCCGTCGACGGTCGCGACGTCCGCGCGGTGCTGCGCGACGGGTCGTCGGACGAGGAGCTGCTCGCATTCCTCATCGACACGTGGCGTGCCCGTGACGACCGCTACTCGGAATCGCGCGCTGACTCGACCTCCGATCTGCCGAAGATCGAGATGTTCGCGATGGGTGGCTGAGCCCCTCGACACCACTCGTCCACAGGGTTATCCACAGGCCGACCACAGCCCGCTGGATCACGTGGACAGCCGTCGCGGGCCGATCCGATGTTCGTGGATAAGCGCGTTGACCCGCCGCTGACGCGGCCGATACCGTAGGTCGTGCCCGAAGGGGCCGACAGGACCGCAGGAACCGAGATCACATCAAGGACCTTCGTTCCGCCGCCGGTCGCTTCGGGCGCTTCGTTGCCCGCGGTCGCGCGGCCGTCTCACCGCGGCCCGTCCACGGGAAGGCGCCCGACGGGACGCGATCGGCATCCCGGTGTCGATACTTCCGTCGGGCGCGACGAAGCCCTGGCCCCTACCCACGACCTCGGCCCTGCCTGTCATGCTGGGCGACGCGAGGAGGCAACGCTTGGCGGACCCCGCCACCCTGACGATCGACCGCGGCCAGCCGATCCCACCGGTCGCCCAACCGGCGCGGATCGCGGCGCTCGTGGACGCGGTCCGCCGACGCACCGACATCGTGCCCGAGGTCGGTATCGTCCTCGGCTCAGGGCTCGGCGGTCTTGCCGACGATCTCGAGGATCCCGTCGCGATCCCCTTCGACGAGATGCCTGGCTGGCCCGCCGCGACGGCACCGGGCCACGTCGGCCGATTGCTGCTGGGCACGCTCGGAGGCCGGCCCGTCGTCATGCTCCAGGGCCGTTTCCACCTGTACGAGGGCAACGACCCTGGCCTCGTCGTCCAGCCCGTGCTGCTGTTCCGCTCCCTCGGCGCGCGGATCGTGGTGCTGACCAATGCTGCCGGCGGGCTCGACCCCTCGTTCGGGCCGGGGACGCTGATGGTCATGACCGACCACATCAACCTGACCGGTCGGTCGCCGCTGACCGGCCGGAACGCCGACGAGCTGGGCCCACGCTTTCCGGACATGACCGAGGCGTGGAGCCCACACCTGCGCAGCCGCCTCCATGCGGCGGCCGCCACCGAGGGTGTCGAGATGCGCGAGGGCGTCTATGTCGGGCTCACCGGGCCAACGTACGAGACGCCGGCCGAAGTCCGGATGCTCGCAGCCCTCGGTGGCGACGCCGTCGGCATGTCGACGGTCCTCGAATGCATCGCCGCCCGCTGGGTCGGACTCGAGGTCTGCGGGGTCTCGCTGATCACCAATGCCGGCGCCGGGTACACGGGCGCGCCGCTGACCCACGACGAGGTCCTCGAGGCCGGCGCGACGGCGGGGCCGCGGCTCGCCAAGGTCATCCATCGCTTCGTCCGGGACCTCGAGGACGAGACCGTCACGACGGGATGACCGAGATCCGCCTGGTCCAGGGCGACATCACGAGCGTCACGGCCGATGCCATCGTCAATGCCGCGAACGAGCGACTTGCGGGCGGCGGCGGGGTGGACGGAGCGATCCACCGGGTCGGTGGCCCGGACGTCATGGCTGACCTGGAGCGTCGCTACGGGCCGGCTCGGCACTGCCCGACCGGCAGCGCCGTGGTCAGCGCTGCCGGTGCGCTACCGGCCCGCATCGTGATCCACGCCGTCGGGCCGATCTGGGGCGGCGGCGAGGCTGGTGAGCCGGAGTTGCTGGCCAGTGCCTATCGAGTGTCGCTCGACCGCGCCGCGGCGGAAGGGTGCCGAAGCGTGGCGATACCGTCGATCTCCACCGGCGTCTACGGCTATCCGGTCGAGGCTGCCGCCGGGGTCGCACTCCCAGCGGTCGATGCGTGGATCGCCGAGCATCCCGAAGCGCTCGACACCGTCACATTCGTCCTGTTCTCCGCCGCCACTTTGGAGGCATTCGAGCGGGCGACCAGCTCGTGACCGCTACCGGCGCGTCGACCGGCCCGGTGCTCTCGCGGCGGACCCTCAACCGCACGCTCCTCACCCGGCAGCTCCTCCTCGAGCGGGTCCGGCGGCCGGCACTCGAGGTGGTCGAGCACCTGGTCGGCATGCAGGCGCAGGAGCCGCCCGACCCGTACGTCGGGCTGTGGACGCGCATCGACGGGTTCGATCCGATGGACCTGAGCCGTGCGATCGAGGAGCGGCAGGCCGTCCGCATGGGCCATCTGCGGGGCACGCTCCACCTCGTCTCGGCCTCGGATGCCCTCGCGCACTACCCGATCCTGGCCGACGTGATGGCCCGGACCTGGCGCAGCAGCCCGTTCGCCAAGCGACTCGTCGGGGTCCATCTCGACGCCGTCCTCGCGCGCGCGCGCGATGTCCTTGAGGAGCGGCCGATGACGCCGTCGCAGCTCGGGACGGCCCTCGCTCCGGGGTGGCCCGATCGCGACGCGCCGTCCCTCGCCTACGCGGCCCGGTTCCTGCTGCCGCTCGTCCAGGTCCCACCGCGCGGGCTGTGGGGCCGGTCGGGCCGCCCGACCAACACGACCGCCGAGCGCTGGCTCGACGCCCCGATGGACGCCCATCCCAGCGTCGACGACCTGGTGCTCCGCTACCTCGCGGTGTTCGGACCGGCTACCGTGAGCGATATCCGAATCTGGTCGTGGCTCACTGGCCTGCGCGAGGTCGTCGACCGGCTGCGGCCCCGCCTTCGGACATTCCGCGACGAGGCGGGTCGCGAGCTGTTCGACGTTTCCGACGGCGTGATCGCCGATGCGGACCTTCCCGCGCCGATCCGGTTCCTGCCGCAATACGACAACCTCTTCCTGTCCCACGACGACCGGTCGCGGATCCTGAGCGACGGTGTGTCGGTCCCCGAGCTTGCCTGGAGGGGTGGCGTGCTGGTCGACGGTTTCGTCGCCGCGGCGTGGCGGATCGAGCGTGATCGACGACGCGCGACGATGACCGTGACGCTTGCGCAGCCGGCCACCGCTGCGCAGCGGGCCGAGATCGAGCAGGAAGGCGACCGGCTGCTCGGATTCGTCGCAGCCGACGCCGAGCCTCGCGAGATCAGGTTGGTCCACGCGGACTGACACGCGAACCGGGCCAACGCCGGCCACGCATCGCGTTAGACCTGCGGCAGCCCTCGACCGGCGGCCTTTGCGGCTGCCGCCTTCTCGGCCCATGCGCCGAGCACGTTGTCCTTGTGCGGCCGGATCGGGCAGTGCTCGTCGCGGTTCCCGAACTCGTCGCAGTACCCCAGCGGGACGCACTTCGGCGCCAGGAACGAGCCGAGGAACGGCGACACCGTGAAGATCTGCTGGCGGATCAGCTGGAACAGCCGCCGGATCTCCCACTGGGCCATCGTGCACAACCGCAGCCCGGACATATGGATGAGGGCCCGCAGGTTGGCCGTCATCACCAGGTTGGTGCGCGTGGCGTTCGGGAAGACGAACCGGGCATCCTCGCCCGGCAGCCCGGCCTCGAGCATCTCGCCGTAAAGGTCGAGGGCGCCGGACACCTGCGACTCGTACCGCTCACGAAGCTCGGTGTCGCCCTCGGCGATCGAGTGCGGCAGCATGGTCGCCGCGCCCTTGAACTTCACGTAGCGCTGGCTCTGCTGGTCGAACGCCACGCCCGCCCGATGCCGGACGAGCTGATGCGACAGCGTCCGCGAGACGCCGGTGATCCCGAACGTGAATACGATGTGTTCGATGGTCGATCCGTGGCCCGACTCGATCACCGACGCGATGAGCTTCTGCATCTTGGCCGGGTCGAATTCGCCGTCGACCGACTTGCGGAAGATCTCCTCGGGCGGCATCTCCGAGTAGCACGTCCGGCACGCGGTATAGATGATCGGGACGTAGAACTTCTCGACGATCTCGCGGTCCGGGAAGAGCAGCGTCGCCGTCATGCCGAGCTCGCGACGCCCGGGGTTCTTGGGGATGCCCGTCTTGGGGCGAGGCTGGGGGATCGGCTCGGCGGACATCGAGGGCCAGTCTAGCCGAACCGTCGGCGCGGCCCGCCGGAGCGCGGCTCGATCACGTCGGGACCTCCACATGCGTGGATGCGAGGGTGCTGGATGGCACCTCGAGAGCGTAGGCGACGACCTCGTCGAATGGCATGGCGGCGCCCTGCGCGGCGAGCGCCACAAGTTCCTCGGGCGGGATGTTGTCGCGTGGCGTGGGCACCCCGAACAGGCGATTGTTCTGGTCGACGTAGTCGGCGAGACCAGTGCCGGTCCGCTGCTGGAGATGCCGCGCGGCACCCCACAGGCGGCCGCCTCGGTCGAGGTCGCCGAGGCCGACGGCGATGATCGCGAGGTCGTCGAGGACGAGGGTGACGCCCGAGACATCCCCCGCCTCGTAGAAGTGGCGCAGCGCATGGCGGATGACCTCGCGCGCATCCTCGAAGCGCCGCTGACCGACGATCGCCAGGCCGAGCATGTGGAGCGACCACGCCTCCATCGTGCGGTTCCCGGCCGTCCGATGCAGCTCGAGCGACCGCCGATACCAGGACTCGGCATCTGCGGCGCTCGCGGAGAAGTAGTGCATGCTCCCCAGCGCCCACAGGATGTTCCCTTCGCCGCCCGCGTCGCCCAGTTCTCGGTAGATCCCCAGGGCCTCGTCCAGGAGCGGCGTCGACACGTTCGTTCCCGGACCTGGGGGCGGGACCTTGCCGTCCATGATGTCGATCATGTCCGCGTAGGAGCGATTGAACAGCGCGTTGGCGATCTCGCGCTTGTCATCGAGCTCGCGCCAGATTCGCAGCGCCTCGTCGTAGTGACGCAGCGCGGTCGGCGCATCGGACTGCCAGTACGCGACGCCGCCGAACGCCTCGTCGAAGCGCGCCTGGTCGATCGGTTCGAGCGTCCAGCCTTGGGCCTCGAGGCTGCCGAACCTCGCCCGGGCCTCATTGAGATAGCCGCGCTGCTGCCAGAACCGCCACACGGCGGTCGCCAGCCGCGCGCCCAACGCCGGATCTGGCTTGGCGACGGCCCGGTCGAGGGCGGCCCGCATGTTGTCGTGTTCGCGCTCGAGCCGGTCGAGCCACTGGCGCTGCGATGCACCCGCGAGCTCGGGCGCGGCCATGAGGGCCAGGGCCAGCATGGCAGCGGCATGACGGTCGGCGATGGCCCCGCTCTCGCCCCGGTCGGCGAGCATCTCGACGGCGTATTCGCGGATCGTCTCCAGCATCGCGAACCGCGGTTCGGCCGCCCCCTCGTCGAGGCGGACGAGGCTCTGGTCGACGAGCTCCCCGATGCGCTCCACGACATCTCCGCCGATCTCCGCCGCGGGACCGCACACGACGTCCGCGACCTCGAGGTCGAAGCCGCCGCGAAAGACGGACAGCCGGTCGACGAGCAGACGACTCCCGTCATCGAGCAGGTCGTAGCTCCAGCCGATCGCGCCCCGGAGCGTCTGCTGCCGTTCCGGCAGGTCGCGCGAGCCGGCTGTGAGCAGGTCGAGGTGATGCTCGAGCCGGGCGAGGATCTGGTCCGGCGTCAACAGCTTGATCCGCGCGGCCGCCAGCTCGATCGCCAGCGGCATGCCATGCAGCCGGGCGACGATCCCGGCGACGGCCGGTGCATTCGCATTCGTGACCGCGAAGGCCGGTCGGATCGAGGTCGCCCGCGCGATGAACAGTCGCACCGCCTCGAACTGGGTGAGCGCTTCGATGTCCAGGTCGCGCAGCTCGCGCGGCAGGTTCAGGCGCTCCATCTCGGACAGCCGGCTCACGTCGGGCGGGGCGGGCAGGCCCGGGACCGGGTACTCCTGCTCGCCGGAGACGCGCAGCGGGATCCGGGTCGTGACCAGCGCCTTCAGGTTCGGGCACCGCCGCAGGAGGTCGGCGACGTCGGGACCGGCCTCGATCACCTGCTCGAAGTTGTCGAGCACGATCAGGACGCGTCCAGCGCCGATCTCGTCGGCCAGCACGTCGATCGACGGCTTCGTGGCGTTCTCGGCGAGCCCGACGGTCCGGGCGATCGTCGGCGTCACTAGGGCCGCGTCGCGAACCGCGTCGAGGGCCACGAACCAGACGCCGTCCGGGAAGTCGTCGGCCGTCGTGGCGGCGACCTGGAGCGAGAGGCGTGTCTTCCCGGTGCCACCGGGCCCGGTCAGCGTCAGCAGCCGGGTACCCCGGAGCAGGTCGCCCGCCTCGCCGAGTTCGCGCTCGCGGCCCACGAACGTGGTTAGCTGGGTCGGCAGGTTGTTCGGACGCGCGTCAAGCGATCGCAACGGCGGGAAGGTGTCGGGGAGGCCTTCGATCGCCAGCTGGCTGAGGTGTTCGGGGGCACGGAGGTCCTTCAGGCGGTGCGCCCCGAGGTCGCGCAGCGTGACGTCGGACGGCAGGGCGTCCGTTACCAGGGCGACGGTCGTCGCGCTGAGGAGCACCTGGCCGCCATGGGCCAGGGCCGCGATCCGTGCGGTCCGGTTGATGTCGTACCCGATCACGTCGCCGCCGATCGATTCGATCTCGCCGGTGTGGATGCCCATCCGGACACGGACTTCCGCGCCATCGGACCACGGCTCGGCAGCCAGGGACCGCTGCCCGAGAACGGCTGCCCCGACCGCGTCCGTCGGGTGGCGGAAGAGCACGAAGAACGAGTCGCCCTCGGTCGACTGCTCGTAGCCGTCGTGCGCGCTGAACGCCGCCCGCAGCAGCGCCCTGTGCCGCTCACGGATGTCGCGATACGGACCCGTTCCGAGCGCCAGCTCGATGCGGGTCGAGCCCTCGATGTCGGTGAACAGGCACGTGACCGTGCCGGTCGGGGGTCCCTGCTCCTGGCGCATCGCGGCTTCGGCCGGGTCGTCAGTGACGGTGCGCTTCGGTGAGTTCGCGCAGTCGGCCGGCCAGCCCGCGCATGATCGCCAGCGCGACCGCGGGCTGCTCCTTGACGACAGCCTCGAAGTCCCAGCTCGCGAGTGCCAGGCAGACGGTCGGCTCGTCGGCGATGACCTGGGCGACACGCGGCCGACCGTCGAGGACGGACAGCTCCCCGAAGAAGTCGCCGGGGCCGATGTGCGCGATCGTCTGGCCATCACGGACGACCCGGACCCGACCACTCGCCACGAGGAAGAAGCCCGTCCCCACCTCGCCCTGGCGGGCGATGACGTGGTCCCTGGAGAACTCGACCTCGACGACACGTCCCGCGATCATCGCGATGCCATCCGGGTCGACGCCGGCAAGCAGCGGTGCGGCCGCCAGCAGCTCTGCCCGATGATCGTGGGTGAGGGTCGTGCTGCTGTCCATCCTGGTGTGCTGATGCTGCGCTGCGCGACAGCGGAGCGTCAAGGTCGCGGCTGACGTGGGCCTGGTCGGCGGTTCGCACCCCCGATCCAGCTTTCGTGGCCGACGCCCGCGTGGCACGATGCGCCGATGATCGACCGCGACGAACTGCTCGATGCGATCTCGGGCTTCGGCCTCTTCTCCGACCTGTCCTCGCCGCAACTCGAGGCGGTCATCCACATCTTCGACGAGCGGATGTTCGCCGAGGATGAGACGGTCGTGCACCAGGGACTGTCCGGCTCGGGGTTCTTCGTGATCGTCGACGGCGAGGCGCTCGTCCGCGCTGATGGACGGGAGCTCGCACGCCTCGGCCGGGGGGACTTCTTCGGTGAGGTCGCGATCCTGCTCGGGGTGCCGGCGATCGCCGATGTCGTCGCCACCCGCCAGATGCGCTGCCTGGTCCTGCCCGGCCATCAGGTCGAGCATTTCCTCATCGGCCATCCGAAGGTCATGTACCGCATGCTCCAGGCACAGGCACGACGACTCCGGGCCGCCAATCGCTCGGAGACGTGACCGGCTCGACCCGGCCGTTCCCGCCCAGCGCGTATCCGGTCGTCGTGATCGGTTCAGGCCCGGGTGGACTCCAGGTCTCGTACGCCCTCCGACGATATGGGATCGACCACGCGGTCATCTCGGACGACCCCGCCCCGGGTGGCATGTTCCGCCGCTGGCCGCACTTCCAGCGACTGCTGTCGTGGACCAAGCCGCACGCGCCGGCGCCGCGTGGTTCGCGCGCCTATGAGCGGTACGACTGGAACAGCCTCCTGGCCGAGGAGGATGGCGCACGCGCCCTGCAGCCCGCGATCATGGACGGCACCTCGTACTTCCCATCGCGACCCGAGATGGAGCAGAACCTTGGGCAGTTCACGGAGCGAGCGCACATCACTGTGCGCTACGACTGCCGCTGGACCGGGACGCGACGGCTCGACGACGGGGAGGGTGGCGGTTTCGCCGTCGAGACGACCGACGGCGAATATCGAGCGCAGGCCCTGGTCGTGGCGGTCGGCGTCGCGCAACCGTTCTCGCCGCCGGGCGTCGGGATGGAGTTCAGCCACCACTATGCCGATGTCCGCCCGGTCGAGACGTACGCCGGCCGCAGGGTCCTGATCCTCGGCAAGCAGAACTCGGGGTTCGAGCTGGCCAATGGGCTGCTGCCCTGGGCGCGGGCCATCGCGCTGGTCTCGCCCTCACAGGCCAAATTCTCGATCCAGACGAATTCGCTCGCCGGGGTCCGGGCGAGATACGTCCAGCCCTTCGAGGACTTCGTGCTGGGTGGCGGCGTGGCCGTCCTCAACGCAGCTCTCGACCGCATCGAACGGACCGACGGCGGCGATGGCAGCCTGACCGTGCGCGTGCGCCGCAGCGACACGGCCGCGGAGCTCGCGATCGACGTCGATGACGTCATCGCCGCCACTGGGTTCACGACGCCGATCCTCGACCTGCCCGACATCGGGTGCTCGGTCAGCGGTCGCAGCCGATTGCCGCTGGTGTCGTCGTGGTGGGAAAGCACGACCCTGCCGGGCGTGTATTTCGCGGGCACGATCGGGCAGGCCGCCAAGGGCCTCGTGAAGCATGGTGTCCCGGCCAATTCGGGTGCGGTCCACGGGGCTCGGTACAACGCGATGGTGCTCGCCCGGCGCATGGCCGAGATCCGGTTCGGTGCCTCCACGGAGCGACCGTCGGTCGCCCTTGGCGACCTCGTGTCGACCATCGCGGGCGAGCTCGCGGAGGCACCCGAGCTGTGGCATCAGCGGGCGTATCTGAGCCGCGTCTTCACGATCGACCCCGCGGCCGGTCCGGTCGACGACGGCGTCCAACCGCTGACCCATTTCCTCGATGCGGGCGGACCCGACGCGATCGCCGTCACCCTCGAGGCTGACGGGAGCGGCGCCATCTACCCGGTCCTGTACACGCGCATGGCGGGCGACATCCGTGAGCGGACGATCCAGCCCGACCCGTTGCTCCGCTACGACAGCCAGGACACCCGCCGGGAGGTGTGGGCGATCGTCCGCGAAGCCATCCCGGGTCTACCGCCGGACGACTGACCCGAGGCGGGGCCGGTCCGAGCCGTCAGGCGAGGCGTGCCAGCCGTTCGGCCGCGGCTCGCAGCGTCTCGATGCGTTTCGGGAACGCGAACCGCACCTTCGTCCGGCCCAGCTCGGGTCGCGAGAAGAACGACGAGCCGGGCACCGCCGCGACGCCTGGGTCCTGGATCAGTCGGTGGGCGAACATCACATCGCTCTCGTCCGGTTCGGCGAGGTCGCGGATGTCGGTCATGACGTAGTACGCGCCGCGTGGTTCGTGGACGCCGAAACCGGCCGCCCTGAGTGCCGCGACAAGCAGGTCGCGACGCTCGCGGTAGCCCTCGACGAGATCGTCGTAGTACCTATCGGGCAGGCATAGCGCCGTGACCGCCGCCGCCTGCAGTGGCGCAGCCGCACCCACGGTCAGGAAGTCGTGCACCCGCCGGATGCCGACCGACAGTTCGGGTGAGGCGATCGTCCAGCCGATGCGCCACCCCGTCACGGAGTACGTCTTGGACATCGAGTGGATGCTGACGGTCCGCTCCGCCATCCCAGACAAGGTCGCCAACGGGATGTGCTCGCCCTCGTAGACGAGATGCTCGTAGATGTCGTCGGTGAAGGCGATGACATCGTGCTCGATGCACAGCGATGCGATGAGCTCGAGCTCCGCTCGGGTGAAGACCTTGCCGGTCGGGTTATGCGGGGAGTTCAGGACCAGACCGCGCGTCCGCGGGCCGAATGCCGCGCGCAGCTCGTCGGGGTCGATCGACCAATCGGGCTCGTGGAGCGTGACGTACCGGGGCACGGCGTCCGACAGGATCGCGTCCGGGCCGTAGTTCTCGTAGTACGGCTCGAAGATCACCACCTCGTCGCCCGGGTCGAGCAGGCCGAGCATCGCCGCGATCATCGCCTCGGTGGCCCCGCAGGTGACGGTGATCTGCGTCTCGGGATCGATCTCGCCGAAGCCCGGGAAATGGCGTGGCGTCGTCTCCGCGATCGCGTCGCGCAGCGGCTTGGAGCCCCACGTGATGGCGTACTGGTTGATGTCCGCGTCGACCGCCTCGGCGACAGCCCGCTTCAGTTCGGGCGGACAGGCGAAGTCCGGGAACCCCTGGGCGAGGCTGACGGCTCCATGCGCCACGGCGACGCGGTTCATCTCGCGGATGACCGACTCCGTGAACGACTCCGCCTTGCGGCTGATACGCAACACCGCCGGAGTGTAGCGGCGCCCGGCGGCGCGGACGATGGAGCGCGCGACCGACTCGTCAGACGAACTGGCGGGGGATCGTCTCCTGCCAGTCGCGGTCGAAGAACCGCTCGCCGTCGACATCGACCTCCAGCCGCACCGAGAGATCGAAGTCCGAGACGGTGCTGCGCTGCCGGGAGATCGCGCGGATCTCGATCCGTGTCGATTCACCGTTCCGTGCCGGGTCGCGCTCCTGCCAGCGGTAGACGACGTCGGCATCCAGCTCGGCCCGCGCCGGGTCGTCGTCCCAGGCGGTCATCCGGATCGACTCGGCGGCGTACAGCCGGCGGCCATCGGGGACGACGTCCTCGCCGCCATCGTGGAACCGGACGGTGACCGACCCATCGAGGACGTCCTCCTCGATCCGCCAGGCGGGCGTGTCGGCGACGGCCGGGCCGTCACCATCCGCAGCGTCGGGCTCCGGCCAGCGGAGGTCGGGCGGGTCGTTTCGGAATGCCGGCACGGGCAGGTCGCCCTCGCCGCCGGCCGGCGGGATCAGCGGGAGCTCGAGTCGGGACGGGGTCGCCGGCCCGCGGTGGATGCGGAACGTAGCCGGATACGGCGAGGGCCACAGGACGGGCCACAGCGACGACGCGATCGAGACCCGGAGTCGATGCCCGGGGAGCCACCGATAGCCGGCCGTACGCAACGGCACCCGGATCTCCTCGACCGACCCGGGTTGGAGTGCCTCGGGGGCGGCATGCGACCGTCGATGGGTGAGGTTCAGCACGCCGCCACTCACCAGCGCCGACGTGCCGTTCGGCGCGACGTCCGAGAGCCGCACCGACAGCGTGGCGACCGGCGCGTCGACCTCGACGTGGACGATCACCTCGGGCACGCCGAGCACCTCGAGCGCCTCGGTGAGCGTCGCGGTCGTATACGTCGGTCCATCCGTTTCATCCGGCCGCAGGTCGCGGGCCAGGCCGTTCGGTGGGTCGCCTGCGCCCCACGAGAGCGGCCCGCGGGTCCCGGTCGTGGGTCGGTGGCGGAACGCATCGACGCCCTCGTCGCCGGCGCCCGATCTCGCGAGCAATCCTGCGCCGAATGCCCAGCTCCCTGTCGTGGTCCCGGGGTGCGGGTATGCCGACGCCGCACGCCACCGCCCGGGCAGCTCGGACGGGAAGGCGACCGGGGGCGTGAACTCGTGCTCGTACCAGACGACCGGGGGCTCGCCCTCCCATCCGTTCGGCGTCCCGTTGAGGTGCCGGTCGAAGAAGCGCGCGATCTCGTGCAGGTCGTTGAGGTTCGGGCCAGGGAAGGCGCTGTGCGGCCACGAATGGACCCAATTGCCGACCAGCGTGTGCGACGGCGCGATGCAACGGGCCTGCATCCTGAAGGCAGGGTCGACATATGAGTCGTGCCATCCACCGATGTTGAAGATCGGGACCTCGATGGCACCGTAGTCGGGGGCGAGCGAGCCCTGTCGCCAGTACGGCCCGTCGGTCTGATGGCGCAGCCACGCGAACAACCACGGCGGCGTGGCGTCGAGTCGGGCGCGCCATTCGTCCTGCCACGTCGTGCCCCGGAACGAGGCGTCGGGCGGCATGGCGTTCATCGCCACCTGGCTGACGGCGTACTGCGACAGCTCGCTGACCGTGACGCAGCCACCGCGGTAATGGACATCGTCGAGATAGCGGTCATCGGTGGCCATGACCGGCACGATGGCCCGCAGGTGCGGCGGTCGCAGCGCGGCGACCTGGATGGATGTGAACCCGCCGTACGAGATGCCCCACATGCCGATGCCGCCGTCGCACCACGGCTGGGCCGCCAGCCACTCGACCGCGTCGTAGCCATCGCGAGTCTCGTCGGCGGTGTACTCATCGAGTGCGACGCCGCTCGACGATCCCGTGCCACGCACGTCGAGCCGGCACAGCGCGAAGCCGCGTGCCGCGAACCACTCACCCCGCGTCGTGTCGACCGCGCGGCGCCAGTTGTCCTTGCCGTAGGGGATCATCTCGAGGATGGCCGGGAAGCGCGCCGAGGCCGTATCCCGGGCACCATCGCGCGGGACCGGACGCCAGATGTTGGCCGACAGCTCGGTGCCGTCGCGGACCACGATCCGGGCATCCCAGTCGACCTGGACATCGAATCGGGGTTCGGGCGCGGATCGACCGTCGGTCATGGCCGCGAAGTCTAGGGCTCGCTCGCGCCGCCACGACGGGTCCGCTCGCGCCGTGCGACGATGCCGGGGTGGAGGGTCGTTTCGTCCGGCACAGTCGCCGGGTCGCCTACGAGAACGCCTGGATCACCGTCTGGCACGACGAGGTGTCGAGGCCCGATGGTAGCCCGGGCATCTACGGTGTCGTGCACTTCGAGAACCTGGCGGCGGGCGTCATCGCGTTCGACGACGGCGACCGCATCGCGCTGGTCGGGCAGCATCGCTACACGCTCGACCGTGTCTCATGGGAGATCCCCGAGGGCGGTGTGCCGCCCGCCGAGACGCCACTCGAGGGCGTCCAGCGCGAGCTGCGCGAGGAGACCGGTCTCGAGGCCGCCGATTGGCGCGAGCTGTGTCGCCTTGACCTCTCGAACTCCGTGACGGACGAAGTGGCGGTCCTCTTCGTTGCGAGTGGGCTTCGGCATGGTGAGGCGACGCCCGAGCCGACCGAGTCGATCACCCTCCGCTGGGTGCCCTTCGACGAAGCGGTCGAGATGGTCCGCGACGGTCGGATCACCGACGCGATGAGCGTTGCCGCGATCCAGCGCGTGGCCTTGGACCGGGCGACCGGCCGATGATCCGCAGACGGCGCCATATCGACTGGGATGTCGTCGTCGTGGGCCTCGGTGCGATCGGGTCGGCGGCCGCGTACTGGGCGTCGAGCCGGCCCGGCATCCGGGTGCTCGGCCTGGAGCAGTTCGAGTTCGGCCATGCCAACGGCGCGTCGGCCGACCACAGCCGCATCATCCGCTTGTCCTACCACCGCCCCGACTACGTCCGCCTGGCGAAGCGTGCCTACGAGTCGTGGACCATCGTCGAGGCGGAGGCTGATGAACGGATCGTCACAGTGACCGGCGGCCTCGACCTGTGGCCGGCCGACCCGGCCATCGCCCAGGCCGACTACACGGACAGCCTCACAGCCGAGAGCGTGCCGTACGAGCTGCTCCACGCCGCCGAGATCATGCGACGCTGGCCCGCGTGGCGACTGCCGGACGATGTGACCGGCATGTTCCAGGCGTCGGGTGGCATCGCCGATCCCTACCGCGGCAATGTCGCCCATCGCGGGCGTGCTCTCGATCAGGGCGCCACGCTGCGCGAGCGCACACCGGTGACGGCCATCCGCGAGGTCGGAGGCACCTACGAGGTGGACGCGGGCGGGACGACGTACGGTGCCCGACGGGTGGTCCTCGCCACAGATGCCTGGACCAACGACCTGCTCGCCCACTTCGATCGGCGCCTCCCGCTGACCGTGACACAGGAACAGGTCACCTACCTCGCCGCCCTGAACCCCGCCCCGTTCGCCGCGGAGATCTTCCCGGTCTGGATCTGGATGGACGATCCGTCCTTTTACGGCTTCCCGATCTACGGCGAGGCGGGACCGAAGGTCGCCCAGGACTGCGGCGGCCGGCCGGTCACGCCCGCGACGCGGACGTTCGAACCGGACCCGGAGATCCACGATCGGGTGTTGTCCTTCGTCGACGCGCATCTGCCGGACGCCGGTGGACCCGATATCTACACCAAGACCTGCCTCTATACGCTGACACCGGAGCGTGACTTCGTGATCGATCGACTGCCGGACGCGCCGGGTGTCGTGGTCGGTCTGGGCGCCGCCCACGGCTTCAAGTTCGCCTCTATCATCGGCCGGATCCTCGTCGAGCTGGCGCTCGACGGCAGCTCGCCGTCTGATGGGGATATCACCGCCTTCCGCATCGACCGGCCCATCCTGCTCGACCCCGACGCGAGGCTGCAGCCACTCGTCTGAGGGGCGTCCGGCCCGCCAAGCGCGCCCATTCCTTGCACGGGACCGCGGCGTGTGCGACGGTACCGCCGATCCGACCGGCGACGATCGGTATCGGTGAAGGAACGGCGGTCCGCATGGGAGTGGTGTCGGACCGTCCTGGAGGAGGAGTCGATGCGTTCGACGATCCGTGCCCGGTCGGGCCGAATCCTGGCCATCGTCGGCCTGATCGCGGCAACTCTCGCGCCGGCCACGGCCAGCGTGCAGGCAGCCGACGGCGACCTGATCCTTCGGGTCGGCACGGACCAGGAGTTCCAAGGGCTCAATCCGTGGCAGGCCGTCTATGTCCTCGACTACGAGGTCTTCACGCTCAACTACGACCTCCTCGTCGGATACGACCAGGATCTCGGCTACACCGGCAGCTTCGCCGAGTCGTGGACGACCTCGGACGACGGCAAGACCACGACGTTCAAGATCCGGCCCGGCATGCAGTGGTCCGATGGCCAGCCGGCGACAGCCGAAGATGCCGCGTGGACGTACCAGCTCATCATCGGGGCGCTTGCCGACGAGGTCACGCTCGGGTCCGGCTATCTCGATGGCTATGTCAGGTCGGCCGGAGTGACGTCCGCAGAGGCGACGGATCCGGAGACCCTCGTCATCGAAACGGCTGAGCCCACGCCACTGCTGCTGGCCGCCTATGTCCCGATCCTGCCCAAGCACATCTGGGAGGCCTACTCCCTCGAGCAGATCGCCAACGCCGAGGCCGACGGCTTCTTCGCGAACGACCCGCCCGTGGTCGGTACGGGTCCGTACACGGCCGTCGAGTTCGAGCCCGGGCAGTTCATGCGGTTCGCCCGCAACCCGACCTACTGGGGCAAGCAGGGCGCAGCCGAAGAACTGATCATCACCCACTTCGAGAACAACGACACGATGGTCCAGGCGCTGCGCAACGGCGAGATCGACTACGCCCGCGGTGTCAGCGCGGACGCGTTCGACTCGCTCGCCGGCCAGCCGAACATCGTGGCTGTCGAGGGCGACGCGAACGGCTATTCGTACCTGACGTTCAACGGCTATTCGAAGCCGATCCCCGATGGCGGCGCATCGACAACGGCGGTGGCCGACCCGGCGTTTCGGGACGCGCTCGCCTGGGCGGTCGACCTGCCCCAGCTCGTCGACCGCGTCCTCGCTGGTCACGGCACACCGGGGACCAGCCTGGTGCCGCCCTATCACGCCAAGTGGTATGTCCCACCGGCCCCGGACGTCCTGCGCAGCTTCGATCTCGCCAAGGCCGACGAGAAGCTGACTGCGGCGGGCTATGTCAAGGATGCGTCCGGGGCGCGCCTGGACAAGGATGGCAACCCGATCCGCCTGCGGATGACGTGGCCAGCCTCGGAGTCGGAGCTGGCGACGGCGGCCCAGTTCGTCACCGAGTGGTGGGGCGAGCTCGGCATCACGGTCGACGCCGGTGTCACCGACGACGACACGCTGCTGGTCGACCTGACACCGCCGGAATACGACCCGCCCGGCAAAGCCGATTTCGATACGTACATGTGGGGATGGGTCGGGGACGTCGACCCGACCTCGCTCCTCGAGCCGTTCATCACCGACCAGATCGGTGGCTCGAGCGACACCTTCTGGTCGAACGCCCGCTTCGACGAGCTGTTCGACCTCCAGGGCCACACGCTCGACGACACGGCGCGCAAGGCCATGCTCCAGGAGATGCAGGAGCTCTTCTACAGCGAGGTCCCCAACATCCCCCTCTACTACGATTCGGAGTTGCACGCCTATCGCACCGACCACTTCGGCGGATGGGTGAACCAGCCGCCCGACAGCGGCACGCCGCTGTTCGGTTTCGGCCCGATCGGGTACACCAACCTGACCGTGGCCGGATCGGAGCCGAGCGCGTCGCCGAGCGGCGGCGCGGCTCCCTCGCCGGGCGCGTCGCCGACCGATGGCGGCACGGGCTCACCGACTGGGGGCACGTCGTCGAACACCGGCCTGTTGCTGGTGGGCGGGGCCGTCCTCCTCGCGGTGATCATCGGTGGCGTGGTCATGCGCCAGCGCGGTTCGAAAGCGACCGAAGAGGAGTGACGAGCGCGAGCTGTCCCGCCACGGCCGGTCCGGTCGGCGCGAACGGCCACGTGGTGCCCGCGGGCTGATCGCCGGCCATGGCGACTCGCTTCGTCATCCGGCGCCTCGGTCAAGCGGCGCTTACGATCTTCCTGATCGTCATCGTCAACTTCGTCCTGTTCCGGGCGATGCCCGGCTCACCCGATCGGATCCTGGCCCGGAACCCGAACGTCTCGCCCGAGGCGATCCAGCAGATCCGGGAGCGGTGGGGCATCGACAAGCCGCTGATCCCGGACCAGCTGATCAGTTATGTCGGAGCGACCTTGACCGGTGACCTCGGCTTGTCGTTCGGCCAGCGCGGCCGACCCGTGACCGAGGTCATCGCCAGCCGTATCGGCCCGACGCTGCTGCTCTTCGGTCTGGGCGAGATCCTGGCGATCGGCATCGGGCTCGCGCTCGGCGCATATGCCGGCTGGCGACGCGGCGGGCCGGTCGACCTGGTGGGCAACGGCGTCTCGTTGATCCTCTATTCGATGCCGTACTTCCTGCTCGGCATGATCCTGCTGCTGATCTTCGCCTCGACGCTCCACTGGTTCCCGTCGTTCGGGATGCACTCGCTCGGCGCGCGGTTCGATTCCCCGCTCGAATACCTCGCCGACCTCTTGTCGCACCTCGTGCTGCCGGTCGCCACCGTGGCCCTCGGGCTGATCGGCCAGTACTCGATCCTGATGCGATCGTCGATCATCGAGACCCTCTCCGACGAATACATCACGACGGCCCGAGCGAAGGGCATCTCGGAACGCCGCATCCTGCGGACCCATGCCCTGCCCAACGCCATGCTGCCGACGGTCTCGTTGATCGCGATCAACCTCGGCTACGTGGTGGCCGGCGCCATCACGGTCGAAGTCGTCTTCAACTGGCCGGGCCTGGGGACCTTGACCGTCGACGCCTTGAAGGGTCGCGACTACACGGTCCTCCAGGGGATCTTCCTGGTGCTGAGCGTCTCGGTCGTGCTGGCGAACCTGGGGGCGGACATGATCTACGGCCGGCTCGATCCGCGGGTCCGCTCGTGACGACACCTGCCGCGACCGTCGACACCGCGCCCCTCGCGCCGGCAGCACCGTCGGAGCACATCCTCCGCCGGATCGTCGGCCGGCCGGACGGGCTGTTCGGCCTGGCGATCCTCGTCGTCTTCACGATCCTCGCGGCGATCCCCGACCTGCTCGTCGGCCCGCTGCAGACCGCCGTCACGGCCACGGGCGGGCGGCTCGAGCCACCATCGGCCCAGTACCCGCTGGGCACCGACGAGATCGGACGGAGCATCCTCAACCTGACCGTCCACGGGACGCGGATCTCGATGATCATCGGGCTGCTCGCCACCGTGATCACCGTGTCGCTCGGCGGCGTCATCGGCATCGTCGGTGGGTTCGTGGGTGGGCGGACCGATGGCGCGCTCATGCGCATCACCGACTTCTTCCTCGTGCTGCCCACGTTCGTGCTGGCCCTGATCCTTGCGCCGATCATCGCCGACGTGATCGGGACGGGCAGTGTCGTCCTCGGCGTGCGGACGACGCTCATCGTCATCGTCATCGTGGTCGGGATCACGAGCTGGGCGTCGACGGCACGCATCCTGCGAGCCCAAACGCTGTCGCTCAAGGAGCGGCCCTTCGTCGACCGGGCCCGGGTCATCGGGGCGGGCCGATTGCACATCGTCAACCACCACATCCTGCCCAACGTCGTGAACCTGCTCGTCGCGAACGCGGTGCTCGTGTTCGCTGGCGCGGTGCTGACCGAGACGACGCTGTCGTTCGTCGGCCTCGGTGACCCGTTCCAACCGTCATGGGGCCAGATCCTCAATGCCGCCGAGGAGGTCGGGGCGCCGAACCTCGGAGCGTGGTGGTACTTCGTGCCGCCGGGTGCGTGCATCGTGCTGGTGGTGTTCGCGTTCACGCTGCTCGGCACGGCTCTCGATGACCTGCTCAACCCACGCCGGCGGAACCGCCGATGAGCCTGCCCATCCCGCCCTCGGCGCGCGACGGCATCACGCCACCCGACGTCGAACAGGACGAGCTCGAGGAGCCGCTGGTCGACATCGAGGCCACGACGGTCGTGACCACGGCGATCAGGCGCCGCGAGCGACCGCTGCCCAAGCTCGCCGACCCAGCCGCGCCCCTCCTGGTGGTTGACGACCTGCGCACCCACTTCACGGTCGGATCGGGGACCGTCCGCGCCGTCGACGGTGTCTCATTCCGGCTGGACCATGGCGAGGCCCTCGGCATCGCCGGGGAGTCGGGCTGTGGCAAGACGACGACCGCCCTGTCGCTCGTGCGCATCCTCCCGGCCAACGCACGGATCGTGTCGGGCAGCATCAACCTGATGGGCATCGACCTCGTGCCCAAGAGCGAGAACGCGCTTCGGCGCTATCGCTGGCGCGAGGTCAGCATCGTCTTCCAGGGGGCGATGAATGCCCTCAATCCGGTCAGCCGGATCCGCGACCAGATCGCCGAACCGATCGAGGAGCGTCTCGGCGAGTCGCCCAAGGCCGCCCGGAAGCGGGCGGGCGACCTGCTCGAGCTGGTCGGCATCCCGCGCAAGCGGGGCGACGCATATCCCCACCAGCTGTCGGGCGGGATGCGCCAGCGGGCGATGATCGCGATGGCACTCGCCTGCGACCCGGCCGTGGTGATCGGCGATGAGCCCACGACCGCCCTCGACGTGATGGTCCAGGCCCAGATCCTGGAGCTCCTCGAGGATCTCCGGCACAAGCTCGGGCTGTCACTGATCCTCATCACGCACGATCTGTCGGTCATCGCGGAGACCTGCGACAAGGTGATGGTGATGTATGCGGGCCGCGTCGCCGAGGAAGGGCCGGTCGACGAGGTGTTCAGGCGGCCACGTCATCCATACACGCAGAAGCTCATGGCGGCGTTCCCCAACATCCACGCGGATCGCCGCACGCTCGACATGATCCCGGGGTCCCCGCCGGACCTGCGCGACCCCCCGCCGGGCTGTCGGTTCGCCCCGCGTTGCCCCTTCGTGATGGACGTGTGTACAGAGGTCGTGCCACCCGAGGTGACGTTCGACGGCGTGCGCGTCGCGTGCCACCTGTACCCGGCCGGGAGTGATGGCGTCCCGGTGACGGTCCCGCCGCCGGCGGCCATCGACGAGCCGGCCCCCGCGGTATCCGGATGACGGACGACCTGCTCCGGCTCGAGGGTCTCGAGGTGCACTTCCCGATCGGGGGCGGCGTGTTCGATACGCTCACGCGTCAGCCGGCCGCGGCCGTCCGAGCCGTCGACGGCGTCGACCTGGCCCTCCGCCGCGGCGAGGTGCTCGCGTTGGTCGGTGAGTCGGGCAGCGGCAAGACCACGATCGGGCGCGTGATCGTGAAGCTGACCAAGCAGACGGCCGGGACCATCACGTTCGAGGGCCGCGATGTCAGTGGCCTGTGGTCCGGGTCGGAGCTGCGCGACTATCGGCGCCGGGTCCAGGTCATCTTCCAGGACCCGTACGAGACGCTCGATCCCAAGCAGACCATCTTCGACTTCGTGGCCGAACCGCTCAAGGTCAACGGCATCGGTTCGGCCTCGGAGCGCCGGGCGACGGTACTCGCTGCGCTCGATGCTGCCGGACTCCGGCCGGCGGCCGAGTACGCATCCCGTTTCCCCCACGAGCTGTCCGGCGGCCAGCGGCAGCGGGTGGTCATCGCCGGGGCGCTGGTCATGGACCCCGAGATGATCGTCGCGGACGAGCCGGTGTCGATGCTCGACGTGTCGATCCGGACGGAGCTCCTGCGGCTGATGCTCGACCTTCGGCGGGAGCGCGGTCTGACCTACCTGTTCATCACCCACGACCTGTCGCTCGCCTGGGTGATCGCCGACCGCATCGCGGTCATGTATCTCGGCCGGATCATGGAGATCGGCACGGCCGAGGCGGTCATCAGGGACCCACGCAACCCGTACACCGAGGCGCTGGTCTCCGTATCGCCGTCGCCGGAACCTCCCCAGGCGGGCGAGCGGTCAGGCCGCACGATCCTGAAGGGCGAGACGCCCGACGCCGTCCATATCCCGAGCGGTTGCCGCTTCCACCCGCGCTGCCCGAAGGCGTTCGACCGCTGCCGGACCGAGTCGCCACCGCTGTTCGACCTGGGCGACGGACACGCATCGGCATGCTGGCTCGCCGAGCCCGCCGTTGCCGAGGGTGGCCGCGCACTCCCGGTCGTGGACGCCGCACCATCGACGTGAGCAAGACGGTGGCGGCAGTCGACAGGGGGTCGACGGCCTGAGTCACCGGCCCGCGGCATACTCGCCGACGATGCCTCGCCGTGCGGTCCGGATCCTGGTGCTCGTCTGGTTCGGCGCGTTGGCCGTTGCGACCCCGACCGCGAGGGTCGGAGCGGCTGAGGCGGACCGCATCCTGCGCGTCGGGACGACCGAGGAGTTCGACTCGATCAACCCGCACCTGGCATTCGACGGCTCCTCGGCGGAAGCGACCAACCTCGACTACGACGTCCTGGTCGGCTTCGGGCCGGAGCTCGAGTACGCACCGACCGGTTTCGCCGAGAGCTGGTCGCCGGACGGCGCGACATGGACGTTCACCATCCGCGACGGGATGCGCTGGTCGGACGGCCGGGTCGCCGATGCCAACGACGTGGCATTCACGTTCAAGTACATCCTCGCGAGCATGGATCCGGCCTACATCGGTCCGTGGGCGCCCGAGGGCAACGACCTGCCCCGCGCGGGTGCGACGCGCGGCGACCGCCAGCCGGACCATCCGCTCTCGCTGTACGGGGATGTGCTGGTCGGGGCAGTCGGCCTGCAGTCGGTCGAACTCGTCGACGACCGCACCGTCAGGTTGATCACCGCCGAGCCGACGACCCTGCTGCTCGGCGCCCTGGTGCCGATCCTGCCGGCGCATGTCTGGTCGACGGTACCGTTCGCCCGAGCCGCGACCGACTTCCAGTCGACACCACCGGTCGTCGGCAGCGGACCGTTCCAGGCGGTCGAATGGCAGCGCGGCACGTCGGCACGCTTCCTGCGCAACCCGAACTACTGGGGCGAGCGGCCGTACGTCGAGGAGGTCGAGTTCCGCTTCTATCCGGACCAGGCGGCCATGGCCGCCGCCCTCCGACGCGGCGAGATCGATTACGCACGTGGCATCGCCGCGGCGGACGTCGAGTCGCTCGACGAGGACGCCGACGTCGTCGCCGTCGAAGGACTGGCGTCGGGCTACACACACGTGGCGTTCAACACATACAGCAAGGAGATCGACGGCGGTGGCGCCTCGACGGCGGCCGCTCGAGACCCGAAATTCCGCGACGCCCTGGGCTACGCGCTCGACCTCGACGAGATCATCGACGCCGCCGTCGAGGGTCACGCGACGCCGGGTTCGACCGCGATCCCGCCGGGGGTGCTCCAATTCCACAGCGAACCGTCGAGTCCGCGCCGCTTCGACCCTGCCGAGTCACGCCGGCGGCTCGATGCCGCCGGCTACCTCGACGCGGATAGCGATGGCATCCGCGAGGATCTGGACGGGCGCCCGATCGAGCTGCGGCTCGTCTACCCCACGTCGGACCGGAAGTACGCCGCGTCGGCTGTTGCCGTCGCCGCCGCCTGGGAGCGCGTCGGGATCGGCGTTTCGGCTGAAGGCCTCGACCCTGACACACTCACCGAGCTGCTGTACGTGCCCGAGGCCGGCGGCACCGCCGAATACGACGTCGAGCTGTGGGGATGGACCGGCTCACCCGATCCCGATTTCCTGCTCTCGCTGCTGACCACGTCCGAGATCGGCGGGTCCAGTGACAGCAACTACTCGAACCCGGCCTACGACCGGCTGTTCGAGGCGCAGCGCCGGGCGACCACCATCGACGAGCGCCGGTCGATCGTCGGGCAGATGCTGGACCTCGCATACGACGACGCGCCATATCACGTCCTCTTCTATGACGACGAGCTCCATGCCAATCGCACGGATCGGTTCGAGGGCTGGACCACACAGCCGCGCGACGGGGGAGTGAGCCTGTTCACGACCGGGGTCCAGGCGTATCTCGACCTCGTGCCGGCCGGCACATCCGCGACGCCGAGTCCGGCGATCGCCTCGCCCGGCCCGGGTTCGACCGCCGTCCCGTCCCCATCCCCGTCCCAGGCCCTGGGCGGTCCGATGCGCTACTCGCCCGGAACGGTCACGCTGGGTCTGGCCGGCTCGCTTGCGGCGATCGCCGGGCTCATCCTGACGCTGATCGGATACCGCATGCGGAGCCGGAGGAGATCATGAGCGATGCGCCGCTCCGACCGTCGACGATCGCGGACCTCCTTGCTGCGACGGCGGTCACCGTCGCCGAGGAGCTGCGCGGACTGGGGCTGGACGCGGGCTGGCGTCCCGCACCCGGCGCATGGAGTGCCAACGAGTGCGTCGGACACCTCATCGAGGCCGACCAGCGCGGGTTCGGTGGTCGGATCCGGACGATCCTCGGCGCCGCGCCGGACGCGCCGCCGCGGCTCGCGGCATGGGACCCGCCGGCGATCGCTGAGGCGCGCCGGGACCACCTCCGTCCGGTCGACGAGCTGATCGCCGAGTTCGTCGCCCTGCGCGAAGACGGGATCGCGCTGGTGCGGCGCCTGGGGACCGACGACCTCTCCCGCAGCGGTTCGCATCCGGAGGTCGGCGAGTTGCGCGTCGACGAGCTGCTCGCGGAGTGGGTCCACCACGACCGGAACCACGTCCGCCAGATGCTCGCCGTGACCCAGGCGCGGATCTGGGCCCAGATGGGCAATGCCCAGCAGTTCAGCCTGCGCGAGATCGACTAGGGCGTCCGGTCCCCCCGCGGGGACAGCATCACGATGACGAGCTCCCGGTCGGTCTTGCGCCGGTAGGCCTCGTAATTGCGCAGCCCAGCGACGAACTTCGGCCAGAGACGCCCGTACTCCTCGGGGGTCGCGCGGCGCGCGGTGACCCGCCGTCGTTGCTTCCCGAGCTCGATCTCCACGTCGGGAGCGGCCTGGAGGTTCAACCACCAGGCGGGTTGGTGGTCGCGCCCCCCGTTCGAGGTGATGACGGCGAGGTCCTCGCCGTCATCCACGCAATAGAGCGGCGTCCGCCGCGCCTTGCCCGACCTGCGCCCGATGGTGTTGAGGTAGAGCGTTCGCACCTGCCGCTAGCTGGCCTCGGCCTCCGCGACCTCCTCGACCACGTCCTCGTCCATGAGATGGAAGAGCGCCCACCCACCGATGGCCCCGACGATCGGCCCGATCAGGTAGATCCAGAGTCCGGTGAGGTCGCCACCGAGCAGCGCCGACCCGATGGATCGTGCCGGATTGACGGACGCGCCCGACAATGTCGCGGCAGCGAAATGGATCGCGACAAGCGTCAGCGGGATGGCCAATGGGGCAAGCCCGGCCGCGCGCTTGGTCGAAACGAGGATCACGAGGACGAAGCCCGCCGTCAGGACGATCTCGAGGATCAGCGCCCCGATGTCCGTGACACCGCCACCCGGCTTCGTGACGCCGGCCGCGACCGCGTCCTGACCGGCCACGACGAACACCACGGCCGCTGCACCGATCGCCCCGATGACCTGCGCCAGGATGTAGCCGATGGCGTCGGTGGTCTCGGTCCGTCGGTCGAGGACGGCCGCGACGGTGACGGCGGGGTTGAAGTGCCCGCCGGAGATGTGACCGACCGCGAAGATCGCGGCGAGCAGGCCCAGGCCGAACGCGAACGGGACCGCGAGGTACGCCGGGACCTCCCCGGCAAGGGCCGCCGGGAACACGAGGTAGCCGATCGTCAGGAAGAGGAACGTGCCGACCAGCTCGGCAAGGTACTTGCGGGTATCCATGGTCCCTCCTGGGTGGGTGCCGCCGCCTCACGACGACGGGCTGGGCACGTCGATGCTACCGGTTCGGTCCAGCCTCGGACGCGTCGCGCTACTCCCCGAGCGATCGCCGCGCTGCCCGGATGAGCAGGCTGTCCCGCCACGTGCGGCACAGCACCTCGACGAGCTCCAGCCGGTCGACGGCCGTGGTCAGGTCCGGCCCGACCGCCACCGCTCCGTGACGATCGAGGAGGAGCGCGTTCGCGAGCGGCTCGGGAGCCTCCGTCAACGCCTTGGCGATCCGCGCCGCCAGCTCGTCGCTCCCGGGTACCCCGAACGGGATGAACGGCAGTCGAGGGATGAACAACGCCGTCTCCGGCAGGGCCACTGGGTCGGGGATCTCGCCGCCCAGCGTCAGCGCCATCGCGGCTGGGAGATGTGCGTGGGCGACGGCCGCCACATCGGGCCGGGCGGTCAGCGCGGCCCGATGGATCGCGATGTCGGACGAAGCATCTGGCTCCGCTGATCCTGAACGCGGTTCTTCCGATGCCCGCAGCGGCACGATGTGGACATCGTCCGCGGTCAGCTCGTCCTTGCGCCAGCCGCGCGGCGTGATCGCCAGCCGCTCACCATCGAGACGGACCGACAGGTTCCCCTCGCCGGCGAAGATCAGGCCCCGGGCGCCGAGCCGGCGACCTGCGGTGACGATGTCGTCGATGGCGCGTCGATCGTCCACGGACAGAGAGTAGGGCACGCGCTCGCAGCGCCGGCGCTCGTACCATCCCCTGATGCCCGAACCCCCGCCGCTGGGTCGAAATCACGATTTCCGCGTCCTGCTGACGTCGCAGGGCATCTCCGCGCTCGGCGACGCGGTCAGCTTCACCGCCCTCCCGCTGCTCGTCCTGGCGCTCACCGGCTCGGGTCTGATGATGGGCATCGTCGGAGCGCTGTCGATGCTCCCCGACCTGTTCTTCGGGATGATCGCGGGCGCCCTCGCCGACCGCAGTGATCGCCGGCGGATGATGTTCCTGGCCGACCTCGGCAGGGCTGCCCTGACCGCTCTGATCCCGATCTCGGTCCTGCTCGGCGGTCCGACGATGGCGGTGATCCTGGTCGTCACCGCCCCGATGAGCATCCTCCGAGCGTTCTTCCTCGCCGGCTACACCGCGTCGGTCCCGATCCTCGTCGGGCGCTCCCAGCTCGCCCGAGCGAACTCGATCTTCGAGGCCGTCTACTCCTTCGGGTACATCATCGGGCCGGCCTTCGCGGGGTTCCTTGCGGCGACGATCGGACCGGGCATGACCCTCGCCATCGATGCCGTCTCGTTCGCGCTGTCCAGTCTCGTGCTGGCGTTCTTGCACCGTGACCTGCGCGCCCCGACCGACCGACCCGCCAGCAGCCTGGTCGCCGATATCCGGGAGGGCATCGAGTTCATCGTCCACCACCCGGTCCTGCGACCGATGATCCTGTACTGGGGCCTCGTTTCGATCACGACTGCGCCGCTGGTCGCCGCATTGACCGTGCACGTGACTCGCGACCTCGGCCAGGATGCGACCGTCCTCGGGCTGGTGTTGACCGCCTATGGCATCGGGACGGTCATCGGTGCCTTGCTGACGGCGCGCGCCAGCCGGCACGCGGTGGCGCCGTTCCTGCTCGGTGGGACCCTGACGACAGGCGTCCTGCTGACCGTCGTCGCGCGCGTGGAACAGATCCCGCTCCTGCTCGGCGCCGCGTCGATCGCCGGGGTCGCCCAGAGCGTGGTCCTCGTCACCTACCTCACGGCGCGGAGCAACCTGAGCCCCGACGCCTTGCTCGGCCGCGTCGGGAGCACGGCGCGCACGATCTCGCTGGGGCTCCAGCCGATCGGCATGCTGGCCGGCGGGGCGCTGATCGACTTCACCGACGGGTCGACGACGCTCGCCGTGATGGGTCTGATCCTGATCGGGCTCACGCTGGCGTTCGTGCCTGTCGGTGCGCTCCGGCGAGCGAGCGTCCTGCCCAGCGCTCCGCTATCCGGCTAGGCGGCGGCGTCCAGTACGGCCATGGGGTCCGGGGCGATCTCGACCGTCACGCCGCACCCGTCGCACGTGATGGTCTCGAGCGCGGGCTCGACGAACGCGTCGCCCGAGCAGAACGGGCAGTCGATGGTGGTCATCTGGGTGACTCCTGGCGTGGTTCCGATGACCGGGAGTCTCGACCGAGCCTGTGACACCTAGCGTGTCACGACGATCTCCGCGGATTGGCTACGCTAGCCGCGACATGGCGATCAGCGTCTATCTCGGGCATGGCGCGTCCGGCACGTCGGCGAGCATGAAGCCGTTCGTCGACGGCCTGCAGGAGCGCGGGATCGACGCGACGGCCATCGACCTGCCGAAACGCAAGGCCGAGGAGGCGATCCCGGCCTTCCACAAGGTCGTGCCCAGTCGGCCCGATGTCGTGGTCGGCGGGCACTCGTACGGCGGCCGGGTAGCCAGCCTCGCCGCCGCGGAGCCGGATTCGCGATACCGAGCGCTGGTCCTCTTCTCGTTCCCGCTGCATCCGCCCGGCAGCCCCGACCGCACGGAAGCGCGGACGTCGCATTTCGCCTCGATCCGCTGCCCGACGATCTTCCTGTCCGGCGAGTCGGACCCCTTCGCGAAGGTCGACCTGCTGCGCAGTGCTGTCGAGCGGATCGGCGGCCCGGCGGAGCTCGTCACGTACCCGCGACTCGGGCACGGTGTCACCCAGGTCCTCGATGACGTCCTCGACCGGGTGGCCGCCTTCCTCAAGGCCATCGCCGACTGACCCGATAGGGCCATAGCGAGCGTTCCCGATGCGCGGCTACGGTCCGGGTGATCCCGGGATCGGACCGTCCAACCCCTAGCGTCCGCTCTCGCCATGCCGCCCCGACCGATGCGCTCACCCATCGACCGGCAGGAAGGAAGTCCGTTGCGAGTGCCCAGCCTTGGCGACCGCCCCAGCGCAGTCGTCGCCGTCCTGATCGCCGTCCTCGTTGCCGCCGCCGCACCGACCGACGTTGCCGCTGCGCGCGCCCCGAAGGGCCTGGCACGCTTCAAGGCGGCGGTCGGGAGCGTCGAGTCCGGCGGCCGCTATCACGCCCGGAACCCGATCTCCGGTGCGTATGGCAAGTATCAGATCATGCCGTCGAACTGGCCGGCCTGGGCGCGCCAGTATCTCGGCAGCTCGAGTGCCAAGCCGACGCCCCGGAACCAGGAGCGGGTCGCGTCTGGCAAGATGACCTCGCTGTATCGCTGGCTGGGCAGCTGGCGTCGCGTGGCGTATTGGTGGCTGACCGGATCGTCGGCACGGACCGGCTGGTCACCCGCGGCGAAGCGGTACGTGGGCAGGGTCATGACCAAGTATCAGAAGCGCACGACCAAGCGCTCGACGAACGTCCGGCTCGTCGGCGACCGCTCGGCGTCGATCGACTATGACGGTCGCTGGCGGAGCGCCCGCCACGCCCGCTATCGCGGCGACACCGTCCGCTACGCGACCAGTCGGGGTGCCAGCGCAACGCTGACGTTCACCGGCCGTGGCCTGACATGGTACGGACCGACCGGCCCGACCCGGGGCAGGGCCAAGGTCTACATCGACGGCCGGCTGGTCCGGACCGTGGATCTCCGCCGATCGGCCTTCCACGTTCGCTCGACCGTCTTCTCGAAGCGCTGGTCCACGGCAAGGAAGCACACTGTCCGGATCGTCGTGCTGGGTACGCGCGGTCGCGCGATGGTCGCCATCGACGACTTCGGCATCGTCAAGTAGCGCCGGTTCAGCGCGCCGCCATCACCTCGATCTCGACGTTGTAGTCGGCCGCGAGCGCGGTCACCCCGACCGTCGCCCGCGTCGGCGGGTCGGTCGCGAAGACCTCCCGGTACACGGTGTTCATCGCCGCGAAGTCGCCGAAGTCGCGCAGGTAGACCGTGCACTTGACCACGTCCGTGAACGTCAGCCCGACCGTATCGAGCAGCCGGCCGACGTTCTCGAGCATCTGGCGGGTCTCGGCTTCGATCCCGCCGGGGGCAGCGCCATGCGAGCCCGGTGCGTCGCCGACCTGTCCGGCGAGGAAGACGAACCCGTTCGCCTCGACGACCTGCGAGAACGGGTACGGGCCAGGCTCGAGCCCGGGACCGTGCGGGACGTGCTTCGGCATCGATCGCTCCTTGCTCAGAGCCGCCGAGCGGCGGCTTCGGCGGCACGTTCACTCCACCAGGCGAGGTCGTCAGCGGCGGACACGCCCGACGGCAGCGTGACACCCGCGTGGGCGTCGAGTCCCTTGCGCCAGCCGCGCAGTAGCAGGCCGACGATCCAGGTCAGGTCACGTTGGAGGTCCCAATCGCCAGCGAGGCTGGCGAAGTCGGACGGTCCGCTGCCCGAGGCCCACCGCCCGCTGTCCCAGTCGAGCGCATCGCGGTACCGGCGGAGCACCTCGTCCGGACCGACCGGCAGCGACCCACTGTTCGAAACCAGGAGCCAGGCCAGCTCGACCGCGACCGGCGCCCGCAACGTCATCTGCCAGTCGATGAGCGCGACCTGGTCGTCTGGCAGCAGCGCCACGTTGGCGAGCTTCAGGTCGCCGTGCAGGCCCACCCACGGCAGGACCTCAAGTGCCAGGATGAGTGGCGAGAGGTCGTCGTCGAGACGCTCGACCAGCTCGCGGGCGCCGGCCGGTGCAAGTCGATCGAACGCCTCCCAGCCGGCGACGAACCGGTCGCCGACCGGGTTCCCCTCGGCTGCATAGCGCGCGGCCGATGCCGGCGAAAGGAGCGTCAGTCGCTCCGGCAACGGGCACCACGGCGGCGGGTCACCGTCGCGTTCGTTGGCCGTCTCGACGATCGCCGACCACGGCACGGCGTGCAGGCGCGCGACCGCGCGCAGGACGCGATCGAGCGTCGCGGCGTCGATCGCCGGGTCATGGCCCGGACGCTCCCAGGCGATCAGCTCGTTCGACAGATCGGGTGTCAGGATGGCGACGCCGTCCCCATCGGCGGCGGCGCCGAGATACGAGGTCGTCGCCTTCGGGATCCAGGCCAGTCCACCCGGCGGCAGCGCGGCGAACCAGCCCTCGCGAAGGTCCTCGTCGCGGGTCGCGCGGGCGATCCAATCCTGTGCGAGCGACGTTCGCTTGAGCACGAACCGCCGGCCGTACTGGTCCATCAGGCTCGTGAACGTCGCGCCGGACCAGCCATCGGTCGGGAACTCGTGCTCCGGCGACAGCTCCAGCCCGTACTCGGTCAGCATGTCCAACAGGGATCGGTCGCGCCATCCGCCGCTCATCGGATCACGTCAGCACGGGGCCGGGACGTCATCGGCCCCGTCCGGGCCGCCATCGACGTACACGACATGTGAATCGGGACAGTTCCGCGTCAGCACGACGACGAGCGGTTCGGTCGTGCTCGCGTTCTCCTCGACATGGACCTCACCGGCGGGGATGTAGACGAAGTCGCCGACCGATGCAGTCATCTCGTGCTCAAGACCCGTGGCGCCCCAGGTGTACCGAGCGCTGCCCGACACGATGTAGATCGACGTCTCGCAATCGCCGTGATGGTGGATGCGCGTCTTGTCGCCCGGCGCGGTCGAGACGATCGAGGAATACAGCCGCTCCGCGCCGACGGTCGGCCGCGAGATCGCGATCGATCGCTCCATCCCGGCGTGCTGCCCGACGCTGGTGACGCGGTCGTCGGGCGAGATGCGAGTCGCCATCAGGCGGTCGCATCCAGGCGTTCGACGATGCGGAACCACTCGCACACGACGACCGTGGAATCCGTGAGCGTGAACGCCTGGTCCTTCAGCCCGGTTCGCAGGTCATCGATGTAGGAGCCCCAGAACCGTTCATGGGCTTCCCGCCAATCGGCGGCATCCGCGAAGCCCTCGCCCTCGGCTCGGGCGAACTCGTCGCCGACCAGACCGATCGTCGACAGCTCGACGCGAGTGATCTCGAGGATGGCGACAGGAAGGCCGGCGGAGTCGAGCATCACCTCGCGGTCCCCGGCCCGGGGCAGCGTCGAGCCGTCCACGACGTAGTCCACGGCCAGGCTGGCGGTGGCCGTCTTCGTGCCGTCCAGCGCCAGTGCCGTAAGCTCGTCGCGCAGCGGACCCGGGAAGGCGAACCCCCACGCCGGCAGCCCGCGATGCGTCGTGGGCTCGACCTGCTCGGGCATGTGTCGATGATAGGTCGCTACCATCCGCCCGATGGCGTCTCCGCCCCGCTTCCCGCTCATCGACGGGCCGTCGCCGCTGCACGCCATGCCCCGCTTCAGCAAAGCACTCGGCGGCCGGGTCGAGGTCTGGGTGAAGCGCGAAGATCTGCTGCACCTCGCGTTCGGCGGCAACAAGCTGCGCAACCTCGAGTTCCTGGTCGGCGCGGCGCTCGACGAGGGGTCCGACACGCTCGTCACGAGCGGCCGACGCTGGTCGAACCACGCCCGGCTGACGGCCGCCGCGGGTGCCCGTGCCGGCCTGCGGGTCCAACTCGTCCTCTCGGGGCCGCCCGCGGACCCGGCGGGACCGGGCATCCAGCTGGCGCAGGCATTCGGGGCCACGGTCCATCAGCTGGCGACGGCCGATCGGGCCGAGCGCGAGGCGAAGGTGCGTGACGTGGTTGCCGAGTCGTCCGCCGCAGGCGGGCGCCCGTACGTGATCGACGTCGGCGGCTCGGGTGCCGTGGGCGCGTACGGTCAGCTGCTCGCCGCCCGCGAGGTTCTCGCGCAGGGGCGTGATGCCGGACTGTCCATCGACCGGGTCGTGCTCGCCAGCGCGACCGGTGGGACACAGGCCGGCCTCCTCGCCGGGCTCCCTGCGGACGTCGCGATCGACGGGATCGTCGCCGCGCGCACGGCCGACGAGCTCCGCCCCGTCATCGCCCGCACCTCGGCCGACCTTGGCCGGCCCGTCGACCCGAGCACGATCGAGCTCGACGAACGTCAGCTCGGCGAGGGGTACGGCCGCCCGACAGCTGCCGGCAGCGAGGCGGCCGACCTGCTGGCCCGGACGGAGGCGATCCTGGTCGACCCGATCTACACGGCCAAGGCGCTAGCCGGTCTCGTGGCTGGCGTGCACTCAGGTGCATGGGACGGCCAGCGGATCCTCTTCTGGCACGCCGGCGGGCTGCCTGGCCTGTTCGAACCCCTCGACTGACGCCTATTCGCCGGCCGAGCGCCACGCGTCGCGCAGCTTCGTCCGACCAGCTGTCTGGAGCACGGCGCCGGCATACACGCGGGCACCGATCGAGAACAGGACCCAGATCGCCACGACCGTGACCGCGATGGAGAGCACGATCTCGACCGGTTCGATCGCGTCGAATGCCGCTCGCAGCGGCACGACGAACGGTGCGGAGGGCGGGAAGAACGTGGCGATCCGGGCCACCGGACCGGACGGGTCGTTGATCACCGCGAAGATCGCCACGAAGTAGCTGATCATCGCGATCATCGTGACCGGGGTCGATGCGTTCGAGGCCTCCTCGATCCGCGACGCCAGGGCCCCGAGGAAGCCCAGCGCGGTCGAGTACAACGCGTAGCCGAGGACGAACCAGATCGCCAGCATGACGACGGCGCCGGGCGTCGTCGCGGGCAGCGTGAATCGATCGGTCAGCACGGCGGCCACCAGCGCGGCGGCCACGAACACGACCAGCTGCACGATCCCGAGGACGCCGATCCCGAGCACCTTGCCCATCAACAGGTCACGCGGGCGCACCGTCGAGAGGACGACCTCGACGACCCGGCTCTGCTTCTCCTCGATCACCCCGGTCAGCACCGTGAAGCCGAAGCTGAAGATGCCGACAAGCACGAGCACGGCGCCGATGTTCGCGAACAGGAAGCGGGCCTGGTCTGCCTCCGTTTCGGGGTCGACCGAGTCGACGGTCGGCGGTTGTTGCACGGCGAGCAGCGCGGCCGGGTCGATGTCGGCGTCGACCAGCAGGTCCTGGATGCGCAGGGCGACGATCGATGCCGTCGCGATCTGGGACACCGCGTTGTCGGGCTCTTTCGGGAACCGGACCGAGCCTGACGACGACAGGTCGGCCGGGACGCTTACGACGGCGTCGACGCTCTCGTCTGCGAGCGCGGCCTGGGCGGCTGCCTCGCTGTCGAGCTCGATGACCCGGACCTCCTGGCCGAGCTGGCTGGCGGTCAGGGCCATGGCCGCCTCGAGTCCTGCAGGGGCCGGCCCGACCACGCCGATCACCTTCGGATCCTCGTCGCCGAACAGCAGCGTCGGGACGACGAACGACCCGATGACGAGCAAGGTCGTGAAAGCCACGGAGAAGACGAACCCGCGGCTTCGCCCGCGCTCCACGATCTCTCGTTTGGCGACCAGCCAGATGCTTCGCCAGCGGCTCATGCGACGGGCTCCGCCAGGGTCGCGTTCGGGGCGGGTGTCGGTGTCACGGCTTCCATGAATAGCTCGGACAGCTTCGGGGCCTGGTAGGCGAACGTCCGAACCTCTCCGGCGCGGCGCGCCCGTGCCAGGAGCATGTCGAGATCGACGTCGTTCCCGACGAGCAGCTTCACCCGACCGCCGACCTGCTCTAGGACGGTCAGCGAGCCGTCCCCGTCGAGCCACGAGCCGTCGGAGCCGACGACCTCGATCTCGAGATGCCGTCGCCCGGATCGGGTCTTGAGCTCATCGATCGCACCCGCTGCCACGACCCGCCCGCGGGCGATGATCACCACGTCCTCGCACACGTCTTCGACGAGGTCGAGCTGGTGGCTCGAGAACACGACGCCGACACCGTTTGCAGCACGATCGTGGAGGACGTCGGTCATCGTCGCGATGCCGATCGGGTCGAGACCGGAGAACGGTTCGTCGAGGACGAGCAGCTCCGGATCGTGCGCCAGCGCGACGGTCAGCTGGACACGCTGCTGGTTGCCGTGCGACAGCTCCTCGAGCTTGGACTTGGTACGGTCAGCCAGCCCCATCCGCTCGAGCCAGCGGAGGCCCGCCGCGTCCGCGTCGCGTGGCCGCAATCCGTGCTGCTGTGCGAAATAGGAGACCTGCTCGCCGACCCGCATCCGCGGATAGAGGCCGCGCTGCTCGGGCATGTAGCCGAATCGCAGGCGGGCGTCGCGATCGACCGGCTGGCCCTTCCAGCGGACCGCGCCGCGGTCCGCCCTGACCAGCCCGAAGACGCAGCGCATCGTCGTGGTCTTGCCGGCCCCGTTCGGACCGAGGAAGCCGACGATCCGTCCGGGACGGGCCGTGAAGCTGGCGCCATCGAGCGCTACGACGTTGCCGTAGCGCTTCGCCAGGTCATCGATCTCGAGCATTGGCGCTCCCGTGCGGTCGACTGCAGCGCAACGGTACTCGACCCTCCAAGGATGGAGACGCAGCGACCCCGGATCCGTGCTGGTCCCGGGGTCGGCGGCGGTACCGGATGGGTGCGCGGGCTACTCGGCTGTGAGCGTCCCGGTCATGTCCGGATGGACTTCGCACCAGAACGGGTAGGCGCCCGCAGGGAGAGCCGGCACGGCGTTCGTGACCTTGGTGCTGCTGACGATCTCGCCCTTGAACACGGTCGCCCCGGCAGCGTCCTTGATGGCGATGTTGTGCGGCGCCGCTTCCTGGTTGTCGAGGATGATCTCGGTCGGCGTGTCGGCAGCGATCGTGAGCGTCGTCGGCTGGAACGCGAGGTCCTTGGCGACGATCGTGGTGCCGCCGCCGGCGGGTGCCGAGGCGCCCGGGCTGGTCGGGGCGCCTGTGGCCGGGGCGGGCGATGAGCCACCACTCGAGCAGGCGACGGTGAGGGCGGCCAGCCCGGCGAGGGCGAGGGCCTGGACGACTCGCGTCATGGTGGGTCTCCTTCAGGGCGTGGAACGAGCCGCGTCGCTGTGACGCGGCTCGCTCGTTCGATCGCTGTGGTGCGCTAACCCTAGCGCGGATCGCTACGCTCCGGCGCCAGCGGTGCCGCGGGTCCTGGCGACGACGCCACCGAGGGCGGCCAGCTCGCGCTTCACGACGTTGACGGGATCGCCGTCCATGCGGGCGAAGTCGATGACCAGCAGTGCGATCAGCGCGATCTCGATGCCCTTGGCGATGTAGGCCAGCTGGAAGTACGGGCCCATGATCGCCCAGGCGACGATCGCTGTCGCCGCGTAGCCGATCAGGCCGACGCGGACGAACCAGCGGAACCGGACGGCCAGCGCGAGCGGCACGACCATCGCGACCGCGGCGGTGAAGTAGCCGAGCGCGTTCAGGGTGAAGAGCAGTCCGCCGAGGGTCAGATGGATGTACCCCGTGGCAAGGACAAGACCGACGATCGCGGCGCGGATGACGACGTCGGAAAGGCGGAGTGGCGTTCGGGTGGCGAACATCTCGTTGTCGGGACCTCGTCTGCGGTAGGTGCCGGATCAGTCCGGTCGGTGACGGGAGCATCGTCAACCGCGGGACCTGCCCGGCACGCCCGGCAAGCGACACCGATGCGACCGGACGCTCGCCCCGCCCGGGCGTTGCCTGACGACGACGCTCGCGGTGGCCTCACGACGGTCGCCGCCTCGGCCGGATGACGTAGACGCCATCGCCGAACGGCGATGCCCGTCGCTCGAGGGCCCGGCGTATCCTCAACGGCCGATGAGCGCTCCCGCCCGACCCCGTCGCCCGCGCACGCCTGCGTCAGCCAAGACGTCGGTGCCCGCTGCCGAACCCGACGCGAAGCGTTCCCGCGCGGGCCGGAGTTCGCGCGATCCGGACGGCGGGGGCGCCGTCCACGGTCTGCTGACCGCGGCCGTCGAGGAGACCGCTCGCCTGCTCGATGCCGACGGGGCGATGGTCTACCTGATCGACGCCGAGAGCGGGAACCTGCGCTTCGCGCACGACGCGGGCATCAAGCGCGAACGCACGCGCGAGTGGATCCGAGAGCTCGAGCTGGCACCAGGGGTGGGCATGTTCGGCCGGGCGGTCGCCTCGCGCTCCGTCGTGGTCACGTCGGACTACCGCAACGACACCGGATTCCGGCATTCGCAGAGCGCGGATCGGGTCGTGGATGACCTCGGCATCAGGTCGATGGTCGTCGCTCCGCTGGTGGCGGGTGATGACGTGTTCGGCGCTCTCGGCTCGTTCTCCCAGGCGGAGGACGCCTTCGACGCGGCGCAGATCGCCCTGGTGCGTGCCCTCGCCGAGCATGCCGCGAGCGCGATGGCCAACGCCCGGCTCATCGAGGAGCTCGACCGATCGCGCCAGGAGCTCGACCGCTCGCGAGAGGGCCTCGCCCGACGAGCCGACGCCGAGCAGGCGCTCCGGGAGATCGCCGCCCGCATCACCGCGCTGCGCGATCCGGCCGAGATCCTGCAGGAGGTCGTCGAGCTGGCGAGCCGCCTCGTCGGTGGCGAGGGGGCGATCCTCGACCTGCTCGACCCGGAGACCGGCGATCTCCGCTGGGCGTACGACGACGGTCTCCGCAAGCAGTTCAGTGCCGAGGAGCGGACGAAGTTGTGGATCTCGGTCGGCGAAGGCGCGACCGGGTTGGCCGTGGCCGAGGACCGGGTCGTCGTCGCCGGGGACGATCTCGCCTCCCTGTTCCCGCCGGGTCCCGAGAACTCGGCGTTCTACGAGCGGACCGGGTTCCGGTCGATGATCGCGGCACCGATCACCGGTGAGCACGGGCCGCTCGGCGTCATCGAGGTCTATGCCGTCAGACCCGACGCCTTCGACGAGGATGACGCCGCCCTCGTCCGCGCCCTTGCCGGCCAGGCCGCGATCGCGATCACCAACGCGCACCTGATCACGGAACTCGCCGACTCGCGCGCCGCACTGGCGCGGACAGCCGAGGCCGAGCGCACGCTCCGGGAGATCGCCGCGATCGTGACGGCGATGCGCGACAAGGACGAGATCCTCCAGGCGGTCGTCGATGCCGCGACACGTCTGCTCCGTTCCAGAGGGGCGATGATCGACCTCATCGACCCAACCGACGCCGCCGGCGACTCGTACCGCCATACCGACACGCGGCTGCACTACAACGACAGGTTCCTGGCCGAGGTCGAGATCCGACCGGATGCCGGCGTGTCGGGCATGACGCTGCGGACGGGCAAGGTCGAATGGAGCGGGGACTACCTCGGCGATGACCGCTTCACGCACACCCCGGAGCGCGACAAGTTCGTCGTCGAGGCCGGCATCCGGTCGGTCATCGCGGCCCCCCTCCTGCGCCGTGGCGAGGTGATCGGCGCCATCACGGTCTACGTCGATCGCCCGAACGGATACGACGAGCAGGACGCAGCCGTGCTCGTCGGTCTGGCCGACCAGGCCGCCGTGGCCATCGCCAATGTGCGCCTCATCGCCGAGCTCGAACGATCGCGCGAGGAGACCGCCCGTCGCGCCGACGCGGAGCGGACATTGCGCGGGATCGCCGTCCGCGTGTCGTCCATCCTCGACCCGACTGAGGTGCTGGATCGGATCGTCGTCGAGGCGGCCCGCCTCCTCGAATCGGACGGCTCGCGGATCGACCTCTGGGACGACGCGACCAATTCGCTCCTGTGGGCGTACTCGGCCGGCGACGCGATGCGCGACGTCCCGGACTGGGGCCGGACCGGCGGGATCAAGCCTGGTCAGGCCGTCGCAGGACTGGCGTTCGCCGATCAACAGCCGTACATGACCGACGATTACCTCGCCGACAGCCGGTTCGAGACGACGCCCGCCATCGAGACGTTCATCCGCAAGGCCGGCATCCGGGCGGTGATCGCGGTCCCGCTGACCGGCGAGGACGCCCGGCCGCTGGGTGTGTTGTCGGTCGTGTCGCGCCAGCCCGGGACGTACTCCGGGACCGACGTGGAGACGCTCTCGGCGCTCGCGACCCACGCCTCCATCGCGATCGTGAACGCGAACCTCATGGAGGCGCTCGCCCGCTCTCAGGCGGACGTCGAGCGCCGGGCCGAGGCGGAACGCTCGCTGCGACAGATCGCCGCCCGCATCACCGCGCTCCGTGAACCCGACGAGGTCCTCCAGGCGATCATCGACGAAGCGCGCCGCCTCCTCCGTGCCGACGGGGCCGTCATCGACCAGTACGACCCGGAGCGGGACACGCTGATCTGGGCGTACGACGCCGGTCTTCCGACCGCGCAGCGCGAGGCGCTCAAGCTCAACAGCCTGCGCGTCGGCAAGGGCGTCGCCGGCAAGGCCGTCGCCGAGGGTCGCGTCATCAACGTGGCCGACTACAACACGGCCGAATTCGAGCACGATGTGCTGACTGACTCGCTGGCCGACCTCGCCAACGTGCGCGCCCTGATCGCGGCTCCGATCATCGGCGAGGCCGGACCACTCGGCGCGATCGAGGTCATGAGCCACGAACCGAACGCGTTCGACGAGCTGGACGCTGCCGTGCTCGGTGGTCTCGCCGAGCAGGCCGCCATCGCGATCACCAACGCCGAGCTCATCGACGAGCTGGAGCGGTCCAAGCGGGCCCTCGCCCGGCGCGCCGAGACAGAGCGGTCGCTGCGTGACATCACGGCGCGCATCGCGGCCCTGACCGACCCCGACGAGGTGCTCGAGCGCGTCGTCGAAGAGGCGCGCCGACTGCTCGAGAGCGACGGCGCCCACCTGACCCGGATGGCGACCGACGGCGAGTACCTGATCCCGGTCGTGGTCACCGGCGACGCTGGTGACGCGACCCACGAGTGGCTGATGGGCATGCGGTTCCCGCTCGGCGGCGGCATCAACGGGCTTGCAGCGCTCCAGGGTGCCCCGGTCTTCACATCGGACTACCTGGCCGACCCGCGCATCCCACACGAGCCCGACGATCAGGCCGTGGCCCGACGGATGGGCCTGGTCGGGATGGCCGCGGCCCCGCTCCGCGCGCCCGGTGGCGAGGTCATCGGGACGCTCGCGATCTCGTCGTCGACACCGCGGACGTTCGAGCCCGACGACCTGGATCTCCTCCAGGGCCTGGCCGACCAGGCGGCCATCGCCCTGACCAACTCGCGGCTGCTCACGCGCCTCACCCAGGAGGAGAAGCGCTTCCGCGGGCTCGTCCAGACGACGCCGGACGTCATCTGGCGCGCGGACGCGGAGGGTGTCTTCACGTTCATGGCCGACTCGGCTGAGCAGCTGTTCGGCTGGCCGGTGGAGCGGATCATCGGTGAGCACTTCGGCTTCCTCACCCACCCCGACTCCATACCGATCGCCCGGGAGAAGTTCGCGGCGGTCGGGCGGGACCCGGACCTTGTCGAGCGGGTACACATCGTGCTGATCCGCCGGGACGGCTCGACCTTCTCGGCTGAAGTGACGACTGCCGGGGTCTTCGAGGACGGTGTCTGGGTCGGCGCGCAGGGCACCGTCCGCGATGTCTCAGAACGCGCCCGACTCGAGCGCGAGCTGCGCGAATCGGAGGAGCGCTACCGCTACCTCGTCCAGAACGCCCCTGACCTCATCTGGTCCATCGACGCCGAGGCGAACATCACGTTCCTGTCCGACGCGGTCGAGCGGCTGACGGGCTTCGGACCGGACGAGCTGCTGGGCAAGCATTTCGGGGCGCTCGTCCACGACTCATCCCAGGAGGTCGCCGACTTCGACTGGACGACGGCGATGCAGACCGGCACGCAGGAGGTCCGTGGCCGGATCAACCTTCAGCACCGCGATGGGACCTCGGTGCCGGCCGAGTTCATCGCGGTCGCCAGCCTCGACGACGCCGGGGATTTCACCGGCGCCAACGGCTCGGTCCGCGACATGCGCGAGCGCGATCGGCTGGAGCGCGACCTGCGAGCATCGGAGGACCGCTACCGGAACCTCGCCTCCTCGTCCCCGGACATGGTCTTCGCGACCGACGCCGAGGGCCGCTACACCTTCCTGTCCGACCGGGCGTCGACGATGCTCGGCTGGGACCTCGAGGACAGCCTCGGCCGGGCCTTCTTCGAGTTCGTCGCGCCCGGCTGGGAGAGCGCGGCCGCGGCCAGCTATCAGGCCGTCCTCGATGACCCGACGACCGTGCACTCCATCCGCATGGACTTCCTCGACGGTGATGGCGCTCCCCGGGCCCTCGAGATCAACGTCCTGGCCAAAGTCGAGGACGGCGTGCTGGTCGGGATCAACGGCGTTGCGCGCGACATCTCGGAGCGGCTGCGCCTCGAGCATGAGCTGAGCCAGTCCGAGGAGCGCTACCGGTTCCTCATCCAGAACTCCCCCGACATCGTGTTCTCGACCGATGCCGAGGGCCGGTTCACCTTCCTGTCCGACGCCATCGAGCGGGTCACCGGCAATACCTCGGCGGACATGATCGGGCAGCACTTCTCGGTCCTGGTCGATCAGTCGACCGCTCCGCTCGCCGGCGATCGCTGGGGCGAGCTCGCGGCGCACCCCGACCGCGAGCAGCAGGCGGCGCTGGTCCTGACCGGGCCGGACGGCCGGCGTGTGCCCGTCGACGTGCGGGCGATCGGCGTGATCGACGACACCGGCCACTTCGCCGGGATCCAGGGCGCCACACGGGACGTGAGCGACCAGGTCCGGCTCGAGAACGAGCTGCGCCGGCAGGCCGGGGAGCTGGCGGCCGGCGAGGAGCGTGCCCACCTCGCGCGCGAGCTCCATGACTCGGTCACGCAGGCGTTGTTCTCGATGACGCTCGTGTCCCGCTCCGTGGAGATGCTCCTCGAGAAGGACCCGGCCGCGGCCCGTGACCAGGTGGTCCAGCTGCGCGACCTCCAGCGCGAGGCGCTCGCCGAGATGCGCGCCCTGATCTTCGAGCTTCGCCCGGGCAACCTCGAGCAGGACGGCCTCGTCCGCGCCCTCAAGACCCACGCGAGCGCACTCCAGGGTCGGCTCGGACTGCCGATCGTCGTCGAGAGCGATCTGACCGATCGACTGCCGCTGCCCGCCGAGGAGGTCCTCTACCGGATCGCCCAGGAAGCGCTCCACAATGTCGTGAAGCACGCTGCAGCGCACCGGGTCCGGGTCGATGTCCGGCGCGACGGTGGTGGCGTCCGGCTGCGGGTCGAGGACGACGGCAAGGGCTTTGATCCGGAGCGCGTCCCCGACGGTCACCTCGGGCTGGCCGGGATGCGCGCCCGAGCCGATCGGGTCGGAGCCGAATTCTCGTGCACCAGCCGGCCTGGCGAAGGCACGACGGTCGAGGTCCGGATGGGGTCGGCCACGCTGGACGATCTGGCGGCTGCGACCGGGGTCCAGCGGCCCGCGACGACGCTCGAGGACGTGTCGATCCGCGACGGATGACGTAGCTGCGACCTGTCATTCCGCCGATCGCGCCTTCGGCGAAGGTCGCTTTCGGTCCGACACCCGCCCGGCCCACCATGGGCCCCATGTCTCACCTCGGTCCCCACGACGACGGTCCGCTCCGTGTCCTGGTCGTCGATGCGGACGACCGAGTGCGCGAAAGCCTCACCGGTCTCCTGGCCATCGGCGGCCAGTGCATGGTGGTAGCCAGCGCCGGCCAGGTCGGCCCGGCGCTCGATCTCGCATTCGATCACGAGCCCGATGTGGTGGTCGTCGATCCGCGCCTGCCTGAGGTCGATGGCGGGATCGCGTTCATCGCTCGTCTGCGCGCCGATCTGCCGTCGGTCCGGATCCTAGCGATGAGCTGGTCTGACACCCTCGAGTCGGGCGTGCTCGAGAGCGGCGCCGATGGCTTCGTCCGAAAGACCTTCCGGCAGAGCGAGCTGATCGCCGCGATCGTGGCCGCCGGCCGGTCCACCGATCCCGCCTGATCCGGGACGGCCCGCGGACCCCACAGCCCGAGGGCCCTGCTTTGCTAGACTCGACGCGCCCCGTGCATCCCACGACCCCACCCTCGACCGGCGCCGCCACGGCCCCAGGAGTCGACGTGACCGAGCCCGTGACCGATCCCGCCCCGATCCGCGTCCTGATCGTCGACGACCACGCGGTCGTGCGCATGGGGCTGAAGATGTTCTTCGATCATCAGCCCGACATCGAGGTCGTCGGCGAGGCGGCCGATGGCTCAGAAGGTGTCGCGATGGCGCGCCGCCTCGAGCCCGACGTGGTGCTGATGGACCTGCTCATGCCGAACATGGACGGCGTGACCGCCATCGGCCGGATCAAGGCCGAGCGGCCCGAGACCGAGATCGTCACGATGACCTCGTTCATCGAGGAGGAGAAGGTCACCTCCGCCCTCGAAGCAGGTGCATCCGGCTACGTCCTCAAGGACGCCGAGGCCGAGGAGGTCGCGGCGGCCGTGCGTGCCGCGTACGCCGGCGAGGTGCACCTCGACCCCGCCGTCGCCCGGCTGCTTGCGCAACGGATGCGTGCCAAGAAGTCGCCCGACGAGGAGCTCGCCGAGCCGCTGACCGAGCGCGAGAAGGACGTCCTGCGGCTGCTGGGGCAGGGGATGAGCAACAAGGACATCGGCGCCGAGCTGTTCATCACCGAACGGACCGCCCGCACCTACGTATCGAACATCCTGGGCAAGCTCGGCCTCGCGTCGCGCACCCAGGCGGCGCTGTACGCGGTCGAGCACAAGCTGGTCGACGGCCCGAAGGCCTAGTCCCGCTTGGGCGCCGCGGGTTAGCTCGGGCGGCGCGGACCCCCGCCGGTTCGGCGCCAGCCGGCCAATCGGCGCCATTGACAGCTCCGACGAGCCGATGGCAGAAACTCGCCCCAGGAACCGGCAGATGGTCACCACGCGAGCGTTGGTCAGCGCAGGGCCTCGATCGCCCGCACGACCCCCGGTGGATCGGTGACAACTGACGCACCATGCGGGCGTCTGACGGGGATCCCGTGACGAACGACCGCCTCATGACCATCTGACAGAAATCGGGCCACGAGGAGGCGCCCGCCCAGAAATCCCCCTACTCGACCGACACCACCCGGTACGCGACGCGACCCCGCGGCGTCTCGACGTCGACCTCGTCGCCAGGTCGCGACCCGACCAGCGCGCGCCCCACCGGCGACACCACCGACAGCCGGCCCTCGCCCGGCTTCGACTCGGCCGAGCCGACCAACGTGTAGATGGCTTCATCGCCGTCGATCTCGACCGTGACGCGTGACCCGATGTCGGCTCCGGCGCCGGCCTTCGGTGCCTCGGTGATCACGGCATCTCGCAACTGGCGCTCGACCGCCTGGATCCGGCCCTCGAGGAACGACTGCTCTTCGCGCGCCGCGGTGTAGTCCGCGTTCTCCTTCAGGTCACCCAGCTCCTTGGCCGTACGGATCCGCGCGATGACCTCGGGTCGTCGCACGGTGGTCAGCTCGGCGAGCTCTGCTTCCAGTCGCGCGGCGCCTTCCGCGGTGAGCGAGACCGTCGTCGAGCCCGCTTTCGCCGGTCCGCGCGACGTCCCGGCCGCAGCCGACCGTGCGGCTCGCGGTTTGCGCAGCGGCGGCTCCCCGCGCGCGCCTTCGGCATCGCCGTGGGGCACGAGGACGACCCGCCCGGGTGGGGGCGTGCGCTCGCGCTCCTCGACCAGCAGCGAGCCCGCGAGCCCGGTCGTGCGCCGTTCCCCGGTGGGTCGGCGCAGGTTCGCGAACGGCAGGACGACGCTCGCATCCGGCAAGGCCGCCCCCTCCTCAGTGGGCACCCCGGAGGCAAAGGCCGCCAAGAGCCCGTCCTCGTACTCCTCGACGGCATCGGTCCGGGTCCACCAGACGCGCATCGGTGTCGACGGCTTGAAGGTGTGCAGCCAATGGCCCGCGGAATGCGGCCGCCGGTCACCGAGGACGGTCTTCTGCATCGCCGCGACGCGTCCGCCGATCGATGTGTTCGTCGCGCCGATGAACACGACCGACTGCGACGGCACCCAGAACGCCCCGAGCCGCGCGGCCAGCGCCTTCGCCGTTGGACGTTCGCCGTCAAGCGTCAGATCAGGGACCCGTTCGATCCACTTGCCGACCCGCGTGATCTCGATCGGCGCTCGGGGTAGCGGCGCGGTGAGCTCCACAACGAACACACCCGCACCGCTCGCCGGCACGGGTCGGCCCCACACGACCGGACCGTCGGCGAGCAGTCCGACCTCGCGCAAGAGTTCGGCGGCGTTCATCGATGGAAAGTCGAGGTAGGCATCCCGGGATGGTAGCCGCGATCCGGTCGCGGTATGGTCCGCGCTGCATGGCCGCGTCCCGGCCACGTCGGACGGGCGTCCGGCTGGCCATCCCGCTCATCCCGATCGTCGCAGCCGTGGCGATCGTCGCCGTCGCCCTCAGCCCGGCGTTCGCGGCGACCCCTACGCCGTCGCCGGTCGCCACGCCGACGTCGACGCCCAGCGAGCGCGCAGGTGCCGAGCCGTCGCCATCGACCACGCTGTTCCCGTCCTCGTCACCGGCGGCATCGGTCGGCCCGAGCCCCGGCCCCGGTGCGCCGCCCGCCATCGAACCACCCGTCTCGATCACCCGGCCGCGACTCGCCCCGACGACCCGGCTCGCTCTCCAAGCCCGGCTCGACCGACTGCGCGAGCGCTACGCGATCCCGGGCATCTCGGTCGCCATCGTGCTGCCGGACGGCTCGACCTGGTCGGGCGTCAGCGGTTTCGCCGACGTGCCCGGCAAGGCGCCGGTCACCCGCTCCACCTCGTTCGCGATCGCCAGCGTCAGCAAGACCTTCACTGCGGCCCTGATCCTCGCCCTCGCCGAGGAGGGTCGCCTCGACCTCGATGCCCCCGTCCGGCGCTATCTGCGCAACGTCAAGAAGGTCTCCAGCAAGATCAAGGTCCGCCAGCTCCTCGACCACACGAGCGGTCTTCGCGACTACTTCTTCCACCCGTCCATCGATCGGCTGCTGCTATCGCGACCCGACCGCCGCTGGAGTCCGACGCAGGCCCTCAAGTACGTCGGCAAGGCCTACTTCGAGCCGGGCAAGGGATTCCACTACTCGAACACCAACTATCTCGTGCTGGGCATGCTCGCGGAGGCGGTCGGCGGGGCGCCGCTCGCCGAGCAAGTGCGGTCCCGCTTCCTGGCCCCGCTCGAGCTCGACCACACGTGGTACCAGCCCGAGGACGAGGCACCCGCGGACATCGCCCACGGCTATCGATTCGAGTCGTCATCCACCGCCGCGGCGGCCATCGACCTGTCCGACGGCACACCCCTCGTGCCGTTCACCTCGGTCGTGACGGCCGCTGGCGGGGCGGGCGGGTTCGCGTCGACCGCCCGCGATCTCGCGCGCTGGGCGCACTACCTCTACGGCGGCGAGGTGCTCCTGCCCAGCTACCTGGCAGCCATGGTCGATCCGGCCGGAACGACGGCGCTCAAATCGTCGGTCCCGTATGGCTATGGCACCCAGGTCGTCGAGATCGACGGCCTCACCACGGTCGGACACTCGGGACGGCTGCTCGGCTTTCGATCCGCGGTCCGCTACTTGCCTGATCAGGGCGTGTCGATCGCCGTCCTCACCAACCAGAGCCGGACCGATCCGGGGCCGATCGTCCGCTCGCTGCTGCGGATGGCGCTGACTCCGATCGAGCAACCCTGCGGCTGCCGTCAGCGTCGCTGATCGCTCGGCTGCCCGTCGGGCGCCGGACCACCGGACGCATGTGGCCGGTACGGATGGGTCACTTGTCGCGCGCGCGCGAGAGCCGCACGGTGGGGCCCACGCTCAGAGGACGGCATGCCGATCAAGGTGGACGCGTACACGGCCGAGGGAGTCGCCAGCGGCGTGCTGGCCCGCGCGGGCACCCTCCGTGAAGTCCTGGAGCACGACGGCGTCCTGACGCTCGATCGTGTCCAGTGGCACCCCCTGGGCGGGATCCCGTCGTCCAACTCGGGTGTATCGATCCCGATCGACGACGTCTTGATCGCGGTCGGGGACGACGATTCGATCACGCCGGTGCACGCCTCGTGGCATGGCATCCGTCTCGAGATGGGTCCCTACACCGTCGAGGGTGAGATGCCGACGCTGCCGGGATTCGACCCGGGGCGCGCGCTCACTCGCCCCAGCGGCGAGTTCGTGCTGTTGCGAGACGTGAGCGTCGGGCGGCGTTCCGAGACGGGTACAGCCGTGCCGCAGATCCCCGTCGGTCGCCATGCGCTGGTCAATCGCTACGGCGTCGAGAGCGTGGCCTGCGACCTGATGCTCGGGTTCTTCTTCCCGGGAGCGGAGATGATCCAGGCCGACGTGGCCGAGTCCGGCGCGATCTGACCGGGACGTCCTAGCCGGTCGTCAGCCTCGGCCCGACCTGCGCCCACCGCCGCCGCGGCGCCGACCGCCGGCGCCCCCGGCCGACCCGACTCCCGCCCCGGATCTCGTCCGGACCGGCTTGCGACGTGCATGGTGATCACGGGCGACGTGGGCGTGACCGGCACGCATCCCGAGCGGACGTGGCTCGGCCGACCGATCGGGGACGAAGCCCTCCTCGACCGTCCACGGAATCGCGTGCTTGAGCATCCGCTGGATACCGCGCAGCAGGTCGACCTCGTCGATGCAGACCAGGCTGATCGCCTCACCCGTGGCCCCCGCCCGGCCGGTCCGACCGATGCGGTGGATGTAGTCCTGCGGGTTCCACGGCAGCTCGAAGTTCACCACGACCGGCAGGTCCTCGATGTCCAGGCCGCGCGCCGCGACGTCGGTCGCGACGAGCACGCGGATATCGCCCGACTTGAAGCCCTCCAGGGCACGCGTCCGTTCGGGTTGCGAGCGGTCGCTGTGGATCGCGACAGCGTCGAGTCCAGCGCGGTCGAGCCGCGAGGCCAGGCGCGAGGCCGCGAGCTTGGTGCGCGTGAAGACCAGCACCTGGTGCAGGTCGTACACGCGGACAAGATGTGCGAGCAGCTCTTCCTTCCGATCGCGATCGACCGGATAGACCAGCTGCTTGATGCCCTCGACCGTGGTGTTGCGGGGCGAGACTTCGACCGTCTCCGGGTTGCGCAGGATCGTGCCGGACAGGCGTCGGATGTCGTCCGAGAACGTCGCCGAGAACATCAGATTCTGGCGCCGCTTCGGGAGCAGCTCGATGATCCGCTGGATGTCGGGCAGGAAGCCCATGTCGAGCATCCGGTCGGCCTCGTCGAGCACGAGCACCTCGACCTGGCCGAGGTTCGCGACCTTCTGGCCGACGAGGTCGAGCAGGCGCCCAGGTGTCGCGGTCAGGATCTCGACGCCGGCGCGCAGAGCCTTGATCTGCGGGTCCATCGGCATGCCGCCGAAGACCACGGCCGAGCGGAGCGGCACGGTCCGGCCGTAGGTCCGCACGCTCTCGTCGACCTGCATCGCGAGCTCGCGCGTCGGGACGAGGATCAGGACACGCACGGGGTGGCGTGCCGGGGAGAACGAATTGTTGGCATGGCCGCGGAGTCGGTCGAGGATGGGCAGCGTGAAGGCTGCGGTCTTGCCGGTCCCCGTCTGCGCGGCGGCGAGCACGTCGCGGCCGTCGAGCACGATCGGGATAGCGGCTGCCTGGACCGGCGTCGGGGTGGTGTAGCCCTCGTCGGCGACGGTCTTCAGCAGGTCGGCCGAAAGGCCGAGCGATTCGAAGGTCAAGTAGTGGCTCCTGCATGGATCTGGCCGTCGGCTGGCGGATCCGCGGGAGCACGACGGTGGCGCCGGCCGTACGCGCCTTCGCGCAGCCGCCCGTCGGCCGCCCGGAGCATAGCCGATATCCGGCACCGACCTCCGACCTTCCACGACGTCGGGCCGATGTGCACCTGCCCTCTGGCGCGCCGATCCGCCCCGTGGCTGGTGCGCGGGGGCACCGGAAACCGCTCCTGCCCACGCGTCTCAGGGTGCCGTAGGACCTCTGGCTGAAGACGGCCGCTGGACCCGGCTGCCATACTGCCGGTCCAGGCCCAGGCGCCCAAGCCCCCCATAGACAGGCCCAACAGAAGACTCGCCGCCCCCACGGCAGGACTCCTGTCACCGTCGGGTCCGTACCCGACAACCACGTCGCACCCCCCTGCGGACGTGGACCCGCCCTCGGCGCCGCGCTCACCGCGGTGGTCGACGGTGCGCCCCCATCTCGCGCCTTGCCTTCCTGTCGTCGGCGGCCCACATCACCGTCATCGCGTCCCCCACGCGATGTTCCGGCAGAGAGGAGGCAAGGATCTTGCCAGTTCGTCCAAACGGCGCCCAGAGGGCGTCCATCCAGCGATCCCAGCGCATGATCGTCACTGCACTCATCGCCGTCGTCGTTGCCGGTCTTGGCACGTTGGCGGCCCCCCAGGAGACCCGAGCGGCCAGTATCAAGGTCGTCGTCGTGGTCGGTCCTGCGGGCTCGAGCACCGCCAAATACCGCGACAGCGCTCGCGTCTACGCCAAGCTCGCCCGCTCGTACGGCGCATCCGTCACCGAGCTCTACAGCCCCAATGCCACCTGGACCAGGGTCAAGGCCGCGGCACGTGGGGCGAACCTCCTGATCTACCTGGGCCATGGCAATGGCTATCCCAGCCCGTATGGCGCGTTCCAGCGGTATACGAAGGACGGGATGGGCCTGAACGCCAGCTCGGGGAACGGCAACTACAACGTCAAGTATTGGGGCGAGTTCTACGTCGACCGCGACATCCAGATGGCGAAGAACGCAATCGTGATCCTCAACCGCTTGTGCTACGCATCGGGCAACTCGGAATGGGGCTCGGCGAATCCGTCGAGGTCGACCGCCATCAAGCGTGTCGACAACTACGGCGCCGGCTTCCTGCGGACCGGGGCACGTGCCGTCTTCGCTGAGGCGATCAACAGCGTCACGCCCCAGATCCGGTCGCTGTTCACCACGAACCGGAACATGAACCAGGTCCTGATGGCGAGCCCGAGCGCGAGCGGGGCACGCGACTTCTGGTTCTCGTCGAGGCGAACCACGTGGGCGAAGGCGCACATGGATCCGCCCAAGTCCGGCAAGTACTGGCGTTCGGTCATCGGCAACCTTGGCTTGACAGCGAGCCAATGGCGCGCCGGCAGCTGACCGTCGCTCGCCGAAACGAACCTGAGGCCCGGCACACGCCGGGCCTCACGATTCTGCGTTGGTCTCGATCCGGAGGGGCTAGAGCGTCGCGGCGTCGGCCACGATCCCGAGGCTCGCGAGGATCAATATCAACAGGGTCAAGATCGAGGGCAGGAGCCCATAGGCGTCTGCCCGGACCATCGGGGTCGAAGCCATCGTCGGTCTCCTTTCCTGATCCCCGACCGGTGTCGGTCGGGCTGTGCCGATCCTCCCGCCCGCCGCTGGCCACGGCTGCCGACGTCCGTGGCGAGACCAGGTGGACATATGTCGACGGACCGGTCTGTACCATGCGGTCATGACCGCCGCGATCGATCGACTGCCATTCACCGGGGACGACGAGGCCGACCGACTCCTGGTCGAGGAACCGCTGGCGCTGCTCATCGGCTTTCGCACTCGATCAGCAGGTCACGGTGCAGAAGGCGTTCAGCGGGCCGCTCGAGCTCAAGCGTCGGGTCGGCCACCTCGACGCGGCGCGACTCGCCGCCACCGATCCCGCCACGCTCGACATGGTCTTTCGCGAGCGGCCGGCGCTGCACCGCTTCCCCGGCGCCATGGCCGGCAAGGTGCAGCAGCTCGCGGCCGCCATCGCCACCGACTACGGCAACGACGCAAGCCGTATCTGGACAGAGGCGACGGATGGACGCGACCTCGAGCGTCGGTTCTTGGGCCTGCCGGGTATCGGCGAGATGAAGGCGAAGAGCCTGATCGCCATCCTGGGCAAGCGGCTCGGCGTCGACCTGCCGGGGATGGCTGACGTCATGCCCACCCATCCGACGCTGGGCGACGTCGATTCAGCCGAGGCGCTGGCGTCCTACCAGGCAGGCAAACGCGCGCACAAGGCCGAGCTGCGGGCCGCGAAAGGCTGACAGCCGCTCCGGCAACACCCCCGCGCGGAGACGCTCACTGGACACGAAACGACCCCGGCGGGAGGCCGGGGTCGTTCGCCTGCGCGGGAAGTCGTGGTCAGCCGACCATCCACGGCCGCTGGTCGCGGTCGTCGATGCCGGGGCGGGAGTCGACGCCGAAACGGAACGCTGCGATCGCGAGCGCGACGAACGGACCGATGACGACGATCGCCGCCATCGCTGCCATCCCGATGTCCATGCTCATCGCCATCCTTTCCGGTCCATTCGACCGTTATCGATCGCAGTCCACCTTGACATTGGACTGCTCCATGGCAGATATTGACAGCGATGACGGAGTTCCCAAATAGCCAATCTCCCTCAAGTGGACTGAAAAAGCATTCGATGGTCACCGCCGCTGGGCTGGTCGAATTGATTCGGCCCTGGGCGGACGGCGCGGACCCGCTGAACGAACAGCTTGCCGACGCCCTCACCCGCGCCATCGAAGTCGGCCTGCTCCCACCCGGCACCCGCCTGCCGGCCGAACGCGAGCTGGCCCGGGAGCTGTCCCTGAGCCGGACGACCATCGTCGCGGCCTACGATCGGCTACGGCTGGCTGGCCTGGCGCGCAGCCGGCAGGGCAGCGGCACGCGCGTGGCGGCCCGTCGTCCCGGGCTGTTCGCGCAGACGCCGACACCGGCCGAGGAGACCGATACCGAGGTCCCGTTGCGCCTGTCCGAGCCGCCCTCGTGGTCGACCGGTCTCGCCGGCGCCGAGCACCCCGATGCGATCCAGCTCACGATCGGGGCCCTGCCTGCCGGTCCGGCGGTCGCAGCGTGTGTCGAGACGGCCCTTCGCGACGACGTCCCCGAACTCCTCGGCGAGATGGGCTACGACCCGTTCGGCCTTCCTCGTCTTCGAGTGGCCATCGCCGCCTACCTCGACCGGCTGGGCGTCCCGACCGACCCCGACCAGATCTTGGTCACCAACGGTGCCCAGCAGGCGGTCTACCTCGTGGCGTCGCAGATCAGCGGTCCGGGCAGCGCTGTCGTCCTTGAGAACCCGACCTACATCGGGGCCATCGATGCATTCCGGACCAACGGCAATCGCCTCATGCCGATGCCGGTCGATGCCGACGGCCCGCGCATCGAAGTCGCGAGCCTTCTCGCCGCGAGCGCACCGGTGCGGCTCGCCTATGTCGTGCCCACGTACCACAATCCCACGGGTGCGACGATGCCGGAAGCGCGCCGCCGCGAGCTGGCAAGGTCGGCTGCCGAGTCCGGCTTCCAGGTCGTCGAGGACCTGACTCCCGATACCAGCCTCGGGGTTGGTGCCCCGCCGCCGATCGCCGCCTTCGACCCAGGCGACCGGGTCATCACGCTCGGATCCTTGAGCAAGCTCGCGTGGGGCGGGTTGCGCATCGGCTGGATCCGGGCGCCGCGCGCCGACATCGACCGCCTCGTCGCCGGCAAGATCGTCGCGGACCACGCGACGAGCCTGATCACCCAGGCGATCGCGGCCCGCGTCTTCGACCGCATCGACGACGTCGTGACCTGGACCCGCGCCGCGGCCGCCGAGCGGCGTGACATCGTCACCGACGCCCTCTCGACCAGACTGCCCGAGTGGCAGTGGTCGACGCCGGAGGGTGGTCTCTCGCTGTGGGTCGGCCTGCCCGACGCCGACGCGGTCCAGTTCAGCCGTCTCGCGGCACGCCACGGCGTGATCGTCCGCCCGGGCCCACTCGCGTCGCCGGACGGTGGCTTCCGCGACCACATCCGGATCGCCTACGGCGCCGAGCCCGCGCGACTCGTCGAGGCCGTCGATCGACTGGCCGATGCTTGGGCGGACTACGCTCCGACGGCCGGGCGCTTCTCGAGGTCGTCGCTGGCGGTCAGCGTCTAGCGGCCCTTGACGCGGACTCCCGGCCCCAACAGGCCGGCCGGGCTAGACTTGGGTCTCCCCATGGCCGAACTCCCCGACGCCACGCCGCCAGTACGTCGCCGCGCGCCGCGGGCGAACCGCCGGACCCGGTTCGTCCTCCCGACGGACCATCACGATGCGCGCGTCGGTGAGGTGATCGAGGCCTTCCTCGACGGACCGCCGACCCCGGCCCGACGGACGACACGGCGGGCTCCACGTCCCATCCCGTTGCACGCGGTCCGCCGCCGGATCCCGCTCGACACACGGCCGGACTGGGACGTCGCGCTCCGCAACGAGGATGCCCGCCTGGCCCGCTACGGGCGGCCGGCGAGCGTCGTCGTCATCCGCCTGCGTCTGACGCCGACCGGGAGTGAAGACCGTCTCGCGTCACGCGTCGGCGAGATCGTCCGCGAGCACGCGCGAGAGACCGATCGCGTGACCCGAGCTGCCGCCGATCGCTTCCATCTCCTCCTGCCCGAGACCGAGGAGGCAGAAGCCAAGACGCTGCTCGAGCGCATGCGTGATGCCTGCGCCGAGACGGTCGTCGGCCGGCTCGGCGCCGAGCTCCGGCTGGTCGGCGCCGCGGCGAGTCCGCGCGATGGCGAGACGCTGCACGACGCGTTACGCGCGGCGCAGGTCGCCGTCGGGGCCGCCTGAGGAGACCACGACCTCAGCGGACGAGCGCGTCGAAGAGTCGATCGAGCTCGAGGGCCGGATCGTCCGTCAACCCGGTATGCACCTCGGACGGCTGGATGATGGTGCTGGCCGGCGCCACCAACCAGTGGAAGCGCTCCGCGGTGGTGAGTCGGGCGATCGGGCCTCCGCCTGCATCACCCCGGGCGATCCGCTCGATGGCGTCCAGGTGACGCTCGATCGAGGCGAGGTCGGCGTCGGGAGCGATCGCCCGAAGGCGACCTTCGTCGACTGACGTCCGCGCCCCGACGAAGTCGGTCGAGCGGCACAGCAACACGACGCCGGCGTTGACCGTCTCGCCGCGCTCGACGTGGGGAACGACGCGGATGATCGCGTACTGATAGGGATTACGCGGCGCGTCGGGCACGGTCGGCCTCCTCCACGAACCGGGCGCGCGCCGCCAACCGGCGCTCCAGGTACCGGACGTACGCGTCTCGCTGGGCGGCCGCGGGCCCGACGCCGTCGGCGTCCGGCAGCCACTCGTCCGGGATCGCCCCGACGAGAGCCTCGAACACCTCGGACCCGAGTCGTGGCGCGAGCCGGTCGTCGGCGTCGCGGAGCGGACCGGCGAACGGCAGCAGGACGTGGTCGCGGATGCGCTCGAAGGCGCCCTCGGCGTGGGTGTCCGGATCGCGCCATGCATGGTGGATGTAGAGCGCGGCCCCGTGATCGATCAGCCACGTCCGCCCGTGCCACACGAGCAGGTTCGGGTTGGCGGCGGTCCGGTCCGGATTGGTCACGAAGGCGTCGAGCCAGACGATGTCCGCGGCCGCGTCGGGATCGACGTCGGGGTCGGCGGCCGGATTGAACATCAGGGCACCCGGCAGGAAGTCGAGCCCGAGGTTCAGACCGCCGCTGCGGTGCACGAGATCCTGCAACTCCTCGTCGGGCTCGGCATCGCCGAGGCCCGGGTCGACGTCGATCAGCACCAGGTCGGGCACGGCCAGCCCGACGGCACGGGCGATCTCGCCCGCCAGCCACTCGGCCACCAGGGCACGTGGTCCCTGCCCGGCGCCGTGGAACTTCACGACGTACAGGCCGTCATCGTCCGCCTCGACGAGTCCCGGCAACGAACCACCCTCTCGCAAGGGCGTCACATAGCGGGTCGCGGTCACGCGACGCGGTTCGGGCATCCGGCGGAGTCTACCGTCGCCGCCGACGTGTGCAGGAGCGCATCGGTAGTGGCGGTCGCTAGCGGCGGAGCGGGTAGGCTCCGATCCATCGCATTCGAACCGAGCGCAGGAGACCACGTGACCGATCCGACCCGCCCCCTCGAGCCTGGCCAGGCGCTCGATCCGAACGAGGCGCTGGAGGCCGACCGAGCGTTGCTCGTCGAGCTCGAGCCGGAGGCCGGTCGCCTGTTCGATCGGCACGCCAAGGTCGCGCAGGAGTGGTTCCCGCACGACTACATCCCGTACCGGCTCGGTCGGGACTTCGACAAGGAGCCGTGGACGCCGGACCAGCCACGGCTCACGGGCGTCGCCCAGACCGCCTTTGAGATCGGCCTCCTGACCGAAGACAACCTGCCCTCATATCACCGGCTGATCCACGGGATGTTCGGCAAGGGCGATGGCGCGTGGATCAACTGGGTCGGTCGCTGGACCGCGGAAGAGGGGCGCCACGCGATCGTCCTGCGGGACTACCTGACGGTCACCAGGAACATCGACCCGGTCGCCCTGGAGCGCGGCCGCATGACGCAACTCCAGCAGGGCTACGAGCACGACGCGCCGAGCACGTTGCGGGGTCTCGCGTACGTCGCCTTCCAGGAGCTGGCGACGCGTATCGCCCATCGGAACACCGGGCGCTACTCATCCGACCCCGTGGCGGACAGGATCATGGTCCGCATCGCCGCCGACGAGAACCTCCACATGGTGTTCTACCGGGACATCCTCGGGGCCGCGTTGACGGTCCAGCCGTCGGCTGCGGTGCGCGCGATCGTCGACGAGGTGCTCGCGTTCGAGATGCCCGGCGCCGGCATCCCCGGCTTCATCCGGAAGGCCGCGCAGATCGCCAAGGCCGGCATCTACGACCTGCGCGTCCACCACGACGAAGTCATCATGCCGATCCTCCGCCACTGGAGGATCTTCGAGCTCGAGGGGCTCGACGCGGCCGCGGAGGACGCCCGGCGCCGGCTGGCGGAGCACCTCGCCAAGCTCGACGAAGCCGCACGCCGGTTCGAGGAGAAGGCCGCATCGTCGAACGTGCCCCGTATCGCGCCGACAGGGTAGGGTCGGCGGTTAGAGGCGGACTCTCGACAGCGCGCCGAGGAACGCGCCGACGGCGGTCACGATCAGCCAGATGATCCCGACCAGCAGCAGGACCAGGCCGACGAACAGCGCCTGCTGACCGCGGGTCGACGCGCCCGGATCGAGGGCATGCCGGCGGAACAGGTCGAGGTTCCGTGAGTTCGAGGTGAAGACGAAGTCGGTTAGGTCGCCGATCAGCGGGATGAGGCCGATCGCGAGGTCGACCGAGAGGTTGAGCACCATCCGGGCCAGCACGATCCGCGGGATCCCGAAGCGCGCTGCCTCGAGGATCACCCAGCCGCCGACCAGGGCCGCCACTGCGTCGCCCGCGACCGGGATCAGCCCGATGATCGGGTCGAGGCCGACCTTGAACGACGTCCCTGGCACCTCGAAGAGCTCGTCGAGGACCTTGGTGACGCGTCCGATCCGCCGTTCGGCCGCCCCGAACCGTTCGTGGCGCGAGAGACCGATGACATCGCCATGCACAGCCATCAGTCGAGTATGGACAGATGTCCATGCTGCTTCATGTCGGACGTCGGGTGGCGCGTTGCAGTGGCGCACCTACTGTGCGGTCAGCGCTCCAACTGAAGAACAACCGAAGAACAACCGAATACCGGACCGATCGAAACCGAATTTCGAACCGCTGGCCGCTCGCGCGTGGGGACGTCGAGCGGCCTCGCGGTGTCTGGGGATCGCCTGTCGGAGATGCTCCGGCGCCCGGGCGATGCATATTTCTCGGCTTAGCGTGCTGGGTCAGTTCGCGATGACCACGGACCGCATCAGCGTTCGCGCAGGAGGGACGAGGGCGAAGCCGTCGGGGGGTCCCTTCGCCCGGCCGTATCCGCTCGGAGCGAAATAGCTCGCCTAGCGCCGCCGTCACGCGTCGTGCGGAGCGCGCCGCGTTCGGGGATCGTGCGTAGCACATCCCGTTCGGCCACCTCCGCCCCTCAAATCGGGCGGCTAGCGGGCCGCGATGCCCTCAGGATTACGCCCCGGTCGGAAAGTCGACCGTCATGGGTACCGCCGAGGCCGCCGCGCACGAGGCGCAGCGCATAGGTCGCGCACCACGCCCTTGCGGACGCCGCCGCGATCTCGCCATGCGACGCAGGAAACATGACATGTTCCGGCATGTACGACGGCCACACTCAGCTCATGCTGAACATCGAATTTGCCCGCCTCCTCCAAGCCGACCGAGAGCGCGAGATCGAGACGGAACTCCGCACCCGTCGTCTCCTGCGACCCAGCGATGCGGTCGAACCGCGCCGGGACGTCAGCCGCGACGCGCGCACGATTCAGCGCCGAGTGTCGAGCGGCGCCTCGTCGCGATAGCGCGCCGCGATCCGGTTCGCCAGCATCACGACCTTCTCGCGGACCTCGGGCGGACCGACGACCTCCAGGTTGTGCCCGACCGCGAGAAGCATGCCCGGCGCCTCGTCGGGATAGCCAAGCCGCAGGCGGACTCGGATGGTGCCCGCGTGGTCGGTCTCCTCGACTCGCTCGCCGCCGGCGAGCGTTCCGCGCCCGAAGACCTGGTTGAGCCGCCACGCCTGGTCCTCCCGCACCCGGACGTCCACGACGACGCTCGGCGACTCCCGCTCGTACGCCGTGCTCGATTCGACCCAGAAGGCCGCGAGATCGAACTCGTCCGGTCGGTCGACGGGGACGTCGAGGAGGCTCGCGTCGACGACTCGTGAGGCTCGATACGTGCGCACCTGACCCTCGATCGAGGCCACGACGTACCAGATACCGCCCTTCAGCACGAGTCCGATCGGACCGAGCGTCCGGGGGACGACCTCGTCGCCGCGGTCGTAGTCGATGGCTACGCAGCGGCCCTCCCAGACCGCGGTCGAGAGCGTCGCCAGATGCGGCACCTCCTCGTTGGGTTGGAACCAGCCGGCCGCGTCGAGATGGAAGCGCTGGATAAGGCGTGAGGCTCGCGACCGAAGCTCGGGTGGGAGCGCCGCCATCACCTTCAACTGGGCTGCGGCCACGACCGTCCCGAGACCGAGCTGCGCAGCGGGGCCGGACAATCCGGACAGGAACAGGGCCTCGGCCTCGTCGGCTGTCATGCCCGTGAGGCGCGTGCGGTACCCGTCGACGAGCCTGATCCCGCCGTGCGGTCCGCGCTCCGCGAAGACCGGGACGCTCGCGGCGCTCAGTTCCTCGACGTCCCGATGGACGGTCCGGACCGACACCTCGAGCTCCCGCGCGAGCTCAGCGGCGGTCATCCCGCCACGACTCTGGAGCAACAGCAGGAGGTTGACCAGGCGGCTGGCACGCATCGGCTCAGGATACCGCCAGAGTTGACAGGTTCTGTCATGTACGCCGTCGCGGCCCCGGCTGCCGCGCGTCAGGTCTGGGGGCGCCCCTCGGACGTCCCACCCTCGCGCAGGAAGCGCTCGATCTCGCCGATCAGGTCGTCGCCCGAGGGCAGGCGCTGCTCATCGACCATCGCCTCGAGACGCTCGACATAACCGCGCGTCGTCTCCTCGAGCGCGGTCGCGGTGTCGAGTCTGGTCCGAAGCTGGCCGCTTTCGTCGGCCAGGTCGCCGGTCGGCAGGTCGACGCCGAGGTGCCGGCCGAGCGCCTCGATCAACGCCAGAGAGGCGGCCGGATACGGCCCGGAGACGTAGTGCGGCACCTGGGCGAAGTAGCCGACCGCCGGGATGCCACCCTCGGCCATCGCCATTTCGAGCACGCTTATGGCCGCCGCCGGCACCCGCAGCAGACCGGCCGGGCCCGGCTGGATGTCGCCGCGCAGCCGCCCGGGTTCGGAGGTCGTACCGAGGATCGGGACGTCCCGTGTATGCGGCACGGCCGCCGGGATGGCGCCGAGACTGACCCACTCGACCACGCCAAGCCGGCGCGCGAGCTCGACGCAATCGGTCGCGAAGGCCTGCCAGCGATCGTCGGGCTCGGGACCGGCCAGGACGAGGAGATCGCGCTCGCTGAATCGAACGCGACGGACCACGAGCTCGGGCCAGGTCAGTTCGGCGAGCCGACCGTCGATGATCTGGAGCGTCGGACGCCGCGCTCGATAGTCGAACAGCGCGTCCGGATCGAAGGTCGCGACGTCGACCGCCTCGTCGAGTAGGCTTTCGAGGGCTGTCGTCGCCGCGCTCCCCGCGTCGACCCAGCCGTCGAACGCCGCGACGAACGTCGGCGCGATCAGGTCCCCTGGATCCCCCGGGCTGCCCGGCCCGGCCAACGAATAGAGGCTCACCCGGGGAGTCTACGCGGCGCCCCGCCGTCGTCCTCGGCGGCTCCGCCCTGAACGACCGGGCCGAAGATTAAGCGTTCCGAACCAAGTGTGAATCGCATGGTGGTTGCATCGTCTCCGCCGTCTTTGGCACAGTGTTCGGCGCTGTCAGTCGACCATGGATCCAGAACAACGAGGAGGGAAACCTTGCTCAGGAGGGTCGCGCGACGTGCCCCGGCAACGGTCGCGCTCGTCATCTCGTCACTCGTTCTCACGGTCTTCGCGCCGACGGTGGGCGCCGCGAACGGGCTCGAGGTCACGACACCGTACCCGGCCGTGGCCATCGCTCCAGGCAATAAGGTCAGCTTCGACCTGACCATCGATTCCGTGCGGCAGGCCGACGTCGAGCTGTCGATCAGCGGTGTCCCGAGCGGTTGGACCGCGAGCCTGATCGGCGGCGGCTACGTCGTCGATGGCGTGGCCGTCACGCCGAGCAGCCCCGGCAAGGTCCGGCTCGACGTCAACGTCCCGGCGGAGGCCGCCGCAGGCTCCGCCACGCTTCGCGTGAACGCGCGGGGCGGGGGTGCCGCAGATACGCTGCCGATCACGGTGCGGGTCAACGCCGAGGCCGCCGGTGCGATCACGCTCACGACCAATACCCCGGAGCTGACCGGCGCATCCGACAAGTCGTTCAAATTCGACCTCCAGCTCAAGAACGACACGGCCCAGGACGTCACGGCCAGCGCTGCGGCGGTCGGCCCGGACGGCTGGACGATCGAGACGACGCTCACGGGTGCCACCGACGCCGCGTCGGCGGTGGTCGAGGCGGGCGCGACGCAGAGCATCAGCGTCTCCGCGACGCCGGCCGAGGGCACACCTGCCGACACGTACCCCATCAAGGTCACCGCGACCGCGGGCGAGCGGACCGTCGAGGCGGACCTCTCGATCGCCGTCACCGGCTCGTACGGGATGTCCCTGTCGACGCCGGGCGGCGTCCTGTCGACCCGGGGCTCGGCGGGCTCGGCCACGAGCCAGGCGTTCGAGATCACCAATGACGGGACGGCGCCGATCAGTGGCGTGACCCTGACCGGCACGCCACCGAGCGGTTGGACCGTCACGGTCGACCCCGCCGACGGACTGCCCTCGATCGATCCGCAGGCGACCGGCCAGATCAATGCCACCATCACGCCGTCGACCGACGCCGTGGCGGGCGACTATGTGATCACGTTCACGACCGCGTCGACGGAGAACACGGCCGGCGATACCGTCGAGATCCGCTACACGGTCGAGACCTCGCCGATCTGGGCGTTCGTCGGGATCGCGCTCATCGTGCTGATCCTCGGTGGACTGTTCTACGTCTTCCGGACCTACGGTCGACGATGAGCGCGGGTCCGGGAAGGATCGCGCCGAAGCGACGGTCCGGGCGACGACCCGATGCCGGTGAGCGATCGACGCCATCGGACGGGCTCGCCCCGATCCGCATCAAGACGCGCGGTCTGACGAAGCGCTACGAGGACCTCGTCGCGGTCGATCATCTCGACCTCGACATCCGCGCCGGGGAGATCTTCGGTCTCCTTGGCCAGAACGGCGCCGGCAAGACGACGACGATCCTGATGCTGCTCGGGCTGACCGAGCCGACCGAGGGCGCCGCGCGCGTCGTCGGGCTCGACCCGTCGCGCGGTCCGCTCGAGGTCAAGCGAAGGGTCGGCTACCTGCCCGACGCCGTCGGCTTCTATGGCGAGATGACGGGCCGCGAGAACCTCCGCTACACGGCCCGGCTCAATCGGCTCGACCGGAAGGAGACCGAGGCGACGATCGCTTCGGTGCTCGTGCAGGTCGGCCTGACCGATCGCGCCGACGACCCGGTCGAGCAGTACTCGCGCGGCATGATCCAGCGCCTCGGCATCGCGGACGCGCTGATCAAGGATCCAGACGTCCTCATCCTGGATGAGCCGACGACGGCGATCGACCCGCTCGGCGTGTCGGAGATCCTCGAGCTGTTGCGTCGCCTGGTCACCGAGCGGGGCATGGCCATCCTGCTGTCCAGCCACCTGCTCAACCAGGTTCAGTCGGTGTGCGACCGGATCGGCATCTTCTCGGCCGGTCGACTCATCGGGCAGGGGACCATGGCCCAGCTTGCCGAGCGCTTCGGCGAGGGCAAGCAGGAGCTCGAGATCGGGCTCGACGTGCACTCGGGTCCCGATGTCGAGCGGGCGAAGTCCGTGCTTCGCGCGGTCCGCGGCGTGACCTCGATCTCGGATGGGGCACGACCCGGCGACCCGTGGCGTGTGTCGATCGAACGGTCCGCGGATCCACCGACGGTCCGGTCGGCCGTGCTGGCAGCCGTCGCGGCCGAGCATCTGCCGCTGACTTCCATCCGCGCGGTCGTGCCATCGCTCGAGGACATCTATCGCCGCGCGGTCGCACGCCCTGCCGCCGGCGAGCGCTCGGAGGGCAGCCGCCCCGCAGCCCGGGAGGTGCCCGTATGACGTCGACACCGACCACCGCCGACACCGGCGCCGCCCGCCCGGAACCGGCGGTCGAGCGCGAGGAGCGCACGCGTTCGATCCCGCGTGCGGGGTGGATGGTGATCGGCGCCAAGGAGTTCGGCGACCACCTGCTGTCGTCGCGCTTCCTCGTTCTGGCGATCATCATGGCCATCGCTGCCGCGGTGCCCCTGTACTTCATCAGCGGGCAGATCCGCGAGGCTCCGAGCGGCGCCAACGACTTCCCGGCACTCTTCATCGCCCTGTTCTGGCTGACGCCGACGGTCAACGATCAGATCTCGCTGCCGTCGGTCGTCGGGTTCCTCGGGCTCGTCGGGCCGCTGCTCGGCCTCGCCTTCTCGTTCGACGCCATCAACGGCGAGCGGGCGAACGGCACGCTGCCTCGACTGCTATCGCAGCCGATCCATCGCGACGACGTGATCAACGGCAAGTTCTCCGCGGGGTTGGCGGTGATCGCCCTCGTGCTCGTCGTGATGATCGGCGGCGTGACGGCGTTCGCGCTGATCCGGCTCGGGATCGTGCCGGAGGCGGCGGAGATCCTGCGGGTCCTGCTGTGGGTCCTGCTGACCCTGGCGTACATCGCGCTGTGGCTGGCGTTCGGGATGCTGCTGTCCGTGGCGATCCGTCGGGCGGCGACGTCCGCATTGGTCGGCTTCGGGACGTGGCTGCTGCTGTCGTTCTTCGGTGGCCTGATCGTGTCGCTGATCAATGGCTTCGTGGCGCCGATCACCGGTTCCGGCGAGGAGGTCCTGCGGAACGTCGGTTTGCGCGAGACGCTCCAGCGGTTCCTGCCGGACACCCTCTATCGCGAGGCCTCGCTGACGCTGCTGAACCCGCAGGTCACGACGGTCTCGACGCCGGCGACCCTCGGTGAGTACGCCCAGGCACAGCAGCGCATCCCGTCGCTCTTCTCGCTCGACCAGAGCTTCATCCTGATCTGGCCCCAAGTGGTCGGGCTCGTCGGACTGACGGTGGCGTGCTTCGCGGCAGCCTATGTGCTGTTCATGCGCCAGGAGGTCCGGGCCTAGGGAAGATCCGGGCCCGAGGGGCGCCAAACGGTCGCTGAGCTCGACATCGTCGACGTCAACGACAGGTTCGGCACAGTCGTGCACGCCCGCTCGCCCAGTTGCCGGGTTCCTGCTGCTGGGGCGATCGGGCCGTGCTCACTGGTCGCGGAGTGGTCGGTGAGCGCGACATTGTCGACGTCAGCGACACGATCGGGGCGGTCATGGTCGCCCGGCGCGCCTCACCCGATCTCTGCCAAACGGCCATCACACGGTCGTTGGTCAGGTCCTGAGTTCCGCGCCACGCTCGGAGCCGCCTGGGCTCCCCGTCATGTGTGCACCTGACGCTACAGATGACACGGATTTCCGGACGAACGCTCACGTGGTGACCATCTGGCGGAAACCTCAGCGACGAGCGTTATGGAAGGCTCGTGTGGCTGGCCACCGCGGACGTCGCGCAACGACACGCGCGTCGCGCCGGTCGGTGGCTGCCGCACGGGACCTTGAACGCGCCGGGCCAGCGGGCTCCAGGGTGGACGTTCCCAGCTCGCCGTATCGATCGCGGTACGGTGGGTGAGCTCGACATTGTCGACATGAGCGACAGGATCGGCACAGCCATGCACGCTCGGGCTCCCCAATGACGGGTTCCTGCTGATGGGGCGATCGCGCCGCGCTCATCGATCGCGGTACGGTCGGTGAGCTCGACATTGTCGACATGAGCGACAGGATCGGCACGGCCCTCGACACTCGCCCCTAGCGCAACACTCCCGACGCCAACCCCAGCTCCCGCTCGGCCGCGGCCGTCGACCACGCCACGACGTCCCGGCGCCGGATCGTCGTCCCGTGGGCGACGACCTGCAGCGCCAGCCCGTCGAGCAGCGAGAGGATCCGCCACGCTGCGCCCCCGGGGTCCGCGCACGCAAAGACCCCCGTCACCACCCCGCCCCGGATCGTCCGCTCGAGCAGGGCCTGCCACTCCAGGTTCAACCGGCGGGACGTCCGTCGGACTGCGGGACGTCGAGCCGCCTCGGCCCAGGCGTCGAGCCAGAGTTGAAACGCCCAGTCCTTGTCGGAGGGGGTGTACGTCCGGAAGAAGATCCGCAGTGCCTCGACGGGCGAGCCGGCCGCGGCCATCGACACCGCCGACACCTCCAGGTCCTGCCGCGCCACGACTTCGAACGCCGCGGCCAGAACGTCGTCCATCGAGCCGAAGTAGTGGTGGATCAGGCCCGAGGAGGTGCCCATCTCGGCGGCGACGTCCCGGACCGTCGTCGACGCCAACCCCTTGCGGCGCGCGACGTCGACCGTCGCCGCGACGATCGTCTCGCGGCGGTTGGCAGGACTCATGCGCTTGGTGGTGAGCGGGGCGGTCACAGCCCGCAGCGTAGGACGATATTGCGCAAACGTCCAATAGCCAGTAAGGTCGGCGGGATTGACCCGAGGGGACAGGCGAGGGGACACGCGATGATCCGGACGACGCCGTTCCACGAGCGGACGAGCGCCCTCAACGAGACGCAGCTCTGGAGTCACTGGTCGGGCCACCTCGCCGCGGACCGCTACCAGCTGTCCGACAAGTTCGAGTACTTCGCGGTCCGCAACGCCGCGGGGATCTTCGACACCAGCCCGTTGTTCAAGTACCGCATCACCGGTCGCGACGCGGAGGCCTTCTTGGCCGGCGTCCTCGCCCGGGACATCCGGGCGTGCCAGCCCGGCAACGCCCAGTACACGTGCTGGCTCGACGATCGCGGCTTCGTCATCGAGGACGGCGTCATCCTGCGGCCTGCCAGAGAGGAGTTCCTGCTCACGTCCGCCGAGCCGAACTTCGCCTACTTCGCCGACCGCATCGGCAAGCACGACGTCCACATCGAGGACGTCAGCCGCGAGATCGGCACGCTGGCGTTCCAGGGTCCACGCAGCCGCACGCTGCTCAAGCGGCTCGTGCCGCAGATGGAGCACATCCCGTATTTCGGCGTCGCCAAGGGCGAGATCGGTGGGGCAGGGGTGACGGTCAGCCGCACGGGCTACAGCGGCGACCTCGGATACGAGATCTGGATCGACACGCCAGACGCGCTCCACGTCTGGGACACGGTGTGGGACTCGGTCGACGGCCATGGAGTGCTGCCGTTCGGCCTGGCCGCCCTGTACATGCTCCGCATCGAGGCTGGACTCCTCCTTCTGGAGGCGGACTTCGACTCCAGCCGCTACGCCTGGAACGACGCCCACCGTTCGACGCCGATCGAGCTCGGCTGGGGCTGGATGTTCAAGGACCTCAAAAGCGACGACCGCGCGTTCATCGGCCGGAAGGCGCTCGAGAGGGAGCTCGCCGACAAGACGTCGCGCTGGGCGATGCGCGGCCTCGTCGTGGACTGGCGGGACTACGATCGGGTCTACAACGAGGCGGGTCTCATCCCGCCCAAGGACCACGCGCCGGTGGTCGAGGACTGGATGCTCTACGACGACGACTACGCGCGGGTCGGCTACGCGACGAGCTTCATGTACTCGCCGATGCTCCAGCGCCACATCGCGATCGCCCGGGTCCGGCCGGACCTGGCCAAGACCGGCACCAAGGTCAACCTGGAATTCACCGTCGACCACCACTACGAGCAGGTCGCCGCGCACGTGGCGCGGCTGCCGCTCTACAACCCGGAGCGAAAGACGGCCTGACATGACGATCACCGCCCCGAAGCCCATGAAGCCCCCCAAGGCCACCCGCAAGAACGGGAGCACGAAGTCGACCAAGGCCACCAGCCGCGGCGACCGCAGATACGACGCGATCGTCGTCGGCGGCGGCCACAACGGCCTGGTCAACGGCGCCTACCTCGCGAAGGCCGGTCTGAAGGTGCTCGTGCTAGAGCGCCGCCACGTCGTCGGTGGCGCGGCGATCACGGAAGAGCTCCGCCCGGGCTTCTGGTTCACGACGTTCTCGTACGCGTTGAGCCTGCTGCGGCCGGAGATCATCCACGACCTCGAGCTGACGAAGCACGGCTTCATGCCGCTCCTGATGTCGACGACGTTCGCGCCGGGTCTCGATGGCGAGTACCTCTACTTCACCCAGGACCACGGCCAGAACCAGCAGGAGATCGCGCGGCACTCCAAGCACGATGCGGATGCCTACGACCAGTACAGCCACGACATGGAGATGGTCTGCCAGGCCATCAAGCCGTTGCTGGATATGGTCCCGCCGGACATCTTCAGCGACGACCCGGAGGAACTCGTCGCCCTGGCCGGTCTCGGGTCGCGCTTCAAGAAGATGGACAAGCGCGTGCTCCATAACGCGGTCCGATTGCTGACCGGCAGTGCCGCCGACTTCCTCGACGACTACTTCGAATCGGACCTGCTCAAGGGCTATCTCGCGTCGTCGAGCATCATCGGCACCAAGGTCGGGCCGCGCTCGCAGGGCTCCGGGCTGGTGCTGCTCTACCACTCGATCGGCGAGCATGACGGCGAGTTCGGGGCGTGGGCGTTCCATAAGAAGGGCAACGGTGGCTTCACCCAGGTGCTCGCCCGGGCCGCCGAGTCGTTCGGGGCCGAGATCCGCCTCGAATCGCCGGTCGACTCGGTCATCACCAAGGACGGCCGCGCGACGGGCGTCGCTCTCCAGGACGGGACGGAGTACTACGCCGATACCGTCGTCTCCGCGCTCGATCCGAGGCGCACGTTCCTCGAGCTCGTCAACCCGCGCGAGCTGCCCGACGATCTCGTCGAGAACATCCAGCGCTTCCGATTCCAGGGCACGTCGTCGAAGGTCAACTTCGCGCTCGACGGGCTGCCGAAGTTCCCGGCCCTGGGCGATCGGGGCGACCAGTTCCGCGGCTTCACCAACATCGGCCCGTCGCTCGACTATCTCGAGCGGGCGTTCGATGACGCGAAGTACGGCTGGTACTCGGAGCACCCGTACATCGACATGGCCATCCAGTCGACGATCGATGCGGACATGGCGCCTCCCGGCAAGCACGTCCTCTCGTGCTTCATCCAGTACACGCCCTACAAGCTGCGCGAGAGCGACTGGGATACCGAGAAGGAGAACCTGGGCGACACCGTCCAGCGGACGCTCGAGCGGTTCTTCCCGGGCTTCGGCGACCTCGTGCTCCAGCGCGAGGTTCGGACTCCGCTCGACATCGAGCGCACCGTCGGCCTGTCCGAAGGGAACATCTTCGCCGGCGAGTTCTTCGCGCCGCAGATGTTCTTCTTCCGGCCGGCGCCGGGCTGGTCGCAGTACCGCACCCCGATCGATGGCTACTACCAGTGCGGCTCCGGGACACACCCCGGCGGCTGCGTGATGGGCGCCCCGGGCAAGCTCGCCGCGGGCCAGATCCTCAAGGATCGCGCGAAGACCCGCTCAAAGGCGAGGGTCGCCGCGCGAGCCTGATGGTTCCCTGGGGCTAGAATCCGAGACGCGGGACTGCGACGGCCCGCGAGGGGTCGGTCGCGCCACCCGCTTCACGGTGCAGTGCGATGACCAGACTCCGCCACGACATCGATTTCCTCACGACCGTCGCCCTGCTTGCGACCGTCGTCGGGACCGCAGTCACCGGCGTGGTGGCCGACCTGTGGGACCTCAATGACTTCTGGTACCACACCGTCGCCGGCTATGCGATGGGCGTCTTCGCCGCTGCTCACGTGCTGCTCAACAACGAGCGGCTCATCGGGTACGCGAAGTTCCGCTGGCGGTCGCTGCGGCAGCCGAAACCGCTCGCACCCGTTCCCGTGCCGCTCCGTCGCGCCACGGCCGCGGTCGACATGGACCCCGTGCGGCCGGCGTCGATGCTCGCGCGCGCCGTCGTCTCGCGGCGAGGGCTGTTCGGCCTGACGATGGGCGGCATCGCGGGACTCGCCCTCGGGCGGGGCCTTCGACCCGCTCCGCCGATCGAGGCCGGGTCGGACGTCGGCGTCATCTATCACCAATGGAGCAAGCCCGGGATCATCGACGCGTTGGGCTCGGTCGCGAACTGGGGCCAGCCCATCGAGCTGTACAAGAGATATCCGGGCGCACGGATCGTCGAACTTCCGGCGCCGAACCTCGAGGGCGGATCGTCGGCGGCGACCGCGATCGCCCAGCGCCGCTCGACGCGCGACTACGTCCCCACACCGATGACGTCCGCCGACCTGTCGCGCCTGCTGTTCCTTACGAGCGGGATCGCCGCGGACAAGCATGGCAACGCCCGGCGGACCGCGCCATCATCGGGTGCGCTCTATCCGATCGAGGTGTACGCGGTCGTCCACCGCGTCGACGCGATCGAGCCGGGCGTCTATCACTACGCCTACCGCGAGCACGCCCTCGAACAGGTGCGCGTCGGCGACTTCCGGGCGAACGTGGTCGAGCAGGCGATCTCGCAGGACTTCCTCGGCGAGTGCGGCGTGGTCCTCTTCCTGACGATGGTCATGCAGCGCATGCGGCCGAAATATCAGGATCGGAGCTATCGGTACGGGCTCCTCGAGGCGGGCCACCTGGGCGAGAACGCGTACCTTGCCGCGACGTCGATGGGCCTCGGGGCGTGCGGCGTCGGTGCGTTCATGGACGACGCGATCAACGACATGCTCGGCGTGGACGGCGTCGAGGAGGCGGCCGTGTACATGCTGGCCACGGGCCACACGGCCGCCACGGCCTAAGGCCGCCCACCGAATCACGAGGCCGGCGGCTCGCGCCACCGGCCCCGTCCCCCGAATGTGGTGCGGCTAGCTCTTGATCGGCTCGCCGTCGGGACCCACGACGTACCACACGTCGTTCAGGCCCTGGCCCTTGACGTCACCGGCGGCGGCGTCGTTGGCGAAGTAGTAGAGCGTCCAGTTCCCGTACTTGACCTGCTTACCGCCGTCGGTCCGGTCGACGACGGTGATCTTCGTGGCATCCAGGCCGGTGCCGGCTGTGACCGACGCGGGATCGTCGGCAAGGAGCGGCGGCCACGCCGTCGCGCAGTCGTCGTAGCAGGTCGGCGTGCCGGCCTCGTCGGGCTGGAACATGTAGAGGGTCTTGCCGTCGCCGTCGACGATGATCTGGCCGAGCGAGCTGTCGGCGAGATTGATCTCAGCGGTCATCGCGGCCGGCGCTTCCGAAGACGCGGCGGCGGACGGGGCTTCCGAGGATGGGGCGGCCACGGACGGCGCCGCGGTCGCGGCTCCACCACTCGAACAGGCGGCCACGATCGCGATCGCGGCGAACAGGGCCGCCGGCAGTGCGGAACGTCGAAGAGCGTGGGTCATCGCGAGGTCTCCTTGCAGGCTGGGGTCCAGCCACCGATACGTCGGCTCGGGACCGGTCGGTTTCGCGCCGTGCGTACCGCGCTACCCTCCACGCATGGCCAGCTCGGGTCGAACCCGCCCCCGCGTCGCTCCTCCACCTCCGGCTCCCAGCGGGCTGCTGTTCTTCGTCCACGGCGCGAACGAGACATCCGAGGGGCTGGCACGGAACGTCGCGCGGATCGAGGATCAGGTCCGCAAGCGCGGCTGGGATGTGCGAGTGGTCGCGCCGGAATGGCGCCGGCGCTCCGGGCTGCGGCTCGGGAACTGGCGCAAGGCCATGTACCGCCAGGCGCGCCCGACCCCGATCTCCCTTGCCAGCCTGCCGACTGGCGTCGGGCGCGCATCGGTGTTGCGGCTCGTAACGAACTACTTCGAGAGCCGGCGCGAGATGTTGCTCGACACCATCGGCGCCCAGCTGCTCGCCGACGTCATCGGCTATCACGAGCACCGAGCCTCGATCCAGGACGTGTTGCGGGATGAGCTGGACGAGGTCAGGCGTGCCGCCCGGGGCAGGCCCATCCTGCCGGTCGGGCTGAGTCTCGGCGGGATCGCCCTGGTCGACCTCGTCGCGAGCTGGCCGGAGGCGCCCATCGAGGCGTGCGTCACGGTCGGCTCGCAGGCGCCGCTGCTGTACACGTTCGACACCATCCCGTCGCTGCCCTACGACGAGGCCGATCCGCCGCATCTGCCCGTCCCGTGGCTGAACGTCTACGACAGTCGCGATCTCCTGTCGTTCGTAGCCGAGCCCCTGTTCCGACGGAGCGACGGCCTGGCGAGCGTGGTCGACCTGCGCGTCCACTCGGGCAAGGATTTCCCGCGGTCGCACTCGGCGTACTGGGATCTGCCGCCCGTCTGGGACGCGATCGCGACCGCGTTCACCTGGAAACGGACGGAGCGGCTGACCGTGCGGGAGGCCCGGGAGCTGGGCTTCGAGGCCCGCAAAGCCCCGACGCCTCGCTCGTAGCCTCGGTCCCGGCCGAGTCCTGCGCTAGCCCCCCGTCTCAGCTCCGGCCAGCGAGCGGGCCGAGGCGTCGAGCGTGGTAGCGCATCCCAATCGGCACGGACCGGGGCGAAGATATCGACGACGATGGCACCATCCGGCCCGGCTACGGCGTCGTGCAGCATGTTCGACGTGATCCGCCACGTGCCACCCGGCCCGAGCTCCCGCCGCTCGCCGTCGATCGTGAACGTGATGGAGCCCCTGACGCACAGCCCGAGCTGCTCGTGCTCGTGGCGATGCTCAGGAACGATCGCGCCGGGCGCGAGGTCGACCACGGCGAGGCTCGCGTTGTTCCCGACGATCACCCGCGCCTGGACGGTGTCCCCCCAGACGTCGAGCGACGGGACGTCGCCGATGTTCCGCAAGTTCGATGGCGGGCGGTTCGAGTCGACCATGATGTCGACAGCCTAGCGCCGCTAGGCTTGCCCTCGATGGAGATCTCGCGCCAGACGGCCCGCCGATTCATCCTCGGCCGGCAGGGCCTCTGGCCCGGCCGTCGATGGCGCGGTCTCGCCGGCTCCGAGCGCGCCATGCGCGCGATGGAGCACCTGCAACTCGACCCACTCGGGATCATGGCCCGGGCACAGGACCTGATGCTCCACAGCCGCGTCATCGACTATCGACCCGATGACTGGGCGAGGCTGACCTACGACAGGCGGCGGTTCTTCGATTGGGGTGGCTGGCTCGCCGTCCGGCCGATGGACGAGCTGCCGTACTGGCGGAACTTGATGCGCCGCGAGCGGGAGAACGGGCACTGGCGCGACGTCGAGCACGAGCACCACGCTGCGATCGTCGAGATGCGCCGCGTGCTCCGGGAACGCGGCACGGTGACCAATCGCGACTTCACGATGGCGAGTCGCACGCGGACCGACAGCTACCGGGGCCGGAAGGACAGCGCGGTGGCGCTGTACTACCTGTGGCGCGTCGGCGAGGTAATGGTGCATCACCGAGAGCGATTCGAGCGGGTCTACGCCCCGACCGAATCCATCGCGCCGCCCGAGCTTCTCGAGGAGGCGTCCGACGCCGAGACCGAGGACTTCATGCGCCGCAAGCACGTCGCGTTCGAAGGCATCTCGGCGGTCACCGGGACGTCGTACACCATGTACGAGAAGGGCAACCGTGCGACCGCGATCGCGTGGCGGGATCGGGCCGTCGCGGACGGCACCCTTGTCGAGGTGGTCGTCGAGGGCTGGCGAGGGCCGCGCTGGGCGCTCGCGTCGGATGGCAAGGCGATCGAAACCGTCGCGGCCGGCCGCGTCCCACGCGGCTGGAAGCCGAAGGAGACCACGACGACCGAGGAGGCGACCTTTCTGGCCCCGCTCGATCCGGTCAGCGCCCGCAAACGGGCCAAGCCGCTCTTCGACTTCGACTACATCTGGGAGGTCTACACACCGGCCCCGAAGCGGAAGTTCGGCTATTACGCGCTGCCCGTCCTGTGGGGCGACCGACTCGTCGCCCGCTTCGACGGCCGCCTGGATCGCCAGAGCTCGACGTTCGCGATCCTCGGGCTGTGGATCGAGGACGCCGCACTCGCTGTCGACGAGGCGTTCATCGACGCGTTCGCGCTCGGGATCGAACGGATGCGGGCGTTCCTCGGCGCCGATCGCCTCGACCCGAGCGGCGTGCCCCAACCGGTCATCCGACGGCGGCTCGCGACGGCTGGCGGCGACACGTAGCCCGGACTCGGGATCGGAACGATTTGGGGACGTCGCCTCGCCCTTGATTGATGCAGGCACATCGCCGCATCGCTGAAGGAGGGCAGGTCCATGCGCATCCGTTCCATCGCCATCCTGGCCGCGCTCGTCTCGCTGCTAGGTCTCCCGGCTGCGGTCGGGGCCACGATGCCCGGAGACAACGGGCGGATCGTGTTCACCGCGGGAACCGCTGCCGGTGCGCAGCTGTTCACCGTCCGGGCGAACGGCACGGGGCTGCGGCAGATCACCCACGTAGACGGTGACGCCGTCAACGCCGACTGGTCGCCCGACGGCCGGCGGATCGTGTTCGCGCTCGGAAGCGAGTCGGGCGCACGGATCGCGATCGTCCGTGCCGACGGATCACATCTCCGGATCCTTCCACAGCCAGCCGGCGTGTTCGACGACCAGCCGTCGTACTCACCCGATGGGCGCCGGATCTACTTCGAGCGCTACACCCTGGCGACCAACCGTGTCGCCATCTGGAGCATGAAGAAGGACGGCACCGACCAGCGCCAGGTCCTGAGCCCGTTCCCGAACGGCTTCGTCACGGACCCGAACGTATCGCCTGACGGTCGGACGCTGAGCTTCCAGGGCTGGGACGGAACGCTCGTCGGGCCGCCACCGGCCGAAGAGCCGGCACGCGGCCTGTTCACCGCGCGCATCGACGGCAGTCACATCAAGCAGATCCGACCGTTCCGGTCGGACCAGACGATCAAGGCCGACTGGGCACCCAACGGGCTGCGCATCGCCGTGACCGAGAATGCCAACCACTTCCGGCCCGATGACTCAGCGAACATCGTGACGATGCGCCGGGACGGCTCGCATCGCCGCCGGGTGACGAACTTCCACGACGGCGTGACCAACGCCTACCTGGGCTCGTACTCGCCCGACGGCCGCTGGCTCGTCTTCCGTCTCGAGAAGGACGGCCTCTTCGGCCTCTATCGGATGCACCCGGATGGAAGCCACGTGCGCCAGATCCTGGCGCTCTCCGCATTCCGACCGTCGCTGATCGATTGGGGACCGACGCAGGACGATTGAGGATGTCGATGGCGGTCAGCACGCTCGTGCTGGCCGCCTCATAGGCGTCACGCGAGTCGGGCGGCGCGCTCCTCGAGATAGCGCCGCTCCGGCACGCTCGTCGTTCGCTGCGCCGCCAGCTTGTACGCGGTCCGCGCGCCGTCGATGTCGCCCGCCATCTCGAGGAGGTGGGCGCGGACCGCCTCGAGGCGATGGTGCGTGGCGATCCGCTCGTCGCCGTCCAGGGCAGTGAGGAACTCCAAGCCGGCCGCCGGGCCGTCGACCATCGCCGCCGCGACGGCGTGGTTGAGGGTCACCATCGGGTTCGGCGATACACGCTCGAGGAGCTGGTACAGCCCGAGGATCTCGCGCCAGTCGGTGTCCTCGGCCGTCGGCGCCTCGTCGTGGATCGCGGCGATCGCCGCCTGGAGCTGGTACGGGCCGATCCGACCGCGGGGGAGGGTCGCCGTGATGATGTCGACGCCTTCGCGGATGGCGTCCCGATCCCATCGTGAGCGGTCCTGCTCGGCAAGCGGGATGAGGCTGCCATCCGGCTCGGTGCGGGCCGCGCGGCGCGCGTCGGTCAGCAGCATGAGTGCCAGCAACCCGGCGACCTCGCCGTCGTCGGGCAGCCGGCCGTGGACGTCCCGCGTGATGCGGATCGCCTCGGCGGTCAGCTCCGGTCGCTGGAGGTCCTCGCCGGACGAGGCCGTGTAGCCCTCGTTGAACATCAGGTAGAGGACGTGGAGGACGACACGCAGCCGGTCGGATCGTTCCTCGTCCGGCGGCATCTCGAACTGCGCTCCGGCTCCCTTGATCGTCGCCTTCGCGCGGCTGATGCGCTGCGCCATCGTCGCCTCGGGAACCATGAAGGCCGCGGCGATCTGCGCCGTCGTCAGGCCGCCGACGGCCCGTAACGTCAGCGCCAGCTGGGATGGTGGCGAAAGCGACGGATGGCAGCACAGGAACAGCAGCATCAGCGAGTCGTCCGCATCGGGCGGGGCGTCGTCGACGTCCGGCGCGGGGATATGCCACGCCTCCGGCGGGAGGAGGGCAGCCGCGGCGGACTCCCGTCGCTGCCGCGCGACATCCGCGCGGAGCTGGTCCGTGAGCCGGCGCTGGGCGACGGTGATCAGCCAGCCGCGCGGGTTGTCCGGGATCCCGTCGTCGGCCCACTGTCGGGACGCGGAGAGGAGCGCCTCCTGGACTGCGTCCTCGCAGGCGTCGAACTGGCTGTTCCGCCGCGCGAGCGTGGCGAGGACCTGCGGCGCCAACTGGCGGAGCAGGCCCTCGATGTCGGCCGGGGCGGCGTCGGAGCCGGTCACATCTCCGTCCCGGCATCCTCCATGACGGGCCGGATCTCGACGACGCCGTATTCGGCAAGCGGGCCGGCGATCTCCTGGGCGCGCTCGAGGCTGTCGACATCGATCAGAAAGATGCCGGCGAGCTGCTCCTTGACCTCGCCGAACGGACCGTCGGTCACGGCCGGCGTGCCGTCGCGGAACTCGATGAACGTGCGGTCGTTGCCCAGGCCCTCGACGCGGATCAGCTCACCCGACGCCTTGGTCTCGTTGATCACCGTGTAGTGATTGCCGAGGACGCGGTTGGCCTCCGCCTCCGGGAGGGTCTCCCAGAACGCCATATCCGAGTGGATCAGGATCATGTACTTCACAGCGACTCCTTGCGTACACGGGCCTCACACGGGCGCCGTCACAGGAAGGTCGGAACCGGGGACGTCGTCTCGACATTGTGCAGCCGCCAGCCCGCGGCCGGTCGACCCGGTGACCGGTCCATCGCCAAGATGCCGAACACGTCGATGTCGAGAACCGTCGGGCGGCTCCGACTATCAGATGAAACCGCCCCAAGCGGACGACCCGACCAACAAAGGACGACCACCATGCGCAAGATCATCGCCGGCCTCTTCATCTCCCTCGACGGTGTCGTCGAGGCTCCGCAGGACTGGCATTTCCCGTACTTCAATGACGAGATGGGCGAGGCCGTCGCCTCCCAGGCCGCCCAGTCGGACACGATGCTGCTCGGTCGGAAGACCTACGAGGAATTCGCGTCGTACTGGCCCAACGTCTCGGGCGACGAGCCGTTCGCCGACGTCATGAACGGCACCCCGAAGCTCGTCGCCTCGACCACGCTCGATAGCGTCGAGTGGCAGAACTCGACCCTCATCGAGGGCGACGTCATCGAGGCCCTCACGGCGATCAAGGAGCAACCGGGCAAGGACATCTCGATCACCGGTAGTCCGACCCTCGTCCGCAGCCTGCTACGGGCCGGCCTGCTCGACGAGCTACGGCTGCTCGTCCATCCGATCGTCGTCGGCCACGGCAAGCGCCTGTTCGAGACGGAGGACCAGGCCATCCCGCTGCGACTCATCGAAGCGCGGACCTTCACGACCGGGGTGCAGGCCATGACCTACGGGCCGGCGGCCGAGTGACCCGCACTGCCCCCGACAGACACGACGAAGGAGGATCCCAGTGACTAGCACGACCCTCGAGTACGTCACCTCCAAGGACGGCACGACGATCGCCTACGACCGCCTCGGTCAGGGCCCCGCCGTCGTCCTCGTGAGCGGCGGCTCGGTCGACCGCTCATCCAACGCCGGCCTCGCCGAGCAGCTCGCTGGTGGGTTCACGGTCTTCAACTACGACCGGCGCGGACGCGGACCGTCGGGCGATACGCAGCCGTACGCCATCGAGCGCGAGATCGAGGACATCGACGCCGTGATCGGCGCCGCTGGCGGCTCGGCGAACCTGTATGGCTCCTCGTCCGGTGCAGCCCTGGCCCTGCTCGCGGCGGCCGCCGGCTCGCCGGTCGAAAAGCTGGCGCTCTGGGAACCGCCGTACATCGTCGATGAGAGCCGGCCTCGACCCGACCCGAACACCGCCCAGATCTATCGCGACCTGGTCGCCCAGGACCGCCGGGGCGACGCGGTCGAGTACTTCATGGCCAAGGTCGTCGGGATGCCGCCCGAATTCGTCGCCGGCGCCCGAAGCCAGCCGTGGTGGCAGTGGACCGAGTCGCTCGCCCACACCCTCGCCTACGACGCCGAGATCATGGGCGACTACTCGCTGCCGGTCGACAAGATCAGGTCCGTGACGGTCCCGACCCTCGTCCTCATCGGCGCGGCGAGCTTCGACTTCTTCGGGCCGACCGCACGGGCGATCGAGGCCGCACTGCCGAACGGCGACGTCACGACGCTGGAAGGCCAGGAGCACAACGTCGACCCGAGCGTGCTCGGGCCGGCACTCGCCGAGTTCTTCGCTCGCTGAGACGACCGCTTTCCACCCCGCGTATCCCGCGCCTCGAGCCGTCGAACGGCTCGGGGCGCATCCGTGCGTGCCGGGATCAGTCGCCCGACACTCGTCGTTGGACAGCCAGTCCCCAGGCTGGGCAGACTTGGTGACATGCGAGGACTTCGGATGGCGGCCGCGCTCACCATGCTCGTCGCCGCAGCCTGCGCACCAGCCGCCAGCCCGTCGCCCGCCAGCATCGCGCCACCGGAAGAGTCCGCGACGCCCGCGCCGGCCCAGTCCTCGAGCGCGCCTGCGACCTCCGCGGCCGCGTTCGCGTTGACGATCCGCGAGTTCGACGTCCCGTCCGGCTCGCATCCGCACGACGTCGCGCCGGCCTCGGACGGTGGCGTCTGGTACACGGGCCAGCACGTCGGCACGCTCGGACACCTCGACCCAGCGACCGGCACCGTGCGCGAGATCCCGCTCGGAAGCGGTTCCGCGCCACACGGCGTGATCGTCGGACCCGACGGCGCGGCATGGATCACCGACGGTGGCCAGAACGCCATCGTCCGCGTCGATCCCGCCACCGATGAGGTGCGCGTCTTCCCGCTTCCCGCGGACCGTCCAGAGACCAACCTGAACACCGCGGCATTCGACGGCGATGGGATGCTGTGGTTCACCGGCCAGGCCGGGATCTACGGGCGCCTCGATCCGGCGACCGGTGAGATCGACCTCTTCGACGACCCCGAGGGCCGCGGCCCGTACGGCATCGATGCGACGCCAGCCGGCGACATCTGGTACGCATCACTCGCGGGCAGCCATATCGCCCACGTCGACACGTCATCGGGCGAGGCCATGATCGTCGAGCCGCCGACTCCCGATCAAGGCGCGCGACGGGTGTGGTCGGACTCGAGCGGGCGGATCTGGGTGGCGGAATGGGATGCCGGTCAGGTCGGCGTCCACGACCCGATCACCGGCGGGTGGCAGGAGTGGCCGCTCCCCGGCAGCGGTCCGCAGGCCTATGCGGTCTACGTCGACGAGCGCGACATCGTGTGGCTGACCGATTTCGGCGCGAACGCGATCGTCCGGTTCGATCCGGCGACCGAGCGCTTCGACGCGGTCGAACTCCCGAGTCCCGACGCCGCCGTGCGCCAGCTGCTCGGTCGACCCGGCGAGCTGTGGGGCGCCGAATCGGCGGTCGACAAGTTGGTCCTCGTCACAGAAGGCTGAGACGGCGTTGATGCTGGCGAAACGCGTTCCGGCCTAGCATCCACGCACCACTGGAGGAAGCTCATGCTGTCCACGCAGAACGCCTATTCGGGCTTTGCCGCCAAGGACATCGACGCAGAGAAGCGGTTCTACGGCGACACGCTTGGGATCCAGGTCAACGAGTTGTATGGCGGCACGTTGCTGGAACTCCGCCTGAGTGACAGCAAGCGCGTCCTGATCTACCAGAAGGACGACTTCGAGCCCGCGACCTACACCGTCTTGAACTTCCCGGTCCCGGATGTCGACGCTGCCGTCGACGAGCTCACCCGCTCGGGCGTCCAGATGGCCCGCTTCGACGGGTTCGATCAGGACGAGAAGGGCATCGCCCGGCCGGGTGAGGATGGCGGTCCGACGATCGCGTGGTTCCGTGACCCGGCAGGCAACATCCTGGCCGTGCACAACGACGAGCCGCCTCCGTCCTGACAGGGTGTGGCCAACCCGATTTGTAATGCGTCAGGGCGACGCGGGTGATGCACACTGTCGCGAGGCCCGACAGGCCCCCAGTCGGACCGTGGGGAGGGATCTGGATGCGCCGGACGCTCGCACGCCTCATCGTCGCCAGCCTGCTCTGCCTGGCGATCACGCCGGGTATCGCCCAAGGCGCGGAGTTCTCGCCCGGATCGGCGGGCATCGGGGATCCGTACTTCCCGAAGGACGGCAACGGCGGTTACAACGTCATCTCGTACGACCTCAAGGTCCGCTACGAGCCCGATCGTGACCGTCTGACCGGCCACCGCCACCATCACCGCGCGCGCGACCAAGAACCTGTCGCGGTTCAACCTCGACTTCGTCGGCATGAACCTGCGCAGTGCGAAGGTCAACGGCAAGGACGCTCGGACACGACGCTCCGAGGGAGAGCTCATCGTCACGCCGCGGTCCGGGCTCCGGAAGGGCTCGACGTTCACGGCGGTCTTCCGCTACGACGGCGTTCCCGAGACCATCGAGGACCTCTTCGGTCTCTCCGGCTTCCTTCACACGGACGACGGAGCGCTGGTGATCGGGCAACCCCACGTCGCCGCGACCTGGTTCCCGGCCAACGACCACCCACGCGACAAGGCGCGCTTCCGCTTCCGGATCACGGTGCCCAAGGACCTCGAAGCCATCGCCAACGGCGTCCTTGTCCGCAAGACGACATCGGGCCGCTGGTCGACCTGGACTTGGGATGCGCGCGAACCACTGGCGCCCTACCTCGCCATGATGGCCATCGGCCAATTCGACGTTAACGCATATCGCGCCGACGGCATCAAGTATTGGGATGCGATCGATCCGGTGCTGATGGAGCCCCTGCTCGACCCCGCGACCCCGACGGATGGCGCCCAGATGCTCTACTCGCAGATCGGGGAGCCGGCCTATAAGCGCCTGACGCGCGTCATCCCCGTCCCGGCGGGCGGCTCCACGCTGACCTTCGACGTCAACCGTGATACGGAGCCCGGCTGGGACTTCCTGTTCGTCGAGGCTCGCACGGCCGGCGGGACCGATTGGACGACCCTACCCGATGCGAACGGCGGTACCTCGCAAGAGGTCGGCGCCTGCCCGGGATTCCTCGAAGCGAACCCATTCCTCACCCAGTACCTGCGGGAGGTCGTCATCGATCCTGGCGACCCATCGACGCCCGACGACGATCAGATCTCGTGCGAGCCGACCGGATCCAGCGGCGTGTGGCACGCGGCCAGCGGCCCGAGCGACGGCTGGGAGACCTGGTCCATCCGCCTGCCGAACACGACCAGCGCGACGCGCCAGGTCGAAGTCTCGATCACGTACGCGAGTGACCAATCCGTCCAGGGCCGCGGCGTGCTCCTCGACCGCGTCGTCTCCTCGACGGGTGTCGGCTCGACCAGCTTCGAGGCGGACGGCAACGTGCTCGATGGTTGGGCAGCACCATTGGCTGGACCTCCAGGAAGTGCCGCCAACCCCAACACGTGGGTGACGGCGACGAGCGTCCCCGGCGTCCCTGGACTCGGTATCAACGCGCTCGCTTCACTCGATCGCCAGCCGGAGATCATCGCGGCCGAGGAGGGCTGGTTCGGGAACTATCCGTTCTCGGCCGCCGGCGGCGTCGTCGACGTGGCCCCGATCTTCTTCGCCCTCGAGACCCAGACACGGCCGATCTACTCGCCGGTCTTCTTCTTCGGCGGGCCGAACGACTTCGTCGTCGTCCACGAGCTTGCCCACCAGTGGTACGGCGACAGCCTCGCCCTCCACGCATGGCAACACATCTGGCTCAACGAGGGCTTCGCGACATACGCCGAATGGCTGTGGAGCGAGCGTGAAGGCTTCGGCACCGTGCAGGAGATCTTCGACTCCTTCGCGACCATCCCGGCCGACGATGGCTTCTGGGATCTCGCGATCGGCGACCCAGGGCCGGACCATCTCTTCGACTTCCCGGTCTATGGCCGCGGAGCATTGACGCTCCACGCGCTGCGCGTGGAGGTGGGCGACGCAGACTTCTTCCGGATCCTGCGCGACTGGGCGCGCACCCAGGAGGGCGGCACCGTGACGACACGGGAGTTCATCCGGCTGGCCGAGCGGATCTCCGGTGAGCAGCTCGATGCCCTCTTCGATGAGTGGCTGTCTGCCGGTCGACCGCCGTCCCTGCCGGAACCGCCTCCGCCACCGCCGGAGACCCGCAGCCCAGCGTCGACCCGGTCGCTGTCAGGGTTGCCGGATGCGTTGCGCGACCTGGCCGAGCGGTTGAAGGACCGGCGGGACAACCCCTTCTCCTAGGCGCGATGTCATACCCACCGAGCGTCTACGACGGCGAGGGCGGGCTGGCGAATGCCCGCCTTCGCCGCGTCGGCACCGAGCCGGAGGTCCGCTACAAGAACGGCGGCACCGCCGAGTACCTGGCGACCGGCGAGTCGACCAACGGCCAATTCGGCCTGTATCGCTGGAATATGTCGGCGACCCGCAGCGGACCCGACCCGCACTTCCACCGGACGATCTCCGAGTCGTTCTTCGTGATCTCCGGGGCAGTCAAGCTGTACGACGGGACGACCTGGATCGACGCCGGGCCGGGCGACTTCCTGTTCGTGCCCGAGGGTGGCATCCACGGCTTCCGGAACGAGTCCGGTGAGGACGCCTCGATGCTGATCCTGTTCGCTCCGGGTGCGCCGCGCGAGGACTACTTCGAGACGCTCGCCCGGGTCTCCTTCGGCGAGGCCATGACCGACGACGAGCGAACAGCCTTCATGCTCCGCCACGACACGTTCTGGGTCTGACCATGTCGGAGGACGCCGACGGCCGCCACGGCCACATCGTCGCGTTCGACGAGCTCGAGCACAGCGAGCACTCGCACGAGTTCGTCGGCGGGGACCATGGTGAGGTCCCGTTCTGCGTGATCCTCGTCCACTCGCGTCCGGGTGTCGGGCCGAAGCTGCATCGACACCCGTATCCCGAGGTGTTCATCGTCGAGTCGGGTGAGGCCACGTTCCAGATCGGCGATCGGACCGTCGTCGTCGACGGCGGTCACGTCGTCGTCAGCCCTCCCGGCGAGGCGCACGGGTTCACCAACACTGGCACGGGCGAGTTGCGCCTCACCGCGATCCACGGGGCGGCCCGCTTCGATACCGAGTGGCTGGCCGGCCACGACCCGAGCTGGGCGTCCAAGCCCAAGGCCTAGCTGGGCGGCTGCTCGACCCCGAGCTGCACGACGGTCTCGCCGCCGAACGCCATCGGCTGACCGGTCTGGTAGGTGTCCGCGATCGCGTTCCACGTCGCGAAGCCCGGGTGCGAGTCGTGCACGTGATGACCCTCACCGGACGCGAAGATCACGGCGACGAGGTATTGGACGGCCCCGTCGACCGGCCGGGACGAGATGTCTAGCCGGTTGAGGGTCGCGGCGATCAGCAGTCCCCGATCCTGGAGGTCACGCCAGACCGCGAGCTCGTGTTCGCGGAACCCGGACTCGAATGCCTCGACGTCCTCGGCCTTGACATTCAGGACCACCGTGACCGTCTCCATCCGGCGTCAGCCCCTCGACGGCTTGGCCGCTTTCGGCGCTCGCTTTCGCGCCGATGGTTCGATGCGGATGCTGCTCGCATAGGGCCGGATGCCGGATTCGTGTCCGTCATCCCAGCGGACCCGATACTCGTCTCGGATCTCGTGGGGGATGACCTCGAGGATCTCACCGCCGCGTTCGGCGATCCCGACCTTCTCCGATTCGACGACGATGCGGTCGCCGACGTTTGCCACCATGCGTGCTCCTCCATGTAGGCCTGCGACTCCGGCCCCCATCGTGCCGCACATGTCCATACCCCGTGACCCGTGCCCGCGACGATTGCCACTTGCAATCTGCAAGCGACAAGCGTACGTTGTTGCACATGCAACAAACAACGCAGGATCGCCCCGCCGCCGAAACCGAGGCGATCCGCCGTCTCCTCGCGCGCGGCGGGCTCATCGATATCACCACGACCGGGCGACGGACCGGTCGACCACGGCGCGTGGAGATCGTCTTCCACAACCTCGACGGCCGCCTCGTCATCAGTGGCCAGCCGTGGCACGGGCGGACGCGTGCCTGGATCCACAACCTGGGCGCCGATCCACGTCTCACGGTCCACCTCAAAGGCCCGATCTCGGCAGATCTGCCGGCCACAGCTCGTGTCATCACGGACCCGACTGAGCGCCGTGCCACCGCCGAATGGATCGTCCGTCATGCGTGGCCGCGCATGGACCTCGAGGCGATGACCGCCGACTCCCCGATGATAGAAGTGACGCTCGACGACCCGGTCTGAGACCCCGCACCCGCGCGGGCTAGGCGGACCGCGGGGCTAGGCGGATCGCAGCGCCTCGATCACGTCCGCGAACGCCTCGACGCCCTCGATTGATCGCGGCCGAAGCTGGACCTGGAGGTGGTCGATCCCCAGGTCCCCGAACATGCGCAGCTCGGCGGCGATGGCGGCTGGGTCGCCGCGGATCTCGCGGTTCTCGGGTGGTGCGGCGGTCGGGATGCTGCGCACGAGGACCTCGATCGATCTCGTCATCGTCGACGGGTCCCGCCCGACCGCGACACATGCGGAACCGAGGTCGTCGAGGAGCGCCGGCACCTCGTCGATCGACCGCAGACCACCGTTCCAGTGATCGGCGAGCTCCGCAGTCAGTCGAAGCATCCGTGGTCCGTTCGCCCCGACCATCACGGGCAGCCCGGACGGCCGCGGGCCGCGGGGTTCGAGCCGCGCCGAGCGTGCCCGCGCGACATGGCCGTCGTGCGACGACCGCCCCGTTCGGAGCATGTCCGTGATGATCCGCAGCGAGTCCTCGAACCTGGCGAAGCGGTCATCGAACGGCACGTCGTAGCTCGTGAACTCGGGCTCGTTCCAGCCGGCGCCGAGACCCAGGATCAGCCGGCCGCCACAGACCTCGTCGAGCGTCTCGGCCATCTTGGCGAGGAGCGCCGGGTTCCGGAACGGGACGGCGAGCACATACGGGCCGAGCGCCACCCGGGTGGTCGACGCCGCGAGTGCCGCCAGGAGCGTCCAGCTCTCCCAGGCGCCGCGCCACTCGCCGTCGGGATCGCCGAATCCGACATGGTCGGACACCCACAGCGCATCGAAACCGATCGATTCGGCCGTCCGCGCCATCGCGAGGATGTCGGCCCAGCCCGGCGTACGACCATCCATCGAGCCTTCGACGTACGGCAGGTTGAGACCGAGTTCGAGCGATGTCACCGGTCGGAGGCTACCGGTTTGAGGACGTTCGGGCCGTCATTGCCCATACCCGGGTAGGATTTGCGGTCCGAGATCGAGGACCATGGGACGAGCCGTGCAGGAATCCGAGAGGGCAGCCCCATGACCGGCGAAGCGCGTTTCTGTCCGCGATGTGGGACGCGCCGTTCCGGCTTCTTCCGATTCTGCGCGGAATGCGCATTCGACTTCGACGAACTCCTGTCGGTCGCAAGCCTCCGGCCCGCGGATCCGCGGGCAACCGCCCCGACCCGGTCCGTCCTCGCCCGTCCGATCATGCTCCCGGTCGGCGCCGTCGTAGCGGCGGTGGCACCTCCGGGGGCCGTCGCGGAGCCGCCGTCAACCACACCGCCCTCGCCGACGCCCTCCAGCCCAGCCGGTGCGCCAGCGGCCCCGGCCCTCACGGAACGACCGCCCGCCTCCTCGCCGGCAGGCGGCGTCGCCGTGGCCGCCGCCGCAACGGCCACCGCCGTCGCCGTCGCGCCACCACCGGCCGTACCGCGACCCGCCGTCTGGCCGCCGCCGGGTGCGGTCCCGACCGACGAATTGCAACGTCGCGCCGCCACTCCGCTCCCGCCGCCGACGTTCAGGCCAGACCTGGTGGACGTGGGCACGCCGGCCGCAGTGGCGGCCTCGGCCGCGGCGGCCTCGGCCACCGCTGCCGCCCCGGGTGCGGTCCCGACCACCCGTGTGTCCCCACGCGTCCGGTCGATCCTCGCGAGGCGCCCGGACCTGACGCTGACGCGGGTCGCGATCGTCGCGCTCTTCGGGCTGCTCGCATTCAGCGCGATCACGAACCTCGTCAGGACTTCGGGAGGCTCCCCAAAAGTCGAGCCATCCACCGCGGTCGGGTCGCCGTTGGTCGGCGGCGTCCCAGGCTCCCAAGGGCTCCCCCCGGAGCCCAGCTTCCGCCCGACCGGGCCGACCGAGTTCGCCACGGTGTCCGACGTCGTCGATGGCGACACCATCCGCGTCGTCATCAACGGCACTGAATATCCGCTGCGCTACATCGGCATGGACACACCCGAACCCGACGCCACCGATCCGACGATCAAGCGGATGGCCGACCTGGCGACCGCAGCGAACTCGAGCATGGTCGCGGGCCAGGACGTCTTCCTCGAGAAGGACGAGTCCGAGACCGACCAGTTCGACCGACTCCTGCGCAATGTCTGGCTGGTCGATGACAACAGCGAGTGGGTGATGGTCAACCTCAGCCTCGTGCGTCTCGGCTACGGCCAGGTCTCGACGTTCCCCCCGGACGTGAAATACGTCGACGCCCTTGTCACCGCGCAGGAGGAGGCACAGCAGGAGGGGATCGGGATGTGGGCTCCGGTGACGGCCGAGAACCCGTCGTCGAGCCCGGCTGCCGCCCTGCCCAGTCCGAGCGTGCACGACCACGGATCGGCGGCGTGCCACCCGTCGTACGACCCGTGCCTGCCGATCGTGCCCGATCTCGACTGTGCCGAAGTCAGGGCCATCGGCGCCGCCCCCGTGACGGTGAAGGGACCCGACGAATACGAGCTCGATCCCGCCGAGGACCTCCTCGGCTGCGAGCCGGACGAATAGCGACGGGCGACGCTCGCCCGAGAAGCCGATGGAGCGCACACTGATCGTGTCGATCGGTCGGATCCGATCGGCAAGGAGGACCGACGTGAACCTATTCGGTCGCGGACGCGACACCGGGCAGGCCGCCGACCAGGGGCAGACCGACGAGCAGGCGCTCGCCCGCTATCGATACATGCTGTCGAGCGCGCCGCCCGAGGACGTCGAGCGTGCGCACGAAGAGGCGTTCGCTCGTCTGACGCCCGACCAGCGTCGCCAGGCGCTCGAGGCACTCGCCCAGGTCGTGCCACCGAGTGAGATCCGCGGCGACGACCCGGCGTCGTTGGCACGCACGGCGACGCGGGCAGAGATCCGCCAGCCCGGCACGATCGAGCGTGCCTGGGGGCCCGGCGCGCCCGGCCTGGGCAGCTGGTTCCTGGCGACGCTCGCGGCGAGCTTCGTGGGCACGGCGATCGCGCAGTCGTTCTTCGACAACGATCCCGGTGCCGATCAGGCCACCGATGGCGGCGACGGCTCGGGCGACACGGCCGAGGCCGACACCGGCGGCGACGCGGGCGACAGCGGCGACTTCGGTAGCGGCGACTTTGGTGGCGGCGACTTCGGTGGGGGCGATTTCGGCGGGGGCGATTTCGGCGGGATCTAGGGCGATCCCCCGGGCTGGGCGGTCCGGCGCCCGGGAACATGCATAACGTGGCTGACGGCCTCCTTATGGCTTCCGATCGGCGTTTCGGCCGGAGCCGAGGGAGGCCGGCGCCGAAGCGTCACGCATGATTCGCACCGATCTGGCCCATGGCGGGCGGTCCCTCGCCCATTTGAAGCCCGCTTCACGCCATTAGGTTGCCGTGAGCCACGTACTTCATGATCGCCGCCAGCGCCGACTCCCCGGATCGGGTCCGGCGGCCGCTCACGCCGGTCGTCGTCGGGCAGACTTGCGCCATGACCCAACCCGGCCTCGACCAGGAGTCCAGCACCCGCCGGACCGATCGGAACGGAGCGTCCCGGCGATTCTGGAACGAAGCGATCGAGACCCTGTCGCCCGAGCAGGTACGGCAGCTCGAGAGTGAGCGGCTGCGGGAGCAGATCGCCTACAACCACGCGTCGAGCGACTTCTACCGGGCCAAGCTCGACTCGGCCGGGGTGGAGCCGGACCAGATCCGCACCGTCGAGGACCTCGCGCGCATCCCGTTCATGGAGAAGAGCGAGATCGCGGCCTCGCAGGCCGACGGCAGCCTCCTCGGTGTCAACCAGTGCGCCCCGCTAGAGCAGATCGTCCGCATCCAGGCGACGGGTGGCACGACCGGACAGCCGATCCGCATCGGACTGACGCGCCGCGACATCGCGGACTACTCGGACGTCGGCGCTCAGGCGCTCTGGGCGATGGGTTGCCGGCCGGGCGACATCGTCTTCGAGTGCATGAACTACAACCTGTACTCGGGCGGTCTCAGTGATCACATGACGTTCGAAGCGTTGGGTGCCGCGACGATCCCGTTCGGTGTCGGTCATTCGGAGCGACTGGTCCGGATGATGGCCGGGCTCAAGGACGACGTCGCGATCTGGTCGACGCCGTCGTACGCGATCCGCCTGGCCGAGGTCGCCCAGGAGCTCGGCATCGAGCCGCGCACGGTCGGCCTGCGTCGAGGCTATTTCTCCGGTGAGGCCGGTTTGCAGGTGCCCGGCTATCGCGAGCGCATCGAGGACACGTGGGGCATGGTCGCGCGCGACCAGTACGGGACCGGCGAACTCGGGCTCCATTCCGGGGAGTGCGACGAGCGGAGTGGCGTCCACTTCGGTGCGACCGGCATCGCGATCGCCGAGTTGATCGACCCCGACAGCGGCGACCCCTTGCCGTTCACCGACGGGCAGCAAGGCGAGGTGGTCTACACGTCGATCCGTCGCGAGGCCAGCCCGCTGATGCGCATGCGCTCGCACGACCTCATGCAGGTGTTCACGGCGCCATGCTCCTGCGGGCGAACGAGCTTCCGTTTCAGGATCCTCGGCCGGTCCGACGACATGTTCATCGTCAAGGGCGTGAACGTGTTCCCGCTCGCGATCCAGGCGTCGCTCATGACCCTTGCCCCGGTGGTCACCGGCGAGTTCCGGGTCCTCCTCGACCGCCCGCCCCCGATTGACTACCCCGTGCCGCTCGACGTCGAGGTCGCCCGCGATGTCGCTCCCGAGCGACGCGTCGAGCTGGCCGTGGACATCGTGTCGCGGTTGCGGAGTGATCTGAACTTCACGGCCGCGGTCACGCTCCTTGACGCCGGCAGCATCGCGACGGACGGCAAGACGCGGCGGGTCATTCGCACGTATCGAGGGGAGGTCGCCTAGTGGCGCTCGTGGATGTCGACCTTCGCCGGGACATCGCGCTCATCACGCTCGACCGGCCAGACAAGTTGAATGCGATCACCGCGGGGATGCTCGACGAGCTCCTCGAGGCGATCGATCGAGTCGGCCGTTCGGAGGAGATCGGCGCGGCCGTGCTGAGCGGTCGTGGCCGAGCCTTCTCGACGGGGGGAGACATCACGGCGATGTCCGGGATGGGCGAGGCCGAGTTCACCGACACGATCGCGCGCTACATGCGGGTTTCGGCAGCCTTCCGCGACTGTCCAAAGCCGATCGTGGCGGCGATCCACGGCTACGCGCTCGCGGGTGGTTTCGAGCTCGCGCTGATGTGCGACGTCCGCTTCGCCGCGGCCGGCACCCAGTTCGGCCTGCCCGATACGCCGCTCGGGCTCAGCCCGACGAGTGGCATGACCTATCTACTGCCGCGGATCGTGGGTCTCGGCCGTGCTATGTACCTGACGCTGTCGGCCGAGAACATCGACGCAAAGGAGGCCGAGCGAATCGGCCTGATCGACCGCGCGGTCGCGCCCGACGCACTCATGGCCGAGGCGGAAGCCTTCGCGCACCGTATCGCGTCGTTCCCGCGGACCGGGGTGGCCCATAGCAAGCGCCTGCTCTATGAGGGCATGGACGGCGACTTCGCGAGTGCCACGCGCGCCGAGGAGGCGGCAGAGCTCGACTGCTTCCGGTCGCCGGACACTCGCTCGAGACTACGCGCGTTCGCGGAGAGGAAGCGCGGCTAGGACCCAGGTGAGGACTGGGCGAGGTGCCCTGGCGACTGCGCAACCTCGGGCCCGGCACCCTCGATGACGACGATCGCCGACAGCGCGGCCGCGACGACCACCAGCGGCCATACCGGCGGCAGCGGTGCGACGAGGAACAGCCCGGCGAGCATGACCCCAAGGATCGCCAGCCTCGGAACCAGGACTGGGCCGCCGCACAGCCGCAGCGACAGTGCGGAGCTCGCCACGAACAGGGATACGCCGATCCCAAGCGAGGCCAGGACGGCCGCCGGCGCGGGCTCTTCGGGATGGGCGCCGATCTCCTCGAGGGCGACGGCGAAGCCCACGATGCCCGCGATCAGCGGGAAGTGCCCCAGGCTGAATGCGTCGCGGGCGAGCGGGCCATTGCGCTCGGGTGGCGCGGTCGCGTAGAGGTGCTCGAGGGCGTCCTTCAGCCAGCCGAAGTACGTCCACCACATCAGGCACGCGACGACGATCGCGGCCGCGGCCGCAACCGCGAGGGCCGTCGAGCGCTCGTCGTTCGCCACGGTCGAACCAGCCACGATGAGCGACTCGCCGATCGCGATGATCACGAACAGCCCGTGTCGCTCCGACACGTGTGCCGGGTTCAGGTCCCAGATCGAGTTTCGCCCGGCGATGCCGGCGGCGATGAGGTCGGCCAGGACGGCCAGCAACCAGATCCACGGCCGCAATGACGGATCGACGAGCGCCCCGACCAACACGAGCGCCAGGCCGATGACGGATAGGGCGACCCAGCGCACGACGCCGGCGTGACTCGCGCCGGCCCGCTCGAGCTCGACCTGCACCTGGAGCCACAGCCCGAGCACGCGAACGAGCAGGTATGGGACGGCGAACCAAAGCGCGTCCTCGCCGAACGCGCGCGGCACCGAGGCAGCCATGACCAGCGCTACACCGGTCGCCGCGAGGGTGACGATCCGCACGATCGGATGGGTCGTATCTGCGGGATTGAGCGTCCACATGAACTGCGTCCATGCCCACCAGATCAACCAGCCGAGCAGGATCGACCGCAGGATCCCGTCCGGCGTGAGGTCGTGTGCGGTCAGGACGGTGAGCTGCGTGACCGCGAACACGAAGACCAGGTCGAAGAACAGCTCGACGAACGTCACCGACTGCGCGCTCGCGGCGCGGATGCTGCCCCTCACCTGGTCCGCCACCAACGGAGCGTAGCGCCATGGCTGGCGTGCGGCACGTCGGATGGCCGCGACCCCGACACTACGAGCGTGAGCTGCTTCCACTACGCACCCGAGGTCATCGAGCGCTACCCGTCGATCGTCGGCGGCGTGCTGCACGCCAAGGGCATCCGGAATGGCCCGTCACCGACCGAGCTCGCCGACGCGTTCGTCGCGGAACAGCAGGCCGTGCTCGAGCGCCTCGGCGACACACCGCTCTCCGAGGTGGCCAGCCTGGCGGCGTGGCGTCGCGCCTTCCGCGCCTTCGGGGTCGATCCGACGGCCTATCGGTCGGCGGCGGAGGCGCTCCTGCGGCGGCTGACGAAGCAGGGCGCGATCCCGTCGATCAACACGCTCGTGGACATCGGCAATCTGGTGAGCATCCGCTACGCGCTGCCTGTCGCGATGTTCGATCTCGGGTCCATCAGCGGCGGCTTGACCGTCCGCTTCGCGACCGGCGGCGAATCGTTCACCGATCTGGGATCCGGGGCGACCGAGCAGCCCGAGCCGGGCGAGGTGATCTTCATCGACTACGCCGGTCACGTCGCCGCGCGCCGCTGGTGTTGGCGGCAGTCGGCCGAGAGCGCGAGCGCCGCATCGACGAGGGACGTGCTCGTCACCGTCGAGGGCCACCATGACCAGGCCCGAGCGGACGTCGAGGCGGCGTTGACCGACCTCGATGCCCTGCTCCGATCCTTCGCCGCCGCCGGGTCGCCGCGCAGGGCGATCGTCGATGCGGGTTCGCCGACCTTCGACGACGGCTAGACGTTCGGTTCGGTACGACGCTGGCGCGTCGTGCCCGCGCCCGCGCTCGCTCGCCTGTCGGCGCCCTCGGCCGTCGGGGAGCAGGTCCGTATCCTCGTACGACGAGCGCGCCCCGGGAGAATTCCTCGTGCGAACGACCCTTCGTGTAGCCATCGTCCTGGCCCTCGTCGCGGCCCTCACGGCAGCGTGTTCGAGCGCTGCCCCGTCTGCCAGTGCGCAGACGCTGACCGGCAAGTCGTGGCAGTGGACGGCCTCGACCCTCGCGGGAGCGACCACGATCCCTGACCCCTCGAAGTACACCCTCGAGTTCGTGGCCGACGGGAACTTCAACGCGCAGGTCGACTGCAACCGCGTGGCCGGTCAATACACGACGGCCGACGCGGGTGGTATCACGATCACGCCCGGTCCGTCGACGCTGGCGGCATGTCCCGAAGGCTCGTTGGCCGACGTGTACCTCGCCGGTCTGAGCGGCACCACGAGCTACGCGATCGACGGACCACAGCTCGTACTCACCAACAGTGCCGGGACGATGACCTTCAGCTGACGGAGGGCATGACGGGTGACCACCTTCGATCCGATCCCGTCGTGGCGCGGATCGACGCTCGACATCCGCGTCGCCACGTCCGTGCCGGACGATGCGACGGTCGTCGGGCTTCCGGTAGCCGCCGATGGTGCCGTCCCGGAGCGCGCGGGCTTCGATCGGGCGACCCTCGAATGCCTCGGATTTCTCCGGTGCCGTCGGCCAGACGCTCGCCCTCCCACAGATCGACGGGCCACTCGTCATCGAGACCGGACTGGGTCCGCGGGCCGACCTGCGTCCGGCCACCATCCGCGACGCCGCCGCGTGGTTCGCCCAGCGAGCACACCGTCACGCGGAGCTCGTCCTGGACCTGCGCGGGATCGACGACCTCGGCGCCAACGAGGTGGCCCAGGCAGCGGTCGAGGGCGTCGTCCTCGCGCGCTATCGATACCGCGTGTTCGCCGATCGACCACAGGACGCGCCCCTCGCCAGCCTGACGCTCGTCGTCGATGGGCGACGAGCCGTTGCCACGCGCACTGGTGCCGCGCGCGGCCTGGTCATGGCCCGCGCGACGAACCTCGCGCGCGACCTGTGCAACGCACCGGCGACCCATCTCACCGCGACACGGATGGGCGATGTCGCCAAGGAGGTGGGCAAGGAGGTCGGGCTCGACATCGACGTATTCGATCAGAAGGCGCTGGTGAAGATGGGCTGCGGTGGTCTGCTGGGTGTCAACGCCGGCAGCGACGAAGAGGCCCGGTTGATCAAGCTGACCTACCGGCCGAACGGGCGCTCGTCGGGGCACCTTGCGCTCGTCGGCAAGGGGATCATGTACGACTCCGGCGGCATCAGCCTGAAGCCGTCCGACGCCATGCACGCGCTGATGAAGCTCGACATGTCGGGCGCCGCGGCGATCCTCGGCGCGATGGTCGCGCTCGCCACGCTCGGCGGCCGGGCGACCGTCACGGGCTACCTGATGTGCACGGACAACATGCCGTCCGGGACGGCGACCCGGCTCGGGGACGTGCTCACGATCCGCGGCGGCAAGACGGTCGAGGTCGTCAACGCCGACGCGGAAGGGCGTCTGGTCATGGCCGATGGGCTGGCCCTGGCGGTGGAAGATGGCGCCGACGCGATCGTCACCATCGCAACGCTGACGGGGGCCGCGATGCGCACGTTCGGCAGCGCTCTCGCCCCGGTCCTCGGCAACGATCCAGGCATCGTCGCCCAGCTTCGCACCGCCGGGGACACCACCGACGAGCCCCTGTGGGAGCTTCCGCTCGTCCGCAGGTACCGCCGGATGCTCGACTCGAAGATCGCCGACATCAAGAACATGGGCGGCGTCGACGCCGGGACCATCACCGCCGGGCTGTTCCTCGAGGACTTCGTCGACGGCACGCCGTTCGGACACCTCGACATATGCGGTCCGATGGTCGTCGACACCGACGACGGCTGGCGGCCGACCGGCGCCACTGCCTTCGGCACGCGCTTGCTGGCGACGTTCGCGACCGATTTCCGCCCGACCCAGCGACGACGAGGCCCGCCCACCGCCGTGAACCGCTGATCCAGGAGGGTCGAGACCGATGACCGAGGCCACGCTCGCCCAGCCCCCCGGCTCGAAGGGCTTCCTGAACCTCATCGAGCGTGCCGGCAACAAGGTCCCGCACCCGGTGCTGATGTTCCTGTACCTGATCATCGGCGTGGTGATCCTGTCGTCGGTGCTGGCGTTCGCGGGCGTGAGCGTGACCGAGGAGATCGTCGTCCCCGACACCGTCCAGGTCATCCCCGACTACTACGAGGACTCGACGACGCCGATCATCGAGCCCGAGCCGGAAGAGCTCGGATCGGGCTACGAGGACGGCTGGCACATCGAAGAGGTCACGATCCCCATCAAGGGGCTGCTCTCGATCGAGGGCATCCGCTTCATCTTCACGTCGTTCGTCCCGAACTTCGCCGGCTTCGGGGTCGTCGCCGTGACGTTCGTCGCGCTGATGGGTGCCGGCGTGGCCGAAGCGAGCGGGCTGATGGCGGCGCTCATCCGGCTGCTCGTCGGCGCGTCACCGCGCCGGCTTCTCGCGTTCATCCTGATCTTCGTCGGCGTGCTCTCGAGCGTCGCGTCGGACGCCGGTTACCTGATCCTGGTGCCGCTGGGCGCCGCGGCGTTCATGAGCGTCGGACGGCACCCGCTGGCCGGCATGGCGGCATGCTTCGCCGGCGTGGGCGCGATGTTCGGGGTGAACCCGATCCTCGGCCCGATCGACGCGATGATGACCGAGATCACCAATGAGGCCCTCGGGTCGGCCGGGGCCGAGCCGCTGACGATCGTCGCCAACTGGTTCTTCAGCATCGTGTCGTCGCTCGTGCTCGCGGTCGTGGCGGCGATCGTGACGGAACGGATCGTCGAGCCGCGCCTCGGGGCGTTCGACGCCGCGGGGGTGGTCGCCGTCGACGAGAGCACCCACGATCCCGCGGCCGAGAAGCGCGGCCTGCGCTTCTCGCTGTACGCCTTCCTCGGCTTCCTCGCGCTGATCCTGCTGTTCACGGTGCCCGAAGGCGCCCCGCTCCGCGACCCGGAGACCGGCGACATCATCGGGACGACCCCGTTCATGGACAGCCTGCTGTTCATCATCGCGATGTTCTTCCTGATCGCCGGCACCGCGCTATCGGGTACGGGGCGGGGACGTTCAAGGGCAGCGACGACGTCATCGCGGCGGTCACGAAGACGTTCGCCGGACTCGCCGGCCTCGTCTTCATGCTGCTGATGATCAGCCAGTTCATCGCGTACTTCAATTACACGAACCTGCCGAGTGTCCTCGCCGTCACGCTCGCCGAATGGCTGCAGTCCGCCGGCATCCCGGCGCTGCCACTCCTGCTCGGGATGATCGTCATCATCATGCTGCTCGACATCATCATCCCGGGCATCGTGCCCAAGTGGGCGATCTTCGCCCCGATCTTCGTGCCGTTGTTCATCCAGCTCGGGGTGCCGCCGCAGACCGGGCTGGCCGCCTATCGGGTGGCCGACTCGCCGCTCAACGTCGTGACGCCGCTGATGGTCTACCTGCCGTTCATGGTGACCATCGCGCAGCGCTACCAGAAGGACGCCGGAATCGGCACGATCATCGCGCTGATGATCCCGTACGTGGTCGTCATCGCGATCGTCTGGATCCTCCTGTTCGTCCTGTGGTTCGTCACTGGGCTGCCACTCGGGCCGGGATACCCGGTCCAGGCCTGACGGTCCGGTGACGGCCGGGTGACGCCCGCGCCGACGGTGCGATGAGCGACATCGCCATCACGTTCGCGGTCCTCGCGGGCCTCGTGCTGCTATTCGTGTGGGGCCGCCTGCCGGTCGAGGTGGTCGCGATCGGCGCCGCGCTGGTCCTGGCGGCGACCGGTGTGCTGACGATCGAGCAGAGCCTGGCCGGGTTCGGCGACCCGGTCATCATCTTCATCGCAACCCTGTTCGTGGTGAGCGAGGGGCTCGAGTCGACCGGAGTGACCGCCTGGGCGGGTCAGCAGCTGATCGACCGCGCCGGTGCCAGTCGCACGCGCTTGCTCGTCCTGATGATGTTGACCGTCGCGTTCCTGACGGCGTTCGTCACGGTCAACGCGTCCGTGGCCGCACTCCTGCCGGTCGTGGTCGTGACGGCGACACGGCTCGGGATCAGCCCCTCGAAGCTGCTCATCCCGCTGTGCTTCGGAGCGCACGCAGGCTCCCAGCTGGCACTGACCGGCTCGAACGTGAACCTGCTGGTCTCCGACGCGCTGCTCGACTACCGCGGACAGACCTTCGGATTCTTCGAGTTCGGACTCGTCGGCGTGCCGCTGTTGCTGGGAACCGTCCTCGTCACCGTGTTGCTGAGCGACCGGCTGCTGCCGGTCCGGACACCGCAAACGATCTCCGCCGACCTTAGCCGACACGCGCGCACGCTCGTGGACGAGTACAGCGCGGGCAGCCGCGCACTCACCGGGTCGGGCGGCTTCGACCGCGAGATCGGCCTGGCCGAGGTGGTCATCCCGCCGCGGTCGCCGTTCGTCGGCGAACGCGTCTTCAAGGGGATGACGACGGAGAGCGGAGACCTCGTCGTGGCCGCCATCCGGCGCAAGGGTGAGGACCTCGGCGAGAAGCCCGTCGATCTGGCCGTCGGCGACGCGCTGCTCCTGCAGGGTCCATGGGAGGCGCTCGATGCCAAGGCGAGCGATCCGGGCGTCCTGGTCGTCGATCATCCAGAGGTCGTCCGTCGCCAGGCGGTCCCGTTCGGGCTGCGAGCGTGGGAGGCGATCGGGGTCCTGATCACGATGGTCGTGTTGCTCGTCACCGGGCTCGTGCCACCGGCGGTCGCCGGGCTGCTCGCGGCGGGCGCCCTCATCGTGCTCCGCGTCGTGTCGGTGGAGCGGGCGTACCGTTCGATCACATGGACGACCGTCGTGCTCGTCGCGGCCATGCTGCCGCTCTCGACCGCGATGTTCGCGTCCGGCGCCGCGGACCTGGTCGCCGAAGTCCTGGTCGACGTCGTCGGAGGCCTCGGTCCGTACGGGCTGCTCGCCGGGCTGTTCGTCGTGACCGCCATCTTCGGCCAGCTCATCAGCAACACCGCGACGGCCTTGATCATGATCCCGATCGGCGTGGCCGCCTCCGGCGAGCTGGGCGTCGACGTCCGGCCCGTGTTGATGTCGATCAGCGTCGCTGCGGCGGCTGCGCTGCTCACCCCGGTTGCGACGCCCGTCAATCTCATCGCGATGGGCGCGGCCGGCTATCGCTTCGGCGACTACTGGAAGATGGGCCTCGCCGTGATGGTGGTGTTCTTCGCGATCTCGGTGCTGCTCGTGCCGGTGTTCTGGCCGTTCTCACCGGGCGTCTGACCGCGTCGGACGTCACGGCCGACAATGGGAACCTCAACGACCGAATCGAGGACGACATCGATGGCCACCGAAACGTCGACCTTCACGCCCTTCCGCGTCGCGATCGCCGATGCGGAGCTCGCCGACCTGCGCGATCGTCTCGCGCGAACACGGTGGCCCGACGCCGGACCCGCAGACACCGGCTGGAGCCGCGGCGCGCCGCTGGACTACCTGCAGCGCCTCGCGGGCCACTGGGCGAGCGACTTCGATTGGCGCGCCCAGGAAGCGGCCCTGAACACCGTCCCGCAATCGATGACGACGATCGATGGCCAGCCCATCCATTTCCTGCATGCGCGCAGCGATGTCGAGGGCGCGTTGCCGCTGCTCCTCCTGCACAGCTGGCCAGGCTCGCCGATCGAGTTCGCGCGGATGCTCGCGCCGCTGACCGATCCGGCGGGGCACGGCGGCGACGCAGCCGACGCCTTCCACGTCGTCGCGCCATCGATCCCGGGCTTCGGCTACTCGGTGCCCGTTTCGGACACCGGCTGGACGAGCGGGCGCATCGCCAGGGCGTTCGCGCAACTCATGCAGGGTCTCGGCTATGAGCGGTATGCGGCGGCCGGTGGGGATATCGGCGCCGGCATCGCCGGCGGGATGAGTGCCGCCGACCCGGAGCGCGTCGTGGCCGTGCACGTCACTTCGGATGCGCCGACCGCGGTCACGTTCGCGTCGTGGGGTGGCGATCCGGCCCAGCGCGAGGGTCTGTCGGACGACGAGCGGGCCCGGGTCGAGGAGCTCAAGGCCCGCTCGACCGACGACGAGGGCTACCTGCGCCTGCAGTCGACTCGACCGCAGACGATCGGCTATGCGCTGACCGATTCTCCGGTCGGGCAGCTGGCGTGGATCGCCGAGAAGTTCGAGGCGTGGACGGATCGGTCGGCGGCGCTGCCGGAGGACGCGGTCGACATCGACCAGTTCCTGGCCAACGTCAGCCTGTATTGGTTCACGCGGTCAGGCGCGTCGGCGGCGCACGCCCTGTACGAGAGCATGCACGCGCAGGAATGGGGCGAGCCGGGACCTGCGCCGGTCGGCTTCGCGGTCTTCGGGTCGGAGTCGTTCGTCCGGACGCTGCTCGATTCGGAGCGGGCCATCGAGCATTGGACCGAGTTCCCGGTCGGCGGCCATTTCCCGGCCATGGAGCAGCCCGACCTGCTGGTAGGAGATTTGCGCGAGTTCCTGCGTAGCTTCCGCTGATCAGGAGCTGACGCGGACGCAGGAATTGATCGACCCGGGCCGTCAGACGACCCGGGTCGATGCTTGCGTTGTCAGCGGGCATGCTGCCCGCCGGACGCCCTAGGCGGCGCGCACCTTGTTGGCGCGCGGGCCCTTGGGGCTCTGCTCGACGTCGAACTCGACACGCTCGCCGCCGACGAGGCGGTCGAAGTCGAGGGGCGCTTCGAGGCTGTTGCGATGGAAGAAGTATTCCTTCTCATCTTCGGCAGCGATGAAGCCGAATCCACGATCGGCGACGACGCGCTTGACGGTACCGGTGGCCATGATGACCTCCCAATATTCTCGAACTGGCTTGCGGCGCACGGTCCGTTCGAGAGGAAGTCGACCACGCGAGCTTCGCCACAAGAGGCGGCGAGCAAATACCGTACCACGCAACCGTCCCGCGCACGGGCCTGCTATCGGCCGTCCGGGTCACCGCAGGGAGCGGTAGAACGCCCGGATGTCGCCGATCAGCTCGTTCGGCGCCTTGTGGGCTGCAAAGTGCCCGCCGCTCGGGTACATGTTCCAGCTGACGATGTTCGCGTGATCGCGCTCGGCGAACCGGCGGATGCCGCTGAAGTCGCCGCCGAACCCGGCCAGCCCGATCGGGACCGTCGTCGGCTCGGCCGGGCGATCCTCGACGTGGGCGTTCTCGTAGTACAGGCGCCCCGCCGAGGCGGCCGTCCCGGTCAGCCAATAGAGCATCACGTTGGTCAGCGCGAAGTCCGGGTCGAGATCCTCGCCGAGCAGCTGACCATTCCAGGCGAGGAGCCCGAGCGGCGAGTCGTTGATCGCGTAGGCCACCGTCTGCGGTTGCTCCGAGAAGGCCTTGTTGAACGACATCTTGTTCTCGAAGAACCACTGGAGCGTCCCCAGTTCGGTCATCTCCTCGGGGGTCATGCCCTCGAACTCCGTCGGATCGCCCGATGGGAACGAGAAGATCTGGGTGACGTGGACGCCGACGACGTGGCCCGGGTTCAGCCGCCCGACCTCGGGCGAGATCATCGAGCCTGCGTCGTTGCCGACGGCGCCGTAGCGGTCGTAACCGAGGCGACGCATCAACTCCACCCACGCCGCGGCGATCCGATGATTGCTCCAGCCGCGCTCACGGGTCGGGCCCGACAACCCGTAGCCGGGCAGCGATGGGACCACCACGTCGAACGCGTGGGACGGGTCGCCTCCGTGGGCCCGCGGGTCGGAGAGCGGCCCGATGATGTCGAGGAACTCGACGATGGAGCCGGGCCAGCCGTGGGTGACGATCAGAGGCAGGGCGCCAGGCTCGGGGGAGCGGACGTGGAGGAAGTGGATGTTCTGGCCGTCGATCTCGGTCGTGAACTGCGGAAAGGTGTTGATCCGCGCCTCGGCCGCCCGCCAGTCGTACGTGCCCCGCCAGTGGTCGTAGAGCGTTCGGACGTACGACTGCTTGACGCCGTCGTCGACGTCGCCGGGAAGCTCGTCGGGCCAGCGAGCCCGGTCGAGTCGATCGCGCAGGTCATCGAGGTCGGCCTGCGGGATGTCGAGGGTGAACGGTCGGATCGCGCTGTCGCTCATCGTCTTGCCTCCGTTTCGGGCGCTGGAACGGAATGAAGTGTTCCGTTCCATTATGGACCACGGGACGCTATCTTGTCCAGATGGGATCTCCCGAGCGCCTGAGCGGCAGGCGAGCCCAGGCGCGGCGCAACGACCCGCGGATCCGCGAGGCGGCACGCGACGTCTTCACCGCCGATCCCGCGGCGCCGATGTCGGCGGTCGCGGCGCGTGCGGGCGTGGGCATCAGCGCGCTGTACCGCCGATACGCGAGCAAGGAAGAGCTGCTGCGGCAGGTCGCCCGCGATGGGCTGGCGCGCTATCTCGAGGAGGCCGAGGCGGCCGTCGCCGACGACGGTGACCCATGGGAGGCCTTCGTCGCCTTCATGCATAGGCTGCTCGACGCGCAGACCGTCGCGATCACGATGAACCTGGCCGGCACGTTCGCCCCGAACGAGGAGCTGTATGCGATGTCCGTGCGGGCGGCAGACCTGAACGCCCGGATCGTCGAGCGGACGAAGACCGCAGGCGGCCTCCGACCCGACGTCGTCGTCGACGACCTGTCGCTGATCCTCGAGCAGGTGTCGACGATCCGGCTCGGCGACGGGGCGAGGACGCGCGAGCTCCGGCGTCGCTACCTGTGGCTGTGCCTCGATGGCCTTCGATCCGAAGGAGCGGACCCGCTGCCCGGCCCACCGCCGGCGCCCGACGAGCTCGCGTCGAGGTGGTCGCCGCGCTCGCGATCTGCCAGCGTCTCGAACGACCGGGTCAGTCGCTCGCGCCGTCGAGATAGGCCAGCACAGCCAGGACCCGACGGTTGTCGCGGGCATCCTCCTCGAGGCCGAGCTTCGAGAAGATGACGGTGATTGCGCCCTCGACGGTCCGCGGCGTGACGCCGAGGCCGTCAGCGATCGACCGGTTGGACCGGCCCTGGGCGACGAGCTCGAGGATCTCCTGCTCGCGTGGGGTCAGCCGACTGAGACGGTCGGTCGCACGTCGAGCGCGCACGAGCTCATCGACGACGCTTGCATCGACCGCCGATCCACCGCCGGCCACGCGTCGGGCGGCGTCGGCAAGCTCGCTCGCCTCGGCAAGCCGATCCTTGAGCAGGTAGCCGACGCCGCCCGCCCCTGCACCGAGTAGCCGCAGCGCGTACTCGGGTTCAAGGTATTGCGACAGCACGAGCACGCGAACCTGTTCGCCGTACTGCTTCCGGATGTCGAGTGCGGCGAGCAGCCCGGCGTTCCCGCCGGGTGGCATCCGGATATCGACGACCGCGAGGTCCGGGGTGCTCTCGGCGACGGCCGCCATCAACTCGTCGGCGCTCCGCGCCTCTCCTACCACGCGGATCCCGGCGTCCTCGAGGATGCGGATGACCCCAGAACGGATGACGGCGGAATCATCCGCGACGACGGCGCGGATCGGGACGTCGGGGGTCGTCATCGGAGCGGCACCTCCGCTCGGATCGTCGTCCCGTGCCCGGCCGGCGAATCGATCCTGAGGCGGCCGTCGACCGATGCCAACCTGTCGGCAAGGCCGGCCAGTCCGCTCCCACGGCTGGGGTCCGCGCCGCCGACGCCGTCATCGGCGACCAGGATCTCCAATCGATCGCCGAGATCACGGATCGACACGTCGACCCGCGTCGCACTTGCATGTCGCGCCGCGTTGGTCAGGGCCTCCGCGACGGTGAAGTAGGCGCTGGCCTCGATATGGCGGGGCAGTCGTCGGTCCAGGTCGATCCGCGTTTCGACCGCCACGCTCGATCGGCGACCGAGCGCAGCCACGGCCGCCGGCAGGCCTTCGTCCTCGAGCAGGGCCGGATGGATCCCGCGCGCGAGCTCGCGCAGGTCGCGGATCGCGGCCTGGACCTCCGTTGCGGCGACGGTGAGCGTCTCGCGGAGCTCACTCGGGATCTCGGCGGCATCCGCAGTCTGTCGGGCTTGCTGGAGGGCGATGGTCACACCGACCAGCCGCTGTTGGGCGCCGTCGTGGAGGTCGCGCTCGATGCGGCGACGCTCCTCTTCCGCGGCAAGGACCAGGCGCGAACGGGAGGCGCGGACCTCCTCGAGCTGGGTCTGGAGCGCGCCATCGAGGCGCTCGTTCTCCACGGCGAGGCGGAGCACGGCCATCACCGACCGGACGAGCGTGGGGTCCTCGCGCAGGACGGGGTCGTGGACGATCGCCGCGAGCGGCCGACCCTCGTGCTCGAGGAGTGTGACGGCGTGCCGTTCGTCCTCGACCGGTGCGGCGGCCGGTCGCCCATCGGCGGCCGTCCAGGCGAGACCGGTCGGATCGGGGCGGAGCAGGCGGACTTCCGGGTCCCCGAGGGCCGCAGCGAGGGCCGACTGCAGGCGCATCGGTGAGGGCACTCGCTCGAGACCGACGGCCAGTGGCACCAGGGGTCCGCCGGCCTGCCGAAGGCGGAAGGATCCGACGAGGAAACCGATCGGGACGAGCAGCCGAGCGCCGTAGAGCGACCACGACATCACCGCGTCCCACGGTTCCGCGAGCTCGAACAGCGGCTGCTGGGTCGCGGTCGTGAACGCGAACTCGTAGGCGTCGAACGCAGCAGCCGCCATCGCGACGACACCCGCCGCGAGGATCGGCCACATGACCCGGCGGACGAGCGGCCGACTGGTGACGAGCCGCCAGACACAGACGCCCGCGACCGCGAGCGCCAGGAGCGCGATCGCGATGTTCGATGCGGTCTCGATCGCGATGAAGGCCGTCGGCTCGGCCGCGATCGCGAAGGGATTCGGCGGGCAATCGGAACAGCCGAACATCGACGGGTCCTGGAGGAAGAGCCGCGACGCGCTCCGGATCAGGAACGCTCCGAGCATGCCCACCGCCAGGACCCGGCTGGCGCCGGTCGGCAGTCGGGCCGGCAGCGCCAGGACGAGGACCGCGAGCGCGACGTCGTAGTAGCGCTCGAAGGCGAAGCCGATGTACGAAAGCGTCGGGTGGCCCGTCGGGCCGTAGCTCCCGACGAAGTTGAGCACGCCGCAGGCGATCAGCAGCGGTCCCGTCAGGACCTCCGGGCGCCGCAGCCACGCGATGACCCCGGACCCGATGTACACGAGCCCGATCGTCGTGTCGAGCACGATGAATTCGACCGGGGCGCCGTTCGCGATGCCAACGAAGAGCGTCAGTACCGTGAACGCGAGGGCGCCAACCGTCGCGAGCACGAGCGCCATCGGCGGGCTCGGGCGCGCCGGAGTCCGCGCGGGCGCTCCGATGAGGGGTCCTGACGACTCCATGGCCCCGCATCGTCGCACGGCGTTGGCGGTCGGGGACCCGGGAAATCACGGGTGTCCGGGCACGAGGTGGCTCGCTGGGCCGGCCCTGCGGATCGGCGCAGGCTCGATCGACTGATCCGCCCAGGAGGACACACGATGTCGAGATCCGAGCGTCACGTTGGGGTAGGGAGCACCTCGCTCGTCCGCGTTGTTTGGACGATCGTGGTCGCAGGCATCGTGGGGGCATGCGGGGCATCGTCGTCACCACCGTCGCCGCCACCGTCCGAGCCCCATACCGCGTTCGCACCGCTGGAGCTGAAGGTCATCGGTGGGCCCGATTGGCTGGTGGCCACAGCCGGTTCGCTCTGGGTGAAACGGGACGACGGACACGTCAACCGCATCGACCCCGAGAGTGGCGATGTCCAGGCCGAGATCGTGACGAGGGTCACGAGTACGGACGGATGCAACGGCCTCGGCGTCTCGACCGATGCCGTCTGGACGTGTTCCGCCCAGGACCTCGTCCGGATCGATCCCGAGACGAACGAAGTGACCGAGACGATCCCCACGCGCAAGGTCTTCTCGCAGGGTCGACTCGTGGAGGCGGCCGGCCGGATCTGGATCCTCTCCGGAAACGGCGACCAGATCGTCGGCCTGGCAACGACCGACAGCACCCTGGGCGACCCGGTCTCGCTGCCCGTGCCGTGTTCAGACCTCGCGGTGGCCGATGGCGTGATCTACGCGGTATGCCCCGATGCGGATACCGTCCTGCGGTTCGATCCTGCATCCGGATCCGTGACGGCCAAGGTGACCGTGCACGACCCGATGCAGATCAGCGGGACCAGCGGAGCGGTGTGGGTCGCAGGAGCGGATGGCCTGGTGCGGCTGGATCCCGCTTCGCTCGCCGTGCAACTGACGGTGCCGGGCCTGGCGCCCGGAGGGCTCGGGGGCATCCTGGCCGGCCCGGCTGATGTGTGGGTGCGGGAGGTCGAGCCGTTCCTCACCCGGGTCGATGCCGCCACAGGTGCGAAGACGCGGATCGTGAGCGCGCCATACGGTCCAGGCGACGTGCTCGTCGAGGGTGACCAGGTATGGACGAGCGACAACGAGAACGGCGTCCTGATCCGATTGACGATCCCGGTCTCGGAACGGGGTTGAACTCCCGGCGAGCGGTCAGAGGCCCATGGCGGTCAGGATCCCTCGGCCGCTCGCCGCCAGCACGCTGCAGAACACGAGGAACCCGGCCGCCAACGGGCAGGAAGTAGCGCAGGAACGGGACGCCGCTCATGGCGGCGGTCAGCGTCGCCAACGTGGTGATCGGGCTGGGAATGATCGACGCGAAGAAGACCGTCCGATAGGGATGCGATCGCATCCCGCTGGCGACCGCCCTGCCGGCCCGCTCGAGGCGCTCGCGACCGCCGCGCATCAGCCGACGAGACCGCCCGACCTCGTCAGGAGCCACGGCGTCGACGTCCTCGGCCGTGTCGGCCGCATCAATCGACGTGCCTGGAACTCGCAGGTGCGCGAACCGTTGGATCCGACCCGATGCGAACCGGTCGCCGTATCGGGCCGCTGCGAAGTACGACGTCTGGCCGGCCGCCATCGCGATCGCCGCCAGCACGGCCACGAGGATCGGGTCGAGGTTCGCTCCCTGCTGGACGATCGTGACCCAGCTCAGCAGACGGACGCCTGGGATCGGGACGAGCGCGCCACCCTCGCCGAGCCAGCACAGGATCATCAGCGCGAGGTAGGGGAGCAGTCCAAGGTTGATCACGATGCCGGCCACCCGCGCCATCAATGGGACCGCCGCCAGCACGAAGATCACCCCGACGATGATGATCGCGAGTTGCCAGCGGACCGACGTTGGCCAATGGGCCAACATCCAAGCGTAGGCGTGGAGCATTCGGCCAGTCACGCCCTCGGCGGGCGCGTGGTCGGTGGTCGTTTCGGGTTCGTGGGTCGGCGCGTCCATCGGTGTCGAGTCTATGGAGCCGCCTCACGCGCCTCGACGCGATGTGGCCGACCGGTGGAATCGAGCGAGAGCCGAGCCTGGGTGCCGGTCAGGCCTCCGCCGTCCGTGTCGCCAGCTCGACACCGGCCTTGCGGGCATCCTCGGCGAAGGCTTCGAGCGCCTCGTCCGAGGTCGCGCTGCGCTTGTCGAGCCCCATCACCCGGTCGACGCCGACCTCGCGGTAGCCCGCCAGGAGGTCGACGCGCTGCTGACCCGGGATGGTCGCCGTCTCGGCCCAGATATGGACGGAGATCGCGAGGGTCGCCGGATCCCGATCGATCTCCTCGCAGCGTGCGCGGATCGTCGGCAAGGCATCACGGACCTCGTCCGGCGACATCCCATCGACGTTGAGCTCATCCGCGAAGCGCGCCGCCAGCCGCCATGTGACGTTCGGCCCGTTGCCCCCGACCATGATCGGGACCCGTGGCCGCTGGATGGGCTTCGGGACATTGATGGCGTTGCGGACGTTGCTGTACCGGCCCTCGAACGTGGCGTGTTCATGCTTGTCCCCCGCGAGCATCTCGGTGATCACCCCGAGGTCGTCGGCGAGCCTCGCGAGACGCTCACTCGTCTCCGGGAATCCGTAGCCGTAGGCGAGCCATTCGTCCCGCTTCCAGCCGGCCCCGATCCCGAGCTCCATCCGCCCGCCGCTGATCGCGTCCATCGTCGAGATCATCTTGGCCGTGAGTGCCGGGTTGCGGAACGCGGTGCAGATCACGATGTGGCCGAGACGCACACGGCTCGTCAGGGCTGCCAAGGCCGAAAGCGTGGTGAACGATTCGAACGTGATCTCGTCCGTCGGTCGCGGCACGGTGTGGAAGTGGTCGAAC
>CAWHRB010000001.1:0-832413 GCA_963831715.1 uncultured Chloroflexia bacterium | reverse complement strand
TGCCGCGGCAGCGACGGCGCTCTGAGGCCTTCAGAGCTCAATGGCCCGACCGGACCCGATCCAAAATGACCGGGTCCGGTCGATCACGTGAAAGGACGATCCCCTGATGCCGATGGTCGACGTGTACGCAGCCGAAGGAACCTTCGCCGATCCCCACGCGTTGGCGCAGAGCCTGGCGAGCGAGCTGATGGCGATCGAGCAGGTCCCAGATATCCCGATGTTCCGGAGGAACACCGCGGCGTTCGTGCATTCGCTACCCGCGTCCGCACTCGCGAACGTCGACGGCAACAGCACCTACGTCCGCGTCCAGGTGCTGACCAACCACGGCGCGCTCGACCGCGCCAAGCAGATCGCGGTCGTCTCCCGGCTGACGGCCCTCGTGGCTGAGGCCGCCGGCAACCCGTCCCTGTCAGACCGGACCTGGGTCCTCCTGACCGAGGCACCGGACGGTGGCTGGGGTCTGGCCGGCCACGCGAACACCAACGAGGAGCTCGTCGCGGCGGCGCGGGCCCAGCTTGCCGAGCTCCGTGGTGGCGCAAGCCGGAGCGCGAGCGGAAGCTCATCGACGGGATGAGTCTCGTCGGCGGCGTCGCCGGTCGCGCCGATCGAAGTGGCTGCACTGGCCATCGCCGCTGTAGGACTGGAGCTGTGGCGATCAAAAGGGCGGTGTCGACCGACTCTCTCGTCCCAATATCCGGCTGGCGGCACGTACCCAAAGTTTGAGAGCCGCGGCGCTCCGGGCTCGAGCAGCTTGTCGCTGTTGCGGCCGAGCGTTTGGCAGTGTCGCCGCCGGTTCTGCCTGCCCTCGCCGCAATAGCTCCTGACCGCGCATCAGGCGTCCAGTCAATTCCAGCGAATGCCCGTCCGTCGGCCCGAAGCGTCCGCTGACGCGAAGACCACGAAGGAACAGGACCGTGTTCACCTGGGTCAAGGTCCAGGGTTGGTCGTCGATCGGAAGTCGATTCAAGTACGCGGTGAGATTCGCCGCCTCGCTCGGTGCGAGCCCTCGGGATATGAGTTGTCGATACGTTGACCTGGTCCCCCGAGGTCGACGCCGTTCAGGGCTGCCTCGCAGTACTGGCCCGTCGGTGCGTGAGCTCTCGTCGATTGGCATCTGGCGAGCCGGAAGGGTTGTCTGGACCTCGGAGCCTCCTGGTGTTCGGAGGGGGGTTTCGGGAGACGCTGGCCGACTCTCGGCCGGTAGATTGCTAGCCATGTCGAGGCTCCAATCTGAAAGCGGTCCGGCGCCGAAGCACGACATCTCGAGCGTCTGCCCGTAGCCGCGTCGCGGCACCGGACCGGTGGAAGGGGGAAGGCGTCTCCGGTGAGGAGAGTCGACCGGAGACGCGATGGAGTCGGAGATCAGCGAGCGGAGGCCTCGGCGGCCTGCTCGATGAGCTTGGTGAAGCGAGCCGCGTAGTGGGTGTACCCACCCGCGTGGCTCGCGGAGTCGAACACGACGATCGTCGCGCCGGCCCGTTCGGCCATGAACCGCTGCAGCGCGGGCACGATCATCAGGTCCTCGCCCGACAGGGCGTACCACGACGGCAGCGTCGCCGTCGGGCCGGCCGGCTCGAAGAAGACCGGAAAGTTGAACGGCTGCTGGGCTGCGGCGAAGGCCGCGGCGAGCTTGGGATTCAGGTCTCCGGCGAAGTCGGCGCGGTAGTGGGCCGGGTCGATGATCGCCGGTGAGTTATACGGCTCGCCCTCGAAGAGGAGGTGCGGGATGGCCGCGGGCGGCGCGTAGCCAGCGCCGAGGCTGACGAGCGAGTCGCCTGGTCGCGGCACGAACGCCGCTGTGTAGACAAGCCCGACGACGTCCGACCGACCGGCCGCAGCCTGGGTCGTGACGAAGCCACCGTAGGAGTGACCGACGAGGATCTTCTGCCCGGCGATCGCATCGAGCGCCGACCGAACAGTGGCGACGTCTTCCGCCGCGTGCATGGTACGGAGCCGCGGAGCGACAACGGTGTAGCCGTCCTTGACGAGATCGGCGCGAACCTCGTCCCAACCCTCAGGTCCGGCAAAGCCGCCGTGAACGAGGACGATGGTCAGGTTGGTTCCGGCCGCGTCGGCCGACCGCGCAAGAGCGGCGGCGGGAACACTGGAGAGCATCAGAAGTGCTCCCGTAAGGATGACCAGCCACGACATTCGCGGCCGGCGGGCCGCCTGGGCGGCAACCTGTGGATGTGGGTTGATGTGGGCGTTCATGTCTGCCTCCGGGCTGCTTCGATTGGGTTCTCTGCCGCGCCTTTGTGGCGCTGCCCGAAACCGTACGAAGGGCGCCGGGAGCGTCGCTTCTGTCGGCCGACCCAACCTCCTGGCGGGCGATCCCCGAACCCGAGCACTACGAGCGTCGATTGACTCAACGTGGCTGGGTCGGGCGGCCGGCAATGGAGGCAACAAGCGGCTGGACCACCATCTGCCAGGAGAGGAAGATGGTCCCGAGATGGCTGCCCAACCATTACTTGGACGTGAGCAGGAACTGCGGGAACTGGACGAACTTCTCGGCCGAGCCAGTCAGACCGGTGGTGCCCTTCTCATTCGCGGTGAGATCGGCGTCGGCAAGTCTTCGATCCTGGCCGCGGCGGTGGCGCGTGCCCAGGCGTCCGGTATACGCGTCTTGCGGACGACCGGGGTGGAATCCGAGACGAATCTTCCGTTCGCAGGGCTCCACCAGCTGTTGCAGCCCTGGATCGGCGCCATCGATCAGTTGGCGAGTCCACAGCGAGGCGCGATCCGGGCGGCCCTCGGCATGGCCGACGAGGCGGTCCCCGACACCTTCCTCGTCGGGCTTGCAACCCTGAATCTGCTCGCCGATCTTGCCGAGTCTGTACCGGTCCTGGTTGTCGCGGACGACGCCCAGTGGCTCGACGGTCCGACCCTGGACGTACTGACATTCGTGGCCCGACGTTTGGGCGTGGACGCGATCACGTTGATCGCGGCGATCAGGGAGGGGATCGACAACACGCTCACTCAAGCTGATCTGCCAGAGCTGCGACTAGGCCCACTCAACGAGCGCTCGGCAAAGGCGCTCCTCGACCGCCACGCCCCGAATCTCTCCGCCCCTGTGCGCGCCCGCGTGCTTGCCGAGTCGATCGGCAATGCCCTTGCCCTAACCGAGTTGCCGAAGGCGCTATCGGCGCAGCTCGCGGGCGATGCATCGCTCCCGGCGGTGTTGCCGCTGACACAGCGTCTCGAGCGCGCATTCGCGGCCCGAGTCGCGCTTATGCCCAGGGCGACCCGCCGTGTTCTGCTCGTTGCGGCAGCCGACGAGGGCTCCGGCCTCGGGGAGATCGTGGTGGCCGCGCGTGCCATGGAGGAAGATGGTGCAGCCGACGCTCTCGAGTCCGCGATCGACGCCGATTTGATCCATCTCGAGGGCGACAGAGTGCGATTCCGCCATCCCCTGGTTCGTTCGGCGGTCTACCAGAATGGATCGCGCGCCGAGCGTCGCGCGGCGCATGCCGCCCTTGCCGAAACGCTCAAGGACCAACCTGATCGGAGAGCCTGGCACCTGGGTGCCTCGGTCCTCGGCAAGGACGAGGGTGTCGCAGATGAACTCGATCGAGCAGCGGCGCGCGCGCTGCAGCGGGGTGCGCCGATAGTCGCTGTGGCTGCCCTCGAGCAGTCAGCTCGGCTCAGCGAGGTTTCGCCGAATCGGGCGCGACGGCTCCTGCAGGCCGCCGAGCTTTCATTCCAGCTTGGACAGGCCGACAGCGTTGATCGCCTGCTCGATGAAGCTGAGCAGCTGGAACTCGGGCCCGCGGAGCGCGGCCGGTCGCGCTTGATCCGCGAGATGTTCGACGACGGGATTGCGGCTGGGCTGGAAAGCATCCCCGAGCTGGCGTCGCAGGCCGCCCAGGCACAACGCGAAGGCGACACGGATCTTGCGCTCGGGTTCCTGCGGGCTGCGGCGCTCCGAAGCTTCTGGCGCGACACGCCGGCTTCGGCGCGGCAAGAGGTGGTCGAAGTGGCGCTCGGCTGCGGCCTTGACGAGGCCGATCCCCGGCTCCTGGCAACTCTTGCCCACGCCGACCCGTTCGGCCAGAACGCCGCGGTCCTGCGCGGGATCGCGACGCTCCGCTCAGGGCCGACGTTGGACCCGCTCGGAGCACACCTGGCCGCGTTTGCCGCAGCGGCGGTCAACGACATGGATACGGCATTCAGTCTCCTGCCGCCTGCCATCTCGGCGTATCGGGCACAGGGTCGGCTGGCGCTCCTCGCTCAGGTCCTGTCCGTTCGTGCCTTGATGGGGGTCCTGCTCGGTCAATGGACCGAGGCGCGCTCGGCCGCCGATGAGGCAGCTCGATTGGCCGCAGAGACGAAGCAGACACTCTTCCTGGCAAACGCCAAGACCGCCCAGGCAGCCTTGGCCGGCCTGCGCGGCGACGAATTGCTGGCGCAGCGGCTGGCAAGCGAGGCTGAAGGCGTGACCCTACCGGTCGGGGGAAGGGCCGTCCTGTGTGCAGCCCAGCTTGCGCGTGGCTTCGCGGCCCTGAGTGCGGGGCGCTACTCGGATGCCTATGAAAGCCTCCGGCGAATGTTCGATCCAACCGATCCGGCATACCACCACGGCGAGCGGCTGTGGGGGCTCGCGGAGTACGCGGAGGCTGCGGCACTCAGCGAGCATCGAGCCGAGGCGAACGCGGTCGTCGACGAGCTTTGGAGGAGTAGCACCTCGGCGCGGACGCCCTGGCTCGTGCAATCCCTTCGCTTCGCGTCGGCCTTCCTTGCGGACGACGATGAGGCCGAGAGCGCCTTCGCGGCGACCCTGACGGGTGATCCGATCACATCGCCATTCCTTCGGGCCCGGCTTGAACTGGCCTATGGCTCCTGGCTCCGGCGCCATCGCCGGGTCGCGGAATCACGCCCGTGGCTCCGAGCCGCGCAGGATCGGTTCGATGCCCTCGGTGCCATCGGATGGGGTGAGCGAGCTCGACAGGAACTGCGTGCCTCAGGCATTACCAGGCGGACTCGATCGCGTGGGGCGTGGGATCAACTGTCACCCCAAGAGCTGCAGATCGCGCAGATGGCGGCCGAGGGTCTCTCGAATCGCGACATCGGGCAGGAGCTCTACCTCTCACCGCGAACGGTCGGCTCTCATCTCTACCGGATCTTTCCGAAGCTCGGGGTAGCGACGCGTAGTCAACTTCATGTGGCGCTCGAACACGAAGTCGCCGTCACCGCGTAACGACGACCACGAGTCGGACGCCCGTCGTCCCACCTCTTGCGCCGCCAGCCGCCGCCGGCGAGGCCGGCGGCGGCTATAGCGGCAGCGCACCTACGCCGCGACTGACGCGGTCCCTGTGGCTGCGCTCTCGATGAGAGCCGCCACGGCCCGGGGCTGCGAGACGTAGATCGCGTGGCTACCCGCGACTTCGACGACGGTCGCGCCGGCGCGCTCCGACATCAGTCGCTGGGCCGGCGGCGGGATCATCCGGTCGTCGGTGGCAACCAGATACCAGCTCGGCTTGGTCTTCCACGCTGGTTCGCTGATCGCGCCGCCGAGGGCGTTCAAGCCCCACGGCACCTGGGCGTCGGCCATGAACGCGGCAAGATCGGCATCCACGTCGGCCGCGAACGAGGCGGCGAACTTCGCCGAGTCGAGCAGGAGGAAGCCGTCGGCGGGCGGCAGGATCGGGGGCACCGGCGCGCCGGGCGCCGGGTTCGCGATCAGGGTGGACACCGATTCGCCGGCGTCGGGAGCGAAGGCGGCGATGTAGACGAGGCGCGCGACCTTCGGATCGTTCCCGGCCTCGGTGATCACTGCGCCGCCATAGGAATGCCCGACCAGGATCACCGGGCCGTCCTGGGCGGCGATGACGCGCTTGGTCGCGGCAACGTCGTCGGCGAGCGAGATGGTCGGATTCTGGACGATGCTGACGTTGTAGCCGTCATTCTTCAGGAGCTTGTAGACGCTCTCCCAACCGGAGCCGTCAACGAAGCCCCCGTGCACCAGGACGACGTTCCTCGCCGTGGGGCCTTGCTCGCTAGCCATGGTGATCTCCTTGCGCTGCTCGGGCTCACAGTCCGGGGGCTGAAACGCCATGCCGGTCGGCCCGTTGTCTGCACCTCGCGGTGCTGCACCGACCCTACGAAGAGCGCCCGGCGACTCGCTTCTGTCGCGTGACTCAACGTTCAGGGCGCTGTACTCCAGGGCACGGCCACAAGGACGTCAAATGACTCAGCCCGGATGGCAGGCATCCGCCGGAGCCCTCGCAGCGGCGTGCCGTGTGCTTCAGGTGGACCGCTTGAGTTCGATCCGAATCGCGCCTTTGATAGGACCTGCGGCGGAAGGAGGCTCGCCTGACTACGTATCAGGCGCGGAAGGGATTCAACCTGGTTCAACGGCTCGACGCCGATGATCGCTGACCATGCATCAAAGATTCGCGACGGGGCCTGCGAAGCCAGCTGCTTGCCGGAGTGGATGCCTATTCCGCGGCTGAGTTGTCATGCCGCCGCGCGCCGGAACTCGATCCGCAGAGTCCATGCCCGCAACGCCTCGATGAGCTCGGCGAGGGAGGCGCGAACGGCGGGGTCCGTCACATTGCCGTACTGGTTGAAATGCTCGCCGGCATTTCCGATGAGGAGCTCTGGCAGCGGCATTACGCAGGCGCCGGTGAACACGAATGCGTCTCGCAATTGCGCCTGGGCGCGTGCCGTTGATCCGTGGCCTGGACTGGCGCCCATCACGGCCACGGCCCGGTCGCGAAGCGGGCTCGTGACGCGCGGCCGTGACGCCCAGTCGATGGCGTTCTTCAGGACTCCGGGCACACCGTGGTTGTATTCGGGCGTCGCGACCAGGAGGGCGTCAGCTCGCGCGATGGCCTGCTTGAAGGCGACCACCGCTGCGGGCTCGCCCGCATCCTCGACGTCCTGGTTGTAGAACGGCAGGTCGCTGAGATCGAACACCTCGACGATGATCCCGGCCGGGGCCAGCTCGGCGGCGGCACGAATCAATCCCCTGTTGTACGACGCCCCGCGAAGGCTGCCGGCGAACCCTAGGAACCTCACCTCGGCCACGAACGTTCACCTCCCTTCTCGGCTCGGCGATGGTTGACCGGACGGCACGCGCGGCCGGACGTCTCATAGATCACCAAGATCACCAAGACGCACCCGGGCAGCGCGTGCCGCACTGCGACGCGATCGCTACGCCCTTGCCAACGCCTCGACGCGGGTCTGGATGAACGCGAGGAGCTCCTCGTTGATCCGCTCCTTGTGTGTCGTGCACATGCCATGCGGCGCGCCCTCGATCACCTTGAGCGTCGCACCCTTGACGAGCTTCGCGGTGAGCAGCCCCGAGTCCGCGATCGGAACGATCTGATCGTCGTCGCCGTGGAGCACGAGGGTGGGTACGTCGATCTTCTTGAGGTCCTCGGTCATGTCCGTCTCGGAGAAGGCCTTGATGCAGAAGTACGAGGCCGGGAACCCTGCCCGCATCCCCTGAAGCCAGAAGGATTCGCGGACGCCTTCGGAGACCTTCGCGCCCGGCCGGTTGTAGCCATAGAACGCCAGGCTGAGGTCCTTGAAGAACTGCGAGCGGTCGGCGACGACGCCGGCGCGGATCTGGTCGAACGCTTCGATCGGCGTGCCGCCTGGATTGGTCGGCGACTTGACCATGACCGGCGGCACGGCGCCGATCAACACGGTCTTGGCCACACGCCCGGTGCCGTGGCGACCGATGTACCGCGCTACTTCACCGCCGCCCGTCGAATGGCCGACGTGGATCGCTTCCTGCAAATCCAGCGCTTCGACGAGCTCGGCGAGATCGTCGGCGTAGGTGTCCATGTCGTTGCCGTTCCACGGCTGGCTCGAGCGGCCATGGCCACGACGATCGTGGGCGATGACGCGGTACCCGTTCGAGGCCAGATAGAACATCTGGTCCTCGAAAGCGTCCGCGCTCAAGGGCCAGCCATGGCTGAAGACCACGGGCTGTCCCGTGCCCCAGTCGTTGTAGTAGATCTCCGTCCCGTCTTTCGTGATCAGCGTGCCCATCGTGTCCTCCTTGCTGGCCTGTCGGGCAACTGAGGGAGGTACCGGCTGAGCACCTCTCTGCGTCATGGTTCTGACGCATTTCGAGGCTATCGAGTCCACGGCGGCGTCGCTTCAGTCATCTGACTGCTTCGACGAGCCGCAAGCGGCTGGCCAACCTTGGGCGCAGGAGGAAGATGACGTAATGGCTGCCCGCGCCCTCATCGGGCGCGCGCGCGAGCTCGGCGAGATCGACCAACTGCTCGGTCGAGCGAGCGAGGGCGGTGGCGCGCTGCTGATCCGGGGTGAGCCTGGACAGCCGGAACGGCGCTCGCGTCGAACTGCCTTGGATTCGACAAATGGCGGTTCGAGCTCTTGACTGGCTGGGATCGAAGTGGCCTCGTGGCGCGGGAAGCGTCCGGTGGCGATGGCGATCGGCCAGCGCACCAACCAGGCACGGTCACCCGGGTCGACGCGAATCGTCTCGCGCACGAACGTCGCGACACCGCGCAGCGCGAACGGCAGAGGAAGGACGGCCACCAGCAGCAGCGCCCAGCCGAACCAGACGTGCAGCTCGACGTCCGGTACGCCTGTGACCAGGGCGAGTGGCGACGGAGTTCCCTCGCGGCCGGCCAGCCACCAGCCGGTCGCGAGGAGAAGCAGCGTCGTCGCGTAGACCGCGGCGTGATACCGCCGGGTCGAGCGACGATAGCGTTCGATGGTCATCGGAACGCCCAGATCAGTACCCATAGCCCGAGGGCGTGGCGGCGGGGACGGGGCTCTCCGCATCATCCCCGCCACTGCCCGTGACGACGACCGTGATGGTCTGCGACGCGCCAGCGTCGCTATGGTCGGGATTGCGGAGCGACACGATGATCGTGTGCTCGCCTGGCGCCAGCTCACGGCTGACCTGGACCGCGTTGCTGTAAGCCATATCGTAGTCGGCTGCGTCGGTGCCGCCGTCGAAGTTCAAATGGAGATGATGGTTCCCCGACTCGGGCGGTCCGAGCGAGACGTCTGTCTCGATCGTCATGCCAAAGGGGACGGAGACTTCCGCCCCATCGGCGGGGGCGGCGACGCTGAGGGTCAGGTCGCCGCCGCTCCCGCCGCCGCCCCCCTGCGCAGACGCATCGCAGGCTCCGACGACGAAGGCGAGCGCGAACGCGAGCGCGACGGTTCGGGTCGCCAGCGTGTCGAAACGCGAATTCTTTCCGAAACCCCCGTGCACCAGGACGACGTTCCTTGCTTCAGCCATGATGATCTCCTTACGCTGGTCGGGCTCAAAGTCCCGGGGCTGAAACGCCATGCCGGTCGGCCCGTTGGCCGCACCTTGTGGTGCTGCACCGACCCTACGAAGATCGCCCGCCGACTCGCTTCTGTCGCGTGACTCAACGTTCTGGGCGCTGTAATCCAGAGCACGGCCACAAGGACGTCAAATGACTCAACATGGGATCGCAGGCATTCGAGGGAGCGCTTGGCAGCGGCGCACCTCGTTCGGCCTAGCTGATGCCGGGCCCGAGGGCGCCCCTGGTCCAATTGAGCCCATCGACGGATCGCCACAGCGCGCGCTCTTCGGTGCCACAGCAGTCGCCTCCGAAGGCGAGCATGCCCAACGGGCCGACGGCGACGCCGTTCGGCTCGGAGGTGTCCGTCGCGGCCGAGACATAATCCACGGCGATCGCGCCGGACCGACGAATCCGAGACCGCGCCACGCTCAAATCGCACCGACCATCGGCGAAACGTTGGTAGTCCTCTGGATCAGGAGATCGAAGGTTCGAATCCTTCCTCGCCAGCCATCACACACACTCACGACTTCGTCCCGAAGGACCCCTGACCACGTTCGGCGGCGGGACGGTCAGGTCGGGATCAGGGCTTGGGCGTTGAGGACCCCATGAAGCTGAGCTCGCGACGTGATACCCAACTTGGGGTAGACGCGATAGAGGTGCGACCCGACCGTGCGATGCGAGAGATAGAGCCGCTGGCCGATATCTCGGTTCGATAGCCCGTTCGCGGCCATCTGGGCGATCTGAAGCTCCTGCGCCGAGAGTTGATCCCACGACGCAACGGACCTCTTCCGGCTCGTCTCGCCCGAGGCTCGAAGCTCCTCTCTAGCACGGTCTCCCCACGTGACGGTACCGAGCGCGTCGAACGCCTCGATGGCGGCGCGCAGCAATGGCCGCGACTCAGCCTGGCGCCGGTGGCGACGCAACCATCCTCCGAACGCCAACAAAAGCCGCGCACGGTCGAACGGCCAGGCTGAGAGATCGTGTTCCAGAGCGTCATGGAACAGACCCTCCGCTGTCTCGTCTGGAGCGAGCAGCGCCCGCGCATGACGGACGACCAGGTGCAGCCGGGGGGACGGCGTCTGGGCGGCCGCGACTTCGACGCGCTCCAGGGCTTCGAGCGCCCCGGCTCGATCTCCGTGGTGGACCGCCGCCTCTGCGTAGTCGCCGATCGCTCCGCAGTTCTTCTGGTAGTGAAACGCGGGGTCGTTGGGATCGAAGAGTCGGGACAGTTCGTGGTAGGCGTGACTCGACCGACCGGCCCCAAGCGCGATCAGCGCGCGGAGGTAACCGACGTCCGCCAGGATGGCACTCCCGCCGAGCGGCAGCGCGAGCTGGTCGGCTTCGGCGAGGAATGCCTCGGCCGCGCCTTCCTCGCCCCGGAGGCCTGCGACGAGCGCCTGGGTGACCCGAGCCCGGGCGATCCACAATGGCTGGCCGGTCTCCACGGCCAGACGGTGCCCCTCCTCCGCGATCGGACCCGCATACCGAAGGTCACCGCGCTGGGCGGCGATCCAAGCCTGATAGGTCAGTGTCTGTCCAAGGAGCGCGAGCCGGCCTTCCCGACGCAGGCCGTCGATCGCGGACGCATAGAACCTGGATGCCGTGGACCAGTCGCCCGCGGTCGCGGCGGCGACGGCCAGTAGCCGCTCGGAAGAGGGATCGAGCCCGTTGCCTGGACGCCTGGCTGTCACCCGCTCGATCACGTACCCTCCGAGCTCGAATGGGGCGGCCACCACGAGTGCTATCAGGAGTCGTGGATCATCGCTCTTCTGAAGCAGCGACTTCGCGAACGACACGATCTCCTGCCGCGGGGTCGGATCCGCACCGACCCACCAACAGCGCAACGCCGCGCTCATCAGGAGGTTGAGTGCCAGGTCGAGGTCATCGGCCGCGACCGCCACCTCAGCGCCCTCGAGCAGCGACCCGGCGGCCGTCCCTCGGTCGGCAGAGACGCCATCCGTGAAGCTTTGGCCAACCCACGCCATGCGCGCCCGCTCGAGTGTCGTCAGCACGGCTGGGTCGACGTTGGCCAGCAGGCTCAGCACGAGATCCGGGCGTCCGAGCTCGAACGCGATCTGGGCCGCGCGCAGCAGGCGTCGGCCACGACCTCCGGCGTCCTCGCTCAGCCAGGCCGCACGCTCCAGCGCAGTGACAGCGACGGAAGGGGCGCCTCGGGCCCGCGCGCGGTCCGCGGCTGCGTCGAGCTCCAGCGCCACGGCTTCGTCCGAACCGAGAGCTGCGGCGGCGAGGTGCCACGCTCGCCGATCGGGCGAGGCGGTGAGGACCATGGCGAGGGCGGTGTGCGCCGTTCGTCGTTCGACATTCGTGGCCGACTGGTAGATGGCCGAACGCACCAGTGGGTGGCGGAACGTGAGGATCGCCGCCGCCTGCGTGGACGAGGCCCGCATCGATCGCAGGGTCGAGGCTGACCTCCGAGATGCCTTCGACGATCGTGCCCGTGGCGGCGACGATCTCGTCGATCTCGTTCGACTCGTTCGCGGTGGCGACCATCAGGAGCTGTCGCGTCGGATCCGGCAGCCGTGAGATGCGTGCCAGGAACGCGTGCTCGAGGTGCTCGCTCAGGGGGAGGATCGCCGGCAACGTCGCAGCACCCTGGCGCTGGTCCGTGGACAGGGCGTCGGGTAGCTCGACCAGCGCCAGCGGGTTGCCGGCCGCCTCGGCGAGCAACCTATGACGGACCCGGGACGGCAGGTCCGGATTGTGGCGGTCGAGCAGCTCCTGGGCCGCGGGCGCGTCCAGTGGTTCGAGGCGGAGTTCACGGAGGCCTCCGCGCAGCAGGGGCGAAGGCAGGCCATCGCGCACCGCCGCCAGCAGCGCGAAGGGATCCGAGCCGAGCCGACGACCCACGAACGTCAGGACGTCGGCGGTCGGGACGTCAAGCCACTGCGCGTCATCGGCGAGGAGCACGACCGGCGTCTCGCTGGCGCGGTCAGTGAGGAGGCTGAGGGTCGCGAGGCCGACGAGGAACAGGTCCGGAGTCGCCTCGCCCGCTACCCCGAATGCCGTCTGGAGCGCGTTCCGCTGGCGGAACGGGGAGCGTGTCGACACCGTCGAGGACGGGGATCAGTGCCTGGTGGAGGCCGGCGAACGGCAGCTCCGCCTCGCCCTGGATGCCTGTCGCTGAGAGGACCCGCATGCCGAGCTCGTTCGCGCGTCGAGCCGCAGCATCCAGCAATGACGACTTGCCGACGCCAGCATCCCCACGGATGAGCAGCGCGCCACCGGAGGCGACGAGCTCTTCGATCGCAGAGAGCTCCTGATCCCGCCCGAGCAGCCCCAGTGACGAATCCATCGGATCCCCATCATCCTCCTCGGACGCAATGGGACGCTCGTCCCTCGATAGTGCGGCTATGCCCTGACCCTGTGTCCGTCACCCAGACATTGCAGAGGCCGCCCCCAATGTAGGGAGCGGCCTCCGGTCAAAGCCGGCTCGTGGCCTCCCGCTCAGGCGGCCCTCTCGATGAGGTCGGCAACCGCTTCCGGCTGCGACACGTAGACCGCGTGGCTGCCCGGCGCCTCGACGACGGTCGCGCCGGCCCGCTTCGACATCTCGCGCTGCGCCGCCGGCGGGATCATGCGATCGTCCTGCGCGACGAGATACCAGCTCGGCTTGGTCTTCCACGCCGGGTGGCTGATGGTCCCCTGCAGGGCGTCGACGCCCCATGGGACCTGCGAGTCGGCCATGAACTTCGCCAGTTCCTCGTCGACGTCTCCCGCGAACGATGCCGCGAACTTCGATCGGTCGAGCAGGAGGAGCCCGTCCTGCGGCGGCAGGATCGGCGGCACCGGCGCGCCGGGAACAGGGTTGGCGATGAGGGTTGCCACGGACTCGCCGGCGTCCGGAGCGAAGGCCGCGATGTACACCAGCGCCGACACCTTCGGATCATTGCCGGCCTCGGTGATGACCGCACCGCCGTACGAATGGCCCACGAGGATGACGGGGCCATCCTGGGCGGCAATCACTCGGCGGGTCGCCGTGACATCGTCTGCCAGCGACTTCGTCGGATTCTGGACAACGCTCACGTTGAAGCCGTCCCCGCGCAGCTTCGTGTAGACGGACTCCCAACCCGATCCGTCGACGAATCCGCCGTGGACCAGGACGACGTTGCGAGCTGCCATCGTTTGTTCTTCGGCCATTGCGATCCTCCTTGGGAGTGTGTCGGGCCTGACTTGGCTTGCTTGCGAGAGCCGGAGGCCCGGGGCCTGCGTCTCATTCGAGCGCAACTGCGACAGTAGGGATGGGAGTCGTGGACTCGCGTCCGTCACCCGACTCGATCGCGCGCGTCCGTGTCCGGCGGGGTAGGCGCGATGACCGTCATATGACTTGAGCCGCGCGCACTCGTCAGACCGAGCCGCGCTCCGGTGCGAGGCTCCGAGCACGGAGCCTGTGCCGTACGTCGCCGATGTTGCCGCTGTGGGCAAGGCACCTCACTTGTACGCCACACATCCAGCATTGAGTCAGTCGACGCACTTGGCGCGCGACCCCGGATTCGACGCCTGTGAAGGTTCAGTCGCGCGACCGAAGCCAGTCATCACCGAGCCCTCGTACGGTGATGGCGCAGCACGACACGTGCCGCGAATGGCCGGCCGGCATGGCAATTGACGCCCAAACACACCACACGGGAGATCCAGGAGGTCTCCCGACCAAGGAGAAACCATGAACACCAATACTCTCAGCCGACGCGCGCCAGCAAGGGTCGCGCTCCTTCTGACCCTCATTCTCGCACTGCTCGCAGTGCCCTTCGCAGCAGCGAGTGCGGCGAGCTCAGCCGCAGCGGCCAGCGGACCGAAGCCCACCATCGTGCTCGTGCACGGCGCCTGGGCGGACTCCTCAGGCTGGAGCGACAGCGTCAAGGCGCTGCAGAAGAAGGGATACACGGCGATCGCCGTCGCCAATCCGCTGCGCAGCCTCCATGGCGACGCCGCGTACCTGTCCAGCGTGCTCGACACCATCTCCGGTCCGATCGTTCTCGTCGGCCACTCCTACGGGGGCATGGTGCTGACCAATGCCGCAACCGGACATGCCAACGTCAAGGCCCTCGTCTACATCGCGGCGTTCGCGCCCGACCAGGGCGAGAAGCAGATCGACCTCATCGTCAAGAACCCGGGCAGCCAGATCGGTCCGGACACGCTGACGGTCAGGCCCTACCCGGGTGGCCTCGACAGCTACATCACCCCAAGTCACTTCCGCCGCATCTTCGCCCACGACGTGTCGAGGAGCACGGCTGCGGTGATGGCCGCGACCCAGCGGCCGTTCGACCTCGCGATCCTCGAAGAACTCTCAGGCCCTCCGGCCTGGAAGACCATCCCGTCGTGGTACCTCATCGCCACCGAGGACCGCGCCATCCCGCCGGCCACCCAGCGGTTCATGGCCGAGCGAGCCGGTGCGACCATCGCGAAGGTCAGATCCTCGCACGTTCCGATGAACTCTCGGCCGTCCGCGGTGACCGACCTGATCCTCAAGGCCGCCACCGCCGTCGACTGATCCCCTCCCCGGCCGGGCCTTGCGTCTGCGAGGCCCTGGCCGGGGAAGCGGATTCATCTGGTCCGCCGCCGGCATCAACCGTACCCAGCCCGGCTCGTTGCCGTGGGGCACGCGTCGGGCGCGGCTACTCAGTCTGCGGGCGACGCTGCCTCCCCCCAGGCGTCTGCGCCCAGGAAGCGGTAGGCCGCGAAGACCCAAAGGATCGAGAGGATCGCCCCCAGCAATAGTGCGAGGAGCCACGGTGCCGGTCGTAGCCAGCCCACGACGAGCGCTGCCGCCGCTCCGGCGGCGATGGCCATGCCTAGCGGTCGATAGACCCCGACGAGACGCTCGGCATCGACGAGGGCCCGCTCGATGACGATCAGGGCAAGCAGGCCCAGCGCGACGGAGCCCGACACCAGCCACGCCGTGGTCTCGGGCGTGCTGGCCTCGTGCGCATGGGCGATGAGGCTGGTCATCCCGGCCCCGGCCGCCGCGATCGACAGCGTGATCGGGAGGTGGCTCAGCAGCCAGTTCGCCAGGGATCGCCCGTCCTGTCGTGGCAGTCGCCGGCCGACGACATCGAAGTAGATCCACCAGAAGCCGAAGCCGATCCCGAGCGCGAGCATCCCCGTCGCGATCGTCGTCGCATCGTGCACCGCCTGGGACAATCCATCGACGACGCCGAAGATGACTTCTCCCAGGACGATGATCGTGAACAGGCCGAACCGCTCGACCAGCGACTCGGTCGGCGTCACCCCCGGGCTCAGCCCGACCGCCGAACGCCCGGCCAGGACGATCACGACGACCCACATGGCGCTGAATGCTGCCCAGGCGACCAACCGCGGCTCTGGCGGAAGCAGCGCGCTCGCGAGGATCACCACGATAGACACCACCAGGCCCGCCTCGTACCGCCCGGTGATCGCCATGAATTCGGGTCGGTCCTGACGACGGACGCTGTTCCATTGCCACGTCATGACGGCCAGGAAGACCGCGTACACGACCGAGAATGCTGGGCCCGTAGCACCCGGCGCTTCGGCGGTGAACACCGCCAACAATGCCAGGATGGCCATCTGGATGAAGACGAGGTTGCGGGTTCGTCCGTCATCGCGGCCATGGAGCTCGACGTAGAGAGATCCGTTGACCCAGGCGACCCAGATCAGCGAGAAGACGACCGCGAACTCGGCGACCCCTCGGACGGTCACGTGCTCGGCGAGGTGATGGGCCGCCTGTGCGATGACCGCGACGTAGACGAGATCGTAGAAGAGCTCGAGGAAGCTGACGTTGCGGTCAGGCCGGACCTCGCCGTGCGGCCGCGGCGGGCGCCAAAGCCAGCGCCTGAAGCGTCGGCGAGTCTCCTCCGTCATGGCGTCAGCGTAGCAATCTCAAGAGTGCGTCAGATGTCCCTGTCTCCTCCGTTGCATACGCGACGAAGGGCCCGGTGGGTGTGCCCAAGCCGCTCCGAAGTGGGGCTAGTGGGAACAGCGGGAACCGCTCCCCTTCCCAACAGTTGTCGAACGCGATACGGTCGATCCCGCGATCACTTGAACGATGCTTCACCTGACTCCGTCCGGCATGTTCAACCTGATTGCCCGCCGGAGCGACAGAAATCGGGTCCGCGCCACGCTCGAACTCGCACCGACATCGGCAGAAACGTCTGGAGTCCTCTGGATCAGGCGGAGCCTCTCCCCCGACTCCTCTCCTACTTGTGGGCAACCTTTCGCTGATCCGTTTCGATTCGCGTGCCGAAGGTGAGACCCGCCGACATCGCAGCGTCGTGTCGTTGGCGTCGCGAGTGGCGACTCCGAACCCCCGAGCCGTCGGCCAGATACCGAGGTTGTGGAACGAGGACCTTGGCGAGCGAGACTCAGCGCGGTTGGCCCAATTGGACGCGGTTGCCATCGGAATCGGTGATCCAGGTCGTGCGCACGCTGCCCGCGACCGTATCGACCGGGCCGAGCTCGATCCCGGCCGCGGCGGCGGCGGCGAGCCGTTCGTCGAGGTCGTCAACGAGCAGCGTCACCACCGCCCTGCCAGCCCGCTCGGCATCGCGCAGCACGTACAGCCAGCCGCCGCCCGTGAGCTGCCAGGCCGCCTCGTCGTCGTCAGGGAGCATCGTCGGGGCAGCACCGAGCAGGCGCTCGTAGAACTCGATGGCAGAGTCGCGATCCCGGACCGTGATCGCGGCGAATACCTCTGTGACCGGCATTGACGACCTCCTGACCCGATTCTCTCCTCCATCGGATCCTTGGCAAGTTGCATTCGAGGCTGCTTCGGCGCGCGTCAGGGGACCCAGGATTTTGCTGTCGCCGACGCGCTTGTCGAGCGCTATCGGTGGCTTGCCGCGCCGAGCCAGCGCCTAGCTCAAGCGTCCTTGATCTGGAAGACCGGGGTGCGCGGCGCCAGCGCCTGCGCCTCCTCTAGCGTGCCGGTCGGCTCCGGGAGGCCGAGATAGCGGCGCCCCTGGCCCGGGTACTTCGCCACGTACCAGCGCAAGTACTCGGCCGTCTCCTCCGGGCTGAGCTCTGGGAGGTGAATGGCGCGCGCGCGCCCACCGCGAACGATCCGCACCGACCGCCCGGCGCGGACGTCGCGCACCCAGGGCGTGATCCCAAAGAGGCCCACCACGTAATCGATTCCGTCTCGGGGCCAGATCATGATCGGGATCCGGCGAGTCGCGCTCGTTCCGTCGACCTCGAGTACGGCACCCGGTCCGCGGACACGCGCAAGCAGGACTCGCGCCACCGGATCGCCGATGTGCCGCCGGAACCAGCCACGAGGCTTCCGATACTCGGGGGTCGGGATGCCCGTCAACGCGCTCATTAGGCGCCTCCATACGTGTGCTGAAGTTGCAACTGCAAACACTTTAGGCCAAGTTGGTTGCATATGCAAGTACCACCGGGACCCGATGCCGCCTGCCCACCCCCGCGCCGACCCCAAAACACCGCGTTGACCCCGAACACTTCACCTGCCGCGCGCGGCCGTCCGCGCTATGCGCGCTGAGTGCCCGGATCAGCCAATTCGGGAGAGTGCGCAGGGCCGGAATGTGCGCGGTGACGGCCCAATCCCGTGACGGACTGACCCCGATGATCCCGACACCCAGCGTTGTTTCACGCGTTGGCTCGTGTTGATTCGCAGTCCCTTGGACGTCATCAATGGTCAGGAGCCCCTGACGAGCTGCTAGATGCCGCCTCTATCGACCCAAGGCGTTGCCCAGGCTGTCGGAATCGCGGGGACCCCGGTAGCGGAGCCCATCGATGAAGAGGCTGGGCGTGCCGTCGACGCCGCTCTGTTCGCCACTCTCTAAATCACGCTCGACCCGAGCCTTAATGGCGGGATCCGCTAGGTCGGACTCGAAACGCTCGAGGTCGAGACCGACCCGCTGCGCGAACCGCCGCAAGTCGGCCGGTTCGAGCCGCAGCTGGTTGCGGAAGAGCAGGTCGTGCATCTTCCAGAACCGATCCTGACGCGCCGCCGCCTCCGCCGCTTCGGCGGCCGCCTGAGCGTGCGGGTGGATCGCACGGAGCGGATAGTGCCGGTACACGACCTCGAATGCCGGGCGGCCCTCCAGCAGACGACGGATGTCACGCATCGCGGCGGCCGTATGCGGACACTCGAAGTCACCGTACACGACCAACTGCCGGCTCCCGGTCACGCCTCGGCGGTGGTCATCGGCGTCGACCGGAGCCGCCAGGTCGGGCGTCATTGGGGCTCGCGCGGTTGAGGGGGCTGACGCGGTGGCCATGGCAGGGCCTCAGCACGTTCCCCCGACCGAGGGACGGCTTCGAGGCCCGCGCGATCCCAGCCGGCGAGGCCGGCGCCCGCCTGGTAGGTGCTCTCGAGGAACTCCAGGACCGATCGCCTCCGGGTCATCCAGCACGTTCAACTCGGCCTCGCGCAACACGAACAACCCGAGGCCAGCATCAAAGGTCGCGTGATCGGGCGATATCCGACTTCGTGGAAAACCATCGGGCTGGGGGTACATGTACGAGTAGAAGAGCGGCCCAAGCTCGGGGCTCGACGGCCACCAGCCCGCGCTGCTCACCTCGTGGCTATACGCCTCGTGCATGACCCAGTCGGGACAATTCGGGATTCCTCCGGGATGAAGCGGCGCCGTGCGCCCGCAGAAGCGGGTGACGGCCAGGTCGAACCCGCCCCAGAAGAAATGGACGGGACTCGCCTTGCCGATGAAGCCACCGCGGAACTGGGTCAATAGCCGATGGGCGGTACTCAGGCCATGCCAGAAGGCCCTCGCGTGGTCGCGGTCGTAGGTCGCGTGTTCGTCGTCCTGCTCAAAGGGGATGGCGACGTCTACCTCCACCGGCGTCGTCCGGATCGGCACATCGATGGCGAGGGAAGCGAGGCCATCCATCACGGCTCGATAGAAGGTCGCGACCGACATCGGCCGCAGATCGATCGTGAACGATCGGCCGTCACTGTCCTCCGCGGCGAGGCGATGGTCGACGAAGTCGAAGTCGAGCTGGAACAGGCGATCGCCGTACGGCATCGAACCTGTGGTCAGGCCGCGCGGCGACACGTATAGCGGCACATGCCACCAATGGTTGAGCGCGGGCATCTGGGCCATGCGGATCTTGCCGACGACCTGCGTCCACATATTGAGCGTCGCCAGTGTGTGGGCTCGGTCACGCCGCGGCACGAGATTTCGCGGCGGGGTCCTTCGAACTCGTTGATCCATGTCGTTCAGTGCAGTCTCGATTGCCAGTCACGTGGCACGCGCCCGGCCGGTCCCGGTACGGGCTGGTCGAGCGGATGGTGTTCCGGCGGCGCCAGGGCCGGGCCCCCGCCGAACGCCTCGGTGGCGTAGCTCCAGAACCAGTCTTCGCCCGGCTCGTAGCTCCGGACGATGGGATGGCCGGCGTCCGCCGCGTGGTGGCTCGCGTGCTGGGAAGGCGACGAGTCACAACAACCGACGTGGCCACATGCCGCGCAGCGCCGGAGATGGAACCACCAGCCCTCGGATGCGAGGCATTCGACGCACCCCGGTCCGCTCGGAGGAACCGCGGTGTCGATCTCGTTCTCAGGCGCCATCGATCATCTCCCATCGGGCGTCCGGCCGCCGCCGTGACATATCGGGGCCTGACGCGAGGCGTTCGACGTCATGTTGGGCCGCGACGTTCGCGTACGCGCTCACGCACCGCCGGAGCGACCTCGGTGGCGAACATCTCCAACTGGTCCAGTGGCGCGGTCATCGGCCAGAAGATGAACGTGTCGAAGCCCAGGTCGACACCATTCGGTGAGCGTGTCGACCCAGGTCGCCACGTCGCCGCGTCAGCCCGGGACCGCTCGACCGTGCCACCGATCGTCGCCGACCACGTTGTAGATGCGACGCACGGCTGCGGGGTCGCGGCCGGCCGCGCGCGCGGCCTCGTCGATCAGCTCGCTGCATGGCCGGAACCGCGGACGGCGGCGTGTAGGTGCTGAGCGGTGACACCCAGCCGTCGCTGGAGCGTCCGGTGACGGCCAGCATCCGGGGCCCTTGGCTGCCCAGCCAGAGCGGGATCGGCGCCGGTGGCAGCGGTCCGGCTTCGTAGCCGCTCGACGTCGTGCTGGTCGCTGTGGAACTCGACGACGCCGCCTGCCAGGCCGCGGCGCATGATCTGCAGCGCTTCCTCGGTGAACGCGACCATCTCGGGTCCGCTGCGCCGGGTGCCGCCCATCGCGGCGATGCCGCCGGCACTCGCGCCACCGCCGACGCCGAGCACGATCCGGCCGCCGCTCAGCACGCTGAGCGACGCGGCGGCCTTGGCGAGGATGGTCGGTGGCCGGAGCTGCAGGTCCGCGACGTCGGGAACGAACGAGATGCGTTCGGTCTCGGCCGCCAGGTAGCTGATCAGCGTCCAGACGTCGAGGAACTCGGGGTTGTAGGCGTGGTCCTGGATGGCCAGGTAGTCGAGGCCCGCCTGCGTCCGCCGCCTGCGCGAGCTGCCTCGTCTCCCCGAGCTGGTCGACCGAGGGATAGAGGCTCAGGCCGAAGGTGATCGGGTGTCCGTAGTCGGTCATGGCGCTGCGTCAGTCGACGTACGGCCCGTTGTAGACCGGCGTCTCGCCATACGGCTTGCCGGCCATCAGCATGAACCGCGTCCCGGGCTGCGCGTCGGCCACGGTCAGGGCGCTACCCTGGCCCGAGCACGGCGATCTGCGAGCGGCTCGCCCGACGTCGGTTGGCGCCGAAGTCGGCCTCGCCTTCGAGCAGGTAGACGAAGCCGTTGAAGTCGGACGGGATCGGGCTGCTGAAGGATCCGCCCGTTCGGCAACTCGACGTCCAGGATGAGCCCGGGTGTCCCGAGCTCGACCGGCGAGCCCTCCCCGACCAGCGTGCGGACGATCGCGTCGCCGTCCTGTCGGACGGGGATGTCCTGCGGCTGCAGGAGCTGTGCGCTGGGCTCGGCTCCCTTGTCCTTGCGAGCGAGGTTGACCCAGAAGAGGACGCTGCGCATCTCGCTGCGCCGTGCCCGCCTGGATCTCGTCCTCGCCGAGCGCCTCGGCGTGCAGCACGCCGCGGCCGGTCCGGAGCTTCAGGAGCGATCCGGTCTCCAGCCGAGCCCGCTCCATCGTGCCGCCGGGACCGGTGCTGTGGCCGGTGCTCGAGGAGCCCGAGATCGCGTACCAGAGGTTGTCGAAGCCACGATGCGGGTGGGTCGTGTCCACGCTCGCCCCGAAGTCGGCCGGGACGACGCCTTCATGGACGAGGATGAACGGGTCCACCTGCGCGTACGGGATGTGCGCGGACGGCAGGGGTTCGAGGATCTCGAGGCCCATCATCGGGCGGATGTGGGCGTCCTCGACGAGGACGACCTCGCGCTCCGATGTGTGTCGATCTGTGGTGGCCATGATGTGCTGCTCCATGTTCTGCGCTAGAAGCCGAGGACCTCGTCGACGAGGACGACGGTGATCCGGCCGGGGGCGATCTCGCGGTTGATGATCGAGGACCTTGTTCACGCCGCTGTGGATGCCGTACGCCGCCTGGGCGCGGGCATCCTCGAGCGGGAAGGCGTACTCGTCGATGCGGCGGAGGCCCTCCTCGAGGTCGGACACGATCTTCTGCGTCCCGACGACGAGGATGACCCGCCCGGCGCCGCTGACGTACGGGCCGAGCTGGCTGCCACTCATCGAGGCCGCGATCAGCGACTCCGGTCTCGGTGACGGCATGGACGCTGCCGAGCATCACGTCGGGCGCTGCCGTCAGGCGGCGGATCTCGTCGGCCTGGGTCGCGCGGTCCATGCTCCAGATCCGCGGGCGAACGGGTTCGTAGCGACCGGACTTCTCGATCTCGTCGGTGATGCCCGAGATCGTCGAGCGTCTCGGAGGCGCCGTGATACACCTCGGATCCATCCGGGATGAGGCCCAGCACGATGCGCCTCGCTTCCGCGGCGTCGGCGGCCCGAAGCACGCTGATGCCGTTGCGCTTCGAGGGCGGCGGTCGTTCGCGCGCACGCGGGCGTCGTCCGCCAGCGTCCCGAATCGGCGGCTGATCGACTGGTCGAGGTCGGGCTTGAGTTGGGTGGCCATCATGGGCGCTTCCTTCCGGATTGCTTCGCTGCTATACTTGCAGCTGCAAACACCCTACGCCTATTTGGTTGCGCATGCAAGTACCTTCGGAACCCGATCTCGCCGGCCTTCTCCACCGGCTCGTCGAGGACGAGCTGCCGGGGCGGCGCGGCCTGAACGCCTGGAGCTCCCTGCTGCGGGCACATGCCACGCTCGTGCGCCAGCTCGAGACGGACCTCGAACGGGAGACCGGTCTGGCGCTGGCCGACTTCGACGTGCTCGCGCAGCTGGCCGGCGCCGGTGGCCAGCTGCGCATGACCGAACTGGCGACCCGGGCGCTCATCTCACGGTCGGGCATGACCCGCCGCGTCGCCCGCCTGGTCGAGGAAGGCCTGGTTCGACGAGCCGACGCCGATGCCGACGGACGCGGCGTCGTGGTCGCGCTGACCGACGCCGGCGTCGGCCGCCTGACCGAGACGGCGCCGGTCCACGCCCGCGGAATCGCCGAGTACTTCGTGTCCCGACTCGACGACCGAGGAGCTCGCCGTCCTCGAGCGCGCCCTGGACAAGGTCACGGTCGACTGCACGTTCGGCTAAAGGCGGGCTCGAGTGACGGAGTGGGTCCACGGGGCGCCATCTGAGGCTCCGGCGCTGGCAGGCGAGCGACTAGCGAAAGAAGGTTCACCGTGAAGATCATCGTCATCGGCGGCTCCGGGCTCATCGGGTCGAAGCTCGTGACGATGCTCAGCGAGCATGGACAAGAAGCGGTCGCCGCATCACCAAGTCTGGGGATCAACACCACCACCGGCGAGGGACTTGCCACAGCCCTTGACGGCACCGCGGTCGTCGTCGACGTGTCGAACTCGCCCTCGTTCGAATACGCGGCAGCGCTCGAATTCTTCGAGACCTCGACGCGCAATCTCCGCGCCGCGGAAGAGGCCGCCGGCGTCGGACATCACGTTGCGTTGTCGGTCGTGGGAGCGGAACTGCTGTCCGAGAGCGGCTATTTCCGGGCGAAGAAAGCCCAGGAAGAGCTGATCAAGGCGTCGCCCATCCCCTACTCGATCGTCAAGGCGACGCCGTTCTTTGAGGTCATCAAGGGCATCGCCGAGGCCCCCGTCGACGGCAACACCATTCGCATCGCCCCGGTGCTCCTCCAGCCGATGGCAGCAGATGATGTCGCGACAGCCGTGGGTCGGATCGCCGAGGGGTCGCCCGTGAACGGCATGGTCGAGATCGCGGGGCCCGAACGGTTCCATCTCGACATCCTCATCCGTCGGGTCCTTAGCGCACAGAAGGACCCGCGCGAGGTGCTTGTTGACCCCGAGGCCCAGTCCTTCGGGGTCGTGCTGGGTGACCGCACGCTCGTTCCGGGCGATGGGGCGATCCTGGGCGAGACCCGGTTCGATGACTGGCTGGCCAATCCAGGCGCGCGATGGCAGCCGAGGTATAGCGATGCGGTCCGTAGCGAACCGACGGTCTGAACGGCGAGCGCTGCCGGACGACCCGCGGGATCGTGCGTTGTCCGACCTGCTCTCCCAGCCGCTCTGGGACAACCCGCGAGCCGGTCGTACCAAACGTCGGTCAACGAATAAGTCGGCGTCCTGCGCACGCCGTTGGTCAGGCCACGGTCGTACAATCGGCCCAGCGCCGTGAGTTCGCCTGATTCACAGACGAATTCGGTAGTGCGCATGACTCTTCTGGGAGTGTTCGCCTGACACTCCCCGATTCAGACGGCGCGAGGCGCCGGGCTGAGTTCGAAGATCGGCTGGCAAACCCGATTCACGTCGTCTGACTCTGGATAAGCTCGACAGGCGATCCGAATCCTTCCGCTAATGGTTTGGGAAGGTCATTCCGAGAGCTCCGTACGAACATCGCCGCCGACTCGCTCGCCCTAGTACGCAACTTCACGCCGCCGGACGGTCCTGCCAGAGCTTCAATGAGAGACCCTGAGCCGGTCGACCGGACTCCGCCTCGGCCGTCGGGGCCGTGTCGATGTCGTTGAGCAGGTCCCAGAGCTCGTCGTTGCCCTCGCCGTCTGCGGGGTCGTAGCCGCAGTCGCGGCAGCGGTAGTCGGTCTCGCGCAGGTCCAGCCAGTCGCCGACCAGCGCCCAGCCGTGCGCGCGTAGCTCATATCGCTTCGAGCCGCCGCCGTAGTCCTCGACCGACTCCCAAGAGGTGCCGCCACAATCAGGGCACACAGGGATCTCCATCACCACCCCTCATGAATCAGCCCGCAATGACGGGTAATGTCGAGCGTCGGCGGGAACGACGACGTGTCAACGTCGCGGCCACAACATCCAGTCGTTCGACTGGAGTTGCATCGAAGTCAGCCCGAGGGTCTGCAGGATTCCGCCACCAGGGTCCCCGTTCCAGGTGGGTCACCGGTCACGGAATTTGGGGGTTGACAGGATCGCGGCGCCGCCGACTGTCGGCAACAGGCGCCTCAAAGAGGTCGCCACACCGAGACTGGAGCAAACCCACCATGAATACCGTCTACGCCGTTCGAGCCCTTCCCGTGCGCGACCTGAAGGGAGCCGTCATCGGGTGGGTTCGCGCCGACCTGTTGGCGGACGGGACGAAGCCCACGGACCTGGTCTTTCTCCGCGACGGCTCAGCCTGCGGCCAAGCAGACGCGGCCGAGCGCCTGGCACTCGACCCCAGCCTGCTCTATCCAACCCGTCACGAGGCTGTGCGAGAAGGCCTCACGCGCCTTCGGGCGGCTGACGCAACCGAACGTCGTCGAGCGGACCCTAAGTGACGCGGATTGCGGATCTGGCGGTTGGGTCAGGATTCGCTCGGCACCAGCCGGCCGACGACGGGTCGACGCCGGCGGCCGCGGTCACGGGTGCACGAAGGAGCCAAAGCCGAGGTCGAGCCGGATCGACTCCATCAGCCAGAAGGAGACGCTTGGCGTGAAGACGTCGGCGGCCGCCAGGACGCCCGTGTACTTCGCAGTCACCGGCGCGGCCCCGGCGTCCGCGACCGCGTCCAGGTACCCCTTCACCGCGGCCCAGGAGTTCGCACCGTAGTTCACGAAGAACGGCGTGGGGTCGACCGTCTGCAGGGCAGTGCGGATGCTCGCGTCCAGGTCTGCCATGTACTGCTGGTGCACGACGACGTCGTCGCGCGTGCCAAGCCGGCCAAGGTGGCCGCTGATGAGGGTCGACCACGGGTAGGTCAGCGCCGTGGCCGGCATCGACAGGTATCCCGGGATGTCCTGGGAGAGGTTGACGAGGTAGACCGGCACCCAGCCTGCGTTCACGATGTCCACCATCATCAGGGCGTCGTGGTCGGGAAAGTGGATGATGCTGTTGTCGGGCGTGTGATTCGGGCCATGCCACGCGAGCTCGATCCGCTCGCCGCCGATCTCCAGGGTCCGGTTATCGCTGAACGTCTCGGTGGGGGCCGGGCGCGCCGGGTCGTTGTCCCGCAGCAGCAGCCGTCGCGTCTCCTCGTGCCCGATCCGGACCACGTCGTTGCCGAACAGTGAGGAGGCCCCGACGTGATCAGCGTGGTGGTGCGTGTGGACGAGGTAGGTGACCTTGTTGCTCACGCCGTTCGCGTTCGCGATCTCGTCGATCGCTCGCTGAAGGTTATGACCGATGGTCGGAGGCGCATCGAACAGGACCACCCCGTCCGACGTCGTCAGGAACGCGGCCTGGTAGGTGCCGTCGGTGACCCAGTAGAGGTTCCGCTCGACCTGTCCGACGTGGTAGCCCTAGTGCGTTCGGCGGCCGGGCCCAGTGCGGACTGCGGGACGGGTGCGTAGACGGGAAATCCCTTGGGCTTCTCCTTGGGGTCCCTGGCAAAGGCTTCAGCAGCCAGCATGGGGCTCAAAGCCGACAGGACGGCCCCCGCGGCTCCGAGCTTGAGGACTTGCCTCCGGGGGATCGAGGCTGGGTCGGGACTCGGCGGCATCGACCGGGTGCTGCTTGCTCATGGATCTCTCCTCTCAGGGCGTTCGTCGCTTGCCCCGCCGACTCGCGAGATCGCGTCAGGCTGGCCGAAGATCGCCGCAGGGCATTCGAGCACCGAGGGGGGTCGGTGCTCACTTCGAATCCTCACCGCGAGCGGGGGCGATCGCATCCCCGATTTCCTTAGTCCGCGGGTCGGGAAGGCCTCGGGCATACTGCCGCGACGATGAATACGGCAGCGCCGTCAGCGGTGATCGTCGAGCGCGAGCGCCTGGTCGGACGCAAGCGCGAGCGTGCCGCGCTGGACCGGCTCCTCGAGACCGCGCGTGGCGGACACGCTAGCGTCCTTGTGGTCCACGGAGAGCCGGGCGTCGGCAAGACCGCGCTGCTCGAGTACGCGCTCGAGGCCGGGCAGGGGTATCGCATCGGCCGAACCAGCGGCGTCGAGGCGGAGATGGAACTCCCATTCGCCGCACTCCAGCGCCTGTGCTCACCGTTCATCGAGAGCGCAGAGCGACTCCCGCAGCCCCAGCGCGACGCACTGGGCGTCGCGTTCGGCCTGTACGCAGGGGCGTCTCCCAACCCGTTCCTCGTCGGACTGGCCGTTCTGGGGCTCTTGGCGGAGGCCGCGAAGGACCGGCCGCTCTTGACCATCGTCGACGACGCGCAATGGCTCGATGGCGCGTCGGCCCGCGCTCTGACGTTCGTTGCTCGTCGTCTTTTGGCGGAGAGGATCGCTCTCCTGTTCGCCACCCGCGAGTTGGGCGATGCTCTCGCGCGCTTGCCGGAGCTTCGCGTCGATCCCCTGGGACATCGCGATGCGCGGGCCCTGCTCGAGTCCGCGTTACCGGCGCCGCTGGATGATCGCGTCCTCGAGCGCATCGTCCTTGAGACGCGGGGCAATCCGCTGGCGCTGCTCGAGCTCCCGCGCGGGCTGACACCGACGCAGCTCGCGGGCGGCTTCGGGCTGCCGCCCGACGTGCCCTTGTCCGCGAGCATCGAGGAGAGCTTCGCGCGACGGCTGGCGAACCTGCCGCATGAGGCGCGCCGCCTCCTGCTCGTGGCGGCGGCCGACCCGGTCGGCGATCCCATGCTGGTCAGACGTGCCGCTGAGGCCCTTGGCATCCGGGACACAACCGTGGGAGCCGTCGAATCGGAGGGCCTGTTGGCGTTCGGCCCCGAGGTCGTTTTCCGTCATCCGCTGGTTCGGTCCGCCGTGTACCGGGCCGCCGGGCTGAAGGACCGGCGCGAGGTCCACCGTGCGCTCGCTGAGGCGACCGATCCGGACATCGACCCGGACCGCCGAGCCTGGCACCGGGCGCAAGCGGCGGCATCCCCCGACGAACAGGTCGCCCTCGAGCTGGAACGCTCCGCGGCGCGGGCGCAGGCGCGGGGTGGTTTCGCGGCCGCGGGCGCTTTCCTTGAGCGAGCGGCCGCCCTCACGCCCGAGCCGTCGCGCCGCTCCCAGCGCGCCCTGGCCGCCGCGCAGACGAAGTTCCAGGCCGGCGCTCTGGACGATGCTCGCGCCCTTCTCGACACGGCCGAGACTGGCGCCCCCACCGACCTCGAGCGCGCCCGCGTCGACCTGCTGCGCGCGCAGATCACGTTCGTCGCGACGCACGGCAGCGACGCACCACCGCTGTTGCTTGAGGCGGCGCGAAGGCTAAGCACGCTCGATCCGACCCTGGCCCGGGAGACCTATCTCGACGCGCTGTCAGCGGCCTTGTTCGCGGGGCGCCTTGCCGGGCCAGGCGGAAGCGCCCTCGAGATCGCGCAAGCCGCGCGAACAGCTCCCGCCCCTCTGCGCGCGCCACGCGCGCCCGACGTGTTGCTAGACGCCTTCACCACCCTGCTCAGCGACAGTTACGCCGCTGCAGTGCCCATGCTGCGCGAGTCGGAGCGCGCCTTCGGCAACGACAGGTCCGCGACCAAGCAGATGCGCTGGATGTGGCTGGCGACCATCGCCAGCGTGCAACTCTGGGATGACGCGGGATGGCAGACGTTGTCGGAGCAGCACGTTCGGATCGCCCGCAGGAGCGGGGCGCTCGCTGATCTCCCGCTGGCCCTGACCCAGCGCACCTATCTCCATCTCCTAACGGGGGAGCTCACCCCGGCAGGGTCTCTCGTCGAGGAGATCCAGAGGGCCACCGATACGACCGGGAGCGACCTCGCTCCCTATGGCGCGGTCGGTCTTGCTGCCCACCGTGGTCGCGAGGCTGAGACGGTCGATCTCATCGAACGCACTCGCACGGCCGTGACAGGACGCGGCGAAGGCATCGGACTCTCGGTGCTCGATTGGGCCGCGGCGGTCCTCTACAACGGTCTCGGCCGCTACCAGGAAGCCTGCGAGGCTGCCCTGCGTGTCGCCGCGCGTCCACACGATCTCAACCCCTCGATGTGGGTGATGGCCGAGCTGATCGAGGCCGCGGTCCGGGCCGGGAGCCCCGAGGTGGCCGCCGGCACCCACCAGCGGCTCGTGTCGATGACGCGCGCCAGCGGCACAAATTGGGCCCTGGGACTCGCATCTCGCGCGGGGGCGCTCCTGGTCGAAGGTCCGCAGGCCGAGGACCTGTACGTGGAGGCCATCGACCGGCTCGGTCGGACCCGGATCGCGGTCGACCTCGCGCGTGCCCACCTCCTGTATGGCGAATGGCTGCGACGTGAGCGCCGCCGCACCGACGCGCGCGTGGAGCTGCGCGTTGCCCATGAGCTCTTCTCCGACTTCGGAATGGAGGCCTTCGCGGAGCGGGCGAGGATCGAGTTGCTGGCCACTGGCGGGCATGCCCGCAAGCGGACCGTGGACTCGCTCCACCAGCTCACGCCGCAGGAGGCGCAGGTCTCCCGCCTCGCAGCGGAAGGACACACCAATCGCGAGATCGCCGCTCAACTGTTCATCAGCCCGAGCACAGTCGAGTACCACCTGCGCAAGGCGTTTCGGAAGCTCGACGTGAACACGCGCACGCAGCTCTCTCGCCGAGTCGGGTAAGCGTCCTTCAATCCGGGGAGTGCGGACCAAGGCGCACCGTTCCACAGCGTGCCGCAGGACGTCGCTCGGGGCACGACTAAGGATTCCGGGGATGCGATCAGTCGCCGCTCGCCGCCACGATCAAGGTGTGTATCGCGACGGAACCAAGGGAGTGACGACATGAACGAACCGGCTACCGAGACCCGCACAGGCCCTGTCCTTCCTGATTACGCCCCAATCCCGGCGTCTGCTTTCGGCCCGGCCCCCAACGAGCAGGGCTACTACGTCGGGCGGATCGAGCGGAACCTCCACTGGGTCACCGACGGCGTCTATCAGGCCGCCTTCCTGACGACGAAGGACGGCGTCGTCCTGTTCGATGCCCCGCCGAGCATCGGGCACAACCTCCAGCGAGCGATCGACGAGGTCGCCCAGGCCGACGGCGTGAGCAACAAGGTGACCTACCTGGTCCACACCCACCATCACGCCGACCATGCCGGCGCGTCCTCGCTGTTCGGCAAGGACGTCGTCCGGATCGGGCACGAGGAGACCCGGCGGCTCCTGCTCCGGGACGACGACCCGAACCGGCCGGCGCCGGACGAGACGTTCAGCGATCGCCGGACCCTGGAGATCGGCGGCGAGCGGATCGAGCTCGCGTGGCACGGCGCCAACCACACGCCCGACAACAGCGTCATCCACTTTCCCGAGCACGACACGCTGATGATGGTCGACATCGTGAACGTGGGCTGGGTGCCCGTCTACGTCGTCAACCTGTCCGACGACATCCCGGGCTACCTGTCGATGCCGGCCACGGCGTTGACCTACCCGTGGAAGACGCTCATCAGCGGCCACCTGGGCCGGCTCGGCACGCGCGACGACGTCGCGCTCCACCAGCAGTACATGGCGGACCTCGAGGCCAGTGCGAAGACTGCCCTCGCCACCGTCGATCCGACGCCCTACTTCGCGAAGTACGGCGCGGTCGGGAACATGTGGGGCGCCGTCAAGGCCTACCTCAGCGCGGTGGGCGAGGCGACGGCCGCGCCGGTCATCGAGAAGTACACCGGCGTGCTCGCGGCCGCGGACGTGTTCACCCCGGAGGTCGCGTTCTGGCTGATGGAGTCGATGCGACTCAACCGCGGGATCGGCCTGCAGGTGCATCCGTGAGCACCGAGCAGCAAGCCATGGTCGACGGAATCCTGCGCCAATCGGCCTTCCCGGTCGGCAGCACGGCACAGGAGCAGCGGGAGCTGCTCCGAGCGGCGCTGTCGGCGCAGCCGCTGCCGGCCGATCTGACCGTGACTGCGGGGACACTGGGCGGCGTCCCGACCGCCGAGATCACGATCGCGGGAATCGAACCTCGCCACGTTGTTCTGTACTTCCACGGTGGCGTGTACGTCATCGGGGACGCCTTCCTCGCCGCTGACCTGGCCTCGCAGGTCGGTCGGCGAGTGCGCGCCAAGGTCATCTCCGTCGACTACCGACTCGCCCCCGAGCACCCGTATCCGGCAGCCGTTGACGACGCGCTTGCGGCCTACGAGGCCCTCCTGCAGAGTGGCGTCGACGCTTCGAACATCGTCTTCGCGGGAGAGTCGGCTGGCGGCGGCCTCGCGGTCGCCACGCTGATCAACGCTCGCGATCACGGGTTGCCGTTGCCGGCCGCGGCCTTCGTCATGTCACCGATGACCGATCTCACTCTGGCCGGGACGACCATGGAAACCCGGCGCGAGGCGGACCCGCTGTTCACCCGGGAACTCCTCCAGGAACGGGTCAACGACTACACGGCCGGCCAGGACGCCGCGCTTCCTCTCATGAGCCCGATCTTCGCCGACCTGTCCGGTCTGCCGCCCCTGATCATCCAGGCCGGAAGTCACGAGCTTCTCCTCGACGACGCCGTCCGTCTCGCGACTCAGGCTGCCGCCGCCGACGTCGAAGTCACCCTCGAGATCACCCCTGGGGTACCCCACGTCTTCCAAGCCTATTCCGCGATCCTCGACGAAGGGGCCGCGGCGCTGGACAGAGCCGGACAGTTCCTGTCGGCGCATCTCGCCGGCGCAGAACGCGTAGCTGCCTGAGTCGGACAACCCTGACATCCCGATCCACCGGAGGTCCCCGTGACCGTTGACGATCCCCGCGCCTCCTGGGAGGCAGCCCAGGAGGCCATCTTCGACGAGATCCGCACCTATGGCAGGCCGAAGACCGGCTACTTCGCTGGTCAGGACGTCCTGCTCCTGCAGACGAAGGGCGCGAAGTCCGGCGAACATCGCGTCTCTCCGTTGACGTTCACCCGCGACGGCGAGCGGCTGGTCGTCGTCGCCTCGAAAGGCGGCGCCCCAACGAACCCGGCTTGGTTCGCCAACCTTGTCGCGAACCCGATCGTCACGGTCGAGAGTGGCGGCGAGAAGTTCGAGGCCCGAGCGACCCCCATTACCGCTGGGCCGGAGCGCGACCGCCTATACGCCCAGCACGCGTCGACCTTTCCGGGCTTCCTCGAGTACGAGCGACAAACGTCTCGCACCATCCCGGTCGTCCTCCTTGAGAGGAACCGGTCGGCAATCGGCTGAGCCGGGCTGCCGCAGATCAGACCACGCAACAAGGAGCCCCGCACCGATGTCCGCGTCCGCACGATCAAAACGCCCCGAGACACTCAGCCGGCTGCGTCGGAGCGACCGCGTCGTCGCGGTGATCGCCACGATCATCGCCCCTGTGCTGGTGTGGCTTGTCGCCACGGTTGGCTTCGGCCAACAGCTGTACCCGCCGGGCTTCGGCGGCACCGCGCCGCAAGAGCTGAGCATCTGGTTGGTAGCCGCAACTGCCGGCATTGCCGCGCTTGCAGGGGCCGGGGTATTGGCTCTCATCGAACGCTTCAGCCGTCGACCCGCCCAGGTTTGGTTGGTGGTCTCGACGGCGGTGCTGATCGTCTCCCTGGGCGCACCGCTCTCCGGCGAGGGTATCGACACCGCGAACAAGCTGGCGCTTGCGTCCATGCACCTCGCCGCGGGCGCTGTGCTGATCCCGCTCCTCTACCGCAGCGCTCGGCTCCGCCAAGAAGAGAACCAATCAGGGACTGAACCGCACTGATGGCCGCGCACACCCCACCCCAGCTGGGGGCGCGGCCATCAGTGTCGCTTGATTGCGGACTAACGGACGCGGACCATGAACGAAGTGGCAGAGCAATAGACAATGGCCGGCCGTCCTCCGATCGATCTCGAGGCCCCACCGAGCGGCGCAGGGTGCGTCGAGTGCCTGGCCGATGATGGTTGGTGGTTCCACCTTCGCCGCTGCGCGCACTGCGGCCACGTCGGCTGCTGTGACTCGTCACCTTCACGGCACGCGAGCCGCCACGCCCGCGAGGCTGATCATCCGATCGCCCAGAGCTACGAGCCCGGCGAGGACTGGTTCTGGGACTACGCCTCCGGGGAGTTCGTCGAGGGTCCAGCCCTTGCTGCGCCGCATCATCACCCGCTCGACCAGCCGGTGCCGGGACCCGCGGGTCGGGTGCCCCGGGACTGGCAGCGTCACCTCCACTGAACATTCGGACGGGAGGCGTCGATGATCATGGTCCTCAATCGCTGGGCGTTCGACGGATGACGACCAGCCCGCGAGCCGTGGGGACGACGCCCGTCCGGTGGCCCGAGCTCCCGTGGCGCGAGTGGGAGCCGACCCGCTCCACCCTGCACATGTGGCTCCAGATCGTCGGCAAAGTCCGGCTCGCCCTGGCGCCGCCGCTCAACCACTGGTGGCACGTCCCGCTGTACGTGACCTCGCGCGGCCTGACGACATCACCGGTCCCATACGGCGACCGCGAGTTCCAGGTCGATCTCGACTTCGTCGAGCACCGCCTGCACGTCACCGACGGCGACCCGGGATCCTTCACGATGAGCCTCGAGGCGCGCTCGGTCGCGCGCTTCTACCGCGACTTCCTGGCGGGGCTCCGAAGCCGCGGCATCGACGTCGCCATCTCGCCCCGTCCGGTGGAGGTCGCCGACGCCATCCCGTTCGACCTGGACGAGGGGCATGACTCGTACGACCCGCAGCATGCGCAGCTGCTGTGGCGGGCGTTGGTCCAGGTCGACCGCGTGCTGAAGGTCTTCCAGACCGGCTTCGTCGGCAAGGCCAGCCCGGTCCACTTCTTCTGGGGCGGCTTCGATCTCGCGACGACGCGCTTCTCGGGCCACCCGGCACCGCGCCACCCGGGCGGCATCCCCAACTGCCCGGGCTGGGTCATGGAGGAGGCCGAGTCTCACCAGAACGTGACCGTCGGCTGGTGGCCATTGAGCGACCCGCCGGGACCGGCGTTCTACGCCTACGCCTACCCAGAGCCAGACGGCTTTCGGACTGCCACCGTCCGTCCCGAGGGCGCGTCCTTCGACGACCGGTACGGCGAGTTCCTGCTGCCGTACGACACCGTCCGGACTGCCGCCGATCCGGATGCGGCCGTGCTTCAGTTCCTGCAGTCGACCTACGAGGCGGGCGCCGACATGGGCGGCTGGGACCGCCGCGCGCTCGAGCCGGCCGAGCTGCCTGACCGCCCCCCGCGGCGGCCGTGGAGCCTGGCCCGGTGACGGACGACCTCGCCTTGGCCGCCGCGGTCGACTCGACGGATCACACTCGAGGCGGCGGCGGGCCGCAGCTCGTCGTGTACGGGGACTTCGAGTGTCCGTACACCGCCGCGGCGATGCAGAGCATCGGCGCCCTGCTCAAGTCGGGTGCCGAGTTCCAGCTCGTGTTCCGGCACTTTCCGCTGCGCAGCATCCACCCTCACGCGGAAGCGGCCGCCGTGACATCGGAGGCGGCAGCACGCCAGGGACGGTTCTGGGAGATGCACGACGTGCTCTTTCGTAGCCAGCGACACCTCGAGTCGGCCGACTTGCGCCGCTATGCCGAGCGGCTCGGCCTCGACCTGGCTCGCTTCGAATCGGACCTCGTCGATCCGGCCGTCGCGGCTCGAGTCGAACGTGACATCGAGAGCGGCGAGCGCAGCGGGGTGGATGGGACGCCCAGCCTGTTCATCGATGGCATTCGCTATCGCGGACCGCGTGATCCGGCCGGCCTGGGAGAAGCCTTGAGATGACTGGAGACGCAGGGCGGGACGGAATCGCCCGTCTGGCAGTGCCGGTCGGCGAGCGCGACCACGTCCAGGGGCCGGCGACCGCATCGGTGACCCTGGTCGAGTACGGCGACTACGAATGTCCGTACTGCCGCGCGGCGGTCGCCATCGTGAAGGAGCTCCAGCGGGTCCTGCCCGACGAGCTCCGCTTCGTCTTTCGCCACTTCCCGCTCGAGAACCTGCATCCGCATGCCCGCCGGGCCGCCGAAGCGGCCGAGGCCGCCGCGTCGCAGGGGAAGTTCTTCGAGATGCACGCTGCCCTCTTCGAGCACCAGACGGCGCTCGAAGAGGAGGACCTCGTGCGGTACGCCGCCGCACTCGATCTCGATCTCGCACGGTTTGGCGCGGACCTCGACGCGGACACGCACGCGAGCCGCGTCCGCGAGGACTTCCGGGGAGGGGTCCGCAGCGGCGTAAGGGGAACGCCGACGTTCTACCTGGACGACGTTCGCTATGACGGGGTGATCGGAGTCCGACAGCTCACGGCGACGATCCGCGAGTCACACCCCGACCTTGTCGACGAAGGGCTCGACGCTGTGCTGCAGCAGCGCACGATCCCTCGCGTGCTGTACGAACGCTCGCCGTTTCGACCGCCGTCCGGCTGAAGACGAGGCGTCGCGCCCGAGAAACGAGCGCCCTCGTACTGATTCCTGGCGGAGCGATGGGAGGACCGGCCGCCCAGGCGATCAACAGCCAGGCCCAACGTCCAATCCGCGCGCACCATCTGGCCGCCCACTCGATCCTTGAAGTGCGTTCGTCCCTGGCTCAGCGGCCGTTGCGCCCGACAGGATTCAACCGCGCAGATGCCATAAGTATCCGGATACCGATCGAGGGCGTGGACAACCGCATCATTGCCGCGGGCGCCTGATCAAGAGTCTGAGGACCTGGATCCGCCGACTAGCGATAGGTGACGCTCAGATCCGCTGGTCGCACAGGACGCGTCCTTCGGACGCCCAGAGGGCGCCGAGTAGACCCTCTTCGTTGGCACGACCGCGCGGCCGCGAAACGGCCACGAGCGGACCCCGCCGATCTGCTGGATCCGGAGGGCGCTTCGTCGCGGAGCCGGACGACCCGATCACCGGCCCGTCTACATGGCGGCCGGCTTCATTGCGGCAGGGCGGCCCGGCGCGCCGCAAGGCGGCGGAGCCTGGCAGGTTCCCATGTCGCGATCAGCCAAATGAGCAGTGCAGGCTCACCTTGTCGAGCGCCTGCTCGAGGACGGCAAGCTCCCGGTCGTCGAGGCGCTCGAGGAACAGCTTCGACACGCCCTCGAGATGGACGGGCATCGCCTCCGCGAGCCGAGCCATGCCGGTCTCCGTGACGGCGATGACGACGCCGCGGCCGTCTGCATCGGAGCTCGTCCGTCGGACCAGCCCTTCCTCGACCAGGCGGTCGACGCGCCGGGTCATGGCAGATCGCGAGCTGAACGCCTTGGTCGCCAGCTCCGTCATCCGGAGGTCGCCCCCAGCAAACGCCAGCTGCGCGAGCACGTCGAAGTCGCCCAACGGCAGGCGCGTCTTCATCGCCAGGTCTGTCGCGAGCTCACGCATCAGCGAGGCGTGCGCGCGCAGCAGAGAGCGCCAGGCGCCCAGGCCGCGCTGATCCGGAAGGGCGTCCTTGATGAGGACGTCCAGGGCCGCCGCAGGATCGGTGATCGAATGTACTTGCATCTGCACCTACATGGGAGTATGGTATTTGCAGTCGCAAGTATATCGGGGCAACCCCGAAGGAGCAAGGTCATGGCAACCGCAACCAAGACAGCCGAACGCGAGGCGATCCTCGTCGAGGACGCCCACGTGCGGCCGATGATGGGCATCGAGGTGCTCGAGCCCGTACCCGCACGCAACGTGCCATACGAGCTCAGCGATCCCTACATCCTGGTCCACGAGGCCACGGTCCCGATCAACCCGGACCGCGCGAAACTCGACACCACCCACCCCCACCGTGGGTTCGACAACCTCTGGTACATCCTCTCGGGCGTCGCGAGCACCGGTCACAGCACGGGCCCGGGCGGATCGTTCGAGCGGGCCCAGCTTGAGACGGGTGGTCTCCTGAAGATCCGGACCGGCCGCGGCGTGTACCACGCAGAGGACATCGGGGCCGATGAGCTTCGCGAAGGCAAGACCGGCGAGTTCCGAAGCGTGCTCTTCTGGGTGAACCTCGCGCGCGCGGACAAGAACGTCGCGCCGACCGCCCAGGTCGTCAAGCCGGAACAGCTGCCGACGGCGACCGAGGGCGACGCGATCGTCCACACGCTGGTCGGGCCGGGCTCACCCGTCGAGCTCGGGACGCCAGGGCTGATCCTCGACGTCGAGCTGCCAGAGGGCGGCTCGTTCAGCGCGCCGGTCGACCCCGACTTCAACGCCTTTGTCTGGATGCTCGAGGGAGACGCCAGCGTCGGTGCCAACGCCCGGCGGGCCGGTCGGTCGCAGATCGCGGTCCTCGGCTCGGGCGGTGCGCTGACCGTTACCGATGCCCGGCCCGGGACTCGGTTCATGCTCATGGCCGGCAAGCCGTACGGCGAGGCGCCGGTCTACAACGGCCCCTACGTCGACTGATCGCGAGCACGTGCCATGACCGACTACGGACACCCGATCACCTTCGGGCTCAGCCTCTACCCCTCGCTCGACCTCGTCGATGACAACACGCGGTTGGCCCAGGAGGCCGATGAGGCTGGCCTCGACTACGTCGCCATCCAGGACCACGCCTACAACCCTGAGTTCCTGGATACGTGGACGCTCATCAGCTACCTGGCCGCCGAGACGGAGCGCATCACGTTCGTCCCCGACGTCCTCGACCTCCAGCTGCGGCCGCCGACGATCGTCGCCAAGGCGGCCGCCTCGCTCAGCGTGCTGAGCGGCGGGCGGATCGTCCTCGGTGTGGGCGGTGGCGCTTCTGCCGACGGCATCGCCGCGATGGGCGGCCCGCGGCGGACGCCGGGAGAGATGATCGCCTTCACCGAGGAGGCGCTCGGAGTGATGCGCCGCGCACTCCGCGGCGGGGGCGTCGAACTCCAGAGCGAGCAGCACGCCATCGAGGGCTACGATGCCGGACCGGTACCGGCCGACTCGATCCCGCTCTGGCTGGGCGCCAACGGCAAACGGATGCTCGAGGTCACCGGACGCTCGAGCGATGGCTGGGTGTCGCCGCTGAGCGTCTACGTCAAGCCCGCGGACGTGCCCGCCCGACAGCGGACGATCGACGAGGCAGCGCGTTCGGCAGGGCGCAATCCGTCCGACGTCCGCCGGATCTACAACGTCGTCGGCATGATCGGCCCGCGGGCCGGCGGTGCGGGGCTGATCGGCGACGTCGAGTCGTGGGTCGACACCATGACAACGTGGGCGGTGGACCTGGGCTTCGACACGTTCATCTTCTGGCCGAACGCCGCGCCCCACTCGCAGCTCGCGACGTTCGCCGAGGAGGTCGTTCCAGCCGTTCGAGAGCGCGTGAGCGACCGACGTGCCACCAAACCGCTAGCCGCGGCCCTGACCGTAGCAACCGAAGTGTATGGAGGCGCCAAATGAGCGCATCGACGACCATCCCAGCCCCCGAGTATCGGAAGCCTCGTGGCTGGTTCCGGCGGCATATCGGCGATCCAGTGGCGCGAGTCCTGCTTGCGCGTGTTCGCGGACCGGGTGCCGTACTCGAGGTCGACGGAACCCGCGCGACCCGCCGAATCCCAATCATGATCTGGCCCCGCGACGGCGTCGATTACGTGGTGGGCCTCTTTGGCATCACACCCTGGGTGCGCGACGTCCGCGCCGGGCGGTCGGTGCGGCTCGTTCGCGGTGGCCGGGCGCGCGCCGTTCACCTGCCAGAGCTGAGCCCGGAGGAGACGGCCGAGTACCTCCGGTGGTATGTGGCGAAGTACCCCGGCCAGGGGCGCCGCTATCTCGGCCTCAAGGAGCCGACGGGCACGCTGGAGGAGGCGCAACTGCTGACGCCGCGCACCCCGGTCTTCCTGATCGAGGACGCCTGAGCATCATGAAGATCCTCGTTATCGGTGGCAGCGGGCTCATCGGATCAAAGCTCGTGACGAAGCTCCGCGAGCGCGGACACGAGGCGGTCGCCGCGTCACCGCGCCTGGGGGTCAACACGATCACTGGCGAGGGACTTGCCGCAGCCCTGGACGGCAGCGCGGTCGTCGTCGACGTTTCGAACTCGCCCTCGTTCGAGTACGCCGCTGCGCTCGAATTCTTCGAGACCTCGACGCGCAATCTCCGCGCCGCGGAAGAGGCCGCCGGCGTCGGGCATCACGTGGCGTTGTCGGTCGTCGGAGCGGAGCAGCTGTCCGAGAGCGGCTATTTCCGGGCGAAGATCGCCCAGGAAGCGCTGATCAAGGCATCGCCGGTCCCCTACTCGATCGTCAAGGCGACGCCGTTCTTCGACTCCGTCAGGAGCGTCGCTGAGGCGGCCACCGACGGCAACGCCATCCGTGTGGCACCTGTGCTCGTCCAGCCGATGGCGCCAGATGATGTCGCGATGGCGGTGGGTCGGATCGCCGAGGGGTCGCCCGTGAACGGCATCGTCGAGATCGCCGGGCCTGAACAGTTCCAGCTCGACATGCTCATTCGACGGGTCCTGAGCACCCGGAACGACCCGCGCGAGGTGATCACCGACCCCCACGCTCGCTACTTCGGTGCCGAACTGAGCGAGCGCTCGCTCGTTCCCGGCGACGACGCGATCCTCGGCGAGACCCGGTTCGATGACTGGCTGCGCGAGTCCACGAGCGCGATGCAGGCGTCTGCTTAGCGGCCCCTCTGATCACCCGGTCGAGGTCCTCGCCTGGAAGGGCTTGAGCGCGCGGACGCCACAACATTCGGATCCCGATAGAAGGCACCGACGAGGTGACCCGCCGGTGAGACCGCCTGATCCAGAGCCGGAGTGACGTGGGTCTCGCGGCTAGCGATCAGGAGCGCTGGGACTCGCTCGAACCCGGGGAAGGCCCGGCAGGGTCAAGCGCCCGGAACGGTTCGGATAGCAGAAGCTTTCGCAACAGATCGCTCAGGGTGCGTCGCTCGGACGCCGAGAGGGCGCCGAGTAGTCCCTCTTCGTTGGCGAGATGGTCGACGACAGCCGCATCCACGAGCTCCAGGCCGCGATCGGTCAGCGCCACCAGCCGTCCACGCCGATCGGCTGGATCGGGCAGGCGCTCGACGAGGCCGGCTCGCTCGAGACGGTCAAGGCGCTTGGTCATGCCGCCGGACGACAGGATCACCGATCCGTACAGGCCGGTCGGGTTCATGCGATATGGCGGCCCGGCGCGCCGCAGCGCGGCGAGCACGACGTACTCACCCCACGTCAGCCCATGACCGGCGAAGACCCGGGCGAAGCTCGCCTCCTGGAGCAGGCTCAGCCGCGTGATCCGCTGGAGCACGTGGGTAGGGGACACATCCAGGTCGGGGCGCACGGCGTCCCACTGGCCAACGATCCGGTCGATCTCGTCTTCCTGCATGCGGCAAGTCTCTCACGAAGTTACCTTGCTGGCTAGAGACTTGACAGAAAGACACATGAGGAAGTATCTTGCTGGCGAGATAGCGGTGGGAGCAGACGACCACCGGTCAGCAGGGAGCAGATCGATGCAGTACACACAGCTCGGCGAACGTGGCCCTCGCGTGTCACGGATCGCTTTCGGCAACTGGTCCGCCGGCGGTGACTGGGGTACGGTCGACCGCGATGCAGCGATCGCCGCGACGCGGGAAGCCGTCGACCTCGGGATCACCCTGTTCGATACGGCCCGCGCCTACGGGGTCGGCGCCGCGGAGCAGCTGCTTGGCGAGGCGCTGCGGCCCGAGATCCAGTCGGACCGCGAGTCGATCGTCATCGCGACGAAGGGCGGCCTGCGCAAGGACGGCGGCGCCACCGTCCGGGACAGCAGTCCGGCCGCGCTGCGCCGTGACCTCGAGGCGAGCCTCGGTTTCCTCGGCACCGACTACGTCGACATCTACCAGGTCCACTGGCCTGACCCGGCCACGCCCATCACGACGACGGCCGAGACGCTCGACGGGTTCGTCCGCGAGGGTCTTGTCCGCCTCGTCGGCGTGTCGAACTACGACCCGGCGCAGATGGCGACATTCCAGCAGGTCCGTCCGATCGACATCCTCCAGCCGCCCTATCACCTGTTCCGGCGCGACATCGAGAAGACGATCCTCCCCTTCGCCCGGGAGCATGGCATCGGCGTCCTCGTCTACGGCCCGCTGGCCCACGGCTTGTTGTCCGGCCGGATGACGACCGAAACGACGTTCGCGGCCGACGACTGGCGCTCGTCGAGCGACCTGTTCACGGGTGATGCGTTCCGGAGGAACCTGGCGGTGGTCCGCGACCTGACCGACTTCGCCGCCAGTCGCAACGCGACCGTCGCTCAGCTGGCGATCGCGTGGACGCTCGCCAACCCGGCGGTGGATGTCGCGATCGTCGGTGCCCGCAGCGCCGAGCAGATCCGGCAGACAACACCCGGGGCCGAGATCCGACTCACCCAGGAGGACCTCGCGCAGATCGAGCTGATGCTGCGTGGCGAGGTCGCCGTCGGCGGCCCTGCCCCCGAAGCGATGCCGAGGAGTTGACCGACACACCCGTTTGGCTTCGGAGGAGATACCGACATGACTTCAACCCTACGAGATCCCGATCGAGGGCCACGATGAGTGGCTCGCCGCGGCGCGTCGGCTGGCATGACGGTGCACGTGGGCCGATTTCTACTCCTCCGCGCGGGTCGGCGCCGCGACGGCCTTCACGCTCGTCGTGTCGAAGCGATCTGCGCGCTCCTGGGGCTCGAAGCCTCCGCCTTCTGGAGGGGCGTGAAGTGAGCACCGTCACCGACGAGCGAACGCGATCCTGCGACCGCCGGTCACGACAGTCACCGTGAAGCAGGGCGACAGCCTCTCAGCTATCGCCTCGAAACACCGCCTCACGCTCAAGGCGCTCCTCGCCCTCCCGGAGAACGGCAAGTACCGCGCCAAGCCCGGGCTCATCCACCTGGGCGACGTCGTCCGCGTGAAGTGAGCGGAGGAGCCATGGACAACCAGCCCGGCACGATATGGGGCCGCGCGCCCGCGATGGTCCTCGCCCTCGTCCAGGCGGTGATTGCCCTGGTCGTGGCGTTCGGCCTCAGCCTCGCCCCCGACCAGATCGGCGCGATCCTCGCCGTCACGGCGGTGATCCTGGGGCTCATCACCCGGAGTCGGGTGAGCCCTGCGTCGTGAGAGACGGCTACCTGCGCGGATCGCCTCCGCGCGCGCCGACAGCCCGACGTCCTCGTGGCCTTCGTCGCCGCCGGGGGTTCCGTTGCTGGCGCGGCCCAGGCCGTGGGCATTAGGCCGAGCACCGCGAAACGGCATCTCGCGGACTTGCGTGCCCGGTCGGGCCTCACCACCGAGCAGCTGATCTACGCGCGGCGCGCCGAGGGGTGGCTCATCGTGCCGAGCCTGGAGCCTCAACGAGCGACAACGCAGTTCCTGGACTAGGACGTCCAGCTCGAGCGCTTGCTCGGTCAGCGTTGCACGTCGACTGGAAGGCCAACTAGGTCGGCGCTGACCTGCCACAGCCGTGCCGTGGTCGCGGTGTCGTACGAGGAGTCATTGGACTTCTTCGACTTGCGGTCGGCGAAGAACTGGCCGGTGAGCCCCTCAGCTTCTGGGGAACTGGCCAGATAGACGGGGGTTTCCGCGCCACGCTTCGGGCTCTTCATGAACGGTCGAAGGATGGTGACGAGCAGACCCAGCGCGGGATCCTCGGCGCTGAAAGCTGTGCTGGTCATGCCCGGGTGCAGCGCAGTAGCGGTGACGCCGGTGCCCTCCAGTCGCTTGGCCAGCTCGTAGGTGAACATCACGTTGGCTAGCTTCGACTGGTTGTAGGCCCGTGATCCGGAATACTTCTGCTCGCCCATCAGGTCGTCGAAGTCGATCTTGCCCATCGATTGCGCTCCGGACGAGACCGTCACGATCCTGGCCGGTGCGCTGGCCTTGAGCCGTTCGAGTAGCAGACTCGTGAGCAGGAACGGTGCGAGGTGATTGAGGGCAAAGGTGTGCTCGAGGCCGTCGGCAGTGACGTGGCGGTGATTCCAGAACCCACCGACGTTATTGAGCAACACGTCCAATCGCGGGTAGGCGGCGAGGACCTCGTCGGCAAGGCGGCGGACCTCCGCCTGCGACGACATATCGGCGACGAAGACATCGACCGACGCAGTGCCCGACTCGCGGCCGATCTCCATCGCTGCCGCCTCGGCGCGGTCCCGGTCTCGCCCGGTGATGCCCACGCGCGCACCCAGGGACGCGAGGCCGATGGCGGCCGCCTTGCCGATCCCGCCCGTGCCCCCAGTGATCAGGACGGTCTTGCCGGTCATCGAGGTTGTAGCAGACATCGAGTCGCTCCATTCAGCAGGGAGTCATGAGGCAGTCACTGGATCGGCGAGGATCGGCTCCGGTACGCGTCCACTTGGGCGAACGGCCTGCCTGAGAAGCCAAACGACGAGGAACAGTTGGCCGAAGAAGGTCAGGGCGCTCGGCGTGAACGCGACGTCAGGGGCCAGGATCGCCACCAGGGAGTCAGCCAGGTATGCGCCCCCCGCGACGGTGACCAAGACGCCGAGGAGTCTGGGGAAGCCGGCTGACTGCATCAGCAGGACTCCCAGGACCATGAGGTGCAGACCGAAGAACGCCAGGCTTATCGCCAAGCCCCGGTCAAAGGAATCAAGCGAGGCCATGATGTGGGCTGGGTCCTTGAGCGCTGCGACGTCGACCAGGTTCACGAGCGCGATGGCGAACACCGCAGCCGCGACGACACGCGACCCTGCCATCAAGATGGCCAGCCGTGGGTGGATCGGCCTCAAGAGGATGTAGAGCGCCCAGGCTGCGAGGACGTCCAGAAGGGCGACGGCCAGGAACGCCGCGATGGCGACTCGGAAGACTCCGTCGGAAGAACTGAAATTCGCGACCGTCAACCCGGCATCGCCGGGCACGACCAAGCCTTGCAGTACGCCGAAGGTAGCGAAGGACGAAAGCAACATCACGAACAGCAGGGCAAGGCCGGCCGCGAGCGTCACCTTGCGCCGCGAGAGGTCCATCGAAGGTCGACGTTGCGTGTCGGTCATCGGTCGCCGCTTCAGGCGGGCGCTGGTCTCGCTAGCGCGATCGTGGCCACCACCGCGGGTTGGCCGGACACCGTGATGGTGGTCTTGCCGCGTGCGTGCCCCTCTCCCACATGGCCGATGGCCTTTGAGGTCTCGCTCAGGGCGAAGCCACGGTCCATGACCGGCGTCACCTTGCCGGATTCGATGAGATCGGTCAGGGCGACTAGATCCGCGCGCTTGGGCGACATGAGGAAACGACCGAGTGTCTGGTTTCCGAATCGGAAGATGACGACGGCCTTGAGCAGGCGACCGGCGCTTGCAAACCACCGATTGTCGAAGCCGCCGCCGTTTGGCACGAGCATCCCGGACGGGGTGATGGTGCGACGCAGGCTGGACAAGGAGTGGTTTCCGACGTTGTCGAGGATGAAGTCGTACTGGAGTCCAGTGGTTGTGAAGTCTTCGCTGGTGTAGTCGACGAAGTGGTCGGCGCCGATCGAGCGCAGCATCTCCGCGTTGCGCGTGCTGGCGACCGCGGTCACCTCCGCGCCGAGGGCCTTTGCGATCTGGACCGCGAACGTCCCGATGCCACCGGATGCGCCGTTGACCAGGACTCTCTGCCCGGCCTGGATCTTGCCGTGATCGCGCAGGGCCTGGAGCGCGACGAGCCCGGCCATGGGGACGGCGGCAGCCTGCTCGAAGTTCAGGTTGGCTGGCTTCGGCGCGATGGTGTCCTCGGGCGCAGCCGTGTATTCCGCGTACGACCCGATCGAAGCCCCGTAGACCTCGTCGCCAATCTTGAACCGCGTGACCCCCGTACCGATCGCCTCCACGGTCCCCGCGACATCCGTCCCGCGGACGCTCACTTTGGGCCGGCGCAGCCCATACACGGGCCGTGCGATGTACGGCAGCCCGCTCATCACCGCCCAGTCGGCCGGATTGACGCCGGCTGCGCGAACGCGAATCAGAACCTCGTTCGCTGCGATTACCGGCCGGTCCATGTCTCTGAGGTGGATCACCTCGGCCGACCCGTAGTGGTCCTGGACCATCGCGTGCATGCGCGCTGGCAGGGGGAGACCAGTTGGTGTGACCGCGCTGACCAAGTGCACCCCTATCCCGATTGGTTCATCGCCAACCGTGCTGGGGTTGTGGTGCCAACCGTCATCGAGCGATCCCTGACGGGATCGGACTCGGAGTGTGCGCGCAATCCCCCGAGATAGATAGGGGTTGAGGCAGGTTGCGGTTGCGGGGCCAATCGATTTTGGGGCGTATCAATCCGGCGCCAGAGAGCGCAGACTCGCATGCAGCGAGGCATTGGGCTCTGTCCCGAACAGCCTGTTCGCGGTCCGTCACGACTTCGCGCGGCCTGAAACCTCACTCGAACCGGGCCGCGCCCGGGAAGGAGTTCAGACCGTGTCGACCACTTCGGGCGTGCCCGCCCTTTCCGGATCCGGCCGATCGCTGCTGCTACGTTGGCTCGTCGCCATCGTCGCCTTTCCGATCGGTGGGTACATCGGTCACATGATCGGCGGCCCTGCCGCCACTGTGCCCGCGGCCCTGATCTCGGGCCTCATCGCCGGCGCCATCATCGGCGCGGGACAGGCGCTCGCGCTCGGGCTGCTTCGCCCACAGGCGATGGCGCTCTGGGCAGGAGCCACCGCGATCGGGCTCGGCGTCGCCCTTGCCTCGGTCACCGCGGTGATCGGACAGATCGACACCCAGGCCGATGCCATCGTGCTCGGTGTCGTCTCGGGGCTGGCCATCGGGGCCGGACAAGCCGCCTCGCTAATGCGCGCGCGTGTCGCCAACGCCTGGATCTGGGTCGCCACCTCGGCCATCGCCTGGGCGATCGGCTGGACCGTCACCTCGGGCATCGGTGTCGCCCTGGCTTCCGGTTGGCCGGTCTACGGCCTCAGCGGTGCCCTCGCCTCGCAGGTCATCACCGGCGTGGTCCTCTGGAAGGTCCTGTCACGTGACGAGGTGGCCACCCTCGCCGTGGCATGACCACGGAAGCGCGTCAACAGCAGTTTGCATTCGTTCACTATCAAGCGATATGCGCGGTGTGCGCGTCCCAGAGCGACCGGGCCAGGTGCCCGAAGGAGTCGTGACCATCTCAACCTCGGAGGGCACACCTACCCCGTCCGTCGTCGGGCTATTCATCGGTTGAATGCGCTTCGACGCCTGCCGGACGCTGCGAGGCTGAACGTCGCAGGCCTCGTCCTGACGGCCGCCGGGATGCTATTGCAGATCGCCGCAGGATCGAAGCTCTATCCGAGCGTAGCCGGGCCAATCGTCTTGCTGGCCGCAGCGATCATCGTCGCTGCATTTTGGTCTCGTGGCTGGACGCCCTACGTGGGCCTCCTGGTCCCGCTCGTATTGGGCCTCGGGGCGATCATCACTGCCGTCATGACGGGCGACTTCATCGACCAGCTGACCAACACGGAGGAGGCCGGGATCCTCCTCGGGAGCCTCATGCACGTGGTCGGGCTGATCGCGGCCGTGGCGGGCGGTGTTGGGATGCTGCTGGACAGAAAGGCGACCGAGCGTGACGGCTGAGCTCGCCGCTGCCGTTCTGTTGATGGTGGTCCCGATCGCGTTCAACGTCGCCTTCTTCGAACTTAGTCGAGCCTTCGACTACCCGGACATCCTGCGCAGGGAGCCGGACGAGATCCTGACGCGCTTCGCGGCAGGCGGATCGGGTCTCCTGCTGCGCTGGCAAGCATTGCTGGTGAGCGCACTCGCAATGCTGCCGCTGGTCGCGCTGCTCGCGGTCGTTCTCGCCGCGCCGCCAGCGTTAACAGCACAGTCGATCGTCATCGGAGCGGCCGCGGCACTCGTCCAGGTACTCGGCCTCGTTCGCTGGCCCTTTGCGGTCCCAGAGCTTGCTCGCCGCTATGTCGCCGCCGACGGTCCTGATGCTGCGGCTACACGCCAGACGATCGTGGTGGTCTTCGCAACGCTCCACCGACTGCTCGGTGTCGGCATCGGCGAGCATCTTGGGTATCTGTTGACCGGCATCTGGACGCTGCTCGTCGCCGTGTCGATCCTGTCGACAACATTGCTCCCGAGCTGGCTCGGCTTCATCGGTCTGCCGATCGGCGCCGCCCTGCTCATTGGTACCCTTGAGTTCGTCGGCCCCAACGAGAAGGACGGTTGGACGCTGGCGGGCACGATCGTGCCGATCGCCTACATCGCGTGGTCGTTGTGGCTCATCGCCCTCGGCGTGTTCCTCCTGCTATGAGGATCGCTCGACCGGAGCCCCGCGGCCGTTGGCCTCGCAGGGGTAGCACCGTAGGCGAATAGACCTCGGCGTCGACCGAGCCCACGCTCGTCACGATGTCGACGAGCTCGCACCCTCGATCGTCACCAGCGTCGGGTGCGCCCCCGCGGAGCCCGCGCCAGTGAGCGCTCCGTGAAGCTCTGTACCATCTGCGGCGTCGTCACGAGCCGATCCGGTAGTCGCTGCACGGACCACGCACGGCAGTCCAACCGAAGCCGGCACAACGCTCTCTACAGCACCGCTGGCCCAGGTCGCCGGCATCGCGCTCGACCAGGACACGATGGCGTCGGTCGTCGCCGCCCTCGGCTCGAGCCGGCTGCCGGTCGCGATCGACCGCGCCCGGATCGATTTCCAGATGCGCGAGCTCGCCCTGGAGCACGCGGCTGGCGGTCTGGGTGACGAGGCCTACCTCGCCCGCCTGAAGGTGCTGCGCCAGCAGCGGGACGCGGTCACCGAACGGACGGCCGCCGGACTACCTGGCGAGCGTGCGCTCGAGTGGCTGCGCGCCCTCGGCGAGTCGCTCCAAGCCCCGGAGAAGCCGAAGGAGAAGGCAGACCTGATGCACGCTATCTACGACCGGATCATGGTCGCCGGCCCCGAGATCGTCGGTGTCCGGCTGACGCAGCCGGCCTACGCGCACGGATTGGCGCTGGCTCTGCCCGAAAAGGCTGAACTGGCGCGCCCGACAGGATTCGAACCTGCGACCTTCGGCTCCGGAGGCCGACGCTCTATCCACTGAGCTACAGGCGCGCGGACGCCGATGATACCGATTCGGGCTCAGATAGAGCGTCGGCTTCCGGTTCGAAGGTCTGGTGCTGTCGGCCCCGCTCCGCGTTGCCAGCACGACTGGCTTGCCGGGCCCGACGCCGGGTCTTCGAGCGCGCCCGTTTGGTCCGGGCGCACTCGATCTATCGACGCTCGGAACGCCGCCAGGCGTTCAGTCCTCGCTTGCGCTCGTGGCGCGGGATCAGGCGGGGGGCACCAGTGCCCCGGACTCCACGGGATTGAAGTTCTCGAGACCGATGGTGGAGAGATCGATCGATGTCAGGAAGGCGTTACAGTCGCTACCGTCCTCTGGGTCGGCGGAGAGCCAGATCCCGATGTGCTGGGGCGAGCCGTCCTTGACGATCACCGCCGACCAGTCGCCGGCACGCTCGCCTGGGACCGTGGTCTGCTCGGTCTTGCCGGCGAGGGCCCATGTATCGCCGTTCCGGCTGGCACACGCCAGCTGGACGGTGTGGGTGCCTGTGCCGAGCGCCGAGACGGCCGTGCCGGACACGCTCGCACCACTGGCGACCGCATCGACCTCCGTCGTTGCCGATGCCCCGTCCATCTGGTAGTGCACGGAGCCGCCGAACGCGCCGCTCGGGCTGGGGGTGGCGGACGCCACCGGTGCCGGCGTTGAGGCTGTGCCCTGTGTGGGTGCCGCGCTCGGAGCGGCTGCGGTGCAGCCGACAAGGAAGGTCAGGGCGATCGAAGTACAAACGACCAAGCGGTTCATCGAAGTCCTCCAATGCAGCTCGCAGCCGCACTCGCTGGGTGGGATTCGTGTCAGATGGGTTTGCAGCGGGCGCGTCGGGACCGGCGGAACCGGTCGCCGGCGCCTCCTCCTGGTGTCGTGACCGCGGGCGAACGTCACGGTCAACGACTCCGAGTGCTCACGTAGATCTCGCCGTCGCGGCCGAAGTGAAGCCGGGTGCCGTCCCACGACAGCGACGAGCGCGTCTCGTTGCCGGCCGTGTTGACGAGCCCGCCGAGGTTGACCGGTGTCGACCACGGCTCGCTCGTCGAGGCACGCCACGCCGAGTACACGTCCTGGCCGCCGAATCCGCCCGGCCGGTTCGAGTTGAAGACGATCTCGCGGCCGTCCTTGCGAACGTTCGGCATGAAGTCGTGCGCGGGCGTGCTGAGCTCGGCGACGACTGTCGCCGGCCCGAAGCTGCCGTCCCGCTGCAGTCGGCTGACGTAGATGTCCTGGTCTCCGCCGACCTCGTCGCCGTCGCTGGAGAAGTAGAGCTGCACGCCCTCGCGCGTCACGACGAGCGATGGACCGAACTCGCCGCCCGGGAAATTCGGCCCGGTGCCAGCCGCGTCGCAGCCGAGGTTCCGGATCTGCCAGCCGAGCTTCGGGTGCCGGACTCCGAAGTAGATGTCACCCGCCGCCACAGCCACCAGTCCGCGTGGAGACGAACAGCAGCGTAGGTCCGAGAAGCGGGGTGGGGCAGTAGTCGGCGGCGATGGAGTTGACGGGCTCACCGAGGTTGGTCATCGGTCCCCACGGCGCGTCGACGGTGGCCCTGTGGGCGACCCAGATGTCGTTCGGGTCGGGGTTGGCGGTGCCGCCGGCTCGGTTGGAGGCGATGTAGAGGCTGAGGCCATTGGGCGACTCGATCGGGCAGCCCTCGGCCGCCGCGGTGTTGACGCCGGATTCGGCGATCGCGAGCCCCCACGCGCTGAACGACTTACCGGCGACGCCGGCGGGCGCCAGCAGGAGCAGGGCCATGGCCACCGCGACGAGCGCACCGGCGCCGGCCGATCGCCGTCGACGGCCGATGGGCAGGAATGCAGGCATGTTCAGGTCTCCTTGTCTCAGGGTGCTGGTTGGGTCGACGTCTTCGATGAATCGACTTGGACGACGCGAAAGGGCGCCAGGCCGGCGCGCTCGGCGACGAGCGTGACCTCGCGGTCGGACTCCGCCTCGAAGCTGAAGAAGCAGACCTCGTCCTCGGGGACATGGATGGAGCCACCGAACCGGACGCGCGTCCCCGCTCGCATCAGCGACTCAGCTGCCTTACTGGCGGCTCGCTCGCGACGGGCTCGCTCGTCCGTGGCGCCGCGGGCGAGGAACGTCTCGACGAGGTAGCTCGGCATCCCCACAGGCTGCCGATGGGCGATGGCGTAGGAAACGTCAGGATGTCGGAACTTTGCTCGCGGATCCGTGAGGTGAATGCGCGGCCGGGTCGGCCTCCGCGGCGGTCACGAGGTGCCTCGCGAGCTCCGTCCGCGACCTGACGCCGAGCTTGGCGTAGATGTGGGTCAGGTGGCTGGCCACCGTTCGTTCGCCGAGGAACAGCGTCGACGCGATCTCCCGGTTCGTCCGGCCCTCGGCCACGAGCGAGGCAACGCTCAGCTCCGATGCGCTCAGCCCACTGATTCGTTTCCGCCCGCCGATCCGCCCGAGCTCGACGCGTGCCGCGGCCAACCAATGCCCGGCTCCGAGCGCCTGGAACGTCGCGAGTGCGGCCTCGATCGCGTCGCGGGCGCTGCGCTTCTGGCGTGTTCGACGAAGGTTGACGCCAAGCGCGAGCTGCGCCCGAGCCCGGCCGTACGGATCGCCGACCCGTTCGTGCTGGGCGACGGCTTCCTCCAACAGATTCACGGCCGTCTCGGCATCGCCCCGCGCGGAGGCGATCAAGCCCCGGCACCTGACTGCCTGGGCGACGACCCGCTGCCGCTCGAGCCGCCGTGCCGCGACCTCCCAGTCGGAGGTCAATGCGTCGGCCTCGTCGATGCGACCGAGCTGTAGCAATGCCTCGACGTACTCCGGGCGCCACTCCCGAAAGGCCGGCTCCCGGGTGCCCAGCGCGTCCGCTGACGCCTCGGCCCGGGCGAAGGTAGCGATCGCGGCCTGCGGGTCTCCGCTCCACAGATCACATGCCCCGAGGATCCCGAAGTACGAGGAGAACAATGGCTCCTCGCCGCCCAGGGCCAGGCCACGCTCGCAGAGCGTCCGCGCGGCTTGGAGGTCGCCCTGGTGGAGGGCGAGGAGCGCCGCCGGATAGAAGTCCCATGGCGCCTGCGTGCCGTACTGTGCGGCGATCTCGGCGGGCTGGTCCGCGTACTCCTTAGCCGTGCCCCACCGTCCGGCGAACGTCTCGACGATGGCCAGGTGCCAGAGGAACTCGGCGCGAGCACGCTCGTCCCGCTCCGTCCAGTCAGCCAGGCGAGCCTCCAGCCACGTGCGGGCCTGGTCCGTGTCGCCTAGCTGGGTCAGCACATGCCCCAGGCACTCACCGGCCAGCCGAAGGAGACGTAAATCATCGGAGCCAGCGGCAATCCGGTACGCGCGCTCGGCGAGCTCCAGGCCGTCCGGTTCCCCTCGACTGACGCGGATGACGGCCAGGATGGCAAGGGCGTTCGCGCGCAGGGCGTCATCATCGAGGCGCTCCGCGAGCTCCAATGCCGCGGTCGCATGGCGCTCCGCCCACGCGTCCGTCTCATTAGTGGCGAAGTAGCGGCTGTCCGCCAGCGCAGCATGGATCCTCGCCTCGAGCTCCGGGGCACCTGCCGCCTCGACGAGCGCCTGATCGAGGATCGCCCCCGCCGCGCCCGGCGCCCCGAAGTCCGCCGCGAGGACGAGCGCTTCTGCGCGCTGGCGGCCTGGTGCGGCGGCGGCGAGCATGTCGGCCGCGATCGCGCGGGCCCGGATCCCATCGCCGGCCGCGGAGTTGGCCCGCGCCGCGGCATCGGCTCGCCTGTGCGCCTCCTCCGTTGCGTCGGGCGGCGTGAGTCGCAGCGCGTGCTCCGATAACTCGGCGGCGGCGATCGAGACGCCACGCTCGCTTGCCAGCCGCGCGGCGAGGTCCAGGGAAGCCGCGAGCTCCCGGTCGGGCCCGTCCGCACCGAGGGCGAGGTGACGGGCGCGGTGCAACGGGTCATCGACGATCCCGGCGAGCCGCTGGTGCGCCGCCCGCCGCTGCTCGTCGCTTGCGCCGTGGTAGATCGCTGAGGCCAGCAGCGGATGCGTGAATCGCACCACGCCATCGACCGTTTCGAGGACGCCTGCGCGGCGTGCTGCTTCGACGGCCGAGGCCGAGATCGTGGATGCACGCAGCGCCGCCGCGGGGAACCGGCCGTGGGAGGCGATCAGCAGCAGCGCCTCCTGCGAGGCGCCGTCGAGCGCCTCGAGCCGGGCGTCGACGAGGCGATCGAGCCTCGCCGGCACCCCAGGCGTGATCGCCAGGTCGCCCGATCCGCTCGAGCCGTGCGGCGACAACGTCCTGGCGACCTCGAGCGCGTGGAAGGCGTTCCCGCCGGACACCTCGTGCAGCCGGACCTGGGTCGGTCGCGTCAGGACGAGTCCGAGTCGGTCGCGAACGACCGCCTGCAGCGCACCGACGCTCAGGGGCCCGACGGTCAGGCGCTCGATCGCCGCGGGCCTGACGGCATGCTCGAGGGTCCCAGCGCCAACCTCGACTGCGCGCCGCGCCACGAGCAGGCTCAGGCGCTGCCCCTCGAGCCGTCGCAGTGCGAACGAGATCGTGGCCGCCGACGACGGGTCCATCCACTGGTCGTCGTCGATCGCCACGAGCAGCGGAGCATCGCGCGCCAGCAGGGACAGCAGCGTGACGACCGCGACGCCGAGCGCCCGCGCGTCGACCTCGGCGCCGGGATCGTCTCGCATGAGGAGGGCCGACTCGAAGGCCCGCCGCCGGGGGGTGGGGAGGGTCGCGAGGTCCTCGGGCCGCACATCGCGGAGAAGGTCGCCGAGCACCACGTTGGCCAGGAGCCGCTCGCCTTCGGCGGGCCGTGACGAGAGGACGACGTACCCGTGGGCGCGGGCCGCGGTGACGGCCGCGAGCCACAGCGTCGACTTGCCGATCCCGGCGGCGCCCTCGAGGACGAGCGCGCGGGGGCCTTCCGTCGAGCGCACGAGGAACGCCTCTATGACGGACCACTCGGCCTCTCGCCCGACGATGCGTGCCATGTGGCGCATCATCGGCGTCGGCCGGGGGCGCTGTCCACGCAGCGTGTTGACGGGGGCGTCTGCAAATCGCGCTCGCCATGGAGCCGGTGGTAGTCGTAGCAGCCTGGCGAAGGCGGTGAGGGCTGCCTCGGCAGCCGCGAGGTCGGCGAACTCGTGGCGGTCGAGCACATCGCTCAGAACCGTGCAGTCGGTATCGTAGAGCGCGAAACCCCGCCCGTTTCGCTCGGGTCCCACTCCGGTGGCCAGTACGCTCAGGCGGTCAGGCTCCGGAGGCCGACGCTCTATCCACTGAGCTACAGGCGCGAGGCGCCGATCATACCGCTCCACACGGTGGACCTTCGATGATTACCGCGCAGAATGGACCGAGCCCCATCGGCATCTGACATCGGATCAGCCCTGTTTGCGCGAATTGGCTCTCGGATCACGCCGTCGACCGCGGCAGACAGGGACAGTGCCATGCCCATCGGTGGCCCCGACGCGAAGGAGCGATGACCATGAAGCTGTTCGCAACGATGATGCTGACCGTGGATGGCGTGTACCAGGGCCCCGGAGGCCCCGACGAGGACCGAAGCGGCGAGTTCGACCGCGGCGGTTGGACCGCAGCGCATGCCGACGAGGAGACCGGGCGCTTTCTGATCTCGATGTTCGAGCGCGCGGACGCCCTGCTCCTTGGACGAAAGACCTGGGAGATCTTCGAGAGCTACTGGCCGCACCACGACGGGGGCGACCCGGTCTCCCACGGCATCAACGTCCTGCCCAAGTACGTACCGTCGACGACGCTCAAGGATCCGGGCTGGAACACCCACGTGATCGATGGCGACGTGGAGGCGGCCGTGCGCGAGCTCAAGGCGAAGCCCGGGCGCGAGCTACAGGTCCACGGCAGCGGTGAGCTGCTCCGTTGGCTGCTCGAGCGCGACCTCGTCGACGAGCTCAACCTCCGGATCTCCCCCGTCGTGGTGGGCGATGGGCGTCGGCTCTTCCCGGAGCACGGCCAGACGCACGACCTGGAACTGGTCGAAACGCTATCGACGCCGTCCGGCGTGATGCTCCAGACGTATCGACCGGCCGGGCGGGCCATGTTCGGCAGAGCTGACGAGTGACGCCGACCCGCCCGACCGTGACGATCGCGCCCCGTTCTTGCTATCGGGACGCCGACTCCCCTGATGGCGTAGCGTGGCACCGTGAGCCGGGAAGCCGAGGATCTGAACCGGCGCCTGCTGCGCGCCCGCGACGCCATGGACCGCGCCTACGCCGAGCCGCTCGACGTCCCCGCCGTGGCCGCGGTGGCCCACATCTCGCCGGCGCACTTCATCCGGAGCTTCCGCGCCGTCTTCGGCGAGACGCCCCACCGCTACCTGCAGCGACGACGGGTCGAACGCTCGATGTTTCTTCTGCGCGAGACCGACCGGACTGTCACCGACGTCTGCCTCGACGTCGGCTTCACCAGCCTGGGGACGTTCAGCCGCACGTTCCGCGAGATCGTCGGCGAGGCGCCGTCCGCCTATCGCCGGGGGCACGGGCCGATCGTCGCGCCCCATTGCGTCCAGCTAGCGGCGATGCGGCCGCGGGAAGCGGCCGGAGACGCGACGCGATCGAGCAGTTTTGGAGAAGCCGTACCCGCGCCCGCACCGTAGGGTGACGGACATCGGCATACCACGGCTAAGGGAGAACCCTCGAGATGATCACTAGCCTCAACGTCGCCTCGATCTACGTCCTCGACAAGGAGGAAGCCCTCGACTTCTACGTCAACAAGCTCGGGCTCGAGAAGGGCAACGACGTTCGCCAGGGCGACTACCGCTGGCTCACCGTTCGCGTCCCGGGCCAGCCGGGCACCGAGGTCTCGCTGGAACAGCCCGGGGCGCCGCTGCACGACGACGCGACCGCGGCGCAGATCCGGGAGCTCATCACCAAGGGTGCGTTGGGTGGCCTGGTGTTCATCACCGACGACGCGCGGGGCCTCTACGACATGCTCAAGTCCCGAGGCGTGACCGACTTCACCCAGGAGCCCACGGATCACTTCTACGGCACCGACATGGGCATCCGCGATCCGTTCGGCAACCCGATCCGGATCCTCCAGCAGGGGAAGGCCGCCCAGAAGGCCTCTGCCTGACCGGTCGCGTTCTACCGGCGGACGCCCTTGCTCGGGGAGAGGCCAGCGGCCGACGCTCGTGTACACCCGTTTTGGGGCGACCGTCGCGGAGGCGAGGGCATCGATGTCGACCGCATCGAAGCACAACGACATGAGCAGCCTCGCCGAGGGGCGAGCGGATCCATTGCCTTCGTGGGCCGATGGCCAGCCGAGGCGCGACATCGTCGCCTTCGTGGAGGCGGTGACCGACGAGTCAAGCCCCGATCGCGTCCCGGCCTCGGAGCGCCTCGCGGTCTTCGACAACGACGGCACGCTGTGGTCGGAGCAGCCGCTCTACATCCAGCTCGCCTTCGCCCTCGACCGCGTCAAGGGCCTCGCGGCGGACCATCCGGAGTGGCGCACCACTCAGCCATTCCAGGCTGTGCTCGACGGTGACCTCGCCACCCTGGCGGCCGCCGGCACCGAGGGTCTCCTCGCGATCGTCACGGCCACGCATGCCGGCATGACCAGCGAGGAGTTCGATCGGATCGCCCGGGACTGGTTCGAGACTGCACGCCACCCGCGCTTCGATCGGCCGTACACCGAGATGGCTTATCAGCCGATGGTCGAGCTGCTTGCCTATCTGCGGGCGAACGGCTTCAAGACGTACATCGTGTCGGGCGGTGGCATCGAGTTCATCCGTGCCGTCTCGGAACGGCTTTACGGGGTGCCGCCGGACCAGGTCATCGGGAGTAGTGGCAAGACGACGTACGAGATCCGGGATGGGCAGCCGGTGCTTGTTCGTCTCGCCGAGCTCGACTTCTTCGACGACAAGGAGGGCAAGCCGGTCGCGATCCAGAAGTTCATCGGCCGACGGCCCATCGCCGCCTTCGGCAACTCCGATGGCGATCAGCAGATGCTGCAGTGGACCGCCGGAGGACCCGGGCGTCGCCTGATGCTGCTCGTCGACCACACCGATCCCGAGCGTGAGTTCGAGTACCGCGTCTCACCGATGGGGCGCCTGGAGAAGGCCGCCGCAGAGGCCGATCAGCGCGGCTGGACGGTCGTGAGCATGAAGGACGACTGGAAGCGGATCTTCGCCTTCGACTGACGGCGGATCATCGGCGCTCGCTCGCGACGGGCTCGGGGCGTACGATCGACCCGGAATGGGTGAGTCGCTCCTGCCGCTCCGCGATGTCACCAGCCACCTGCGGGTGCTTGGTGAGAGCTATGTCGGTCTGCGTGAGATCCCGATCGAGAAGATCGTTGGCTCCGTGGACCGGTCCGTCGATTTCGACAGGTTCTTCCGTACCCGCCGGCGAGACCTGAAGCGGCGCCTCGACGCACTCGACGCGGCGTTCGGCGACCGACCACTGCCTCCGATCACCGTCTATGAAGCGGGCGGTCTGTACTTCGTCGTGGACGGCCATCACCGCGTTGCGCTCAGCCGGAGGCAGGGCGGCGCCTTCATCGACGCCGAAGTGACGCAGCTGCGGACATCACATCGGCTTCATCCGGACGTCGATATCCTCGAGCTCGTCCATACCGAGCAGCACCGTCGGTTCACGGAGCGCACGAAGCTCAAGGCAGTCGCGCCCGACGCCGTCATCGAGTTCTCCCGGCCCGTCGGGTACGGAGAGCTCCTCCAGGTCATCGAGGCGTACGCCTTCGAACTCAGCGAAGCCCGCAGCGAGCTCGTGACGATGCCGGAAGCGACCCGCGACTGGTACACCACCAGCTGGTTGCCGGCGCTCGAGGCGATCGAAACGACCGGACTCAAGCGAGCCTACGACTTCAAGACCGACGGCGATCGATACCTGTGGACCTATCGCAAGCTCAACGAGTTACGGTCGATCGACCGGGGCGCGACGTGGGGCGACGCCGCGACCGCGCTGGCCCGGTTGCCGGTCCAGGGCAGCCATCGCAAGGAAACGCTGGCTGCCAGGCGCAAGCCCCTGCCGACGTCATAAGACGTCGCTACGTCCGCTCGAGGCTACGCGGCGAGACGGGAGTCCGCCGCCGGGACTTCGATGATGGGGCTCTTGATGTGGACCGGCGCGGTCGCCGTCGCGAGCAGGCGGGCGACGATGCCGTCACGCTCGTCGCTCAGCGACGCGCACTCGAGCCAGACGACACCATCCCGCCAGACGGGCGTGGTGTGGCGGCCACACGGACAGAACGGTCGAGCGTCGTTGGCCCTCTCGATGAGGTCCACGACATGGGACTTGTCGTACATGATGATCTCCAGATGATTAGATACGATACGAACCGTATCTTAAACTGCCTTGATCATCGGAGTGTTGTCACTGCGTCGCGAAACGGGTCCAAATCGGTACGGAGCGTCTCGTATGATGTCCCCACGATGACCACGCCGTCGACGCTCGAGTCGCCCCGACTCCGATCTCGTGGCCGCCCACGCAGCGATGCGACGCACCAGAAGATCCTCGACGCGACCCGCGAGCTCCTGACCGAGGGCAGCTTTGCGCAACTCCGCATCGAGCACGTCGCCCTACGGGCGGGCGTCAGTAAGGCCGCCATCTATCGCCGGTGGCACACGAAGGCCGAGCTCGCCGGTGAGCTTTTGGCGCAGCTGGCTGGGCCCCATATCGCCGTGGCGGAGACGGGCGATACCCGTGAGGAGCTGCTGGCCGCGATCCTGAACCCGATGCACGCCGTGACCGACACGCCGTTCGGCCCGGTCATCCGGTCGGTGCTATCGCAGATCGCCACGGACCCGACCCTGGGCGACCCGTTCCGGGCCACGGTCGTCCAGGCTCGGCGGAACGAGATCGCCAAGGTCGTCGAGCGCGGGATCGCCCGCGGCGACCTGCGTCCGGACGCGGACGCCGGGGTCGCAACGGAGCTTCTGGTCGGTCCGGTCTACTTCCGGGTGATGTTCGGTGGCGACCTCGATGCCGGGTTCGCGACGCGGATCGTGGACAGCGTGCTCCGTGGCTTCGGCTCGAAACGTCTTCGCAAGGCGGGGCGGAAGCGGCGGGACGCGAAGGAGCGTTAGCGCCCGACCCGAGGATGGCCGCAGGGCGCCGTCACGCGGACTGCTGCTGCAGCGCGGCGATCATCGCCCGGGCCTGCGACTGGTCCTTCTCGTTGGGATGGCTGTGGTCGGCCATGATCCCGCAGTAGACGTCGTGGATGGCCTGGCTCATGGTGTCGACGTCGACGACGGCCAAGCCTCCCTCCTGCAACCGCTGCATGGTCTCCGCATCCGGCTCTCGGCCCATCGCATGCTCGAGCGCCTGCCGCATCGTCGTCACGTTCGGCCTCCTTGCTGACCCCCCGTGCCCAAAGGCTACGCCCCGCGCGTCGACGTGCAAACCGGCCGACCCACCCTGCAAACGGCACTCGACCCGGACCTTCGGCCGGGCTGACGGGTACCTCTCCGCCCGGGTCGCAGTGGCGTTCCGCACGGGACTATCGGGCTGCCGCCGGAGCATGTGCTCGGGGCGGGTGCCCGTGCTCAGGAGTCGGCGTGCAGCAGGATCCCCAACCCCACGACATCGAGATCATGGATGGCGGCGCGACGCCGCACCTCCTGCCCCCGGTGCCGTCCGGCTGGAGCGACCCGCTCACCGGCACCGACGGCCCCCGGCTGTGGGACCGATTCGTGTCCAGCGAGGTCGCGCGCGTCAGCCGCTATCGACGGCCGGTCACGGTGGCGCTCATCGAGATCACGGGGATGGACGTCTACGCCCGAAAGTGGGGGATCGACGTCGCCGAGCGACTCTTCGTGCAGCTCGCACGGACCATGTCGGTCGAAGTCCGCTCGAGCGATCACATCGCCCGGATCGACCGGACCCGCTTCGCCGTCCTGCTCACCGAGACCGACGAGATCGCCTCGATCAACATCGTGGAGCGGGTCCGGGCGGCCTGCGAGTACCAGCTCGGTGCGTCGGACCTGGTCAGGATCGCGATCGGCTGGGCCGGCTCGGCGACGACGACCGACCTGCGGGCAGCGATCGACGTCGCCGGCGAGCGACTCCAGGAGGAGCTCGAGTTCCCGTACTGACAGCGCTGGCCGGTCGTCGCGGTGACGACCGGCAATATCGCTGAGACCGATGGTCAGCGCACGGCGCTGGCGGCGATCCGTCCGAACCGACGAACCACGGCGAGCGGACCTCCGTCCAGCACCCACGACTCGATGAGCAGCAGGCCGATCAGCGCGACCTCGATGCCCTTGTCGAGGTAGGCAAGGTCGAACCGGGCACCGAACGCCAGCCAGCCCGCGACCGTGACGGCCGAGAAGCCGATGAGGCCGTAGCGCACGAGCCAACGGATGCGGCCGACGGGTCCAGGCAGGACCATGGCCACGGCGAACACGCCGTACCCGAGAGCGTTCAGCATGAACATCGTGCCGCCGAGCGATGCGTGGATGGCCGCGGTCGCGAGCGTCAGGCCGACGATCGTGGCGCGGAGCAGGAAGATGGAGGGGCGTGCGGCGCGCCTCTGGTGGGCGGTGAGAACGGCCATCGGTGGCCTCCTGTCGCGGCCGGTACGTGCTATCTACCGGTAGCACGTATCCTGCGACAGGAACTCGCTACTGTCAAGTAGCATGTACATCTCAGACGGCAGGAGCCGGGAGCTCACCGTCGCGGCCGACCTCGCTCGCCGCCGCTGCGTAGCGGCCGGAGAGGTCCCGGTACTGCCGGGACCGCAGCGCCAGCAAGGTCACCAGCAATCCGATGACGCCCGCGACGATGAAGATGAGCGCCATCGCCCGATCGGGCCCCGTGCCGAACCACGGCCCGATAGAAACGGCGAGCGGCCCATCGGTAAGCGACGGGATGACCCAGAACTGGGCGATGGGGCCGATGAGGAACGCCGTGATCGGCGCCGCGGCGGTCTCCAGGGTCTGGCCGAACCCGAAGACCCGCCCCTGCTCCTGGAAAGGCACCACCTTCTGGATGATCGTCTGCTCCGACGCCTCGGCGACCGGGGCGAGCGCGAGGTAGATGAAGAACCCGAGGGCGAGTGGCAGGATCTCGGACCGGATCGGGAAGACGATCGTCACCGTCCACATGACCACGTTCGCGAGCAGCAGGGTGCGCACTGGGTTGGGGCCCAGGCCGCGGCGTGCGACCAGGACTCCGCCGAAGATGAACCCGAGGCTTGTGATCCCGATGAGGAAGCCCCATGCCTCGACCGACATCAGCGTGAGGCCGTAGGGGTCCATCAGCGACATGAAGACGCCACCGAGGAAGTTGTTGAAGGTCGAGAACAGCAGGAGCGCGAACAATCCAGGCACCATCCCGACCGCGTGGATGGCCCCCCGCACGTCGATGAGCCTGGGCGAGTCGGCGTGAATTTCGGGCGCTTGCTCGGCGATCCGGATGGTCAGGAGGTGCGCGATGACGACCGCCGTGACGATCACCGCGATGAGCAGGCACGCCCCCATGCCGAGCAGGCCGACACCCAGACCACTGAACACGGAGGTCATGGCGAACGCCACGCCATTGGCCGTGCCGACGAGCCCGTTGGCCCGGTCTCGACCTTCTTCAGGGACCAGGAGCGTGACGGTCGTCGAGAGGGCGACCGCGCGCAGGTTGCCGGCGATGGCGCCACCCAGCACGAGCGCGACGAGTGCCCAGAACGCTGGGTCGCCGAGATCGCGCAGCGCATCCGGCGGTGCGAAAAGGAAGACCAGCCCAGCGAGTGCGAACGCGCCGATCGACAGGCCACTCGACAACAGCATCGATGTGCGGCGCAGGTGTCGGTCCACGAACGTCCCGAAGAACATGCTGGACACGGCGACCATCAGCATGTACCCGCCGCCGATGATCGCCGAGGCGACGACGGCTCGGGTCTCCAGATAGACCCAGAACGTCAGCGCGAACCAGACGAAGTTGTTCGTGACGGTCGCGACGAGCGTGTTGGCGACCAATAGGTGAAAGGTGCGCATGCGACACCAGCATGCCGGAACCACCGTCGAGGCGTCGGGATGTCAAACGGCCGCGAAACCTCAGCGGACCGAACGCGGGAGCTGAGCCCAAGGCGGCCGCGAGCAGCTGAGCGAGCGTAGTCCGAACTACGTGAGCGATGGCGCGCAGCGGCCAACGCGGGGATCAGCCGCGCGTTCGGTTCGCGTCAATAAACACGAGGCGGCTCCCGAAGGAGCCGCCTCGATGCTGTCCCGGTGAAGGAGTCCGTCACGAGGACGGACACTTCTGCCACGCGCCAAGAGCATCTATCACGTCGGCTGTACCGACTACCCTGACCCTACCTACCCATGGCCTTGGCGCTGGGGCAGCTTGGCTGACTGAGCAGCACCGGTATCGTACCGTGCGAGGGGCCGATTTCCAAGGGTTTTGGCATACGGAACTGTGTAAATTCCTTAACCTTCGTGCGGGACGAAGGTCCTAAGGGGGTTCGAACGGCATGACCACGCAGACCAAGACGACATCCTCCGCGAGCATCGACGACGGTGTCGATGCAGGCACGGCTGACCTGCTTCGACACGCTGCCGACCTCGCCATCGACTACCGCTCGTCCCTGCCGGATCGGCGCGTCGGCGCCGCTCCGGGCCTCACCGCCGACGTCCTCCGGGCGCGCCTGGGCGGCCCACTCCCGATGGACGGTACCGACCCGCGCGTGGTGATCGACGACCTTGCGGCCGACGTCGATGCCGGCCTCGTTGCGATGAGCGGTCCCCGCTACTTCGGGTTCGTGATCGGGGGCTCGGTACCCGCCGCATTGGCAGCCGACTTCCTGACCTCCGCATGGGACCAGAACGTCGGCCTGTACCTCGCCACGCCCGCGGCGTCCGTCGTCGAGGAGGTCGTCGCCGACTGGCTGATCGAGCTCTTCGGGCTGCCTGCCGGGACGACCGTGGGCTTCGTCAGCGGCGCGACGATGGCCAATTTCACCGCCATGGCCGCGGCCCGTCACGCCGTGCTGCGCAGCGCCGGCTGGGACGTCGAGGAGCAGGGTCTCATCGGAGCCCCGCCGGTCCGCGTGGTGGTCGGGGCCGACGTCCACGTGTCGTTGCTCAACGCACTCCGCTACGTCGGCCTCGGTCGCGGCAATGTCGAACGGATCGCGGTCGACGACGAGGGCCGGATGGACGCGAGCGGCCTCCTCGAAACCCTGCGTGGGCGGTCGGAGCCGACCATCGTGTGTGCCCAGGTGGGCGAGGTGAACACCGGCGCGTTCGACCCGATCGAACGCATCGTGGGCGCCGTCCACGAGCACCCGAACGCGTGGCTGCATATCGATGGCGCGTTCGGCCTGTGGGCGGCCGCCAGCCCGCGACTCAAGCACCTCACCCGGGGCATCGAGGGCGCCGACTCGTGGGGGACCGATGCCCACAAGTGGCTCAACGTCCCGTACGACGCCGGTCTCGTGTTCATCCGCGACGGCGCAGCGCATCGCGCGTCGATGGGTCTGGCCGCCGCCTACCTCCCGCCGGCTCCCGGCGCGGAGCGCGATCCATTCGAGTACGTGCCGGAGATGTCCCGTCGCGCGCGTGGCTTCCCGATCTACGCCGCGATCCGCTCGCTCGGGGCGAACGGCATCGCCGAGATGGTCGAGCGCGGCTGCGACCTCGCGGCGCGCTTGGCCCATCGACTGGCGAACCGCCCGGACATCCACATCCTCAACGAGGTCGTCCTCAACCAGGTCCTCGTCGAGGTCGGTGACGGGCCGACGACGACGGCCGTCGTCGAGCGGATCCAGGCGGATGGCGTGCTCTGGCTGGGCGGGACGACCTTCCACGGCACGCCCGCCCTGCGCCTGTCGGTGTCGGGCTGGAACACCCGGGAGGACGACATCGACCGCTCGGCCGACGCGATCCTCGCGGCGGTCGACGCTGTGCGGCGCGGCGGGGCGGCGGATCAGCCCTGAGCGTCCTGCTCCGGGTGGACCGTCACGGATGTCATGGCCACGGGCTCGTTCGGCAGGTCGCGTGAATCGCGCGGTGCCGACACGATCCGGTCGACCACGTCGAGGCCCTTGGTGACCTGTCCGAAGAGCGTGTAGTTCTTGGGCAGGCGACCGGCGAGGTCATCGGTGCAGATGAAGAACTGGCTGCCGTTGGTGTTGGGTCCGGCGTTGGCCATCGCCAGGCTGCCCCGCGCGTACTCGCCCTTGACCGGCTCGTCCTCGAACTTGTAGCCCGGGCCGCCCGTCCCGACGCGGCTCCGCTCGAGCGCCGACTTCTTACCGAACTGTCCGTCACCGCCCTGGATCACGAACCCTGGGATGATGCGATGGAAGATGACGTCGTCGTAGAAGCCCTTGTTGGCAAGGTCGATGAAGTTCTTGGCTGCCTTTGGCGCCGACTCATCGAAGAGCTCGATCTCGATGTCGCCGATATCGGTCGCGATGGTCGCTCGGGTCATGGTGCGTCCTCCGTTCAGGGGTTGGTAACGGTCACCCGGTCCATCGCGACAGGATCGACTGCCGCGTTCTCCCGGCCGCCGGTGTTGGGCATGGCTGCGATCGTGTCGACGGTCTCCATGCCGGCCGAGACCTCGCCGATGATCTGATACGTGTTTTCCCTGGCTAGCCCGGACTGTGCGGCGTCGTCGAGGACGATGAAGAACTGCGAGCCGACCGAATCCGGATCCTCTGTGCGGGCCATCGCCACGGTACCGCGCTTGTACTCGGTCGTGACCGGTTCGTCCGTGATCGTGTAGCCAGGACCGCCGGTGCCGGTCCCGTCCGGGTCGCCGCCCTGGATGACGAACCCGGGCACGAGCCGGTGGAAAACCACGCCGTTGTAGAAGCCGCATTCGGCCAGTGCCACGAAGTTGCCGGCGGCAATCGGGCTCAGGTCGGCCTCGATCTCGATGGCGATCGGGCCTTTGGCCGTATCGAGCGTGACGGTCCGCGTCTCACCGGCCGGCAGCGCCGCCGGCTGCTCGGTCGGGCATGCGCCACCCGACGCCGACGAGGGGCTCGGGCTGGCCGTCGGGGTCGCGCCGCCAGGCAGAGCGGAGCAGGCGGTCGTGATGAAGGCCAGGACGGCGAGCTGCGCGACAGGTCGGAGCGTGCGGGGGATCATGCGGCGGCCTCCAGGGCGGCGGTCAGGTCGATGGCGCCGGACAGGATCGCCTCCCCGAGGATGACGCCGCTGGCACCGGTGTCGCGGATGCGGCGGAGCCCGTCAAGATCGCGGACGCCACCGGCGACGAGGATCTCGGCATCGTACGTCCGAACGACGGAACGTACCCGCTCGAGGTCGGGGTCGCTGCCGCCGTGGGCCAGCACGAACCGGGCCACGCCGGCTCCGACCAGCTCCCCGACCAGTGCCTCCACCGTCGGCGGCGACGGCCGCCGCCACGGAAATGCCGCGAGCCGGTCGGGCCGCGGGTCGAGCCCGACTGCCAGCCAGTCGCCCGCAACGGCGAGGCATGCGTGCAGGTCGTCGGCTCGGTCGGCGATCGCCGTGGTCAGCACGACGCGCGTGGCACCCGCGGCGAAGGCCAGCTGGATCGCCTCGGCTGAGTCGAGGCCGCCGGCGAGCTGGAGCGGGACGGCCGACCGAGACGCGACTGCCCCGACCGCCTCGAGATTGGCCGGCGCCCCGGCCCGCGCCCCGTCGAAGTCGATGAGGTGGATGAGCCCAGCGCCCTGGGCGACGAGCCGCTCGACGATGCGGTCAGGACGATCGGTCGGCGCACCGATGCCGGCGGCAGCGCCGGGCCAGTACACGACCCGCGAGCGTCCGCCCTCGAGGTCGATGGATGGGATGACCTGCACGCCGTCAGCTGCCCTCACCCGTGAGCAGGCGTCGATGGAAGCTGATCGGCAGTGAGCCGTTGCGCATCAACGTGTCGTGGAAGTCGCGCAACGAAAAGGCAGCACCGCGGCGGCGCTGCTCGTCGGCACGCAGCTCGAGAAGCAACGTCCGACCGAGCAGGTACGAGAGCGGGTACGTCGGACGGTACGTGTACCACTCGACCTCGGAGCGCGCGTTGTCGCGCGCGAACCGGGTCTGCTCGATGAGGAAGTCGACGCCGTCGTCGACCGTCAGCTCGCCACGGTGCAGGCGGACGTCGAGGATGATCCGGCACGCCCGCCAGATCGCGTCGGTGTGGAGCATGACGCGGTACTCCGGGGCGTCGTCGAAACCCTCCTCGCGCATCAACAGCTCGGAGTACATCCCCCAGCCCTCGACGAATTCCGGCGCGTCGGCCAGCAGTCGGGTCAACGACGGGTGGCGGCGTGCGACGTCGAGCTGGAGGTGATGCCCGGGGTACGCCTCGTGGATGCTGGTGTTGCTGATCGACGCCCGGTTGTGCTCGCGGATCGCGTTCGGGTCGCCATGGACGGACGGCGTCACGACATAGATGCCCTTGGAGTCCCGGTCGAACGCCGCCGGTGAGAAGTACGCCGCGAACGGGATGACGTTGCGCAGGTAGTCGGGTGTCTCGATGACGTCGATCCGCTCGTCATCCGGGATCGACACGAGGTCTCGATCGATCAGATGCGCCCTGGCCCGGCGCATCGCGACGCGGTAGGCCTCGAGGGCCTCGGTGAACGAGGTGGCGTGGTCGGACTTGACCCGCTCGACGACCTCGCCGACGTCCGCGTCCGGGTCGATCTCGCGGGCAGCCGCGGCTCGCGCCTCGCGCTCCTCGGCCAGCTTCTGTTCACCCAGATCGAGGATGGCATCGGCGTCGAGACCGTCGAATGCGCGCAGCTCGACCATCCGGTCGTGCAGGTCGCGGCCCGTCGCCCACTCGTCGGTGCCGTCGGCGAGCGTTCCCTCGACCCAGGTCGTGAAGAGATCGACCGCGACGGTGGCAGCGGATGCGGCTCGTTCGAGACGCCGCTGCTCGGCGGGTCCGACCGCATCCCGCCCAGCGGCGACGAGCTCGTCGAAGAGCGCCGGGAGCTGGCTCGCCGATTCCATCTCGATCCGTTGCCACAGCCGGACCTGCGGTCTCGTCGAGCGGCTGCGAGCCTCGTCGAGGTGGCGGGGCACGTCCTCGAGCCGGCCGGCGATCGCCTCGAGCCGCTCGGCCAGCGGGGCGTGGTCACGGGCGAAGAGCAGGAACAGCCCGTCGCCGATCGTGTCGAGCGCCAGGGACCGGCGCTCCCAGACCCGCAGCTCGTCGGCCTCGAAGATCGACCGGCGGGTGTTGTGCACTTCCAGGTCGCGTTCGAAGCGCACCGCGGCCGAGAGGCCGGCATCGTCGAGCGCCTCGATCGTGGCGAGGTGTGCGCGATCGGCCTCGAGCTCGGCCAGGATCGTCTCCCGGCCGCCGTCCCCCAGCTGGTCGTCGTACGCGTGGATGCCGAAGTACGTCGCCGCGACCGGGTTGTCGCGCATCAGCCGCCGGAAGCGGGTCTCGACCAGGTCGTAGAACTGCGCGTCAAGTGCGCCCGCGTCGGGCGAGGGCTCGGGCCGCGGCAGGTCGGGTCCCGCGGTGTCGGGTGAGACGGTCAAGCGATGCTCCAGGGCATGGATCGGGCTACGGGGCGAGACGTGCGTCGAGACCCGGGCTCGGGCCGCGTCTGTCAGGCTGTCGCGGCGATCGGCTCGGCCGATCCGTCGACCGATGCTCCGGGTACCGTCTCGGCGAGCGCCTCGCGCGTCGCCCTGATGACGGTGTCGATGTCGGCGGCCGAGACGTCGTGATGGGTGACGGCGCGGACCTGACCGTGGGCATATTCCACCATCCAGACGTTCCGCGCTGCCAGCCGGTCGAGGAACGCCCGGCGATCACGGTCGACCTTGAACAGGATGAAGTTGGTCACGACGCGCCCGGGGTCGAGCCGGCCGGAGGTGGGCTGCGCGATCCCACCCGGGCTCACGATCCCGTCCATATCGGCGAGTCCGTCGGCAAGGCGACGGGCGTTGGCATGGTCGTCGGCAAGGCGGTCGATCATGCCGTCCCGCCCGTCCGACAAGGCGACCAGGCCGGCCGCGGCCAGCACGCCGGCCTGGCGCATCCCGCCACCGACCATCTTGCGCGCACGTCGAGCGCGGGCGATGAAGTCCGCGCTGCCGACGACGACCGATCCGACCGGGCAGCCCAGCGCCTTGGACAGGCAGAAGGTGACCGAGTCGGCCGGGTCGGCCAGGTCGCGCGCGCTGACGCCATCGCCACGTAGGGCGACGGCGGCGTTCCAGAACCTGGCGCCATCGATGTGCAACGGGACACCATGCCGGCGGGCGACCGCGGCGACCTCACGCTCGTACGCCGGCGAGAGCGGCCGCGCCATCGAGTGGGCGTGCGTGTTCTCGAGTGTCACGAGGCCCGACAGCGGCTCGTGGACGTCGGTCGGATCGCGGAACGCGGCATCGATGGCAGTCGGATCCAGCGTCCCGTCGGCGCGATCCTCGAGTGTGCGCGCGCTGGCGCCGACGATGACGGCGTGGCCGGCCGCCTCATCGATGACGAGGTGGTGCTCCTTGCCCGCGATGACCTCCTGGCCGCGCGCGAGGTGGGCCATCATCGAGACGAGATTGCCCATCGTCCCCGACGCGACGAACAGCCCGGCGTCCTTGCCGAGCAGGTCAGCGGCACGCTCCTCGAGGGCGATGACCGTCGGGTCGTCGCCGAAGACGTCGTCACCGACATCGGCCTCCGCCATCGCACGCCGCATGGCCTCCGAGGGCCGCGTGACGGTGTCGCTGCGAAGGTCGATCGGGCGGTTCGACATGGGTCTCCGAGTATAGGTCGGATCTCTGACAAGGCAGGGCGCCTCTGCTATGCTCCGCCCTCGCCGCAAGGCCGCAACTGGACCCGTGGTGTAGCGGCCCAACATGCCAGCCTGTCACGCTGGAGATCGCCGGTTCGAATCCGGTCGGGTCCGCCAACATCGCTTCTACCTACGCCCCGTCCGCCCGCCCGGACGGGGCGTTCCTTGTCCGGCGGTCCCGATGGTGAGACTCGCTGCCTCTGGCAGAATGCCTGCGATGCGGCGCCTGACCGTCAACCGCCTGCCCGTGCTGGTCGTCACGGGTCTGCTCGTCCTAGGCGTTGCCGTCCCGATGAGCGGCGGCGAGCTCGGGTTCGGTGCGAGCTCCAGCGCCCCGCCCAGCGTGACCGCGTCGCCATCAGGATCACTTGGCGCGGCCGGCTCGCAATCGCCCACCGCGACCGTGCAGCCCACATCCGCGCCCGCGGCGACCGATAGCCCTGTCCCGACGCCGGCACTCGCCCAGACCGCGATCGTGCCGGTCACGCAGTTCCGTTCGCCCGCCACGGCGACCAACCGCAGCGAGGTCGCCCGTGTGCTGGCCGGGACCAGCAACCGCTATGCGGCGATCACGCTGGTCGCCGACGAGGCCGACGCGATCCTCGCCGCGTTGCGGGTGGAGCGACCCGACGACACCTCCCGGCTCGTGCTCGCCGACGATGCCCCGGCCCTGATCAAGGACCTGGCGAAGAACCGCAAGCGGCTCGCGTTCATCCGCGCCGATGACGTCACGCCCGCGGTCCGTGCCCTGGCCTGGGGCGACCGGACGTTGTTCGGCGTCGATCGTGTCAAGAAGGCGACCGACTGGCGCCTCAACGTCGAGTTGCCGGCACGGGCGGCCGACGCGACCTTCGATCCGTCCGCGACGTGGACGCTGTTCGCGGGCGGCGACATCCTGCTCGATCGCGGCGTCTACCAGACGCTCCGGGTGCGCGGTCGCGGCGAGGACTTCCCGTTCGACGGCGGCACGGCCGAGATCACCTCGCGCTGCAAGGACTGCTCGCCGCTCGGTTGGGACCTGCCACGCACCCGCCGCACGGGCAACGCCGGCGCGGTCCGTGACCTGATCTCCGGAGCGGACATCGCCATGGCGAACTTCGAGAATCCCGCCCCGAACCGCTTCACCTGGCATACCAGCAAGACGGTCTTCACCGCCGACCCGACGCTCATCGACGGGCTCGCCAACGCCGGTATCGACTACGTCTCCCTCGCCAACAACCACATCGGCGACGCCGGCGATGCGGGCATCCTCCAGACCATCGCGAACCTCAAGAAGCGTGGTCTTAAGTTCTCAGGTGCCGGCAAGGACCTCACGGCAGCCCGCAAACCCGGGATCCTCGACGCCAACGGGACGCGGGTCGCGATCCTCGCCTACGACGCCATCGCCCCCGGCTACCACGCCGCTAAGGGCGAGCCCGGCAGCTCCAAGCTCACGCTCAGTAGCGTGAAGTCCGGGGTGAAGGCGGCGCGCAAGGCAGGCGCCGACGTGGTCATCGTGTTCCCGCATTGGGGCGTCGAGTACCGCTACAGCCCCTTCGCGAACCAGCAGCGCCTGGCCCGCCAGATCATCGATGCCGGCGCCGACATGATCATCGGCAACCATGCGCACTACGCGGCGGCGATGGAGGTCTACAAGGGCAAGCCGATCTGGTACGCCCTGGGCAACTTCGTGTTCGACCAGACGTGGTCCGAGCCGACGATGGAGGGCATCACCCTGGAGCTGACGTTCCAGGGCGCCGCACTGCGCCAGATCCGGCTGCGACCGCATATCATCCTCGACAAGGCCCAGCCGAACTTCCTGGATCCGGCGGGCGACGGTCGGGTCGTGCTCGGATCGATCTACGACGCGTCGCGCGGGATCCTGCCCTACTGACCTCGGCTCAGACGAGCCCGGCGAACAGGTCGTCCTCGGGGCGCTTCGTGTCGACCGTCGACTCGCGCAGGATGAAGGCTTCCTTGGACCACTGGTCGCGCCACCCGTCGAGGCCGAAGGCCATGAAGAACGAGTCCGGGGCCATCTGCGTGACGTGCTCGTTGATGGCCGCCCACTTGCGCTCGAGCGGCGAGCCCGAGATGTCGATCCAGGTCGTGATCGATTCGTCGGGGACGAGCATCCGCGCCTGGAAGGCCTCGAACTCCTTGAGCTGTTCAGGGGTGGCGTCGGCCGGCGGGGCCCACGGGTTCGGCTGGTCGAGCGCATCCATCCGCTCCCGGATGGCGTCCCGGACCGAGGCCGGGATGGCCTGTTCGTAGAGCTTGGACGGCGTCCATGGCGCCAGCCCGCCGTCCTCGAGCGATGGTCCGCTGCCGCCGTGCTCGGGCGCGAGTTGCTCCGGATACCACGCCGCGTCACCGGCGCGCGGGAATGCTCGAACGGTCACGTCATGCGTTCGGATGTGGTCCGGGTGGCCATAGCCACCGAAGTCGTTGTACGTCGTGACGACGTCGGGCTGGTAGCGCCGGATCAGCCACACGAGCCGGCGCGCCGCCTCGTCCAGGTCGGCCTGCCAGAACGAACGCGGGTCGCGATTCCCGGCTCGACCCATCATGTCCGAGTCGTGGTAGCCGAGGTTCTCCCACTCGGTCACGCCGAGGGCGCCCATCGCCCGCTCGAGCTCGGTCGGCGCGGATCTCGCCCAGACGCCGATGGTTGTCGGGCGTGTCCATCTCGGGCACGACGATCTCGCCCATCTCGCCCCGCGTGCAGGTCACCAGGACGACCCGCCGTCCCGCGTCCACGGCCTTGGCCATCGCGCCACCCGTTCCGATGGTCTCGTCGTCAGGGTGGGCGTGAACGGTCAACAGCGTCGGGATGTGGTCGTCGCTCATCGGGCGATGCTAGCGCGGAACGGGCGACTGGTACTTCCGGGCTACGCCGATCCGGGACGTGCGTCGGTGCACCGGTGTCCGCGAGCACCGTGCGTCGGACGGAAGTACCAACGGGTCAGGTGTGTTCGTCGTGGGCGCGAACGACCATGCGGACATGATCCAAAGTCTTGGACGACGCCTCTCCCTTATCTTCGACCGCGGCGCCGAGGGCTCGGACCTGAGCAGCTCGATGCCCTTGGACGCCGCGGTCCTCCACCCATTGGTCGACTTCGTGGCGTACGCCGAGGACTGCACGCTGTCTGGGCGGATCCGACTCCAGGCGGACCGGCTGACCGACATGCTCAACGACCATGAGGAGCTCCAGCTGGTCGACGTGCTGGTCCAGTCGCTGGTCGATCGTGGGGCCGTCGAGGTCCGCGAGGTGGTGGTGCCCCGCGACGACCTGCTGCTCGTCCATGGCACGCCGCCCCGCGGCGACCTCACCCGTCGGACCAGGACGCGCCAAACGTACGTGGCCATCGAGGCCGGCCCCTACGTCGTCCGAGGCTATCTCCATTCCGCTCCGTTCCTCGATGCGGTCGCCGCCCTCCAGCGCCGCGGACCGATGATCCCGCTGACCGATGCCGTCGTCGACTTCCGGATCGAGGATGAGTGGCATCGGCAGCGTGTCGGGACCGTGATCGTGAACCGCCTGTCGATCGACCGCGTCGACGAGACGAGCGAGCTCGACGCGAGCGTGCCGGACCCCCGATTCGTCGATCTCGACGTCGATCACCAGATCGATCGCCCGGTCGCGGCCACGCCGGTCGCCATCCCGATCGAGCCCGAGCCGGCGCCTATCGAGGCGCCGGGAGCCGTCACCGCCTCGTAGTCGCCGGTCGCGGCGCTACCATCGCCGCGATGTCCCCCGAACCGACGGCCTCGACCGGCCCGCTGTCCGGGATCCGCGTCGTCGACCTGTCGACCGTGCTGGCCGGCCCATACGCGACGATGGTCCTCGCCGACCTCGGCGCGGACGTCATCAAGGTCGAGCCCATCGACGGCGACGCGACCCGCGGCTGGGGCCCTCCATGGGTCGGCGACGTGGCGTCAGGGACGAGGACCGCCACCTACTTCCTGGCGGTCAACCGGAGCAAGCGGTCGATCCGCCTGGACCTCAGGACCGCGGATGGGGCCGAGGTGCTCCGTCGGCTGCTGGCCTGGGGCGACGTCCTCGTCGAGAACCTCCGACCCGGCTCGCTCGAGCGGCTGGGGTTCGATGAGACCACGCTCCGAGCGCAGAACCCCGGACTGGTCCACATGTCGATCAGCGGCTACGGGACGACGGGCCCGGGTGCCGGACGGCCCGGCTACGACTTCGTCATCCAGGCGGTCGGTGGCCTGATGTCGATCACCGGCGAACGGGACGCCGACGGCGGGCACCCGACGAAGGTCGGCGTCGCGATCAGCGACGTCGTGACCGGGTTGTACGCGACGATCGGCATCCTCGCGGCGTTGATCGCCCGTGAGGACGGCGGCCAGACGGTCGACGTGTCGCTGCTCGGTTCGACCCTGGCGGTCCTCGTCAACCAGGCACAGAACGCATTCGCCACGGGGCACTCGCCGGGTCGACTCGGCAACGCCCACCCGAACATCGTCCCGTACGAGACGTTCGCGACCGCCGATGGCGAGCTGGCCGTGGCCGTCGGATCGGAGCGCCAGTGGCCGCGGTTCTGCGAGGCGATCGGGCTGCCAGAGCTGGTGGCCGATCCGCGCTTCGCGACGAACGGCGACCGCGTCGAGCATCGGGACGAGCTGCGCCCGCTCATCGCCGAACGCCTGGCCGAACGTCCGACCGCGGACTGGGCCGCGGCACTCGACGCCGCCGAGGTGCCGTTCGGCGCCGTCGCCGACATCCTGACGGCATTCGACTCACCGGAGGCAGCTGCGCTCGACATGTCGGTCGAGGTCGAGCACCCGGCGCTTGGTGTGATCCGGCAGGCCGGCATCCCGTTGCGATTCGACTCGACCCCGGGCGCCATCCGGACCGCGCCGCCCCTCCTCGGCGAACACACCGACGAGGTGCTGCGCGTCCTCGGCTACGGGGGCCCGGAGATCGATCAGTTGCGGGAAGCGGGCGTCGTCTGAGGGTGGTGCAGACCTGCACGGGCCCCGGTCGGGACGACGCGGGCCGCTGCTAGACTCGGCCCCGCCCCGACCGATCCCACCTGGAGGCCTGTCCCGACCATGACCGACGACCGCGAGCGCTGGGCGCTGATCCTGGGCGCGTCCTCAGGCATGGGCGAGGCGACCGCGGTGACGCTCGCCAAGGCGGGCTATCGCATCTGCGGCGTCCACCTCGACTTCCGGGCCGGCGCTGGCCCACGTCGAGCGAGGTCAAGGCGGCCATCGAGGCGGCCGGTTCCGAGGCGCTGTACATGAACATGAACGCGGCCGACGACGAGAAGCGTGCGGCGCGCCCTCGGCGCCCTGCGCGAGCGCTTCGAACGGTCGCGCGCCGAGGGCCGTGACCCGTACGTCCGGGTCGTCATGCACTCGCTGGCGTTCGGCTCGCTGGTGCCGTTCCTCGCCGAGGATCCCAAGGGCGCCGTCGACCGCAAGAAGATGGAGATGACCCAGGACGTGATGGCCAACAGCCTCGTGTACTGGGTCCAGGACCTGTGGCGCGGCGGGTTCCTCGGCCAGGGCTCGAAGATCTACGCGATGACCTCGGAGGGATCCACCCGGGTCGTGCCGTCCTATGGCGTCGTGTCGTCGGCCAAGGCTGCGCTCGAGTCGCATATCCGCCAGCTCGCCATGGAGCTGGCCCGCAACGGGACGGGCGTGACCGCGAACTGCATCCGGGCGGGGGTCACGGTGACGCCGGCGCTGCTCAAGATCCCGGAGTCGCAGACGATGATCGACATCACGATGAAGCGGAACCCGACCGGCCGGATGACGACGCCGCAGGACGTCGCGAACGCGATCCTCGCCCTGTCCGGCGATGGCACCGAGTTCATCAACGGCGACATCATCAGCGTCGACGGCGGGGAGTTCGTCACCGGGTCGTGAGCGGGCCGGTCGCGTCGCCGGCGCTCAGTGCGACCTCGACGCCGATCGCCCCGACCGCGACCGAGAACAGGTAGATCGCGAGCGCGCCGCCGAGCGTCGCGGCGACCAGCCTGCGAGCGATCCGCCCCGCCGATGCGCCTCGGGCAGGAGCTCGGCCGCGCCGACGTACAGGAAGAAGCCCGGCGAAGAAGCCGAGGATGCGCGCCGAGGACGACGTCCGGGACCGTGCAGGATCGACCCGACGAGGACGCCGGCGACCGGTGCCGACGGCGACCAGCAGTCACCCAGCGCCAGGCCGTGCCGGCGAGGCGTCCGGCTGGCGAGCAGGAAGCTGACACGACGCCGATGCCGTCGCTGAAGCGGTGGACGACGACGACCGTGGCGATGACGACCCCGAGCCCGCCACCGACCGCCAGGCCCGCGGCCAGCGCGACGCCGTCGAGGAAGCTGTGGATGCCCATGCCGGTCGCCCCGACGACGCCGATGTGCTGGTGGGTCGCGGCGTCGTGGTCGAGCTCGGCCGCCGTCTCGTGGCCGACGTGCAGCGTCGTCACCTTGCTCGATCGCGTAGAACGCCAGGAACCCGGCCGCGGTCCAGAGCATCGCCGCCTCGAGCGAGCCGAGGTGCTCGACCGCCTCGGGGATGAGGTCGAAGAATGCCGCCCCGATCCGGATGCCGGCGCCGACCGCGATGATCACCCCGACGTAGCGGACGGCGCGCAGCGCGAGCCAGCCGCCGAGGAACGCCGAGAGCGAACGCGCGAACGAGACGGCGAGCGCCGGCGAGCGGCATCAGTCGACTCCTGGCCGCTGGCAGTCGGGGCAGCAGCCCGAACAGCTCGAGCCGGTGGTCGTCGATCCGGTAGCCGGTCCGCCGCTCGATGTCGCGCACGACCGCGCGCCAGCCGGCGTCGTCGACGTCGCGGCTCGCCCGCACGTTCGAGCAGACGACGTGGTGGTGATGGACCGGCTCGCAGGCGACGTAGGCGTGCTCGCCGGTCGGCAGGTCGAGGCGCTCGACGGCGTGCAGATCGGCCAGGACGTCGAGCGTCCGGAAGATCGTCGCCCGGCCGATGCCGAGGCGTCGGGCTCGGGCGTCGGCGACCAGATCGGCCGCGGTGAAGTGCCCGGCTCTCGGCGCGATCAGCTCGGCGATCGCCCGCCGGGCGCCGGTCAGCCGATAGCCGGCGTCGTCGAGGGCGGCCTGCAGCGTCGTCGGCTCGGTCATGCGGGCCAGATGATACTGAGTATCAGTTGAGGTTGTCCAGCGTCCCGACCATGCGGCTTGGGTACCGCCAGGGCAAGGACCTTCGTCGGACTTCTTTGTGCACCGCACCGCCGCAGACTGCTGTCGTCATGACGATCGACGCCATGCCGGGCCAGCCCGAGCGACCGCACGAACCTGCACTCGACGCGTACCCCATCGGGGCGACCGACTCCAACATCTTCCTGTGCCCCCGCTGCACACGACCGCTCGCTGTCGGCGTGTCGCGCTGCCCCGGCTGTCGCACCCGCCTGGTCGCCGGCGTCCCGATGCTCAAGGTGAGCGGATTCATCGGCATGGGCCTGGCGGTCGGTATCACCCTCGGGGTCGGGATGCTCGGGGCGCTGGCTCTCTTGGCCGGCCCGACCGTAGCGACGGTCCAGCCGCCGGCCGCGGTCGTCCCCTCCGTTGCCCCGGGTCAGAGCGCGGCCCCAGCGCCGTGCGGACCCGACCGTGCCACGGGCGGCCACCTCGGCCCTCCGGCAGTCCGCGCTCGTGAACCAGCGGCTCCTGGCCGACGCCGATCGCCTCCGGCGACGGATGGCCTCGAGCGGCTCGGGTGCTGCCGAGATCGCGCCGTTGCTCCGGAGCCTCGCCTGGACGTCGGGCTTCGCGAGCGGCGTCGCCTCGGACGTCGCCACCTGGGACGACGGTGTGGGCGTCGCCAAGAGCCTCGCGTCCTTCTACGCGTCCATCGGGCGTGTGGCCGACCAGGGACTCTCGGCGTCCATCACCAACAAGGGCGCCTATCGCGATGCGGGCCGGCGGATGATCCTCGTCCTCGACCGACTCAAGGATCTCGACAAGGCCTCGCGCGCCCTCGCTGCGACGGCGAACGTCGAGTTGCCGCCGCTGATCGCCGTCGCCCTGATCGACTAGGGGGCGGGTCAAGGGGCCGGCGCGGTGCGACGCCCGCCGGGGCATAGCCGGTCAGCTCGACATACGCCTCGCCGGCCACCGCTCTCCCATCGCGCGTCGCGCGCACCGTCTGCGACCCTTCCCAATACACGACGCCCGTGCTCGCCCGCGTGTCGAGCTCCTGATCGGCGACGGTCGGGGTCGAGATCGATCGCCAGGCGCTCGCCCGGGATCGCGATCGACCAGCCAGCCGGGTAGACGGCGCCCGTCTCCAGGCTCGTCCAGCTGCCGGTCGCCGTCACCCGGAACGCATCGCGCTCGAGGTGACGGGTCGTGCCGTCGGGCGCGACGAGCGTGCCGTAGATCAACGGGTACGTACCGTCGGCGTCGCGGACGAGCGACAGCGTCAGGTCCGTGCCGTCCTCGAGGTTGACCGCGAACCAATCCCAGCCGCCACCGCCGACACTGATGAAGTCGCCCCACTGGTGGTCGAACCAGCCCGAGCCGTCCACGCCGTAGGTGGCGTCGCCCATCGTCAGGACGCCATCGGCGGCCATGTCCGTCCGGGAGTAGTAGTACGAGCCGCCGCCCGGCCCGAAGTCGATCCAGCCGTCGCGATCGTGGAGGGCCGGTGGCTTGCGGCTGGACAGGGTCAGTCCGAGCGAAAGGGAGGCAACGCCGGCGGCCGCGGCTTCATCGGGCGCGAGTGTCACCTGCAGGCGGTCCGAGCCGTTCCAGCCGGTCATCTGCCACGGTGGCCGCTCCGGCGTCCCGAGTCGCGTGGGGTCGCTGCCGACGAGCTCGAGGTCGAATCCCTGGTCGGTGCCATCGGCCGTGGGCGCCGAGCGATCGACCGCCTCGCCGACCTCGAGCCGCTGCGCGTAGTGGAAGCGCCCTTCCGTCTCGTCGGTGAGGGCGAAATGGGACGCCCAGGTCGTCGGGAAGGCGCCACGCTCGGCTCGGAAGACGACGAACTCGAAGCCGTAGCGGGGCCGCGGACGCAGATAGGATCCCTCGCCGAGGCGGATGTCGGACCGATGCGCCTCGAGGTGGCCCGTGTAGTACCACCATTCGGTCAGCCGGTCGTGCGGGGCATCGTCCCGTGGCAGCACCACGGGGACCGGGTCCTCGACGGGGGCCGGCACGTTCCGAGGCGGCGGGATCGACGGCCGTGCTGCCGGCGGGTTGGCCAGGATCGGGCCGTTGGCGCAGCCGCGCGACGAGGATGGCGGCGAGGAGGACGCGGACGCCGCCTCTCATCGGGCCGCCGCCGCTTCGGTCTCGGCTTCGGAAGCCGGCAGTCGGTTGGCCAGGAAGCGCTCGAGCGTCGCCGGCATCCACCAGTTCCAGCGACCGAGGAGTCGCATCGTCGCTGGGACGAGCAGCGCGCGGACGACGGTCGCGTCCAGGGCGACCGCGATCGCGACACCCAGCCCGAGCGCCTTGATCAGGACGATGTCCGCGAAGGCGAACGATCCGGCGACGACCACCACGATCAGCGCGGCCGACGTCACGATCCGCCCGCTCCGCTCGAGACCACGGGCGACGGCCTCCGTGTTGTCACCGGTCGTGTCCCAGACCTCCTTCATCCGCGACAACAGGAAGACCTCGTAGTCCATCGACAGACCGAACAGCACGCAGAACAGGATCACGGGCTGGGTCGTCTCGACGAATCCCACCGGCTGGAACCCCAGCGGCGCTGACAGGTTGCCATCCTGGAAGATCCAGACGAGGGCGCCGAAGCTGGCCGTCAGCGACAAGGCGTTGAGGACGAGCGCCTTGACCGGCAGGACGACCGAGCGCAAGAGGGCGAACAGCACGACATAGGTCGTCACGATGATGAACAGCGCGGTCCGCGGGAAGTCGGCCGCGACGCCATCGACCACGTCGGCAACGTCGGCGGCACCACCCCCGACCAGGATCGTCATACCGTCGGGTGCCGCGAGCGGTCCCGTCGCGGCACGCAGGTCGCGAACAAGGACCCGACCCTCGTCGCGATTCGGACCGAAGGGTGTCGTGATCGTCAGCGCGGTCAGGTCGGCCTTGGTGGTCGCCGCGAGCACCGTGGCGGTGAACCTGTCGCGCGGCCCGTTCGGGTCGGCATAGAGCAGCTGGTACTGCGGGAGCGTCATCCGCGGGTCGACGTCGACCAGGCTGTCGACGCGGGTGACCCGCGGATCAGCGGCGATCCGGCGCGAGTAGTCGTACAACGCGGCGAGATTCCGCGGGCGTGACAGCCGATCCGTCGGTTCGGACAGCGATCGCGATCGGTGCGAACTCACCCTCGCCGAAGGCGTCGCGCAGCCGGTCGAACGCGGCACGCGACGGCAGCTCGGCCGGCAGGATGCTCGCGTCCGGGGAGTTGAAGCGGACGTGCAGGAACGGAGAGCCGAGGAGCAACAGGAAGGCCAGCGTCGGGATGAGGACCGCGATCGGACGGCGCATCACCCAGCGCGCAAGGCGCGCCCAGGACCCCTCGGCAGCGGGCCGCGCAGCGACGCGCCGGATGGCCATCCGATCGAGGTGCTCGCCGAACATCGCCAACAGCGCCGGCAAGAGGGTCAGCGCGGCAAGGACCGCGAAGCCCACCACGACCGCTCCGGCGAGGCCGACCGAGCGCAGGATCATGAACTCGAAGAGCACGAGACCGAGCAAGCCGAGGAGCACCGTCAGCCCGCTGAAGAACACCGCCCGCCCGGCCGTCGCGACGGTGATCCGGACGGCCTCGCCCACCCGATCCGGGTCGTCCGACTCGCGCTTATCGAGCTCCTCCCGGAATCGGCTGGTGAGCAGCAACGAATAGTCGACGCCGAGGCCGAGCCCGAGCAGCGTCGCGAGGTTGAGGACGAAGATGCTCATCGGGGTGACCTGCGCGACGAGGAAGATCGCCCCGAGCGCGATCAGGACGCTGGTGCCGCCTACGACCAGCGGCACGCCCGCCGCGACGACCGAGCCAAAGACGAGGAGGAGCGCCAGCGCGGCCAGCGGCAGCGAGATGATCTCGCTGCGCTGGAGGTCCCGCTCGCTGACGCTCTGGACGTCGCCGTAGAAGGCGGGACCGCCGGCGAGCTCGACGGTCAACCCTGGCGCCTCATGTAGCCGCTCGCGGAGGATCGGTAGGGCGTCGGGCGAGTCGTCGGCGGGCAGGTCGAGCAGGACGATGTCGTACGCCGTATGCCCGTCGGCCGAGATCTGGCGTGGCTGGAGCAGGTGGGAGATGACGCGGACGACGTGCGGGGCAGTCGGGACCTCCCGCATGGCGGCCGCGGCAGGAGCCTCGAACTCCGGCGTCCCCGCGACGAGCGTGTCGCTATGGAACGCGACCACCAACGCCGACGGCGGCGTGCCGAGCTCCTGCTCCAGGAGCGTTTTCGCCCGAGCCGACTCGAGGTCGTCCCGGATGAAGCCACCGGCGCGGAGCGCGTTCGGGACCTGCGGCGCGAACGGCAGTGCGACGAGGATGAGGATCCCCCATGCGACCACGACGAACCGCGCGCGGCGCACGACGAACCGGCCGAGTCGATCGAAGGGAGCCATCACCGGTCATCGTATGCGGGCGCGGGCGACGGGGTCCGCGACCGCCGTTGGCCGTCGTCGCCGACCGGGCTTCTGCTAGCATCGCCGCACGATGCAGCTGTTCCTCGTGGCCTTCCAGCAGCCCATCCCATTCGGCATCAGCGTCGGGGTCGTGACCCTGATGATCGTGATCATGCTGAAGGCCGCGCTGTCGAGCGAGGGTGGGGCCCGCTGGGTTCGCCGGGTCACCAATCCGAACGCGAAGTTCCTGTTCACCCTGCTGTTCATCGCGTGGGCGGTCGGCTTCGGGATCGTCCTGCAGCTCGTGCCGCACGTCGGTGCGAGCACGCCGTACGGCGGGCTCGGCTTGATCGCCCTGTTCAGCGGCTTCTTCATCATGATGGGCCTGCTCTGGTCGGTGATCGGGGAATAGCTCCGAGGGTTTCCCGACCGGAGACTGCCCTCTTCGTCGTCGCCGCCTTCCTGGCGGCCGCGCTCGCGTTTCTGGTCGAGCCGCTCGTCGCTCGATCCCTGCTGCCGACCTACGGCGGGACGAGCGCGGTGTGGACCACCGCGCTGGTGTTCTTCCAGACCACGCTCCTGGCGGGGTACGCGTGGGCGCACCTCACCTCCTCGCGTCTCGGGCTACATCGGCACGCGGTGGTCCAGCTCGGATTGGCCGTGATCGCCCTCGCCCTCCTCCTCGCTGCGCCCCTGGCGGTGCCCTCCTTCGCGCGGCCGCCGGAGGGCGCACCGACCGCGCTCTGGCTCCTGCTGGTCCTCACCGCGATGGTCGGTCTACCGTTCTTCGCGCTGTCCAGCGCCAGTCCGACGACCCAACGCTGGTTCGCGTCATTGCCCGGTGGCGACGAGCCGTACCGGCTGTTCGCCGCATCGAACCTCGGCAGCCTCATCGGCCTGGTCGCCTATCCGACGCTGGTGGAGCCCAATCTCGACCTGCCCGACCAGGCGCGCTGGTGGTCGATCGGGTTCGCCCTGTTCGTCGTGGCGACGGCAAGCACGGCCCTGGTCGTCCGTCGCAAGGGCCTTCCCTTGGAAACCCCCGTCACCGCAGGAGGGTCGACGCCCGACGCGCTTCGTCGAGGGTGGTGGATCGCCCTCGCTGCCGTGCCCGCCGCGCTTCTGATCGGCGTGACGACGGACATATCAACGGACGTCGCCGCGGTGCCGTTCCTGTGGATCGGGCCCCTGGTCGTGTACCTCGCGACGCTCATCCTCGCGTATGCGCGGACCGACCCTATCGGGGCGCGAGTCGGGGCCGTCGCCCTGCTGCCGCTCGCCCTGGCCGTCGCGCTGCGCAAGCTCGGTGTGATCGACCTCGCCATCGGCCCGTCGATCGCGCTGCTGCTCGCGACGCTGGGTGCGGCCGGACTTGCCCTGCACGGTCGGCTCGCCGCCGATCGCCCGAGCCCGACCTACCTGACCGGGTACACGCTGCTGGTGGCGCTGGGCGGCGCGGTCGGTGGCATCGCCGCGGGCGTCCTCGCTCCCCTTGTGTTCCGCGTTCCCGTCGAAGGTCTCATCGTGCTCGCCGTGGCTGTGCTACTCGTCACTCGCCCCGGATGGCAGACGCTCGCGAGCGTCCCGGCGCTCGTCGCGATCGTGGTCGCCGTGACCGTCGGCGTGGGCGGGGCGCCGACGTTGATTCGCCTTGACAGGAGCTTCTACGGTGCCTACCGCGTGGACCAGCCACAGCCGGGGCTGCACGTCCTCCACTCGGGCACGACGATCCACGGCCGGGAGACTGTGTCGGGGCCGTACGCGGGCGAGCCGCTGAGCTACTACCACCGGGCAGGGCCGCTCGGCGAGGTGATCGAGTCACTGCAGGCGGAACATCCGGCGCTCCGGATCGGGGCGGTCGGTCTGGGGGCGGGCGCGATCGCCGGCTACGGACGAGCGTCAGACACGTACCGGTTCTTCGAGATCGACCCGACGATCGTCTCGATCGCCCGAGATCCGGCGAGCTTCACGTTCCTCGCCGACTCGCCCGCGTCGATCGACGTCGCCGTGGAGGACGGCCGGCTTGGTCTCGAGTCGACGCCGTCGGAGGCGTTCGACCTCCTCGTTCTCGACGCGTTCTCGTCCGATGCCGTGCCTGTCCATCTGCTCACCGTGGAATCGCTGGCGACGTCGATGCGGACCGTCGCGCCCGGCGGTGTCATCGCGGTCCACGTGTCGAACCGCTTCCTCGATCTCGAGCCGATCGTCGCCGCGGCGGCTCGAGAGTCGGGGTTCGTGTCGATCATCGGCAGCGATCTGCCCGCACCGGAGCTCACGGACCTCGCCGACCCGTCGCAATGGGTCATCGTCGGCCGGTCGTTCGCGGACTTGGCCGACCTGGTCGAGGGGGATCGATGGCGGACGGCCCATGCCGACGGCCGGCGACCCTGGACGGATCGGTACAGCGACCTCATCGGCGCGCTGCGGGAGTAGCCGGTCACGCTGCGGGGCCTGCTCGAGCGGTGAACGCAGGACCATCGGGCGCTGGACCCGCGGGACCGGCCGGCGCTATCATCCGGCGACTTGCAGAGTGCATAGACTCTATGCATCGATGCCACACCCACGCGGAGGTCGGAGCCGGTTGGACGCCCAGGAGATCAAGACCGCGGTCGCGCAGCAGGAGGCGGCGAAGGCCGCTGCCGAAGCGCCGTTCGTCAACATGTCCGACCCGGCGCGTGCGCTCGGTCCGGACGGTCGTCCGGCGGTCAGCCAGCGCGCCCCGATCTATGAGGATGTGCCCGACGAGAAGTGGAACGACTGGCGCTGGCAGCTCTCGAACCGGGTCAACGACCTCGAGGAGATCGAGCGGATCCTCGAACTGACCGATGAGGAGCGCGAGGGGCTCTCGGCGCCCGACAAGTTCCGCGTCGACATCACGCCCTACTTCATCAGCCTGATCGACCCGACGGACCCGAACGACCCGATCCGCCGCCAGGTCATCCCGACCGGCAGCGAGCACGAAGCCTTCACCGCGATGATGGAGGACTCGCTCGCCGAGGACCGCCACTCGCCGGTGCCCGGGCTCGTCCACCGCTACCCGGACCGGGTCCTGATGCTCGTCACCACCCAGTGCGCGTCGTACTGCCGGTACTGCACGCGGTCGCGGATCGTCGGCGATCCCACCCAGAACTTCAACCGCAAGGACCACGAGGCGCAGCTCGACTACCTGCGCCGGACGCCGCAGGTCCGCGACGTCCTGATCTCCGGCGGCGACGGCCTGACCCTCGCTCCCAAGCTGTTCGAATCGATCCTGCGCGGACTCCGCGAGATCCCGCACATCGAGATCATCAGGATCGGTTCGCGGGTGCCGGTCTTCCTGCCGCAGCGCATCGACGACGAGCTCTGCGAGATGCTCGAGAAGTACCACCCGCTCTGGATCAACCTCCACTTCAACCACCCGAACGAGATCACCCCGGAGGTTTCGCGGGCGGTCGACAAGCTCTCGAAGGCGGGGCTACCGGTCGGCAACCAGAGCGTGCTGCTGGCCGGCGTCAATGACTGCGTCCATATCCAGCGGGCACTCGTCCACCAGCTCGTCGCGAACCGGATCCGGCCGTACTACCTGTACCAGTGCGACCTGGTCGAGGGTTCGGGGCATTTTCGGACGCCGGTCGGCAAGGGCCTCGAGATCATGGAGGGCCTGCGCGGGCATACCTCGGGCTACGCGGTACCCACCTTCGTGATCGATGCGCCAGGCGGCGGCGGCAAGATCCCGGTCATGCCGAACTACCTGATCTCGTACTCGGACCACAAGGTCGTGCTGCGCAATTACGAGGGCTACATCACGACCTACGAAGAGCCCGAGACGTACCGCAAGCACGACACGGCCTCGTGCGCGTATTGCCAGCACGAGCGGCCGGAGCCCGGGCAGTCCGGCGTCCTCGGCCTGCTCGAGGGCGAGCGGATGTGGATCGAGCCCAAGGGCTTCGACGAGGTCCACACGCGCGGCAACACCGAGGCACATCGACTGCAGGACCCGTCGAAGTGGGTGCCATTCGGCGTCGGCGCGATCGAGGGCCAGGCTGGGGCGCCGTTGAAGGTGCTCGAGTCGGGTAACGGCGACGAGTCGAACGCCGACTACGGTCCCGGCGAGGAGCCACGACCGCGCGAGGGCGAGCCGACCGGATCGGCCCATGGAGAGCTGCTCTAGGCGTCGCAACCGGGCGGATCGCGGCGACGAGCGAGAATCGGATGAATTCGTGCCGTCACGATGGACTCCGCGCCGTCGAGTCCGATAGGGTGATGCCTCCCAACGGCTGATCGACAGATGCTGCCGACGGAACTGAGGGATCACGTCGAAGGAGTCAGGGCATGAGCATCGGTCCAGTCGAGTACATCGCCATCGCTTTTCCGGGCAACAAGTTCTCGGGGGAGATCGTCCCGGCGATCAAGGCGCTACAGGATTCGGGGACGATCCAGGTCCTCGACCTGGTGATCATCAGCAAGGACGGTGACGGCAATGTGACCGCCATCGAGCTGTCCGAAGCGGGCTCCGAACTGGCCGCCACGCTCGCCGTGCTCGGCGTCAAGGGGACGAGGCTCTTGGGCCAGGAGGACGTCGAGGAGATCGGCGGCGCGCTGGACCCGAACAGCACCGCCGCGCTCATGATCTGGGAGAACGTGTGGGCAGCGACGTTCGCGGAATCGCTGCGCAACGCCGACGGGATCTTGATCGCGAATGGCCGGATCCCAGCCCAGCTCGTCGAGGAGGCCATGTCCACGGTCGCCTGATGGTGATCGGCTCAGGACCCCAGATATCGAAAAGGAGCGACCCAGAATGATGATGCGACGCCGAGGCGGCCTGATCCGAGCGGCCGCGACGACCGCCGTGGTAGCCGGTACGGCCGGCGCGGTCCGCCACCACCAGGAGCAGAAGTATCAGAGCCAGGCCGAGGCACAGGCCTATGAGCAGCAACAGGCTGCAGCGGCCTCTGCCCCGCCACAAGCGGCGCCCGCGGCAGCGCCCGCCACGGATCCGACCACGGCCCAGATCGAGCAGCTCGCGCAGCTCCACGCATCGGGCGTGCTGACCGACGAGGAGTTCGCAGCCGCCAAGGCCAAGGCGCTGGGGATCTGACCAAAGCCAACTCGACCAGGGAGCTGCTCTAGGCCGGTCGATCCGGGTCAGTCCGTGTGGAAGATCTCGTCGAGCGTCTTCCACCAGCTGCCCGGTTCACGGTCGTTACGCGGCTCCTGCATCGCGTCGGTCTGCGCCCACCAGCGCTGCGTCTCGGGATCGGCGGCCATGGCCGACATGTCGGCTTCGAAGTCGTCGCCGATGTATTCGAAGTAGGCGAACAGGTCGGGGCCGTCGCGGAAGATCGAGTAGTTCCGGATGTTCGAGCGCCGGATCTGGTCCAAGACCCCCGGCCAAGGATCGGCGTGGAGCCGTTCGTAGTCATCGATCTGCTCGGGCTTGAGGTCGATCCGCTGCCCGAACCGCCGCAGGCTCACCGGACTGCGCCGGCGGCTCCCGCCGCGGCGGCCGCTGCTGCGACCTCGGCTTCGATCGCCTGCCACTCGTCGCCGTCCGGGAATCGGTAACGGGCCAGTGACTCCGGTCGCATCTCGGCGCTGTAGCCGGGGCGCGTCGGCAGGACGTAGCGCGCGCCGCGGATCTCGACGGGATCCAGAAAGTGTTCGTGGAGGTGGTCGACGTACTCGATCACCCGGCCATCGAGCGCGCCGCTGATCGCGATGTAGTCGATCGCCGACAGGTGCTGGACGAGCTCGCACAGCCCGACACCGCCGGCATGGGGACAGACCGGAACCCCGAACTCGGCGGCCATCAGCAGCACCGCGATGACCTCGTTCACCCCGCCGAGCCGTGCCGCGTCGAGCTGGCAGACGGCGATCGCGTCGGCTTGGAATAGCTGTTTGAACATGACGCGGTTGTGCACGTGCTCGCCGGTCGCCACCCGGATCGGCGCGACGCCACGGGCGATCGCGGCGTGGCCGAGGATGTCGTCGGGGCTTGTCGGCTCCTCGATCCAGTACGGATCGAACTCGGCCAGGTCGGCCATCCACGAGATCGCCTGGCCGACGTCCCAACGCTGGTTCGCGTCGACTGCCATCATCGCGTCGGGGCCGATCTCCTCGCGCACGATCCGCGCGCGGCGGCGGTCATCCGCGAGGTCCGCACCGACCTTGAGCTTGAACCGCGTCCACCCCTCGGCGAGGGCGGTGCGGCACAGCCGCCGGATCTTGTCATCGTCGTAGCCCAGCCAGCCGACCGAGGTCGTGTAGGCGGGATAGCCGTCCCGTCGGAGGACGGCCTCGCGTTGCGCGCGACCGGAGGCGAGTGTGCGCAGACGATCGAGCGCCCGCTCCGGCGGGAGCGCGTCGGAGATATAGCGGAAGTCGACCAGCGCGACGATCTCATCGGGCGTCATGTCGACGACCAGCTTCCAGAGCGGCTTTTCGGCAGTCTTCGCGAACAGGTCCCAGACGGCGTTCACCACCGCCGCCGTCGCGAGATGCATCACGCCCTTCTCGGGCCCGATCCAGCGCAGCTGGCTGTCGCCGACCAGCTGTCGCCAGAAGGCGCCCATGTCGGCGAACAGCTCGTCCGTCGCACGGCCGAGGACGAGGGGTCGGAGCGCTCCGACGGCTGCCACGACGATCTCGGTCCCGCGGCCGATGGTGAACGTGAAGCCGTGGCCCTCGAGCCCGTTCTCCGAGTCGGTTCGTACGATCACGTACGCGGCCGAGTAGTCCGGATCCGGGTTCATCGCATCGGAGCCGTCGAGGCTGCGAGAGGTCGGGAAGCGGACGTCGACGACGTCGACGGCGGTGATCGTTGCCAACCCTCAGCCTTTCAATGCGCCGACGAGGATCCCACGGGTGATGAACCGCTCGAGGGCGATGGCCATCACGACGACGGGCGTGATCATGATGATGATCAGGACGGACATCGCCCACCACTGCGGCCCCCGGGTCGCGTTCTGGGCCGCGACCTGGAGAGGCATCGTCTGCGCATCGGCGCTGGTCAGGACGAGGGCGATGAGGAACTCGTTCCAGGCGAAGATCAGCACGATCAGGAACGTCGCCACCAGACCGGGCACGGAGATCGGCAGGACGATCGAGCGCACGATCTGGTAGACCGATGCGCCATCGACCGACGCCGACTCCTCGAGCTCGCGCGGCAGCGAGGCGAAGTACTCGCGCATGAGCCAGACGACGATGGGCAGGTTGGCCGCGACATACGTGATGACCAGCGCCGCCAGGCTGTCGAGCATGCCGACCTGCTGGAAGAGCACGTACAACGGGATGGCCACCGCGATCGGCGGCAGGATCCGCTGCGAGATGAGCCAGAACGCGATGTCGCTGTTGCCAAGCGAGCGTCGGAAGCGGCGCCCGATCGTCTGCGCGAGCAGCAGGAAGATCCCGATGGCGGCGGCGATGGCGATCGGCACTGGTGCCCCGATCGCGGCGGTGATGAACGCGAACGCGATGCACCCGATGGCGACGCCGATCAGCCCGAGCTTCGGCCGGTACGTGAAGCGGACCAGCGCGTAGGCCGTGAACGAACCCATGAACAGCGCGATGGCAGAGCTGGTCAGGCCGACGATCACCGTGTTGACGTACGGTCGCAGCGTGTCATTGCCGAGCTCGACGAGGATGTAGCGCCACGCGTCGAGGGTCGGCTGGAAATCGACGAACGGGATGTAGAACGGCCCTCGGTCGACGTCGTACGGGGTCTTGAACGAAGTCACGACCAGCCAGTAGATGGGGAACAGCACGACCAGGGACCAGGCGAGCAGCAGCAGGAAGGCGACGACCTTCTGGCGCATGGACAAGTCGGCGGCCGATCGTCGTCGGAACGGGTTGCTCATACGGTTTCCGTGACCCGCTGCCGGACGACGCTGACGTACACGGTCGCCACCACTGTCACCAGAATCAACAACAGGTAGGCGATGGCCGCCGATCGACCCAGGTTGAGCGTGTTCCAGTCGATGTATGCCTGGAGCGTCATCGACTGCGTGGCTGTCCCCGGCCCGCCGCCAAGCAGGATGTTCGGCATGTCGATGATCTTGAAGCCCTCGATGAGCCGGATGAGGATGATCGTCGAGGTCACCGGCAGGAGGGCGGGGAAGGTGATGTGTCGGAACGCCTGCCACCGGCTGGCGCCGTCGGCGAGGGCCGCCTCGCGCACCTCCTGGTCGAGACTCTCGATGGCGGCCAGCAGGACGATGAAGACGAATGGTGTCCACTGCCACGTGTCCCCGATGATCACAGCCGCGCGGGCCAGCCACGGATCGGTCACCCAGGTGAAGTCGCGCAGGCCGAGCGCGACCCAGATGGGCTCCAGCGGTCCCTTCGAGGTATCGGTCAGCATGAGGAACATGTAGCCCACCCCGACCGGCGTGATGGTCAGCGGGATGAGGAACACGATCCGGAAGAAGCGCCGCCAGGGGACTTGCTGCACGGCCAGCAGCGCCAGCCCCAGCCCCAGCAGGTACTGCAGGGCGATCCCGACGAACACGAAGATCAGCGTGACGATCAACGACCCCGGCCGTCCGCCCTCGCTCGTCATGGTCTGCACGAGCAGCCACACGAAGCCGACCAGCAGCACGCCGCCGAACAGCCGCAGCACGAGTCCGAACGGTCCGACGCGACCGCCGCGGACCGAGCGCGTCCAGGCGTACGCAGTCAGCGCGATCGTCGCGATGAGGATCGCCCAGCCCACGGGCGAGGGCGTCTTGAGCACGCCCAGGAAGTGGCTCCGCTCGAGACCGAACAGGAGCTGCTGATAGTTGGTGAACCCGACGAACTTGAGGTCGACGCCGCCCTGGTGGAAGGCCAGCCTCGAGAGCGACAGGGCGAGCGAGGCGACCAGCGGGAACAGCGACAGGAAGAGGATGAACAGGACGGTCGGCCAGATGAACAGCCAGCGAGCGGCCGCGTCGGAACGCCACGCGCCGAGCGAGGTCATCGCTCGGCGCGGTTCGCGGGTCTCGGGGGCCTGGCCGTCGACGGTCAGGCCCCCGGGGTCGGCTGCTACAGAGTTACCGCTGGACGCCAAGGCTGGCGACATACGCGGCGAGCTGGGCGTCCTTCCCGGCCTCATCGCTGATCGCATTCCAGCCGTCGGCGATGGCCTGTCCAGTGGCGGTCGCATCGAGCTCTCCGGCGAGGTACTGCGACACCGCCGTATCGAGCACGTCCTGCTGGTAGCGCTTGGTCAACGGGATCCGCATGTCGAGGACCATGTTCGAGTTCTCGAGGCTTGCCTGGATGGCGCCGAGGTAGTTCTCGGCGGCGGCTTGGCTGAGCCCGGCGTCGAGCCAGGGCTGGATGTTCGAGAAGTGCGAGGTCCGGTACGGGTTGTAGCCGGTCTTGCCTAGGGTGACATCCTCGCCCGACTGGGCTGGGGCGCTCATATACGACAGGAAGTCGTAGGCGGCGTCCTGGTTCTCCGGCGGGGAGGCCGCGTTGATCGCGCCCGACCAGCCGCCGAAGGAGGCGAACGGAGCGTAGTTGACGCCCTCGACGGCATTGGGACAGGTCGTGGCGTCGCACGCCACGAGGTTGCCACTCGAGCGATCGAGGACTTCCTTCCAACCCGGGGTGATCGTCGCGCCGGTCTTGTCCTGCGCGTACGTGCCCGGCGTCAGCGTCCCGATGTCGCCCCAGTCCATCGACAGTGCGCACCGGCCGGTCGTGAACAGACCGCGTGTGCCGCCGACGTCCATGTTCAGCTCATCGGGCGGCCCGACGGTCGCCGTCTTCGAGTACATGTCGAGCGCCTTGGTCATGGCCGCGTTCGGTCCGAACAGCGGGTTGAGGCTGGCGGTGTCGAAGAAGGCGCCCTCCGTGGTGCCCTTGCCCTGCAGCAGGCCGGCGGCGATCGAGATGATCCACCAGTAACTCTGGGCGCCCTTCTTCTTGGCGATGCACGAGCCGTAGTCCGGCTCACCGTCTTCGTTGAGGTCCTGGCCGTGGTACTTCTGGGCGACCGTCATGTAATCGTCCCAGGTGGCCGGCGGCGCGACACCGTCCCGCTCGAGAAGGTCGGACCGGTAGTAGACCATGTGGAAGTCGCCGTCGAGTGGGATCGTGTAGACCTTGCCGTTGTAGGTCGCGTTGAAGTCCCGGAAGAATGGCCCGATGTCTTGCCAGTCGAGCTGGCTGTCGTCGGACACGCGGTCGGTCAGGTCGAGCAGGTAGCCCGGGCCGACGAAATCGCCCAGCCACTGGGGGTCGAAGACATAGCCGTCGAACGAGTTCGTCCCCGTCGACGCGTCGAGGAGCGCCTTGTCGTAGATGGTCTGGAACCCGACCGCGACGACGTTGACGTGGCCGCCGGTCAGCTGCTCCCAGTCCGGCGCGCGGCGCTGGAGCGGCTCGGCGACCTGTGGCCCGTTGAACGTCAGGATGTTGACGCTGATGCCCGCGAACTTCGTGCCCGGCGAGCCGGCAGGCGTCGCTTCGGCCGATGCGGACGGTGATGCCTCCGCCGACGCGGACGCGGCCGGCGACGATGGCGATGGACTGGCCGCCGGCTGGCAGGCAGTCATGACGAGAATCGGGATGATCGCTGCCGCGACCAAGCGGTACCGCGACACGGCGTGAGGCCCTCCTCTTGACATCCTCCGCCCATCGTCCAGCATACTGAACGGATGGCGGTATGCTGGCCAGTATGCCGAGCCCGCCGACAAAGTCAAGATACCGCACGCGGTTCAGCAGGCTGACCGGACGAACGAGGGGAGCACGACGATGACGGACGCTGCGCGAGCGGCGGATGACACGGCCAACGAGGGCGAGTCGCTCGCTCCGGCGGTCACCAGGGCGGGCGCCATCCTGGACCTACTTGCGGAGAACGCCAGCGATGCCGCCGGCCCGAGCGAGCTCGCCCGGCGTCTAGGGCTGCCCAAGTCGTCGATCGCCAACATCTGCAACGCCCTGGCGGACATCGGCCTGGTTCGGAGGGTGGGGACGGGGTTCGCGCTGGGTCGCAAGCTTGCCGAGCTTGGTGGTGCGTACCTCGCCTCGGTCGACCTCGTCCAGGAGTTCTACGAAGCGGCTCAGCTGCTCCCGGCCGGCTCCGAGGAGACCGTCCAGCTGGCCGTCCTCGACGGTCTCGAGATGACGTATCTGGCCCGACACGATGGTCGCCAGCCTGTCCGGTTGACGTCCCAGATCGGGCGGCGGCTGCCGGCCACGGTCACGGCGACCGGCAAGGCTGCGCTCGCGTCGCTGGCCGAGGACGACCTCGACCGCCGCCTCGTGGGCGCCGACTCCTTGCCGACGTTCACCCCGAACTCGATCGGGACTGTCGAGGCGCTTGTTGCCGACCTGGTCGCGGTCCGCGAGCGGGGCTACTCGATGGACGATGAAGAGACCGTGGAGGGTGTCGTCTGCTTCGGCGTGATGATCCCTGGGCGCCGGCCGGGCGAGGGTCCGTACGCGGCGAGCATCACGTTGCTCAAGGCTCGCGCGACGGAAGAGCGCATCCCGCTCCTCATCGACGACCTTCACCGGCTCGCCGAACATCTCTCCGATCCGCTGCGCGCTGGGCACCCGCCGCGTCCGGCGGGGGTGTTTCAGAGCCGGTAGACCGTCCGGGCGTTCTCGCCGAACACGGCGGCTTGTTCCGACGCGCTCAGACCTGCCGTCAACTGGCGGGCGGTCGCGACAACCCGCGGATATGGGGCCGCAAGCAGGCAGACCGGCCAGTCCGAGCCGAAGATCAGCCTCTCAGACCCCAGCACCGCCACCGCGTGGTCGACGAAGGGGGCGAGGTCGGCAGGCGTCCATCGCGCCCAGTCCGCCTCGGTCACGAGTCCGCTCAGCTTCCATGCGACATTGTCGAACCCGCTGAACGATGTGACGAGGTCCGCCCAGGGCTGGAAGGCACCGTCGCGGATCGGCGGTTTGGCGAGGTGGTCGATGACGAAACGGGCATCCGGCATCGAGGCGACGAGCTCGCGCGCGGCCGGCAGCTCGTGCGACCTGACAAGTAGGTCGTAGGCAAGCCCGGCGCGAGCCACGGCTCCGACCCCGCGGCGGACGTCGTCGCGAAGCAGCCACGCCGGATCCGGCTCGTCGTGCACCTGGTGCCGGATGCCAACCAGACGATCGCCACCGGGACCGTCCTGCAGGGCCGCGATGGTGTCCCCGACGGCCGGGTCGGTCAGGTCGACCCATCCCACGACCCCTCGGATGAACGGCACGGCCGCCGCGGTCGCGAGGAACTCGCGGGTCTCATCGAGGCTCGACCGCGTCTGGACGAGGACCGTCGCATCGATCGCCTCGGAATCGAGGAGGGGCGCGAGGTCGGACGGGTCGAAGGCCCGTCGGATGGTGGCAAGGTCGTCGGTCAGCCACGGGTAGTCGGCCCGGCCTGGATCCCACAGGTGATGATGCGCGTCGACGATCACGGCGCTCCGCCGGCCTCGTCGCCGGGGACGGGTGCGTCGGGCGCGAGCAGGCCCTCCGCCTGCAGTTCGCCCCAGAGTCCGGCCGGGATGGGCCGTCGCATCAGGGCCGGATACTCCTCGAGGTGCTCGATCCGGCGGACGCCGGCGATCAGCGACACCACGGCCGGATGGGCCAGCGGGAACTGGATCGCCGCCGCCCGCATGGGGACGCCATGCATGTCACAGACCGCCGCGATCCGACGAGCACGATCGACGACGTCGGGTGGCGCCGGCTTGTAGTCGAACCGACTGCCCGGCCGCGGATCCGCGAGGACCCCGCTGTTCATCACGCCACCTGCAAGGATGCCGATCCTGCGCTCGACGCACACCGGGAGCAGGTCGGTCAGCGCGCCTTGGTCCAGCAGCGTGTAGCGCCCCGCGAGCAGGAAGACGTCGAAGTCACCCTCGCGAGCGAACCGCGTCAGCATCGCCGACTGGTTCATGCCGACGCCGACGGCGCGGATGGTTCCCTCCTCGCGCATCCGGGCGAGGGCGGGCCAGGCCTCGCCGATGGCCTCCTCCCAATGCTCGTCGGGATCGTGAATGAGGGCGATATCGATCCGATCGATGCGCAACCGCTCGAGGCTCTCCTCGAGCGACCGACGAACGCCGTCCGCGGAGTAATCGAAGACGACGCGAACAGGCTCCGTCCGTACATAGAACGCGTCGTCATGCCCGTCGATCGCCTGGGCGTCGATGTCCGCGTCAGGTGGGATCGCGTCGGCGGGGCGGACGAGCCGGCCGACCTTCGTGGAGATGACGAACTCGTCGCGCGGTCGATCGGCCAGCGCCATGCCGATCCGTCGTTCCGCAGTGCCGTAGCCGTACAGCGGCGCGACGTCGAACATCCGGACACCGAGCGTCCAGGCGCGTGCGACGGTCGCGAGGGCGTCCGTCTCGGAGACTGCTTCATACAGGCCGCCGATGGAGGCCGCTCCGAAACCAAGGCGCGTCACGCCCAACCCACTCTGACCGAGCGGCAGCCGGTCCGTCGGCTCGAAGGGCATCCGATCCTCCCGTGTTGACGTCGCCAGCGAGGCTATCGTACTGTTCAGTCCTCGGGCCAACGGACAGAATACTGAACAACTTGGAGCCGGAGTGCGCCTGATCTCCTGCCGAACCGACACTGGTGAGACGCTGGCCGTCGTCGCCGGCGGACGCTCGTTGCCTGCGACGGAGGTCCTGGATGGGGGTCCCGCAACGATGGCCGACCTGCTCGCCGGCGGCGCGCCGATGCTCGCGGCGCTACGTGATGCGGTCGACGACGCTCGGATCGCGCGCGATGGTCACCCGCTCTCCGATGCCGACCTCCTCGCCCCGGTTCCGCGGCCAGGCAAGATCGTCGCGATCGGTCGCAATTATCGGGAACACGCCACGGAGGAGGGCGCCGAGCCGCCGCCAGCGCCGTTGATCTTCGCCAAGTGGCCCAGCTCGATCGTCGGACACGGGACCGAGGTCACCTGGGACCCCGACCTGAGCCGACAGGTCGACTACGAGGCCGAGCTCGCCGTCGTGATCGGGCGCACCGCACGCAATGTCGGCCTGGACGAGGCCCTCGACCACGTCCTCGGCTACACCTGCCTGAACGACGTGTCCGCGCGGGACCTCCAGTTCGGCGACGGCCAATGGGTCCGCGGCAAGTCGCTCGACACGTTCTGCCCGATCGGCCCCGCGCTCGTGACTGCGGACGAGGTCGGCGATCCGCAGGACCTCGCGATCACCTGCACGGTCGGCGATGAGCGGGTCCAGGATGCGCGTACGTCGGCCATGTACTTCGGTGTCGCCGAGATCATCAGCTACTGCTCGACGTCGTTCACGCTCGAGCCCGGCGACGTGATCGCGACGGGGACGCCCGGCGGCGTGGGCGTCTTCCGCGATCCCCCGCGCTTCCTCACCGACGGGGACCGGATGACGGTCGAGATCGAGCGGATCGGGCGACTGGAGAATGTGTGCCGGTTCGCACCCGTCCGGGTGGTCGCATGAGCGCCGAACGCTTCCTCGTCACCGGTGCCCTCGGCTGCATCGGCGCATGGACGGTGCGCGAGCTGGTCCGCGAGGACGTCCCGGTCATCGGCTTCGACATCGGGCGCGATCCGCGTCGGCTCGCACAGATCCTCGGTGCTGACGAGATGGACCGCATCACGCTCGTTCCCGGCGACATCACGGACCTCGGCACTCTCGAGCGTACGTTGGCCGACCACGACATCACCAACGTCATCCATCTGGCGGCGCTCCAGGTCCCGTTCTGTCGGGCCGACCCCCCGCTGGGGGCGCGGGTCAACGTCGTCGGCACGGTCAATGTCTTCGAGGCCGTCCGCCGCCGAATCGATGCCGGCAGGACGATGGCACCAGTCGTGTACACCGGTTCGATCGGGATGTTTTCCGCATCTGACGTGGACGCCGGAACCGGCCAGCTCCGGGAGGACGCCGAGCCGCACCCGGGCAACCACTACGGCGTGTACAAGTTCGCCAACGAAGGCAACGCCCGGGTGTACTGGGCCGACTCCCGCGTCCCCAGTGTCGGGTTACGGCCGATGACGGTCTACGGCGCCGGACGTGACCAGGGCATGACGAGCAGCCCGACCGTGGCGATCGCGGCCGCCGTCCTCGGGGTGCCGTTCCGGATCACGTTCGGTGGCAGCACGCTGTTCCAGTACGCCGAGGACGTGGCGAAGACGCTCCTCCTTGCGAGCCGTGCCGCCCCGGATGGGGCACGCGTCTTCAACCTCGGCGGGAGCCCCGTCTCGATCGAGGCGTGGATCGATGCGATCGCAGACGTCGTCCCGGATGCCCGCCGGCTCCTTACCTATGACCCCGCGCCGCTGCCGTTCCCCGCCGACATCCAGCACGCCCGGCTCGCGGCGCTCGGGGACGTACCCGTCACGCCGTATCGCGACGCGATCGCCGCCACCGCCCGGATCTTCCGGGACCTCGATGCGCAGGGTCGGCTGATCGCCTCCGAGCACGGGATCCCTGCGGCCGCCGGAGCGGGTGGAGCCGCCACTGAATCCTCGCCGCCGGCTGCGCCGGCGGCCCCGGTCGGACCGCCGTCGGGCTGACGATCGGGCCGTGCCCGTCTACGACGATTCCGTCGACGACCTCGCCGTTCCGGCCGATCTCCTCCTGGCCTGGACGGCGAGGCTCGTCCGAAGGAGTCGGGTCCCCAATGCCTGAGTCGCCGACGCGATCCGCCGCGGTAGCATCCCCGGATGCGTCGCGCGATCTTCTACGGCTGGATCGTCGTCACCGTCACGGCGATCGTCGTCCTGGTCACGGCCGGCGTCCGATCAGCGCCGGGTGCGTTCCTGCTGTCGATGACCGGAGAGCCGGGCTGGTCGACCGCGTCGGTCTCGTTCGCGGCAGCGGCCGGCCTGATCGTGTTCGGCCTCGCCGGACCGCTGAGCGGCTGGCTGATGGGTCGGATCGGCGTCAAGAACGTGGTGCTGCTGAGTCTCGCCGTGACGGGCGCGGCGCTGATCGCGACGAGCTTCAGCCGCGAGATCTGGCAGCTGACGCTGCTGTTCGGCCTGGTCTCCGGGCTCGGCACGGGACTCGTGGCCAGCGTGCTCGGCCCGACCGTCGCGACGCGCTGGTTCGTGAAGGATCGTGGCCTCGTCGTCGGCGTCTTCGGGGCGAGCAGCAGTGCGGGCCAACTCGTGTTCTTCCCGCTGTTGACGGGGCTCGCTGTCGCTGTCGGGTGGCGGACCGGCGCGATCGTGCTCGGGGTGATCTCGCTCACCCTCCTCGTCCCGGTCCTGATCTGGCTCCGGAACGATCCGGCCGACGTCGGCGAGCGACCCCGTGGCGCGACCGAAGGCGAGATCGCCCACGTCCGACCTCCAGACCGCGGCGTCATGGGCCGAGCCGTCCGCACCTCCGACTTCTGGTTCCTGGCCGGGACGTTCTTCATCTGCGGCGCGACATCGAACGGTCTGGTCGGCCAGCACTTCATCCCGCACGCGGTCGATCACGGGTTCACCCCGGTCGCCGCCTCGACGGCGCTCGCCGTCATGGGCGTCTTCAACTTCATCGGCACGATCGGCAGCGGCTGGCTGACCGACCGGGTCGACCCGCGCCGGCTCCTGCTCGTCTACTACACCTTCCGGGGCGTCAGCCTGCTGTTCCTGCCGTTCGTGCACGATACGGCGTCGATCGCGGCATTCGCGATCCTGTTCGGTCTCGACTACATCGCGACCGTCCCGCCCACGGTCGCCCTCGTCGCGGATCGGTTCGGGCAGCACAACGTCGGTGTCGTGTATGGCTGGGTGTTCGCCTCGCACATGATCGGTGCGGCGATCGCCGCCTGGGTCGCGGGCCTCGTCCGCGAGAATGTCGGCGACTACGCGGTTGCCTTCGTGGCGGCCGGCTGGATCGCGATCGTCGCGGGCTTCGCGGCCCTCGCGATCCGGCGTAAGGGTCCGGACGTCGAGGTCTCGACGCCTGTGTCGGCTCCGGCATGACGAAGAAACGCAAGCGCCCGACGGGACAGACCATCGGCTCGATCCTGGCCGCCTTCGACCAGGAGGTCTTCCGGACGTTGCCGCCCGCGCACGAGCTCGTCGCCAAGTCGCAGCCCGTGCGCGGCGTGTCGGGTGACGGTGACGGCATCGAGGTCGTGTTCCCCGACGACGAGCCGGGGCGACCGGAGCCCGAGCCGGATCAGCGCGCGGCGGCCGCCGAGCCCGGCGAATAGCGCGCGTAGTAGTCGGTCTCCATCGGCGCGGCGGGTTCCCCCGTCGGCGCGAACCGATCGGGGAGGAACGGGCGGAGCATCGCCGGCGCCTCGCCGGCGACCATGTGCTCGGCAAGCAGCTCGGTGAGGTACGGCGCCAGCAGCATGCCGCGTCCGCTCCAACCGAGCGCCTGCCACCAGCCATCGAGCTGGGCGGTCGGGCCGACGATCGGCAGGTGGTCGGGCGTGACGTCGTACATCCCGCCCCATTGGCGGATGACCGTGACGTCCCGCAGCGCCGGCGCCTTGCGCGTCATCAGCGCCGCGGTCCGCCCGAGGAATGCCCACGACGAACGCTGCTCGACGCCGGCCGGTTCATCGGGGTCGACCGCACCCATCACCACCTCGCCGCGAAGCGTCTGGTTGAACCAACCCTCGCTCGGGCGATAGAACGTGACCGCGGCCTCGATCGTCCGTCGGAGCGGGGCGGTCACGAGGACCTCGCGGCGGAGCGGCCGATTCGGCATCTGCACGCCGGCCATGGCGTTGAGCTGGCCCGACCAGCCGCCAGCGGCGTTGAGCACGATCGACGTCTCGATCCGGCCTCGATCGGTGACGACCGCCCGGACACGCCCCGCGTCGCGTTCGATGCCGGTCACGGTCGTGTGCGGATGGATCGCGACGTCGTGCCCGGCAAGATGATCGAGGTGCGCCCAGACGACGGCATCGTGGTGGACGATCGCGTCGTCGCTCAGGACGGATCCGGCGACCGGCTCGCCCCCTTCGAAGACCGGCAGGTGATGGAGCGTCTCGTCGGGGGACAGGAACGCGCTGCGGATGCCGAGTCGTGCGTGCATCCCGACGACGTCGCGCATCCGCTCGACCTCCTCGGGCTCGTACAGGATCCACGCATAGCCGAGGCGATAGAACAGGACGTTCGAGCGGAGCTCGCCGCCCATCCGCTCGTATTTGTCCTGGCACGCCATGGCCACGCGACAGAGCTCCTCGGTGAGCTGCATCCGGCGGATCCGTGCCACGTTCCGGCCGGTCGCGCCCGAGCCCGGGTAGTCCCGTTCGACGATCACGATCCGTCGGACCCCGCGGGCCGCCAGCTCGCGGGCGGCACCAAGCCCGCCGATGCCCGCCCCGACGATGACGACGTCGGCGGTCCGTGGCAGCGTCACGTGTCCTGCGCTCCGTCGGTGGTGACGAGGTCGCCGAGGCGGACCGGTCGCAATGGCGGGCGAGCCGTCGGCAGGGGCAGCACGGCGGTCAGGTCGTCGGTACCCGATGCCTCAGCCAGCGTGTGGGCGAACGCCTGGAGGCAGTACTTCCCCTGGCACGGCCCCGTGAGGGCACCGGTCCGCCGCTTGACCAGTTCCGGGTCGCCGTAGCCCGCGCTGACCTGCGCCCTGATCTCGTCGGCGTGGACGTCCTCGCAGAAGCACACGAGCGCTCTCGCGGCCGGTCGTGCGGCCACGCCCGCGACGCCCGCGCCGGTCGCCGAGCCGGTCGCCGAACCGACGACCGAGAGCATCGGCACGGTGGTCCGGCCGGCGTCGTCGAGGATCGGTCGGAGGACGCCCTCGCGCTGCTCGACGGACGCGCCGGCCGCCAGCACGAGGTCGAGGTTGGGCGTCCGGTCGCCAAAGACGATGAGATCGACCGACAGACGCCGGGCGCGGCCATCGTCGGCGACGACGGCGCCGGTCACCCGCCGCCGCCCAAGGACGCGTCTGAGGGCCGAGGTGCGGACCGAACCGATCGGCCGGGCGCCGGCCCCGTCGAGCGCTGCGAGCGCCTCGGCAAGGTCCTCCGGCTCCCCGACCAGCAGCGGCCGCTCGCCCGGCACGACGCCGTGCTTCGCGACGAGGTCGATGGCTCGTCGCGCGCCGATCACGCCGGGCCGATCCGCTCCTCGGACTGCGGGCACGCGCTCGTAGGTCCCGGTCGCCGCGATGACGGATCCCGCTCGGATCGACCATGACACGGAGTCGTCGATGGCGGTGACGATCCCGTCATACCAGCCCACGGCAGTCGCCCCGTCGAGGAAACGGATCCCAGGATGCCGCGGATGGGCCCGCTGCGGGACGCTCTCGAGCAGCGCCACGCTCGATCCGCGTCCGGCTGCCTCCTCCGCGGCGGCGACGCCAGAGCGCCCCCCGCCGATGACCAGGACGTCGACGTCGAGCGTGCGCGCCACGCGCGATCGAGGTGCTGCCGGACGGCCGACCGGCAGCCGCCCGCGGCCGCCGAATCGTCGGATGACGTCGAGATAGCGCTTCCGAAGCCCCCGTGGGCCGGAGGAATCGATGGTGGTAGAACGTCGGCGGGACGAGCCGCGACCCGAGGTCGAGCAGCCCGAACAGGTCCCGCTGGACCGTCGGCCAGGCGTGCTCGCTGCGTGCTACCAGACCCTCCCGGATCGGCACCTGGCACGACCGCACGCTGGGGCGACCGTCGATCTCGCACTCGCACCAGCCGCACTGACCGGTATCGCACATGAGCCCGCGCGGGCGGTGGAACCGGAAGCTGCGCGACAGGATCGGCCGGTCCGCGGCCAGCAGGGCGACCGCCAGCGGTTCGCCGTCGACGCCGTCGAACGACCGCCCGTCGAACGTGAATCGGACCCGGCGCCGTTGGGGGCTCGGCGCCGGGTCCGCTGGGGAGATGCGGCGTGCCGCCACGTCAGCGGATGTGGAACGTCGGCGAACTATCGATACAGACGCGCTTCGATTCGAGGTACTCGTCGAGTCCTTCCATGCCGAGCTCGCGGCCGATGCCGCTGCCCTTGACGCCGCCGAACGGGCTCTCGGCCAGGCGGACGTAGTGCGTGTTGACCCACACGTCGCCGACGCGGAGCCGGCGGGCAAGGCGGATGGCCCGGTCGAGATCGCTCGTCCAGACCGCGCTGCCAAGGCCGAGCGGGTTGTCGTTGGCGATGGCGAGGCCTTCCTCCTCGTCGTCGAACGTCAGCACCGACAGGACCGGCCCGAAGATCTCCTCGCGCGCGATGGCCATGTCGGAACGGACGTCGTCGAAGATGGTCGGGGCCATGTAGTAGCCGTTCGACCAGTCCCCGCCGAGCCGCTCTCCACCGAGGATGAGGCGGGCCTGCTCCTTGCGACCTCGGTCGACGTAGCCGAGGACACGGTCGAGCTGGCGGGCCGAGACCATCGGGCCGAGCTGCGTGTCCTCCTCGAGTGGAGAGCCGACCTTGAGTGCCCTCGCGCGGGCGATGAGCCCGTCGAGGAATGCATCATGGATCGACCGGTGGAGGAGCAACCGGGACCCCGCCGTACACGACTGGCCGGCGTACAGGAAGATCCCGACAGCCACCGCGTCGAGGGCCTTGTCGAGGTTCGCGTCCGGGAACACGATGACCGGCGCTTTCCCGCCGCCCTCGATCGCGACCCGCTTGAAGTTCCTCGCGCCGAGCTCCATCAGCCGGCGGCCGACGTCGCTGCTGCCAGTGAAGCTGATCTTATCGACCTGCGGGTCGGCAGCAAGCGCCTCACCGATGACCTCGCCCTGCCCGACGACGCCGTTGGCGACACCGGCGGGCAGCCCGTCGATCCGGTCGAGCAACTCGAAGATCGCCATCGACGACGCCGGCGCGTCGCTGGCCGGCTTGAGCACGAACGTGCACCCGGTGGCGATGGCGGCACCGATCTTGCGCAGGGGCAGGTCGACCGGGTCGTTCCACGGCGTGATCAGCCCGCAGACGCCGACCGGTTCCTTCAGGACGAGGTTGAGCAGATGGCCCGGCGCAGAGCTCGTGACGTCACCCTGGATGAGCCGCGCCGCACCCGCGTAGAAGAGGATGCGGTCGATCGCCGGCTCGAGCTCGCGTTCGCGGACATACCGGATCGGCTTGCCCATCTCTCGAGCGACGAGCTCGGCCAATCGCGGTGTCTCCTCACGCAGGAGCCGGGCAAGCTCGTAGAGGATCGCTGCGCGCTCCTTGCCCGCCGTCGTGGGCCATCCGGTATGGTCGAAGGCGCGACGGGCGGCCGCGATGGCCGCCGACACGTCGTCCAGAGTGGAGGCGGTCGCGGTCGCGACGAGGTCACCGTTGGCCGGGTCGCGGCTCTCGAATGTCTCGCCGCTGCTGGGGACCCAGCCGCCGTCGATGTAGTTGAAGACCTCACGCGCCGCTGTCCCGCTCTCGATCATCGACTCCTCCGGATCGCGTCGATCACCACGTCGATCGCGTCGCTCGCCTGGCGATCATCGATCGTCAGGGGCGGGCTGATCTTCACGACCTGCTCATATCGACCGGCCGCAGCCACCACGACGCCCGCATCGAATGCTCGCTCGCGGACGACCGCGCACGCCTCCGGATCGGGCGCCTTCGTCGCGCGGTCGCTGACCAGCTCGATGCCGATGAACAGGCCCTGGCCGCGGATGTCACCGACACCCGCCGCGCCGACGAGGCCCGCAGCAAGCCGGTCGAGCAGGCGCGAGCCGAGGCTCGCCGACCGCTCCCACAGCCGGTCCCGGCACATGACCCGGATCGCGGCCCGGCCTGCTGCCAGGTTCACGGCATTCCCCAGGAACGTGGACGTGTGCGTGCCGGCGGGCCAGTGGCCCATGGATCCGGCCTTCCCGACGACGGCGGACAGCGCCATGCCGCCGCCGATGCCCTTGCCGACCGTCATGAGATCGGGTACGACGCCCGCTCGCTCGGCGGCCCACATCCTGCCGGTACGTCCGAACCCGGCCTGGATCTCATCGAAGATCAGCGGGACCTCGTGCGTGTCGCACAGGGCCCGGAGCCCGGCCAGGAAGCCGTCGGGCGGACTCACGATGCCACCGTTGCCCTGGACCGGTTCGACGATGATCGCGGCGAGGGGGCCGATCCCCGACGCCGGATCCTCGAGTGCATCGCGCACCAACCGGAGGGCCGCATCGCCCGCGGTGGCCGGCCCGCCCAGCGCATCCGGCCAGCGATACGGATCCGGGAACGGCAGGAAGTGGGCGGCCGGATCGATGCCGACCCGCGACCGGAACGAGGCCTTCCCGTTCAGACCGACGACCCCGCCGGCACGACCGAAGTACCCGCCCGAGAACGCGAGCACCTCGCGCCGACCGGTGAGGGTGCGTGCCAGCTTCACGGCCGTGTCGTTCGCGTCGGCGCCGCTGATGCCGAGCAGGACGCGGTCGAGCCCTGGCGGTGCGATCCCGACCAGGTCCTCCTCGAACCCCACGCGCTGCTCGCTGATCGCCCCGGACGACACGTGACTCGCAGTGCCGATCTGGTCCGCGACCGCTTTCACCACGTCGGGGTGGCTGTGGCCGATCGTCGCCGCGGCGAAGCTGCCCGCGAGGTCGGTGTAGCGGTTGCCGTCCGGGTCGACCAGCGTGGCGCCGATCGCGTGATCGATGACCAGCGGGTCGCCAGAGCCGGTCCTCGGGCCGGCGCCTTCGACGCGGCGCACGCGCTCGATCAGCGCGCGGGCCTTGGGCCCCGGGTAGCGCGTCACCTGCTCATGCCTCGGACGCTCCGACGTACAGGTGGCGACCGTCGACCACGACCGCCCGGTCGTCGAACGTGATGGTCGGCGACATGACCAGCCCATCGAGATGGACGTCGCATTCGACCGTCCCGCCGTACTCGTTGGCGGAGTCGCCGAGCGCGATGTGGACGGTGCCGTACGCCTTCTTCGCCTCGGTGATCTCGTCGGCGATGCGGGCGGCTCGATTGAGCCCGATGCCGATCTCGCCGACGTTGTCGGCGTCCACCACGCTCGCCACGATGTCCCGGAGGCGGGCGGCGGAGGTGCCGCCTTCGATATCGACCGCGCGGCCGTTGCGGACCTTGATGCGTACGGGTTCGTCGAGTGCCCCGAGGTCGGACGCGACGCGCTCCCAGAACACCACTCCGTTCGCCGTCCCCTCGATCGGCGGCAGCGAGACCTCACCACCGGGAAGTGCCGAGACCTCGCCTGGTTCGCGACAGATCCCGGTCCGCCAGGCGACCGGTTCCCGCCCGCGCACCGTCGCCCGCAGGTCCGTACCCGCGGGTGACGTGATGCGCACCTCGTCCGTACCACGCCAGAGGGCGGCGAGTCGCTCGGCCTGCTCGCGGATCGCGAAGAAGTCGGCGGTCATCGCGCCATGGCGCCAGGCGTCGGCGCGGTATGGCGCGTTGAAGTCACCACGTGTGCCGGCGCGCTGTGCGGCCGCCTTGGCGGCCGTGTGATACAGCGAGGTGCTGGCCGCGCACAGGACGACGTCGGCGGTGCGCATCGCGCGTGCCGCGTCCGCCGGCGGCTCGGCGCCACTGTGGGCCAGCGGCTCGATCGTGAGGACGACCGGGTCAGCGCCAAGGTCGCGGGCAGCGGCAGCCAGGGCATCCGGGATCTCGGCGTCCGTGTGCGTGTCCACGATGACGGCGAATCGCTCGCCGGGGCCGACCGCAAGGTAGTCGGCGACGACCCGTAGCGCCGTCGCCTCGACCGACTGGGTCTCGACGCTCACGTGTCCGCGTCCGGATGGTCCAGGTCGATCAGCCGCCAGCGTCGCCACACGTCGGCCGCCTCGGCGGCGTCGTGCTGCTCGTGGCGCTGGTACTGACCGGCACGGCTGATCGAGTACTTGCCGGCCTTGTGCAGGTCGGCCAGGGTCTCGGCGGCCTTGAGCGCCAGCAGATTCGGATTGAGGATCGGCAGCTCGCGGTGGCGGCCCGTGGTCATGATCTCGCGTTCCAGGCAACCGGCGATGATCGTGCAACCGAGGATGATCACCTCCGAGCCGTCCTCGTCGAGCGCCTTCGATGATCGGGCGGCGGCGTCGTCGGCCACGGCCGATGGGTCGCGGATCATGTCGGTGATGTACCAGTCGATAGCGCGCACCCCGCGGCAGTTGGCCGCGCCATGGAGGCGGACGAGGTCCTCGAGCCAGGGCACGGCCTTGCGGTGGTCGGTGATGACGGTGAATCGGTGGCCGAAGTACGAGGCGTGGTTCATCGCCGCCTCGAGCGGCCCGATGACCGGGATATCGACGAGCTCGCGGGCGACCTTCACGCCCGGGTCGTAGCAGCAACCGACGACGACCGCGTCATAGCCCTCGTCTTCCAGGCGCCGCACGGCCCGGAAGATGGCGAGTTCCATCAGGTGCTTGGGGTAGTAGTAGTCGATGTTCTCGGGCACCCCGTCGAGATGGATCACGTCTACCGTGGTGGAGGGTCCGGCATACGGGACGAGCGTGTCCGCGATGATCTCGTCGAAGGCAGCCGTGCCGAAGGGGTTGATGAAGGCGATGCGGCGGGTCGCCCGATCGGTTGCCATGATCACCACACGCTCGTGTCGACCGGGTCGGTGAGGCCCGCGCGGTCGGCCCGGAAGGGGGTCACGTCCATGATGGGCTCGCCACCGCTGATCAGGCTCGCGATGAGGCGTCCGGTCGTCGGGCCGGCGCCGTTGCCGAAGACGTGGCCGACGGCGACGTACACGTCGTCGAATCCGGGCAGGGCGTCGATGATCGGCAGGTTGTCGGTCGTGAACGGCAGGATGCCCGCCCACGCTTTCTGGAACCGTGCCGATCGGAAGGCCGGGAAGATCGCTGGCAGGCTCTCGGCGACCAACGCGACGCCGGCGAGATCGGGCTCCCAGACGGATCCCGGATAGTCCATCGCGCAGCCCAGCAGGTACGACCCGTCCTCACGCTGACAGACGGCCTCGAGCAGCGCCTTGCCATGGCGCTCCTCAGCCTCGTTCGACCAGTGCTCGCGGCGGAAGGAGGGAAGCTCGCGAAAGATGCTGTACTGCTTGACGGCGGCGGAGCCATACAGCACGGGACCGAGCTGGCGGGGCATCGGTGTCGTCTGCACGATCTGCAGGCGCATGGCATGGATCGGGATGTCGGCGCCGATCGGGCGCAAGAGGTCTGCCGTCCACGCTCCGGCGGCGATGACGACCCGACCGGGGGTGAATGACGCCGAGTCCGTGACGACCCGAACGATCCGTGAACCCTCACGCTCCAGGGCGCGGACGGGCGTGTGCTCCAGGATCTGCGCGCCGGCGCGGGCCGCGCCCTTGGCGAACGCCCGCACGTAGCGCGTGGAATCCATCTGGGCGTCAAGCGGGCAGAACGACGCGCCGATGACGGTCTCCGGCAGGATCGGCGCGAGCGACCGCGCCTCATCGCCGTCGATCAACCGGATCTCGACGCCGTCCGCCTGGCGCCGCTCGACGAATTCGCGCAGCGTGGTGAGCTGCTCCTCGGTGTGGACGTACACGAGACCGCCGTCCGTACGCAGCCCGAAGTCGTCATCGAGGATGCCCTGGAGCTCTTCGAGCTCGCGCCGGAGATGCATCACCAGCTCGAGCTCGACTCCGGGCCGTCGCGTGTGGATCCAGATGTAGCCGAGGTTCCGCCCGGTGGCGCCATAGGCCAGCTCGTTCGCCTCGAGCAGCGTGACCGACATCCCGCTGCGCGCCAGATGGTATGCAGACGCGCTACCGACGATGCCGCCACCGATGATCAGGACGTCGGGTGTACTGGCCACGACCCCGACGGTAGCAGTTCCCCTGAAGGCAGTGGCATTTCCCCGGACGTTGTCGCTGAGGGCGACAGTGTCGCTGTCAGCGACACAGATCGCACAGTTCTGCACGATCGATCTCCCAGACGCCACCATTCGGCATCCTGAGCGTTTTGGTCGTGCTCATCCATCGCAGGCGTGTCGCTGAGGACGACACTGTCGCTGTGGGCGACGCGCGGTAGCGAGCGCGACGGTCTCGCCACGGGTGCCCCCGGCGACCGGCAACCCCTATCTGGCGGCGACCTGCTCCGTCTGCACGAGCTCGAGAGCCCTGGCCAGTTGCGTGTCGTCGATCGAGCCGATCGCAGCCGCGTTCAACCGTGCCACGTCCTCAGGGCTGAGGGGCTGGGTCTCCCCGGGCAGGGCCACGGGCACATCGGGGGCGATGCCCTCGTGCCAGATCCGGCGGCCGCTCGGCGTCAGCCACTCGACGGTCCCGACGCGCAGCGCCGACCCATCCGACAGGTCGAACTCGCCGAGCACGGTCCCTGTCCCGAACGTGGTCTCGCCGACGACCTTGGCACGGCCGGCGTCCTGGAGCGCTCCCGACACGATCTCGGCCGAGCTCGCCGTGTTCCCGTCGACGACGACGACCAGCGGCAGGTCGGTCGCGACGCCGTTCGGTGATACGCGATGCTCCGTCCGGTCGCCGTCGGCGTTCCGCTCGACGTAGACGAGACCGCTGGTGAGGAATTGGCTGGCGACGCCGACGGCCTCGTTCACATAGCCGCCAGGGTTGCCGCGCATGTCGAGGACGATCCGGTCCGCCCCGGCCGCTCGCGCAGCCTTCAGGGTCTCGACCATGTCGTCCGCGGCACCGTTGGAGAACTGCTCCAGTCGGAACAACGCCGTCTTGGTGCCCGGCACGAGCGTCCACGACACAGGCTGGACCGGAACATCGGCGCGGACGATCGATACGGTCCGCTCCGGACCGTCGGCACCACGGCGGACGGTCAGCTCGACGGTGGAGCCCGCCTCGCCTCGGACCCAGCCTGCCACCTGGTCGATCGGCGTGTCCTCGGTCCGCTTCCCGTCGACGGCCACGATCACGTCATCGGGCACGAGGCCGGCCGTCTCCGCCGGACTGCCCTTGAAGACGCCGATGATCTTGGGCAGGCCGGCGTCGTCCGGCTCGATCCGGACACCGATGCCCACGTATGAGCCGGACAACGAGTCGTTGCGCTGCTTGCGCTCCTCGGGCGTCATGAAGTCGGTGTGGCCGGTGTCGCCGACGGCCTCGGTCAGCCCCTCGATCGCACCGTAGATGAGCGCGCGGTCGTCGAGATCGTCCCGCCCGACGAACTGCTTGTGGAGCGTGTCCCAGGCTTCCCGGATGAGGCCGAACTCGGTGGCACCCTGCGAGGAGCCTGGGTTCGGGGCCGTGCCATCCGGGGCGCCAGCAGGCGCGACCAGGCGTCCGACCCCGATCCCGGCAGTGAACGTCACCACCAACGCGAGCGCGACGACCGCGCCGATGGCCGCCGTCCGGCTACCACGACCAGCCGCCGAAGACGTCGGAACCTGGGAGGGACCCGACGCGAGGGAGGTCGCGCCAGGCGGCTCGTGGTCGGTGGTCGGCTGGTTGGGGGTCGGGTCGGTGTCCATCGGAGGCATCGGGCTCGTGCGGCGGGGACGCTCGACCGCGCGGTCGCCGCGCGGACGCGCCGGACGTCCGTCCGGCACGGGAAGCATGCCCCAGAACCGTTCAGGGCAGGGGAGGCGTGCGGTGAAGGTTCATCCACGATGCGCTAGATTCCCTCTCGTGACCGACGCCCCCACCGCGACCATCGGGCTTAGCCCGCTGCGACCGGCCCCAGCAGGGATGCCGGACCCGGCGATCACGCCGCCGACGGTGGGTGAGGCGCGGGACCCGTTCACTGCGGTCCGCGTCATCGACCTGATCGCGCGGCTCGAGCGTGGACGGCCGGTCCGCCTCGCCGACATCGCCGATCGCCTGAACGCGTCCTACCTCGACTGGCTCTTCCCCGTCTCCGTCGTCGGGGATGTCGCGCTGCAGCTCCAGGCGAACTGGATGGCCGACTATCGCAACAGCTCGGGTCTCGACGTTGCCGACGGGCCGTCCGGTCCGACGCTGACCGTCGAAGACTCCACACGGGTCGACCCCTGGATCGTGCGCCAGGCGATGCGCGCGGCCGCGGAGTGTACCGAGCGGCTTGCCGAGTTCAGCCGCCGAGACCGACCGACGTCCGCCGACTGACCCCGACCGCCGCGACCTCGACCGTCCGACAGTCCGCCAGACCCGATCACCTACCCGAGGGAGGCCTTCGTCATGAGCCACCACGACACCACCGCATCCACCGCGCTCGTCGACGCCGCCTGGGCGCAGAGCCATCTCGACGACCCGAATGTGCGCTTCGTCGAGGTCGACGTCGACACCACGAGCTACGAGCAGAGTCACCTGCCCGGTGCCGTCGCCTGGAACTGGACGAGCCAGCTCTCGGACGGCTTGCGCCGCGACATCGCGTCGCGCGAGGACTTCGCGAAGCTGTTGTCGGACTCGGGCATCGGGCCCGACACGACCATCGTGCTGTACGGCGACAACAACAACTGGTTCGCCGCATGGGCGTACTGGCAGCTCAAGCTCTATGGCCATAAGGACGTGCGCATCCTCGACGGCGGGCGAAAGTACTGGCTCGACCAGGGGCTGCCACTGACCACCGACGTGCCGGCGTCCGGGGCTACCTCGTACGACCTGCCCGAGCCGGACTTCAGCCTGCGAGCCTTCCGCGACGATATCCTGCCGCGGCTCGGCGACCCCGAGCTGGCCCTCGTCGACGTTCGCTCGCCGGCCGAGTTCAACGGCGAGATCATCGCCCCGCCGAACATGCCCGAGACCGCCCAGCGGGCGGGGCACATCCCTGGTGCGGCGTCCATCCCGTGGGCCCAGACCGTGCGTGAAGACGGCACGTTCAAGGGCCGTGATGAGCTGGCGCAGCTGTACGAGGCGAAGGGCATCACGCCCGACAAGGACATCATCGCCTACTGCCGCATCGGCGAGCGCTCGAGCCACTCGTGGTTCGTCCTCCACGAGCTGCTGGGCTACGACCGGGTGCGCAACTACGACGGCAGCTGGACCGAGTACGGCAGCCTCATCGGCGTGCCGATCGAGAAGCCGGTCGCGATAGGAGTCGGCGACTAACCCGGCACCTTCGGCCGCATAACGCGGGGCTCCCCCGCCGGGACCTCGCCCGTCGGGTCGTGTCCTACAGGAACCCCGGGTTGGGCAGGATCCGGACCGGGTCGACGAGGCCGGGATCGGTGGCGCAGAACGTGTCGCGCCCGCCGATCCTGGCGCCGTGCTCGATGAGCGCGGCGAGGGCCGGATGGGGACCGGGCACGGGAGCGTTGAGTGGCTCATCGCCCGCGGCGGCCCGCAGGAGGGCAAAGGTCGCTCGGACCGGGTCGGCGTCGGGCGCGATCGAGGCGTGTGAGAGCCACCGACCGTCGGACGGGTCCTGCTCCCGACGCGCCCAGCCGACCGCGGCCACCGACCCCGCATCGATGACGACGAAGCCGGTCGCCTCGGGCATCGAAGCGTAGTGCTCGAAATCGGATGATCGGTCGAGACCGCTCCAGGTCGCCGACCAGCGGGCCGTTTCGACGGGATCGGCGGCACGGATCTCGAGGCCCGGATCATGCGGCCCCAGCCTGCCGGGCCCGACCTCGAGGTAGAGCAGCGGCCAGTACGGCCGCATGCCCGCGCGGATGTACAGGCCGAGCGCTCGGTCGTCGGCGGAGCTGAACGTCAGCCGCTCCCTCGCGCCGTCGAGGATCGCGTCGAGCAACGCCCGACCGGAGCCACGCTCGTGCACATCCGGGTCGACGAACAGGTCCGTCACGATCCGGACGTCGAGCGTGCCCAGATCAGCCGACGAACCGATGCCGACGACCCGACCATCGAGCTCGGCGACGCGCAGCCGTTTGTGTCGGAGGACGTGGTCGAGGTAGGGATACCCGAGCTCGGGCATGTCCGGCCAGCCGACGCCTTCGTCGTTCGCTGCCATGATCCGGGCGAGCGCATCGAGATCATCCGCCCGTCCGGCGCGGACCATGACGCCTCCGTGAGCGGTCACCGACCGGCCGCCCGCATCACCTCCACCAGGCGATCGTGCGGGAGCGCGTGTGCGGTGATGCCATCGCGACCGACGACCGTCGGCGCCGCCACCAGCGCGTTGACGATGGCCTCCTCGGTTGCCTCGATGACGGCATCGAAGAGCAGGTCGATGATCATGTCGCCGACCGCTCGCACCTCGTAGGCCTGCAAGCCGATCGGATCGTCGTCATCGGAGCTGTGCGGGATCCGATTGCCCGTGGAGAACGCGATGAACAGGTCGCCGCTAGTGTGGCCGCCTGTTCCGCCGACCCGGGCGATGCCGAGACCGGCGCGTTGGGCGAGTCGTTCGCACTGGTGCGGCAGCAGTGGAGCATCGGTGGCGACGACCACGATGATCGACCCGGAGCCGACCGGCGGTGTCGCACGGAGCTCGCCATAGGGGCTCGGGATCTCGCTCAGCGGGATGGCCTCGCCGACGCGCACGCCGTCGACCCGCAACCAGTCGCGCTTGCCGTAGTTGGACTGCACCAGCACGCCGGCGGTGAACGCCCCGGCATCCTCGCGGAGTACTCGCGACGCGGTCCCGATGCCGCCCTTGAACTCGTGGCAGACGCTGCCGGTGCCGCCCCCGACCGCGCCTTCGTCGACTGGCCCGCCGTGCGCGGCCGCCAGGGCTTCATGCAGGTGCGCGCCGGTCACGTGGAAGCCGTTCATGTCGTTGAGCAGGCCGTCGTACGTCTCGCCGACGACCGGCAACGACCAGCTCGCGTCGTCCCCGTCGACGGACGCGGCGACCAGGGCGTCCCGCACGACCCCGACGCTGTGGGTGTTCGTGATCGCGATCGGTGTCGTGAGCAGGCCCGATTCGCGGACCCACTCGAAACCGGTCATCTCGCCGTTGCCGTTGAGGCTGTGGCACCCCGCGAACACCGGCTGGCGTAGGGAGTCGGTGCCCCGCGCGCACACGACCGTTACCCCAGTCCGCACGGGCCCCTGGCCGACGACGAGGGGACCCGCGCCGCGGATCAGGGTCGTGTGGCCGACCGTGACGCCGCCGACGTCTGTGATCGCGTTGAGGGGGCCGGGGGTGCCGAGGCCGATGCGGATCCCGAGATCTCGTGCTCGCATCCGAGGAGGGTAGCGGCGGCGCGTCTGGCCGGTGCCGCGGATCCGTCGCGGATGCCGCGCCCTACGGGGTCGGGATCTCGATCGGTCCCTGACGTCCTTCCCGGTAGGCGTCGTAGATGGCCTGGTAGAGCGCCATCGTCCGCAGCGCATCGTGGATGTCCGCAACCGGCGGCCGGTCCTCTCGGATCGAGGTCACGAACTCGACCAATGCGGGGCCGTCGCCGCCCAGTTCGGTGCTGCGTTCGTCGCTGTAGTTGTCCGAGAACCGGTTCTCGCCTGCGGTGTAGTGGCGATAGGCCCACAGACCGTCGATGACGACGTGCTCACCCTGGCCGGTGAGCTCGACCCGGTCGTAGTTCCGCCACCACTCGCGCTCGCTGTTGAGCTGGATCGTCCCGACCGCCCCGCTCTCGAACCGGACCGCCAGAGCGAATGCCGAGCCGCCCTGGCGCGCGTCGTGGAAGACGCTCGCATCCGCCACCTCGCCGCCGAGCCAGCGAGCGAGATCCAAGTGGTGCGTCGCGAAATCGCACAGGAACGCGTGGACCGGGTCGTCGTAGCCGGTACTCCGGATCGCGTCGTACGGCCCGCTGCAGAAGGTGCTCGACAACTGGGTCAATCGCCCGAACGACGCACGCGCCATGATCCGGCGCGCCTCAGTCACGCCGTAGCTGAACCGGCGGTGGAAGTGGATCATCAGACGACGGTCCGCCCGGGTCGCTGCCGCCGCGAGCACCCGCGCGTCATCGAGCGACAGGGCCGGTGGCTTGGGGACGAGGACGTGATACCCCGCATCAAGCATCTCGACGACGAGGGTCTGCCGCTGACCCGGCTTCATCCAGATGACGACCGCCTCGATGTCCTCCTGGTCCAGCATCAGGCGGTGATCGGTGTACCAGCGGCCGCCGCCGAAGCGACCGGCGACCGTTCGCGCCTTGGCCTCATCGGTATCGCACACGGCCCGGAGATCGATCGGTGCGAGATGCAGTGCCGGGTAGATGGCCCACGTCGAGAAGACGCCGGCCCCGATGAACCCGACTCTCAGCGGCTCCATCGCGTTTACGACCCGAACGCGGCGACGAGGACCGCGATATCGCGCGTCGCCGCGGCGGCTCGGGCACCGTGATAGTCGTTCTCGCTGATCAGTGAGCCGCGGTACCCGCGCACGACGAGTTCGCGGGCGGTGGTCGCGAACGCAGCATCTCCGTCGCCCAGGATCGCGTTCCCCATCTGGCCCGCGCGGCCATCCTTGACGTGAACCTGGTCCGTCAGGTGCGGCCACAGCGGCTCGATCATCGCCGCCACATCGTGCCCCCAGAGGGAGGGATTCTGGGTGTCCAGCAGGATCCGGAGCGCAGGTCGGTCCGTGAGCCGCAGGAGCTCGAGGTTCCCTGCGACACCGAGCGTGTTCTCGGTCGCGATCGTCACGGGTCGGCCCCGGACGTAGTCGCAGGCATCCGCCAACACCGCGGCCGTCCGCTGCAGATCGGCGTCGTCGCGGATCTCGCCCGCCCGGAAGCTTGGCAGGAACACGAGCGGGACGTGCATGTCGGCCGCGGCGTCGATGGCGATCCGGATCGTCGCCTGGCATCGGTCCGCCTCGGGCGATCCGGCCACGCTGGTCAGGCCGAGATCGTTCAAGTCGCCACCGGCGACCGCGTCCAGCGTGACCCCGGACGCGCGCGCCGCGTCGGCGTACGCCTCCCGGAGCAGCGGATCGTCCAGCCGAAAAGATCCATCGAGATCGCCAGAACTGAGATGGATCGCCTGGAACCCGAGCGTGGCAGCCCGTCGTACGACTTCGGGTCCATCGCCATCGACGGACCATTGCGTGACGCCGATCCGGATCCCAGGTGGCACTCCCGCAGGGTAGCGCGACCGCCGGGCCCATACGGCCGATCTGGCGGGTCGGCCGTATCATCGCCCGCGTGATCCCCGTCGGACCGAAAGACCCTGATTCGTCGACGCTGCAGCCGCGATCGCGCCGGCTGCCCCAGCGCGTCGCGGCCCTGCGCCCGATCGACGCGGCCGAGGCCTTTCGCGACCTACCGGGTCGGGTCCTGCTCGAGAGTGCGAGGCCGGGACGGAATGCGCGCTGGAGCTATCTCACAGCCGATCCCGTGGCGGTGCTCGAGGCTCCGGCCGCCGGTCCCGATCCGTTCGCCGTCGCTCGACGCCTCGTCGGCCGGCTGGATCCCAGCCGCCCCGCCGGCCCTGACGCGCCGCCGTTCATCGGCGGACTGGTGGGCTTCCTCGGCTACGACGTCGGGCACGTCCTCGAGCGCCTGCCCTCGATCGCGGTCGACGACCAGGGATTGCCGCCAATGCGGCTGGCACTCCACGACTGGGTGGTTGTCTGGGACCGCCGCACCGGCGACGCCTGGCTGTGCGGCCGCGCCGTGGACGGCGACCGTCGCCGCCTCGCGCAGCGGCTCGATGACGTCCACGCGCGCCTGACGGCGCCGCTGCCATCCGATGACGATCAGCGTGATCTCGAAGGCCCGCTGGTCTTCCGATCCGGTCTGTCACGCAGGGCCTACGAAGCCGGCGTCGAGACCGTCCGCCAGCACATCGCCGCCGGTGACATCTACCAGGCGAACCTGACGCGCCGCCTGGAGACACCGTTCGACGGCGACCCCTGGGCGCGCTACCGGCATCTCCGGACAGGCGACCCATCGCTGTTCTCGGCGTTCCTCGACCTCGGGCCTTCGCCTGAGACCGGGAAGCCACGCGCGCTGCTGTCTGCGTCGCCCGAGCCGTTCCTCTCGCTTGATACCGACGGCGTCGTCGCCACCGACCCGATCAAGGGCACCCGACCGCGTGGACGCGATCGCGCTGAGGACCGGGCCCTCGCGTGTGAGCTGTTGACGAGTGCGAAGGATCGCGCTGAAAACGTGATGATCGTCGACGTACTACGCAACGACCTCGGTCGCGTGTGCCTGCCGGGAACCGTCCGCGTGCCACGCCTGTGCCGGCTGGAGCGGACGGCGGCCGTGCAGCACCTCGTGTCGACGGTGACCGGGCGGCTCGCACCGGGACGAGACGCCTTCGACCTGCTCACCGCGAGCTTCCCCGGCGGCTCGATCACCGGTGCCCCGAAGATCCGCGCGATGGAGATCCTCGAGGGCCTCGAGCCGGTACGACGCGGACCCTATACCGGCGCGCTCGGATGGGTCGGCCCGGATGGGGCGATGCAGACCAGCATCCTGATCCGCACGTTCGTGGCCGACGGTCGCCGGTTGACGCTCCACGTGGGCGGTGGCATCACCTGGGGCAGCGACCCGGCCGGGGAGTGGCAGGAGACCGTCGCGAAGGCGCACGGCCCGCTGAGCGCGATCGGTGGCGAGGAGGTCCCATGACCTCGGCCGGGGACGGGCCGCGCGGACACGTCTGGGTCGATGGCGAGATCCAGCCGGCCGACGGCAGGCACCTGTCCGTCTTCGATCGCGGGTTCCAACTCGGCGATGGCATCTTCGAGACGCTGCGAGCACGTGGCGGTCGACCCGCGGAGCTCGACGCCCATCTCGCCCGTCTTCAGCGCTCGGCTGCCGGCCTCGACATCGAGCTTCCGGCGGACATCGACGCGCTGCTGACCGAGGGCATCGCTGCGTTGCTGGCCGCCGACGGCCTTGACGGTGAGAACGGCGACGCGTCGATCAGGATCACGGTCTCCCGGGGCGTCTACCGCGCCCGAGGCGTGCTCCCGCCGATGGAGGACGCGAGCGCCACGATGGCGATCCAGGCGTGGCCTGTCGTGGCTGCTCCGGTCGACCACCTCGAGCGCGGGCTCCATCTCGTTGCATCCGCGGTCCGGCGCGATCCACGCAATCCGCTCGCGACCCTCAAGACCACCTCGCGCGCGGAATACGTCTATGCCCGGCTGGAGGCGCGTCGCGCGGGCGCCGACGACGCCCTGTTCCTGACGATCGACGACCACCTCTCGGAAGGGACGTCGGCCAACATCTTCCTGATCCGTCGAGCGACCCAAGGCTCGCTCGAGCTCGCCACGCCCTCGCTCGACTGCGCGATCCTGCCCGGCACGACCCGGTCGTGGTTGCTCGGATGGGCTGCTCGAGCCGGCCTTCGCCCGTTCGAGGGCCGGCTGCGTCGCGACGACCTCGCGTCCGCGGAGGAGGCCTTCCTGTCCTCGAGCGTGGCCGGGATCCTGCCGGTGACCGCGTTCGATGGCACGGACATCGGTGACGGTCGCCCGGGACCGTGGACGCTTCGGGCGCGCGCCGATCGCGAGTCGATGCTGCGCGACGCCCCGACCGGCGCGGAAGCGGCCCGACCGTGACGCGCGACGAGCTGATCGCCCGGACGCGGCAGCTCATCGACGAGGGCGAGCGACTGGACGCGCAGCCATCGCTCGGGGCGATGCGCGTCTGGCTCCAGCTCTCCGACGATCTCCTCGCGACGGCCTGGGGCAGCATGGATCGGTACCACCTCGCCTGGCTGATGGTCGGCAAGCCGAAGGCCATCGTCCGCGGCCGGCCGATGACGCCCGACGAAGAGGCGGCCTACGTCCGGGAGGTGGCGACCCAGAAGACCGCCGCATTGCGGATGAGCCTCGAGGCGGTCGAGCGACAGGGGATGCCATTCGTCGGCGAGTCGGGCGGGCTGGGTCACGGGCCGTCGACCGAGGCACCGTCCGTGGATCGCGCGCCGGATCGCGCGGGCCTGCCGCCGGACCCGTCCCTCGCCGAGCGACTCGCCGAGGCCCGCCGACGCGCCGACGCGCATCGGGACCACGGGGAGCGGCGCGCCCCGCGCCCCGACAAGATGCAGCGGTGACCTCGACCCCCAGATGATCCCGGCGGTCGGCGGCACCCGGCTGGTGCCCGCCCCTGACCCGATCGCGACGGGCTATCTCCTGCTCGGACTCCGATCACCGCGCAACCTGCTCGATGACGTCGCCTCGCTGGCGGAGCAGGTCACACCCGGTCGACTCCTCGCGGAGCGGGGTTGAGCGTCACGGCGGGACCCTGGTGCCGTGATGCTCGACCGGCGAGCCATGCCATGGCGAAACCGGCCGCAGAACCGGCCAGGACCGACAGGCTGATGACGGCCAGCAAGGGCAGCCCCCCGACACCCTCGAGCGCCTGGACGCGAGCCTCCAGCGCTTCACGCTGGGCGGTCAGGTCCCTGGTCTGGGCCGCGAGGTTGTCGATCCGCGTCCGGTAGGAGTCGTCCTGGACTTCGAGGCGCTGGACTTCGGTGCCGATCCGCTCGCCGAGACTGTTCGTCACGTCGATCTTTGCCCGGTCGACCGCGGCCAGGATCGACGAGGGGTCGAACGGCGGCGTCGCGCCGGATGCGGTGAGCACCGTCATCCGGACCGGCGTGTGATCGCTCTCGAGGTTGGCCAGCGTGACCTGCCAGCTCCAGAAGCCGGCCTCCGTGATGGTCGTCGTGGCCACGAAGTGGCCGTCCGGGCGGTCGTTCTTCGCGACGACATCGAACGTCTCACCGGTACCGGTATTCGTGAAGTGGACGGTCGCACCCTCCCACGGCGCCGGCGTCTCGCCATGCTGGAGGACGCGGAAGCCGATCTCGATCGGATCGCCCCCTCGGGGGGTGGTGGTCTGGCCGTCGGCCACGATCTCCGCCCAGCCGCCGGCCATGACCGGCACGGCGAGGATGAGCAGCGTGGCGGTCGCGGCGACGATGGCGGCGATCCTGCGGATCATCGGTGACTCCTTCCGAGGCAGGTCGGACAGTGGGACCCTTCTGGCCTTCTACACCGCTCCGCGCGGGTGGGTTCCCGGCGTTCCGGGCGCCGCCGATCGGTCAGAGATCGCGCGTGAAGACGACACGGTCGTCGCCGTGGCCGTCGTAGTCGGCGTACGCGGGCGTGCCGTACAGGTTCTGCGTCCCGGGTCCGTCGTCGACGCGGAACCCGATCGAGTGGTGGAACGCCACGCTCTGGCGGTTGCCCGGCCAGGTGATGGCCTTGACCCGACGGACCCCGCGCGACGCAAGGTCCGCGAAGACGCGGTCGTACAGGGCTCGCCCGATGCCGGCCCGTCGGTGATTGGGGTCGGCGGCGATCATGTGGACGTATCCAGTCGTGGGGTCGTCCTGGCTGATGAACGCCACGACGAAACCGGCCAGCCTGCCAGCTTCGTTCTCGGCGATCCACGACGTCCCGGTGAAATGCTGGAACCACAGTCTCGGCAGCAAGGTCCGCATCTTGCGGCCGCCCCACCACTCGTCGACCAGCCCGACGATCCTGGCGTGGTCGGCCTCGGAGGGTCGGCGGAACGCAAGCTCGACCGGCTCGCTCACGCGCGCCACCAGGCGAAGCCCGCCGCCAGCGCGAGCTCGAGTGGCACCAGGGCTCCGAACACTTCCGCGAGGTACGCGACGGGGCCGAGTGTTCCGCCCTCCTGGCGGGCGATGAGCCACAGTCCGACCTGGCCGAGCGCGACGCCGCCGATGGCCAGGCCGGCCGCGAGCACGCGTCGCTGCTGACGACCCCGCGATGTGTCCGCGCCGAGCCCGATGAGCGCGCCGACCACCCAGCCAAGCACGCCTGCGATGACGACGAGCCCCGCGGTGATCGTCAGGAGCCCACCCGCGACCGCGATGACCAGGCCGCCGCCGGCTGCCGCCGCGACCGCCGCAACGAGACCGCGCGATCGCGATCCTGGAGCGGCCGCGCCGGTCTCGTCGCGTCCCACGGGCTCGGCGGGCTGATCCGCCACCTGGTAGCGGTCCGACGGCGGCCGGTCGAGGCGGCGTTCGCCTGGGGCCTCGGGTGGGCGCTGTCCGTCCATCGCGCCATCGTATCCGCGCGTCCGCGCGCTCGATGACGACGCCCGGCGCCGTTCGCTAGACTCCGGGCGTGAGCCACCCCAGTCTGGGACGACCACCGCGCGACGTGACCGCCGGTTCGCTGGCCGCGGCCCGTCGTGTGCAGGACGCGGTCCCGGCGCTCGCGGCGCGCGCGCTGGAGAGCGCGATCGAGCGCGACCCGACGCTCACGACACGCAACGACGAGATCGGTCTGCGCCAGCGCCTCCTCGATGCCGAGCTGCTCGCCGAGCGCGTCGCGCTGTGCGTCAGTGCGGGCGATCCTGCTCCGGTGCGCGAGTACGCGGACTGGACCGCCCCGGTCTACCGCCGCAAGCGTGTCCCGCTCGACGACCTGATCAACCTCAGCGAGGGACTTCGCGCTGCGCTGCCCTCGGTCATCGACGGGCAGGCCCTCGCCGACGGCGAAGCCGCCGTGGACGCAGCGATCGCCCAGTACCGCTGGCATCGACGGCTGGCCGGCGACGCCCGCAAGCGCAACGCCTTCCTGTCATTCATCTACAAGGGCGGCTGACCGTGACGATCAAGTGGGTCCAGCAGGACCCCCTCGTGATGAACGGCGAGCCGTTCTGTTACGGCTCGCGGCTCACCGTCCGCCAGCTGCTCGAGTTGCGCGCGAACGGCTACGACCTGGCGCGCATCCTGACCGACCACCCCGAGCTCCGGACCGTGGGCATCGCCGCGGCCTTCACGTACGCGAGCACGCACCGCGACCGATATGCCGAGTTCTTCGAGCCCGATGGCTCACTGGCCGGGCCTGGCTACAGCGAGGCCGAGGCCGCCATCCTGCCTTCGCAGTACCGGTTGCCCGGCATCGTCATCAAGGCCGGCTGACACCGCCGAAGCGCCGCCCCTCCGGAGGGCGTTCTCGCACTCGGTGCTACGCTGTTCGAAGCACGTTCCGGAGTACCCATCTCGCATGACCGACACACGAACCACCGAACCGACCGCCGAGACCGCTGCTGCAGCGGCGACGGCCGAGCCGCCCGCGGCGGATGCGCCCGCGTTCGATCCCGAGCGCCGAGCGACCGAGCTCGCCATCCTCGACGCGCTGCGCGCCGTCGTCGACCCTGAGATCGGCATGAATGTCGTGGAGCTGGCGCTGATCAAGCAGATCCTGCTGGGCCCCGACTCGACCGAGATCAAGATGATCCTGACCACGCCCTTCTGCCCCTACGCCGGCTCGATGATCGCTCAGGTCAAGGAGCAGGTCGAGTCGGTCGTCGAGCACGAGGTCAAGGTCACGTTGCTGGCCGAGCGCTGGGATCCGCGCGACGCCGGCCTGATGTGGTGAGCCCGACGACCGTCGGTAGTTGAGGAGCAACGCATCGTGAGCGATCCGCGACCCACCAATCCCTACGTTGCACCGTCCGCGGCGACGAGCCCGGTCGCGACGACCGGCGAGGCGCCCGTCCGCATCGACGCCCGAACGCAGCAGGCGATCCTGTCGCAGGCGTTCCTGTGGATGTTCGTCGGCCTGATCGTCACGGCCGGTGTCGCCTACTTCGTGCAGGGCAACGAGCGACTGCTGCAGTTCGCCGAGAGCAACCTTTTCATCCTGATCATCGCCCAGTTCGCCCTCGTCATGGCCATCGGCTTCGGGATCCGCCGGATGAGCGCGACCCTGGCGCTCGGTGCGTTCTTCGTCTACGCGGCCTCGCTCGGATTGGTCATCGGCCTGATCGTCACGGCCTATACCGGGGCATCGGTCGTGTCGGCGTTCGTCTCCGCGTCCGCGATGTTCGCCGGCGCCGCGATCTACGGCCATGTCACGAAGCGCTCGCTGGCCCGCATCGGCAGCCTGCTGTACATGGCGCTGTTCGGTCTGCTGGTCGCGATCGTGATCAACTTGTTCCTGCGGAGTGACGCGGCGTCGTTCGTGATCTCGATCGTCGGCGTCCTGCTCTTCACCGGCCTCACCGCGTGGGACGTGCAGCGGATCCAGAACGGCGATCTCGTGGTCTACACCGGATCGACGGAGAAGGCGGCCGTCATGGGCGCCCTCAACCTCTACCTCGATTTCGTGAACCTGTTCCTGTTCATGCTGCGCCTGTTCGGCGCCCGCGAGTAGCGACCGGCCCTAGACCAGCTCGGCCACCGAGTCGAGGACCACGTCCGCCGCGGCGAGATCCGCCTCCGATCCCACACCGCTGCGCACCCCGACGACCAGCCCCGCGCCGGCAGCTCGCGCCATGGCCACGTCGCTCGGCGTGTCGCCGATGACGGCCACGCGATCCGGTTCGGTGCGGAATGCGTGACATACCGCGATCACCGCGTCGGGTGCCGGTTTGACGGCGAACCCATCGTCGCCGCAGACCATCGCCTCGACGTCCGACCTGACGCCCAGGGCACGGAGTGTGGCATCGGTCGGGGCCCGGTCGTCGGTGGTCACGACCGCGATCCGACGCCCATCGGCGCGCAGGCGCCCGAAGAGGGCGGCGAGGTCGGCCAGCGGGACGGCCAGCGTGGCCGGGTCCGGCACCGACCAGGCCTCCGCCGTCGCCCGTCGCGCGGCAGCGATGCTGGGGCACCATCGGCGAAGCACGCGGGCGACGGTCTCCTCGATGCCGGCCATCGTCGCGGTCGCCAGCGGACCCGCCGGGCGACACGCGTCCGCTCGATGGGTCGAAGCCGATCGTCGCGAACACGTCGGGCGACACGGGTCGCCGGATGACGGCGTCGAGCCGCTGACCGAGCTCCATCGCCCAGCCGCCCCACATCGCGTGGAAGTCGATCAGTGTGCCGTCCTTGTCGAAGATGACGGCTTCGATGCCGCTCAGGTCGACCGGCCCGCCGGTCGCGGCTACAGCAATGCCTCCGCGGCCGCGAGCGCATCGGGCGACTGTTCCGGCGCGGCCTCGCGGGCGATCACCAGGCAGGCTTCCGGCGGGAATGAGACCGTCACCTGGGCACCGATCGCGGGTGCGGCGACGTTGGGGTCGTTGAACGTGTCGAGCGAGAGCATCGCGGTGTCGTCGGGCAGACGGATGCGGATCCTGACGATCGACCCGAGGAAGCTCGCCTCCTCGACGGTACCGGTCAGGCGGTTCTCGCCGCCGCCCTCGCCGAGCTCGATGCCCTCCGGCCGGATGGCGACGGTCACCACCGAGCCGTTCTCGGCCTGGGCCTGTCCGGCGATGCGGATCTCCTGGTTCGCGATGTTCAACCGGCCGGCCGGCCCGTCGACGACATGGGCGGTGAGCAAGTTGAGCGTCCCTACGAACGACGCGACGAACGGGGTCGCCGGGAAGTTGTAGATCTCGGCCGGCGTACCGATCTGCTCGATGCGCCCCTCGCTCATGACCACCACCCGGTCCGACAGCGAGAGCGCCTCCTCCTGGTCGTGCGTGACGTAGACGGTCGTGATCCCGAGCTGCCGCTGGATGGCACGGATCTCGAGGCGCAGGCTGATCCGGATCTTCGCGTCGAGTGCCGACAGCGGCTCGTCGAGCAACAGCACCTGTGGCTCGATGGCCAGCGCCCGAGCCAGGGCGATGCGCTGCTGCTGCCCGCCCGACAGCTGATACGGATACCGGCCGCCACGGTCGGCGAGGTGGATGAGCTCCAGGAGCTCGGTGACCCGTCTGTCGATCTCCGCCTTGGGCCGGTGACGGACCTTCAGCCCGAACCCGATGTTGTCGGCGACCGTCATGTTCGGGAAGAGCGCATACGACTGGAACACCATGCCGACGTTCCGTCGGTTGGGCGGGCGATCCGTGATGTCGGTGCCGTCGACGACGATCGTCCCACCGGACGGGCGCTCGAAGCCCGCGATCATGCGCAGCGTCGTCGTCTTGCCGCAGCCGCTCGGGCCGAGGAACGAGACGAACTCGCCCCGCTGTGCGCCCAGGTTGAAGTCCTCGACCGCGACGACATCGCCGAACAGCTTCTGGACGTTGGTGAGCTCGAGGAACGTCACGCGTCGGCCATCCTATCGGGCGCCTGCCACCTGGACGCGCTGGCGCGCGCCGCGGCCGACGAGGGCGATCAGGAGCATCGCGACCCAGGTCAGCCCGAAGCTGATGAGCGACACCGCCGCGGGCTGGTACGGCTGGCTGCGGCCGAGGAGCGAGAGGTATGGGCCGAACGCGGCGGTGCGGGCCAGGAAGCTCGCGATCGTGTACTCGCCGATGACGATGGCGAGGGTCAGGAACGCCCCGGACAGCAGCGCCGTGCGCAGGTTCGGGAAGATGACCTGCCACAGGATCCGCGCCCAGCTCGAGCCCATGCTCTGGGCAGCCTCCGTGAGCGTGCGGACGTCGATCGCCGCGAGGCCCGTGTCGACCGCCCGGTACATGTACGGGAACGACAGGATCACGTACGCGCAGACCAGCACGATGTCACTGCCGAGATCGGTCGCAGTCAGGACGAGCGGGCGGCTGCTGTAGACGCGGATCAGCCCGAACACCAGCACGACCGGCGGGATCACGAATGGCATGAGCGTCACGAACTCGACGACTGGTCGCAGCCGCGGGACCTTCAGCCGGACCCAGTAGGCAGTCGGCACGATGAGCAACAGGCTGAGCATGATCGTGATCACGCCGACCGTGAAGGAGTAGGCGAGGCCACCGAAGAACTTCGGGTCCGCGAACACCTGGCGGTAGGCGAGGAAGATGTCCGGGCGGGTCCGGATCGAATGGATGAATGTCCCGATGAGCGGAACGAGGAAGTACATCAACGCCAGGATCAGGATCAGCCAGGAGAACGGATTCCCGGGACCCCGCCGCTCGCGCCGTGCCGCGGCCGCGACGGCGGTCGCTCGTGTCGCGTTCGCGTTCAGGCCGGGTTCGGTCGCCATCGGCGGCGCGTCGCTGGTCATAGCCGCAGCCAGCGCTCGGCGCGCCGTTGGAGGATCGTGTACAGGCCGATCGACAGGGCCATGATCACGACCATCCCCATCGCCATGGCGTAGCCGAGTCCCGGATTGTGGAGGACATCGCCGCGGATCTGGGCGCCGATGACGATCGGCACGAGATTGAGGGTCCCGCCGGTCAGCTGGAAGGCCGTCGCCTGCGCGCCGAACGCGTTGCCGAACAGCAGGACCATCGTGCCGAGGATCGATGGCGTCAGGATGGGCAGGCCGACATGACGCCAGTACTGGCCCGCGCTCGCCCCCATGCTCTCCGCCGCCTCGCGCCACTCGCGCCGCAGGCCGTCGATGGCCGGCGCGATGATCAGGACCATGAGGGGCAGCTGGAAGTACAGGTAGACGAGCTCGACACCCAGCTTGCTCGTCAGGCGGAACCCGTTGTCGTACGGGTCGATTCCCGCGTTGCGCAGCAGGACCGTCACGAAGCCGAGCTGACCGAGCGTGAACGTGAACGCGAGCGCGAGCGGGACGCCCGCGAAGTTCGAGGCGACGCCGCAGAAGGTCAACAGCGCGGTGCGGAAGGCCTTCGGCAACCCGCCGAGGATGAGTGCATAGGCCAAGCAGCAGACCCAGCAGTCCGCCGAGGACCGCCGTCACCAGGCTGACCTCGATCGTCGTCAGGAAGGCCCCCGGGATGATCCCGGTGGACAGGTCCCGAAAGTTCTGGAGTGTGGTCTCGCCGGCGTTATTCCGGAAGCTGCCGACCACGAGGTACGCCGCCGGCAGGAACATGAATGCCGTGCTGAACAGCAGGAAGGGGACCACGCCCAGCCATGACCAATCCGGGCGCGGACGAACGGGGCGCGCCAGCGGCGCGCCCCGTTCCCCGATCGACGTCGCGGTGCCCACGGTGTGGTCCGCCGAGCGCGTCAGTCGGCTACTGGACGTTCAGCCCCACCGTGCTGTCCCACTGCTCGGTGATGAGCGCCGTGGCCGCATTCAGCTGATCAAGGGTCGGGAAGACCGCGCCCTCGACATCCGGCAGCTTGTCGAGCTGCTCCTGCGGCACCTTGTTGTCCGTGACGAGGTTCTCGTAGCGGATCGGATGGCAATAGCCGGCGAGCCAGTTGTTCTGGCCTTCGTCGCTGTAGAGGAACTCCTGCCACAGCTTGGCGGCATTGGGATGCGGCGCGAAGGCGCTGATGCCCTGGACGTACACGCCCGCAAAGCGACCGCTGGCGGGAACGACGACCTCGATCGCCGGGCCACCACTCGCCGCCGTCGCATCACGGCCGGCGAGGGCGTTGTAGGTCCAGCGGATCGTGATCGGCGTGTCGCCGGAGGCGACCGTCGCCGCCGAGGAGATGCCGGGCAGGAGGTTGCCGGCGTCGTTGAGCTGCTTGAAGAAGTCGAGTCCGGGCTGTGCGTTGTCGAGCGACCCGCCGTTGGCGAGCGCCGCAGCGTAGACCGTCTGGATCGCCTGGTTGGAGGTCCGCGGATCGCCGGCGAGGGCGATCTGGCCCTTGTATTCAGGCTTCAGCAGATCGGCCCAGTCTTGTGGAACGTTCGGGACGACGGCCGTGTTGACCTCGAAGGACAGCACGCCGTAGTAGTCGCCCCACCAGAAGCCGTCGGCGTCCTTGGCGTCCTCGGGGATCGTGTCCCACGTGGCCACCTTGTACGCCTGCAGCAGGCCCTCGTCCTTGGCCGATGGCCCGAAGGACAGGCCGACGTCGATGACGTCCGGGGCCTGCGGTCCGGGGTTGTCCTTGTTCGCCTTGATCGCCTCGATCTCGTCGCCGGATCCGGCGAGCGGATCGAGCTCATTGACCTCGAGGCCGGTCCGCTCCTTGAACGTGTCGATGACGTTCGACCCCGTCCAGCCGTCTCGCGGGCCGTAGTTGCACCAGTCGTGGGGCAACGCGATGGTCGAGAGCGTGCCCTCGGCCTTCGCTGCGTCGAGCAGCGCCTGGTCGGGCACGAACGGCTCGAAGCCGCCGGCGGCGGCGGACGCCGACGGTGATGCCCCGGCGCTCTCCGATGGCGCCTCTGACGCCGGCGCGGACGCCGACGGGGCTGTCGATGCCGCCGGCGTCGAGCAGGCGGCGAAGATGATCGCCGTTGCGGCGAAGAGGCCCGCCCAGCGGGTCAGATCCCGTTTCATGGTCAACGTGTCTCCTCCAGGATCCATTGGATGGCGATGGTCGCGCTGAACCCCGACCCGAGACCTCCTCATTCTCGAATCATCCCGGATTGGCTGATCTCCCACGCCTCGCTCCGGTGTCGGTGCATTGCACCTCTCAGGTCGTCGGGCGTCAAGACCATGTGATGGGTTTGTTAACGGCGGATGTCCGCGGAGATATCGCGTCGCGCGCTGGTCAGCTCCTGAGTCGGGCCATCTCGATGCCCGCCCCGATGATCACGACCCGCGGTGTGCTGGCCATCAGCGTTGTTCGTCCTGCCCCCTGGAATCAGGATGGCGGCGGGTCCGAGGACCGCGCCGCCATCGCGTTCGTTAGGCCCGGCTCAGGAGGCCGGGATCCAGGGCTTCCAGACCGCCTCGTTGTCGGCGACCCACTTCTCAGCGGCCGCGGCACGGTCCATGTTCTCGTTGGTGATGTAGTTGGCGACCGTGTTCTGGTGCTCGGCCGTCCACTGGAAGTTCTTGATGAACTGGGCGGCCCTCGGTGCCTTCGTTTCGAGATTCTTGCTGATGTACTTGTCGAGCGGGGTGTACGGCGCGTAGTCGCAGGTGATGCTCTCTGGGTTCGCGTCGCAGCCCTCGGTCCACTCCGGGAGGTTGATCTTGACGAGCGGGACCTCGTTGAGGAACCACTGCGGTGAGTAGAAGTACCCGAGCAGCGGGGTCTTGTCCTGCTCGGCCTTGCGGAACGCCTCGATGAGGGCGGCCTCGCTGCCGGCATACACGACCTCGAAGTCCAGTTCGAGCCCGTTGATGATGCCCTGGTCATTTGTCACGAACGACGGGTCCCCGGCCAGGAACTGACCCTTGTCACCCGATTCGGACGTCTTGAACATCTCCGCGTAGCCGTTGAGCTTGGTGTAGTCGGTGATGTCGGGATACTGCGCCGCCATCCACGGCGGAACGAACCAGCCGATGATGCCGTCGACCCCGGTGCTCCCCGCGGCGACCGCCACGGCCTTGTCGGTCACGTAGGTCTTGATCAGGTCCGCGTGGCCCCAGTTCTCGACGATGGCGTCCACCTCGCCGGACTCGAAGCCCTCCCAGCTGACCTGTTCGGCCAGGTCCTTGTACTCGACCTTGAAGCCGAGCTGCTTCTCCAGCAGGTTGCCGACGACGCCCGCGTTGGCCTCGTAGCCCACCCACGGATTGACGGCGATGTCGACGACCTCGCTGGTGCCGCCTCCACCACTGCATGCAGCGACGACGAGCGCGGTGCCGGTCGCTGCGATGAGCGCGCGAGCGCGCCTGGTCACACCCATCAGGTTTGGTTCCTCCTCTGACGACCCGGCGACCGGGTCGATCCGGCGATTATCCGCGACGCACGCCGTCGGGGAAACCCCCGACCTGGCGCCATCAGGCCCGCTGCAACCATCCGGGCGATCTCCGCTGGGGTGCGGAACGTCCGCCGGCTCCTTGGGTCATCCGGTCCAGCATGACGCCAAGCAGGACCAGCGCAAACCCGGCGGCCAGCCCGAGCCCGAACTTGTCGCCCTGCGAGAAGCCGGCCACCACGTCGTAGCCGAGGGCACCCCCACCGACGAGACCGCCGACCACGATCATCGAGAGGACGATGATCACCGCCTGGTTGGCGGCCAGGATGATGGCCGGTCGCGCGATCGGCAGCTGTACGCCCGTCAGCATCTGGCGACTGTCCGCTCCAGACGACGTCGCAGATTCGATGATCGTGGCCGGTACCGAACGGATCCCGATGTCGACCAGCCGGATGACCGGCGGGAGGGCGAAGATGACCGCCGCAAAGATGGCGGTCATGCGCGTCGCTTCGAACAGGATCAGCGCCGGCAGCAGGTACACGAACGCGGGGATCGTCTGCGCGGTATCGAGGATCGGTCGAAGGATCCGGGCGACGCGATCGCTGCGCGCGGATGCGATCCCGAGCACCAGGCCGATGGCGAACGTGAAGCCGGTCGCGACGAGTACCTGCATCAAGGTTTCCATCGAGTGCTGCCAGAGACCCATCGCGAAGATCGCCACGAGCGCGAGACCCGCCACCATCGCCGCGCGCATGCCGCTGATGAGAACGGTCAGGGCGACCACCACACCGATCACCAGCCAGAACGGCGCCTGTGTCAGGACCTCCTGGATCGGGTTCAAGAGCCCGTAGGTGACGATGTCCTTGAGCCCGCTCGTCAGCCACGCGACATCGCTGCGCAGCCAATCGACGAACGCGTTCACCGGCTCCCGGAACGAGATCGTGATGGCGTCCGGGAAGTCCTGAGCGAACGGCACCACCAAGCCGATCAGCGCGAGGCCGGCGCACGCCATGAGCCCGATCCGTAGCCAGCGCCGATCGGCGGGCGTGATCCCGGCCGTCGCCCGCCGATGGGGGTCGAGGCGGAGGCTGAACCCTTCCGTGAGCCGATCGAGGGCGATCGCCAGGATGACGATGGCCACGCCGGCATCGAACATCGCCCCCGCATCATTACGGATCAGCGCCGTCAGCGTGTCCTGCCCGAGACCGGGTGCGTTGATGAGCGCCGTGATCACGATCATCGACAGCGAGAGCATCAGCGTCTGGTTCAGCGCCAGGGCCAGCTCCTTGCGAGCCATCGGCAGCTTGACCGCGGTCAGCAACTGGCGACCCGTCGCCCCGAGCGATCGCCCGGCTTCGACCGTGTTGACCGGCACACCGCGGATGCCGAGGGCCGTGATGCGGATCGCCGCAGGCATGGCATAGATGAGGGTGACGATCGCGGCGGCTGCGGGTCCGATCCCGTACAGGAGCACGAACGGCCCCAGGTAGGCGAACGTCGGCATGATCTGCATCACGTCCAGGATCGGCGTCAGGATCCGTCTCGCCCGGGCGTTCTGGGCGACGAGGATGCCGAGCGGGACGCCGAACAGGATCGCGAGGGACACGGCGGCGATGATCGCCCCGAGGGTGTCGACGCTCGAGGTCCACAGGCCGAGCAGGCCGAGAGCGGTGAACCCGAGGGCCGTCAGGACCGCACGGCGGAGCCCATCGGCGACGTAGCCGAGGAGGCCGGCGACCGCGATGAGGGCCGGCCAGCCGATGGCGTGCAGCGCCCCGGTCAGCGATTCCAGCAGGACGTCCACGACCGTTCGTGGGACCACGAAGAGGATGAAGTAGACCGGGTTGTCCCGATTGTCCCGGATCCAGTCGCGCACGCTGTTGAGGGCCAGGAACAGCGGGTGCTGGTTGTCATGCGGCTGGACGGCCGTGCCCGCGAACAGGACATAGAGGATGGCCGCGACGCCCATGATCGCGAGGAACCATGCCCACTTCGGGATGGTCGCCTCGCGTCGGCGGATCGCCGGGACCGTGACCGCCGTCATCGGCCGGCCATCGTGTCGATCATCCGCCCTCCGACGGTGTCGGCGACGGCGGCAAGGATCCGCGCCCGGTCGACCATGCCGACAAGCTGGCCGTCCTCGACGACACGGATCGGCCGATCGGTGGAGGCCGCGGTCTCGAGACAGGTGTTGATGACGGCGGAGGCCGCGAACTCGGGGCCGTCCGTCGGGTCGGCGGGCTCGACCGGGCGCATGATCCAGCGCAGCGTCAGGACGTGGCTCTTGGGCACGTCGCTCACGAAGTCGGCGACGTACTCGTCGGCTGGCGCACCCACGACCTCTTCGGGCCGGCCGATCTGGACGACCGCGCCGTCGCGCATGATCACGATGTGGTCGCCGAGCTTGAGCGCCTCGGCCAGGTCGTGGGTGATGAACACCATCGTCTTGCCGACCTCGTGGTGGAGGCGCAGGACCTCGTTCTGCATGTCGCGGCGGATCAGTGGGTCGAGCGCGCTGAACGGCTCGTCGAGGAACATCACCTCGGGATCGACGGCAAGGGCGCGGGCGAGGCCCACCCGCTGCTGCATCCCTCCGGACAGTTGATCCGGGTAGCTGTCGGCGTGGCCCTGGAGCCCGACCAGGTCGATGATCGCCCGCGCCCGTTCCTCCCGGGCGGCCTTCGGCTCACCGCGGATCTCGAGACCGAAGGCGACGTTCTCGATGACCTTCCGATGGGGCAGCAGGCCGAAGTGCTGGAAGACCATGCTGAAGCGCCGCCGGCGGAGCTCGCGCAACTTCTCCTGGCTCGCCGCGAGGATGTCGTCGCCATCGAGCAGGACCTCGCCGGCGGTCGGCTCGATGAGTCGCGTCATGCAGCGCACGAGCGTCGACTTGCCGCTGCCCGACAGGCCCATCACCACGCAGACCTCGCCGGGCCGCACGTCGAACGACACGTCGCGCAGGCCGATCGTCGCGCCGGTCTTCCGTCGCAGCTCGTCCCGTGAGAGGGCCGCGTCCGGCGTGCCGATGACCTTGTGCTCGGCCTCCCCGAAGATCTTCCACAGGTTCCGGACGACCAGGGTCGGCTTCGACGGGGAGTCCTCGCTCGCGGGGACGCGCGTCGGCGGATCCGTCGTCGCGGTCACGTCGTCACCCTCCGAACCAGCCAGTGGGACCCGGCGCCGTGTTCTGCCAGATGTGTTTCGCCTCACGGTACTCGTCCAGACCGCTGGGGCCAAGTTCCCGCCCGATCCCGGACGACTTGAAGCCGCCCCACTCCGCCTGGGGCACGTACACGTTGTAGTCGTTGATCCAGACCGTGCCGGCCCGCAGCCTGGCCGCGACGCGCTGGGCGCGTGAGGCGTCGGCCGTCCAGACGGCCCCGGCGAGACCGAATTCGGTGTCGTTCGCGAGCTCGACCGCCTCGTCCTCGGTCGAGAACCGCTCGACCGTGAGGACCGGGCCGAAGACCTCCTCGCGCGCGATCCGCATCTCGCGCGTCACATCGGCGATGACCGTCGGCCGATAGAAGAAGCCCGACTGCAGCTCGGGCTCGGTGGGCCGGCGGCCGCCGGCCACGATGCGGGCCCCGTCGTCGACCGCGCCCGTGACGTACGCCTCGACCTTGGCCCGGTGCTCGGCCGAGATGAGCGCTCCCGTCTCGGTCCGCTCATCGAGGCCATGCCCGAGCCGGATCCGGTCGGCCCGCTCGGCGACGGCCGCCACGAACCGGTCGTGGATGGACGCCTCGACCATCGCCCGGCAGCCGGCCGAGCACACCTGGCCCGAGTGGACGAACGCCGCGGTGAGGGCGTTGTCGACGGCTGTCTCGAAGTCGGCGTCGGCGAAGACGATGTTCGGGCTCTTCCCGCCGAGCTCGAGCGCGATCCGTTTCACGTTGACGGCCGCGCCACGCATCAGCGACCGACCGGCCTCGATGCCGCCGGTGAGGGAGATGAGGTCGATGTCGGGCGAGTCGGCGAGGGCCTGGCCGACCCGCTCGCCCGGTCCCAGGACGAGATTGACCACGCCCCGTGGTACGCCGGCTTCCTCGAGCAGCCGGGTCAGGTGGATCGTGGTCAGCGGCGTCAGATGGGCCGGCTTCATCACTGCCGTGCAGCCGGCGGCGAGGGCCGGCGCGATCTTCCAGGACAACTGGAGCAGCGGGTAGTTCCACGGCCCGATCAACCCGCACACCCCGACCGGCTCGTAGACGATGCGGCTGACGGCGGTGGGCACGCTCGTGTCGACAAGACGGCCCGGCTCCTCGTCGGCGAGATCCGCGTAGTAGCGGAAGACGCGGACGACATCGGCGATGTCGGCGCGGCTCTCGCGCATGGCCTTGCCCGTGTTGAGGGTCTCCTCGCGCGCGACGTCCTCGAAGTCACGGTCGAGCAGACCCGCGATGCGGTCCAGGAGCGCAGCACGCTCACCGGTCGGCGTCCGGGGCCAGTCGGTCGCGTCGAACGCGCGACGTGCGGCCGCGATCGCCGCCTGGACCTGGTCATCCGTGGCGACATCGACTTCGGTGACGATCGAGCCGTCGCTCGGGTTGATGACAGGACTGCACGTCCCGTCGCCTGAAGCGACCCACACGCCATCGATGAACAGGCTCGCCACGGTCCCCTCGCTCGACTCTGGCTCGGACGGCGGAGGATGGGACCGGCTCGAGCGGCGGTCAAGGCGCGGTAGCGCGCTCCGGGTCCGGTGTCCGGGTATCCTCTCCCGCACGCCGCCCCATCGACGCGGCGCAGGAGGAGGGTCTGCATGGGCGCGCTTCCGGCGCGAGCGGACGTCGTCGTCATCGGCGCCGGCATCGTCGGCAACAGCATGGCGTACCACCTTGCCGAGCAGGGCTGGCGGAACATCGTGCTGCTGGACAAGGGGCCGCTCCCGAGCCCCGGTGGATCGACCGGCCACGCCTCGAACTTCATCTTCCTCGTCGACCACTCCAAGGAGATGACCGCCTTCACGGTCGACAGTGCCAACCAGTACCGCGAGCTCGGCGTGTATGACGAGACGGGCGGGATCGAGGTCGCGCGCACGCCGGAACGGATGGAGGAGCTCAAGCGCCGGATGGCGGCATCGACCTCGTGGGGGATCGAGGGTTCCCGGTTGCTCACGCCGACCGAAGTCAAGGAGATGGTCCCCTTCATCGAGGACTCGGTGATCCTCGGCGGCTTCTACACGCCGGGCGTCGGGATCGTCGACTCGCTCCAGGCCGGCACGCTCATGCGTCAAAAGGCGCAGGACATGGGCGCATTGACGGTCGCGGCCGGGGTCGAGGTCACCGGCATCGACGTCGTCGACGGTCACGTGCGTGGCGTGCGCACGGATCAGGGTGATATCGCCGCCGACACGGTCGTCGTCGCATGTGGGGTGTGGAGCCCGCGCATCGCCCGGATGGCCGGGGCGTCGATCCCGCTGACGCCGGCGGTGCACCAGATGATCGACATCGGTCCGGTGCCGCAGTTCGAGCACACGACCAAGGAAGTCGGCTTCCCGATCGTCCGCGACATGGACACCAACATGTACGAGCGCCAGCACGGGACCGGCTTCGAGGTGGGCTCGTACGCGCACCGGGCGATCCTGATGGACGCCGACGACATCCCGTCGATCGAGGCGTCGGCCCTGTCGCCGACGATGCTGCCGTTCACCCAGGAGGACTTCGACCCGCAGCTCGAGGACGCCCTCGAGCTCTTCCCCGAGATCGTCGGTGACGAGTCGGTCGGCGTGAAGCTGGCGATCAACGGACTCCTGTCGCTCACCCCGGACGGCAACCCCATCATCGGCGAGACCCCCGAGGTCAAGGGGCTGTGGTCCGCGGCGGCGATCTGGATCAAGGAGGCGCCGGGCATCGCCAAGGCGATCGCCGAGTGGATGACCAGCGGCGAGCCCGAGATCGACCCGCACGGGTCGGATATCGCCCGCTTCTACGACCACCACAAGGCCGCCCAGCACATCGAGGCGCGAGCCAGCGAGGGCTTCAACAAGACCTACGGCATCGTCCACCCGATGGAGCAGTGGGCCTCGAACCGGCCGATCCGGCTGTCGCCGGCCTACGAGCGTCACGTCGAGCTCGGCGCCGAGTTCTTCGAGGCAGCCGGTTGGGAGCGACCCTATTGGTACGGCACGAACGAGTCGCTCCTCGGCGAGTACGGGGACCGCGTCATGCCGCGCCAGGCTGAATGGGAATCGCGCTGGTGGTCGCCGATCGTCAACGCCGAGCATCTCGCGATGCGCGACCGAGCGGGCCTCGTCGACCTGTCGGCATTCGCGATCTTCGACGTGACCGGACCCGGGGCGCTGGCCGCCCTGGAGCGCCTGGCGGTCAACAAGGTCGACGTCGCGCCCGGTCGGACCGTCTACACGCCGCTCCTCAACGGCGCCGGTGGCATCCTGGCCGACCTCACGATCATGCGGCTGGCCCAAGACCACTTCCGCGTCGTCACCGGCGGCGGCATGGGTATGCGCGACAAGAAGATCTTCCGGGACGCCATGCCCGCCGACGGCTCGGCCCAGGTGCACGACGTGACGAACGCCTTCACGACCTTCGGTCTGTGGGGGCCGCGCGCGCGAGACATCCTCGGCGCGGCGTCGGACGGCAGCGCCGACATCAGCCACACGGGCTTCCCGTTCCTGTCATCGAAGACCGTGGAGGTCGACGGGGTGCGGACCCTCGCCTCGCGCATCAGCTACGTCGGCGAGCTCGGCTGGGAGATCTACGTCCCGATCGAGCAGGGCCTGCGCGTCTGGGACGCGCTCTGGCGAGCGGGGCAGCCACACGGCCTCGTACCGGTCGGGATCGGCACATACGCGGTCACGTCTCGCCTGGAGAAGGGCTACCGCGCCCACGGCGCCGAGCTCGAGCTCGATTTCGACCTGGTTGAGGCGGGCATGGCGCGGCCCACGGTCAAGGACGCCGAATTCGTCGGCCGCGATGCCTACCTCCGCATGCGTGACGCACCCCCGGTCGCGATCCTGAGCACGCTCACGGTCGACGACAACACCTCGAAGAGCGGCGTGAAGCGGTACATGCTCGGCCGCGAGCCCATCCTCGCCGAGGACGGCAGCCCGCTCGTCGACGCCAAGGGCCGCCGCTCATATGTGACGAGCGCCGGGTCCGGGCCATCGGTCGGCACGCACCTGCTCATGTCGTACCTGCCGCCCGAGCAGGCCGTCGAAGGGACCAAGCTGCAGGTCGAGTACTTCGGCGAGCGCTACCCGGTCACGGTCGCGGTCGCCGGCGCCACCCCGCTGTTCGACCCCGAGAACGAGCGGATCCGGAGCTGACCCGGTCGATGCGCATCCTGGCGCTCGTGAAGCGTGTCCCGGCGACCGGCGGACGCATCGTGCTCGCCGACGACGGGCGCTCGATCGACACCCGGTTCCTCGGGTTCGTCGTGAGCCCCCACGAGGAGTGCGCCGTCGAGGAGTCCGTGCGCCTGATCGAGGCGAACGGCGGCGAGTCGGTCGTGATGACCCTCGGCCCGGCCGAGGCGGCCGACCAGCTACGCGATGCATTGGCGATCGGCATCGACCGTGCAGTCCTGCTCGAGACCGACGGGGCCGATTGGGATCCCATGGCGACCTCCACAGCCCTGACTGATGCGGTCCGGCGGCTGGAGGCGGAAGGCGGCCCGTTCGACCTGATCCTCGTGGGCAACGAGTCGGCTGACTCGGGTGGTTTCCAGGTCGGGATCCGCCTCGCCGTCGCGCTCGACCGGCCGATGGTCACGGGCATCAAGGCGCTCGAGGTGCATGACGGGGTGGCGACCGCCCGGCGACAGGTGCCCGAAGGGTTCGACGTCTATGAGTTGCCGCTGCCGGCGGTCGTCGGCGTCCGAGAGGGCATCAACCTGCCGCGCTATCCGTCGGTCCCCGGCCGGCTGCGCGCCAAGAAGAAGGAGATCGAGCGGATCGAACCCGAGCGGGCCCTCGGCGGTCCGACCCTAGACCGGCTCAAGCTGCCCGTTGAACAGGAGGCCCATGTCGAGGTCCTCGGGCACGGACCGGAGGCGGCCCCGCGGGTCGTCGAGATGCTGCGCGAGATCGGCGTCCTGTGAGCGGGATCCTCGTCCTGGTCGAGACCGCCGGTCGCGGTCCGGACCGACTGAGTGCTGAAGCGCTCGGGTTCGCGGGCGCGCTGGGCGCGCAGGTCGGGGGAGACGTCGACGCGGTGGTGGTCGCCGGCGGCGAGGCGGCTTCGGAGGCCGAGACCGCAGCTGCTGGTCTGGGTGGCTATGGCGTCAGCACGGTCCACGTGGTCGGCGATGACCGCCTGGCGGCGTACGCCCCTGCGGCGTGGGCCGCTGCGGTGGCGGGCATCGTCGGTGGGGGCTCGTACGACGCCGTCGTGGCGCCTGGCAGCGATCGCGCCACCGAGGTCCTCGCCCATGTCGCGGCCCGGACCGGCCAGCCGATGGCGGCCAACGTCGTGACCGCCGAGCCGGGCGATCCGTGGCGGATCACCCGCCAGCGCTGGGCGGGCAGCCTGCTCGAGGACGCTCTGCTCGACGGACAGCCGCGCCTCTTGACGGTCGCCCCGCACGTCGTTCCGGCCCTCGACGCGAGCGCCGCCTTACCTGACGCGACCGTCACGCGAGTGGCGCCGTCCCTGACGGACGCGGATCTCCGGGCGCGGGTCGTCGGTCGGGACGCCACCGCCGCCGACCGGGTGTCGCTGGCGGATGCCAAGGTCGTCGTCGGCGGGGGTCGAGGGCTCGGCAGCGGCGAGGCGTTCGCCATGCTCGACGAACTCGCGTCCCTGCTCGGGGCCGCCGTCGGCGTGTCGCGCGTGGCGACCAGTCTCGGCTGGCGTCCCCATGCTCAACAGATCGGCCAGACCGGCACCCGCATCGCGCCTGACCTGTACATCGCCTGCGGGATCAGCGGGGCGATCCAGCACATCGTCGGGGCGAAGGCCGCCAAGCGGATCCTCGTCATCAACACCGATCCCGAGGCACCGATCTTCAAGCGCGCTGCGTACGCCGTCATCGGTGACGTGCACGCCGTGGTACCGGCGATCACCGCGGAGGTGCGCCGCCTGAAAGACACCGGTTGACCACCTGACGGACGCACGACCCGACGGCGGTACACTCGGCCCGACGCGGTCGTATCCGTCCGACAGAACTGGCCGACCCGTGGTGAGTGGGAGGTACCCGATGGGCTTCATCAGTGGCATGATCGCCGGCATCGTGGTGGCGGCTGGGGCCGCTGCCTGGTACATGTCCCGAGCCGGCTCCGAATTCCGGGACAAGTACCGGGTCGACAGCAAGCTCGGAGAGCTCGGCGACGAGATCGACGTGCGCACCCGCGACGTCCGCACCAAGGTGGCATCCCAGGTCGAAGACGTCAGGACGAATGTGACGGCCCAGGTCGACGAGGTCCGGTCCAACATCACCGGCGGCAACGGGACCGATGCCGTCGCAGGATCCCTCGACGACGTCCAGGCCGAAGCGGCGGAGCTGGCCGCGGACGTCGAAGCCAAGGCATCGAAGGCCAAGCGCGCCATCAAATCGGACGAACCGGAGTAGGAAGAACGGACTAACAGGAGGACCAGTGCCCAAACGGAAAGTCAATTACCCGCCGGCCAAGACCGCCAATCGACCCCCGCCGCCCACCGGGCTGCCGGATGACGTGCCGTACGTTCGCCCCACAGTCGCCATCATCGACACGAGCGCGGGCAAGGGCCGCACGGGCCTTTCCGTCGGCGGGAAGGTGCGCATCGCCGGCAACGGACTGTATGCCGGCGAGGTCGCCGTCATCGAGCGCATGTCGAACGGGGTGATCCCGTCGGCGGTCGTCCGGACCGAGGCCGGCAAGACGCGCCAGGTTCGGACCATCGACCTCGAACCGGTGGGCCCGGCCACGGCCGACTAAGGCGCCGCCGCTAGCGCTCGCGCAACCCAGCCGCGATCCGCGCGGCCCCGGTGACGACCGACTGCGAGAGCTCCGCCTCGCGCTCTGGCGGTGGGAATTGGTACGACGGTCCGTGGATGTGGACTGCGGCGATGACCTCACCCGACGCGTCCGCGATCGGCGCCGCGACCGACGCGATCCCGGCGTCGAACTCCTCGATCGCCCACGCAAAGCCGCGCCGACGCACGTCCCGGAGGCGTTCGCGGACGGTCTCCGGGTCTGACAGCGTCCGTGGGGTGAACCGCTCCAGCGACGGCTGGGCGAGATAGCGCTCGATGGCGGCCGGTGTTCGGAACGCGAGCAGGACCTGGCCGGAGGAGACGGCGTGCAGTGGCGCGCGCGCACCGGTCCAGTCGCGGACGACGACGGGGTTGGGCGTATCGACCTGGTCGATGTAATGGATGAGGTCGCCATCCGGGACGCCGAGCCCGGCCGCCTCGCCGGATGCGGCCGCGAGATCCACGAGCACCGGACGGCCCACCGCCGCGAGCGAGCGAACGAGGCTGAACCCACCGGCCAGCGTCACCAGGCGCGGTCCGAGGCGGTACGACGTCTCACCTGGGACCTGCTCGACCGCGCCCTCGCCGACGAGCGTGGCCAGCAGGCGGGCGGCTGTCGACTTCGGTAGGGCAGCCCGGTCGGCCACATCGGTCACGCCGAGCGGCCCCTCGTCGAGCGCGTCGAGCACGGCGAAGGCCCGTCTGATGGATTGGACGCTGGACACTGGCTTCACTTCCGGCTAGATTCGGGGTCGCGGGTTCCATCATACGGTACGGTTCCACGATGTGGAACCCCCCAACTCGATCCCATCGCCACTTTCGGGACCGGAGCGATCGCAGATGACCGACGACTATCAGGACATCGACCTCAAGAGCCTGTCCGACGACGAGCTCGTCGAGCAGATGCACAACGACCTCTACGACGGCATGAAGGACGAGATCGTCGAGGGGACCAACATCCTGCTCGCGCGCGGGTTCTCCGCGACGAAGGTGCTCGACGACGCGCTGGTGGCCGGCATGAAGATCGTCGGCATCGACTTCCGTGACGGGATCCTGTTCGTCCCCGAGGTCCTGCTCGCGGCCAACGCGATGAAAGCCGGCATGGCGATCCTGCGCCCGTTGCTCGCCGAGACCGGCGCGGAGCCGGTCGGCAAGGTCGTCATCGGGACGGTCAAGGGCGACATCCACGACATCGGCAAGAACCTCGTCGGGATGATGCTCGAGGGTGCCGGCTTCGAGGTGGTCGACCTGGGCATCAACACCGATGCCGACAAGTTCATCAACGCCCTCACCGAGCACAAGCCGGACATCCTCGGGATGTCGGCCCTCCTCACGACGACGATGCCGTACATGAAGGTCGTCATCCAGACACTCAAGGATCGCGAGATCCGGGACGACTACATCGTGCTCGTCGGCGGAGCGCCGCTGAACGAGGAGTTCGGGATGGCGGTCGGTGCCGACGCCTACTGCCGGGACGCCGGCGTCGCCGCTGAGACGGCCCGCCGGCTCATCGACGAGCGACGAGCGCGTGCCAGCGTCCCGGCGTGAGGGCAGCGAGCCCAAGGTCCTGGTCGTCGGCTGCGGCGCCCTCGCTCGTGAGCTCGTCGCGCTGACGAAGGACCTGCCGAACGTCGACATCACCTGCCTGCCGGCGACCCTCCACAACCGGCCGGGCGGGATCCCTGCCGCCGTCCGCGAACGGATCCGCCGGCGACGGGCCGGCTACGACCGCGTCTTCGTCGCCTATGCCGATTGCGGCACCGGCGGCCTGCTCGACCCTGTCATCGCCGAGGAGGGCGTCGAGCGCCTCGCGGGCGCGCATTGCTACGAGTTCTATGCGACGAGCCCCGAGTTTGCGCGGATGGTCGACGACGAGCCGGGGACCTTCTTCCTGACCGATTTCCTGGCCCGCAACTTCGATCGGCTGGTCATCAAGGGCCTCGGTCTCGACCGCCATCCAGAGCTGCGCGACCAGTATTTCGGCAACTACCACCGGCTCGTCTACCTCGCCCAGACCGACGACCCCGCGCTGGCAGCGGCCGCCAGACGTGCCGCTCGGCGCCTCGGTCTTCGCTACGAGCAGCGCTCGACGGGCTACGGCCAGCTGGCGACGACGATCGCCGCGGTGGCGGCCGGGCATCCGGCGCCGACGGTCGTGCCGCTCATCGACGTCGCGGGACGCTGATCGATGGGCACGATGACCGTCATCTGGTGGCGCGACATCCCGGCGCAGGTCACCGCTCGCGAGGGCCGCAAGCAGAGCAAGATCGTCTTGCATCCGCGCTTCCAGGTCGCCATCGACAAGGCCGCCAGCCGAGCCGGCAAGCGAGCCTACAACGACTACATCGAGGAGTGGCGACGGACCCAACGCCGCTGTGGCGAGGACATCGACGAGGAGGTCGCGGCCGAAGCCGAGCGTCTCGAGGCCGACTACGACAAGCACCGCCTCGCGATGCTCATCCAGTCCGGTGGCGTCGACGGCGCCGAGGCCTTGCCGCCGGCGCACGATGAGACCCAGGGCAAGGCCGGCGTATGACGAGGACCATCGTCAGCTCCGCGACCCGCGAGGTCGTCATCGGTGACGACCGGCCGTTCGTGGTCATCGGCGAGCGCATCAACCCGACCGGTCGCAAGCTGCTCGCGGAGGAGATGGCGGCAGGCGACTTCTCGCGCGTCGAGCGCGACACGATCGCCCAGGTCGAGGCCGGCGCGCAGATGCTCGACGTCAATGCGGGCATCCCCCTGGCCGACGAGCCGGCGATCCTCGCCAGGACCATCCAGCTCGTCCAATCGCTGACCGACCTCCCGCTCTCGATCGACTCTTCGATCGTCGAGGCGCTCGAGGCGGGCCTCGCCGTGTACCAGGGCAAGCCGCTCCTCAATAGCGTGACCGGTGAGGAGGAGCGGCTCGAGCGGGTGCTGCCGCTCGTCAAGAAGTACGGCTGCGCGGTCGTCGCCATCAGCAACGACGAGACCGGCATCAGCATGGATCCCGACGTCCGCTTCGCCGTGGCCAAGCGCATCGTCGAGCGGGCCGCGGACCATGGCATCCCGCGCGAGGACATCGTCGTGGACCCGCTGCTCATGCCGATCGGCGCGCTCGCAGGTGCCGGCCGCCAGGTGTTCCGGATCCTCGGTCGACTGCGCGACGAGCTGAAGGTCAACTCGACGTGCGGGGCATCGAACGTCAGCTTCGGCCTGCCGAACCGTGAGGGCATCAATGGCGCGTTCCTCAACATGGCGATCGCCTCGGGGCTGACCTCGGCCATCACCAACCCGATCTCGGAGGGTGTCCGCACGGCCGTCATGGCCAGCGATGTCCTGATGGGCAACGATCGTGACGCTGCCCGCTGGATCCGCCGGTTCCGCGTCGAGCCGGCCGAGGGCGAGGTCGGCCGCCGCCGTGTGAATCGACGCCGTGGTCCCGCGTCGAACGGCACGCCGCCGGAACGCTCTGCCGACGTGCCGGGTGTGGACGTCCCGGGGCTCGACGTCCCGGCCGCCAGCTGACCGCGGGCCCGTGGCCCCGACCGAGACCGTGACCGACCCACAGGTCATCTTCACGCCCTCCGGACGACGCGGTCGCGTGCCGGCCGGCACCACCATCCTCGACGCTGCGCGCTCGCTCGGTGTCGACGTCGATGCCGTCTGTGGCAGCCGCGGGGTCTGCGGTCGATGCACCGTCACGCCGGCCTTCGGGACATTCGCGAAGCACGGGATCACCTCCGCGCCGGACCACATCGCGGAGCCGGGCCAGCTCGAGACGGCGTACCGCGAGGAGCAGGGCCTGGCGGAGGACCGGCGGTTGTCGTGCACGGCCACGGTGCTGGGCGACGCCCTGATCGACGTCCCACCGGAGAGCCAGGTCCATCGGCAGATCATCCGCAAGGACCTCGCCGCACGGGCCTTCGAGATGGACCCCGTCGTGCGGCTCTACACCGTCGACGTCAGCGAGCCCGACCTCGCGACGCCGACCGGCGACCTCGGGCGCCTCTTCGAGGCGCTTGGCCGTGAGTGGGGTCTCGACGACCTTCGGGCCGACCTGTCGGTCATCCGCGTGCTGCAGTCGACGCTGACGGCCGCCTTCTACCGCGTGACGGTGGCCGTCCACGGTGGCCACGATGTGATCGCCGTCTGGCCGGGGTTCCATGACCGCGCGTTCGGGGTCGCGATCGATGTGGGGTCGACGACGATCGCCGGCCACCTCGTGAACCTCCTGAGCGGCGAGATCCTCGCCAGCGCCGGCGTCATGAACCCGCAGATCCGGTTCGGTGAGGACCTGATGAGCCGCGTCTCGTACGTGATGATGCACGAAGGCGGCGACGTCGAGCTGACCACGGCCGTGCGCAAGGCGCTCGATGGGTTGCTTGCCGCACTGGCCAACAAGAGCGACACCAAGCGGCTCGAGATCCTCGAGCTGGCGATCGTCGGGAACCCGATCATGCACCACTTGCTGTTGGGCATCGATCCGACGCCCCTCGGTTCCGCGCCCTTCGCGCTCGCGACCGATACCGCGGTCGCCACGACCGCCGCCGAGCTCGGCGTCTACGCCCACCCCGGGGCCCGCGTCTACATCCTGCCGTGCATCGCCGGTCACGTCGGCGCAGATACGGCCGGTGTGATCCTCGCGGAAGAGCCGCACGAGGCCGAGGCCATCACGCTGATCGTCGACGTCGGCACGAACGCCGAGATCGTGCTCGGCAACCGGGACCGGCTGCTCGCCGCCAGCAGCCCGACCGGCCCGGCGTTCGAGGGTGCCCAGATCAGCTCGGGTCAGCGGGCGGCGGCCGGCGCGATCGAGCGCGTGCGCGTCGACCGGACGACGCTCGAGCCGCGCTTCCGGGTGATCGGCGTCGAGGCCTGGTCGGACGAGCCCACCTTCGTCGAGGCGCTCGAGGCCGCCGGGGCCGGCATCACCGGGATCTGCGGGTCCGGCATCATCGAAGTGATCGCCGAGCTGTTCCTGGCGGGCGTGATCACGGCCGACGGCGTGATCGACGGCACGGTCGCCGCCCGGACACCGCGGGTGATCGCCGACGGACGGACCTTCAGCTATGTCCTGCACGAGCCCGCTGATGGCGGTCCGCGCATCGTCATCACCCAGAACGACGTGCGGGCGATCCAGCTCGCCAAGGCCGCCCTCTACGCCGGTGCCCGCCTGCTCATGGATCAGCTCGGACGCGACACGGTCGATGAGGTGCGGCTGGCCGGCGCATTCGGCAGCCAGATCGATCCCCTCCACGCGATGGTGCTCGGCCTCGTGCCCGATTGTGACCTTGGTCGAGTGCGAGCAGCCGGCAACGCGGCCGGCACCGGGGCGCTGATCGCCCTCCTGTCGGGCGAGGCCAGGCGCGAGATCGAATCGGTCGTTCGGCGGGTCGAGAAGATCGAGACGGCGGTCGAGCCACGGTTCCAGGAGCACTTCGTCGAAGCCATGGCGATCCCGCACCGGACGGCGCCGAACCCGAACCTCGAGCGGGTCGTCGACCTGCCCGCTCGCCAGCCGGTGACGGAGCGCACCATGGACGGACCGCGCGATCGGCGCCGACGCCGACCCGCCCTCCGGGCCGTGCCCGGTGACGAACGATGAGCGATCCGGTGCCGACGCGGCGCAGTGGTGGCCGCGACGCACGGCGGGCGGCGCGTCTCCACGCGCAGCTCGAACGGACGCCGTTCCTGACGCGGACGCTGGCGCCGTTCGAGGTGCTCGACGAGGAGGGCCTGTCGCTCATCGAGCACAACGCGGACACCATCCTTGAGGAGGTCGGCGTCGTGTTCCGCGGCGATCCGGAGGCCGTCCGATCGCTCCACGAGGCGGGTGCCGATGTGGACGGCGAGCTCGTCCGCTTCCCGCGCGGCATGTGCCGCACGATCGTCCAGGCGACCGCCCCACGCCAGTTCACCCAGTACGCCCGCAACGAGGCGAACAACGTCGAGATCGGCGGACCGCACACGGTCTTCGCGCCGAACTACGGCTCGCCGTTCGTGCGCGACCTCGACCGCGGCCGCCGCTACGGCACGATCGAGGACTTCCGCAACCTCGTGAAGCTGACCTACCTCTCGCCGCACCTCCACCACAGCGGCGGGACGGTCTGCGAGCCGGTCGACGTCCCGGTCAACAAGCGCCACCTCGACATGGTCTATTCGCACATGCGCTTCTCGGACAAGCCGTTCATGGGCTCCGTCACGGCGCCCGAGCGGGCGCGCGACACCGTCGAGATGGCGCGGATCCTGTTCGGCGCCGACTACCTCGACGACCATGCGGTCGTCCTGTCGCTGATCAACGCGAACTCGCCGCTGGTCTGGGACGCGACGATGCTCGGGGCGGCGCGGGCCTACGCCGAAGCCAACCAGGCGACGCTGCTGACGCCGTTCATCCTGGCCGGGGCGATGGCACCCGTGACCGCCGCGGGCGTCGCCGCCCAGACCCTCGCCGAGGCGCTCGCCGGGATGACCTTCGTGCAACTCGTCCGGCCGGGCGCGCCGGTCGTCCTCGGCAGCTTCGCGAGCTCGATGTCGATGCAATCGGGAGCGCCGACGTTCGGGACGCCGGAACCGGCACTGGTGCTGTACACGATGGCGTCGCTCGCCCGGCGGCTCGGCGTGCCGTTCCGCTCGGGCGGCTCGTTGTGCGCCTCCAAGATCCCCGACGCGCAGGCCGCCTACGAGAGTGCCGCGACCCTCCAGCCGACGGTGCTCGGCGGCGTGAACTTCGTGCTCCACGCGGCCGGCTGGCTCGAGGGCGGGCTGACCGTCGGGTACGAGAAGTTCATCCTCGACGCCGACCAGTGCGGGATGATGGCCGTCTTCGTGAAGGGCGTCGACCTGTCCGAGAACGGCCAGGCCCTCGACGCCATCCGGGCGAACCCGCCGGGTCAGCATTTCCTCGGCACGGCGCACACGCTCGCCAACTTCGAGACCGCGTTCTACCGCTCCGAGGTGGCCGACAACAACTCGTTCGAGCAGTGGAGCGAGGATGGCGGGCTCGACGCGGCGCAGCGCGCCAACGCGATCTGGAAGCGGATGCTCGCCGAGTACGAGGCCCCGCCACTCGACCAGGCGCTCGACGAGGAGCTGCTCGAGTTCATGATCCGGCGCAAGGCGTCGATGCCCGACTCCGAGGTCTGATGGCCACGCTGCTCGGTCGCCGGCGCGGCCTCGACGCCGAGGCTCGCGATGCGCTCGGCATCGCGGCTCGCGGACCCGATCTTCGAGCTGTTGCCGCTCAAGAATCGCCCGACCAGATCGCGCACCTGCCGGCCGGCGCGCGTGTGTCGGTGACCGCGTCGCCCGCCAAGGGCATCGACGCGACGCTGGACTGGGCCGTGCGCCTCCAGGGCTGACGGGTTCCGCGTCGATCCCGCACCTGTCGGCGCGGATGATCCGCGACCGCGCGACGCTGGCCGGCCTCCTCGACCGGGCTCGGGACGGCGGCCTGACCCATGCGTTCGTGGTCGGTGGGGACGAGAACGAACCCGGCGAATACCTCGACGGGCTGTCGCTGCTCCGGCGACTCGCCGAGACGCTCGGCCATCCATTCACGACCCTCGGCTGCCCGGGCTACCCGCAGGGTCACCCGACATCCCGGACGAGGCGCTGGAGCGTGCGCTCCGCGACAAGGCTCGCTATGTCGACCACGTCACGACCCAGATGGACTTCGACGTCAAGGCGATCGCCACATGGGTCCAGCGGCAGCGTGCGGACGGCCTCGTGCCGGACATCGTCGTCGGCGTGCCGGGTGTGGCCGACCCGCAGAAGCTGCTCTCGATCGCGGCCCGGATCGGGGTCAAGGACGCCAAGCGCTTCCTCGTCAAGAACCTGCGCTTCGTGACTGGACTCGCGAAGAGCGGCGGCTTCTACAAGCCGACCACCTTCGTCGAGGGCGTCGCCCCACTGCTCGCCGATCCCACCGCGCGCGTCACCGGTTTCCACCTCTATACGTTCAACGCCGTCGAGGCGACCGAGTCCTGGCGCCGGTCGACGCTCGAGTCGCTCGCGGGTGCGAGCTGATGGCCGACCGGGACGCGCTCGTGGAGCGACTCGCGACCTTCCCGGAGCGTATCGGTGCGGCCGTGCGTGACGCCGCCGAGCGCCCGACCCCGGCCGGCGAATGGACACCCGAGCAGGTCGCCCGCCACCTGATCGCGGTCGAGATCGACGTCCATCAGGCACGGCTGCACGATCTCACGACCCAGGATTCCCCGCAGCTGGACGTGGCAGGAACCCGGCCCGTGGTCGGGCGAGCCGGCCTGGACCTGGATGGCGTGCTGCGACGGTTCGCGGTCGCTCCGCAGCGAGACGGTCGCCGGGTATCAGGCTCTGGACGAGGCGGGCTGGGCACGGACCGGCCGGCACGCGACGTTCGGCACGGTCGACGGTGAGGGGCTGCTCCGCCTCGCGGTCGAACACGACGAGGAGCATCTGGCGGGCCTGCGCTAGGACTATCCGATCCCGCCGTCGGCGCGATCTGTAACGTTCGGGCGCATTCCCGCATGGCAGAATGCCGCGCAGGCGGGGGCCCGATCCTCGCCATCATCAAGGAGGGGACCCTGATGGCGTCCGACTCGAACGCGCCCCGCTCCCGCCGTGCCCTGCTCGCCGCCGCCGCCGGTGGCGCTGCAGCGATGGCCGCCTCCGCCGCCCTGCCCCTGACCGCAGCCGCCGACGACGGCGATACCGTGACGGTCGGCCACGAGATACACCGGAGCGACCCGAGACGAGCATCACCATCACGTCGGTCGACCCTGTCAATGATCCGCAGGTCGCGTTCCGCGGGCACACCGTCAATGCCGATGCGTGCCGCGCTGGTCGGCACGACCGGCGACGAGACCGATAGCGTCGAGGACACGATCGTTCACGGGTGTCTACGGCTGGTCGGAGATCGACCCCGGCGGATTGTCCTCGGTCCGGTGTTTGGGGTGATCAGCCCGGATATCGGCGTGGTAGGGAGCGGCGGCCTCGGCGGCGTCCTGCGGCGTTGGGGCACTCGGGCGTGTACCGGTGTCGGCGGTCCGGCGGCATCGGCGTCGTATGCGGTCGGCGACTCACTACGACCGACGATCGCCCTCCGACGTGGACGGCAAGGTCCATCTTCAGCCGGTCCGGCGCAAGAGCACGATCGGCACCGGCAAGTCGAGCCTGAAGGTCAACCTCGCCGGCGTGCGAGTCAACAGCCGCGTCTTCGCGGTCCTCCATTCGAACCGGTCCGGACGCTATGTCCGCGCGGTCGTCCCGACGACCGGTTCGTTCACGATCTACCTCAACGCGAGCGGTGACCTCGGCGACCTTCGTCGCCTGGTTCGTCCTCAACTAGGCCGACGACATGTATCGCGATCAGCTGAACGGCCATCAAGGCGACCCGCGGCGGAAAGGCCGCTGCTGGTCGGTCGGCGTCCGGCTTGGACGCAAGTGCGATCAACGCCGCCAAGGCACGGACAAGGTCCGTGCCGCCGACGGCAGGACGCTTGTCGCACGCGACGTCCGATCCGTAGCCGGGCCGAAAGGAAAGGCTCGCCCCGCGGGCTGACCCTCTCCCCCTTGCGGAGCGCACGCGGGACGGGCATCATCCGCTCCACAACCGAAGAAGTGCTTATCCAGAGTGGCGGAGGGACCGGCCCGTCGATGCCACGACAACCTACCGACGCGAGGTCGGCAAGGTGCCAAATCCGGGCAGGTCCTCCTGCGAGATAAGGGACACTCCCTTCGGAGCTCCCACGAAGCGACCAGGTCGTCCGGGTCCTCGGGCCGTGTCCCGCCGCTGCGCCGCGCAAGCCGGAGCTGCCCGTGTCGAAACGCACCTTGTCGCCGCCGCTGAGCGACCGGCGCACGCCCGAGCCCAACGCCGCCGCGGCATTCACGCGGGCGAGCCGCCGCGCCCGGCTCGCCGGTCTGCTCGCGGAGCGCATCCTCGTCCTCGATGGAGCGATGGGCACCATGCTCCAGGCGTGCGGGTTCGATGAGGCGGGCTACCGGGGCAACCGCTTCCGCGAGCATCCCCGTGACTTGCGCGGTGACAACGATCTCCTGACGCTGACGCATCCCGACGCGGTCCGGGCCGTGCACTCGGCCTATCTGGACGCCGGCGCGGACATCATCTCGACCAACACCTTCACCTCCACGCGGATCTCCCAGGCCGACTATGGGCTCGACGATGCGGTCGTCCGCGACCTCAACGTCACGGCCGCCCGACTGGCGCGCGCTGCAGCCGACGCCGCCGAAGCACGCGACCCTGGCCGGCCGCGGTTCGTCGCGGGTGCCCTCGGCCCCACCAATCGGACCGCGTCGATCAGCCCGGACGTGGGCGACCCGGCGGCCCGGGCGGTCGGCTGGGTCGAGCTGCAGGACGCGTACCACGACGCGGCCGCCGGTCTGGTCGAGGGCGGCGCCGACATCTTGCTCATCGAGACGATCTTCGACACGCTCAACGCGAAGGCCGCGATCTTCGGCGTCGAGACCCTGTTCGACGAGCTCGGCGAGCGGCTGCCGGTCATCGTGTCCGGGACGATCGTCGACGCCTCCGGACGGACACTGTCCGGACAGACGGTCGAGGCCTTCTGGCACAGCATCCGCCATGCCGACCCGCTGGTCGTCGGGCTCAACTGCGCGCTCGGGCCCAAGCAGCTGCGCGAGCACCTCGACGTGCTGGCACGCGTCGCCGACCGCCCGGTGTCGGCCTATCCGAACGCCGGCCTGCCGAACGAGCTCGGTGGCTACGACGAGACGCCGGAGGCGATGGCCGACGCGCTGGGCGAGTGGGCCAGCCACGGGCTGCTCGAACATCGCCGGGGGGTGCTGCGGGACCACCCCGGAGCATATCGAGGCGATCGCGGCCGCCGTGGCCGGCGCCACGCCGCGCCCCATCGTTCGGCCACCGGCGAAGACCCGCCTCTCTGGCCTCGAGCCGGTCGTCATCCCGCCGCCCGGCGACACGTTCGTCAACGTCGGCGAGCGGACGAACGTGACCGGCTCGCGCAAGTTCGCGAGGCTCATGACCGAAGGCGGCGAGGACGAGGCGATCGAGATCGCGCGCGAGCAGGTCGCCAATGGCGCCCAGCTCATCGACGTGAACATGGACGAGGCGATGCTCGACGGGGTCGCGGCGATGACCCGGTTCCTGCGCCGCGTGGCCGCCGAGCCCGACATCGCGACGGTGCCGGTCATGGTCGACAGCTCGAAGTGGTCGGTCATCGAGGCCGGGCTGCAGCAGCTCCAGGGCAAGGGCGTCGTCAACTCGATCTCGCTCAAGGAAGGCGAAGCCGAGTTCCTGCGTCAGGCGCGCCTGTGCAAGCGCTACGGCGCAGCGGTCGTCGTCATGGCGTTCGACGAGCAGGGCCAGGCGGACTCGGTCGAGCGCCGGGTCAGCGTCCTCCAGCGTGCCTACAAGCTGCTGACCGAGGTCGTCGGCTTCGCGCCGGAGGACATCATCCTCGACGCCAACATCTTCGCCATCGCGACCGGCATCGAGGAGCACAACGCCTACGCGGTGTCGTTCATGGAGGCCGTGCGGCGGCTGAAGGCCGAGCTGCCCGGGACGCGCACCTCGGGCGGCGTGTCGAACGTGTCGTTCGCGTTCCGCGGGAACGACCGCGTGCGCGAGGCGATCCACTCGGTCTTCCTGTACCACGCCAAGCGGGCCGGGCTGGACATGGCGCATCGTCAACGCCGGTGTGCTGCCGGTGTATGACGACATCGAGCCGGACCTCCGCGAGCGCGTCGAGGACGTCGTGCTGAACCGCCGCGCCGACGCCACGGAGCGCCTGCTTGAGATCGCGAGGCAGTACGAAGGCAGTGCCGGCATGGACCGACCGGCCGAGGACCTCGCCTGGCGCGAACGCCCAGTCGGTGAGCGGCTGACCCACGCCCTGGTCGAGGGCATCGACACGTGGGTCGTCGAGGACACTGAGGAGGCTCGCCAAGCGGCAAGCCGTCCGCTGGAGGTCATCGAAGGCCCGCTCATGGATGGGATGAACGTCGTCGGCGACCTGTTCGGCTCCGGGCGGATGTTCCTTCCCCAGGTCGTCAAGAGTGCCCGGGTCATGAAGAAGGCCGTTGCGCACCTCGTGCCCTACCTCGAGGCGGAGCGTGAGGGGACCGGCGTCCGCAAGGCCGGCACGATCGTCACCGCCACGGTCAAGGGCGACGTCCATGACATCGGCAAGAACATCGTCGGGGTCGTGCTCGGCTGCAACGACTACGAGGTCATCGACCTCGGCGTGATGGTGCCGGCTGCGCGGATCCTGGAGACCGCCGCCGAGCACGACGCTGACCTGATCGGACTGTCCGGGCTGATCACGCCGTCGCTCGACGAGATGGTCCACGTCGCGTCACGAGATGGAGCGGCTCGGCATGACGACGCCGCTGCTGATCGGCGGGGCGACCACATCGCGCACCCACACGGCCGTGAAGATCGCGCCGGCGTACTCGGGGCCGGTCGTCCACGTGCTCGATGCGTCACGGGCGGTCGGCGTCGCGGGCTCGCTCGTCGACAGCACCCGGCGGTCGGCCTACGCCTCCGGCGTCCATGACGAGTACGAGGCCATCCGCATCGATCGGGCCGGCCGCCAGGCGAAGGAGCGATACCTGACGATCGCCGAGGCTCGGGCGAACCGAGTCCCGACTGGACTGGTCGACGGTCACGCCGCCGCCGCCGAGTTCCTCGGTGTCCGGTCGTTCGACGACTATCCGCTTTCCGAGCTTGTCGAGCGGATCGACTGGACGCCGTTCTTCGCGACCTGGGAGCTGCGCGGCGCGTACCCCGCGATCCTCGACGATCCCAAGGTCGGCGCGGCGGCGCGCGACCTGTACGACGATGCGCGCCGTCTGCTGGACCGGATCGTCTCGGAGACGCGGCTGCGCGCGCAGCGGCGTCGTCGGGTTCTGGCCGGCCAACGCCGATGTCGACGACATCGCCGTGTGGCGCGACGACCGAGCGCCACGAGCGGCTGGCCACGTTCCGGACGCTGCGTCAGCAGATGGCCAAGACCGACGCTCGACCGAACCTCGCGCTGGCCGATTTCGTCGCTCCGATCGACAGCGGACTGGCCGACCACATCGGCGCGTTCGCGGTCACGGCGGGCCACGGTCTCGACGGCTCGAACGGACTGGTCGCCGAGTTCACCGCGCGCATGACGACTACTCGGCGATCCTCGCGAAGGCACTGGCCGACCGCCTCGCCGAGGCGTCGCCGAGCGGCTCCACGAGCGCGTCCGCCGCGAGCTGTGGGGCTACGCGCCGGACGAGGAGCTGTCCAATCCCGAGCTCATCGCCGAGCGCTACCAGGGCATCCGTCCCGCGCCGGGTTACCCGGCCTGCCCCGACCACACCGAGAAGCGGACGCTGTTCGAGCTCCTCGAGGCGGAGCGCACGCGCCGGGATGAAGCTGACCGAGTCGTGCGCGATGCTGCCCGGAGCGTCGGTGTCCGGCTACTACCTGTGGAACCCGGCCAGCCACTACTTCGGCGTCGGCCGCATCGATCGCGACCAGCTGGAGGACTACGCGGCGCGGAAGGGGATCCCCGTCGCCGAGGCTGAACGATGGCTCGCGCCGAACCTGCGGGAGTCGGCATGACGGTCGGCGACGCCCGCGCCCGCTTCCGCGAGCGCCTGACGAGCGGACCTCTCCTGGCCGACGGCGCCATGGGCACGCTGCTGTTCAGCCGAGGCATCCCGCAGCGGGCGGTGCTTGACGACCTGGTCGCCACCCGCCCCGATCTGATCGGCTCGATCCATCGCGAGTACCTCGACGTCGGCGCGGACATCATCGAGACGGCGACGTTCGGGGCGAACCGGATACGGCTCGCGCCCCATGGCCTCGCCGAGCGTGCCGGCAAGCTGGCCAGGCGTGGTGCCCAGGTCGCTCGAGAGGCCCGTGACGTGGCCGGCCGCGACGTGCTCGTGGCCGGCTCGATCGGGCCACTCGGACCACCGACGCGCGAGATCGTGCACCTCTCCGAGGACGTCGTCCGCGCCGCGTTCCGCGAGACGATCGAGGGGCTGCTCGAGGGCGGCGTCGATGTCTTCTGGTTCGAGACGTTCGGTCATATCGACCATCTCGCGATCGCGGTCGAGGAAGCGCGTGCGGCTGCCGCCGACCTGCCGGTCGTGGCGCTGCTGACCTTCGGCGAGGATGCGGCGCTGCCCGATGGGATGAGTCCCGGCGCGGCGGCAAAGGCGCTGGCCCGTCGGATCGATGTCGACGTCATCGGTGTCAACTGCGGCGCGGGGCCGGTCGGCTGCCTCGAGGCGCTCGCGGCCATTGCCGATGACGACGGCGCGATCCCCACCGGGATCCTCCCGAACGCAGGCCTGCCGCAACGGATCGAGGGACAGTTCATCTACGCCGCCGGTCCAGAGTATCTCGGTCGGATGGTCCGCGACATGCTCGACGCGGGTGCGGCGATCGTCGGCGGTTGCTGCGGGACGACGCCGGAGCACATCGCGGCGATGCGCGTGGCGATCGACGCCCGGGTCGGAACCGTCCCGTACGAGGTCAGCCCGGCGCCCGCTCCAGCGTCCGCAACGGCCGCCACCACGACCCTCCGCGCCGAGGTCACCGCGGCGATGGACACGACCGCACCGCCGTCGCGGCTCGCCCGGGCCCTCGCCGACGGCCGTTACGTGATCTCGGTCGAGATCGATCCGCCGCGCTCTGTGCGCATCGAGCGAACCATCGAGGCGGCGCGCATGCTGCAGGACGCCGGCATCGACATCGTCAACGTCAGCGACTCTGCGATGGCGCGGGTGCGGATGGGGGCGCTGGCGGTCGCGTTCGGGATCCAGCACGACCTCGACGTCGAATGCGTGGTCCACGTCACGACCCGCGACAGGAACCTGATGGCGCTCGAGTCGGAGCTGCTTGGTGCCCACGCGCTCGGCGTCCGCGACATCCTGGCACTGACCGGCGACCCGCCGCGGATCGGCGATCTGCCCGGCGCGACCGGCGTCTGGGACGTCGACTCGATCGGGCTGGTCGAGATCCTGGCCCGCCTCAACCGTGGTGAGGATGCGGCTGGCTCGCCGATCGGTCACTCGGCCACGTTCACGATCGCTTGCGCTCTCGACCCGACGGCCGCTGACGCGGCTACGGAATGGGATCGCCTGGAACGCAAGATCGCCGCGGGTGCGCACCTGATCATGACCCAGCCGCTCTACTCGGAGGCCCAAGTCGAGGCCATGTTCCGCGAGGCGTGTCGCCGCTTCGGTCCGACCGGCTTCCCCATCCCGGTACTGCTGGGCGTCCTACCGCTCCAGTCGTCCCGCCACGCCGCGTTCCTCCACCACGAGGTGCCCGGCATCACGATCCCGGACGCGACACGCGACGCGCTGCGAGAGGCCGGTGAGCGCGGCGCGGAGGTCGGGCTGCGCATCACCGAGGAGCTGCTGGCGGTCGTCGGCGACCGCGTCGCCGGCACTTACGTCATGCCGTCGTTCGGGCGCTACGAGCAGGCCGCCGAGCTCGTCCGGCGGATTCGTGCCATGCCCGCCGCGACCCGCGTTGACGCCCCGACCCGGGCGCCCTAGACTCGATATCCGACGAAATCACTCGGATATCGAGGTCCTTCCACCCTGACCGCCACCGCCGGCTCCCAGCCTCAGCCCGCCCAGCGCCCGGCCTATCACGGCTCCGGCGCTGTGTCCTTCTCGACGAAGGGCGAATACGGCGTGCGGCTGATGGTCCAGCTCGCCCGACACTACGGCACCGGGCCGGCCAGCCTGGCCGGGATCGCGGCAGAGGAAGACCTGCCGCGCGCCTACCTCGAGCAGCTCGTCGTCAACCTGCGCGAAGCGGGGCTCGTCGTCAGCACCAGCGGCGCCCATGGCGGCTACGAGCTGACGCGGGCGCCGGGCCTCATCCCGATGAGCGAGGTCCTGCGCGCCCTGGAGGGTCCGATCGCGCCGATGTTCTGCGCGACCGATGACCCGGAGCACGCCACGACCTGCGACCGCTCGTCGCGCTGCACGGTCAACATCCTGTGGGTGCGTGTCCGCGATGCGATCACCTCGACGCTCGATTCGATGACCCTGGCCGACCTCGCCCCGCCGCGAGTCGCCCCTCTCGACGACCCCCAAGGAGCCCTGATCACCCCGTGACCGACCAGTCGACCGCCGCCTCCGACCAGCAACTCGTGATCCGCGGCCTGCGGGTCGCGCCGCTCGGCCATCCCGACCAGGAGATCCTCCAGGGGATCGACCTGACCGTCGGCAAGGGCGAAGTCCACGCGATCATGGGCCCCAACGGCTCGGGCAAGACGACGCTCGCCTATGCGCTGATGGGCCACCCGGCCTACGTCGTCACCGCAGGCGAGGTCCTCTGGAAGGGCCGCGACATCCTCAAGCTGTCCCCGGACAAGCGCGCCCGGCTCGGCATGTTCCTTGCGTTCCAGTACCCGACCGCGGTCCCCGGCCTCAGCGTCGCCTCCTTCATCCGGAGCGCGCTGAACGCCAAGCTGCAGGGCATCGACAAGGACGCCGACATCGACCCGACCGATCCGGTCAAGGGCGGCGTCTCGATGCGCGACTTCCGAACGAAGATGCGCGAGAAGATGGCCCTCCTGCGGATGGACGAGGGCTTCGCCAGCCGCTACGTCAACGAGGGCTTCTCCGGCGGCGAGAAGAAGCGCCTCGAGATGCTCCAGATGGCCGTCATCGAGCCCGAGATGGCGATCCTCGACGAGACCGACTCCGGTCTCGACATCGACGCGTTGCGGATCGTCGCGGAAGGCGTCAACGCGATGCTCAACCCGAACCTTGGCGTGCTGCTCATCACCCACTACCAGCGCTTGCTGAACCACATCAAGCCGGACGTCGTCCACGTGCTCGCCCAGGGCCGCATCGTCAAGAGCGGTGGCCGCGAGCTGGCGCTCCGGCTCGAGGACGAAGGCTATGGCCCGATCCTGCGGGCCGCCGGTCTCGAGCCTGAGCTGCCGGACGAGGCGCTCCTCGTGCCGAAGGGTCCGGACCTCGACCTCGACCTCGACCGAGAGCCCGTGGAGGCCGCCCGCTAGCGGGACCCGATGGCGATCGAGGCGTCCACTCCCAGGCCCACCCTCGACCCGGTCGCGCTGCGGCGCGACTTCCCGATCCTGTCGCAGAGATCAACGGCCATCCGCTGACCTACCTCGACTCAGCGTCGAGCAGCCAGAAGCCGGCGGTCGTGATCGACGCCGTCGCCGACTACTACCGCGAGTACAACGCCAACGTCCACCGCGGCATCTACACGATCGGCGAGCGCGCGACAGCCGCCTACGAGCGGGCCCGGGCCACGGTCGGGCGGTTCATCAACGCCCCCGACAGCCACGAGATCGTCTTCACCCGCAACGCGACCGAGGCGATCAACCTCGTCTCGTATTCGTGGGGCCGGCGCAACATCTCGCGCGGCGACGCGATCGTCCTGACCGAGATGGAGCATCACGCCAACCTCGTCCCGTGGCAGCTCCTCGTGCAGGAGCAGGACGGCGACCTCGAGTTCATCCCCATCACCGATGAGGGCGAGCTGCGCCTCGACGTCTTCGAGGTGCTGCTCCGCCTGAAGCCGAAGCTCGTCGCGTTCACCCACGTGTCGAACACGCTCGGCACCATCAACCCCGTCCGCGAGATGACCGAGATGGCGCACGCGGCGGGAGCGCTGGTCCTCGTCGACGGTGCGCAGGCCGTGCCGCACGTGCCCGTCGACGTGCAGGAGATCGGCTGCGACTTCTACGCGTTCAGCGGCCACAAGATGCTCGCGCCGATGGGCTCGGGCGCGCTGTGGGCACGCCGAGAGCTGCTCGAGTCGATGCCCCCGTTCCTGGCCGGCGGCGAGATGATCCGCGAGGTCCACCTCCGGCGCAGCGAGTTCAACGAGGTCCCCTGGAAGTTCGAGGCCGGGACGCCGGCTGTCGCCGATTCGATCGGGCTCGGGGTCGCGGCGGACTACCTGATGGGCCTGGGGATGGACGCCGTGCGGGAGCACGAACGGTCGCTCGTGACGTACGCCCTCGAGCTGCTTCCGCGGCAGGTCCCGCAGATCGAGCTGTATGGACCGCTGGACCCCGACCAGCGGGGCGGTGTCGTGCCGTTCAACCTGCCGGGCATCCATCCCCACGATGTGGCGCAGGTGCTCGATCGGTACGGGATCGCCGTCCGCGCCGGGCACCACTGCACGATGCCTCTCCACGAGCGGCTCGATCTCGCGGCGACCGCCCGCGCGAGCTTCAGCGTCTACACGACGACCGAGGACATCGACCGCCTCGCGGCCGGGCTGCAGGAGGTCTGGCGCCTCTTCGACCGATAGGGGCGGAGCGGCGGTACGTGTCGGCTCACCGACCCACGCCAGCTTGGCGGAACTGAGAGTTCCGGTCGCCCGCACGAACAAGCATGGCCGAAGCGCGGATGCGACATCCATCGTCGTCTGGGCTACCCAGCCCTGCACGTTCGTGGGCTGCACCGGAACTGGCAGTTCGGCGGGGAGGGGGCCGGGGCGCCCCCCCGTTCAGCCCGGGGCGAGCGACCGCCACATGTCGAGCGCCCACTGCCAATCGCCCGGGTCGTCGAATTCGATCTTGATCGCGGCGCCCGAGCCGCTCACCGCCGAATAGCCCTCGAGGATCCCGACCTCGACGCCGGATGAGGCGTCGGTCATGAGCCTCGCTCGGCCCAGCACTGCGCCCGAGCGGTGCGTGATCGCGTCCGGTCCGAGGTCGACCGCGAACTGGTCGATGAAATCGTGGGCGCCCATCGGTGTCCCGTCGGCGTCGCCCGTCGTCGTCGCGGCCAGTGTGATGTTCCGGCCCGTGCCGCCACCCCACCATTCCTCGGCGGATCGGCGCTCGGCGAAGGCCCCGGGGACTTCGAGCGCCCAGCCCTCGTGGCTGATGACCACCGAGTCGCGCCGATAGCCGACGGGCGGGTCCTCGGCCGAGACCGCGCTCGCTCGCTGCGCGGCCTGGCGGGCCATCGGGTCGTCGATGCCGCGCAGCCCCGTCAACTCGGTCCAGGCGTGCCACGGGTACTCGAGCCCCGGATCGAACGGATAGGCGCGGGAGAGCAGTCGATGGACCTCGTCGAACAGGTCAGCCTCACCCTCCATCGCCGGCGTCCGCCAGCGAACCTGTAGCCACATCAGGACGAGCGCCCGGTTCAGCAGGTACTGGCCGTCGGTCGCGTCGGCCCACCACGGCGTGATGCTTAGGGCGACCCGTGGATCGGCGATGGCCGCCTCGAGCCAGGCCTCGTCGCGCGGACCCATGACGGTCGCCATCGCCGCCTCCGTGGTCACCCGCGTCCCGACAGGCAGCCCGAGCGGGATGCCCCGCTCGCCACGTCGCGCTCGCGTGAGCGCCGCGGCCAGCTGCGGCCCCAGCCAGCCGAGGTAGAGCTGCTCGGCTCCCTGGCGGTCGACGAACGCCGTCGCACCGTCGCCATCGGTCCATTGGATGGCGAGCTCCCCGCTGAGTCGCTCGAGGACGCGACCGACGAAGCGGTGATAGCCGGGACCAGCGGCGCCGGTCTCCGCCACGAGCGTGACACGCCCCTCATCATCCGCGGTCAGCAGGAGCGGGGACGCGGCCGGATGGAGGTCGACGGCCAGGGCGATCTCGCCACCGGGCAACGTCCGCTGGTGGGTGGAGCGGACGGCGTCGGCATACTCACCGTTCAGCCAGACGCCGGCATCGGCCAGCAGCCGATCGCCGTCCGGGACGCGCGGGATCAGCCCGCGCTTCTGCGCGACTCCGCCGAGGGCGACGCCTAGGGCGTCTGCGACGTTCGTGGCCACCGTCAGGACGATAGCCATAGCGGCACTCCTGCACGCCTGTCCGCTCGTACCAGCGAGGCGGCACAACGGTCCGTTGCAGGCAGGCACCGAGGTGAGAGCTTATGGCGGAACCGTGTGCGAACGCGTCGCCGCTGGCGGCGCATCGCCCGAGACACGACCTAATCCCGACCCCAGTGGTCGGGATTGGCGTTCCGCGCTACACTCGATGTTCCGATGGACGACCTGTACCGCGATTACATCCTCGAGCACTACCGCCAGCCCCACAACTTCGGGGTGGTCGAGGATGCCGATGCCAGCTATGAAGGTTCGAACCCGCTGTGCGGCGATCGGATCACGCTCATGGTCGGGGTCAAGGACGGCGTCGTCGATCGGGTCGGGTTCACCGGCCGTGGCTGCGCGATCAGCCAGGCGAGCGCGAGCCTCCTGACCGACGAGATCAAGGGCAAGCCGCTCAACGACGTGGCGGCGATCGGCGCAGACGACCTGCTCGAGCTGCTCGGCATCGATATCAGCCCCGCGCGCCTCAAGTGCGCGATGCTCAGCCACGACAGCCTCCAGCATGTCCTCGGCGATCTCGGTGTCGCTCGCGAGGGCGCGACGGCCCAGGGGAGCCAGGCGTGAACGGGATCGAGCGCCGCTGCAGGTGTCGCCGGCCGGCCTGAGCCGGCGCGCGTCGCGACCCCAGCCAACCACCGCCCTGGCCGCCTTGGCGAGCCAGCCCGTCGAACACCGGAGTCACCATCAGCCCCATGCCGAAGTCCTACGCCGACCTCCTCCGGGAGGCCCGCAGCCAGATCCGCGAAGTCACGCCGCAGGAAGTCGAATCCCTGCCCGCGGGCGCCGCGACGATCGTCGACGTGCGCGAGGCGTCCGAGTGGGAGCAGGGCTACATCCCTGGCGCCCATCACGTCTCGAAGAGCTACATCGAGCAGCAGATCGAGGCCGCGGCGCCCGACCATGACGCCCCGGTCATCCTGTACTGCGCGGGTGGCATCCGCTCGCTCTTCGCTGCCCAGACCATGGCCGACATGGGCTACACCGACGTCGCGAGCATGTCCGGTGGCTTCCAGGGCTGGAAGGGGGCGGGCTTCGACTTCGAGACGCCCGTCGTCCTGGGCGCTGAGCAGAAGCAGCGCTATAGCCGCCATCTTCTGATCCCCGAGGTCGGATCGGCCGGGCAGCAGAAGCTGCTCGAGTCGAAGGCGCTGCTCATCGGCGCCGGCGGCCTGGGCAGCCCGGCCGCGTTGTATCTGGCCGCGGCCGGCGTCGGCACGATCGGCCTGGTCGACTTCGACGTCGTCGATCTCAGCAATCTCCAGCGCCAGATCATCCATACCACCGACCGGATCGGTGAGCGCAAGGTCGAGTCGGCACGGATCGCGATCAACGCCCTCAACCCGGACGTGAAAGTCGTCGAGCATGAGGAGATGCTGACGGCCGACAACGTGCAGCGGCTCATCGAGGGGTACGACGTCATCCTCGACGGCACCGACACGTTCGAGACGCGCTATGTCCTCAACGATGCCGCGGTCGCTGCCGGCATCCCGGTCATGCACGCGAGCGTCTTCCGCTTCGAGGGCCAGCTCACGACGTTCATCCCCTACGAAGGGCCGTGCTATCGCTGCCTGTACCCGACCCCGCCACCGCCCGAGCTCGCCCCGGGCTGCTCGGTCGCTGGTGTGCTCGGCGTCGTCCCCGGCATCCTCGGTCTGCTCCAGACGAACGAGGCGCTCAAGGTGCTGCTCGGGATCGGGACCACGCTCGCCGGCCGCCTTGTCCTGTTCGACGCGCTGGAAACCGAGTTCACCGAGTTGCAGCTCCGGCGCGATCCGCAGTGCCCCGTCTGCTCGGACGCGGCGGTCGAAGCGCGCAAAGCCGGGCGCCCGTTGTCGGTCGCGAACGTCGGTGGCGACGCGCCGTTCGTCATGACGACCACCGGGTTGGCTGGCTCCGTCTCGCCTGAGGCGCGCGCGTGAGCACCGTCTACATCCCGTCGGTCCTCCGTTCGACGGTCGGTGGCGCGAAGTCGGTGGAGGTCGAGGGCGACTCCATCCGCTCGGTCGTGAACGGCCTGATCGAGCGACATCCGTCGCTCGGCGGTCAGTTGTTGACGGACCAGGGCGACCTGAACCGCTTCGTCAACGTATACGTGAACGGGCAGGACGTCCGCTACCTCGCCGGTCTCGACACCCCGGTGGCCGGGAGCGATGAGGTCCGGCTCCTGCCGGCGATGGCCGGCGGCTGACGTGGCCGTCCCGTGGCGGATCGACGAGGCCGCCCACGACCATCACCACGCCCACGAAGACCTTGCACCCCACGGCGGCCGCTACGCGGACATCCTGGACGCCATCGGCCATACGCCGCTGGTCGAGATCCCGCGGATGAGCCCGAACCCGTCGGTGCGCATCTTCGCCAAGCTCGAGATGCTCAACCCGACCGGGTCGGTCAAGGACCGGGTCGCGAAGTACCTCATCGAGGACCTCGAGGTGCGCGGGCTTTTGCGCGAGGACTCGATCATCCTCGAGCCGACGTCGGGCAACACGGGCATCGCGCTCGCGATGATCGGTCGGCGCAAGGGCTATCGAGTCGCCCTCGTCATGCCCGACAACGTGACGAACGAACGTCGCCAGATGGCGGCGCTGTTCGGCGCCGAGGTCATCGACTCGCCGGGCGCGCTCGGATCGAACGGCGCCATCGCGCTTGCCAAGCACCTCGTCGAGAAGGACGACCGCTTCGTCATGCCGTACCAGTACGGCAACCCGGCGAACCCGCAGGCGCACTACGAGACGACCGGTCCGGAGATCCTGGCCGACTGCCCGGAGATCGACGTCTTCGTCGCCGGGCTGGGCACGGCCGGCACGTTGATGGGCGTGTCGCGCTTCCTGCGCGAGCACAAGCCGGGTGTCCGCATCGTCGCCGCCGAGCCGCTGCCCGGTGAGCAGGTGCAGGGTCTGCGCTCCCTCGACGAGGGCTTCATCCCGGAGATCCTCGAACCCGAGGCGCTCGATGCGAAGTACCTCGTCTCGAACCTCGACGCCCTGACGGCGCTCCGCGAGCTGGTCTTCCGCGAGGGCATCTTCGGCGGTCCGTCGTGCGGGGCGGTGCTGGTGGCAGCTGCGCGGGAGGCGGCCAGCATGCGCGACGGGACGATCGTCGCCCTCCTCCCCGATGGCGGGTGGAAATACCTGTCGGCGGGCACGTTCACGACCTCCTTCGATGAGATGCAGGAGGCACTCGAGGGCGGCGTCAACTGGTGGTGAGGCCCGTCCATCCCGGCCCGGCGGCAGCCGCGATCCCGGCGACGATTGTCCAGTCGCTCATCGACCATGCGCGCACCGGCGCCCCGAACGAGGCATGCGGGCTCATCGTGGGGAACGGTCCAGCCGCCGACGGCGGCCGGGCCCTGCGGTTCGAGCCGACCCGCAACGCGGCCGGCTCCCCGTACCGCTACGAGATCCACCCGGACGACCTGTACCGGCTGACCATCGCCACCGACGACGCCGACGAGGTGTTTTGGGGAATCGTCCATTCGCACACCCACACGCCGGCCGTGCCCTCACCGACGGACGTCGGGCTGGCGTTCTACCCGGATGCGCTGTACGTCCTGGTTTCGTTGTCGGATGACGAAGCCCACCCGGCCTCCGGCGCGCCCAGCATCAGGGCGTGGCGGATCGTCGACGGGTCGGTCCACGAGGTGGCCCTCGACGTCGTCGAGGGATGAGGCAGGCGTCTCGGCCGCGGCTCGGGGCGTCGATCGCCATCGCGCTCGGGCTGCTCGCGGTCGTCCTCGCGACCGTGGCCGGCTGGAACGCCGGGTGGCTCGATGCGATCGTCAGCCCACCGCCGTTGGTGCGCGCGTTCCTGGTCGGGCTCGCCGTGGCCCTCGGGGTGATGCTGCTGGTGCGCGCGGTGTCACGTATGGAGGCCTCCGGCCAGACCGATGTCCCCGGGCTCATCCGCGCCGTCAGGTTGGCGTTCCTCGCCGTGGCCGCGTTCGCTGCCGCGGCCGGCTGGGCCTTGGCCAACCCGCTGCCGCTGATCATCGCCGCAGTCATCGCCGGCATCGACGTGATCGAGACGTCGTTCCTGCTGCTGGTCGTCGGCCGCGACCGCTAGGTCGGAGTGCAACCCGGCGTCCTGAGCGAGGGCTACGTCGGGACGCCCGCCCGTTCGGCAGCGAGGCCGCCCACCCGCTCGATCAATCGGTCGAGGAAGGTCTCGACATCGGCCGTCGCCGCCACGTCGAGGTTCGGCGGCTTCTCGGTAAGCCGCCGCCGGTCAGCGACGGTCATGCCGGTCGTCAGCTCGCCGCTCGTCTCCACGTCGACGTAGAGCGCCTCGGTGGTGATGAGCCGCGGGTCGAGGGCCGCCGCGACCGCCAGCGGGTCGTGGATGTACGCGCCGTAGAAGCCGTCGTAGCGTTGATGGAACTCGAAGTAGAAGCGCAGGGCGTCGGCGACGAACCGGATGACCGGGTTCGACGCGACGGATCGGCCGGGAGCGAGCGGGTCGTCGCCGGGTGCACCGAGCGAATCGTCGGGCGTGCTGCCTGCGCGGCGGGCGAGGGCGACGACATGCTCCGGCCCGATCCGTGCCTTCTCGGTGACGTCGAGGCCGAGGGCGACCGGTCGCGGCACCGACGGGTCCGATGCGATGGCATCGCCCCAGGCCCGGAAGGCGATCCGTGCCGCGTCCGGGTCGCAATGGATGTTCCACTCCGTGGTCGGGGTCGTGTTGCCGGGAGCGCCGAACGCGCCGCCCATCAGCACGTGCCGTCGCAGCAGGCGCGGCAGCGCGGGTTCGCGCTCCAGCGCGACCGCGAGGTTGGTCAGCGGACCGAGGGTCACCAGGGTGACCTCACCGGGTCGAGCCCGAGCCGCCTCGACGATCACGTCGACGCCGTATCGATCGCTGACCGGGCGCCGTGGTGGTGGCAGCTCGGCGTAGCCGATGCCGGCCGGGCCATGCGTCTCGGGCGTCGTCTCGAGCGGCCGTTTTAGGGGGATCTCGCGGCCGACGGCCACGTCGATGTCGGTTCGACCGGCCAGCTCGAGGACGGCGAGGGTGTTCGCCGCGACCTGCCGCGCCTCGACATTGCCGGACACGCACGTGACCGCGACGAGGTCCGCCTCCGGGGACGCGACCGCGTAGAGCAGTGCGAGGCTGTCGTCGATGCCCGTGTCGACGTCGAGGATCAGCGAGGTGGTCGCCGCGGCGGGTCCGGTCATGGCTCGATGCTAGCCGAGCGGACACCCGTCAGCCGCCACACCGGTCGCTCGGCGCCGAGGCGCCGCGCCCAGGTGGAGCCGCTCGCCGCGACCTCGGCAGGCCGTGGCCGGCCGCATCTCCGTGAGGCGCAGCCCTGCGGCCAGCCAGGCGTCGGCGATGGCCGGACGGATCGATGCATCGAGGCAGTCGATGCCGTCGAGCCGGTCAGCCGGCACGACCGACGCCATGACCTCGACCGCGACCGCCGGGCCGGACGATCGACGCGATGCCACGGAGCGACGCCTCGTCACGGCCGAGCACGCCTCGTAGCAGCGAACCCCAGGGGAACGTGACGGTCATGACGTCGGCCTGGCCCGCGAGCGGTGACCCACCAAGCGCCGCCGCGCCGGCCGCCAGGAACAGGGCGTTGTGGGGTCCGCGCCGATCGGCACGACGCGACGAACTCGGCCATCGATGCCGCCGCAGCGTCGATGCCGATGACCAGCGCGCAGGGCTCGGCTGCCGCGCGGGCGATCACGGCACGGCCGTCGCCGGTGCCGAGATCCACGATCACCCGGTCGGCCCGGGCGATCAGGTCGGTGACTTATCCGACGTCCACCTCGAGGGCGTCGTCGGCCGATGACGTGTCGCATGGGGCCGCAGTCTACACTCCCTCGGTGAACCCGCCGATCGGGCCGTACGTCCGACTGCCCGCGACGGTCGAGCCGTGGGATCCTCGGGCGATCGAGGTCGCGAAGGCCGTCACCGAGCTCATCGGCGAGCGCCGGCCGGACCTGGCGGTCGAGCACATCGGCAGCACGGCCGTCCCCGGATTGCCCGGCAAGGGCATCGTCGATCTCGCCATAGCGACCACGCCGGAGGATGTCCCGGCCGTTGCGGCGATGCTCCGGGAGCTCGGGTTCGGGCCGCAGCCCGGTCCCGATCCGTGGCCGCCGAGCCGGCCCATGCTGGTGGGCTCCCTGGTCCGTGGCGGCACGACGTTCCGCATCCATTGCCACGTCCTGCCCGACACCGAGGAGCTCCAACGGGACGTGGCGTTCCGCGACGCGCTGCTTGCCGACCCGACGCTCGTCGAGGGCTATGCCGAGCTCAAGACCGGCATCGTGTCCGACGGCCCGATCGAGCCGCACCAGTACACGTACCGCAAACAGGCATGGATCTCCGAGGTCCATCGCCGCATCGGCGTCGAGCGTCGGCCGGTCGTCCCGCCGGCCACGATCGGCATCCTCGGCGGCGGCCAGCTCGGACGGATGATCGGCATGGCCGCCAGGGCGATGGGCTATCGGATCGCCGTCCTCGATCCGGATCCGGACTGTCCGGCGGCCGGTATCGCGGATCGGGTCGTGGTGTCCGGCTATGACGATGTCGGTGCGGCGCTCCGCCTGGCCGGATGGAGCGACGTGGTCACCTATGAGCTCGAGCACGTCGCGACCGAGGTCGTCGATGCGGTCGACTCGGTGCGATCCGTCCGCCCCGGTCGCTTGCCGCTGCACGTGACCCAGGACCGGATCGCCGAGCGTCGGTTCCTCGAGACGGCCGGCGTCGGCGTGGCTCCATGGCGCGAGGTTCGCTCGACCGAGGACCTGCGCGCGGCCGCCGATGCGATCGGGCTGCCGATGCGGATCAAGGTGGCGACCGGCGGCTACGACGGTCGGGGCCAGGTGCGGGTCGGGGACCGGCGGGAGCTCGACGATGCCCTCGAACGGCTGGGGCGTCCCGCCGGCGAGGTGGTGCTCGCAGAAGCCGAGCTTGCGTTCCAGGCCGAGCTGTCGGTCGTGGTCGCGCGTAGCTCGGTCGGGAGCATCGCGACCTACCCACTCGCCTGCAACCGGCATGACGCCGGGATCCTGCTCGAGAGCGTGGCGCCCGCCGCGGTCGACCCGGACGTTGCCGACCGTGCCGTCTCGATCGGGGAGCGGCTGGCCGTGATGATGGGCGTGACCGGACTGCTCACCGTCGAGCTCTTCCTGATGCCCGACCAGCGGCTCGTCGCCAACGAGCTCGCGCCGCGGGTCCACAACAGCGGGCACTGGACGATCGAAGGTGCCGTGACGTCGCAGTTCGAACAGCACGTCCGGGCGGTCTGCGGCCTCGACCTCGGCTCGACCGAGGCGCTCGCCCCGACCGCGATGGTCAACCTCCTCGGCACGGGTCCGGCACGCCCCGCTCACCTCGAGCCGCTGGGGCTGGCACGCGCCATGGCCGACCCGGCCGTGCACCTGCACCTATACGACAAGCGGCAGGTCTTCGAGCGCCGCAAGATGGGTCATGTGACCGTCATCGGACCATCGACCGAGGAGGCGCTGGCGCGCGCCCGCGCCGCCCTCGAGCTGCTGCGCTGGGAGGACAGCGACACCGACGAGCACCGAGACGGGTCGCCATGAGCGCCGATACGCCGAGGCCCGTGGTCGGGGTCGTCGGTGGCAGCCGATCGGACTTTCCAGTGCTCGAGGAGGCGGTCGAGATGCTTCGCGAGCTGGGCGTGCCGGCGGAGCTGCGGGTCGTCTCCGCGCACCGGACACCGGACCACCTCTTCCGCTATGCCGAGGAGGCGGCTGGTCGCGGGATCCGGGTGATCATCGCGGGGGCCGGTGGGGCGGCCCACCTGCCGGGCATGCTCGCGGCCAAGGCGACCCTGCCGGTCATCGGTGTGCCGATCCCCACCCAGCACCTGGGTGGCCTGGACTCGTTGCTGTCGATCGTCCAGATGCCGCGGGGGATCCCGGTGGCGACCGTGGGGATCGGGAACGCGGTCAACGCAGGGCTGCTGGCCGCGTCGATCCTGGCCCTCGCCGACGAGGGACTCGCGGCACGCCTCGCCGAATGGCGCTCCCGCCAGACCGAGTCGGTGATGGCCGACCCGTCGAACGCGGCAGACGCGTTCAGTTCGTGAGGGCGATGCTCGGCTGACGGACGCCGCGGTGCTCGGCGAGGTGCATGCCGAGGTCGAGCAACGTCTTGACCGCGACCAGGATCGCGACGACGGCCGTGGGTGCCCCGGTGAGCATCACCGCCGTGGCGCCGAAGATGATCGCCAGGTGCAGGGCGATGAGGCGCCGATATGGGGAGAACATCAGGCCGGCCGCCGTGACGCGCCGGTACTCGCCGCCATGCAGGAAGTTCCAGAAGAACGAGAGCCCGTGACTGATCGCGAGCGCGATCGCCGCGACGAGGACGGCCCCCGGGTCGAGATCCATGCTCGTCGTGCCCGAACCGAACATCAGGAACACCGGCAGCGTGAGCACGAAGATGCCGTGCACGAACCAGAAGATCCCGTAATGGACGACGAAGAACGGGACGAGCGCCGGCTTCGACATCGAGGTCGCCGGCTGACCGTTGACGGTGATCGCCGGCCCTGGCCCGGCGTCCTCGCCGGTCGCGGCCATCATCTTCAGGACGTTGAAGAAGCCGACGATGCCGTTCTCCAGCCAGTAGATCACCAGGATGTTCCAGACACTCCAGTCGAGGAACAGCACGCCGAGCAGCGGGATGACGTTCGCGGCGACGAGCGCGATGACCGCTCCGAGCGACGATCCCAGGCGGTACCAGGCGAGGATGCGGTCCACGCGCGGATGCTAGCGGTTCAGGGGCGAGCGCTCAGTGCCGCGGATCGGGGTCGCGGTGCGAGGGCGCCCCGGGGGTCGGCGGTCCTTTGCATCAGACGCTCGAAACATCGATCGATCGTGCGACGACGGCCCGATCTGCTCCTCACGTTCGACGTTCGTGGCGTCCGGCGCAACGTCCGTCGGTGGGTGGCCGGAACCCACCCCCTCAGTCGACCGTTCGTGCATCCCGTGCAACCAACGGCGAGGGTCCGCGACATGCGCGAAGCGCCAGGGGCTTATCGGTGATGGCCGCCCGGCGCGGGCGCGGGGTTCGAGGGGCGGTTCAGGCGTCGCCCGGCGTGCGCTCCTGCTTGGCACCCGTGACCTTCAGGGTCATCTCGTCCGCGCCCCGCACCACGACCAGGTCGTATGGGAGGTCGAGGCTGGCCAGCGCGTCCTGCAGATCGTCAGCGTCGGCGATCGGCCGGCCGCCAGCGGTCACGATCAGGTCGCCGACCTCGACGCCGGCCGCGCCCGCGGCGCTGCCATCCTCGACGCCCCGGACCAGGATCCCGTCACGCTCCGGCAGCCCGACCGAGCGGCGAAGTCGGCGCGCGACGTGGTTCGGCGCGATCGCGACCCCGAGTCGCGGCCGTTCGACGGACTCACCCTTGCCCAGGGCGTCGATCCGGGCCTTCAGACCCGCTTCGGCCGGCAACGCCAGGTAGAAGCCCTCGCCGATCCGGTTCGTGTTGAGACCGACCAGCCGACCCTCGGCATCGACCAGCGCCCCGCCGGACGAGCCCGGTGCCAGCGGAGCGGTGTGCTCGATGCTGCCGGAGATGCGCCGGCCACCTGGTCCGCGGAACGATCGCGCGACCGACGACACGAAGCCGACCGTGACGCGTGTGCCGCCTCCGTACGTCGCGGCCGCGCCGAACACGGGATCGCCGATCGACGCGCCCTCGCCGGAGCCCCAGGCGATGGGTGTGGATCCCGCCGTATCGACGGAGACGACAGCAAGATCGCCATCCGGGTCGACGCCGCGAACTTCACCGCGGGTCGAGCGCCCATCGCCGAACGTGACGGTGACTTCGCGGCCCCGGAGGTTGTGGGCATTGGTCAGGACCTGGCCGTCGGCGACGACAACGCCGGATCCGCGGCCGTCTCGACCGACGCCGACGATCGACGTGCCGACGCGCTCAGCGACGGCTGCGATGGACGAACCGAGCTCTTCGATGCTGCTCATGTGTTGTGCTCCTTCGGCGGGCGGGATATGCGGCATGGGCGAGTTACTAGTGACTTGCAAGTTACTACCGACACGCGAGCCTGACAAGTCCTCGCACCGGCTACCATCGACCGACCATGACCGACGTCACGTCCACCGATCGGCGCCCACTCCCGCTCGAGGCGGCCCTCGACCGGGTCGGCGACCGATGGAGCCTGCTGCTTGTCGAAGCGCTGCTGGATGGGTCGCGCCGCTTCGGCGATCTCGGCGAGGCCTTGCCGGGTATCGCCCCGAACATCCTCACCGACCGCCTGCGCCGGCTCGAGCGGGCCGGCATCCTGCGATCCAGCCCGTACCAGGAGCGCCCGACGCGGTACGCCTACGAGCTCACCGCCGACGGTCGGGCGCTGGCATCGGCGCTGCGCCTGCTCGCGGACTGGGGCGCCCGCCGCTCGAATGACGTCGAGCCGCTGCGGCATGGCGTGTGCGGCACGCCACTCGAGGCCCGCTACTTCTGTCCGACCTGCACGACCATCGTCGACGCATCGGATGCCCACGACGAGCGGATCCTCTAGGCGACGCGCGACCCCGACTACACTCGGGCTGTGATGGACGACGATCGCTGGGAGCCGGGCATGCCGGTGCTCGATCGCCAGCCGGTCCAGCCGCCGACCCTGCCTCCGAGCCTCCAGGGTCTGCCTCCCCGGTCGGTCCCGGAAGTCGCCCCGACGCCGCTGCAAAAGCACTACATCAACCTGTCCGTGCCGGTCCTCATCTGCGGCGCCATCGCGATCACGGCGCTGAATCTCGGCGCGAGTCTCGGCGACCCGTTGGTCAAGCTGTGCGTCCTCATCGCCGCCCCGCTCCTCGTGATCACCACGGCCGACGCGATCGTCCGCATCTGGCGCTCCGCCTGGGCATGGATGCCGGTGGACCGGGGCAAGGGCTGGTTCCGGCTGGCGTGGGTCGCGGTCAGCCTGATCGGGCTGATGGTCCTGATCGGCGCCGCGGTCGTCGTGCTGCTCGCCTAGACGTGGACGCGTTCGATCTCGGGCCCGACGGGCGCTCGACCGATCTCGCTCCGGGTCGGGGCGTCCCGGACTGGATAGCGCGGACGCTGAACTTCTGCTCGAGCTGCGGCTCCGCCCTTCGTTTCGGCTCGATCGATGGCGAGGATCGCGACCGCCTGTCGTGCCCGTCGTGCGGCCACATCGCCTACGTGAACCCGCGGCTGGTGGTGACCACGTTGCCGGTCACCGCGGACGGCGAGCTGGTCCTCCTCCGGCGTGGCATCGAACCGGGTCGCGGGGCATGGGCCCAGCCAGGCGGCTTCCTCGAGGTCGACGAGACCGTCCACCAGGCCGCCATCCGCGAGACGCTCGAGGAGACCGGGCTGATCATCGAACCGGGCGAGATCATCGGCCTCTACACGCGCCTCGAGGCGGCCGTGGTGACGATCGCGTTCGAGTCGAGGGTGGTCGGCGGGACCGCGATGCCGACGCCCGAGGCGCTCGAGATCGCCACGTTCGCGCCCGAGGACATCCCCTGGTCCGGGCTGGCGTTCCGGACGACCATGTGGATGCTGCGCGACTGGATCGAGCGACGGCGGCCCGATCTCACCTGGCCCGAGGGCGACCTCGGGTCCTGACGGTCAGGTCGGCGGCGGCACGTTCGTCCCGAACGGGATCCCGCCCATCAGCCCGTCCTCGCCGCTGGAGCGTGAGCGCCTGCCGTCAGGCACGGCGGTGATGTCGATGAACTCCCCGATCGTGAACCGCCGGCGGAGCGCGTCGATCGGGATGCCGTCGCGATCGACAGCGATGACGAACAGGGTCATGTCACCGGCTGGTCGGGGCATCTCCAGCCGGAACCGGCTCTCGAACGGGATCCAGCCGCCGTGTCCGCCGCCGGTGGGATCGATGGCGGCGGTCGCGACCGGCTTGCCACCCCTCGATTCGAGCATGATCCGGACCTCGCCGGCAGTTCTGGCGACCCGGCCACGCACGATCAGGTCGCGGGTCGTCACGACATCGCCACGCCTCGCCGGCTGATCGAGCGCGACCTGACGCGGCCTGGCCGGAGCGCTCGACGGCGACGTGACGACCGCGGCATCGGACGGACCAGCCCGCTCAGGAGCGGCAGCGCCCTGCGTGGCGAGCGCGATCACCGCACCAAGACCCACGACCCACCCGACCAGGGCGATCGCGCCGCGCCCGCGCCGACCCCTCCCCGACGGGTCGAGCCGCCCATGGAAGCGACGTCTCAGCTGATGTCGATGAAGACGTTCTTCGTCTCCGTGTAAAGGTCCATCGCGGCCATCCCCAGTTCGCGGCCGATGCCCGACATCTTGTAGCCGCCGAACGGGGCCTCCGTGTGGACCGAGCTGTTCGAGTTGATGCTGATGACCCCCGACTGGAGTGCCTTCGCCGCTCGCATCGCCTTGCCGATGTCGCGGCTCCAGATGGATCCGGACAGGCCGTACGGCGTCGCGTTGGCCAGGCTGAGCGCCTCAGCCTCGGTGTCGAACGGGATGACCGACACGACCGGGCCGAAGATCTCCTCGCGGGCGATGCGCATGTCGTTGCTCACGCCGTCGAACACCGTCGGTAGGAGATACGCCCCATCGGCCAGGGTCGGATCGTCGGGCGCCGCGCCGCCGACGACGAGCGTCGCACCCTCGCCCAACCCGATCTCGATGTAGTCCTTCACGCGGTCGCGCTGCTTGGCGCTGACGAGCGGTCCGACCTCGGTCGCCTCGTCGGCCGGGTCGCCGACCTTCACGTTGCGGGTGGCGTCGGCGAACAGTTCGACGATCTGCTCATGGACCGACCGCTCGACCAGGATCCGGCTGCGGGCGCAGCAATCCTGCCCGCAGTTGTCGAAGACGCTGTAAGGCGATTCCTTGGCGAACCGCTCCAGGTCCGCGTCGGCGAAGACGATGTTGGGGCTCTTGCCGCCAAGCTCGAGTGAGATCTTCTTCACGTTGCCCGACGCGAGCCGCATGATCTCCTGGCCCGTCGTCGTCTCGCCGGTGAACGCCACCTTGCCGATGCCCGGATGGGCGGCGATCGACGCGCCCACCGTGCCGCCGGGCCCCGTCACCACATTGAGGACGCCGGCCGGGATGCCGGCCTCGAGTGCCAGTTCGCCGAGGCGGATCGCCGTCAGTGGGGTGTACGACGCGGGCTTGAGGATCGCGGTGTTCCCGGCCGCCAGCGCCGGTGCGACCTTCCAGGCGGCCATCAACAGCGGGAAGTTCCACGGCACGATCAGGCCGACGACCCCGATCGGCTCGCGCAGGGTCAAGTCGATGCCCGGCTTCGAGACCGGGATCGTCTGGCCGTAGACCTTGTTGGCCGCGCCCGCGTAGTAGTCGAACACCAGGCTCGCACCGATGATCTCGCCCCGCGCGGAGGTGATCGGCTTGCCACCATTGCGGGTCTCGAGCCAGGCCAACTCGTCGCTGTTCTTCTTGAGCAGGTCGGCGAGTTTGCCGAGGGACCGGCCGCGCTTGCCCGCGGCCCAGTTCGCCCAGCCCTTGCGCTCATCGAAGGCGGCCTGCGCGGCCTCCACCGCGCGATCGACGTCGGCGCGCCCGCCGAGCGGGGCAGTGGCGATCGTCCTGCCCGTAGCGGGGTCGACGAGGTCGAACGTCTGGCCGTCGGCCGCCTCGACCGACTCGCCGCCGATCATCATCCGCGTCGCGCTGGGCGCCTCGGTACGTGCGGCCGGAGCCGTGGATTCGGTCGTCATCGGTGGACCTCAGGATGCGCTGCCGGAAGGGCGGGGATGGGTCCCGATGATACGCCCAGACCTCGCTACGCCGAAGTCGGGCCCGTGTCCGCCGCCAGGTCATCCCAGGTCGACTTCGCATCCGACAGCCCCTCGACCGCCACGATCGCCGACCCGACGATCCCGGCATCGTTGCGGAGCTGCGCCGGCACGACCGGGGTGCGAAGCGTGAGTTTGGGCACGAACTTGTCGGCGTTCTTGCTGACGCCGCCACCGAGGATGAACAGGTTGGGCCACATCAGGTCCTCGATCCGCTGCAGGTGCTCGTCGAGGTCCTGGGTCCACGCTTTCCACGACAGGCCGCGCCGTTGGCGCGCGGCGGAGGCCGAGCGACGCTCAGCCGGCCGGCCGCGGATCTCCATCTGGCCGAACTCGGTGTTGGGTACGAGAGTCCCGTCGACGAAGACGCCCGACCCGACGCCTGTTCCCAGGGTCAGGAAGATGACCGTGCCGGGCTTGCCCGCGCCCACGCCGTGACGCATCTCGGCGATGCCTGCGGCGTCGGCATCGTTGATGATCTCGACCCGCCGCTTGAGCGATCTCGACAGCTTCTCGGCGATCGGGTAGTCGACCCACGCGGGGTCGATGTTGGCGGCGGTCTTGAGGCGACCATGGATGGCGACTCCCGGCAGCCCGACGCCGACCGGCGCATCCTCCGGCAGATCGGCGCTCTTGGCCAGACGACGGACAAGTCGGCCGATCGATGCGGCGACCTTGTCAGGTGTCGACGGGATCGGGGTCGGGACCCGCAGTCGCTCGGAGCGCAGCTCGCCCGTCCCGGTGTCGACCACGGCGGCCTTGATGCCGCTCCCGCCGACATCGACGCCGATCGCCAGCATGCCGGGCTCGGACTGTGATGGGGTCGCTTCGTCGGTCATCGCCCGTCCCTCAGAAGTAGTTGACCGTGATCCCCCCGTCCACGACGAGCGACGCGCCATTGGTCCAGCGCGACTCATCCGAGGCGAGGTAGACGGCCATGTTGACGATCTCCTCGGGCTTGCCGAAGCGACCCGTCGGGTTGCGGGCCAGGCGGATGCGCTTGGCCTCCTCGTCCTTGACCAGCCAGTCCATCAGCAGCGGCGTCTCGACCGGTCCCGGACAGATCGCGTTCGTCCGGATGCCCTTCGGGCCGAACTGGACGGCCAGGCTGCGGGTCAAGCTCAGGACGGCGCCCTTCGAAGCGGTGTACGCGTCCTGCGGGACCGAGCAGCCGACCAGCGCGACGAAGCTGGCGATGTTGATGATCGATCCGCCACCGACCGCCTCCATGGCGGGGACGGCGTACTTGCAGCCGAGGAACACGCCGCGCACGTTGACGGCCATGACCTGGTCCCAGACGTCGACCGACGTATCGGTCACCGAGTGGTCCGCCTCGGGCATGACGCCGGCGTTGTTGTAGAGGACATCGAGCCGTCCGTAGGTAGACACCGCGTGGTCGATCATCGCCTTTGCGTCGGACTCCTTCGACACGTCGGCTCGAACGAAGGTCGCCTGGCCACCCGCGCTCGTGATCTGATCGACGGTCTCGCGCCCGGCATCCTCGCCATACTCCGCGACGACCACCCGCGCCCCCTGCTCCGCGAACATCCGCGCCGCGACGCGACCCATGCCGCCGCCCCCGCCGGTGATGATCGTGACCTTGTCCGCGAGTCGCATCTGGCTGACCCTCCCTCTCGTTCGCCATCGTACCCGCGGCCCGTGGCCGCTGCGGTAGGCTCCGTGCATGGCCACCCCGGCGGACATGATCGCGGCCGTGACCGAGGGCGACACGGAGCGCGTCCGCGCGCTGCTCGCCGAGGACCCGTCCCTGGCGATGGCCCGCGGGGACGACGGTGTCTCGGCTGTGCTGCTGGCCCGCTATCGCTTCGACCGGGCGACCATGGATGCCCTCCTGGCCACGGATCCCGATCTCGACATCTTCGAGGCCGCCGCGCTCGGTCGGATCGACCGCGTTCGCACGAGCATCCTCGACGACCCGGGGGCCGTCACGCGGCTGTCTCCGGATGGCTTCACCGCGCTCCATCTGGCGGCCTTCTTCGGCAAGCCCGAAGTGGCCAAGATGCTGATCGACGCCGGCGCTTCGGTCGACACGTATACGACCAATGCCTTCGCGAACCAGCCGCTCCACTCGGCGGCCGCGGGCCGGCACCTCGAGGTATGTCGAGTCCTGCTCGCAGCGGGGGCGAACGTCGATGCCACCCAGCACGGCGGTTACACGCCGCTCCATGAAGCGGCGCAGCACGGCGACGTCGAGATGGTCGAACTGTTCCTCTCGGCCGGCGCCGATCCGGCGGTCACCGTCCCCGACGGTGCCACGCCCGCCGACCTGGCCGAGGGGGCCGGCCACCCCGACGTGGCCAGGCGGCTGCGCGCGGTCGCCGCCGAACGGCGACCAGGACCTTCGGCGGGCGACGGATAGGACGTTCGTCCTACTCGCCGTGAGCGTTCGCGGCCTCGAAGATGAGGCGTGTCAGGGGGAAGAGCGAGAGGGGGAGCCGGCGGACCCGCCTTGGTCAGCCGCGTTCGAGATAGCGCTCGCGGTCCCACGGGTGGACGATCGAGTCGTATGTGTCCTGCTCTACCCGGGCCGCGTTGAGGTAGTGGTCGACGACGTCCTGGCCGAAGATCTCGACCGCCGCATCCGACCGCTCCAGCTCCCAGATCGCCTCGTACAGGGCGCGCGGCATGCGCGGGTGTCCGGTCGCGAGGTAGCCGTTGCCCTTGAATTCGTCCTCCAGCTTGAGCCCGTGGCGAATGCCGTACAACCCGGCGCCGACCATCGCGGCGTAGGTCAGGTACGCGTTCATGTCGCCGCCGGGGAATCGGTTCTCGACGTGTAGCGACGGGCCGTGGCCCACCAATCGGAAGCCCGTCGTCCGGTTGTCGCGCCCCCAAACGACGTTGACCGGTGCCCACGACAGCGACGCGTAGCGCTTGTACGAGTTGATGAACGGCGCGACGAACACCGCCAGCTCCCGGGACAGCGTCATCATCCCGGCCATGAACTGCTGGCCGACCTTCGAGAGGCCGTACGCTCCACCCTTCTCGCGGCCCGTCGCATGCATCAGCGGTACGTCCTTGGCCAGGTCCCAGACGCTCATGTGGAGGTGCCCCGATGAGCCCGTCCAGCGGTGGTCGGGCTTGGCCATGAACGTGATCCCCCAGCCGTTGAGGTAGGCGATCTCCTTGGCGCCGTGCTTGAACACCACGCTCCGGTCGGCCGACTCGAGGACATGGTCGTAGCGGATGTTGACCTCGTGCTGGCCGTTGGCGGCCTCGCCCTTGCTGAACTCGATCGGCACGTTGGCCGCGCTCATCTGGGTGCGCAACAGGTGATGCAACGGCTCGGCCTTGGTGGCCTGCAGAAGGTGGTAATCCTCGTTGTAGTAGCCGAAGGGCTTCGGTGTCGGCCAGCCCTGCTCGGCGAGTGACTCCCAGGAGTCCTTCAGGACGTAGAACTCGAACTCCGAGCCCGCCCTGATGTCGAAGCCGGCATCGGTCGCCTGGGCGACCTGTCGCTTCAGGATCGTCCGCGGCGAAACCGGGATCTCCTGGCCGGTCTCCTCGTCGATCGTGTCGGCCAGGACCATCGCTGTGCCCGGCAACCATGGCGGCAGCCGGAGCTGGTCCCAGATCGGCTCGGCGATCCAGTCGCCATAACCGGTCTCCCAGTTCATCAGCCGGAAGCCTTCGGGGGTATTCATCTCCATGTCGGTGCCCAGGAGATACGTGCAGAAGTGGGCGCCGTGCGAGATGACCCCATCGAGGAAGGCCTGGCCATGGACGCGCTTGCCCATGAGCCGGCCCTGCATGTCGGTGAACGCGACCACGATCGTGTCGATCCGCCCGTCGCGGACCATCGTCTCGAGCTCGGCAAGGCGAGGATGCTTGGTCGCGTGCCCGCCCTCACCGTGGTGGTCGCTCATGCTCGCTCCCTGTCCCTGCGCGCTGACGATCCGGGGGCCGACCGGCGGAACCGGACGGCCCCCGACTGGCTGGGTCGAGTGAAGGGTCGGATCAGGTCGTCGCGACCTCCTCGGCCGCATGCTCGAACTCGCGCTCGATCTCGGTCAGCTCGGCGCTGTCGCCCATGGATCGTGGGCCCTTGAATCGAGACTTCGCGTACCCGAAGTAGTAGATCAGGAGGAGCACCACGGTCCCGACCATGAACGGCCACGAGATGTTGCCCGAGGTCGGGAAGGAGAACAGGACCAGGAGCACGAGGATCCAGGCGACCGCGACCCAGGCGATCGGCTTGGACCACCGGCCGAGGCTCCAGACTCGTTCCGAAAGCCAGCCTTGCGTCGTGGCCCCGAGGAAGATCACGACGCCGTAGGCCGCGTACAGGAAGATCGTGCTGATGGCGGTGATGATCACGATCGCGATGCCGCCGCCACCGGGGCCACCCTGTGCGCCGACCCAGAATGCGGCCACCGTGAACAGCCAGGCGACGATCACGATGGCGGTCAGCGAGTTCGCCGGCGTCCGATACCGACGCGAGACCTTCTTCAGCCAACCCGAGCCGGGCAGGCCGTCGTCGCGGCTGAAGGCGAACAGCATCCGCCCGGCGGATGCGACCGACGAGAGCCCGCAGAAGGCCATCGCGATGGCGATGCCGGCGGAGAGCAGGTTGCCCAGTGATCCGAGGTTGTAGACGAGGATGTCGATGACGGCCGCACCGCCACCGAAGTAGTACTGGCTGTACGTCGCCGCGTCGGCAGTCGCGAGGTCTGCCGGGAAGAGCGTCGATAGGTCGGGCAGGTGCGTCGTCAGGGCGAGGAGGAAGATGTAGCCGACGGCCGCGGAGACGGCCACGGAGAGAAAGATGCCCCACGCACTGGCGACGCGGGCGCCGACGGTCTCCTCAGCCACATGGGCCGATGCGTCGTATCCGGTGTAGGTCCAGTTGGCCTGGAGGAGCGAGAAGAAGAACGCCAGCAACGGTATGTAGGTGATCGCGGCACCGTAGTTGAAGTTGACGAACCCGAGGTTGTTCGCCCAGCTCCCCGCGACGTCCTGCGGCTGGACGGCGAACAACGTCAGGCCCGATGCGTCGGGCTTCCCAGCCAGGAAGACCAGGACGACGATCGCTGCGACGATGACGATGTGCCACCAGACGCTCACCTGATTGAGCAGGGCGACCAGGTTGATGCCGGCGATATTCAGGGCGAGCTCGATGAGCATGAGGATGCCCATCGTCACCAGCTGACCGTTGAGCAACCCGGGGATCAGCTCGGTGGTATTGCCGTACGTGATCCCGACGTTGCTCAGGAGCGGCGTGATGAGTGTGGCGTTGAGGAATGCCGCGGCCGCGTAGTTGATGCCCGCGACGATCGCGAACTGGCCGATCAGGTTCAGCCAGGCCGTCCACCAGCCCCATTCCTTGTTCTTCATCCGGCTGGCCCAGTAGTACAGGCCGCCGGCTGTCGGATAGGCCGACGCGATCTCGGCCATGGACGCGGCGATCGCGACCACGAAGATCGTGACCAGCGGCCAGCCGATAAGGACGGCCGCCGTGCCGGCCCAGGCCAGGCCGTAGTCGTACAGGATGACCGCACCGGTCAGGATGCTGATGATGCTGAAGCTGATGGCGAAGTTGCTGAAGCCGCCCATCGAGCGGAGCAGCTCCTGCGCGTAGCCGAGCTTGTGCAGGTCGGCGATGTCCTGCTGGATGACATCGTCGTTCGAACGCGCCTGGGTCATCGATACCTCCCTCACCTGAGCGGAGCCTCCGTCCGGGGGTGGCGGAGGTCGCCCGGCTGATCGGGTCCCTACCACGGCCCGATCCTGCGTCGGCTGCTACCGCTGGGCTGTCGCTGCGGTGCGCCTTGCGCGGATTGCGAGGATGCCTGGATGACGCTGGGTTGGTAACGGCTGTGCCGACTATACGCGCCGGTTCGAGCGTGAGGAAGGGAGTCCCGCCTGTGGCGACCGGGGTCTGGTCGAGGTCCTAGAACAGCATCGTCGTCCCGGTCGGGAAGACGAACTCGAAGGCTGTCGGCGGGAGCTTGGCGTCCGGCTCCAGCACGCTGACGACGGCATCGCGGGTGACGGCGCCACCGATGGTCTGGACCAGTCGCACGATCACGCCCGTGTCGCGGTCGACGTCGATCTCGATCGCGTGGTCGGGCCGGTCGGCTGGAAGCTCGATGGTCCGCGGGTGGTCGCAGCGGAGGTGGATCGTCGCTCGGCCGGCGATGGCGGCACTCCCGGTGATCCGGCTGCGGCCGGTCGAGAGCACGTTCTGGCAGAAGCCCGCCGGATGCACGAACGTATCCGGCAGCGTTTCCATCGGGAGCGGCGTCAGCGGGTCGTAGATGCGGGACATGCCCGGGAAGTCAGGGTCGTCCAGTCCGCGCGGTCGGTTGCGGATCGGTCGTTGCGTCCCGAGCTTGTGGGCCGCGACATAGGTGCGCACGATCTCGCCGTCGGTGATCCAGATCTCGTAGGGTCCGCCGACCTCCTCGCCGGGCCGGCTCGTCGTGACCTTCGCGAGGCCAGGGTGGCGGAGCATCACGTCGAGTTGGGTGGCTTCCTCTCCGCGCGCCGTGACCGCACGCTCGACGATCCGCATCCGCAACGTGGCGAAGCGCAGCTCGGCGTCACGCATGAAGTCGAAGAGCTCCTCGACGGTCGGCAGGCCGGCCTGTAGGGACGTGACAGCCGGGAACCGTCTGCCCTCGGCGACGACGGCGACGGCGGCGCGATCCCAAAGACGGGTATCGGTCATCGCGCCGGATTGTACCGGTGGCGCCCCGTGCCCCGCGAACCTTGGCACCACTGCCGCGCTTGACACGCGTCGAGCCGGGGAGTATATCGTGTGGCGATATAGCGGTCCGCGATACAGAGGTGCGATGTGACGGGTGGGATCCCGGAGTTCGGGCGGTTCGCCGAGCCGTCGCTGTACATCCTGCTGTCGCTCAGCGAGGGGCCCAAGCACGGCTACGCGATCATGACCGATGTCGAGGACATCTCGGGGTCGCCGCTCGGCCCGGGCACGCTGTATGCGGCGCTCGCGCGGCTCGAGGGGCGCGGCCTCATCGAAGCACTCGAGCCGGTGGACCGGCGCCGGCCGTATCGCCTCACGACGCTCGGGGCGACGACCCTCCGGGCGCAACTCGAGAGCATGCGCGGCTTCACCAGGACCGCCCTGCGACGTCTGGGTCGCACGGAGCCGTGAGTCACGAGCCGGTGCCGAGCACGACCATCGCCGGCCCCGCCATCCGGGCCAGGCGAGACGCGGTCACAGCCGGGTTGTCGCGGCGGACGCTCCTGCGGCGTGCCCTCGGGACGGCGGTCGGGCTGTGGGCGATCGAGGCCCTCGCGGGCACGGCCGGCTTTGCCTGGTCGGCGGGCCGGAATGCCACCGGTGTCGTTCGGGTCGGGACGTACCCGGAGCTGCTCGCCGCGAACGCGGCATTGCCGTTTGGAGAAGGCTTTCCGGCGTACGTGGCCGCTGCCAAGGGTTTTATCGTCATCGTCGATCCGGCTCGCGGTGGCTGGTCGCCGGGCGAGGACCCCACGGGTGATGGACGGGCGCTCAACGTGCGTGCCCTGTCGCAGATCTGCCCGCACCTGGGGTGCCGCCCGAACCCGTGCCTCGAGGACTTCTGGATGCGTTGCCCGTGCCACCAGTCGCGCTACGACCGCCTCGGCATCAAGGTCGACGGCTTGCGCTACGGCCCGGCGGAGCGAGGCATGGATCGGTTCGCCGTGCGCGTCGATGAGCGCGGAGTACTGTTCGTCGACACAAGCACCGTCACCCTCGGGCCGTTGCCCGTCGCGCTCGGCCAGCCGGGGGTGATCCTGCCGCTGGTCGAGAACGGATGCGTCTGAGGGATCGAGCGAAGGGCATCAACGGCGCCGGCTGGTTGCGGCTGTATCCACGAGACTGGCGCGACCGGTACGAGCCGGAGATGCGCGCCCTCCTCGAGGCGCGGCCGCTCGATCGCCGGATGCGGATGGATCTCGCCCGTGGAGCACTCGACGCCCGGCTGCATCCCCGCACACCAAGGCGGGTGCCATGGGTCGCCGCGATCGTAGGTGGCGCCGCATTGATCGTCTGCGGGTTGGCGAGTGCCCTCCAGCCCACGGCGCCCGACTGGCCGGGCTTCCTTCTCGAGACCATCCCCATCGGCATCGTGGGCGCGTTCGCGATGGCCGTGGTCGTGATCGCCGTGGCTCGGCGCTCGGGGCTCGAGCCGCCTCGCGGCACGGATGGCGCCCTGCTCATGGCCCTCGCCGCGTATGGCCTGTGGATCGCGGCGCTGCTGGTCGCCGCCATCGGCGGCCCGTATGGCGCCATCACCGGCGCGTGCCAGTCCCTGGCGGCGATCGCCACGGTCGCGGTGGGCCTCGTCCGCTGGAGCGCCCGGGATCACCCGATCGGGGAGATCGTGCTCATCGCCGGGGCCGTCATGCTCCTGCCGACCCCGCTCGCATGGGCCGTCGCCGGCGGCGCCTGGATCGCCCTCGCCATCTCCGCGGTCGTGCCCTCGCTGCCACCGAGGCGGGCTTGACGTCCCGCTCGCACGTCACGCTGGACCGACGTTCGTTCCTGTGCGCAGCGGTCCTGGGCTCGGGCGCGCTCGCCCTCGCGGGATGCGCGGCGCCACGGAGACAGGATCCCGTCCCCGGCACGTCGCTCGTGATCGGCGCCGGCGCGGCCGGTCTTGGGGCGGCACGCCGCCTGACCGAGGCCGGGCAGACCGTCACGGTTCTCGAGGCGCGCGACCGGATCGGCGGACGTGCCTGGACGTCGGACGTGCTGGGCCCTCCGCTCGATCTCGGCGCGTCATGGATCCACGGCACCACCGGCAACCCGCTCGTGCCGCTCGCTCGAGCGGCCGGTACCCGGTTCACGCGGACCTCGTTCGACCGGTTCGCGACGTACGACGAGGATGGGCGACGCATGCCCTGGCGTGACGAGGAGCCGCTGTGGACCAGGTACCAGGCCATCCTGGGCGACGCCACACGGCACGCCGGATCCGATCCTGCCGACGAACCCGTGGCGGCCACCCTGGCGCGCGCGACCCAGGCTGCCGGCCCGGCCCCGACCGACGTCGATTTCAGCGCTCCTCGACCGATACCTCCGCTGGGCGGCCGACGTCGAGATCGGCGCCGACCACGCCGCCGACCTGACCGAGCTTTCGGTCCGAACGCTGCTCGATGGCGATTCGCTCGAGGGCCTTTGGGTCATGCTCGACGGCGGCTATCGCTCCGTCCTCGACCCGATCGCCGCCACGCTCGACATCCGCCTCGGACAGCGGGTGATGTCGATCGAGGCGACGGATGCGAAAGTCGAGGTGACGACCGACGGCGGGCGGATGTCCGCGGATCGGGCGATCGTCACGCTCCCGCTGGGCGTCCTGAAGGCCGGCGACGTCACGTTCCGGCCCGCCCTGCCGGGGGCGGTCGCCGACGCGATCGGGAGGCTCGGCATGGGCAGCTTCCTGAAGGTCGCGTTGCGCTTTCCCGAGCGTGATTTCCCGGGTGGCGCCGACTGGCTCGGTCGAGTCGGTGAGCCGACGTTCCGCGAGTGGGTCGACCTCCAACCGGTCACAGGAGAGCCGATCGTCGTCGGGTTCGCGACGGGGGCCGAGGCACGGCGTCTGGAGGGGCTCGATGACGACGCCGTCGTCAGCGAGGCACTCACCGCCTATCGCGCCGTGGTCGCCGAGTCGAACCAACGTCCGTCGGCCACGGTGGTCACGCGCTGGGGGCTCGATCTGCTTGCCCGGGGCGCCTATTCCTTCCTGGCGGTCGGGTCGTCGCCGGAGGACCGGGCCGCACTCGCCGAACCGCTCGGCCCTCGGCTGACGCTGGCCGGCGAGGCGACCAGCCTGCGCTTCCCATCGACGGTCCACGGAGCGTGGTTGTCGGGGATCGACGCCGCGGAACGCCTGCTGGATCAAGCGCCGTAAGGATCAGCCGCCGGCCGAGCCACTCCCGAGACCAGGCTCGGTCATCGAGGCCGGGTCTAGCAGACGATCGAGATCGTCGGCGGCCATGCCCCGCTCGAGCGCCAGCTCGCGGATCGTCCGACCCGTCTTGAGCGCTTCCTTGGCCAGGGCCGCCGCCTCGTCGTAGCCGATCACCGGCGCGAGCGCGGTCGCCAGCATCAGCCCCTGCTCGACCAGCGCGGGGCCGCGATCCGTCGCCGAGAGTCCGCTGACCGTCCGGTCGGCGAAGTTCCTCGCCGCGGCGGCGAGCAGCTCGATCGATTCGAGCAGCGCTACGGCCGTCACCGGCAGCATCACGTTGAGCTCCAGGAGCGAGCCGGTCTGGGCGAACGCGATCGTGGTGTCGTTGCCGACGACGCGGGCCGTGACCATCGTCAGGCTCTCGATGATCACTGGGTTCACCTTGCCGGGCATGATCGACGAGCCGGGCTGTGTCTCGGGCAGTGCCAGCTCCCCGATCCCCGCGCGCGGACCCATCCCCATCAGCCGGATGTCCGACGCGATCTTCCACAGGCCGAGCGCGGTCGTCCGGATGGCACCGTGCGCCGCCACCGGGACGTCGAGCGTGGCCTGCGCGTGGAAGTGGTTCGGGGCTTCACGGACGGGCAGTGTCAGCAGTTCGGTGAGCCGGGCACACGTTCGGGCGGCGAACTCGGGATGGGCGTTGATGCCGGTTCCGACCGCCGTCCCGCCGAGTGGCACCGTGAGCAGCTCGTCTCGTGCCCCCTGCACCCGCCGGATCGCCTCCTCGATCTGGCCGGCATAGCCCTGGAACTCCTGGCCGAGCCGGATCGGCGTCGCGTCCTGGAGATGGGTCCGACCGGTCTTGACGACAGGCCAGAACTCCTCGGCCTTCGCGGCGAGAGCCTGCTGGAGGTGGACCAACGCCGGGATGAGCGCCTCCTCGATCGCCAGCGCGGCGCTGAGCTGGAGCGCGGTCGGGATGTCGTCGTTGGAGCTCTGACAGCGATTGACGTCGTCGTTGGGATGGACGCGCCGATCCGAGCCGAGCCGGGCAGTCGCGAGGTGGGCCACGACCTCGTTCATGTTCGTGTTGGTCGAGGTGCCCGATCCCGTCTGGTAGATATCGATCGGGAACTGGTCGTCGTGGTCGCCGTCCGCGACGGTCGCGGCGGCGGCGGCGATCGCCCGCGCGACCCCGGCGTCGAGGAGACCGAGCTCGCCGTTGGTGTCCGCCGCAGCCAGCTTGATCAGCGCAAGCGCCCGGATGAACCGGCGCGGGAAGCGCTGGCCGGAGATCGGGAAGTTGAGGACGGCCCGTTGGGTCGACGCCCCGTACAGGGCGTCGGCGGGGACGGCCATCTCGCCCATCGAATCGCGTTCGATGCGGGACCCCTCGCGATCGTCGGTCATGCGTCGATCGTAGCGTCCGCGGGACGCGGCGATCGGATGGTGTACCGGCGATGGATCGCCCGGCGGCGGAAGCCCACCGCCGCGTAGAGCGCCTCGGCCGGCGCTTCAGTGGCATCGGAGTAGACCTGCACCGTCCGTGCGCCGCGCTCGAACAATCGGCTGACCCCGGCCGTGACGATCGCCCGCGACAAGCCCTGCCGCTGATGGTCCGGATGCGTCCCGACCGGCTCGAGTTCGCCGACCCGCCCGACCGCGTCGTACCAGGTCAGGGCGAAGGCGGCCAGCGACCCGTCCGGCGCCTCGACGACGAGGTCGTCGTCGAACCGATAGTGCGGCATGGTCAGGAGTCGCTCGTACTTCTCGGCCGTCAGGCGCGACGTCGGGAACGCCGCGCGGTGCACGTCGACGCGGGCTGGGAATTCGTCCGGCCCGCGGAGCCCGCGGATCCGATAGCCGTCCGGCATCACCACGCGCCGGAGGTCGCCGTCATCGACCCGACGCTGCCACTGCGTCAGGACGCGACCGGCGGGCTCGAAGCCACGTTCGCGCAGGACGTCGATCGCCGCGGCATCGGCATCTGCCGCGAACGCCGCCAGCTCGCCCTCGCCTGCGTCGGCGTCGACCGCGTGGATGATCGCCGCGAAGAGCAGCGCGTCGGTGTGTGCATCGCCCGTCCAGACGTGGCACTCGAGCTCCGGCGGTTCGTGCCACGTCCAGGCCACCGGTCGACCGTCGTCGAACCACAGCCGGAGGTGGTCGCCGAGCGGATCCGGGTACGTCACCGTGTACCACCACTCGATCGCCGCTGGCGTCTCGGCGACGTGCGGGGCGTCGGCTTGCCACGCGGCGGACATCAGGCCGGCCGCGGTCGAGAGGTCCTCGACATCCGCCGCCGGTCGATGGGTGAGCATCCGCCGGAGGATAGCTGGGCTAGCATCCGACCCGATGCCGACGATCGAAGCCGACGGACGGGCGACCGCGTACGAGGTCGATGGCGCCGGACCGCCGCTGGTGCTGCTGCATGGTGCGACCGGCAGCGGCGGCGACCACTTCGAAGGACTGCGGCCGGTGCTGACGCAGGCGTTCTGGTGCTACATGCCGGACGCTTGCGGTCATGGTGGGACGGCCTGGGATCCGGGCGAGAGCTGGTCGACCGCCGACCTCGTGGCCGATCTCGACGCGTTCGTCGATGCGGTCGGGCTCACCACGTTCCACCTGCTCGGGTACTCCATGGGCGGGATGACCGCGCTCCACTACGCCGCGCGCTTCCCTGATCGGATCCGGACGCTCGTGGCGATCAGCATCGGCACCGAGCGCGAGCCGCGCCTCTCCGTCGGCCGCGCGCTCATGGATCCGGAAACGATCGAGCGGGACGACCCCGGCTGGGCCGCCCGCCTGGCCGCCCGGCACGACCCCGCGCACGGGCCGGGCAGCTGGCGGCGCCTGCTGGACGCGATCGTGGCGGACATCGCCGCGCAACCACTGCTCACGTCACGTGACCTGCGGGCGATCGATGCGCCGACGCTGGCGGTGGCCGGTGACCGCGACCCGTTCGTGCCGATCCAGCAGGCCGCGGCTCTGGCGCGCCAGGTCCAGGATGGCCGGCTCCTCGTACTGCCCGACGTCGGCCATGATCCGCTGGTCGACCACCTGCCCGTCCTCGAAGCCGCCCTCACCGACTTCTACAGATCGACCGAGTCCATCGCGCGCGCTCGCGCCCACGAGTCACCGACCACGGAGGTCCCGACATGACGACGCTGCTCGCCTTGTACCGCCGCCCCGAGGGTGGCGAACCGGCCCTCGCCGAGTTCGAGCGGCGATACGCCGCGGAGCACCTGCCGCTGGTCGCAGGGACGCCGGGGCTCCGCTCGACGGAGGTCCGCCGCGTCTCCGAGGCCCTCGGGGGCGAGACCGAACTCGTGATGGTCGCGGCGATGCACTTCGATGACCGCCCGGCCCTCGACGCCGGGCTGGCGTCGGATGCGATGCGTGCTGCCGGCCGCAGCCTGCGCGAGATCGCGCCGGGACTCGCGACGCTGCTGGTCCTCGAGGACGCCGACGACCTGACCGGCTGAGACAGACGACCGCGGCCGTTCCAGAGGCGACGGCCGTCGCGGCGTCCGATGGCGACTTCCCGCGTCGTGGATACTTGCCCGACGAGCCGCGAGGAGTGCGCGTGACCGACGCCATGCCGACGACCCGCTTCATCCGCGTCGATGCTCCGGTCGAGGGCCACACGGGCGTGGCCCTCGCGACGATCGACCGACCCGAGGCGCGCAACGCATTGAGCTTCGCGCTGCTGGCCGAGCTGGCCGACGAGCTCGAGCGACTGGATCGGGACGAGCGGACGCGGGTGGCGGTCATCACCGGAGCCGGCGACCGGGCGTTCGCGGCGGGGGCCGACATCGTCGAGCTGGCCGACCAGACGCCCGAGCGATTGCGATCCGAGGGCAACTTCGACGCGTGGGACAGGCTCGGGGCGATCGGCATCCCGCTCATCGCCGCCGTCCGCGGATTCGCCCTCGGTGGTGGCTGCGAGCTGGCCATGACATGCGACCTCATCGTCGCCGGCGACGACGCCCAGTTCGGTCAGCCGGAGATCCGTATCGGGGTCATGCCCGGCGCCGGCGGGACCCAGCGACTGACCCGGGCCGTCGGGCTGGCACGCGCCATGGAGCTGGTGCTGACCGGTCGGACGATCGGCGCGGCGGAGGCCCATGCGGCCGGCCTCGTGACGTCGGTCGCGCCGGCGGGGGATGTCGTCGAAGCGGCGCTCGAGCTCGGCGACCGCATCGCATCGATGCCGCCGCTCGCGGTGCGTGCCGCCAAGCGTTCCGTGCTTGCGGCGGCCGAATTGCCGCTGAGCGCTGGCCTTCGTGCCGAACGCGAGGCATTCTTCGACCTCTTTGCGACCGACGACCAGCGCGAAGGGATGCTCGCCTTCCAGGAGAAACGACCACCGACCTGGACCGGCAGATGACCGAGCCCAGGCATCGAGGGAGGACCAACGACGATGGAGCGTGACCCGTACGAGGGCGGAACGGACGTGGGACGCGACTCCGTCCGCGACCTCTCCGACGAGCCACCACCGGCGATCCGGGATGCCCCGCCGGACATCCTCTCGCCGATCGACGAGACGTCGCCGGTCAGCGGTCACGTCCCGACGCCCGAGTCGGCGGGCTCGGCGATCGACGCGCCGGAGCACGACTGGGGCCTGGCGGGCCCGCTCGTTCGACCGGCGTTCCGCCCGGTCGGGACGGCCGGCCTCCCGATCGAGTCCATCGATCGCGACTCGCTCGCGCAGCATTCGATGCAGAGCCATTCCCAGCCGCTGCTCGACATGGGTCCGGCCGGGATCCCGGTCGTGTACACACTGCCGGCCGACGGGTTCGATATCGTCGTGAACGGCGACCACCTGCTGTCGTGGGGCATCGAGCCGAGCGAGCTGCAGGATGCCGCGATGGCCAACCTCGGGGCATGGGCGGCGAACGCCCCGTGGACCGACGAGCGAGACGGCGATCGGCGGCTGATCAGCTCGGACACGGGTGAGGGCCTCGACGCCGTCCGCATCCTGCTGCCCGAGACGATCGATCATCTGACGCGTGAGCTGGGCGGCGACGGGCGCGTCCTCGTCGCCATCCCCGAGCGTCATGTCCTCGCCGCGGCGTCCCTGCGACCCGATGACGCCGGCTTCGCCGCGATGTTCAGCGAGTTCGCGATCGAGCAGTCGGGCGGCGCGGACGAGCCTGTCGATCGACGGCTGTTCGAGCTGGTCGACGGCCGGCTGGTCGAGTTCACCTGATCGGCCGCGTCACCCGGTGACCGAAGGCCTGCGCCACGAGGTCGACGGGCCGGTCGCGACGCTCACGCTGGACCGGCCAGAAGCGCTGAATGCGTTGACCGTGCCGGTCAAGGTCGCGCTTCGGGAGGCGTTGGAGTCACTCGCAGCGGATCGCTCCGTTCGTGCCGTGATCCTGACCGGTGCCGGTCGGGCGTTCTGTGCCGGCCAGGATCTTGCCGAGCGAGAGTGAGCCCGACGCCGCTCCCCTCGATGTCGAGGTCCGCGAGCGGTACAACCCCATCATCCGGGCGCTGCGGTCGATGGGCCAGCCGGTGATCGCGGCGGTCAACGGGGTGGCCGCCGGCGCCGGTGCGTCGCTCGCCTTCGCCTGCGACCTGCGCATCGCCGCGGAGGACGCGCGGTTCGTGCTCGCATTCGGGCGGATCGGGCTCGTTCCCGACAGCGGCGCGACCTGGTTCCTGCCGCGGCTGGTGGGGCCGGCGAAGGCGACCGAGTTGGCACTCGTCGGTGATCCCGTCGACGCCGCGGAGGCCCTCCGTCTCGGGCTGGTCTCGCGGGTCGTGCCGGCCGACCAGCTGCTGACGGAAGCGCGGGCGCTGGCGGACCGCCTCGCGGCGGCTGCCCCGCTCGCACAGTCGCTCACAAAGGGTGCCATGCAGCGCTCGCTGTCGATCGATCTCGACGAGGCCCTCGAGGGCGAAGCCAAACTCCAGGGCATCGCCGGCGCCTCGGCCGACCACGCCGAAGGACTGGCAGCGTTCCGGGCCAAGCGCCCGCCACGCTTCACCGGCGAGTGAGGACCGCGTGACGATGCGACACGCGGTTCGTCAATTTCCTCGAGAACGGACGGTGACGCCGAGACCGCGTTCCGGTCGTCTGACGACACAGGCGCATGGGCGTAGGCTGATGCCATGACCGACCCGCTCGCGCTCGATCCGGTCCTGTCGCCGTCCGAACGGTCGGTCGGAGGCGCGCCGGTCCGTGCCCACGACGAGGCCTACGACGCGTGGTTCGAGCGGTTCGAGGCGCACGTGATGAAGGGCGGCAAGGTCGAGGCGGTCGACGCGATGCCCGATGAGTACCGCACGGCCGTCCTCCGGTTCGTCGAGATGCATGCCAACTCCGAGCTGATGGGCGTCCTCCCCGAGCGCGAGTGGCTCATGCGCGCGCCGACCCTGCGGCGCAAGCTCGCGTTGACGGCCAAGGTCCAGGACGAGGTCGGCCACGCCCAGCTGCTCTACCGGATCGCGGAGGACCTGGGCAAGCCGCGCGAGGCGATGTTCGACGACCTCCTGGCCGGCAAGACGAAGTTCCACAACGTCTTCCACTACCCGACCGTCGGCTGGGCCGACGTGGGGATGATCGCCTGGCTCGTCGATGCGGCGGCGATCGTCGCCCAGCAGGCGCTGCGCGACTCGAGTTACGCGCCGTATGCACGAACGATGCGCAAGATCTGCTGGGAGGAGTCGGTCCACATCATGCACGGGCGGGATGTCGTCGTGACGATGGTCACGGGCACGCCAAGCCAGCGCGCCGCCATCCAGGACGCACTCGACCGGTGGTGGGGACCGCTGATGCAGATGCATGGCCCGCGGTCACCACGCGAGAAGGACATGGACCTGCGCTGGCGCATCAAGGCCAAGTCGTCCGAAGAGCTGCGGCAGGAGTTCTTGACCATCTACGTGCCGCGTATCCGCGAGCTCGGGCTCGTCATCCCGGATCCCGAGCTTCGGTTCGATGACGAGGCCGGGGAGTGGCGCTACACCGAGCCGGACTGGAACGAGCTCCGAACGGTGGTCACCAACCACGGACCCATGTCCGAGGCGCGGCTCGAGTTCCGCCGGCAAGTCCGCGAGGAGACGAGGTGGGTGCGCGAGGGGATCCTGGGCGTGCCCGCCGCCGTCGCGTGAAGGACAGGGCCGGCGGCCCCGAGATCGAAGCCTGGGAGGTCTTCCGGCAGGAGAAGGAAGGCGACCCGATGAAGCACGGTGGCAGCGTCATGGCGCCCGACGCGGAACTCGCCACCCATTACGCCCGCGAGATGTTCGGCCGTCGTCAAGAGAGCGTCCGCCTCTGGGTGGTCCGTCGTGCCGATATCGTCGATCTGGAGGACCAGGACCTGCTCCAGCCGCCGCTCGACCGGTCGTTCAAGAAGCCCGGCGGCTATGTGATGCGCGACAAGCTGGCCGCCGCGCGCGAGGCCGCGGGCCAGGCCAAACCGAAGGCGCGCGACCGATGAGCACGGCAACGCCGGCCATCGTCGGTCTGGACGAGCTCCTGCTGACCATGGCCGACGACGAGTTCGTCATCGGTTTCAGCGACTCCGAGTGGACCGGGATCGCGCCGTTGCTCGAAGAGGACGTGGCGATGAGCTCGCTGTCCCAGGACGAGCTGGGTCACGCGGCGGCCCTGTATGGGCTGCTGGCTGAGCTGACCGGGACAGACGCCGACGCGATCGCCTACGACCGCCAGCCCGAGGAGTACCGGCACGCCCGCCTGCTTGACCACGGCCGCGGCGATTGGGCGACGGCCATCGCGCGCCGCTACCTGTACGAGACGGCCGACGCCGTTCGACTCGAGGCGCTCGCAGACGGTTCCTGGGCGCCGTTGGCCGACCTGGTCGCCAAGCTCCGTCGCGAGGAGCGCTATCACGAGATGCACATCGGTTCGTGGCTGGAGCGCCTGGCTGCCGCGGACGGCGAGCCGCGCGCGCGCCTTGTGGTCGCGCTCGAGACGCTCGGACCCCATGCCGGGACTGTGTTCACGCCCTTGCATGCGGAAGGCGCGCTCGTCGAGGCCGGCGTGCTCGCCCGACCGATGGACGAGCTCGAGCGCACGTGGCGGGCGCGGGTCGAGCCCGTGTTCGTGCGACTCGGACTCCCACTCGCCCCAGCGACCGTCGATCCGTGGCTCGGCCGGACCCAACACGGCGAACCGTTCCGCTGGTTGTGGGGCGAGTTCACCGCGGTGCGCCGCAGCGATCCGGCGGCCACGTGGTGATCGGCACCGGACCGACCGAGGCGGATGTCCGCGCGGTGCTCGCCACCGTGCCCGACCCGGAGATCCCGGTGCTGTCCGTCCTCGACCTCGGCATCGTGCATCGGGTCGCCGTGGGTCCCGACGCGATCGACGTCGCGATCCTGCCCACGTTCGTCGGTTGCCCGGCACTGGACCTGATCCGCAGCTCGATCGCCGACCGCCTGTCGGAGCGCTTCGGGCGTTCAGTCCGGGTCGAGACCACGTTCGAGGTGCCGTGGACGTCGGAGCGGATCTCGGTCGCCGGCCGGGCCGCTCTCCGGGGGGCCGGGATCGCGCCGCCGGACGACCCCAGCCGGATGCGCTGCCCGTTCTGCGACAGCGCCGAGGTCGTGATGGACAGCGCGTTCGGCCCGACGCAGTGCCGGTCGCTGTTCTACTGCCGCGGCTGCCGCCAGCCGTTCGAGGCGCTGAAGTCGGTGTGACCATCGTCGGGATCATCGGGGCCGGCGTGATGGGCGCCGGCATCGGCCAGGTCGCCCTCGAAGCCGGCTGGGAGGTCCTCCTCCACGACGTCGACGAGGACGCGATCGAACGGGCGTCCGCGCGGATCCGGGATGGCCTCTCGCGGCGAGCCGCCAAGCTCGACCTCGATGCGGACTCGATCGACGAGTGGGCGGATGGGCGCATGGCCATGCTGCGCCATGCTCACCTCCTCGACGGGCTCGCGACCGAAGCGGCGCTGATCGTCGAGGCGGCGCTGGAAGACCTCGAGCTCAAGCGGACGATCTTCCGGGCGCTCGATGCCGAGGCCGCGCCCGACGTCATCCTGGCGAGCAACACGAGCGCGTTGTCGATCACGGACATCGCCGATCCGGCCGTGCACGCCGAACGCGTGGTCGGGCTGCACTTCTTCAATCCCGTGCCGTTGATGCCACTCGTGGAAGTCGTGCCCGGGGCAAAGACGTCGGCGGCGACCGCGTCTGCCGCCGAGGCGATGGTCCGGGAGTGGGGCAAGACGCCGATCCGGAGCGCTGACCGGCCGGGGTTCATCGTCAACCGCGTCAATCGGCCGTTCACGATCGAGGCGCTGCGGATCCTCGAAGACGGCGCGGCAAGCGTCCTCGCGATCGACGAGGCGATGCGCGCCGCGGGGTTCCCGATGGGGCCGTTCGAAGTCATGGATCTGGCGGGTCTCGACGTCAACCTCGCCGCGGCGCGGGGGGTGTGGGAGGGTCTCGGCCGTCCGGATCGGCTCCGGCCATCGCCGATCCAGGAGCGGTTGGTCGCCGCCGGTCGTCTGGGCCGCAAGTCCGGCGGCGGGTTCTACGCCTACGACGAAGGCCGCCGCGGGCCGGTCGAGGCGGAGTTCGCCGAAGGCCCGGCTCGCGGGCTCGGTTCCGACGAGATCCGCCAGCGGATCGAGGCGGCCATCCTGGACGAGGTGCGCTTCGCGCTCGACGAGGAGGTCGCTCCCCGCGGCGACATCATCAACGCGTTGCGCTTGGGCGTCGCCTACCCGGAGCGGTTCCTCTCGACGTTCTGACCACCAGACCGTGGAGCCGCTACGATCGGTCGCATGACGCGTGATGCCCAGCGGCCCGTCCGCGAGGCGTGGATCATCGAGGCCGTCCGGACGCCGATCGGGCGATACGGCGGCGCGCTTGCGAGCGTGCGACCCGACGACCTTGCCGCCATCGCCCTGCGCGCCGTCGTCGATCGTTCCGGCATCGACCCGACGCTCATCGAGGACGTGATCCTCGGTTGTGCCAACCAGGCGGGCGAGGACAACCGCAACGTCGCCCGGATGGCGTCGCTGCTCGCCGGGCTGCCGATCGAGGTCGCCGGACAGACCGTCAACCGGCTGTGCGGCTCGGGCCTACAGGCGATCAACTCGGCGGCCCATGCGATCGCCGTCGGTGATGGCAACGTGTTCATCGGAGGCGGCGTCGAATCGATGACGCGTGCGCCGTATGTGATGGCCAAGGCCGACGCGGCCTGGGACCGCGGGCCGCGCGAGCTCCAGGACACGACGCTCGGGTGGCGGTTCGTGAACCCGACGCTCGCCGAGATGTACTACCCGTACTCGATGGGCGAGACCGCCGAGAACGTCGCCGAGCGGTGGGGCGTCAGCCGCGAGCGCCAGGATGCGTTCGCGCTCGAGAGCCATCGGCGCTCGGTCGCGGCCGCCGAGGCCGGACGATTCGATGAACAGATCGTGCCGGTGGAGGTCGCCGGCCGGAAGGGCGAGGTGACCGTCGTCGAGCGGGACGAGCATCCCCGCGCCGACAGCTCGCTCGAGGCGCTCGCTCGGCTCCGCCCGGCGTTCCGCGGGTCCGCGGTCGATGGCTCGGTCACCGCCGGCAACAGCTCAGGGATCAACGATGGTGCCTCGGCCGTGTTGCTGGTCGAGGCCGAGCGGGCCCGCGCACTCGGCTTGCCGCCACTGGCGCGCGTCGTGTCGACGGCGGTCGCCGGCGTCGACCCGGCGGTGATGGGCGTCGGCCCGGTCCCGGCCACGCGCAAGGCCCTCGAGCGCGCCGGGATCGGCGTCGACGACCTCGACCTGATCGAGCTCAACGAGGCGTTCGCCTCGCAATCGCTCGTCTGCATCGACGAGCTCGGCCTCGATCCTGCGAAGGTGAACGTCAACGGTGGCGCGATCGCGCTCGGCCATCCGCTCGGGATGAGCGGCGGGCGGCTGATCACGATGCTCACCCACGAACTGCGCCGGACCAGTGGCCGGTACGGCTTGGCGACCATGTGCATCGGGGTAGGGCAGGGCATCGCCACCGTGGTCGAACGGATCGACCCGTAACGCCACGCTCGCCCGGCAGGACCATCGGATTTCGGCGCCGCACTTGTCGAAACCCGTTGCGCTGCGTACGATGGACCCACTCATCGGGAACGACGAGCAGATCACGCAATCATCCCCGTCCAAGGAGGACGAACCGACACATGATCGACCAGCAGCCCACGGTCATCGAGCCGACCCTTCCGGGCACGGTCGTGTCCCTCTCCGACGCCGCGGTCGCCAAGCTCAGCGAGCTGACGAAGGAAGAGACCAATCCCGACATCGGGTTGCGCGTGTACGTGTACTCCGGCGGCTGTTCCGGTTTCCGCTACGGGATGATGCTGGAGGACGCGCCCACACCCGAGGACAACGTCCTCGACGTGAGCGGGATCAAGGTCTATGTCGACGGGCAGAGCATCTCGTTGCTGCAGGGCTCGCAGATCGACTACGTCGACACCCTGATGGGCGCGGGCTTCACCGTGAACAATCCCAACGCGGTCGCAGCGTGCGGCTGCGGCTCCAGCTTCCGGACCGCCGACGATGAGGGTGCACCGCGCGGGTGCGCGCACTGACCATCGTTTGAGGCGTTGACCAGCTGAACGAACGCCGCCGGGCGACCGGCGGCTTCGTCGTTCCTGGGGGGCGAGTTCGGCCGGGCGTCCCATCGTGGGAGGTACGGTCGGGTCATGGGCACAACGGACGACGGTACCGACACTGTCCACCGAACCGATGACCGACCGGCGTTCCTCCCCGCGCATCCCGACATGGGTGGCGTACCTCGCTGCCGGCGTGTTCGCGCTGGTCGTGCACGCGCTGCTCGAGACCGGGTCGCTCCCCCAGAGCTTCCTGTACGACGCGATCGGCGCCTCCGCGATCGGCATGGCCCTCCTTGGCGTCCGCCGCCACCGGCCGGAGCGGATGTCCCCGTGGCTCCTCATGGCCTTCGGACAGGCCCTGTTCGTGGCCGGCGATCTCGTGTGGAACTGGTTCGAGATCATCGGCGAGGATCCGTTCCCATCGATCGCCGACGTCCTGTACCTCGCCGGCTACCCCTTCATCGCGCTTGGCCTGTTGCTGCTGATCCGGCGACGGCTGGCCGGTGGCGACCGCGGTGGACTCGTCGACGCCGCGATCCTCACGACCGCCGCAGCGATCCTGTCGTGGACCTTCCTGATCCAGCCGCAGGTCGTGGCGACCGATCTCGACCCGCTCAGCCTCGCTATCAGCCTCGCCTATCCGCTCGCGGACCTGCTCCTCATCGGTGTGGCGATGGGCCTGCTGACCACGCCGGGTGCCCGGACCGTCTCGTTCCGACTGCTCGGCGCCAGCCTCGTGCTCTTGCTGGTCGCCGACCAGATCTACGCGCTCCAGACTCTCGAGGGGTCGTACGTCAGCGGCGGCTGGATCGACTCCCTCTATCTCGTGGCCTACCTGCTGTTCGGCGCCGCTGCGCTGCATCCATCGATGCGCCGCCTCACCGATCCGCACCCGGTCGTCGTCACGTGGCTGGGACCCGTGCGCCTGGTCTGCCTCGCGGTGGCCATGATCACCGGACCGTTCCTCGTCACCCTTGGTCCCCAGGGCGACGGCACGCTCGTTATCGTGGCGGCCGGCACGGCGCTGCTCTCGTTGCTCGTGCTGATGCGACTGGCCGGTCTCGTGGGTCTGCTCGAGCGCGACGTTGCAGCGCGCCGCGTGCTCGAGGCCCGGCTGACGTACCAGGCCTACCACGACCCCTTGACCGAGCTCGCCAACCGTCGCCGGTTCGTCGAGGCGACCACCGCGGCACTCGCGTCGCGCAAGGCGCCCGGCTCACTCGCGGTGCTGTTCCTCGACCTCGACGACTTCAAGACCGTCAACGACGGCCTCGGCCATGCGGCCGGTGACGATCTCCTGGCGGCCGTCGCCGACCGGATCAGGAGCGGCGTCCGGCCGACCGATGTCGCCGCACGCCTGGGCGGTGATGAGTTCGGCGTGTTGCTCACCGAGGTCGGGGACGTGACCCAGGCCGTCGATACGGCGTCGCGGCTGATCGCGTCGCTGGAGCGGCCGATCGAGATCGCCGGTGAAGTCGTCGCCGCCGGCGCGAGCATCGGTGTCGCGATGGACACGCACGGCACGACCGGGGCGGACGCCCTGATGGGGCAGGCCGACATCGCGATGTACCGCGCCAAGGCACAGGGCAAGGGCCGCTACCACCTGTTCAGCCCCGACGACGTCATCGACAACGAGGCCGCCACCGGACGCCTCGCCGAGGGCGCGGCGCGCCGTCGACTGTCGTTCCGCAAGCCCGCCGTGGGCCGAACGGCCCTCGGGCCGGAACCCGGATAGACTCGGGCGGCGATGGAGATCCCGCTCTTCCCGCTGCACCAGGTCCTCTGCCCCGGCATCGTCCTGCCGCTCCATATCTTCGAGGACCGCTACCAGGCGATGACCCAGCACTGCCTCGATACGGGCCAGCCGTTCGGCGTCGTCCTGATCCGTGACGGTCGTGAGGTCGGCACCAAGGGCGTCGCGACGCTCGCCGGGGTCGGCGCCTTCGCCGAGATCCGCGAAGCCGGCCGCTACCCGGACGGGCGGTTCGACCTGCTGGCCGCGGCAACGGGCCGGTTCGCGATCGAGTCCGTCGACGCTCAGCGCGAGCCCTACCTGGTGGCCGACGTCACGCCACTCGACGACGAGGTCGGCGACGAGCTGCGCGCCGAGCGGTTGGCTGCACGTGCCATCCGTCGCTTCGTCCGCTACCTCGACCTGATGCGCGCACGGGACGGCGAGTCATCGGAGCTCCTCGACATCCGAGTCGAGATCGAAGCCACGGTCGGCGAGCCAGACCCCGACGCCGACCCGCTCGCGACGGCCGAGCCCCAGCTGATGACCGAGACCGACAAGCCCAGCCGCCACGACCTGGACATCCCCGACGATCCGACGGTCCTGTCGTACCTGCTGTCCGGCATCGTCCAGGTCGAGCTGCCGCGCCGCCAGGCGTTGCTCGAGGCGCGCACGACCGTCGAGCGCCTCGAGGGGCTGGTCGCACTGCTCGAGCGCGAGGTGCTCCTGCTCGGACGCCGAATGCGCTACTTCACGCCGGATCCGGCGACGATCGGTGGCGCCCGCCGGAGCTGACAAGCCCCGACGACGTGTCGCCTAATCGCTGAAGCGTTCTTCCTTCCAGGGATCGGCGTCGTTGTTGTAGCCGTAGCGCTCCCAGAACCCGAGCTGGTCGTGGTCGAGGAACTCGAGGCCGCGGATCCACTTGGAGCTCTTCCAGAAGTACCGCTTCGGGACGAGCAGGCGGAGCGGGTAGCCGTGCTCGGGCTCGAGCGGCTCACCGTCGAATGTATCCGCCAGCAGGACGTCGTCGTCGTCGAGGACCTCGAGCGGCAGGTTCGCCGTGTAGCCCTGCTCGGCGTGGCTGACCACGTGCGTCGCCGACGGCCGGACCTGGGCCAGTTCGAGGACCTTCTGGATCGGCACGCCCTCCCAAGTCGTGTCGAGCTTCGACCAGCGGGTCACGCAGTGGATGTCCGTGCCCACCGTCTTGCGTGGCAGCTCCTTGAACTGCTGCCACGTCAACGTGAACGGCGCGTCGACCTCGCCCCACACCTTGAAGTCCCACGTCGCCAGGTCGATCTTCGGCACGGAGCCGTAGTGGAGCACCGGGAACTTCTCGGTCCGGTACTGGCCGGGCGGGATCCGCTCGGCGGTGGCGGGGTCGACGGCGGTGTTGCCGAAGAGGCGATCGAACATGGGAGGCGGATCCTTCCGTGGGCTGCCAGCGCCGTAATGGTCGCACACCGTGCGTGACGAACCGGTGACCCGCCCCGCTCAGGGAGGGGCGAACCCGCTACCCTTCGCGCCGTGGCCCAACCCGATCCGCGGATCGTCATCGTCATGCCCGCGTATAACGCCGCGCGCACGCTCGAGCGGACGTACGCCGATATCCCGCACGACCTGATCGACCGCATCATCCTCGTCGACGACGTGTCCGGCGACGAGACGGTCGATATCGCGCGTCAGCTCGGTCTCGAGGTGATCATCCACGCCCAGAACCGCGGGTACGGCGGGAACCAGAAGACGTGCTATGACGCGGCACTGGAGGCCGGTGCCGACATCGTCGTGATGCTCCACCCCGACTACCAGTACGACGCGACGCGCATCCCCGCGCTGATCGAGCCCATCGCCGCCGGCCGGCGCGACCTGATGCTGGGCAGCCGCTTCATGGGCGACCCACTGGCCGGTGGCATGCCGACCTGGAAGTACGTCGCCAATCGCTTCCTGACGCTGGTCGAGAACCTTGCCTTCGGGCTGCGCCTCTCGGAGTACCACACGGGCCTCCGCGCCTACAGCCGGCAGCTCCTCGAGACCATCCCGTACCACGTAAACAGCGACGACTTCGTGTTCGACCAGGAGCTCATCGCGCAGGTCGTGGCGGCCGGCATGCGCGATCGGGTGGGTGAGATCGCGGTCCCGACCCGGTACTTCGAGGAAGCGAGCTCGGTCGGTTTCAAGCGCAGCGTCATATACGGGCTGTCCACACTTCGGGTCGTCGCCCGCTACGTGCTCCACCGCCTCCGGTTGCGACCGTCGAAGAAGCTCACTGCGCGCAGGCCGTGAGCCGCCGCACCGCGCTGCGGGGCGTGCTCGGGATCACCATCAGTGTCATCGCCGGATTCATCCTGCTGCGCTCGGTCGATGTCACCGCCGCGATCGACGTCCTGCGCCAGGCGAATCTCGCGATCGTCGCACTGATGGCCGTGACCGTCGTCCTGGACGTCGCGGCCCGCGGTGCTCGCTGGCGGGCGCTGCTCGTCCCGATCGCGCGCATCCCCTATCTCCACGTGCTCGGCTACACGTTCGTGGGCTATCTGGCCAACAACGTCCTGCCGGCCCGTCTCGGTGAGCTCGTCCGCGCTCACGCCCTCGGTGAGGGCGAGGGTCTCAGCCGCACGACCGTGCTCGGCACGATCGTCGTCGAGCGCATCGTCGATACGGTGATCGTCGTGAGCCTGGCGGCGATCGCGGTCGTCGTGCTCGGGGTCGGGGGCATCGTGTCGACCGCGGTCGTCCTCGGGGCCATCTTCGTCGGCATCCTCGTCGTCGGGCTGGCCTTGACGGTCGTGAGCCATCGCCTGCCCGGGGCCGAGCGGGTCACGAGGATGGCCGAACGGTTCCCTCGCCTGCTGGACCTCGGCCGGCGACTGCGGGACGGCCTCGGCGTCGTGAGCCGACCGCGGACGCTCGCCTCGGCGCTCGTCTTCAGCGCCGTCGCGTGGGTGTTCTCGATCCTGACCTTCATGCTCGGTGGCGCCGCACTCGGGATCGCGATCACGCCGATGCAGGGCGCCCTGCTGTCGAGCGGCGTGGCGCTGGCGACGATCGTCCCGTCAGGCCCGGGGTATCTCGGGACGTTCGAGCTGACCGCGGTCGGCATCGCCACGCGCTTCGGCGTCGACCGTGATGCCGCGTTCGCGATGGCCCTGCTGATCCACGCCATGATCCTGCTAGTGACATCGGTCGGCGGCGTGATCTCCGCGCTGCGGCTGGGCGTCGGGCTGTCGACCGGCGACCGCGACGAGGACGTTGTCGAGACGGTCTAGGCGGCTCGAGGAGCGCCTGGGTCCATGACCGGTGCGTCATACGGCTCGAACTGCAGCGGCGACCCGCGCCGACCTGTCACCCGCAGGAACTCGAGCGTGTAGCGCTCGTACATCTCGTCGAGGATCGCCACCGCCGTCACGTGCTCCGGGCGGCCTGCCGCTGCGCGCGCTTCGGCCCGGGACGACCACAGGCAGAACGACAGGCATGTCCGGTCGCTCGCGGTCGGACCCTTGAAGTAGTGGACGAAGCCCGGCGCGTCCGCGGCTTCGAGATGGGCTCTCTCATCGATCTCGGCGAGGAGGTCCTCGTCCGCGCCGATCCGTCGCACCGACCGGAAGGCCACGAGGTACCACTCGCCCGGTCCGAGCTCCCGTGTGACGTCGGACCAATCGAAGGCGTCACCGACGGGGAGGTGCGCATAGAGATCGGAAACAGGCGCCAGAGCGGCGAATGCGTCCATCGGGGTCCACTATCCGCCTCGCCCGGCACGATTGTCAAATCGTGGGAAGTCCCGATGCCGTATTTCGATAGTACTGGTCGGTCAGGCCTGATCCTCCGCACGAAGGGCGGACTCGACGCCGGTTGCCGCGCGACGAAGGAGCCCGCGCGCCCGCGCCTGCCAGCGGCGGTCGGCCCGCTCGACCGGGGCGGCGAGCGCGACCGCTGCCACGATCTCGTCGTTCATGAGCACGGGGACGGCGAGGGTGAGGGCTCCGTCGTATGTCGCGCCCTCGTCCCGCGCGAAGGAATCCGCCACGATCCCCGGCAGCTGTCGGCGTGTCGCGTCCGCATCGGTCACGTCGGCGAGGGCCGCGTCCTGGACCTCCGACGGCGCGAACGCGAGCAGCACGCGAGCGACCGACCCGACGTGGAGCGGTCCGACCTGCCCGGGTTCGACGACGACGCGCAGCGGCTGGGCGGATGGGTACTGGGCAAGGCACATGGTGCTGGTGCCGACCCGGCGGGAGATGAAGGCGGTCTCGCCGGTCGATTCGGCTACGCCGGCCAGGATGGGGTCAGCGACGCGGATCAACTCCTCGGCCGACACGATCGGCCCGGTCCCGAGCAGATGGAGCCGAGCGCCCAGCCGATAGCCGGCCTCCTGGCGTTCCACGAACCCGAACTCGGTCAGTGTGCGGAGGTAGCGATAGATCGTGGAGAGCGGCGTGTCCAGCAGCGTGCTGAGCTCATCGGCTCTGATCTCGCCGCGATCGGCGACCGTCAGAAACACCCGCAGGCCGCGCGCGAACGAGGTGTCCTCGGCGGCTTCTTCGGGCGGACGGTCGAGCGCCGTCGTCACGGACTCCTCCAGGGCTGGGAGCCGCCAGCGTACCGCAGCCATCCCGCACGCCCGCCCGCAGGGTCGGTCGGCGATACTGGCGCCGTGAGGATCGGCGCCATCCGTCTCCAACGCCTCCGCGTCCCGCTCGACCCGCCGTTCCCGGCGGCGTGGGATCCCGTGCCGCGGACCGAGTTCCCGGTGACGATCGTGCGCGTCGAGACCGACGAGGGCGTCGTGGGCATCGGGTCCGGCGACACGATGGACGGGTTCGAGGCGTTCGAGCACCTGTTCATCGGCGAGGACCCGCTGGCCATCGAACGGCACGTCCGCGTGCTCGAGACGATCGATTTCCACGCCGGGCGCTACTGGCCGCTCGAGGCGGCGCTCTGGGACATCGCCGGGCAGGTCGCGGGCACACCGGTGGCCGGGCTGTTCGGCGCCAAGCTGGACGCGATCCCGGCCTATGCGTCGTGCGGGATGCTGCTGCCGGCACCGGAGCGCGCCGAATCCGCGCTGCGGATGCGCGACGAAGGCTTTCGCGCACTGAAGATCCGAGTCGATCCCCGCCGGCTCGACGAGGGCCTCGCCGTCGTGAGCGCGACGCGGGCGGCGGTCGGCGACACGATGGACATCATGGTCGACCTGAATCAGGGCTGGCGGATGGCCGGCGATATCTCGCCGTCGATCGATGTCGCGACCGCCCGGGAGATCGGCGCCCGGCTCGCCGACGAGGGCGTGCTCTGGATGGAGGAGCCGCTGGACGGCACCGACCTGCCGGGGCTGGCATCGCTGCGCGCCGCCGGGCTCGGCGTCCGGATCGCCGGCGGGGAGATGACGCGAACCCACCACGAGGCGCTGTGGGCCCTGGCGTCCGACGCGTTCGACGTCTACCAGGAGGACGTCGTCCTGGCCGGTGGGATGCTCCGCAACCGGACGCTGGCCGAGCTGGTCATGGCCCGCGGCCGGTGGTTCACGCCGCATACGTGGACGAACGGGTTGGGGCTGCTCGCGAACCTTCACGTCGCAGCCGGTGTCGGCGGCGGCCCGTACCTCGAGTTCCCGTACGACCCGCCGGGCTGGACGCCGGAACGGCGCGATGCGTTCCTGTCCGAGCCGATCCGGCCGGATCGGGACGGCTTGCTGCATGTGCCGAGCGCGCCCGGTCTCGGGGCACGTCTCGACGAGGTCTCGGTTCGGAGGTACGCCGCATGACGGCGACCGCCCCCACCGGCCCGACAGCGGCCGACTGGATCGCGCGGGCGGAGGCCGTCCAGCCTCGCAACGAAGCCTTCATCGACGGGCGGTTCGTCCCCGCGGCGTCCGGCCGGACGTTCGACGACATCGCCGGCCGCGATGGTCGCGTGATCACACGGGTCGCCGAGGGCGGCGTCGAGGACATCGACAGCGCGGTCACGGCCGCCAGGTCCTCCTTCGACGATCGCCGTTGGGCGGACATGTCGCCCGCCAAACGCAAGATCATCCTGCTCAAGCTGGCCGAGTCGATCCGCGCGAACCGCGAGGGGCTGGCCCTGCTCGAGTCGCTCGACGTGGGCAAGCCGATCCGCGACGCCCTGGCGGTCGACGTGCCGTCGTCGGCCAAGACGATCCAGTGGTACGCCGAGACCATCGACAAGGTCTACGGCGAGATCGGCCCGACCGGGCCCGACACGCTCTCGCTCGTCACGCGGGAGCCGATCGGCGTGGTCGGCGCCATCGTGCCGTGGAACTACCCGCTGATCGTGACGGCGTGGAAGGTCGGGGCGGCGCTGGCCGCGGGCAACTCGGTCGTGCTCAAGCCGGCGTCGGCGTCGCCGCTGACAGCGCTGCGCCTGGCGGAGCTGGCCTCAGAAGCGGGCATACCGGATGGGGTCCTCAACGTAGTCCCGGGCCCCGGGCGCGTGCTCGGCGAGGCGCTCGCCCGCCATCCCGGCGTCGACAAGATCGCGTTCACCGGGTCGACCGAGGTCGGGCGTTCACTGCTCCGGGCCATCGGCGAGAGCGACGTCAAGGCCATCTCGCTCGAGCTCGGCGGCAAGAGCCCGCAGGTCGTGCTCGGCGGACGTCGGCGACCTCGCGGCAGCGGCCAGGTCGATCGGCGACGGGATCTTCTACAACAGCGGCCAGACGTGCAATGCCGGCTCGCGCCTGATCGTCCATCGGTCGATCCGGGAGGAGCTGGTGGAGCGTGTCGCGGAGATCGGACGCGGGATGGCGCCGGCCGAACCGCTCGACCCGGCGACCCGACTCGGCTCGATCGTCGACGCCGCCCAGCTTGACAAGGTCCTCGGCTACGTGTCCCTCGGGCAGGAGGAGGGTGCGCGTCTCGTCACCGGCGGCCAACGGGTCCGCGAAGACACCGGCGGCTACTACGTCCCGCCGACGATCCTCGACGGCGTCGACAACGGCTGGCGCGTCGCTCGCGAGGAGATCTTCGGTCCGGTCCTGACCGTCACCGAGTTCGACGACGAGGCGGATGCGATCCGGATCGCCAACGACACGCCCTACGGATTGGCGGCCGGGGTGTGGACGCGGGACATCACCCGGGCACATCGACTGGCCCGGGCCCTGCGGGTCGGGACCGTGTACGTCAACACCTTCGATACCGCGGATATCACCGTGCCGTTCGGCGGGTACAAGCAGTCGGGCTTCGGGCGCGACAAATCGCTGCACGCGCTCGACAGCTATACCCAGCTCAAGACGACCTGGATCGACCTGTCCGATGGATGATTCGACCCCGCCTATGACGGACATGGACTCGGCGGCCGGTCGGGGGCTCCAGCGACGCCGTTCGGGCGGACGCGCCGGTCACGAGCGCAGCCTCCTCCCGCCCCAGCGGCCGTGGGCGCAGCCGCGCCTGCATTACCGACCGACCGAGGTGCTCTCGGCCGACGAGATCGAATCGATCCACGTAGCGTCGCTGCGGGTCCTGTCCGAGCTGGGCATGGACTTCCTGGACGCCGACGCGCGGGAGGTGCTGAAGGCCGCCGGGGCCGAGACGTCGTCGGACACGCAGCGCGTCCGGTTCGACCCCGACATGGTCACGGAGAAGATCCAGACGGCGCCGTCGTCGTTCACGCTCCACGCCTGGAACCCCGACCACGACCTGCAGCTCGGCGGTGACTGGATGGCATTCGGGACGGTCGGCAGCCCGCCGAACGTGTCGGACCTCGATCGCGGTCGGCGGATCGGCAACCGTGAGGACTACCAGAACCTGCTGCGCCTCGGCCAGGCGCTCAACCCGGTCCACTTCCTCGCCGGTTACCCGGTCGAGCCGGTCGACATCCACCACGGCGTGCGCCACCTGCACGCGACGTTCGACGCGCTGACGCTCATGGACAAGGCGATCCACTGCTACAGCCTCGGGCGGCAGCGGAACGTCGACGTGCTCGAGATGGTGCGGATCGCGCGTGGCATCGAGGACGCCGCCCTCGACGACGAGCCGTCGGTGTTCACGGTCGTCAACTCGAGCTCGCCGCTGCGGCTCGACGCGCCGATGCTCCAGGGCATCATGGCGTTCGCCGAGCGCAACCAGGTGGTATGCATCACCCCGTTCACGCTCGCCGGCGCGATGGCCCCGGTGACGTTGGCCGGCGCCCTCGCCGAGCAGAACGCCGAGGCGCTGGCCGGGATGGTCCTGACCCAGGTCGTCCGCCCCGGATCTCCCGTGATCTACGGCGGGTTCACCTCGAACGTCGATATGCAATCCGGCGCTCCGGCGTTCGGGACGCCGGAGTACATGCGGACGGCCATGATCGGCGGCCAGCTTGCGCGGCGGTACGGCGTTCCGTATCGCTCCTCGAACGTGAACGCGGCGAACGCGCTCGATGCGCAGGCCGCCTATGAGTCGGTCTTCTCGCTGTGGGGCGCGATCATGGGTGGCGTCAACCTGCTCATGCACGGGGCCGGCTGGATGGAGGGCGGGCTCCACGCGAGCTACGAGAAGATGGTGCTCGACGCCGAGCTGCTCGGGATGGTCGAGGCGTTCCTCGATCCGGTCGTCGTCGACGACGCGTCGCTCGCGTTCGACGCGATGCAGGACGTCGGGCCGGGCGGCCATTTCTTCGGGACCGAGCACACGCAGAGCCGCTACCGGACGGCGTTCCACAAGCCGATGCTCAGCGACTGGCGGAACTTCGAGACGTGGGAGGAGGCCGGCTCGCCGGAGGTGCCGGGCAAGGCCAACCGCATCTGGAAGGAGCTGCTGGCGGCCTACGAGCCGCCACCGATGGACCCGGCCGTCCGCGAGGAGCTCGAGGCCTTCGTCGCCCGCCGGGTCGCCGAGGGCGGCGTTCCTACCGACTATTAACGCCTCCTCGACGGCGTGGGGCTTCGCCAACCGCGTTGGCTGGTAGGGCTGGCTATTCGCTGGCAGCAGGCGCCACAGCGACCTGATTTCGCGGATATATGATCGGCCGATGGCGGCGCCACGTGCCTTGACAGTGGTCATCGCGCTGGCCTTCGCGGCGTGCTCCAACACGCCGACCCTCTCGCCCTCGCCAGTCCCGGCCCCGACCGCCGAACCGACGCCCACGGCGCTCCCCACGCCGTCGATCACGCCAGTCCCCTCGACGCTCACGAGCCCCTCCGCAGATGTGGACCCGGCGACCGCGCTCCAGATCGCGCCGCCGTACGAGCTCGAACGACCGAGCGGCTCGGATCTCGACCGACTGTCCGGGAACATCCGGGGCCTCTCGTCCGATCTCGCCAAGAGCGCGGGTGCGGGGTACGCGCCGAACGACTTCCCGATGGGCTTCCGCTTCGTCCGCGACGCGGACAAGTCCGTCGGGGTTATCGTCCTCCTCGGGATACCAGCCGAGGTGGCGGAGCTGCCCGGCCTGCTCGAGTCGATCGCCGCGGCCGTGGCGGCCGAGGTAAACGCGGACCTCTCGTACGAGACGATCCGAGGCGTCAAGGTCGGCGTCGTGCGCGGACCGATCGCGAGCACGCTCGCCATCCTCCACGGCCACCTCGTCATGGCGCAGTCGGGCCAGCCGGCTGTCGATCCGAAGGACCTCATGACCGCCGTCATCGCCGCGAACGGAGACGGGTTCGCCGCTCCCACACCCGAGCCGTCGTAGCAGACGAGCCGCCGGCCCTTGGCCACGGCGGTCGGCGGACGCGCATGACCAGCGACCCGGTCCTCGGGGCCGTCGGCCATGCCACACTCGACCAGCGGATCGCCGCCGCATGCCGTACCGTCGGGTCCCGCTCATCGGTTGACGGGCCGGGTGAGAGTTGAGAGGGCTCGAGGGCATCGCGTGAAGCAACAGACCCAGGTCGTCGTCATCGGCGGCGGCGTCGTCGGCGCCAGCGTCCTGTACCACCTGACGAAGGCGGGCTGGACCGACGTCATGCTGCTCGAGCGGCGCGAGCTGACGGCCGGGTCGACGTGGCACGCGGCCGGCGGCATGCACACGCTCAACGGCGACCCCAACGTGGCTCGGCTCCAGCAGTACACGATCCAGCTGTACGAGGAGATCGAGCGGCAGTCCGGGCAGGACTGCTCGATCCACCTGCCGGGTGGGCTGATGCTGGCCGACACGGAGGTCCGGATGGACTTCCTGCGGATGGCCGTGGCGCGCGGCCGCTATCTCGGCATGGACCTCGAGCTGATCTCGGCCAAGGAAGCCGCCGACATGTTCCCGCTCATGGACCCGCAGTACTTCGTCGGGGCGCTGTACGACCCGGTCGAGGGCCATGTCGACCCGACCGGTGTCACCCGCGCGTACGTGAAATGCGCCCAGCAGGCCGGCGCCGAGGTCCATCAGCGCACGCCGGTCGTCGGGCTGGAGCAGCGCGAGGACGGCACGTGGGACGTCCGCCTCGAGAACGGCGAGTCGATCCACACCGAGCACGTCGTCAATGCCGGCGGCCTGTGGGCGCGCGAGGTGGGCCGGATGGTCGGGCTCGAACTGCCGGTCCTCGCGATGGAGCACCACTACCTGCTGACCCAGGACATGCCCGACGTCGCCGCCCAGGTCACGAAGACCGGCCACGAGATGCCGATGGCCCTCGACTTCGGTGGCGAGATCTACATCCGCCAGGAGGGCGGCGCGATGCTGCTCGGCACGTACGAGCAGGCGTGCGTGCCCTGGTCGCCGCGCGAGACGCCCTGGGATTTCGGCTCCCAGCTCCTCAAGCCGCAGCTCGACCGGATCACGCCCGAGCTGTCGGTCGCGTTCAAGCACTACCCGGCGATGGGCACGATCGGAATCAAGCGGGTCGTCAACGGGCCCTTCACGTTCTCGCCCGATGGCAACCCGCTCGTCGGTCCGATCCGCGGGCTGCGCGGATACTGGGTCGCGTGCGGCGTCATGGCTGGGTTGTCGCAGGGCGGCGGCGTCGGGCTCGCGCTGGCCACCTGGATGACCGCCGGAGAGCGCGGTGACTCGGGGATGGATATCTGGGCGATGGACGTCGCCCGCTACGGCGACTACGCCACACTTGCCTACACGAACGCCAAGGTCCAGGAGAACTACCGCCGCCGCTTCCGGATCACATTCCCGAACGAGGAGCTGCCCGACGCCAGGCCGCTGCTCACGACCCCGATCCGCGACCGATTGACCGCGGCCAACGCCGTGTGGGGAGCGACCTTCGGTCTCGAACACGCGCTGTGGTTCCAGAAGGCGGGACTCGAGCCGAAAGAGGACGTGACGTTCCGCCGCTCGAATGCCTGGGAGTGCGTGGCCGAGGAGGTCGCCGCCGTCCGCGAGCGTGCCGGCATGACGGAGATCTCGAACTATGCCAAGTACCGGGTGACCGGCCCCGGCGCCGAGGCGTGGCTGTCGTCGCTGCTGACCCAGCGGATGCCGGCCCCGGGGCGGATCACGCTGACCGCGATGCTCAATGAGGCCGGACGCATCGTCGGCGAGTTCACCGTCGCCCGCGCGTCGGAGGCCGCCGAGTTCTACCTGTTCGGCTCGCTGCCGGCCGAGGTCCACCACTCGCGCTGGTTCCGCCACCACCTGCCGGCCGATGGCTCGGTCCGGTTCGAGGTGCTGGGCCTCGGGCTGACCGGTCTGTCGGTCACGGGACCGCGCTCGCGCGACATCCTGGGCGCCGTCGCACCCGGCCTCGACCTGTCGACCGAGGCCTTCCCGTTCATGACGTTCCGCCAGGTCGACCTCGGCATGATCCCGGCCCACGTCGCGCGCATCAACTACTCGGGCGATCTCGGCTACGAGATGTGGGTGGCGCCTGAATACCAGCGCGCCCTGTTCGATCGGATCGTGGCGGCGGGGGAGCCGCATGGCCTGCGGCTGTTCGGGATGCGGGCGCTCATGTCGCTCCGGCTCGAGAAGAGCTACGGGACATGGTTCCGCGAGTACCGGCCGATCTACACGCCGCTCGAGGCCGGCATCACGCGCTACATCAAGCTCGATCACGACTTCATCGGTCGGGCGGCCCACGAAGCCGAGACGTCCGCCGGCGGCCCGAAGCGGCGGCTCGTGGCGTTCGTGGTCGAACCTGACCCCGACGATCCCGCCGACGTGATCGGCGACGAGCCGGTCTGGCACGACGGACAGGTCATCGGCTGGGTCACGTCGGGCGGGTACGGTCACCACGTCGGCCGGTCGATCGCGCTCGGCTACGTACCGACCGAGCTCGCGACGCCCGATGGCCCGGGTGGCGACGGTTTCGAGATCGAGATCATCGGGCGGCGCAGGCCCGCACGGCTCCAGCCCGAACCGTTGTTCGACCCAGCCGGGGCCAGGATGCGCCAGTGACCGACCGCCGCGGTTCGACGAGGGTCGCCGAGGCGGGACGCATCGTCGTCGACGGTCGCCCCGTGCCCTTCGCCGCCGGTGACTCGGTCGCGATCTCGATCCTGCGCGGCGGCACGACACCCGCCGGCCCGGGCACGCTGTGCCTGACCGGCGATTGCGGCAATTGCCTGGCCCGGGTCGATGGCGTCGCGTACATCCGGACGTGCCAGGTGAAGGCGCGGCCCGGTCTCGCTGTCGTCCGTCACCCGACCGACGGGTTGCCACCGCTTCCCGAGGTGTCCGGCCCCGACCTCTCGTCCTCCCTGTCCGGCCCCGACATCGAGGTCCTGCGAGCCTATGTCGACGTCGCCGTGATCGGCGGTGGCGACAGCGGCAAGGAGGCCGCCGCGACAGCCGAGAAGGCCGGCAAGCGGGTGCTCGTCCTCGACGCCGAGGAGGGCGATGAGGTCGTCGGGATCTACCCGGGGCCCCTGGTCGTGGTGCGGACGCCGACGCTGATGCTCCATGTCTATCCGCAGGAGATCGTCGTCGCGACCGGCGCGGCCGAGATCCACCCGGTCGTCCCGGGCAACGATCTCGAGGGCGTGATCACGAGCCGGGCGGCCCGGCGGATGCACGCCGCCGGCGTCGAGCTCGGCGCGGCCGTGGCCATCGGGACGCCGCCACCCGGTGTCCCGTGTATCCCCGTCGCCGGCAAGCTCAAGCGGATCGAGGGCGACGAGAACGGGCGAGTGCGGGCCGTGGTGACCGCCGACGACTGGATCGGCGCCGAGACGACGACGCCATGCGACACCGTGATCGCTGGTCTCGGGCTGGCGCCGCGGGAGGTGCTGGTCCGGATGGCCGGCGAGGTGCCGCTCAGCGCGGTCGGATCAGTGGCGCAACGGGAGGTGCTTCCCCCTGCGCCGATGGCCGGCATCGTCTGTGCGTGCAACGGCACCACCGTGGACGATCTCCAGACCGCGTGGGACCGCGGCTTCCAGGAGATCGAGTTGCTCAAGCGCGCGAGCCTCGCGTGCCTCGGCACGTGCCAGGGGGCCGCCTGCCTGCCGCAGGTCCGGGCATGGCTCGCGGCCAGGACCGGATCGGTCCCTGCGCCATTCACGGCGCGACCTGCGTCGCGCCAGATCACCCTGGCCGAGGCCGCCGCCGATACGCAGGTGGACGTCTTCCGTCGGACGCCGCTGCACGACGAGCACCTCGCCCTTGGTGGACGGCTGGACCGGTTCGGCAACTGGTGGCGACCGTGGCACTACGGCGACCCGATCGCCGAGTACTGGTGCGTCCGCGAGGGCGTGTCGATCGGCGACGTCAGCACGCTCGGCAAGATGGTCGTCAGCGGACCCGATGCGGTCGAGTTCCTCGAGCGGTTGTACCCCTGCCACGTGGCCGACATCCGCCCCGGGCGCTCGCGCTACGCGCTGCTGCTCAACGAACGCGGCCACATCATGGACGACGGGATGATCCTCCGCGAGGACGCGACCCGGTTCGTCCTGACGTTCACCTCGGGCGGCGCCGCCAACGCCGAGATGTGGGTGCGCGACTGGGCCGAGACCTGGGGTCTGCGGGTCAACGTCATGGATCGGACGATGTCGCTCGCCGCGATCAACGTCACCGGTCCGCTCGCGGGGCAGCTGCTGCAGCGGGCCGGTCTTGCCGAGCCCCCCGCCTTCCTGGGGCACGCGCGTGCCGAGGTCGCCGGCGTGCCATGCCATGTGATGCGGCTGTCGTTCACGGGTGAGGCGTCCTGGGAGCTGCATCACCCGGTCGACCGCTCGGTCGAGCTGTGGCGCGCGCTGTTGACGCTCGGTGAGGACCTCGGCGTCCGGCCGCATGGCCTCAAGGCCTTGTTCGGGCTCCGGCTGGAGAAGGGCCATGTGATCATCGGCATGGACACCGAGCTCGACACGACGCCGCGACGGGTGCGCATGGCGTGGGCCGCGCGGATGGACAAGCCGGCGTTCATCGGGCGGGCGGCGCTGGAGCGGACCCAGAAGGAACCCGATCACCGCCTGCTGCACGGCTTCACGATGCGCGGCCAGGCACCGGTCGAAGGCTCGCCGATCATGGTCGACGACCAGATCGTCGGCCACGTGTCGGGGAGCTGGGCATCTCCGGTCCTGCGCAAGACCGTGATGCTCGGCTGGATCAAGCGGCTGCCGTTCCCCGACAAGGTCCAGATCGACGGCCGCGAGGCGGTCGTCACGCCGACGCCGTTCTACGACCCGGAGGGCGCCCGTGCACGTGCTTAAAGCGCCAGGCGTGCGCGTCGTCGGGTCACCCGCCGCGATCGACGCATGCGAGTGGCAGGACTCCGGTCCGGGGCTCGACGAGTTCGAGCCGCTGGTCCTGCGGTTCGCGCCCGACGAGGCGTTCGCCGTCGGTGCGACAGGCGTCAAGACCGACGATCCCGACGCCATCGCCGAGCCGGAGAACGGCTTCGTCGCGGTCATGTTCCCGGTCGACGAGTTCATCGATGTCGTGCTGCCGCGCATCGAGTGGCCGGTCCCGCCCACACGACCGGCCTTCACCCAGGGGGCGATCGCCGGCGTGCCGGCCAAGCTCTACATCGACACCACCGGCGCCGCGACGATCTTCGTGCAGGTCGCCTACGTAGACGACCTCCTCGCCCGCCTCCCCGTGATGCCATGACGCGGCCCGCCGCATGAGGAAAGGGGTGGCCGCGCCGTACGTCGCGACATTGCCCGCGTTGCGCTGGGACGAGCCGAAGGACGCCTACGACGTCGTCATCGTCGGCGGGGGCGGGCACGGCCTGTCGACTGCCTACTACCTGGCGACGCGCCACGGGATCACGAACGTCGCGGTGCTCGAGGCCGACTACATCGCCTCCGGGAACACCGGCCGGAACACCACGATCATCCGCGCGAACTACGGGCTGCCCGAGGCGATCCGCTTCTACCAGCACTCGCTCGAGATGTATCGCGACCTCGAGGACGAGGTCGGCGCGGCGATCCTCCACCAGACCAAGGGCATCTTCTGGATGGCCCACACGGAGATGGCCCTGCGCACCGAGCGCGCCCGTGCCGCGATGAACACCGCCGCTGGTGCGAAGACCGTGATGGTGACCCCGGCCGAGATCAAGGAGCTCGTGCCGCAGATCGACCTGACCGGTGGCCGCCGCTACCCGGTGCTTGGCGCGTCCCATCACCTCGAGGCCGCCACGGCCCGACACGACCGCGTCGCGTGGGCGTATGCCTCCGGGGCGGCCAAGCGCGGGGTCCACATCGTCCAGCACAGGCCGGTCACGGGGCTCCTGCGCGACGGCGACCGTGTCGTTGGCGTGGAGACGCCCACTGGTCCGATCGCGGCGGGTGTCGTCCTGTCGGCGGTCGGTGGCCGCATCACCGCATTGGCCGCCCACGCCGGCGTCCGCTTGCCGATCCGGACCCACCCCCTGCACGCCTTCGTGACCAACGACTACGAGCAAGGTTTCGGCCCGATCGTCGCGAGCACGGAGCTCAACTGCTATGTGTCCCAGACCGAGCGAGGCCAGATGCTGATCGGCGCCGAGTTCGACGCCCAGCCCTCCTATTCGCGCCAGTCGTCGTTCGCCGCGCTGCGCGGCTACGCCCACAAGATCACCCGCATCCTGCCGTTCCTGCGCGACATGCGGATCCTCCGGACCTGGGCGGGCATCTGCGACATCTCGGTCGACTTCTCGCCGATCATGGGTCCGACCGGCGTCGATGGTTTCCTGGTCACGACGGGCTGGGGCACATGGGGCTTCAAGGCGATCCCGGCGGGCGGCGAGGCGATGGCCGAGCTGATCGCCACGGGTCGGACGCCCGAGTTGATCGCCCCCTTCGCGCTCGATCGCTTCCGGCGCGACCACGCGATGGCCGACCAGGGCTCGGCGGGGACGCGCTGATGTTGTGGCTCGACTGTCCGCGGTGCGGGCGGCGCCCGCTCGAGGAGTTCACGTTCGGTGGGGAGCGTCGCGACGTGCCCGACTCGATCAGCGACCCTGACGCGCGCGATTTCGACGAGGTGTGGGTCTTCGAGAACCCCGATGGCGAGTCGACCGAGCGCTGGTTCCACGCCGCGGGCTGCCGGCGATGGCTGACGATCCGGCGCGACACAAGCGTCGACCAGGTGCTCGAGATCCTGTCGTGACCGGCCTGGCCGATCGCCAGATCGAGATCACCCTTCGGAATCGCGTCCTCTTCGGCGTCGGGAGCCTGACGCGATTGCCAGACGTCATCGCCGCCACCGGTTGCCGGCGGGTCTTCCTCGTGACGGATCCAGGCGTCGTGGTGGCGGGCATCGCGGCGGATACCGTCGACGTCCTCCAGGAGGCGCTGATCCCAACGTCGCTGTTCAGCGAGGTCGAGGCGAACCCGTCGGCCGGCACCGTCGAGGCAGGCGCGACGACGCTCCGCACGATCGGGCTCGATGGGACCGTCGTGGTGGCGCTCGGCGGCGGCTCGGCGATGGATGCCGCCAAGGCGATCGCGCTGTGTGCCGCCAACGACCGACCCGTCTGGGAGTTGGAGTACGACGGACCGGACCTCGCATCGGGTCGCCCGATCGTCGCGATCCCGACGACGGCCGGGACGGGATCCGAGGCGCATCCGTTCGCGGTGATCACCAACGAGGAGATCGGCCGCAAGGACTACATCGGCCATCGGTCGCTGTTGCCCGTGACGACGATCCTGGATCCGGGCCTGACGATCGGATTGCCAGCCGGGGTGACGGCGGCGACCGGCGTCGATGCGATGACGCACTCGCTCGAATCCCTGCTGTCACGGAACGGGAACCCGTTCGCCGAGGCGATGGCGATCTCGGTCATCAGGACCGTCGCCGAGTGGCTGCCGCGGGCGATCGCGGACGGGTCGGACCTCGAGGCGCGCTCGCAGATGCTGATGGCCGCCCACCTCGCCGGGGTAGGGCAGGCGAGCGGGACTGGTGTCGGCCTGGTCCATGCGCTCGGGCATGCGCTCGGGACCCGAGGCCGGTTGCCCCATGGCACGGCGCTGGCCGTCGTCCTGCCGGAAGTCCTCTCGTTCTACGCGGCCGAGCCGGGATCGCGCGACCGGGAGCTGGCACTCGTCGGCGTCGCGCTGCGGGCGGCCAGCCCGACCGAAGAGCCCGCCACGGCGGCCGGCGCCGCGATCGGCGAGCTGCGGCGGTTCCTTGCGAGCGTCGGGCTACGCCCCACGCTTCGCTCGCTTGGGTTCGACGACGCGTGGCTGGATGTCGTCGCCCAGGACGCCATCGATGACGTCGCGATCAGGAATTCGCCGCGGCTGCCGACGCTCGCGGAAGCTCGAGCGATCCTCGCGTCGGTCCTGGGCTGACGCGCCGCAGCCCCAATCTGAGGAGGTTAGCCCCGTTCGACGAGGGGCTTCACCTCACCGATGAACCGCTCGAGCGTCTCGACGTCGTACGGCGCAGGCTGCTCCGAGATGACCGTCCGGAAACCCAGGTCGTAATACGGTCGGAGCTTCTCGGCGAGCTGCTCCGGCGTCCCGTTCCAGAACGTGTCGTCATCTTCGACCTCGGACATCGGCGTCCTGTTGTGCTCCATAGCGGCCTTCCAGACGCGGTCGGCCTCGGCCTCGCTGTCCCGGATCGTGAACTTGACGCCGAGCGTGAACTCGATCTCGGCGACGTCGCGGCCGACGTCGTCACAGTGGCGCTTCAGGACATCGACCTTGTGCGCCATCAGCTCGAGCGGCCCCATCGCGTTCCACATGTCAGCGTACCTGGCGACCGTGCGGAGCGTCTTCTTCTCACCACTGCCGCCGATCATGATCGGCATCCGGCGCTGCACGGGGAGCGGCTGGTGACGGAGGTCGTCGAAGGCGTAGCGCCCGTCCGGCGGCGAGGTGGCCGACCCTCCGTCCAGCACTGTGCGCATCGCCGCGACGGCCTCGTCCATCCAGTCGAGCCGCTGCCCCACCCCGGACCCGAAATCGATGCCGTGCGCTCGATGCTCGAGCTCGAACCACGCCCCGCCGATGCCCAGCATCCCCCGCCCGTCCGCGATGTGATCGAGCGTCGCGGCGATCTTCGCGGTGAGGCCCGGGTTCCGGAACGTGTTGGCGCCGACGAGCAGGCCCACCTGCGTCTGCTCCGTTGCCACCGCCCAGGCGCCGAGCGTGGTCCAGCCCTCGAAGATCGGCTGGTAGGGGTCGCCGAAGATCGCGTAGAGGTGGTCCCACGTCCACAGGTGGTCGTATCCGAGTCGATCGACCCGCCTCGCTGCGTCGAGCATCTCGGGCCAGGTCGCCGCCTGGCTCCAGAGCAGGATGCCGGTCTTGAGCTCGGTCACGGTGGGCCTCCGATCCAGGTGCGCGGGCGGTCAAGTCTAGGGCGCCGACCCGCCTCGGTTCGCGAGGGTGAGCGAGTGTATCGAGCAACAGGCGTGTCGACGTCGATCGACCCTCCCGCTAGGGTCTGAGTCGTGGACCACGCGGCTCGGCCCTCGAACAACCAGCTCGCGCTCTCGGCGACCATCCACTGCCTGACGGGCTGCGGGATCGGCGAGGTGCTCGGGCTCGTCATCGCCACGCAGCTCGGTTGGGACGACCTGCCGTCGATCGCCCTTGCCGTCGTTCTGGCCTTCGTCTTTGGTTACGCGCTCACGCTCCGGCCATTGCTGGGCTCAGGCATGGCCGTCGGATCAGCGCTGCGCCTGGCGTTCGCCGCGGACACGCTCTCGATCACGGTCATGGAGATCGTCGACAACCTGATCATCCTCGCGATCCCGGGTGCCATGGCCGCCGGCATCGGCAACCCGCTCTTCTGGGCGAGCCTCGCCGTGGCGTTGGCGATCGCCGGTGTCGCCGCGTTCCCGGTGAACCGCTGGCTCATCGACCGTGGCCGCGGACACGCCGTGCTACACGAGCACCATCACTAGGTGTCCCCGACGGGCTGAGTGGGGCCGGGTCGGCCGGCGTCGGCCCGGGGTCGGCCCGGCTCAGCCGCGGATGAGGCGCGCCAGGACGCGGATGACGACCGCGATCGAGATCCCCGAAGCGAGGATCAGGAACGGATTCATCCACGGCGATGAGAGCGGGACGTACGTGGCACCGTCGTGACGTACCTCCACGTAGCCCATCGGGTCGGTCATGACGGCGCCACCCGCACCGCTGCCGCCGCTCATCGTCTGGCCATCGCCCGAGTCCGATCGGACCGGCCCTGTGCCCGAACCGCCGCCATACCCCCAGCGAACACGCGCGACGGGGATGATCGTGACCTCCCCGCGCTCGACCGGCTCGCCGAAGACCGCGCGGACGGAGGCTCGCATGCCGATCCGTTCGCCCAATTTGTCGAGCATCCTGTCGATCGGTTCGGTCGCCGCTGTGCGCGCCGTCTCCCTCACCTCATCGATCGTCGCGACCATGTCGATCTCCCACCTGCGGACCCACATGGTGCGCCTCTCCGCGGTTTCCCGTCAGGGACGACGAGCAGCCTCGTCCCGGGATGGGCAGCGTGGCGATGGCGATGCCGCCAGATACTCGCCCGGGGAGTATTCGGCGGGCAGATGCCTACGTTGTCGGTCGTGCCCCCGCATCCCGTACCCATCTCGTGCACGGATCGTCGACGAGAAGCGCTCGATCGTCGCCAGATCGACGTCGAAGCCTGCCCAAGACTCCGGTGGCGAGTATCTGGCGGAGAAAGGTGCCCCGTGGCAATGTCTGCGGGAGGAAGGCGGACCGGCGGCAAGTATTCGGCAGAGATTGGCACGCTTCGGGCCGAGCGACCCGGCTAGGCCCGGTCGAGCTCGCGGTCGACGGCCCGCAGGATGAACCGGGCCGCCTCGGCCGCTTTGCCGCCGAGCTTCTGGCCCTCGTCCTGCTCGAGCGCGCGCATCAGATCCGTGAGGTACTGCTCGAGATCGGGCGTCGGGACCAGTGAGCCGTCGTCAAAGGCCCGCTCGAGGCGGGCGATCACCGCGCGGGCGTTGTCGACGGTATGGCCCTTCGCGACGATCAGCTCGCGGACCTCGGAGCGAGCCGCGTCGGCTTCGGGCCCGGTGCTGCTCATGAGAATCGCCGGACCGTTCGCCTGATGAAGCTGTGCCCATCTGCCGGCCGCGGCGTCTCCACCTGGCGGCTCGCGTCGGCCTGCCTGGCCGCCCCGACAGCTTCGGCGTCGACATCGGCATCGGCCCGCAGCGCCTCACGCTCCAGATCGTCCTCGATTTCGAGCTCCCGCGACCGCCGCCAGTCGCTTTCGAGCACGCTCATGGCCAGCTCGTCCCACCAGCGGCCGTCGCGGAAGATCGACTCTCGCGCCCGACCCTCGACGACGAACCCGCAGCGGCGATAGGTGCGGATGGCCCGCTCGTTGAACTCGAACACGAACAGCGCGATCCGGTGGAGGCCCAGGGCTTCGAACGCGTGCTCGAGCATGAGGCGGGTCGCCTCGCTGCCGTAGCCCCGACCCCACGCGTCCTTCTCTCCGATCGTGATGTGGTACAGCGCCGACCCGTTGTCGCCGTCGAACTGGCTGAACGCGCAGGTGCCCACGAGACGGTCTGAGGCGCGCTCGTGGATCGCCATCGCAAGCGCGTCCGCGCCGACCACGCGGGCGGCGAAGAACCGCTCGATCTCCTCCGACCGCATCGGGGCTTCCTGGTAGCGCGCAAGGCGCGCGATCTCGGGGTCCGAGTACCACCGCCGGAACGCCCCGAGGTTCTCGGGCACGTGTCGGCGCAGCACTACGCGCGACCCCGTCAGGACCTCCGGGAACCTGGTTCGCGGCGCCATCGGCCGAACCGTATACCATCCCCGCCATGCGCCGCTGGAGCGACCTGGCCGAGCGCGTAGCGGCGACGACGCGAACGTCGGAGAAGACCGCACTGCTGGCCGACTACCTCCGAAGCCTCTCCCCCGACGAGCTGCCGATCGCTGCCGTCTTCCTCACCGGACGACCCTTTCCGGAGGCGGACCAGCGAGCGACCGGCCTCGGCTGGTCGGCGATGATGGCGGCGATCGCGGCACTCACCGGTGCCTCACGCGCGGACATGGGCCACGCCTATGATCGGTACTCGGACCTGAGCCTCGCCGTCGAGGACGTGCTGATCCGCGCCGGGCACGCGCCGCCGCCCGAGCTCTCGCCGACGCTCCCCGAGGTGGCCGCCACGTTCGCGGCGATCGAGTCCGCGTCCGGCGCACCGGCCAAGGCGCAGCTCCTCCACGACCTGCTCGCTCGGGCCGACCCGCCGACGGCCAAGGCGATCGTCAAGGTGCTCGGTGGCGAGCTCCGGATCGGGCTGCGCGAGGGGCTGGTCGAGGCCGCCATCGCCAAGGCCTTCGAACGGCCCATCGACGAGGTCAAGTGGGCGGGGATGCTCACCGGCGACATCGGCCGGCTCACCGAGCTCGCGCGGGACGACCGGCTCGGCGACGCGGAGCTGGCGCTCTTCCACCCGCTCAAGTTCATGCTCGCGTCACCGGCCGAGGACGCCGACGAGATCATCGGGCGGCTCGGCCCGGAGGTCTGGGTCGAGGACAAGTACGACGGCATCAGGGCCCAGCTCCACAAAAGCGGCCCGGACGTCCGGCTCTATTCGCGCGACCTGCACGACATCAGCAACCAATTCCCCGAGATCGTCGATGCGGCCCGGTCATTGCCGTGGACCGGGGTCATCGACGGCGAGATCCTTGCTTTCAAGGACGGGCTCGTGCTGCCATTCATCAGCCTCCAGGCACGGCTCGGGCGGAAGGCGCCATCCGAGGCGATCCGGGCCGACATCCCGGTCATCTATGTCGCGTTCGATCTGCTCGCGCTGGGACCGGGCGACGATGCCGAGGGTGATGCCACGGTCGAGCCGCTGTTGCGTGATCCGTTGCGTACCCGGCGCGAGCGGCTCGACGCCGTGGAGCTGCCCCTCGTCGAGGACGGCGGGCGGTTCATCCGCTCGCATCTTGCGGTGGCGCGCGACGCGGATGCGCTAGAGGTCGCCTTCGCCGACGCACGCGGCCGACGCAACGAGGGCCTCATGGTCAAGGACCCGACCAGCGGTTACTCCCCCGGTCGGCGCGGCCTGGGCTGGCTGAAGATGAAGAAGGCCCTCGCGACCATCGATTGCGTGGTCGTGGGCGTGGAGGTCGGTCACGGCAAGCGGCACGGTGTCCTGTCCGATTACACGTTCGCCGTTCGCGACGAGGCGACGGGCACGCTCGTCAACATCGGCAAGGCGTACAGCGGCCTGACCGACGCGGAGATCGCCGCGATGACCGAGTGGTTCGAGGCGCACACGATCGCCCGCTATGGGCGCTACCGCCAGGTCGACCCACAGATCGTGGTCGAGATCGCGTTCGACGTGATCGTGCGGAGCAAGCGTCACGGCTCCGGGTTCAGCCTGCGCTTCCCGCGCATCCACGCGCTCAGGCGCGACAAGACCCTCGACGACATCGACACCGTGGCGACGGTGACGGCCCTGTACGAGGGCCTCCAACACGGGTCCGAGCTGCTGGTGACCGCGGGCGCCAGGACCGTCCCGGCGGAGCCTATCTGAGCCCCACGGCGGGACGACCGCCGCGTATCCTTGGCCGATGTTCGACTCCCTCGGGGGCAACTTCCAGCAGGTCCGGTTGACGCTCTACACGGACTCGTTCGTCGTGCGCGGGATCATCGCGACACGCCAGCGCCGCGTCACCGACATGCTCAACCTCGCCGAGGATCGGTTCCTCGTGCTGTCGGACGTCACGACCGACGAGTTCGGCACCCGCGGGGAGTCGCTCCGAGCCGAATTCGCCCAGGTGAACCTCTCGTCGGTCCTCTTCGCGGTGGTCAACGAGCCAGTGGCGCCGGCGCCGGAGCTGCGAACCCCGAAGATCCCCGAGGAGGCATTGATCTCGATCCCGCCGTTCAAGGTCACGGGGCACATCCACCTGATGCCGGAGCGGAGCCTGCGCGACGCGTTGTCCGAGCTCACGGGAAACTTCCTGCCGGTGACCAGTGCGACATTCTGGTCCGACGTGCTCGATGAGGCCCGATCGAGCGCTGAGCTCCTGGCCGTCAACCACGAGCGGGCGCAGATCCTCGCTCCGCATCGGGCGAGTGATCCGTGGGTGGGTCTCGACTCGAAACCCGCGCCCGGGTCGGAGCCGCCGCCGGAACCGACCGGCTGGTAGGCCGGGCTCGCCTGCGGACGGCGGACCTCGCACGGCCCGCCCGCCCGCCGAGCCCTAGCGATCGACCGGCAGGTCGAGCCGATTCCCCCACTCGGCCCAGCCGCCGTCGTAGACGGCGACGTCGTCGTGGCCGAGCAGGCTCAGCACGAAGGCGAGCTTGGCGGCGGCGACGCCCGATCCGTCGTACGCCACCATCCGGCTGCCCCGACTGACATTCGCCGCGTGGAGGCGGTCGCGCAGGTCACTACCGTCGCGCAACCGTTGGCTGCCGGCCGCATGCATCGAGCCCACCGGGACGTTGATGGCGCCCGGGATGTGACCGAGCCTGCGCGTGTTCCCCTCGAAGCCGCGGTACTCGGCGGGGGCGCGAGCGTCGAGCAGCGTGACGTCCGGTGCGCCGAGCAGGCCGCGCACGTCGGCTGTCGTGAGATGGAGCCGGTTCGGGCCGCGTGGCACGAACGGCGTCAGTGGCTCGGTCGGCGGGTCACCGGCACCCCGTTCGACCGAACGGCCTTCGGCCTCCCACGCCGGGAAGCCACCGTCGAGGACCCGGACGTGCTCCGCCCCGTACGCCTTCAGTGTCCACCACACGCGGGCAGCGTACAGACCCTGGGTGTCGTCATAGACGACGATGGTCGTCTCGTCGCCGATCCCGGCGCGCGCCGCCGTCGCCGCGACGCGGCCCGGTGATGCGAGGCGGATCGTGTCCCCACTCTGATCCATGTCGACCAGGTCCGACCGCCAGTCGACCGACAGCGCACCCGGGATGTGCCCGCTGCGATGGACCTCGGCGCCGGTCCCATCGGGACGCCAGCGAGCGTCGAGGAGGCGGACGCCCGGGCGACCCAGGTGCTCGTCGAGCCACTCGGTCGTGGCCAGGATCTCGGGACGGGCCAGGCCGGACATCGTCGGTATGATACGGGCCGTGTCCGCCCCGAACCCACCCGACGCGGACCGACTCGCCGCCGTCCGCGCCGCGCTCCCGGCGCTCGAGGCCGGCATCTACCTGAACACGGGATCGGTCGGGCCGCTGCCTGCCGAGACCGCCGCGGCGATGGCGGAGCTGGCCGACTACGAGCTGCGGACCGGACGGGCCCACGTCGACTACTACCACGAGACCCTGCAGCGAATGGCGGAGGCACGAGCCGCGGTCGCGGCCGTGCTGACGGCCGACGTCAGCGACATCGCTCTCACGCATTCCACGACCGATGGCATGAACGTCGGTGTCTGGGGGCTCGATTGGGGGCCGGGCGACCGCGCCGTGACGACGCGCCTCGAGCACCCGGGCGGTATCGGCGGGCTGTACGACCTGCGGGCGCGCATCGGCATCGAGCTCTCGTTCGTCGAAGTCGGCCACGCGCTCACGGAACAGGAGCTCCTGGACGGCTTCGAGCGGGTCATCGACGGGAAGACCAGGGCCGTCGTCGTGTCGCACGTTCTGTGGGCGACCGGGCGGGTCATGCCGATCGAGCGGATCGCGCAGATCGCACACGCCCACGGGGCGATGCTCATCGTCGATGGCGCCCAGGCCGCCGGCGCGATGCCGGTCGATGTCGCTGCGACCGGTGCGGACATCTATGCGATCCCCGCTCACAAGTGGCTGCTAGGCCCGGAGGGCATGGGCGCGATCGCCGTCATGCCGGCAGCCCGCGAGGGACTCGCGCCGTCCTGGGGCGGGCACTACACGTTCGAAACGGTCGACTCCGCGGGCACGGCCGTCTGGTGGCCCGACGCGCGGCGCTTCGAGTCGTCGAACTTCCATCGTCCGTCGATCGTCGGCATGGCCCGCTCGATCGGCTGGGTCAGCATGTTCGTCGGTCTCGACTGGATCTACGACCGTGGAGCGTCGCTGGCGCGCCGCGCGGCCGAGCGGCTCGCGGCCATCGACGGCGTCGACGTCCTCACACCGATGGATCGCATGGCCACGCTCGTCACGTTCCGGATCGGCGGGTGGTCGCCGGACGCGGCGCTCGACGAGCTGGGAGCGCGCGTCTTCGCCGTGGCGCGAACGGTCCCGCTGGTCGATGCGCTCCGGATCAGCGTCGGGTTCTTCACCTCCGAGGCGGAGCTCGACCGGTTCACCGACTGCGTCGAGTTGCTCGCTGGGCATACGCCCGAGACGCTCCCGCCCCGTCGGACCCTGACCATCCTCACCGGTGACTGACGACCCGCCGGTCCGCCGTCGCTCCTGGGCGGAGGTGCGCTGGCGCCAGTTCCGCAACGCTCCCCGACCGGTCGTGCGGGCGGTCGCCGCGAGCCTGTCGATCGCGATCGGGGCGGCGGTCCTGTACCTCGCCTACGACATCGCCATCGCTCGAGGTGCGGCGGTCCCAGGCGGCGATCTCCGGTTGCTGGCCCTGGCGGCGTACGCCGTGCTCGTCCTCGCGGTCGGGACCCTGGTGACCTATCTCATCGTGCCCCAGCCGAGCGGCTCCGGTACCGTGCGCCGGCGCAGCGGCTGGAGTGCCGCACTCGGCTTCTTCGCGGCCGTGCCGATCGCATGGCTCGTGATGGTCGTCGCGCTCCAGGTGGTCCGGCCGTGGTTCGGCTGACGTCGTGGCCTCAGAGCACCACGATCCCGCGACCCACGCGTCTGCCACCTAGCCCATCCGTACCATTCCGGCTACCCTGCTGACGACGTCATCATCGACGTAGATCCCGGCTGGTCTGGGAGATGTCGTCCTTCCGCTGAGGGTTTTGCGTGTCCATCGACGAGCAGCACGTCGCGCTCCCCCGACTGTACGGAGCACCGGCGTACGCACGCCCCCCGGCGGTCGCAGAGGCGACACCGAAGCCGTTCGACCCGGACGACCTGCCGATCGAGGCGTTCCAGTCCGAGGAGGACCGGGCCTTCGCCGCGACGCTGCCCGTGCACGCCTGGTCGCCCGGCGGGATGACCGCCACCGCCACCCACCCCGAGATGTCATCGGGCGCTCGGCATCGGCTGGTCGGACGTCGATTGCGCTTGCGATCGATCGCCGGACGCCTGATCGGCGACTGACCCGCGGTCACCGCTCGCCGGGGCAGCGGGTGTAGCATCCCCGACGGGGGAGTAGCTCAATGGTCAGAGCGGCGGGCTTATATCCCGCTGGTTCCAGGTTCGAGTCCTGGCTCCCCTACCAACCCTTCGACCGCGATCAGCCGGTCGCGGCTCGCACGAACTCCACGAGACGATCCCGGCGGCCCTCGGTCAGGCTGCGCTGCGGCGGCAACCCGTCGATCCAGGGCCCGATCTGCTCGGGCGTGAGGACGGCACAATCGGTCGCCCGCTGGACGCTCGGCGCCGGACCGACGACGGCCGCGTAGACCTTGACGATGAAGTCGGCGTCGTCATGCGCGAGCCAGCGGCGGACACGCTCGGCGTCCCGGGCGGCCCGATCGAGCGGGTTCTCGATGGTGACCCAGCCGCGCCGCAGTCGCAGCTCCCAGCGACCCTCGCGGACACGTGTCACCTCGGCCGGCGGGAGCTCGCGGATGACCGCGGCCCCGAACTGGCCGATCACGAGATCCGGCACGCCACGACCATCCGGTAGGGCGATGCCACTCGCCACGACCACGTCGGACCGGTCGGCGAGGGCCCGCAGCGTGGTCGATCGGCGCGGGATACGGCCGCGGACCGAGGCCAGGATCCGCGCCAGACGGCTCGCACCGACGAGGAGGAACGCCGCCGGGGCGACGAGGGCGATGGCCCAGACGATGACGGCCGTGGCGGACTTGCCGATGCTCGGTCGTCCGTCCGGCATGACGGCCTGCAGGACAGGTGTCGCCAGCGCGACGTAGGCCAGGACGATGCCCCCGACGACGAGGAATGTGCCCAGGACGGTGCCGCCGAGGAGCGGCACGAGGGAGGGTCGACGGGCTGGTCGGGACGGCTGGATGACCTCCATCGCCACATCCTCGACGGCATGCACCACCACGTCGATGGGCGAAGCGGGGTAACGACCCCGGACCGGTGGGACCACGAGCCCTACCGGACCGCACCTGAACCGCCCTGTCGGACGCGACTCGTTGCTCCGCCGCAACGCCCGCGGCCGGTCGGCCGTCCACTCACCGGACCCCCGTACCATTGCTGGCCCGCTGCACCGTCCGCATCCTCGCGCAGATGCATCCCGTCGCACGTATCCCCCTGCCCCGCGGACGACATCCACGGATCGTCGCCCCAATCGCGGCGATCGCGCTGATGCTGTCGGTCGTCGCCCCGGCCCTGGCGGATGAGACGACACGGTTGTCCAATGCCAAGGTGAGCCCGCGCTCCGGCACGACCGCAACGACGATCGAGATCTCGGTGCGCTACCGGGACAGCGACGGCTCACCCCCGCAATGGGTGCGGGTGGACGTGGGCGGCGCGACGCGGACGATGACCCAGACGGTCGGTTCCGACTGGAAGAAGGGCGTCGACTTCAGCTGGTCGGGCACCCTGCCTCCGGGAACCCATCGGGTCGATCTCAGCGCGAGGAGCATTGCCGGCAACGGCGACGAGGACTATGTCGGGACCGTCAAGGTCACAGCCGCGCCCACGCCCTCGCCCACGCCGACCCCGGTGCCGACGGCCACGCCCAAACCGACACCGAAGGCGACCCCGGCGCCCACGCCCCGACCGACCGCACGGGCTACCCCCAGGCCGACGCCGAAGCCGACGGCGCGACCCACACCCCGACCGACACCCAAGCCGACGAAACGTCCTGCGCGGGCGGCGACTCCCGCGCCGACCAAGGCGCAGGCGGTCGCCGCATCACCCAGCGCCAGCCCGAGCATCGGTGTTGCGGCGCCTGGATCGGCTGGAAGTCCCGCACCGAGCGATGACGCGGTGGCCGTCGTCCCCGGGCCGAGCGACGGCTCCGGATCGATGGGCGGCTCCGGGTCGAGCGGAGGCGTCAATGCAGCAGGTGGCGGCCCGGGTGGCTCGTCGTCGGGTGCGGGTGGCGACGTGCCGTTCGCAGCGCTGACAGCCGGGCTCGACCTGCTGACCGGCGGTCGCCCGACGATCCCGCTCGGGCTCGTCGCCACGCTGGTGACGACGTCGGGCGTGGTCGGCGCCACGCTCGCCTTCAGCGTCTTCGGGCGACGTCGGCGCGACGACGACCAGCCCGCACCGGATGCGGTCCTCGCCCACGCGGCCGCGATGCCGTTGGCCGTGGGCGCCACCGCCCGCTATGTCGATGTCGCGCCGATCGGGCACGCCCCGGTTGCCCCGACCCTGGAGCGCGAGCAACCGCCCGTTCCTGTCGTCGACATCCCGAACCCGCACGACGCGGAGCTCGACATGCCGCGCTGGCGGCGGCCGTCACTGATCGTGGCGCGCAAGGCCGACCCCATCCGTGACGCCGTCGAGATCCCGCGGTTGACGTTCGACCACGGCCTCGTCGGACCGATCGACGGGCATGAGCGTCGGCTGATCCGCTACAACCTGGTCCGGCTGCTCGACATCCCGGATGAGCTGCGGGGCACCGAGGTGGCCTTCCTCGACCAGGGCGACGAAGTCCAACTGCTGGAGAAGCGGGGCGTGTACTGGCTGGTGCTGTGCCCGGACGGCCGTCAGGGCTGGATCCACAAGATGACGCTGGGCGACACCATCGGGGCTCCGCCGATCCAGAGCACCCCGACCGCCACGATGCCGATCGCGGCCGATACCTGGACGATGGGCGATGACGTCGACGGCGACGTGCTCTCCGCCTACCTCGAGAGCCGCCGGCGCGCCTGAGTCGGTCGTAGCGGCTCTCGCCGCAGGACCAGGATGTGCTGGTGCGTGATGTTCGGCACGAAGACGCGCGGATAGCCGTACGGTCGTAACCGTGTCCCGGCCTGGTGCCAGATGAGGTCGCCCTTGGGCACGAGACCGGCTGCCTCCGCGCGGCCGGCGAGGTCCGCCCCGACGAACTGGTACCGCCCGCCCTGGTACGCATCGCGGACGATGACGATGGCGTAGCGACCGCGCTTGAGGACGCGGCCGAGCTCGCCGAAGACCGCACCCATCGCGTCGAGGAAGCTCGGGTAGTCCGGCGCGTTGGCCAGATCGGCCGGCGCGTCGCTGATCATCGCGTAGTCGGTGCGGCGGTTCGCGTGCGTCTTGGCGAGGGCTCCACCGGCCATCGTCAGCGGCAGCTGGATGTTGTAGGGCGGATCGGTCGCGACCAGGTCGATCGATTCGTCGTCGAGCGTCGGCAGCAGCTCGAGGGCGTCGCCCGTCCGCATCTCGAGCCCGGCGGGATCGAACCCGCGGACGGGGCCAGGGTCGGCGGTCCCGAGCTCCGCGATCGCTGGGCCCAGACCCTCGCGCTCCGCGGCGAGCCCAGCGACGACCTCGTCATAGACGGCCACCCAGCGCGGATCGAGCTCGATGCCGAGCGCACGTCGAGGACCGCGCGCGACGGCCGCGCCGAGCAGCGTGCCACCGACCCCCGCGAACGGGTCGAGGACCAGCTCGCCGGTCCGCGTGAAGAACTCGATGAGCCGGGCCATGAGCCGCGGCGGCTTGTTCGCGCCATGGGCTTTTCGTGCGGCATGGCCGAGCTCCGACGGGTACGCCGTCGTGAGGACCGACTTGGTGAAGTAGAGCCACTCCTCGCCCGACAGCTCATTGAGCGTGTTGTCCGGGTGGGGTGCGGGCCGCCGGTCGGTCACGCCCGCAGCGTAGCGGGTCGGATGCCCGGCGTCGGCTAGCGGACTGTGACGGCCGCGCCGTGGACCTCCTGTCCGTCGCCGTGGTGCCCCGCCCCGAGGTCGACCATGGCGACCGCGGTGGCCAGCACAGCGACCCCGCCGACCGCCACGAGCGCCGACGTACCGATGGCCCACGGCCGGTCACCGGCCGAACGTGGCCGATCCCGCGGCGTCAGGTGCGGCACGAGGAGCGCCATCAGGCCGATCTCCAGCAGGACCGAGACGGCACCCGCGGTGCCGACCGGCTCCGGACCGCCGGCCGCGAGCGGCAGACCCACCGTCTGCGACACGGCCCAGACCGCCACGAGCGCCAGGTTCGCGGCGATCCCGAACGACGCCAGGCGTCGCGACCTCGAGGAAGCGAGCCAGACGAACGCGACGGCGCCCTGGATCAGGGCTGCCCTTAGAACCCCAGGATCGACCGTGGATCCGGTCGCGCCGGGGATACGTGGTTCGGTCCGGGGTGGATGAACGGCCGGTCCAGCCGTGTAGGATGCGTGCGATGCCCGCCAGGTACACGAGCGCGCGGTTCGTGGGGCGAGAGGACGCGTTCGCGAGACTCGCGACCGTCATCCGATCGGCCGCAGCCGGCGACTCAGGGACGCTACTGATCGACGGGACCGCCGGCGTCGGCACGAGCCGGTTCATCGACGAGGCTCTGCGCCGCGTCTCCGGTCTCCAGGACCCGATGGTGGTGATGCGTGGTGCCGCCTACGGTCCAGCGACCGACGCCCCGTACCACCCGATCACCCGGGCGCTGCGCCCGACGCTCTCGGCGCTGTCGGACGACGACCTCGCGTACGTCCTCGGCACGGCGACCGACGAGCTCGTCCGCCTGCTGCCCGAGCTCGCGGAACGCGTCGACGGGCCGGATTCCGGCCGGCGTGTCCTCACCGTGGTGCCCGAGCGGCGCCAGCCGCGACTTCTCGAGGGCGTCCTCGGGGTGCTCGGTCGCCTCGGCGAGCAACGCCCGGTCCTGTTGATCGTCGAGGATCTCCATCGGGCGGACGCCGGCACCCGGGCGTTCGTCACGTTCCTTGCCCGCATCGCCCGTTCCAACCGCCTCGCGATCGTCGGCACGTACCAGGCCGACGCGCTCCGCAGAGAGGATCCGTGGGCACTCGACCTGGCCGGGCTGGCTGCGGCGCCGCGGCCGCCGTCGCTGCTCACCCTGCCGCCCCTGAGCCGAGATGAGCTGGCCCGGCTCATCGAGTCGATCGAGGACGAGCGGCCCTCGGCGAGCGTGCTGGTGGTCGTCGCCGAGCGGTCCGGTGGCCGGCCACTCGTCGCGGAGGAGCTGCTGGCCGCAAGGCGGGAACTGCCGGCAGTCTCCCTGACCTCGTCGTTCCAGGACCTCGTCCTCGCCCGGATCGCGGCGCGCTCGCCCGAGGCCCGCCGGGCGCTGCGTCTGCTTGCCCCGGCCGGCCGACCGCTCGGCCGTGCCGACCTGGCCGCGATCGCCGAGGAGTTCGAAGCCGAGCTCACGGGCGGCCCGCCACGCTCCTCGAACGCGCCCCACCGCGGCGACGGGCCCCTCGATGCAGACCTGGCGCGCGGTCTCGAGGAAGGCATCGAATACGGCTTCATCCGCGACGATGAGGACGGGCTCGCGCTGCGGCACGAGCTCGTGGGCCGGGCGATCGAGGCGGATCTGCTGCCGTCGATGCGGATCCGTCATCACGCGGCGGTCGGTCGTGCCCTCGTCGAGCGGCCCTTCGTGGCCATGCATCACTTCTCGGTGTCGCTCGACCCCGTCGCGGTCCGTCAGGCGGCCATCGCGGCTGCGGATTCGGCGGGTGCCGTCGACGCGCCGCTCGATGAGTTGCGTGCCCTGGAGTTCGCCATCGCGGCCGGTAGCGCGACCGGCGTCACGTCGCGCCGCGGCGGCCGGCGCCGCAGCGATCCGCCCGTCCTGCCACCGCACGAGCTCAACGCCAGGGCCGCCGAAGCCGCCTTCGCGGCCGGTCGACCGGTACGCGCCGCCGCGTACCTCGACGCGGCGATCGCGGCGACCGATGGCCGCCGGGATCGGGTCCGGCTCGGATTGCTCCACGACCGGCTCGCCCAGTTCCGCCGGGTCGCCGGCGACGCCGAGGGGTCGCTCGCCGCCCGTCGTCGCGCGGTCGATCTCGTGCCGACGACGCCGTCACCGGCCAGGGCGGCCGTGGTCGCGGGTCTGGCCCAGATGCTGATGCTCGAAGGCACGTTCTCCCAGGCGGAGCGGCTCTCCCGCGACGCGATCCGCGTCGCGCAGGCGTGCGATCCGCCGGCCCGCCGGTGGGAGCTCCACGCCACGACGACGCTGGGCGTGTCGCTCGGTTGGCGGGCCGACCCCGAGGCGGCCCTGGCGATCCTGACCGAGGCGCGTGCGATGGCCGAGGAGCTCGGCGATCTCGACGAGCTCTTCCGCGTCCATGCAAACCTCACGACGGTGCTCGAGCTCGCTGGGCGGCACGAGGAGGCCGTCGATGTCGCCTCCGCCGGCATCGCCGCCGCCAAGGACGCCGGTCTCGAGGCGGTCTACGGGAACATCCTGCGCGGCAATGCCGCCGACTCGCTGTTCCTGCTCGGTCGCTGGGAAGAGGCGCGGGCGATGAGCATGACCGCGCTCGAATGGCTGCCGACCGGCATCAACTTCCTCAATGCGCTGGTGTCCCTGGCCACGGTCGAGATCGAGTTATCCGCGGGCGAAGCCGCAGGGCGACTGCTGGGTCAGACGCTGCTGGAGCTCGAGGCCGTGCGCGACGCCCAGCAGGCCGTGCCGCTCCACCTGGCGTCCGCGTCATTCGCGCTGTGGCGAGGCGACCTCGCCGACGCGCGACGTGCCGTCGATCGGGGCTGGTCACTCGTCCGTGAGACCGAGGACTGGATCCTTGCTGCCCGAACGGCGGCCGCAGCGATCGAGGTGGAGGCCGCCGGCGCGGCCGAATCGCGCGAGCATCGCGACCTGGCCGGGCTGGCCGCGGCCCGTGAGCGCGCCCGCGAGGTGATCCGTGCCGCAGAGGCGATCGTCAGGAAGCACGGCGTTGACCCGACACTCGGGTCGAGGCGACTCGCTGACGCCTGGCTGGCGACCGCCAAGGCGCATCGACGCCGAGTCGACGGCCGCGACGATCCCGCTGTGTGGACCGCCGTCGGTGACGCGTGGGTATCGCTCCACATCCCGTACGAGACGGCTCGGGCACGCTGGCGGCAGGCCGAGGCGATGCTGGGATCAGGTGCCGGGCGTGCCGCACGAGCCGACGCACGAGTGCCGCTCCTCGAGGCGGTCGGCATCGCGTTGACGCTCGGCGCCATGCCACTGCTGCGCGACCTGCGCGAGCTCGCCGGGCGCGCCCTGATCACGTTGCCTCCGGAGGTCGAGGAGCGCCTCGCCGGTCCCGACGACCGACCGCGCGAACTCGTTGGCGTCATGCCGGCTCCCATCCCGGCCGGAGCATCGGCGAACGGTCCGAGCGCCGATGGCGATCGATCGGAGCTGGTCGACGCGCTGCGCCTCACGGGTGCGGCCGAGGTGAACCCGCGGCGCGATACGTTCGGCCTCAGTGGTCGCGAACGGGAGGTCCTCGTCCAGATCGCCCGAGGTCGGACGAACCGGGAGATCGGCGAGCGGCTGTTCATCAGCCAGAAGACGGTGGGTGTCCACGTCGGCAACATCCTGGCCAAGCTCGGCGTGTCGGGTCGGGTCGAAGCGGCTGCCGTGGCGATCCGCCTCGGGCTGACAGACAGGGTCTGAACGGATCACGTCTGACGGACGGGTCTGGCAGACGGCACGTGCCGGACAAAAAGCGAGACCCGGGGGGAGGTCCCCGGGTCTCGAATGAGGACGGTCGCCGACCAGCAATGTCCGGCGAGCGAATAGCGAGTCAGTGGTCGCGATACCGCGACCGCTCGCACGGCCCCTCGGCCGCTGGGGTCACCAGCGGCGAGCGGCGACGAGCGTGAGAGCGATGACGATGATCGGGCCGACGGTCACCGCGAGGTGCCAGGCTCGATCGACGACGGAACGGAACATGAGGATATGCGCTCTCCGGTCTCCCCTGGGTGCGTCGTTCGCATCCATCCGGGGAAACTGCAGGCTAGTCGCGATATGGTCAGGGGACAATCCGGACGATGGTACTGGTCAGGTACTGGGTCACTGGTACTGGTGGGACCGGACGGTCGCCGACGCGGTAGCATCGTCCCGAACACCCCGACCCCATCCGATGAGGTCTCCCCACACCATGCGAACCCTGCGTCCCCTGTTCGGGATCGCCCTCTTGCTCGTGCTCGCCGCGTGCACGTCGGCCAAGCCGGGCTGGACCTACGCCCCCGCCCCGTCCGCGACGCCGCTCCCGAGCGTCTCGCCGAGCGGCTCGGCCGCCCCGAGCGGCTCAGCGTCGCCGTCCGAGTCGGCGGCCCCATCGGCCTCGGCTTCCGCCAGCGCCAGCGCTTCGGCATCCGCCGGCACCGGCGAGGTCCTGGAGATCGAGGCCGAGGCCATCGCGTTCAACACGACCCAGGAGGCGGTGCCTGCTGACACCCCATTCCAGATCCACTTCGTCAACAACGACCCCTCGATCCTGCACAACGTCGCGATCAAGGACGCCGCAGGGACGGCCATCTTCGATGGCGAGATCTTCCCCGGTGTCGACGAGCGTACCTACGACGCACCGGCCCTCGTGGTCGGCGACTACGTGTTCGTGTGCACGGTCCATCCGAACATGACCGGGACACTCACCGCCGAGTGACGCCGACCGGCGAGCAGATCTGCTACACCGACGCGTATGCACGGTCGGTCGGTGCCACCGTCCGACACGTGGAGGTCGGCGACGCCCCGCTGATCGTCCTCGATCGGACCGTGTTCTACCCGGGCGGCGGCGGCCAGCCGTCCGATCGGGGCCTGATCCTGCGTGCCGTCGACGGCCGCCGCTGGACGGTCCGCGCCGCCAGGAAGGCCGAGGGCGAGATCGTCCACGAGCTGGAGCCCGGCGATGGCGATCCGCCGGCCATCGGCGACTCGGTCGAGATCGACCTCGACTGGGCTCGCCGCTTCGCGCTGATGCGGACGCACACCGCGCTGCATGCGTTGTGCGGCGTCGTGTGGCGCGACCACGGCGCCCAGGTGACGGGCGGCAACATGGAACCGGGCGCGGGACGGATGGACTTCGAGTTCGAGTCGATGTCGGGCGACCTCGTCGATTCGATCGAAGCGGCCGTCAACCAGGAGCTCGCGGCCGAACGCGATGTCCGGGTCAACGTGTTGCCCCGCGCCGATGCGTTCGCCATCCCGGACCTGATCCGGACGAAGATCAACCTGCTGCCCGAGGGCATCGAGGAGATCCGCACGATCGAGATCGTCGGCCTCGATCTGCAGGCCGACGGCGGGACCCACGTGGCGAACACCCGCGAGGTCGGTGGCATCCGGGTGACCGGCTACGAGTCGAAGGGCCGCATCAACAAGCGCATCCGCATCGAGCTCATCGATCCGGCCTGATCGCCATGTCCGTCGCGTATCCTCGGCCCATCGACCACGCCGCCGACGGAGGACGACGACGCCTTGGACGGCGTGATCCTCGCGGTCGTCATCGCGACCCGCATCCTCGTACCGCTCGCGATCCCGCGCTACCCGCTGCCGGCGATGCTCGCGGCGCTGGTCATCGACGGGCTCGACCAGACCATCTTCCAGACCTTCACCAGCCTCGATCTGGACGGCTACCAGAGCTACGACAAGGCGCTCGACGTCTACTACCTGGGCATCGCCTACACCGCGACACTCCGGAACTGGACGCACCTCACCGCGTTCGGCGTCAGCCGGTTCCTCTACTACTACCGTCTTGTCGGCGTCGTCCTGTTCGAGCTGACGCAGATCCGCGCCGTCCTGCTGGTATTCCCGAATACGTTCGAGTACTTCTTCGACTTCTACGAGGCCGTCCGCGCACGCTGGGATCCGCGGCGGATGACGAAGCGGCTGGTCATCGGCGCGGCCGCGTTCATCTGGATCGTCATCAAGCTGCCCCAGGAATGGTGGATCCACGTCGCCCAGCTCGACACGACTGATCTCATCAAGACGGCCATCTTCGGCGTGTCCACCGACGCCACGTGGTCAGAGGCGATCGCCAATCGACCCGGCGTGATCATCGTGGTTGCCGTCGTGATCGGGCTCCTCGCGGTCGGCGTGTGGTGGTTGTTCACGCGACGCTTGCCGCCGGCCGACCGTCCACTGACCTTCGACGCTGATGAACGCCAGCAACCGGTCGACCTGGCCCTCATCGAGCGGGAGCGACACGGCCTGGCCGAGCGGCTGATCGACCGTGAGCTGCTCGAGAAGATCGTGTTCGTGTCCCTGGTATCGATCATCTTCGGACGGATGCTGCCCGGGGTCGACACAAGTCCCCTCGGGACCGCGCTCGGGGTCGCGGTCGTGATCGTCGTGAACACGATCATCAGCGAAGGCCTGGTCCGGCGGGGACGTGAGTGGGCTTCCACGCTCCGCCAGTTCGGCGCCATGCTGACCGTGAACGTGGTCGTCGTGGCGATCGGCCAGGTCGCGCTCTCGACCCTGACCGGCCGCCGGCTCGAGCACGCCCTCGTCTTCGTGCTGTTGCTGACGCTGATCGTGACGCTCTATGACCGCTATCGGCCGATCCACCTGGCCCGCTTCGCGGGGCAGCATGGCTGATCCACGCCCGCTCGACGGTCGTATCGCCCTGGTGACCGGCGCGGCATCCGGGATCGGCCAGGCGACCGCGCTGCGGCTCGCTGCCGATGGGGCGGTCGTCGGCTGCCTGGATCGTGATGGCGGCGGCGCGGCGGGCGTCGCTGCCTCGATCGTCGCTGCGGGCGGCCGCGCCGAAGCCCTCGTCGCCGATGTGACCGACGCAGGCGCTGTCGCGCGGGCGGTCGACGGTCTCGTTACCAAACACGGGCCGGTCGGCGTCCTCGTCAACAACGCGGGCGTGCCGGGCGCCGGGGCGTTCGTCGACATCTCGTTCGATGATTGGCGGCGCGTGCTCGACGTCCACGTCGACGGCGCGTTCCATGTCACGAAGGCCGCCCTGCCCGGGATGTCGAAGATCGGCTGGGGCCGCATCGTCAACATCGCCTCGGAGGCCGTGTGGCTCGGCAACCAGAGCGTGCAGTATGTGACGGCCAAGACGGCGCTTGTCGGGTTCACCCGAGCGCTCGCCTACCAGCTCGCGCCGGCCGGCATCCTCGTGAATGCCGTTGCGCCCGGGCCGGTCGATACGCCGATGCTGCGCGACAACGACCCGGCCGCCATCGAGGCCGAGCTCGCGAACATGCGCATCGGTCGCTTCCTCGAGCCGGTGGAGATCGCCGCGACCATCGCCTTCCTGGCCGGTCCTGGCGGCGATGCGTATGTCGGTCAGGTGCTGTCGCCCAACGGCGGCAGCGTGTTCAGCGGCTGACGTGGCGACCGACGGCGACACCCCGGCCATCGCCTCGATCGCCGCGACGGGCGTCCCGCACACGGTGGTCCGGACGGAGCGAGCGGGCAGCGCCGAGGAAGCGGCCAGCCTCCAGGGCATTCCGCTCGGCGCCCTCCTGCGCACGATCGTGGTCCGCCGCGGCGAGGACGACTACCTGTTCGTGCTCGTGCCCGCCGGCCGGCGGTTCGACTGGCCGAAGCTCCGCGCGCATCTGGGCGTGCGCCGGATGACGCTGCCCGACGCGGATGAGGCGCGCTCCGTTACCGGCTATGAACGCTACACGATCACGCCGTTCGGCTCGACGCGGCCATGGCCGGTCATCGTCGATGCAGCCGTCACGGACCAGCCCGTCGTGTCGGTCGGTGGGGGCGCGTTCGGCTTCAACCTCCATCTCGTACCGGCCGATCTCGTCGCCGCACTCGGGGCCGATGTCGTCGACGTGACGGTCGCCGATCAGTAGGGCGCGACTGCCGGCTCGTCCGTCGTCCGTGTCCCCATCCGACGCGCCGCGGTCTGTCCGCGGCCTTGCACCGGCACGAGCCCGACCGCAGCGGCCAGTCCGAACGGCGGCATGTTCCCGTAGAACGTCTCGGCGGTCCCAGGCCCCACCCGGTATGTCTCGTGGAAGATGCCGACGTCGCCGTTGTCGCGGACCAGGCGGTTGAACTCGCGCCAGGCAGGCAGGTGTTCGTGGTCCCGCGACCGCGCGAACGCCTCGAGGTGCTCGAACGAGCGCCAGTACTGGACGGCGATGATGACTCGCCCGGCCCAGAAGCTCTGCACACGCAGCAACCCGAGATCTGGATCGGCACCCAGCTCGCGCAGCATGCGCGGCATGGCCCGGAACGCCGGCAGCCACGACCGCAGACGCCGCCATCGATTGATGCGCATGCCGATGAGGAAGACGACGACATCGTCGTCGAGCCCGGCCGTGTGGCGACCGTTGATGACCTCTGCCATGGCGCCGTCTCCTGTCGTCATCGCTGTCGATGTGAACACCGTCTACTTTACAGGTCGATGTGAACGGTGTCAACATGGACGCGTGACAGCATCGGTGACAGGCGTGCGCCCCTACCACCACGGTGACCTGCGTCGAGCCCTCGTGTCGGCCGCGACTGACCTGGCCGCCACTGGCGGGGCCGACGGGGTCGTCGTGCGCGAGGCCGCTCGACGCGTAGGCGTCTCGCCGAGCGCCGCATACCGCCACTTCCCGAACCGCGAGGGCCTGCTCGCCCAGGTCGGGTCCGAGGCGCGGGAATCCCTGGCGCGGCGGATGATCGATGCCACGACGGCGGTGCCGGCCGAGGTGACCTCGCCGCCGGTCGCCCGCTTCCGAGCCACGGGTCGTGCCTACATCACCTTCGCGCTCGACGAGCCGGGCCTCTTCGAAGTCGCGTTCCGCGCGTGCCCGCCCGACCTCTACGTCCCCGACGAACCATCCCCCTACGCGCTCTTGTCCGAGGCACTCGACGCGATCCAGGCGGCCGGCCTGCTGGCGGTGCACCGAAGCGGAGCCGAGGCGTTCGCATGGGTCGCGGTCCATGGTGCAGCCGTCTTGCTGGGCGATGGCCTGCTGCCCGAAGGGGAGCGCGAAGCGATCATCGAGGGCACACTGGACATGGTCGCGGGTGGACTCTTGAGGCCGCCAGCCCGCGCGTAGACTGGCGGTCCCATGTTCGTCGACCTCGGTGCCGACACCGGCTACGCCGCGCGTCTGTTGTTCGCGGCGTTCCTGGGTGCGCTGGTCGGGCTGGAGCGCGAGCTGCATGACCACCCGGCCGGCATGCGCACGCATCTGCTGGTGTCTCTCGGGTCTGCCGGGTTCACCGTTTTGTCGATCGCGCTGGCGGAAGGACCGGGCGGAGACCCGACGCGCATCGCCGCGCAGATCGTCTCGGGCATCGGGTTCCTCGGGGCCGGAGCGATCCTCAAGGAGGGCGCCACGATCCGAGGCCTGACGACAGCCGCCAGCCTGTGGTCTGTCGCCGCCGTCGGGATGGCCGCGGGCGCCGGGGTGTGGGTCGTAGCGGCAACGATCACCGCCATCGCGATCGTGTCGTTGTGGCCGCTGCGGCTGGTGACGGATCGCATCATCGGCCGGGACCCGCACGTCGTCCGGATGCGACTGCACATCGACGATCCCGAGGCGTTCGCCCGGGTCGAGTCGGCCATCACGTCGAGTGGCGGGACCCTGTCGCACCTGACGACCACAGCCAGCCAGGACGGTCGCTTGACGGCCGACCTCCAGCTGCGCGCCCGCGATATCGCCACGGCCGCGGAAGTGGCTGCGTCCGTGGCCAGTATCAAGGGCGTGACGATCGACGAGAGCACCGCGACGACGGGCTGACGGCGCAACCGACGCTACGACGCCGCGATCGAGGCTGGCGACCGGATAGGCCCGTGTGGCACGATCGGACCGATGAGGCGACCCCGTCTGCCGCGCTCGCTGCCGTTCTTCGACGCACCGGTCATCCGGCGCGTCCTGTGGCACCTTGGCCGGATGCGCGGTCAGCTCGACCGGCGGTTCTTCATATCGCTCGCCCAGGGCATCATCGGGTTCGTCCTGGTGGCCGCCGTGCTCATCACGCTGTTCGAGAAGTCATGGACGTTCGAGTCGGTCTTCGACTCGTTCAACTGGGGGGTCGCGACGGTCCTCGGTCAGGGCGACTCGTCCTACGTCACCTCGCCCGCCGGCCGGCTGATCGGCTGGTTCCTGATCTTGTTCGGCGTCGCCATGCTGGGCATGATCACGGGCGCACTTGTCGCGATGGTCATCGATTTCCTGCTCAAGGAGGGCCAGGGGTTGGGTGCTTCCGGATACAAGGACCATATCGTCGTGTGCGGCTGGAACACGACCGCCCGTGATCTGATCGCCGAGCTCCGCGGCGACGACTACACGGCGAAGGTCGTCGTCATCGCCGACGTCGACAAGAACCCCGCGGGCGACGGCGTGTACTTCGTTCGCGGGGATGCCACGAACGAGGAGGACCTCAAGCGCGCAGGCATCGCGGAGGCCGCGTCCGCGTTGATCTTCCCGCGCGACTCGTCCGACGAGGCGGACATGCATTCGATCCTCACGATCCTTGCGATCGAGCATGCCGCGCCGGGCGTGCGGACCGTCGCCGAGGTCAACAACCCCAAGCATGAACCGCATTTCCGACGGGCCGATGTCGACGAGCTGCTCGTGACCTCGAAGATCGCGTCGCACCTGCTCGCACGCTCGGCGCTCTACCCGGGCCTGAGCGCGATCGTCACCGACATCGTCTCGGGAGGCGAGGGTTCGGAGCTCTATCGGATCACGCTGCCGGAGGCCTACTTCGGCCTGTCGATCGATGAGGTGGCGGCGCGCCTGCGCACGGACCACCGCGCGACGCTGCTGTCGATCAACCGCGGCGGGCACGCATTCGTCAATCCCGAGACCGGTTTCGTGCTCGAGCCCGACGACGACGCGGTCGTGGTCGCGGAGTCGCTCGGCTCGCTGGCGCCGCTCGAGATGTCCGATATCACCGTCGTGCCGCGGACGGCCGCGGTCGTGCCGTCCGCCTAGGCCCGGGTCGCCGGTCGCCGCTATCGCGGCCGATGCGGAGCGGCGTCAGTTGTACGTGTACTGGTCGCCCGTCACGATCGGTGACGTGCCGCCCGGAGAGGCGACGCGTACGTCGACGGTCTGGCCCGATGAGCCCGCCGGGACGCGTACCGTCACCGTCGAGTCGTTGACGACCGTGACGTTCGATCCATTCGCGCCGCCGAAGACCACCGCCGTCGCGCCGGTGAAGCCGCTACCGCTGATCGTGATCGTGTTGCCGCCGCCGGTCGGTCCGCCGGACGGCGAGACGCTCGTGACGTACGGTGCCGGATAGACATTGATCAGGTGCGAGCGGATCCCCGCCAGCTGGACGGCGGCCGCCTGGAAGACGGCGCTCAGGTCCGACCCTGCGGGCTCGCAGAAGAAATGGTCACCGTCACGGTTCTCGGCGCCGTTCGAGCCGCATGAGGTGCCGCCCAGGATCGGCCCGGTCGCCATCTCGGCCAGGGCCACCGTGGCGGTCTTGCTCATATCGGGGCAGTTCTGGCCGGCGACGTCGAACCCGATGGTGAAGATCTCGATCCCGGCGGTCTTCGCGTCGGCCGCCGCGTCGAGGGCCTCCGCGCAGGTGTAGTTGTTCGGGTCGCCCGAGTTGCCGTTGTAGTTCGGCGTCCCGTCGGACTCGAAGATGATGCCCTTCTTGACCCCAGGCCGTCCGTAGGCCTCGAGGTAGGCGTGGGCCATCCGCATCGGGGTCGAGAGGTTGGTGCCCGTGCTCGACAGCTGGAAGCAGGCGATCGCCTTGGCGATCTGCGAGCTGTTGTTGAGGATGCCGTTCGTGGCGTAGGCCTCGTTCACCTGCTGACCGCCACCGGTCCCGGTGAGGCCGACGATCATCCACTTGCTCAGGTCGGCGACCGTGTCGGTGCCGTACTCGCTCGGCTGCGAGCGGAGGGCCACCAGGTTGGCGATCCACATCGCGCTCGAGCCCGCGTTGGCGGCCTTGTTGCCGGTGGCGTTCGCGTTGTTCTGGGTGTCGTCGTCGACGGCGATCGTCAGGTCCTGGCCGGCGTTGTTGACCTGGTTCTCGTACTGCTCGTTCATACCGCTCGGCGTCGAGATCGACGTGTCGTTCTCGTGGCCGAAGAACGCCACGACCTTCGTCGGGCTCGTGTTGGGATCGACGCCGGTCGCGGTGAGGGTGTTGCTGTTGCCCGTGGCACCGGTTCCGATGGTCGGGCTGCTGGCCACGGGGTCGAACGGGCTCGCGGTGGAGACGCCGGAGTAGGTGAGGATGCCGCCCGCTGCCTCGGTCGGGTAGTCCGCGCCACCGCCGGTCCGGAATCCCCACGTGTAGGCATTCGGCTCGCTGCCGGTCGCGACCTTGTAGTAGATCGCCTGACCGAGATTCGTCCCGTGGTCGGTGCGGCGGACCAGCGTCCAGCCGTTGGGGACGTTGATGGTGGGCACGCTCGACCCGTCGTCGAACGTGATCTGGGCAAGCATGAAGTCGCCGCTCGAGGTCCCGTTCGGACGGCTGATGGAGATGTTCGCCTCCGCCTCGTTGGTCTCGTCCGTGTTCTCGCCCTCGAGGTTGATGCCCGACGTGCCGACGTCGAGCGGGATGGCCCGCACGTTGCCCGGCGAGCCGCTGCAGGACTGGCTCATGGTGCTCGGCCCGAGCATCCCCAGCGCGACGTGCTGCATGTTCGGGTCGTACGAGGTCAGCACGCTGCGGGCCGCGTTGCGCAGGTTGGTCTCGTCGCCGGACATGCTGTTGGTGCGGTCGATCACGACGACGACGTCGAGCGGCGCGAACGGCGGCTGGCCGCATGGCCCGTTGCAGGCCGCCGACACGACGACGCCGGTCGAACCCTGGTTCACGCCGACCACTCGCCCGAACGAGAACTGGTTGGTGATCGCGCCGTTGATGACGATGGCGTTGCACCGGTCACCACGGTTCGGGTCGCAGTTCGAGCTGCGCGTCGGTCCCGCACCGATGAAGTCCGAATTGACCGGTGGATAGTGGCCGAGCGCGTTGCGCGGATCGCACACCGCCGGGATGTCGCGGCTGATGTAGGGCTGGCCGCTCGTGTTGACCCCGATGAGGCACCGGAAGGTGATCGTGTAGTTCGACGACGTGAGGCCGGGATAGCTCGCCTGGATCTGCTGGTTGACGCGGGCCAGGATCGCCGCCGCGTGACCGCTCTGCGTCCCGTCCACGGGCAGGAGCGTCCCGCCGGCAAGCGCGCCGGCGTCGAGGGCATTCGCCAGGCTCTGGCGGTTGTTGCGGAGCAGGCCGACGTCGACGACCAGCGCCGCGAAGGCGAGGATCGCGACGAACACGAACGTGAACAGGACGATGATCTGTCCGCGTTCGCCCTCACGGCGGCGTCGGTGCAGCAACGGTCGATCCCCCCTCTTTGTGTCGTTGGCGTGGGCCCGTGGGGCCCGGAGCCGCGTTCTAGCGGCGGCTCACTCCAGGGTCATCTGGACCGTGGAGGTCAGGTTGATCGTCTGCCCGAAGAGCAGCGGGAAGAACGCTCGATGTGGGTAGGTGACGCTGACCCGCACCGAGTCGCCGGGCTTGGCGTTCGTGAAGCTGCCACCGCCGCAGGCCGGCGACGTGCCGCCGGTCGGGAGGCAGGTGACGCTGACCATGCTTGCGTTGAGCAATCCACCGCCGGCGCCGGTCACCTGGTTGGTGACATGGGCCGGGATCTGCGTCGGGGTCTCCGAGTAGGTGATGCCCACGCGCGCCCCTTCGCGCGCAGCGTTGATGACGGTCATCCGCGAGTAGAGCAGGAACCCGAAATCCATGATCCCCGAGAGGACCAGCAGGAAGACCGGGAGCACGAGCGCGAACTCGACGAGCGACTGGCCGCGAGTTCGACGCTGCCTACGACGGGGTCGGTAGTACTTTCGTCCGATGGGTTCCATGGGACGGTATTACTACACGGCCACCTTGCCGCCAACATTTCAAGGGGGCTCGACGGGCCGAAGGTGTTGGCGCCGCGCACCAGCGGGTGGGGTCTGCGGCAGTCCGGTGTCGTGCGGATCGGTGGCCCCGAATCACGACCGCCGGGCTCTCGCCCGGCGGTCGTTTGCCGCGTGGATCGCGGATGGGTTACGGGAGCACGAGGTGGACCGGGTTGCCGCGGATGCTGACCGCCCAGGTGGTGGTGTCGTTGCCGCCGGTGACGTTGTATTCCACGCGCCACCAGCCTTGCTCGTTGGTGATGTCGCCCGGTGGGTTGAGGCCGGTACTGCCGTAGGTCGTGGGCAGGTCGACGGTGATCGTCAGGAGCCGGTTGTTGAACTGCGCGGCCCCGTTGATGGACGTCTGGATCTGCGTGACGCCATTGCCCGAGCGCCCGTCGTCGGAGACCCAGTCGAAGGTGGCGTAGTTGTAGACGTTGCCGTTCGGGTTCTGGAACCGCAGGAAGCCGTTGCCGCTGACCTCGCCCGGGTCGAACAGCTCGATGACCATCTGCTTGCCGGCGTGGACCGCCTCGATCTGCGAGAAGTAGAACGCCTGCAGACCGCCGTCGAGGTTCGTGTAGGCGGCCATCCGACCGCTGCCGTAGACGCGTGACGACCCGGCCGAGGTGGACCAGATCGAGAAGAGGTTCTCGGCGCCGACGTTCATGTTGTCCGCGTCGAACGTCGTGTTGACGTTGAGGCGGTAGACACCCGCCGGCAGAGCGCTGCCGCTCATCGACACCCACTGGTTGTGGGCGGCATTCGCCGAGCAGTCCTGCGCATTCGCGTCGCCCTGGTTGGTCGGCGTCCCGTAGTTCCCGCTGAAGTCGCCGAGCGTGGCGCTCCCGGGGTCGTACGAGATCGTGCCGACAGGGGCGCCGTCGTCGCTCTCGTTGGCCGGGGTGCCGTTGGTGTTGTAGAGCTGGAACCTGACCGAGACCGGTGCCTCGACCTGGCCGGTCGGCGTGCCCGTCCAGTGGTCGCCCGCCCCGTACGAGCCGCCGGTCGGATTCGGACCGGTGGCGCAGAAGATCGGGTCGAAGACGCGGACCTGGCCTGAGCCCCCAGGGAGCTCGATCAGATAGTCGTAGCCGTCCGAGTCGTAGTTCGGATTGGCGCTGTTGGCCGGCGCGCCGGTGCCGTTGCCGAGGAACGCCGGCGCGTGGCGATCGCCGTTCTCCCGGATGCCGCCGGACGTGAAGACCGCGCCCCAGAAGCCCTGGGAGGCGAGGGCCGTGCCGGTCGCTGGATCGTTGACCGACGAGGTCACGTCCGAGAACGTCGTCGTGGTGGTGTGGTACTGGACCCGGACCTCGAGCTGATCGAGCTGGACGTTGCGTGTCGCGCACACCCGCGATGCCGTCGTTCCATGTCAGTCGGACCTGGAACGATCCATTCGCGAAGTCGTTGCGGGTCCAGGTCGTGTGCGGTGTCCACATCGACGAGGTCTCGCGTTGCTGCCCTGGACCGGGTCCGTATCGGCAGTGGTGAGCGCGGGCGTGGCGACGTTGGCCGACCACGTCCCGCTCGACGTCTTGCGAACGGCGACCTGGACCCGACAGTTCGTCGATGTCCCGCTACCGGTGAGTCGGACGTCCTGCAGCCGCACCTCGAGGCCGTCGATGACCAGGGTCGCGTCTGTCGGGATCTCGGCCTGGAGGTTGAAGTTCCCCCAGATCTGGGTCTGGTTGTTGGTGTCCTCGGTGGTGAACAGGTTGTCGTTCGTGAACGCCCGATCCGGGTTGGTCCACTGGCCGCCGGCCACGGATTGCGCGGTCGGGTTCCAGTCGGTGTTGGCGGGGATCAGGTTGGTCGTGGCCTGTCGGCGCTGATAGAAGCCCACGCCGTAGTAGTGCTGCGGGCTGCCCATCGGGACCGGCAGGACATAGTCCGCCTTGGCGGTGCGCTGGGCGGGCCACTGGCTGATCCCGACCGCGCGGGCGAAGAACGTGTTGACGGGACCGCTGATGGTCACGAGCAGGCGCCGATCGTTGGCCGGGTCCTGGACGGGCGTGACGACGACGCCGCCGGCCCCGTGGGTGTAGCCGTTCTTCGCGGCCTCGGCACGGGCGGTCGTGACGGCCGACGGCACCGCGCTCGGCAGGAAGACGACGCCGGCCAGAGCGGCGGCATCGGCCGCGCGCTGCATGCGCAGATTGTTCGTCCAGTACCACGACAGGTCGACGACCGTCGCGGCGAGCAGGACGAACAACAGCATCGCGCCGGCGAAGATCACGGCGACCTGGCCGCGATCGCGGCGATCGGTCGCCGTGGCCGGCGAGTCGGGATGGATCGGATCGAGATGATTCATTCGAGGCGGCTCCGGGTGACAGTCCGGGAATAGGGTCTGAGCATCGGTGACGTGCCTTGCAGGGTCCCTTACGAAACCCGTCGCCGGGGCAGTCGATGGTCCGGGTCGGCCCCCGGACTTCCGGATCCGTGCGGCGGCCGCGGTCGGGCGCCGGGCTACGGCAGGACGAGGTGGACCGGGTTGCCGCGGATGTTGACCTGCCACGTGGTCAGGTCGGTGCTGAACGAGCTGGTGCTCCCGCCCATCGTGTAGCGGATCTTCCACCAGCCGTCCTCGCCGGAAACCGGGTCGGTCGGTGCCGAGTAGGTCGTGGGCAGGGGGATCTCGATCGACAGCCAGCAACCGTTGTACAGGCTCGAACCACCGGTGTTGGTAGTGATCGACGTCGCACCGGACCCGGACTGCGAGCCGCATGCGGATGCTGCACCGGCCGTGGTCCCGACGGTCCCCTGGTAGTCGAACGTGGCGGGCGCGAAGCCGGAGCCGGTCGGCTGCAGGATCTCCAGGCTGGCCGAGAGGGATCCGGTATCGCCCGGGTCCCACAGGTTGATGATCATCGTCTTGCCGGCATGGACCGCGTCGATCTGGGCGAGGTAGAACTCGGAGGCCTGGCCGCCGGGGAGGCGGACATACGCCTCCATCGCCCCGAGGCCGTAGATGCGCGGCGTCCCGCCGGTCGCGTTGGCGTAGAAGGCGAACGCATTGAGCCCGGTGGAGTCGTCCTGGTCGCTGAGAGCGGTCGCGTCCGTGGAGTACGAGTGGATCCGATAGGTGCCAGCGGCCAGACCGCTGGCGATCTGCGTCCAGCCCAGGTGCCAGCTCGATGCGCTGCAGTCGCCGATGCCTGACGTCGGTGTCTGCGGCGGTGTCAGCAGGCCGTAGATCTGGTGATCCTGGAAGGACAACCGCCGGTAGTTGGTGCCGCTCCCGCTGACGAACGTGTCGTCCTGGTTGTTGAGCAGGGTCTCCTGCGTGTCGTAGACGTTGAAGTAGGCACTCACTGGCTGTCGCGTGCCGTTGCCATTCGTCCCGCCGACGGTCCAGTTCTCGCCGGTGCCGGCCGCTGTCGTCCCGTCGCAGAAACCCGCGTCATAGACGTAGATGGCCCCATTCGACGAACCGGCGGGGATCTCGACCGCGTAGTTGTAGAAGTCCTGCCAGGCGTAGTTGGCATCCGGGTTGGTCGAGTCCAGGCCGTTGGAGCTGGACTTGCGCGTCTCGTACTTGGTCATGTACGCATCGCCCTGGATGCTCGGTGCGCCCTGGCTCTGCATGGCGCCCCAGAACTTCTGCGGCGTCAATGCCTGGCCGCCCGGTCCGGTGACGTTGTTCTGCTGGAGCGTCGTGGTGGTCGTCGTCGTGACGGTGTTGTAGTTGTACCAAGCGCGGACGATCACCTCATCGACGATCACCTGGACCGTTCCCGCACATCCGGCGCCCTTGACGGCCGTGAGCCGAACGATGAAGTTCCCGTTGGCGAGGTCGGACGGCTGATTCCAGGTGCCCGTCGACTTCGGCCATGCAGTCATGTTCGAGGTGCTGCCGAGGACGTAGTCGCCCGATGTCGTGTTCGTGCCGAGGTTGGCCGTTTCCGTGGTTGCGGTCGACCAGTTCACGCCATCCCATGACACGTGGACGCGCACCCGCGCGACGCTGCCACCGCCGCACGCGGCCGAGATCCTGGCGTCGTTGAGGGTGACCTGCAGCCCGGTGACGGCCGTGAGGGTCTGGTTGCCGGCGAGGCCGCTCGTGAGGCTGAAGTTGCCGTATTGCTGGGTGCCGTTGCCTGTCGTGGTGACGACGTGGGTGGTGTTGCCGGTGGCGTCCGCCACTGCCGACACGAGGTTGCCGGCGCTCGCCGTCCAGCCTGCCACGCCGGGAGCCGTCGCGGGATGCTGGCTCGCCGAGCTGCCCGAGCCGGGCGTGGTGGTCGTGGTCGTCGTCGTGACCGGCTCGATGAGGTAGCCCACGCCGTAGTAGTTCTCGGGGCTGCCCATCGGGACCGGCAGCACGAAGTCGGCCTTGGCGGTCCGCTGGGCCGGCCACGTGGAGATGCCGACGGCGCGCGCGAAGAACGTGTTGACCGGTCCGCTGATCGTCACCAGGAGCCGGCGCTCGTTGGCCGGATCCTGCAGTGGCGTCACGATGATGCCACCGGCGCCATGGGTGTAGCCGTTCTTGGCCGACTCGACGCGGGCGGCCGCGTAGGCGTTCGCGGTATCGCCGGGGAGGAACACGACACCGGCGAGCGCGGCGGCATCGGCCGCCCGCTGCATGCGCAGGTTGTTCGTCCAGTACCAGGACAGGTCGATGACGGTCGCGGCCAGCAGCACGAAGAGCAGCATCGCGCCGGCGAAGATGACGGCGACCTGGCCGCGTCGCCCATGCTGTGTGTCGGTCAGGCGCTCCGGATCGAGGGTCGGCTCGACGTCGGTCATCGCGCTGCGGTCAGTCCGTCGGGTTGAGGGCCATCACCGACCGGTCCGTGATCGGCAGGGTCGGCGTACCGTTCGGCCCGAAGAAGCTCAGGATCGCGCGCAACGGCGTGATGTACTGGTAGGAGTAGGTCACGCTCACGCCGAGCGAATCGGGCGCCACGCCACCCGACCAGAAGTTCACGCGTGAGCAGGCATTCCAGCCGGACGTCGTACGGCTGAAGTCGAGTGGCTGGCCGTCGACGACCGGGCCGCTGCCCGCTGCGTAGTTCCATACGTTGGCCGAGCCGCCGCTCTGGGTGCCGCTCGCGGTCGCCCGATAGATCCGGATCTCCTGGACGCGGCTCAGCACGACCTGCGACCCGGGCGCCTCGAGCACCCGCTGCACAGCGGCGACGATGTTCTTGTCGACCTCCAGGCCCCCATCGGCCGGGTTGCAGATCATCGTCGTCGTGTTGCCGGACGCGAAGGCCGAGCCGCTGCGCGCACCCTCACGCGTGGCGTAGCTGATGGTCATCGTGTGATCGAAGACGAACCCGAATTCGAGCATGCCGACGAGGATCAGCAGGAAGACCGGCACCAGCATCGCGAACTCGACGAGGCCCTGGCCTCGCTCTCGGTCGCGTCGCGCCGTCGGACGCCGACCCAGTCGCAGGGCGGTCACAGGACCGGCTCCATGCGCATGATGCTCGAGCGGTCGAAGGACAGGCCGCCCCCGCCGCCGCCGACGAAGTTGCGGAGCGGCGTCACCCATGCGTGCGTGTAGGTGATGCGGACGCCGATGTTGTCGACCGTGTCGTTGGGGTTGACGACGTCGCAACCGCCGAGGATGTTGCAGCGGTTCGCCTCGGGGTAGCCGTTCCCGGTGCGGGTGTAGGGGACGGTCGAGGTGGAGCCGTCGACGAAGGTGCACAGCTGCGAGCCGGTGCGCGTGTAGGTCGTCGCGCTCCCGAGCATGACCCCGTTCGGCGTCGCCTCGTAGATCTCGACCAGCTGGATCCGATTGTCGGCCGTCGGGGCGCCGATGGCGCTCTCGATCGCCGACAGGACCACGCAGTCCGCGCCGAGCGTATCACCGGCTTCGGCTGCGGCCAGCGCCGCATCGCGCGCGGCGTAGTTGACCGACAGCATCGCGTTGAAGACGAACGAGAACTCGATGAGGCCCATGACCAACGTGACGAAGATCGGGAAGACCATCGCGAACTCGACGAGGGTCTGGCCCTCGGCTCGACGGCGACGTCGCGGTATGCGGAGGAGGCGGAGCGATGGCATCGAAGTGGGGACTCCCGACGAAGATCGGTCGATATCGCGTGATGGGCGACATCGAGTCGACCCGTGGCCGAGCCTACTGTGCGAGTCCTTGCAGGCGACATTGCACAATCGTCGAGAGTGGATAGCGCGATGGTCCTGCCCGGGCCAGTACCGACACGGGCTGCGACGGTGTCATCGCGCGGCCGATTCGACCCCGTCCGAACGGGGATCAACACCGGCGGCGAACGTCGAGATGGGCGTCGCCCTCGGTGCGCCGGCGCACCGGAACGATGCCGCGGCTAGAGCGCCTTGACCGCCGCGGTCAGCGCCGCCAGCCCGTCCTTCGCGTCGGCGAAGAGCATCCCGGTCTTGTCGTTCGTGTACAGCTCGTTGTCGATGCCGGCATAGCCCTTACCCATCGACCGCTTGATCACGACGATGGACTTCGCCTTGTCGACGTCGAGGATCGGCATCCCCGACACCGGTGATCCGGGTCGCCGGGCGGCCGGGTTGGTGACGTCGTTCGCCCCGATGACGAGCGCCACGTCGGCCCGCTCGAACTCCGGGTTGATGTCGTCCATCTCCTTGAGCTGCGGGTAGGGCACGTTCGCCTCGGCGAGCAGCACGTTCATGTGTCCGGGCATCCGGCCGGCGACGGGATGGATCGCGTACTTCACGTCGACGCCGCGGTCCTCGAGCAACTCGGCGAGCTCACGGACTGCGTGCTGCGCCTGCGCGACCGCCAGGCCGTAGCCCGGCACGACGATGACGTGCTGGGCGTAGGCGAGCTGGATCGCGACGTCGTCGGGGCTGATGGCCCGGACCGAGCCGCCGGCCTCGGCGCCGGCGGTCGCCGTATCGTCGCCCCCACCGAAGCCGCCGATCATGATGTTGATCACCGAGCGGTTCATGGCGTCGGCCATCAACTTGGTCAGGATCGCGCCCGACGCACCGACCAGCGCACCCGCGATGATCAGCACCGGGTTGTCGATCACGAAGCCGGCCATCGCCACCGCCGTGCCCGTGAACGAGTTCAGCAGGCTGATGACGACGGGCATGTCGGCGCCACCGATCGGCAGCGTCATCGTGACGCCGAAGATCAGCGCCGCGGCCAGGATCAAAAGGATCAGCGCGAGGCTGGGCACGCCGGTCGCGAATAGCACCGCCGCCGCGACGACGGTGACGGCGGCCAGGGCCAGCGTCACGATGCGGCCGCCCGGGATCAGGATCGGCTTGCCGGGGATCAGGCCCTGCAGCTTGCCGGACGCGATCAGCGACCCGGTGAACGTGATCGAGCCGATGATGATGTCGAGGACGATGAAGATGTGCTCGTCGATCCGGATGTGGGCGACATCGAGCAGACCGAGGTAGTCATCGATCGCGATGAGCGCTGCGGCACCGCCGCCGACCGCGTTGAACAGCGACACGAGCTGCGGCATCGCGGTCATCTTCACGATGCGCGCGGCGTACAGGCCGAGCCCGCCGCCGATGATGATCCCGCCGATGATGATCGCCCAGCTCGAGACCCGGATGCCGAAGCTCTCCGGGGCGAGCAGCTGGCGGGCCAGGATCAGCACGGCGGTCGCGCTGATGGCCAGGACCATCCCGCCGGCCGACACCAGGTTGCCGTTCCGAGCCGTCGCCGGGGAGTTCATCCGGGCCAGCCCGATGACGAATGCCACGGCCCCCGCCAGCCAGGAGATCCGGACGAGGATCTCGATGATGTCGAGCGTGGTCACGCTAGGCCTCCGCCTCATCGGCGGCCGGCTTCGGGGCGACCGGCTTCTTCCTGAACATCTGGAGCATGCGGTCGGTGACGACGTAGCCGCCCACGACGTTCATCGTCGCGAACGCCACCGCGATCAGCGACAGCAGCTGGCTCAGACCGCCGCTGGCGGTCGCCGCGATGAGCATCGCGCCGACGAGCACGATGCCGTGGATCGAGTTCGCCCCCGACATCAGCGGCGTATGCAGCGTGGCGGGAACCTTGCTGATCACCGCGAACCCGACGAGGATCGCGAGGGTGAAGATCGTCAGCGCGGTGAGGAGAGCGTCAACCTCTTCGGGGGTCATGCCTGGCCTCCGGGCTCGAGCAGCTTCTTGACGGCCTCCGACACGACCTGGCCGTCCTTGGTGATGACCGTCGCCTGCGTCACCTCGTCCTCGAAGTCGAGATGCAGCGCGCCGTCCTTGACCATGCCGAGGAGCAGCGCCGAGATGTTGCGGGCGTAGAACGCGGAGGCGCCCGCCGGCATCGAGGCTGGCAGGTTCTCCGGCGCGATGATCGTCACCCCATTCGGGGTCACGACGGTCTCGCCGGCCTTCGACAGCTCGCAGTTCCCGCCGAGCGCACTGGCCGCCATGTCGACGATGACCGAGCCAGGCTTCATCTGGGCGACGGCATCCGCGGTCACCAGGACCGGCGGCTTCCGCCCCGGGACCTGCGCAGTCGTGATGACCACATCCATGCCACCGATGACCTCGTTGAGCTCGGCCTGCTGGGCCCCCCGCTCCTCGGCGGTCAACTCGCGCGCGTAGCCGCCGGCACCGGTCGCGTCGATCGTGGTCTTGAGCTTCACGAACTGGGCGCCGAGGCTCTCCGCCTGCTCGCGCGTCTCGGGTCGGACGTCGTATGCCCTGACCACCGCGCCGAGCCGCCTGGCGGTGCCGATGGCCTGGAGCCCCGCGACGCCGATGCCGAGGATGAGCACGTTGGCGGGCTTGGCGGTGCCGGCGGCCGTGGTCAACAACGGGAAGTAGCGACCGTACGCATTGGCGGCGAGGAGGACGGCCTTGTAGCCACCGACGTTCGCCTGGCTGCTGAGCGCGTCCATCGACTGTGCCCGCGACAGGGTCCGCGGGATCGCGTCGAGGCTGATGGCGGTGACGCCCTTCGCGGCGAGGTCCTTCGCAAGCGAAGGATCGATGAGCGGGGCCAGCAAGCCGAGGACCGCCTGCCCCGCGCGCAACCTGTCGGTCTCGACGGTGGTCGGCTTTGCGACCCGTAGCACCACGTCGGACTGCTGGTAGAACGCATCCGTCGGGACGATCCTCGCGCCGGCCTCGGCGAACGCACTGTCGGGGATTGCCGCGCCGGCACCGGCACCGGCCTCGACGAGGATCTCGAGCCCGGCCGACTGCAGTCGGCCGAGCGCTTCGGGTACCAGGGCGACGCGCCGTTCTCCGGGCGCGGTCTCCTTGGCGACACCGACCTTCATGGGCACCACCTGTTCGAGATGAGAGGTCCGCGGACGTGGGGGAGCCGCGGGGGACGCATGGGGTCGGCGCGAAGTCTACCGCGTGGACCAGCTCCACGGTGTCGATCGCGCGATGTCTCCCCGGGCCCGATACTGCATCGATCCACCCTCGAACGAAGGAGACGCCACCGATGGCACGCGACGACGAGCGCCTCGCCCGGTCGCAGCAGCCGATCCTGGTCGGAAGCCTGCCGGACGCGCCCGGGATCCTGACCGCGATCCGGTTGACACCCGGTCTGGGCGTCCACCTGCGCGGGCTCGCCGACGAACTGCTCGTGCACGACTTCCCGGGCACGACGCTCCAGCGTGCCGAGCGCGAGATGCTGGCGACAGCCGTCTCCGCCGCGAACGACTGCTTCTATTGCATGGACTCCCACGGAGCGTTCGCGACGGCCCTGCTCGAGAACGACGGCGCGGTAGAGCTGATCCCGATCATCGAAACGATCAAGGTCGGATCGTCCGACGGGCTGGACCCGAAGATGGCGGCGCTCCTGCACATCGCCCGGACCGTCCGCCACGATGGGCTGGCCCTGACCGACGGCGACGTCGCCGCTGCCCACGAGGCTGGCGCGACCGACGCCGACGTCCAGCTCGCCGTCCTGATCTCCGCCGCATTCTCGATGTACAACCGGATGGTCGACGGATTCCGCGCTGCGACGCCGCCCAGCACGGCGGTCTACGGCGATCGGGCAAAGGAGATCGCGAGCAACGGCTACAGCGACCCGCGTGTCACGTCGGTGCCGCGCGCCTGATCCGACCCCACCGTTCAGAGGCGCGAGCGGATCTCCCACAGGTCCGGGAAGGCCGGGCGGAAAAGGGTCCCGCGCAGGTACTCCACGCCGCTCGAGCCGCCGGTCCCGCGTTTGGTGCCGATCGTCCGCTCGACCATCTTGACGTGCCGGTAGCGCCACTCCTGGATGCCCTCGTCGAGGTCGACCAGCCGCTCCGCCACGAGCGCCGCATCCGAGTCCTCGCGGTAGACGGCGATCAGCATGTCCTGGACGCGCTCGTCCGGCTCGGTCGCGTCGTCGGGGATGGGATGGCCGCGCTCGACGAGATAGCCGAGGAACGACTCCCAGACCGACGACGCCGCCTGGGCGTCGACGACCGATCGGCGGCCGGCCGATCCCTCGGGCTGGGTCTCGACGGCGGCGCTGTCGCGCGAGCCGAGCATGGCCTCGATCGCCCGGAATCCGGCCGACTGGAAACCCGACGCGGAATCGAGTCGATCGCGGAAGGACAGGAACTGAAGCGGCGTCATGGTCTCGAGCACATCGACCTGGGCGACCAGGGTCTTGAGGATCTTCAGGACACGGTTCAGCAGATGCAGCGCGCGGTCGGTGTCTCCGTCCTCGAGGGCGAGTTGGACGCCCTGGAGCTCGTGACGGAGCGACTTGAACCACAGCTCGTACACCTGGTGGACGACGATGAAGAGGAGCTCATCGTGCTCGGCGCCATCCGCGCCCGCGGAACGCTCGACCTGGAGCGACAGCAGCTCGGGGACCTTCAGGTAGGACGCGTAGGTGATCGCGCGACGGGTCACGTCGCGATGGTACGACCACGTCAGTCGCGCGAATGTCAGTCGCGCGAATGTCAGTCGCGCGGTCGGATGCGGACGATCAGCACCGCAGCGTCCTCGTCACCGACGACTTCGGCCTCGTGCGGTATCGATCCGTCCCAGCGTAGGTAGTCGCCCGGACCCAGCTCGACCGTGTGCTCGCCTTGTGTGGCTCGCAACCTGCCACGAAGGATGAGGTGGTGTTCGTCGCCGGCGTGCGCGTGCATCCCGACGCGGCCACCCGGCTTGGCGAGCACCTCGATGATCGTGACGTCTCGCGACGACCGCCCGTCGACGTGTTCGATCCGTACCTTGTCGCCCCGGGTGACCGGCCGCTTGCGTGCGCGGACGACCGTGGGTGGCGGGACGTCGCCCATGAGGAACCAGGCGGCGGGGACGTCGAGGGCGTCGGCGATCTGGCCCAGCACGGCCAGCGAGGGCGATGCCTTGTCGTTCTCGATCTGCGACAGGTAGCCGACATTGAGGCCACTCCTCGCGGCGACCCGGGCAAGGGTCAGGCCGCGGATACCGCGCCAGCGCCGGATCTGTGATCCCACCGCGAGTCGAGTGCTCCGGCCGTCCGTCGCCTTGGTTTCAGTTGCCATCCCAGTTTGCCCTCGTCAAAACACTATTGACATCAGTATAACAGCGGGTTATGGTTGCACAAGCAACGAACCAGCCGAGGCACGGAGTCTCGAACGAATGGAGGATCATGCGATGAAGGTCGCGATCATCGGCGCCGGCACCGTCGGCAGAGCCCTGGCTACCTCGATCGGCCGGACCGGCCATGAGGTCATCATCACGTCGCGTGACCCCAAGGACGCGGCCGATGCCGCGGCCGCGACAGGGGCTCGCGTGGCCGACAGCAATGCCGAGGCGGCCGCCGAGGCCGACGTCGTCATCGCGGCAGTCGGGTTCGGCGACATCGCGGCGGTTGCCCGTGACATCGCTGCGCCGGCAGCGGGCAAGGCGGTCATCGACGTCTCGAACCGGATCACCTTCGGCGAGTCGGGTCCGGAGATCGACACGTCGTCCTCGAATGCGGAGGCCATCTCGGATCTCCTCCCCGACAGCTCGGTCGTCAAGGCCTTCAACACACTCTTCGCGGCGCACCAGGCCGACCCGATGGCGGACGGCCTCCAGCTCGATGGCTACGTCGCGGGCGACGATCCGTCGGCGAAAGCGACGGTGCTCGAACTGGTTCGGGCGATCGGCTTGCGGCCGATCGACGTGGGCCCCCTCGTCCGGGCGCGGCAGCTCGAGGCGATGGCATTCCTGAACATGGCCCTCAACATCGTGAACGAGGGCACGTGGCAGTCCGGCTGGAAGCTGGTCGGCGCCCCCGCCGGCGAGGCGAGCCAGACCGGCGGAGTCGGCAGGTCATGAGCATCCCGGTCGCGCGCCTGAACCACGCGGTCCTGTACGTCCGTGACGCCACGACGTCGGCCGAGTTCTACGGCCGTGTCTTCGGGTTCGAGGTGGTGGAGAGCGCCTTCGGCGGCCGAGCCGTGTTCCTGCGTTCGGCGACCGGCGAGAACCATCACGATCTCGGCCTGTTCTCGGTCGGCCCGGACGCACCCCGGCCCCCGCGTGGCTCGGTCGGCCTGTACCACCTGGCCTGGGAGGTCCCGACCATCGACGACCTCGCGGCAGCCGCCCAGACCCTGTCGGAGGAGCGTGCCCTTGGGGGCGCGTCCGATCACGGCGTGAGCAAGTCGCTCTACGGTGCGGATCCGGACGGCAACGAGTTCGAGATCATGTGGCGTGTCCCGCGCGAGGCGTGGGGCGATTACGAGAGCAAGGGCGTCGTGATGCCGCTCGATCTCGACGCCGAGCTGAAGCGCTGGGGCGCCGCAGGGGCTGCGAGGGCGTAGCACGTCGCAGCGCCCCGCCACCACCAGTGGCGCCGCGCCCCGGCGGTGCCGCTCCCGCCATCACGAGTGGCGCCGCGCCACTCGTGCCACCACCATTCAGTGGCGCCACGCCACTCCCGCCACCACCAACGGCGCATGGAGCACGACGGAGCGTGGTGAGGCGTCAGATGTGTCGCAACCGGCGGTCCGCCACGCTCATTCGTCCGAAACTGCCACTGCCGGTGGCGCCCCGGCCCACGCCTGGCTTCCGGTGCGGTGCGCCCGGCGGGGCCACTCCCGGTGGCGGCGTGCTCCCGGTGATGGTGTCGCTCACGGCGACAATGTCGCTCTCGGCGACGCTCCGGTGATGAACGAGCGTGGCCCGATCGCCCCGTGTGCGACAAAGCGTCATGTGGTCGATCGATCACGCACGGCTGTGCCCAAAGCGTCGCTCACAGCGACAATGTCGCTCTCAGCGACGCTCCGGCGAGGATGGAATCGGCGAATCGGGGGTGGGCTTCCGCCGCGGGTCGGGCTCCCGCCGCCGGTCGCGCTCCCGCCGCGGGTCACGCTCCCGCCCGCGGGTTGGGCTTCCCGCCGCGGGTCGGGCCTCCCGCTCCGTTACAGCGTGGCGTTACCTGGTATGCCAGCCGCCGTCGACGATGAGGTCGACCCCGTTGACCGCGGTGTTCTCGAGCAGGAACACCGCCGCGTCGACGATCTCGGACATGGTCGCGAGGCGGCCCATCGGCGTCTCCGACGTATATCGCTCCACCGCCGCGGTCTTCTCCGCCCAATACGGGCTGTCACCGACGACGCCCGGATGGATCGAGTTGACTCGCAACGGCTTGAGCTCCTCGACCAGCGTCCGCGTCAGGCCGACCACGCCGCCGTTGACCGTCGTGACCGTGGTCGAACCGGGATACGGTCGCTCCTTCGCCATCCCGCCGAACAGGACCAGCGACGCATCGTCGGTCAGGCGGTCACGCAGGGTGTGGACCACCTCGGTGTAGCCGACGAGCTTGAGGGTCACCAGCCGGATGGCCTTGCGGATGTCGTAGTCGGCCACGGTGTTCTGGTCGCGGTCGATGGCCACGAGCGCGAGCCGGCGGACCGGCCCGACGTCGGCGAGCGCGGACGCGATCGAGGTCGGCTCGGCCAGATCGAACGTCGCCCCTCCGGTGCTCCCACCGAGCTTGGCGACGGCCGACGCGACGTTGTCGGGATCCCGACCGGTCAGCACGACCTGCTCGCCTGCCTCCGCGTAGTGGCGGGCGAGCTCGAAACCGATCGCCCGCGTTCCTCCGACGATGACGACCGATCCAGCCATCAGCCTCCTCCTCGCTCGGCCGCTCGCGCGGCCTCGTACGTCTCCCAGCTGGCCACCCATCGATAGGCCTGACGCGCGGGCGGCTGGGGCGCCTGCGTCTCGAGCCAGCGGACTCGCTCCGTCCCGGTGTTGTAGAAGCCATGGACCGAGCCGACCGGTGCGAACGCGAAGTCGCCCGGTCGGAACGTGTACGACTGACCGTCGAACTCGCCCTCGACCTCGCCCTCGAGGAAGACGTACGCCTCTTCGAACGGGTGGTCATGTTGCTGGGCAGACCCGCCGAGCTCGTAGTCGACCGTGAACATCGTCACGTGGTCGGCGCCGAAGTTGCGGTCGACCAGCATCTTCACCGAGATCCCGCTGTAGGCGAGGATCGCCGTGTCGGCGCCGGCGGGCGCGCGTCCTCTCGCGGGATCCTTGACTCGCAGCGCCTCGATCTGCGGGCCGGTCCCCTCGTAGTGCCCGACATGGCGAAGCGTCGGATCGCCGAAGGGCGGTCGCTCGGCGATGGCCTCCCAGGCAGCCACGTCCTGCGGCCCCTCGAAGTAGGTGTCGGTCCGGCCGCTGTCCGGGTCCTGTTTCTGGGGTGAGTTGAGCGAGATGAAGCGCACCGGCCGAGTGCTCGTGTTCGCGATGCCGTGGCGCATCCCCGTCGGCATCAAGGTGTAGTCGCCACCAGTCACGCGGTGCACGCGCTCGCCGATGAGGAACAGCATGTCGCCCTCGAGGATGTACAGCGCTTCCTCGTAGCTGTGGACGTGGGGCGCGAGCCAACCGCCGGGGTGCAGCACGACCGCCGAAAGGTCGGTATGGAAGGCGCCTTCGGGCCGTCCGATGAACCGCTGTCGAGCGAGTCCGCTCGACGTCGTGGTGGGCGCCGGCGGCGTCTCACCGATCGACCAGTCGAGATGTCCGACGACGTGTTTCGGCGCGCCCATCACTCGTCGCGCACGCCCGGCACGTCCAGCGACCGTCGTCCGAGCACGTACCAGATGCCGTGGACCGGGATGCTTCCCCGGTTGTACAGGCGGTGCGGGACCGTCGAGTCGATCGAGATCGAGTCGCCCGGGCCAAGCTCGTGGTCTTCGAAACCTATCGTCACACCAAGCTTGCCGCTCAAGACGTACCCCCACTCGTGACCGCCGTGGCGTTGGAACTCGTGCTCGGGGCTCGACGCACCGCCGACCTCGTAGGTGACATACAGGAAGTCGATGCCCGGGACGGAGTCGGTGGTCAGCCGCTCCCAGATGACGCCCGAGGCCAGTCGGATGACCTTGCGGTCGTCGGCGCGTTGGACGGGATCGCTCGTCGCCGCGACTGGTGGGGTGGTCGCCACCTCCGTGGGGACCACCCGGAGGGCGGCATCGCCGCCGCGTCCCGCTCGGCCCGCGTCGTTGAACAGCAGCTCGTCGAGCGAGACGTCGAGCTCGTTTGCGATCGCGTACAGCGTACTTACCGACGGTTTCGCACGGCCGGTCTCGACCTGGGAGATGAGGCTCGGCGACAGGCCGAGGCGGCCGGCCAGCTCGCGCAAGCTGAGGTGCCGCCGTCGTCGTGCGGCCCGCAGGTGGTCGCCCATCGCGGAGTAACCGGGCTGTCCGCTGCGGCTCGGTGAGCCCTCCACCACACCCTCGACTGGGACTGGACGCGATCGTGTTCGCTGTGTAACGATGTTGAACAACGTAGAGCGACACTGAAGGCCGTGTCAAGGTCGCGCGGAGCCGAGCGCCGACCGACGACAGGAGGATGGTGCTTCCGTGACGACCGTCGAGATCCCGACTCCGACCGTCCCTCCGGTCATCGCTCAGGGTCGCCCGATCGCCTCACCCGGGTCGATGAACGTCGACTGGGAAGAGCGCTGGAACATCGACCGGCTGCGCACCTACCGACTTGGCCGCGCGCGGGAAGCCTTGGCCGCGTCCGACCTCGGCGCGATGCTGCTGTTCGACTTCAACAACATCCGCTACGTCACGAGCACCCACATCGGGGAGTGGGCCCGCGACAAGATGACCCGCTATGCGCTGCTGTCGCGCGGCGGCGATCCCCACATCTGGGACTTCGGGTCGGCCGCGAAGCATCACCGCTTGAACTGCCCATGGCTGCGGACCGAGAACATCCACGCCGGGATGGTCGGGTTGCGCGGCGCCGTCGCGCCGGACGCCGGGCTCTTCCGGTCCGCCGCCCGTGAGATCGCCGCGATCCTCAAGGCCGAGGGCGCGGCCGACATGCCGATCGGCGTCGACCTCGTCGAGCCGCCGATGGTCGCGGCGCTGGAAGCGGAGGAGCTGACGGTCCGCGACGCGCAGCAGGTGATGCTCGACGCCCGCGAGGTCAAGTCGATCGACGAGATCATCCTGCTGAACACCGCCTGCGCGATGGTCGATGGCGCCTACCAGCTCATCGCCGAGCAGCTCAAGCCCGGGATCCGCGAGAGCGAGCTCGTCGCCAACGTGACCCACCGCCTCTTCGAGATGGGCTCCGAGCACGTCGACAACATCAACGCGGTCTCTGGTGAGCGCTGCAGCCCCCACCCGCACGTCTTCAGCGACCGCCTCATCCGTCCGGGCGACCAGGCCTTCTTCGACATCATCCACACGTTCGTGGGCTACAAGACGTGCTACTACAGGACGTTCACCGTCGGCCGGGCGACCGACGCCCAACGTGACGCGTACAAGCGGGCGCGCGAGTGGATCGACGCCTCGATCGAGCTGATGCGGCCGGGCGTCGGCACCGACCAGGTCGCCAGCGTCTGGCCGAAGGCCGAGGAGTTCGGGTTCTCGAGCGAGATGGAGTGCTTCGGGCTGCAGTTCGGCCACAGCGTCGGTCTGTTCCTCCACGAGCGCCCGATCATCAGCCGGCTCAACTCCCTCGACCACCCGGTCGAGATCAAGGAGGGCATGGTCATCGCCCTCGAGACCTACTGCCCGGCCACCGACGGGGTCTCCGCGGCGCGGATCGAGGAAGAGGTCGTCGTCACCCGCGACGGCCCGCGCGTCATCACCAGGTTCCCCAGCGACGAGCTGTTCGTCGCGAACGCGTACTGACGCGTCGACCGTCGATGGCGACCGTCACCGCCGCACCCGCCACGCTGGACCGGGAAACCGGCCTGACCCTCTACCGGCTCATGCAGGAGTGCCGGCTCCTCGAGACCCGAGCGCAGGAACTGTTCTTCGAGGGCCTGGTCCGTGGCACGACCCATCTCGGCGTGGGTCAGGAAGCCGTGGCCGCCGGGTTCGCCGTGGCGATGCGCGCCGACGACTACACGTTCTGCACGTACCGCGGCCACAACCACAACATCGCACGGGGCGTGCCGATGGGCCCGATCCTGGCCGAGCTCTTCGGACGCTCGACCGGGCTGCTCGGTGGCAAGGGCGGCTCGATGCACCTGACCAGCGTCGAACACGGGGTCCTCGGGTCGTACGCGATCGTCGGGGCGCATCTGCCGATCGCCCTCGGCGCGGCGTGGTCCGCGCAGTACCGCAAGTCGGGTCAGGTGGCGGTCTGCTTCTTCGGTGACGGGACGACGAACATCGGTGCGTTCCACGAGGCGCTCAACATGGCCGCGGTCTGGAAGGCGCCGGTCGTCTTCGTCTGCGAGAACAACCAGTACATGGAGTACACGCCGATCGGCGAGGTGACCGCCGTGGCCCGACCTGCCGCGGACCGGGCGAGCGCCTACGGGCTCGAGCCGATCGTCGTCGACGGCAATGATGTCGAGGCGGTGCATGCGGCGGCGGGGAAGGCGGTCGCCCGGGCGCGGGCCGGCGACGGACCGTCCCTGATCGAGGCGATCACGTACCGGCACGGCGGCCATTCGCGGGCCGATCCAGGCACGTACCGGCCCGACGACGAGGTCGCCGCCTGGAAGGCGCGTGACCCCATCCCGGCTTACCGGGTCAGGCTGGAGGCGGCCGGCATCGATGCCGCGACGCTCGACGGCATCGACGAGGCGGCACGGGCCAAGGTTGCCGCCGCAGAGGCGGAGGCTCGTGACGGGCCGGAACCCACCGCCGAGGTCCTCGAGACGCAGGTCTGGGCCGACGGGAGCTCCCGATGGCGGAACTGACATACCGCGGCGCCATCGCGGCAGGTATAGCGCAGGAGATGGAGCGGGACGAGTCGGTGGTCCTCATCGGCGAGGACGTCGGGGCGGCAGGCGGCGTGTTCAAGCTGACCGAGGGCCTGTTCGAGCGGTTCGGGCCTGAGCGGGTGCGCGACACCCCGATCAGCGAGCAGGCCATCGTCGGGGCCGCCATGGGTGCCGCGATGACCGGTCTGCGGCCCATCGCCGAGCTGATGTTCAGCGACTTCTTCGCCGTGACCTGGGACATGGTCGCCAACCAGATCGCCAAGACCCGCTACATGACCGACGGCCAGGTGTCGATCCCGCTCGTCCTGCGCACGGCCAACGGCGCCGGTCTCCGGTTCGGGGCACAGCACAGTCAGAGCATCGAGAACTGGGCGATGGCCATCCCGGGTCTCAAGGTCGTCGCACCGTCGACACCGGCCGACATGAAGGGCCTGCTGGCCGCTGCGGTGCGCGACGACGACCCGGTGATCGTCTGCGAACACAAGGCGCTCTTCGCCGAGAAGGGCGAGGTGCCCGACGGCGAGCATGTCGTGCCACTCGGCCACGCAGCGGTGTTGCGAGAGGGATCCGACGTCACCCTCGTGGCGCTCGCCGCGATGGTGCCCAAGGCCCTGGCCGCTGCCGAGCGGCTAGCCGCCGACCACGCCATCGATGCGGAGGTCCTCGACCTCCGCTCGCTGATACCGCTCGACGCCCAGGCCATCCTCCGATCCGTGGCGAAGACCAGCCGCCTCTTCACGATCGAGGAGAACCCGCGGGTCGGCGGCTGGGGCGCGGAGATCGTGTCGCTTGTCGCCGACGAGGGCTTCTACAGCCTCGACGCGCCGCTCGTCCGCATCACTACCCCACACATCCCGTTGCCGTCGGCCGCCGCGCTCGAGGACCTGGCCATCCCATCCGTTGACCGCATCGTCGAGACCGTCACGCGTCGTCTCGACGAGGCTCGCTGAGCATCGCGATGGTGACCGTGGGCCTGGTCGGTGCCGGTCGTATGGGCAGCGCGATGGCTCGGGCCATCCACGGCGCTGGCCACGACCTCGTCGTCTGGAATCGCACCCCGGCGGCGGCCGAGGCACTCGCCTCGGAGCTGGGCGGACGCTCGGTCGGCCGACCCATCGACGTCGCGGCGGCCGCAGACATCACGATCTCGATGCTCGCGGATGGCGCGGCTGTCGACGCCGTATACGCCGGGCCGGATGGCCTGATCGCCGGGGCGCGTCCTGGGGCCGTGCTGGTCGACAGTTCGACCGTCCCCCCGCCGTGATCCGCCGGCACGAGCCGGCGATCCGGGCGCGTGGCGCGGGCGTCCTCGATGCGCCCGTGTCGGGCAGCGTCGCGCTCGCCGAGAGCGGCACGCTGACCCTGATGGTCGGCGGCGAGGCCGACGACCTCGAGCGCGCGCGACCGGTGCTTGAGGCGTACGGCAGCACGATCTTCCATCTCGGCCCGCTGGGTAGCGGCACGGCCATGAAGCTGGCCGTTAATACGGTGATCTTCGGCCTGAACGAGGCGCTCGCCGAGGGTCTCGTGCTCGCCGAGCGGGCCGGCATCGCGCGCGAGCGCGCGTACGACGTGCTGGCAGCGAGTGCCGTGGCAGCGCCGTTCGTCGGCTACAAGCGTGCGGCGTTCCTCGATCCGGACGGCACGCCGGTGGCCTTCGCCGTGGACCTCGCGGCGAAGGACCTGCGGCTCATCGCCGAGCTGGCCGATGCCGTCGAGCTGGCGCTGCCCCAGGCCAGCACGAACCTCGCCGTCATCGAGGCCTTGATCGCGGCCGGCGACGGCGGTCTGGACTTTTCCGCGGTCGCGACCCACCTGCGCGAACAGCGCCCGGCAGAGGAGGGTGCGACTGCGCGAACACCGTGATCGTCATGCGGCGTGATCGATAAGCCCGTTCGAGAGGAGGCACACGTGAGCAACCGGACGCTGATCAAGGGCGGCATCGTCCTGACCCAGGACGACCAGCTCGGCGAGCTGCCGAAGGCCGACATCCTCATCGAGGACGACCGGATCGAGGCGGTCGGTCCGAACCTCGATGCGGCCGACGCCGACGTCATCGACGCTGGCGGCGACATCGTCATCCCGGGATTCATCGATACCCATCGGCATACCTGGGAGACGTCGATCCGGACGTGCGCGCCCGACTTCGCGTTGATCACGTACTTCGGCTCGATCCTCGACAAGTTCGCGCCGCACTACCGCCCGGACGATGTCTACGCCGCCAACCTGTGGGGCGCCCTGGAGTGCATCAACGCGGGCATCACCACGCTCGTCGACTGGTCGCACATCATGAACACGCCGGCCCACGCCGACGAGGCAGTCCGGGGTCTCCAGGAGTCGGGCATCCGCTCGGTCTTCGCCTATGGCTTCCCGAACACCTCGCTGCAGGACTGGTGGTTCGGTCCCGATTTCGCCGGGAGTGAGCTCACGACACCAGGCGACGACGCCCGGCGGGTCCGGAAGCAGTACTTCGCCTCCGAGGACGGCCTCATCACGATGGGCCTGGCAACGCGTGGCACGGGGTTCTGCAAGGCCGATGTCGTGCGTCACGACTGGGAGCTCGCCAAGGAGCTCGGCGTCAACATCACGGTCCACGTGGGCATGGATCGGTTCGGCTACACGAAGGGGCAGATCACCGGGCTGCGCGACCTCGACCTCCTCTACCCCGGGACGACGTACGTCCACGGCTCGCACTTCACCGACGAGGAGTGGGGGCTCGTCCGCGATTCCGGTGGCAACGTCTCGTTCGCCCCGCAGATCGAGATCCAGATGGGTCACGGCTGGGCGCCGGCCGTCAAGGCGCTCGAATACGACGTGCCGATCGCGCTGTCGTCGGACGTCGCTACGACCGCGTCGGCCGACCAGTTCACCCAGATGCATGCGATCTTCGGGTCCGAGCGTGGCCGGAAGCACCAGGCGGCGTGGGACGACGACCTCGACGGCCTGACGGCGTCGCCGGGGCTGATCACGTCGCGCCAGGTTCTGTCGTGGGCCACGCAGGGTGGCGCGGTCGTCGCCGGTCTGGCCGATCGGACCGGCTCGATCACGCCCGGCAAGAAGGCGGACATCGTGGTGCTCGACGGCTCCGCCGTGAACGTCGCGCCGATCATCGACCCCGTCGGGGCGGTGGTGTGCGCGGCGGACATCTCCAACGTGAAGACCGTGCTCATCGACGGCCGGATCATGAAGCGCGACTTCAGGCTGACTGCGGCGCTCGACGGGCCGCGCCGCGCGGTCGAGGCGTCGCGCGACTATCTCGTCGGGAAGTTCGGCGATCCGGAGCCGGGCTGGCTGCCGGCCGCGGTCACCGCGTAGCGGCCGACCCGACGGCCGCCGCGGCCGCCAGGGTCACCAGGCTGAGGATGTAGACGTGCGCGATCGATCCCCAGACGATCGATCGCGTGCGCCACGCCAGCCAGCCGTAGGCGAGGCCGCCAACGAGCGTCGATAGGAGCTCGAGGATGGGCTTGCCGAGGTGCCCGAAGGCGAAGGGCATGACACTGATGAGCACGCCGATCGGGCCGATGGCGCGGATCAGCGTGAACATCAGGAAGCCCCGGAACAGGAACTCCGAGGCCGTCAGATCGAGGACGTTCGTGATCACGACCTCGCTCACCGGCGCAGCGCTGACCGAGTAGTAGGCGCTGACATCCGGAAGGGTCGCGAACCAGAGCACGATCGGCGTCATGACGAGGCAGCCGACCAGGGCGAGGACGGCACCCGCTCGGCCGTCGCCGATGGTGAGGCCATAGCGGGCGGGTCGATCGCGGAAGCCGACCACGACGATCGCCAGCGGGATCGCACCGAACAGCACCACCCGTTCCAACGCGATCGCCCGCAGGCCGGCTGCGGAGTGACCCAGATCCTGGATCGATCCCGGGATCAGCACGCGCGAGAAGTCGACGAGCAGCAGCAAGGTCGTCGCGGCCACGGCGATCGATGCCCGGACTGGCAGCTCGAGCCCGACCGCGTCGACGGTTCGGCGGTCTGCCTCGGTGATCGTGTCGGCAGGGCCGGCGATCAGCCAGGTCCAGGCACGCGACAACGTCGATGCATCCATGGCATGAGCCTAGCGAGACGCCTGGTCTGTCATCGAGGCACGTCGCAGTCGGGGAGGGAGTCAGGGTCCCGGCGCTCGACCGATCCCCCAGTGACAGGGAGCGACTCGGGACCCGTGTGGCGATGGTGCTGGGGGTGGTGCGTCCCAGCAACGACCCGAAAGTACCACTCGCGTCAGGACCCGCCAGAATGGCGCCATCGCCACACGCATGGAGGGAGGGCCCGTGAGCGACGACTGGACGCCCGACGCGGACCTGATGCCCGAGGCCGAGATGCTCCGAGCGACGTCGGACCAGCTCATGATCGCGATCGCCGAGACGGACGCACTCGAGCGGCGCAAGCGCGGCATGCTGCCGTCCGACCCCTCGTTCGCCGCCTTGGCGCGGGCCGTGCGCATCGCGGCCGAAGCGGTGCTGGCCTTCGCGCGACAGGAGGAACTGACGGCGCGCTCCACGTCGGGCGTACCGGACGCCGCGTCACTTCCACCGATCGAGCATGTGAGCCCAGCCAAGGAATTGGCCGTGATCCTCGAGGCATGGCGTGCCGTCGAGCATCGCCTGATGGAGGCGACGGCGGGGACGCCTGAGGCAGAAGACCTGATGCACCAGTTCGAGGACCTCCGCCAGCGCTACGCCGAAGCGCTCAAGGCGAGGCAGGACCGAGGCTGATCCGGGACCGAGGCTGATCACGGAGCCAGGCCCGTGCGGAGGGTCCGATCCTCGTCCGTCTGACCGGATCACGAGATGGGCGCCCAGTGCCCACCGGTCGCCGGGGGGACAGGCAAGGGGGCGAGATAAGTCTGGACGCCCATGCCCAGCCTACGCCGCCACGTATGACGACCCCGTCATGCGGCCGGTCAGGGAGGCGCCGGACGGCCGATTCGACATCAGGTCGTGTGGCCCGCCCGGAGGGATTCGAACCCCCGACCTACTGATCCGAAGTCAGTCGCTCTGATCCACTGAGCTACGGGCGGCCGAGCTGCGTGCAGCGATCCAGAGTCTACGGCACCGATCGACGGGACGGTTTCAGATCGCCGATCGTCCGGCTGAGTCAGGTCGGTGTCGCTGCCTGCGTCGGGGTGGGTGGCGCCGGTGTCACGACCGGCTCGCCGGGGCCTGTGGGGCCGCGCGACCGCCACGCCGCGATCACCACCGCACCGAGGCCGAGCAGGACCACGACCAGCTTCACCCACGGCCCAAGGACCGGCAGCGACGAGACCAGCACGACGACCGCGGCTCCGACGGCAAGGATCGCCAGCTCGCGCGTCCGATCCGTCGCCCCGCCCCGCATGACCGCCCCGGCCAACGCCGCGCCGACGATGGCATCGGCCACATACGAGCAGACGATCACGAACCCGAGGATCAGGCCGAGCATCGCCACGATGCCGCCCACGATGTCGAGACCGACGAGGTCGTCGAAGCCGAGGACACCGAAGAAGATGGCCAGCAGGATCATCGCGATCACGATCAGGACCAGGAGCGCGACGAAGCCAAGGAGCGCCGCGATGCCCCAGCCGACGGCCGGGAGCGGCCTCCTCTGTACGGCCACCTTCATCGCCTCGTAGGCGCGTGGTGCCAACCAGATCAGAATGGCACCGACGAGCAGGACGACGAGGAAATGCCGGACAGCGTCGATCACCTGGTCGACGGGCGTCGGCGCGGCCACAGGATCGCTGGGCGTCGTCGGCGCTGAAGTGATCTGGACGTCCTCGCTGCCACCGATCGTGCCGGTCTTAGCGTAGGTCCCGGTGCTTGCCAGGACGTCGCCGGTCACGGTGCCGTCGATGGACAGTCGTCCCGTCGAGGCGAGCAGGTCCTCGCCGATCGAACCCGACGAGGCGAGCGTCATCTGACCGCCGGTGGCGACGACATCCTCGGCCACCGAACCGCCGACCGTGAGCGTCCCCCCGGCCATCCGCACGTCGCCATCGACCGTGCCATCGATCGACACGGTGCCGCCGGCCGCGAGCACATCGCCGGTCACGGAGCCCGTCACGTCGATCGATCCACCCGTGGCGATGAGGTCGCCGTCGACGGTACCGTCGATCCGGACCGTCCCGGCGAACACATAGAGGTCGTTCGCGACGGTCTCGCCTGCAGCGACGGTCACGGCGTTGCCGGTGCGGAGCTTTTCCCCGGCCGTCTGGGCCAGGACGACGCCTGCGAGCGTGAGCAGCAGGAGGACCGCGGTGATCGATGCGGTCTTGGTCGTCCGTGATCGTGGCATCGATTGCGCCCTCGCGATCGACACCTCCTCCGCCTTCAGGGTACCCCCGGCGTCCACCAAAGCCCCCATCGCCGCGCCCTGGTTGACGGCCCGATGACCATACGCTTGAGGAGGACGCCGATGCCCCGACAGCCCGAAGTCGATACCTGGTTCTCCCGGTACGACAACCCGATAAAGGACGTCGTCCAGCGCGTCCGAGAGATCGTCCTCGATGCCGACCCACGCATCGATGAATGCATCAAGTGGCAGGCGCCGACCTTCACGTACAAGGGCAATATCGCGAGCTTCTATCCGAAGAGCCGGCAACACGCCAGCCTGATGTTCCACCTCGGCGCGAAGATCCCAGGCTCCTATCCACGCCTCGAGGGGACAGGTGACACGTCGCGCGTCATGAAAGTGACCGACCTAGACGACGCCGAGGCGGCCCGACCTGAGCTCGAATCGATCGTCCGAGCCTGGTGCGACTGGCGCGACGGCTGAACTGACGCGGCACCCGCGGCGACCTCGCGGCGGGCCGTGTCGAACAGATGCGCTATCATGGGCACCTTCGCTGCGACTCGTGGCGATGCTCCGCGTGGTCGACCCCTTTCTCGGACGGGCCGTGCGTCATGCAACCCGTGTTCGGGAATGTTGGAGGTCCAAATGACCACCGGTACCATCAAGAAGGTCGTATCTGACCGCGGCTTCGGCTTCATCGCCGCCGAGGACGAGAAGGAGTACTTCTTCCATCGCGGCGGCCTTGACGGCTCCCTGGACTTCGACCGCCTCGTCGGCGGCGAGCGCGTCCAGTTCGAGATCGAGACCAGCCCTAAGGGCCCGCGTGCCACGCAGGTGCGATCCGCCTAGCCACGCCGTCGGGCTCGCACCGGTCCACCTCGGGGCCGGTCCGAACCCGACGCACGTGTTCCCGGCGACGGAGTTCGGGGTCGGTACGAGCTGACCCCATCCGTTTCCGGTCACTGCGTGCGCGATCGAGAGGAGGTCCGTCATCGTACGGACGGCATTCGTTTCCACGTATCCACCCCGACGATGCGGCATCGCGTCGTTCACCCAGGACCTGGCGTCAGCGACCGGCAGTCGCGAGATCGTCGCACTGCACCCCTCCGGACAGTCGGCGCCCTATCCGCTCGAGGTCCATCACCGGATCCGGCGTGACGAGCATGGCGACTACGGTCAGGTCGCGCGATCCATCGAAGAGTGTGTCGACGTCGTCTCGATCCAGCATGAGTACGGGATCTGGGGCGGCGATGACGGCGCGTACGTGATCGACTTCGTCCGCTCGCTACACGTGCCGGCGGTCACGACGCTCCACACCGTGCTGCCCGATCCATCTGATTCGCAGCGGTCGATCCTTTCGGAGCTCGTCGCCCGGAGTGCAGCGACCGTCGTCATGTCGCGATCGGCTGCATCGCTGCTGGCCGACGCATACGGTGTCGACGAGGGACGCCTCGATGTCATCCCGCACGGCGTCCCGGATCTGCCGCTCGTCGAGCCCGAGACGGTCAAGGCATCGCTCGGCGTCGCCGGCAGGGACGTCATCCTGAGCTTCGGCCTGCTGGGCCCGGGCAAGGGCTATGAGCTCGTCCTCGAGGCACTCCCCGCGATCGTGGCGGCGAACCCGGCAGCGTGCTACGTCATCGTCGGAGCGACCCACCCGGATCTCATCAAGCACGGAGGGCGAGGCCTATCGGAAGCGCCTCGAAACCCAGGTGAGCACGCTGGGGATGCAAGGGCACGTCCGGTTCGTCGACCGATTCCTCGGCCGCGTCGAGCTGACGCGCTGGCTGGAGGCGGCCGACGTGTTCGTCACGCCCTATCCGAAGCTCGGTCAGATCGTGTCCGGGACGCTGTCCTATGCGATGGGCGCGGGACGCGCCATCGTCTCGACGCCGTACACCTACGCCACCGAGCTGCTGGCAGACGGCCGAGGCGTGTTGGTCGAACCACACTCGGCGACGGCGCTGGCCGGGGCCCTCAACCGAGTCCTCGGCGACGACGAGTTGCGGACGAGACTCGGACGGCGAGCCTATGCCCACAGCCGCGAGATGGTGTGGCCGGCTGTCGGCGCCCGATACCAGAGCGTCTTCGAGCGAGTCGCCACCAAGGTGCCGCAGCCCGAGCGCGCTGGGTCGCTGGCCGCGATCAATGCTTGACGCACCGCTCTATCCAGTGAGTCGCGTCCATCTGGACGTTCTCACCGACGAGATCGGCATCATGCAGCACGCGATCGGGAGTCGGCCTGATCCCGACCACGGCTACTGCGTGGACGACGTCGCCCGGGCGCTCCAGGTCGACCTCCTGCATCAGCGGGAGCTCGGCTGGGACGCTGTGGCGACGAGCGCATGGCGCAGCCTCCGATTCCTCGAGGACGCCTTCGACGATACGAGCGGGCGATTCCGGAACTTCCGCCGAGTCGACGGGACGTGGCTGGACGGCACGGCCTCCGAGGACTCCCAGGGACGAGCGATGCTCGCGCTTGGCGAGGCCGTGAGCACCGCCCCTGATGAGCAGATGATCGAGCGGGCGTCGCTGTTGTTCCTGCGCGCCCTGCCTGTAGCCCAGGACGTCGCCGCGCTCCGGGCGCAGTCCTCCGTGCTCCTCGGTTGCCAGGCTGCCCTGTCGGCCCTGCCGGCCGGACCGACGACCCTGGCCCACCGATCGATCGCACGCCGACTGCGATCGGCATTCGAGCGACGGGCTGGGTCCGCTTGGCCGTGGCCCGAGGCTCAAGTGACCTATGAGAACGCGTTGCCCGTCCACGCGTTGCTCCGAGCCGGGATCCACCTCGACTCGCCGACGATGATCCGGACCGGCCTGGATGTGTTGGACTGGCTCATCGTGGCCCAGACTGCACCGGCCGGCCATCTCTCGCCGGTGGGCAATACATGGTGGCCGGCCCGCGGGACCAAGCCCCAGTTCGACCAGCAACCGATCGAAGCGACGGCCATCCTGCTCGCCTCGGAAACCGCCTATCGACACACCGGCGGCGCGAAGTATCGGGCGGCCATGGAGCGGGCATACGGGTGGTTCCTCGGGCAGAATGACCTTGGTCTGGACCTCGCGGACCCGGGCCGCGGAACCAGTTACGACGGTCTCACAGCCACCGGGGCGAACTGCAACCAGGGGGCCGAGTCGACGCTGATGTGGTTGATGGCGTTGGAGCACATCCGCGACCTGCGGCGCCGCGGAGAGACTGTCCCCCAGGCGAGCGATGCAGGTGCGATGAGCGTGGTCGGGTGACCGGCCCGAAGGCCACGACGTTGTTCCAGCGTTCACCTGCCAATCCGATCCTGACCGCGGATGACGTTCCCTACGCGGCCAACTCCGTCTTCAACCCAGGCGCCGCTCGCGTCGGGAGCGAGACCATCCTGCTGACACGAGTCGAGGATCTGCGGGGCATCTCCTCGCTCCACGTCGCTCGAAGTCCGGACGGGCTCGCCGACTGGCGGTTCGATCCGGAGCCCCTCCTGCGGTCCGACGTCGAGAACTATCCCGAGGAGATCTGGGGTTGCGAGGATCCCCGGCTGACGTGGCTGCCCGAGCTCGAAGAGTGGGCGATCGCGTACACCGCGTACAGCCGTCGAGGGCCACTCGTGTCGCTCGCAGTGACACGCGACTTCCATACGGTCCGACGTCTCGGGCCGGTGATGCCTCCCGAGGACAAGGACGCGGCGTTGTTCCCGCGTCGCTTCGACGGCCGCTGGGCGATGATCCACCGACCGTCGCCGCTGCGCGGCGGCGCGCACATGTGGCTGTCGTTCTCACCGGACCTGCGCCATTGGGGCGATCACACCCTGTTGCTCGAGGCGCGTGACGGGGCGTGGTGGGATGCCGGAAAGATCGGCCTCGGACCCCCGCCGCTGGAGACGTCGGCAGGTTGGCTTGTGATGTATCACGGCGTGCACACGACCTCCGACGGACCCATCTATCGAGCCGGGTTCGCGCTGCTCGATCTCGACGACCCGAGCGTCATCGTGGGGCGGATGGACGAGTGGGCCTTCGGGCCTGCAGCGCCCTACGAGATCACCGGGGACGTCGGGCGGGTCGTTTTCCCGTGTGGATGGACGCTCGACGACGATGGCGATCGGCTGCTCGTCTACTACGGCGCCGCCGACCAGGTGGTCGCGATGGCCGAGGCGAGCCTAAGCGAGGTCTTGGCGCGCTTGCGTGGTTCGGTGGCGACCACCGCCTGAGCGGGTGCCGTGACCACCCGGCGTCAGCCCTGTGACTGTCGAGGCACGCGCGGAGTGGCGCCGCCCCCATCACGAGACACCACTCCGCAGCAGGTGCCTCAGCGCAATGTGTGCTGCCGTGCGACTTTCGTCATGACGACTCGTCATCTCCCGTAGAACGCTCGGCATCTCCTCCACCGGCGGCCACGCCGTCCTGCCATCCCTGGTTCGAGAAGGTCGGGATGAACCGGTATCCGACACCGGGGACGGTCGCGATGAAGCGCGGGCGCCGGTAGTCGTTCTGGAGCTTGATTCGCAAGCTACGGATGTGGCGATCGACGATGTTGCTTTCGGCGACGAAGTCGGTCCCCCAGATCGCGTCCAGGATGTCGTCGCGCGTGAGCACGCGCCCGCTGCGACTCGCCAGCAGGTACAGCAGGCTCTGCTCGATGCCGCTCAAGTGGATGACCGAGTCGCCTGCTCGAACCTGTCGATTGACGATGTCGATCTCGATCTCGCCGATGGTGATGGCCGGGACGATCGGCCGCTCGTTCCCCGTCGACCGCCGCGCGATGACGACACATCGAGCGAGCAGTTCTTCCGGAGAGAATGGCACCGTCAGGATGTCGTCGACGCCCAGGTCGAACGCTCGGAGCTTGGTGGACAGGTCGCCGCGACGCGTCAGGCCGAGCACCGGCGTCACGCTCTTGTCCAGACTGCTCGAGACGCCGAGCAGACGCAGCAATCGCTCGCTGTCAGCGTGGTCCATGTCGACGACGCCGATGTGCGGACGCCATCGCGCGAGGATCGCCTTTGCCTCTGCGAGGTCCCGGGCCGCAGTCACGATGAACAGGCCGTGATTCAGCGTGAGCTGGATCAGGTCGACCACCATCGATCGATCATGGAGCACGAGCGCCCGCCGAGAGTCGGCGTGTGTTTCTTCCACGCGATTGTCCTCGCCAGATCGGTTTTGCCACCGATCGTTGGCGTGGACATTCTAATCTGTGCTGTACAGGCGGTTTCGACGTCGCCAGGGATCCTGCGTGGATGAGGCGGTCGGACTCGACGGCGGACCGGTCGGAGGAGGAGCACCGTGGCCATCAGGATCCGCAAATGGGCGACATTCCGCGAGGAGATCGTCTTCGATGGCGAGCGTGAGCTCGAGCGCCCGCTGCGGCGCGTCGCGGTCGCGGTCATCTGCACCAACCCCTATGCCGGCCAGTGGTCGGATGACTTGGCGGAGCTCATCGACTTCGGCGAGTACCTCGGCGACGAGCTGACCCGTCCGCTGCCAGGAAGCGCTCGAAGGGCCGGTCGAGGCGTATGGCAAAGGCGGCATCGTCGGTGAGCACGGCGAGCTCGAGCACGTCGCCGCGGTCCTTCACCCCAAGTTCGGGCAGCCGACACGTACCCGCACGAGCGGGGTGTCGATCCTGCCCTCGGTCAAGAAGCGTGCCGCGATGGGCGCAACGCTCGACATCCCCGTCCACCACATCAAGGCGATGCTCGTCCGCTCCCATTTCGATGCGGTCACCATCTCGGTGCCGGACGCGCCGGGCGCCGACGAGCTGCTCCTCGCGCTCGCCGTCACCAGTGCCGGTCGGCCGCATGCACGGATCGGCGGGCTTGCGGCGGCCGACGCCGTGGGCGAGGACGGTCTGCGCTGAGGCATCGATCGTGCGAACGCTGATCAGGGGCATCGGTCAGGTCGTTTCCGGCGACATCGACACGCCGCTGCTCGACGGCGACTCCATCTCGATCGTCGACGACCGCATCGAGGCGGTGGGGAGCAACCTCGACGACCAGGCCGACGTCGTGATCGACGCACGCGGCACGACGGTCATGCCGGGCCTCATCGACTCGCACGCGCATCCGACCGTCGGCGACTACACGCCGCGCCAGCGGACGATCGACTTCATCGAGTCGTCGCTCCACGGCGGGGTGACGACGATGATCTCGGCCGGTGAACCGCACCTGCCGGGCCGTCCGAAGGACGTCGTCGGGTTGAAGGCCCTGGCCATCGCCATCGCCAGGGCGTATGCCACGTTCCGGCCCGGGGGCGTGAAGGTCCGGGCCGGAGCGCCGATCCTCGAGCAGGGTTTGGTCGAGGCCGACTTCGCCGAGATGGCCGCCGGCGGCGTCACGCTGATCGGAGAGATCGGGCTCGGATCCGTGAAGTCCGGCGCGGATGCCGCGCCGATGGTGGGCTGGGCTCGCGCACACGGCATGGTCTCGACGTTCCATACCGGTGGCCCCTCGCTCCCCGGGTCGGGTGCGATCGGCGCGGATGCGGTCCTCGAGGCCGATCCGGACGTGGCCGGCCACATCAACGGCGGGACGACCTCGTTGTCGGAGTCGGACATCGACCTGCTCGTCGCGGCCGATACCGGCATCGCCTTGGAGCTCGTCCACTGCGGCAACGGCCGGACCGCGCTGTATGCCCTGCGTCAGGCCACGGAGGCCGGAGCGCTCGGGCGCGTGATCATCGGCAACGACGCGCCGTCCGGGACCGGCGTGGTCCCGCTGGGCATCCTGCGGCTGATGGCCCATCTCGCGTCCCTGGGCGACGTCGCGCCCGAGACGGTCGTTGCGTTCGCGACCGGCAACACCGCCCGCGTCCACCGGCTCGACACCGGCGTGATCGCGCCCGGGAAGGCCGCCGACCTGTGCATCGTCGATGCGCCGGTCGGGTCGGTCGGGACGACCGCCCTGGAGGCACTGAAGAACGGTGACATCCCGGGCGTTTCGATGGTGCTGGTCGATGGGACGCCGCTCATCGGCCGGAGTCGGAACACGGCCCCGGCGACGCGGATGGCGGAGATCGTGCAGGGCAACGCGGTCGGCGGCGGCGGTCACTGATGCGCTTCGGCCTTCGGCTCCCGAGCTTCGCGCTCGGCGCGGATACGGCGAGCCTGGCCGATATGGGGGCCTACCTCCGACGGGCCGAGGACCTCGGCTTCGAGAGCGCGCTGCTCATCGATCACCTGCTCGTCGCGCCGCCGGCCTATCGAACCACCTGGCTGGAACCGGTGTCGTTGCTGTCGGGGTTGGCCGGCGTCACCCGGACGATGCGACTCGGGACGCTGGTGCTGGTGCTTCCATTCCGCGACCCGGTCGCGTTCGCCAAGGAGTGGGCGACGCTCGACGTGCTTTCGGGCGGGCGATCGATCCTCGGGGTCGGTGTCGGCTGGCACCCGGGCGAGTTCGATGCGCTGCGCATCCCGATCCGTGAGCGAGGGCGACGGATGAACGAGATGCTCGAGTCGATCACCGCGCTGTGGGCCGGTGACGACGTCAGCTACGAGGGCCAGTTCTACCGGTTCGAGCACCTCACGATCGAGCCGAAGCCGGCCCAGCGACCGCATCCGCCGATCTGGATCGGTGGCGGGACGCAGCCGTCCGAGAAGATCTACGGCCAGCAGGTCGACACGATCCGGCCCGTGCTCCGGCGCATCGCCAAATACGCGTCGACCTGGGTGCCCCACTCGTCGGCGACCGCCGAGATGGTCGCCGGAGACTGGGCGATCATCCGCGAGGAGATGGCAGGCTTCGGGCGCGACCCCGACGCGATGACCAAGGTCTATTCGAATTTCATCCATGTCCTCGGCCCCGGCGAATCGCCGGAACGTGCGGCCCCGAGGTTCCGGGTCTTCTCGGGCATGGATCTCGACTACTGGCAGGAGTTCTATCTGCTCGGCGAAGCCGAGGCGCTGGCCGACCGGATCCGCGGCAAGATCGAGGCGCTCGGCGGGGTCGAGCACGTGATCCTCAACCCGCTCGACTGGAGCCCTGAGACGCTCGAGCGCCTCGCGTCCGACGTCCTGCCGCGGCTGCGCGACTGACCGGCCATGGCCGACTACCTGCGACCGACCAGCCTCGAGGAGGCGCTCGGGGCGCTCGCGGACCGACCATGGACGATGCTCGCCGGCGGGACCGACGTGTACCCCTCGAATGTCGGCAGACATATCGCGGACGACGTCCTTGACGTCAGCGCTCTGCCCGGGTTGCGCGCGATCTCCGTGTCCGGCGGCGTCGTCCGCGTCCCGGCCCTCGCCACGTGGACCGACGTGGGGCGCGCCGATCTGCCCGCGGCGTTCGACGGCCTGAAGGCCGCGGCGCGCTCCATCGGCGGGGTCCAGATCCAGAACCGGGGGACGCTCGTCGGCAACCTGTGCAACGCGTCGCCGGCGGCCGATGGGCTCCCGAACCTGATGGCGCTCGATGCACGAGTCGAGCTGACGTCACGGTTGGAGCGGCGGGAGGTGCCCGTCGGCGAATTCGTCGAAGGCAATCGGAGGACCGCTCGGCGCGGGGATGAGCTCGTGACGGCGATCACCGTCCCCGAACCCTCGCCGACCGCACGGTCCACCTTCCTCAAGCTCGGGTCGCGGGCGTACCTCGTGATCTCGATCGCCAGCGTGGCATCCGTGGTGGACGTCGATGTCGGCGGGCGGGTCGCGACGGCACGGATCGTGGTGGGCGCCTGTTCCGAGGTCCCGATGCGGATCGAGGCGGCCGAGGCTCGTCTCGTCGGCCAGGTCGCGGCGCCGTCGCTGGCGGCCCGGATCGTGGATGACGACCTGGCCGGCCTGGCGCCGATCGATGACGTCCGCGGGACCGCGGCCTATCGACGCGAGGCGGCGCTGACGCTGGTCCGGCGGGCCATCGCGGAGCTCCTGGCGTGACCGACGTCGCTGTTCGCCCGACGACCTTCCTCGTCAACGGTCGGGAGGTGGCCGTGACGGGCGCCCCGCTGCGGCGGCTGAGCGAGGTCCTCCGCGACGACCTCGGGTTGACCGGCACGAAGGTCGGCTGTGACGCCGGTGACTGCGGGGCGTGCACGGTGCGCCTCGACGGCGAGCCGGTGTGCGCGTGTCTCGTGCCCCTCGGCCAGATCGACGGGCGGGACGTCGCGACCGTGGAGGGCCTGGCGCGGGACGGCGAGCTGGCACCCGTCCAGGCCGCGTTCGTGCGGACGGGCGGGGCACAGTGCGGGATCTGTACACCCGGCATGCTGATGGCCGCGGACTCGCTGCTCGACGTGCGACCGACGCCCAGCGAGGCGGAGGTCATGGACGCGCTCGGCGGCGTCCTGTGCCGCTGCACGGGCTATCGCAGCATCATCGATGCGGTCACGTCGATCGATGGCGTCGAGGCGCCGTCGCTCCCGCCGCCCGGCCGGGCGGTCGGTGCCCGGGTCGCGCGCGTCGACGGGATCGATCAGGTGACCGGTGCCAGCGCCTTCGGCGCGGATCGTGCCCCGACCGACGTGCTGCACCTTCGGGCGGTGCGCTCCCCGCATGCCCACGCGCGATTCTCGGTCGGTGACCTGGCGCCTCTGCACCGAGCACATCCGGGGCTCGAGCGCGTCTTGCTTGCCGCCGATGTCCCGGGCCAGAACCGCTATGGCATCTACGCGGCGGGCAAGGATCAGCCGGCCCTCGCCGACGGCTACGTCCGCTACCGCGGCGAGGCGGTCGCAGCGCTGGTCGGCGACGCGGCCACGATCTCCGCCATCGCCGAAGACGAGGTGCCGATCGCGTGGGAACCCCTGGAACCGCTGATGGACCCGGCCGTTGCCGTTGCCGGCGGCGCTCCGCAGCTCCATGAAGCATCGACCGGCAACGTCCTGACCAGCGGGCGGGTGGTTCGAGGCGACGTCGCAGCCGCCCTGTCGGGCTCGACAGCGACCGCGACGGGGGCGTTCCGTACGAGCCACGTCGAGCACGCCTACATCGAGCCCGAGGCCGGCTACGCAGTGCGCGACGGCGACCGGATCACGGTCGTCGTCTCGACCCAGACGCCCTACATGGATCGTGACGAGGTCGCGCTGGTCCTGGGCATCGCGCCAGAACGTGTCCGGATCGTGTCGACGGCCTGTGGTGGCGGGTTCGGCGGCAAACTCGACATGGCGGTCCAGCCGTTGGTCGCGATCGCGGCATGGGTGCTCGATCGACCCGTCCGCTGCGTCTACACGCGTCCGGAATCGATGCGGTCGACGACCAAGCGTCATCCGGCCGTGATGACCGCCACGCTCGGTGCCGACGCCGACGGTCGGTTCACCGCCTATGACTTCCACGGCGACTTCGATACGGGCGCCTACGCATCGTGGGGACCGACGGTGGCCAACAGGGTCCCCGTCCATGCAACAGGCCCCTACGTCATGCCCGCGGTGCGAGCCACGTCACGGGCCATCTATACGAACGGTCCGATCGGCGGCGCGTTCCGCGGGTTCGGCGTCCCCCAGGCAGCCGTCGCCCACGAGGCGCTCATCGACGATGTCGCCGAGGCGCTCGGTCTCGACCGCCTGGAGATCCGCCTGCGGAACGCCCTGCGGGCCGGTTCTACGACCGCCACGGGACAGGTCCTGGAGGCAAGCGCCGGGCTGGCGCCGTGCCTCGAGGCGCTGCGGCCGGCGTGGGACGAGGCGATCGACGACGCACGACGCTGGAATGCGGACGCAGCGGCGACCGGCCGACCCACTCGGCACGGCGTCGGGATCGGGGCGATGTGGTACGGCATCGGCAATACGTCGCTGCCCAATCCGTCGACGATCCGGATCGGTATCCGGCGCGATGGCCGGTACGTCCTGTTCAGCGGCGCGCAGGACATCGGGCAGGGCTCGTCGACCATCCTCAGCCAGATCGCGGCCGACGCCCTCGACGTCCCGCTCTCCGCGATCGATCTCGTGACCGGCGACACCGACCGCACCGCCGACGCCGGGAAGACCTCGGCCTCGCGCCAGACGTTCGTCTCGGGCAATGCGACGCGGCTGGCGGCCGCCGACCTGCTTGGTCGGATCGAGATGGCCGGGCCCGATCTCGGAGCGCTACCCGAGGACGCCGACGGCTGCATCCTGGTCGGGCAGGGGAGCTACGACCCGCGGACGACGCCGCTCGATGCCGACGGGCAGGGCATCCCGTACGAGTCGTACGGGTTCGGGGCGCAGATCGCGGTCGTCGATGTCGACCTCGAGCTCGGGACGACGCTCGTCCGCCGGATCGTCGCGGCGCATGACGTGGGGCGGGCCATCAACCCGATGCTCGTCGAGGGCCAGATCCATGGCGGCATCGCCCAGGGCCTCGGGTTCGCGTTGATGGAGGAATACCGGGCCGGCCGGACCGACAACCTCCACGACTACCTGATCCCGACCATCGGAGACATCCCGCCGATCGAGACGATCCTCGTGGAGGACGCCGAGCCGGCCGGCCCGTTCGGTGCCAAGGGTGTCGGAGAACCGGCGCTCATCCCGACCGCCCCGGCGATCCTCGGCGCGATCCGCCACGCGACCGGCGTCCGGATCGACCACGTGCCGGCGACCCCGGACCGCGTCCGCGCGGCGATCCGTCTCATCGCGACGGGCTGACACCGGCGACTCGCGGCGCTACCAACTCGTGCGCTACCCGCGACTACGTGGCGCTCGTGATCCCCGCGACGCCGAGCAACTGCGGGAGTACGGTCCCGAACAGGTAGCCGGCGATGCCGGCGACCGCCGCCAGGGCGAGTACCTCGAGGCCCGACGACAGCGCGGAGCGGTGCGTCCAGCGGCTCTTGACGACGCCGATCCCGAACAGGACCAACCCGGTCGCACCGACCGCCGCGGGGATCGAGATGGAGAACGGCAGGATGAGGAACGGGATGATCGGAACCAGCGCGCCGATGCCGAAGGCCGCGCCCATGAACAATGCGCCGCGTAGCACGGTGCCGCCCCGGTCCTCGACCTGGATGCCCAGCTCGCGGACGACCATGGTCCGCAGGAGCACTTCCGGGTGTCGCGCCATGAGCGCCGCGACGCGTGCGGCGTCCTCGTCGCCGAGCCCCTCCTCCGCGAGCATGTAGGCGACCTCCGCCTCGGCCTCGCCCGGGCGCTCGTCGACCTCGTGACGCTCGTCGTGGATCTGGGCGTCGAAGATCTCGCGCTGACTCTTGCTGCCGATGTATTCCCCGGCCGCCATCGAGAAGACGCCGGCGAGGGCGCTGGCGATGCCGGCGACGACGACCGGGAATGCTTGTCCCGTTGCGCCCGCGACGGTGGCGACCACGGCGAGTGTCGAGACGAGGCCGTCCTGGAGGCCGAACACCACCTCGCGGATCTCTCCAAGGAGCGAGCTCGCGCGTCGTTCCTCGGCGAGATGGTCGGCGATCCAGCGCCGGTCGTAGGCCGATGCCGGAGCGTCGAGGGGCGGTCGGGTCGAGCTCTCGGCCATGTCGACGTCAGGTTCGCACACCACGACCGCCCATGCCCGGGGCCCGTCAGCGCCGCCTGTAGCGGCGGCCGACCAGCCAGTTCGTCGGGATCGAGGCCAGCGCCGCCGACAGCGACATCGATCGGCCGTCCCGGCCCTCGAGTGCCAGCAGACGGTCCGTGGCGGTCGCGTCGGCGGGCCGGGCGTCGACCACCGCCAGGTCGATCGCGACTCGACCCGGCTCGGCCTCTCCGAGGGCCGCCACGACATCTGCCGGCGGCTCGCGGCCCTCGTATTCGGCCCGGACCTCGGCCTCGGCGCGCCACGTCGGCTGCCGGAGCAGGATCGCCCGCCACGCCTCAGCGATCGGCCGTGGGACTCGTCCGTCACCCGGTTCCGGTGCGCCGCTGCCGTCGTCGACGACGTCGAGGCCGCGGGCCCAGCGCGCCGCCTGGTGGAGGAGTGCGTACTCGTCGAGGTCGGCGTACGCCGGCAGCCGATCGGCCGGCGACCCGTCGCCGAAGATCGCCCGGATCGACGGCCCGAAGACGTCCGCCAGATCGAGATCGATCGCCCGCACGGTCCGGTGGAAGTAGACCTGCTGGTACATGAACCGGCGGGAGCTCAGGAACATCTCCAGCGCCCCGAGCCCGGGTTCGAACAGCGTCAGGCCCTCGTCGCCGATGAACGTGTAGCGCCGCAGTCGCTCGACGTCGACGGGTCCAGCCGTGACCCCCGTGAGGTACGCGTCGCGCCGGACGTAGTCGAGGTTGTCGACAGTGAAGACGCCCGACAGCAGTGGCGCCAGCCAGCGTACCCAGCGCGGCATGCCCGGGTCGCTGAGGGCAGGCTTGGCGATGAGGAACGCCACCCAGTCGGGGTCGATCGCCTCGTCGTCGCCCAGCGCGTCGCGCTCGGCGACCGCCCCCGGCGCGCGTCGGAGCCCCCGCAGCAGGGCGCCCGACTCGCCGATGATCCGGGCGCTGAGGTCCTCGTGGGTCAGGCGCTTGGCGTCGGGTCGACGCGGGTCGTGCGGTGCGACGAACGCGGACAGGACGTGGTCGTCGAAGAAATGGGCGAACGGCCCGTGCCCGACGTCGTGCAGGAGCCCGGCCATCCGCATCGTCTCGGTCACGAGGCCCTCGGACGGGATCGGGGTCTCGCCCGCGGTCACGAGTGCCGCACGCAGGCTCGGATAGAGCGAGCGGGCCCACAGCCCGGCCTCGTGCATGACGCCGAGACCGTGGGTGAAACGGGAATGCTCGGCGGTCGGGAAGACCCACCGAGCACTCTGGAGCTGGCTGATCCGTCGAAGGCGCTGGAGCCACGCCGTGTCGAGGAGGTCCTCTTCGGCCACGTCTTCGGCCGGGAGACCCGCGGCTGACGACTCGGCGGCCGTCAGCCGCTTGGTGAGCTCGATGTACCCGTGGATCGGGTCACTGATCAGGTTGACGGCGGCAAACGGGTGCCGCCTCATGGACGGGTCAGGGAACCCGGATGCGAGCCTCGCTGCTCCATGCGCCCACATTGCCACGCCGGTCGGTGGCTCGCACGCGGACGGCGTACGTCCCGAGGCCCCTGTTGTAGATGGTGACCGAGGTCTGCGACGTGTCGTTGCGGAGTAGGTGCCACGCCCCGTAGTTGGTGCGGTACTGGACGTCGTAGTTGCGCAGCCCGGCCGTATGGGTCTGCAGTCGCGGGTCGTAGCCGCTCCACGACCATCGGACGTCGTTGCCGGATCGCGTGGCGCGGGTCACGCGGGCGACGGCCCGGGTGTGGTCGGTCGTCTCCGCGAAGACCGCCGATGAGAAGGTCTTGTGACCGGACGAGCGGTAGGCGAGCCCGACGCCGACATAGTTGAACCGGTTGCTCAGGATCATCGCGCGGTGTGGGGCGCTGTTCATCCAGGCATTGAAGATCGACTTCGCGGACGTCGACGGCCACGATGCGGTGGACCAGCCGATGTCCTCGCCGTAGCGGAACCACTGCACGCCATAGGCGTTGAGCTGCGATGTGAGGTTGCCCCCGACCGTATGGCTCATCACGTTGCGTGATGCCATGCGGCTGGCACGGATCCCGGAGATCGACGCGAGATCGCTGTCATATCTGAGCGGGACGAGGCCTCGTGAGGACCGCGCAGCGTTGATCCATCCGATGACGGATGACTCGGCGGTCGAGGCGGAGGTGCCGGTCGCGATGGGGGCGGCGACCGTGATCGCGAGGGCCGCGATCAGTGCGGCGGGCATGGCGATGACCAGCCACCGACGGCGAGGGGTGGAGTGCATGGGCACGTCCTCCGTGTGGGGGATCCACGTGGCGTGTCGAATACCCACCCTACCTCACATGGCAAATCTCAGCCCGCTGTCTCGTACTGCGCTGCCGCACGACGGTGCGTCGACGCAACGTCAAATCGCAGCGACTCGGGCTCCAGGACTTCGACATCGGCGCCCCAGGACAGGATCCACAGGCGGATCTCGATGGTCCCCGCGACGGTGGCCCGCCACGTCAGCGAGCCGTCCTTGGCGACCTCGACGCGTTGGGTCGGATGCCACGTCGCTTCCTGGACGCGAGCCGCGACCGACGGCGAGAATCGGAGGACGACGTCGGTGGCCGGCTGGTCGGCGATGATGTCCCACGCCCGACGAAGCGCGCTTTCGACCCCGTCGCCTTCGGGGAGCTCGAAGGTCCGCGGGGTCAGGGCCACGTCCCGGATGCGCTCGATCTTGAACGTCCGCAGCGCGTCCTTCGTCTCGTCCCAGCCGATGAGATAGAGGGCGTGGGTCTGCAGCGACGGCTCGATCAGGTACGGCCGCACGACGGCGCGCCGGGCGGCGGCCTCCGGTGCGTAGCGTGCCGGCTCGTAGTCAAGGGTCACGACCCGGCGCTCTGCCCAGGCCCGGGTGAGTCGATGGACGTGTTCGCTGAAGGCGGCATCGCGCTGGTGCTGGGCGAGCACGTCCAGCGTCCGTTCGACGTGCTCTGCCAACGGTCGGGGGAGCACCTCCTCGAGCTTCTCGAACGCGGCTGCGAGATCGGGGTCGTACTTGTCGGCGTAGCGGACCATCAGTCGCGCCGACAGGACGACGGCCATCGCCTCGTCGAGGGTGAGCTTGAGCGGCGGCAGGAACTCCTCGCCGACGACGCCCCACAACCCGTCCTCCGACCAGACCGCGACGCCGACCTCGGTCTCGAGGGCGCGGAGGTCGCGGTAGACGGTCCGTGTCGCGACACCCGTTCGACGGGCGATCTCCGCCGGTCGGATGCCGTCGGGGTGACCGCGCAGCACGGCGACCACCCGGAGCATCCGCGCCAGCCGATCGCGCTTGCCGAACGGCCGTTCCTCCGGGTCCATCACGTCATCGTCGAAGCGAGAGGTCATGGCGCCGGCGCGTGGATGACGCTGTCGCGGCCCCGATCGGTCGCGGTGAGGAAGACGTCGACCCGACCCTGGATGGCCTCGTCCTCGATGCCGCCGCCCTCGCCGTTGACGGACCCCGCCACCTGTCCGAGCGTACCGTCGAGGAAGACCCAGTAGTCGAGCTGCCCTCGCCAGTGCTCGAGGTCGTCATCGCCGACGAGCCACTGCACCTGGGGGAAGCTGGCGCGGAAGATCGGTCCGTCGACCGACACGCGACATCGCCGGGCTGGCGCCCGCTCGATGACCTCGATGCCGTAGTCCTCGGCGGCTGCCCGAGCCCCCGGGTTGAGGGCCTGGCGGACCGACTGGAGGTCGAGTGTGGAACCCGCCACCGACGCCACCGTGGCCCGCTGCCAACCGCCGACCGGGGTACGGATCCAGGCGACGTCGCCATCTCGGGCCTGGCCGTATTGACCGAGCTCGCGGTTGGTCGCCACATACGCCAGCCAGCGGAAGTCCGACCCGGCGCGCTGGCCGGCGAGATCGACGGTCCCGGTCTGGCGGCCATCGATCGATCCGGCGAAGTGGGCGGTCAGACGCGATGTCAGGCCGGCGACGAGGCGGCCGTCGCAGTGGGGCGGCTCGGCATCGGCACCGAGGTCCGTCGGCCCGAACCTGGACGCCCGTGTCGGTCGGTCGAGGTCGCGCAGCGTCAGCTCATTGGCGATGGCGGCGCCACCGAATGCCGTGCCGGCCAGCAGCGTCAGGGCGGCCGCGATCCCGACCCCGACGCGGATCCGGCGCCGACGGCCGGCGGTACCGCTGATCATGCGGCGAGCCTGTCCGAACCCCGTGTACAGACTCGTCCCGATGAGCGCCAGCAGCCAGGGATACGCCGCCTCGAGCGAGGGCATCAGCGTCTGCGAGCCCAGCGCCTGGAGCTGGTTCCAGACACCCCCGATGGACGGCAGCAGGACCAGCAGCGTCGCCAGACCGAGCGCGACGATCGCCGCGTGGGTGATCTCGCGCCGCGTCAGCGGCGGCCAGACCACGCTGGCGGCGGCGATGCCGAGCGGGACCAGCATCGTGATCCCGACCGCCACGTCGAGTGGACCGCCAGGCCGATACGCCAGCAGGATCAACGCCGCCGCCAGGCCCCAGGCGCCGACCAGTCCCAGCCCGATGAGTCGTAATCCCAGCCGTCGAACACGCACAGCGCGGAGTCTACCGACCCTCGGTGTGTTGCCCGAGGTCACCATCCGGGAGCCGTCGCCGGAAGTACTGGCGGCATAGGACCGATGGGTCATGCCGACCTGACAGCCTCGCGACCAGCATGCCCCGTACCGCACCGGGCTGTCGGTGGCGGATCCAACTGACACGAGGGTCCTGTGGGACATGGCCGGGCCGGTGCAGCGAGGTTCACGGGAACGCGGGCGATCGCTTCGCCGCGCTTCGTCGGCACGGTCGGCAGGGGCGGCGTCCTCGGCAGGACGTGGCTCCGCGGCCACGATCCCGGAGCGCTCCGCGAGCTCGACACCGGTCAGGGACGAGACGATCCAGCTGGTGACGCGCTCGACCTACCGCCATCTCGTGAGTCGGGGCCTCGCGCCTGACGAGGCCGCCACGCTGACCGCATTCATGTGCGGCATCCCGATCGCGGAGGTGCACTGGTCCCTCCGACAGGTGAATGAGTTGCTGTTCCTGCGGGCTCTCGTGCAGGCCGGACGCTTCGGATCATCCGACGGAGGCCGCGCCCGACCGCACTGATCTCGAATACATCCCGGCCGTCCGGCCCGTCCTCATCGGTCCGAACGGTCGAAAGTCGAAGCGGTGCCGAACCTCCTCCCGGCACCGCTTCGATGCGTCCGGGGCCTTGGTACCATCCGCCGATGCGCCCGGTCATCACGTTCCTCACGGACTTCGGGCCGTCGGCGCCGGCGGTCTGCCGCGGCGTGATGTTCGGCATCTCCCCGGACGCCAACATCATCGACATCAACCACCAGGTGCCGCGCTACTCGATCCGTTCGGGCGCGCGCTCCCTCGACTTCGCCCTGAAGCACATGCCTGTCGGCGTCCACGTCGCTGTGGTCGATCCGGGGGTCGGGACGGAGCGGCTGCCCATCGCGCTGCGCGTCGCCCGGGGCGACGTCCTCATCGGTCCCGACAACGGGCTGCTGATCAGCGCCGCCGAGACGCTCGGCGGGATCGTCGAGGGGCGTTCGCTGGAGAACCGCGACCTGATGCTCCCGGTCATCACGTCGAGCTTCCACGGGCGCGACATCTTCTCGCCGATGGCCGCCCACCTCGCCAACGGAGTGCCATTCGAGTCGGTCGGGCCGACCGTGCCGATCGACGACCTGGTCCGCCTGCCCGAGATCCGCCCGACGGTCGGCGACGGGGTGCTCGAGACGTCGATCACCAACATCCTGATCTTCGGGAACGTCACGCTGGCGGGCACGCCGGACGACCTCGTCGCCGCGATCGGGCCGCTCGAGCCCGGCCGCAACCTCGTCATCGATTTCCCGGCGTTCGACGGGTCGGGCCTGCTCCAGGAGCGAACGGTGTGGGAGCGCACGTTCGGACGTGTGCCGATCGGCTCGTCGCTGCTCATGTCGGACTCGGAGGGGCAGCTGTCGCTGGCCGACAACCAGGGCGACGCCGCGCGCAGACTCGGCCTGGAGCTCGATCGACCAGCGCAGATCCGCGCGGCCTAGACGCCCACCGCGACCGACCCGAATGGCCGGCCCGTTGATCTCGTTCCTGACCGATTTCGGCCCCGAATTGGCACCCGCCGTGTGCCGCGGCGTGATGTGGGGCATCGCGCCCGACGCACGCATCCTCGACCTGACCCACGGGGTCCGCAAGTACGCGGTGCGTGACGGCGCATTCCTGCTGGCGCGGATGGTCGGCTACCTGCCGGTGGGCGTCCACCTTGCGGTGGTCGATCCGGGGGTCGGGACCGCGCGCCGGCCGATCGCGGTCCGCGCGCGGCGCGGCGACCTGCTGGTCGGGCCCGACAATGGTCTGCTGATGCCGGCCGCCCGCGCCCTCGGCGGCCTCGACGCCGCCCATGAGATCACGGCCTCCGAGCTGTTCCTGGACCCCGTCTCATCGACGTTCCACGGGCGCGACATCTTCTCGCCGATCGCCGCGCATCTCGCCGTCGGGCTGCCATTGGAGCGCGTCGGCCCCGCTCTCGACCCGGCGACATTGACGGACATCACCTTTCCGGAGCCACGCGTCGGCGAGGGCATCCTGGAGACCGCCGTGCTGTTCATCGATTCGTTCGGGAACGCCCGTCTGGCGGGCCGACCGGATGACCTCGCGAGCGCGGCGGGGATCGCACCCGATACTGGCTCGCTCGCGGGTCGGTGGTTCCTGGTGACGGGCGGCGCGATCACGGAGCCCGGCATCGTCGTGCCATGGCACGTCACGTTCGGCGAGGTCGGGGCCGGCGAGCCGCTGCTGTACGAGGACGCCGACTACGGCGGACTCGGGATCTCGGTCAACCAGGGTTCGGCCGCGGAGCGTCTCGGTCTCGCGATCGATACGCCGATCCGCATCGAGGCGCTCGAAGCGTGACCGAGACGGGTCCGGCGCCGATCGTCGCGATCGACAGCCTGACCTTCCGCTATCGCCGCGCCTCCGAGCCGGCGATCCGCGACGTCTCGCTCGATGTGTCGCCCGGCGAGGTCGTCCTGGTGGCCGGGCCGTCGGGTTGCGGCAAGAGCACGCTCATCCGTGCCATCAACGGGTTGATCCCGCACGCGTACTCGGGCGAGCTCAGTGGCTCGATCCTGGTCGATGGTCAGGAGACCCGGGAGTTGCGCTTGCGCGACTTGGCCAGGACGGTCGGGACGGTGTTGCAGGACCCGGCCAAGCAGATCGTCGGGGCGACGGTCGAGGCGGAGCTGGCGTTCGGACCGGAGAACTTCGGCATCCCGCGCGAGGAGATCCGCGAGCGGATCCGCGAGGTCGCCGACCAGGCCGGCATCCAACGGCTGCTCGGTCGCGAGACGAGCGCGCTGTCGGGCGGTGAGCGCCAGCTGCTCGCCGTGGCCGGCATCCTGATGCTCCGTCCGCGCCTGTTCGTGGTCGACGAGCCGCTCGCCAATCTCGATCCGGCCACGGCCGAGCGGCTGCTGACGCTGCTGCGGTCGCTCGCCGATGAGGGCAGTGCCATCGTGATCGTCGAGCACCGCGTCGAGGAGTCGCTGGACCTGCGGCCCGACCGGGTCCTGTATCTCGAGGCCGGGTCGACCCGCTACATGGGTCCCGTGGACGGGTTCCTCGACGATCGCCGACCCGGAGTCGGTGAAGTTGCCGTTCGAGGTGGTCGTGCGACGGATCGCCGAGACATCTCCCGACGGCCAGCTGGCGACGGCCCCGGAACCGCCGCCGGTGGCGCCGGCCACCCAGCTCCCCGAGGAGGAGGACGAGCGTCCGCCACGTCTCGAATTCCGGGGTGTCACGGCCTCGATCATGGATACCGAGATCCTCCACGGGGTCGATGCCAGGCTGGGCGCGACCGAGACCGTCGCGGTCCTCGGGCCGAACGGTTCGGGCAAGACGACGCTGTTCCGCACGGCCATGCGACTGCTCGACGTCAGCGGCGGGGCCGTCCTCGTCGACGGCCGGACGATCGCCGACCGACGCACGACCGATCTCGTCGAGTCGTTCGGCTACGTGTTCCAGAGCCCCAGCCAGATGCTGTTCGCTCGGACCGTCGAGGAGGAGTTGCTGTTCGGGCCGCGCATGCTCGGGCGCGATCCCGAGACCTTCGAGGCGCTCGTCGAGGACGTGTTGCGGCGGACGTCGCTGGCCGATCTCGAGGACGTGCGCGAACGGCCGCCGCTGGCGATGTCCTTCGGCCAGCAGAAGCGCCTTGCGCTGGCCATCGCCCTGGCCATCCGGCCGGCGACGCTCATCCTCGACGAGCCGTCAGCGGGGCAGGATCACCGCACCTCGCACGCATTCATGCGCGAGGTCGTGGCCATCCCGGGCCTCGAGAGCCTGTATTTCGTCACGCACGACGTGGACCTTGCATTGACGCATGCAGACCGTATCCTCCTGTTTCGGGACGGTCGGGTGATCGCCGACGGAGCCCCGATGGACGTGATCGCCGACACGGCGCGCTGGAGGGCGTGCGATCTGCGAGTGACCTCGCTGATGGAGGCGAATACGAAGCACGGCTCGAGGAAAGGGAAGTTCCTCGACGCTCAAACACTCGCGCGCCGGGTCATCGCCCAAGACCCGGCACGACCACGAGGGCCTGGAAGGGAGGCCGCGGCAGGTGAACTGTTGACCGAGCACTGAATCGGAAGCTTTCACGCTTGTGTCACAGGAGGGAACGGAACCAATGACAACGACAACCATGGATCGCGATCGCCTCTGGGAGGTCACGTCGCGGACCATCGTCTATTCGGCCATCGGCGCGGCGCTGTACGGCATCCTGCTCGTCGCCCAGGTGCCGATCCCCGGCAGCACCGTATCGGTCCGACCGGCGTTCGCACTCGTGCCGTTCTTCGGCTACGCGTTCGGCCCGATCGTCGGCTTCTTTACCGGCACGGTGGGCAACGCCATCGGTGACCAGATCTCGGGCTGGGGCGCGCTGACGTCCTGGAACTGGAGCATCGCCAACGGCCTGGTCGGTCTGATCGCCGGCCTGGCGCCCCTGTATCTCGCCCGCTGGACGAACGGCTCGCTTCGCGACCGCGCGATCGGCGGCGCCGTCGCCGGCTCCATCGCCGTGGTGATCGGCTTCCTGTTCGTGTTCACCGACGCGATCCTCCAAGGGTTGGACATCGGGACGATCCTCTCGACCCTGTACATCCCGGTCATCGTCGGCGACCTGATCGGCACGATCATCCTGGTGCCGATCCTGGTCTACGCCTGGGAGCCGGTGAAGGCCCAGCTGGGCCGCTAGCCGCCAGTCGCACGCACCGCGGGGTCGACTCGTGAACATCGCCCCGCGGTACCTGGGCCGGGGATCGTGGCTCGCACGTCGCGATCCCCGCGTCCTGATCCTCGTCGTCGCGCTCTACATCTTCACGGTCCTACAGGTCTGGGACGAGCGCTTCCTGCTCCTGCTCCTCGGCGTGGCCGTCGTGTACTACCGGTCCGCGGGCATCCCGTGGAAGCACATCCGGCGCAACTGGACGGTCGTGTTCGTGTTCATCGGCCTGCTGGTCAGCGTGAACCTGTTCGTTTTCGGCGGTGACGTCCAGGGCCTCCCGCCGACCGAGCACCACCTGCTGTTCACCGTGCCGATCCTCGGCACGCCGGTCACTGCGGAGTCGCTGAGCCTTGCGGTGACCCAATTCACGCGCTATCTCGCGATGGCGACGATCGGCTTCCCGGTGGCCTTCGCGATCGCGCCATCCGACTTCGGTGTCGCCTTCCGACGCCTCGGTGTCCCCGAGAAGTTCGCGTTCGGCATCGACCTGACGTTCCGGTTCCTGCCGTCGCTTGCCGCGGATTTCCAGACGACGGTCGACGCGCAGCGTATCCGCGGCTTCGACTGGTCGGCAGGTGCGAGCGGCTTCCTGTCGCGGCTCCGCCGGTCGACGCCCGTCGTGGTGCCGACGGTCGTCAACGCGATCGCCGGCGCCGAGGACACGATCGACGCGATGGACCTGCGGGCGTTCGGGACCGGCCGCCGGTCATGGCTGCGCGAACTCCGGTACGACACTGCCGACCGGCTGCTTCTGCTCGCATTCGCCGCGCAGTTGGCCGCGTTCACGGCATTGGGGTGGGCGGGTATCACCTCGAAGCTGTACGTCTTCCCGTTCCTTGTCGACCTCGCCGGCGGCTGACCCCGTCAGCCCGAGGGCGACGGCTCGGGCAGCTCCTCCGGGTCGAGCTCCACGTCCGGGATCAGGACCAGCTCCCAGCCCACCTCGATGCGGTTCGGCGAGTACGTCGGCGAGTCCGGATCGAGGGATGGGTAGCGAGACCGGTTCCAGAACGCGATGCTGCGCGCCGTCGTGCTATGCGTACGGGCGATCGACGTCAGCGTGTCCCCAGGTCTGACCATGTAGACGAGGAATGTCGGAAGAGGGGTCGGGGTCGGCCGGACGAACGACGGCCTGGTCGAGGGGCCGGATGGCGACGCCGACGGCGACTCCTGGACGACCGACGTCCCGGCGGACGGTCCGGTCTCAGGCGTCGGTAGGCGCTGCGCCGTGGACGGGATGCACGACCAGGCCACGATCGCGACTGCGCCGAGGGCGGCGAGACGCCCGATCCATCTGCTCATCGGGCCATCGTCATCGGTATCCACGATCCATGCAGCCGGCACGTCCGCGCTGTCAGAGGGCGGACTCGACCTCGGAGTCGACCGGGGTCGGCGCCTGCGGCCGGAACTCGGCTGCCAGGGCGAGGCCTTCGGCTGCGGTCGCGACCCGGTCGCGCCCACCCCGTTTGGCGACGAAGCACGCTCGGTCGGCGGCGAGCAGCACATCAGCGGCGGTGTCCCCGTCGGCCGGGAACGTCGCGACGCCGACCGACGCGGTCACGGGACCGCCAAGCCCGCGGACGGCGGCACAGGCGCGTTCGGCGGCCCGCTGCGCCCCGGCCGCATCGGCGCCGGGCAGCAGGAACGCGAACTCGTCGCCGCCATAGCGGAACACGAGGTCGGTGTCGCGTCCCGACCGGGTCAACGCGCTCGCGATGCGTCGCAGCTCCCCGTCACCCGCCTGGTGGCCCATCCGGTTGTTCACGTCGCGGAAGTCGTCGAGGTCGAGCATGATCAAGCCGAACAGGCCTCCGTCGCGGACCGCCCGACCGATGTGCTCCTCGAACGTCGCGTGGTTGAGGAGATCGGTCAACCCGTCGGTCTGCGCCCGGATCTCGATGTCGCGGTAGACCTCGGCGTTCTGGAGGGCGATCGATACCTGCGCCGCGAAGAGCTTCACGAGGTCGAACTCCTCGGCAGTGAATGTGTTGCCGACGCCGAGCCGCTCGATCGTCATGACCCCGATGGCGCCCGACCGGCCGCGCAGCGGCACCCCGATCAGGCTGCCGTCCAAGGCCGATTCGTCGAAGTCGGGGCCGCGGAAATGGTTGACCCGCGGATCGTGCCGCTCATCGTCGACATAGACCGGCTCGTTGTGCTCGACGACCCACGTCGCGACCCCGGTCTCGCCGGGCTCCCACGGCTCCATGTACGCCTCCGCGTGGACGCCACGCGCGGTCAGCGGCGTCAGGAGGCCGGTGGTCGGGTCGATGACTTCGATCGCGACGTTGTCACACGCGATCAGCCCGCCGAGTCGCTCGGTGATGCCCTCGAGGACGGCCTTGCCGTCGAGCGTCGTCAGGATCGACTCGGTGATCTGCAGCAGCGCCCGCTGGCTCCGGAGCTGCTGCTCGAGGGCCGCCGACTGCTCGCGGAGACGTTCGGTCGCGTCGGCATTGGCCATGGCCTGCGCCGCGAAGCTTGCGTAGATCACGAGCAGGCGCAGGTCGTCGTCGCTGAACTGGTGGAGTCCGAGCTTCGAGAGCACGAGCACGCCCAGGATGTCGTCCTCGAACAGCATCGGCGCGAGCAGCATCGATTCGTCGAGGTCGTCCTCGGTACCGGGGATGGTGTTCGCGCGCGGGTCGGTGCTGGCGTCCGGCAGGTACTGCGCGATGCGATGCTCGGCGACCCAGCCGGTGATACCTTCGCCCATCGCTACCTTGAGCTGGTCCGGCGTCTCGTCGAAGTACTCGCCGACCCGCCCACGGAAGGCGACTGGCGCCAGCTCGTCGCCGAAGCGGCGGTACACGCGGACGTTGTGGTAGTCGATGAGCTGCCGGAGCTCGGTCCCGATCGCAAGGCCGATGTCCTGGACGTTGGAGAGGTGGTTCAGCCGCGCCCCGAGCTGCTGGATCGACTGGAGCTGCGCCGCCCAGGTCGACATCTGCTCGAAGTTCTGCGCCGTCCGGATCGCCACGCTGGCCTGGGTGGCGAGGGCGGCGATCGTGTCGAGCTCGTCGGCGGTCCACTCGTGGGCTGCATCGTGGTACACGTTGAGGAGCCCGAGCACCTCATCGCCGTCGAGCAGCGGCGCGGTGCACACCGTGTCGAAGCCTTCCTGCACGACCGCGGCGCGGACGTCCGAGCCGCGTGGGTCGTTGCGATAGTCGGTCGAAAACAACGGTCGGCGGGCGGCGATCGCATCGTTCGGGAGGCTTCGTGCCGGGAAATCGCGGACGGCCGCGAGGTACGTCGCCGACAGGCCTCGACTCACCTCGGCGACGACCCTGCCGTCGGGCTGGCGCAGGAACACGGCGGCGCGGTCGCCCTCGAACAACACCATCGCGTGGCCGACGAGGCCCGCAAGGATCCGATCGAGGTCCAGCCCGCTGCCGATGTCGCCCGCGACCCGCCGCAGCGCCTCGGCGCGGTGGAGCAGGTGGGCGACCTCCTCCTCGCGTCGGACGACGCCGACGATGGCGCCGATCGCGTCGGCCATGACCGTGGCAAGGTCGCGGTCGGCCGGGTCGAACCGTTCGCCGGGTGCCGCGACGACGAGGACGGCCCCCCACGGGCCGTCACGGCCGGGGATGGCCGCCGCCAATTCTTCGCGATCGCCGGGCAGCACCGTGGTGGTGACGCGGTCGCTGCCGCCGGCGATCACGGCCGATGCGCCGGGTGCCGAATCCGCGTCGCGCGTCCCGCGTCCGGTCGCGAACTCGATCGCCTGACCGAGGACCCCGAAGCCCTTCGGGAGGTCGAGGAGGCGCGGCGGCGTGACGCCCGGCGGCACGGCGATGGCGATGGGGGCTAGTCGCTCGTCGCGTCGTTCCCAGATCGCGACGAGGGCTCGATCACCCGCCTCGCGCATGTGGTCGGCGACGCGGTCGAGGTCTTCCTGGAGGGTGGTCCGGCCGAACGGCTGGCGGGCGATGGCGTCCAGCAGGGCAAGGTCGCGACGATGGCGGGTCGTGTCGTCGGTCTCGAGCTGGACGAGGTCGATGCGAGCGTCGCCGCCCGGATCGGTGTCGACGGACCGCCGGCCGAACGGGAGACGGCGGGGCGACTCGATGGCGCTCCGCTCGGCGACCGCCAGGAACCGCTGCAGGTCACTCAGCCGATAGCGTCGATCGCCCCGTGGGTTGATGCGATAGAAGCGCAACCGCCCGGCGTCGCTCCAGGCGCGGACCGTGTTCGGGTGCACGCCGAGCAAGCGCGCCGCTTTGGTGACGGAGAGCGTCGCGTCGATGGGCCGGGGCGGGAGCTGTGCGGTCATCCCTCGTATGGAAGAACTGTGAAGTCCACGGGCCCGAGCCTACCGTTCTCACAGTTCTTGCCAATAACCCGAACGTACCAGCGACCGACTTCGGCCTGCCGCTGGGCCTTCCGCTGTGGATGCGTGGTGGATAACTTGGCTCCCGCGAGCCACATTGGTGGACGACCGCCGTTGACCCCGCCCCGTGCGCCCCCGTAGCGTAGCGGTCAGCCCGGAGGGGCCGAACGATACTAACGGCGGAGATCGCATCAACGCCCACGTGTCGTGGAGGTTCCTTCGGGCCCTTCCATGTCCGGGGCGATCCCGAGCAGACGGTATAGTCGCCGCCGTGACACCCCTGATCCCTATCGCCGTGGGCCTGGTCGCGCTCGCCGTGGGGATCGCCATCCTCCGCTCGTTCGGGCCGCGCTTCCGCGTGGGCCGGATCCTCGCCGTGGCCCCGCTGGTCTCGATCGCCGACGCACGGGCGCTGGCCGGCGGCCCACCTCGGTTCGTGGCGATCCAGGGCCGTGTCGACGCAGAGGACGAGTTCGAGGACGAAGCGCATCGGCCCTTGGTGCTCCGCCGGGTGCGGATCCAGCTGCGTGGCCGGGGTGGCTGGGCCACCATCGATGAGCAGCGTCAGGCGGTCGACTTCGAGCTTCGCGAGGGGCTCGACGCGATCGCCATCGACCAGGCAGCCCTGGGCGACGGGCTGGTCGTGCTGCCCCGCGAGTCGAGCGGAACGGCAGGCGATGCGTCGGACCGCGTCCCATCGGACACGCCCCCGTCGACGCCGCTGCGCCTGCGGATCGAGCAGGTGTCGTCGGTGGAGCACGCGCTCGTCGCCGGCGTGCCCACAGCGGACACGGCCACGGGTTCCATCCGCATGACGGCCGGGCTCGGGCGCCCGCTGATCCTGACGACCCTCGCCCGGGACGAGGCGATGCGGGTGCTCGCCGCGGACGCGCCGCGCCGGCCGATGCTCGCCGTCATCGCCCTGGTGATCGGCATGATCAGCATCACCGTCGGGCTGCTGTGGGCCGCGGCCGGTGCGGTGACGCGTGCCGCCCTGGCCGCCTCGCCAGAAGCGAGCGGAGTCGTCGGCGGCGACCCGCGCAGCAGCGGAGAGGGTCCCGGTCTCGTCGGCGACCCGCTGACGGCGATCCTGCTCGTGCTGGGGATCGGCCTTGGCACGGTGCTGGCGACCCTCGTCTATGTTCGGTTCACGGGTGGCCGCCGCACCTGACACGATGCCCGTCAGGCCGCCGATCGGCCGGTCGCCGGGTCGAGCGAATTGACCTGGCCGTCGAATCCGGTCAGGACCAACCGCCCGCCGAGCAGCTCGGCGGCCGTGACGACATCGGAGTGGGCGACCCGCCAGCCCACGCTGCCATCCGGCTCGAGAGCGAACGTCTCGATCTCGGACTGGACGAGGACGTGCCGCAGCCGGGGCGAGCCGAGAAGGGCGACGATCGGCGTCGCCGAGCGGTGCTCCCAGCGCGATTCTCCGCTCACCGCGTCGAGTCCGTACGTGTGGAAACCGTAGGACACGACCAGCAGCCCCTCGGTGTCCCAGTACAGCGCCCGGGGCTCGTCGAAGATGGTCGACGCGAACCGCGCCGACCACGATCCACGGGGACTTTCCAGCCGGAGCTCGGCGCGGCACAGGGCGTCCGGATCGGCACTGACCCGATCGCCGAGGTCGACGAGCGTGCCGCCGGATTCCGAGAGGGCGAACACGGCGGCCCCTTGACCGCTGCCGGCCCATCGCCAGCGCGCCCGGAGGCCACCCGGGTACGTGATCGACGCGTTGCGCGGCTCGGGCGCCGATCGGCTCCCTCCGGTGGCCCCGGTCACGCTCCCGTCGAGGCGAGTCGGCCGGACGCTGCGCCGTCGTCGGCCTCGGTGTCGATCGGGTGGCCCGCGCCCTGCCCGGCCGGCTGGGCGACCTCGGCTTCGAGATCGGCCGCGCGGCGCTCCTCCGAGATCGGGGCCACCGTCGCGTTGGCGAGCGTCCGCAGCGTGGCCGGCGGGACCTCGAAGACCGCCGTCGGCAAGCCGGCCGCGGCCCACACCGTGGTGTAGCGGCCGAGGTCCGGATCCATCACGACGCGGATGGTCCGCTCGAAGCCGATCGGGGGGATGCCGCCGATGGTGAAGCCGACGAGGTCGCTCGCCTCTCGGGCGGTCGCCCGGCGGATATCCGGCTCGCCGGTGACGGCTGCCAGCCGCGCGACGTCGACGCGATTCTGACCCGACACGAGACAGATGATCGGGTCGAGGCCGTCGGCGGACGGGGCGACGAAGACGAGCGACTTCACGATCTGGCCGAGTTCGCCACCGACCGCGGCAGCCGCCTGCTCGGCGGTGTGGGTCGACTCGTCGAAAGTCACCACCTCGAGGTCGATGCCCTTGCGCTCTGCGGCGGCGAGGACACGTCGTACAGCGGGATGGTCGATCGGGGCGGGCACGGCCGGAGTCTAGCATCGGGTCAGTGGCGGACCGCTAGCATCCACGCCATGCACTCGAGCACGCAGGCCATCGTCCTCGCCGACGGCGCTGTCGGTCCGCGCGAGGCCATCGATGTCGCGTGGCCAGGCTGGTGCGCGGACGATCCGTACGTCGTCGCGGCGGACGGCGGAGCGCGGCACGCCCGGTCGATGCGACTCCGGATCGACCGCTGGGTCGGCGACGGCGACTCGCTCGGTGAGGCGGGGATCGCGGCGCTCGAGGCGCAAGGCGTGCCCATCGACCGGGCGCCCTTCGACAAGGACGAATCGGATACCGAGCTCGCCGTGCGATCTGCCCTCGCCGGTCGCCCGTCGGCGATCGTGATCCTCGGTGCGCTCGGCGGTCCGCGCCTTGACCATGCGCTGGCGAACCTCGCGTTGTTGTCGCTGCCCGAACTGCGCGATGTCGATGTCCGCCTGGTCGCGGCCGATGTTCGCATCCGCCTGCTCCAGGCAAAGACTGACGGTGGAGGAGTGGCGTCGGTCGAGTTAGAAGGCCGTGCCGGGGACCTGGTGACGCTGCTACCGATCGGCGCGGATGCGATCGGTGTCACGACCACCGGTCTGTCGTACCCGCTCGACGGGGAGACGCTCATGGTCGGCCGGTCGCGCGGGCTCTCGAATCTGCGGACCTCCACGAGGGCCGCGGTGGCGCTGCGGAGTGGCCGGCTTCTCGTCGTCGAGACCCCTGCTACGCTCTGACGATGAGCATCCCTGCCGTCGGCGAGCGCGCCCCGCAGGTCGCCCTCCCCGATGCCACCGGCACGGTCCACGACCTGGCCGATCAGCGGGGCCGATGGACCGTCCTGTACTTCTATCCCAAGGACGACACGCCGGGCTGCACGGTCGAAGCGTGTGAGTTCCGGGATGCGAACGAGACCATCGCCGAGCGTGGCGCGGATGTGTGGGGCATCAGTCCGCAGGGCGCCGAGAGCAAGCGCAAGTTCAGCGAGAAGTTCGGCCTGCCGTTCACATTGCTGGCCGACGAGGACCACGCGGTGTCCGATGCCTACGGCTCGTGGGTCGAGAAGCAGAACTACGGCAGGACCTACATGGGCACCGCGCGCCGGACGTTCCTGGTCGATCCGGATGGACGCATCGCGCGTGTCTGGGAGAAGGTGAAGCCCGAAGGACACGCGGCGGAGGTCCTCACGGCGCTCGATGAGCTCCAGACCGCACCTGCATGAGGGAGCGCATGCCCAGGTCCCAGGCATGCAAGAGGCTTCGCTCGTGGGGGGAGACGAGCGAAGCCTCGGCCGCAAGCGTACGCGCACGCCATAAGGGCCGCAAGGAGAGTACCTTGCCGCGCCAGTCACGCGCCAGTGCGGTCGCACCCAGGCGATGACGACGTCGGACGAGGCGACGACGGCCCACGACTGGCGGCCGGCGCGGTTCATGCTGATCGCGGCGCATCCCGATGACGCCGACTTCGGTCCGGCCGGCACGGCGGCGCGCTGGATCGACGCGGGCTCGAGTGGCTGGTTGGTGTGCTGCACCTCCGGCGACCAGGGCGGCGAGGACCCCGACGCCGACCCGCTCGAGCTCGCCGCGCTGCGCGAGCGTGAGCAGCACGCCGCGGCGGCCGTGATCGGCTACGAGGGCGTGACCTTCCTGCACCAGCCGGACGGGGCACTCGCCAACGACCTGCCGCTGCGCGAGCACCTCGTCCGCGAGATCCGGACGTTCAAGCCCGACGCGGTCCTTTGCACCGACCCCGAGGCCGTGTTCCACCGCGGCGGTGGCGTGAACCACACCGATCATCGAGCAGCCGGCATCGCCGCGGTGGACGCTGTGTACCCGGCAGCCCGCAACCCGATGGCCTTCCCGGCGCTCGCACGTGGCGGGCTTGCGGCCCACGAGGTTCGCCGGCTGTACCTCTTCTGGTCGGAACGCCCCGACGTCTGGGTCGATATCAGCGAGACGCTCGACCGGAAGCTCGCAGCCCTCGCCGAGCACCGCAGCCAGATCCGTGAGCCGGAGCGACTCATCGAGCGGATCCGATCCTGGGCCGCCGAGGAGGGCGAGCCCATCGGGGCGGCCGCCGCTGAGGCGTTGCGCCTCGTCGTCATCGATGAGGACGAAGACGACGCAGGCGACGTGGTCCAGGCGGCCGACCGTGACGCCGATCGCGAGGTGACCGAGGACGTCACCGGTCGTTAGGTCGAGCCGTCGTGGTGCGGTTCAGGACCCGTCGAGGAGGACGGGTCGCACGCGACCCCAGGCGTTCCAGATCTCGGCCAGGCCATCGGCGCGTCGCCCGAGCATCGTCACGAGTTCGCCCAGGGTCAGGTCGCCGGCCGTGCTCGCCAGATGTTCCGTCCCGGCGACCTGGACCTCGCTGAACAGGTCCGCCGTATCCGCGTCGTTCGGCCAATGACGCATCCGCATCGGGTCGAGGCCGGCATAGCCCAGCGCCAGCGACAGGTCGCGCTGGGACGGATGTCGATCATCGACCCAGCCGCCGAGGCCGTCGAAGCGGTATCCCAGGGATGAGAGCGCGGCAGCGATGTCGCGTGCCTGCGCCTGGCTGAAGGGCCCCCAGAACGCATGATCGGCTGGGAACTCGAGTGCCGACCTCGCGATCGCGTCAGCAAGGATGGCATCGACCAGGTCGGACAAGGCGATCTGCCAGCGGCGGCGTTCGGCGGCATCATCACCGGCCAGGATCGTGACCGCCTCCTGCAACGCGCCGCGATCACCGCGGAGGAGCCGCACGATCCTTGGAGACGCACCGGCCCGGAGAGCCGCGATCAGGGTGTCCGACGTCGTGTCGGTCCGATCCGGCTCCGGACCGGGGCCGGTCGGGACCGCGCTCGGCGTCCGGCCGGCGGCGCGCTCCTCGCAATCGGCGAGCGCCTCGCGGGCGGCCAGGCAGGCCGCCTCAGCGGCCTCGGCTCCGATCCGCGCGTGGTCCAGGGCGAGGGCAGTCCGCTCGAGCTCAGCGGCCACCTCGGGCGCGTCCGCCCGCGCCTGCTGGAGGGTGCCCGTCGCATCCGCTGTGCCGGCGTTGATCCGATTGATGTCGTGGAGCCACTCCCGGGCCGCTGCCTCGACGTCTTCGGTCGTGCGGGCGCCGGTCCGGCCCGCCCGGAACCTCGCCTGCGCGAAGTCCTTCGCCTCGCGGACGCTGCGGGCGTCGAGGGTCGCAGCAGCCGCAGTCATCCCGGCCGCGTTCGCGTCGTACGCCCGTCGCGCGGCTCGATGCACCTCCTCGGCCTCGCCTGCCTGAGCGCGCGCCCGGGTGGCGAGCTCACAGCGCTCGTCGGCGAGACGGCGCGCATCGCCGCACGGCCCGCCCGCCGCATCGTTCGGGGCGGCCGGGGTTGTCGGTGCCGTCGCCGTGGCGGCGGCTTTGGCGGTGCGGGTCCGCGCGCTGGACGCCGGCGAGGCCAGTGCGACCGGACGAACGGCGGCGCCGACCGATGCACCGTTGCCACCTAGACTACTGGTCGCCGCGGAGTCGGACGCGGGAACCGCGGCCTGAGCGCTCGCCGCAGCACTCGCCCGCAGGGCCGCGAGCATCGGGTCGATCCCGGTCGCCACCGGCACTCCCTGTGCCGTCGCCATCTGAGCCTGCCCTGACGGGACCGCCCTCGTGCCATTCGCCGACGGCTCGACCAGACGAAACGCCGGCTCCATGATCGTCCCAGGTCGAGGGAGAACAGGCGTTCGATTCACGGGTGCCGAGTCGGGGGCCTCCTGCGCATACCCGCGGCGGTCTGCCGGACCGCGATAGGCCGGTTGGGCGGCCGTCGGGGACTCCGTGAAGGCGTCGTTCGCGAGGGTCGCGGCGCGCCGCCTTGGAACGGCATCCGGGACGACCGTCAGACGTACCCCACGCGAAGGAGAAAGGAGCGACCGGAGGATCGCGATGAGCGCGGCGCCGGCGGCAACGCCCAGGATCAGCCCAATCGCCAGGAAGGCGAGCTCGCTCCCGGTCACGCCGTGGCCAACTCCATCCGAGCGTGCTCCTCACCGAGCACGTGCGGTGCGCAGCGTAGCTGCGGATCGTGGCCAACGTCAACCTTCCGGCGGGCCGTCGGCAGGATCGCCTGCGGGCGCTGGACGGAGCACGGTGGGGAGCGCGCGCCGGTCCGCCCGTTTTTGCAGCGCTCACGAGGCCGATGGTAGATTCGGACCGTCGGCGCCCGCCGATCATCACGTTGCGCCCGACCACCCAGGGAAAGGCACGCCCCGCTTGGCAATCGACCCCGCCCAGGAATTCCTCGTCCAGCCTGTCGACGCCTCCTGGTTGCAGTGCAACATCGAGTGCCAGGAAGCGTGTCCGGTCGGCACCAACTGCCGCGGCTACCTCAACCTCGCCGCCGAGGGGCGGTTCGAGGAGGGGTACATCCTGTCGCGCGAGCCGAACCCGGTCGCCGCGATGTGCTCCTACGTCTGTTCGGCGCCGTGCGAGCGGGCGTGCCGTCGCGGTGACATCGATCGACCGCTCGCCATCCGGGCGATGAAGCGGTTCCTCGTCGAGTGGCACGAGGCGTCGGGGATCCCGGACGTCATGCCCGACATCACCCCGCGCGAGGAGCGTGTCGCCGTCGTGGGGGCCGGTCCAGCGGGTCTTTCCGTCGCCCGCGAGCTCGCCGTCAAGGGCTATCAGTGCACGGTCTTCGACAGCCTTCCGTATGGCGGCGGGACGATGCTCATCGGCGTCCCCGCCTTCCGCCTGCCGCGCGAGGCCATCGAGATGGACGTCCGGCTGGTCGAGCGGCTCGGCGTCACGTTCGTCTACGACACTGCGGTCGGGCCCGACCTCCCGTTCGAGGATCTGCAGCGCGACTTCGACGCGATCGCCATCACGGCCGGCGCGATGGACCCGGTCGCCCTCGACATCCCCGGCGCCGACCTCGACGGTGTCGACTACGGCGTGGACTTCATGAAGCGGGCCAACCTCGGCCAGCCGATCGAGGTCGGTACCGATGTCGTCGTCATCGGTGGCGGCTACACCGCGATGGACTGCTCGCGGACGAGCCTCCGGCACGGCGCCCAGAACGTGACCATCGCCTATCGACGCACGCGCTCCGAGCTCGTCGTCGACGAGGAGGAGCTCGGCGAGACCGAGCGCGAGGGCGTCCGCATGGAGTTCCTCGCCAGCCCCATCGAGGTCCTCGGCGAGGACGGCAAGGTCACCGGCGTCCGATTCATCCGCAACCGCCTCGGTGAGCCCGATGCATCGGGACGGCGATCGCCGATCCCGATCGACGGGTCGGAGTTCGTCGTCCTCGCCCAGACCGTGATCCCCGCCGTGTCGCAGGCCGCCGACCTGACGTTCCTCCCGGTCGAGGCGACCTTCGAGATCAACCGCGGCCGGGTCAAGGTCGACCCCGCCACCTATGCGACGAACGTCCGCGGGGTCTTCGCCTGCGGCGACTTCGTGACCGGACCCACGACCCTGATCGAGGCCGCCGGCCACGGCAAGAAGGCGGCCTACGCGATCGACCGCTACCTCGCCGGCCGGGCGGACGTCAGCGTGGCCGCCAACGTGAAGGTCACGAGCTCGTGGCGCCACGACATGCCCGAGCTCTACGACGTGCTGCCGCGCCAGCACATCCCGATGGTCCCGCTCCAGGCGCGGATGCCGTCGACCGACCCGATCGTCAACTTCAACACGCCGGTCGAGCTCGGGTACGACGCGACGGGTGCCGTGGCCGAGTCGACGCGCTGCCTGATGTGCAACTACAACATCTGGTTCGACCCATTCCGATGCGTGCTGTGCGGCGCGTGTGCGGATGTCTGCCCCGAGGGCGTCATCCACATGGTCGACATCAACACGCTCAAGTCGGAGGCCCTCCTTCCGGAGCTCGACGAGGCCTACGGCTGGGAGAACGGCGGGGCGATGATCCTCGATGAGGAGCGCTGCATCCGGTGCGCACTGTGCGTCAAGCGCTGCCCGTTCGACGCCATTACGATGGAGCGGTTCGAGTTGCAGGAGATCTCGACCGACGGTCGGCTCTACAAGGAGTCGTACCGGGATGCGCAGCTGGCCGGGACCCCCGGCGTGGCAGGAGGAGCCCGGTGAGTTTCCTGGAGCGGGTCGACCAGACGATCCGGCGCAGCCCGGTCTGGCGATCCCTCTTCCGGCAGCCCTACCCGCGGGACGAACGATCGCGCGCGTACGCGGTCATGAACAACGTCTTCCTGCACATCCATCCCGTGCGCGTCCGCCAGCACGCGGTCAAATTCGCCTACACCTTCTGCCTCGGCGGACTGTCCTTCTTCCTGTTCCTGGTGCTGACGGTGACGGGCGTCTACCTGATGTTCTTCTACGTCCCGTCGGCGACGCTCGCCTACACGAACATCCTCGAGATCCAGAGCGAGGTGGCGTTCGGGCTGCTGACACGCAACGTCCACCGGTGGGGCGCCCACCTCATGGTGTTCTTCGTGTTCCTGCACATGATGCGGGTCTTCTACCACGGAGCCTACAAGCCGCCCCGCGAGTTCAACTGGGTCGTCGGGGTCGTGCTGCTCTTCCTCACCATCATGCTCAGCTTCACGGGCTACCTGCTGCCGTGGGACCAGATCGCCTTCTGGGCGATCACCATCGGCACCAACATGGGTGGCTACGTCCCGATCTTCAACACACCGGTGAACCGGATCCTCCTCGGCGGCGTCGAGGTCGGCCAGAACACATTGATCCGGTTTTATGTGGGACATGTGGTGTTCCTGCCGCTGATCGCGGCCATCTTCCTCACGGTCCACTTTTGGAGGATCAGGAAGGATGGGGGGATCAGCGGCCCGCTATGAGCACCCATCGCCGCGTTGTCACCTGCGCGCGCTCCCTCACGCACCTCGAGGTGCGCTCGGCTCCGCCTTGCGCTGAGCGCTCCTATCGGGCCGCGAGGCTGTTCGAGTGACCGACACGAAGGATCCGACGACGACGCGGCGGGAGGTGTTGCCCGTCGATCCGGCGCGGCGGACGGAGATCGATAAGCAGCGCGTGCCGATGTCGGCGCGGCCGTATCGGCTGCTCGCGCTGGTCAAGCAGGACGCCGTCGTCCGCGTCCAGAAGGAACCCGACGACACGGTCATGACCTGGCCGCACCTGTTGTCGATCGAGTTCCTTGCGGCCGGCGTGATGTCCATCTTCCTCTTGCTGATGGGCCTGTTCATCAACGCGCCCCTGGAGGAGCTGGCGAATGGCAACATCACGCCCGCCGTCGCCAAGGCGCCCTGGTACTTCCTTGGATTGCAGGAGCTCCTGGCCTACCTGCACCCGGTCGTTGCAGGCGTCCTCGCACCGACCTTCGTGCTCGTCGGCGCGGCGCTCATCCCGTACGTGGACCGCGGTGACATCCTGGTCACCCGCCCCTCGCAGCGGAAGACGGCGGTCGTGCTGTTCACGCTGTTCTGCATCCTCGGGCTCGTCCTGACCTTCGTCGGGATCTTCTTCCGCGGCCCCGGTTACACCTTCATCATCCCGTTCGTGACCGCGCCCGGCATGTACTTCTCGCTGTAGGGACCATGAGCAACTATCACGTCGAAGCGATCGACAAGCCCGCTGCCCTGACATCGCAGGCGATCAAAGCCCTCCGCAAGGAACAGGTCCAAGGGATGTCCCGTCGCCAGCTGATGCGTGTCGCCCTGGGGGCCGGCATCGGCCTCGCGACCGTCGAGGCGCTCGCCGGCACGCTCGCATTCGCCTGGCCGAGCCTCCGCAAGGGATTCGGGGCCGTCCTCGAGATCGGGACCCTGGATGACGTCAAGACCGCGAACAGCGTGTTGCCGATCGCCGAAGGGTTCCCCGCGTACTACGCCGAGGCACGCGCGTTCGTCGTCCTGAAGGACCCCTCCCAGCAGCGCTTCACGCCGGGAGAGGACACGACGGGCGATGGATCGGCGCTCAACGTGCGGGCGCTGTACCAGCGCTGCCCGCACCTCGGCTGCAAGCCCAATCCGTGCCTGAAGAACTTCTGGATGGAATGCCCCTGCCACGGCTCCCGGTACGACCGACTGGGGATCAAGGCCGACGGCGCCCAGTACGGTCCGGCGCCGCGCGGCATGGACCGCTTCTCGATCACGGTCGACGGCGGCGGATCCCTCCATGTCGACACCGGCAAGATCACGCTCGGACCGCTTCCCGTGGCGCTCGGCCAGCCCGGCATCATCCCGCCCCTCACGCCGACCGGCTGCATCTGATGGTGCCGTGACCCGACCCATCGTCGATCGAGGAGACCGATGACCGATACGCCCGGACGCGAGCCGGAGGAGGGCACGCCTGAGCAGCGTCTGCCTGCCGTGCGCCCGCCCGAGGATCGCTCGATCGTCGAACGGTTCACGTCGCCGCCTCCGGTGCGCAAGATCGAGTTCACGCCGGAGCGCGCGGCCCAGGTCGTCCGTCAGTCGGCGAATGCCCGGTGGGTCGGGTTCCTGGCGGTCATCATCATCATCCTGTTCATCTCGCTGTACTGGTTCTACGAGCTCGGCGCCCCGGCCGGGCTGACCGTGGCACGACAGGCCCAGGAGATCGACGCCCAGCAGGTCTCGCGCGTCGAGCGCGGCTACAACGTCTACCAGGCGAACTGCGCGCGCTGCCACGGGGTGGACGGCGAGGGTGGTGAGGGGCCGACCCTGAACCGACAGGACAAGCTCTTCGCCCACCTGAGCGAGGCCTATATCCGGAACGTGCTGACTGTCGGTGGTCGGTACGTCTGTGGCGACCCGAAGTCCAAGATGCCGGTCTGGTCGAACGAGGGCAATCCGCCCGGGCCGTTGAACTACCGCCAGGTCGAGGAGCTCGTCGCGTACCTCCTGGCGACGAACGACCGGGAGTACATCGTGCGCGACGAGCACCTGCTCGACCCGAAGGTCGACCCGCTGACCGGGAAGGTCCTGACGTTCACCGGGTGGCGCGATCCGAACTACCTGCCCGAGCCGGGGGCCACCCCATTCCCGGACTGCTGGACGGATGAGTTGACCGGCGGCATCAGCCAGAGTCCGGGACCGGCGCAGTCGATCGACCCGAACGCCCAGGTCGTCGATATCTCGGCGAGCTCGAGCAGCGCGTTCGACCAGTCAGAAGCGACCGCACCGGCCGGCGAGGCCTTCGTCATCCACTTCGCCAACACGGAGGACGGTGTCCCCCACAACGTCGAGATCAAGGACGGCAGCGGGACGAGCGTGTTCACCGGCGAGATCGTCACCGGCCCGACCGAGGTCGATTACTCCGTGCCCGCGCTCGACACCGGTGACTACCCGTTCAACTGTACCGTCCACCCGAACATGACCGGCACGCTGACCGCCGGATGAGCGCCGCCGGGACCACGCGTCCCGCCCTCGGGCCAGGGCTGGTCGTGCCCAAGCGGCGCGCGATGTTCGGGTTGCTTGACGCAGACGGCTGGGCGTGGGCAAGCCTCAAGTCGTTCGTCTGGCTGATCATCATCCTCATGCTGCTGGGCTACCTCCCAGACCGCGCCTACTACTTCACGGTGAACCGGACCGTCGATCTCGGTCTGCTCGTCTGGTCCCCGATCAATCTCTGCTCGTCGGAGAACGAGACGCTGCCGTGCCCGGCGCCGATCGGGGCCCTGGTGCCATGGCATCAGTCCCCCACCGAGCTCGCACTGCCCGAACCGCGGACCGACGGGACGGCGGTCCAGCTCGGCGCGCAGATCCTGTACATCGGCGGATCAGACGGCGAGGCCGCGACCTCAACGGTGTATGTCGCGCAGACGTCGGGCACCGGCAACTTCGACACGTGGCAGCCGGGGCCGGAGCTGCCCGAGCCGCGCAGCGATGCGGCTGTGACGTCGGTGTCCGGCACGGTGTACGTGATCGGCGGCTACGACGCCGACGGCGCACCGACAACGACCGTCTTCTCGATCGCCGCCGATCCGGCCACGAGCGTCCTCGGGGAATGGCAGCCGGTCGATGATCTGGCCCTGCCAGAGCCGCTCGCCCAGGCCGTGGCGCTCTCTACGGCCGACGGCCTGGTCGTGGTCGGCGGGGAAGGCGAGAACGGCCCGGTGACCACCACGTACAAGAGCCCGCTGGACGCCCAGGGTGCGCTCGGCGAGTGGGAAGTCGAGGCTCCGCTCGCGCGGCCGCAGGCCGACGCTCTCGGAGCGGTCGTCGGCGATTTCATCTGGCTGTACGGCGGCCATGACGAAGCCGGTCCCGTCGGGGCGGTCCAGCGCGGCAGGGTCGGGCTCGAGGCCCCCGAGGGCTTCCCGGAGAACCCGGAGCAGGGCAAGGTCATCGGTTGGGACATCGACAACGCGTGGAACCTGCCGGCTGCACGCGACGACGCCGCGGGATACACCGCCAATGGGACCCTCTACGTCATGGGCGGGGCCGACACCGAAGGTCCCCGGCCCGAGGTGTACTGGTCGATCCCGACGAGCGACGGCACCGTGCTCGAGTGGACCCACCTGCCACAGAGCGACCTTCCGTACGGGCTGACCGGGGCCAGCGCCTTCGTGACCGGCCCCAACGCCGTCCTTGTCGGCGGCGAGTCGGCCGACGGGGTCCTGACGTCGAGCCTGCGGGCGAACACCTCACCGACGTCGCCGTTCTTCCAGCTCGGGCCGTTCGGCGCCACGGTCCCGGGGCTCAAGATCGATGGGGAGATCGGCCAGCAGCTGGGCTACTTGAACGCGGCCGGCGTCGGCACGGTCAACTTCATCATCCTGATCCTCATCGGCTGGGCGTACGCCCACAAGCCACAGGCCCGCGCGCTCGTCGCGCGCGTCATCCGGCGGGTCCGCTAGCCCGCCGCTCCGCCTACCCGGCTACGTTCCGGGTCAACCCGGCAGGGTGCCCTCGTCGGGTTCGGGTGGGCCATGCCGGACCGGCAATCCGCCGCGCTCCCATGCCTCCATCCCGCCGGCCACGTTGACCACATCGCTCCGGCCGGAGCGCGTGAGGAAGCCGGTGACCGCCGACGAACGGCCGCCTGTGTGACAGACGATCATCAGCGGACGGTCGGTGGGCAGCTCGCCGGCCCGTGCCGCGAACGTCGACATCGGCATCAGCACGGCACCCGGCGCCCGGACCTCGTCGAACTCGTGCTGCTCGCGGACATCGACCAGCAGCGGTCGATCGGGGTCCTCGCGCAGGCGGCGCTCGGCCTCGGTGGCGTCGATCGACGGGATCCCGGGCCCTGCGGTCATCGCATCCTCCATCCGATGGTGATGGGCGTGGACAGGTCGGTCGTGCCCGCCAGTCGCGCGTCGATAGCGGCTAGGAGCCCATCGACGTCAAGGTCCACGCCAGTGATCGTCCCACCGACGCCGGAGCGCAATCGGTCGCGCGCGCCCTCGAGGTTCCGCCGGATGCCGGCCGGGTTGCCGCGCACCGCATGAACGTCCGCGGCGGCGACCTTGATGAGCCCCTGGATGAGGTTTCGTTCGGCGAGGTCGGCCGTGCCCATCCAGGCCGGCTCCATGTGCTCGTGCGCCTCGAAATAGTCGCCCGCCTCATACGCCTCGAGACCGGCCCGGACCGCGGCGATCCGGGCCTCGTCGGGGAGCGGGCGGTAGACCTTCGCCCGACCGTCCTCACCGACGACGACCTGGCGGGCGGTCATACGAGCTCGGCCAGCGGGCGACGCGACCCAAAGCCGGTGTCGAGCTCGTGCCAGAACCCGATGGCGTCCTCGCCGAGCTTCCAGCACAGCCAGACCTGACGGCCGCTGGCCAGCGCAGGGAAGTCGATCAGCCCGTGCTCGATATCGCGCAGCGTGATCCCGAGTGCGTCGATGCGCGCCACTGCGGCCGCCATCTGGTCGACGATGCCCTGCATCCGCAGGCGCATGCGCTGGGCCTCCTCGGGATCGAGATCGGGACCGCCTCCGGTCGCCGACGCGTGCGCGGCCAGGGTCCGATCGCGCAGTCGGATGAGCTCCGCGCGCTGGTCGGCGAGCGTCGCCAGCAATGGCCCGACTTCCTCCAGGGCCTGGTTCGCCGCGTCGATGTCGAAGAACGTGGTCATCCTGGTGATTCTAGTCCCGGGCGCCGAGAAGCCCCGCGCCGACGGCCCGTGAGGGCGTATCGGTCGCGTACCATCGGACGGCAGGAGGAGCGTCTTGGACCTGGGTCTGGACGGTGCGCGCGCGCTGGTGGGGGGCGGGTCGAGCGGGCTCGGGCTCGCCATCGGGTCGGCGCTTGCAGGAGAGGGCGCACGAGTCGCCCTGGCGGCTCGCCCTTCCGACCGCCTCGAGGCCGCCGCGACAGGCGTTGATGGGGCCATCGCCGTCGGGGCAGATCTCGAAAGCCGCGATGGTCCGGCGGACGCGGTCGAGCGGTCCGTCGCGGCATTCGGCGGCCTGGACCTCGTGCTCGTCAACTCCGGCGGCCCGCCCCCGGGCATGTTCGATGACCTGGACGACGCGGCCTGGGACCGCGCGATCGACGGCACGCTGAAGGGCGCGATCCGCTTGATCCGCGCGGCCCTCCCGCACCTCCGCGCGAGCGACCGCCCCTCGATCCTCGTCATCCTCTCGTCGTCGGCGCGCGAGCCGATCCCCGGGTTGACCGCCTCCAACACGATCCGCCCCGGCCTGATGGGCCTCGTCAAGTCGCTCAGTGCCGAGATCGTGCCGGTGCGCATCAACGGCCTGGCACCGGGCCGATTCACCACGCCGCGCATCGTCGAGGTCGACGAATCGACCGCGAAGCGGACCGGTCAGACGACGGACCAGGTGCGGGCCGCGACGATCGCCAGGATCCCCATCGGTCGCTATGGCGAGCCGGCCGAGCTCGGCCGTGTCGGGGCATTCCTGCTGTCGCCGGCGGCGTCCTACCTAACGGGGGCGATCGTGCCGGTCGATGGCGGCATGGTCCGGGGCCTGCCCTGATGCGACGCATGTTCCTGTGGGCCGCGCGGAACGGCTGGCTGAAGGAGCACCTTCCGCGCTTCCGCTTCATGAAGCGGGCGGTGCGTCGCTTCATGCCCGGTGAGACGCTGGAAGCGGCACTCGACGCCGCCGCGCCCCTCGAGGCGGCGGGCATCGGGACGATGTACACGCGGCTGGGCGAGAACCTCACCAACCTCGGGGAAGCGGATGCAGTGGCCGACCACTACGTCGGCGTCTTCGATGCGATCGCGGCCCGAGGGTATCGGGGCGAGGTGTCGGTCAAGCCCACCCAGCTGGGACTCGACCTCGACCCGGAGCGGACGCTGACGCACCTGATCCGTCTCGCGGAGAAGGCGGGGGCGACCGGCTCGTACCTTTGGATCGATATGGAAGGCAGCGACTACGTCGAGGCCACGATCGCGCTGTACGAGAGGCTCCGGGCCGAGCATCCGCGAACCGGCATCTGCCTGCAGGCCTACCTCAAGCGCACACCGTCAGACGTCGAGCGGCTGCGGCCGCTCGATCCGTCGATCCGGCTGGTGAAGGGCGCCTACGACGAGGCGGCGTCGATCGCCTATCGCGACAAGCGCCAGGTCGATGCGAGCTACCTGTCGATCGCAGTCGACATCCTCAAGACCGGGCGCGGTCGCTCGATCCGCCTCGGTCTCGGCACCCACGACGTCGCGCTGGTCGAGCAGATCGCCGAGCAGGTCGACCCGGCCGGTGTCCCGCGGGATGGGTTCGAGGTCGAGATGCTGTACGGGATCCGGTCACGGGAGCAATATCGACTCGCCAAGGCCGGCTACCGCGTCCAGACGCTCATCGCCTATGGCGACGCTTGGTACCCGTGGTACATGCGTCGGCTGGCCGAACGCCCGGCGAACGTGGCCTTCGCGATCCGCTCGCTGTTGCCGTAGGTCCGCTACACCGTCATCGCAACCGGGGAGGTCCACCCGATGTCCGTCTCGTCAGTCCGCGGGGTCGCCGCTCGGATGAACACGATCGGCACCGAGGGTGCGTTCGCGGTCAGCGCGCGGGCGCGAGCGCTCGAGGCCGAGGGCCGACCGATGATCCACCTCCAGATCGGCGAGCCCGATTTCGACACGCCCGCCCACGTCCGCGAGGCTGCCAAGCGTGCCCTCGACGACGGCGCCACCCACTACGCCCCGTTCCCCGGCATCCCGGAGTTGCGTACGGCGATCGCCGAGGACGTGACGCGGCGGAAGGGCTTCCCGGCCGACCCGTCCCAGGTGTTCGTCACGGTCGGCGGCAAGGGCGTGATGCTGTACGCCATCCTCGGCCTGATCGATCCGGGCGACGAGGTGATCGTCCCCGACCCGGGCTACCCGATCTACGAGTCGCTGACGCGCTTCGTCGGCGCGATCCCGGTGCCCATCCCGATCCGGATGGAGAACGAGTTCCGGCTCGACGTCGAGGAGCTTGCCCGCCTGATCACGCCGCGGACCAAGCTGCTGATCATCAACTCGCCGGCTAACCCGACCGGTGGCGTGCTGACCCGTGCAGACCTGGAGCGCATCGCCGAGCTCGCCCAGGAACACGACCTGTGGGTCATGACCGACGAGATCTACGGCCGCATCCTGTACGACGGCGAGGAGCACGTGTCGATCGCGTCGCTGCCCGGCATGGCCGAGCGGACGATCCTGCTCGACGGCTTCTCGAAGACCTTCGCGATGACCGGCTGGCGGCTGGGCTATTCGGTCGTGCCCGAGTCGCTCGTCCCGACCTATTCCGAGCTGATCATCAACACCATCTCGTGCGCGCCCACGTTCGCCCAGGTCGGAGCGGTCCAGGCCCTCGTCGGGCCGCAGGACGACGTGGATGCGATGGTCGTGGAGTTCAAGGCTCGGCGTGACCTGGTCGTCAACGGCCTCAACGAGATCGAGGGAATCCGCTGCGCAACGCCGCTGGGTGCCTTCTATGCCTTTCCCGACATCTCGGGCACGGGCCTGACCGGGGCCGAGTTCGCGGAGCGGCTCCTCGTGGAGCACGACGTGTGCGTCCTTGCAGGCACCGCATTCGGTGGGGTCGGCACCGATCACATCCGGATCTCGTACGCGAACTCCCGCGAGAACCTGACCGAGGCGCTCGGCCGGATGGGCCGTTTCGTCGCCGGCCTCGGGCATGGCTGACCGCCCGAAGGCGTTCGTCGCGCGGCGGATCCCCGAAGAGGGCCTCGATCTCGTTCGCGCGGCGTGCCACATGGACCTGTGGGAGGACGAGCTGCCGCCGCCACGGGACGAGCTGCTGCGACGCATCGCGGGGGTCGATGGCGCGCTGACGCTCCTCACCGATCGGGTCGACGACGAGTTCCTCGATGCGGCCGGGCCGCAGCTCAAGGTCGTGAGCAACTACGCGGTCGGCTTCGACAACGTCGACGTCGGCGCCTGCGCGCGGCGAGGCGTCCATGTCGGCAACACGCCGGGGGTGCTGACCGAGACCACCGCGGACCTGGCCTGGGCGCTGTTGATGGCCGCTGCCCGCCGCGTGCCCGAAGGCGATCGGTTCGTGCGCGCCGGGTCGTGGAAGACGTGGGGCCCGCTGTTGCTGCTCGGACCGGACGTGCACGGCTCCACGATCGGCATCGTCGGGTTCGGCCGGATCGGCCAGGCGGTGGCGCGACGAGCGCAGGGCTTCGGGATGGAGGTCCTGTATCACGACCTCGAGCCGCTGCCGGCGTCCGTCACCGAGCCACTTGGTGCCACGTACCTGCCACTAGAGGAGCTGCTGCCGCGCAGCGACTTCGTGTCGCTCCACGTGAACCTCTCGCCGGTGACGCGGCACCTGATCAATGCCGAGACGCTCGGGCTCATGAAGTCGACGGCCGTGCTGGTGAACACGTCACGGGGTCCGGTGGTGGACCATGTCGCCCTGGCCGCGGCGTTGCGGGACGGAGTGATCTGGGCTGCCGGGCTGGACGTCACCGACCCCGAGCCGATCTCCATGGACGACCCCCTCGTCGGGATGGACAACTGCCTGATCGTGCCCCACATCGCGTCGGCGTCGCGGGCGACGCGCGGCAAGATGGCCGAGATGGCCGCGGCGAACCTGGTGGCGGGCGTGCGTGGCGAGCCGTTGCCGACCGAGGTGCCGCCGCCCTCGTGAGGGGCTCCCCGTCTGGCACCGGAACTGGCGCTGCTCTGGAACTGGCCCAGCCTGGTCTTGGGCACGCATGGAACATGCAGTTCCACATCCGGCCACAGCCGTGCAGGGCTCCACGTCCAGGGCAACACGATCTGTCGTCTGGGCTCAGCACTCCTGCACGCTCGTTGCTGATCACGGAACTGTGAGTTCCAACACGGACCGGGGGAGCACCGTGGAGACATCCTGTTGAGCTGCATCCACCTGGTCGTGATGGGCGCCGCCGGGAGCGGCAAGAGCTCGGTCGCGGCCGCGCTTGCGCGCGAGCTGGGTCTCGAGATGATCGATGGCGACGACCATCACCCGGCGGCCAACGTCGAGAAGATGCGCGCCGGCATCCCGCTGACCGACGCTGACCGTCGACCCTGGCTGGAGGCGCTTGCCGCGCTGATCGCCGATAGCCACGAACGCGGCACGAGCACCGCCCTGGCCTGTTCGGCCCTGCGGCGCAGCTATCGCGACATCCTCCGTTCCGCGATCCCGCCCGGGGAGTCGTTCGTCGTCGAGCTCGTGGCCGACGAAGGCACGCTGCGTGATCGGATGGGCGCGCGGACCGGGCACTACATGCCGGTCAGCCTGCTCCAATCGCAGCTCGCGACGCTCGAACACCTAAGCGAGGACGAGATCGGCGTCAGGGTCGACGCGAGTCAGCCGCTCGACATGGTCATCGCCGAGGCGCTCTCGGCCGTGCGTTCGAAGCGGTCGTAGGGCTGCCGAACCCCGCCGCCACGACGTGATACGGTCCCTCGCGGGCCGGTAGCTCAGTGGCAGAGCAGGGGACTTTTAATCCTTTGGTCGTGGGTTCGAATCCCACCCGGCTCGCCAGGCTGTTGGCGATCCCCGGCCGATCCGCACCGCGACGAGCTAGTGCCCTCGACCCTTGACGGAGCGCTGGTGCGCGGACGCATCATGGGTCGCGACGCCATCACGAAGGGACGCGCGAGATGCGGATCCGAGCCGGCCTTCTGTTCTGGGGCATCTTCTTGCTGCTCCTGGGTGGGCTGCCGCTGCTCGTGCGCGCCGGCGTCCTCGACCCGAACGCGCTGGCAGACCTGTGGCGCCTCTGGCCGTTGTTGCTCGTCGCCCTCGGGATCTCGCTGATCCTCGGGCGGACCTCAGCCGGCATCCTCGGGACGGTCGTCGCAGCGGTGGTACTCGGCCTGGCCGCCGGTGGCGCGCTCGCCTCAGGCACGAGCTGGATCGGCAACGTGGGTGGCTGCGGGTCGGGCGGTTCCGGGACGGCCCAGACGTTCGAGCAGTCCGGAACCTTCTCCGGTCCGATGACCGCCCATATGGACCTGGACTGCGGCTCGATCGACCTGTCGGTCCAGACCGGCAGCGATTGGCAGGTCCGGGCCGACTACCAGGACGAACCACCCACGCTGGAGCTGTCCGATCAGGCGCTCGGCCTGCGTTCCCCCGATGGCTTCGGTCTGCGTCGGCAGGAATGGAGCGTCGCGCTGCCGGCCGACCAGCTGGAGGAGCTTGAGCTCGACGCCAATGCCAGCTCGGTGACGGCCAGGCTGGCCGGAGCGGAGTTGACGACCCTGGTCGTCGACATCAACGCAGGTGACGCAAGCATCGACGGGACGGACGGCCGCCTCGGTAGGATCGACATCTCGACCAACGCGGGGCGCATCCGCCTGCGCGTCGACGCCGACACGACGGGGTCGATGTCGGCCAACGCGGGCGCCATGGAGCTGTGCGTGCCGCCCGACGCCACCCTTCGCTTCCGCGTCGAGGAACAGCTGACGTTCGCCCACGATCTCGACGACCGCGGCCTCGTCCGGAGCGGCGACGTCTGGACCCGCGAAGGTGCGGCGGGAGCCCCGGTGATCGACCTCGAGATCGAGGGCAATGCGGCCAACTTCTCCCTCGACCCGCCTGGAGGTTGCTGATGTCGAACCGGCTCTATCGCTCGCGGCGCGACCGGATGCTGGCGGGCGTCGCCGGCGGCCTGGCCGAGATGTGGGGCGCCGACCCGTCCCTCGTTCGGGTCCTGTGGGCGCTCCTCGTGATCTTCACCGGTGGCATCGCCCTGATCGTATACATCGTCATGGCGATCGTCGTCCCCGACGAGGACGAGGTGTTCGGCCCGGACGGCGGCGGCGGACCGGTGGCGATCGCCGACACCGGCGAAGGCCCGGTCACGGCCTCGACCGGAGCCGTCGCTCGACCGCCTCGGCCGCCCGCCCGACCCGATCGAGGCGGCCTGCCGACGGGCGTGCTGTTCGGTGGCTTCCTCGTCCTGCTCGGCGCGTTCTTCCTCGTCCGGGAATTCCTGCCCCAGATCGACTTCGACTGGTTCTGGCCGCTGGTCCTGGTCGCGATCGGTGTCGTGCTCATCACCTCGGCGATGGGCCGAGGCCCGCGATCCGGCGGCACGCGACCGGATGATCCGGGGCCGAGCGGCGGTGGTCCACCGCCGGACGGCGCGTGATGGATGGGCCGAACCGCGGCGCGCTGATCGGTGGCACGTGGCTGATCGGTCTCGGCGTCGTCTTCCTCGTCCGCCAGGCCATGGACCTCTCGTGGAACGAGGCGTGGCCGCTGTTCGTCATCCTCGTCGGCGTCGCGTCGTTCGTCACGACCCTCATCGACCGGCGAGCCGGGAGCTGGACCTTCTGGTCGCTGACCTGGCCCATCCTCTGGATCGGGGTCGGCGTCGTGCTGTTGCTGAGCACGACGGGCCGTCTCGGCACGGGACCGGTCGAGCTGATCGCCCAAGGCTGGCCGTGGCTGCTGGTCGGGCTCGGCGTCTGGTTCCTCATCGGCGCGTTCGTTCCGCGCGGTCGCCGGCCGGAAGATCGGCCCGACGGCGGAGGGTAACGAACCCGGTCAGTCGTCCGCGCGGGGTCGCATGGCCATCCTGGCGGCCATCAGCGCGAGACATGACCCGATCATCAGCAACACCACGGGCGTGAGATCGGACCGACCGGCTGGTCGATCGGCGACGACGGTGGACGTCGGCGGTGGCGTGAGCACGACCGTTCCGGCGGCGACATCGATGTCGACCGTGGTGCTGATCGAGATCGCGCCCGAGCCCGGATCGATCGTGCCGGTGGCATGCACGGCTGCACACGCGGTGCGGTTGCCGGCGTTGTCGAGTCTCGACCGATCCGTGCCGTCGAGGACCGTGGCGGGAAGCACGGCGTCACCGACGCGGCCATCGCCAGACGCGGTCATCGAACCGAGACCGCAGAACGCCGCTTGCCCATCGAACCCCACGAATTGCCCGGTCGTTGTGTCGACCGAGAAGGTCATGTCGAGCACCGTCCCCGCCTGGTAGCTCGTGGCGACGAGCGCCGCGAGCCCCGGGTAGGCATCGGTGATGAACGTCGGCACGATGAGCCGGTCCGCAAAAAGGTAGAACGCGGGTCCGGCGTCGAATGCCACGAGACCGCTGATCTGACCGGTGGGCGCGAAGTCGATCGCGGTGACGACTCCGAAGTCATCGAGATCCAGCGCGAGACAGGTCGGGCCGGAGCCCGCGAGGGCGGGCAGGCCCGTGGCGGCCGCAGGGGAGACCGTGGCCGTTGCGACGACGACCCAGGGGTCGAGGGCGCCGAGCTGCACGCTCCCATCAGTCGGTGCGACCGGATCCGGGGCGACATAGCCCGTGAGCTGTCCGCACTCGACGATCGAGCTCGCTCCGATGGCGGTGACGGGCGCGATCGCGATGGCGGCGATCGACGCAGCAAGGATCGACAGGCCGAATGTCAGGCCTCGACGCATATGGCTCCTCTCGTTGACAGATGTCAACACTGGTCAGCCGAGCGTAGCCGAGCCTTGGCCGATCCGGCCCCCGGACCTTCGTACTCGCCGCGATCGTTCAGGCGCGCTCGACGGCGACGCGCAGACCGAGCGCGATCAGGACCGTGCCGCTCAGCCACCGGATCAGGCGTCGCGCGCTGCCGCGGCCGAGGACGTTCCCCGCCGCAGCGAGCATCGCGGTGTACGCCAGCAGCCACGCGAGGCCGATCAGGTCGAAGACGACGGCGAGTTGGAGCAACCGGACGGCCGGCGGCTGACCGACCTCGATGAATTGCGGCAGCAACGTCAGGAAGAACACCCCGAGCTTCGGGTTGAGCAGCGCCGAGATCAGACCCTGGAGCCAGGCCCGATGCCACGGCACCGATGCCCTCCGGCTCCCAGGTGCCGCCTCGAAGGCCTCGCGCGATCGAAGCGTGGTGATCCCGAGGTAGATCAGGTACGCCGCGCCGGCCAGCTTGAGGACGGTGAAGGCGACCGACGAGGTCGCCAGCAGCGTCGCGACGCCGAGCGCCGCCGCGAGCGCCCAACCGAGGATCCCGGTGCAGATCCCGAGCGATGTCGCGAAGCCGGCCGAGCGCCCGTGCCGGAACACGTTGCGTGCCACCAGGGCCATGTCCGGTCCAGGGATCACCACGACCGCGATCGCGACGCCGATGAAGGCAAGGAGCTGGTCAGACATCGTTCAGCTCCCGAGGGTAGTCGACGGCAGCCTCGTGGGCGACCCTCAGCCGCAACCATGTGGCCCGCTCGCTACCGGCGTCGCGTCCGAACCGCGACGTAGTCGGTCCTGTCGTGGGGCCGACCGCTACCCCGACCTGACCGTAGCGTTCCATCCACACCCGTCGGACCGGGTGTCCGGACCTTGCCGGGAGGGATGGATGAACACTGGCGATACCGCGTGGCTCCTGATGTCGACAGCCCTGGTGATGATCATGTTGCCGGGGCTCGCTTTGTTCTATGGCGGCCTCGTCCGCCGCAAGAACGTGCTCTCGACGATCATGCACAGCTTCTTCGGCCTCGCCCTGGTCAGCGTCGTCTGGGTGATCGTCGGGTTCACGCTCGCGTTCGGGCCTGACGTCGCCGGCCTCGGGCTGATCGGTGGCCTCGAGTTCGCGATGTTCAACGGTGTTGGACTGGAGCCGTCGACGACCTACGCGACGACCGTGCCCTTTGTCCTGTTCGCTGCGTTCCAGCTGATGTTCGCGGCGATCACGCCGGCACTCATCACGGGTGCCTTCGCCGAGCGCAAGCGCTTCGGCGCGTTCGTCCTGTTCACGATCCTGTGGTCGATCCTCGTGTACTCGCCCCTGGCCCACTGGGTCTGGTCGGTCGACGGCTGGCTGTTCAAGCTCGGCGCGCTCGACTTCGCGGGCGGGACGGTCGTCCACATCAGCTCGGGCGTCTCGGCCTTGATCGTCGCGCTGCTGATCGGCCGTCGCGCGGTCAACGGCGAGCCGATGGAGCCGCACGACGTGCCGATGACCGTCCTCGGTGCGGGTCTCCTGTGGTTCGGCTGGTTCGGCTTCAACGCAGGGTCTGCCGTGGCCGCCAACGGCCTCGCCGCAAATGCGTTCATGGTCACCAACACTGCCGCCGCAGCGGCGACGATCACCTGGGTCCTGGCGAGCTACCTGCACAAGGGCAAGGTCAGCGTCATCGGTGCCGCGTGCGGTGCCGTGGCCGGCCTCGTCGCCATCACCCCGGCGTCCGGCTACGTCGGCGTCGGCGGCGCGCTGATCATCGGCCTCGTCGTCGGAGGCCTGTGCTACAGCGCCACGCTCCTTCGCTCTCGCCTCAAGATCGACGACGCGCTGGATGTCTTCGCGGTCCACGGGGTCGGCGGGATGTTCGGCGCCATCGCGACCGGCGTGTTCGCGTCAGCCGCGATCCAGCAGGCCTACACGGGCCTGCTGGAAGGCAACGCTCAGCAGCTCCTCAACCAGCTGATCGCCGTGGTCGCGACGGTCGCGTACGCGGTCGTCTCGACGTTCGTCATCGTCAAGGTCGTCGACCTGGTGCTCGGCATCCGCGTCTCGGCCAGCGACGAGGAGATGGGCATCGACCTCGCGACGCACGGCGAGGTCGCCTACCAGTCCTAGCCGCAGGGGAAGCTCCCCCGGCGTTCACCCACATGCGGCCTCCGTCCAGACCGGGCGGCGGCCGCGCCACCGCCTCTCGGAGACGCCACATCGATGGACGCCACCGACCGACGCGATCGATCCGACCGCCGCGACACGCGCGCACCGCTCTATGACGCCCGGTTCGAACACGATGCGTGCGGCGTGGGCTTCGTGGCCGATGCCGGTGGGCGATCCGCGCGGAAGGTGCTCCCACTGGCGCTCGCCGGGCTGGCGGCCCTCGCCCATCGCGGGGCGTTCGCGGCAGACGGCGAGTCGAGCGATGGGGCCGGCGTCGCGCTCCCGCTGACCTCGTCGGCGCTGGCGCTGATCGCCGGCCGCCGGGCGATGGATCGGCCCGGCGTCGTGGTGGCATTCCTGCCACGTGGGGCGGCCGCACGTCGTGCAAGCCGAGCCCTCGTCGACGACGTGTTCGCACGAGACGGACTTCTCGGTGGCGGGCTGGCGGACCGTGCCATTCGACTCGACCGCGCTGGGTGCTGTGGCGTGTGCCTCGCGCCCGTTCGTGGCCCAGGCGATCGTCACCCGGCCAGACGGGCTGACCGATGGGGCATTCGAACGCCGCCTGGTCGTCGCGAGGCGCCGACTCGAGACCGCCGCTCGAGGTGCCCGTGGCGGCGTTGCCAACCTGTCGATCCCGTCGGCGTCGTGCCGGACGGTCGTCTACAAGGGCCTCGTCGCCGGGACACGCCTGGCGGACCTCTATCCCGATCTCCAAACCGAGCTCGACGTGACATACGCGGTCTTCCACCAGCGCTATGCCACGAACACGACCCCGATCTGGCGGCTGGCGCAGCCGTTCCGGTCGATCGCCCACAACGGCGAGATCAATACGGTCCGCGGCAACCGTGAGCAGGTCCGCGGGCGGGCGCGCGACCGGGGCGCGAAGCCGATCGCCGCCGAGTTGCTCGATGCCGGCCCGCTGCTCGCGCCGGACGGCTCCGATTCATTGTCCCTGGACGAGGGGCTCGAGCTCCTGACCACGACCGGCTGGGACCTCGCGCCGGCCCTGCTGGCGGCCATCCCCGAGGCCGTCGGTCTCCGCCGTACGCCGCACCCGCACGTCGCCACGCTCCGGCGTCGAACGGCCGGGATGCTGTCGCCGTGGGACGGCCCGGCAGCGATCGTCTTCGCCGATGGTCGACGCGTGGGTGCCCTGGTCGATCGCAATGGCCTCCGACCCGCCGCCTTCGCCGTGACGCGCGACCGCCTCGTGGCCGTGGCCTCCGAGGCCGGCGCCGTGCCGTTCGAAGCGCGCGAGACGATCCGACGGGGCCGGCTCGGACCGGGTGAGATGCTCCTGGTCGAGCCGGGGCGGCGGGCGATCCTCGAGGACACCGACGCCAAGGCGCACGTCCTGCGTCGTCTACCGATCCACGACGCACCGCGGCCACTCCTCGAGGACAGCGCCGAGGTCGCCGCGGCGGTGATCGAGGGGCGCGGCCCGCTCGACCACACGCTGCGCTACCTAGCGGGGCTCGACGCCGAGAAGGCACGTCTCGATATCAGGACCATGGCGCTCGAGGGGCACGAGCCGCTGTGGAGCATGGGCGACGACACCCCGACCGCCGGCCGCGGTCGGCTGGACCGTCCGGTCGCCGACCATCTCCGCCAGGCCTTCGCGCAGGTGACAAACCCCGCCATCGACCCCGAGCGCGAGCGCGTCGTGATGGACCTGCGGGTGGAGCTCGGGCGACGTCCGGCGCTGCTGGGCGGGCCGCCACGCGGGCCCCGCACGCTGCGTCTCGAGCGCCCGATCGTGGCCGACCTCGACGGTCTCCTCGAGGTGGCCCTCGCCGGCGGCCGGCGGGTGCGGGTGCTGGACGCGACGTGGCCGGTCGCCGATGGCGGTGTGGGGCTCGCGCGTGGCCTCGAGCGCCTGACGGTCGAGGCGGTCGCCGCGAGCGAGGCTGGCCTCGAGATCCTGCTGATCAGCGATGCGTCGACATCGACCGATCGCCTGCCGGTACCGTCGATCCTCGCTGCCGGCGCCGTGCACACGGCGCTGACCGATGCAGGCCTGCGCGGTCGCACCGACCTCGTGGTCGACGCTGCCGACGTCCTCGATGTCCACGCGCTGGCCATGACCCTCGCCGTGGGCGCCACGGTCGTCCACCCACGCCTCGCCCTGGAGCTGGCCGCCGAGCTGGCTGGGTCGCGCGGTGCTGAGGACCTGACGCCGGCGGGCGCCATCGAGAACCTCGTCGATGCGTTCGGTGCAGGCCTGCGTAAGACCCTTGCGCGGATGGGCATCAGCGCGATCGCCAGCTACATCGGTGGCGCGCTCGTTGACACCGTGGACCTGGCGCCGGACGTCACCGCGCGCTGCTTCCCGACCGTCGCGGCGTGGCCCGGCCGGACGACGCTCGACGACATCGGGGCGCGCGTCGTCCGTCGCCGCGACGCGGCCCTGGCAATGCCCGCGGCCATCCCCGGCCGCGAGCCTCGACTCCCCGACCCGGGGTTCGCGCGGTTCCGCGCCGACGGCGAGGCGCACCTGTTCGCACCGAAGATCGCGAGCGAGATCCAGGTCCTGTCGGGCGCGACGCCCAAGGTCGACGGCGAATTGCCTCCACTGACGGGCGCGCTCGAGCGCTATCGGACGGCGCTGTCCCGGCCCGCTGCCGCGCCATCGTCGCCTCGGGACGAACTGCGGGTGCGTCGGCTCCGCTCTCCGGTGCCGGTCGAGTCGGTCGAGAGCGCGCGGTCGATCGCTCACAGGTTCGTCGTCTCGGCCATGAGCGTGGGGGCGCTCTCGCCCGAAGCGCACCAGGCGCTGACGATCGGCATCCAGCGTGCTGGCGGTGCCGCGAACACCGGCGAAGGTGGCGAGGATCCGGCGTGGTACGCCGCGGGCCCGGACGGCCGTCGCCGCGATGCCCGGATCAAGCAGGTCGCCTCGGCGCGGTTCGGGGTGACCGCCACGTACCTCGCGCGCGCCGACCAGCTCGAGATCAAGATCGCCCAGGGCTCGAAGCCGGGCGAGGGCGGCCAGCTGCCCGGTCGCAAGGCGACGGCGTACATCGCGGCATTGCGCCGCGGGCAGGCCGGGCAGAGCTACATCAGCCCGCCGCCGCACCACGACATCTACTCGATCGAGGACCTGGCGCAGCTCATCGCCGACCTGCGGGCGATCAATCCCGCGGCGCGGATCGGCGTGAAGCTCGTCGCGTCGCGCGGCGTCGGGACCATCGCGGCGGGTGTCGCCAAGGCGGGCGCGGGGTATATCCACCTGTCCGGTCACGCCGGTGGCACCGGGGCGTCGCCGCTGTCATCGATCAAGCATGTCGGTGCGCCTTGGGAGTTCGGCCTCGCCGAGGTCCACCAGGTGCTGCTCCGCAACGACCTGCGCGACCGCGTGGCATTGCGTACGGACGGTGGTCTCCAGACCGGTCGGGACCTGTTGGTCGCGGCGCTGCTTGGCGCGGAGGAATTCGCCTTCGGCACGTCGGCCCTGGTCGCGATCGGCTGCGACATGGCCCGCCAGTGCCACCTCGACACGTGTCCGACCGGCATCGCGACACAGCGCGATGACCTGCGCGCCAAGTTCAACGGCACGCCCGAGATGGTCGAGACGTTCTTCCTGGCCCTGGCCGAAGACCTGCGGCGTGAGCTGGCCGCCATCGGGGCGCGCTCGATCGGCGAGGTCGTGGGTGAGAGCCGGCGGGCGCTGCGACCGGTCCGTGCGGCCGCGGCCGAGCTGGCCCAGGTCGTGGGCGCCGCCAGCTGGTCGGCCGATACGGCCCGCAGGGCCGACCCGGCCATGCCGGCGAGGACCGTGCGTCATGCACCCGCGTCGCCGCTCGAGGTCCGGGTCGCAGCAGCCTTCCGCGACCAGGGGCCGGTCGCTGCGTCGGGGCTGCGATTGTCCACGGCCGACCGATCATTCGGCGCGGGTCTGACGGGCGCCGTCGAGCGTGGCGAGCTCCGTGGTCCGGTCAGGCTCGAGGTTCGCGGCGCCGCGGGTCAGTCGTTCGGCGCATTCGCCTCGGCCGCCATCGACCTGACCCTGATCGGGCAGGCGAACGACTACGTGGCCAAGGGCCTGTCCGGTGGGCGGATCGTCGTCGGCCCCGAGGCCGACCTCCCGGTGCTGGCCGGTGGCGAGGCCATCGCCGGGAACACCGTGCTGTACGGCGCGACCGGCGGCCGCCTCCACCTGGTCGGCCGTGCCGGGATGCGCTTCGCGGTCCGCAACAGCGGCGCGTCGGCGGTGGTCGAGGGCATCGGCGCCCACGGCTGCGAGTACATGACCGGTGGCGTGGTCGTGGTCCTCGGACCGATCGGTGCGAACTTCGGCGCCGGGATGACGGGCGGACGCGCGTACCTGTACGACCCGAGTGGCCGACACGCGGCGGCGTTGCACGGCGCGAGCGTCGCCGCCATCAGGCTGGGTGAGGCGCTCCGGTCACGAGCGGACGGCAGCGAGCGTTTCGACGAGCTGTACGGGCTTGTGCAGGACCAGGCGGCGGTCGGGTCGTCGCTGGCTCGTCGGCTGATGCTGTCGGAGTCGCTGGCGGCGGACACCTGGCTGGTCGAGCCGGTCACCCCGGTCGCAGCGACGACCGAGGCGGCCGACCCGGTCGGGGTCGACCTCGCCGCAGGGGTGCCCATACGGGCCTGAGAGAGTCAGCGGCGCACGGCGGCGAGCGCTCGCTCCGCCTGGGCGATGTGGAGGCGGTCGTGCCCCGCGGCGAGTCGCACGATCATCTCGTAGCTCTCTGGCCCGCGCTCGCGGTGGATGCCCACGCGACCGCGGTCCGCGATCGGGCGAGCGGCCCACAGTCGCAGGTTCGCCGCCCGAAGCGCTTCGAACATCCCGATGAGGTCGTCCGGATCGTCATCGCCGTGCCGCAACCGATCGACCCACTGCGCCTGGTCGTAGGCAACGATGTCCGGCTCGTCCTCGGCGATGATCCAGCGGACACGGGCTGCTGTCGTCAGCTCGGAATCGACCAGGTGGCCGATGCATTCGACGACCGACCATTCCCCGGGCTCCGGTCGCGTCCGTACGTCGTCCCCCGCACGGGCCACGAGATCGCGCAACCGAGCGAGGGTCGCCGACTGGGCGACCGCCGGGTCATCCGCTCCGAGGAGGTCGAGCAGCTGCCGACGGTAGGCCTCGGCGGCTTCCATCAGGTCGGTGCGTGTCTGGGCCATGTCCGCATGGTGCACGAACGGGCGCCGTTGCGACAGGTCCGGTGTGCCGCTGCCGATGTCGACGACAGCCGCGATACCGACATGCAACCGGGCCGCCTCCGTGGTGCCGCCGACGTTGGGCAGCCTGCCGGCTACGCTCCGGCCATGATGGGGAAGCGTCTCCCTGGCACGACCATGGGCGCCTCCACGAAGCCGATGAGCCAGGAGGAGACCGCGATGCTGCATCCGACCGGATCCGGGCCCCACCGGCCGTTGGCCGTGCGCGACGGCACGAGCGGGCCCGTCACCTGCGCCTCGTGCGGCTGTCGCCTCGCCCAGAGCGGCGAGGCGTGGTTCCATTTCAACCCGATCGCCGGCCGCGATGCCCGCGGTTGCCGGGTCACGTGCGCCGACGCCGCCCACGACGCCACAGGACGCGCCGTCTCGATCGCGGTCTAGACGCCCGGGTCGGCTTCCGCCAACGCGCAGGCGGGGAGGCTATCCGTCGGCGGGCGCCGCGTCGTCCACCACGATCCGATAGCCGACGCCGCGGACCGCCACCACGCGAGGCCCCCCGACGTCCTCGACCTTTGCCCGAAGCCTCGCGAGATGCGGCTTGAGCCACAGCAGATCCGGGTCCGTCTCGGCAGGCCAGCCGGCCCGCGCGAGCTGCAGGTGCGGGACGATATCGCCCCGAGCGCGGACGAGCGCCTCCAGCAAGCGGAACTCCGTCGGCGTCAGGGACAGCGCGCGCTCGCCGACCCGCGCCTCGTGGCGACCGGGCTCGAGGACCAGGGCGCCGGTCTCGAGTGGCCCGGCCGGAGCTCCGGTCCCGACTGCGGAACGATCGACGCGGCGCATGATCGCCGCGATCCGTGCCAGCAGCTCGGCCTTGCCGAATGGTTTGGTCAGGTAGTCATCGGCCCCGATACCGAGCGCCCGCACCTTGGCGGCCTCGCCGCTCTCGCCGGACACCACGAGGATCGGTGCCTGGCCGACGGCGCGCATCTGGCCCGCGACCGAGAAGCCGTCCGGACCGGGCATCGCCAGGTCGAGCAGGACGAGGTCGGGGTGCTCTTCGCGGAAGCGCTTCACCGCGGTCAGTCCGTCATAGGCCGTGATGACCTGGTGCCCCTCGGTCCCGACGAGGGCTGTGATCGCCCCGACCATGGCCGGGTCGTCGTCGACGACGAGGATGCGCAGCGGGCGGCTGCTCATGGTGGCCATCGGTCAGATCGCCGCAGCCGCGGGGACGGCCACGACGAACCGCGCTCCATGCGGTCGGGCCGGCTCGCACCACAGGTGACAGCCCATCGATTTGCCGAGGCGCTTCGCGGCGTAGAGCCCGATCCCGGAGCCCCGGGCGGTATGCGTATCGCGGCGGGCATACGGCTCGAAGATCCGCTCGCGCCACTCGTCGGGGATGCCCGGTCCCTCGTCGGTGACGCCGAGATGGACGAAGCCTTCGACGAGCTGCCAATCGATGCGGATCATCGTGTCCGATGGCGCGTACTTCACGGCGTTCTCGACGAGGTGCTCGACGATCTGCCGCAGGCGCGACGGATCGGTCAGACCGTGCAGCCGGGACATGCCCTCGGCGACGACGTCGTGCCGCCCGAGTAGGGGCGCCAGAGAATGCAGTACCTCGCGCACGAGCGCCTCGACGTCGGCTGGTTCCAGCGTCGCGGCGTCTTCGGGCACCACTCGGACGGACGCAAGGATCGAGTCGACGAGGCGGTCCAGCCGTTCGATCTGCTCGAGCGTCGCGTCGTGCCACGCAGCGCGCGTCTTGCGACGCTCGATATCGCGCGACTCGCGGCCGACGAGTGCCGGTTCATCGGCCAACAGGTCGGTGTAGGCGCGCACGACCGCCAGCGGCGTCCGCAGCTCGTGCGTGACCAGGGCGATCAGCTCGCTCCGTGCCTCGTCGATCGCCTTGAGCGCCTCGACCCGAGCCTCGGCCTCGGACTGCTGGCGGCCCTTCTCGACGATCCCGGCCAGCAGGTCGGCGACGGCGCTGAGCTGCGCCACGTCGGACGTGCTGAAGTCCCGCGTTCGCTCCGTCTGGACGTTGAGCACGCCGATCGTCTGGTCGTGCCAGGTCAGCGGCACGCTGAGCATCGAGGTCACGAAGCGGCGCTGGTCGATACCGCGCACCCACAGGAAGCGCGGGTCCTCCTTGACGTCCGGGATGACCAGCGGCTGCTGGCTGGCGGCGACGGAGCCCGTCACGCCCTCGCCCAAGGGGATCCGCGCACGACCGATCTGGAATCGGTCGAGGCCATTCGTCGCGGCGAGCGTCAGGTACGCTCCATCCCGGTCGAGGAGGTAGAGCGAGGAGACATCCGCATGGAGGGCGTCCCGCGTCCCGTCGACGACCGTCCCCAGCAGCTCGTCCCACGTGCGCGCCGTGGTCGCGAGACGGGCGACGTCATGGATGAACCGGAGCTGGTCGAGCTGGTCGCTCTCGGGACGCGTCTCGCTGAGGTCGTCGGTGTGCCGGGCGGCACGTCGACGTCGGTCCTGCACGCTGGATCCCTGCCGCGCCACGCCTACCACCTTACAAGGGTAGGAACGGCAGGGCTGGAGGAAGGTTGCGGCGCGGTGACCGCTCGGTTGCGGTATCGCCCGACACTGTGGACCCGATGAGCGCCACCCGCCCTCGCGCACGCTCGGCCCGGGCGGCCGAACCGTCGGGTATCGGTTCGGCCCACGCGCGCGATCCGCTGGCGCTCGAGGTCCGCTTGCTCGGTGCGCTCCTCGGACAGGTCATCACGGAGCAGGCCGGCGAGCCGATCTACGACCTCGTCGAACGCCTGCGTCTGGCCGCGATCGCGTCCCGTCACGACGAGCAGCCGGAGGTCCGCGAGCGGCTCGACGCCGAGCTCGATGCCCTCGAACTCGAGGACGCCGAGGCCGTCATCACCGCCTTCTCGCTGTACTTCCAGCTGGTCAACCTGGCCGAGGCCCGGGCGCGCGTCCGCGCCCTTCGCCGTCGCGAGCGGGCGGCGCGCGATGGGCTGCTCGACGACTCGGTGGCCGAGGCGGTCGCCCGACTCCGACGCGCCGGCCGGACCGACGACGATCTCGACGCGATCATCGAGCGGCTGCGCATCACGCCGGTGCTGACCGCCCATCCGACCGAGGCGCGTCGGCGGACGACGCTCGTCGCGCTCCGACGCTGTGCGGTCCTCCTCGAACGCTTCGACGACACGCGGCTGACGCCGTCGGACGATCGCGAGACAAGACGGCGGCTGCGCGAGGAGATCACGGTCCTGTGGCGGACATCGGACCTCCGCGCGGTCTCACCGGAGCCGCTCGACGAGGTCCGCACGGCAATGGCCATCTTCGACGCCACGCTGTTCCAGCTGGCGCCGCGGCTGTATCGGGCCGTCGACGCGGTGCTCGACCGGGAGTCGGGCGCTCGGGCGCCACGGGTCCCGGCATTCCTCCGCTTCGGCTCATGGGTGGGTGGGGACCGGGACGGCAACCCGGCGGTCACGGCGGAGCTGACGTTCCGGACGCTGCGCATCCAGGCGGACCACGTCCTCCATGGCTACGAAGCCGTGGCCATGCGCCTGATGCAGACCGTGTCGGCCACGACCCCGCACGACCGCGTCGCCCGCCCGCTTGCCACGCGCCTGGCCCGCGACGCCGAGGAGCTGCCCGAGACCGACCGCCAATTGCGACGACGGTTCCCCGACGAGCCGTACCGCCAGCGCTTCGGGTTCATCGCCGAGCGTTTGCGCCGGACGCGGGCCGTGGTGATCGGCGAGACCGGTCCGCGTGCGGGGCACTACGAAGATGCCGACGCGCTCGACGTCGAGCTCCGCGAGATCCAGGACGCGCTGGTCGACGAGGGCCTCGAGCGGGTCGCCTGGGGCGAGGTCGCCGAGCTCCGCTGGCAGGTGGCGACGTTCGGCTTCCACCTCGCGTCGCTCGAGATCCGACAGCACAGCGCCGTGCACCGGCAGGCGCTCGATACCCTCGAGTCGGGCGGCGATCCGGCCGCCGACCTCGCCCCGGGCGTCTCCACGGCCGAGGTCCTCGCCACGTTCCGGTCGATCGGCGAGGCACAGGAGCGCTTCGGGCCGGAGGCATCCCGGCGCGTCGTCGTCTCGTTCACGGCCGAGCCACGCGACGTCACCGACGTCCTCGCGCTCGCGGCACGGGCCGATGGGACGACCGCGATCGACGTCGTCCCGTTGTTCGAGTCGTCCGAGGCGCTCACCGCGGGCGGGGAGATCCTCGATGCCGTCCTGCGCAACCCGGCCTACCGCCGCCACGTGGCGGCCCGCGGCGACCGCCAGGAAGTCATGCTCGGCTACTCGGACTCGAACAAGGAGTCGGGCTTCCTCGCTGCCGCCTGGATGCTGCACCAGGCCCAGGCGGCGCTGGTCGAGGCGGCGCGGGCACACGACGTCGAGCTGACGCTGTTCCACGGTCGCGGCGGCGCGATCGGGCGGGGTGGGGGTCCCGCGAACCGCGCGATCGTCGGCGGCGCACCCGGCTCGGTCGACGGGCGGCTCAAGCTGACCGAGCAAGGCGAGGTGATCTTCGCCAACTACGGCGACCCGGCAATCGCCGGGCGACACCTCGAGCAACTCACTGGTGCGGTCCTGATCGCCTCGACCCCCGAGCACGATGCCGCCGCGGCCGCCGCCCTGGAGACGGGCGGCTCGGTGATGGCCGAGCTATCGGCGATCGCCCGAAGCGCGTACCGGGCCCTGGTCCACGACGACCCTGGGTTCGCGACGTTCTTCCGCCAGATCACGCCGATCGCGGAACTTTCCGACCTGCGCCTCGGGTCGCGGCCGGCTGCCCGCGGGCGGGCCGGTGCGACGACCGATGAGGCGCCACCCATCGACGCCCTGCGGGCGATCCCGTGGACGTTCGCCTGGTCGCAGTCGAGGATCAACCTGCCCGGCTGGTACGGCCTGGGCTCGGCTCTCGAGGCGTACACCGCCACCCACGGCGAGACGGGCATCCGTGACATCACCCGGCTGTACCGGGCGTGGCCGTTCCTCGCATCCGTCATCGACAACGCGGAGATGATCCTGGCCAAGGCCGACATGGGCATCGGACGCCGCTATGCGTCGCTGACCAGCGGTGATGACGCCGAGCGCTGGTGGTCGATGATCGAAGCCGAGTACCACCGCACGGTGGCCTGGCTCCTGCGCATCACCGGTCGCGAGCGGCTGCTCGACGGAGCGCCGGTCCTACAGCGCTCGATCGCGCTGCGCAACCCCTATGTCGACGCGCTGTCGGAGGTCCAGGTCCGCCTCCTGCGACGACTACGCGCTCTGCCGACGGCGAGTCCCGACCGCGCCGTCCACTTGCGGCTGGTCCAGCTGTCGGTCAACGGTGTCGCGGCGGGACTCCAGAACACCGGGTAGGTGGCGGCGGCCGCCTACCGACTCAGGTTCCTGTACTTGCGGACCGACAGCGGCCCGAAGACCGCGACGAAGATCACGACCCACACGAGCGTCACGAGGATCGGATTCTCCGACGGGAAGCTGCCGGTGGCATACGGGTTCGGATTGCCCCACAGCTCACGAAGGGCGCCAGTCAGGGTGCTCGTGGGGTTCCATTCAGCGATCGGTTGGAGCCAGTCGGGAAGTGTCTGTGGCGGGACGAAGACGTTGGAGAGGAATGTGATCGGGAACAGCACGGTGAAGATCACCTGGTTCGCCACCTCGACCGTCGGGACGTTGAGGCCCATCCAGATGCCCAGCCACGACATCGCGAACGCGAACAAAAGCAGCAGCCCGACGCCGGCGAGGAACGCAGGGAAGCCGGTCCGGACCGTCCAGCCGACGAACAGCCCCGACAGGATCAGCACGACGAGGATGCCGGCGTTGTAGACCACGTCGGCGAGCGACCGACCGGACAGGAACGCCGAGCGTGCCATCGGCAGCGAGCGGAAGCGGTCGACGATGCCCTTCTGGACATCGTCGGTGATGCCGATAGCTGTCGTGCCGCAAGCGAAGACGATCGTCTGGGCGAAGATCCCGGGCATGAGGAACTCGTTGTAGCTGCCGCCGCCGGGGATCGGGATCGCTCCACCGAATACGACGGCGAACAGCAGCACGAACATGATCGATTGGAGCACGGCGAAGATCGCGAGCTCCGGGATGCGGGGGATCCGCTTGAGATTCCGCCACATCACGACGAGCCCATCGCGGACCGCCGAGCCGACGGAGCCGGTCGCCGCGGCCGGTCGAGGGACTGTGGTTGCCGTCATGCTGCCGCCTCCTCCTCCGGCCTTTCCTCGGCGACGTGCCCGGTCAGGCTCAGGAACGCGTCGTCGAGCGTCGGGCGTCGCAGCCCGATATCGTCGATGGCGATCCCGGCTTCGTCGAAGTCGCGAATCACGGTCGCCAGGCGCTGGGCCCCGCCCTCCGAGGGCACCGTCACCCGACGGGTGTGCTCATCGATCGTGGCGGCCCCGATGCCGATCCCTTCCAGCATCCCGCGGGCATCCTGGATCCGCGTGCGGTCGTGGATGATGACCTCGATCCGCTCGCCACCGACCTCCGCCTTGAGCTCGTCGGCGGTGCCGCTCGCGATGATCCTGCCGTGGTCGACCACGGCGATGGTGTCGGCCAGTTCGTCGGCCTCCTCGAGGTATTGGGTCGTGAGTAGCAGGGTCACGCCCTCGCGGACGAGACCGCGGATGACATCCCACATGCCGAGCCGGCTCCGCGGGTCCAGCCCGGTCGTCGGCTCGTCGAGGAACAGCAGCCGTGGCCGTCCGATGAGCGCGCTCCCGAGGTCGAGTCGACGGCGCATGCCGCCCGAGTAGGTCTTGACGACGCGATCCCCGGCGTCGGCCAGGTCGAACTGGTCGAGCAACTCGTTCGCCCGGGTCCGTGCGACCTGGCTCGGCAGCTGGTACAGCCGCCCGAACATCCAGAGGTTCTCGCGGCCGGTCAGGTTCTCGTCGACCGCGGCGTACTGGCCCGACAACCCGATGAGCGTGCGGAGCTGCTGCGCGTCGCGGACCACATCGAGCCCCGCCACCGTCGCTCGCCCGGCGTCCGGCTTGAGCAGCGTCGCGAGGATGCGGACGGTCGTCGTCTTGCCCGCACCGTTGGGGCCGAGCAGGCCGAGGACCGTGCCCTCGGCCACCGCGAGATCGACCCCGTCGAGGGCTCTGACCTCGTGCTTGCGGGTCTTGTAGATCTTGACCAGCCCTTCGGCCGTGATGACGTCCATGCGGCAGCGCACCTCTGGAGCAAGGGGGCGAACGGGCAGTATAGGTGCTAGACGGCGATCGGCTGGTTTCCGGCAACACGCCGCCGCCGGCGGGCGAAGGACCGGTACGCTCGGCGTCCGATGATGGACCGACTCCGCGCCTGGCTCGACCGATGGGGCGCGATCTTCCCCTTGCTCGTCGCGGAATTCGTCGTCTGGCTCGGCTTCGGCGGGCTGCTCCCGGTCCTGCCGATCTACTTCGAGCAGCAGGGCCTCGACCTCGCGACGCTCGGTCTCGTCATCGCCGCGTGGCCGGCGGCGCGACTCCTGAGCGAGCCGCTGTTCGGCTGGCTGGCCGACCGGACGGCGCGCGTCCCGCTGATGGTCATCGGCCTCGTCGCAACGGGTGTCTTCGGGGCGCTGCCGCTCGTCTTCACTGGGCCGCTGGCGTTCTTCGTGCTGCGGGCGGGGGCCGGCCTCGGCGCCGCGATCTACGACCCGGCGGCGCGCGGCTTCCTGACCGATTCGACACCGCCCGACCGGCGGGGCGAGGCGTTCGGGTTGTACGGGGCGGCGCAAATGGGCGGGCTGCTGATCGGCCCGTCGATCGGGGCATTCGGCGCCGACCGGTTCGGGGGCATCGCCTTCGTGTTCGTGTTCAGCGCCATCGCCGCGGTCGTGGCCGCTGCCGGTATCGCGCTCCGGGTCCGCGAAGAGGGTCCCGTGCACAAGGCCGATGCATCGCCCTCGTCCGATCGCACGACGATGCCGCCCGACTCGCCCTACGTCGAGGGGCGCGCCGCGGCCGCCCTGGCAGCCGATCGGGTCGCCGTCGGCGATGGCTCGGCCGCCACGACATCACGGACGATGCGACTCCTCAACCGGGGCCTCGTGGCGGCGATCATCCTGAACGTCGGTGGCTACTACGGCGGCGGCACGTACGAGGTCATCTGGAGCTTGTTCCTCCAGGGGTTGGGCGCCGACCTCGCGCTGATCGGTTTGACATTCGCGATGTTCGGGCTGCCCGTGCTCGTCCTGTCGCCGTACGCGGGACGGCTGGTCGACAAGCGCGGGTCGTTCGCGTTCATCGTCATCGGCATGGTGCTGCCGGCGGTGACCGGCATCCTGTATACGCTCATGCAGGACCCGTCCTTCGCGGTCCCGCTCATCCTCATCGAGGCCACCGGTTTCGCGTTCCTGAACCCGGCGTTGTACGCCGTGGTCGCCGTCAACTCGCCACCGGGCCGATCGTCGACCGCGCAGGGACTCTTCGGTGCCGCGGGGACGCTCGGCTTCATCATCGCGTCGGTCACGACGGGGATCCTGGCCGAGCAGAGCATCCTGCTGCCCTTCTACTCGTTCAGTGTCGTGATGATCGTGACGCTCGTGATCGCCATCGCGGTCGGTGGCGACCGGCTCCATGGCCGCGCGCCGGAGCCCGCGCCGGTCCCGGCAAGCGCCACCTGATGCGGGTCACGGTCCTCGGCGGGGCCGCCTGGAACCGCATGATCCACGTCGATCGGTTGCCGGACGGTCGAACGACCACCGTCCATCCACGGTGGCATCACGAAACGATCGGCGGGGCGGGCGCCGGCAAGGCGCTGAACCTGGCACGCCTCGGTGTCGACGTCACGTTGCACGCCGGCCTCGGCGCGGACGACGCGAGTGCGCGGGTGCGCGCCGGACTCGGCGCGGCCGGCGTCGACCTCCGCGCGGTCGTCGATCCGACCGGTACGGCCCAGCACGTCAACCTGATGGATCCCGACGGTGGTCGGATCTCATTCATGCTCGCCAACGGGTCGCCGGAGCTGGCATTCGACGAGGCGGTGCTGGCGGCGTCGATGGTTGCCGCCGACGTGGTCGTGGTGGATCTCGCGCCGTGGACGCCCCGAGTGCTGCAGGTCGCGCGGGCGTCCGGCCGGCCGATCTGGACCGACCTGCACGACTTCGACGGGTCGTCGGAGTGGCATGCACCGTTCATCGAGGCGGCCGATGTCGTGTTCGTCAGTCACGATCGGTTGCCGGACCCGGCTGCGTTGCTGCGATCGCTGATCGAGCGAGGGAAGCGCCTCGCCGTCTGCACCATGGGCGCCGACGGGGCCCTCGCCCTCGACGCGGAGCAGCGCGAGTACCGCGTACCGGTCACCCCGGACGTACAGGTGGTCGATGCCAACGGCGCCGGCGACGCGTTCTTCGCCGGCGTGCTCTTCGGGGAGCTCGAGGGAGTGCCGATCGAACGAGCGCTTCGCTACGGAGCGATCGCCGCCGCCATGGCGATCGCGTCGACTGATCTCGCGTCCGAGGAGCTCGACGCCGACGAGCTACGAGCTCGCACCATTTGACCGTTTCGGGCGTCGTCCCTATCATTCGGCGTCGCGGGGTGGAGCAGCGGCAGCTCGTCGGGCTCATAACCCGAAGGTCAAGGGTTCGAATCCCTTCCCCGCAACCAATACGCCTTCTTCCTGAACCCCGGGTCCCGACCAACCCGGGGTTCAACCTTTCCGGTTCAGGTCACGGGGCTCGGCGCTGCCAGGCGGGATAGCCCGTGGCCGTCCACGGAGCCGGCCGGAGCTCACCGGTCAGCGGGTCGGCCAGGAATTGCGGGATCGGCCGATCGCTTGCGTCGGACGTCGCCCCGAGAAGGACGGTGTCGTCGGGTGACCAGATCCAGTCGGCCGTGCAGTCGGCCGGGAGAGCGCCGGGCGGACATCCGAGCTCGACTCCGACGCTGCTCCGATCGACCGGAACGACAGCGGAACGCCAGTATCCGTCCGGGCCACCCGCAAAGAATCGGCCGATGATCAGCCGCGTTCCGTCGTTCGACCAGGTGCTCCCATTGTCGGCGATGCTGTCTGGATGCGTGTCGACGGCGATGTCGCCGGTACCGTCGGCTGCCACGACGTGCGTCCGCGTCGAGAACGTTGGTGCGTTCTGATCGTAGTCGGCGTATGCGATGCGTGTGCCGTCCGGCGACCAGGAGGCTAGGTGGATGTCCGCGCTCACCGACCCGGTGATGATGGTGCGGACGTTGCCGCTCGCGACGTCGAGCGCATAGAGGTCGCGATACGCCGCCCCCGGCTGTCGTCCGATGAACATGATCTCGGTTCCATCCGGCCGATACTGCGGAGGGCTATCGTCCAGCGTCGCGCCGACATCGAAGAACTGCGGAGGGCTGCTGCCGTCGCTCGAGGCGACCATGATCGTGGGTCCCGTTTGGCGAGTGGCCAAAGCGACGATCGAGCGGCCGTCGGGCGAGAAGCTCCAGTCGACGAGGCCGGCGAGCGGCTCGGGCGTGACCTGGACGAGCCCACGTCCATCGTCCCCGGCCACGAACAGCATACCGGGCCGGACGCCGCCATCGCCCTCGACCTTGCGCTCGAAGACGACGCGTGTGCCGTCCAGCGAGTAGATCGGTCGATCGTCGGTCTCCGGGCCGACGACGATCGCGGTCGTCCTGCCAGTCACGGGGTCGGCGGTATGGATGTCGCCGTCTGCGACGAAGACGATAGACCCGTTCGCGGCCCGACCGAACGGCGCCGGCAGTGGTCGCTGAGAGCCCGCATAGAACACGAGCATGCCGACGAGCAGGGCTGCAAGGAGCGCCAGGACTGCGACGATCCTCCATTGGACGCGTGGTGCGCCAGGCGCTGCCTTGGTCGCGAGATCCATCGGGAGCCACCTTTCGGGGAACGTCCAGGCGGGCCGCTGCCGCACACGGGCGACCTGCTGGACGAGGTCATCTCGGTAGTCGGGCGTCCCAGCCAGGTACAGGTCGGCGAGGATCGCCGGCAGGTCGCCTTCGAAGCGTCGTGGCGAAGTCATGCCAGATGCCCTCGCACAACAGCGGCCGGGACAGGCTCGGGTTCGGCGGTCACGGTGGTGCGCATCGCGGCGAGCGCGTAATGCAGCCTCGACTTGGCGGTCCCGAGCGGGATTCGCAGGATGCCCGCCACCTCCGGCAGCGGCATCCCCAACAGGTAATGCAGGGCGACGACCGCGCGATGCCCGGGCGCCAGACCCGCAAGGGCCTGATCCAGGAGCTCACGGTCGGCGAGACCACCCGCGAAGTCGCGCGTGGGCGGAGCATCGATCGGGGTCAGCTCGACCTCGATGACCCGGCGCTTGCGGCGTCGGACGAGGTCGAGACAGGCGTTGACGAGGAGACGATGAAGCCAGGCGTCGAACCGCTCCGGATCGCGGAGGCCGGGCAGATCCCGCCATGCTCGGATGAGTGTCTCCTGGACCGCGTCGCGCGCGAGCTCCGAGTCCCGGAGGATCAGCCGGGCGGCCGCGTCCAGCCGCGCGAGGTGGACGTCGATGAGCGAGGTGAAGGCGTCATGCTCGCCCTGCCTCGCTCGCTCGACGAGTCCTCGCTGGTCCACGGTCGCCTCTGATGCGGCACGGCCATGGCGGTCGTGCTCGATAGGGTATGGCGTCCGTGCCCTGCCAAAGGTTCAGATCATGGTGCGAGTCGGTGCCCGCCGCGAGCGGGTCAGTCCCAACGGAACGTCCGGATCGCGCCGAGCAGCCCGAGCGCGCCCCAGATCGCGACCACCGCGAGGGAGCCGACGACGCTCGCACCCTGCCCAAGCGCGGCGCTGAATGCCTCCGCCAGGGCCCCGACCGGCGAGATCAGAGCGATGGCTGCGAGAGGCTCGGGCAGGTCGGCGATCGGCAGGAGGACGCCACCGAGGAGCAGTGCGACGAGGAACACCGTGTTGGCGACGACCAGTGTCGCCTCCGGTCGCAGGGCTCCGGCCAGCAGCAGCCCGATGGCGGCGAACGTCGCGCTCCCCACAACGACGGTCACGACCAGCGCGAGGACCGACGCGTCCGGCCCTGGACGCCACCCCAGGACGACCGCCAGGGCGATCAGCGCCGCGACCTGGACCAGGGCGATGACGCCGACCACCACCAGCTTCGCCGTGATCAGCCCGTCCCGGCCGAGCGGCGATCCGCCTAGACGCTTCAGCACGCCGTAGCCGCGCTCGAACGCCGTTGCGATCCCGAGGTTGACGAGCCCGCTCGCAACGAGCGCGAGGGCGAGGACGCCGGGCAGCAGCGTCTCGATGCCCCGCGAGCCGCCGCCCGACCCGATGGTCGCGAAGAACGCGAGCGCCGCGGCCGGCAGCCCCACCATCGCCAGGACGTTCTCCCCGCGTCGGAGCGTCAGCCGCGTTTCGGATGCGGCGCGCGTCGCCACGACCCGCCCGAATGGCGCGGTCCGGCTCATGTGCTCTTGCCCGAGTCTGGCGTCGCGGCCACGAGGTCCAGGTAGGCGTCCTCCAGCGTGCCGCCGATCGTCCGTGACCAGGTGATGAGGCGACCCTCTCGCTCGCACCACGTCGCCAGCGCGGTCAGCATCGCAGGCGTAGGCTCCGCCACGGTCTCGTAGTGCGCCGCCTCGCCGAATGATGTGACGACCGCGCCCAGCGCGCGACCAAGCGCATCGAGCTCGGCGGCGTCGAGCGGCCGGTCGAGGCCGAACCGCAGCCTGGGCCGCAGACGAGCAGCCAGCTCGCCGGGCGTGCCGCTCGCCACGATCCGCCCCTCGACCAGCACCACGATCCGGTCCGCCAGGCGCTCCAGCTCGGCCAGCTCGTGCGACGTCAACAGCACGGCGACGCCATCCCGGCGAGCATCGCCGATCCGTTCGCGCACCGTCGCGCGCAGCACCGGGTCCATCCCGGCCGTGGGCTCGTCGAGGATCAGCACATCAGGCCGCCCGACCAGGGCCACCGCGAAGGCGAGGCGCTGGCGTTCACCGCCGGACAGCCGCCGGTAAGGCGTCGCGGCCACCTCGCGCAGGCCGAGATCATCGATCAGGCGATCCGGATCGAGCGCGTCGGCGTGGTAGGCGGCGAACTCGTGGACCGTCTCCGACGGGCGCGCTCGCATGTCGAAGCCGCCGGACTGGAGCATCAACCCGACCCTCGCCCGATGCGCCCGTCTTGCCCGCCACGGGTCGCTTTCCAGCACGCGGACGGCACCTGCGTCGGCCCGGCGGTAGCCCTCGATGACCTCGATGGTCGTCGTCTTGCCCGCGCCATTCGGTCCGAGGAGCGCGACGATCTCGCCCGCCCGGACCTCCATCGAGACACCCTCGATGACGGTCCGCTCGCCGTATCGCTTCGTCAGACGGTCGACCGCGATCGCGGGCTCACGAGCGACCGGGACGGCCACTCAGCGGATCCGGTCGTAGTGGCGCTGGAACTCCTCGTCGGTCATCGGGCCGCCGATCTGCATCGACCGGATGATGCCGGCGCGGTCGACGAACCAGGTGTGCGGGCGGGCCACGACCCGGTAGGTGCGCTTGAGCGATGCGTCGGGGTCGACGACCGTCGGCCATGTGGCGCCGTGATCCGCGACGAACTGGCGCGCAGGCTCGACCGGGTCGTCGGTCAGCACGCCGACGATGGCCAGCCCGTCGGCACCGTGCGCGTCGAGTTCGCGGAGGAACTGCGGGAACTCCTCGCGACAGGGGATGCACGAGGGACCCCAGAAGTTGACCACGACCGGTCGACCGCGAAGGCTGGCGAGGTCGAAGGTGGTTCCGTCCAGCGTGGCGCCGATGATCGGTGGCGCCGGCTCGCCAACGGCGGCCCGGCCATCGGACCCGGTGCCGTTCACGAACCACCACACGCCCGCGGTCGTGACGGCCGCGATGGCGAGGGCGACGAGGATCAGGCGACGCTGCGTGATATGACCCTTGGCAGTCGCTGCTCGACCGCTACTCGACGGTCGCGGACCCGGTCATCGTCGGGTGCACGGTGCAGATGTACGGGTAGGTGCCGGCTGCCAGGGCCGGTACCTGGTACACGATCGTTGCCACGCCCGAGATGACCTCGCCCTTGAACACGCTCGCGCCCGCCTCGTCCTTGATCTCGACGTTGTGCGGGATGCTGGCGTCCTCGTTCACGAACTCGAGCTCGAATGGCTGCTCGGCTGGCGCCAGGAACGTCGTGTCGACGAACTGGATCTCCTTGGCGTGGACCACGGGCTTGCCAGCCTCACCCGACGGCTCGCCGGGCGGCGCACCGCTCGGCTGACCGGGCGCGCCGGATGCCCCCGGTGACGATCCTGGTCCTGCCTCGCCGCCGGCGGCCCGCGGAGGGATCCAACCGACCTGGATCACGGCTCCGGCGACGAGCAGCAGCGTGAGCCCGGTGAGCAGCACCTTCGGAGGGCGCGGGTCGGGCAACGGCTCGAGGTGACCGGTCACGTCCGCGTCGACGATCTGGACGTATTCGCGCCGCGCCGCGGTCATCCAGCCGAGCAGGCTCAGGACCAGGCCGATGACGCCGACCGCCAACAGCCACTCCCCGAACACGAGGCCGAGCATGAGCATCGCCATCCCGAATGCGGCGAGGAACGGCAGGAACGAGGGACCCGGCATGTGGACGCCCGGGGGCGGGCCGTCGTGCACGACCTCGGGGAGTGCCGGCACGGTCGAGCCGAGGTCGTGGTCGTACAGGCGCACGGATTCGGCCAACCAATACAGCAGCGTCACCGACAGGCCGATCGCGCCGATGATCAGGAGCGGTCCGCCGAAGACGATGCCGAGGAACAGCAGGAACGCGCCGATCGCCGCGAGAGGCGGTGACCACGACGGACCGGGCATGTGCACGCCAGCCGGTGGCAGCGGTTCGACGCGGCTCCTGCCGGGCACGCGCTTCGGCTGGCGCCACAGCTTCCAGAACAAAACCCCGGTGACGATCACAGCCAGCACGAAGATCAGGACCGGCAGCATCGCGATGACCGTGCCCCAATCCGGGATGACGAACTTGCTCGACAGCTCCAGGATCCCGTTCCAGAAGTCCTCGAACATGGACCCGGGTCAGTCGTTCGGGGAGCCGGCGATCAGCACGTACGCGAGGATGCTGGTCGCTACGCCGAGCAGGAGCAGCATCGTCACGCCCGCGTAGTCGACCGGCCACCCAGCGAATGCCTGGACGCCCCAGTACACGGCACCGGCGCCGGCGAAGAACAGGCCGACGACGATCGCGTTGCGAGGGTGGCGGAGGGGGTGCATCGGGCTAGCCCGCCGCGGTCCCAGGCAGCAGGTAGAGCAACGAGAAGAGCAGGATCCAGACGACGTCCACGAAGTGCCAGTACAACGACACCGCCTCGACGGCGTCGTGGTGGCGCGACGAGAACTGGCCGGCAAGGCCGCGGTAGAGCACGACCGCGAGCATGATGGCGCCGCCGAAGACGTGCGCGCCGTGGAAGCCGGTCAGCGTGAAGTAGGTCGTCCCGAACGTGCCCGCCGACAGCGTGATGCCCTCGTTGGCGAGCAGGATGTAGTCGGTCGCCTGCATCAGCAGGAAGACGACACCGATGACGAACGTGACGCCGATGTTGCGCACGAACGCCGTCCGGTCGTCGCGCCGGATCGCCCACACCGCGAACTGGCAGGTGAACGAGGACAGGATCAGCAGGACCGTCGCGGGACCGACCAGCGGCAGGATCTCGAGGTGGAACGGCTCACCGGTCTCGGCGTTGATCGGTGGCCACGATGGCGCGTTGGCTCGGACGTTGAAGTAGGCCGCGAACAGCCCGGCGAAGAACATCACCTCCGAGGTGATGAACAGCAGCATCCCCAGGACGACATTGCTGATGCCGCCGCGGGAGTCGTGCGCCAGACCCGCGACCGGGCTGTGTTCCTGCGTCGTCAGGGCGTGGCTATCAGTAGTCATCGCGTCAATCGCTCGTCGAGGCCGACTGCGGCAGCGGCGTGGTCGCCGCTGGAGCGGCGTGACCGTAGCGCAGGTCGAACATCGGCCGCTCCGACCGGATCTCCGGCAGATGGTCGAAGTTGTAGGGCGGTGGTGGTGAGCTTGTCCCCCATTCGAGGGTGTTGCCCTCCCACGGGTCGTCGCCGGCCGGCTTGCCGCTGCGGAGGGAGACGAAGATGTTCCAGAGCAGCGGGAGCATGCTGGCCGCGATCATGAAGCCGCCCACCGTGGCAGCCAGGTTGAGATCGTTCCAGCCGGCGGTCGACGAGTAGTCCGCGATCCGCCTCGGCATCCCGGCCAGGCCAAGTTGATGCATCGGGAAGAACGTCAGGTTGAAGCCGATGAACATCAGCACGAACTGGACCTTGCCGAGGCCCTCGCTGAGCATCCGGCCGGTCATCTTGGGGAACCAGTAGTAGAGGCCGGCCATCACACCGAACACCGATCCGCCGAAGAGGACGTAGTGGAGATGGGACACGACCCAGTAGGTGTCGTGGAGGGCGAAGTCGACCGGGACCGCGGCGGAGAAGGCGCCGTTGATGCCGCCGATGAGGAACATGCTCAGGAAACCGAGCGCGAACAGCAGGGGCGTCGACAGGCTGAGCTTGCCACGCCACATCGTGAAGACCCAGTTGAACATCTTCACGCCGGTCGGTACGGCGATGAGGAAGGTCATCAGGCTGAAGAACGGCAAGTAGACTGCCCCGGTCGTAAACATGTGGTGAGCCCACACGGAGAAGCCCAGCGCACCGATGGCCGCCGTGGCGAAGACGAACGCCTTGTAGCCGAACAGCGGCTTGCGGCTGAACACCGGCAGGATCTCGCTGATCATCCCCATCGCCGGCAGGACCATGATGTACACGGCTGGGTGCGAGTAGAACCAGAACGTGTTCTGGTACAGGATGGCGTCGCCCCCGTTGCGCGGGTCGAAGAAGCTGCCGCCGAAGTTGCGGTCGATGAACAGCATGATCAGCGCGCTCGTCAGGACCGGCGTGGCGAGCAGGCTCAGCACCGATGTGACGAGCACCGTCCAGACCATGATCGGCATCCGGAAGAGGGTCATCCCAGGGGCCCGCATCTTGAAGATCGTCACGAGGAAGTTGACGGCGCCGAGGATCGAGCTCGTCCCGATGAGGACCACCGCGACGAGCCACAGGTCCTGCCCGGGGCCGACCGCCCCGAGTGGCCGGTCCTCGCTGAGTGGCGCATAGCTCGTCCAGCCCGCTGCCGGCGCGCCGCCCACGAAGAAGCTCAGCAGCAGCAGGATCCCGGCCATCGGCAGCATCCACAGCGACAAGGCGTTGATGCGCGGGAACGCCACATCGGGCGCCCCGATCTGGAGCGGCACGATGTAGTTCCCGAAGCCCGCCAGGATCGGGATGATGAACAGGAAGATCATGAAGGTGGCGTGCATCGTGAAGAGCTCGTTGTAGGTCTGGTCCGTGACGAACTGCAGACCTGGCTGGGCGAGCTCCGTGCGCACGCCGAGGGCGAGCAGGCCCCCGATGAAGAAGAAGATGAACGAGTTGATCAGGTACATGATCCCGATCTTCTTGTGATCGGTGGTCGTGATCCACTCGTACAGGGTGCTGCGGTACGTGGAGGCGGCCGGGTGGAGCGCGGTTGTCGCCACGATGGACTCCTACTGGACCGTGAGTGTGCCGGCCATGTTCGGATGGACCGAGCAGATGAAGCCATAGCTGCCGGCCGCCAACGGCGGTACGTCGTATGTCTTCTTGGCCGGTCCTGGGAAGACCTCGCCACGGAAGACCTCCGGACCGGTCGGGGATCCCTCGTGGATCGCGACGTTGTGCGGGATCGACGGGTCACGGTTGTCGAAGTCGATCTTGAACGGGGTGTCGGCAGGAGCGGCCAGCTCCGCGGTGTCGAACGCGACCTGTTCAGCGGCGATCATCAACACCGGGCCGCCCGCGGGCTCGCCTGATTGGCCAGGCTCGCCCGACGGCGGGGGCGGGGGCGACGCCGCTGCCTCGGCGATCTTGGTCTCGAGCCAGGTGTCGAACTCGGTCGCGACCATCGCGTGGACATCGAAGTGCATCGAGTTGTGGCCGGAGCCGCATAGCTCTGCGCATTGGCCGTGGAACGTCCCGCCGGCGTCCTGCTCGTTGAGCGTGAACTCGAAGCTGTTCACCCGGCCGGGGACCACGTCGCGCTTGAACAGGAACTGCGGGACATAAAACGCGTGGATGACGTCAGGGCTCTGCAGGTACAGGTGGACCGACCGACCGACGGGCAGGGTCAACCCTCCATCAGGCCCTTCCGGGACGGTCACCGTGTACAGCGGCTCGACCTCCGTGTCGGCCTTCGGATCGTAGTCCTCGGGCATGTAATCGAACGTCCACAGGAACTGCGCGGCCACCGCGCGGACCTTGAGCTGCGGCTGGGGTGACGTCGCTTCGACCGTGTTCAGCGTCGCCCACGACGCGACGAACATGACCGCCACGATGATCGTCGGCACGACCGTCCAGACGATTTCCGCGATCGCGTTGCCGTGGGTCTGTGGCGGAAGCTCGTCATCACCGGGCCGACGTCGATAGCGGATGACGCTCCAGACGATCAGCCCCTCGACCACGAAGAAGATGACGACCGCGATACCGAACACGAAGTCATAGAGTTCGCGGATCTTGACGCCACGGTCGGTGATGGCCGGAGGCGGGAAGAAGCTGGCAAGGACTCCCTGGCTCACCCGGATCGGGTCGAATCCCAGGACGACCACGGTGAAGGACCCGAGGAGCAGGAGCGCGCCGACCACCAAAGCGACCAACCCGACGGATGAGCGGCCGGTCCTGGGGGAACTCGCCATGCAGCTCCTCGGTGCGGGTGGGAGGCGGACGCGTCCGGACCCGCCCGGGTCGGACCATCGTCATATTACCGCGCACCATCGGGGCATCGCGCGGCCGCGACATCGTGTCGAGGCGGCACGCGGCGCGGCATGGGACGATGCGGATATGCGCATCACGAGCGCGGTCGGACGCGCGGGGCGACACCGGACATGGAGGCTGATGGGCGGCCTTGCGACGGTCGGTGCGGTCGTCGGGGTCGCCGTCGCCGCGGTCCCCGTCGCCGCGCATGGCCCGGCCCCGACCGAACCGCCGACGCCGGCTTCGCTCCTCCTCGGCTGGACGTTCGAACCGTTACCGACGCTCGGCATCCTCGTGGCACTCGCCTGGTGGTTCTGGGCCGTGCGACGGGTCGACGCTGCTCACCCGGCCAACCCCGTCCCACGCCGTCGGTCCGTGGCATTCGTCGGCGGCATGGTCGCCCTGGCGTTCGCGCTGCTCTCCGGGATCGACCGCTTCGACACGACGTTGTTCTCGATCCACATGGTCCAGCACGTCCTGTTGACCCTCGTCGCCGCGCCCCTGATCGCGCTGTCGGCGCCGGTGACGCTCATCCTGCGCGTCTCCTCGCCCGCCACCCGCCGTCGCTGGATCCTGCCGATCCTCCACAGCCGCGTGATGCGATTCCTGGCGTTCCCGGTCGTGGCGTGGCTGATCTTCGCGGGCGTGTTGTGGGTCAGCCACTTCTCGCCGCTGTTCGACGCAGCGCTCGAGGACCCGCTCATCCACGACCTCGAACACGCGGTCTACCTCGGTGCGGCCCTGCTGTTCTGGTGGCCCGCCGTCGCGCTCGATCCGGCGCCCTGGCGGATGTCGCATCCTGCCCGGTCTCTCTACGTGTTCCTCCAGATGACGCAGAACACGTTCCTGGCGGTGGTGATCCTCAACGCCCAGACCGTGCTTTACGCGCACTACGCCATGGTGCAGCGGTCATGGGGCCCGACGCCGCTCGAGGATCAGCAGATCGCCGCTGCCTTCATGTGGGTCGTGGGCGACATGATCTTCCTCGTCGCCAACTTCGCGATCCTCGTCGGCTGGTCGCGCGCGGAAAGCCGGGACGCCGCCCGGATGGACCGGCGGGCGGCCGAGGAGATGGTCCTCATCCGCGACCGCGAGAAGCGGCTCGCCGAGCGCCTGCGGCGCGAGGCGGTCGAGGCGACGCCCGACCCTCAACCGGGGAGTGGCGCCTCGAGATAGGCTCGGTAGGCGGCCGGATCGACGTTGCCGCCGCTCGCGACAGCCACCGTCGTGCCGCCCTTCGCGATGCCGATCTGGTCGGGTCGGAACGCGACCGCCGCGATGGCCAGGGCACCCGACGGCTCTACGACCAGCCGCGCCCGCTCCGCGGCGAGCCGCACGCCTGCCGCGATCTCTGCCTCGGTGACGGTCACGATCTCGTCGATGTGGGCGCGGAGGTGGGCGAACGTCCGCGCTCCGAGCGCCTGGGTCCGGGTGCCGTCGGCGATCGTCCGGGCGACGTCGACCGCGGACCAATGGACGATCTCTCCACGACGCAGCGAATCGCGGGCGTCGGCCGCCAGCTCAGGCTCGACCCCGATGACGCGGATGTCGGGCCTGATCGCCTTGACCGCGGCCGCGATGCCACTGGCCAGGCCGCCGCCTCCGATCGGCACGAGGATCAGTTCCGTGGCCGGCAGGTCATCGACGATCTCGAGCCCGATCGTGCCCTGACCGGCGATGATCCGGTCGTCGTCGAACGGTGGGATGACCGCCAGACCCCGCTTGGCGGCGATCGCTTCGGCGCGGGCCTGGCGCTCGTCCGACGCCGGCCCGACCGTGACGATCTCGGCACCGTCGCTCGCGACGCGCTCGCGCTTGATAGCTGGAGCGTCGTCGGGCATCACGACCACTGCCCGTGTCCCCAGCAGCCGCGCCGCCCGGGCGACGCCCTGGGCGTGATTGCCGGACGAGTAGGTGATGACACCTCGCGCGCGCTCGTCGTCGGTCAGCGAGGCGATGGCGTTGAACGCGCCGCGGATCTTGAATGCACCGATCTGTTGGAGGCTCTCGGCCTTGATGACGACACCGTCGGGTGGCGCTGCGTACGGCACCAGCGGCGTGCGCAGCACGACGCCACGGAGTCGAGCAGCCGCGGCCCGGAAGGCATCGATGTCGACGAGGTCCGCAGAGGCGACCGCCGTCACCGGCGACCCTTGTCGATGGCGCCCTGGCACTCGATGCAATGCGCCGCCCAGGGCAGTGCCTCCAGTCGCCCCGGAGCGATCGGTCGACCGCAGCGCAGGCACGTGCCGAACGTCCCGGCGTCCAGGCGCCCGAGGGCCGCGTCGACGAGCTCGAGCTGCTGGGTGGCATGGTCGCGAAGGGCGAGATCGCGTTGCTGCTCGAAGACCTGGCTGGCGGCGGCCGCCTGTGACCCGTAGGTCATCTGGCCGGGTGCCTGGATGGCCTCACCGAGTTCTGCGAGCAGCCGGGCACGCTCGGCTTCCAGCGCGGCGCGGGCAGACGTCGTTTCCGGCTCGGTCATGGTCGGACTGTACGCTTGGCGGCGGCCATGTGTGACTCGTCGGTATACTCCCGGGGAGTACTCAGGAGGGTTCCGATGGCCGTCGAGATCGATCCCGTCTGCGGGATGCAGGTGTATACGACGACGTCGCTGCTGTCGTACGACTACGAGGGCACGACGTACTGGTTCTGCAGCAAGGGCTGCCTGTTGGAGTTCAAAGACGACCCGCAGAAATACCTCGATCCCGACTACGTCCCGTCGATGTGACTCGCGGCTGGTAAGTCGCAGCTAAGCGGTCGTGGCGATACTGGCGGCCACGGCAACGACCGGGCACTCCTCGATGGGGTCGGCCGTCGAGCGTGCCGGTACCGGGATCCGGCGGAGGTCGAGCCGCCATGTCTCAGCGCATCCGCCAGTCCATCGTCGCCTTGCTACCCGTCGCCCTCGCACTGGTCGGTGATCTCGCTCGTCGCTGGTGAGTCGCCTCAGGTCCGGGCGCCCACAGCCGTCGAGCTGATGCGGGTCGCGATGTAGACCGGGACGACAGAGAACACGATCAGGATGAGCGCGACGACGTTCACGACCGGGAGCTCGTTCGGTCGCTGGATCGCCGCGAGGATCCACATCGGCACGGTCTGTGTCCCGGCGCCGGCCGTGAAGTTCGTGACGATGATCTCGTCGAAGCTCAGGGCGAAGGCCAGCAGTCCTCCGGAGAGGAGCGCCGTGCCCATGCCCGGCAACGTCACGCGGCGGAACGTCGTGAACATGTCGGCGCCGAGGTCCGCCGAGGCCTCCTCGGGCGAGCGCGGTAACCGCCCAAGACGTGCGATCACGTTGTTGTAGGCGACGACAACGCAGAACGTAGCGTGGCCGACGACGATCGTGAGCAGACCGAAATCGACGCCGAAGGTCACGAAGGACGTCCGTAGTGCGATGCCGGTCACGACGCCCGGCAGCGCGATCGGGAGGACGAGGAAGAACGAGATCGTCTGCCGCCCGAAGAAGGAGTAGCGCTGGACCGCGAGGGCGGCGAGGGTCCCCAGTACCAAGGCGATCGCCGTCGCGACCGACGCGACCACCAAGGTGTTGATCACGGCTTGCCGCACGCCGGGGTTGGCGACCGCCTCGCCGAACCAGTGGAAGGTGAAGCCGGTCGGCGGCCATGACTGGATGCGACTCGGGTTGAACGCGTAGATCGCCAGGATGATGAGCGGCAGGTACAGGAAGACGATGACCCCACCGCTTGCCAGGCGAAGGGCGACCCGTGCCACCCGCGACTCACGCATGGGTCGCGCTCACAGCGACTCGAACGCCCCGAGGCGTCGCGCCACCAGCAGGTAGATCGTCATGATCGCGATCGGCAGCATCGAATAGGCGGCCGCCAGAGGGAGGTTGCCGAGGCTCGAGTTGTCGTAGATGACGTTGCCGATGAACTTCGCGTCCGAGACGAGGTCCGGCGTGATGTAGTCGCCGAGCGTCAGCGAGAACGTGAAGATGGAGCCCGCCACGAGAGCGGGGAACACGAGCGGCAGGATCACCCGCCGGAAGGTGGTCGCCGGACGGCCGCCCAGGTCCGCCGACGCCTCGAGCAGTGAGCCCGGGATGCGCTCCAGGCCCGCGTAGATGGGCAGGATCATGTACGGCAGCCACAGATAGCTCAGGACGAGCCAGCTGTTGCTGAGCTCGTCGAGCCCCGGCGCCTCTACCCCGAACGGGGTGAGGCTCCATTCGAGGAAGCCATTGCCCTGCAGGATCGTGCGCCACGCGTAGACCTTCACGAGATAGGCGGCCCACAGGGGCATGAGCACCGCGATGACCAGGGCGGAGCGCACCCGGGGTGACGCCACGCGGGCCATGTAGTACGCGATCGGGAACGCCAGGACCGCATCGGTCAGCGTGACGAGGATGGCCATCCCGACCGTGCGGATGGCGATCGTGCGGTAGACCTCGGACGTCGCGATCTCCTGGAACGCGCTCAATGTCCAGGAGAACGGTTCCACGCGGCCCGTGAACGAGTCGCTCGTCCAGAAGGCGTTGAGCAGAAGGATGAACAGGGCCCCGAGATAGGCGATGAGGAGCCAGCCGAGCGGCAGCGCCAGCAACGCCCCGAGCTGGACCCGGGGCCTGGCGTACAGCCATGTGGCGAGACGCCGGGCGAGGCCCGGCGTCTCGGTAGCCGCTGGAGCGCTCCCCGGCGGCACCGGGGAGGCTGTCATGTCCGTCGTGGGTCGAGGCTCAGGCGCCGCGGAGGGCGGTCCACGCGGCGACCCAGGCGGCCTGGTCCTTGCAGGTCGTCGCGCCATCGGTGTCGGCGCAGTCGGCCTGTGGCGTGGCCCAGTACCAGATCTTGTCGTAGAACGCTTCGTCGGTCGCGTGGGTCAGTTCACAATGGCCGGGCGCGATGCCTTCGGCGTAGTCGCAGGCGGCCTGACTGGTCGGCGCCTCGCCGAACCAGACCGTGGCCTGTCCGTTCGCTTCTGCCGATGCCATGTGGTCCATCCACATGTACATGCAGTTGGGGTGCTTCGCCTTGCTGGCGATCATCCACGTGTCGGACCAGCCGGTCGACCCCTCGGTGGGCAGGATGCCCTCGATGGGTTTGTTCTCACCCTTGAGCAGGTTGACCTGGAACTGCCACGACGTGCCGATGATCGTGTCGCCCGACGAGTACGAGGCCATCTGGTCGGTGTAGGTGGCCCAGTACAGGGCGCCGGCGTCGCGCTGCTTCTCGAGCAGGTCGATCGCGGCGTTGAACTGCGCCTCGTTCAGCTGATACGGGTTCTTGATGCCGAGATCGGGCTGGGTGCCCATCAGGTGGAGTGCGGCGTCAGCGATGTAGTCGGCCGAGTCGTAGATGCTGACCTTCCCGCCGTGCTCGCCGCTCCACACCGGTTCCCACGTCGTGGGTGCGGTCGTGATCTCCTCGGTGTTGTACATGAGGAGGTTCGGCCCGCGTCCATGCGGGACGCCATACGGAACGCCGTTCAGCGAGTTGTGCGTCTTGTTCTTGAGCCCCTCGAAGATGTTCGCGTAGTTCGGGGTCAGGCTGGTGTTGACGGGCGCGACGTCGCCGGCCGCCATCAGCCGCACGGTGGCGTTGCCCGAGAACGATCCGCCGTCGTAGTCGCCGGACTGCAGCAACGACACGCCATTGGCCGAGTCGGTCATGTCGGTCGTGGTCACCTTGCAGCCCGTCTCGGTCTCGAACGGCGTGACCCAGTCGAAGTTCGGGTCGACCGCGCCGCGCTCGGCGTAGCCGGCCCAGATGACGAGCTTGAGCTCACCCTCGCCCGCACCGAGCGACGCCTGCGGGGTCGGGCCCGAGCCCCCTCCGCCACCCGAACACGCGCTGATCGCGAGCGCCGCGGCGCCGGCTAGTGCCAGCAACCTCCGGTTCCTCATGCCTGTACCTCCTCCTCCACGGGTTGACTTCCGTCGGCGACGGGTAGTTCGTGCTGTCGCTTCCAGATCAGGCGGACAGCCTTGCCTTGCTGCTCGAGCACCTCGGTCGAGGTGGTCGACAGGTTCTGCTCCGTGACGACGAGACGGGCGCCGGCATCGAGCTCCACGATGTAGCGGGTGTCGGGCCCGAGGTAGACCACGCCCTGGATCGTGCCGGTCGCCGACGTCTCGTCGGTGCCGGCGACGGAGTCAGCCGCGGCCAGCCTGATCTTCTCGGGGCGGATCGTGAACGTCCCGGCACGGCCGAGGACGGTCAGCGCGGCATCGCCGGTCACCAGGTTCGAGGTGCCCACGAAGCCCGCGACGAAGCGGGTCGCCGGTCGCTCGTACACCTCCGCGGGCGTGCCGAGCTGCTCGATGCGGCCCGCGTTGAACACCGCCAGGCGGTCGCTCATGGTGAGCGCCTCCTCCTGGTCATGGGTCACGTAGATGAACGTGATGCCGACCTGCTGCTGGATCGCCTTGAGCTCGATCTGCATCTCCTCGCGTAGCTTCAGGTCGAGCGCACCGAGTGGCTCGTCGAGCAACAGCACCCTTGGCCGGTTGATGAGCGCGCGTGCGAGTGCGACGCGCTGGCGCTGTCCGCCGGACAGCTGGTTGGGCTTGCGCTTCTCGTAGCCGTCCAGCCGCACCATCCGGAGCGCATCCGCCACCCGCGCCTCGCGCTCCTGGCGAGGTGCCTTCCGGATCGTCAGGCCGTACCCGACGTTGTCGCCCACCGTCAGATGGGGGAACAGCGCGTAGTCCTGGAACACCGTGTTCACGTCACGATCGAACGGTGGAACGCCGGTGACGTCGCCGCCGTGGAGCAGGATCCGGCCTGCTGTCGGTAGCTCGAACCCGGCGATCATCCGTAGGGTCGTGGTCTTGCCCGAACCCGACGGCCCGAGCATCGAGAAGAACTCGCCATCGCGGACGTCGAGGTCGATGCCATCGACGGCGACGACATCGCCGTAACGCTTCTCGATCCCCTCGAGGCGGACGGCTGGTACCGCCGCCGACGCGGCCGTCGCAGACGGCGTCGTCGGACCCGGGCCCGCACTCGCGTTCGGGTCACGGATGTCGGTCGGGATGGCCAAGCGCCCTCACTGCTGCTCGCGCGTTCAGCCCGGGGGTGACGGGTGCGCGAACGATGCGGCGCGGCCATGGGCGTGTCAAGGTCGGGCGCGTGGCGCGGCACAGCCATCGCGAACTGAACCGACGCACGCTCGGTGGTACGCTCTGGCCAGCTTTCTGAGCCGTTCCACGACCACTGCCAGCCTCGAGGAGGAACCGGATGACCTACGTGATCGCCGAGCCGTGTATCGACGTGCTCGACATCTCGTGCGTGTCCGTCTGTCCGGTCGACTGCATCCACTACGAGGAGGGCGTGGACCGGAAGCTGTTCATCGACCCGAACGAATGCATCGACTGCGGAGCGTGCGAGCCGGAGTGCCCGGTGAACGCCATCTTCCCCGAGGAGTCGCTGCCGCCTGAGTGGGCCCAGTACACCGTGATCGACGCGACCTGGTACACGGATAAGGCGGGCGCGCGAGCGGCAGTCGACGAGCTGAAACCTTCGGGCTAATGGCGTCGCGGGGCTCCGCCTTAGACCTCAGGGCGCGATCGCTAGTACGCCGCTGAGGGTGCCAGTAACCAGCACGTGACCATGCGCATCGCGTCACTTCTTCCGTCGGCTACCGAGATCGTCTGCGCCATAGGGCTCCAGGACGAGCTCGTCGCCGTGACCCACGAATGCGACTGGCCACCGGCGGTGGTCGGCAAGCCCGTGGTGACTCGCAGCGTCCACGACCTCGAATCGGCGTCATCGCGCGACATCCACGCCCGGGTCACGGCGGCCATGCACGGTGGGTCGTCGCTGTACGAACTCGACGAGGAGGCGCTCGCCGCGACGCAGCCCGACCTGATCCTGACCCAGGAGCTGTGCCACGTCTGCGCCGTCAGCTACCAGGAGGTCAACGAGGTCGCCCGCCGGATCGATGCCGACATCACGGTCGTGTCGCTCGAGCCGACATCGATCGAAGGGATCCTGCATACGATCACGACCGTCGGCGCGATGGCCGAGGTCGAGGACGCCGCGATCGATCTCGTCGAGTCGCTCCGTGAACGGCTCGGCGCCGTCGAGCAGCGGGTCGCCCGCCGGCGCGACGCCGGCCGATCACCGGTCCGCGTCGTCGGCCTCGAATGGCTCGATCCGCCATTCGCCGTGGGCCACTGGGTACCCGAGCAGATCCGTCGGGCCGGGGGCTGGGACCTGCTTGGCGCCGACGAGCAGAAGTCGGTCACCACGACATGGGATGCGGTGGCCGAAGTCGATCCCGAGATGCTGTTCCTGATGCCCTGCGGGTTCCACCTGGCCGAGACCATCGATGAGTGGTCCAGGACACCGCGGCCGTCGTGGCTGGGCGACCTGGCGGCGGCGCGTGCGGGCGCCGTGTTCGCGGTCGATGGGTCGGCGTACTTCTCCCGGCCCGGGCCGCGCGTCATCGACGGTGTCGAGATGCTGGCCGAGATCATGGATCCGGAGGCCTTCGTCGACGTCGCTCCGCCGGGCGGGTGGGCACCGGTCGAGGTCGGCTGAGTGCCGTTCCTGGCGTCCTTCTCGTGCCTGTGGTGCGGAACGACATATGCCACGCGGTCGACCGACGACCTGGAAGGTTGGGCGCAGCTCTGTCCGGACTGCATCGGCAAGGCCGGTGACAACGGTTTCCTGCGCTTCCGCCTGCGCCAGGCCCTGGGCGAGCGGGCCGCCGCAGCCCGCGCCGGTGGCACCGACGCAGCGGCCGTCGTCGTGGCCGAACGGGAAGCGGAGGACCGTCCCCGCGAGGTGCACGACCTCGATGCCCGGATGATCGAGTACTACGAGGCCCGGGCCCCCGAATACGACGATTGGTACCTCCGACGCGGTCGCTACGAGCGCGGCGCGATCCACGACGCGGCCTGGAACGCCGAGCTCGACGCCGCCGGGCGCTGGCTGGACGCCCTGCCGTGGACCGGTGAGATCGTGGACCTCGCCGCCGGGACGGGCTGGTGGTCGCCATTGCTGGCATCCCGGGGCGACCTGTCGCTGTACGACGCCTCGCCCGCCGCGCTCGACCGGGCACGTGAGCGCCTGGTGGCTCACGGACTGCGGGCGCATCTGCACGTGCGCGACGCGTGGTCCGAGCCGGACCGTGCGGTCGACGGCCTGTTCATGGGCTTCTGGCTCAGCCACGTCCCGCGAGAGCGACTCGCGGAGTCCCTGGCGGTCGGCCGGCGCTGGCTGAAGCCCGGTGGGCGGATCGCGTTCATCGATTCGCTGGCGGATGCGGCATCCGGTGCCGTCGATCACGCCGAGCCCGCTGACGATCGGTCGACCCGTCGGCTCGACGACGGCCGCGAGTTCACGATCGTGAAGGTGTTCTACGCGCCGGATGAGCTCACACGCGCCCTGGAGGCCGCTGGTTTCGACGACATCGACGTCACGACCACCGGCCGATTCTTCCTGCTCGGCACGGGACGCGCCGCCCTCAGCCCTACCTGACGGTCCGGCATCTCGGGTCGGCCGAGGGCCGTGGCTATACTCCGGCCGTGTCGCCCCTGTCGAAAGCCACGATCGCGACGGTCGGCTCGGGAGTGATGGCCGAGGCGATGATCGCGGGCCTGCTCCGCGATGGCCTCGTCGGACCCGAGCGCGTCGTCGCCAGCCACCCGCGCGCCGAGCGGCGCGAGGCGCTGGAGCGCGAGTACGGCATCCGGACCGTCAGCGCCAACGCGGACGCGGTTCGCGACGCCGACGTGATCCTGCTCGGCATCAAACCGCAGATGCTGGACCGGGTCGGGCGCGACATCGGTCCGCATCTCCGTCGTGGGCAGCTGGTCCTCAGCGTCCTCGCCGGCGCGACGACCGCGGCCCTGACCGGGATCCTCGGGCACGACCAGGTCGTACGCAGCATGCCCAACACGCCGGCCCGCCTCGGGAAGGGCGTCTCGGTCTGGTACGCGACGCCCGAGACGACGGAGGCGCAACGTGCGCAGGCCGCCGCCCTGCTCGGCGCCCTCGGACATCAGCTCGAGGTGGACGACGAGAAGATGGTCGCGATGGCGACCGCCGTCAGCGGGACCGGCCCGACCTACGTGTTCCTCGTCATGGAGGCGCTCATCGACGCGGCCGTCCATCTCGGTTTCCCGCGCCACATCGCGCATGACCTCGTCATCGAGACGCTCGAGGGCTCGACCGTGTTCGCGCGCCAGTCGGGCATGCATCCGGCGGAGTTGCGGAACATGGTCACGTCGCCCGGCGGCACCTCGGCAGCCGCGCTCCACGAGCTCGAGAGCGGGCGCCTGCGGACGGTGCTCTCGGAGGCGGTCTGGGCGGCGTTCCGCCGCACCGTCGAGCTCGGCGATCAGCTCGAAGCCCAGCTCGACGTCGGCGACGGCAAGCCGCGGCCGACGGCCTGATGGCCGGAGGATCCGCCGCGATCGCGACTCCGCCCGTCGACCTGCGCCGCGCGTCGCTCGGCGACGTGCGGGCACTCGACCTGCGGTCACCGTCACGCGACCCGTGGACCGATGAGGCCGCGCTGTGGGACCGCCTGGTTACGACCTGGGCCGGCCTCGACCAGGCGGCGTGGCACCTGCCCGGTGCTGCACCATCGGACGCGGGCGGCCCCGACTGGTCGCTGGCGGAGCACGTCGGCCATCTCGCCGACTGGCAGGAGCTCGCGATCGACTACGTCGGGACCGCGCTCCAGACCGGTCGCTGGCCGTCCGACGGCGATTACGACGGCGGCGACTTCGACCGCTTCAATGAGCGGCGTCGGGCGCCATGGACGACGATGACGAGCGCCGCGATCGTCGCCCGACTCCGAACGGCCAGGCCACGGCTGCTCGACGCCGCGGGCCGGCTCTCGCTCGACCAGCTCCGGAGCGACGACGCGTGGGGCTGGGTGTACTCCACGCTCCATGGCCACTATCTCGACCATCTCGCGGTGGTCGAGCCGTGGACCGATCGACTGCGCGACCGGCAGATCGACGGTGACCCGTTCATCGCCGACCCGCGCCCGGCGGATCACGCCGGGCTGGCGGCGGACATCGCCGCGATCGACGGACTTTTCGACGCGCTCGTGCGCGGTCTGCCGGAGGAGCGCTGGGTCGCAACCGAGGTCACGCCCGGCTGGACGCTGCGCGACCACGTAGCGCACCTCGCGGATTGGTTCGATGAGGGCGCACGGGCGATCGCGGTCCATCGCGACACGGATGTCTGGCTGTCGGACCCGGAGGAGGGCATCGACGCCTGGAACGAGCGGCATGTCGCTGCGCGTCGCGACGAATCCCCGCGCGAGACGCTCGTCAGGTATGACGCAGCCCGCGTCCGACTACTCGAGGCGGTCGACTCGATGACCGTCGAAGAGCTGCGCTCGCCGGACGGCTGGAGCTGGGTGTACGACTGCCATCACGGGCACGTCCGCAAGCACCTCGCGATGGCCGGGCGGTGGTGCGTGGCGAGCGGCTGGCCGGAAGGCTGATGGCGGAGGCGGCGACCGGAGCCCCGGCGACAGGGGGATCGGGGCTGACGATCGAGGCGCTCGTCGCGGTCGATTCGCCCCGCGAGTTCCGGCTCCATCCGCGCGATCGAACGGTCGCGTTCACCGCCGAATCGGCCGGAGCGCGTCAGGTCTTCACTCTGTCGCTGCGAGGCACCGGATCGCCCCCGGCACAGATCACGGCGTCGGACAAGTCAGTCAGTGACCCGCAGTGGTCACCCGACGGCCGGCGCCTTGCCTTCGTGCGTGATGACGAGATCTGGATCGTCGAGGCCGACGGATCGCGACTCACTCGCGTGGTCGCCAAGCCGGGCGGTGGTCGCGAGCCTCGCTGGTCGCCCGACGGCCGGCGCCTGGCGTTCGTCTCGCGGCGGCGCGGCTGGAGCCAGGTCTGGCTCATCGACGCTCCGGTCCCGCGCCGCGGTCGCCCGCAGCGCGAGCCAAAGCCGCCCGTGCCGACAGCGCTGACCAAGGGCGGCTTCGACGTCGACGGGCTCGACTGGTCGTCGGACGGCTCGCAACTCGCGGTGACCGGCCAGCAGGCACCCGATGACCTCACCACCTGGCAGGTGGCGTTGGTCGACGTCGCCAGCGGCGAGAGCCGGATCGTGGCTGGCTCGAAGAGCCACGACTGTGGGGCACGCTGGACGGCGGACGGGTCGCTCCTCTACGTCAGCGATGAGGACGGCTGGTTCCAGGTCATCTGTCGTTCCCCGGATGGCCGCGACAAGGTCGCGCTGACCGACGGGAAGCGCGAGCACGGCGAACCGTCCGGGAGCTACGGGTATGCACCATTGCCATCTCCCGACGGCCGCCGTGTCGTGCACATCGAGGTCCACGACGGTCTGATCGATCTGGTCGTCCGCGACCTCGGTGAGGGCGCCGCACCCAAACGCGGTCGAGGTCGTCCGCCGAAGACGCCCCGGACCGTGACCGCGGCGACGAAGGCGACGCGCGTCTCGGCGTGGGAGGGGGTGTGGCGCGCGGCCGGCTGGCTGCCCGACGGGGCCTGGGTCGCGGCGATCGGGGAGAGCGATCGGCGGCCGCAGGACCTGTGGCTGCTGCCCGTCCCGGGCGCGGCCCCGGAGGGATCGCGTCCGCGCCAGATCACGAACTCGCAGCCCGCGGTCCTCGCCGCGGCGATGTCCGCCGGGCGCGTGCCGACTGCCGAGCGTGTGGCGATCACGGCCCGCGACGGTCTCCGAGTCGAGGGCACGCTGTGGCGACCGGCGACGGCCACCGGAAAGCGCGGCGGCAAGCGCGTCCCGACGATCGTCTACCCGCATGGCGGCCCGACCTGGCAGGCCTATCGCTCGTTCCAGCCGTTCAAGCTCCTGCTGGCGACGACCGGGTACGCCTTCCTTGACGTCGACTTCCGCGGGTCGACCGGATATGGCCGCGACTTCCGCCACGCCAATCACGGGGAGTGGGGCCATGCCGACGTCCACGACCTGATCGACGCTGCGCGATGGGCCGGCGAGCAGCCCTGGTCGGACGGCCGGTTCGCGATCTTCGGCGGCTCATATGGCGGGTACATGGTCCTGTCCGCGCTCGTCGAGGAGCCGACGCTGTGGTCGGCCGGCGTGGACCTGTACGGCGACTCGGAGATCTCCGAGAGCTACCGGCATGGCGACCGCGTCGGTCGCCTCGACCTGCACAAGATGATGGGCGCGCCCGACGATCCGGCCCGGACCGAGGCGTACCGACGCGGCTCGCCCGTCTACCGGGCCGAGCGCATCGAGGCGCCGGTGCTCATCCTGCACGGACGCAAGGACAAGCGAGTGGTACCCCTGATGACCGAGCGGATGGTCGAGGCGCTCGAGATCGAGGACAAGGTCCACGAGGTGCACTGGTACGACGAGGAGGCGCATGGCTGGGAGCGCCGCGAGAATCGACGCGATGCGTTCGAGCGGATCCTCACCTTCCTGACGACCCACGTCCCGCCGGACGGCGAGGCCCGGCCCTAGCGGATCGACCGGGAATCACGACGGCCGCCCGTTGGACGGACGGCCGGGCGTGTCTTCGAGCTGCCGGCGCGCGAGCGTCGGCGTCGCAGGTCGATCCGGAGCTAGTTCCAGCGACGCGCCGCTTCCAGCACGAGGCCGGAGCTGGCGAGCGCGGACAGGAGCAGCAACGTCCGGAAGGCCCCCGACTTGATGATGTTCTTCATCCCGGTCCCTTCTTTCGGTCAGTCCAAGGAGATGGGCGTCGTTCTCGGACCGCAACGTACGTGGATGAGCAGGCACGCAGCCATAGGCCATCAGTACCAGTCGCCCATGACCTGAGTGGCTTTGGGTGCGGCGGAGCACCGCGCCACGCTCGACCGCGACCCGCGGCGAATCAGTCGAACGGCGGTCGCTGAGCCACACGAGGGTCGCCGCGACGCATCCCGATGGCGATCACCAGGACGATCCCGAGCGCGATCAGGACGTCGCCGATGCTGAACACGTTCGAGAACGGCAGCCCGGCCGGCAGGGCGAAGATGTCGGTCAGCGGTGCCAGCGCGGGATCCTGGAGCACGGCGCTGTTGGAGAAGCCCTCGCGCGGGTCGAGCCCGGCCGCCGTCAGTGCCTCGACAGTGGTCGGCATCACGCCGCCGTTCGCCACGATCGCCGCCAGGTTCGAGATCGCCCCGAGTGCGACCAGGGCAAGGCCCGGGATGGCCAGATTCCGCCAGACCGCGACGAGGACCGCACCCGTCGAGGCGACGTAGATCGCCTCGCCCACGCCGCCCGTGAAGGAACCGCCCAGGGATGTCGAGAAGAGGAGGATCTGGATCCCGAGACCGAGGACGGCCAGCCACGCCCATTCGAAGTGGATCTGCGAGAGACGCTCGAGCCGACCGCCGATGAGGAACCCGAGGATGACGCCGACCGGGACGGCGAGGAGGACGAACACGTCGGGTCGGCCGTCAGCCCCGAGCGGCGAGGATGTCGCGGAGCTGGGCGATGTGATCCTCGGCGTGGCCGATCACGAACCGCTCCAGGATCGCCGGTGCCGGCAGCTCCCCGAGACGGGGATGGGCGCCGACACGCGCCGACTCGGCATCGGTGAGCGTGGGGATGCGCTCCTCCCAGCCTCGCAGCCCCGCGTCGATGCGCCCGAACAGCACGCGCAGCGGCAGGCTCCGGTCGCGTTCGATGAGCCCGATCCGGAGCGGGTCGTCGGCCGTCCGCCCGAAGGGGACGGCGGTCATGCCGTCGCCATCGATGACGCGCTCCATCTCGCCCAGCCAGAACGGCAGCATCTCCTCGACATGCGCCAGCACCTCGCGCGGACCCCAGGCTGCCTCGGGGCCGGTCCCGTAGTCCTGGGCGAGCGGCCATGGCTCGCCGGCCATGACCTGTGATGCCAACTCGGCGTACGCGCGCCGTGCCGCCGCGATGCGCTCGACGTCGTCGCTCATGGCGGCCAGTGTGGCATGCGCGGCGTACGATGGCGGCACTGATGGACGCCGCGGCGTGGGCGCGAGCCTGGCCGGGGCCGGACCCGCATGCAGCGGAGAATGCGCGATGACCGAGACGCTCCCGCGAGGCGCGGCCAACCAGGCCGGTGCCCGGGTCGATACGGACGCCTACGCGAAGGCCGGCGACTTCCTCCCGCTCGACGGTATCGACCACGTCGAGTTCTGGGTCGGCAACGCCCGCCAGGCGTCGGCCTACTACCGGGCCCTGTGGGGCTTCAGTCCGGTCGCGTTCAGCGGCCTCGAGACCAAGGTTCGCGATCGCGCGAGTTACGTCATGGTCCAGAACGACATCCGGTTCGTGTTCACGGCCCCGCTGACGCCCGATGGCGAGATCGCCGAGCACGTCCGGGCGCACGGCGACGGCGTGCACGACATCGCATTCCGCGTCGCCGATGTCGAGTCGGCCTGGCGCGAGACGACCAGTCGCGGTGCTGCGTCCGCGCTCGAGCCGACCGAGCTCGACGGTGGCGAGGACGGCGTGCTGCGCAAGGCGTCCATCCGCACGTACGGCGAGACGCTCCACTCGTTCGTCGACCGGAGCGACTACCACGGCTCGTTCGCGCCGGGCTATCGCACGGTCGCAGCGCCTGCGCGTGCGGCCGACGGCTTGAGCCTGCTCGAGGTCGACCATTGCGTCGGGAATGTCGAGCTGGGGCAGATGGACGCCTTCGTCGATTTCTACCGCGACGTGCTGGGCTTCGCCCAGTTGATCCACTACGACGACAAGGTCATCCACACCGACTACAGCGCGCTCATGTCGAAGGTCATGACCAACGGCAATGGACGCATCAAGTTTCCGATCAATGAGCCGGCGACCGGCAAGAAGAAGAGCCAGATCCAGGAGTACCTCGACTGGTATCGATCACCCGGCTGCCAGCACATCGCGCTGCGCACCGACGACATCGTCGGCACGGTGCGCCGGCTGCGTGACAACGGCGTCGAGTTCCTGGGGTTGCCGCACGAGTACTACGCGACCTTGGCGGACCGCGTCGGTGACGTCGGCGTACCCATGGAGACCTTGGAGGCGCTCGGCATCGAGGCCGATCGCGACGAAGAGGGCTACCTGCTCCAGATATTCACGCGACCGGTCCAGGACCGCCCGACGTTCTTCTTCGAGATCATCGAACGCCACGGCTCGCGGGGCTTCGGGGTCGGCAACTTCAAGGCGCTGTTCGAGGCGATCGAGCGCGAGCAGGCGAACCGCGGGAACCTCTAGCCGTCGAGGAGCGCGAAGAGGGTTCGCTCGCCGGTCAATCCCTTGAGCTCGTGCCGGCCGCGGTCTTCGAAACGCAGGCCGGATCCGTCGAGCAGGTCGTGGGTCGTCTGCGAGACCAATACCTCGCCCGGGCCGGCCAGCGCCGCGACGCGGGCGGCCGCATGGACGGCGACACCGCGGACATTGCCCGCCACGAGCTCGACCTCGCCCGTATGCAATCCGGCCCGCAGGGCGATCCCGAGGTCCTCCACGGCAGCGATCATCTCGGCAGCGCAGCGGACGGCCCGGGCCGCGCCATCGAAGCGGGCCAGGAACCCATCGCCCGTCGTGCCGATCTCCCGGCCGCGGTGCCGGTCGAGCACGCCACGCATCCGGGTGTTGTGGTCGAGGAGTGTCCGCCGCCAGGCGGCGTCCCCGAGCCGGACCACCGTCGCGGTGGAATCGACGATGTCGGTGAACAGGATCGTCGCGAGCGTCCGCTCACCGAGGTCCTCGGCGGGCGCCGCGAAGACGCGCCCGCTGGTGAACTCGACGGTATCCCAGTCGACGTCGCCGACGACCCACGCGTCGTGGCCGGGCGGGATCTCGTACGCGTCGTTCGGGCGGATGTCGACCTCGATGCCGTCGTCCATCTGGACGTGGAGCGTGCCGGCGATGACATAGCCGATGTGGCGGAGCTGGCAACTGTCGGTGCCCATCAGCGGCTTCACCGCGTCCGACCACCGCCAGCCTGGGCGGCACACGAAGCGGCCGATGGCCATCTCGTCCAGGTTGATGACGTCCAGCCGCCCGAAGGGGAACGTGCGGACGATATCGGGATGCTCGAACGACTTGCGCTGCAGACGGGGCACGGGCGCATCGTGCCGGTCGGCGCCGTCCGCGTCCAGACTGGACTTCTTCCAGGCTCCCCGCAGTCGGTCCCGGGGGCGTCGGCCCCGGGCGTTATCCTCGGTCCCGTCGCGCGTGCTCCGGAGGTGGAGGTATCGATGGCCGAGTTCTACTCGTGGTTCGTCTTTGCGCACCTGGCCGGTCTGGTCCTGTTCTCGATCAGCCACGGGGCGTCGGCCTTCATGGCATTCCGTCTGCGGGCGGCACCGGACATGGCCACCGCGAGGGCGCTCCTGGGTGTCGGTCAGCTGTCGATCGGCCCGATGTACGTCGGGTTGGTGCTGCTGATCGTCGGCGGGCTCGGGGCTGCAGCGGGTGCGAACCTCTGGGGCCGGCCGTGGCTCATCGTGTCGATCGTCATCCTGGTCGCCGTCCTTATCGTGATGTGGGCGGTCGCGTCGCCGTACTACATGGGCCTGCGGAAGGCGCTCGACGAGCCGCCACCCGACGGCCAGCCGGCGATCACCTGGGATGCATTCCACGCCCAGCTCAATTCGCGACGGCCTGAGGTGTTGCTGATCGTCGGAACCGCGGGGCTGCTGCTGCTCGTCTGGCTGATGGTGATCAAGCCGGGCGGCTAGTCAGGCTTCTCACCGCTGTGGAGCCCTCCATGGATCGACCCCGCGCCCGTCTCGCGGTCGGGCTGCTGTTCACGCTCATCGCGCTCGGTGCCTGTGCTTCTGCGGGGCCGACGTCGACGCCCGGTAGCCCGGGCACGAGTCCCTCCGCCGGCGCGCCAGCGGGGTTGCCGGGCACGAGCTGGGTCGTCACGAAGGTCGGGGGTAGCGACACCATCGCGGACGCCCGCCCGACGATCGCATTCGGCACTGATGGTCAGATGGTGGGGACGGGCGGATGCAACGGGTATGGCGGCCCGTACACGATCGATGGCGATGCCATCGACGTCGGCGAGCTCGCCTCGACGCTGATCCTGTGCGAGGGCGAGGTCGGAACCCAGGAGGCGGCATTCATGGCGGCCCTGAACGGCGCTCAGACGTGGCGGATCACGGATGACGGTGATCTCGAACTCAGTGGATCGAGCGACATCGCGGCCGCGCCGGCAGGGCCGGAGGCATCGGGCAGCCCGAGCTCCGGCCTCGAAGGCGGCTGGGACCTCGCAGAGATGGGTCCGACCGCCGACTTCGCACATCTGCTGCCGACCATCGAGTTCCGAGCGGACGGCACCGTGTCAGGATTCGCGGGATGCAACACCTACCACGGCACCTATTCGACCGATGGCGCGTCGCTCACCCTCGGCCCGCTGGCGAGCACCAAGATCGGCTGCCCGGAACCGGCGAGCTCGGTCGAAGCGGAATACCTACAGGCGTTGTCCGGGGTGACCGGCTGGGCGATCGAGCCTGATGGACGCCTCCGCCTCGACGGCAGCCTCCCGCTGCGGTATGTCCGTCGCTGATCGCACGCCCCGCTGATGCGGCTCGCCCATGTCCGCGAACGGCATGCCCCGGCCGGCGCTCCGTGGCGGCTCGCTGCTGCCCTGGCGGACGATCGCTGGCTGGACCTCGAACCCGCCCGTCGCCGCGGGATCGCGGCGCGGCCGGAACTCGAGCACGACGCCGGGCTCTTCCGCGAGCCGATCACGACGCTCGACGATGGCCTCCGGCGCGGCCTGCGCGTGGCGGCATACGGCGAAATCGTGGAGCGGTTCCAGTCGCGGGGTGACGATGACGCCGCGGTCCTCGACGCCGCTGGGTTGACGTTCGGGCCGCCGGTCCTCACGCCGCCGTCGCTGCGGGACGGGTACGGCTTCGAGCAACACGTCCGGATGATGTGGAGCCGCCGAGATGCCGAGATCCCCGAGGCGTGGTACCGGTTGGCGATCTTCTACTTCTCGAACGTCTCCGAGCTGCGCGGGCCGGACGCCCCGGTCTGGGCGCCGGCTGGTTCGCAGGAGCTCGATTTCGAGATCGAGATCGCCGCGCTGATCGACACGCCGGCCCGCGATCTACAGCCTGACCGAGCCGAAGAGGCCATCGGTGGCTACACGATCTTCAACGACTGGTCGGCCCGCGACCTGCAACGCGACGAGACCGTCCTGCGGCTCGGCCCTGCCAAGGGCAAGGACTTCGCGAGCTCGATCGGGCCATGGCTCGTGACACCGGATGAATTGGAGGACGCCCGCGCCGGCCACGGCTTCGACCTTGCGATGACGGTGACGGTCAACGGTGTCGAGACGTCGCGTGGCCGCTGGTCGGACATCGTCCATGGCTTCGCCGAGCTGGCGGCTCGGGCATCCGCCGACGTGACGTTGCGGCCCGGGGAGCTGCTAGGTTCCGGGACGGTCGGCACGGGATGTCTGCTCGAGGTCCGCGACCAGACGCTCGGGCGGTACCTGCTGCCCGGGGACGAGGTCGTGCTGTCGGTCGAGCGGCTCGGCTCGCTCCGGACGCCGGTGGTCGCGCGACCCACCTGAGGGCACGGCCCGGTGCGATGATGCGGCCGTGCCCCGCCGTCCCGCTGTCCGTGTCGAGCCGATGGAGCCGGCCGACTGGCCGGCGGTCCATCGGATCTATGCCGACGGGATCGCGACCGGCGATGCGACGCTCGAGCGCGAGGCGCCCGACTGGGATCATTTCGACCGCTCGCACAAGCGTGACTGCCGTTTGGTCGCCCGCCTCGCCGCCGGTGGTCCGGCGGTCGGCTGGGTCGCGCTGACGGCCTACTCTGCGCGGCGCGTCTACAGCGGCGTCGCCTGGGAGAGCGTCTATGTCGCGCAGGCGGAACGAGGCCACGGCATCGGGCGTGCCCTGCTCGAAGCGCTCGTCCCGGCATCCGAGGCGGCCGGGTTCTGGACGCTGATGGCCGGGGTCATGGTCGAAAACGAAGCGAGCCTCGCTCTCCATGGACGATGCGGATTCGAACGGGTCGGCGTGATGCGCGGGATGGGCCGCGACGCGTCTGGCAGGTGGCGCGACGTCGTCTTGATGGAACGCCGCAGCGGGCGCGTCGGGACGTGACGGCCGCGGTCCGCGTCTAGTCGACCAGGCCGAGCCGCGCGGCCACCGTCGCGGCCTCGGTCCGCGACGTCACCTCGAGCTTGCCGAGGATGTTGGAGACGTGGACGCCGGCGGTGCTCTCGCTGATGAACAGCCGCTCGGCGATGCGCTTGTTCGTGTGGCCCTCGACAAGGAGGGCGAGCACCTCGCGCTCGCGCGCGGTCAGACCGCGGTCGTCCGTCGATGGATCGGTCACGCCGGGCTCGTCGAGCTCTGGGATGGCGGCAGCGATCGGGATGTCGATGCGAGACCGGCGAGCAAGGGCCTCGATCCATTCGAGGAGCGGCCTCGCCCCGAGCTCCGAGGCGGCCGCGACCGCATCGCTCAGCGCGGCCGCCGCCTCGCGACGCGGGGCCCGGGAGCCGAGCAGAGCGTCGGCCAGGCGATACCGCCCGTACGCCGCGCGCCAGGCGACACCAGCCTTGCCTGCAGCGTCAACGGCCAGGCTCCATGCGTCGGGATCGGGATCCCCTGCGGCCCGGCGCGCTTCGGCCTTGGCGATCGCGGCGTCCGCGGCGAGGGTGCCACCGAACGCGTTCGGGCCGTCCATGTCGCCCAACCATCGACGCAATTCGTCGCTGTAGGCGGTCGCCGACGTTGCCGCCGCGGCGGCGGCGGCACGATCGCGACGAGCTCGCGCGATCTCCGCCCGATCCGCCTCGGCTCGGGCAGCGAGGCTGAGGAGCTCGGTCTGGTAATACCGGTCGCTGGTCCGATCGAGACGTTCGGTGCCCTCCCGTGCGACGGAGATGGCATCGTCGAACCGGTCGGTGGTCAGCGCCGCCTCGACCAGGCCGACGTAGATCGGACCGGTGAACTGTGCCTCGGTGAGCTGATCGACCAGCGCGCGTCCCTCGTCGAGGAGGCGTCCTGCGTCCGCAATCCGGCCACGCCGAGCGTAGAACGGACCGACGACGCCGGCCATCGAGAGGCGGTTGGTTCCTTCGGGGTCGCCCGCGAGCAGCTCGTCGATCATGTCCTGCGCTTGATCCCAGTGACCGATCTGTATCGCAGCGTCGATGGCGTTCCCGGAGATGAACCGACCGTACCCTCCGGATGCCCCGACGCTGCGGGCCCAGGCGACGCCATCCAGCGCGACGACCAGGCTCTCCTCGGCGTCGCCGCAGATCAGCAGCGTCGAGCTGAGATTGGCGTACGCCCGTCCGATGTCGTCAACGTCGTTGAATTCGCGTGCGATGGCGAACCCTTCGCGGATGATCGGCAACCCATCGGCGCAGCCGCCGGTCAACGACGTGCTGGTGCCGAGCGTGTTGAGGGCGTGCCCCTCGGCGAGCCGGGCCCCGGTGGAGCGCGCCTCGTCGATCGCCGTCCGCGCCGCTTCGATGGCGCGCGGGTGATCGCCGCGCAGCATATGGGCGCCGGCGATCGCGCCGAGGATGCGCGCGCGCAACGGAGACGGATCCTCCGGGGCGAGGGCGGCCGCCGTGGCCTCGAGTCGAGCGAGACCCTCGTCCAGGCCGCCGAAGATCCAGACCGCCCGCGCGAGCCGCTGGTTGGCGGCGGCCCAGCGCTCGAGATCGCGTTCCGGGTCGAGTCGGTCGACAGCGGCTCGGGCCAGGACGACGGATCGCTCGTTGCGACCGCTGATCATCGCGGCAAGCGCCCCCTCGTGGTAGAGGGCCGCGGCATCCGTATCGGTCGGTCGGTCGTCGGCGGGGACGGCGTCCCACAACTCGATCGCCCGCTCGTAGGCGGTGCCGGCTTCCGCGAACGCGTGCGACGCTGCGGCGGCCCGCGCCGCTCCGACCCAGGCGCGCAATGCCCGTACCGGCTCATGGGCGGCCGTTGCGTGATGCGCCAGAGCTGCGAGCTGGCTGGCGCCTTGCGCGCCGCCCGCCACGGGCCGCGCGTCCAGCGCTGCCGCGTAGGCGGCGTGGAGCCTGCGACGCTCGCTCGGTAACAGGTCGTCGTAGACCGCCTCGGCCAGCAGCGCATGACGGAACCGGTACGCATCGGGGCGGCTCTGTGGGTCGATCGTCAGGATCTGGGCGGCCACGGCTTCGCGCAGCGGGCCCTCGATGTCGGTCTCGGCAGATCCGGCCACCTCGGCCAACAGGTCCGCCTCGACCGTACGACCGGCGACCGCGGCCACACCGAGGATCCGCTGGGTGTCCTCCGACAAGGCGGTCACGCGGGTCATCAACACGTCGCGCAGGGTCGGCGGAAGCCGGTCACCCAGCGTCCGCGCACCAGACGCCAGGAGTTCCTCGACGAAGAAGGGGTTGCCCTCGGCACGTCGCTCGATCGCCTCGAGGAGATCCACGCTCGGACGCTGGCCGACGATCGCGCTGATCTGCGCGTCGAGCTCGGCGCGGCCGAACCGGCCGACATCGACACGGACGACGCGTGGCAAACGCTCCATCTCGGACAGCCAGGGCCGCATCGGGTGACGTCGGTTCAGGTCGTCGGTCCGATAGGTCCCGATCACGGCGAGCCGCTCGGTCCGGGCGTTGCGCGCGAGGAACGAGAGGACGTCCCTGGTCGAGCTGTCGGACCAGTGGAGGTCCTCGACGATGAGGACGATCGGTACCCGTTCGCCGAGGGTGCGGAGCAAAACGAGCAGCCCCTCGAAGATGCGGGCCTGCACCCAGCCGGGCCGATCGAACACGTCGGGCTCCGGAGCCGCCGTGGCTCCCAGCTCCGGAAGGAGGCGGCCCAGATCGCTCGTCTCCGTCGAGCGGAGCTCATCGATGTCCGCGATCGTATCGACCTCGCCGGCCGCGATCATGGTTGGCAGCCGGCGGAGCGCTTCGACGATCGGCGCGAAGGGCAACCCCTCGCCGTTTCCGAGCGAGACGCAGCCGCCTTCGAGGACGAGCGCGCCACGCGCACGGGCGTGGCTGGCGACCTCCTCGACGAGCCGGGTCTTGCCGATCCCAGCATCACCGCCGACCAGGGCGACCACGGCGTCGCCGTCGGTGCCCCTGGCCACGGCGTCCGCGAGGGTCGCGAGTTCGCGCCGGCGCCCGACGAACTCGGGGCTGGCCACCCGTGTGGTCACGGGCGCCATGGTACGAGAGGGTCCGGCCGGAGCGATCACGGATCTCCCGGGTCGTCGGTCGGGCTGACTGACACGCGAAGGGTGATCAGGCGGCCGTGTACGCCGTCCCGGCGAGGCGGCGCAGGAGGGTCGACAACCGGCGCTGCGGGCGCTCCTGGTCGGCCGTCGTTCGCTGTGGCGTCAGCGCCGCCAGCAGCCGGGCGTTCGACTCGCCTCGGCGGATGGTCTCGTCGTGCTGGTTGAACTTGAATTCGAGATCGGCGAGCATCGTGGTGGCTCCTTTCCAGGTCGTTGATGCGATGCGTCCACTGTAGGGTCGAGCGGGCTACGTGCCATCGAGTGAGCGACCGATCTTCGTGGCACCGGACCCTTTATTTCTGCACCGAGCAGGTCGCCAGCCTTTAGACCCGGCAGCGCCCCCCGAGCGTGCCGACCGCCGTAGACTGGCCGTCGCCGGATCGAGGAGGCAGTCGCTCGATGTACTACGTCCAGCGCGGCAACGTGCCCCAGCAGCGCCACACCCAGCTCCGTTCGGCGGATGGCGCGCTCTACGCCGAGGAGCTGTTCGGCGTCGAGGGCTTTACGGGACGGTCGTCGCTGCTCTATCACCTGACCCCGCCGACGCGGACGCACCGCATCGAACCCGTGTCGCGGGTGCGCCTCGAGGCCGCCGACGACGGACTTCACCGGCATCGACTGACGAAGACGGGTGCGATCGAGCCCGCCGGTGACATCGTGACCGGCCGCATACCGCTCTACTTCAACGACGACGTCGTGTTCGGCGTCGTGCGGCCCTCGGGGCCGATGCCCGACGGCATCTTCTACCGCAACGGGATCGCCGACGAGATGCTGTTCGTCCACGAGGGGAGCGGCGTCTGCGACACGATCTTCGGGCCCCTTCGATACGGGCCGGGCGACTACCTCGTGCTGCCCATCGGGACGACGTGGCGCCTCGATCCGGACGATAGCTCGGCGCAGCGGATCCTGTACCTCGAGGCGCCGTCGGAGATCGAGCCCCCGAAGCGGTACCGCAACGACTACGGTCAGCTGCTGGAGCACGCGCCGTACTCACAGCGCGACCTCCACGCGCCCGATGAGGTGGCGCCGCGCGATGCCGCCGGCGACTTCGTGATCCACGTCCGCTCGGCCGACCGGATCACGGCGTATCACTACCGCCACCACCCGTTCGACGTGGTCGGCTGGGACGGCTACCTGTGGCCGTTCCGCTTCAACATCGCCGATTTCCAGCCGATCACCGGACGCGTCCACCAGCCGCCGCCGGTCCACCAGACGTTCCAGGCGCGGAACTTCGTGGTGTGCTCGTTCGTGCCGCGCAAGTTCGACTATCACCCGCTCGCGATCCCGGCGCCCTACAACCACTCGAACATCAACTCGGACGAGGTCATCTACTACGTGGCCGGCAATTTCATGAGCCGACGGGGCGTGGAGATCGCGTCGTTCACGCTCCACCCGGCGGGGATCCCGCACGGCCCACATCCGGGCACGGTCGAGGCGTCGATCGGCAAGGAGGCCACCGAGGAACTGGCTGTCATGGTCGATACCTTCCACCCGCTCCATGTGACGCAGGCGGCGATGGACCTCGACGACGGACGCTACCCGTTCAGCTGGCTACCCGCCGAGGACCACGCGCGGGAAGCCTCCGAGCTCGCCGAGCGAGGTCCGGAGGCGTTCCCGGACTGAACGTCGTGGGCGGCTCGTCAGCCGCCGAACCGGAAGCCCTCGAGGAACTGATCGAACGTCGTCCTGTCAGACGGACTGAGCGCTGTGGGCGAGAGGATGTCGACGAGGTACAGCCGGTCCTGATGGACCACGACGACCTCGATCAGATGATCCTTTTTGAAGCAGACCTGATCCTCCTGTCGCGCTTCGACCCCGTCGAGCATGATCGCGTGCCGGTCCGATGACAGACACGTGGGGGTGGAGGCTCCCTCGCCGGCGTTGATGAAGTCGATCTGGGCGATGCGTTCGGCGCCGCTCTGATCGGCACCCAGCGGGTCTGACGTGACGAATACGTACGAATTGCTATCGCCGGACATGCGGAACCGATCCACCGCAGTGCCCGACGGGAACGGCGGGTGATGGTCTGTCCAGTCCGTGGTCGCCGGCGTGACCGACCAGCCCGGCGGATGCATGATCGAGTACGCGAAACGAGTGGACGCGTAGGCCGGCCAGTCGGGCGGCACGCTCGCCCGGGCCGCTGGCACGGACGGCGCTGCTGACGCGGACGTGGAGGGCGCCGTCGACGGCGCCGCCGACACGCCCGACTCAGCGGTCGGTGATGGATCGCCGCTCTGCCCGCGTTGCCCGAGGAGGTAGGCGCCGACCCCGACCACGCCGATCACCGCGATGGCCACCAGAGCGATCCTGACGAACGGCCTCATTCGAGCCTCCCAGACGCAGCAGATGCGAGCGTTGCGCGTTCCGCGGAGTCGACGGTCGTCCGGCGTCTGCCATGCGGGGCGGCTTGAGCTCGGTCACTCTACGCCCGCCCCGTCCCGCAGCCGTCCCGATCACGTCCCGTGTGGCGGTCGCCGGAGGGCACCGGTGCGCGCCGGAACCGGACCAGCGGCGAGCTTGGGTGAACGAGTGGGGAGGGTCCTCGACGCGCCGACGTGGGGCATCCTTCGGGCATGCATCTGCGACGTGCGCTCGGCATCGCGCTGTGCGCCTTGCTAGTCGGCTCGCTGACCGGCACCGCGCCGGTCGATGCGTGGGCACCTGGCCCTCGTCCGCCGGCGCCCCCGCGACCGATCGATCCGCGGGTGTCATCGCGTCGACCCGTGCCTCCCGGCCCGACACTCCCCGCCGCTCCGGGATGCTTCGTCTTCCCTGCATCGAATGTCTGGAACCGACGGATCGACAACCGGGCACCCGCCTCGAACTCCTCGACGATGATCAATGCCATCGGCCTGACGCGCGGTCTGCACATGGATTTCGGCTCGTTCGCCGGGTACGGCATCCCGTACCAGGTCGTGACTTCGGCCACGCCGAGGTCGACGGTCGTCTTCGAGTACGACGATGAGTCGGACCATGTCGGCTACCCGATCCCGGCCAACCCCCTGATCGAAGGTGGAGCGGGAGCGACCGGCGACCGCCACATCCTCATGGTCGACCGCGACGCATGCCGCCTCTACGAGCTCTTCGCCGCCCATCGATCGGGCGGCCAGTGGTACGCGGGCAGTGGGGCGACATGGGACATGCGCACCAACGCGCTGCGACCGGCCGGCTGGACGAGTGCCGACGCGGCCGGGCTGCCGATCCTGCCCGGTCTCGTTCGGTACGACGAAGTCGCGGCGGGGGCGATCAACCACGCGCTGCGGTTCACGACAAATCACACCCGCAGGCAGTACATCTACCCGGCGCGGCACCAGGCAGGCGAATTGACCTCTACCGGGTTGCCGCCGATGGGCCTTCGTGTGCGGCTCAAGGCCGGCTACGACACAAGCGACTTCTCGCCGCACGCCCGGGTGATCGCGGAGGCGCTGAAGCGCTACGGCATGATCCTGGCCGACAACGGCTCGCCCTGGTACATCAGCGGGATGAGCGACTCACGGTTCGACGACGACGTGATGCATGAGCTCGATGTCATCACCGGTCGCGACCTCGAGGTGGTCGACACGACGGGGCTCGTCAACGGCTCCTGACCGCCCCTAGCAAGCCGACGCCGGGATAGGCCAGCCGCGCCGATCAGGGCGACGCCGGGCTCGCGGACCCGGCATCATCACCCGATGGCCGACCTGCGGACACGGATCCGCGCCGGTGAGACGCTCATCGGCGTCTTCTCCGACCTCGCCTCGCCGATGGCGGCCGAGCTGTGCGGTCGGGCCGGCTTCGACTGGACGGTGCTCGACCTGGAGCACGGTGCGGCGACCGAGGCCGACCTGCTCGCGTTGCTGTACGCGGTGGGCACCACGCCGATGGCGGCGATCGTCCGGCCGCAGTCGGCGGAGCGCTTGCGTGTCGGTCGAGCGCTCGACCTCGGGGCCGACGGCATCATGTTGCCGCAGCTCAAGTCGATCGATGACGTGCGCACGGCGGTCGAGTACCTGCGCTATCCGCCGGCCGGCCAGCGGGGCGTCGCTCTGCGGACGCGCGGCGCCGGTATCGGCACGCTCGGCCACGGAGAGGTGGCGCAAGTCGTGAACGAGCGGATCGTCGGCATCGTCCAGATCGAATCGGCCGGGACGGTGGCCGACGCCGACCAGATCGCGGCGCTCGACGAGGTGGATGTGCTGTTCGTCGGCCCGGCCGACCTGACGCACAGCCTGGGCATCCCAGGCCGCTTCGACGAGCCCCGCTACCAGGATGCGCTGCGGACCGTGGCCGAGGCCTGCCGCGCACACGGCAAAGCGGCCGGCATCCTCATCTACGACGCTTCGGCGCTGCCACCGCTGCTCGAGCTCGGGTTCCGGTTCATCGGCCTCGGCTCGGAGGGATCCTTCGTGTCGACCGGCGCCCGAGCGATGCTCGAGGCGGCCGGCCGATCCGGCTGAGCGCGGCCGAGCCTCAGACTCCCAGGCGAGTTGCGGCGTCTGCGTGATCCCGATATGGGGCGAGGCCTCGGCGGCCATCGACACGACTGCGCATGAGCCAGTCACGGCGGCGCCGACGTGGGTCGATCAACGCCAGACTCCGCCGGAGATCGTCACTCGGCTGAAGGACGTCCCCCCGACGGGGAAAGGCGACGCTGAGCGCCACTCGATTGGCATGGAGTGTCCGTTCGACTTCCTCGCTTGCGAGCACGAGCACAAGGCTCCGCACTGAGGTCGCGTGCCAGCCGGCCTCACCGGCCAGGCCACGTGCCGCGCGCTCGTACCAGGCGAGCTGGCGCTCGATGGCGCCGATGTCATCGAGCCGAGTCTTGATCTCGATCACGACGAGCGAGCCTGTGGTCCGGTCGAAACGCGAGCACGTCGATCCAACCGCGGTACCGACCGTCGATGAGTGCCACCTCGCGCGCTGTCGACCATCCGCTCGAACGGAGACGTCGGTCGACGTAGGCGGAGCAACGAGCGTGGACGAGGTCACCGATCGGCGGTGACCCGATGAAGACCGGTGGTCGGACATCGAGCGCGAGCTGCAGACCCAGCGCGACGGCGATCCGCTCGATGGTGTCGAACGTCGGGTTCGCGTGGCCGCGCTCAATTCGCGCTAGGTAGGAGGCCGTGATGCCACTTGCAGAGGCGACTGACTCGAGCGTGAGGTCGAGCCGACCGCGAACATCGCGGCAAGCGCGACCGAAGGTCAGGCGGGCAGGGACTGGGTCAGCTGACACCAGCTGAGTAGATCAGGCATGGCTTGACAGGTGATCATCGGGCGCCTACCTGCCAGTTGAAGCTGGTGCGACGTGGCAGGTGGTGCCGTGGCGGCTGCCACGCGATGTGTCAGGTCTGACTTACCAAGTCACATCGACCCGTCAGGTCACGGTCTGCAGCGAACACGCTTGAAGCCCTGCCATTTCGGACGAATGAGCGCACGAAGTCGAGAGCGGCCGTGCACATTCATCCAGGCAACCGTCCTGACGCGTCGATTCGACCTGTTGGGTCACGGATCGGAGCTGCGTGCCGCCGTGCCGCCCCGCGCCGCCGCCCGGCCCCGCGTGCGCCCGCCCCGCGTGGCGCCCGCCGCCTCGCGCCCCGCTCGCGCCGCGGCCTCGCCTGCCGCGTCCCCCGCCCTAGACCTCCGCCTCTAGCGGCGTGGCCGGCTCCGGCGCGCCACGCGGGCGAGGCGACGTCTGCGCCACGATCACCCCGATCAGGATCAACGCCGCGCCGGCGAGCTGGATCGGCGCCAGGGTCTGGCCGAGGAAGAGCCACGCGAGGACGACGATGATCGGCGGCTCGACCGTGCTCGTGAGCGCCGCCTTCGCCGCTCCGATCCGCCGCGCACCGGCGTAGAAGGCCTGGATCGCCAGGAATGATGCGACGAGCCCGACGGCCAGCAGCGGTGGCCATGCCTCGGCCGGGATCGCCCCCGGATCGAGCGGTCGCCCGACGAGCGCTCCGGCCACCGCGAAGACCGCGGCCGTGGCACTCATCATCACGGCGGTCGTCACCGCGGCGTCGCGCGCCGGCTCAGCTGCTTCCGGCGCGTCGCTTCCGAGTCGATCGCGGCGCTCCCCGGACAGGCGCGCGGACAGGATGATCCACACCGAGTAGATCAGCGCCGATGCCCAGATCAGCAGCAACCCGCTGATAGGCGGTGCCGCGTCGACGTCGATCCCGCCGAGTGCCAGCACGGAGCCGACGACCGCCAGGACGAGCGCGATCCACGGCCGGCGGCCTGGCAACCGCGTCGCAAAGCGCAGCGACAGCACCGCGACGATCACGGGATACGTGTAGACCAGGACACCGGCGAGGGCCGCCGGCACGGTCTCCAGGCCGGCGTAGTAGGTGCCGGCATTGCCGGTGAACAGCGCTCCGAGGGCCAGGGCGACGCCGACCTGGCGCCGTGGCATCCGAGCGAGGGCCGCCCGCCGCTCGCGCGACACCAGCACCCAGATCCAACCGAGCGCCGCGCCGATGAGGAACCGCCACTCGACCAGCGTCAACCAGTCCAAGCCGGTGGCGTAGATCGGGGCGGCAAGGATGCTGCCGGAGCCGTACCCCGCGGACGACACGACGACCAATCCGATGCCCGTGGCCGTGCGTCGATCCATCGGTCCCGAGGCTATCAGCCGAGAACGGCCGCTTGGGCGCCTGCACCCGTCTCCAGCGGCGACGGACTACACTTTCACGCGTGACCGACCTCACCGAGGGCGCGGTCGCCCGTCGCGTCCCGACACTGACCGATGTGCGGCTTCGCGTGCTCAGCCGCCGCCAGCCCGTGACGGTCCTCCCGGGGACCAGCCTCGCCGAATGCGTCCGCGCGATCCAGCGGACCGGCACCGGCGATTCGGTGTTCGTGTGCGACCCATCTGGGACCCTGGTCGGGGTCCTGACGGAGCGTGACATCTTCACGCGCATCGTCGTCGGGCACGTCGATCTGGCCCAGCCGGTCGAGGCCCTGATGACCACCGAACCACGCACGCTCGACCTGGACCAGACCATCCGGGACGCGATCGAACTCATGCAGACCGGTCGTTATCGGAACGTGCCGATCGTCGACCAGCGCCGCCGGCTGGTCGGCGTGGTCCGCCAGGTCGACATCATCAAGTACCTCGCGGAGTCGTTCCCGGAGGAGCTGCTCAATCTCCCGCCGCGTCCGCACCAGCGCATGAGGCAAGCCGAAGGCGGATGACGACCACCAAGGAGCCGGCGGTCCCCGTCCAGGAGCTCGAGCGGGTCACCATCCGCTTCGCCGGTGATTCCGGCGATGGGATGCAGCTCACCGGAACCCAGTTCACACGGACCGCCGCGGTGTTCGGCAATGACATCAGCACCCTGCCGGACTTTCCCGCGGAGATCCGCGCTCCGGCGGGCTCCCTGCCGGGTGTCAGCGGGTTCCAGATCAGCTTCAGCTCGACCGACATCCACACGCCGGGCGACGAGCCCGACGTGCTGGTGGCCATGAACCCGGCCGCGCTCAAGACGAACATCGGCGACCTGCCGGCCGGTGGCGCCCTCATCGTCAACAGCGATGCGTTCACCCAGGCGAACCTGAACAAGGCAGCCTACGCGTCGAACCCGCTGACCGATGGGTCCCTCAAGGCCTTCACCGTGTTCGAGGTGCCGATCTCGGCGCTCAACGAGCGCTCGCTCGACGGCCTCGACATGACCACCAAGCAGAAGGACCTCACGAAGAACTTCTTTGCGCTGGGTCTCATGTTCTGGCTGTACGAACGCAGCATGGAGCCGACGCTCCACTGGGTCGACTCGAAGTTCTCCGCCCGACCACTCATCGCCGATGCGAACAAGCGCGCACTTCGCGCGGGCTATGCCTACGGCGAGACGACCGAGATGTTCCACACGCACTATCGCGTGCGGCCGGCCAAGTTGCCGCCGGGCACGTATCGGAACATCACGGGCAACGAGGCGACGGCGCTCGGGTTCCTGGCGGCATCGAAGTTGTCCGATCGACCGCTGTTCTACGGGTCGTATCCGATCACGCCTGCCTCGGACATCCTCCACCAGCTGTCCGGGTACAAGACGTTCGGCGTCAAGACATTCCAGGCCGAGGACGAGATCGCCGCGATCGGTGCGGCGATCGGTGCGAGCTACGGGGGCGCCCTGGGCCTGACCGCGAGCTCGGGACCGGGTATCGCCCTCAAGAGCGAAGCGCTCGGCCTGGCCGTGATGGTCGAGCTGCCCCTCGTCGTCATCGATGTGCAGCGCGCCGGGCCATCGACCGGCATGCCGACCAAGAACGAGCAGGCCGACCTGCTGCAGGTCATGTTCGGTCGTAACTCGGATTCGCCATTGCCGATCGTCGCTCCCGCGACGCCGGGCGAATGCTTCGACTACGCCATCGAGGCCGCGCGGCTCGCCCTGAAGTACATGACGCCGGTGGTCTACCTGTCGGATGCGTTCCTTGCCACAGGTTCGGAGCCGTGGAGGATCCCGGCGCTCGACGGCCTGCCGAGCATCGCTGTCGAGAACGCGACGAAGGGTGACGGCCCGTTCCACCCATACCTGCGCGATCCCGAGACGCTCGCCCGACCGTGGGCCGTGCCGGGCACGGCGGGCCTGGAGCATCGCATCGGTGGTCTCGAGAAGGCTGATATCACCGGCAACGTCAGCTACGACCCGGACAACCACCACCGGATGCAGACCCTGCGGGCCGCCAAGGTCGCCGGCATCGCGAAGGACATCCCACCGCTCGAGGTGTTCGGTCCGTCGAGCGGCGACCTGCTGATCCTCGGCTGGGGGTCGACGTACGGTGCCATCCGGTCGGCCGTCGAGCGGTTGCAGGCGGAGGGCCAGAGCGTCGCCCACGCCCATCTCCGCCACCTCAACCCGTTCCCCGAGAACACCGAGGCCGTCGTCCGGAGCTACCGCAAGGTGCTCATCCCGGAGGTCAACCTCGGGCAACTGCTCCTCCTCATCCGCGCCCGGTACCTCGTCGATGCGATCGGTTACGACCGCGTGCGCGGCAAGCCGTTCCGCATCGGCGAGATCGTCGACGAGGCGGAAAGGATCCTCAAGGACAAGGCATGACCACCGAAACCAACGGCGCGTCAGCGCCCGAGACGAATGGCGACGAGCCGGCCCTGAGCCCCGAGAACGCCCAGGTCATCGCGCTCACCCGGAAAGACTTCGTGTCCGACCAGGAGGTGCGCTGGTGCCCCGGCTGCGGCGACTACTCGATCCTCGCCCAGACCCAGAAGGTGATGCCGGACTTCGGGTACAAGAAGGAAGACATCGTCTTCATCTCGGGCATCGGCTGCTCGGGCCGTCTGCCGTACTACATGAACACGTTCGGCTTCCACACGATCCACGGCCGAGCCCCGACGCTGGCCACCGGGCTCAAGGCTGCCCGCCCCGACCTCATGGTCTGGGTCATCACCGGTGACGGTGACGCGCTATCGATCGGTGGCAACCACGTCATCCATTCGATGCGACGAAACGTCGACATCAACCTCGTGATGTTCAACAACCGCATCTACGGGTTGACCAAGGGCCAGGCGTCGCCGACCTCCGAGTTCGGGAAGCGGACGAAGTCGACCCCGCTCGGGACGGTCGACACGCCGATCATGCCGCTGACGATCGCCCTCGCCTCGGAGGCCTCGTTCGTGGCTCGCTCCGTCGATACGCACACCGAGCATCTCCAGCAGACCCTCGAGCGGGCCGGCCGCCACAAGGGCAGCTCGTTTGTCGAGGTCCTCCAGAACTGCAATATCTTCAACGACGGTGCGTGGCGCGACTTCACCGACCGCGAGGTCCGCGAGGACCGCATGCTCACGCTCGAGCACGGCAAACCGATGATCTTCGGCAAGGACCGCGACAAGGGCATCCGCCTCAACGGGCTCCACCCGGAGGTCGTGACGATCGGCCAGGACGGCGTGACCGAGGAGGATCTCCTCGTGCACGACGAGACCGCGGACGACCCCTATCTCGCGCTCGTCCTGTCGCGCATGTTCTGGCCCGACTTCCCGGTGCCCGTCGGCGTCCTGCGCGCGGCGCCGCGGCCGACCCACGATCGATTGATCGAGGATCAGCTGGCCGCGGCGGTCGCCCGTTCCGGCGAAGGCGATCTCGAGCGCGTGCTCAACGGCGGTGAGACGTGGACGGTCGAGTGACCGCCGGCGATGACGGCATCGTCGCGGGTCAGGAGGGTGGCGACGACGGGATGCGCTGTCCCGTATGCGGCAACGTCAACCTCGTCGGCGCCGACATCTGCGACAACTGCGGCGCCGACATCTTCGGCCACGACACGCCCATGCAGGCCCCGGCCTTCAAGGGCCAGCTCCTCGGTGAGCATCTCGACGAGCTCGGCGCGCCGGCGCCGATCACCGTCGGCCCCGACACGCCGATCGACCTGGCCATCGCGCGGATGCACGAGGCGGAGGTCGACTGCGTCCTCGTCATGACCGACGACCGGCTGGTCGGCATCTTCACCGACCGTGACGCGGTCGTGAAGGCGGCGGGCAAGCGCCTCGGCTCCTTCCATGTCCGCGACTTCATGACCCCTGACCCGGTCGTGCTCCGTCATGACGACCCGATCGCGGTCGCGATCCACAAGATGGCCGTGGGCGGGTTCCGCCACATCCCGATCGTTGAGGACGGCCGCCCGACGGGGGTGGTCACCGCGCGGGACATCTTCCACCACCTCGCCCAGGCGATGGACTGACGGAGACGGCCGGCGTCATGGCACCACGCGTCGCGATCCTCGCCCAGGACCTGATCTGGTCTGACCGTCTGTCCCGCGCCGTCGAGGCGGCGGGCGCCGAGCCCGCCCGAGCGAAGACCGCTCCCGAATTCGATCGCGCGCTCGTGTGCGCGGACCTGGCCATCATCGATATGACCGCCAGCGCCTATGACCCACTCGTGGCCATCGAGCGCGCCCGTTCCAGCGGCGCGCGGGTCGTCGCGGTCGGCCAACACGACGATGTCGCGCAGCGGAAACGGGCGCTCGCGCGTGGTGCCGAGCGGGTGTATGCGTATCGCAAGCTGTTTGAGGACGGGCCTGCGACGATCTCCGCCTGGCTGGCGCGGACCCCGGCCGTCGAAACGCAAGGGTGACGATCGTCGAACGGCCGACCATCCCGGCCAGCCGCTTCGCCGATCGCCTTGAACGCGCGGCCGCAGCGACCGAGGCTGCGGGTCTTGCGGCCACGCTGGTCGGCGTCGGCTCGGACCTGCGCTACCTGACAGGTTATGAGGCGATGCCGCTCGAGCGGCTGACGCTGCTCCTGCTGCGGCCGGGCGCCGCCCCGGCGATCATCGTCCCGCGGCTGGAACGCGGTGCCGCCGAGGCCGGCCTGAAAACGCCGATCGAGATCCGGACCTGGGACGAGACGGACGATCCATACACCCTCGCGGTGGCCGGTATCCCCGGCGGCGGAAGTGTCGCGGTCTCCGACACGATGCTGGCGATGCACCTGTTGCGCATCCAGGCCGCGCTCGATCGCGATACCGCCTACGTCCCGGCGTCGAGCGTGCTGCGTGACCTGCGGATGATCAAGGACCCCGACGAGGTCGAGCTGCTGCGGGCCGCCGCTCGCGCCGCGGATCGGGTCGTGGCGGCCATCGCCGCAGGGCCGCTCATCGGGCGGACCGAGGCCGACGTCGCTCGCGAGATCCGAGAGCGCCTGGTCGACGAAGGGCACGATGCCGCGATGTTCGCGATCGTCGCCTCCGGCCCGAACTCGGCGTCGCCCCATCACGAGGCATCCGAGCGGGTCATCCGGGCGGGCGAACCGATCGTGCTCGACATCGGCGGGACGTTGGGTGGGTACGGCTCGGACATCACCCGCACGTTGTGGGTCACCGGCGGCGACCCGGTCAAGGAACCGGACGAGCGGTTCCGCCATCTGTTCAACGTCCTCCACACTGCCCAGGCGCACGCGGCAGCGGCCGTTCGGCCCGGGATCGAGTGCGCGGCCATCGACGCGGCGGCGCGAAGCGTCATCGAACGCGAGGGACACGGCGACGCGTTCTTCCATCGCACGGGGCATGGGATCGGGCTCGACGGTCACGAGGATCCCTATCTCGTGGCCGGCAACGACCTCGCGCTCCGTGCTGGCATGGCGTTCAGCGTCGAGCCCGGCATCTACTACCCCGGCCGGTACGGCGCCCGCATCGAGGACATCGTGGTCTGTGGCGATGACGGGCCGATCGTGCTCAACGAGGCCCCTCGCGAACTGGCGGTCGTCACCGGCTGATGCCGCGCGGGGGTCCGCGCGAGGCCGCGTGGCCCGCTCGCCGGCCGAGCCGCCGCGCCGGTTGCTCGACGCCGAAAAGCACGGCCCTGACCTGACCGGCTGCATGGTGTCGCCGTCAGCGACTTTGTCGCTCACACCGACACCCTCGCAATGAACAGACACGGCCCAAGCCCAGGATGCAAGTTCCTGCTAACGGGGCGAGCGATCGTGCAGGGCTGTGCGGATCGGGTCGCCCACACCGACTTTGTCGCTCCCGCCGACGTTGCGGCTCGCCGGCGGCCGGCGCCACGGCCGCCCTCCTGGCGCGCCACCGCAACGGCCCTCGCCGGCCGTTGGGCTGCCCTGCGGTATCATCGGTCGAGGTCGTATCCGAGCGACCCCTAACTTGATCTGAGATCAGATGCCCACCACCAAGCGGCGACCGACGGTCGCCGAGCACGAACGCCGGGACGCCGGCGCGCATCGGTCGGTCCGATGAGCCGCCGTCACCACGGTCGGCCGCACCACGGCCGACACCGCAACGACGGTCCACGTCCCGACGCCGGAGCGTCACGACCGGTCGCTCAGGCGCCCGACAGCGCTCGCGTCGAGACGAGCGCCGCACACGTCCCGGAGCAGAGGCCGCCGTCGACCGCCGAATCGCCGGCCCGACCGCCGGTGGTGATCGACCCGCCGCCCCCGGTGAACGAGGCCGCCGCGGCCGCGACGCCACCCGCGACGACTCCACACATCAACGGCAACGGCCACGCTGCCAGCAGCCACCCCGGCAACGGTCACGCGCAGAACGGTGGCAACGAACGCCCGAATGGCTGTACGGCCCCCCAGCTCCGCCGCTTCATCAAGAGCCGACCCTACGTCCCGATGCACGAGCTGCGCCGCCGGTTCGCGATCGACGGGACCGATGACGACGTGACGCAGGTCGACCTCGACGGCAGCCGCGTGTACGTCGGGTTGCCGGCGCGCGAGGGATCGCTCCTCGGCGAGCTGCTGCGCGGCGGCGAGATCGGCTACGAGCTGTCGTTCGACCCGCTCGCGCCGATCGTGGTCGGCGTCTACCCCATGCGCCCGGTGCCGCGCAGCTAGCCGGCCCCGCGTCGCCAGCCGGTCCCGCGCAGGCTAGCCGGTCCCGCAGCTAGGCCGACGTCGCGACCGACTCCGATGGAGTCGCGCCCAGGAACGCGACCAGCTCGTCGACCCGCCCCGCCGAGATGACGTTGCCCTTGGCCTCGAAGAGGCGACGCGCCCGGGACGCCGACTCGGCCGCGAGCTCGAATTGGCCGGCCGCACCCTGCGCCTCGGCCAGGAACACGAGCGCGTTCGCTTGCCCCTCGATGTCGTCCGACGACTGCATCTCTCCCACGCCCGACGCGGCAAGCTCGATGCCCTCGTCGTACGCACCGTCGCGCGCGAGGAGCTTCCCTCGGACACCGCGCCACAGCGACTGCGAGATCCCGTCGGAGGGGGCCGCCACCTCCTCACAGAAGGCGGCGAAGCGCGCCGCCTCGTCGAACCGGCCCTGCCGGTACAGGGCCTCGGCCAGCAAGCCGGCGATCGTGGAGATGTAGTTGCGCTCGCCGATGGCATCCAGCGACTCGTAGTCCTTGCGGAGCTCGGCCTCAGCTGCCTGGGGGTCGCCGGCCAGTAGTTCCACCCGCCCGGAGTCGAGCGACATCGTCGAGGCATCGAACCGGAGACCGAGCTCCTCCAGGATGGCTCGACCGCGCCGGTAGTCGTCGCGCGCTCGTTCGAAGTCCCCGCGCATGGCCCGGAGATGGGCCAGCGCGCCGAGTGTCATGCCCTGCGCGCGGCGATCGCGCTCGGCGATCCCCAACAGCTCCTCGCACCGTGCGATGCCCTCGGGGACGGGCATCGGGCCGTTGGGCGCAACGAGCGCGGCCGAGGCGTACAACCGCATCTCGAGCACGTGGTCGCCTGCCAGTCGGGCGTACTCCGTGGCTTTGGCATTCGCCTCACCGGCCGCCCGGTACTGCCCGCTGATGCCGTGCGCAAGCTCGAGGAGCCTCCACGCTCGGGCGAGCGCGCCGGTGTCGTCGCTCTCCTCGAGATCGGCGATCGCGGCGACTGTCTGTCGCATCACCTCTTCGATCGATGTCCCAGCCTCGGAGCGCAGGCGGAGCTGCAAGCGCATCAGCTCGGAGGTCGTGGCGACCGAGCGCTCGCCGACCACTGCGGCCGCGGCCCCGGCGTTGACCAGGAGAGCGTCGGCCCTGGCGAACTCGCCGATCTCCATGTAGGCCTCGCCAGCTCCCACGAGCAGCCTGGGTCGCCCGGTGTCCGCGTCGTCAAGGACGCCCGCGGCACGTTCGAGCAGGTTCGCCGCCGCCGGGAAGTCGCCGCGCCCGAGCGCGCGTCGACCGGCGGATGAGAGTCGGGTCGAGGCCCGCGAGCCCAACGCCACGGCGTCATCGTCGAGCGGTCCGAGCTCGGTGCGATACCGATAGGCCTGCTCCAGGTGGTAGCCCAGGATCTCCTCGTACTCGGTCTCGCGACCTCGTTGCCGGTTCACCTCATCGGCCCAGTCGACGAACCGCCGGTGCAGCACGACCCGCTCGCGCTTCAGCAGGCTCCCGTATGCCGTGTCGCGGATGAGCTGATGACCGAACCGGTATGCATCCTCCTCTTCGAGCCGATCCGGGCGGATGAATTGCTTGCGCATGAGCAACTGCAGGTGGACGGGCAGGGTCGGCCGCCGCGGTTCCTCGATGAGGTGCTCCACGGCATCCTCGGCGAAGACCAGGCCGACGACGGAGGCCGGTTCCACGACCTCTCGCTCCTCCGCTGCGAGGTCGTCGAAGCGGGCCGCCAGGAGGGCGTGGATCGTCGGCGGCACGACGAGATTCGCCGACAGACCCGATGCGACCCACCGCTCACCGTCACGTCGAAGCGTGCCGTTGTCGACGAGCATCGACACCAGCTGCTCGACGAAGAGAGGGTTCCCCTCAGCCGCGGCAACCACCTTGGCGACGATCCGATCGTCGAGCCCGCTGTCACCCAGCAGCTCGTCGATCATGCGTCCGGAGTCGTCGTCGGAGAGGGGCTTGAGGACGATCAAGCGATCGCGCTGCGACTCGGACCACTCGGCGTGTCGATCGATCAGCTCATGACGGGCAGAACAGACCATCAAGATGGGTACCGACTCGACCGTCTCGGTGAGGTGGTCCAGTAGGTCCAGCAGCGTGGCCTCGGCGGCGTGGATGTCATCGACCACCATCACCAGCGGTTCTTCGCGGGCGAGGGCCTCGAGGAGCTTGCGGATGCCCCAGAACAGCTCGGCCACCGGGAACTGGCCACTCGTGAGACCCAACATCGAGGCGACGCGGTCGACGACCGCTGCCCGATCCGCCTCCGCCAGGTCGAGCTCCTCGACCAGGAGGTCGATCTTGGCGATGGCTGTCTCGAGCGCGTCGTCCGAAGCGATCTCGGCCACGCCGCGCACGATCTCCGCGATCGGCCAGAACGTGATGCCGTCGCCATACGGCAGACAACGGCCGCGGACGACGTGGGCGCGAGGTGAAGCGGCGAGGGCGAACTCCCTGATCAGGCGTGACTTGCCGACGCCGGCGTCGCCGACGACCGTCAGCAGCGCAGCGCCCGGGCGCTCCGAGAGCTCGCCGAGTGTCGACGTGAGGAGCGCCATCTCCGCATCGCGCCCGACGAACGGCGCCGACTCCGACTCGGCGACGATGGGCCGCTCCCGGAGGCCGACGAATCGATACGCCCGGACCGGTTCCGCCTTGCCTTTCAAGGAGAGCGGCGGGACCTCTTCGACGTCGATGTCCTCGCGCGCCAGGCGGTAGGTCAGCTCGCCGAGGATGATCTCGCCGGGCCCCGCAGCCTGCTCGAGCCGCGCGGCCGTGTTCACAGCGTCGCCGGTGACGAGGCGCTGACCGGTCGATGCGTCGCCGGCGATCACCTCACCGGTGTTCACCCCGATGTGGTTCTGCAACTCCAGGCCCCACCGTTGGCGGAACGAGCGGTTGAGATCGGGCAGGGCCGCCTGCATGTCAGCCGCCGCGCGGATCGCGCGGATGGCATCGTCCTCGTGGCGCACCGGCAGCCCATAGACGGCCATCACCGCATCACCGATGAACTTCTCGATCGTTCCGCCGTGACGTGCCAGCGCCGACTGCATGGCGTCGAAGTAGCGCGTCATCACGTCGCGCATCGCCTCGGCCGAGGGTGGTCGATCGGTCAGCCACGTCGGCTTGGGGTCGGCGAAGACCAGGGTGACGGTCTTGCGACTCTCGCGTGATGTGGTCCTGGTGGCACCTTCGCCGGTGGGAGCGGATCCGGGCGCCTCGCGCGGATAGACGGCAACGACGCGGTATGCGGGGATCTCGACCGTCATGCCCTTCGGGGTGACTGGCGGCGCGGGTTCGACTTCGACCTGCTCCTGCACGAGGGCATAGGTCGAGCCGGAGAGGAGGATCCCCAACGGCGGCGCGTTCTGCTCCATGGCCGACGAGATCCGCATCGTGTCCCCGGTCAGGACGTGCTGCCCAGCCAGCGCCTCCCCGACGACGACATCCCCTGTGCTCACGCCGGTCCGGACGACGAGTCGCACGCCCCAGGTCCTTTCGAACTCGTCGTTGAGGTCGGACAGCACGGCCAGGCTCTCGGCCGCAGCCTCGACCGCGCGGATCGCGTCGTCCGCGCGCGGGCCTCGGATCCCGAAGACCGCCACGATGGCATCACCGATGATCTTTTCGATCGTCCCGCCGTGCGACTCGTAGACGAAGCGCATCTCGTCGAAGTACCGGGTGAGCACATCGCGCAGCGACTCTGCGTCGAGCCGCTCGCCAAGCGCGGTCGAGCCCTTCAGGTCCGTCTGCACGACGGTGGCAAAGCGCCGGGTCTCAGCCGATGCGTGATCGAGGGCGAGCGGCGTCCCGCAATCGACGCACAGGCGCGCGTCCCCGACGTTCGCCGTCCCGCAGGCCTCGCAGATCATCACGGGCTGAGTCTACGACCCAAGGGCATAACGGCCCGGGCGGTGCCGGACCGCGCGTGGCATCGCCCCGGCCCGGGGCCGGGGCGATGTGGAGAGAAGACCCTTGAGCGCGATCGGGAGGCGACCCTCGCCTAGCGGTAGTTCGGGTCGCCCGGCGGCGTCAGGAACGTCCCGATCCGGTCGCCGTTCCTGGCCGTCCACTTCAGGACGCACGGAGCGACCGGATTCGACGACGAATGCCTGTCGTTGTCGTGATCGTCGTGGCCGTGCGAGCAGTCCGGCAGCAGTCCGGTGAACCAGGTCCCGCCGAAGTATGCCGACGGTCCGTTGCTCCACGGATCCGGCTTCGCCCAGTGCCCGGTCCGATCCTTGAACGGAACGGGTGCCGAGTAGCACACGCGGTACTTGGACGTGCCGTTCTCCGGCGTCTGCTGCACGACCGTCTTGTCGATGACGATCGTGTTGACCTTGGCCGAGCCGGTCTCCCCGTCCTCGTAATTGAACCAGACGGCATTCGGCTGGCGTGATTCCGGGTAGTTGAACGGGGCGAAGTTGCACGAGACCTTCAGCCCGGGCAGGTTGAGGGTACTGGCCCACGTCGCGCCGGCCACGCCCTGTTGCGGCTTGGTCTTGTAGCTGTTCTGGCTCTGTGCATCGGTGAAGCTGCAGCCCGCGCCGGCACAGGTCGCGACATTGTTCGCAACGTTGAACTCATCCGATTCCGGAGTATTCGACGCAGCGGGGCTGCTCGCTTTGAGCGTGTACGGGCCGGGTGTGCCGATGGACAGCGACGGGAACGTCGCCACGCCGCCGACCGCGTTCGCGGAGCCGCCGCTTAGGGTGCCGCCCGCAGGGTTCGACTGGAGCGTCAGCGTGACCGGGGCAGTGGAGGCGACGGTCAGCCCGGTGCCCGGATCGAAGATCTCGACCTTGATCGGGTTGCCCGTGCTGTCGTGGCCATCCCGGATGAGCGCTCCGGTCTCCGTCGTGTTCGGCTGGTTCGCGAAGCGGAGCCGGCAGGACGAGCCTGTCGTGACGGTCTTCGGGGCGACGGTCCCGTGCTTGCGAACGAAGGCGATGCCCGTGAAGTTGCCGCCGTGCTTCACCGTGAGCGCCCATTCGGTCCCGGGGCTGCTCTGACACGAGGTGCTGACGTTGATCGTGACGTCGACGGACGATCCCGGCGCCAGGGACAGGTTCCGGAGCTGGAGCGTGTTGCCAGCCTGCGTGGCGGTTCCGACAGCCGGCGCGAGCGAACCGCCATCGAGGGTGTAGCCGGACGGCGGGGTGATATTGGCCGAGCCCAGCGACACGAACGCATGGTTCTTGATGCGCAGCACGGCCGAGGTACTGCCACTCGGCAGGTTGATCTGGTTCGGTGGGTTGGCGACTGGCGTGGAACCCGACAACCACGTCGCCGCATACGGCTTCGTGAACGTGGCGGTCGCTGGGCCGGCCAGCGCTACGAGGAGCGCGACGGCGGTGAAGAGCGCCATCAGCCCGGACCCGACGGGTCGCGACCGATGTGAGACGACGAACGACATGTTCCCCTCCGGAGCCCGCGGTGCGGTGCGGGATGATTGATCGCAGATAGGGATAGTAGCGTCAGGCGAGGGCCGTCCCATGTCGGCCAGCCGACGTTGGCCGGAACTGGTGCGGACAGGCAACGGAATCCCGCCGGCCGTCGGTGGTCCGCGCCGCGTACGATGGGGCCGTGGTGGCGCCCGTGATCCCGGAGGCCCGTGCCCTGGCGATGGTCGCCCACCGATGAGCCTCGATCCGGGCGATATCGAGCGTGTGCTCGGTGCTGTCGCCCACCGACTGACCGTCGCGGATCGACTTGCCCCTGCGAACGACGACCTCGTCGTCGCGCTGGCAAGGGTGGCCGCGACTGCCCTCGAGGCGCAGGCAGCCTCCATCGCGCTGTACGACGCGCCGACCGGGCGGCTCGTGTTCCGGGCCGCCGCCGGGCCTGCCGCCGGCGATATCGTCGGCATGGCCATCGAGCCCGAGGTCGGCATCGCGGGCTACGTGTTCACGACCGGCCAGCCGCTGGCCGTCGCCGACGTCACCGCGGATTCCCGGTTCGAGCGATCCGTCGCGGAGGCATCCGGATACGTGCCCTCGTCGCTGCTGGCCGTGCCGATCGTCGACTCGCGGGCGACATTGGGCGTCCTCGAGGCGCTCGACGGCCGTCACGGCACCTTCTCCCTGCATGACATCGACCTCGCCTCGTCGATCGCAACGGTGGTCGCGGCGGCGGTCGGCCGGCAGCACATGGAGCGTGATGCGGCGACGGTCCTTGGGTCGATCCTGCGCGAGCTCGCCGACGCGGACGCAGATGGCCGCGACGCCGGTGCCATCGATGCGCTCGTCGCCCGATCGACGACCGCTGCGGCCTCCGACGACGACCCGACGTGGCGCCTCGTGGACCGGATCGCCGCGCTGCGCGACGTCGATCCGGAGTCGATCGATCTCGTGGTCGACTGGCTCGACGCCCTGCTCCGGCATCGAGGCGGGACGCGCGGCGTCCACGGAGACGGCCGGTGACCCTGCCCCTCCCCGCATGGAGTGACGCGTTCGCGGGTGGGGCCCGTGAATCGCTCGGCCGCCCCGACGCTCCGTTCGGTCGCCTCGATCGGGCGACGGTCTTCGGTGACGCCGACGGTCGCGGGGTCACGGTCGCCGTCGTCGATTCCGGGGTCGACGGCGATCACCCCGCTGTCGCGGGTCGGATCGGGCGCCATCTGCGCGTCGACCTCGAGGGGAAGGACGCCCGTGTCGTCGACGACCTCGAGCCGCGCGACCTCGTCGGGCACGGGACGGCGTGTGCCAGCATCGTGGCGGGCGTGGCGCCGGGCGCCGACATCGTGTCGATCCGCATGCTCGGCGCGGACAACCGGGGCAAGGGGCGGGCCCTCGCAGCCGCGATCGAATGGGCGGTCGGGGAGGGGATCGAGGTCGTCAACCTCAGCCTGTCGTCCCGCAGCGAGTCGATGTTCGCGGCGTTCCACGACATCGCCGACCGGTCCTATTTCGCGAACACGCTGCTGGTCTGTGCCGCCAACAACGTCCCGGGTCCGTCGTACCCGTCCTTGTTCGCGAGCGTGGTGTCGGTCGCCGCGCACGACGTGCCCGATCCGGACACGTGGTTCTACAACCCGTCACCCCCGGTCGAGTTCGGCGCCCCCGGCGTGGACGTCGACGTGGCGTGGCGTGACGGCGGCCGCATCCGGGCCACGGGCAACTCGTTCGGTGCGCCCCACCTCGCCGGGCATGCGGCGCGGCTTCGATCGCGCTATCCGACCGCGACCCCGTTCGAGATCAAGGCGCTCCTCGCCGCAACGGCCTCGAGCCCGACCTGAATCGACACCGCCCGGCCGATGCCGGGCGGCAGATGTCTGCGGTGTCCGAGATGGCGTGCCCTAGTCGGCCGTTTCCTCGTCGCTGTCGGTCGGCGTGACTTCGCCGCCGTGGCCCGGGCCGTGCTGGCCGATGCTGGGCGGCGCCGTGACCGGCAGGCCGTGGCCTTCCACGTCGTTCTCGTCGATGAACCCGTCGCCGCCGCGGGTCCCCTCCTCGGGCTCGATCAACCCCTCCTTGGGGAGCTTGATCTTCTTCATCGGTCCATCCTCCGTGACGGGGTGACGGTGCTGGGCCTAACTGTACGCCCGGAACGCCCCATCTCCGAGACCCGACGCGACTCGGCCGGTGTCGGCTAGGAGACACCCACTCAGGAGGTCGTCTCGCCCGGCGACGATCGGGGCGCGGCCTGGACGTTCGGGCGTGGCGTCCGCAGGTCGCGCAGGGCCTCCTGGTCCGGGCCGGCGAGACGGGGTAGGTCGGCCGCCTCGGTCCGCTGCAGTCGGGACTCCAGCGTCGAGAACACCAACCGCCGGATCTCGGGCACCGGCATCGTGGCGCGCAACGCCTCGGCGGGGACTTCGAGCAGCGTCGAATCCGTGTCGGCGACGACGTCGGCGGTCCGCGGGCTGCCCGTCAGCGCCGCGATCTCGCCGAAGAAGTCGCCCTCTTGCATCGTCGACAGACCGCGGTAGCCGTTCTCCTCCGGGATGCCGGCCGTGGCGGACCCGGCGAGGATGAAATACGCCGACGATGCGTTGTCCCCGTGCTCCACGATCCGCGTTCCCGCCGGCACGTCGCGGATGCTCGCATCGCGCAGGAATGCGTCGCGCTGGGTGCCCGACAGCCGGGCGAACGAGGGGAGCTTGCCCACCAGTAGGTCGAAGTCGGCGAGTGTCGCCGACCGGACCGGCGCGGCGCCGAGACCCGCCGCGCCGGTAGCACCCGCCAGCCGGGCCCGCGCGGCGCGCAACGAGCCGAGACCGAGTCCAGGCGCCACTAGGGCGTATGCCGCGGCGCCGAACAGCAGGATCGATGCGAACGCGATCATGACTCTGACGTTGATGATGTCGGCCAGGCCCGCGCCGGCCATGCCGAAGAGGAAGATCACGTCGCGCATGACGTAGTAGGTGGAGAAGACCCGGCCCCGAAGCTCGCGCGGCGTATTGCGCTGGAGCAGGACGGAACGGGCGACCGACGTCGGCGAGTTGAAGAAGCCCGAGATCATGACCAGCAGGATGGCCACGGGAACCGACGTCGCCGCCGAATACGCGAGCCCGCAGACCCCCATCCCGATCAGGCCGACGACCACCCACAGCGATTCTGGCAGTCGATCCGAGAAGCGGGCCATGAAGAAGGATCCGATCACGAAACCGACCGATGTCAGCCCTTCCTGCAGGCCGTATTCGAATTCGGTCGCGTCCAGCTCGCGGAGCGACATCGGCAGCAGGAGGACGTTCCAGAGGCCGAACGAGAAGAACATCAGCGCGCCGACGAAGAACAGCGATCGGAGCACCTGGATCCCGAACAGCGCGCCGAGCCCCGACTTGAGGTTGTCGACGATGACCTTGACGCTCGCCTCGCCCTCGGGCATCGGCATGGGGTAGCGCCCCATCAGGGCGATCAGGATCGCGCACACGACGAACGAGATCGAATCGATGACGAACGCCACCCGCAGGTCGATGCTGGCGAGGATGCCGGCGCCCGCGAAGCCGATGGCGGTCGACCCGAACGACGCGATCGACAGGAACGAGTTGGCCGCCGCCAGCTCCTCGTCGCTGGCCATCTCGGGGATGAGGCTCTCGTGCGCCGGGTCGAAGAACTGCTTGACGCCGGCGTTGAGGAGCAGCAGCGCATACAGGCCCGGGATCGCCAACGCGTCGATCCCGAGCACGAACGCGATGGCACCGACGATCACGGCCTGGATCAGGCACGTCCAGATGAGGATCTTCTTGCGATCGTGCCGGTCGACGTAGACGCCCGCCAGCAGCCCCACGACGAGGCTCGGGATGGCCGTCACCATCAGCGTCAGCCCCACCGCGAGCGCCGAGCCCGTCACCTGGAAGACGTAGATGCCGGCGGCCAGGTCGGTCAGCGCCGAGCCCGCGGTCGAGATCAATTGGGCGAGCCACAGCAGCGAGAAATCGCGCTTGCGGAAGACCGAGAACATCGACGGGGCGGCGGGCACCGAGGCTGCCGTCATGCGACCTCCAGGGGCGCCTGGACGGCGCCGTACGGTTGCTCGATGACCCGGGAATGACCGACGTGACGGGCGGTCGCAGGGGAGTCTAGACCGCGCGCCTCGGCACCGTGACGCCCTCGCGTAACAGCAGTGCTTCCTTGCGTGACAGCTGCCGGTCGCGGTCGATCCAACCGGTCCCGCCGTAGCCGCCGAGCGTGCCGTCGCCCGCGATGATCCGGTGGCACGGGATCAGCAGCGAGATCGGATTGCGACCCAGGGCGCCACCGACCGCCCGTGCCGCGCGCGGTGCCCCGACCCGCTTCGCTATGTCGCCGTAGCTGGCCGTCCGGCCCCACGCGACCTGGCGGACCTCGCCGAGCACGCGTTGATCCCACTCCGGCCGGTCGGCCAGGTCGACCGGGAGGTCATTGCCGCCCGCTGGGGCACCACTGAGGAGCGCCTCGACGGTCGGCAGCGCTGCCCGCAGGACGCGCGCAGCGGGATCGTCCGAGGGAGCCTCGGAGAGGGGCACAACGGGGAGGTGCAGCCGTGCCCGGAGCTCACCGTCGAAGACGTCGTCGTCAGCCTGCCAGCCGGCCGCCACGATCCCACGCTCCGTGGCCGCGATCCGGAATGGCGCTCCGATCCCATCGAGAACGGCCGTGATGATCCGATCTCCCATGACGCCCAGTCTGCGCTGCGGTGCCGGTATGCCGCCACGGTATACTCCCTGGGAGTATGACGAAGGACATCTCCCGCGCCGAGATCCAGCTGCCGATCGAGGGCATGACGTGCGGCTCGTGCGTGAACCGCATCGAGCGGTTCCTCCGCGCGACCGACGGCGTCGAGGAGGCCACGGTCAACCTTGCCACGGAGTCGGCGACGATCCGTTACCTGCCCGACGTGACCGGGCGGGACCGGTTCGTCGCGGCGGTCGAGGCGGCCGGCTATGACGTGCGCACGCCTCCTCCGTCGGCGACCGAGCCGTCCAGCACGTCGCTCGTTGACGAGGCGGCGGTCGACGACGCGCGGCGCGATCGAGAGGCGAGGCTCCTGCTCCGCCAGGCGGTCGCGTCGATCGCCGTGGCCATCGGGATCATGATCGCGATGTTCGTCCCCCAGACGCGCGTGCCGATGGAGACGATCAACTGGATCGCCCTGATCCCCGCGACCGTGATCCAGTTCGTGGCCGGCGGCCGCTTCTACCGCGCGGCCTGGCGGGCCTTCCGTCACGGCACCGCGAACATGGACACGCTGATCGCCGTCGGGACGACCGCCGCGTGGCTGTACAGCGTCGGCGTCACGCTCTTCCCGAACGCCATCCACGAGGCGGGGCTTCACCCGGAGACCTACTTCGACGCCTCGACGATCATCATCGGCCTCGTCCTACTCGGGCGTTGGCTCGAGAGCCGGGCGAAGGCCGGCACGGCCGGGGCGATCCGCCGGCTCATCGGCCTCCAACCGACCACCGCGCGCCTCGTCGCCGACGGCCGTGAGACCGACGTCCCACTCGAGGGTGTCGCGGTCGGCGACCTCCTGCGGGTCCGTCCCGGCGAGCAGGTGCCGGTCGACGGCGTGGTCGTGGAGGGCGCGTCGGCCGTGGACGCGAGCATGCTGACCGGCGAGCCGATGCCGGTCGAGGTCCGAGCCGGGAGCGAGGTCGTGGGCGCGACGCTCAACCGGACCGGCACGTTCGTGATGCGCGCGACGCGAGTCGGCCACGACACCGCCCTGGCGCGGATCGTCGACGCGGTGCGGCGGGCGCAGGGCAGCAAGGCGCCGATCCAGCACCTGGCCGATCGGATCGCGGAGGCGTTCGTGCCGATCGTGCTGGTGCTGGCCACGGCGACGTTCGCCATCTGGTTCCTTGCCGGTCCGGAGCCGCGGCTGACTCTCGCGCTCACCGCGTTCATCAGCGTCGTCGTCATCGCCTGCCCATGTGCGATGGGTCTCGCCACGCCGGCGGCGGTCATGGTCGGCACCGGGCGTGGCGCCGAGGCCGGGATCCTCATCCGCGGCGGCGATGCGCTCGAACGCGCCGAGAGGATCGACGCCGTCGTCTTCGACAAGACCGGGACGCTAACCCTCGGCCGGCCGACCGTCAGCGCGGTCGTGACTGCCCCGGGCAACGACGAACGGACGCTCATCGATCTGGTGGCGTCGGTCGAGCGCGCAAGCGAGCACCCTCTGGGCGCCGCGATCGTCGCGTACGCGAACACGCGCGAGCTCGGCTTCCTCCCGGTCCGCGATGTCGAGGTCATCGCCGGGGGCGGCGTCCGGGGAACGGTCGACTCGGGCGACGGGTCTCGTGCCGTGGCGGTCGGCAGCGTCCGCTGGCTGGTCGCGGAGGGCGTCGATCCGGGGCCGCTCGCGGCCGCGCTCGAGGGCGCCGGCGAGAGCGGCAGGACCACGGCATTCGTCGCGGTCGACGCTCGGGCCGCTGGCGTCATCGCGATCACCGACCCGGTTCGCGCGGAGTCCGCGGCCGCCGTCCGTGAACTGGCGAATGCCGGCATCGAAGTCTGGCTGGTCACCGGCGACGCGCGTTCCACGGCCCTTGCCGTCGGGGCCCAGGTTGGGATTCCCGCTCACCGCGTCGTCGGCGACGCCCGGCCCGAGGACAAGGCGGCCATCGTCGGGCGTCTGCAGGGCCGCGGTCGGACGGTCGCGATGGTGGGTGACGGCATCAACGACGCTCCGGCCCTGGGACAGGCCGACGTCGGCGTCGCCATCGGGACCGGCACGGATATCGCGATCGAAACGGCCCGGATCGCCTTGATGCATGCCGACCCTCGTGGTGTGCTGGCGGCGATCGGGCTGTCGCGGGCGACCATGACGACGGTGCGCCAGAACCTCTTCTGGGCGTTCGCCTACAACGTGGTGCTGATCCCCGTCGCGATGGGGGTCCTCATCCCGGCGTTCGGCATCGCCCTGTCCCCCGCGATGGCGGCGGGTGCGATGGCACTGTCGTCGGTCACCGTCGTGGCGAACGCCCTTCGGCTCCGCGGCTACGACGCTCGACCGGAGGCGGGTCATCGGGTGCGCCGCGGTCGGGCAGGTCGCCTCCGGGAAGCCTCGTTCCTGGTGGCGGTGGCGCTCGCCGCTCTCGGCGTCGCCGGCGTCGCAACGGCGGCCGACCGCTGGATCGATGGGGGCGCGACGCAGGTGTCGGTGGTCGCCCGCGACCTCCGCTTCGAACCGGCGGAACTGACCGTCGAGGCCGGCACGACGGTGGTGCTGTCATTCACGAACGACGACCCGGTGTTCCACGACTGGGAAGCCGAGGGCCTCGCGAACGTCGACGCCGGCGCGCGGCCGGGGCAGACCCAGCGGATCAGGTTCCGGATCGACGATCCGGGCACGTATCCCATCCTCTGCACCGTGCCGGGCCATGCTGAATCGGGGATGGTCGGCACGCTGGTCGTCCAGCCGCCAGACTGAGATCACCATGGCTCACGGACGGATAGAGACGCCCGACGACCCGCGCGACCTGCCGGGCGACTTCGCGCACCAGGTCGAGGTCGATGTCCGCTTCGCCGACACCGACGCGATGGGCCACGTCAACAACGCCGTCTACCTGACGTACTGCGAGATGGCCCGCATCCGCTATTGGTCCGACGTGACCGGCGAACCGGTCGCGGCCGGCCACGAGGGGGCCGAGAGCCTGATCCTGGCCGAGGCTCGGATCACCTATCGTGCGCCGGTCTACCACACAGATACCGTCACGGTCGAGACGCGGGCGACCCGCCTCGGGAGGACGTCGTTCACGCTCGAGCATCGTCTGACCGCGTGCGGCCCGGGCGCATCGCCGCGCCTGGTTGCAACGAGCGAGTCGGTGATGGTCCGCTACGACTACCGCACCGACCGCCCGACCCCATTGGGCGAGTCCTTCATCGCGGCCATCGAGACCCACGAGGGCCGTTCCCTGCGCTGATCAGCCTTCCGGAGCGGTCCGGCGGATCCTGACTTCGCAATGGACTGAACGCCGCCCGGGCCGGTAGGCCGGGTCCCGTCGCCTAGTCGACCACCGTGCGGAAGATCGTCACCGCGTTCTGGCCACCGAACCCGAAGCCATCGACCGCCACCGTCTCGACCTTCGACGGGCGGGCGGTGAGCGGCACGTAGTCGAGGTCGCACTCCGGGTCGGGCGTGCGCAGGTTGGCCGTCGGTGGGATGACCTGATCCCGGATCGCACCCAACGCCGCTAGGGCACTGGCGATGCCCGCGGCACCGACGAGGTGGCCGATCATCGACTTCGGCGAGCTGATGGCGACCTTGTACGCGTGATCCCCGTAGGCCGTCTTGATCGCGCGGGTCTCGGTCACGTCGTTGAGTGGCGTGGCCGTGCCGTGGGCGACGATGTAGTCGACCTCGTCGGGCGCGATCCCGGCGTGGCGCATGGCGTTGGTCATCGACCGCGCCTGGCCACGCCCGGTCGGCTCCGGGGCACTGATATGGAACGCGTCCGCGGTGAGCGCGCCGCCGATGATTTCGGCGATCGGCGTGGCGCCACGGTTCCGGGCGTGCTCGAGCGACTCGACGATGGTGACCCCGGCACCTTCGCCCAGCACGAAGCCGTCGCGCGTCAGGTCGAATGGGCGCGAAGCGCTCTCGGGCTCGTCGTTCCGCTTCGAGAGCGCCGTCATGTTCGCGAGCGCGGCCACGCCCATCGGCCAGATCGGCGCCTCGGACCCGCCGGTGATGACGACGTCGCAATCGCCGTCGCGGATGAGGCGCAACGCGTCGTGGAAGGCGATGACGGACGTGGCGCAGGCGGCGACCTGGGTGATGACGGGCCCGGTCAGGCCCCACTCCATCGACAGCAGTGCGGCCCCCATCGAGCCCGACAGGGCCGGCACCGCGAACGGCGACACGAAGCGCGGACCCTTCTGGTCGTGCACGTGGGTGCCGTCGATGATCTGCTCGATTCCGCCGCCGCCAGTGTTGACGACGACGCCGACCCGATCGCGCTGCTCCTGACTCATCGCCGCGAAGTCGATGCCGGAGTCGGCGACCGCCTCCTTGCCGGCCCCCATCGCCAGGTGGATGAACCGGCTCATGCGGCGGGCCATCTTGGGGTCCATGACGCTCGTCGGATCGAAGTCGAGCACCTCGGCGGCGATGCGCACCTCATGCTGCGACGCGTCGAAGCTGCGGATCGTCCGCGTGCCGGTCACGCCGGCCTGGAGGTTCGCCCAGTAGGTCGGAAAGTCGTTGCCGATCGGCATGATCGCGCCGAGACCGGTCACGACCGCGCGACGGCTGGGGTCTCGTTCAGGCATCGGGACGGATTGTAGGGGTGGATCCAGGGGGTCGGACGGTCAGTCCCCGTCATACCTCTTGAAGATCACCGCGCCGTTGTGGCCGCCCAGCCCGATGTTGTTCGAGAGCGCATAGCGGATCGGCATCGGCACGGTCTCCGCCGGGACCCACAGGTCGCACTCCGGGTCGAAGTCGCGGTAGTTGAGCGTGCCGGGGGCGCACTGCTCGGCGACCGACATGACCGTCGCGAAGGCCTCGAAGGCGCCGGCCGCCCCCATCATGTGGCCGGTCATCGACTTGGTGGCGCTGATGGCGATGGACTTGGCGTCGCGGGCCGCCCGCGAGCCGAACGTCGTCCAGACGGCCTCCGCCTCCCGCTTGTCACCGAGCGGTGTCGAGGTCCCGTGCGGGTTGATGAGGTCGACCTCGTCGGCCGGCACGCCCCGTCGATCGAGCGCCATCTGCATGGCGCGCGACGAGCCGACGCCCGCGTCGATCGGCTGGACCATGTCCCAACCATCGGCCGCCGAGCCGTAGCCGACGACCTCGGCGTAGATCGTGGCGCCGCGCTCCTTGGCCAGCTCGAGGTCCTCGAGGAACAGCGAACCGGCACCTTCGCCGAGCACGAACCCGTCGCGCGTCGCGTCGAACGGGCGCGAGACGGTCTGCGGCTCCTCGCCGGGCCGTGGCAGACCCATGCCGCGCATGTTCGAGAACCCGGCGTGTGCGACCTCGAGCAACGGCGCCTCGGTCGAGCCGCTGATGACCGCCACGCAGTCGCCACGGCGGATGGTCTCGGCGGCCTCACCCACGTTGTGCGTGCCGGTCGCGCAGGCCGACACCATGCACACGTTGTGCCCGATGGCCCCGGTCTCGATGGCGATCATGCCCGAGCAGCTGTCGACCAGGGCATTGGCGATGAACGTCGGCGCGACCGTCCGTGGTCCCTTGTCGTGCAACGAGACGTAGTTGTCGATCATCAGCTGCTGGCCGCCCGCGCCCGACCCGAACACGACCCCCACCTCGGTGCGGTTCTCGTCGGTCAGCTCGAAGCCGGAGTCGGCGAGCGCCTGCTTGGCCGCTGCCACCCCGAAGTGCATGCTCGTCTCGCTGCGGCGGGCAGCCTTGGGATCCATCCACTCCTTGGCATCGAAGTCGCGGACCTCGCCGGCCACTTTCGCCTCGTACGGCGCGGTGTCGAAATAGGTGATCGGCGCCAGGCCGGAGACACCATTGACGAGGTTGGACCAGGCGGTGGTCTTGTCGTTGCCGACGGGGCTGATGACCCCGAGACCGGTGACGACGACGCGGCGGTCGTAGTCGGGTCGACGCATATGGGCTGTGTCCTCCAGGAACTCGGCGATCAGGCCGTCACGGCGGCGAGATCGAGCAGGCGGTCGTGGGTGGTGGGATCGTCGGCCGGCAGGATCTCTGCTTCCGGCGCGATGCGTTTGATGAGGCCGGTCAACACCCTGCCGGGTCCGACCTCGACGAATGTGGTGACGCCATCCGCGGTCATCCGCTCGACGGCGGCGACCCAGTCGACGCCCGCGGTCAGGTGCTCGACGAGCTCGGCGCGCGCCCCGTCGGCGGTCGTGATCGACCGTGCGTCGGCGTTGGCGAGCAGGGTCATCGACGGATCGCTGAACGCCACATCGGCGAGTGTCTCGCGCATCCCCTCGGCCGCCTCGGCCATGAGCGGTGAGTGGGCAGCGACGCTGACCGGCAGCACGATGGCCCGCTTCGCACCGAGCTCCTTGGCGACCTCGGCGCCCGCCTCGATGGCCGCGCGCGCACCCGACACGACGACCTGGCCGGGCGCGTTCCGGTTGGCGACGACGAACGTCCCGTGCACTGCGGCCGATGCCAACAGTTCGGGCAGGCGCGCGTCGTCGAGGCCGATGAGGGCCGCCATGGCTCCGTCGCGGCCCTGTCCGGACGCCTGCATCAGCTCGCCCCGACGGCGGACCAGGCGGACGCCGTCGTCCAGCGACAGGACGCCGGCCGCCACGAACGCGGAGTACTGGCCCATCGAGTGACCGGCTGCGAAGGCCGGCGTCGGGACCGACAGGCCGGCCGTCGACCAGTGCTCGCGGAGCCCCTCGAGGATGGCGATCGAGGCGGCGAGGATCGCCGGTTGCGCGTTCTCGGTCAGGTCGAGCCGTTCCGCAGGGCCGTCCCAGGCAAGATCGCTGATGGACGAGCCAAGGGCGGCATCGGCGGCCTGCCAGACGGCGGCCGCCGCAGGCGATGACGTGGCGAGATCCCGACCCATGCCCACCGATTGCGAGCCCTGGCCGGGGAAGACGAACGCGAACGAAGACATCCTCCGCGAGGGTACGTGTGCCGGTTGCCGTCGACCCCGATTCGCGTGCATGCTTGCACGTATGACCGACACTCGCGTGGCGCGCGCGACCACCCGACCTGCACCCCGTCGAGCGATCGCGCAGCGGTTCGAGGCCGACCTGTCCGCACCGGTACTGGCCGCCGGCACGCGGCTCCCGAACGTGCGCCAGATCAGCGAGCGGGTGGCCATGGGCCGGGCGCTATGGCGTGAGCTGGTGATCGGGTTCGCGAGCCAGCTCGGCGAGCTTCGCCTCGGCTTCACCCAGCTCGCAGCCCTGTACGTCCTGGCCGACGGCAGCACGCTGACCATCGGCGAGCTCGCCGAGTCGATCAATCGCTCCCCGTCGGCGACGAGTCGGCTCATCGACGGGCTCGTCAAGCGGCGCCTGGTCGAGCGGCGGGCCGAGGAGGAGGACCGCCGCCAGAAGGTGCTCCGTCTCACGCCGCGCGGCCACGCGATCCTGCGCGTCGTCGACCGTGGGCGCGCCGAGCAGTTCCTGTCCGCCGTTCGACCGCTACCGCCCGCCGAGCGTTCGATCGTCGCGATGGGCGTGGCGGCCCTCGCGACCCACGCCATCAGCCGTCGCGGTCGGCTCATCCGCGCGCGCCGCGAGCCCGGGACGTAGGCGCGCGACCGGGTCGCTACGCTACGCCCAGGAGGTCGACCCGATGTTCCAGTACGGACAGCTCGAGAACGCACTCTTCCACGTCGAGCACCAGCACAACGACGGAAGTTGGGGCGTGCTCGTCCCCGAAGGTGATCCGCACGACCCGGCGAAGGGGGACCCGGAGCGCGAGTGGCAGAAAGGCCACATCTTCGTCTGCACGTCGTGCGAGGAGCGGGTCCGCGTCACGGTCCCACCGAGCGAAGGCGAGGTGGCGGCTGATCCAGCCGGATCGGCTGAAAGCGCGTCAGGCGCAGAAGCGACGAACGACGTCGTAGAGGACGGGTAGACCGAAGCGCAGCGCGTCGAGCGAGATCCGCTCGTCGACGCCGTGGAAGCGCTCGAGGAAGCGCTCTTCGGGCTCGAGGCGGAACGGCGAGAAGCCGTAGGTCGGCGTTCCGACCATCGCGGTCGCCTTGGCATCGGTCGCGAAGGGCGCCATGACCGGGAGCGGGACGCCGTCGGGGTCGTGATCGCGGAGCGTGGCGACCAGCGTGTCCCAGAAAGGGCCCTCGGCCGGCGACTCGACGGGTTCGCCGAACGCGAGCCGCTCGATCCGGCAGGCGGGCAGGACGTCCGCGCCGATCCGTCCCTCGAGCTCGGCGAACATGTCGGCCTCCGTCGTGCCCGGCAGGATGCGGCAGTCGACCTCGATCGTGGCGTCGCCGGGGATCACGTTGTACTTGACGCCCGCGTGGACGACATCCGGGCTCAGGGTGTCGCGGATGAGCGCCCGGAGCGCGCGGGCGTACATCGGGTCGCACAACCGGTCGATCGCCTGGTCGATCTCGGCCGGCTGGAGCTCCCCGGCGGCGATAGCCCGCAACGTCCCGCCCACGTCGGCGGGCAGGGCATCGGCCGCGGCCTCGAGGAAGCGGGTCATCACCGGCGTGATCCGGATCGGTCCCGGGACGGCCAGCCGCTCGATGATGCCCGCAGCGATGACCGCCGCGTTGTCCTCGCGGGGCATGGAGCCGTGGCCCCAGTTCCCTCGCACGTGGATGCGGTACGGGATGAAGCCCTTCTCGGCGACCTGGATCGGGTAGAGGCGCCGGCCGGCGACCGTGACGGACACGCCACCGCACTCGTTGACCGCCCCCGCTGCCTGGAGCCAGTCCGGCCGGTGGACGGCGAACCAGCGCGCCCCGTCGGTCGAGCCGGCCTCCTCGTCGGCGGCACATGTGAACAGCACGTCCCGGCGAAGGCCCGGGATGGGGTCGCTGGCGGGATCCCGTCCGGCGGACCGCGCTTCGGTCACCAGGCGCTCGATCACGCCCATCTCGAGCGCCACCATGCCCTTCATGTCGACCGCGCCACGGCCGTACACGTAGCCCGCGTCGATGTCGGCGGCGAACGGGTCGTGCGACCAGCGCTCGGCCGGGGCCGGGACGACGTCGAGGTGCGACAGCAGCAGGAACGGGTCGCCGCCTGAGCCGTCGCCTCGAAGGCGGACGTGCACCGAGCCCCGACCGGGGACGGGCTCGATCACCTCGGGCCGGAGGCCGAGGTCGGCGAGGCGAGACGCGATATAGCGCGCCGCCCGCGTCTCCTCGCCGGGCGAGGCAGGAGCGGGTGGGTTGACCGACGGGATGCGGATCAGGTCGCGCAGCGTCGCGACCACGCCATCGTGGGCCGCCGCCCGATCGGCTGGCGTGACGGCGTCCGAGGGGCGCGCGGGAGTGCCGGTCGTCACTGCCCGGCCGGTCGTCACTGACCGGCCGGCATCAGCAGGGCGACGATCGCACCGATCACGAACCCTGCCGAGACGATGGTCACGACCATCAGCAGCAGCCAGCGCCCGAGACGGCGTTCCTCGGCTCGAGCCTCGGCGGCGTCGGGGGCGGTGCCGCCGGTGATGTACGGCGCCTTGAGGCCCTTCGCTCGCGCTCGCTCGGCGCGGGGCGAGTCATACGCCTCGGGATCGGGCGGCGACGACCAGCCAGCGCGAGGTTCGTTCGCGGTCACCGACCCATCATGCGCGCTCATCCGATGGCCTGCCGGAGCGGCTCTGCCACCTCGCGCGCGACCGTGTCGACGCCATCGGGTCCGAGTCGCGGCCGCAGGTTGAGGATGACGTGCGTGGCGCCACGATGGACCGCGTCCTTGGCCTGCTCCAGCGCGATCGCGCGCTCCGCCGACGTCGAGCCCGCCGGCACCTGCGCCCCGAACTCGAATGTCGCAGGGTCCCGCCCGATCTCCTCGAGCCCGCCCAGGATCGCGTCACGTCCGGCGCTGAAGTCGTCGAGATCCGTCGACCGACCGGATGTCACGGACACCGCCGGCATGATCCACCCGTCGGCGACCGCCGCGGTCAGGGCGATCCCACGTCGCTTGCCCGCGCCGAGCCACAGCTTCGGGCCGCCCGGCGTGAACGGCGGTGGCTCGTTGGTCGCCTCGATGAGCGGGTAGTACACGTCGGGCCGTGTCACGCCCGGCGGTATCGCCGCTTCAGGCGACCACAACGCGCGGAGGACGTGGACGGCCGACTCGTAGCGGTCGAACCGCTCGCGCATCGGCGGGAGCGGGATGCCGAACGACACGTGCTCACCCTCGTGCCAGCCGGCACCAAGGCCGACGATGAAGCGGCCCTGCGTCGCGTGATCGAGGACCGTGGCGGCCTTCGCCAGCACCGCCGGATGACGGAACGTGTTGGCCAGGACCCCGTGCCCGACCCATCGCCCGGGCACGCGATGGAGGAGCGTGGCCATCGCCGTCAACGCTTCGAGGCTCGCTCCGTGGCGGTCGTGGGCGATATCGGTGAGGTGGTCGTTCATCCACACCGACTCGAAGACGTCGTGCGTGCCGATGCGGGCCCACATCGCGTCGAGCGTCGCCCAGTCCACCGCTTGTGGCGACGTCTTGATCCCGATCGGGATATGGCGGGTCATCGAGCGGCGCGCGTCCCCGTCAGGTTCGCTGCCATGCGTGGACCGGTCGTGACGGCGCCGGTCGAGGCCGAGCCGACCAGGGCCGCGTACTTGGCCATCACGCCGGTCGTGTAGTTGGCCGGTCGTGGCGTCCACGTCGACAGGCGCCGCTCGATCTCCTCGGGGGGCACGTTGAGGTCGAGTGCCTTGCGGTCGACGTCGATGACGATCTCGTCACCTTCCTCGACGATCGCGATCGGACCGCCGAGTGCCGCCTCTGGCGCGACGTGGCCGAGCATCAGACCGTGCGTGCCGCCCGAGAACCGCCCGTCGGTGACGAGCGCGACGACATCGCCCAGGCCCTCGCCCACGAGCGCGGCCGTGACGCTGAGCATCTCCTGCATGCCCGGCCCACCGACCGGCCCCTCGTAGCGGATGACCACGACGTCGCCGGCCACGATGCGCCGGTCCTTGACGGCCTCGAAGCATTCCGCTTCCGAGTCGAACACGCGGGCCGGGCCGCGATGGAGGCGCCGCTCGTGGCCGGCCAGCTTCACGACGCAGCCGTCCGGCGCGAGCGTGCCGCGGAGGATGGTCAGGCCGCCCGTGGGCTTGATCGGTGTCTCGAGCGGGACGACGACCTGCTGGCCCTCGGTCGCGGTGGTGTCCGCGGCGATCTCGGCGATCGTCCGGCCATCGACCGTCGGGGCGCCGCCGTGCAACAACCCGGGTCGCTTGAGCAGCTCGCGCATGACGAGGCCCACGCCGCCGGCCTCGAACATGTCGGTCGCGGTGTACTGGCCGCCCGGCTGCATGTCCGCGATGAGCGGCGTCCGGTCGGCGACTGCGCCGAACTCGTCGATGTCGAGCTGGAGCCCGAATTCGTGGGCGATCGCCAGCAGATGGAGCACGCCGTTCGTCGATCCGCCGGTCGCGGCGACACTGGCGATGCCGTTCTCGAGCGCGTCCCGGTTTACCAAGGAGGATGGCCGCACGTCGCGGCGGACGAGGTCCATGACCAGCTCCCCGCTCTGCCGGGCGGCATCGTCCTTGGCCGGGTCCTCGGCCGGGATGCCGTTCAGGCCGGATGGAGCCAGCCCGATGAACTCCATCACGGTGGCCATGGTGTTCGCGGTGAACTGGCCTCCGCAGGCGCCCGCCCCCGGGCACGCCACGTTCTCGATCTCGTAAAGCTCGTCGAGGGTCATGCGGCCCGCGCGATACGCGCCGATGGCCTCGAAGACCTTGACCACCGTCGCATCCCGACGGCCCTTGTACACACCCGGATAGATCGTGCCGTTGTAGAGGATCAGACCTGGGACATCGAGCCTGCCCAGGGCCATCGCGGCGGCGGGGATCGTCTTGTCGCAGCCGACCAGGCAGACCAGGCCGTCGAGCAGGTGGCCGCGCACGACGAGCTCGATCGAGTCGGCGATGACCTCGCGGCTGATGAGCGAGGCCTTCATGCCCTCGGTACCCATCGATACGCCGTCGCTGACCGAGACCGTGTTGAACTCCATCGGCGTGCCGCCGGCGGCCCGGATGCCCTCTTTGACGAACTCCGCGAGCCGGCGCTGGTTGTAGTTGCAGGGCATCGTCTCGATCCACGTCGTCGCGACGCCGACCAGCGGCTTGGCGAGGTCGTCGTCGGTGAAGCCGATGGCCTTCAGCATCGCGCGCGCGCCGGCGCGGTCGGGGCCGTCCGTCAGGGCGGACGAGTGCCGCTTGGCCGGATCGGTGGCACGGTCGTAGGGGTGTGACGGAGCGGCGGTGACGGCGTCGGGCATGGCGTGCAGTGTACGGAGCCCAGCGCGTATGCTGCCGCGACCGGACCAGAGGGGTCGGAGCGGAGGGACGATCGAGGCGATGGACCAGAAGCTGACGATGCTCTCGAAGGTGCCGCTGTTCGCCGGCCTTGGCCCCGCGGATCTGACGCAGGTCGGAAGTCTGGCCGACGAGGTGTCCGTTCCCGCAGGCAAGGTCCTGACGACCGAGGGCGGTGCCGGCCACGAGTTCTTCGTGATCCTCGACGGCAACGTCGATGTCACCAAGGGTGGCAAGGTGATCAACGCCATGGGCGAGGGTGAGTTCTTCGGTGAGCTCGCGCTGCTCGGGAATGTCCCCCGCGCGGCGACCGTGACGGCGTCGACGCCGACCCGCCTGCTCGTCATCGGCCATCGCGAGTTCACGTCACTGCTGGACGCGCAACCGGCGATCCGCGAGAAGGTGCTGAAGGCGGTCGCCCGCTGGATCGCGGACCTGGCGCCCGACCGCGTGAATTAGGTCAGCGCAGGCACGCTCCGGTCGCGACCGCGCCCGTCTGACCGAGCGCCGGCGCGATCCGGACCGCCACAGACGTCGGACTCAACGCGTAACCCACGTCGGGATCCGTCCGCGCCTCGGCGAAGACGAGCCCGCCGATCGTCCCGTCCTGGAGGACGAACGGGCCGCCGCTGTCGCCGCGATCGATCTGGGCGCGCAGCTCGAGGATGTCCCGGTCCACGCGGATCTGGCCGTAGATGTCGCGGCCGGTCGCGCGATACGACCCGGTGACGGCCGCGGGGACGACGCTGAGGGAGCCACCGCCCGGGAAACCGAGTGCAGCACCGAGGGTGCCGCGGTCGGGGTTTCCGGTGGTGAACCGGAGCGGAGCGGCGCGGAGCTGCGGGGCCCACAGCAGCGCGACGTCGAGCGACGGGTCGAACAGGACGACTCGGGCATCGGCCCGCTCTCCCAGGACGGTCGAGACGTCCACCGCGCCGTCGCGTGCGCCGGCGACCACGTGCGCGTTCGTGACGACATAGCCGTCCCGGACGACGACGCCACTGCCTGACGCGACCGCGCCACACACACCCGCCCGGACGCGGACCGTGCTGGCCTGCGCATCCTCCGCGATCCGTCGGGCGATGGCATCGCTCGGCGGGTCGACCGGCGCCTTCGGGCAATGGCTCGAAGCCGACGAAGACATCCGGCAACCCGGTGTCGTCGAGCAGCTGGCCGAGCTCGCCGGCGATCTCGGTCGGGGGCGGCAGGACGGCATTGAGCGTCCGGACGGCGGTCGATGTCTGCGCGGCCTCGCTGAGGCGGGCCACCGGTCCCAGTGCCAGCAAACCGCCGGCGAGCCAGATGACGAGCAACGCCTGGGCCGCACCGGTCAGGCTGCCGGCGACGCGATCGGCGGCGCCGAGATACCCCGTCCCGAGGGACTTGGCGCCGGTCCGCCCGATGGCCGAGCCGATCGACTCACCGACGCCGACAGCCATCAATAGCCCCGCCAGGACGACGTACGGGCGGATCCCGGCCGGGACGTTGCCCAGCGGCTCGACGAGATGGGGCAGGGCCACGATCGCCAGCGCGCCGCCGGCGATCGCGCCGATCAGGCCGCCGACCTGCGGGAGTGCTCCCGAATTGAACCCGAGGATGACGGCGAGGATGACGAGCAGGATCGCCACGAGATCGAGCGGGTTCACCGCCCGATCGTCGCACAGGGGCCCTTGGCGCGCCGTGCGCGGGGTCGGTCCGGGTCGGCTATGTGGACTGACGGGCCGTCGAGGTCAGCTGACGACGACCTCGACCGGCGCGGCGACGCCGCCGGAGTCGGCGATCGTCCAGGTCCCCGGCGCCACGTCGGGGATCTCGAACTCGGTCACGTGCTGCTCGGCGATGGCGATGCAGGCGATCTCCTGCGGGCTGTTGCCTTCTCGCAGGGTGATCGTGTAGGTCCCGTCGCCTTTGTCGACCGCGATCGAGTCGAGGATCGTGCACGGTTCGACGCCGCTGGTCCAGACAGCCTTGACGATGATCTTGTTGCCATCGACACGGGCGGCCAGCTGCTCGGCTGCGATCGGACGGACGTTGATCGCCTGTCCTGGCTTCGGGACGATCGGCTTGGCGCCGAGGCCGACGCCGGGGTCCTGGCTCGCCCCATCGCCACTGCCGTCGCTCGGGGGAGCCGTCACCGGCGCGTCGGGCGGCGATGCCGACGGTGGAGATGTCGGCGTCGCGGCGCCTCCGGAACAGGCCGCGAGGGCGACCACGAGGGCAACCACGAGCGTGAAGAGCCCGGCGGCATGGCGGGCCGGCCGATGTAGGGCATCCATGGCGTTGGAGACGGCGTGGCGCGCCCGGTGGTTCCCGGCCCATCGTCGATCGTCCACCCCATCATGGGGCGCGAGTCAACGACGCTCCGGTCGATCAAGGCGCGATGGACCGAGTTGACCGCCGGCTGATCGCTCGCCCGCGACATTCCGGCCAAATGCTCACCACATGCACCTTGGGCAGCAACATCGGGCCAGCCGAGTCGCTCGGGATGCATGTCGATGCACCATTCCAACACTGTCGTGCGTGGCCTGATCGATTGAGCTGCATGACTATCCATAAAGGCGCGTGAGATCGGCTCCCGATCTGGACCAACGTGCACCTGGTGCACATATGGCAGAAAAGTGGAGCCGACCGGAATAGCAAAGCTCAACGGAACGGCCACCGCCCCCTATGGAGCGGCCTCAGGTCGCGGCGCGCGTCTCGATCCGGGGTGGGTGCCTCGCTTCCCAGGCTGCGATGTCGGCCTCCTTCGACAGGAGATAGCCGAGCTCGTCGGTGCCCGCCAGCAGCATCCGCTTCGCGAATGGGTCGATCTCGAAGTCGATCGTCGAACCGTCGGGCAGCAGCACGCCCTGCTCGGCCAGGTCGACGGTCAGCTCCGCCTCGGGATCGCCCTCGATGAGGTCGCGCAACCGGCGATGGACCTCGGGCGGCACGGCGATCGGCAGCAACCCATTCTTCAGGCTGTTGCTTCGGAAGATATCCGCGAAGCCGGTCGACAGGATGGCCCGCACGCCCCATGACGTCAGCGCCCACGGCGCGTGTTCGCGCGACGAGCCCGAACCGAAGTTGTCGCCGACCAGCAGGATCCCCCGGCCGGCCATGCCCGGCTGGTCGAGGATGAACGGCGGGTCCTTCAGGGAGCCGTCCTCCTCGAACCGCCAGTCCCGGAACAACGCATCGGCAAGACCCGCCTTGTCCGTGACCTTGAGATAGCGCGCCGGGACGATCTGGTCGGTATCGACGTTCTCGGCATCGATCGGGACGACCTTGGTCGTGAAGATCCGGAACGGCTCGGCCACGCGTCAGCGTCCCCCGACCGCGGCGAGTGTCTCGATGCCGGGCAGCGTGCGCGGGTCCGTGACCACCCCGGTGATGGCGGACGCGGCGGCCGTCAGGGGCGACGCGAGGAACGTCCGGCCGCCCTTGCCCTGGCGGCCCTCGAAGTTACGGTTCGAGGTGCTGACCGAGTACTGACCAGGCGACAGCTGATCGCCGTTCATCGCGATGCACATCGAGCAGCCTGACTCGCGCCAGTCCGCGCCGGCCGCCTTGAAGACGTCGGCGAGTCCCTCGCGCTCGGCCTCGCGCTTCACCTCGTCGCTCCCTGGCGTGACCATCAGTTGGACGCCGTCCGCGACATGGCGATCCTTCAGCGCGGCGGCGGCAAGGCGCAGGTCGCTGATCCGACCGTTCGTGCAGGAGCCGACGAACACGACGTCGACCTTCTGGCCGAGGATCGGCTGGCCAGGCTGGAGGTCCATGTACGCGAGCGCGTGCTCGAGCGCGCGGCGCTGGGCGGGATCGGTCACCTCGTCGGGCGACGGCACGCGCGACGTGATCGGGATGCCCATCCCCGGGTTCGTCCCGTAGGTGATCATCGGTTCGAGCGCGTCCGCGTCGATCGTGATGGAGCGGTCGAACGTCGCGCCATCGTCGGTCGGCAACTGGCGCCAGCGCTCGACAGCCGAATCCCAGTCCGCGCCGGTCGGAGCGTGGGGGCGCCCGTGAACGTACTCGAAGGTCGTGTCGTCGGGGGCGATCAGCCCGGCCCGGGCGCCACCCTCGATGCTCATGTTGCAGATGGTCATCCGCTGTTCCATCGTCAGGGCGCGGATCGCCTCGCCGCGGTACTCGAACACGTGGCCGTTGCCGCCGCCGACGCCGATTCGGGCGATGAGCGCGAGGATGATGTCCTTGGCCGAGACGCCGGGCGCCAGACGGCCATCGACGCGAACCTCGTAGGTGTTCGGGTGTCGCTGCAGCAACGACTGGGTCGCGAGGACCATCTCGACCTCGCTCGTCCCGATCCCGAAGGCCAACGCGCCGAATGCCCCGTGCGTCGAGGTGTGCGAGTCACCGCAGACGATGGTCATGCCCGGCTGCGTCAGGCCGAGCTGCGGGCCGATGACGTGCACGATGCCCTGCGATGGCGAGCCGATGCCGTGGAGCGGGATGCCGAAATCGGCGCAGTTGCGCTCGAGCTGGCTGATCTGTGCGGCCGCCTGGGCATCGAGCATGGGCAGGCTGCGCGGCGTGGTCGGGATCGAATGGTCGGCCGTTGCCACGGTCTGACCGGGTCGGCGGACCCGCAGCCCGCGTTCGCGAAGACCGGTGAACGCCTGCGGCGAGGTGACCTCATGGACGAGATGAAGGTCGATCGCGAGCACGTCCGGGGCGCCCGGATCCTCGGCGACGACGTGGTCGGCCCAGATCTTGTCGACGATCGTGCGCGGTTCGGTCATGGCGGGCGCGGTCTCCGGCGGCGAGGACGTGGCGGCGGCCGCCGTGCAGCCGCGGCCGTCCCTTGCGGCCGGAAAGGGTAGCAGAGGGTGCCGGAGGTCCTACCGCGAACGGTACGACGGTGCGCGTAGTCGACACTCGAACGAGGACGTATAACGACGGCCCGGGAAGCATCCACCGAGTGGAGAGCAGCCACGAACCAGGTCAGCGACCGAAACCCTGATCCGCGCGAGCCCGACGAGGCGATCTTCGACGGGTCGACCGACTTGCGCGTCGTTCGACTCCGCCTGTTCCTCGCACTGACCACGATGTTCATGATCCCGATCGCGCTGGCTGCCCCGGTCGTCTACACGCTCGCGATGGGTGACGGGAGGTCGATCCTCCTGCCAAGCCTCGGCATCGCGGCGATCGTCGTCGCGCTCGCCGCCCTCACCGTGTGGATGTCGAAACGCATCCTGGAGCCCGCAGAACGTCTCGACCGGGCCCGGCTCGTGCTGGAGGACGCGTACGCCAGAGCGCGTGCTGAATCGCTCCGCGACGCCCTCACAGGCCTGGGCAATCACCGCTCATTCCAGGAGGAACTCGAGCGCCAGTGGCTCGGTGCGACCCGCTACAACTCGCGGCTCACCATGGCCATCGTCGACCTCGACGACTTCGGCAAGGTCAATGATGCCGAGGGGCACGCCGGCGGCGACCGCGTCCTCGTCGGCGTGGCCGGGGTGATGGCCGCAGCCCTTCGTCGCAGCGACCAGGTGTTCCGCATCGGCGGCGACGAGTTCGCCATCCTCATGCCGGGCGTCGACGCCGACGGTGCCTACTTGGCGATGCGGCGTGTGCTCGCCACCGTCCTCGAGCGGGGTGTGGACGACCGGCGGCGCAACGAACCGGCCGCGCAGCCATGGTCATTCACGGTCGGCATCTCGGCGATCCCCGGGACGGCAACGGATCGGGCGACGCTCTACCGCGAGGCCGACGCAGCCCTGGCCTTCGGCAAGAAGCACGGCCGGACCTGCGTGACGGTGTTCGACCCGGAGCGGGACGGCTCGCCCGGCACCGAGCGATCGGCCGCCGGCAGGGCGGCGTTGGTCGCGCGGGTGGCCGCGTCCGGTGCGCTGGTCACGCTCTTCCAGCCGATCTTCGACCTGCGCAGCGGTCGGCCGCGCGGGTACGAGGCGCTCAGCCGGCCCATGCCGGGCTCCGGCTTCACCGACGCGACCGACCTGTTCACCGCGGCCGAGGCCTTCGGCCGGACCGTGGAGCTCGACCTCGCCTGCCTCACGACGTCGATCGCCGCGTTCGCGCGGCAGGCCCTCCCCGGCAGCCTGACCCTCAACATCTCGCCGCGCTCGCTCGAGTCCGATCAGTTCAGCGTCCATGGTCTCGTCCAGCTGCTCCAGCGCCACGGCGTCGATCCGGCGCGGGTGGTGCTGGAGCTGACCGAGCGAGAGACGGTCGAGGACATGGATCGCTTGACCCGGGCGCTCGAGTCGTGCCGGACGGCCGGCATGCGCGTGGCGGCCGACGACGTCGGCGCGGGCAACGCCGGCCTGCGGCTCCTGTCCCAGCTCCGCTTCGACATCGTCAAGATCGACCTCTCCCTCGTCCAGGGCGGCGCCATCCGGGCCACGTCGCACGAGGTCGTCCGAACGCTCAAGGACCTGGCCGACCGCTGGGGCGCATTGGTCATCGCCGAGGGCGTGGAGACCGTCGAGCAGCTCGAGTTCGTGCGATCGCTGGACATCCGCGCCGGCCAGGGCTACCTGCTCGGTGTCCCGTCCGAGCATCCCCCGACCGAGACGATCGACTTCGACAAACTGATCCGTTCGCAGACCCTCGACCTGCGTGGTCTGCGGTCCGCACCGAGCCCCTGGATCGGCGGCGCCTGACGGATCCGGCCCCGGCACGACGCCCTCGCGGCACGGCCCCTGGGATATCGGGCATGCCCAGGACCATCGGGGGAACGTTGACGGGGGTACGATCCCTGCTAGACTTTCGCGAACCGCACGGTCCCCACCGAGCGGACGCAGCGTTTTGGAGGCCAGCTTGGGCCGTTTCGATCGGCAGGATCGCCGGACCGTCGCCGTCGTCGTGACAGCGGATGGTCGGCGTGTCCACATGCCTATCGACACGGATCCGCTCGCCGACGTATCGCTCCTCGCGCTTCTTCGCTCGCTTCTGAGCCTTGATGGGCTTCTTGGGCTCATTACCGGCTCCCGGCGGGAGAACGGAGGGATGCGGAGGGACGGACGCTAGCCGTCACCAACCACTGCAACACCGATGGGACCCTCGCCGGGAGGCGAGGGTCTTTCGTTGTCCGTCACTGCTGAGGGCCACATGACGACGAAGACCGACAGCGCGAAACCACCGAGTCCCCCGACGCGGGCGCGTCGCAGCCACGTGCCGGGTGACGGCTCGTCCGCCGCGGCCGCCGTCGAGCAGGCGCGCAAGGACATGCTCCACGAGGCGCGCGATCTCAAGCGCACCCGCATCGGCGCGGACGTCCTGTGCGAGGCGCTGCTCCGCCAGGGTGTCGATGTGTTCTTCAGCTATCCGGGCGGCGTGATCCTGCCGCTGTACGACGTGCTCGGCGACTATCCCGAGCTGCGCCACGTGCTCGTCCGCCACGAGCAGGGTGGCGCCCACGCCGCCGACGGCTACGCCCGCGTGACCGGGCGCGTCGGCGTGTGCATGGGCACCTCCGGTCCGGGTGCGACCAACCTCGTCACCGGCATCGGGACGGCTCTCCTCGATTCGGTGCCGATGGTCGCGATCACCGGCAACGTGCCCGCGGCACTGATCGGCAAGGACGCGTTCCAGGAGATCGACATCAACGGCATCACGTTACCGATGACCAAGCACAACTACCTGGTCCGCGACGCCGACGATCTGCCGCGCGTCGTGGCCGAGGCATTCCATATCGCGCGGAGTGGTCGGCCCGGACCCGTCCACATCGACATCACGAAGGACGCGCTCCAGCAGGAGACGCGCGCGGAGCACCCGTCCGAAGCGGAGATGGTCGCCGGCCTGCCGGGCTTCCGGCCGAACCTCGAGGGCCACGGCCGCCAGTTGAAGCTGGCCGTCAACGAGATCGCCGCGGCCAAACGGCCGGTGATCCTGGCCGGTCACGGCGTCCTGCACGCGGAAGCCTGGGACGAGCTCAAGGCCTTCGCCGAGAAGACCTCGATCCCCGTCGCCTGGACGCTGCTCGGCATCGGCGCGATGGATGAGACCCACCCACTCGCCTACGGTTACATGGGCATGCACGGTTGGAAGCACGTCAATCGGGCCATCCAGTCGGCCGACCTGCTCATCGCCATCGGCATGCGCTTCGACGACCGCGTCACCGGCAACGTGCGGACCTACGCGCCGTACGCGCGGATCGTCCACGTCGACATCGACCCGGCCGAGATCGGCAAGAACGTCGCGGTCGAGGTGCCCATCGTCGGCGACGCGAAGCGCGTCCTCGAGGCGCTGACGCGGATGGTGCCGGACACGGCGATGACCGAGCGGCAGCCGTACTTCGACCAGCTCGTGGAATGGCGGAAGGACTCGGAAGCATCGTCGTGGCACGGCTCCGGGGCGTGGCGCGACGGTCTGCTGTCGGCCGACTACGTCGTCGAGCGGATCGGCGAGCTGAGCGACCACCGGGCGACGTACGTCGCGGACGTGGGACAGAACCAGATGTGGCTGGCGCGCTACGCGGGCTTCCGGGAGCCGAACCAGCATGTGTCGTCGGGTGGTCTCGGGACGATGGGCTTCAGCGTCCCGGCCGCGATGGGGGCGGCGCTTGGCCGGCCCGACCGCGAGACGTGGGCGATCACCGGCGATGGCGGGTTCCAGATGACGTTCCAGGAGCTGATGACGCTCGTCCAGGACCGCATCCCGGTGAAGATCGCCCTGTTCGACAACAAGAAGCTCGGGATGATCCGCCAGTGGCAGGAGATCATCTACGGCGGCAATTACCACTCCGCCCACCTGCTCGGGCCCGACTACCTCAAGCTCGCCGAGGCGTTCGGGATCCCAGCGGTCAAGGCATCGACGCCGGCCGAGGTCGACGAGGCGATCCGCTTCGCCCAGGGCGTCGACGGGCCCGCCCTCGTCTGGTTCGAGATCGCCGAGGAACAGAACGTGTTCCCGATGATGCCGGCCGGCAAGGGCCTGTCCGATCTCATCGAGAACTGGGGCGGGGCCGACGAATGAGTAGCAGCCCCGACTCGAACGGTCAGCTCCCGGCGGGTTCGCCGACCGGGGCCGCCCCGGCCCCGGCGCCGGCCCACGCCGCGCCACCGCCCCGGGCACTGCCCGGTAGCGGCGAGACCCGTCGCCACGTGCTCGTCGCCGTCGTCCTGAACAAGCCGGGCGTCCTGAACCGGGTCTCGAGCCTGATGCGGGCACGCAACTTCAACATCGACTCGCTGGCGGTCAGCCATACCGATCGCGAGGACGTGAGCCGGATGACGATCACGCTCCACGGCGACGACGTCGCGGTCGAGCAGGCGGCCAAGCAGCTCTATCGGCTGATCGACGTGCTGAAAGTCCAGGACGTCACGTCCGAGCCGACAGTCGAGCACGAGCTGGCGCTGGTGAAGATACGGGCGACCGAATCGAACCGCGACGAGATTCTGCGTTTCGTCGAACTGTCGCGCGGCCGGGTCGTCGACCTGGTGGAAGGATCGGTCATCGCCGAGGTGACCGGGACGGAGACCGAGATCGACACCTTCGTGTCGCTCGTACGGACCTATGGCATCAAGGAGCTCGTCCGGACCGGCGCGGTCGTCATGGCGAGGGGTACTGCATCGATCGAGGAGGCCACGAAGCGATGACATCCTCGGGCGGATGGCGTCGCGGAGCTCCACCTCCGACCTCGGAGAGCGTGCGCCGGAACAACGTTGAGGGTGGCATTTCCATGGGAGAGGGCCGATGACCGCGCGGATGTACTACGACAACGATGCGAATCTCCAGGCCCTCGAGGGGCAGAAGGTTGCGGTCATCGGGTACGGCAGCCAGGGCCATGCCCACGCGCTGAACCTCAGCGAGAGTGGGGTCGACGTGGTGGTCGGGCTCGCGCCAGGCTCCAAGAGTCGGGCGCTTGCCGAGGAGGCCGGCCTGCGCGTCGCGGATGTGGCCGAGGCGGTCCGCGAGGCGGATGTCGTGATGATCCTGGTGCCGGACACGGTCCAGAAGTCGGTGTACGACGCCGACATCGCGCCGAACCTGCGCGACGGCCAGCTCCTCATGTTCGCCCATGGGTTCAACATCCGGTTCGGTCGGATCGCGCCGCCCGACGTGGTCGACGTCGGGATGGTCGCCCCGAAGGGCCCCGGTCACCTGCTGCGCAGCGTGTATCGCCAGGGCGGTGGCGTGCCGGCTCTGTTCGCGGTGGAGCGAGACGCGTCCGGGACGGCCCGTGAGCGCGTGCTCGCGTATGCGCGGGCACTCGGCTCCACCCGCGCCGGCGTCCTCGAGACGACGTTCGCAGAGGAGACCGAGACCGATCTCTTCGGCGAACAGGCGCTCCTGTGTGGTGGCGTGTCGGCGCTGGTCAAGGCGGCGTTCGAGACCCTGGTCGAGGCGGGCTACCAGCCCGAGCTCGCGTATTTCGAGACGATGCACGAGCTCAAGCTCATCGTCGACCTGATGTACCGAGGTGGTCTCAACTTCATGCGCTTCTCCGTGTCCGACACGGCTGAGTTCGGTGACTACGTCTCCGGGCCGCGCGTGACCGAGGGCGCGAAGGCGGCGATGCAGGACGTCCTCGCCGACATCCAGTCGGGCTCCTTCGCGGCGCGCTGGATCGACGAGTACGACTCGGGCGGTCAGCAATTCCAGCGGCTGCGGCAGCAGGACCGTGATCACCAGATCGAGCAGGTCGGGGCGGACCTTCGCGCGAAGATGCCGTTCCTCGACCCGGTGACCGTCGAAGCCGGCCAGGCCCAGGCCGCGGCCACTCGCACGCCGGCCGCGTCCGGGACCGGATCGTGAGCGCGGCCGTACCGCGGCCGGCCGGGCCGTTCGTGCCGGCCGGCAGCGTCCGCATCTTCGACACGACCCTGCGCGACGGTGAGCAGGCGCCGGGCGCCGGGCTGACCGCCGCCGAGAAGCTGGAAGTCGCGCGCCAGCTCGCGCGGCTCAAGGTCGATGTCATCGAGGCCGGTTTCCCGGCGGCCTCGCCCGGCGACTTCGAGGCCGTCCGCCGGATCGCCCAGGAGACACCCCAGGACATCGCGGTGGCCGCCCTCGCGCGCTGCCGCGACGGCGATCCGCAGCGCGCCATCGAGGCGATCAAGGTCGCCCACAAGCCGCACCTGCACGTGTTCATCGCGACCAGCGACATCCACCTCAAGCACAAGCTCCGGGTGGACCGCGAGACCGCCCTTGCCGAAGCGGTCCGCTGGGTCCGCTATGGCCGTGAGCAGCTCGGCCGCGACGCCGAGATCGAGTTCAGCGCGGAGGATGCCTCGCGCACCGACACCGACTTCCTGCTCCAGGTCTACGAGGCGGTCGTCGAGGCGGGCGCATCGACGGTGAACGTGCCCGACACGGTCGGTTACGCCATCCCGAGCGAGTTCGCGGCGCTGACCGCCAGGGTCGTCGACCTCGTCGGTGATCAGGCGACCGTCAGCATCCATTGCCACAACGATCTCGGCCTCGCTACGGCGAATACGCTCGCGGCCGTGCAGGCGGGCGCTCGTCAGGTCGAGGTCACCATCAACGGTCTCGGCGAGCGCGCCGGCAACGCGTCGCTCGAAGAGGTCGTGATGGCCCTGCGGACCCGGCCGACGCAGTTCGAGGCCGTGGGCTCCGGCATACAGACCGAGCACATCACCGCGGCGTCGCGGCTCGTCAGTTACCTCACCGGGTTCGCGATCCAGCCGAACAAGGCGATCGTCGGCGGCAACGCCTTCGCGCACGAATCGGGTATCCACCAGGACGGCGTGATCAAGCACCCGCTGACCTACGAGATCATGACCCCGCAGTCGGTCGGCCTGTCCGGCAGCCAGTTGACGATCGGCAAGCTGTCCGGCCGGCGCGGACTGCAGGGCAAGCTGCGCGAGCTCGGGCACGACCTCGAGGGCGACACCCTGGACGTGATCTACCGCCAGGCGATCGAGCTGGCCGATGCCAAGAAGGAAGTCACCGACGCCGATCTGCTCGCCCTCGTCGAGCAACGGGCGTCGGAAGTGCCGGCCAGCGTCGTGCTGGTCGGCTGGAACGTCACGTCGTCCCACGGCGGCAACGCCACTGGGACCGTCACGCTGTCGGTCGAGGGCGTCGAGCGGAGTGCCGAGGCGACCGGCAACGGACCCGTCAACGCGCTCTTCCAGGGCGTCGATGACGCCCTCCAGCCGGTGCTCGGCTGGCACCCGACCCTGGCGGTATACGAGATCAAGGCCGTCTCCGCCGGCGAGGATGCGCAGGGCCAGGTGCTCGTGCGCTGCCGTCGTTCGTCCGACGAGGGGCCCGGAGCGCTCGTAGTGTCCGGCCACGGATTAAGCACCAACATCATCGAGGCGTCGCTCGATGCGTACCTCGTAGCGGTCAACAAGCTGCACGGCGCCGAGATCAACGGGGTCGCCGTCGCATTCGCGAACCAGCGCACGGAGCGTGGGTTGCCGTGACGGAGGACGGGCGTCCGACCTATCGCATCGCGGCCATCCCCGGTGACGGGGTCGGGCCGGAGGTCGTCGATGCCGCACGACGTGTGCTCGGTGCCGCCGGGCAGCGGTTCGGTTTCGGGATCGAATGGACGGAGGTCCTCGCGGGCGGCGCCGCCATCGACGCCTATGGCGTCGCGATCCGCGACGACGACGTCGAACGATGCCGCGCCGCCGACGCGATCCTCCTCGGTGCGGTCGGTGGGCCGAAGTGGTCCGACCCGTCGGCCGCGGTCCGCCCCGAGCAGGCCCTCTTCGCGCTGCGTGGCGGTCTCGGGCTGTTCGCCAACCTGCGGCCGGTCAAGGTCCACCCGGCCCTCGTTGCGTCGTCGCCGCTCCGGCCCGAGCTGCTCGAGGGCGTCGACATGCTGATCGTCCGGGAGCTCACCGGCGGCGTGTACTTCGGGGAGCGGCAGGAGGCCGGCGAGGAGAAGGGCGAGCGACGCGCCGTCGACACGATGCCCTACGCCGAGGACGAGATCCGGCGGATCGTCTTGCTTGCCGGAGCCTACGCGCTGCTCCGCAGGCGGCGATTGACGAGCGTCGACAAGGCCAACGTCCTGGCCACGTCGCGTCTCTGGCGACGGGTCGTCGACGAGGAGCGCCGGCGGATGCCCGACGTCGAGGTGAGCCACCAGCTCGTCGATTCGTGCGCGATGCTGCTGATCAAGCGGCCGGCCGACTTCGACGTGATCGTGACCGAGAACCTGTTCGGCGACATCCTGTCCGATGAGGCCGCGGTCCTGGCCGGCAGCCTCGGGATGCTGCCATCGGCCTCCCTCGCCGATCGACTGACCGAGCACGGCACGTTCGGGCTGTACGAGCCGATCCACGGCTCGGCGCCCGACATCGCCGGCCAGGACCGAGCCAACCCGATCGGCACGATCCTGTCGGCCGCGATGATGATGTTCTCGTCGTTCAAGCGGTCCGATGTCTCGCGGGCGATCGAGGATGCGGTCAGCCAGGCCCTGGACGCGGGTTGGCGGACGCCTGACTTGGCCGACCAGTCCGACCCCGATGACGGGCTCGTGGTCGTCGGCACGACCGGAATGGCGAGCGCCGTGATCGATTCGCTCGAGGCGGCGGTGCCGGCATGACTCCCACGGACCGCCCCGTCATCCTCTACGACACCACCCTCCGCGACGGGACGCAGGGCGAGAACATCACGCTGTCGCTGGCGGACAAGCTACGCATCGCGCGGATGCTCGACGAATACGGCATGCCGTACATCGAGGGCGGCTGGCCCGGCTCCAACCCGAAGGACATCGAGTTCTTCGCCGCGGCCCGGACCATGCGCTGGCAGACCGCACGTCTGGCCGCGTTCGGGTCGACCCGTCATCGCTCCAATCGCCCGGCCGACGATCCGAACCTGCAGGAACTGGTCGCGGCCGAGACGCCCGTCGTGACGATCTTCGGCAAGTCGTGGCTGCTCCACGTGACCGAGGTCCTCGGCGCCACGCCGCAGCAGAACGTCGACATGATCGCGGACTCCATCGGGTTCGTCGCCGACCGCGGTCGTGAGGCTGTCTACGACGCCGAGCATTTCTTCGACGGCTACCAGGCCGACCGCGACTACGCGCTCTCGACGCTGCGGGCCGCGCGCCAGGCCGGTGCCAGGACCCTGGTCCTGTGCGATACCAACGGTGGCACCCTGACCGAAGAGCTGATCCGGATCGTCGGCGATGTGCGTACCACGCTCGACGGCGACCCTGATGCTCCGGCCGTCACCTGGGGCATCCACACGCACAACGATGCCGAGCTCGCAGTGGCCAATTCGATGGCTGCCGTCGCGGCCGGTGTCCGCCACGTCCAGGGCACGATCAACGGCTATGGCGAACGGGCCGGCAACGCCAACATGGTGTCGGTCCTGGCCAACCTGGCGCTCAAGACCGAGCACACGCTGGTACCCGCCGGTGGTGGTCGCCTCGAGGGCCTGACCGATCTGTCGCGGAGCGTCGCCGAGATCGCCAACGTCACCCCGAACGACTACCAGCCGTACGTCGGCCGGTCGGCGTTCGCCCACAAAGGCGGGGTCCATGGCGCGGCCGTCGCCAAGGTGGAGCGCTCGTACCAGCACGTCGAGCCGGGCTCGGTCGGCAATGCCGGGCGATTGGTCGTCTCGGAGCTCGGCGGTCGAGCGAACACCTCGATCCGAGCCCGCCAGCTCGGCCACGAGCTGGAAGGGGTCGTCGACCCGCGCGAGCTGTCGCTGCTCATCAAGCAGCTCGAGTCCGAGGGCCTCGCCTTCGAGGGCGCCGAAGCGTCCTTCGAGTTGCTGATCCGTCGCCACGCGGCCGACTACGCGGCACCGTTCCGGATCGTCGACTACACCTGCCTGGTCGAACAGCGTGACGGACGCGAGATGCTCGCGGAGGCGACCGTCAAGGTCGAGGTCGCCGGCGAGACGCTCCACACCGCCGCGGACGGCAACGGCCCGGTCAACGCCCTCGATGCCGCCCTGCGCAAGGCGCTGCGCGCCTTCTACCCGCATATCGACGATGTCCACCTCGTCGACTACAAGGTCCGCATCGTCGACGGCGACGCGGCAACCGCCGCACGCACCCGGGTGATCATCGATTCGCAGGACGGCGCCCGGACCTGGTCGACGATGGGCAGCGACACCAACATCATCGCTGCGTCGGCGGCGGCCCTCGCCGACTCGCTGGAGTACGCCATCTGGAAGTCGGGCGCGGAGCTGCGCCGCCGCGACGAGCGCCACTTCACGACCTCGACCGAGGACCCTGCCGAGGCCACCGCGGCCCCGGATGCCGCTAAGACCCCGGATGCCGTCCCGACATCCGACCCGCTCCCCGAACCCGACCCCGCGACGCCACGGAGGTAGCCCGCATGCCCGGCCCCGATCACGCCGCCCCGCTCCGACTCGCTCGCTGGACGGTGTCCTCCGGCTCGAACGCGCGCAGCCGGGGGGCCGTGATCATCGATTCCGGTGAGCATCATTGGCAGGCATCGGCCGAGGGCAACGGCGCGATCGACGCCCTCTACCGGGCGGTGGACGCGGCGATCTCCGAGGTCCTCGACGGCCACCCGCGACTGCTGGCCTACGACATCCACGCCCTGGGGGAGGGGACCGACACGATCGGCGTCGTCAATGTGCGGATCGCACCACCGCTCGCCTCCGGCGAGCGCGGCGAGGGCGAGTACGCCGGCGAGGCACGCGGCCCCAACATCATCGCCGCCTCGATCGAGGCCTATCTCGTGGCGCTGAACCAGCTCCTCGGCGAGGCGCACTGGACTGGCGCACCCGCGGAGGCGGCGGCGGCGACCGGGACTCGGGCGCGGCGCAAGTCGCCCGTGTCGGCAGGCACGGCCCGCGAGCGCCGCGCAGAACTCGACGAGGACGCCGCCGAGATCGACACGGTCGACTGGTTCAACCAGTAGCCGCTGGGTCGCGTTTCGCGACCGGTTCGAGGCAGCCCAGGAGGCATCGTCAGGTCTCCCGTTAGGGGTCCCATGACCTTCGTGTGGGAGTTACGGGCGGCCCGGTCTGGTACAGGTGGGTCCCGCTGTCGAACGACGGCGCTCGGAGGCCTGATTGCCGCCACACGATCGGAACCAAGACCAGCTCGATCGGGGGACGTTCGGCGCGATCACGCGTGCGACGACCCTCGGATTCGGGCTCGCCTTCGCGGTCGTCCTCGCGTCTCTGGCCCTCCTGGCCGTCACGATCGCGCTCCCGCCGGGGATCCTTCCGGCCATCGTTGCCCCGATCGCGTTCGTTCTCGCGCTGATCGTCGCCGCAGCACTGGGGCGGTTCCTGCTTGAACAGCAGCGGCATGTCGCAGCCGGCCTGGCTGGGATCGACAACGAATTCGCCGAGCTGCGCGAGGCGTACGACCGGGCCCGCCTGGATTCGCTCCTCGACGGGTTGACCGGCCTCGGCAATCACCGCGCGTTCCAGGAGGAGCTCGACGCCCGCATCGCCCAGGCTCGCGAGGATGGGCAATCGATCGCGCTCGTCATGATCGATGTGGACGACCTCAAGACCATCAACGACAAGAAGGGTCACGCGGCCGGCGACGACCTCTTGCGGTCGGTCGCGCAGATCATGCGCTCCAACCTGCGTCGCGGTGATGGTGCCTACCGGACCGGCGGCGACGAGTTCGCCCTGCTGCTCGCGCACTGCGACGCCGAGCGTGCCGAGGTCACCGCCAATCACTTGCTCGCCTCCGCGCTGGGTGGCAACCACGGTCGGAGCGGGGCGTTCTCCGTCACCATCGGGATCTCCGCCTTCCCCGACCCGAGCGCCGACCGCCACCAGATCATCCATCACGCCGACGCTGCCCTGTACGCCGGCAAGCGCCACGGCCGGACGAACGTCCAGCGGTTCGATCCATCGAAGCACGGCATCGCCGAGGACTCGCGCAGCCTGGCGCAGCTCGAAGAGGCGGTCATCCGCGTCGCGTCGGAGGACCTGCTGCGGGCTGTCTATCAACCGATCTACTCGCTGACGACCGGCCGGATCATCGGCTTCGAGGGTCTCGTGCGACCAGCCGAGGAGTCGGGCTTCAGCGGCGCGACGAGCCTGTTCGTCGCGGCGGAGGCGACCCGTCGAACCGTCGAGCTCGACGTCGTCTGTGCTCGGGCCGTGCTGGCCGGCGCGGGTGCGCTCGGCGAGGAGCGCTACCTGTCCATCAACCTCTCGCCGCGGACCCTCGAGTCTGACGCATTCAGCGTCCAGGAGATCCTCGCGCTGGCTCGGCGACACGGGATCCCGGCGTCGCAACTCGTCATCGAGCTCACCGAGCGCGAGAGCGTCGACGACCTGCAGCGGCTCCAACAAGCGATCTCGACGTTGCGCCGCAACGACGTGCGCGTGGCGATCGATGACGTCGGCGCAGGCAACGCCGGCCTGCGCCTGCTCAGCGAGGTCGAGTACGACATCCTGAAGATCGACCTGTCGCTCGTGCGCGCGAGCGCGACCCATGGCCCGAGCGAGGCCGTGTTGCGGGCGCTCGGAACGCTTGCCCGAAACCGTGGCCATCGCATCGTCGCCGAGGGCATCGAGACGGTCGACCACCTGGAGTCCGTCCTCGAGCTCCGCTATGACGCCGGCCAGGGCTACCTCTTCGGGCGTGCCGAGCCGACGCTGGAGCGCGAACCGATCGACCTGTTCGCCCTGTTGTCCGCCGTCGGCGAGAAGCGCTCCGCCGCCTGATCCGAGAGCCGGGGCATCGGCACGGTCGTGCCGACTACACTCCCCGCCATGCCCGCCTCCGACCGACCGATCGCCTATGCCGGCGAGCCCGGAGCGTTCGCCGAGGACGCCGTGCTCGCCGCGTTCGGTGATGTCGAGCGGACCGCGCTTCCGAGCTTCCGGTCCGTATTCGAGGCCGTCGCATCGGTGGAGGCGTCGGCAGGGGTCGTGCCGATCGAGAACGTCATCAACGGCACCGTCCGTGAGAACTACGACCTCCTCGTCGAGTTCGACCTCGCCATCCACGGCGAGGTGATGGTCCCGGTCCGGTTGTGCCTTGCTGCGCTACCCGGCCAGCGCCTCGACGACATCGAGCGCGTCTACTCGCACATCCAGGCCCTCGGCCAGGCGGAGGCGTTCCTGCGCTCGCGCAGCTGGCAGCTCCTGTCGACCTACAACACCGCGGGTGCCGGGAAGGCCATCGCCGACTCGGGGGAGCGCGGCGCGGCCGCCGTCCTGTCGCCTCGAGCGGCGGCTTTGTTCGGGCTGGAACCCCTGGCCGACGACATCGGCGATCTGCCCGGCAACCGGACGCGCTTCCTCATCCTCGCCCAGCCCGACGGCGCGCCGCCTGCGCTCGTCGACCCGCCAGCCGACCGGCGCACGACCCTGGTCGTCGCGGTCCGCAACGAGCCAGGCACGCTGTTGGCGGTCCTACGCGTCATCGCCGCGCACGGGCTCAACATGCGCAAGCTCGAGTCACGCCCGAGCCGGGAGCGCGCCTGGGAGTACGTCTTCTGGATCGACCTCGACGGCGACCTGGCCGATCCGTCGATGTCTGCGGCCATCGACGAGGTTCGCGGAGTCACGACGATGACCCGCGTCCTCGGGAGCTACCCGAGCCCGGGAAACTGACTCCTCAGATCCCCCGGCGGCGTTCGGCTCCTGCGATACGGGGACTGGCCGGCCGCTCGGGGGGCCGATGATACCCTTGCGCCTCCCCCGACACTCCCGCGACGACCCGCCTCGGAGAACCCATGGATCAGGCATTCCGCGACGCGATCTCGGCCGGCTACGCGTTCGACGAGCCGACGCTGATCATCGGCAGCGCGATGCACGAGGGGGAGCTGTTCAACGAGGTCCGGGTCCAGATCCCCATGTCCACACTCAACCGTCACGGCCTCGTCGCCGGTGCCACCGGCACAGGCAAGACCAAGACCCTCCAGCTCCTCGCCGGCCAGCTGTCGACGGCCGGGGTCCCGGTCTTCGTGGCCGACGTCAAGGGCGACCTGACCGGTCTGGCCGCGCCGGGTGATGCGGCCAACGCCAAGGTGCAGGAGCGCGTGGCGTCGATGGACTGGACCTTCGCAGCATCCGGCCATCCGGTCGAGTACCTGTCGCTGACCGGGAGTCTCGGCGCCCAGGTCCGAGCGACCGTCCACTCGTTCGGGCCGCTGCTCCTCGGCAAGGTGCTCGATCTCAACGAGACGCAGACGAGCATCCTGGCCCTCGTCTTCAAGTACTGCGATGACAACGAGCTGCCGCTGCTCGACCTCAAGGACCTCGCGACCACGCTGAAGTTCCTCTCCTCCGACGAGGGCAAACCGATCCTCGCGGACTACGGCGGGATGTCGCCGGCGTCGGTCGGTGTTCTGCTGCGAAGCATCGTCGTGCTCGAACAGGAAGGCGCCGACGTGTTCTTCGGCGAGCCCGAGTTCGACGTCGAGGACCTGCTCCGGACGGGGCCGGACGGCCGCGGCATCATCTCGGTCCTCGAGCTGTCGGACGTCATGGACCAGCCCCGCCTGTTCTCCACGTTCATGTTGTGGATGCTCGCCCAGCTGTACGAGATCCTGCCCGAAGCCGGCGACCTGCCGAAGCCGAAGCTGTGCTTCTTCTTCGACGAGGCGCACTTGCTCTTCGACGATGCCTCAGAGGCATTGATGGACCAGATCGAGCGGACCGCCCGCCTCATCCGCTCCAAAGGCGTCGGCGTGTACTTCGTCACGCAGGTGCCGAGCGATGTCCCGGCGTCGGTGCTGGCCCAGCTCGGCAATCGCGTCCAGCACGCCCTGCGAGCCTTCACGCCCGATGATGCTGATGCGCTCCGGAAGGCCGCACGCACCTTCCCGACGACCGAGTTCTACGACGTCGAGAAGACGCTCACCTCTCTGGGCACCGGCGAGGCGCTCGTCACGGTCCTCTCGCCGCGGGGTGTCCCGACGCCGCTCGCGGCGACCCGGTTGCTGCCGCCCGACTCGTTGATGGCGCCCGTCGACCAACAGACATTCCAGGGCCTGGTCGCGGCCAGTCCGTTGAACGCCAAGTACGGCGTGACGATCGATCGCGACAGCGCTCACGAGCGCATCACCATCCGGCTGACGGCCGCGCGACAGGCCGCCCAGGCCGCTGCTGCGGCCGCCGGCGCCGATAGTCTCGACGGTAAGACGCCGAGCCAACAGGCGCGGGAGATCGCGCGTCAGCAACGCGAGGCCGAACGGCAGCGACGTGCCGCGGAGAAGGCCGCAGCCGCCGAGTCGAGGGCTCGCCAGAAGTCGATCGATACCGCCATCCGGACCGGCGGCAAGGTGGTGAGCTCTCGGCTCGGTCAGGACATCATCCGCGGCATCTTCGGGACCCTGTTCGGGGGCGGCCGCAAGCGCTGAGGACGAACCCGAGCGACTGAGCTCGAGGGAAGGAGGGACGTCGGCTAGGCCGACGTCCCCGCGATGGCCGGGCTGGCCGGCTTGGACCGCCCGAACCGCAGATAGAGCGACGGGACGACGAACAGGTTCAGGAGCGTCGAGGTGACGAGCCCGCCCAGGATGACGACGGCCATCGGGTGCTCGATCTCATGGCCAGGCAGGTCGCCGGCGATGGCCAGCGGCACGAGCGCGAGGCCCGTCGCCAGCGCGGTCATCAGGATCGGCGCCAACCGCTCCCGCGCTCCGCGGATGACGAGTGCGGGTCCGAATTCCTCGCCCTCGTACTTCTCGAGATGCTGGAAGTGGTTGATCATCATGATCCCGTTCCGGGCCGCGATGCCGAGGACCGTGAAGAACCCGACGAGCGCTCCGAGCGAGATGACGCCCGAGCCCATCCAGGCCGCCAGGATCCCACCGACGAGGGCGGACGGCAGCGTGAGGAACGACAGGACGGCCAAACGGGTGCTACCGAACGACGCCTGCAGCAGGAGGAACACGCCGATCGCGGCGACGATCGCGAACAGCAGCAGGCGATCCTGCGCCTTCTGGCGCTCCTGGAACTCACCGAGCATCTCGGCGTGGTAGCCCTGCGGGAACTGCGTCTCGTCGATCGCCGCCTGGACATCTGCGACCACGGCGCCAAGATCGCGGCCGCTGACGTTGGCATCGACATGGATGCGCCGGAGGGTCTGCTCGTGGCTCACGTGGCCGGCCGTCGGCGCGACCGACACGTCGGCGATGGTCTTGAGCGCGACCTTGCCACCGTTGGCCGTGTCGATCAGCAGGTTCTCGACGTCGCTCACGTTGGCCCGTGACTTCGGCACGCTCCAGACGACCACGTCGTAGGCCTTGCCGGTATTGAAGATGTCGCCGACCTCTTCGCCCGCCATGTAGGTCGACGCGATCCGCCTCACGTCGCCCGGCTTGACGCCGTAGCGCTGCGCGGCGGCCAGGTCGACCGTGACCTGGATCTGGGCGATGTCGACCAGCTGCTCGGTATGGAGGTCGATGATGCCGGGGATGACGTCGATCCTCTCCTCGATCTCCTCGGCCAGCTCCTTGAGCTTCTTGAGGTCGGATCCGTAGACCCGGACGACGATCGCATCGCTCGAGCCGGTCAGCACCTCGCGGATGCGCTCCTTGAGGTAGGTCTGGACGTCACGGCGCAGGCCTGGGTAGCCGTTCACCACTTCGAGCACGGCAGCGTGGGTCTTGTCGTAGTCGACGGCCGGATCGATGCTGATCCAGTTCTCACCGAACTCGACGCCATACGGCTCGTCGGCGACGAACGCCTGGCCGATATGCGACCCGCAGTTGCGGACGCCGGGGATCTCGCGGAGCTCGTTGCAGGCCTTGATCGAGATGCGCGTCTCCTCGCCGATCGAGGTGCCGGGCGCGGTCACCCAGTGCATGAGGAAGTCGCGCTCCTTGAAGTCGGGCAGCAGCGACTGACCGAGCTGCGGCCAGATGGCGAGTCCGATCATGCTGACAGCACCGACGGTCAGGAACGCCGGACGCGTGGTATGCAGGATGCGAGCGATCAACCGGGCGTAGGCATCCTGGAGCCGGCGGGTGATCGGCGAGCGCTGGCGCTCGATCGGGGCGTTGCGCAAGAGGATGTACGCCAGGGCGGGCGTGACCGTCAGCGCGACCAGCAGCGATGCGAGCACGGCAAGGCCGTACGACACGACGAGCGGCTGGAAGAACGCGCCGGACAGACCGCTGATGAAGAAGACCGGCGAGACCGCGATCACGTCGATGAGCGTCGCGTACACGATCGCGCTTCGGACTTCCAGTGAGGAGTCGAGGATGATCGAGGCCGTGGAGCGGGTGCTGCCTTCCAGCCGCGCCTGACGCAGGCGCCGTGTGATGTTCTCGACGTCGATGATGGCGTCGTCGACGACCACCCCGACCGAGATGACGAACCCCGCCAGGATCATCGTGTTGATGGTCACCTCGCGGATGTACAGGACCATCGCTGCGGCCATGAGCGACAGCGGGATCGCGACGAGGCTGATCAGCGCCGTCCGCCACTCGAAGAGGAACACCACCAGGATCACGAAGACGAGGATGCTGCCGAGGATCAGCGCATTCGACAGGTTGTGCAGCGCCTGCTCGATGAAGCTGGCCGGCCGGAAGATCGTGTGATCTACGTTGATGCCGGTGAGGCCTGGGCGAAGCTCGTCCAGGGCCTCCTCGACGCCGCGCGTGACGTCGAGCGTGTTCGCCCACGGGAACTTCTCCACGATGAGCATCACGCCAGGACCGTCGTTGATGACCGCCTCGCCGATGAGCGGCTGGTGATCCTCGACGAGCTCGACCACCTCGGTCAGCGGGACGGGCTCACCGTCCCGGCCGGGAACCGTGACGTGGGCGAGATCTTCGACCCCGACCACTGGCGGGATATGGCGGATGACAAGACGTTGGTTCGGGGTATCGACGAATCCGCCGGTGCCGGTGAAGTTGCCGGCGTTGAACTGCAGGATCCCGTCGTCGAGGGTCTCGGAGACGGCATCCATGACAGACGTCAGCGCGACGCCACGCTCGATCATCCTGGACGGGATGGCCTGGACCTGGAGCATATGGAGCTGCTCGCCCCAGATCGCGACGTTCGCGACGCCGGGCACGCTCAGCATGCGGGGACGGATCGTCCAGTACGAGATCATCGACATGTCGATCTGCGACACGTCCTCGGAGCTCAGCCCGATCTTCATCACGCGGCTGGTCGCCGACAGCGGCTGGAGCATCACCGGCGGAGCGGCCCACGTCGGCAGTGATGGGGTGATCTGGGCGAGCCGCTCAGCGACGAGCTGGCGGGCCTGGAGCTCGTTCGTGCCCGGCTTGAACAGCAGCACGACCTGCGACAGCTGGATGACCGACTTGGAGCGGATGGTCTCCAGTCCTTCGATGCCGGCCAGTGACTGCTCGATCGGTACCGTGACGAGCTGCTCGACCTCCTCGGCCGACAGGCCGATGCAGATCGTCTGGATCTCGACCTTCGGCGGCGCGAACTCGGGGAAGACGTCGACCGGCATCGCCCGTACCTGGGCTGCGCCGATGAGCATCATCCCCGCCGCGAGCGCGACCACGATGAAGCGGAACCGCAGGCTCGTGGCGATGATCCGTCGCATCATGACCGTGGACTCCCCCCGAAATCGTGTGCTAGAACGCGATCAGTGACCGCCGCCGACGCCGATCTCGGCGCCGTACAGCTCGGCCGCGCCGGTGGTCACGACCTGGGTGCCCGCGGGCGGCCCAGCGGAGATGGTGGCGACGTCACCGTCGATCTGGTCGACCGTGATCTCTGCCCGCTCATAGACGAGCGGCGCGCTCGTGATATAGGTCCAGGTCTTGCCCTCGGCGTCGTAGACGATCGCCGCGTATGGGATGGACATCGCCGTGCCACTGCCGGCAACGGCGGCCGTTTCGACGCCGAGCCGCTCCGCGGCCTTCTCGGACAGGGTCAGGACCTTGTGGCCCGACGGCTCCTGCTCTTCGATGGTGATGGCCTCCACCTTGGGCTCGGAGGTCGTCGCGCTGGTACATCCCGCGAGGGCCAGCGCGGCGAGCGCGAACCCGGTCAGGAACAAGCGGTGTCGTGTCATCTCGATGCTCCTATGCCGTCGTCGGCTCGAAGGCCGGCGGTTCACTCAGCAGGGTTTCGGTCTCGGACGCAGGGCTCGGACCGGACAGCAGGTAGATGCTCGGCACCACGAAGAGGATCAGCAGTGCCGCGCTGACCAAGCCGCCCAGGACGAAGATGGCCATCGGCCGCATGATCTCGAGCCCGGCGACGTCGCCGAGCGCGATGAATGGGACCGAGAACACCGCGGTCGCGAGCAGCGTGGTGCCGATCGGAACGAAGCGCTCCTGGACACCGGCCGTCGCCACCTCGGCGCTGGACAGGCCGGACTCCTGGAGCCGTCGGAAGCGGTCGACCAGCGCGACCGCGTGGCGGATCGTGATGGCGATGACCAGGATGAACCCGGCCAGGGCCCCCATGGTGAAGAGTTCACCCGTCGCGAATGCGACCAGCACGCCGCCGGCGGCCGCGGCGGGCATCGCCAGCAGCAACAGGAAGGCGAGCCGCCAGGCGCTGAACGCGGCCTGGAGCAGCAGGAGCATGAGGATCACCGCACCGGCGGCCACGGCCAGCAGGCGCAGCTGCGCGTCCTGACGGGCGAGCGCAGCGCTGTGCACCTCGGCGTGGTACTCGATCTCGAACGGCACGTTCGCGACAGCGGCACGGACGTCGGCCAGGACGGCACCGAGGTCGCGGCCGCGGACATCGGCAGTGACATCGACATAGCGCATCACGCCTTCGCGCTGGATGACGCTCGGCGATGCAGCCACGTTGACAGCGGCGACGTCACCGAGCCGGACGAGCCCGGACGACGGCGTCTCGATGAGGAGGTCCTGGACGCTGCTGAGGCTCGCGCGGTGTTCTGGCGTGCCCCAGACGACGACCTCGAAGACCTTCTGCTCCTCGAAGAGGTTGCCGACCTGGATGCCCGACAGCAGGGACGTCGCCGCGCGACGCACGTCTCCGGCCTTGAGGCCGACCGCTGCCGCCTTCTCGAGATCGACCCTGATCTCGACGGTGGGCTCGGTGATGGTCGTGGAGACCGATGCCCCCTCGATACCACCGACACCGGCGATCGCGTCTCGGACGGCCGTGCCCTTGTCTTGCAGGGTAGGCAGATCCTGGCCGTAGATGCGAACGGACATATCCCGCTCGCTTGGCCCGAACACATCGGCGATGCGGTCCGCCGGGTAGGTGGTCACGGACCGGCCGAGACCGGGATATCCGTCGACCGTGGTCTGGATGGCGGCCATCGTCTGGTCGTAGTCGGCGGCCTCGTCCATGCTGACCCACAGCTCACCGCTGTTCACGCTCGTTCGCTCGTCCGACATGATCGCGCGACCCACGTGGGCGCCGACGTTTCGGATGCCGGGGATCGCGCGCAGCTCGTCGGCCGCTCGCGACACGATGCGTGTCATCTCGGGATGCGATACGCCCGGGGCGCCATCCCAGTGGATCAGCACGTCGCGTTGGCGGAACGCCGGCAGCACGCCGTCGCCATTGGCTGGCGCGACCGCGAGACCTGCCACGACGGCAAGGCCGACGATCAGGGCGCCCGCCATCACCCAGCCGGGTCGAGTTCGTGCGACGAACCAGCCCATCGCAGAGCCATAGCCACTGCGCAGCCGGCGGAGAAGCGGCGATTCGCGGCGCTCGCCCGGAGCGGCGCTCAGGACGAGGACAGCCAGCGCGGGTGCGACCGTGACGGACACGATCAACGAGGCGATGATCGCCACCGCATAGGCCACCACCAGCGACGGCAGGAACGCGCTGATCACGCCCGTGACGAACAGCAGTGGGAGCAATCCGACGAGGATGATCAGGGTCGCGTACACGACCGGCCGGCGACTGTCGAGGACGCCCTCGACCACCATCCCCGCCCGCCCGAGCGCGGCGTCACCCGGCTGGGGATCGCGGAGGCGCCGCAAGACGCTGTCGACCAGGCCGACGACGTCGTCCACGACGACGCCCACGGCGATCATGAGCCCGACGATGCTGATGGCGTTCAGCGAGACGCCGGCAAGGTGCAGGACCACCGCGGCCGCCATCAGCGACAACGGGATCGTGACGAGGCTGATCAGGGCGGCTCGCCAGTCGAACAGCATCAGGCCGAGGACGAGCGCGATCAGCAGGAACCCGATCAGCAGGGCCAGCGACACATTGCCGATCGAGGCGTCGATGAACGAGGCCTCGCGGAAGACGGTCGCATCGACGTCGATGCCGGGCAGGCCAGGCTGCATCGCGATGAGGGCATTCTCGACGTTGCGCGTGACGTCCAGCGTGTTGACGTCCGGGAACTTCTCGATGACGAGCAGCAGCCCAGGGTCCTCGCCGACGATGCCGTCGCCGATGAGCGGCTGGTGATCCTCGACCACGGTGGCGACGTCGCCGAGCGTGATCGGGGCGGCATCCGGCCCGCGATCGATGGCGACCTGCGCGAGGTCCTCGGCCGATCGGATCGGCAGGATGTGCTGGATCCCGAGTCGCTGCTGGGGCGTGTCGATGAAGCCTCCGGTGCCCGGCGTGGAGGCCTCGAGGAAGGTCAGCGGTGAGAACCACAGCGCGTTGCCGGCGGTCTCGACGACGTGGTCGAGCGTCACGCCACGCTGCTGCAGCTTGGACGGGTCGACGAGCACCTGGAGCTGGCGCTCGCGCTGTCCGAAGATCGCGACGTTGGCGACGCCGGGCACGCCCATGAGGCGGGGACGCACGTTCCAGCGGGCCAGCACCGACATCTCGATCAGCGACTTCTCGCTCGAGCTGAGCCCGACGATCATGAAACGGTTCAGGGACGAGAGGGGCTGGAGCATGACCGGCGCCTTCGCCACGTTCGGCAGCGCGTGGGACTGGGTGAGTCGCTCGGCGACGACCTGACGAGCCTTCAGGACATCGGTCCCAGGCTCGAATGTCATGACGATCGACGACAGGCCGACCAGCGACTTGGACTCGATCTTGTCGAGGAAGGCGACGCCGTGCAGGAGGTCGGCCTCGAGCGGGACCGTGACGAGCTCCTCGACCTCCTCGGCCGACAGTCCGAGCGCCTCGGTCTGGACCTCGACGGTCGTGGGGGCGAACTCCGGCAGGACGTCGACCCGGGCAGACTGAAGCTGGGTCGCACCGACGAGCAGGAGCACGCCGGCAATGCCGATGAAGATCAGTCGGAACCGCACGCTCGTGCTGACGAGCCCACGCATCATGGCAACATCCCCCAACCGACTCCCGCAAACGACAGCGGTGGCGTCGCCCCTCGTGCGGCGCCAGTGGTGCCTTGAGCCACCACGTTCCCGCCGAATCCCCCGATCCGGCCGTCGAATGATGGTCCGCGACGACTACCCCTGCCTATACTCAACATCAATCATTTGGGGGATGAGGGATGACCATCGGCGGAAACGCCTGGGACCATCGGCTACCACGGGTCGGAAATCTGGACCCGGTCCTGCTGCGCCGTCTTGTGGACCTGACGTGCGGGCTGTTCGCGATCGGGCTGTTCTTGCGACTGGCCGATGCGGAGATCCTGCTCCAGGGTCTGTGGCTGATCGTCGCTATCGGCGCGTTCCTGTACGGCCTGGTCGCGGCCCTCTGGCGCATCGCGGTGGCAGCCGGCGTGATGGTCGTCTACATCGCGGTCTCGAATGCCGTCGGCGTGCCGGCCACGGAGGAGCAGGTCGAGTTCACCGAGTGGCCGCTGATGGTCGCGATCGCCGTGATCGTGGCCGTCCTTGCCGATCGCGTCTCCACCTCGGCGCGCCACTACGCCAAGCTCTACCGCCAGGCGAGCGAGCGCCTCGTGACGGCTCACGAGGAGGAGCGCGCGAGCCTCGCGCGCGAGCTCCACGACGGCGTGGGCCAGACCCTCACCGCCGTCATCCTGACGCTCGACGCCGCGGATACCGAACTGACCGCCAGCCGTCCGACTGATCCGGATGGCGCGCAAGCCGGCGTCCTCCGCGCACGCGAACTCGCATCGTCGGCGCTTGCAGAGACGCGCACGGTCGCCGCCAAGCTGCGGCCCACCCGGGTGCACGAGATGGGCCTCGGGGCCGCCCTGGCCAACCTTGCCCGCATGGCGGGCGTGCCCGTCGAGGTGCGCTTCGATCCGGCCGCGCTGCCACCCGGTCTGCTCGAACCCGAGCTGGAGATCGACGTCTACCGGATCGTGCAGGAGGCGATCGGCAACGCCACCCGGCACAGCCACGCTCACACGATCTGGATCTCGGCACACGTGATGTCCGACTCGGTCCGCCTGATGGTCGGCGACGACGGCGTCGGCTTCGACCAGTCGGCGCGCGAGCGTGGCCTCGGCCTCGATGGCATGCAAGAGCGCGCAAGCATCCACGGGTTGGCGGTCGAGGTGCGATCGCGGCCGGGCGACGGCACGCGGGTCGAGGTCGTCGTTCCCGCTCGTCGACCGCCGCCGACGCGCGACGTGCACTTCGAGACCACGGCGACCATCGCGCGATGATGGGGACTGAAGGGGGGATGGGCCGGCCGCGTCCGCCGACGGCCGGGATCACCGGCCGCGTCCGGGTCGGGCTCGTCGACGACCACCACCTCATCCGCGAGGGGCTGCGCCTCGTCCTGCAGAACGAGCCCGGTTTCGAGATCGTCGGCGAGGCGTCCGATCATGCCTCGGCGATCGACCTGGTCGTGGCGGAGAAGCCCGACGTCCTGCTGCTCGATCTGACCTTTCCAGAGGGCGATGCCCTTCCCCTGCTCCGTGCCCTCCGGGTCAGGCAGCCGTCGTTGCGGGTGATCGTCCTGACGATGCACAGCGACCCGGAGACGGTCCGCCAGGCCCTCGCCGCTGGAGCCGTCGGGTACCTCGTGAAGGGCGCCCAGTCGCGTGATCTCGTCGATGCCATCCGCGCGGTGGCGCGCGGCGAGCGCTATCTCCACAGCAGCGTGACCAACACCGTCGTCGAGGACTCCATCCGCCTCTACGAGGGCGGGACGATGAGCGCCCGCGAACGGGAAGTCCTCAGTCTCCTTGCGTCAGGGCATTCGCCCGCGCAGATCGCCCAGGCGCTCGACATCAGCATCCACACGGTCCGCCGCCACCTGGCCAACGTGTCCGAGAAGCTCGGCGTCAAGGGGATGAATGCGCTGACCCGCTACGCCATCCGCCACGGGCTCGATCGCACCGGCTCGTAGCGACAGCGGGCTCGGTGGGCCCGGACACTCCCGATCAGGCGGGCTGGGCGAGCACCATGATGCGCACTTCGGTCATGTCCTCGATCGACCAGCGCAGCCCCTCCCGGCCGAGCCCGGAGTCCTTGACCCCGCCGTAGGGCATGTGGTCGATCCGATAGGTCGGGATGTCGTTGACGATCACGCCACCGACCTCGAGTTCGTTGAACGCCTTCCACGCGCCGGTCAGGTCGTTGGTGAAGACGCCAGTCTGCAGCCCGAACATCGAATCGTTCACGCGCGCGATGGCGTCGCCCAGATCGCTGAACGGGAACGCCACGACCAATGGCGCGAACGCCTCATTGCTGCAGACCTGTGCCGCGACCGGTACGTCGGTCAGGACCGTCGGCGGGAAGAACGTGCCCTTGGCGGTGCCACCGGCGAGCACCTTGCCACCCATCGCCACCGCTTCATCCACCCAGCGCTGGGTGCGGCTCGCCTGGTGCTCGTCGACCATCGGGCCGACGTCGGTGGTCGGGTCCAGCGGGTCGCCCATCTTGATGTTCGCGACGCCGGCCAGGAACCTCTCCATGAACGAGTCCCAGATCGCCTCGTGGACGAACATCCGCTGCACGCTGATGCACACCTGGCCGGCGTACGCGTACGCGCCGATGAGGGTCCGCTTGACGGCCCAATCGAGGTCGGCGGTCTTGTCGACGATGACGCCGGCGTTGCCACCGAGCTCGAGGACGACCTTCTTCTTGCCCGCACGTTCCTTCATGCGCCAGCCGACGGATGGGCTGCCGGTGAAGGTGAGCAGCTTGAATCGATCGTCGGCGACCATGCGGTCGCCGAGCTCGCGGGTCATCGGCAGGATGCTGACCGCCCCGGCCGGGACGCCGGCTGCCTCGACGATCTCGGCGATGGTCAGCATCGTCAACGGGTCCTTGGATGGTGGCTTGAGGACGATGGTATTGCCGCTGGCGATCGCCGGCGACAGCTTGTGCGCCGCGAGGTTCAGCGGGAAGTTGAACGGCGAGATCGCGGCGATCGGACCGATCGGGAAGCGCCGCGTGATGCCGACGCGATCCTTGGAGGCAGGCATGAGGTCGAGCGGGATCAGCTCGCCGGTCATGCGCTCGGCCTCCTCGGCGCCGAGTCTGAACGTCAGTGTCGCCCGATCGACCTCGATCAACGCGTCCCGGATCGGCTTGCCGGCCTCGAGGGCGATGAGCCGACCCAGCTCTTCGCGCCGAGCCTTGATGCCGGCCGAGATCTCACGCAGGATCCGGCCGCGCTCATATGCGGGCAGGGTCCGGGTGACCTCGAACGCCTCGACCGCGGCGCTGACGGCCTCTTCGTACTGTTCGGGCGTCGCGTTGTACGTGGAGCCCGCCGGGTTCGCCGGGTCGGCCGGGTTGGCGACCTCCAGGATGTCAGGCGAATTGACCCATCGACCGGCCAGGAAGATCGGATGTGGCTTGGTACCGGTCGCGACGGTCATGTCGTGCGCTCCTGCGCTTGGCGATGGGCTAGGGTCGCATGATACGACCGATGCACCGTCCGACCGCCAGCCGAGGTATGCCGATGGCCCGCCAGCCCGACCTGCGCGACTCGTTGCGCGCCACGCCCGGCACGCGGGTGCGGCTCGCGCAACGTGATCACGGCGAGACGTTCGGCTGGGCCAAGGACGCGGCCGAACCGGAGACCGCCCGCCAGCTCGAGCGACTGACCGAGCTCCAGGACCGCCTCTGGGCTGAGGCGAAGCGGGCGGTGCTCGTCGTCCTGCAGGGGATCGATGCGGCGGGCAAGGACGGGACCATCAAGAAGGTCATGACCGCCTTCAACCCGCAGGGCAGCCCGGTCACCTCGTTCAAGGTGCCGAGCGTCGAGGAGCTCGCCCACGACTACCTCTGGCGGGTCCACAAGGCGATGCCCCGGAAGGGCGAGATCGGGATCTTCAACCGCTCCCACTACGAGGAGGTCCTCGTGGTCCGCGTACATGGGCTCGTTCCTCGCAAGGTCTGGGCGCAGCGGTACGAGCAGATCAATGCGTTCGAACGGCACCTGGCCGCCAACGGGACGACCATCGTCAAGTTCTTCCTAGCCATCGACAAGGACGAGCAGCGCGAGCGATTCCAGGCACGCTACGACGACCCGTCGAAGCGCTGGAAGTTCGCGATGGGCGATCTCGAGGAACGGAAGCGCTGGGATGACTATCAGGCGGCGTTCGATGAGGCGCTGAGCAAGACGTCGACCGACGCCGCTCCGTGGTACGTCATCCCGGCGAACCGCAAGTGGTTCCGCAACCTGGCGGTGGCGTCGATCCTGGCCGACACGATCGCGGGTCTGAAGCCGGCCTATCCGCCGGTCGCACCCGACGTGCAGCCCGACCTCGTCATCGAGTAGCGCCGGGGCTCAGCCCAGCTCTCGCTCCAGCTGCTCGAACCGCGGGAGCACATCGACGAGGTTGCGCTGCACCCACGCGGGATCGTCGATCTGCCGAAGCGCACGGTGCAGCGAACCGGCCATCCGGCTCGCCCACCAGCCGGTCGCGATCGCCGCGTGCCCCGCCGCGTCCGGGACGGGCCACCGCCGCGACCGGAAATAGGTCGTGAACGCATCCGCGACTTCCTGGCTCTTCCAGTAGTCCTCGATCAGCAAGCGACCGATATCACGCCGCTCTTGGGTGCGGGCCTCCGCCGCCAGCAAGGTGAGGAGGTCGGTGCCGGGCAGACCGGACGGGTGCCACGTATCCCAGTCGAACACGGCGGACAGCCGGCCATCGACCGTGAACAGGTTGTTGAGCCACAGGTCGCCGTGGATCAGTACCGGTCGCAACCCGGCGCTCCATCGGGCGGCCGCCTCGGCGACGCTCTTCAGTGCGGCTGCGTGCTCGGGGAAGAACACGGCGACCTCGTCCAGGTGGTCGTCGATCGCCTGGCGGGTGCCGGTGCCCACCGGCAGGACGGCCAGGAACGTCGTGACCTCGTTGACGAGGTCGGACGTCAGCGCCTGGACGTGCATGCCGGTCATGACCGATTCGGCCGACCACGCAGCGCCGGCCGTGGTGCCGCCGCCGAGGGGTCTCGGGACCATGGGCACGCGTGCGCTCTCCAGCGCCTGCAGCCCGGCATGGCCTCGGGCCGGGTCCTTCGTGTGCCCGGCCTTGGCGACTCGCAGCTCGGCGTCGGTGCCGTCGGCGAGCGTGACCCGCGCGAGCGCCGACCCGTCTCCGCTGGGTCGAAGGCGGAGGCCGCTCGGGTCCGATCCGGCCGCCGTGACGACCGCGTCGATGACGCGCGTCGGTCGATCGCCGCCGACCCCGCCCCGCCGCACCATCTCGACGAGGACGCCGCCGAGCGTCGCTGCCCGGATCGGTCCCCGGATGAGCCCCGGCCGGCGCACCGGCGGGAGTCGATGCAGGGCGGCGACGCGGAGCCGTCCGGGCGGTCGCGTGCGCAGCCGGGCGATGGCCATCTCGCGCCGGATCGCGATCGGGACGAGGTTGGCCGTCGGTCGCTCGTTGCGTGCCAGCCGCCCCCACAGGACGACATCGACGTCGTCGTGGGCCGAGTCCGGCACGAGCCAGCGCTCGTCCGCCTCGACGGTCGCGGACTCGATGGCCGGGTCGGCGGGCTGGTACAGGTAGGCGAGCGACTCGAATTCGGGCGGTACCCGGGATCGCCGCTGGCTGTCTCCGTTCACGATGACGATGGGTCGCCGAAGAGCCGACGCATCAGCCTGAACCGGCCGAGCTCCGGGTACGTGTCGACGATCTGCAAAGAGTGGCGGTTGAGCGCGAACACCACGGCCGAGACGATGCCGACCAGCACGATGCCCAGGATGAACGGGGGTTGCACCAAAACCGCGACGGTGACGACCACGATCGTGCCGACCACGATGGAGGCGTAGGGCCGGATGTAGCGGGGGTCGATGGCCGCCACCCATGTCTCCTTCTTGAGTCCGAACTGATAGGCGGCGTTCTGGACCAGCAGGGTGCCGGTCGTCGCGATCGCGGCCCCGACCGCCCCGAACTCGCGGATCAGCAGGATGGCCACGACGATGTTGACCGCGGCCGTGATCAGGTCGGCGGTGACCAGGTACCGGACGCGGCCGAACACACGCAAGACGAGCGAGTTGAAGCCAAGAGCCCCATTCACGTAATAGCCGACGCACAGGATGCTGAGGACGATGCCGGCTCCTTGGTATTGCGGGCCGAACAGGAGCACCGTCAGCGGCTCGGCGAAACCGACGCAGAGGGCGAACAGCGGGAAGCTCAGGATCGCGATCCAGGCGGCGGTCTGCCAGTAGAGGTCATTGAGCGCCTTGTGATCGTCGCGCGCGTACAGCCGCGACGCTCCCGGGGTGAAGATGAAGCGGAAGCTCGTCGCGACGAAGAGGTTCTGGATCGCGATCGGCATCACGGCGCGGAACTCGGCGACCTCGCTGGTGCTGCGCAGGACCTCGATGAGGACGACGGTGAGCGACGTGCGCAGGACCATCACGAGGTCAGAGGCGAGCAGGGGGATCGAAAAGGCGAAGATCTCGCGCGTCGGGAGGCGGATCGTGTCTCGTCGCAATTCCGCCAGCAGACCCTGGTTCCGCAACATCCGCAGCAGGACGACGGTGTAGATCAGGATGCCGACGGCCGCGGCGACGACGTAGCCAAGCGCCAGCAGACGGACGCCGCTCCCCGTCGCGACCAGCGCGATCACGATGCTGAGCTGGAGCACCGGGGCGAAGACATATCGCCGGAGGAAGATCGAGCGGGCCGAACCGAAGGTCGCGAACAGCGAGATCAGCAGGCTGTCGAGGGCCTGGAGCGGGGCAAGGACGATCATCAGCAGGAGGATCGACAGCGCGAGCTCGTTCTTGACCAGCCCGCCCAGGACCCCCTGGAACGCGTAGACGGCGAGGATGACGGCCAGGCCCATCGTGATGACCGTCACGACGACGACGGTGATCGTCCCCCACATCCGTCCGAGGTCGCCCTTCTCCTGGTAGATCGGGGCGAACCGGCCGACCGTGCGCTCGAGCCCGAGCAGACAGACCGTCGTGCCGATGGCGACGATCGACATCGCGAGAGCGAATGCACCGTACTCGGTCTTCTCCAGGTAGCGCACGATCAGGACCTGCGCCACGAAATCGAGCGCCAGCCCGATCATCCGACCGACGAGGAGCAGGCTCGAACCGCGGATCTGCTGGCGGTTCGCCGACCGTCCGGCGTCCGAATCGATGACGCCCTCGGCCTCCGGGTCCAGGGCCGCGGAGATGCCCTGGGTCTCGTCCGTGCTCGAACCCACGCTTCCTCCGCTCCGCGTCCCCCGTCCGATCGTGCGACCGTCCCCCCGAGGCCCGCCGACGATACCGGAAGGCCGCGTTCCTCGTTCGGCGGACCGTCCCGTGCCCTGCGACATCGGGCCGAGCGGGTCCATTGCGTGCGCCATCCTTGTTGCGATGGACCTCACCCTGAACCCGGACCAGGTCGCGCTCCAGGCTCGAGCGCGTCGATTCGTCCAGGACGTCCTTCAACCCCTGGAGGTGGACTTCGAGACGTCGGGCGGCCGGATCGATCCGGTCGTCGAGCGTGAGGTGAAGGCGAAGGCGATCGAGGCGAACCTCCATGGCGGCAGCTTCCCGCGCGAGCTCGGCGGTCAAGGCTGGACCCTTCTCGAGCAGGTCCTCGTCCACGAACAGCTCGGCCAGGTCACCGGTGGGCTGTGGGGGCTGATCCCAGGCGGGTACAACGCGCTCGTCCACTGCGATCCGGAGCAGCGGCCGCGCTACCTCGAACCGAGCCTGCGGGGGGAGCGGAATGGGAGTTACGCGATCACCGAGGCGGGCGCCGGCTCGGACGCGCGGGCGCTCACGGCCACGGCCGTCGAGGACCGGTCCACGGGCGACTATGTCCTCAACGGCGAGAAGTGGTTCGTGACCGGGCCGCCGGACACCGATTTCATGATCTTCCACTGCAACGTCGTCGACGGCGAAGCGAGCGCGCCGACGCTGTTCCTGGTCGACTACGACACGCCTGGTCTCACCATGTCGCACGACCCTGCTTACATGCACACGTTCGCCGACCGGCACCCGCAGTTCGTGCTCCAGGACGTCCGCGTGCCGGCCACGGCGGTCCTCGGCGGGATCGGCCGCGCCGATGCGCTGACCAACGAGTGGTTCGTCGAGGAACGCATCCACATCGGAGCGCGCTGCAGCGGGGCGATGGAGCGCCTCCTGACCGAAGCCGTCGAGTGGGCCACGGGGCGCGTTCAGTTCGGCGAGCGCATCTACGACTTCCAGGGCGTGTCGTTCCCCCTGGCCGACTCGGCGGCCGACGCATCCGCCGCCCGGCTGCTCACCCGTGAGGCAGCGGTCCTGGCTGACAGCGGCGCCGACCCGAAGGTCGTCCATGCCAAGGCGTCGCTGGCGAAGCTGTTCGCGTCGGAGGCGGCCTTCCGCTGCGCCGACCGCGTCGTCCAGGTCTTCGGCGGTCGCGGCTACATGCGCGAGACGGCCGCTGAACGGTTCTTCCGGGAGCTTCGGGTCGACCGGATCTGGGAGGGGACGTCCGAGATCCAGCGATTGATCATCGCGCGCGCCCTGGAGCGCCGCGGCGTGGACCGCGTGGTCGGATGACGGAGCCCGCGCTGACCGCGACCGAGCCGATCGTGCGATCCGGCGAGATCGACCTGCGACCCGTGTTCCGGCCCGACTCGATCGCGATCGTCGGCGCGTCCGCCCGGAGCTGGATCGCCGAGACCGTTCGCGACAACCTCCGGCTGATGGGCAGCGCGACCCGCTGTCACTTCGTGAACCCGAAGTACGACGAGCTGCTGGGTCAGCCGTGCTATCCGTCCCTCGACGAGTTACCGGAGCGCCCGGACATCGCCCTCGTGGCGCTCAACCCGCTCCGCGCGGCCATCGTCACGCAGGCAGCCGCCGATGCCGGGATCCCGGTGGTGATCATCCCTGGTGGCGGTGTCGTCGAGGGTGGTGCGGCCGCCGCCGCGATGCAGGCAGAGGTCGCCGAGATCGCCCGCCGACACGGGATGGCGCTCGTGGGGCCGAACTGCATGGGCGTCATCGACCTCACCGTCAATACGTCGAGCTACATCGGCGACGTCTCGCCATACCTGCCCCGTGGCGGGGTCGCGGGCATCGCCCAATCGGGGTCGGTGACCGATGCGTTCGTCCAGTCGGGGTCGCGGGTCGGCTTCAGCCGGATCATCAGCTGCGGATCGGAGGTCATCCTCGACGTCTGCGACTACCTTGCGTATTGCCTCGACGACCCGGAGACGACCTCGGTCATCCTGTTCCTGGAGGGGTTTCGTCGGCCCGAGCGGTTTCTGGCACTGGCGGATCGCGCCCTGGCGCTCGGCAAGCCGATCATGGCCGTCAAGGTCGGGCAGAGCGAGCACGCACGCGCCGCAGCCATCGCCCATTCAGGCTCACTCGCGGGCGAGGCCCGTGCGACGGACGCAGCCCTCGATGCGGCCGGCGTGATCCGCTGCGCCGACCTCGACGAGCTGCTCGAGACGGCCGAGCTCGTCGAGGGCATCCGGCGGACGGGTAGGGGCATCGGGCGTGGACGGACGGGCGTCGTCACGGTCAGCACCGGCGAAGCGTCGCTCATCGCCGACCTGGCGCCGGACGCCGGACTCGACCTGCCGCCGATCCCGAGCGATGCGCGCGACCGGATCATGGAGGCCCTCCCTACGATGGGCTTCATCGGGAACCCGCTCGATCCGTGGGGCGCCGCGGACGCGACGACCGCGTATGGGGTCGTCTTCGAGGCCATGGCGGCGTCCGAAGCGTACGACGTGCTCGTCCAGGTCCACGACTTCCCGTATCGATCGATGGCCGCGGAGGTCGCGACCGCCGACGAGGTGACCCGAGCGCTGCTCGACGCGACACGCGAGCGGCCGTGGCTGCTGCCGGTCTACGTGTCTTTGACATCGGGTGAGCCGCCGCCCGAGACCAAGGCCGTCCTCGACGAGCAGGGCGGCGGTGCGCCCTTGCTGCGTGGCGCGCGCGAGGCATTCCGGGCGATCGGCTCGGTCGCCCGGTGGACGCGCCGCCACGAGGCTCGCGTCAACGCCGGGCCGTGGCGGGCTTCGTGGCCGGCGCTTGCCGCCGACCGGACCGCCTATGGCCAGGACGCCGCTGCCATTCGTCCTCCTGGGGCGTCTGTCGCGCGACCGCTGGCCGAGCGCGAGAGTCTCGACCTGCTGCGCCGGGCCGGCCTGGCCGTCACGCCGGCCGTCGCGGTCCGGGACGTGGATGCTGCCGTCGAAGCAGCACGGCCGCTCGGTGGCCATGCGGTCGTGCTGAAGGTCGACGCGGCCGATCTGCCGCACAAGAGCGATCTCGGCTTGGTCGCCCTTGGACTCCGCGGCGACGACGCGATACGGGGCGCGGCCCGTGACCTCCTCGATGCCGCCCGACGGCGCGGCATCGACGCGCGCGGCCTGCTGGTCCAGCCGATGGCCGAGCCCGGCGTGGAGTTGATCGTCGGTGCACGCCGCGATGCGTCGTTCGGGCCGTGCGTGATGGTCGGCTTTGGTGGCGTGCTCGCAGAGGTGCTGGACGACGTCGCGGTCCGCCTCGCACCGGTCCCACGTGCGGTCGCCCTCGAGATGCTGGACGAGCTCCGCGGGACGACCTTGCTCGACGAGTTCAGGGGACGTCCGGCGATCGATCGCGAGGGCCTCGCCGAGCTGGTCGCGGGCGTCGCCGCGTTCGCCTTCGAGCGGCCCGACATCCTCGAGATCGACCTCAACCCCGTGATCGCCACGGCAGACGGCGCGGTCGCCGTCGATGCGCTTGTCGTGGTCGCCGACCATGGCTGACGGATCGGTCCTGCGCACGACACGCACCGATTGGGGCGTCCGCCTGGTGCTCGACCGGCCCACCAAGCTCAATGCGCTCGACGGACCGCTCGTGCACGCGCTGCTCGACGCCCTCGACGCGGCCGAGTCCGACCCGGACGTGCGGGTGATCGTGCTCGAGGGAGCCGGTCGCGCCTTCTGCGCCGGCTACGACCTGACCGAGGAGGCGGGTTCGGACATCAGCGGACCCGTCACCTGGCGGGCCCTGCTCGCGGCGGACGTCGCCGCGACGCTGCGCTTCCTCGACTCGCCGAAGCCGGTCATCGCGCAGATCCACGGATACGCGCTGGCCGGCGGCCTCGAGCTGGCGATGGCCTGCGACCTCATCGTCGCGGCCGAGGGGACGATGCTCGGTGAACCGGAGATCCGCTACGGGTCGGCGCCGGTCACGCTCCTGATGCCGTACCTCATCGGTCAGAAGAAGACCCGCGAGCTGCTGCTCACGGGCGACCTGATCGACGCCGTCGAGGCCGAGCGGATCGGGCTCATCAACCGGGTGGTGCCGGCGGACCGTCTCGCGGCCGAGGTGGATGCGCTCGCCGACCGCCTCGCCCGGACGTCTCCGGAGGTCATGGGCCCGACCAAACGCATGCTGAACCGGGCCATGGACGCGGCGGGATTCCGGCTCGCGGTAGAGGCGGGCCTCGACCTCGGCGCCATCATCAACGCGGCCGACACGCCCGAGCAGCGCGAATGGGACACGATCGTCAAGCGCGACGGCCTCAAAGCCGCCCTAGCATGGCGTGACCGACGCTATGACGACCGCCTGTCGGAACGTGGCCGAGCGCCGCGAGAGGGCGGTCGAGGCCAAGGCAGAGACGAGCACCGAAGCGAGCGCACCTGACGGTGCGTGAGTGAGGCGCGGAGTCGATAACGCAGGCATCGGCCGCCCACGAGCGGCGCTCTTGGGCGCCCGGCGTGACGACCGCCCATAGGGGGTCGGGCGGCCATCACGCGGACGCTGGTGCTTGCGGGGTCGCGGACCTATCGCGTGCCGGGTGCTAGCCCCAGAGCCAGTCGGTGAAGCCGATCGATCGGCCCATGCCGGAGTAGGAGCGCGGGAGATGCATCCCCAGCCGGCGGTTGAGCAACCACGGCATCTGGCGTGACGCCTGAGTCTCGTTCCAGCCTGTGCCGCCAGAGGCCTTCGACCGGCTGACGACCATGGCCATCCGCTTCAGCGCACGGTTGGACCAGCGCCAGGCCGACGAGTAGCCGTTCTGGTACAGCAGCTCGACCTGGAGACCGAGGCCCTGGATGGACTCGAGCTGGTACTGGATGCCGGTATCGCCAGGAGGCCAGCGGCGATACCCGCCGCGACCGATGTCCGCAACCACCGCGCCATCCACGAGGATGCCGCCACGCCGGCACCAGCCGTTGACCGGCGTGTAGTTGGTCGGCGAGCACGCCCACGACTTGGACGCGCTACTCAGCCTGTCCCAGAAGCGATACGCGCTGCGGTCGCCGAGGAACCCGCGAGTGACGCGGGATGCGGCCCGAACGTCGGCCGTGTCCCCGAGATAGAGGCTCGCGGCGATTCGCGCGGCGCCGGCGTGGGCGCCCCAGTTGGCCGCGGACCGCAGGTGGGTGCGATAGAGCGAATCCCAGATGCTGTGCCCGCCGATGTCCTTGCGCCGGATCGCGCGCAACCAGGACCGGAACGTCGAATCGGATGCGCCGGTGAGGCCGGCGAAGTCGGCGGCCAGGACGTAGGCCGGGAGCTGCCGGCCGAGCGCGAGCGTCGCGTTGTCGCAGCCGACCCGCTGCGTCCGGATGGCGGCCATCACGCCGGCGCGCGCCTTGGATCCGTACGAGCTCCGTCCGGTCCGTGCGTAGACCAGCGCCGCGGCGAGCGTCCGGAGGTGGTGTCGAGCGTGCTGGTCGCACAGATTCGGGCTACCGAGACTCCCATCGGCGACAGCCTTGAGGTTCCGCCATGGCGTGCCACTGACCGGACGTCGGAGAAGGGCCGAGCGCGACATCAGGATGTAGTCGGTCGCAGCTTCGGCGGGGGCGGGGGCGGCGGCGGGGATCAGGAGGGCGATGGCCACGAGGGCGGCCGTGACCTTGGGGGAGACGCGAGACGTCCACTGGACGCCGTTGCTGACCGAGCGCATGACGCTCCTTCCTACCTGGACGTCGCCGGATCGAGCGACGAACGAACGGCAAGCCGACCGCAGACGGCGCGGCCGGGTGACGGGGCTGGGTCTGGTGGTCCGCGGTGAGCACGGACCGCTCGGAAGCCCCGGCGATCCCCCGGGGCTGATCCCTGCAAAGTCTGCCATCCGATGGCCGGGCGTGTCACCCCCGCCTCGGTCCGGTTCGTGCACCTCGGTGCGTCGATGCACCACCACCGTCGCGGCGATCGTCACGCCGACCGGCGTTTCTGAGCCGTCCTCGTAGACTTTGCGCCGAGATGGCTGACGAGAGCCCGACGATCAGGATGCCGACGCCGCCCACACCCGACGGCCCGACTCCGCCGGCCGAGCCGACGACGTCCTCGTCCACGCCACCCGGCGTCCCGCCCGAAGGACCGTCGCCAGGAGAAGCCGGCCCGCCGGGACCGCCGCCTCGCCGTCGCGGGAAACCGCTGTGGGCCGTGATCGGCATCGCGGTGATCGGCGCGATCCTCATCGCGATCTGGCAGCCGCTGATCTCGGGGCCGTCTGGCAGCCTCGCGCCGACGCCATCGACCGCCGTCGTCGACACGCCATCAGCGACGGCCGGCTCGACCGACGAGCCGACGCCGACCGTGCCCACCTCACCGACTCCTCTGCCGCCGTCGCCGCGTCCGCGTGACGAGTTCCTCCTCATGGACAAGGCGGACTTCATGGCCCTGCCAACGAGCGGTCCGGCGTGGGACAACCTCGTCGCCCTGGCGAACGATCCGCCCGGGGAGCCCGACCTCACGGACCAGGACGACCGCCATGGCGTGATGACGCTGGCGACGGCGCTCGTGTTCGCCCGGACGGGCGATCCTGGTTACGGCGACCGGGCACGCTCCCAGATCATGTCGGTCATCGGCACCGAGCAGGTCGGTGCGGACAACTCGATCCTGTCGCTCGGCCGGCAACTCGGGGCGTACGTCCTGGCGGCCGACTTCATCGGGTTGTCCGGTCCCGATGATGATCGTTTCCGGAACTGGCTCGACGCCATCCGCACGCGCGAGCTCGGCGGCCACGGCCGGTGGCGGACGCTGACCGGCACCCACGAGGACGCACCCAACAACTGGGGTTCATTCACGGGAGCGTCGCGGATCGCCGCGAGCCTGTACCTCGGCGACACTGCCGACGTGGCCCGCGCGGCCCAGATCCTTCGCGGCTTCCTGGGTGATCGCTCGTCCTGGTCACGCTTCCAGGCGGTCGAGGGCGCGAAGAGCTGGGCCTGCGACCCCGACGAATATACGCCGGTGAACCCGCCGTGCGAACTCGGCGGTATCGACCTCGACGGTGCCATCGTCCGTGACATCGATCGCGGTGGGAACCGCAAGTGGCCACCGGGCCGCGACGGGATCGGCTATACGCTCGAGTCCCTCCAGGGCCTGTCGCTCCAGGCCGAGCTCCTGACCGTCAACGGGTTCGGCGATGCCTGGACGTGGTCCGACGAGGCCCTGAAGCGGGCGGCTGGCATCGTCTCCCGCTCGGGCGAGGCCGGTGGGCTGACCTGGAATCGCTCCGAGGTCAGTTATCACGTGCCGTGGCTGCTCAACGCACGCTATGGGCTCGACCTGCCGACGGAACCCGCCGGGTTCGGCCGGGTCTTCGGCTATACGGACTGGCTGTACGGCAGCTAGTCGGTACCTTCGGGCCGTGAGGTCCGGTCGAGTCCGGTCCGGTCGCGGGTCGACGCAGCGTGGCCTCCTGGCACCACGTCCGGCCGGGCAAGGCCACCCATCGTCCCGGCCCCGGGACCATCGACCGATTGCTACACCGAACGCCTGGGCGCCATGGTGGCCCACAACCGAACAGGCACACCCGTCGTGAGGCGGGGCCGCAAAGCCACGGGCCTGGGACCCCAGGTAGCCGGGTTGCCGACGTCGAATGCAGCACGCCTGGGGCGCTCACCGTCCCGACGACACGTCGTCCGCCCGCACCTCCCGGATGCCTATCCGAGCACGCAGGGAGGACACGGTGCGGAATATCGCCATCGCCGATCGCAAGGACCGGGTTTCGGATCCGACGCCCCAGGCGCGACCACCCCGGCGCTCGAAGCTGCGCGACCGGCTGGCGACCATCCCGATCCTGCTCCTGGTGCCGGCCCTCATCGTGCCGATGCTGATCACCTCTGCTGCGAGCCCGACGCTGCGGGTGACCCCGGAGGAGCCCACCCCTGGGCAGGACGTCACGGTGAAGGGCGTCGGCTTCGAACGCCGCATGGACGGCGCGTTGCTCACGGACGATGACGACGAGATCGCCACCTTCCGGACCGACAGTCGTGGCTCCTTCACGGCGCGGTTCAGCCTGCCTGCGTCGTTCGACGTCGGCGAGCATGAGATCACGGCGGTCGACGCTGACGGCGACGAGCGCGCAGAGCTCGAGATCGAGGTCGTTGCCGCCCCGCCTGCCGCGGACCCGACGCCGGAACCGACGGCCGAGCCAGTTGCCGAGCCCACCGCGGAACCGACCCCGACCCTGACTCCGGCTCCGAACCCGACGGCGGCCCCGACGCCGACGGCCACGGCGACCGCCATCGCGGCCCCGACCGCGACCGCTACGCCGGCCGTGACCCCGAAGCCGACGGCGACGCCTGCGCCCAAGCCCACACCGACGCCGGCCCCGACGCCCACGACGCCGCCGGCCCCCGTCACGCCGGGCAGCGGCATCCTCATCTCGGCCGCGGAGATCGCCCGCTTGCCGATGTCGGGCGCCGCGTGGACCTCGCTCAAGGCGCGCGCGGACGCGTCGATGGGCATCCCGAAGATCTCGAACCAGGACGACAACTCCGACCAGCACGTGCTCGCCAAGGCCCTCGTCTACGCGCGCACGGGCGCCCCGAGCTATCGAGCGAGCGTCGTCTCGGCGCTCCGCGGCGCGTTGGGCACGGAGGCCGGCGGACGCACGCTCGCCCTCGGCCGCAACCTGCCCGCCTACGTCATCGCGGCCGACCTGATCTCCCTGAAGACCGCGGATCCCGCGTTCGACAGCGGGGCTTTCCGGCCGTGGCTCCGCGCCCTCCTCACCAAGGCACTCGACGGCCGGACGCTGATCAGCACCCACGAGGAGCGACCGAACAACTGGGGCACCCACGCAGGCGCCGCCCGCGCGGCGATCGCTGCATACCTGGGTGACGCGACCCAACTTGCGCGCACGGCACAGGTCTTCCGCGGGTATCTCGGCGATCGAACCGCGTACGCCGGCTTCAAGTACGGCGACCTCGCCTGGCAGTGTGATCCGTCCAAGCCCGTGGGCATCAACGCGACCGGGTGCACGAGGAATGGCATCGAGATCGGCGGTGCGCTGCCTGAGGAGATGCGTCGCGGCGGTGCGTTCGCCTGGCCGCCCACATTCACCGGCTACGCCTGGGAGGGGCTGCAGGGCGCCGTGCTCCAGGCAGAGCTGCTCCGCGTCGCCGGCTACGACGCCTGGAACTGGTCGGACCGCGCGCTACTCCGGGCGGCGAAGTTCCTGTATGGGCGCGTGCGCTGGATCGCCGATGGCGACGACCAGTGGCAGCCCTGGGTCATCGACCGCCGCTACGGTACGACATACCGTGCCGCGCCACCGGCGCGGACCGGCAAGAACTTCGGCTACACCGACTGGTTGATGGGTCTCTGAGCCGCGGACGGGGCGCGAGCCCCGGCTGCGACGGCCGGTTCGTCCTCGGTGGATGCGGCCGTCTCGCGCAGCGTGATGAGTGCTGCGGCAGTGGCCACGGCCAGGATCACCCAGTAGAACCGGCCGAATGAGAGGTGCAGGAACATCCCGGTCACGAAGTAGGTCATGAGCGCCAGGAGGAACGGTGTCGTGAGCCGCTCGAGATCTGGCCGGCGGACGAGGCTGGCCCGCCGGGCGGCCAGCAGCGAGCGGACCGTCAGGAGCGCGACCATGAGGAAGGCGATCAGCCCCGGGATACCCAGCTCGGCGCCGATCCCAAGGTAGAGGTTGTGCGCCTCCCGTTCGACGTCATTCCGGACGAGGATGCCCACCACGTTCGCGTACGGCTCGTAGTAGTACGAGAACATCGCGGGCCCCACGCCGACGAGTGGATGGTCGACGATCACGAGCGCCGCGGCCAGCGTCTCGGTCGCGCGGCTCAGCAGTGAGTTGTCGACCACCGTCGCGCCACCGGTTTCGAGGCCGCTGGCGGCGACGAGCGACGTCAGGCGATCGGCGTACTGCGGGAACACGGACAGGATCGCCACCAGCACCACCACCAGCAGCAGCACGTGGCGGAGCTTGATCAGGCGCAGCACCAGCAGGACGATGACCAAGGCGAGCAGGCCGACCGCGCCGCCGCGTGAGAACGACAGCACCACCCCCAGCGTGAGCGCGAGGGTCATCACCCCGGCGATCACGCGCAGTGCCACCGAGCGCTCGGCGAAGACGCGGAAGATCCCGAGGGGTACGAGCATCAGCATCGTCTGAGCGAACCGGTTCGTCTCGCCGATGGAGCCCGCCATGCGCGGCTGCAGCACCTCGCCGGTCAGCGTGGTGACCCCGGTCCGGATCGATGTGTCGGCCTGGGCGAACCCGAAGTAGTTCGAGTCGTAGTTGCCCGTCAGCACCTGGTGGACGGACAGGCTGGCGACGACCGCTCCGGCGGCGAGTAACACCCACGTGACCTGGCGCAGCACCTCCGGCGTGCGGATGACGTTGATGAGCAGGAAGTAGAGCGCGAAGCCCTCGGTGACGAAGACGACGACGGCATCCCACGACCGCTTCGTGTCGATCGAGAACAGGGCCGACACGAGATAGATGCCGAGCAGGACGACCATCCAGCCCATCGCCGGTGGCGCGATGACCGGCAAGCGCCGCACGACGAGGTCGCGCGCCAACGGTACGACCAGCAGCAGGGGCACGACCGCGGCGACGATGACCGGGACCCCATGGAACCGCACGAGCACCACGGCAGCATTGCTGTAGATGATGGCGATGGTCGTCAGCGTCGCGACGTCAGGTCGCAGAACGATCGCAACGGCGAGGAAGAGTGCGCTGGCGCCTGCGACGGCGACGAGCGGCGCGTCGGCCGCGAGCACGCCGGCCGCGAGGGCACCCATGACGATGAGCGTGGCTGCGGCGATCGCCGCCTTCTCCGACGCGGATCGGGAGTCGTCGATCCGACGGTCGACCGTCGCTCCGCGGGTGGTCATCCGCCGGCCTCCGGTGCCTGGACGGTGTCGGCAACGGGCTCCGGGCGGCGGGCCGGCTGCCAGCGGTCGATGCGGCGGCCGGACACGAGGTTCCACGCCGCGTGCAACGACGCGATATTGACGAGGACGAAGAAGGCCGGTAGCGAGAACCACGGCCGGCGGCCGGCACCATGACCGCGCAGCCCCAGACCGATCCCGCCGAGGCCATACACCAGGACCTGACCGAGCACGGCCACACGATAGACCGGCCCGCTCTCCCAGAGCGTGACACTCGTAGCGGCGATGACGAGCAATGGGATCGCCATGAGCCGGCGCAGGACCTTATGGGTGAACAGCTGGACGGCGTAGAACCCGGTGCGCCGCGGATCCAGCAGACCGCGCGCCATGGCCACGCCACGCAGCCCACGGGTCATGATCCGGACCTTCCGCTTGTACTCGCTGCGACTCGAGCCAGCCACCGGTTCGAGCGCCACGGCGTTCGGCTCGAAGACGAGCCGGCGCCCTGCGGCGATCACTCGTGTCGAGGTCATGAAGTCGTCGGTGACGCCGTCGGGCACCTCGCGGAACAGCTCCCGGCGGATCGCGTAGATGGCGCCGGTGGCCGAGATGACGCTGCCGCCGAGGCTCTCGGCGTCCTTGAGCACCCGATCGAAGTCCCAGTAGCTCCGTTCGCCCGCCCCGATGGCGGTCGCATCACTCGCGTCGAGTGGCGTACCGGGCAACGCCTTCAGATACACCTGGTTGCCGGCGACCCCGCCGACCTCCGGGTCGGCGAAGGAGCGAACCAGCTGGCGGATCGCGTCCGGAGCGTAGGCCGTGTTGGCGTCCGAGAAGACCAGGATCTCGCCGGTGGACGCGGCGACGGCGGCGTTGAGGGCGCTCGCCTTGCCGGTGCGTGGAAGGTCCAACACGCGGACGCGTGGATCGTCGCGGCGAGCCTCGGCGACGGTCCGATCGGTCGAGCCATCCGATGCGATCACGATCTCGAGCCGCTCGGGCGGGTAGTCGACGGCGAGGAGGTTGTCGACGCGGGCGCCGATCGAGGCCTCCTCCTCGTGGGCGGCGATCACGACGCTGACCGATGGCGTCACGTTGGCGGTCGCGTGCGGTCGCGGCCGAAGCCTCGCCCGGAGCATGACGAGCAGCGGAAAGCCCACATACGTGTAGCCGATCAGCCCGGTGGCAAGCCAGAACAGGAGCGCGCTCAAGCCGCCGGATCCGCTGCGACGACGTCGGACTCCGACGGGCTCGATGGTGCTGCGCCTGGCGCGTCGTCGATCGCGAGCGAGCGCCGGATGCGGTCGGCCAGCGTTGCGGCGTTGCGGTCGACGTCGAACTCGCGCATCACCGTCTCGCGCCCGGCCGCGCCGAGCCGTGCGCGGAGCGCAGGATCCGTCGCCAGCGTGGCAAGTGCTTTCGCGAACGCATCGGCGTCGCCAGGCGACACGAGCAGACCGCTAACACCATCGGTCACGAGCTCGGGGATGCCCGACAGTCGACTGGCCACGACCGGCAGGCCGCTCGCCATCGCCTCCATCAGGACGACCGGGATGCCTTCGCGCTTTCCGCCCTTGGTCGGCACGCTGGGCGCCGCGAGCACATCCGCTGCAGCCAGTTCGGCCGCCACCGCGTCACTGGTCATCCGCCCGACCAGGGTCACCCGATCGCCGAGTCCGTACTGGTCGATGCGTGCCTGGAGCGCGTCCCGGTCAGGGCCCTCGCCGATGAACCGGCACGTGAACGCGATGCCTCGCTCCGCGAGGCGGTGGCAAGCCTCGATCAGGTGGATCTGACCCTTGACCTCGTGGAGCGTGCCGATCGCCACGATCCGCAGCGGGCCGTCGCTCCTTCGAGCGGTGGGCGCGAACGCGGCAGGATCGACGCCGCAGTGGATGACTTCGACCTTGCCCACGGCGCTCGGTCCCGTCGTCGACTCGATCAGCGCTCGGTTGTCGCCGGAGATCGTCACGACGAAGGCCGCCTCACGGACCTTCGTCGGCAACATCGTTCGATCGACATGAAGGTCGGAGCCGTGGGCCGTGAAGCTGTACGGGATGCCGACGAGTCGATGGATCAGCCAGCCCGCCAGGGCGGGGTGATTCGCGAAGTGGCAGTGGACGTGATCGACCCCGCTCTCGCGCATCTCGAGAGCAGCCCGCGCGATCTTCGGGAAGATGCCCAGCCCGCCGACCAGGAAGTTCGGGCTGCGCCAGGTCCCGCGGACCATGTCCACGAACGCACGGATATAGCGGCGCCGTCGGCGAGGATCACGGAGGTACGACCATTGCGCCCGCAGGATGGCCGGCGACGCGAAGGGAAGGTAGTGCGCGCGCTCGACCCAGGGCACCGCGGCCGGTTGGACCGGTTCGCCCGACTGGCGGAGCAGCGGATAGAGCTCGATCGCCACGCCGGCCCGATCCATCGCCTCGAGCTCGGCCAGGATGAACGTCTCGGTCAGTTTCGGGAAGCGCGACATCACGTAAGCGACGGTCAGGCCGTCCGTCGTCGTCACCCGGCAGCCTCGAGTCTCGAGGCTCGACCCGTCGAGTCCTTCGAGTCGTAGCCGTTCGGATGGCTCGTGTGCCAGCGCCACGCCGAGCCGACGATGTCATCGAGCGAGCGCGTCGCATGCCAACCGAGCAACTCCCCGGCCAGGCGGGTATCCGCCCAGATCGCCGGCGGGTCGCCCGCGCGCCGCGGCGCCTCCTCGGCGTGGATCGTGCGGCCCGTGATGCGCCGAGCGGCATCGAGGACCTCGCGGACGGATGCCCCGATCCCGGTCCCGACATTCACGGTCAGCGACTCATCGCGCAGGTCGATGGCCTCGAGCGCGCGGCGGTGGGCCTCGGCAAGGTCGAGCACGTGGATGTAGTCGCGGACCGCGGTCCCGTCGGGCGTCGGGTGGTCCGTTCCGAACACGCGGACGACCGGTTGCTGACCGGCGGCCGTACGCAACACCACCGGGATGAGGTTCTGAGCCCCGGTCCAGTCCTCGCCCGCCGATCCGTCCTCGGCGGCACCCGCGGCGTTGAAGTAGCGCAGCGCAGCCGACCGGATGCCGTGGGCGGACTCGAACCACGGCAGCAGCCGCTCCGAGACGGCCTTCGTCTCGCCGTACGGGTTCATCGGTCGGATCGGCGATCCCTCGGTCACGGGCAGCGAATCGGGCATGCCGTACACCGCGCACGACGACGAGAAGACGATACGGCTGACGCCTTTGTGCGCCATCGCCCGGAGCACGCCGAGCGTCCCGCCGACGTTGTCGTCGAAGTAGGCGCCCGGATCGGCGACCGAGTCCTCGACCGACTTCAGGGCAGCGAAATGGATGACGGCGTCGATCGTGTTCTGCTCGATGGTGGCGGCCACGAGATCCGTGTCTCGGACATCGCCGACGACGAGCGGCAGTGAGCCGATGGAGGCTCGATGCCCGTTCCGCAGGTCGTCCAAGACGATCGGGACGTGGCCGGCGTCGGCCAGGTGGCGCGCGGTGAGGGAGCCGATGTACCCGGCGCCCCCGGTGATCAGGATGCGCATGACGTGTGTCCGAGCGGTCTGCCTGTTCGCCTAGGCGTTCGGCTGCGCGTCGCCACGACGCCGAGGCGCGCGGCGAGGCGGGCTGGTCGGCTCGGGGTCGCCATCCGGCAGCACCTCCGTGTCGATCCGCAGCGTCGATCCGCGATAGGTATCCGGCACGGGCTGCGGCCGGTAGTCCCGGAGTGGTTCAGGCTCGGGGTACGCGGTACGTGGAGCCTCGCGCGTCGAGCGGGTCGGACCGCCGGGGGTGTCCGGGGCCGGCCGCGGGCGGTCACCGCCACGGGCTCGACCGCGACCCAGGCCACGCTTGCGCTCGGCGAGGACGGTCCCGGCGACCTCGACGCCGACGAGACGCAGGCTCTCGGCCGCGTACTCGACGTCGTCGCGCCGGGCATGGTCGCGCACCGCGACGAGGATTGCCGTGTCGGCCGCCTGGGCCCACGCCAGGGCGCCGGCCGACAGGTGCAGCACACCGCCGTTGATCATGACGAGATCGGCGTGCTCCACGAGCGTCGCGATGACCGCCGAGGCGCGCGCGACGTCGATCGTGTCGGGATCCTCCGAGAGGCCGAACGGCAGCACCCGGAGCGTGGAAGAGACACGCACGAGCCGGCTCGAGACATCGGCCGGTGAGGCGTCGATGAGATCGGTCACGCCGGTGCGGTCGTAGAGACCGAAGATGCGCGTGACGGATGCATCGCTCGAGTCGTAGTCGACCAGGACGACCTGCCGACCGGCCCGCGCGGTGATCGCGGCGAGGTTCGCGGCGACCTGGCTGCTGGCGCTATCGGAGCCGGCGCCGACGACGACGATCGAACGTGCGGCACGACCGCGCTCGAGGAAGGCCGCCTTGGCTAGGACGAGTCGGTACGCGGCCGCAGCGGCCGAATCCGGCGCCTTGTCGAGGAGTCCACGATCACCCGACGGCAGGGAGCGACTGATGTCGACGTTCCCGAGGTGGGACAGGCCGGTCAGCCGGGTGAGCTCGTCCTCCGACCGCACCGCGGCGCTCAGGTATTCGACGAGCATCACGAGGACCATCGCCCCGATCAGGGCGGCGAGGGCAGCGAGGCCGACGATCAACGACTTCTGCGGGGCGATCGGTTCCGTCGGGGGAACGGCGAAGTCGACCGGCTGGATCTGGCCCTCGGGTCGGCTCGTGCCACGGGATGCCAGTGCCGTGATCTCATCGGCGAGGGCGTTAGCGAGCCGGGCCGCCATCTCCGGGTTCGTGTCCTGGACGCGGATGCTCAGGAAACGCGTCGTGTCGCTCGCCGTCACCCGGGTGGCCATTGCGAGCTCGGCCGGCGTCAGGCTGGTCCCAGCTTCGCTGATAGCGGACGTCAGCAGCGGCGTCGTCGTGACGAGCTGCGAATAGGTCTGGACGAGGTCGCCCGACGCCGCCAGCGTGTCCCGGTCGGTGTTGTACGGACCGATGAGCAGCTGTGTCTCCGCCTCGTACGTCGGCGGGATCTGCGATGCGACCACGTAGCCGGAGACGCCGGCGACCCACGTCGCCACCAGAAGCGTCCACCACCAGCGACGCGCGACCGCGAGATAACCGGTGAGTTCCACGCAACCCCCTTTGGAAGCCCCCTACGGGCTGATCGCGGCAAGGATACCGGTTCAGTGTCGGTACTGGACCAGATGGGGTAGGACCATGGTGCGGATGGACACCGCCACGCGCATGCGCAGGCTTGAACATACAAGTCCCTCAGTCGCTGGCGGGACCGTCAGTGTCTGGCGAGCCTATACCCCGTGCCGACGATGAGCGCCGCAGAGATGAGGACGATCGCGATGAGCCACAGAGGCTGCTCGGCATCGTCAGGGACGACGTCGAACCGATTGATGAGCACGACGCTCACCGCCATGACGGCCGGGATGAGCCCGAGAAGCAGCCGCACCGCGATGTGGTCCGTGGTGCCCCGGGATCGGGCCTGGGCCACGATATATGCCGCGGAGATGATGACGCCCGCGGTGATGAGGATGAGTTCAAGATCCTGCACGCGCGCATCGTAGCGGCACGACGTCCCGACGGCGAGACCCTTCCGCCGGGTCGCGTGCTGTACTGTCCCTCGTCGTCGCCGGGGGCCGCCGGGCGAGCGTTTCCACATGTCACGAGGCGTCCATGACCCACGAGCAAGCGCGCGAGGCCCGATGACGCGGGGCGAGACCGTCGATTTTGATCTCCACGGTCTGGCAGGCGTGCGCGTGCTCGACGCCGGCGGGGCTGACATCCGGGCTGTCGAGCGGCAGCTCGGCCCGCTGCCGCGCACCCTCGATCGAGAACCGGAGATCACGATCCGCTTCGTCGATCGCATCGAGGATCGGTCGCGGCTGCGCTACCTCGGCGCCCGCGAGGCCGGCTGGACCGATGACGGTTTCTACGTCCTGCGGAGCCGCAAGAAGCCCGTCGTGGTGCGGATCCCGATGGATCGCATCGGCGGTCCCTGCGAGATCGTCTGCGAGCGCGGCGTCCCGGCCGTGCCCTTTCTCATCGCGATCCTCAACCTCACGGTCCTCGTGAATGGCGCATTGCCTCTCCACGCGGCAGCGTTCGAGCTCGACGGCGTCGGCACGCTCGTCACGGGCTGGTCGAAGGGTGGCAAGACCGAGCTGCTGATGGCGGCGGCAGGTGCGGGCGCGCGCTACATCGGCGACGAATGGGTCTACCTCACGAGTGACGGTCGCATGCACGGCATCCCGGAGCCGATCCGGCTGTGGGACTGGCATCTGAAGCAGCTCCCGGAGGCGCGCGAGAACCTCGGGCTGGGTGACCACATCAAGCTGCGCGGGATCCCCGCCGTGCGCCGGTTCGATCGCGCCCTGCCGGGCGCGGTCAGGCGCCTGCCACCCGGCAGGCTGTTGCGTCGCGCGATACCCGTCCTCGAGGACCAGCTCCACGTCGACCTTGCGCCGGAGACCCTGTTCGGCGACATCGGCGACATGACGGGCACGCTGGACCGCATCCTGTTCGTGGTCAGCGCCGCGGGCGATGAGACGACGGTCGTGCCGGTCGACCCACTCGACGTCGCCGCGCGCATGGTCGCCTCGCTGATGTACGAGCGACGAGACCTGCTGGCCCTCATGGAGCAGGCACGGTTCGCGCACCCGGCGATCGCCAACGAGTTCCTCGAGACCTTCGAGGCGCGGCAGCGCGAGCTGCTCGAGCGGATCTTCGCCGGGCGCCCGGCATGCGTCGTGACGCATCCGTACCCGGTCGATATCCACGCGCTCTTCGAAGCCGTTCGACCGGCGATCGCGCCCGCATGACGACCGTCGCCCTGATCGGGCCTGACGGGGCGGGAAAGACCACCGTCGCGCGAGGCCTGCCGCCGTTGCTCCCGGTCCCGGTCCGCTACCTGTACATGGGCGTGAGCACCAATTCGAGCAACGTCATGCTCCCCACGACCAGGCTTGCCCGGCGCATCAAGCGCGCCCGCGGAGCGGCCCCGGACACCGCTGGACCGCCGTCGCACGGTCCTCGCCGCCCGCGTTCGAGGTCCTTCGTCCGGCGGCGCGTGGCCGACGTCCGGGCCGCGCTGCGGGTGGGCAACCGCTTCGCCGAAGAGTGGTACCGGCAGTGGCTAGCCTGGCGGTGGACGAGATCCGGTGCGATCGTGCTGTTCGACCGGCACTTCTTCGTCGATTACCACGCGTACGACGTCGACGACGACGCGGGCGATCGATCGTGGTCGCAGCGGCTGCACGGCCTGGTTCTCGGTCGCCTGTACCCGCGTCCGGATCTCGTCATCTATCTCGATGCTCCGGGCGAAGTCCTTCTCGCGCGCAAAGGGGAAGGGACGGTCGAGGCGCTCGAGCGCCGTCGCGACGAGTACCGGGCGATCGCCGGTCACGTCGACGACTTCGTCGAGGTCGACGCCACGCAGCCGGTCGACGCGGTCACGGACCGGGTGGCCGAGATCATCGTGTCGCGCTTGGCCGGCGACGCTCCCGCGCGGTCGGCGGATCGATGAGCCCCGTCGGCGACCCGCCCCACGCGCTCATCACCGATGCCAGTCGGGGCAGCGCGATCGCCTTCATCCGCTCGCTGGGGCGGCTCGGCTGGCGGGTGACCGCCGCCGATTGGGACCCGGCCAGCCCGGGCTTCCGCTCACGATTCGCGACCGACCGACTGCTGTATCCCCGACCGACCGCCCGACCCGATGACGTGGTCGAGGCGATCCGGGCGCGCGTGGAGAGCGCCGGCATCGACCTGGTCGTCCCGATCACCGACGAGCTCGGTCTGCCGATCGCCGAAGCTCGTCACCGCTTCGCGGGCCTGACGACGCTCGCGGTCCCCGACCCTGGCGGCCTCGCCGCCACGCATGACAAGTCCGCGACGATCGCGCTCGCCGAGCGTCTCGGCGTGCCGCTCCCACCCACGCGGATGGTGACGGCGGGTGACGACGTCGACTCGGCGGCCGCGGATCTGGGCTACCCGGTCGTCGTGAAGCCGGTTGCCTCGCGACAGGTCCTGCCGGACCGGACGATCCGCTCCAATGTCGTCGGCTATGCCGTCGATCACTCCGAGCTGCGTGGGCGACTCGCGGCCATCGCGAGCGGGACGCCGGTGCTGCTCCAGCGCTGGACGCCCGGCGAGGGCGTCGGCGTCGAGCTGCTCATGGACCATGGCCGGCCGCTGGCCGCCTTCCAGCACCGCCGCCTGCGCGAGGTGCCGCCGACCGGCGGGGCCAGCTCGCTCCGTGTGAGCGTCGCGCTCGAGGGCGACCTGTACGACCATGCCGTTCGCCTCTTGGGCGAGCTCGAATGGACCGGTCTCGCGATGGTCGAGTTCCGTCGTGGCCACGACGGCGTGGGCTACCTCATGGAGATCAATGGCCGGGTCTGGGGGTCGTTGCCGCTCGCGACACGAGCGGGGATGGACTTCCCGGCGAGGCTCGCCGAGCTGCTCATGCGTCCGGCCAACCGACCGCTCGATCCCCTGCCCGTCGATACCCAGTACCGGTGCGGCGTCCGAGCCCGGAACCTTCGCCTCGAGGTGGCCTGGATCGGCGCGGTGCTGTCCGGCCGTCGACGTCAGCGAGGCATGCCCTGGCCCCGCCGCTCGGAGGCCATCGGGGCGCTCGTGCGCCTGCTCGATCCGCGGATCGGCGATGACCTGATGACCTGGTCGGACCCCGCGCCGGGCCTCGCCCAGCTGGTCACGATCGCTCGCGATGGACTGCGCGGCACGCGGCGGTCGGATGGCTGATCGCCTCCGCCGCATCGTGGCCGCCGCCGGCCGGGGCCCGCTTGCCGGCGCTGCCTCGACGCTCGTGGACCGTGCGCTGCCGCGACGTCCGGGCGTGCTGACCATCCTGACCTACCACCGTGTCGACGAGCCGGACGCGCGACCGGATCTCATGCCGAACCTCATCTCGGCGACGCCGGCCGATCTCGCGGCCCAGGTCGCGATGGTCGCGCGTGAGTTCGATCCTGTATCGATGCTGGATGTCCTGGCGGCGCTCGACGACCCGCGTCGGCTGCCACGCCGAGCCGTGCTGGTGACGTTCGATGACGGCTACCGTGACTTCGCCAGCAATGCCTGGCCCGTGCTGCAAGCGGCGTCGGTGCCTACCACGTTGTTCGTGGCCACGGCGTTCAGCGCGGATCCGTCGATGCGTTTCTGGTGGGACCGGCTGTGGGCCGCCGTCCGGACGACGACGCGGATGTCGCTCGAGACGCCGATCGGCGTGTTTCCGGTCGGGGCCGACGAGGCGACCTCGACCGTGGGGCAGCTTCGGACCTGGCTGAAGGACCTCGACCACGACGCGACCCTCTCCGAGGTGGCGCGGATCGTGGACGCGCTGGACGTCGCTGGCGGTGCGGCCACCGAGCCGGCCGTGCTCGATTGGGACGACCTCCGTCGGCTGGCGGGCGAGGGCGTCACGCTCGCCCCGCACACGCGTCACCACCCTCTCCTTGACCGCGTCGATATCGAACGGGCGGTCAACGAGATCTCCGATTCCTACAAGGACCTGGAGCGCGAGACGGGTGCGGTCGCCTCGCCGGTCCCGGTCCTGGCCTACCCGAGCGGCGCCCACGGGGAGTCCGCCGTCGAGGCCGCACGTCGCGCTGGGATGGAATTAGCCATGACCACACGCCGAGGTGGCAACGACATGCGTCGCGCCGACCGGTACCGGATCCGCCGGATCAACGTCGGCGGCCGAGCGAGCGTCCCGCTGGTGCGCGCCCAACTTGCCTGGGCCGGCGGTCTCGACGTGGTGCGTTGACGCATCACGCGAGGGCCGCGCGGGCGAGTCCCGTCGTACACTCCGCGACCATGACCGGGTGTCGACCGGACTAAGGGGGAAGTCGTCACGAACGTATCACCGCGCACCTGGTTCGCCCTCGGTGCCCTCGTGGTCGTCATCGGTGGCTCGATCGTCGCTGTGATGGCACTCGCCCGGCAGGCCCCGGCTCCCACCGGCCCGCTGCCCAGCGCCGGTCCGACGGCGTCGCTCGCGAGCGACGGAGTGGTCCCGCCGGCGACCGCCGGCATCACGTTCCCCGACTTCACCGTCAACACCGAGGTCGTGCGGTCGCCGACGACGAGCACGGCCCAGTCCAAGCTCTGGTTCGCGCAGGGACGGTGGTGGGGCGCCCTGTTCGGTCCGACGACGAACCGACTCGGGATCTTCGCCCTCGACCCACAGACCCAGGTCTGGGCCGATACCGGGACCCTCATCGACGAGCGCCCGATCGCCGACGCCGACGTCCTGTGGGATGGCTCGCATCTCTATGTCGTGAGCGGGGGCTCGCGACCGTCAGAGAACCACGCGATCCGTATGCGGCGATTCACATACGACGCCGGCACCAAGCGGTACGCGATGGACCCCGACTTCCCGGTCACCATCAGGCCCACGGGGGCAAGCCCTGCCGTCCTCGCCATGGACTCGACCGACGTCCTGTGGGTCGCGTACGCAGCCGACGACAAGGTCTGGCTGAGCCACACGCTCGAGCAGGCCACGCTGTGGAGCCCACCCCTCGCCCTCGCTCCGCCCGAGGCGACGATCACCCCGGCAGATGTCGCATCGGTCATCGCGTTCGGACCCGGTCGCATCGGGGTGGCGTGGACGAATCAGCGCTCCGGGGCCCATTTCAGCGTCCACGAGGATGGTGCGCCGGACGACGCCTGGTCGGCCGCCGAACCGATCCTGCCCGGACCGTTGCCGGATGACCAGCTCAACCTCGCCACGTACCCGCTCGCGAACGGCGACACGAGCGTCGCCGCCGCGGTGTCGACGACCCACGACCAAGCGGCGGGCGGACGATCGCTCGATCCGCTCACGCTGCTGGCCACCCGTGACGACAAAGGGGATTGGTCCACCTCCGTCGTCGGGTTGGTCCGTGACCGGCACGCGCGCCCCATCGTCCTCGTCGACCCGACCGGGGGGACGATCGCGGTGGCAGCGACATCACCGGGCAGCGGCGGCGCCATCTACTACAAGCGCTCGCCACTCGATCGGATCGAGTTCGACACAGGGGAAGGCGTGCCGCTGATCTCGAGCACGACGGCGCCCACGGTCGACAACGTGACGTCGAGCAAGGGGCCGTTCACGGTGGAGTCCGGCATGATCGTGCTCGCGAACGATCGGACGAACGGTCGATACGTGCACAGCGTCGTCGACCTCGGGGCGGGGCCGCCCACAGCCGACCCGGCCGACCCGTCCCGCCCGAAGCAACCCACCCCCGCCCCGGCCAAGACCAGCATGACCCTCCTTCGGGACACGTTCGAGCCGTGGCCGACCGGCCCGACCGCACCCCCGGGCTGGTCCACCCGGCCTGAGGATCCCCCGGACCGCCTCTCGGTGATCGCCGACAGCCCCGGCAGCCAGTCCATGCGCTTGGCGAGTGCCGGGGCGGACGTTCGCGCCTGCCGGGACTTCCCGGAGATCCCGGGCGCCGCGCTGACCGTTCGCGCCCGGATCCGGCTGACGCGCGTGGCCCTCGATGACGCCACGATCCTGTCGGTCCGGGGCAGCGGTGGTGAAACGGCAAGCATCCGCGTCACGAACAAGCAGGTGCTCGCCTGGTTCGATGGAGCAACGAAGATCCGTTCGACCGCCACCCTCCCGACCGGCCGGTTCTTCATCGTGACGGCGACGATCGACCAGGAGCACAAGACCTACGACCTGCGGGTCACGACCGACGCCGGGGCCGCGGTGGCCAGCGCGAGCGCGCTGGACTGGCGGATGTCGGCGGTCGAGACGGTGCGGTCGGTCTGCATCGAGACCCCGCCCGCGCTGCCGACCCAGGCCATCGTCGTATCCGAGGTGAGTGTGTCCCAGGACGCGATGCCATGAGGGTCGTGGTCACCGGCGCAGCCGGGTTCATCGGGTCGACCTTGTCGGAGGCGCTGGTCGCGGCCGGGCACGACGTGGTCGGGCTCGATGCCTTCATCGACTACTACCCGCGACCGATGAAGGAGGCCAACCTCGCCGGGCTGGCCGAGGCGCCGACCTTCCGCTTCGGCGAGGTCGACCTGCGGACCGACGACCTCGACCCGTGGCTCGAGGGCGCGGACGCCATCCTCCACGAGGGAGCCATGGCCGGCCTGATGCGAAGCTGGACCGATCTCGAGTTGTACACCTCGTGCAACATCCTGGCGACCAATCGGCTCATCGAGGCCGCCCAGCGCGCCGGGGTCCGACGCTTTGTGCTCGCGTCGACGTCGTCGGTGTACGGGACCGAGGCGATCGGCGACGAGGATCGACCGCTCCAGCCCTCATCGCCCTATGGCATCACCAAGCTTGCCGCCGAGAAGCTCGTCCTGGCGCACGTGGCGCTGCACGAGTTCCCCGCCACGATCATCCGGTACTTCTCGATCTACGGTCCGCGCCAGCGACCCGACATGGCGTATCACAAGTTCATCGAGGCGATGCTCGACCGCCAGCCGATCACCGTCTACGGGGACGGCGAGCAGACCCGCTCGAACACCTACATCGACGACGCCGTCACTGGCACCATCCTCGCGCTAGAACGCGGCGCGATGGGCGGCATCTACAACATCGGTGGCGGTAGGACGATCTCGCTCAACGACGCCATCGCGCTGATCGGCGAGCACGTCGGGATCGAACCCATCGTCGAGCGCGAGGCGGCGCGACCCGGCGACCAGCGCCACACGAGTGCCGATGTCGCACGAGCGCGTGTGGCGCTCGGCTACGCGCCGTCAGTCGAGCCCGCGGAGGGCCTGGCGAGGCAGATCGCCTGGCACCTCGCCAGGCGCGGGATGACGGCGGACAGGACCTAGACGCCGGACCCCTTGAAGACCGCCAGCGCGGTCTCGGCCATCAGCCGCAGGTCGTACATCGTCGAGCGCCGCTCCATGTACTCGATATCGAGGCGGAGGCGCTCGTCGAAGGTCATCGTCGCGCGGCCCTTGACCTGCCACAGGCCGGTGATGCCCGGCAACACCTCGAGCCGCTCCGAGTGCCACAGGTCATAGGTGCTCGCCGCGAACGACGTCGGTCGCGGTCCCACGATCGACATCTCACCGCGGATCACGTTGAGGATCTGCGGGAGCTCGTCGAGGCTGGTCTTGCGCAGGAACTTGCCTACGCGTGTCACGCGCGGGTCGTTCGGGATCTTGAAGTCGGGTGGCGGCAGCACGTTGAGGTGCTGGAGGGACGCCTTGAGCTCCTCGGCATTGCGCACCATCGTCCGGAACTTGAACATCGGGAAGCGGACACCGTGCTGGCCGGTCCGCTGCTGCGAAAACAGGACCGCGCCGGGCGTCTCGAGCCGGATCGCCAACGCGCACAGCAGCCCGAGGGGCAGCAGCACCGGCAGCGCGACGAGACAGATGCCGATGTCGATCGCTCGTTTGGTCCTGGCATAGCCGCGCGTCGTCCGGGCCTCGCCCTGCCAACGGTCCGTCATCGGGCCGCTCGCTCGTTGGCTTGCTTCGTCGCGTCAGCGTCCTCTGCGACGACGGGCTCGTCCTCGGCGATCGCCGCTGCTCGGATGGGCGTCGGCACTTCGCTGAGCGAGGCACCGTGCACCGCCGAGATCAGGGCGCCGCTGGTCAGGCCATCGTCCGGGAACGTGGCCAGCCGAACCTCGCCAGGTAGCAGCTCCGGCGCGGCGGTCATGATGCGCGCGACGAGGGCGTCGGCCGCGGCACGCGACGACTCGGGCAGCAGCATGTAGACGCTGCCGTCGTCGACCCACGTCCGGTCGACCAGGCGCAGGTGTTCGTGCAGGCGGCGGGAGCGGGACTCCGGGTCGTCCGCCGCGTTGGCGAGCAGGCCGATCGGGCCCGGCGCCCGGAGCAGGGTCATCGGTCGCGTGCTCCGACGGGAGCGGCGGAGTTCACGCCGGAACTCGGCCCAGCCGGCGCGAGCCGGTGTGGGGACCGGCACGGCGGGCTCGGCCGGTGCCGTCAGCAGGACGAGCACCAAGGCGAGGACGCCGAGCACGCCCAGCCACCAGGCGAGGCTCGGGGAGATGATGATCCCGACGCGCGCGATCTCGAGCCCGATCCCGGCCCCAGCGAGGGCCGCGATCAGGGCGACGACGAGGTGGTGGCGTCGTTCTGGTGTCATCCACGACCCCACTGGAGGGACGTCAGCGAACCGGTAGCCGCCACGGTACCTGCCGTGACGTCGCCCGGCACGACCGTTCCGCGGCCGAATGATGTGTAGGTGAAGCCGTGGGCCGCCAGCTCCTCGCCGTTGAGGACGTTGCGCCCGTCGATCATGACCCGGCGGCGCATGGCCTCGGCGGCGATCGCCCAATCGAAGTCGACGAACTCCGGCCACTCCGTCACGAGGATGGCGATGTCGGCATCGCGCATCGCGTCGGCGGCCGCGCTCACGACCTCGAGCCCCGGCACCAGGTCGGCCGATCGCTCGCGGGCGCTGGGCATCGGGTCATAGGCGATGACCGTGGCGCCCTGCTCCAGCAGCTCGCCCGCGATGGTCAGGGCCGGCGCGTCGCGCAGGTCGTCCGTATCCGGCTTGAACGTCAGACCGAGGAGAGCCACGCGGCGGCCACGGACCGTGCCATCAAGCAGGCTTGCCGCGCGCTCGACGACCTGGCTGCGGCGACGATGATTGACCTCGTCGACGGCGGTCAGCAGTGGGGTGTCGACGCCGGCCTGGGCTGCAGTCCGGATCGTCATCGAGACCTGATTCGGCAGGCACGAGCCACCGAACCCGACGCCGGCTCGCAGGAACGAGCCACCGATGCGGCTGTCATACGACATGCCGTCGACGACCGTCGCGACATCCGCGCCGAAGGCGTCGCAGATCTCGGCCAGCTCATTGGCGAAGCTGATCTTGGTCGCGAGGAACAGGTTCGCCCCGAGCTTGGTGATCGCGGCGTCGATCGCGCCCATGACGACGATCGGGGCTGCGGCCGAGTGATACAGCTCGCGGAGTGCGGCCTCGCCGTGTCCATCCGGGTCGCTGACGACACCGAGGACGATGCGGTCGGGTTGCTGGTAGTCGCGGACTGCCCGTCCCTCCCGGGTGAATTCCGGGTTGAGCATGACCGGGATGAGCGGCCGCTCGGCGGTCGTCCGCCGGCTGGCCACCAGCGAGGGGAGCTGCCTGATGAAGTCGGGCGGCAACGTCGAGCGGATCACCAGCGTGGCGCTGTCGGCCATCGCCGGGACGATGTCGGCCAGGGCCCCACGGACCGTGTCCGTCTGCCAGCCGCCATTCCCGTCGTGTGTGCCGACCGCCACGATGACCATGTCGGCCGCGGCGGACGATCCCTTGAGATCGTCGGTGAAGGTCAGCGTGCCCTTGCCGATCCCGTCGGCGACCAGTTCCGGGAGCCGCGGCTCGTGGAACGGCACCCGGCCTTCGCGCAGGGTGGCGAGCCGACGCGGATCGGCATCCACGCCGACCACGTCGTGGCCCCACTCGGCCAGGCAGGCTCCTGTGACGAGCCCTACGTAGCCCAAGCCGACTACGGTGACACGCATTCCTCTTTCCCCCTTTGTGCCGACGCCACGGTGGCTCCGGCTCTCGCGACTGCCCCGTCCTCCCCAGGAAGGGTGTCGATCCCTGTGGCCCGATACCGGGCCGATCATTACCTCCCCCGAGGTCGACCCCAAAGTACCAGCCCTCGGGGGCCCTATCGTAAGGCCCCCACCTCTCAATTACACTTGCGATTACGAATCGAACGTTGCACGGGCCGTGTTCGGAGCGGGCTCCCGGACGCACTTCCGGTGCACCCCCGCACCAAACGGCAGGGTCCGAAACGAGCTCTCGCGACATCGACCGCAGGGGCGCTGCCAGCTTCGCGGTAGCATGGCCGTCCGTCGCTCGACAGTGGAGGAATCGTGCAGGGGGCCTTCGACAGCATCCCGATCATCCTGATCCTGGTCGCGGGTATCACCGCGCCGATGGCCGGTTGGTATGCGACGCTGCGCGCCCGCAGTCCGTTCATCTGGTTCGTGCTCGGTGCCCTGACCGGGCCGATCGCCCTCGGTCTGCTCGCCGTCGCCCCGCCCGGCCGATGTCCGACATGTGACACCCGGATCCAAGGTTGGCCCGCAGCGTGCGACACATGCGGTGATCTGCTGCCCGCCCGCCTGGCCGGGGCAAACCCGCCGACGCCCCCGGGAGGGTCCTACGACCTCGACGTTTCCGCCAGTTCAGGTCACGCGATGGTCGCCCGGCCCACCACCGGAACGTCGCGGCCGGTGGCCGTGCCGACGCCGATCGGCAGCGCGCGCACCGCATCCCGTCGCGACCAGCGCTCGACTTGGCCCGAGCGGCCGATGGTCTCGCCGATGTCCATGGGCGTCCGACCGACGATCACGCCATCCAACTTCGTCGCCGCGACCGTGGCCGACCCGCCACCCGGCGACGTGCTGTCCACGGGGGTGTACCTGTCGGGCAATGCCGGCATGGAGGTCGGCGCGTGCTATGCCATCGCCCGCGACGGCGACCAGCTCCGCGTCTTCGGGCCGGTCGACGCCGGCCAGCTCACGGTGCGCCACGAGGGCCCGGTGCGGGATTTCGACGTCACCGCCATGGACGACCGGTTGATCATCTCCGGACGTGAGGGACGCTCGACCCTCGCGATCGTGTTCAGGACCATCGGCGGCATGCGTGCCGCGGACCTCGAGTCCGCGCTGGGCAAGCCGGTCGCCGGCACGGCCACGTGACGCCGAGCCAGCCGCCTTCCAAGCCGCGGGCGCCACGGGCGCCGTCACCGGAGATCATCGGGGGGATGTTCGCGGTGGTCGTGGTCGCGATCCTCGCGTCGACGGCGATCGGAGTCGCGCCACCGCCGACGAGCACCCCCGTCGCAGAGAGCCTCGCCCCGAGCGGCGTCATCGCGCCCGGCGAGTCCGCCGCGCCAGCGCCGACGCCTCTCGTCGAACCTGCTGTCGTCGGTCTGCTCCTCAAGCTCAACGACATGCTCGGTGCGAGTGGCGACCTGCTCGAGAGGGAGCTCGCCCGCGAGGTCTTCAGGGCGGATGAAGTCCAGGACCAGATCCGCACGGTCAACTATCTGGTGGGCTATGCGTCCGAGGCTGTGACGGCTCTCGGCGGCGCCCTTGGTCCGGATGAGGCCGGCGGCAGGATGGCGGCTCTGTACGGATCGATAGCCGATTTCGGCTAACGAGACGCTCAACGCCTCGATCAGATTCGAGGAGGAGTACCAGGTCGGCGCGCTCGAGCTGGTTCGGCTGATCGCACAGTTGCCCGCGCTCCAGGCCGCGTTGGATGCCCTCGCCGTGCCGCCGTCGCCGAGCGTCCCACCGTCGCCGAGCGTCCAGCCGACATCGGCACCGCCGAGCGCATCTCCATCGGAATCCGCGTTGCCCTCGGCAACGGTGGCGCCGAGCCGCTCCATCGCCCCCTCACCTTCGCCGGCAGGCTCGCCCGCAGCTTCGCCGGTCGCGAACGAGATGACCGCGAACGGCGGCTTCGAGAATGGCGTCGACGCGCCATGGGGCCTGTATCTCGGCCAAGGTTCGAGCGCGAGCGTCGCGCAGGATCGATCTCGCCCGGACTCGGGCGGCGCATCGGCCAGGATCGACATCGTCGCAGCCAGTCTGGCGCACTCGGGGATCTCACTTCGCCAGGGTGGCTTGGTGCTCGAGGCCGGGCGCCTGTACGCGCTGGACGTGGCGATCCGCGCCGAGTCCGCTCGCGAGGTCCGTATCCGGATCGCCTCGCCGACCGGGGCTTCGTGGATCAACCGGGTCGAGCAGGCGACGACGACCTGGCGGACGATGTCGTACGTGTTCCGCGCCGGCGTCGGAGGTTCCGGAGAGCTTCAGCTCGATGTGGGTCGCGAGGCTGCGACGACCTGGTTCGACTCCGTCTCGTTCCGCCCGGTCGGGGGCTAGATCCCCGTCTAGCCGACCATGCCGCCCGGCGCTGGTTCGTGGACACGGACCGACCCGAGCCCGCGCGCGCCGAGGGCGTCGCGGAGCTGGGCCGGTGTCCCGGTCAGGATCGGGAACGTCCCGTAGTGGAGCGGCACGACCTCATCGACGCCGAGATACTCCACGGCGAGCGCGGCGGCAGTCGGGTCCATCGTGAAGTGCCCGCCGATCGGCAGCATCGCGAGATCCGGTCGATACAGCTCGCGGATGAGCTGCAGGTCGGAGAACACCTGCGTGTCGCCGGCGTGATAGATGCGATACCCGTCCTCGAGCTCGATCACGAAGCCCGCCGGGTCGCCGAGGTAGAGCGTGGTCTCGTCGGCCGCATTCCAGTCACCGGCCGAGTGGTCGGCGCCGACCATCGTCACGCGCAGCCCCGCCGCCTCGACCGTGCCGCCCTTGTTCATGCCGACGACCGCGTCGGCCCCGCCGGGGAGCCGGCGGGCGAGCCACAGGCTCATCTCATGGATGCACGGCCATGCCGGCCGCAACCGGCTCGCGAGCGTCAGCGCGTCGCCGAAATGGTCGAAGTGGCCGTGGGTCACCAGCAGTAGATCGCAGCGGTCGACCGCGTCGACGCCGATCGGGCTGGTCGGGTTCGCGAACCACGGGTCGATGATCACGGTCTTGCCGCCCGCGCTGTCGATGCGGATGCAGGAGTGGCCGTACCAGGTGATCGTCGTGCCGTTCGGGAGCGACATGGGGCACCTCCAACGGGTCGTCGGTGTCGATGCTAGCGACGCGGCTACACTCGCGACGTGTCAGCGACGCAGATCGCGCAGAACCTGGCGTACATCAACTGGACCGTACTCGCCGGGCTCGCGCTGGGGGCCTACGCGGCGGTGGTCCTGCTCCGGCGCTGGACTGCGGCGACCCGTGGCTATCTCGGGTTCGTGGCGGCATGTGCCATCGGTTTCGGCGTGCTGGCGTGGTTCAGCGACGGCGCGCTGCCCGGATCGCTCGGCACGTCGCCGGTGGTGCCGGACCCGTCGTTCGACATCCCGCGCCGGGTGTCGCTGGCGGTGTTCGTCGCGGTCGCCCTCCTCGCCCTGATCGTGCGGCGCCGCTCCGCCGTCTGGGCCGACCGGCTGGAGGTCGTCGCGCTCGTCGCGGGCGCCGCGACCGTCGTGTTCGGGGCGCTCGGGTGGGGCGGGGGACCGGTCGGTGCCGTGGCGCTGCTCGTGCAGCTGTCGGTGCTGTTCGCGGCCACCGGTGGCGTGTTCGCCGCGATGATCCTGGGTCACTGGTACCTCGTGACGCCGCGGCTGCCGGAGGCGCCCCTCATCCTGCTGTCCCGCATCCTGCTGGGCGTCATGGCCGTCCAGGTCGGGCTCTTCGTGGCGTGGATGGCCCTGGGCGCGGGGCCGGCGTCGGGTGGCCCGTTCAGCGCCCTGACCGGGCCGTGGGCGCTGTTCGTGTGGTTGCGGCTCATCGTCGGACTCGTCTTCCCGCTCATCGTGTCGTGGGCGGCCGTCCAGACGGCCCGGACCCGGTCGATGGAGTCGGCGACCGGTCTCCTGTACATCAACGTCGGCACGATCGCCGCCGGCACGATCCTGGCCGCCGGGCTGTACTTCGGCGCGGGCTTGCTGGTCTGACCGAAGGAGCATGAACGCATGAAAGACGAGCGGAGCTGGATCCCCGGCGAGACGGACCTTGACTGGATCGAATCGATCGCCGCCGACCTTCCCCCAGCGCTCGCGGCCATCGAGACGGCCGCCCAGCCCCTGGGCATCCCGATCGTCGACCGCGACGCCGGGCGGGTCCTGTCCGTCCTGGCCGGTGGCAGGCGCCGGATCGTCGAGGTCGGGACGGCGTACGGCTTCTCGACCCTCTGGCTGGCGCTCGGCCAGCCGGCCGACGGCACGATCGTCACGATCGACCCGGACACCGAGCGAACCGACCTCGCCCGAAGCTGGTGGCGGCAGGCCGGCATCGCCGACGAGCGGATCACCGTGCTTTCGGCCAAGGCGCTCGAGGCGTTCGGCAGTGGCGATCCCGCACTCGCCGGCCCGTTCGATCTGGCGTTCATCGACGCGCTCAAGCCGGAGTACGGCGACTACCTCGATGCGCTGACTGACGGTCGGCTCGCGCCAGGTGCGCTCGTCCTCGCTGACAACGTCCTGTGGAGCGGCCGCGTATCGGGCGCCACAGCGGTCGAGTCGGGGGACCGGAACACGGCGGCGCTGCGCGAGTTCAGTCGGCGCGTCCTCGGCGACTCGCGCTTCATCTCGACGATCCTGCCCCTCGGCGACGGCCTGCTTGCCGCGACGTGGCGCGGCTGAGCCCGGGCGGCCGACGTGCGCGTGCGTGTCCGCCTGTTCGCGGTCCAACGTGAACTGGCCGGTACACGTGAGGTCGCACTCGACCTGCACGAGGGCGCGACGGTCGCCGATGCGTGGACGGCTCTCGTGGCCGTCCATCCGCCACTCGCACCCGGGCGAGCCTCGGTCCGCTTTGCGCGCAACGGCGCCTACGCCGACGAGACGACACGCCTCGCCGATGGTGACGAAGTGGCGATGATCCCGCCCGTATCGGGTGGAGCGGGTGACGACCGGATCCTCGAACTCCGCCCCGACCCGTTCGACGCGTCGATCCTGACCGAGCTCGCCGATCGGTTGGCGACGCCAGGAGACGGCGCCGTCGTCGGCTTCCTCGGGCGAACTCGGGTCACGCCGGGCACGCCCGCGCCAGGTCAGGAGACCGAAGCTGCCCGCCACGAGGGTCGATCGGTCGAGGCCCTGGAATACGAGGCCCACGAGGGCATGGCCGTCGGCACCCTCGAGGCGATCGCCGACGAGGTGGCCGCCCGGTTCGGCGTGGACCGCATCGCCATCGTCCATCGGACCGGGGACGTGCCACTCGGAGAGGTGTCGGTGGCGATCGTGGCGGTCAGCCCGCATCGCGACGCGGCGTTCGATGCCGCACGCTATGCGATCGACGAGACCAAGGCCCGCGCCCCGATCTGGAAGGCGGAGCGGTTCGCGGATGGGCATGTCTGGATCGGCGAGCCCGCCCGCACGGGACCATCCTCGATCGAGGGAGAGGAGCGACCTTGAGGGTCTACATCAGCGTCGACATGGAGGGCATCGCCGGGGTCAACCACCCCGATCCGACCGACCCGTCCGATCGTCGATATCCGGTCTCGGTCGACCTGATGGTCGGCGAGACGAACGCCGCGATCGAGGGCGCGCTCGCCGCCGGGGCGACCGACATCCTCGTGAACGACAGCCACTGGAACATGTACAACCTGCTGCCCGCCGATCTGCACGCGGGAGCCCGCGTGCTCCAGGGCCAGAAGGCGTGGTCGATGGTCGCTGGCGCCCGGCCCGATCCCGAGGGCAAGCCGTCGTTCGACGTCGCACTGTTCGTGGGCTACCACACGCGCGCCGGGCACCGGTCCGGGACGATCGCCCATACGTACTCGGGTATGCCGGTCGAGACGCGGTTGGATGGCCGCCCGACCGGCGAGTACGGTGTGAACGCGTTAGTCCTCGGTGCATGGGGCATCCCGGTCGGGATGGTCGCGGGGGATGACGGGCTCGCCGAGGAAGTGGAGCCGTGGCTGCCGTGGGCCGAACGCGTCGTCGTCAAGACGATCGATGGCGGCCGCAGCGCGATCTCGGCCCATCCGAGCGTCGCCCGAGATCGCGTCCGGGAGGGAGCCGAACGGGCGGTCCGGCGCGCCGCCGCCGGCGAGCTCGAGCTGCTGCGCGTCGGCCCGCCGGTCGTCATCGAGGTCGACGTCGCGCGGGGCGTCATCGCCGACCACGCCGAGATCATGCCCGGTATCGAGCGGGTCGCCGACCGGACAGTCCGGTTCTCAGACGACGATCCCGAGGTCGCATTCCGCGGTTTCCTCGCGCTGGTTCGCCTGGTCGAGTCGGTCAGTGGCTGACCGCTCGGTCGACAAGCTCGCCGAGCGCGCCGAGACCCTGGCGGGCGCGTGGGGCGCGCGGGCGCGCGCCTCGACCACCCTCGGCCAAGAGCGCGCCCTGTTGCGGCTGTTCGGTGTGACCGGTCTCGACCGCTCGGGTCGACCGCTTGCCGGCGCCGCCGTCGATCGCTGGGTCGCCAGCGCCCGTGACGGCCTGGGTGGTGGGATCGCCCTCTCGTTCGCGATGGCCCTGACGGAGTACGACGTCGGACCCCAGCAACTGGCGCTCGATGTGTCGTCCGGTGCGATCGATCTTGCGCTCGAGGCGGAGCTCCTGCGTGAGCCCGACCGGCGCAAGGTGGCGGTGGCCGAGGCCCGCCGCCTGGTGGACGTCGCGGTGGACCGCATCGATACCGATCGGACCGCCCGGCGCGAGCTTCTCGACCTCCTCGGCGAGGCGCCGCGGCCGTGGGTCGGGACCACGCTTGCCGAGCCGGAGGTCGACGAGGCGCTCGATGAGGCGGCCGCCCTCGCGTCGGCCGGCTTCGACCTGCTCCGGGTCGAAGTGCCGATCGGCCGCGAGCTGGCGGATCGGATGCAGTCGGCCGGCGTCGAGCCACCCGAGTGGCGACCGGGCGATCGGAGCGGGTCGCGCCGGAACAACGAGATGGCGGAAGAGGACCCGGCGCCGTCCGGCAGCCAGCGCGCCCTCGCCCGACTCCGGCGTGCGACGGACGGCGTCGCTGCGCAGCGCCGGGGCTACGTGCGTCTTGGCACGGCGATCCCGCCGCTGGGCGTGCCTGAGGGCGCCGTCGTGGCTGCGTTCGAGCGGGTCGACCTCGTCGAGGCCGATCCGATCGCCGAGATCGTGGTGGGTGGCGTGGACCCGGACCGCTCCCTGGCCGACCACGCCTTCGCGCGTCGGCTGCATCGACGTTCCGGCACGTTCGTGTCGATCGGGCCGGGGCCGTTGGTGGTGGCGCCGGACCTGGCGTCGGGCGTGCCGTCGGATCCCGCCACGCGCTCGGGACGAGCGCTTGCCCTCCAGCTCCTCGGCGTCTCGCTGGCCAAGGCCGACCGCATCGCCACCGACCGGATCGTCGTCGGCGCGTATCCCGCCTGGCTGGCCGACGAGCCATCGGCGGTCGCGCGCATCCTCGCAGAGGTGGACATCCGGCGGTCACTCTTCCCCGACCAGCTCATCAGGTTCGACGAGCCCTCCGCGGACGGTCACCCTCGACCTGCGGCCGCGTGGCCTTACGTGGTCGCGGCAGCCCTCGCTCGAGCGGGCTCGTCCGCCCTGCTGATGCGCAGCAGCCATCCCGACAAGGCCGCTGCGGCTGCCGACGCCCGTGCCGCGGCCCGCACCGCCGCCGACGTCGCCGGTGTGTCGAGCCGGCGGGCGCTGCACGGGGTATCCGCCGACCACGCCAGCGCGATGCTCACCGCGGCGATGACCACGCTCGAGCGACTGTCCGACCTCGGCTGGCGCGCGATGGTCGGCGATCCGCCGCGGTCGCCCGGCCGCGGACGCGAAGGCCGGCCGTGGGCCATCGGTGGCGACGCGGTCGCGGAACGGACGGAGACCTTCGACCCCCTCGCGCCATTCGACGAGGAGTGACCCGCCCGCTGCGTTAGCCGCCGGACACGGCGGGGATCACGTGGACGGTGGCGGCGTCACCGACGGGCGTCGCCAGATCGGCCGGTCGGCCATCGACGAACACATTGATGTGGGGTCGCAGCCGCGGACCCTCCTCGACGAGGCGGTCGCGCATGCCGGGCGCCGTGGCATCGAGCGCCGAGATGATCGCGTCGACCGTCCCGCCTCGAAGCATGTGCTTGCGCTCGACGCCCGGGAACAACGTCAGCAGCGATCTCGGGAGCAGGACCGTTGCCACGGCGGGCGGCTCGACGACCCTAGGATCCGTGGACGACCGCCTCGACCGCCCAGATCTCCGGCAGGTTGCCCGTGACCAGCCGCCACGACTCACCCTCGTCCGAGCTGTGCCAGAGCTGACCGGTCTTCGTCCCGAACGTGATGCCGACCGGGTCGAGCGTGTCGCGCGCCATCGCCTCGCGCAGGACACTCAGATACGCGTCGTCCTGGGGCAGTCCCTCCTGGCCGCGGGTGAAGCTGTCGCCGCCATCGACCGTCCGCCAGACCGCGGCGCTCGCTTCGGGCATGAACCGTCCCTGTTCCGGCTCGGTCAGCGGGATCACCCAGAAGGTGCTCGGATCGCGCGGATGGGCCACGAGCGGGAAGCCGAACTGGCTCGGAACGCCATTTCGGGACAGGTCGGTCCAGGTGAGGCCGCCATCGGTCGAGCGATACTGTCCGCAATGGTTCTGTTGGTACAGCGTCTCGGGTTCGCCCGCGGCCATCGCGAGCTTGTGCACGCATTGGCCGGTCTCGGGCGGTGGCCCGGGGACGAAGTCGGCGCGCACGCCGTTGTTGCGCGGCTCCCAGGTCTCGCCGCCGTCCCGCGTCTCGAACACGCCGACCGCCGAGATGCCGACCCACATCCGGCGTGGATCGGTCGGGTGCGGGATGATCGTGTGCAGGATGAGCCCGCCGGCACCCGGCCCCCAGGTGGGCCGAGACGGGTGATTCGTCAGCCCTTCGACGTGCGACCAGGTCATGCCGCCATCGCCGCTCTTGAACAGACCAGCCGGCTCCACACCGGCGTACAGCGTGCCATCCGGTCCCGCGGCGAGGCTCCAGATCGTGGTGATCGGGGATGCGCCCTCCCCCTCGCCGTACGACAGCCCCTCCGACGAGTGCGTCCAGGTCGTTCCGTCATCGTCACTTCGCCACACTGCCGGGCCATACCACGGGCTGCCGCCCGCGGCGAGGATCGCCCCGCTCGAGGGCTCGATGATCAGGTCGTGGATCGGCCAGCCCTCGCACAGCGGGCCGCGCAGCGACCAGTCGCGGCGGTCGCCGTCGCCGTCGAGGATGAACGCCCCTTTGGGGGTGCCGACGAGGAGCTGGACATCGGGCATGACGCGGTCCTCCGGTGAGGGCTCGAGGGTCAGAGACCGGCCTTGAACGGGTACACGACCCATCGGTCGGTCTCGACGGCATGGACGTCTGGACGGTCGGGCACGACCGAGTGTTCAGGCTTGTAGTGGAGGACGGCCGTGAACGGATCTCCGCCGGCCTGGCGGACACGCTCCGTCACGGCGTGGATGGTGGTGCCGCTGTCCCAGACCTCGTCGACGATCAGGACCCGCTTGCCGCGCAGCAACGGGTCGGCCGGGAACTGGAAGAACGTCGGGGTCGGGGCGGGCTGCCCGGTGTCGTCGTAGTACTCGACGGCGGCGACCAGGATGTCGCGCAGCCGGAGTCGGTAGGCCAGCATGCCGGCCGGCACCATCCCACCGCGGGTGATCGCCAGCATGACGTCGAACCGCTGGCCAGCGAGCCGCTCGGCAAGGTCGGCGACGAGCTGGTCGAGGTCCTCCCAGCTGACGATGTCGCGCTCCGGGGCGGCGATACCGGTCATCGCTGCAAGGATACGGCGCGGATGGCGTCGAGCGAGCTCGAGTCGTCGAGCGCCGACACGTCGCCCGGGTCAAGGCCGAGCCAGGCAGCCCGGATCACCCGCCGCATCACCTTGCCGGAGCGCGTCTTGGGGAGGGACCGCACGACCGCCACGACCTCTGGCTTGAGCGGCTTGCCGAGGTCCGCGGCGATGCGCCGGGCGACGTCGGCCCGCAGGCCGTCGTCGTCGTGCTCGCCGGGTCGCAGGACGCAGAGCACGACGATCGCCTCACCCTTGATCTCGTGCGGCACGCCGATCGCGGCCGCCTCGAGAACGGACGGATGGGCCACGGCGGCGCTTTCGACCTCGGCCGGCCCGACCCGCTTGCCGGCCACCTTGAGGGTGTCGTCCGAACGGCCGTGGATGAACCAGAATCCGTCGGCGTCGATCTCGGCCCAATCACCGTGCGCCCACAGGCCCGGCCAGCGCGACCAGTACGTGTCCTCGTAGCGCTGGCGATCGCCCCAGAACCCGCGCGTCATGCCCGGCAGCGGTGCGCGGATGACCAGCTCGCCGACCGTGCCGCGGACCGGCGCGCCGGCGTCGTCGACGACATCGGCGGCGGTTCCGATGCACGGACCCGAGAAGCTGGTCGGCTTGATCGGGCCGATCACGTTCGCACCCAGGATGCCGCCACTCACCTCCGTGCCGCCGCTGTAGTTGACGATCGGACAGCGGCCCTCGCCGACTTCGCGGAAGTACCACCACCACGGTTCGGGGTTCCATGGCTCCCCGGTCGAGCCCAGGACGCGGAGCGAGGAGCGATCGTGCGAGCGGACCGGCTCCGCGCCGTGGGCCATCAGAGCGCGGATGACCGTCGGCGACAGTCCGAGGTGGGTCACCTTGTGACGTTCGACGAGCGACCACAGCCGGTCGGGCGCCGGAAAGTCGGGGGCGCCCTCGTAGATGACGAGCCTCGCACCAAGGAGGAGCGGGCCAGCGACTGCCCATGGTCCCATCATCCAGCCGAGGTCGGTGAACCAGAACAGCGTGTCGCGCTCCGTCAGGTCGAACGTATGGGCGAGGTCCTGGGCGGCCTTGATCGGAAACCCGCCATGGACGTGGACGGCGCCCTTCGGCCGACCGGTCGTACCCGACGTGTAGATGATCATGTACGGGGCCTCGGGGTCGCGCTCGGGCGCCACGTCAGGCTCTTGCACATCACCGCCCGCCCCGGTCCACCGGACGTCCCGTCCCTCCGTCCACGACACCTCGATCGCCTCGCCGGCGCGTGCCACGACCAGCACCCGTTCGACGGATGGTGCCGCTGCGACCGCCGCATCGGCGACCGACTTCAGGTCGACCCACGAGCCTCGTCGAAGGAAGCCATCCGCGGTGATCAGCAGCCTCGCGCCGCAATCCGCGAGGCGCGAGGCGATGGCCGGTGCGCCGTAGCCCGAGAAGATGGGCGTGAAGATCGCACCGATGCGGCTGACCGCGAGGACCGCGACGACGGTCTCGGGCAGCATGGGCAGCAGGATCCCGACGCGGTCGCCCGCCTCGATCCCCAGCCCGCGCAACTGCTCGACCGCGAGCCGGACCCGAGTCGCCAACCCGCGGTTCGTGAGCTCGACGACGGTCCCGTCCTCGCCCTCCCACGTCACGGCGATCCCGCCGGGATCTCGGGTCGCTCGGGGCTCGATCGCGGCCCACGACCAGTCGAAGGAACCGCCGGTCCACCAGCGGGTCCACGCCGGCCCGCCGCTGAAGTCCGCGATCTGGCGCGGCCGACGCGTCCACGGGATCGCGATGTCGTCGGTGGCGGCGCCCCAGAACCATGCCGGGTCGACCGTGGCGCGAGCCTGGAGCGCGTCGAGCGACGGTTCTTCCGTCGAGCGCAGGAAGCGGGCGAGCCGAGCGTCCGCCGCAGTCGTTGGATCGGGGCGCCAGGCGACGTCGGGCGCGTCACGACCGAAGATCGGCCAGTCGTCGCCGGGAGTCCTCGACATGGACGAAGCCTAGCCGCCGCGCCGCGAGACTAAGCGGGTGTCGCACCCGGTGAGGGACGCTGGAGCAGCGGCAGCCGGACCGTGAAGCGCGCCCCGGTCGACTCCCGATTCGCGGCCGCGATCCGGCCGCCGTGCCGCTCGACGATCCAGGCCGCGATCGCCAGCCCGAGGCCGGTCCCGCCACCCGGTGCGCCGGCCGCCCGGTAGAAGCGGTCGAAGACGCGGGGCAGGTCCTCCGGCCGGATGCCGGGTCCTTCGTCCTCCACGACCAGGATCGCATGCGGGCCGTCGGTGCGGACCCGGACGTCGACGCGGCTTCCGTCGGGCGCATGGCGGATGGCGTTGTCGACGAGGATGCCGACGAGCTGCCGCAGGCGAGCGGGGTCGCCGGCCACCTCGGCCGGGATCGGATCGACCACGAGCTGGACATCCCGATCGGCCGCCAGGCGGGTCATCGCAGAGGCGCCCGAGGATGCGACATCGCCGAGGTCGGTCGGCACCCGCTCGAGCGCGATGGCGCCGGAATCCGAGCGGGCGAGCAGCAACAGGTCGTCGACCATCGCGGTCAGGTGGTCGACCTCGTCCCGGATGTCGATCAATGCCGCGCCGACATTCGCCACCGGCTGCTTCGGGTGTCGTTCGAGATCATCGACGCTCGCCCGGATCACCGTCAGTGGCGTTCGGAGCTCGTGCGACGCGTCGGCCGCGAACTCGCGCTGGCGGCGCAGGGCCTGGCGCTGGTTGACGAGCGATTGGCGGATCGGGACGAGTGCCCGCGTGGCATATGCCGCCCCGACGCCGGACGCGACCAGCAGCGCGATGGCGCCGCCGACCACGAGCACGAGGACGAGGGTCTGGAGCGTGCGTTCTTCCGTCGTCCGGTCGCCGACGATCTGGAGGTACAGCTGGCGGCCCCGGAATTGGACCGGATCCGTCAGGACGCGGACCGGGGTCTGGGTCGTACTCGCGCTGACGCCATCGACGGTCGACCCGCTGGATGCGATGGGCACGGTGTCCTCGCGGATGTCCCGCTCACCGGTTCCGCGCACGGCATCGATCGATGCCATCACCGGAAGCCCGGACGGCAGACGGCCCTGCCTCGGCCCGACCGGTGCGCCCCGGTCGTTGACCACCATGGTCAGCGTGCCCGAGCCAGGACCGCCGAAGACGAAGCCGCCCTCGGGCAGCTCGTCGGGACCGGGTCGGCCCCTGGTCAGCGCGTTCGCCTGGTTGATGAGCTGCGCCGTCCCGGAATTCGACAACGATCGGTCGATCGCGACATACAGCGCGATCCCGAGCAGGACGAGAAGCGCCAGCGTGATGCCACCGCTCCACAGGGCGAGCTGCAGCCGCACCCGCCGGAGGAGGCGTTCCTCGTCCGGTGTCATCGCATCGGGTGCGGCGCCGTCAGGCATCGGCGAGGCGGTAGCCGACCCCCCGGACCGTCTGGATGTGGCTGCCGGCACCGCCGAGCTTGTCGCGCAGGTAGTGGATGTAGGCATCGACTGCATTGGGTGTCACCGCGACGCCGAACGGCCAGGCCTGGTCGAGCAGCTGGTCGCGCGACAGGGTCTGACCGGCGTGCCGAAGCAGGCATTCGAGCAGGGAGAACTCGCGCGGGCTGAGGTCGACGGTCCTGCCATCGACCGTGACACGCCGAGCCGTCTCGTCGAGGGCGATCGGACCGGCGACGAGGGTCGGCTTGGTCCGGCGTCCTGCGGGAGCGCCACGTCGGGCGAGCGCTCGCAGCCGCGCAGACAGCTCCTCGAATGCGAACGGCTTGACGAGGTAGTCGTCGGCGCCAGCATCGAGCCCGCTGACCCGGTCGCCCACCGTGTCGCGCGCGGTCAGCATGAGGATCGGCACCTCGGACCCGTTCGACCGCAGCGCTCGCGCGACGTCGAGGCCGCTGATATCGGGCAACCCGATGTCGAGGATCACGCACTCGATGCCGGGTGCGTCTTCGGCGATCTCGAGCCCGGTCCGGCCGTCGGTCGCGAGCTCGACGACGTGACGGTCGTCCTCGAGCAGGCGCTTGAGGAGCCGTGACAGGCGCGGATCGTCCTCGACGACGAGGAGGTGCATGGGCGTCAGGGTAAGGGGCGCTGGCTGAGACTCCTCTGAGAACGTTTGGACCGCCGCGTAGCATCGCGACGTGAGTGAGCACGAGGCGGTCCGTCGCCGGCCCCGGCGCGGCGTGGCCGGCGTGCGACAGCTCCCGTGGCGCCGGCTCGTGAACCCGTATCGCCCGATCGAGATCCTGTCGGCCGAACAGATCGAGTCGATCCACCTGGCGTCGCTGCGCATCCTGGCTGAGATCGGGATGGAGGTGCTCGGCGACCGGGCGTTCGATGCGCTGGCGGGCGCCGGTGCGACGGTTGATCGATCGTCACGGAACGTCCGGTTCGACCCGGCACACCTCGAATCACTGGTGGCGCTGGCGCCGGACGAATTCCGCCTGCGCGCGCGAAACCCGGAGCGGGACGTGGTGTTCGGCGGGGCACACCTCGTGTTCTGCGCAGTCGGTGGGCCGGCGTTCGTGAGCGATCTCGATCGCGGGCGGCGGCCGGGCAACATCGCCGACTTCACGGACTACGTCCGGCTCATCGGCGCGCTCGACGTGATCCACCAGGAGGGTGGCGGACCGCTCGAACCGACCGACCTGCCGGTCGAGACCCGACACCTCGACCAGTACCGGGTCTTTGCCACCGAGCTCGACAAGACGTGGCACTGCCTCGGCACCGGGCGCGTCGTCGTCGACGATGCGCTCGAGGTGATCTCGCTCGTGCGCGGCGTGTCGAGGGACGAGCTGCTTGCCGAGCCCTCGCTGATCACGATCATCAACACGAACTCGCCGCTCCGCCTCGATGGGCCGATGAGTGACGGGTTGATCGAGATGGCGCTCCACGGGCAACCGGTCGTCGCCACGCCGTTCACGCTGGCCGGCGCCATGAGCCCGGTGTCCCTGGCCGGCGCGATCGCACAGCAGAATGCCGAGGCGCTCTTCCTCGTGGCGTTGGCGCAGATCGTCCGACCGGGCGCGCCGATGATCTACGGCGCGTTCACGTCGAACGTCGACATGCGAACGGGCTCGCCGGCCTTCGGGACGCCCGAGTCGGTGAAGGCGCAGTTCGCGTCGGGGCAGATGGCGCGGCGCTACGGACTGCCGTGGCGGTCATCGAATGCGACGGCATCGCCTGTGGTCGATGCCCAGGCCGCGTACGAGGCCGAGATGGCGGTGTGGGGCGCGGTGATGGGTGGCGTCAACCTGCTCTACCAGGGTGCCGGCTGGCTCGAAGGCGGGCTGACCGCGTCGTACGAGAAGCTGATCATCGACGCCGAGATCCTCCAGATGATGTCCGAGGTGCTGCAGCCGATCGAGGTCTCGGACGCGACGCTCGGGCTGGATGCCATCGCAGAGGCCGGCCCCGGCGGTCATTTCTTCGGCACGGCGCACACCCTGGAGCGCTATGAGACGGCGTTCTACGCGCCGCTGGTGTCGGACTGGCGGAACTTCGAGACGTGGCAGGCGGATGGGTCGCACACGGCGACGGAACGGGCGAACGGTCTGTGGAAGCGGCTCCTTGCCGAGGCAGTGCCGCCGCCCTTGGATCCGGCGATCGCGGAGGGGCTGGATGCCTTCGTCGAGCGCCGGAAGCGGGAGATCGCTACCAGCGGGTGACGGGCGGGCCCGTAGCGGGGAGGTGTGCGAACGTGCTTCTGGCTGGTCAAGGTCGGCTTGACCGATCGCGCCGGCACCCGATCAGATCGTGAGGAGGACGGCGAGCCGGCGTCCCGGCTAGCTTCCCGGGGCCTTGTACTTGATCGACTGCGCCCTCTCGAGCGCTGCCAGGGTGTCCTCGACCGTCAGCAGCACGGTCGTCTCGAACGAGCTGAGCGCTCCGCCTCCGCCGATCGCGAGAACGACGGCCGCCATCGACACGTTGTCCGGCGCCTCCCAGAGGGTATAGCCGTCATGGGCACCGAAGGCGTACCAGAAACCATGGAGCCTTCCACCCACGCCTTCGATGTACTCCTGTGCAGCCACCCGCCGATCTTCCGGCTTGCTGATCAGACGCGCCCACGTCTCGGGTGTGTAGCTGAAGCGGGTCAGATAGACCGGCATGGCTCTCCTTTCACTTGGTTTGCGATGGCTGATGGTAGGCACGGTGATGAGCTCCGTGCGGCGTCATCAGGCGGCCGAACGGCAGGCCCGGCGTTCCGTCCCGCGACGTCGTCAGCTCACGGCCTTCTTCACGAGGGCGCCGATCCTCGCTTCGTCGGCCTTGGTGAGCTCCGTCAGCGCGAAGGACGTCGGCCACATGGCACCGTCGTCCAGTTTCGCCGAATCGTTGAAGCCGAATGTCGCGTACCGCGACTTGAACTTGGCCGCAGGCGTGAAGAAGCAGACGACCTCGCCGTCCTTGGCATACGCCGGCATCCCGTAATACGTCCTGGGCGAGAGTGCCGGGGCGTTGGCCGTGACGATGGCATGGATCCGCTCGGCCATCGTGCGATCCGATTCCGGCATCTCGGCGATCTTCTCGAGCACGGCCTTTTCGTCATCCGCTTTGCTCGAGGCCGCCTTCAGTTCCTTGGCCCGCTCCTTCATCGCGTCCCGTTCCTCGGCCGAGAAGCGCTTGGACGTCTTACTGCTCGCGGTGGTGGACTTGGCCGACTTCTGCGCGGCGTTCATGGCAAGTTCCTCCGGGATATGTCGATGGGGCTACGCTCATGCTAGGGAGTGGGCGCGTCGGCGGCTTCTCCGAAACTGCTCGATCGACACCACCCGGATGACGGTGAGGAGGCACACGCTCGATGCTCACGGCCACGAAGGACCTCATGCTCCCAGCCACCGTCACTGGCTCGTGGCCACGGCCGCGCTGGTACGACCAGGGCCTTTGGGGCCGACCGCTCGACACGGCGCTGCTCGATGTCCGCTTCCGCGAGCAGTTCCTCGACGCGCACGCCACCGTGGTCGCCGACCAGGAACGCGCGGGGCTGGACATCCTGACGAACGGTGACTACCACCTCGACGAGGACTTCGCGGGTCGCTCGTGGCACCACTACCCACTGCAGCGCTGGAAGGGTCTCGAGCACGAGGAGCTGCAGTACGAGCGCTCGCGCGACTCGCTGCTCGCGTTCGCGCCCGGCACGCTCATGAATGAGATCGAGACGACGTGGCGCTGGCCGCGCGTGGTCGGCAAGGTCGAGCACGACCCGAGGAACCCCCTCGAGTACGCCAAGCTGTGGCGGATCGCCCAGGCACGGGCGGCCTCCGGCAAGCCCGTGAAATTCGGGAGCTGCTCATCGCAGGTACTGTCGATCTTCCTCGACAGCCACACACCCGACTATGACCTCGACGACAAGAAGCAGCTCATCTGGGACATGGCGACCGCGATGAACACCGAGCTCCGCCAGCTCGCCGCGGCCGGCGCCAAGGTGATCCAGATCGAGGAACCGACGATCCACTTCACCGCAGCCTTCCATCCGGAGCAGAAGGAGTTGCTCGACTTCATGGTCGACGCGTTCAACCACGAAGTCGACGGGCTCGACGACGTCGAGCTGTGGATCCATACCTGCTGGGGCAACCCCAACATGCAGAAGGTCTACACGGGCGAGTCGTACGCGAACTCGATCGAGATCTACCTCGAGCGCCTCAAGGGTGACGTGTGGACCATCGAGGCGACGGAGAACGAGCTCGCCGAGATCGACCTGTTCAAGCCGTATGCCGATCGCCTGAACAAGAAGATCGCCGTCGGGATGGTGAGCCACCGGCAGCTGCAGGCGGACATGGCGCCGGTCATCGCGGCGAGGATCCGCCGGGCCCTGGAGGTGATCCCGGCCGACAAGCTGATCCTCTCCAGCGACTGCGGGTTCGGCCGGCAGGGGTTCAACCGCACCGTGGCGTTCTACAAGGCGACCGGGATCGCCCAGGGGCGCAACGTCGTCCTGAAGGAGCTCGGGCTCGAGGAGCGTTATGTCCCGGCGGCCGACCCGTCCCTGCAGGTCGACGTCCTGCCGGACCGGGAGCCGCTCACGCACCTGCCATCTCCCTGGGGGTAGCCGACGATGCACGCGTTCGAGCCATTGATCGGTGGATGGCACGGGGAAGGTGAACTCCCGATCGAGCCTCCCATGAGGATCTCCGCGGACGTGACGATCGAGCGCCTGGGCGAGTTCATCGTCATGCGCTCGACGGGCGAGCCGGCCGAGATGCCCGACGCCGTCTCGATCATCGGAGGCGCGGCTGATGGTGAGCCGCAGCCGATGCACTATTTCGACAGTCGAGGCGTCAAGCGGCTGTTCATGACGATCGTCGATGGGGCAACATGGCGGATCTGGCGTGCGCCAGGCGAGGATTGGAACGGCCCCGACGGACCCGGCTTCAACCAACGATTCATCGGCGCGATCTCGGCCGACGGCCGATCGATCGACGGTCGCTGGGAGCGCGGCACTGGCGACGCGGGCGATCGCTGGGAGCTCGACTTCCCGATCAGGTACTCGCGAACGTAGAACAGCGTGGGACCCTCGAACCTCGCGAGCCGAGGAAAGTACATGTCACCGTCATGACGTGGACGATCGAGAGCATCCAGGAGATCGACGTCGATCCGGCTGCGGTGTTCGCCCTGTACATGGACCCGTCGACGTGGAGCCGATGGGGGCACAACGCCACCTGGGCTCATGCGGACGGCCCGCTGGTCGAGGGCGGCACGGTCGACGTCCGAGCGAACTATCGGACCGTCTATCACTGCCGCATAAGGAAGCTCGTACCGGGTCGGGCGATCGAGATCGTGGTCAAACCGGCATTCATGACGATCGTCAACATCTACGAGGTCGAGCCGACCGAACACGAAGCGCGGATCCGCCACGCGTTCGAGGTGTCGGGTCCCATCGCCTCGCTTGTCCGGATCGCCGTCGGGCGGATCTACCAGCGGCAACTGGAGGAGGAGGTCCGAGCGGTCGCGCGGGTGGCGTCGGGCACAGAGGATCCGAACGCGGTGCCCGTGTCCCAGGTATCGCTCCCGGAGCGGGTATGGCACTGGTTCGGACGGATGGCGCGCGGGGGCCGGGATCGCCAGAGTCCCTGATGTGTCGTGGTCATCCCACTCGAGCCCGTGGTACAACGGACCCGGATGGCGAAGGTGCTGAACGTGGGACCGCCGGGCTGGTTCGACCGGCTCGACCGGCGCATCACCCAGGTCATGGCCGATCACGGCCTCATGCTGTTGCGGCTCGCCCTGGGCATCGTGTTCTTCTGGTTCGGTGTCCTCAAATTCTTCCCGAACCTGAGTCCCGCAGAGACGCTGGCCGGCCGGACGATCGAGACGCTCACCTTCGGCGTGATCCCGCAGGGCACGGCGATCTTCATCCTCGCGATCTGGGAGGTCGCGATCGGCATCGGCCTGATCGCCGGGCGGTGGATGCGCGCCGTCCTGGCGCTCCTGTTCGTCCAGATGCTCGGAACGATCACGCCGTTGTTCCTGTTCCCGAGCGAGACGTTCACGATCTTCCCGATCGCCCCGACCCTCGAGGGTCAATACATCATCAAGAACATCGTCCTGGTCTCGGCTGCGATCGTGCTCGGCGCCACCGTGCGCGGCGGTGAGCTGAGTCCGGAGCCGGTCGTCGCGACGAAGCCGACGTCGCTGCGCGACGAGGCGTCGGAAGGACCCTGACCAGGACTAGCCGGGATCTGTCGATGGGTACCGTGAACGGCCCTCCTGGATCTCCCAGAAGGGCCGTTCGGGGCTCGCGCACGGGACCGGTTGGCTGGACGTCCTTCAGGCGGTTGCGGGCGCCGCCACCCTCGCATCGGCCGATCGGGCCGATCGACGGACGAGGTTGGGACCCCAGATCGCGACCACGATGATCGCAGCAACAGCTTGGACCGCCGCCAGCAACCACCAGGTCAGTGCAGCGTCGGTCGGGGCGACCATCGCGAAGCCGTACGGCAGCACGGCGTTGAACCACGCGTGCAGGAGGATCATCACGAACAGGCTTCCCCGGGTGTTGACGAAGATCCAAGTCGTCAGGACCGACAGCGGGATGACGGCCAGCATGAAGGGCAGAGGAACTCGGACGAGGGGGGCCGACAGAACGACCGGCAGATGCCAGAGCGCCCAGATCACGCCCAGCATCAGACTTGCTGTCAGGGCCGAGCGTCCCTGGAGCAGCCGCGGAAGCGCCAGACCGCGCCAACCGATCTCCTCGGCGATCGGCGTAGCGAACGGGAAGACCATGAAGAGCGCCAGCATGAAGACGACGCTCGTGAGGGGCGGTTGCTTCGTCCAATCGAGAGGGCTGCCGCCGAACAGTGGCAGGAGGGCGAGGACGGCGACGATCACGACGATCGGCAGGGCGAAGACGACGGCGTACCAGCGGGGCGCGGCGCGCACCTGGATGATGCGGCGGCCCAGGTCCTTCAGCCCGGCTCGTCCGTCGGTCAGGGCGATGACGATGAGGGCCGCGATCGGCACGCCGAGGATGAAACTCGCGTTCGGCGCGAGCAGGCCGTTGCCGTTGAGCACGGCCCCGAGACCCCAGGAGAGGGCAAATGCGAGGACCAAGAAGCTGATCAGCGGATCGCGCCGGACCAGCGCAGTGATGGATCCCATCGGACTCCCTTCGTTCGGCCTTTCGTTCGGGCGGTTGCCCGTGCCTGCTGGGAGCGTGGGTGAGGTGGACCCGCCCGACATCGGGGCAGACCTCACAAGTCGGACAGGGCTAGCCCTGACGCTCGGGCTGCGCTGACGCGGAATCGCCGCGGAGATGTGCGAGCACCGCCAGGACGCGGCGATGGTCGTCCGGAGCGGGGGGAAGCTCGAGCCTCGAGAAGATGTTGGCGATGTGTGCCTCGACGGTCTTCGGCGCCAGGAACAACCGATCGCAGATCGCCTGGTTCGAGCGACCTTCGGCCATGAGGGCGAGGACTTCGCGCTCCCGTTCTGTCAGGTCGTCGAGCGGGACTCGTGACCGGCGACGTCCCACCAGCTGCGCGACGACCTCAGGGTCGATCACGGAGCCGCCACGAGCGATCCGCCGAACGGCGTCGGAGAAGTCGTCGAGGTCCTCGACGCGATCCTTGAGGAGATAGCCGACCCCGCCGGCGCCGTCTGCCACGAGTCGCATCGCGAAGGTAGTCTCCACGTACTGCGAGAGGACCAGGATCCCGACCGCCGTGCCATGCTCGGCTCGGATCGCCTCCGCCGCACGAAGACCTTCGTCCGTGTGGGTCGGTGGCATCTTGATATCGACGATGGCGACATCGGGTCGATGCTCGTGGACGGCCGCCAGGAGCTCATCGCCAGTGCCGGCCTGCGCGACGACCGCGAAGCCGGCCTCCTCCAGCAGGCGGGCGATGCCCTCCCGGAGCAGCAGCGAGTCGTCTGCGAGGACAACCCGCAGCGTCACGCTTTGGCCGCCAATGCCCGGATGCTCGCTCCCGAGAGCTCGTCCTTGGGGATGAACCCCAGGGCCTGGCTTCCGGCCAGGCGCGGTCCGTACGAGCCGGCTTCGCGGCTTGAGGTGAGCACGACGAATGGTGGCTGACCGTCCGCCGCGAGAGCACTGGCGACGTCGAAGCCTTCATCGTCGGGCAGTCCGATGTCCAGGAGGATGAGATGGGGTTTCAGCGTGCGGGCGGCCTCGATCCCCGATGTGCCGGTATCGGCCTCGCCCACGACCGTGAACCCATCCGCTTCGAGCAGCTGTCTCGCCATGACCCGGAACTGGGCGTGGTCATCGACGATGAGGATCGTGTCCATCGCCCGATCCTGCCATAGACGGACGGCGGCTCCATCAGGGCTAGCCCGGACTGCGCGAAACGCCGGTATGCCACTGTCTCCGTATGCGACCACCCTCCCCGCGGGCGATCATCGGGGTCGTCGGGTTCGGCTGGGGCCTGCTGAGCGAGCTCCTGTACTACCGCGCGGGTATGCCGCCCTACCAAGTCCTCCTCGACCTGGCCATCGGATGGACGTACTTGTACGGGGGCCTCGCCCTCTGGGCGAGTCAGCCGGCGAACCATACCGGTCGCCTCATGACGCTCGTCGGGCTGCTGTGGTTCGTCGGCAACGTCGGGATCTCCGATGTCGGCGGGCTCGCACAGCTCGCCGTCCTCCTCAGCGAGGCGGCGGCGGTCGCCCTGATCGCCCTGGTCCTTGCCTACCCGACCGGTCGATTGGAGACACGCCTCGATCGAGCGACGGTCGCCTTCCTGGCGATCAGTTTCACGCTGATCAATGCGGTCCAGTTCCTGCCCCTGCCGCAAGACAGCGTCGAGAGCGGGGCGCAGTACGCGCGGATCGCGCTGGCGATCTTCGCCGGGATCGTCGTCATCCGACGCTGGTTCGTCGCGCCCCGGCGTCGACGCCCGGAGCTGCTGCCGGTCCTCGTCGCCGGATCGGTCTTGCTGGGGGTCCTGGTGTTGGCACTCGTCGGCCAGGCGGTCGCGGTTCCCGAGGAGCTCGCGGCATTTCTCGAGGCGGCGCGGATCCTTGCCCCGGCCGCGATCCCGCTTGCGCTGCTCGTGGGCTTCTATCGCCAGAGCGAACGACGACAGCGGGCGCTCGTCGACGCGATGCCAGACCTGATGGTCCGGTTGACGCCGGAGGGCCTGTGTCTCGACATCCGGAGCGAGCATCCCGATCTTCTGACGAGACCTGTGGAGTCCCTGATCGGCGGGCCGATCGGCGACATCCTGCCAGCGCCGGCAGCTGCGGCGGTGGTGTCGGCGGCGTCGGTCGCGATCGAGACGGGCGGGCTCCAAGGCCTTGACGTCTCCATGGAGACCTCAGGAGGCCGGCGCGACTTCGAGATCCGTATCACACGCAGTGGCTCTGATGAGGTGACCGCGATCGTGCGCGACTTCACCGAGCAGCGCGCCGCGCAGTCCGAGGTGCGCCAGTCACGCGCCCGCATCGTCAACGCGACCGACGCCGCGCGACGCCGCCTAGAGCGCGATCTGCATGACGGCGCGCAGCAACGCCTCGTCTCATTGTCGCTCGCCCTGCGGTTGGCCCGCCTGAGACTCGGCGGGGACGCCAACCCCGCCGCCGTCGCCGGGCTCGACGATGCGGCCGACGAACTCAGGACCGCGATCAAAGAGCTGCGCGAGCTGGCGCACGGGATCCACCCGGCCATCCTGACCCAGGCTGGCCTTGGTCCGGCGATCGACAGCCTTGCGCAACGTTCGAGCGTCCCGGCCACGGTCACGGTGTTGCCCGGCCGGCGACTATCGGCGGCTGTCGAGTCGACCGCGTATTTCGTCGTCTCGGAGGCGCTCGCCAACGTGGCGAAATACGCCGCAGCGTCGTCGGCCACGGTGGCCGCGGAGTGTCCCGGCGCGTCGCTGCGGGTCGAGGTCGCGGACGATGGCATCGGCGGGGCAGACCCGGATCGAGGCAGCGGCCTGCGCGGTCTCGCCGACCGGGTCGCGGCACTCGGCGGCAACCTATCCGTGGATAGCCCGGCCGGTGGCGGCACCCGGATCGTCGCGGTGATCCCGGCTTGACCCGGCGCAGCGAGCGCGTGCTACCGTAACCAGGATGTTACCGATAGACCGCGCCGTCGCTCGTGCGAGCGACCCGTTCGATGCCCTCGGCGACCCGCATCGTCGACAGATCCTGGGCCTGTTGCGCGATGGTGAGCGGTCGGTCGGCCAGATCGCCGAGGCGATGCCGATCAGCCGGCCAGCCGTGTCGCGCCACCTTCGATTGCTCAAGGAGGCGGGCCTGGTCACGAAGCGCCCGGTCGGCGTCCGGCGCCTGTATGCGCTCGACGGGCTCGGTGCAGCCGAGGTGCGGCGCTACCTCGAATCGGTCTGGGGCGAGGTCGCGACCCGCTACCGGGTGGTCGCCGAGAACACGGCTCCGAGCAAGCGACGGTCCGGCCGATGATCGAACCGCTCCGCATGTCGTTCGATGTCGATGCGCCACAGGACCACGCGTTCGACACCTGGACGCGCGGGATCGATCGATGGTGGCCGGCCGACCATACCCACACCGGTCGGTCCGACCTGCGGATCGTGCTCGAGGGTCGGGTCGGTGGCCGGATCTACGAACGCACGCCGGAGGGGGAGGAGTGGGAATGGGGCCAGGTGACGGCATGGGAACCGCCGGCCCGGCTCGTCTACCTCTGGCACCTCAAGCGCGATCCTGCCGAGGCGACCGAGGTCGAGATCCGGTTCGTCTCGCTCGCGTCGGACGCGACGCGGGTCGATATCGAGCACCGCGGCTGGGAGGCCCTCGGCGCCGAGGGGCAGACCTGGCGTGATCGGAACATGGGCGGCTGGTCGACCCTGCTGCCGCATTATCAGAGTGCCGTTTCGACGGCCGAAGTCGAGGAGGAGAGCGCATGACCGGCAGCGGCACGAAGGACGATCCCTGGCAGCTCACGACCGCCCCGGGCACATCCGATTACCAGATGTGGCGCGACGAGTCGGCCGACCCGCCGGCGCTCGTGTGCCAGGTCGGTTCAACACAGCTCAAGTACCACCTCAGCGCCATCGACGACACGATCGCGATGCTCAAGGCCCATGGCGACTGGATGGACCTCGGCGCGGCCGATGAGCAGAAAGACGCCAAGGACGGCACGGTCGAGGCGTGGGGTCGCGATCCCAGCAACCCGGTCGGTGGCTGGTATGGCCTGCGGAAGGGCTATCGGGGCCGGTTCGGGATGTATGTGCCGCCGTTGCTCGAGGCCCTGGGCAAGGTCGAGCTGACCCACGACGCGAAGAACAACAGGGTCCGGGCGATCTGACGCGCGATCGCCTCGCCTAGCCCGCGCGGCGCCTCGCGTTGACCCGGCGGCCACGACCCGCGCCGGCACCGTCGCCCGCCGCCACGGCCGCCAGCGCTTCCTCGGTCGGCTCGGTGGCCTCGGGCAGAGCCGGCAGCGACGGTCTGCGACTCCAACCCTGACGTGATGATCCGCCGCAGCTCGGCGTCGATCGCCGGATCGGTCGACACGGGCCGATACGCCGCCAGCCGCCGCTCGACCTCGGCGACCGCCCGCTGGTACGTGTCCTTGCCGCCGGCCTTCAGCCAGTTCTCCCGGTTGTCGCGATCGACGATCGCCGACGGCAGGTACAACTCGGTCGGCCAGTGGGCCATCGTGTGCTCGGCCATGATCAGGTGCTGGTCGGCCATCAGCTGCTGGATGAGTCCGTCGATCGGCAGGTCGTCGGCCACCCGCACCTCGCGCACGAACCGCAGCGCCTGGCCGCACATCTCGTCGTCGAACACGAGCTTCGGCAGGTTGAACACGAGCAGGAAGTCGAGCATCCCCGGCCCCGATACGGAGTTGACCCCTGCCAGCGCCGCGATCAACGCCGATCCGAAGGTCTCCGCACCGGCCTGGGCGTCGAGGATCGGTCCGTCAGACAACGCCATGTACGACTGACATGGCAGCTCGAGCGCCTTGGCGACCGCGATGTAGGCCGCGTCGAGCTGGATCGCCTCGATGGCCGACATCGGCGACGACGCGATCTTCATGTGGAACGTCGCGGGTGCGCCGCCGAACAGCACGGGCGCTCCCGGTCGGATGATCTGGGCCATCGTGATGCCGGCCAGGACGTCCACGGTGTGGAAGACCGTGGCGCCGACCAACGTCACCGGCGCGATCAGGCCCATCAGCGTGACCGGCACGATCTCGACCGGGATGCCGGCCTCGACGCAGTCGATCATGTTCTGGCACGAGTCCTCCGAGTACCGGAAATTGCCGGTCGCGGTGATCGTGAAGATCGACATCGGACGCGCGATGAGGTCGGCTCGATCCGCTCGGAAGAGCTGCATCATCTCGACCATGCGCGGCACGCCGTGCTCGGTGAAGGCGCCCGACACGACCGGCTTCTTCGAGTTCGTGAGCACCATGTAGAGGCGCCACGCATCGGACACCTGGGCCTCGATGTCGTCGTTCGTCGAGAACGCGGTCGCGAGATAGGCGATGTGCTGCAGGCCGTCGGCCAGCCGCACGTACTCGACGAAGTCGGTCGAGTCGGCCAGCCGGACCTCGCCGGTCCGATGGTCGAGCGTCTTCAGCCCCGATGAACCCGGGACGAAGTGCACGCGGTCCTCACCCAGGTCCGCATGCGGGTTGCCGTCGCGGTCGTACAGCGTGAACGAGCGCGGGGCGTCGGCGATGGCCTTCTCCACGACGTCTCGCGGGAAGAGGACGCGGCCGGCGGCGTCGGACGGCAGTCCGGCCTCGATCAGACGCCGTCGCATCTCCGGCCCGCGGATCTCCATGCCGACCTCCGCCAGCACGCGTTTCGCCTCATCGACGATCCGGTCGAGGAGGTCGGGCGAGAGCATCTCGAGGCGGGGGCGGCTCATCGGCTGAGTCTATTGCCCTACGCTATCGACATGCCCCAGGACACACCCCGGCGTGCCGCCGACTTGCTCGTCGATTGCCTCGCGGCCGAGGGCTGTGACTTCGTCTTCAGCGTTCCCGGCGAGGAGACGATGGACATCCTCGACGCGCTGTCGCGTCACCAGGGCATCCGCCACATCACGACGCGCCACGAACAGGGCGCCGCGTTCATGGCCGACGTCCATGGTCGATTGACGGGCCGGGCCGCTGTTGCGATGGCGACCCTCGGCCCGGGGGCGACCAACCTCATCACCGGTGTCGCCGACGCGTACCTCGACCGAGCGCCCATGGTCGCCATCACCGGCCAGGCCGCTTCGACCAAGCTGCACAAGGAGGCCCACCAGGTCGTCGACATCGTCCGGATGCTCGAGCCGGTCACGAAGTGGAACACGCGGGTCGAACGGATCCGGGCGATCCCCGAGATCGTGCGCAAGGCGTTCCGTGTCGCGACACTCGAGAAGCCCGGCCCGACCCACATCGAACTGCCCGAGGACCTCGCTGCGACCGATATCCGGCCGCGCGACGGCGGCCCGTCGCCGGTGCCGCTCACGCCCGGCCACGCCTACTTCCCCGAACCGACCGACGAGGCGATCGACCACGCGGCGCGCCTGATCGCGGCCTCGGAGCGGCCGATCATCCTGGCGGGCAACGGCGTCCTCCGACGCGGCGCGGCACCTGAGCTCCGGGCCCTCGCACGCGGTCTCCACGTGCCCGTCGCGGTCACGTTCATGGGCAAAGGCGCGATCGACGACCGATCGCACCTGTCGCTGATGGCCGTTGGGCTACAGGCGCGCGACCACGTTCTCTCCGGGTTCGATCGGGCCGACCTTGTCATCTGCGTCGGCTATGACCTTGTCGAGTACGCGCCGTCGTCGTGGGATCCCGACGGCGGCAAGCCGATCATCCACATCGATACGCAGCCGGCCGAGATCGATGCGGCGTATCGACCGGCGGTCGAGCTTATCGGCGACATCGACGGGAGCCTGGCCCGATTACTCGACGCCGTCCTGCCGCGGGGTGTCGGTGGTCGCGACGCCAGCGAACGGCATGCGTCCCGGGAGATCCTCGTCCACGCCGACCTGCGGACCCAGTTGCTCGAGGAGCTGACCGCCCATTCGACCAACGGCGCCTACCCGATCACACCGCAGCGAGCGATCGTCGACCTGCGGCGCGCGCTCGGTCCGTCCGACATCGTTGTCTCGGACGTCGGGGCCCACAAGATCTGGGTCGCCCGCATGTACCAGGCGTACGAGCCGAACACCGTGATCATCTCGAACGGTTTCGCCGCGATGGGCATCGCTCTCCCGGGCGCGATCGCGGCCAAGCTCGTCCACCCTGATCGGAAGGTCGTCGCATTGTGCGGCGACGGCGGATTCCTGATGAACAGTCAGGAGCTCGAGACCGCGAAGCGCATCGGCGCCGGGATCTGTGTCGTCGTGTGGCGCGACGACGGCTACGGCCTGATCGACTGGAAGCAGCGCAACGAGTTCGGCCGGCCGTTCGGCGTCGAATTCGGCAACCCCGACTTCGTCGCGTATGCCGAGTCGTTCGGGATGGCCGGATTCCGGCCGGCAAGCGCTGACGACCTGTATCCGACGCTGATGCGGGCACTCGACGTCGAGGGTCCGTCGCTCGTCGAAGTGCCGATCGACTACGCCGAGAATCTGAGGCTGACCGAGCGCCTGGGGGCGCTGGCCGTCGGTACCTGACCGGGTCGACCGGTGCCCGATCCACAGACGCGTGGTGGCGAGATCGGGCTCGGTGCGGCAGGATGGACGCATGGCCGGACCCGATCGACGCCTCCGGCCGGTCCTCGGGCTGGTCGTGGCGCTCCTCATCGCCATCGGCTGGGTGGCGACGCCCGCCCCCGCCGATGCCGCGCTGCCCACCTGGAACGGCGGCATCAACCTGTACCGCACGGGTGTGTTCTCGACCCAGAAGACGTGGCTGTGGTGCACGGCTGCCGACGTCCAGATCATGCGCAACATCAAGTACCACCGCACCGACCACAGCCGGACGACGCAGAGCCGCTACTTCGACTACATGCGCGGGCACAACCGGTACAGCCTCCCGGTGTCGGCCGGGGTCGACCCGAAGGGCTGGGAGATGGGTCTTCGCCGATACGTCGATCCGCGCTACCGCGTCCAGGCCCACGACACGTTCGCCAAGGCGCTGAAGCTGGCCGCGGCCCGGATGCGCCGGACGAACCTGCCTGTGGCCGTCGCGGTCTCGCGCGGCAACCACGGCTGGGTGCTCCACGGCTTCACCGCCACCGCGGACCCCGCCAAGACCTCCGCGTTCACGGTCACCAGCGTCCGCGTCTCCGGACCGCTGTGGGGTCTCCAGAACCGCTCATTCGGCTATGACATGCGGCCGAACACGAAGCTCACGGTCACGCAGTTCAAGCGGTTCTTCACGAAATGGTGGTACGCCCCGAAGCGGATGATCTGGGACAACACGTTCGTCTCGATCCAGCCGCTTCAGCCGACGACATCGACCTCGGGGTCGACGCAGTCGACGGGCGCGGCCCCTGCGGCAGCAGCGGTCGAGCCGGTCAGCCCGGCGGCGTCCGCCGCATCGACAGCGGCCGCGCCGCCAATTGCGGCAGCGCCCGGCGCGGACACCGGGCCGGTCGCACCCGGTCCTGCGTCCTCGGCGCCGAGTTCCACCTCGTCGGCCTCCACCGCCGGGCTGCCGGACACGACACCGACCGTGCCGATCGCCGACCTCGTGGCAGTGCTCGCCGTCGGACTCGGAGTCTTGCTCGTCGTGCTCCTGTCACGGGCCGGCAGGCGGGCCCGGGCGCGTCCTCGGATCGGAGATCCTCGCGCAGGATGGAGTAGCTGACGAGGTCGTGACGATGAGGATCCTGGTCGTCGGCAGCGGCGGCGTCGGGAGTGCGGTGGCCCCGATCGCGGCCCGGCGCGACTTCTTCGAGGCGATCGTCATGGCCGACTACGACCTCGGTCGGGCCGAGCGGGTCGTCGACCGACTAAGCGATCCGCGGTTCGTCGCCGCACGGGTCGATGCATCCAAGGCCGACGACGTGGCAGCCCTCGCCCGCGCGCATCGAGCGACACACGTCCTGAACGCCGTCGATCCCCGGTTCGTGATGCCGATCTTCGACGGGGCATTCGCCGCTGGCGCCGACTACCTCGACATGGCGATGTCGCTGTCCCGACCACACCCAGAACGGCCGCACGATGAGCCTGGCGTGAAGCTCGGCGACGAGCAGTTCGCCAAGGCGCCGGCCTGGGAGGAAACCGGTCGGCTGGCCCTCGTCGGGATCGGCGTCGAGCCGGGCTTGTCGGACGTCTTCGCCCGACATGCCGCCGACGAGCTGTTCGACGAGGTCGACGAGATCGGCGTGCGCGACGGGGCGAATCTCACCGTCGAGGGCTACGACTTCGCGCCGTCGTTCTCGATCTGGACGACGATCGAGGAGTGCCTGAACCCGCCCGTGATCTGGGAGAAGGACCGTGGCTGGTACACGACCCCGCCGTTCTCGGAACCCGAGTCGTTCGACTTCCCCGAGGGCATCGGCCCGGTCGAGTGCGTCAACGTCGAGCACGAGGAGGTGCTCCTCATCCCGCGCTGGGTGCCGGCGAAACGGGTGACGTTCAAGTACGGGCTGGGCGACGAGTTCATCGAGGTGCTCAAGACACTCCACAAGCTCGGGCTCGACCGGACCGAGAAGGTACGCGTGGGTGGCGCCGAGGTCTCACCGAGAGATGTCGTGGCCGCGGTGTTGCCCGATCCCGCGACGCTCGGCGACCGGATGCGCGGCAAGACCTGTGCAGGCACGTGGGTGACCGGCCAGCAGGGCGGCCGGCGGCGCGAGGTGTACCTGTACCACGTGGTCGACAACGAATGGTCGATGCGCGAATACGGATCGCAGGCGGTCGTCTGGCAGACAGCGATCAACCCGGTCGTCGCGCTGGAGCTGCTGGCCGACGGGACGTGGCAGGGCGCCGGGGTGCTCGGGCCGGAGGCGTTCCCGGCCCGCCCGTTCCTCGACCGGTTGACCGACTACGGGTCGCCGTGGGGGATGCGCGAGGCCTAGTCGTCGCGCCCGAGATCAGAAGCTGACCGGTTCCGGCTGAGCCTCCTCCATCACGGGCACGCCGGCGCCACTCTCCGGGTGTCGCTTCGCGATCGCGTCGCGTACCGAGCGGACGGCCTCCTCCGGGATGTCAGAGGTGATACCGATGCCTCCGAAGAAGGCGACGCCGTCGACGGTTAGCTGCGGAGCATCGATCGGCCGATCGGCCTTCGGACGGCCGTCGCCGGCTCCGCCCATGCCCACGACGTTCGTCGTCACCTGCCAGTCGGCCGGCACGAGGATCTGGCTCCCGCCGAAGATCGCCCGGACCTGGAGTCGCGCACCGGCCGGGTCGAGTGTGGCCTTGCGGAGATCGATGATCCCGCCGCCGAACCAGAGGTCGACCTCTCCGCCACGGAACGACGTGGCCCTCGACTCGAACGCGATCGGCTCGAAGATCGCGGCCAGGCGGACCTCGTCGGCATCCGGCTCAGCCATCGGCACGATCCGCCGCTTCACGTTGAGCGCCGCCAGGGCCGCCCCGGCCATCGCGACCATCAGCCCGACCCACAAGACGGCGATGATTCGCCCCACGATCCTCATCGGTCACCTCCTGTCGACGAGTAGCGTCGCACGTGCGCCGAACGGCGTCGCGGGCGTGTGCCGGTCGTTGTGAGCGAGCGCCGTCGCCCTCCCTCGGTGCGGTGCCATTCCACGCTGCCTATGCCGCTCCGGCACGCGCCCGATCGGCATCCGAGAGGGCGCGCACGATCAGCACCGGACAGGGTGCGTGTCGGGCGACGTGCTCGGACACGCTCCCCATCAACAAGCGGCTGATCGCGCCACGTGTGTGGGCTCCGACGAGCACGACGTCGACCTCCTCCGACTCGGCCGCCGTCACGATCGACTCGCCCGGCTCGCCGGTCCAGACCAGGAACGTCACGGGGACGCCGACTCCGCGACCACGCTCCACGAGGACTTGAGCCGCAGCCTCCCGTCGCTCGCGGACCTGGTCGACGCGCCCGCTGAACCCGCCGCCGGGGAGTGCCAGCTCGCGGGGATCGATGACGCTCACGATCAGCAACGCGGCGTCGTTCCTGCGGGCCAGATCGAACGCCCAGTCCGTGGCCAGCGCGCTGGTCGGTGACAGGTCGGTAGCGAGCAGCACGCGCCTGATCGTCGGAGCCGACGGTCCGTTCACGCCCCGGAACGCGTCATGGATGGGTGGCATGTCGCCAGTCTTCGTCCCCACGCCTGCGCTCGGAAGTGACTTTCGGCCCCTTCTGTCGGGCCGCCTGTCGTGCCCGTCGTACGACGCGCTTGGTAGGCTGCCGAGGTGACTGAGGAGCGTCCGACGCACGATATGCCCACCCTCGATCCCACCGGTCGAGCCGCGATCGAAGCCCTGAGCGAGGCTGTCGGAGCCGTGGCCGGCGTCCTCGCGGTCGAGACAGTCCTCCAGCTCATCGTGGATCGAGTTCGGACTCTCGTGGGTGCGCGCTACGCCGCATTGGGGATCCTTGCCCACGACAGACGTCGGATCGAACAATTCATCACGAGCGGCATCACGCCCGAGGAGCGCAAGCTCCTCGGAGCCCCGCCTGAGGGTCATGGCCTGCTCGGATTGATCATCACCGAGGGTCGATCGCTACGGATCCCGGACATCGCAGGGCATCCGGCAAGCTACGGCTTTCCGCCGCACCACCCGGCGATGACCTCGCTCCTCGGCGTCCCGGTTCGACTCAAGAACCGGATCATCGGAGACCTGTACCTGACGGACAAGACGACGGCGCCGGAGTTCAGCGACGACGACAAGCGTCTGGTCGAACTGTTCGCCCTGCACGCCGGTATCGCGATGGAGAACGCACGGCTCCACGAGGCGGTCCAGCATCTCGCCGTCGTCGACGAACGTGAGCGGATCGGCAAGGACCTCCACGACGGCATCATCCAGACGCTGTACGGCATCGCGCTCTCGCTCGAGGACGTACCCGAGATCATGGGTCAGGACACAGACGAAGCCGAGCGAGTGGACCGGGCCATCGACACCCTGAACGGCGCCATCGCCGATCTCCGGCACTTCGTCATCGGGCTCCGGCCCGAGCTCATCGACCGGACGGACCTCGCGGGATTATTGGCCGCGCTCGCCGCTCAGGTCGGCCAGGATGGGGTCCTCGATGTCCGATTCGATCTGCCCGAGGAGCGCGTCGACGTCGCGCCGCATGCCCGCGGCGAGCTGGTGCAGATCGCCCGGGAAGCGTTGTCCAACACTTCGCGCCACGCCCGCGCCTCGACGGCGACTGTGGTGCTCGGCCAGGACCCCGGCCAGGTGCGACTAGAACTGTCCGACGATGGCGAGGGGTTCGATGCCGAGCTCGCGGTCCCGAGCGGGCACCAGGGACTGGCCAACATGCGTGACAGGGCACAGGCGCTGGGGGGCACGCTCGATGTGCACAGTGGCACGGGTGGCACGACTATCATCGTCCGCGTGCCGATCGCCTGATGGTCGGTCGGCCACGGATCAACCGGACGGGGACCGCCGCGTGACAGAGACGAACGACGTCGGAAAGGCCGCCCCCGCCCGCGTGCTTCGCCTGCTGGTGGTCGATGACCACGAGGTCGTCCGGCAGGGGCTCGTGGCGGTATTGGATCGACGCCCCGGCTTCCAGGTCGTCGCCGAGGCCGGCACCGTCGCAGAGTCGATCGACGCGGCTCGCCGCTTCCGTCCCGATATCGTCGTGATGGACGTGCGCCTACCCGACGGCACGGGGATCGAGGCGTGCAGGGAGATCCGCGCCGAGCACCCGGACACGCGGGTCGTCATGCTCACCTCCTATCCTGACGATGACGCCGTGCTGTCGGCGATCGTCGCCGGCGCCTCGGGCTACCTGCTCAAGCAGATCCGCGCTCGTGACCTCGTGGCCGCGCTCGAGAGCGTCGCGCGAGGTGAGTCCCTGCTCGACCCTGCGGTCACGGAGAAGGTCCTCGAGCGGATCCGTCGGATCGCGACCGGCACGTATCAGGACGAGGTGTCCCAGCTGACAAGCCAGGAGCAGAAGATCCTGACGCTCCTGGCCGAGGGCAAGACCAATAAGCAGATCGCTGCCGACGTCTTCCTGTCAGACAAGACGGTGAAGAACTACGTGAGCTCGATCCTGTCCAAGCTCAACCTCGAACGGCGGGCCCAGGCGGCTGCGTTCGTCGCGAAACACCGGTCCGAGCACCCGTCCTGACACCGACATCGTCGGCGAGCGGTTCGCTTGCCGCATGGCCCGCGATCTTGGGCCGTTCGGCCCCTGCGATCACGACCAGGGACATCGCAAGATCGGCCTCACGGAGGTACTGCCATGCTCGCTGTCATCGTTTACGAATTGTTCTGGGGCAACACTGCGGCGGTCGCCCGCGCCATCGCCGAGGGCATAGGCCCGCAGGCCACGGTGATGACCACCGAGGAAGCCACGCCCGAGGTCATCTCGAGCGCCGACCTCGTCGTCGTCGGTGCACCCGTCCTTGGGTTCCGACTCGCGACCGATGCGGTGCGCGCGGGGCTCGCTGGGGAATCGGATGCGCCGGCTCCGGCGGATACCGCCCACCGATCGATGCGCGCCTGGCTCGACGCCCTGCCCGAGAGCCATGCCGCGATGGCCGCGTTCGAGACGCGGTTCCGATTCTCACCGGGTGGCGCCACCGGCACGATCGTCAACGAGATGAAGAGCGCCGGCTACCGGCCGATCGCCAAGGAACACAAGTTCCTCGTGACCGGCAAGTTCGGTCCGCTCAAGCCCGGTGAACTCGAGCGAGCGCGGCAATGGGGCGCGGAGCTCGTGACGGCCGCCCAGAAAGCGTCGCCTTCCTGAGCAGCCGAGGACGGACTAAGAAACAGCGACGCCACTGACATCGCCGGGCCAGGCCACACTGCCAGACCCTGATCGCTCCGCCCCGCCGCGGCGTACTGTGGGCGGACCGGTCGCCGATGGCCTCGTCGCTCTGACCAGGATCAGGTCCGACGGCGGGCCGGTTGGCCCGTCAGGACCGGGCCACAGGTCCCTGTAAGCATCGCGAGCGCGCGGCCATCATTCGCCGTATGGACACCCTGCTACGCCCCACCGCTGGCGATCACCCCTCGATCGACCCTGACACGCTGGCCCCGTACCACAACGCCGGCATGAGCCGTCGGTCCTTGCTGGCCGTCGCCGGCAGCGGCCTCGTCGCAGTGGGCGTCGCGGCTTGCGCGCCCGCCACAGCGAGACCCGCCTGGACGTACCCGCCTGGATCGACGTCCGGTCCCGCGGCGACCCAGGCCGCACCGTCGGCCGCCCCGTCCGGGTCCGCTGCGCCGTCGATGGACCACAGTCCCGCACCGTCGCCCGCGGCGAGCACGCCGCCGATGGATCACGACGCCAACGCCCTCGCGGTCGTTTCGCGCTTCCTCGAGGGCGAGGGCTCGTCGATGGCGAGCCCGGGCAACGTCCCGCTGGAGCCAGAGGTCGTCGACGGCGTCAAGGTCTTCGAGCTCACCATCGACGAGGTCGACCACCAGATCGACGCGCAGAAGGAGCCCATCGCCGGCCTCGGCTTCAACCGCACATGGCCAGGGCCCCGGTTGACCGTCGTCGAAGGCGATCGGGTACGTGCAACCTTCACGAACAACCTGCGTGAGACGACCGGGATCCACTTCCATGGGCAACGCTTGCCGAACGCCATGGACGGCGTCCCGCATGTCACGCAGGACCCGATCAAGCCCGGCGATTCGTTCACGTATGAGTTCGTGGCCCGTACGCCCGGCTCGCACATGTACCACAGCCACCACAACGCGACCGATCAGGTCGGCCGGGGGCTGCTGGGGGCGTTCATCGTCGAGCCGAGCGAGCCGGCACAGCGCTATGACCGGCTGTACGGCGCGACGCAGGACATCATCTGGATCAGCAACGACGCGCTCGGCGGTTTCACGATCAACGGCCGAGGGTTCCCGGCGACCTCACCGATCGTCGCAACGCTCGGCGAGACGATCGTCGTCCGCTTCATGAACGAAGGCAACATGATGCATCCGTGGCACGTGCACGGGATGCCGATGCGGGTCGTGGCCCGGGACGGATATCCGCTGGGGCCGGCCGCCTTCACGTGCGACACGCTCGGCGTCAATCCAGGTGAGCGGTGGGACGTCGTTATCCGTTGCGACGAGCCTGGCGCCTGGGCGTTCCACTGTCACATCCTTCAGCACGCCGAGGGTCCGGATGGGATGTTCGGGATGGTCACGGCGCTCGTCGTGCAGGACCCGGCGGCTGTGGCCAGCCCGTCCAGCGGCGGCGTCATCGCCCGAGCCGCCCGCGCGGCCGGATCGACGGCATTCGCGTGCGCAGTCCCGAGCCTCGGCTGAGGGGTTCCGGGCTCAGAAGTCCCGACGGGTACGTGACCAACGGCCTGTCTCGGGCGGTCACAAGGGCCCGGAAGTCGGTCCGTTCGGCAGCGTCCGCGAGCGAGCCATCGAGCGAGAGTGGACCAAGACGAACGACACAAGGGACAGAGGAAAGGGATATGACGATGATCGGACGATTGAAGGGCCTCGGCCTCATTCTCGCGGTGCTCGGCCTGGCGTTCATGGCTGGTGGCGCCTATGCGTTCATCCGGACGCAGGAAGGCGTCCGCTCCCTGCAGGCGTTCAGCGCCGCGCAGGACATCAAGCTCACCTACAACGAGCAGGGCGCGCTCGTCGATCGTGGCGAGCCGGCTGGCGCCCAGGCGATCCTGGTGCTGCTCGCGACTGACTGGGGCTACCCGGTCGTCACAGGCGACCTGGACCCGAACGACCCGCTCGTGAACACCCCCACCGAGTACATGTATCAGATGGCGACTGTCGCCTACCACACCCTCCATGGCACCCAGACGATCGTGCTGACTGAGCCCGCGGAGTACAACGGGCAGACGTTCCCGGCCGGCGAGTACGAGTTCGCCGTCGACGGCCGGTACTGGACCGGCTTCGACCGCCTGAACCCGATCGAAGGACCGGCACGTGACCTGGCGTGGACCGGCACGGCACACGCGCTGATCGCCAATCTGGGCGTCGGTACGGTGACGGCCTCGACCCTCCAGATGGGCTTCGGCCTGGCGGCCCTCTTCGGGGCCATGGGCTTCACGGTCCTCATCGCCGGGCTCGGCCTGGTGTGGGCGACCCGAGGGGCTGAGGAGAAGGCTCCGAGGAAGGTGGCCATGCCACAGCCCCAGCCGATGCCAGCCTGACTGATCCATCGCCGGAGCCATCCGGCGGGAAGGTAAGAACCCGACCGAGAGGTCGGGTTCTTTCCGTGTCAGAAGCTCTTCCGAGCCGCGGTCGCCTCGAGGAGTCGCCAGAACCGCGCTTCGAGCTGCGCGGTCTTCTTGGGGGCGGCATCGACGAAGAGCCCGGTCGCCGCGTCGTTCGCGATCGTCAGGAGGCCCTCCCACATGGGCGATCCAAGCGGTCCCGGATCGCCCTGATCACTCGCCTCCCATGACTCATCGACGACGGCCTCGGGATCCAACCGCTCGGCCGCCCAGCGGACCAAACCCCGGATCGCCGTCTCCGGCGAGCCGGCTTGCATGGCGGCTGGCACCCGGATCCTGGCCCGAGCGATCGGTCGTCGGCGACCGTCGCCCAGCCGCCGACGCAGGCGGCTGAGGTCATTCGGATCGAACCGATAGAGGCGCTCGATGATGTCGACGACCCGGCGACCATTCGGCCCGAACGACTGCCACGGCTCGAGCCGTTCGATCGGGACGAGCGCGTCGGCTGTCACCAGCCAGCGGTATTGGGTGCGCACTCCCTCGAGCGAACCGACGCGCCACACCGGACCGGGCCAGCCACCGGCGTGCCGGGGCGACGGCGCGATGTACATGAAGTCGGTCTTCGGCGCGAACCGCCGACCGACGGTCAGATCCGACACGGGCAGCATGTACGCGGTGGCGAGGCGCTCGTTGAGGAAGGCTTCGCCATGTGGGTCGATGCTCATGTCGCGAGACTGCACTCGACCACCTGCAGACGCCATGGCCCAGATGGGCGGTCGAGGCCAATCTGATAGGGATGGGGAGAGGGGAGTGGAGCGGGAGACGGGGCTCGAACCCGCGACATCCTGCTTGGGAAGCAGACACTCTGCCAACTGAGTTACTCCCGCTCGGGAGAATGGCAGTGTATCGACGGGCAGGGGTCTCGCCAAGCGGCGCAGTTCCCGCAGACTGGGTCGTGACATGAAGCAACACATCGATGTCCGCCCCCTGCGGCCCGATGAGCGCGAAGCGTGGGAGCCGCTCTGGTCGGGCTACCTCGCCTTCTATGAGACCGCCGTCACTGCCGAGGTCACGGAGGCGACCTGGCGACGGCTGCACGACCCCGCTGAGCCGATGCACGTGCTGGGCGCGGTCATCGACGGCCGGTTGGTGGGCATCGTCCACTTTCTGTTCCATCGAACGACGTGGACGATCGGCGACTACTGCTACCTGCAGGACCTGTTCACGTCTCCTGAGGCGCGGGGCCTGGGCGCAGGCCGCGCGCTCATCGAGGCGGTGTACGAAGAGGCGCGGGCGGCCGGCGCGAGCCGCGTGTACTGGCTGACGCACGAGTCGAACACGACGGCCCGTGCGCTGTACGACACGCTCGCCGAGCGCCCCGGATTCATCCAGTACCGCCGTCGCCTCTGAGGACCTTCGCCCGAGCGGTCCTGATCCACGTGATCCCGTGAACGTCAGGTGCCCGGTGTATATCCTCGCGCGGTGACATCCCTTCGAACGTTGATCGATACCGCGCTGGGACGTCTTGCACAGGTCGGTGCCGATCCCGAGGACGACGAGGAGACCCGCCTGCGCAAGGCGCTCCTCCTGCTTATCTGTGTCCTGATCCTGCCGATCTCCCTGCTGTGGGGAACCCTCTACCTGGCGTTCGGGACGCAGGCTGGATACCTCGCCTACCTCTACTTCGCCATCGTGGTGGGCGGGATCGTCGTCTTCACTCGCACGCGAAACGTCGCGCATCTGCTGCGTGTGCAGCTCCTCGCCATCCTGCTCGCGCCGACGCTCTCGATGATCCCGCTGGGAGGCTTCCTTGCGTCGGGTGGCGTCGGCCTGTGGGGGATCATCGCCCCACTCGGCGCACTCGTCTTCAGTGACGTGCGATCGGGCATCCGCTGGTACGTCGCCTTCCTGGTCGTCTTCCTCGGGTCGGGCATCGTCGGCGAGGTTTCCGGCATCACCACGACGCTGCCGGCCTGGTTCCTCAGCACGATGCTGGCACTCAACATCACCGTTGGCGGGACGATGGTCTTCACGTTGCTCGCGCTCTTCGCCAAGCAGCGGGAGGACGCGCTGATCGCGCTCCGGGGCGAACAGGCCAAGGCCGACAACCTGCTCCTCAACATCCTGCCCCGCTCGATCGCCGAGAAGCTGAAGGCGCAACCCGAGACCATCGCCGACCAGTTCACCGCGGCGTCCATCCTCTTCGCCGACGTCGTCGACTTCACGCCGCGGTCGGAGCACCTCTCGCCGGCCGAGGTCGTCGGTCTGCTCGACCACCTGTTCAGCCACTTCGACACCCTGGCAGAGCGATACCAGCTGGAGAAGATCAAGACGATCGGCGACGCCTACATGGTGGCTGCGGGCGTGCCGACGCCTCGGCCGGATCACGCCCAGGCGCTCGCCCTCATGGCGCTCGACATGCTGGACGCGATGACAAGCGTCGGGGCCATGGGCGACCTCGATCTCGAGCTCCGGATCGGGATCAACTCAGGCCCCGTCGTGGCGGGCGTGATCGGCCGGAAGCGGTTCCTCTACGACCTGTGGGGAGATGCGGTCAACACCGCCAGCCGGATGGAGTCGCACGGAACACCCGGACACATCCAGATCACGCGAGCGACGCACGAGTTGCTCAAGGACGAATTCCGGTGCGAGCGGCGAGGGAACGTCGCGATCAAAGGCAAGGGCGACATGGAGACCTGGTATCTGCTCGGTCTGCGTGATCCCGGCAGAACAGGCGATCTCCCGATCACCGAGGATCCGCCGACCATCCAGGACCACCGGACGACCCAGGACCTTCGGGTGAGTTGACGTTCCTTCGGCGACTCCCCATCATTCGGCTATCCCAAACACTACGGATATGTCGAACAGTATGGTGAAACCGGATCCTGACGTGCGCCCCGCGGTGCAGGACGCGCTTGACGCGTTCGAGGAACTCCAGCAACGACTGATGAGCGTCCATGCGCCCGATTTCGCAGCCCTCGACATCACGATGGCCCAGGCGAAGCTGCTGTACGTGGTCACCGCCTCCCGCGAGTTGACGATGTCCGACATCGCCCAGCGGCTCGGCGTCACGATCTCGACAGCCAGCGGCTCGGTCGATCACCTCGTGTCGCTGGGCTTGCTGCGGCGGGTCGATGACCCGGCCAACCGGCGCCAGGTCCACGTGTCCGTCACAGCGCTCGGACTCGAGCGCCTCGAGCAGTTGCGTGAGCTCGGCACTCGCCAGCTCCGAGCGCTGTACGAAGCGATGACCGATGCGCGAGCTGAAGGTCGTCGTGCGTGCCGCCCGGATCATGGCCCGCGCCGTCGACGCCACCGCCCATCTGACTGACACCCCCAGGAGTGCCGAATGAGCCGCCTCACCCAATTCGCCGTCGCACGGCGGAGCGTCACGCTCCTCCTCGCCTCGGCCTTCTTCATCGCCGGCATCGCCGCCTGGGGAAGCCTCAAGCAGGAGCTCCTGCCCGACGTCTCGTTCCCGGTCGTCTCGGTCATCGCGCCGTATCCCGGCGCCGGCGCGTCCGACGTGACCGAGCAGGTGGCCAAGCCCATCGAGCGAGCCATGAGCGGGGTGCCCGGGCTGACCCAGCTGCAGACCACGTCGGCGAACTCGCTGGCGTTCGCCGTCGCCCAGTTCGACTACGGCACGAACCTCGACGAGGCCGTCGCGACGATCGAGGAGAACCTCCGCAGCACGCCCCTGCCCGACGGCGTCGAGCCGACCGTCGGCTCCTTCGACTTCAACGCCGCGCCGGTCGTCGTCGCCTCGGTCTCGGCCCAGGGCGAGACCAGCCTGGACCAGGCTGCCGAGATCGCGCGCGCCGAGCTCATCCCCGAGATCCTGTCACTCCCGGGTGTCGCATCGGCCGACCTCGCGGGTGGCCTCGAACCCCGGCTCGAGATCACGCTCGACCCCGACAAGCTGTCCGACGCCGGCGTGTCGGTCCAGCAGGTCACCGGGATCCTCCAGGCCAACAACCTGACCCTCCCGGGTGGCCAGCTGTCGGTCGACGGCGAGCAGATCCCGGTGTCGACGATCGGACGATTCGAGTCCGTCGAGCAGATCGAGGACCTCGTTGTCGGCGTCCGGATGCCGACCACCCCGACCACCCCCGCCACCCCGACCACCCCGACCGCGCCCACGACACCCACTACGCCGACCACACCCACTACGCCGACGGCGCCCACCACGCCCGTCGTGCCCCAGCCGATCACGATCGGTGATGTCGGGACGGTCGAGCTCGCGGAGGTCGCGACGACCGGCTACGCCCGCACGAATGGCCAGCCGGCGGTCACGATCTCGGTCAGCAAGACCAGCGCGGCGAACACCGTGGCCGTCGCCGAGGCGGTCCAGGCCAAGCTCGACGAGATCGCCGCGCGTCATCCCGGCGAGATCACCATCGTCACGATCGCCGATCAGTCGTCCTTCATCCTCGAATCGAGCGAGGGGTTGCTGCGAGAGGGCGGTCTCGGGGCCGTCTTCGCCGTCATCACGATCTTCCTGTTCCTGGCCAATGTGCGATCGACCTTCGTGGCGGCGGTCAGCATCCCGCTCTCGATCCTTGCGGCGCTCGTGATCATGCAGTTCGCCGGGATCACGCTGAACATCCTGACCCTCGGCGGTCTGGCGGTCGCGGTCGGGCGCGTGGTCGACGATTCGATCGTCGTCCTCGAGAACATCTATCGCCATCGGGCGCTCGGGCACGACCGGATGACGTCCGTCCTCCAGGGACCGCGCGAGGTCGCCAGCGCGATCACCGCCAGCACGTTCACCACCGTTGCCGTGTTCCTGCCGCTCGGGTTCGCGGGCGGATTCGTCAGCCAGTTCTTCCTGTCCTTCTCGTTGACCGTCACGTTCGCCCTGCTGGCGTCGCTCGTGGTGGCCCTGACGGTCGTCCCCGTCCTCGCGTACTTCCTGGTCAAGAACGTCAGTGGCGCCGTGGACGAGACCGGTGAACCCAGGAACTCGTTCTGGCTGCGCCTCTACGACCCGGCCATCCGGGTCGTGCTCCGCAATCGCTGGACCCGAGTCGCGACGGTCGTCGTCGCCGGCGTGCTGTTCGTGGCGTCGCTGGCCCTCGTGCCCCTCCTCCCGACCTCCTTCATCGACTCGGGCTCGGAGAAGATCCTCCAGGTCACGGTCGCACCGCCGACGGGTGCCGGCTCGGAACAGGTCCTCGAACAGGCCGCCAAGGCCGAGGAGATCCTCCTGGCCGACCCCGATGTCGAGCTCGTCGCGACGACCGTGCCAGGCGAGGGCGACACGGGCTTCCAGACGGTCCTCGCCGCACAGCAGGGTCGCGCCGCCAACAGCGCCCGCATGATCGTGCGCCTCGATCCGGCGGTCGACCTCGAAGCCAAGACCCAGCAGCTCGCAGATCAGCTGGCACCAGTGAGCACCGACGGCTTCGAAGTGACCGTCGGGCAGCAGGGTGGCTTCAGCTCCAACGGTCTCAGTCTGATCGTGAGCGCCGAGGATGCGGACGTCGTCGCCGAAACCTCCGACGCCGTGCTCGCGGCACTCGAGCAGGAGCCCGGTCTGACCAATCTGTCGAGCGATCTCGTCAAGGCCGCCCCGGAGGTCCAGGTGCGGGTCGATCCGAGTCGCGCCATCGGCGTCGGGTCCACCGCCGCCCAGATCGGGGGTGAGGTCCGCAACGCTTTGACGCCGCAGACCCTCGGTCGCGTGCAACTGGAGGATGCGGATCCGGTCGACCTGGTCGTGCGCATCGACCCCGCCAGCGTCACGTCGGTCGATGCGTTGCGCGATCTGCCGGTCGGCATGACGCGCAAGGTCCCGCTCGATACCGTCGCCGACGTCGACCAGGCCGACGTCCAGGGACGGATCACCCGGATCGACGAAGCCCCATCGGCGACGATCTCAGCCGAGATCACCAGCGGCGACACGGGCGCGACGTCGGTCGCGGTCCAGGGCGTCATCGACGACCTGCGCGCCGACGGCACCATCCCGCCAAGCGCGCAGGTCGAGCTGGCCGGCGTGACGGCGCAGCAGAGCGAAGCGTTCGGCGGGCTGTTCGCCGCCATGGGCGTCGCGATCCTGCTCGTCTACCTGATGATGGTCCTTGCCTTCAACTCGCTCGTCACCCCGTTCGTCATCCTGTTCACCCTGCCGCTCGCGACGATCGGTGCGTTCCCCGCTCTGCTCGTCACGAACCGCCCGATCGGGCTCAGTGCCCTCATCGGGTTCCTGATGCTCATCGGGATCGTCGTCACCAACGCCATCGTGCTGCTCGATCTGGTCGAGCGGCTGCGTGCCGACGGGCATTCCACGAAGGACGCGCTCATCGAGGGCGGCCGGACACGTATCCGGCCGATCCTGATGACCGCGATCGCGACGATCCTCGCATTGGTGCCGCTGGCGGCAGGCTTCAACGAGGGCTCGATCATCGCCGCGGAACTCGGGACGGTGGTGATCGGCGGGCTCCTGAGTGCGACGTTCCTGACGCTGCTCGTGATCCCCGCCGTCTACTCGCTCGTCGACGGTCTCAAGGTGCGTGTCTCGCGCATCGGTCGGCGTCCGACGACCCCGGAGCCCGCGGCGCAACCGACGACCTGATCGGCGAAGCCTCGTCCATCTGCCGATACCATGGGGGCGTGGCCGGCTACATCGAACTCGCGAACGGCAGCGTCTGGTACGACGAGCAGGGCCACGGTGACCCGCTCGTGCTCCTCCACGGTGGCGCCGTCGATGCCCGCTTCTTCGAGCGCAACGTCGCGCCGCTGGCGGAGACCTACAGGGTCATCACGACCGATCTATGGGGGCACGGCCGGACGGCCGACCGCGCAGGTCCGTTCACGCTCGAATCGTTCGCGAGCGACGTCGCCGAGCTGATCGAACGGGTCGCCGGCGGGCCAGCACACGTGCTCGGTCACAGCATCGGTGCGGCAGTGGCGCTCATGCTGGCGCTGCGACGTCCGGAGCTCGTCGGGAAGCTGATCGAGATCAGCGGCGGCTACGACATCGAGGCTGAGGTGATTGCCCAGGATCACTCGATCGACGACATGGTCGAGCCGACCGTGGCCTTTCTCGGAAAGACCTATGGCGAGGTGTCGCCCGATGGCGAGGCGCATTTCCCCGTCGTCGTCCGCAAGGATTTCGAGCTGAGCTCGAGGGAACCGCGCCTCAGCGTCCAGGACCTCAGCACGCTCACGGCGCTGACCCTCGTGATGTACGCCGACGACGACATCACCCCGCTCGAGCACGCGCTCGACTTCTACCGCGCGCTCCCGAACGCCGAGCTCGCGATCGTCCCGGGGACGTCGCATTTCCTGCTGCAGGAGAAGGCAGCGCTGTGCAACGCGATCATCCTGGACTTCCTGCTGAACGATCCGATCGCGACCGTTGCACCGATCCGTCGCGCGCAGGCCGCCCCAGGAGGCTAGCGCTGGGAGCGTGCGGGGACGGGCGCCAGCGTGAGGACGATCGGCAATTCCGGCTCGGCTGGTCGCCGCAGCGAGGCGACGGCGTCGAGGAGTGCCTGCGGGGGACGCGGCACCGAGACGGGGATGGAGCGGCTCGTGGGCAGGTCGACCGTGGCGGCTCGGGCGAGCTCGGGGTCGGCGATCGACGAGCGTGGGCGGAGAAGGTACGCAGACATTCGCTAGGGGATCCGATCTTCGTGTCGTGACGGTGAGCCCGCGTAACCTACCCGTTTCGTAACGATTCTGCAGCGACCCGGTCGGCGGTCCCGGGCCGGTACCACTGGGTCACCCGGACGGCCGGGCGGGATCGGGCCGCACCCCTGCTATCGTGCGGGCGTGGAGGCCTCCCTCGTCGATCCGGGTACCACTCCGCGCGCGCCCTCCGCAGGCATGGTCCCGCTACAAGCAAGGTGGCTCGGTCGCATCGACTACCGCGAGGCGCACGCGCTCCAGAAGCGGCTCGTCGATGACCGATCCGACGGGCGCATCGGCGACCAGCTGCTGCTGCTCGAGCATCCGGCAGTCCTGACCCTTGGCAAGAACTCCGACCCGGCCCACATCCTGGCGACGGCCGAGGATCTCGCGGTCCGCGGCATCGAGGTCGAGCGGATCGAGCGCGGCGGGGAGGTCACCTACCACGGTCCGGGTCAGCTCGTGGCCTATCCCATCGTGCGGATACACGAGCGCGGCCTGTTGCTACGGCCGTTCGTCCGCGCGCTCGAAGCGGCGCTCGTCGACACATGCCGGGCGCTCGGCGTCGAGGCCACTCGCCGCGACGGCCAACCGGGCTGCTGGTGCGATGTCGATGGGCCCGAGCCACGCAAGATCGGGGCGCTCGGACTGCGCCTGGAGCGGGGCGTGAGCTATCACGGCATCGCGCTCAACGTCAGCGTCGACCTCGACGATTTCGCGCTCATCGATGCGTGCGGGATGCCGGGCGTGACATCGACATCGATCGCCCGCGAGCTCGGCCACGAAGACGAACCGCCGACGACAGCGTCGGTCGAGCGCGCGGCCTGGATCTTCGCGCGAGCGTTCGCCGGCGCGATCGGCGCGCCCCTTACCAGCGACTGACCGGCCATGGCCAGCGGCCTGTTCGAGCTGCGCAAGGATCCGATCACGAGCTGGTGGGTCGCCACGGTCGTCGATCGGGAGTTCCATCGCGATCGGTTCGCACGTGCGGCCGAACCGGTCGACGACCGCCTGTTCGGCTGCAGCAACTGCGCAGTGCCGGGCGACGGCGTCCGGACGAGGGTGCTCAAGGAGTTCGCGTTCCACGTGGTCGGCACCGACGACCAGGCCCGCGAGCTCGACCGGGACCACGGGCTCGCCCAGGTGTCATTGGCGCAGGCGCGCGCGACCGGTTCCTGGCGCACGGTCATCGCCCCGTCGACGGAGCACCGACCGCTCCATACCGTCGGCACCGACCTGATCGAGGCCCTGGTGACTGGCGCTCGCGACGCGCTGGGGGAGGCCAAGGCCGACCCCCAGACCGAGTACCTGACGATCGTCCAGAACTGGGGTGTCCAGGCCGGGGCGAGGACCAATCACCTCTGCCTGGACCTCTACGACCTGCCCCAGATCCCGCACCGCATCGCCGAGGAGCTGGGCGGCGCGGCGCGGTTCGTGATCCGCGAGGGTGAGTGCCCGTTCTGCCGGCTCGTTCGGGAAGAGACCGTTCGCTCCGATCGGCTCGTGTGGGAGGACGACGCCAGCGTGGCCTTCGCCCCCTACGCGTCGCGCTCGCCGTTCGAGATCTGGATCGTGCCGCGGCGGCACGACTCCGACTTCGCGCGCGCCACCAGCGCCGATATCAAGGCCACCGCTGAGGCCCTGCGACAAGTCCTCGGTAACCTCGCGAGTGCGCTCGATGGACCGCCCTACAACCTGGTGCTCCACACGGCGCCGCTCCGCGAACAGGTCGACGGGACGTATCACTGGCACTGGGAGATCCATCCTCGGTTGCGCGAGATCGCCGGTCTCGAGTTGGGAACCGGCCTCCCTGTGAACCCCGTCTCACCGGAGGACGCGGTGGAGGAACTACTCGGCCGCGCCGATCCGGAGGGAGGTGGATCGGGTTGACGTGGGCCGTGCCCCGGCGCGATGGGCGTCACAACTGGGGGAGGTGCCTCGTCTCTGGCGCAGCGAGCGTGCGTACCCCCCACCGTGCGTTCCCTGATCCCATCTGCCCGGAGCGACTGAGGCCATCGACCCAACGACGACGAAGATCCGCGACACATTCGGCCGCCCGACCGCCATCGGGCCGGACCGGGGCCGCGCCATGAGCGACGTCTGGGATCGGGATGAGGCCGGCGCCTTCATCGAAGAACTGTTCGCAAAGCACCACAGCGAGATCTACGCGTACCTGTTCCGGATGATGCGCGACGGAGAGATGGCCGCTGACATGACGCAGGACGCCTTCGTCAAGGCCTACAAGAACTACGACACGCTCGAGAAGCCCGAAAACGCGCGGGCGTGGCTGTACCAGATCGCCCACCGTGTCGCGCTCGACGAGATCCGCCGCCGGAAGATCGTCCGGTTCCTGCCATGGACCGGCGAGTCGCGTGGATCGGCACCCTCGGCCGAGCACCTGGTGATGGACGCACGCCTGTCCGGCGATCTCCAGCGGGCGCTCGCCAGGATCCCCGAACGCCAGCGCGCCGCCTTGCTGCTGGCCGAGCTCCACGATCTGACGGGTCTCGAGCTCGCTGCAGCCCTGGGCGTCAGCCACGTGGCAGCACGTGCTCTGCTGACGCGAGCTCGCGAATCGCTCCGCCAGGCGCTCGCCGCGGAACGGGAAGCTGATGCTGCCGCGGAGGCCGCCAGGGATGCGGCGCGCGAATCCGGCCGCACCGCCGGGGTGGATCGATGAGTCGCTTCTCGCGGTTGCATCGCCGGGCCGACGATCGGTCGGACGCCCATGAGCGGGCCAAGACGCGGCTCGCCGAACGGATGGACATGGCCCTGGACCCGAGTGAGTCGGCATGGCTCGACGAGCACCTCGCCGGCTGCGCGTCGTGTTCCGCCATCGCGTCGGGCTACGAGGATGACCGTCTCGCGCTGCGTGCCCTGCGCGACGCTGCACCGGAACCGCCACGCGACCTCTGGGCCCGAACGGCCGCCGCGATCGAGGCCGGATCCGGTGCGACTGCCACCCGCAAGGGCCTTCGGCGCCTCCCGGTCGGCGCCCTGTCGGGTCTGACCGTCGTCGCCATCGTGGTCGGCGTCAGCCTGATGTCGGGAAGCATCCCGGTCTACCAGGGTGGCGTGACCGGCGAAGGGCAGCCAGGCAGCGAGGGCCCGGGCATCGCGCCGGTCACCCCGACCGAGCCCACGCCCGCCCAACCGACGCCGATCGTCGTGGGCGCCGGGCCGGTCGGCTGGGTCGAAGGACCGGAGGGTGCCTACCACCGCGTCACTGTCGGCGAGGTCTGCCCGGCCGGTGGCGCGCCCGACTGCCCGACCGTGCGCGATGCCGATCAGTTCGGCGTCGCCTTCAGCGGGGCGCCGCGAACGATCGTCGGTTCGCCGACCCAACGACAGGCGGTCGCCATCTCGAAGACCGCCGACGCAGGCGACGAATTGGTGGTCGTGGCGTTGCCCGATCAGACCCAACGACCGGCCGTCACCGCCGAGCCAAGCGCCTCTGCGTCAACAGCAGCGGCCCCCTCTGCCGAGGCAACGACCGAGCCGCCTCCCAGTGCGGCAGCGTCGGCTTCGGCGGAGCCGAGTGCGAGTGCCGCAGTCCCGAGCGCCGCGGTGGAATTGCCGGTCGCATCGATCGAGCCCAGCGCGACGCCGACCGAGACGGCTGCCGCTGTCCTCGCGATCGCAAGCGGAATCGAGGTCGTCGGTGAATCGGCGGCGTTCTCGCCTGACGGCAACTGGTTCGCCTTCACCGCTCGCCTGGCCGACGGCTCAGCGGGCACCGACGTCTACACCTGGCGGGTCGGGGACGAGCGGGCGCGCGCGCTCACCGACGATGGCGACTCGTACTTCGCCTCGTGGGCCGGTGGCAGGCTCATCGTCAGTCGACCGGACGACGCCACGACCACCGACCCCGATGCGACGAGCGTGGCGATCGACCCGGCGAGCGGCGACGAGACAGACGCAGGCGACGTCTGGCGGCCGGCCGTCGACCCGACGAGTGAGTTGGCGATCGTCTGGGACGGACGGCTGACCCAGGTTGGGGACGGCGCCACATGGGCGCCCGCGGATGGGTCGCTCGAGCTTAGGACGTGGTCGGCAGACGGCCCCGGTCCGGCCGATGGCGCTGACCGCTCCCGCGTCGTGACCGACGCCGCACCGCGCGACTTCGATGTCCGCTGGGACGAGACCGGTGAGTGGGTCGCGGTATGGGTCGCCGACCGGGACGATCCGGTGGTCGGTCGGCTGACGCTCTTCCACGTCGACCGGGAGGAGACGCGCCTCGAGCAGGTCGACGGCGCCCCGGTGGATGTGCCGGCATTGCCCGGCTTCTCGATCGGCGACGGGCGCCTGGCGTGGGCGACGCCGCGCGGGCAGGGCGGGGAGGGGAGCCGCATCCAGATCGCTGCGTGGTCCGAGACGGATGTCGGCATCGTCGAGAGCAGCCCGGGCGAGGATCCCGTCGTCATCCGCTGATCTGTGGTCCCGTCGGGCGGACGGGGTTGGCACGGAGCCCCTGGGCGTCGTATCGTTCCCGCCCTATCGTGCGACCAAGATGGTTGGTCGTAGGGTCGGTGATCAGCACCGCCCTCGCCCTGGTCTCGCTGCCGGGTCTGGCCGGTTCCCGCGTCCCCAGCGCGGTGGAACCAGTCCCTGCCGGAGCGTTCCAGCCGTATTCGATCCCCGCGCCCGACTCGCGATCGCCGATCATGATCGCGGGGCTCGACCGTGCCTATCGATCGGGCGGCATCGTCGACGCCGAGACGACGTTCTTCGAACCGGGTGAGGCACCCGAGAGCGGACCGACCGCTCGCGTCGACGTGGATCAGCCCGAGAGCGCGGCCGGCTCCGCCCGTAAGCCACCGAAGTACGCGATCACGGGCGATGCCACCTTCTACGACCACGGAACGACAGCGATGCGTCTTCCGCGTGGAACGATCGTCGTCATCTGTGGCGACGGTGGCTGCATCGAGCGCGTGGTGGCCGACTACGGGCCGCAGGCTCCGGAGCGCATCGTCGACCTGTATCGCCCGGACTTCTTCGCGATCTGTGGCTGCCCCTCGTGGAGCGGCGTGACGAAGGTCACGGTACACGTCTACTGACCGTCGCTGAGCGACGCTCCCGCTCGGGGCGTGGGCCGCGGTATCCTCTGACCTGACCTTCGGCTGCGGCCCCGTGAGGCCGCCCGCGTGGCCCCGTGAGGCCGGGAAGGAGCGATGACCGGACGCCGGATCATGACCGCCGACGAGATCCGTCGGGCGACGATCCGCCTCTCCCACGAGATCGTCGAGAAGCAGGCCGGCACCGACGGCCTGCTGCTCATCGGCATCCAGCGCCGTGGTGTCCCACTGGCCCGTCGCATCGCGGCGGCGATCGCCGAGAACGAAGGCGCCGAGATCCCCGTCGGGGCGCTCGACATCACCTTCTACCGCGACGATCTCTCGCTGGTCGCCCAACAGCCGGTCGTGAAGGGCACCGAGCTGCCGTTCGGCATCGACGGGCGCACGGTCGTGCTCGTCGACGATGTCCTGTACACCGGCCGGACGATCCGCGCCGCGATGGATGCCCTGGTCGATTTCGGCCGGCCGCAGGCGATCCGCCTGGCCGTGCTGGTCGATCGCGGCCATCGCGAGCTGCCGATCCGTGCGGATCACGTCGGCAAGAACGTCCCGACCTCGCGCGAGGAGATCGTGCGCGTCCATCTCGAGGAGACCGACGACGAGGATGGCGTGGAGATCGAACGCGTGGCTCCCAGCCGTCCCGACGGCGCGCCGGTGGCGGCCGAGCCCGTCGCGTGACCGACGTGCTCGACGGACGCACGGAGACTGCCGGGTCCGGCGAGCTCGTCGTCCCGTCCGTCGACGATGCCCCCGAAGGGCAGACCGTCGGCTGGCGCCACCGGCACCTGCTCGACGTCGACGGGCTGTCAGCGACCGACATCGATCTCGTCATGCGCACGGCCGATGCGATGCGCGAGGTGCTGGCGCGGCCGATCTCGAAGGTTCCCGCGCTCCGCGGCCGGAACGTGACGATCCTGTTCTACGAGGCATCGACGCGGACACGCGTGTCGTTCGAGGTGGCCGCCAAGAACCTTTCGGCCGACGTCGTCAACGTCGCGGCATCGACGTCGTCGGTGACGAAGGGCGAGTCGCTGGTCGACACGGTGCGGACGCTCGAGGCGCTCGGCGCCCAGATGCTCGTGATGCGGCACAGCGTCAGCGGTGCGCCCTACCTGGCTGCCGAGGTCTTCGGCGGGTCGGTGCTCAACGGGGGCGATGGCTGGCATGCGCACCCGACCCAGGCCCTGCTCGACCTGTACACGATGCGGTCACGGCTCGGGTCGGTCGAGGGTAGGAAGGTCGTGATCCTCGGCGACGTCCTCCATTCGCGCGTCGCGCGATCGAACATCTGGACGCTGACGGCGGCGGGCGCCGATCTGTGGCTGTGCGGCCCGCCGACGCTGCTGCGCGGGTTCGAGGCGTGGGCGGCACGCGGAGCTGCCCCGGCGCGGCTCTTCCACGTCACGTCCTCGATCGACGACGCGCTGCGCGACGCCGATGTCGTGATGGCGCTTCGGATCCAACGCGAACGGATGACGTCCGGTCTGTTGCCGTCGGTGCGCGAGTACGCGGCACGGTACGGGCTGACCGCCGCTCGCCTCGCCACCGCGAAACCCAAGGCACTGGTGATGCATCCGGGCCCGATGAACGAAGGCGTCGAGATCGCGCCCGACGTCGCCGCAGGAGCGCAGTCCGTGATCACCGACCAGGTGACGAACGGCGTCGCCATCCGGATGGCCCTGCTGTACCTGCTCGCCGGCGCGAGTCGCTGAGTCGATGACCGATCTCGACCTGAGCCGCGTCTGGGTCGTCGACCCGGCTGCCGGCAGGGAGGGCCCCGCCGACGTCGTCGTCCGGGACGGGATCCTGGAGGCGATCACCCGGTTGGAGGGCGCCGACGCGGCTGATGTCGACCCGGACGGGGTCGTCGTCGCGCCCGGGTTCATCGACCTGCACGCGCATCTCCGGGAGCCCGGCAACGAGGACGCCGAGACGATCGCGACCGGGTTGGCTGCCGCGGCCCACGGCGGGTTCACGACGGTCTGCGCGATGCCCAACACCACGCCTGCGCTCGATGAGCCCGGTGTCCTTGCCGCGGTCCGCGCCGCGGCCGGGTCATCCGGCTCGCCGGTGGAACTGTTGGCCTACGGAGCGGTGACCGCCGGGCGGGCCGGCGAGACCCTCGCCGCCCTGGGCGAGCTGGCCGACGCCGGCGTGGTCGGCTATTCGGACGATGGGGCGCCCGTCCGATCCGCCGGCATGCTGCGGAACGCGCTGGCATACGCGGGGGCACTCGGGCTGCCGATCGTCGACCACCCCGAGGATGCGACGCAGACCGACGGGGCCGAGGCCAATGACGGGCTGGTGGCAACGGTGCTGGGTCTTCGTGGCTGGCCGGCCTCGGCTGAGGAGACGGCGGTTGCCCGCGACCTGGCGATCCTCGCGGACGTCGCCCGCGACGTGCCTGAGGCGCGTCTGCACCTGACGCACGTCTCCACCGCCGGCGCGCTCGAGCTGGTGCGCCAGGCCAAGGCGCGCGGATTACCGGTGACCTGCGATGTCACGCCGCATCACCTCGCCCTGAGTGACGAGTGGGTGGCCGGGGCGCGGCGGTTCTCGTGGGACGCGGGGCCCGAGGGAGATCCGTGGGGGGACGGAGCGGTCGTCGCGGCACCATATGGGACCGACCTGCGGGTCAATCCGCCGCTGCGAACGCCGTCGGATGCGCTTGCCTGCCTTGCCGCCCTGGCCGACGGCACCGCGGACGCCATCGCCACCGACCACGCCCCGCACACCGAGGTCGACAAGGCGGTCGAGTTCGGACTTGCGGCGAACGGGATCAGCGGCATCGAGACGGCACTCGGCCTGGTGCTTGCCGCGGTGGACGCGGGCCGCCTGACGCTCGCTGCGGCGATCGGCGCGCTCACGGTCGGACCGGCGGGTGTGCTTGGTCGGAAGGGCGGGCTGGTCGAGGGTGCGCCGGCCGACCTCGTGGTCTTCGACCGCTCCGAGCGTTGGACCGTGACGACCGAGGCGCTCATGTCCAAGGGCAAGAACTCGCCGCTGCTCGGGATGGACCTATCCGGCCGTGTCCTGTTGACGATGGCCGCAGGGAAGGTCGCCTACGAGGCGCCGGCGCTCATATCAGCGTGGCGGACCTCGACCGCCGGTGGGTCGACCGGGCCGTCGATGTCGAGGATCAAACGGTAGAGCTGGGCGACGGTGTCGCAGTCCGGCGGGTCGGGCGGGACCGTGTTCGTGACGACGACGTGCTCCAGCGTCGGATCGATCCTGATCACGATGTCCGGGGCGCACGGGCCACCCATCCAGGCGAGCTGATACCGGCCTGGCACGGATGGATCCGGCACCAAACGGCCGCCGCTGCCGAGCCCGTCCATCGGCTGGAACTCATCACGTCGCGGCAGTCGCACGGAGGTGATCCGCCCGCTAAGATCGACGAGGGCGGCGCGCACCCTGGGTAGCGCGAATCCACCGTCGTTCGGCAGCCCGACAACAGTCGCGGCGACGGGCGGGAACGCCTCGTACGGCCGCCCAACATGGTCCGCGGCGACGACGGCCCTCGCGTCGATCGGTCGGCTGAACCGGAGGTGGACTCCGTGGCTGATCAGGGCGAGCCGACATCGGCTCGCTCGTTGGCCGCGCAACTCAAGTCGATCCGCCGCCTCCGACCGGCGCCCGCCGTACAGCGTCACGACGAAGCGATCGTCGCAGAGGGTGCTGTTCCAATACACCACGAGCGCGTCGGGGGCTACTTGGACGATCACCATGCTGCCCGTCTCCTGGTCGACCAAGACGGGCCTTGGCGGGTCCCCTTCGCCAGCCGCCCGGGCATCGACCAGCAACCCGGTCCGGTCTTCGATGCCAGCCTTGGGCGTGAAACCCGTGCTAGCAACAGGCATCGGCACATCGACGACGCCTTCGGGCGGCCACTTCCCACCGGTCCCCGGCGGTTCGCCGCCGACCTGCACGGCTCGCCCATCCGCCGCCAGCTGGTAGACCCGCTCGGTCCTATCGACGACGAGGTAGGTGATCGCCCGGTCGCCTTCCAAAACGCGAACGCTCCAGACGACTGCCTCGTCCGTGATCCCGGGCCGCTCCTCCCTGAGCGAGGGCTCGACCTCAGCCAGGGCCGCGGGGCTATACGCGCTGGCCGAAAGGATCTGCCCCTCAGGTGAGGCGGCCGCCACCGCACGCCTGACTGGATCGAACGGCGGTTCGCCGTCGACGGCGTCGGTCGCCACGCTCACGGGCACGTTCGACCCAGCCGCCCGCGCGACTCGATCCAGCACGAACCTGTTTCGGCACTCTTCGATTCGGGTCGGGTGGCACCAGCCGGCTCGGCGATCGTCGAAATGCCCGACCGTGACGATCTCGACTGGCTCCGTGCTGACCGCCCAACGCTGCTCGATCTCATCGAAATCGACGTCGATCCGCGGCACGGGAACATCGGCTGGAACGATGGGTTCGCTGGTGAGGAACTGCGAGATGCACCAGTCGTCCAGCGGGTTGTCGACCGGAACCGTTGGAGCAGCGCATCTGATCGCCAGGTTGCGATGGAACCAACCGCGGACCGCGATTTCGCGGTCGTCGCGCCCTGCGTCGCGGATCGCGATCGCCTCGTCCACCGTCATGACCGGCAATCCCATGATCTCGGTCGGTGGTTGGTCCGACGGTTCTGCCGCGAGGCCTGCTGATTGCTTCGGTGTGTCGGTTGATATCGCCTCCGGGTTTGATGGCGATGGCCCGGCGCGTCGGTCGCCAGATACGGCCACCACTCCGACGATGCCCACCGCAAGGGCTACGGCTACCGCGGCCCCGAGCAGCCGGCGCGATGCCGGCTCAGGACCCCCCATCGCACGCACACGATCGACCGCCACGTGGGCAACGTCGTCCGGCGTCCCGATCCTCGACGCCCGCGTCGCGAACGCCGCCTCGAGCCGCTGATCGGTCCACGGCTCCTGCTGGCCAGTCGGCGTCGTCATTCGTCGCTCGACTCCGCATCGATCGCCGCCTGGAGCGCGATCCGGGCCGTGTACAGGCGGGACTTCACAGTGCCCATCGGGATGCCGATGAGGTCGGCCAGCTCCGCCATCGACCGAGCCTCGAGGTGGTGCAGCACGAGGATCGTTCGCTGGTCGACATCGAGGCGCCGGAGTGCGGTGTCGAGCATGCTGGCGTCATCGGCATCACGCGGTATTGCCTGCGTGGCGGTCGCGTCCAGATGGTGCTGCGTGATCTCGCGCACCGCACGTCGCCGCCTCGAGCGATGGACCGTGCGGGCCGCGTTCACGGCGACTCGCTGCAGCCACGCGTCGAAGCGGTCGGGATCGCGGACGGTCCGAATGTGCGACCAGGCGCTGACGAACGTCTCCTGCGCGGCATCGCGCGCATCGGCCTCGTTGCCCAGGATCGCCACGCTCAGTCGGTACACGCCATCCATCCGGACACGCACGATCTCCTCGAACGCGTCGAGGTCGCCGTTGCGAGCCCGTTCGACGAGCGATCGGTCAGTCGCGGGTGAGATCGGCTCCCTCCTGCGGCGCGTTCGACCATCTGATGCCGGTCAAGACGCTTCGGTTCGATCGAAGGTGGCGGTGCCCTGTCCGATCCCCGACAACGTGCGCTCCCGATGCAACGAATCCGTCCGACTCGACGTCACCTTCGTACCGGGACCGGATCGACGATCGCGGCACATTCGAGAAGTTGCGCCACAGGCGCGGAGAAGAAGGACATGGACGCCGACGAGCACACCACGAAACTGGGACCGATGCCCGACACCCGGACGCATTGCCTGGTGGAGGGGTGTCCGTGTCGGGACATCCGCATCGTGTCCCACCGTCGCGCGCGCTTCTTCGCCCATCTTGCCGAGGAGCACGGTGAGACCGCGGGACGCGTGATCCTGCCAGAGCTAGGCTGGGAGCTTCCGAGCCCTGCCTGATCGAGGCTCCCACGGCGCGCGACATGCGGTGGCGAACGAGCGGCTCCGCTACGCTCGCGGCGATGCCCGCCACGCCACCCCTCAACGACGACTACGAACGCCGCGCCTTCTGGCAGGCGTCGATGCCGGCGTTGCCCGATCGCGCTGGTCGGTCGCTGCCGGCGAGCGCCGACGTCGTCGTGGTCGGTGGTGGCTACGCCGGGATCACCGCCGCGCGAGAGCTCGCTCGCCGGGGCGTGGGGGTCACGCTGCTGGAGGCGCACACCCTCGGCTGGGGTGCGTCGACGCGGAATGGTGGCATCGTCCACGGCGGCTACAAATGGAGCGCCCGCCAGCTCATCAAGCGTTACGGTGCCGAGACCGGCAGATCGCTCTACCAGGAGACGCTCGACTCCTACGAGCTCGTCAAGCGTCTGATCGCCGAAGAGGCGATCGATTGCGATTTCCGTGAGGTCGGCCATCTCGAGCTGGCCTATGCGCCGTCGCATGCGCCGGAGCTCGAGCATGCGCGCGAGAGCCTCGCATCCGTCGGTGTCAGCTCCACGGTCGAGCCCCGCGAACGCATCCACGAGGAGATCGGGACGGACGCCTACTTCGGGGCGCTGGTCGTCGAGGGCAGCGGGCTGCTCCACCCGGGCCGCTACTTCGCGGGGCTGGCGGCATCGGCGGACGCGGCCGGCGCCGACCTGCACGAGGGCGTCAGGGCGCGTTCGATACGGCGGCAGGACGGTGCCTTCGTGGTCGCCACGGAGCGCGGCGATATCCGCGCTCGCGACGTGTTCGTCGCGACGAACGGCTATACCGACGGTGTCGTCCCCTCGCTCCGCCGCCGGATCATCCCGATCGGCTCGTACATCATCGCCTCCGAGCCGCTGCCCGAGGATCTTGCGCATGAGCTGTCGCCGAAGGGCCGTGCGTTCTTCGACACGAAGAACTTCCTGTACTACTGGCATGTGTCGGCGGACCGGCGGATGGTGTTCGGCGGTCGCGCGTCGTTCATGCCCACCACCATCGAGCGGACCGCCGAGATCCTGTGGCGCGGGCTGATCGAGGTCCATCCGCAACTGGCCGATCACAGGATCGAGTACGCCTGGGGTGGCAACGTGGGCTTCACGTTCGACCGGATGCCGCACGTCGGTCGGACGGGCGAAGGCGTGACCTACGCGATGGGCTGCTGCGGGACTGGCGTCGCGTTGATGACGAACCTCGGCACCAAGGTCGGATCGTGGTTGGCCGGCGGCGAGGCGCCGGCACTCACCCGACTGCGTTTTCCGTTGGTTCCGGCGCCATACGAGGGGCGGCCGTGGTTCATGCCATTCGCCGGGGAGTGGTTCCGCCTGCAAGACCGGCTCGCCGCGCGCACCCGGAACGTTGATAGTTCGCGCTGATACATCGGCGACAGCACTGGAGACCGTCATGTCCGAGACCACCGAGCTGCTGGCCAAGGTGCCGCTGCTCTCCAGCCTTGACAAGAAGGATCTGGAACGCCTTGCCCGTGATTTCTCCGAACGGACGTTCCCGGCAGGGAGCGTCGTCGTCCGGGAGGGTGATAGCCACGGCATGGGCTTCTTCGTGGTCGTCGAAGGCGAGGGTGCCGTGACCATCGGCGGACGGGAGGTCGACACGGTCGGTCCGGGAAGCTACTTCGGCGAGGTCGCGCTGATCAGCGACCGCGTTCGGACGGCGACCGTGACGGCGACCACCGACCTGCGCACGCTTGTGATGACCTTCTGGGATTTCCGAGCCTTCGTGAAGGGCGACGCGGAGGTCGCCTGGAAGCTGCTCGAGCACGTCGGCGGGTTGCTGCACGGGCGTGGCTGAGGCGTCGTCGCGGCCGCTCCCGCTCGGCGTCCAGCTCTACACCTTCCGCGATCCCGCACGGTTCGGCGGGGCGGGTCTCGGGCTCGACCCACAGACGCTCGGCGCCATCGCCGATGCGGGCGTGCTCGGTGTCGAGACGGTCGATATGCCCGGCGGCGACCCCACCGCGGCTCGGCGTGTGCTGGATGACCTCGGCCTGGCGGTGACGAGCGCCCATAGCTGGGCCGACATCGACGACGCCGACGCGTTCGGTCGAGCGGCCGGATCGATCGCCGAGCTCGGTGCGAGCCGGATCATCGTCAGTCCAAGGGTGGGCGACACGCTCGACGCGGTCGCAGCGCTGATCGATCGGCTTGCCCGGGCGGCGCAGATCGCCGGAGATCATGGATTGCGGCTCGGGCTGCACAACCACGACCGGGAGATGGCGGTGCTCGACGGCGTGCGCGTCATCGATCGGTTGGCCGCTGGTCTCGGCGATTCGGTCGACTTCCAGGTCGACATCTTTTGGGCCGTCGTCGGTGGCGCAGAGCCGGCCGAGATCATCACCGGCCTGGGTCGGCGCGTCGTGTCGTTGCACCTCAAGGACGGCACCGACCTGCCCACGTCGGCGTACGACGACGCGCCGTTCGTGAACGTGCCCGTCGGCAGTGGCGTCGTCGATCCTGCTGCATCGATCGAGGCCGCGCACGCCGCCGGGTCCGTCGAATGGCTGATCGTCGAGTTCGACAATGTCGATGGCGCACCGATCGACGGCGTGCGCGCGAGCGTCGCCAATCTGGTCGAGCGAGGGCTCGGCCGCGCGCGGGCCTCGTGATCCTCGACGCGCCGCCGGCCCGGGTCGGCATCATCGGCTGCGGCGATGTGACGAGTCTGTACCTGTCGGGTTGTGCGTCGTTCGCCTCGATCGAACTCGCGGCGTGTGCCGACCTCGATAGCGGGCGCGCGGCGGCGCTGTCGGCGGTCGGTGGCTTCCCGGCCGTCTCGCCCGAACAGCTGATCGAGGATCCGTCGATCGAGGTCGTCCTCGTGCTGACGCCACCGGCCGCCCACGTGGCCGTCTCACGGGCCGCGATCGCAACCGGCAAGCACGTGTACTCGGAGAAGCCACTCGCGACGACCCTCGACGACGCGCGGACGGTCCTCGATGAAGCGCGCGCGGCCGGAGTCCGCGTCGGCGCGGCACCGGATACGTTCCTCGGCGGCGGGCTGCAGACGACGCGGGCCTTCATCGATGAGGGCGCTATCGGGACGCCGTTCGCGGCGACGGCGTCGGTCGCCCACCTCGGGCCGGAATCGTGGCATCCGAACCCGGGCATCTTCTACGCGAGCGGTGGCGGTCCGTTGCTGGACGTCGGGCCGTATTACCTGACGGCGCTGGTCGCGCTGCTGGGTCCGGTCGAGGCCGTGTCGGCGATCGGGCGTGGCGTCGGGTCGGAGCGGCGGATCGGATCCGGGCCCCTGGCCGGCTCGGTGGTCACTGCGGAAGTCCCGACGACGGTCATCGCGACCCTGGCCTTCGCGTCGGGTGTCGTGGGCGGGCTCACCGCGTCGTTCGACGTCGTCGCGAGCGAGGTGCCGCACTTCGAGATCCACGGGACGGCGGGCTCGCTGATCCTCGGCGACCCGAATCGGTTCGACGGGGAGGTGCGCTACCGCCCGCTCGGCGCCGACCGCTGGGAGGACGTGCCACTCCGGTTCGACGGCTCGGTCGGCCGTGGCATCGGGTTGGCCGACATGATCGCAGCGACCCGGTCGGGCGAGCCGCATAAGGCCAACGGGGAGCTGGCGTTTCACGTGCTAGATGTCCTGCTGGCGATCGAACAGGCGACGATGTCGGGTCGCACGGAGGTCGTGAGTTCCCGAGCGAGCCGGCCAGCCCCGCTCGGCTAGGCCGTGTCGCCTACCGGCGTCGGCTTCCGCTCCCACCGAAAGATCGACGGTTTCGGGGGCCATAACGCCCGCCGGACCAGAGGGCACACGCACGAGACAGACTCGATCGAGTCTCCGAAGACCCCGCTATGCCATTCCATTCGTAAGGTTTTTCGATGCCACCGAAAACGCGAAGTCGAACGGCGTTGGCTCAAGGTCAGGATGCGTCAAGCGTCATCTGGATACGGACCGGATCGAGGATGTCGCGGTAGTCGATGGCCGCGGCCCGGTCGGTAACCTCTTCTCGCATGATCCGCTCGATCAGATCCTGGCGGGATCCCTGGTCGTCGTCACACGGCGCCACTCCCCACATGACACCGCTCGCGTCCCGCCCCATCACGAACTCCACCCCTTGCTCGATGTAGGAATCGATCTCGGTCCAGCCGAGGCGCCGGAGATGGTCCTCCAGGCGATACAGCGCGACGCCTTCGATGACCTTCCAGCGCGCCTCCGCTTGTGTCCGCCCGCGTGACATGACGTAAAGAAGCCCTGCCCGTGAACTGATCGACGCCTCCCAGACGAGATCCGGGTCATCGTCGTGATGGAGCTTTTCGCTGATCCTGATGTGCCCGCCAGCCAGCGCCCGAAGGAGGTCGAGCTCCCAGTCGGGCTTCTCGAGATCGAACTCCACCGCGAACCGCCTACCCGGCGAGCCGACGAAGCGTGTCCAGCAGCCGGTCGATGTCGGCCTCGGTCGAGAGGTAGTTGACGATCCCGGCGCGGAGCCACGTCGCGCCGCGCAGGCGCGTCGTCGTCAGCCATCCGTCTCCGGAGAGCTCGAGTCCGGTCTGCAGCCGATCCTGGTGGGCGTCGAGCGCCGCGCCACTGACGCCGGCGGGTGTGTGACGGAAGCAGACGACCGACAACTCGGGCTTCTCGGGCAGGGCCTCGAAGTCGTCGGCCTCGGCGCAGCGGGCCGCCAGGTACGCGGCGAGATCGTCGTTGGCCTCGATCAACCGGCCGAAGCCCGGCGTCCCAAGATGCTTCCACGTCATCCATAGCTTCAGCGCCCGCCAGCGACGCGTCCCCTCGAACGACAGCTTGTAGAAGTTCAGCTGGTCGTCGTGTGATGGGTCGTGCTCGCCGTCGGGGAGGTAGTCGGGCGCGCCGCCACCCGGCGATTCGCCACCTCGGTAGTACTCCGGCGCGCGACCCCCGAAGACGGCACTTAACGTGCCCCCGTCGCGGACGAGCAGGCCACCGATGTCGTAGGCCTGGAAGAACCACTTGTGGGGATCGACGGTGACGGAGTCGGCGCGGTCGAGGTCCGGGACGCGACCCCGGTCCCGCTCCGTCAGCCGCGCGCCGCCGCCGTATGCCGCATCGACGTGGAGCCACAGGCCTTCCGCCTCGGCGACGTCGGCGAGCTCGCCGATCGCGTCGACCGACCCGGTATTGGTCGAGCCTGCGACGGCGGCGATGGCGTACGGCGTCAGACCGGCCGCCCGATCGCGGGCGATCGCATCGGCGACCGGGGCCCCACGCAGGTGGAAGTCGTCGTCGGATGGCAGCACGACCAGCGTCTGGGGCGGGAACCCGAGCTCGTCGAGCGCCCGCGCGATCGAGAAGTGCGTCTGATCGCTGGTGTAGACCCGAGCGTCCTCGAGATCCTTTCCGCGGGGCGGGGCCGACAACCCGCGGATCCGGCCTAGACGCAGGTCGCGGGCGAGCGTCATCCCCATGAAGTTGGCCATCACGCCACCGCTGGTGAGGAGCCCGAAGCCGTCGGGCCCGTAGCCCGCGAGGTCGCACAGCCAGCGCACGACCTCTTCCTCGGCGAAGGCCGCGAACGGGCCGGCATGCCACACGTCGACGCCCTGGTTGGTCACCTGCGCGAGCAGCTCGCCCATGATCGACATCGGCAGCGGGGGCGGCGTGAAGTACCCGAACTGGCGTGGGTGCTGCGCGTTCATCAGGCCGCGCGACAGGCGAGTCGAGAATTCCTCGACGACGTCCGTTGCGCGCATGGGTGCCGACGGGGCGGGGCCTGGACCGTCGCGAGGACCTGTGGGGTCGGACGCGTAATACCGGCGGCGGGCCTCGGCGTAGGTCGATGGATCGCCCATCGCCCGCTCGGTCGCGATGCCGTACAGGAACTCCAACGCCTCGTGCCAGGTCCGCTGACCGAGCGATGCGAGTGCCGCCCGCGACGACGCCTCGTCGCGGTAGCCGATCAGCTCCGGCTCGGGGTGCCAGTCGAAGCGTTCGAGGTACGCGTCGATGTCGAGCGGTGCGGTGGGGGACTGGAGGGTCGTTCGGTCGGGCATCCGGGTCGATGGTACCGACTACGCTTCGGGCCATGTCCGACCACATCGACGCCTCCAGCCACGACCCCGAAGGCCGCGGGCGGCTGATCGCGTCACTCGATCCGCTGGGCGTCGACTACGAGCTCTTTCCCTGTGACCCGGCGCTGGCCGACACGGCCGCGTTCTGTGCGGCCTATGGCTTCGATCCCGAGGATTCGGCGAACACGATCGTCGTCGTCGGCAAGAGCGAGCCGGCGCGCTATGCCGCGTGCGTGGTGCTGGCACCGAACCGCCTCGACGTGAACCGGACCGTCCGCGACCGACTGGGGACACGCAAGGCATCATTCGCCCTGGCCGAAGCGACACGCGACATCACCGGCATGGAGATCGGCGGCGTGACAGTGTTCGGGCTGCCCGCCGCGTTGCCGATCTGGGTCGACGGTCGAGTGATGCGGCGCGAGCGCATCATCCTCGGTGGCGGATCGCGGTCGTGGAAGGTGCTGGCCGGGCCGTCGATCCTGGCAGCGCTGCCAGGCGTCGAGGTCGTCGAGGGGCTCGCGACCGACCCGCCGACAGCCTGACGCGACCTCCCGTATCGTTCGCGCTCGTGACCGGACCCGACCCCAACGCCGACCCGACGATGGTGCCCGACGCGCACGCCGACCCGACGCAGGGGTCACTCCGCTCGACGGAGCCGGAAACACCGATCGACCCGACACCGCCGCGGCCACCACGCTCGACGGGGCCCGTCCAGTACAAGGGCGCCGACCTCGAGGCGGAACGCGGCCCAGGCCTCGGCTGCTTCCGGTTCCAGCTCATCGTGCTGGCGATCTTCATCGTCCTGACGCCCCTCAGCGCGATGTGGCACTGGCCGGAGGCGGTCAGCGCGATCCTGCTGTTCGTCGTGATCGGGCTGCTGCTGACGACCGGCCAGACGATCATCTTCCTGCTGCGGTTGGTGGCGGCCGACCGCCGCAGCCGGCGTCGCCCGATGGCGAGTGGCAGCAAGACGGTCGGCGAGCTCGAGGACGAGGCCGGTTCGCCGGCCGGCGAGTCACCCGGTGACCGAACGGACGAACGTACAGGGCCCGACGACCCTCCGACCGCCGCCGGATAGGTGCCGCCTCGGTCACCCGGTGACCGAACCGACGAACGAAGGGCCTGGATCAGGGCGTCGGAGACCGCTCGACCGCTCGTTCGGTCACCCGGTGACCGAACCGATGAACGAATGAGCCTGATCGGGCCAGCGGAACGGCTTCGACCGCTAGTTCGGTCACCCGGTGACCGAAGGCCCTCGCACCAGCGACCCCGCCCCGGCCGCGACCCCATGACACAATGGCCCCATGCCCGTTCTCGCGACCTATTTCTCCGTTCGCCGAGGCCGCGACCCGTTCTTCAAGTTCTTCATGCGCACGATCTTCCCGCGCCAGGTGAAGGAGTACGAGGAGCGCTTTGGGATCCGCTTCATCGGCTGGTACAACGTCGCCCACGGCTGGGACTTCGACAACGTCATCCTGCTCGACCTGCCCGACTACGGGACGCTCGACAAGCTCGAGGCCGACGAGGCCACGCGAGCCCTGGGCCACCGAGCCGGCGAGTGGATCTTCGAACGCCATCATTCGATGTTCCTGCGTGAGCGCATGGGACCCAACCTCGAATACCATCGCTGACCGAGCGACCGACGACGATGAGCATCCGACGCGAAGTCCTACCACCCGGCGAGGAACCGAACAGGAGGCGAACCATGGATACGGGCCGCAACGACCTGCTCGGTGAGATCGCGGCCGACGCCGCCCTCGAGCGGTCCGATTTCCTCGTCCAGTCGACGGACCAGCTGCGCCGGTTCCTCGACCGCCACAAGGAGCGCATCGCCGCCTACGGCGGCCTGACGCTGATCGACGAGGAGCCCGATTACCTGTCGATCGCGCCCGACAGCACGTTCCGCAGCCGCACCCGGTTCCTCGACGACCTGACCGGCGACTGGGTGAGCGAGACCGAGGTCATCGAGTCGGCGTCGGAGCTCGTCGAGCTCTACAACCCAGCCGACATCTTCGCCGCGTTCAGTGAAGCGGCCAAGGAGGCCGCCGGGCTGGGCGAGTCGCCGACCGCCAGCGACGAGATGCTCGAGGCGGCCGGGATCGCGCCCGAAGAGACGATCGCGCTCGGAGAGGACCCCTATGCCGCCGCGGCGGACTCGTGGGCCGCCGGCCAACCGGAGCCGGTCGAGCTCGACGACGACGATGCCGCCGCCCGTCGCCTGTACGACCTCGCGCTCGAATACCAGGAGCGCAGCCAGCGCAGCGAATCACGGCTGCTCGACGAGTTCGAGGTCGCCGCGGGGCCGGCCTCCGGCCTCATCGGGGAGCTGGTGATCGTCGACGACGACGATGAGCGACTCGTCCTCACCTCGGCCGGCGAGTTCCGCGCCGAGGTCATCCCCGAGGAAGCGGACGGCGAGTGGCGGAGCCTGACCGGCCCCGACCAACTCGTGGAGTTCTACGACCCGACGGATGTGTTCGGTGATCTGGCCGACGCGCTGGCCGAGGCCTATCCGGCGGTCGCGCCAGAGCTGGCCTCGGAGGGCGATGGCACGGGTCCCGGCGAGGAGACCGCCGCCTCGGTCTCGGAAGAGGGAGATGCCGAGGCCGTCGCCGACGGTGACGTCGAAGCCGCGGATCAAGCCGAGGACGGCGAGACCCAGGACGGCGAAGCCGAGGCCGGCGCGACCGAGGACGGCGAGGAAGGAGAGGGCGCGGAGGGCCGCCCGACCGCTTGACCATGCGGCTTGCCGCCGCTGAGCTCGTCGACAGCCGCGAGATCCTTCCCGGCCAGTGGCTGCAGGCCTATCACGCGCCGGAGCTCGCCACCGGCTCGAGAGCCGGGCAGTTCGTCCACGCCCGCACCGGCGACTACTCGGGGATGGTGCTTCGTCGCCCGTTCTCGCTGAACACCGCGGATCCGATCTCGGGCATCGTCACCATCCACTTCCGGGTCATCGGCAAGGGCACCGAGTGGTTCACCAGGCTCCGTCCGGGCGATCCGATCGACCTATTGGGGCCGCTGGGCCGGCCGTTCGAGGTCGATCCGCGCAGCCGGCACCTGCTCCTTGTCGCGGGTGGCCTGGGCATGGCCGGCATCCGCATGCTGGCTGATCAGGCGATCCAGGACGGTCGCCAGGTGACGCTGCTGTTCGGCGCCACCACCGCCCGCGAGGTCTACCCGTCGAACCTGTTGCCCGACGAGGTGGAATACGTGGTCGCGACCGACGATGGCTCCCTCGGCCAGCGCGGCTTCGTGACCGAGCTCGTCCCGCAGTACGAGGCCTGGGCGGATCAAGCGTTCGCCTGCGGTCCGATGCCGATGCTCCGGGCGCTCGCCCGCCTCGCGGAGGGTCGGCGCGGACGGCTCGGCGTGGCCGCCCTCGGGCGAAAACGTGGTGCTGGTCGGGCCGATCCGCTCGGCTCACCACAGGCCAGGCGCAAGGCGTTCCTGCAGGTCTCGATGGAGCAGAACATGGGCTGTGCGGTCGGCGCATGCCTGGGCTGCGTCGTGATGAGCGTGACCGGCACGCCCCAGCGCGTCTGCCGGGAAGGGCCGGTCTTCGCGAGCGAGGAACTGGCATGGGAGGCGGGTTGGGCGTGAAGGCCAAGCGACGCGTGGCGACGACTTCGGGCCGTCCGGCGGGCGCCAAGCGAACGCCGACGCCTCGCCGCATCCGCCCGACGATCGCCCCGCCAGCGGCTCGACCGCGGGTCGAAGCGGTGCCTCCTGCCTCCATCGACGCCGGATCACCGAGCGATATCGACCTCACCGTCGACCTCGGACGCGGCCTCGTGTTGCCCAACCCGGTCCTCGTCGCGTCGGGGACATTCGGGTATGGGGTCGAGTACGGCGATGTCGTGGATGTCGATCTGCTCGGTGCGATCTGCTGCAAGGGCACGACACTCAAGGCGCGGATCGGCAATCCGACGCCGCGCGTGACCGAAACGCCGGGCGGGATGCTGAACTCGATCGGTCTCCAGAACCCGGGGGTCGACGCGGTCGTCGAGAAGTACGCGTCGACCTGGGCCGGCTGGAAGGTCCCGGTCATCGTCAACGTCGCGGGTGAATCGGTCGCTGACTATGTCGAGGTCACGCGGCGATTGGACGGGGTGCCCGGTATCGCCGCCATCGAGCTCAACATCTCGTGCCCCAACGTCGGCCGTGGTGGGCTCCAGTTCGCGATCGACGCGAGTGCTGCCGGGGAGGTCACGGCGGCGGTCCGGCGCGCCACGGACCTGCCGCTGCTCGTCAAGCTCTCGCCGAACGTGGCGGACATCCGGCCGATCGCCAAGGCCATCGCCGACGCCGGCGCCGACGCCCTGACCGCGATCAACACGTTGTCGGGCATCGCCGTCGCGCCGGATCGCACCAAGCCGCTGCTCGGCAACATCTACGGCGGCCTGAGCGGGCCGGCCGTCAAGCCGGTCGCGCTCCGGATCGTGTACGAGGCGGCCCAATCGGTCCGCATCCCGGTCGTCGCCATCGGTGGTGTCACCGAGCTTGCCGACGTCCTCGACTTCCTCTCGGTCGGTGCGGTCGCCGTCCAGGTCGGGACCGCGATCTTCGCCGACCCGCTTCTCCCAGTCCGCCTGGTCGGCGAGCTGGAGGCCGAGTGTCGCCGGCGGGGCGTCGCGTCGCACCGCGACCTGATCGGGTCGGCACTGCCCAAGCGCGCCGCGTCCCCGTCGGCCAAGGGCGTCGAATACCGGCCGTGATCGCCGTCCGCCCTACACTGCGGGGCGTGACGACGATCAAACCCGCGGTCGACCTGGCCGCCCGGGCCGTCGTGGCGGCCCGGACCGAGGAGCTGTTCCGCGCATCCGGCGCCTTCCGCGAAGGGCACTTCCTGCTCAAGAGCGGCCGCCACGGCGACGCCTATGTCGAGAAGTTCGCCGTGTTGTCGGATCCAGCCGCGACGAGCGAGCTGTGCGGCTATTGGGCGGCCCAGATCCGCTCGCTCGGAGGTGGTGACGCGGACCGGCGGCCCGTCGACCTCGTTGCCGGGCCGACGACCGGAGGCGTCATCCTGGCCTTCGAGACGGCACGTCAGCTCGGGACCCTCGGGATCTTCGCGGAGGAGGTGCCGGACGGGGCAGGTGGGACCCGCCGGGAGTTCCGGCGCGGCTTCTCGATCCTGCCGGGTGAGCGCGTCTTGCTGGTCGACGACATCCTCACGACCGGTGGCTCATTGCTGGCAATGATCCCGGCGGTCGAGGCGCTCGGCGGTGAGATCGTCGAATGCCTCGTCCTCGTCGATCGAAGCGGCGGTCGGGAGACGCTCACCTCACCGACGACGGGCCGGAGCTACCCGCTCCGGGCGCTGTGGCGGCTCGACCTGCCGACCTACGAAGCCACAAAGTCGACGTGTCCGCGATGTGCCGCAGGAGACCCGCTCCAGGCCCCGGGCAGCACCGGAACGGTCGCGGGCGCGTCTGCCGGCGGCTGACCGGTGGATCGCGGCACACGCACCCTCTTCGCGATCCTGCTCGTCGCGATCATCGCCGCGACGGCGCTCGCTGCGTTGCTACTCAATGGGCCGGACGCCAACGGCCAGGGTCCTCCGGACGCTGAGCAGCTGACCGGCGTGGTCGTCGCGATCGACAGTGCCGGCCTGGCTGACGTCCGGGGTTTCGTCCTGCGGCGCCCGGGCGGCGAGCTCGTGGAGTTCAGCCTCCGTGCACTCGAAAGCGGGTCACAGTTCCCACCCGCTCACCTGGCCGAGCACCAGGCGACGTCGCAGCCCATCAACGTCTGGTTCCGGACCGAGGGCGATGAGCACCTGGCCCTCCGTCTCGAGGATGCTCCGCGCCCATCGGCGAGCGCCTGATCAGGCCCGACCGTCGTCTCGCTACTCGACGGCGGAGATCGCTGCCTCGAGCTCCTCATCGCTGAAGATCAGCATGTAGGACGCGGTGACGACACCGTTCCGGTCGACCACGAAGACCCACGGCTCGGTCGGTAGGTGCCACTCGTTGGATGCGGCAGTCGGTGTCAGCTTGTCGTTCGTGAGCACCGGCTGGAGCTGCCCGTCGACATCTTCGAGCTCGTACGGCTCGACGTTGATGACCGTCACGCCAGGATGGCGTTCGGCGATCGGCTTGATCCGATCGAGCGTGGGACCGCACTGCTGGCTGACGCAGAACTTCGGCGTCGCGAAGGCGACCACGAAGGGCTCCTTGGCGGCGATCGCATCGGCGATGGTCGTCGTGTAGAACGCCGGCACCGGATCGGGGTCGGTCGAGATCTGCTTCACGTCTCCGCCGACGTCGTCGAGCGTCGGGGTGTCGGACGCCGGCGCCTTGTCGCCGATCGAGACCACATCCGTACTGGGCTGCACGTCGAGCCCCGTGCGGATGACCTCGGGTGAGCCGCCTGCGGGCGTCGTGGTGAACTCGACCCCATAGCTGCCGGCAGTCGGGAGGGCTATGTCGATCACGTACACGCCGACGTCGGGCTCCTGCGCCCAGATGAACGTCGCGGGGCCTTCGGCGACCGGCGTCGATGGATCGGCTCCGAGGTCGAACATCTTGACCTCGACCGTTCGGTCGGGCTTCGCGGCAGGCACGTTCTGGTCATCGAGGAACGAGAACATCAGCCGGTTCGTGCCGCACGTCACCGTTCCCGGCGGGTTGATCACCTGGGGGAAGACGGACGGTCGCTGCGAACCGAGATCCCAGCCCTCGGGGGTGCCCGCCGGCGCAGGTGTCGTCGGGCAGTCGCCGACTGCGGCGGATGCGGATGGGGACGGGGACGGGGCGGTCGAGCTCGAGCCGCCAGGAGCGGCGGTGCAGGCCGCCGTCACCAGCAACAGCGCACAGGCCATCGCCAAGCGAGGGATCCGGGTCATGGCGGAAGCGTAGCGGAGGCGTGCCTTCCGGGTCGCCGGCGACCGACCCGGAGCGGGCTCGCGCTAGAATGCGGTCGCGCCCCGTGCCACTGCCCACTCGGTACACCGCGTCCCCAGGAGAACCGTTGACCCGCTTCCAGAGACTGGCCGCGATCACCCTCGGGACGGCGGTGCTGCTCGTGACGATCGGGGTCATCGTCCGCGCCACCGACTCGGGTCTTGGCTGCCCGGACTGGCCGCTCTGCCATGGCCAGCTGCTGCCTCCGCTCGACGATGCCAAGGCGTGGATCGAGTGGCTGCACCGGACGGTCGCGGCGATCATCGGGTTCGAGATCGTGGGGCTGGCGATCCTTGCCTGGGTCGATCATCGCGACCGCCGATCGCTGCTCTGGCCATCGGTCGGGGCGGTCGCGCTGGTCGGGTTCCAGGCGTGGCTCGGGCGCGAGACGGTCAGGCTCGGAAACAGCGGGGAATCGGTGACGGCCCACCTCGCTGCGGCGATGCTGCTCGTCGCGCTGCTGGTGTACGTGACGGTCCGTGCCGGCTACCCGGCCCGCCTCGGCGGATCCGGCGCGAATCAGCGGTTCACGCTGCTCGCCGCGTTCGCGACGCTGGCCACGTTCGCGCTGCTCCTCTTCGGGTCGCAGGTCACCGCGAGCAATTCTGCGCTCGTCTTCCCGGACTGGCCGCTCATGAACGGCTCACTCGTCCCGGCACTCACCGACCTGACTGCCGCGCACGCGATCCATCGCTGGGTCGCTGCCTTGGTCGGTGCGATCGTCGCCGGGGTCGCCATCGTCGCGTGGCGCACGCAGCGCGATCAGCCAGTCATCGTGCGGCTTGCGCTCGGTGCGGCCGCCCTGTTCGCCATCCAAGTCGTCGTCGGCGGACTCCAAGTCCTGACCAGCCTCTCAGCGTGGACCCAGACCCTCCACTTGTCGCTCGGGGCGGTGATCTTCGCGATGCTCGTCGGCCTGAGCGTCACGAGCTACTACGCTGCGCGCTCGGTGCCGGCCGGGAGTGGCGACGAAGCGGCGACCGGGTCGCCCCCGCGCGTCTCGTCCTCGACCGGGGATCGCGTGCGTGCCTACGTCGCGCTGACGAAGCCACGGATCATCGAGCTGCTGCTCGTCACGACTGTCCCGGCGATGGTGCTGGCCACGCGCTGGGTGCCCGGCATCGATTGGGGCGAATGGGGTTGGCTCGTCCTGTGGACGATGGTCGGCGGATCGCTGGCCGCAGGCAGCGCCAACGCCATCAACTGCTACCTCGATCGAGACATCGACTCGCTCATGGCGCGCACGCGACGGCGGCCCCTGCCGGCCCACCAGGTCGAACCCGCGAACGCGGTCGTCTTCGGCATCGTGCTCGGCGTGCTGTCGTTCGGGTTGATGGCCTGGACGATCAACCTGCTGGCGGCCTTCCTGACGCTGCTCGCGATCGCGTTCTATGTCGTCGTCTACACGATGCTGCTCAAGCGCTCGACACCACAGAACATCGTCATCGGCGGTGCGGCCGGGGCCCTCCCGCCGGTCATCGGCTGGGCGGCGGTGACGGGCGACATCGGGATCCCCGCGCTGATCCTGTTCGCGCTGGTCTTCTACTGGACCCCGCCCCACTTCTGGGCCCTGTCGCTGCGGATCCGCAAGGACTACGCCGCCGCCGGTGTACCGATGCTGCCGGTCGTTCGCGGGATCCCCGAAACCACGCGCCAGATCGCCTTGTACACGCTGCTGATGGTCGCGATCTCGCTGGTGCTCTGGCCGGTCGCGCGGATGGGCCTCATCTACCTTGGTGCGGCGGTCGGGCTCGGTGCCGTGTTCGTGTGGCAGGCGGTCGCGCTGTGGCGCGGGGGTTCGTCGGAGGAGGCGTCGACGCAGGGCGCCATCCGCCTCTACAGGTACTCGATCAGCTACCTGTCGCTGCTGTTCGTGGCCATCGCGGTCGACGCCCTCGTCCTGCTTCCGTAACGACCACGCCACGCCGGGTCATCCGGCCGCGACATCCGACGCGCCACGCGGCCTGTCACCATGCCCGCCATGCAGATCACGTTCCTCGGCGGCGCCACGACCGTCACGGGCTCCCAGTTCCTCATCGAGACCGCTCGGTCGAAGGTCCTGGTCGATTGCGGGATGTTCCAGGGCAGCCCGAACGAATCGGTCCGCAACCGGGTGCCGTTCGGGTTCGACCCGGGCGAGCTCGATGCGGTCGTCCTGACCCACGCCCACCTCGACCATTGCGGCCGCCTGCCGATGCTCGTCAGGGCCGGCTATCAGGGCACGATCCACGCGACGGCCGGGACGGTCGAGCTGGCGGCGCTCGTCCTGCTCGACTCCGGCCACCTGCACGAGGAGTTCGCCAAGCGCGAGGCCCGCTGGGAGAAGCGCCACCCGGACCTGGTCGAGGCGGACGACAAGGCCGAGGGCGAGGCGTACCAGGCGGCGATCGATCTCGCCGCAGCCGGCGGGTCCGAGGAGGGCGCGGTCGAGACAGAGAGCGCTCCGGCCGGATGGGTGGCGGCAGCGACGGCGGCGGCGGAGGCGATGATGGCCGAGCCGGCGCTGGCGGGCGGCGGCGAACACGTCGAGACCAGCATCGAGCCCGAGCCGCAGCCCGACTGGTCGACGAGCGACCCCGAGGTCGAACTCCGATCCCAGCCACCTGTCCTCGAGATCGACCTCGATGAGCCGCTGTACACGGTCAAGGACGCCGAGCGGGCAATCGAGCACTTCCGGCCCATCGAGTACGACGAGGAGCGCGAGGTCGCGCCGGGCATCTGGGCGACCTTCGTCGATGCGGGGCACATCCTTGGCTCGGCGATCATCCGGTTGCGTGTCCAGGACGGGGACATGGAGCGGGTCATCGTCTGTTCGGGCGATCTGGGCCGACCCGGCACCCCGATCATCCGTGACCCGACCTACCTCACCACCGCGGATTACGTGCTCGTCGAGTCGACGTATGGCGGCCGCGAACACGAACCGCAACACGAAGCGATCCAGATCCTGGCCGAGACCGTACGGCTCGTCGCCGACGCCGAGGGGGTCCTGCTGGTGCCGTCCTTCGCGATCGGCCGGACACAGGAGGTCGTCTGGGAGCTCGACCGGCTCATCGACCGTGGCGAGATCCCGCTGCTGCCGCTCTATCTCGACTCGCCGATGGCGCAGAAGGCGTCGAAGATCTATCGCCGCTATACGCAGTACTTCGACGAGGAGACCTCGGAACTGCTGCGGAGCGGGGACACGCCGCTCGACTACCCGGCCCAGATCGAGACGAACAGCCCGAAGGACTCGCAGCAGATCCAGTACGCGAAGCGGCCGTACATGATCGTGGCGTCCAACGGCATGTTGACCGGCGGCCGCGTCGTGGGCCACCTGCGGAACCTCATCGACGACCCGAAGGCGACGCTCCTGTTCGTCGGCTACCAGGGGGAGGGCACGCTCGGCGCGCACCTGCAGGCCGGGGCGACGACCGTCCGTCTCGACGGACAGCCGCGCGAGGTGCGCTGCACGGTGCGCTCGATCGCCGGCTTCTCGGCGCACGCCGACGAAGGCGAGCTGCTCGACTGGATCGGGCGCTTCGCCGAGGACAAACAGCCGGGCCGGCCGGGCTTTCCCCGGCGGGTGTTCCTCGTCCACGGCGACCCCGACGCGCAGGTCGCGCTGGAACCCAAGGTGCAGGCGCTCGGCTTCGAGACCCTCGTGCCGCACTGGCATCAACGGGTGACGCTCGAGTAGGCCCTCGCGCGGTTCAGTCGCCCCGGAGGGAGGTGCGAAATCGCACCAGATGTATGGTCCTGGGTATTGCATAGGACCGAGGTACCGGGTAACGTTCGCCTTGGCCTCATCCGGGGGGAGATCGGCCGAATAGATGCCCGGTTGGGATATCCCAGCCGGGCATCGCCACGTCTGGCACCGGAGGCGTTTTCCGACGGCTTCAGACGGTCGCCGGCAGCCTCGCCGGCCCCGCCAGGGGCGGCACCCGCGGCAGCCCGCGGCACACCGCTTCGCGACGGCCTTGCCGCCCCACGAGAGCTGGCGACAGACTCCGCCGAAAGCCGTCGCCGATAGCCGTGGGACGGCACATCTGGGTCCAGATCGCCGTACCACGGCAGGAAACGGGTCCGGGACGGTCACTCGCGTCGCCTGTTGCCGTGCCACGGCAGCGGGCAGCCGGGGCTCCCACCACGGCCCCCCACCCACTCGGTCGCGCCTGATGCACCGCCCGGGCCATCAGACGGAACACGACAGGCAATAGAACGGGGACGCTGCACGATCGGCTGACGTTCTGCCGCCGTGTTGGGAGGTCACCCGTCACATGACCACGCCGCTCGCGACGCCCGCGACGACCGAATCCTCGACCCTCTACTTCGGGCCCTGGTACCGCCGCTCCCCGTTCTTCGAGAAGACCCTGGAAGCCGGCTGCAGCGCGTACGACATCTACAACCACATGTACCTGCCCGGGTACTACGCCGACCCGATCGAGGAGTATTGGGCGCTGCTCAACGACGTCACGCTGTGGGATGTATCGGTCGAGCGCATCGTCGAGATCAGCGGCCCCGACGCGTCGGCCTTCGTCAACACGCTGACGTGCCGCGACTTGACGACGTGCGCGGTCGGCCAGGGCAAATACGTGCTGATCACGGCCGAGGATGGCGGCATCGTCAACGACCCGGTCCTCCTCCGCGTCGAGGCCGACCGCTGGTGGCTGGCCCTGGCCGACTCCGATGCCGGCCTCTGGGCGCGCGGCGTGGCGATCCATAGCGGCATGGACGTCAAGGTCCGTGAGCCCGAGGTCTATCCGGTCCAGGTCCAGGGTCCGAAGTCGAAGGACACCCTGGTCGCGCTGTTCGGGCCCGAGATCCTCGACATCAAGTACTACTGGACGCTGACGACCGAGCTCGACGGCATCCCGGTCGTCATCTCTCGCACGGGCTGGACAGGCGAGGTCGGTTTCGAGATCTACCTGCGCGACCCGTCGCGCGGCGCCGAGCTGTGGGACCGGATCATGGACGCCGGCCGCCCCCACGGCATTCGGCCGATCGCGCCCTGCGAGGCGCGCCGCATCGAGGCCGGCATCTTCAACTACGGGTCGGACATCACCATCGCCGACACACCCTTCCACGTCATGGGCCTGGAGCGCCTCGTCGAGCGGCAGGAGGCCGACTACATCGGCAAGGCCGCGCTCGAGCAGATCCGTGTCACGGGCGTCGATCGCAAGCTCGTCGGCATCGAGATGGACGGCGAGGCGCTGCCGTTCGAGCTGTCCCGCAAGTGTCGCGGGTTCCACGACGGCGAGCCGGTCGGGACCGTGACCGACCTGATCTGGTCGCCTCGCCTGCAACGCAACATCGGCTACGTATGGGTGCCGATCGACCTGGCCGGCGCCGGCACGCCGCTCGAAGTCGAAGCGCCGGACGGCGGTCGCTGGTCGGCCCGCACCGCGGACATCCCGTTCCTCGATCCGCGGAAGGACACCCCCAAGTCATGATCGGAGCTCAAGCGTGACCTCGCCGTCCACGGACCCTCTTCTCGCGTCGCCCCTCACCGCCGAGGAGATCGCCGCAGTCCGCAAGCCGTATCGGGCTGCGTCGCTGCTGCCCGGGCGTGCCTATCACGACCCGCGCGATCTTCGAATTCGAGCAGAAGGTGTGGTTCAGGCGCGACTGGATGGTCGTCGGACGCGAGGAGGACGCACCCTCGGCCGGGACGTACTTCCTCGCGACGGTCGATGACGAGCCCCTGCTGATCGCGCGCGGTCGCGACGGCGAGCTGCGGGCCTTCTACAACGTGTGCCGCCATCGGGGCACCGCCGTGGTCGAAGAGCAGTGCGGCTCTGCGGTCCGATTCCAGTGCCCGTATCACGCCTGGATCTACGACCTCGAGGGCAAGCTCGTCCGGGCCAAGCACACCGACGACCTCGACGACTTCGACATGCAGGACTTCGGCCTGGTCTCGGTGCGGATGGAGACATGGCAGGGCTTCGTGTTCGTCAGTCTCTCTCCGGAGACGCCGCCGCTCACCGAGTGGCTGGGCGACCTGCCGCCCCATCTCGCGCGGTTCGACTTCGCCGGCCTACGCGTGGCGCACACCGTCACGTACGAGGTCGACACCAACTGGAAGTTCGTGGCCGAGAACTACAGCGAGTGCTACCACTGTCCGGGCATCCATCCCCAGCTCAACAAGCTGACGCCGTACGATCTTGGCGGCGATTTCGCCCCGACCGGGCCGTGGCAGGGCGGCTGGATGGAGCTCGTCGACAACGCCGAGACGATGGCGGTCGACGGCGGCCACCGCGGCGGCCGACCAGCCATCTCCGGCATGACGCCGGTCGACGAACGGCGCATCTACTACTACCTCGTCTGGCCGATGACGTTCCTGTCGATCCACCCGGACTACCTGCTCGTCCATCGCCTCGAACCGGCAGGTCCGGATCACACGCGCATCGTCTGCGAGTGGCTCTTCGAGCCACAGACGATCGCCGCCCCCGAGTTCGATCCCTCGGATGCCATCGCGTTCTGGGACCTGACCAACCGCCAGGACTGGCACGTGTGCGAGCTGCAGCACCGCGGCACGCGCTCGCAGAGCTGGCGGGCGGGTCGCTTCTCGAACCAGGAGCCGAGCGTCCACGCATTCGACCTGATGGCGGTCGACCGCTACGCGAACGACGGCACGAACTCGCAGCGGACGGTCCGGTTGCGCTATGACGTCCCGACGCCCAAGGACGGCGAGGCCGACATGTTCGAGGGCGATGTGGCCGGCGTGCGGCTACCGCGCACCGTTGCCCACGCGAGCGCCGCGCGCACCGTGGCCAGGACGAAGGCCGGAGCTGGCCACTAGGCCGTCGCAGGCCCCCGCGCCTCGACGGCGTCCTCGACGGCGTCCTCGTCCTTGGGCCGGTCCTGGCCGCGGCCCCGCCCGAGCTGCCAGAAGAGCAGGATCGCGACCGCCGTGATGGCCACGATGATGGTCGAGATCGCGTTGATCTCCGGAGTCACGCCGAATCGGATGCGCGAGTACAGGTAGAGCGGCAACGTCGAGGATCCCGGTCCAGCGTTGAATGTCGTCACGATCAGGTCGTCGAACGACAGCGCGAACGCGAGCATCGCCCCGGCCGCGATGGCCGGCGCCAACAGCGGCAGCGTGACGTAGCGGAACGCCCCGACGGCCGAGGCGCCGAGGTCCCGCGCGGCCTCCTCGACATGCGGGTCGAGGCTGACCGCCCGCGCCCGCACGACCACCGCGACGTACGACACGCAGAACGTGATGTGGGCGATCGAGATCTGTGCCAGCGAACCGCGTGCCGAGAAGAGCTGGGCGAAGAACAACAGCAGGCTGATGCCGAGGATGATCTCGGGCGCGACCATGGGCAGGATGATCAGCGTCTCGGCCAACCCGCCGATGGAACGACTGCGGAGACGCGCCAGCCCGAGGCCGAGCAGGGTGCCGAGCACGGTCGCCACGAGAACGGCAACCACGGCGACCCGAAGGGTGTTGACCAGCGCCTCGAGCATGTCCTCGTTCGAGAAGAGCACCGGGTACCAGGCGAGCGTGAACCCCGTCCAGGCGAAGTTGTCCTCGGAGTCGTTGAAGCTGAAGACGATGAGGATGACGATCGGCAGGAACAGGAAGGCGTAGACGAGCAGCGAGTAGGCGGACAGGAGGGAGTTTCGCTCGCGATGCATCGTCAGAGGGCCCGCATCCGCGCCATCAGCCGAGCACCTCGCGTCGCAGTGTCCGGATGACGGCCAGCGCCGCCACGATCGTGGCCGCCATCAGGAGGAACCCGATGGCGGCCCCCGCTGGCCAGTCGCGCGCGCCCAGGAACTGGGTCTGGATGATCTTGGCGATCGTCGTCGTCTGGGCGCCGCCGAGCAGGTCGGGTGTCACGAAGTCGCCGATGGCCGGGATGAACGTGAGGATCGCCGCCGCCACGATGCCGGGCATCGTGAGCGGCAGGGTCACGTGGCGAAAGGCGGATCGACCGCTCGCGTACAGGTCGCGGGCGGCCGCTACCAGCGAGTCATCAAGCCGGTCGATGGAGACGAACAGCGGCAGGATCGCGAACGGCAGGAAGCCGTACGTCATGCCGAGGATGACCGCCAGATCGGTGTTCATCAGGATGATCGGCTGGTCGATCAGGCCGACCGTCCTGAGCAGCGAGTTGATGACCCCGTTGTCGCCGAGGATCGTGATCCAGGCATATGTCCGAATGAGGTAGCTGGTCCAGAACGGCAGCATCACGAGCACGAGCAGCAGGGTCTTGTGCCGCCCGCCATAGCGCGAGATCCAGTAGGCGATCGGGTAGCCGATCAGCAGGCACAGGATCGTCGTCGCCGCGGCGTAGCGCACGCCGTTCCACACCGTCGGCAACAGGACCGGGTCGAGCGCGGCGACGTAGTTGTGGAGACCCGGCTCGTCGAGCCGGATCCGTCCGAAGCGGTCGTTGTCGCCCAGGCTCACGATCAGGATGATCCCGAGCGGGACGAGGAAGAACAGCGTCAGCCAGGCGACGCCGGGCAGGACCAGCGAGCCGCTGCTCAGCCGGGCGCGCATCGTGGCGCCCCGGTCAGCCGCCGGCCCGCAGCTCGGTCCAGCGCTGGGCGTACTTCTCGAGGTCCTCGCCCGGGTCGAGCAGCTCCTGGAGCTTGTCGATGATCGCCTGGTCCGGGTTCACAGCGGGATCCTCGAGCAGCTCGGGGAGGATGAACTCCTTGGCCGCGGCGTTGGGACCCATGTAGTAGACGGTGTTCGTGTTCTTGGCGCTGACCTCCGCGTCGAGGAGGTGGTTGATGAAGAGGTTGGCGGCGATCGGGTGTGGCGCGCCCTGCGGGATGACCGCCGCGTCGGACCCGCGGACGCCGCCCTCTTCGGGCAAGACGAACGTGACCGATGGGCGCGTCTCCTGCACCTGCCAGATGTCGCCGCTCCATTCCTGGCCGACCCAGATGTCGCCGGACTTGAACGACCCGATCGGGTCGCCGCTGTAGAGCCGCAGCAGCGGCTTCTGCTCCTTCAGCAAGGCCAAGGCGGCATCGAGCTCGGCGTCGTCGACGGTGTTGATGCTCTTGCCCTGCCGGATCAGGGCGGCCGCGAACGCCTCGCGCTGGTCGTCGAGCATCATCAGGTGCCCCTCGAAGCGCGGGTCCCAGAGAGCCGCCAGGCTGGTCAGCTCGTCGTCGACCTGCTCGGTGTCGTAGGCGAAGCCCGTCGTCCACCACATGTACGGCATCGAATGCTTGTGGCCCGGGTCGTAGTCCGGATCGGCCCACTCCGCGGCGAGGTTGCTGACGTTCGGGATGAGCGACAGGTCGAGCGGGACGACGAGACTCTCCCCGATGAGCGCGGGGATGTCGGTATCGGTCGGGAAGGTCAGGTCGAAGCCCGAGTTGCCGGCGAGGATCCTGGGCCACATGACGTCGTACGACTCGAAGTACGTCTCCGTGACCTTGACGCCGTACTGGTCCTCGAACTGCTTGATGATCTCGGGGTCCATGTACTCGGCGTAGTTGTAGATGAGCAGCTCGCCCTCTGGTGACGGCGGGGGTGTTGCTGCCGCGCTGGCCGATGACCCGGGAACCCCTCCCGTCCCCTGGCTGGCCGACGCGGCGGGGCTGGCGCTCGCGCTCGTGCCCGAGCAGGCGGCGATCACGGGTGCGAGGGCGGCGGTCACGCCGACGGCGGCCATCCTCTCGAGCAGCTGTCGGCGGCTGATCCCCCGCTCGGCCATGTACCGGACGAGCTCGCGTTCGAGGTCGATCGATGAGCCGTCGTATCGATGGGTCATGACGGGGTCTCCTCCTCGCCGTCCGAGCGCCCGGCGAGGACGAGGGCATCCCCGGGTGACCAGACGACCTCGACGTCACTTCCGACGGGCAAGCGCTCGCCGGCTTTGGGTACGAGTGCGGTGATGGCCAGGCCGCCGCGCGTGCGGACCTGGTACTGGACGTTGTTGCCGAGGTAGGCGACCTGCTCGACGGTGCCGGACATCGGTGCGAGTGCGCCGTCGACATCGCCGTTGGTCGGCTTGAGCACGACCGATTCGGGCCGGATCGAAAGCTCCACCGAGCGCCCGATGTCGAACCCACCGCCGACGAGGCAGACGTCGCCGCCGTCGAGCCGGATGACCGTCCCGGCCGGGCCCGCCGATTCGACGGCTCCGGTCAGCAGGTTCGTGGTCCCGATGAAGTCGGCGACGAACCGGGTGGTCGGACGCTCGTACAGCTCCTCCGGCGTGCCGAGCTGCTCGACGACGCCGCTGCGCATCACGGCGATCCGGTCGCTCATCGTGAGAGCCTCCTCCTGGTCGTGCGTCACGTACACGAACGTGATGCCGACCTCGCCCTGGATGCGCTTCAGCTCGAGTTGGAGGCGCTTGCGGAGTTTGAGGTCGAGGGCGCCGAGTGGCTCATCGAGGAGGAGCACGTTGGGCCGGTTCACGAGCGCCCGGGCGAGGGCGACCCGTTGCTGTTGCCCGCCCGAGAGCTGGTTCGGCCGCCGCTTCTCGTAGCCGCCGAGGCCGACCAGGTCGAGCACCTCGCCGACGCGCCGACGGATGTCCGCCTTGTCGACCTTCTTGCGCCGGAGCCCGAAGCCGATGTTGTCGCCGACATCGAGGTGCGGGAACAACGCGTAGTTCTGGAAGACCATGTTGACCGGCCGCTTGTCGGGCGGCTCGTGGGTGATGTCGCTGCCGCGCAGGAGGATCCGGCCAGCCGTCGGCATCTCGAACCCGCCGATCATCCGTAAGGTCGTGGTCTTGCCGCAGCCGGACGGGCCGAGCAGGGAGAAGAACTCGCCGGCCCGGACGTCGAGCGAGACGCCGTCGACCGCCCGGACCGCGCCGAACCGCTTCTCCAGGTCGATGAGGCGGATCTCAGCCGAGGTGTCGCTGGGGACTGTCATCCGGCGGCGAGCCTACGTTCGCCCCTCGGGACTCGGCGCACGTCGTCTCGGCATCCGCAACGAGGCGATCGGCGGGTCGGAGCGGTCGCGGGGTCGGCCGGCTCCCGGTTGCCGTCAATCACCCCCTGGTCGCCCGCTCCCGTTTGCCGCCCCGCGGCAATGTCGCAAACCGTCACGCACGGGATGGGGCGTCGTTCTCGTCCCACGGCAGCTGGCGACACCGGCGGCCCGACATCTGGCGATCCGTGCCGTGGGACGGCAGGCCCCGCACCTTCTTGTCGTGGTGCGGCAAGGCCGACCATGGTTGGACCCGACCCCGTCGGCAGCTGCCGTCCCGCGGCAACGAGGTCCCCGGCGCCAACGAGTGCCGTCCCGCGCCAACGAGTGGCCGTTCCCCGCGCGGTCACCCCGGACGGTGCTCCTTCTCGTAGCGGACCTGCGCCGGGCTCTTGCGCGCGCCGGGCTTCGTCCGCGCCTGGATCCGGGCGAGCGCCGCGTCCCAGCCGGCATCGAACGGCGTGCCCTTCTCGTCGAGGTCGACGACGACCGGCGCATGGTCGGACGGGACCGGGGGACCCTTGCGTGACTCGCGGTCGATCTCGACCCAGACGACGCGCTTCGCGATGGGCTCGGTGACGTAGAGCCAGGTCGATGCGCATGCCCTCGTTGCGGTGGAACATGCCCGCGCGGTAGTCCCACCAGCTGAAGCGGCCGCCGCGCTGCTCCTGCGACCGGTAGGCGTCCGTCAGGCCCCACTCGCGCAATCGAGCCAGCGCATCGCGCTCTGGCTCCGATACGTGCGTCCCGCCGTGTGCCTTCACCGGGTCCCAGACGTCCTCGTCGGCTGGCGTGACGTTGTAATCGCCCGCGAGGATCAGCGGTTCATCGGGCGATCGCGTCTCGTCAAGCCAGCGCCGGACCCGCTCGAACCAGCGCAGCTTGCCCTCGTAGAACGGGCTACCGACGACCCGTCCGTTCGGTGCATAGAGCGCGACCATCCTGATCCCTTCGACGACCGCCGAGAGCATCCGCGCCTCATCGAAGGGATCGAAGTCCTCTTCGTCGAGGCCGCCCGCGCCGGCGCTGCTGTCGCGCACCGGGCCGTCGCCGAAGTTCGTGACGATCTCGTCGACGCTGAGCCCCTCACGGGCCGCGATGGCCACCCCGTTCCAGCGACCCTCGCCGTGGTGGACGAGCTGATAGCCGGCCATCCGGAACTGCATGACCGGGGCGTCCTCGTCCGAGAGCTTCGTCTCCTGCATCAGCAGGATGTCCGGGTCGGCCCGTTCGAGCCATTTGTCGACCGCGTCGGTGCGCGCCTTCAGCGAGTTGACGTTCCACGTGGCGATCCGCATCGGCCGACTCAGTAGCGACGGCCGCGCTGGCGGTCGAGGTCGAAGGTAGCGGTGTCGGCGACGGCCATGACGGCCATCGTCCCGGCCTGGACGGGATCGGACACGACCAGGTCCACGTGCTCGGTGATGGATCCGACCATGTTCAGCGCGATGATCGGGATCCCGACCTCGCGAAGCTCATCGGCCGCCGCACTGATGTCGCCACCCATGATCGAACCCGCCAGCACCAGCAGGCGGGCGCGGGGCAGGTCCGCGACGGCCCGGACCGCGGCCGCGATGTCGGCCTCGCCGACCAGCGGGATGGTATCGACGGAGATCCGCTCGCCGCGCAGGTTGTGCCGATCGGCTTCGCTCACCGCGCCCAGCGCCACCTGGGCGACCTGCGCCCCGCCACCGACCACGATGATCCGCTTGCCGAACACCGTGCCGAGGGCTCGTGTCCGATTGATCCTGCGCACATCGGCCACGCCCTCGAGTGCCGCGACCAGCGCATCCTCGCCGACACCTTCGACCTCGAGCTCGATCTCGACGAGCGGCGGGTCGCCGTCGATGCGCCGGACCGTCGACAGCGTTCGGATACGCCCACCGATCGCCGCCGTCGCGGCGGCGATGGAGGATTGCGCGTCGGGCCCGTCGACGATGTCGAAGCGGATGGCAGCCGTGGAGGCCGCCTGGCGTCGGGGCATCGCGTCCCGGTCGCCGGTCAGGGGATCGAGCCGCGGCCGGTCACGCCGGGGCGCATGTCACCGACCGTCATCGACTCCGGTCGCAGCTCGCCCATCGGGTCGTGCTCCTCGAAGGCGAGGCCCAGGCTCTCGAACGCCTGGCGCGTCGCCGCCGCATCGGACGTCGTCAGCATGAGCGCGCCGTCGGTATCCTCGGCGACGCCGACGATGCCGGTGATGTTCACGTTGCGCTCACCGAGCGCAGCGGCGACGCGGGCAAGCGAACCCGGCTGATCGGCGAGCTGGACCGTGAACCAGACCGTCACGCGGGCACCTCCTGTGGTCTGTCGATGGTACCCGGTCGGCACCGTGCGATAGGCTCGCGGCCATGCCTGCACCCCTGGGTCGGACCCCGACGAAGAGGATGCCGGACATCCAGGTGTTCGGTGTCGAGAAGGATCCCGCCACCCGCGCCGCGCAACGGTTCTTCCGGGAGCGCCGGATCGTCGTCTCGTTCGTCGACCTGCGCAAGCGCCGACTCGCTCCGGCGGAGTTGCGCCGGTTCGTGGAGTGGCTAGGGGCCGCCGCGCTCCTCGACGAGACGTCGAAGGCGTACCGTGATGCGGGTCTCGGCTATCTGCGGATGGACGAGGAAGACATCGTGATACGGCTCGTCGCGGACCAGTCGCTGTTGCGTCTGCCGCTCGTGCGGTACGGAAACGAGGCGACCGCGGGAAGGGCCGAGGCAACCTGGAAGGCCTGGTTGACGACGGGTGACCGGCAGGGCGCATGACCAAGCACCGTCACACGCAGATCGGTCGCGCGTCGACATCGCAGCCGACCGGCGCGATCGGCGACACGGATACGGGGAACGATGACCGAGGGCAAGGCGTTCGTGCGGCTCGGGCTGCTGGTGATAGCAGCGAGCCTCGCCGCGTGCGGCGGGGCAGCGCCCCCCTCGTCGACGGCAGCCACGCCGTCGGTGCAGGCGGCAGGGTCCGGGCTGCCATCGCCGGCCGAGGGATTGACGATCGGCCCGTCGCCGGACTTCTCCGCCACCGCTGCCCCGTCTCCTTCGTCACGCTCGTCGGCATCACAGACGGCGGAGCGGGTCGCACGATGGACGACGACGCCGCACCCGATCTTCAACGGTGGTTGCCTGGGAGTCGGCGCCACCGTGGATGATTCCGGTCGTTTCCACGTGGCGGCTGGGTGTTGGCCGCGGATCGAGTACGCGTCCTCCACCGATGGCCGGTCCTGGAAGGCATCGATGCTCGCGACTCCGGCGGGCCGGTTCGACATCGACCCGCTGTTGACCGTGGACGGCACCACGCTCTATCTGGCGTTCACCCGCATGCGGCCGATCGACCCGGACACCTGTGGCGACGATCGCCCGCAAGGCGTCGTCGGCGTCTACTACCGGACGCGCGAGTTGCCCGGTGGCAAGTGGTCGGCGGCGACTCGGATCGGGCACGTCGGCGATTACCTCCAGTCCTTCCGTGTCGTCGACGGAGTCATCCACGAGACCGTGATGACGGACGACGGCGGTGTGTCCTATGCGTCGCAGGACGGCTCCAGGTTCCGAGCGACCCCGATCCCGGGGGCCGAAGCGACCTCCCTGCGGATCGGAGACGACGGGCGTCCACGGATCGCCTACACGACCGGGCATTCCGTCCGTTACTCGGTCGTTTCGACGACCGGTCGCCTCTCGACGGCCACGGTCTTCTCCGCAGACGATGTCGTGATGCGGTCCCCCGTATTGGTCCTCGGCAGTGGTGACCACGCGTTCGTCTCGTGGTCGGCGATCATGGGCAGCGACGAGCCCGGCTGTTCGGAGGCTCCGACGCCCTCGAATGAGGGCACCTGGTTCGCGACCGACGTCGATGGAGGTTGGGAATCGACGCGACTGTCGAAAGACATCGGCTCGGCCTCACTTGTCCTCGATGTCGACGCCGGACGCCTCCATGCGACCTACAACGATCGAAGCGGAGTCCGCTATGTGACCCGATCTCGTGATGGCACGTGGTCGGGGACGCGGCTTGACGTCTCGACCGAACTCGAAGGCAGGGTCCTGCGTCGCGATCCTGTGAGCGGCACGCTCCTGCTTGTCGGAACGAGCAGTGGCGATGAGACGAAACCTGGGATCTACGCGTTGACCGCGTCCTGAATAGGCACGTCAGTGCCGGCTCCGCCGCGCGCTGACGATCAGGGCCAGCCCGACGACGATCGCGCCCGCGCCCGCGATCGCCCAGCGGATGTCGTCGACCATGAAGCTGGAGCCGCGCAGCAGGCCGAGGCCCTGGCCGATCCACACGGCCCCGACCAGCGCCAGCGCGATCCCCGCGATCAGTCGGCCGCGCATCCGGGCTCTCGGGTCACATCGTCGGGTGGCATCCTTTCCATCGTGACCGACAAACCCGATCGCCGCCGACGGGGCCGCATCACGATCCGACGCGAAGCGACGAAGCTCGCCGGCGGCCGCATGATGCGCACAGAGGACGAGGCGCTCCTCCAGCCCTCGGCGCGTCCCGATTTCCTGGATTCGGACCCGTGGCGGTCGCTGCGCATCCTCTCCGAGTTCGTGGATGGGTTCGATGCGCTCGCCGAGGTCGGGCCGGCGGTCAGCGTGTTCGGGTCGGCGCGCACGAAACCGGACCACCCGTACTACGAACAGGCTCGCGAGCTCGGGCGACGCCTGGCCGAGGCCGGCTACGCCGTCATCACCGGCGGCGGCCCGGGGATCATGGAGGCGGCCAACCGCGGCTGCCAGGAGAGTGGCGGGCTGTCGATCGGCTGCAACATCGAGCTGCCGATGGAGCAGGGGCTCAACCCGTACGTCGACCTCGGCGTCGAGTTCCGCTACTTCTTCACACGCAAGGTCATGTTCGTAAAATACGCCGACGGCTTCGTCATCTTCCCCGGCGGCTACGGGACGCTCGACGAGCTCTTCGAGGCGCTGACCCTCATCCAGACCCACAAGGTCCAGGACTTCCCGGTGATCCTGATGGGTACCGACTACTGGGCCGGGATGCTTGACTGGATACGCGGGTCGGTCCTCGCCGAGGCAGCGATCAACACCGAGGACGTGGACCTGTTGCGCCTGACCGACGACCCCAAGGAAGCGGTGAAGATCCTCAGGGCGTATCAGCGCTCGCATCGCGAGGCGGCCGCCGAGGTCCGACCCGAGACGACGCCGATCGCCAAGAAGGACGTCAAGAAACCTGCCTCGAAACCGGAGCAGGCAGAGACGTAGTCGCCTGCGCGCAGCGTTCCTGTGGCTGACATCGTGGGTCCGGCTTGGGTCCAGCCGGGTCGGATGCCTCAGCCCGGGATCGCCACCTCGATCATGTCGGCGACGATCCGGACCGGGTAGTAGCGGAGTCGTCGGACGCGTGTGAGCCGGCGCGCCTCGGCCTTCTTGCCGGGTGGATCGACCTTCGGGTCCCTGCCTGCGAGCGACCAAGTCGGGTGGTACACGCCATCGGCGTCGAGACCACCGGTCGTCGGCATCCGGGCCGTGTCGCCGCTGGCCAGGTCGAATCGGCCCTCGTGCAGCGGGCAGGCCACGATGCAACCATCGAGCTCGCCGATGGACAATGGCGCCGACATATGCGGGCAGCGGTCGTCGGTCGCGAAGACGCCGCGATCGGTGTTGACGAGCAGGATGTCGAGCTCACCGACGGTCACGCGCTGCATCGTGCCTTCCGGCAGGGCGCCCACCTCGAGCATCGGGCGGAACGGCGCATCGGCCGTGCCCACGGCCTGGAGGCGCGGCGGGAACGGGGCGGGACGTGACTCAGCGGCGGAACGCACGGACGCCATCCTAGCCCTGAACGAGGAACGACCCCGATGGCGGTGCCACCTGGGCCGTTCACTCGAGAGGAGGACGTGCGGGGGTCAGTCGGTCATCGGGGCTGGTCGCGTCCCCTGCGCGGCTGCGGCGGCCGGGACCGGCGCCTCGTTCGTGGCACGGAGCGGGATCTCCTTGATAGCCACGGCCGCGATGGCCGCCGCGACGGAGCCGAAGACGCCGAGCCAGAAGGTCTGGGCGGTGGCGATGCTGAACGCGGCATGGATGCCTTCGACGATGTTGGGGACGAATGGCTCCACGACGGCCCGGAACTGCTCCGGGATCTGGGCGAGGATGATCGCCCCGAGGTCGCCGACGCCGGTGAGCTGATTGAAGTCCAGTGCACCTCCCGAGGAGGCCTGGGTGAACCCGTCGACGACCGGCGGGGGCACCCCCTGGGCCACGAGTGACGGGGTCAGCTGCTCCTGGAACGTCGTCCCGAAGATCGTGCCGACGAACGCCAGCGCGATCGTGCCGCCGATCTGGCGGAAGAACGTGAGGTTGGACGTCGCGACGCCGAGCTGGCGGAACGGCACGGCGTTCTGGATGACGATCGTGAACACCGAGAACGTCGGGCCGACGCCAAGTCCGGCGATGAACATCCACAGCCACACGATGGGCACGGGGGTGTCCTTCGTGAGCTGCGTCATCAGCAGGGTCGCGAAGCCCATGACGGCGATGGCCCCGACCAGCAGCCACTTGTACCGGCCGGTCCGCGAAACGAGGAGTCCCGACCCGATCGAGCTGGCGATGAGGCCGACCATGAGCGGCAGGGCCGCCAGGCCGGAGTTGGTGGGCGAGAAGCTTTCGACGACCTGGAACCAGCGCGGGAGGAAGACGATCGCGCCGAAGAACGCGAACGCAGCGAAGAACGTCGACACCATCGACGCGGAGTACGTCCGGTTCCGCCATAGGTCCAGCGGGACGATCGGCTCCTTCGCGCGGGCCTCCGCGAGGATGAACAGCACCGTGCCGATCAGACCGACGAGGATGAAGCCACCCACGGTCGGGTCCGTCCATTCGCCGAACTGCTTGTTGGTCAGGCCGACCAGCAGGAAGACCATGGCGACGGTGAAGATCGCTCCGCCGATCAGGTCGAAGTTGCGGGTCGCCGAGGCGGTCTTGACCGTCGGCAGCAGCCGCTGGATGACGATGAGCGACACGATCCCGATGGGGATGTTGACGTAGAAGATCCAGTGCCAGCCCACGTTCTCCGTCAGGAAGCCCCCGACGAGCGGGCCTACCACGAACGCGATCCCGAACACGGCCCCGAAGAGGCCCTGGTACTTGCCGCGTTCCTGGGGCGTGAACAGGTCACCGATGACGGCGAGCGCGACCGGGAAGAGTGACCCGGCACCGATGCCCTGGATGCCGCGGAAGAGGATGAGCATCCCCATGTTCTGGCTCAGTCCGGACAGCGCCGAGCCGATCAGGAAGATGACGATGCCGATCATGAAGATCGGCTTGCGCCCGTAGATGTCCGACAACTTCCCCCAGAACGGGACGCTGATGGTGCTGGTCAGCAGGTAGATCGTGATCGCCCAGACGTAGTAGTCGTTGCCAGACAGCTGGGTCACGATGGTCGGCAGGGCCGGCCCGACGATGGTCTGATCGAGGGCGCCGAGGAACAATCCGAGCATGACCGCGAAGAGGATCTCCATCTTGGCGCGGTGGCTCAGGCCGAGTGCTGGATCCTCGGCGAGGGACGGCGTCCTCCCGCCCGTATCGGGGAATGCTTCCATCGGTCAGTCCTTCCGTGTGGGGTGTGGCAACGCGGGACGCTCGACACCCCGGAGGGTCGACGAGGATCGTGGAGCCGGGATGGAGGCCGTGTGGCGATCGGCAGGCATCCCGCCAGTCGTCTCGGCGAGAGCGACCCGGAGTGCCGTGACCGCCTGGCCGACGCCGGCGAGCTTGGATCGGTCGAGATGCCCGAGCACCGACCGCAGCAGCTCGTCGCTCAACGCGTCGATATCCGCGAGCATCCGCTCGCCATCGGGCGTCACGCGGATCAGCACGATCCGACGGTCCTCGGGCACGCGAGTCCGTTCGACGAAGCCGCGCTCCTCGATTCGGTCGATGAGCCCGGTCGCATTCGACAGGGAGACGTTGAGCACCTCGGCGAGATGGCTCATCGTCATCTGGCCGTTCCGCTGGAGCGTGTAGAGGATGTGGAGCTGGGCCATGCTGATGCCCAGCCGCAGCACCCGCTCACTCGATGCGCACTTGAGCATCGTCATGGCCGCGCGGAAGTCGGCGATGATGGGCGCGTGGGGATCAGCGGGGCTGGTCGCCCGTCGCGTCGGCGACGGGGACGGGGACGAGGTCATTCGTGTCACGTGAACTATCATAATCGAATGGACCATCGCGTCAAGGCAAATGATTGACGCGACGTGCAGGAGCTTCGATGAAGTACGCCTTGATGCTCGAACCCCAGCAGGGGATGAGCTACGCGGACCAGCTGGCCTCGGCCAAGCGAGCCGAAGCGAACGGCTTCGACGCGTTCTTCCGGTCGGACCACTTCGCGAGCTTCCCCGGCGAGTCCGGCCAGCCGACGACCGACGCCTGGAGCGTCCTTGCTGGACTGGCTCGAGATACCGAGCGCATCGGGCTCGGTGCCCTCGTGTCACCGGTCACGTTCCGCCACCCGGGGGTCCTGGCCAAGGTCGTTTCGACGGTGGACGAGATGAGCGGCGGACGTGTCGAGGTCGGCGTCGGTGCCGGCTGGAACGACGAGGAGCACCGGCAGCTCGGCCTCGACTTCCCGCCGATCGAGGAGCGGGCCGACCTGCTCGAGGACCAGTTGGCGATCCTGCACGGGCTGTGGGGCGAGCCCGACGGCTGGTCGTTCGAGGGCATCACCGGCATCCGTGTCGAGGGCGCGCTGTTCCGGCCCCGGCCGGTCGACGTCCCCGGCCGGCCGACGACGCCGGTGGGTGGCAAGCGCCCGCGCATCATCGTCGGCAGCGGTGGGTCGCCGCGGTCGTATCGGCTCGCAGCGAAGTACGCCGACGAGTACAACCTGAGCTCGGCGTCCCCCGACCGGGCTGCCGAGGTCCGGGACAAGCTCGACGAGGCGTGCCAGGCGATCGGCCGCGACCCCTCGACGCTGGCGCGCTCAACGATGGCCGGCGTGCTCGTCGGGCGGACCGAGGCTGAGGTATCTGAGCGCGAGCGGACACTGCTGGCGGCGTTCGGCTCGGACGCCGAGACCGGAGAGGCGTGGCTCGAGGAGCGTCGGCTCAGGTGGGTCTACGGCACACCGGACAAGGCGCGAGCCCAGGTGGAGCGATTCGCCGATGCGGGCATCCAGCGGATCATGTTCCAGGACTTCATCCCGTGGGATCTCGACATGGTCGACGTTGCGGGTGAGGAGCTCGTCGGGCGCCTCTGAGGGGTGGGTTTCCGGGTCGCCCCGGCCCGGGACGAGTCATGCCCTTGCACCCGATGCACGAACCGTCGGTCGGACGGCCGGGATCGGCGCGTCCTTCGACGGCTATTGCATGGGACGCAACGTTCATCGAACGACGGAGGCGGCGAGCCGGCTCCATCGACGAACCGTGCATGGGGTGCAAGGGACGCGGGCCCACGGCCGCCGGCCCCGGCCCACCCGCCCCTGGTCAGCCTTCCGCGGCTTCGGCAGCCTCGCGGTAGCGGTCGTCGTCGCGGTGGATGGCGTCGGGGTTCACGCCCCGCGCGCGCGCCAGGCGCTCGGTGAGCATCTGCAGCGGCGTCGCGGTCCCGAGCAGCGCCGCGACCGGGGAGGGGAGCGCAGGCGCCTCCGGGATGACGATCCGCCCCGCCGGCGTCAGATCGGTCGGCAGGTCGGCGGCGGCGTCGGCGGCGATGATCGCGGCGGAATCCATGCCGATGCCGCGTGCCGCGCGCAGCGCGCCGGTGGCCCGTGCCAGTCGCGCATCACGGCGGTCGCGGTCGGCGAGGATCACGACGAGCCCCTGGGACTCCTCGGTCGCCGCGAGGTGGCCGTGCAGGAAGGTCTCGAGGTCGCGGTAGGCGGCTGGCACCCATGTCCCCTCCTCGATCTTTAGGACGAGCTCACGACCCGCCGTCCGGTCGACGCCCGACGCGATGACCAGCACGGTGCTGCGCTCCGCGAGGCGGGCCGCGACCGCTTCGGCGATGCTCGCCCGGTCGACGCCGGCGGCGACGAGCTCCTTGACGCTGTCACGGAAGGCCGCATCGACCGGTCGGCCGGTCAGGTGAGCTCCGGTTGCGGCGGCGGCGACGAGCGGGCTGACGTAGCCGACCGTGTGACACCAGCTCTGATCGAGTTCGCCGGTCTCGACGACGATGTCGGCGAGCTCGGCACCGGGCGATCGCTCGCTCACCGTGAGGATCGCCGTCCGGGCACCGGCCGCCCGGGAAGCGTCGAGGGCGGCATTGGTCGCCGCCGTCCCGCCCTCGTGAGAGACGCCGATGACCAAGCCGGAAGATGGCGGGTCGAGCGAGAGCTCGAACGCCTGCACCGCAAGCGGCTCATGCCCCGTGCCGCGGCCGGTGGCCCGGATCTCGGCCTCGCGCACGGCGCCGCGCAGGATGTCGGCGACGCCCAGTGCGGCGTGCTCCGATGTGCCGCAGCCCGTGACCACGACCGGGTCGCCGGCGCGCACCGTTCGGCGGATGACCCGGGCGAGCTCGGCGGCACCACTGCCGACCGCCTCGTGCCGTTCGAGGATGCGCGCCGCGAGGGCCGGCTCGGCCTCGATCATCTCGGTCATGTGGTACGGCGGGCCGGGCCGCATGCTCGGTTGCGAGCTCGAGACCCACGGGTCGGGCATGTCGGGTAGTGGCGCAGCCGGGTCGAACGCGGTCATCTCCATGGTCCCGAGGATACGGGTCGCGCACGACCGCACGTCGGGCCGGCTCACACCGCGGCGCACGGGTCGACCGATCGAACGTGGCAGGATTCGGCCGTCCAGGTCATCGATGGAGGATCCGCATGCAAGTCGGGCTCATGGCGCCGCAGGGCTGGAAGGGCGACTACGACGGCTGGCCCCCGGCGGACGCCTGGGCACGGACCGTCGAGCTGGCACGCCAGGCGGAGGAACTCGGCTTCGAGTCGCTGTGGGTGTTCGATCATTTCCACACGGTCCCCGAGCCGACCGACGAGATCACCTTCGAGTCGTTCTCCGTGCTTGCCGGGCTGGCGATGGTCACCACCCGCGTGCGCCTCGGCCACATGGTCGTGTGCACGGGGTTCCGCAACCCGGCCCTGACCGCCAAGCTCTCGTCGACCATCGACGTGATGAGCGGCGGGCGCTTCGAGCTCGGCATCGGGGCGGGCTGGAAGGAGGACGAGTGGGTCGCCTACGGGTTCGGCTTCCCACCGCTCGCCGAACGCATGGACGCCCTGGGCGATCACCTCGAGGTCATCAGCGAGATGTTCGAGCCGGGTCGCTCGACGTTCGAGGGGCGCCTCGCGCACGTTCGCGGCGCGATCAACGAACCGCAGGGCCTCCAACAGCCGAGGATCCCGATCATCGTCGGCGGCAACGGTCGCCAGCGGACGGCCGGTTATGCCATCCGCTACGCGGAGGAGCTGAACTTCGTGTTCATCGAGCCCGACGACATCGTCGCGCGCATGCGCGACGTCCGCGAGCGCTGCGAGGCGGAAGGACGCGATCCGGCCACGCTGCGGTTCTCGCTGTACGAGCGCGATGAGCGCATGCGCGATGCGGGCCAAGCGCGGGTCGATCGGTTGGCGCGGATGGCCGAGATCGGGCTCGACCGCCTGGTCGCCTTCCCGACGCGCTGGTCGCCGACGCTCGATGCTCAGGCGGCCTTCGCCGAGGACTGCCGCGCGGCGGGGGTCAGCCTGGCGACGGCGAGCCTGACGAGACCGGTGGCACCGGTCGTCGCCTGATCGGTCCCGCCCGACCGAGCGGCGCGTAGCGGAACCACACCCGCCCGACGAGCAGCTCGACCGGCACCGGGCCGAACCGGTTCGAGTCGATCGGGCTGCCCTGGCCCGCGGCCGCCGTGGTCTCCGGGTCGGCGTCGGCGACCAACCACGCTTCGTCGTCGGCCAGCTCGAGATAGCCGTCGCGGAACGCAACGCGGTCGCCCGGTGTGCCCGCGACGCGCTTGACGGCGAGCGCGCCGGTGTCCGGCTCGTGGAACGCGACGACCGACCCGCGTCGCGGCCAGCGTGCGGTCGTGGGGTCGACGAGCAACCAGTCACCATCGCGGATCGTCGGTTCCATGCTGGCCTGCTGGATCGCCACGCGCCACGGGCCGCGCAGCCGGTGTCTGAGACGCTCGGTACGACGAGGCCCCGCCGTTCGGCGGGGCCTCGGGATGCGCACTGGGACGGAGGTCAGCCGGGCCGACCGGCGACGCGCGTCTTGTCCGGTCCGCCGGTCGCCTTCCAGGCGGCGTCGACGTCGTCGATCATCTCGAGCAGCTTCTTGGTGTCGGCCGTGTCGGTCGAGGCCTTGACCTTCGAGACCTGCTTGTTCGCGTTCCAGAACAGCTCGTGCAGGTTCGGCACGGCCTCGAGGTGCTCGGGCTTGAAGTAGTCGTGCCACAGGACGTCGAGGTGGTGCTTGACCAGGTCCGCCTGGCGCTCCTTGATCAGGATCGCCCGGTCGCGGAACGTCGCATCCTCGTTGGCGGCGTACTTCTCGAGGATCTTGTGACAGGACTCGGCTTCGATACGAGCCTGCTCAGGGTCGTACACCCCGCACGGCAGGTCGCAATGAGCGCGGGCCGTCGTCGTGGGCGCGAGCCAACGGGTCAGTCGAGACATGGGACTCCTTCTCACACTGGGGTCGAGCGCCATCCACCCTATCGTCTCGGGACGCGTTTCGAAGTCTCCGAGCGCGCCCCGGCCGTGTCAAACGCCTGCCGGGTGGGTCGGGCGGGCGGGACAGGCCCTTCCGCTTGGGTATCATCGGCACCGATGACGGACCGTGGGCTGACCAGCGCGGACGGTTCCCCGGCCTGCCCGTTCGTCGCGTTCGAAGACGATCGCGACGAGCGTGCCGATCGACCGGACCACCGCCACCGCTGTTTCGCCGAGGCCGAGCCGGCACCGCGCGCGCTCGCTCACCAGGAGGCCTACTGCCTCTCGTCCGCGTTCCCGGTGTGTCCGACGTTCCAGGACTGGGCCCGGCGGGAGGCTGCTCACGCCATCCCAGTCGCCGAGGCGCCCGAGGATCCGGATGACGAGGTCGCCGCCGGCGCAGCCGCGGCGGGGTTGGCGGCGGCGTCGACCGATGGCGAGGACGACGTCGATGACCTGTGGACACAGCCGCGCCCCGAACCGCCGATCGAGGAACGTCCACGACGCAACCCGCCACGCGACTGGGCCGCGCCGCCGCCTTGGGCATCGGCGGGTGCGGCCGGCGCGGCCGGCGCTGCGGGTGGTCCCCGTGGGCAGGGCGGCCGCGACCAGGCAGCCGAGTCACTCGACACGACGCCGGAAGAAGCACGCGGGCTGGCGGGCAGTGCCGCGGACCGCGTTGCGCGTGGCGCCGACATCAGCGAGGAATGGGGCAATCGGTCAGCGACCCGATCGCGAGCCCCGCTGGAGGATAGCCCCGAGTCGCCGGCCGATCCGGAGCTTGCGGGGTTGGTCGGTGGTGCCGCGCTCGCGGCCGAGGCGGCAGAGTCGCATGCCGAGGTCCGTCCGCCGACGCGACCACCTCGACGACCGACGGTCAGCTCGACCCGGGATCGCGAGCGTGAACGGGCCGCGGCCGAGCGCAAGCGTGACGACGGGCCAACATGGGAACGCCAGCGGCGAAACGAGGCCTACCCGTCGATCAAGACGCGGGCCGGGTTGTCGGGCATCCCCGCTGTGCCGACGGTCGGCATCCTGTTCGGCGGCGTCATCCTGGCTGCCCTGATCCTGTTCTTCCTGCCCGGCATCCTCGGGGTGGGTGGCCGTGATCCGTCGGGCGCCGCGTCGAGTGCGAGCCCGTCGGCCGCGGCATCGACGCCGAGCCCGTCACCGACGGCGGTCCCCGCGCCGACGCCGCAGACCTACGTGATCAAGTCCGGTGACACTTTGTCGCGCATCGCTCGCGAGTTCAACGTCTCGCTCGATGCGCTGCTCGAGGCGAACAAGGACCGCATCACGAACCCCAACCGGATCAAGGTCGGCGACGAGATCATCATCCCGCTGCCGTCGACCGAGGAGGTCCCCGCCGAACCGTCGCCGTCAGGCTGAGCGGCGCGCGTGGCACTGGCGATCGGCGGCCACGCCGCCGCGGCGGCGGCGCGCGGACGCGCGACTAGCGGGGCGCGATGTTGATCGCGGTGATCCGTCCGGCCTCGACCCGGAATGTGGCGTCGATGTGTTGGGTCGGGGCGCCCGGGCGAACAACGAGGAGGTCTGCCTCGTACGTGTTGCCGGTGTCCCGGATATCGCCCGGGATCATGCGCAGGCCGGTGTCGCTGCGTAGGAACCAGCCACCGACTCGCTCGACGCCGCGGAGCGTCTGGACGTTGTCGCCGACGTGGACGCGCATCTCGGTCTTCTCGTCCATCAGCGCCACCGCGCCTTCACGGTCGCCCGCATTCAGCTTCTCGAAGAACTCTTCCATCGTCTCGACTGCACCCATGGCCGGAGTGTAGCGTCGGCCGCCCATGACCGAGGAAGGCTGCCGTTCCGCCACCCGGCCCGTGGAGCGTGGCGCTCCGCTAGAAGCCGCCGCCGGAGCCGCCGCCACCGCCGCCCGATGAGCCGCCGCTGAAGCCGCCCCCGCCGCTGCCGGACGACGCGGGCGAGTTCCCGATGGTGCCGAGCGCCGACATCATGCCGCCGAGGTCGGGCACGGCCGAACCGGAGAAGATCGATCCGCCGCCGCCCGCCACACCGCTGGCGAATGACGATCCGTCGGATGTCCGATACCAGCTCGGGAAGTAGGTCGACGAGGCGAGCTGCGGAGCGTCGCGGACGTCGTCGAGCGAGCGCTTTAGCACCGACTCGATGTCGCCCTGCAGACCGAGCGCCGTGCCCCACACGACCGCCTGGTCCGGCGTCTCGAGCCAGGGCAGCCCGGCCCGATCGACCACCTGTTGCATCGAGCGCGCCTGTTCCATCGTCTTCTGGAGGGTCCGTCGGTAGGCCGCGAGCATCGCCCGGACCATCGCACCGGGCATCGTCACCCGGGGCATGCTTCGAGCGAACAGCATGATCACGACGCCGCCGGCGATCGCTGCCGCGCCGACGGCGACCAAGCCGGAGATCGGCACGTTGGCGCCGATCACGATCGCGACGATGCCGGCGACCACGGCGAGGGTCCCCTTCAGCACCCAGCGCGAGACGACCTTGCTCGGCTTCTCGACCATCCAGCCGCCCTTGACGACATGGCTCTCGAGCTTCGAGTCGAAGTCCGACACGGACGTGCCGAACTTCGGCAGCTCGTCGGGCTTGATGAACCCATCCGCCTTCCCGATCGAGCGCAACTCTGTGAGGGCGTACTGCTCGGCGGGCCCGATCGGCCGGCGCGCGTTGCGCGCTCGCTGCGCTTCCTCGACGGCATCGGCCGTGGCCGGGTCCGTCTCGACGCCGACCTTGTTGGACAGACCGAGCAGGCCCTTGTCCTCGCGGAACGAGATCTCGCCGCGCGACGCGAGGTCGAGCATGGCCGTCGTCAACGCCCGACGTGTGGCGCGGCCGTCCATCACGAACGCGCCCGATGCCGCCGTGAGGTCAGGCGGCGGGGCCGGCATGAGGATCGACGGATCGTCGAGGTAGACCGGGTCCTTGCCGAAGCGGCGCCAGGAGAGGAGCGCCCAACCCGACAGTCCCAGGAACACGAGCGGCGCCACGAGCAGGCCCAGGACGGCGTCGATCTGGCGACCGATCTGGAGCGCGCTGGCGTGCTCGGGCGTCGCCGCATCGTTGATGCGGCGCATCGCGATGTCGAGGGCGGCGTCGAAGTCCGCGTCCCGCAGGAACGGGACCATGTCCTCGTCGAAGATGCGCTGCCGTTGCTCGTTCGTGAGGTAGGTGGCCCGGAAGCCAGGCGCGCCATACAGCTGGACCTCGCCGTGCTCGCCCGACGGGTCGATATCGAAGAACATGACCATCCCGTCGTCGAACCCGCGTCGGCCGATGCCCCATTGATCGATCAACGCGATGGCGCGCGACTCGGTCTCCTCGGCCGTGACGCCGTAGTCGACCGACTGGGTATAGACGACGACTTCGGCGCCTGTCCTCGCCTCGATCTGGTCGATGGTCGATTCGGTACGGACGATCGCCTCCGGCGAGAAGATCCCGGCGTTGTCGTAGACGGCCCGGTCGATCTCAGGATCCGGGAATGGCGGTCCGGGCGTGATGGCCGGTGCGCCCGACGACTCGGGTGGCGCGCTGTCGAAGGTCCCGTTGACGATGTCCGCGAGTGCCGCGAGCAGTGCCTGGTCGAACTGCTGCTCGGCGAGCAGCGGCAGCATCGTGTCCTGGTAGATGGCCTGCCGCTCAGCGTCGGACAGGTGGCGCGAGGAGAAGCCCGGGCCGGCGAAGAGCTGCACCTCGCCGTGGATCCCGGTCGTGTCGAGGTCGAACAGGATGACCAGCCCGTCGTCGATGCCGACCCGGCCGACGCCCCACTGGTCCATCAGCGCGCGAGCGTCCGCCTCGGCCTCGTCGGTCGTGATGTCGTCGCGCCCGACCGCCTGCGTGTAGACGACGACCTCGGCCTTGGTCTGCGCCTCGATCGCGTCGATGATCAGCTCGGCCTGGTCCCGTGTCGCCGGTTCGAACAGCTCGGCCGTGTCGTAGACGGCCTGGCCGTCGACCGGATCCGGGAACGGCGGACCGGCCGCAGCGACGAGGGACGGCAGGGCCAGACCGAGCGCGAACAGCACAGCCGAGACGGCCGTGGGGCGGCGGTGGACGGGGCGCATGGGCGGCAGCATAGCCGGGCCTCAGCCCAGGGCAGCCAGCGAGCCGCGGCGGCGGCCGACGACCAGCGATCCGTCCGACCGGATCAGGACCTGGGGCGGCCGCGGACGGCCGTTATACGTCGATCCGAGCGATGCGGCGTAGGCGCCAGCGTCGGCGATGACCACGAGGTCACCGCGGCGTAGCGGCGGCAGGTCGTGGGTTCCGAGCGAATTGGTCGACTCGCAGATCGGTCCCTCGACGCGGGCCGGCGACGGGTCGGGTCGTGGTCCGTCACCGAGGTCGTCGAGCGGTCGGCCGAGTGACGTCAATGCAAGGATCGGATGGCGGGCGCCGTACAGCGCCGGCCGGATCAGCTCGGTCATGCCGGCATCGAGAACGACCTGCCGGCCCGCCCGGTCGCGGACGTGGAGGACGCGGGCGACGAGCCAACCGGCGCGCGCCACGAGGGCCCGGCCCGGCTCGACCGCGAGACGCATCGGACGTCGATCCGTCGGCACCGCGTCGAGAAGCGGTCGGAGTTCCCGGGCGAACCGCCCGGGACTCGGTGACGGCTCACCCGCCGGGCCGACCGGGAACCCGCCGCCCAGATCGACCGTGTCGAAGCCGTCGATCGAACCGCGCCACAGCGCGGCGAGGGAGAGCGCCTTGCGCAGCCCATCGCGCCAGGCGTCGACCGCGCCGAGCTGTGATCCGACATGCAGGTGGATCCCTCGCGGCCGCAGCGGGCCGTCCGGTCCGCCACCGGCGGTGATGGCCGCCGCGATCTCCATCTCGGTCATCCCGAACTTCGTGCCACCTGCCCCGACCGCCAGCTCGGTGAGCGTCTCTGGGGCGACATCCGGGTTCAGCCGGTACAGGACGTCGAGCCGGGTGCCGACCCTTGCCGCTTCCTCGGCGAGCGCTTCTGCCTCCTCGGGCGATTCGATGGCGGTCCAGCGCAGCGGCCGGCCATCGGCAGCCGCCTTGGCTGCGGCCCGCAGGTCGGCCGTGGTCTTGCCGACCCCCTCCAGCGTCGTGCGCTCGTTCGGGACGCCGGCGCGAGCGGCCAGTGCCCATTCGCCGCGTGACACGACGTTCGCGCCGAAGCCATTCGCCGCGACGGCGGCGATCACGGCCGGGACGTCGTTCGCCTTGACCGAGTACTGGCGGACGATCGGGTCGGGAAATGCATCTGCGACCGCGGCGCAGGCAGCATCGAGCGTCGCGAGGTCGGTGACGAAGGCGGGCGTCCCGTACCGCGCGGCGGCGCGCCGAAGTGGGCGAGCGAGCTCAGTCAGGGATCGCGAACCGGATCACGGTCGAGGCGAGGCTGAGCACGACCGCGCCGACGATCGCCGCGACGATCGTGTCGGCCGTGAACAGGCTCGGTGGGAAGTCGCCGACCTGCAGTCGGAACCCGAAGTAGTCCGAGATGAACGCCGTCAGCAGCAACAACGCGCCGTTGATCACGAAGCCGACAAGCCCCATCGTCATGAACGACACCGGGATCGCCGCGGTCTTCACGATCGGTCCGATCAGGCCGTTGACCGCCCCGAAGATCGCCGCGACGATGACGAGCCCGATCAGGCCACCGTCGTAGCCGAACATCGACGGGAAGATCTGGACGAGGATGAAGAATGCGATCGCGGTGACGACGGTGCCGACGACGAAGCCCCGCATGCAGGCCCTCCCTCACGTTGCGTGGTGGGGCCGAGGATAGCCGCTCAGCGAAGCAGGAACCCCGTTCCCAGCGGGTCGCGCGGGTCGAGCGAGAAGACCGATTCGCCAGTCCGGTACGCCGAGCCCTCGACCTCCGTGATGATCGAAGGGTGGCCGCCGACCGGCGGCCCTGCGTCGACGACCCACGCTTCGAACACGGAATCGACGATCGATCGATGGCGGAACGACTGGCCGATCGACAGCTCGCCACGCGCATGGAGGACCGCCAGCCGCGCCGACGTCCCGGAGCCGCACGGTGAGCGATCGACCTCCCCATCGGCGAACACCGTGACGTTGCGCTGCTCAGCGGTGCCCAACCGCTCCCAGAAGATCACCCCGTAGATCCCGGCGAGGTCGGCCTCGACTGGATGCACGACATCCAGAGAACGTTCGAGCGCCGGTCTGAGCTCACGCTGGAGCGCGATGAGCTGGGGTAGGTCGGCAGGGACGAGGCGGAGTCCCAGTGGGGCGGCCTCCACGGTCGCGTAGAACGCGCCCCCGAACGCCACGTCGAGGGTGACCAGACCACGCGCGACCCGGACGGTCACGTCCCGGGCGAGCACGAACGACGGCACGTTGCGGAAGCGCACGGCCTCGACGGCGCCGTTCTCGTCGAGGCGGGCCTGGCACGCCAGCCGGCCGCTCGGCACGTCGACCGTGACCGACGCGGACCTGGCACCGGGCGTCACCGCCACGCGACCCGATTCCAGGGCCCACGTGACCAACGCGATCGTGCCGTGGCCGCACGCCGTCGAGTAGCCCTCGTTGTGGAAGAACACGACGCCGAGATCCGCCCAATCGTCGTCGGGCGGCGTGACGAAGGCGCCGTACATGTCGGCGTGACCGCGCGGCTCGTTGACCAGCAGGCGACGGACCTCGTCGAGATGGTCGCGCGCCCAGCGCCGTCGCTCGAGCACGTTCCGTCCCTCGAGTTTCGGGACGCCGCCCGTCACGATCCGAAACGGCTCGCCGGCGGTGTGGAAGTCGACCGTCCGGATCGGGCGCTGGTTCGCGGCGGTCGTGCTGTCGGCGACGGGATCGACCGAGGTCATCGGTTGACCAGTCCCTGGAGATGGGCCTTGACCCGCGGCCATTCCGGGGCGAGCACGCCGTAGAAGGCGGAGTCCCGGTTCGACCCGTCGGGCATGATCGTGTGGTGGCGCAGCACCCCTTCGAAGGTGGCGCCGATCCCGAGCAGGGCCGTTCGCGAGGCGGCATTCCGGGCGTGGGTCTTGAACTCGACGCGCTCGGCGTCGAGTCCCTCGAAGGCATGGGTGAGCTGGAGGAGCTTGGCCTCCCGATTCGCGCCCGTCCGCTGGAACGCGGTACCCAGCCATGTCCACCCGATCTCGAGCCGCCGATGCTCGGGCGCGATCGTCATGTACCGGCTGCTGCCGATCGCCCGGTCCGAGGCGACGTCGATCGTCGCGAACGGGACCTCGAGCGCATCGTCGGCGTTCGCGCGTGTCTGCTCGAACCAGGCCCGAAAGGCCGCGTCGTCCATCGGCGCGTTCGTGATCCAGCGGAAGACCGCCGGATCGGCCGCGACCCGGGCGAGGTCGTCGAGGTGGCGTTCCTCGAGTGGTTCCATGCGGACACGCCGGCCGGTCAGGGTGACCGGCACGACCCAGGTCTGGCCCATGGGCGGATGGTAGCGGCAGGTGTCCGCACGCAACCTGCAAGCCTCCTAGACTTCGCCGATGTCCGCTTTCTCCGACGCCTTTTCCGCATTCCTCGATGCGTTCGTCGAGCTCGAGCCGGTCGCCGCGACGGCGATCGGCGACCACCGGCACGACGGCCGCTGGCCGGACCTGTCAGCGGCGGGTCGCCGACAACGGCTCGTGTTCGTCGACGCGTGGCAGGCGACGTTCAGTGGCCTCGACCCGGCCGCACTGTCCGTCGATGAGTCGGTCGACCGCGATCTGGTGCTGCAGGAGCTCGACGCGATGCGCTTCGGTGAGACCGAGTTGCGGGACGATGCATGGGACTCGTTGACGTGGGTCTACCTCCTGGGCGACGGCCTATTTACGCTCCTGGCACGCGAGTTCGCGCCGCTGGCCGACCGGCTCACAAGCATCGCGGCTCGGCTCGAGTCGATCGGGGCCGTGACTGACGCGGCGCGCGAGACCCTCGTTGGCGCCGGGAGCGATCGGCCGGTCGGCCGATTCCAGACCGAGACCGCGTTGGAGCAACTGCCCGGCGTGGTCGACCTGATCGACGAGGCGGTCACAACGGCCCAAGGCGAGGCCGCGGCCGGCGACCCCGGCGTCGCGGCGATGCGGCCACGGCTGGACGCTGCCGCTGCCTCGGCCAAGACGGCGCTGGCGGACTTCGAGCAGCACCTGACCGACGTCGTCCTGCCCGCGAGCGAGGGCGAGGGTCGGCTCGGGCGCGACCTGTTCGCACGAAAGATGCGTCACACCATGCGCTCCGAGTCGCTGACGCCGGAGCGGATCCTCGACGCGGCGGAGCGGGAGTTCGACGCGATCCGCGCCGAGATGGTCCGACTCGCGTCCGACCTGTGGCCGACCTGGAAGCCCGCTGGACCGCGCCCGGACGATGCTGGCGCGCTGGTCCATGGCGTGCTCGACGCCATCGCCGACCACCACCAGGAGGCCGCCGACCTGATCGCGTTCTGCCGTGAGGAGAACGCCCGGATCGAGGCGTTCTGCACCGAGCGCGACCTCATCGGCGTCGTCGACGAACCCCTCGATATCCGCTGGACGCCGGTCTTCCTGCGCGCGTACGGCGGCGCGATGCTGATCGCGCCGGGACCACTCGACAAGGGTCTGGCCAGCTTCTTCGCGATCACGCCCGTCCCGGACGACTGGTCACCAGAGCAGCGCGAGTCGTATCTGCGCGAGGACAACGACCGGATGCTCCGGCTCCTGACCATCCACGAGGCCGTGCCCGGGCACTACCTGCAGGGCGCCTACGCCAACCGCTCGTTGTCACTGCCGCGGAGCATCTTCCAGAGCGGGCTGTTCGCCGAGGGCTGGGCCGTCTATGTGACGCAGGTGATGATGGATGCGGGCTACGGCGCCGACGATCCGGCGCTGATGCTCACCCACTGGAAGTTCTACCTGCGCTCGGTCACGAACGCGATCATCGATGCGCGCATCCACTGCGACGGGATGACCGAGGACGAGGCCGTCCGGCTCATGGTGGACGATGGCTTCCAGGAAGAGGCCGAGGCACGCGCCAAGTTCCGAAGGGCGCGTCTCTCCTCGACCCAACTCTCGACGTACTTCGCCGGGTCGATGGAGATGTGGGACATCGAGCTCGACGCGCGACGCCGGGCGGCCCGGGCTGCAGGCGCCGACCCGTCGGCGATCCAGCCACAGGCGCTCCCCGGAGGCCTCGGCGACACGCCGGGCTTCCGGTATCGCGACCATCTCGAGTCGGTGATCGGTCACGGCGCGCCACCGACGTCGCTGCTCCGTCGGCTCCTCCTCGGCTGAGGTCCACGCCGCGCCGAATCCACCGGGCGACGCCCTGACCGAGGGCTCGTCCGCCGCGGATGATGCGTGCGGAGGGTGCCGACGATGGTGATCTTCGGGCTGTTCGTCATCGGCCTGCTGGGGTATGCGCTCGTGTCCCGGGTCCTGGACCGGTGGAGCCTGACGCCGCACATCGTCCTGCTCACGCTCGGGATCGCTGCCGGGCTGCTCGTCGAGGACCCCGAGACCCTGGGCTTCGATACGGAGCTCCTCCACGGCGCGGGCGAGCTGGCACTCATCCTGGCCCTGTTCGTGGATGCGGCGCGCATCGACGTCGGGGCGCTGCGCGGCACGGCGGGTCTGCCCGTCCGGCTGCTTGCGATCGGGTTTCCGCTGACATTGGTCGCCGGCCTGGCTGCCGCGCTGATGCTGCTGCCCGGCCTCACGCTCGTCGAGGCGCTCCTGCTCGCAGCCCTCGTGGCACCCACCGATGCGTCCCTGGGCGCCATCGTCGTCATCAGCCCACGGGTGCCACTCCGCGTGCGCCAGGCGCTCAATGTCGAATCCGGGCTCAACGACGGTCTGGTGACCCCCATCGTCGTCGTCGCGGCCGCCATCGCCGCGGCCGCGACGCCGGCCGAGGAGGGCGGACTGCTCCGGACGGCCATCGCGCAGGTGCTGAGCGGGGCATTGGCCGGCATCCTTGTCGGGGCGGGCGGCGCTCTGCTCTTCCGCATCGCCGACCGGCGCGGTCTGATCCTGCCCGCCGCCCGCTGGATCGCGGCCCCGGCCATGGCCCTGCTCGCCTGGTTCGTCGCCCACGAGGTCGACGGCAACGCGTTCGTCGCGGCGTTCGTCGGTGGGCTCGCCTATGCCGCGACGATCCGGCGCGCCCAGGACGAGGACCTCGAAGTCGGCGAGGTCGGCGGCGAGCTGCTCGCGCTCCTGACCTTCTTCCTGTTCGGTGTGCTCGTCCCGAGCATCGGGGGGTACGACGTCCGCGTCATCGCCTTCGCCGTGCTCGCGCTGACGCTGGCTCGGATCGTGCCGGTCGCGCTGTCGCTCGTGGGGACGGGTCTGTCCCGCGCGAGCGTCCTGTTCATGGGCTGGTTCGGACCTCGTGGCCTTGCGTCCATCGTGCTCGCGATCGTCGCCATCGGGGATGGTGTCGGCTCACCCGGCTTCGCGCCGATCGTCGTGTCGGCGGTCGTCGCGACGGTCGTGTTGAGCGTGTACGCCCATGGCCTGACCGCCGGTCCGGCCGTCCGTGCCTATGCCCGGGCGGTCGAGCAGCTCCCGTCGGAGGCGCCCGAGCATGGGACCGGCATCGAGGTGCGTCCGCGTCGCGGGGTGGTCAGCGCCTCCCGCGGCCAGCGGATCGAGCCGGCCGCATCGGTCGCTAATGGCGCCGGGGGCGGGCCGGGCTCGGCCGACTGAGGGTCGTCAGCAGCACATCGATCCGATAGCCGGCCGCCTCCGCGGCACGCCCGAGCCGCGACACGAGCCGCTGGTCGGGGTCGCGCCCCGACTCGACCGAGTCGAGACGTGTCGCCCAGCGCAGCAGGGTCACGAACCGGTCGCGGTCGAGCCACTCCGTGCCCTCCCAGGTGTTGACGCCCATCGCGGCCCGGATCGGGTCGCGCGCCAGCCACGCCTCGAGCAGGCGCAAGTCGGCGCTCCGGCCCCGACCGCGGATCGTGCCGGGTCGAGGCAGCGCGAGCAGCACGCGAACGAGGTCGGCGACCGACCACGAGGGTGCCTCGTCGAGCCCGGCCGAGCGGAACCCGGCTGCGACGATCGGCGCCATCCGCAGCTCGTCGTACCAGGCCAGGCTGGTCGCGCCGACGTCGGCGCCCGGCGCAAGCTCGCCGAGCCGTGACAGGACAAGCCAGCCCAGGAGCGCCGCACGGTCTTCGCGCGACAGGCCCTCCGCCGCTTCGCCGTAGGCCGCGGCCGCCTCGTCGCGGATCCGGGCGGCGGTCGTGACCGGGTCGCCGCTGACGCTGGTCGCCGTGGCCACCGCTCGCAGCAGTGCGGCCAACCGGTCCTCCAGCACGTCGAGGTCGGCGTCGCCCGACGACTCATCGAGCACGGCGGCCACGTGCCCGTCGTCGAACAGGGCCCGCAACGGTCCGTGGACCGATTCGAGCTGGAGCTCGAGCAGCGCCTCGTCGAGCGAGACCACGCCCCGGCCGCCGAGTCGCTCGGCCAGTCGGCGCCACTGCCCGGACATGCCGTCGCGCAGCTCGCGGAACTCCCAGAACACGTGGCCCTGGTACGCGTCGAGGGTCAGCCACAGCCCACGCTCGTGGATGTCGTGGCTCGAGCGCAGGTACGACGACCCCGTCCGGGCATCCTTGAACGTGATGAACAACGCAGGATCGTCCGCGAGCCCGAGACCCTCGGCGAGCGTCCGGCGGACCAGCCGCTTCGCGCCCCGCGCCGACTTGCGGGCATACGCCACGGACTCGCGGATCGTCCCCGCGGTCGACGCGAACCGGTTGTGGAAGACCACCACCGAGCGCGTCGGTCCGTTGCCGTTCGAGTAGGCCAGCACGCTCTCGTCGACCGCCCCGCCGTCGGTGTGGAAGTCGTACAGCAGGAAGTCGTGTGCCTCCGCGAACCATGCACGTCGATGGAGGAGCGGAAAGATCTCGCGCTGATGGCGCTCGACGAACCACGGGTCGGGCTGCTCGTCGAGCGTTGCCCGGCGGAACTCCATGCCGTATTTCTCGCCGAACCCCTCGATCTGGCCGTGGCCGATCATCGGCAGCCCGGGCAGCGTCGCCATCACCGTCGCGACCCCGAAATACTTGTCGCCCTTGCCGAACTGCTCGACGGCGGTCTTCTCATCGGGGTTGCTCATGAAGTTGACGTAGCGCTTGAGGATCTCCGGGTCGAACTCGAGGGTCTCGCGCATCAGCCGTCGGTATCCGGCGCCGTTCTCGTCACGGAGCATGTGCATGAACGCGCTGTTGTAGACGCGGTGCATGCCGAGCGTCCGCACGAAGTAGCCCTCGAGCATCCAGAACGCCTCGGCCAGCAGCAACGTGTCGGGCACCTCGGCCGCGACCCGGTCCACGACCTCGCGCCAGAACTCGACCGGCATGCGCGCATCGAACTCCGCCTGGCTCATGGCGTGCTCGGCCCGTGACGGGATGCCATCGCCGGCCCCGGGCTCCGGCCACCACAGCCGCCGGACGTGTCGCTTGGCGAGGACCATCGCCGCGTCGAAGCGGATCACCGAGAAACGCCGCGCCACGTCGATGATCGTGCGGATCACCTGCTCGCGGACGGCGTGGTCGAGGAAGTCGAGCTGCGCGGTGTCGTTCCACGGGAAGCTCGTCCCGTCGTTGCCGTGGTAGATGAAGCGCTCCTCGCCGGTCGACCGGTCGAACCGCTTGAAGACGACCGCGGCATCGCTGTCGTCCCAGTAGTGGTCTTCGAGGACGACCCCCGCCGAGGCATCCGGTGCCAGGTCCGGGCCGGTGAAGGTGTAGGCAGGATAGGGCGGCCGGGGCAGCGACAGGAACCATTCGGGATGATCGATGACCCAGCGCGAATCGATGCCCATGTGGTTGGGCACCATGTCACTGGCCAGCCTGATCCCGCGCGTCCAGGCGCGGTCGCGCAGGTTCGCGTAGGCGTCCTCGCCACCGAGGTCGTCGGCGATGCGATAGTCGTCGAGCGAGTACGCCGATGCGACAGCCTCGGTGTTGCCGCGCATCCGCTTGATGCGTTCCGAGGCGACGGACCGCTGCCACAGCCCGATCAACCACAACCCGGTGACGCCCCATGCGGCGAGCCTGTCGAGTGCCTCGTCCGGGACCGCTTCGAGGGTGCGGATGTCGCGCTGGAACTCGCGCGACAGCTGGTCGAGCCAGACGTACGTGCTCTTGGCCATGAGCACCAGTCGCGGCATCCACGCCGAGTCGACCGAGAAGCGTTCGGGCTCGTCGGCGAGGCCGCGGAACGATGGCGGGTGCACCTCGCGACCGTCCGACGGACCGCCGAACCGCTGATGCATCGCCCGCTCCTCCTCGGCCAGGACGCCGATGGCGATGTCCATGCGACCGATGAGCGCATCGAGGTCCGGGCCGAGCACGCGGCCCCAGTGGTCGCGGATGTAGCGAAGCTGGCCGGCGAGCGACGTCGGGGCGTGGTGTGCGGGCGCGCGTAGCAACTCGACGAGCGATGCCTTCGTCCCGTCGCCGACGTCGAGGAGCGCGCCTCCGGCGAACACGCCCTCGAGCCCTTCGATGGCGTCGTCGTAGCGCGTGCCCTCGGCCAGGACGCGGTCGTCGACGAGCTCACGCAGAGGACCGATCGCCGGGTTCTCGTTGCTGACCCGGGTCAGCAACAGCTCCTCGAGCTGGACGACCGGTGGCTCGCGTGCCGGTCCGACACCGGGGAACGCGGCGGCGAACCGGTCCAGCAGCCGGTCGAGGTCGTCGTGCAACCGGCGACGCACGTCGCGCATCGCGGTCGCCATCGTCGGCCCGCCCGAGGCCTGGCGCGTGATCAGCAGGTGACCGATCTCGTGGAGGAGCCCGAGTGCCCCGATCTCGCCGGCCGACACGCCGGGCGCCTCCGGCGGCCGCTCCTCGTTCATGCGTTGGGCGACCGTCCGGATGGCATCCAGGTCGGCGACCGCGAGGTCGCCGCGGATACCGAGCAGGGAGTCGTCGATGCCGTAGCGCTCGCGGGCGGTCCGTCGGACGTGGAAATCGCGGCGGGCGACCATCGCCGAAGGATGGCACGCGCCGGATGCCATCGTCAGCCGACAGGCACCTCGGCCGGACGTTCGGCGGCGACGTGCTCGATCGCCCGGCGGAGGAGCTCCAGGCCGGCCGGGTCGAACTCGTAGGACCATTGACGGATGCGGTCGGGATCGTGCATCTGACGATCCAGTCCGGCGGCCAGCGCCTCGCGGGACATCAGGATGAGGTCGGCCGTCTCGTCGACGACCGTCAGTTGATCCGTCTCGCCGATGAGCGCTGGGACGATCTCGACGCCGGTCGTGCCCGACAACCGCAGCGTCTCGAGGATGTTGTCGGCGCCACGCTCGTTGGCGCACACGAGACCCACCCGCGATCCAGGCGGGAGGACGGCGATCTCGTGCACGAGCTCGAGGTAGCCCGGACCGACCAGCATCGCCACGACCGGCAACCGGCCCGCGGCGAGCACCTGGGCCTCGTCGGCGTGGAACGTCGTGGTGGCCACGATGTCGTAGTGGAACTTGTCGAGCCGTTCGGGCAGGTCGTCGATCAGTGAACCCTCGGCCTCGATCATGCCGGGGAACGCGTCGACCAGCCGCTCGGCGTCGTAGCCGGCGTCGGCACTGGTGCACTCGGCGAACACCACCCGGACCAGGGGTCCCGGTCGTTTCCGTTCCGTGGCCGCGGCGAAGGTCGCGGCCGCAACCTCATCGGCCGTGAACCCCGCGTGGGCCGCCCGGCGCAGCAGCTCCGCGACGATGCCGCCGAGTGCCTCCGCGCCGCGTCGCTGTGGCGGTCGGTCGGCGACGTGGGTACCCGCGCCGTGCCGGCTCGTGACGTAGCCCGCGTCGGCAAGGCGGCGGTAGACGGCTCGGATCGTGTTCGGATTGACCCGCAGCGCGGCACCCAGCTCGCGGACTGGCGGCAGCCGTGACCCGGGTAGCAGCCGGCCCGAGTCGATCTGATACGCGAGCTGCCAGAAGATCTGTGTGGAGATCGGGAGGTCGGAATCGCGCTCGACGTCGAGGCTGCCGCCGGGGGAGGTTGTGGGCGGATCCATTGACATAGCGTGGTAGTCCAAATATGCTCGGGTTGGACCAGTCGACTATAGCAATCCGGACCCTCGTCAGCCCGTGGCGCGCAGGCCGCGGGCTGACGGATTCTGGAGGGGACTCGGCGGCGCCCCGACCACGGACAGGGCGGCCTGTACGAGGTCGGTCCCGTCGACCTCGTCCCCTCGGACCATCGCCAGATCGGCAAGCAGCCGTTGCTCGAGGGCCGTGTCGGCGAGCGCGTCGATGAGCCGGGCAGCGCGGACCGCGGCACGCAGCGCACCGGCCGTCTCGATCCGGTCCGGTACGTCCCAGAAGAATGCGCAGCTCGCGAACATCGCCAGGCGCCACCGTTGGGCGTCCAGCAGGTCGCCCAGCACGCGGGTGTCCTCGGGCCCGGCCGACGTCCCGAGCCGATCGGCGACGAATCCAGCCACCTCCTGCACCCCGACGATGACGTCGACGTAGTCGTCCCGGGCTGCCCAGGGATCCGGCGACCCTGGCAGGCCGGCGGCCAGATGGTCGGTCGCCGCGTCCACGCCACCGGCCAGCCGGTCGAGGACCGCCCGCAGCGGCCGCTTCCAGGCACCGTCGCGGACGCAGCCGCAGTCACCCGCCCAGCGTTCGATGCCGTGATGACAGCTCCACGACGTCCGCTCCCGGAGGTGCACTGTCGCGAGGCCGGCCGATGCCGAACGTGCGATGGCATCCGGCAGGGGTGGCGTCGCGTACGGCCGATCCGACGGGGCGGTCCTCCCGACCAGACGTGCCAGGAACTGCTCGCGGAACGGCTGGTGGTGGCCATACAGCTCGCCATCGGTCGCGATGACGACGAGACCGTCCTCACCATCGTCCTCGAACCGCGGCATCACCCGCTCCCGGACGAACGTATCGGCGTCGATGGTGGCGGTCGGCTCGAACGAGACCGCCGTCGACAGGGCAGCGTCGTACGGCACCGCGATGATCGACCGTCCATCGCCCAGGTCGATCCGCACCGGGCGGCGCGTGTCGATCCATTGCCCCGCCTCGACCTGCCACGGCGCGAGGATCGTGAACGCGATGTCCTCGTCCGCGAGCAGCCGCAGCGTTTCGAGGTCCACGGCCGTCTCGGGCAGCCAGATGCCGGCCGCACGGCGCCCGAACCTGAGCTCGAAGTCGCGCAGCCCCCAGCGGATCTCGGTGCGGCGATCGGCGGCGCTCGCGAGCGGCAGGATCGCATGATGGAATGGCTGGGCCAGCCCGTTCGACCCCCGGTCGCCGTCGACGAAACCGCGGTACGCCACCGGGTCGCCCTGCTCGAGCCAGCCGGCGAGCGTTGGCCCGAGGTCCCACGACATCGCACCAAGGTTGCCGAGTTCCGCGTTCGGTCGGTAGCAGTCGGTGCTGATTCGCTCGTTCCAATCGTGCGCCGGGGCCGCCGTCGGGTCGCGCGGCATCGTCCCCGTGAAGGGGTCGAGCCGGGGTGGCTGGTAGAAATGCCCGTGGACGACCAGGGATCGCTGGGTCATGGGTGCTCCGTCGCCCGGTCGCGGCTCGTGGCCACGACGTTGGTCACCGTGCGCGTCCACTGGTCGCCCGGCCCGAGGTGGACCGGCCAGGACAACAGCAGCGCGCTGCCCTGGTAGATGCGCTCGAAGCCCTCCTCGGAATTCGAGACCGTCTCGATGGGCGCCCACCAGGCGTCGGCGGCCGTCGTCGTGGATGTCACGGAGACGCCGATGTAGTCATTGCCCTGGGCGATCGTGGAGACGTCGTGGGCCGAGCCGCTTGCATCGTGCCCGCTGCGGACGCCGCCGATGTCCCACCACGCCGCCGGGTTGCCGCCACCGCCCAGCATGGTCAGCGCCCATTCGATGCCGACCCGCCCATCGAAGGCCGGGCCGTCGCTGTGCTCGAGATCCAATGCGAGCGTCAGCGTCGGCGCCCGACGGTCACCGCCGAGCGTGATGGTCTTGGTCACGGTCACGGCCGCTCCGCAGATCGTCGCCGCCCGGCGTGTGACGAGGCGACCGGTCTCGAGTGCTTCCACCACGAATGCGCCGTCGACGACGTCCCCGAGCTCCTCCGCCCGGGCGGACGCCCAGTCCTCGGGGGTCGTCTCGACGGCCACGACACGAACGAGGCCGGATCGCCGTTCGTACGCGTCATAGACGAGCCGAGCCGCGAGGCCAGTCTCCTTGACCCGGACCGTGTCGTGGATCGAGGACGGGGCATCCTCGCCGTCGACATCGCCCCCGGTTTCATCGAGCGCCCGGAGCGTCGCGTGGTAGGCCTCCGGGCGCCGCCGCATGACGGCGGCAAGCGCATGACGGACGGGCCGGACGTCCCAGGCGCCGATGCCGCCGCCGCCGTCCAGATCGACCGTAACGACCTGACCCGCATCGGACAACCGCACCTCGTCGATGCCGTCCATGTCGAGATCGCGCCGCTCGGCGCTTTGGAGTGACCCGGTCTCGTTCTCGGCGATGTCCTCCGCAGCGATCAGGTGCTCATGGGTGGCGAGCCGCATGTGGCTGATGTAGATGCCGCCGAACAGCCCGTGCCAGTAGCAATCGTTCGATTGACCCTGATAGAGATGGTCGAGCGCGCGTTCGCGGGCGGGCCCGTCCGGCATCGCTGCCACGGCTGCCGATACCCCGAGCATCCGCTTGTGGAGGTCGTTGATCTCGCGGTATTTGACCTGGAAGTTTCGCCAGAAGGCGCCGCGCAACCAGCGCGCCTCGGGCAGCTTCTCGACCTGGGCCCGGTGGACGATGACGTTGTATTCGAGGCTCTCGGCGGCCGGCAGCGCCCATTCGCCCATCTCGGCGTACGAACCGGTCGGGATGTAGACGCGGCCGATCGGCGGGTGCTCGGCAAGCCACGCCGACGGTGTAGTCGTGGTCAACCAGTCGGCGTTCGCCTCGATCGCCGTGAAGAACCGATCCACCCATCGGCGCTCACCCCAGCAGTGCTCCCACGTCGTGGGCCAGGCGCCGAACTTCTCGCCGTCGTCACCCATGACGCCGACACGATCGCCGGCTTCCGTCGCGTGGCTGCGCAGATACTCGATCACGTCCTCGACCTCGCGGAACGGGATGCGGTAGCGCAAACCCTGCTCCGTGCCGAAGACCCGCAACAGGTGTCCCTGGTCCTCGGTGGTGTACGGGCCCCACAGGTCCTCCTCGGGGATCGCGGCGGCGCGGAAGTGCGCGTCATCGAGCACCGTCCACTCGTAGCCGGCAGCGACCAGCGAGGTCGGCAGGTCGGGCTCCCACACCCGTTCGGCGAGCCACGCACCGCGTGGCCTCCGACCGAATAGTCCCTCCAGCTCGTCCGCCATCCGGTGGAGCTGGCCGATCCTGTCGCGCTCCGGCAGCGAGGCGAGGACCGGCTCGAAGTAGCCTCCGCCGAGGATCTCGACCTGGTCCCGGTCGACCAGCGCACGGAGTCGGGCGACGGTGTCCCCTCGCTCGGCGATCAGCCACTGCAGGAGCGGCCCGGTGTAATGGAGCGAAAGGCGGACGCCCGGGTGCCGCTCGAGCGCGTCGACCATGGGCGCGTACGCCTTCTCGAACACCTCGGCGAACACCCAGCCGAAGTTCCCGACCGGTTGGTGGTTGTGGAGCGCGAGGGCGAGCGAGATGCGCGATGGCACGGGCTCAGCCCGCCTCGGTGACCACCGGCTCCGCGACCGGCGTGGGGACCTCGACGCCGGCCGCCGGGAGGTACAGGCCCTCCGTGTATTCCTGGAGCATGCGCGTCGTCGAGAACGCCCAGAGCGACGATGCCATCGCGCGTCGCATCACCTCGACCCAACGCAGTGGGATGCCGGACTTGTCGCGCTCGTAATAGGCGGGCACGAGCTCGGTCTCGAGCAGCCGGTACAGGTCCTCGGCGTCCGACCAGTCCTGGGCCGCCTCGTCGTGGCTCTGCTCGCGACCGCCGATCGCCCAACCGTTGTCGCCCTCGTAGCCCTCGTCCCACCAGCCGTCCAGCACGCTGATATTGGGCACGCCGTTCTGGGCGGCCTTCATGCCCGACGTGCCGGACGCCTCGAGCGGCCGGCGTGGGTTGTTGAGCCACGTGTCGACACCCTGGACGAGGTATCGCGCGACTCGCACGTCGTAGTCCTCGAGGATGAACACCCGGCCGCGGAGCTTGGGCGAGCGCGAGTGCTGGAAGATCTCCTGGATGACCCGCTGGCCAGGGCGGTCGGCCGGGTGGGCCTTGCCGGCGAAGATGATCTGGACGGGTCGGTCGGCATTCCACAGCAGGCGGGCGAGGCGATCCATGTCGGTGAACAGCAGCCCGGCCCGCTTGTAGGTCGCGAACCGGCGGGCGAAGCCGATCGTCAGGACGCCCGGGTCGAGGATGGTCTCGACCTCGGCGAGGACTGCGGGCGCCTCGCCGTGACGGGCGAGCTGGCTGCGCAGGCGACCCTGCAGGAAGATCGCCAGCTCGCGCTTCTGGCGGAGGTGGGCTTCCCACAGCTCACCGGTGGGGATGCGGCCGAGGCGCTCCCAGAAGCGGTCCTGGCGCGACCCGGCGTCGAGCATGTCCAGGTCCGCCCCGAGATGGCGCGACAGGAGCTCGACCACCGGCTCACCGACCCAGGTCGGGCCGTGGACGCCGTTCGTGACCGCGAGGATCCGGCCGTGGGTGATGGTCTGCCATGTCGCGTTGGCGGTCGCCGCGTGGAGCTTGCTGACGGCGTTCGCGCCGTTGGTGAGGCGCAGGCTGAAGGCCGTCATGTCGAACTGACCACGGTCGCCATCCGTCCCCAGGCCGAGATCGAGGACGCGCTCCACGGGCACGCCACCGGCGTCGAGCATCGGGCCCGCCACGCGCCGGACGAGGTCGGCGTCGAAGCGCTCGTTCCCTGCCGACACCGGGGTGTGGATGGTGAACGCCGCGTCGCGCTTGACTCGGTCGAACGCGTCGCCGAGCGCGAGCCCGTCCCGGACGAACTCGCGCGCGCGCTCGGCCAGCAGGAACGCCGAGTGCCCCTCGTTCAGGTGCCATACGGCCGGCGCCAAGCCGAGCGCCCGTAGCGCACGCACGCCACCGATGCCGAGGACCAGCTCCTGGTGGAGGCGCATCTCCCGGCCGCGCACGTACAGGATGTGCGTGATCGGCCGGTCCTCGACCGCGTTCTCGCTCACGTCCGTGTCGAGCAGCAGCACAGGGATACGGCCGACCTGCGCCAGCCAGACCGCGATGGACAGCTTGCGACCGGGCAGCTCGCAGCTCCACGTCGAGCGGCAGGCCGTTCGTGCCCTGGACGCGGGCCAGCGGCAGCCGGCTGAGGTCGTAATCGGGATAGGCGTGCTCCTGGTGCCCGTCCGCATCGATCGACTGGCGGAAGTAGCCCTTGCGGTACAGCAGGCCGACGCCGACGAACGGCAGCGCCATGTCACTGGCCGACTTCATGTGGTCCCCGGCGAGGACGCCCAGGCCGCCCGAGTAGATGCCGAGGGACTCCTGGATCCCGTACTCGGCGCAGAAGTAGGCGATCGGGCCCTGGAGCTTGTCGCCGTGGCGACGCTGGAACCAGTGGCCCGAGCCGTCGGCCATGTAGCGGTCGAAGTCGACCAGCACATCCTGGTACTCGGCGAGGAACTTCTCGTCATCGAGAAGGCGCGACCAGTCGGTCGGGCCGCTGATGACCGGGACGGGGTTGCGATAGCGGTTCCACGCCGTCCGGTCGATGAGGCTCCAGAGGTTGCGCGTCTCGGGGCTCCATGCCCAGTGGAGGTTGTACGCCAGTCGTCGGAGGCCCTCGAGCCGGGGCGGGAGCGGGAACGAGGCGGCCGGGATCGACGGGATGGTGACGGGGTCCATGGCGGGCCATCATACCGGGTCACCTCGTGCTCGTGAACCGGTTTAGTCGCACGAACCGGCGCGTGCGTCACGCCGCCATCTACCATGCCGCTGTGGGTCTCCGCGTCGTCTTCCTGTCGTCCGAGTGCGAGCCGTGGGCCAAGACCGGCGGCCTCGCCGATGTCGTCGACGCCCTGGCGCGGGCGATCGGAGGGCTGGGCGAAGACGTGATCGACGCGCCTGTCGACGTCTTCCTCCCGCGCTACCGGGGCGTACCCGAACCGCGACCGGATGCCGTCCTGGCCGAGACGACCGTCGCCGTGCCCGACCCGCGCGCCCGGACCGGCTCGAGCGACATCACGATCATCGACGTGGTCGCCGATGGCTATCGGCTGCGACTGGTCGACCATCCGCCGGCATTCGACCGGGAGGGGTTCTACGGCGATACCGCCGGGGACTACGCCGACAACGCCTGGCGCTTCGGCCTGTACGTGCGGGCGGCGCTCGAAGCGCTGCGCGCCGAGGGGCGACCGGTCGATGTCATCCATGCGCACGATTGGCAGGCCGGACCGGCCGGGATCTTCCGCGACCGGCAGTACCGCGACGATCCGGTGATCGGCCCTGCGGCGCTGGTGACGACGCTCCACAACCTTGCGTACCACGGCTGGACCGCGAACCCCGACCTGCCACAGCTCGGGTTGCGGCCGGGCGACCGGGCGCCGGGCCAGAACGCCGATGGCGTCGACCTGCTGGCGGCCGGCATCGAGGCCGCCGAGATCGTCAACACCGTGTCGGTCGGCTACGCGCGCGAGGCGCTCACGCCCGAGTTCGGGATGGGCCTCGAGGGCCTGCTGCGCTCGCGCGGCGACCGCTTCCTCGGGATCCTCAACGGCCTCGACAACGCCCTCTGGGATCCGGCCAACGACCCGTCACTGGCCGCGCCCTACGGACGTCGCGACCTCGGTGGCAAGGTGGTCTGCCGGGCCGACCTACTGAGCCGGAACGGGATGGACCCGGCCGACCGCGGGCCGGTGATCGGCATGATCGGGCGGCTCGATCCGCAGAAGGGCTTCGACCTCCTTGCCGAGGCGGCTCCGGCGCTCATCAAGGGTGGCGCCCGGCTCATCGTCCAGGGCGCCGGACACCCATCGCTCGCCGACCCCTTCCGGGAGCTCGCGGCGGCGTCTCCGGGCAAGGTCGCGTTCATCGAGCGCTTCGACCGCGACATGGCGCGGCGGATCTACGCCGGTGCCGACTTCTTCGCGATGCCGTCGCGCTTCGAACCGTCGGGACAGGGTCAGATGATCGCGATGCGCTACGGGACGCCGCCTATCGTCCGGCGGACCGGTGGTCTGGCCGACACGGTCGTCGACGTGACCCGCCAGCCAGATTCGGGGAACGGATTCGTGTTCGAGCGGGCCACGGCGGGTGCGCTGATCGACGCGTCGGAGCGGGCATTCGCCCTGCGCGCGGCGGGCGGGACCGTGTGGGACCGGCTGATCGATCGCGCGATGGCCGTCGACTTCGACTGGGCATCGGGGCCGGCGCCGAGGTACCTCGAGGCGTACCGACGCGCCGTGGCGATCCGGGCCGGGACGGTCTAGGCCGAGGCCGGCGAGGTCGGCCCAAGGGCGCGCAGGAGGATGGCGACCGTCTCCGCCGGGTGCGTTCGTTGCGGCGAATGCGGTCCGCCCTCGATGGTGACCACGTGGTCCTCACCGACGACCTCGGCGAAGTCGCGCGCCGCCGCGTCGCTCACGTAGCTGCCCGTGTGCGGGTCGCCGCGGATGATCCACACGTCGAGGCCGGCGGCCGCCGGGTCGCGCAGGTCGGCGAGCCCGCCATCCCAGTCACCGTTGTCGAGGACGACCGAGCGCGCCGCGTCGAAGTCGAGTTCCACGATGCCCTGGGCCATCGCCGTGACGTCGCCGTCGGACAGGTGCGGGTCGGTCGCGCGGATGGCGGCCACGGCCTCATCGAAGCTCGTGACGGGTTGCTGCCTCGGATCGCTCGCTTCGAGCCCGATCTGCGCGAGGGGCAGCACCGGCGGGTCGAGGAGGATGAGCGTGACCGGCCTGATGCCCGCCACCGGCAAGGCTGCCGCTGTCACTGCCCCCCAGCTATGCCCGACGATCCGGAGGTCGTCCCGGTCGAGGCCAGCGGCCCGGACGAACGCGGCAAGATCGGCGGCGTTGTCGCGGAACCGGTGATGGCCAAGCCAGTTCCCGGTCCGGCCGTGACCGGCCTGGTCGACCGCGGTCACGCTCCGACCGCTCGCGGCAAGCGCCGGTCCGACTCGCCACCACACGGCTGCCGACGCGGTGACGCCGTGGATGAGCAACAACGGCTGCGCATCTGGGTCGCCCCACACGATCGCCGACCATGGGATCCCAGCTGCCTCGACGGTGATGCGCTCGCCGGGGTCGGGATCGGCCAACGCTGCGGCGACCGCGTCGGGCAGCAACGTCGACGTCATCGAGGCACCCTAGCACCTGCTATCCGGTGACCGTCGGCCGGCGTCGCGCGGGTAGAATCCGGCTCCCAGTCGCCCTAAGAGGTCGTCACCGACATGGCCAACCAGTTCGTCGTGCAACTGAAGAACGAGCCGGGCGCGATGGCGACCCTCGCCGAGGCGCTCGCCGCGCGCGGGGTCGACCTGCGGGCCATCGGCGGTGGCAGCATCGGTGACTCGGGTCACGTGATCATGACCACGGCCGACGACGACACGACCAAGGCCGTGCTCGATGAGCTCGCGTACGTCTATATCGAGGGCGAGTCGCTGGTCACCGAGGTGGACGACAAGCCGGGTGGCATGGCCCGCCTGTCGCGGGCCCTGGCCGATGCCGGCGTGAACATCCAGGGCCACCTCTTCCTCGGCCGATGGGGCGACCGGGCGATGTTCGCGTTCGTGGTCGACAAGCCCGACGTGGCCCGGCCGATCCTCGAGCGCAAGGGCTAGTCCACGCCCCTGCCGGTCCGGAACGGCGTCCGACTATCGCGGGATCGCCGGACGATGGCGGATTGCGTGGTACGCTCGCGACCGCGACCCCGGGCGGGAGTAGCTCAGTTGGTGGAGCGGCGGCCTTCCAAGCCGCAGGTCGCGGGTTCGAACCCCGTCTCCCGCTCCAATTCCTCTGGATGGGCGCGACCGCACCGACGACTTCAACGGCTGACGGCGTAGGCGGACAACGAGCCTCGCGGCCATGTCAGGGCTCGATCGCGACCGAGTCCACGATCGACTGCAATTCGGCTTGGTCTTGCGGCGACGTCCCGGAGTAGTCCGTCGTGTGGACCACGACGCGTTGGCCATCGACATCGAGGATCCAGAGGTGCCATCGGTGGCCCGGCCCCTGGGCGTAGATGGTCCCCTCGAAGGGCTCATACGAGGTGGAGCACGCGAATCTCCGTCGGCACCTGGAGGTCCAAGTACTTGCCGGAGTAGCCCGACGCGAGCGTGATGTCGGTCGGATCAGTCGTGTCGAGGAGCGGATGATCGGCCAGGGCGGTCGCAAAGTCATCCACGGTCGGCCCGACTGGGATGTCGACGGGTGCGCCGACACATGGGTCGCTGCGCAACCAGCCGCCCCGCGTGAAGAGCATGCCCGCTCCAGCAGGCGGGCTATTCCCTCCCTGCGCAAGCCAGATAGAACCAGATATTCCGGCCCAACCATCGGGGACTGTGAACATCAGCCGCATCGTGTTGTCGCATCCGGGCGTGGGCGGTTCAGGGCACGTCATCCAACTGTCCGTAAGGTCCGGACCGATGACGTAGGTGCCCGGCACCAAGAGGCCGTCATGGAGTGGCAAAGGAGACGCGGCCGGACTCGGCGATGGGCTCGGGGAGGTGGTCGGCCCCGGCCCGCCCACCCTGTCACCGGTCGTCAAAAGACTGATCCCCACGACTGCGAGTGCCACGACGGCGGCGGCCGCCAGGCCTAGTCGAATGATGTTGCTGTTCATGTCAGGTTGCCTCCGCGCCGGCCACCAGGCACGGCGCTGTCGAGTGACGTGGATCTCGTCGAGGGCGGCCTGGAGCGCGCGATCGGACATGACGGTCGGTCCATCCTCGAGCCAAAGCCCAGCGGTCCGATCGAACTCGTTCTCGGTCATGCCATCCACTCCCGCGAGTTTGGCGTCGACTCTCGGGCGTCGGCCTCCAGGGCCGCGCGCAAGCTCGACGTTGCGTAGTGAAGCCGCGACTTGACCGTTCCCAGCGGAACGCCGAGCGTTTCGCCGATCTCATGAAGCGGCCAGCCGAGGTAGTGGTGAAGCACGAAGACCGCGCGTTGTTCAGGCGGTAATCGCCGGAAACCGCGGTCGAGAGCGTCGCGCGTGGCGACGCTCAGCGTCGTATCGGGTATCGCCGGCCCGTCGACCGACAGGACCCGGACGTTTGCGGACCAGTTCCGCGCTCGCTTTGCCTCGGCGTAGCAGGCATGGACCAGGATCCGATGGATCCAGGCATCGAAGCGATCGACCTCGCGGAGCTCCGGAAGCTGCCGCCAGGCCGAGACGAGAGTCTGCTGCACGGCGTCTTCGGCTCGCCCGACGTCGCGCAGGATCCGATACGCAACGGCGAAGAGTCGATCAGCCGAGCCACGGGCGATCGAGGTAAAGGCCTCTTCGTCCCCTGACCGTGCCGCCTCGATGAGCGTTCGGTCCACCCTCTCGCTCCCTCGTTCGCGCGCCCTTTCGGAACGCGTCACCCATCATGAGTGGAGTCCTAGGGAAAAGGTTCGATAGTCGCCTCGATCGCGCCCGTGACGATAGGATTCAGCCCCGACGAGCTGCCGCCGCCTCGGCCGGCCGATCCGCTCGTCGACCTGGATCGGAGGTCGACAATGTCGCAGCCCGGCCCGCTCCCAGACGACGACCTCGGCGCCATCCTGGACGCCCCCGGCGCCGGGGAGTGGTTCGAAAAGCACAGGACGGAGTTGCGGCAGGATGCCTACGGGCAGCGGGTCCTGTACCAGGTCCTCGCGGCCGCTTTCGTTGTTGGCCTCATTGCGTACATCGCCGGTTACGTGCTGAGATCGACCGCGACGACCGAACCCCTTGGACTGCTGGTCGACCTGCTCTATTCATTCGGCTTTGCGCTGTGGACCGCGGCTGTCGTGGTCGTGTTGGTCGAGATCATCCCGAAGGTCAAGCGTCGGCAGATAAGGCGCGCGCTCGAGGCATACGAAGCGACACGGAGCGACAAGGCGGGTGGGCACGATTGACCGGACCCCAACGGTGGGCTGGAATCGCGTCAAGACGCACACAAGGAGCAGCTCATGACGTCCGAGACGACCGCCCAGGACTCGCAGGACTCCGTCGATCCGGAGGTCGTCATCGGCCTCGTAACCGATGGTGCCCACTCGCTCATCGTCGCCCAGTTCCCGACCATGGAGGGCGCTGAGGCCGCATACGCGCAGCTCCAGGAGATCGAGCGGACGAGTCCCCTCAAGATCGACGGCGTCGTCATCGCCAGTTGCGACGCGGACGGCAAGATCCATCTTGGCAAGGTCACCGAGCACAGCACGAAGACGGGGCTCAAGTGGGGTGTCGTCGGCGGCGCTGTCCTCGGCGTGATCTTCCCGCCATCGATCATCGCCAGCGCGGCGGCCCTCGGGACCGCCGGGGCCGCACTGGGCAAGGCCCGGAACGTGTTCAATCGCGCGGGCCTGGCCGACGAGCTCGCCGGCGTCATGAAGCCGAACACCGCCGGCATCATCGCGCTCGTCGAGGACACCGCTGTCGTCGAGATCCGAAAGGCGCTCGATGAGGCGGACCGCATCGTCGAGCAGGCCATCAACAAGCAGGTCGGCGAGGAGATCGACCGCCAGGCGGCCGCTGCCAAGGCGTCACTGACGTCCGGCTGATCCCGGCGAAAAACCTACAGCTCGCGAACGAGCTCCTGTAGCGGGCGACGGCCCGTGCCCGGTCCCGACCGAGGCCGCCGTGCCTCCTCGGTCGGGTGGCCGATCGACACGATCGTCCGCACGAAGGCCGGCGGCATGACGCCAAGCAGCTCGCCGACGGCCGCCTGCTCCGGGCGTTCCGCCCAACCGATGCCCGCACCAAGGTCCATCGCCCCCGCGCCGATCAGGATCCGTTCGGCGACGCGACCCTCGTCGTAGGCCTCGGTCTCGGCGTCCTCGCCCGGCATGACGATCGCGATCGCCAGCGGCGCCTTGGCCACGTGCCGAGCGTAGCTCGACAGCTCGCCGATCCGCCGCCGCACGCCCGGATCGCGGATCACCAGGAACTGCCACCGCTGCGTGTTCTCGGAGCTGCCGGTCCAGCGTGCGACCTCGAGGATCGCCTGGAGGTCCTCCTCGTCGACCGGGTCGTCGGTGAAGCGCCGGACCTGCCGGGTCCGGCGAAGCGCGCGCAGGACGGTCGCGCGTATGTCCGGTTCGCGAGCATCGTCCATGCGTCGAGTCTAGGCCGGGCGGTCGCTATGCCGCGCCCAACGCCAGCAGCACGACGCCGAGCGCGACAGCCGCGATGCCGACCCATTGGACGCGGCCAAGTCGCTCGCCCAGCACGAGCCACGCGACGATCGCGGCGACCGTGGCGAACTGCGCGGCGAGGGCGGACGTGATGGCGATGCTCTCACGCGCCCCCCAGGCCAGCGCCAGGAAGCCGCCGACCTCGCCAGCGCCGGCGATCGCGACGAACGGCAGGGCGGCCCGGCCGATCCGGAATCGCCCGCTGGCCGCGAGTGGGATGGTGATCAGGACGACGCCGACCAGGCGCGCTGGCAGGATCGCCCAGCCCGGGGCGAGATCGGCGCCGATCCGGCCCGCCGCGTAGAGACTCGCGCCGAAGGCCAGTCCGGCGAACCCACCGAAGAGGAGTGCACGAGCCGACGAGCGGCCATCGGCGGCGTCGGGATCGCGTCCGAGCGAGGCGAGGATCACCCCGAGCCCGACTACAGCGACGCCGACGGCTTCCGCCGTGCCAAGGCGCTCGCCGGCGATGACCGACAGGACGGCGGCGATCGCCCCTTCCGAGGCTGCGAGCGCGCCGACGAGTCCGACCTTGCCCGAGCGCACCGCCACGTATTGCGATCCCAGGCCGACGACGTTCCCCACGCCGGCGACGACCAGCAACGGGATCATCGCGGCCGTGGGGCGCGTGTCGCCGACCGTCAGGGCCGCGATGGGCAGCGCCAGCAGCAGCCCGATCAGCATCACCCCGGCGAGCGTCGGCAGGGCGCCGATCATCCGCGACGCGCGGCTCGAAGCGAGGATCGTCGCGCTGAAGCAGGCGGCCGCGAGGAACCCGCCGATGATCGCGGTCAGAAGGGTCGCCCCGGTCGCCGCATGTGCTCGGGAGGATACGGGCCCAGAGCCGACTGCTGCCGACTCGGCTATCGTCCGGCCGTGACCGATCCACGCAAGGCGCGGATCATCGGCGACCGCTACCAGCTCGGCCGGATCATCGGCCGGGGCGGCATGGCGACGATCCACGAGGCGATGGACCTTCGACTCGAACGTCCTGTCGCCGTCAAGCTGCTCCGTCCCGACGTCGCCCGCGACGCCGACCTCGCCGACAGATTCCGGCGCGAGGCGTTGGCCGCGACCGTGCTGCGGCACCCGAACATCGTGGCCTGTCTCGACACGGGGACCGACCAGGACCAGCCGTACCTCGTGATGGACCTCGTCGACGGCGAGGACCTCGCGGCGCGACTCAAGCGCGGCGGTCGACTCGCACCCGTGCAGGCGGCGCGCATCGGATTCGACGTCGCCCGGGCCCTCGGGGTGGCGCACGTCCATGGGATCGTCCACCGCGACGTGAAGCCCGGCAACATCCTGCTCGCGTCGGACGGACGGGCGATGGTCACGGATTTCGGCATCGCTCGGCTGGCGGCCGACGCCGAGGCCACCAAGCCGGGCACGACCCTCGGCTCGATCCACTACTTCAGTCCGGAGCAGGCCCGCGGCGCGACGACGACGCCTGCGTCCGATGTCTACGGTCTCGGGCTGGTGCTCTTCGAGGCGCTGACCGGAACGCGCGCCTTCAGTGGCGACACCACTGACGCTATCGCGCTCGCGCGCATCGGTGCGCCCGCCCCGTCCCCCAAGGCGATCCGCTCGGAGGTCCCGGACGAGGTCGACGCCGTCGTCCGCCGCGCTCTCGCGCCCGAGCCAGAGGACCGCTATGCGAACGGCAACGCGATGGCGTCCGCCCTCGGATCGGCCATCCAGGCGGCGGACGACACGAGTCCGACGACGATCGTCGCGACACCCATCGTGTCGGGTGAGGCTACGTCCGAGTCGACTCGGGCGGCCAGCCCGGCTCGCGCCCGACCGCGGGCGACTGCCACGCGTCCGGCGGGCAAGCCGCGTGGGACGGCCGCCGGCCCGTCCGCCGTCGCCGTGGCGCTGCTGGCCCTCCTGGGTGTCGCCGGCGGTGCCATGGCCGTCGCCGCCCTCCCCGGCATCCTCGATCCCGAGACCTCCCCGATCTCGAGTCAGGCCGTCATCGCGACCCCCGAACCGACCGTCGAGGCCACGCCGGAGCCAACGCCGACCCCGACTCCAGAACCCAGCCCGACGCTGGAGCCCACACCCGATCCCACCCCGGAGCTGACGCCGCTACCGGATGGCGAGGTCGCCGACCTGTGCGAGGTCTTCTTCGACATACCGTGCGGGCTCGGTGCGGGCCGCTACGCACCCTCGCGGTTCCAGCCGGCGTTCGGGATCGAGCTCGGGGACGGATGGTCGAACGCCTCGCACCGCGAGGACATCGTGGTCCTCACGCGGCCCGAGGGCACCGTCACCTTCGCCGGCGGCCTCAGTGAGGTCTATCCCGGTGGCGAGCCGGACGAACCTGGCTCCAGACCACGTGACGTGATGGAGGCATTCATCGCGACCGACGGCGTGGGCGCCACCGACACCAGGAACGTCAGGATCGACAAGCGGCGCGGCCTGTCGAGCGATCTCGCGCCGATCGGGTCCGAGCGCGTCCCGCTGTTCTCGACCCAGGGCAGTACCTACCAACTGGAGCCCGACCGGACGACCCGGATGGTCGTCATCGACCTCCCCGACGACGCCCTGATCGTGATCGCGATCGAACCCCATGAGGGTTACGAGCTTCGGGACATCCTGGACACCGCCGACGCCGCCGCCGGCACGATCACCTGGCGCTGACCCTGCGGGACCGCTGACCGTCGGTGCATCCGCTCGAGACCCCAAGGTCCTATCGACGCTCGCCCCCTCGGGGAGCACAGTCGGACGGTGATCCGATCGCACCGGGCGCGCGCGTCCTGGCGGCGCAGCCTGAAGCGGCTTGCAGCCGACCCGCACGTCCTGCTGGCACTGGCCGTGGTCGTCGCTGCGCTTGTCATCGAATGGGCATCGCGTGGCGACACCCTGCTCGTCGTCGTGCCGTCGGTCGTCTATCTCGGCACGCAGTGCGCCCTTGGCCTCCGGGCGAGACGGCGCCGATCCGAAGCCGAGGACACGGCGAGGCTCCTGTTCGCCTTGGTTGCGGTGTTGTGGATGAGCGTCGGGACCGGTGAGCCGACGACGCTGCCGCTGGCTTCGCTCGTCCTGCCCATCGTGGCGATGGCGGCGGCGCTCGGCGCCCGTCAGGCCATCGCGGTCGGTGGAGCGGTCCTCGCGGCAGCGCTCGCCCTGTACTTCGTGCCGGCGTTCGCGACGCCCGCCGTCCAGACCGGACTGGTCCAGCGCGGCATCGCGCTCGGCGCCACCGCCGTCGTGCTCGCGGTCGGCACGCGACGCACGGTTTCGATGCTCGAGCGGGCCGTGGCGCACTCGCGAGCCGCGAGTGTGGAGTTGCGCCGACGGGCACGGCAGATGGCCGCGGTCGAGGCGGTCGGTCGGGTCCTTGCCGCCGACGGACCGACGTTCGCAGCGCTCGACGACGTCGTCGAGCTCCTGGTCGACCGGTTCGGCTATCGCTACCCATCGATCTACATGCGCGACGGGGATCTGATGCGGCTCGGCGCGCAACGCGGCTATGACGAGGTCATCGAGACGTTCGATGGCAGCGTCGGTGTCGTCGGTCGCGTCATGCGGACCGGCGCGGCGGAGCTCGTGGTCGACGTCGAGCGAGACCCCGAATACCGCGCGGCTCGACCGGATGTGCGCAGCGAAGTCAGCGTCCCACTGCGGGCCGGTGACACGGTCATCGGCATCCTCAACGTCGAGAGCGGCCGGGATGCGCCGCCGCTTGACGAGGCCGACCTCGACACGATGGTCGTCGTCGGGGACCGGATCTCGGCGGCACTTGCACTCGCCCGTGAGCGCGAGGCCCTCCGCGAGCGCGCCGAGGTGTTCGCGCGGCTCGCCGCGTTCGGCTCGTCGGTGACTGCCAGCCTCGACCTCGAAACGGCACACACCGCGATCGTCGCGTCGGTGGCGGCGGCGCTCCAGGCCGACATCGTCACGCTCGTGTTGCGTGATCCGGCGACAGGCGACGATCGGATCGTCGCGATCCACGGGGGCGATGGTCGCTATGTCGGTGCCAGGATCCCAGCGGGCGAGGGAACGGCCGGCCAGGCCATGGTCCAGCGGCGGGTCCTGTGCGACGACGCGCTGCCGCGGAGCTCCTTCCCGTCGACTGTCCAGGGCGCTCGTGTCGAAGACGTGCTGGTGTCCGCGGCGATCCCGCTGCTGAACGAGGACGTCGTGGTCGGGGCCATCTCGGTATGTCGGCGTGACCTCGCCCGGGCCTTCTCAGCGCTCGAGCTCGAAGCGATGCCGCTCATCGGCTCGCAGGTCACGCTCGCGCTGGCAAATGTCGATCTCCACGCACGGGTCGCCGATGCGGCCATCCGCGATCCCCTCACCGGTCTATGGAATCGCCGCCACCTCGAGGCCTCCACGGCCCGACTCTTCGCCGCACGCACCCGCCTGGCGCTCGACGAGCGCCGTCCGATCGCGATCATCCTGTTCGATCTCGACAACTTCGGCGAGTTCAACAAGCAGCACGGTCACATCGTCGGCGACGCGGTGCTGCGCAGCTTCGGATCGATCCTGTCGGGGCGACTCCGCTCGAGCGACATCGTCGCCCGGTTCGGCGGCGAGGAATTCGTGGCGATCCTCGACGGGGCGACGGCCGAGGAGGCGCACCGCGTGGCCGACGAGATCCGGCGCGAGCTGGAGTCGACGCGGCTCACCGGTGCCGACGGCGAGTCCCTACGCGCGACGGTCTCCGCCGGCTGCGCGTCGTTGGGGCCCGCGGTGGCCACCCTGGAGGCGCTCCTCGAGGTCGCCGACGTCGGCCTCCAGATGGCGAAGCGTGGCGGGCGCAACCAGGTGGTGGCGGCCTGACCGTCGCTGGGGGCGCAGGGATCCGGCCCCGTCCGGTGACGACCCGGCGCGACCGCGTCGGCTAGGCTTCTCGACCGATGCCGCTCATCGAAACGCAGTCCCTGACCAAGCGCTACCCCGGGGGAGTCACGGCCCTCGACGACCTCACCGTCGCGCTGGAACCCGGGATCATCGGGCTCGTCGGGGCCAATGGCGCGGGCAAGAGCACGCTGATCCGCATCCTGCTCGGACTGCTCCCGCCGACATCCGGTAGCGCCACCGTCCTCGGCTATGACGTCCGGCGCGACGGGACCACGCTCCGTCGGTTCGTCGGCTACATGCCCGAATCCGACTGCCTCCCACCGGAGCTGACCGCGGCCGACTTCGTCGGCCAGATGGCGCGCTGGTCCGGTCTGCCCCGGGCCGCCGCCCGTGAACGAGCAGCGGAAGTCCTCCGCCACGTCGGGCTATACGAGGAACGCTACCGGCAGATGGGCGGCTATTCGACCGGCATGAAGCAGCGGGTCAAGCTCGCCCAGGCGCTCGTCCACGACCCGAGGCTCCTGCTCCTCGACGAGCCGACCAACGGTCTCGACCCGGCCGGTCGCGACGAGATGCTGGCCCTCGTCAAGCGGACCGGCACCGAGTTCGGCATCGCGGTCGTCGTCGCGAGCCACCTCCTCGGCGAGATCGAGCGGGTCTGCGACCACCTCGTCGCGATCGATGCCGGCCGGCTCATCCGGGCCGCCGCGCTCACGACGTTCACCGAGCGGACCGGCACGCTCGCGGTCGACGTCGAAGAGGGCGCACCGGAGCTTGCCGCCGCGCTGGTCGCGGCCGGTCTGGACGCGCGAGCCGACGGCCGGACCGTCCTCATCGAGCTCGTCGACGATCGCCCGTGGGACCTCGTGCGCGACACGGTGGTCGATCTCGGCCTGCCGCTGGTTCGCATCGAACAGCGTCGCCGCGGTCTTGAAGAACTGTTCCAGTGACGCCACCGACCGGGCCCGGCGCGCCGACCGCTGCACCGGTGAGTGCGGCGCCGGGCGCACCGACCGGGAGCATCTACGACCTCGGTTACCGCGGCTACGATGGCCCGCGCAACGGCCGTCTCATCGTCCTCCTCGGACTGCTTCGCCAGACGCTCCAGGGGGCATACGGCATCGGTCGTGGCGCCCGGGCCAAGATCGCCCCGTTCCTGCTGCTGGGCCTCAACACGCTGCCGGCGGTGCTTGCCGTCGGCATCACGGCGCTGGCGAACCAGGCGGGGGCCGCCGGCGCGCTCGACGAGGGGATGCCGATCCGGCACGACACGTACCAGAGCCTCACGTCCACCCTCGTGATGCTGTTCTGCGCCGCCCAGGCGCCCGAGCTGTTCGGGCGCGACCAGCGCTATGGCGTGCTGCCGCTGTACTTCTCCAGGGTCCTCACGCGGATCGATTACGCATTGGCACGGACGGGTGGGATCTTCCTGGCCGTCCTGGTCTTCACGCTCGTGCCGCAACTCGTCCTGTCGATCGGTGGCGTGTTGGCCGCCGCCGATCCGATCACCGGGCTGCGTGACGACCTGGCCGAGATCCCGCGCTACCTCGCGGTGTCGATCCTCGCCTCGGGCGTCCTTGCCGGCGTGGCGTCGGTCATCGCCGCATCGACCCCCCGACGGGCGTATGCCACGGCGACGATCATCGGCGCGTTCATCCTGCCGCCGATCATCGTGGCGGTGATCGACAACCTCGCGGTCGGAGACCTTGCGCGTGTCCTCCACCTCGCCAGCCCGGGCGATGTCGTCGAGGGTCTCAACGCGGCGGTCTTCGGCGTCGTCGCTGTCGGCAGTGAGATCGTCATCCAGGCCGGGCTGCCCGGCTGGGTCTACGTCGTCGCGTCCGTCGTGTACATCGTGGTCTCGCTGGCCCTGATCGTGCGGCGATACCTGACGGTGACGGTATGACGGCAGCCCCGACGGTGCCGGCCATGCAGGTCGACCACGTCTCGCGCTGGTTCGGCAACGTCGTCGCGGTCAATGACGTGTCGTTCGCGCTGGGCGCCGGCGTGACCGGTCTGCTCGGCCCCAACGGGGCGGGCAAGAGCACACTGCTCCACCTCCTCGCCGGGCTGCTGGCGCCGTCGGCGGGGACGGTCCGCATCGGCGGTCGGCCGTCGTTCGGCGATCCATCCGTCTACTCGATGGTCGGGCTGGTGCCGGAACGCGAGGCGGTCCCGGGCTACCTGACCGGTCGCGAGTTCGTCCGGGTGAACGCGGACCTGCAACGGATCGACGACCCGGGCGCCGCCACGGAACGGGCGATCGGCACGGTCGAGCTGACCGACGCGGCGGACCGGCCGATCCGGACCTACTCGAAGGGGATGCGCCAGCGCATCAAGCTGGCCGCCGCGCTCGTACACGAGCCCAGGATCCTGCTCCTCGACGAGCCGTTCAACGGCATGGACCCGCGCCAGCGGCTGCACATGATGGAGCTGCTGCGGCGGATGGCCGCCGAGGGCCGGGCGATCCTGTTCTCGTCCCACATCCTCGAAGAGGTCGAGCGGCTGGCCGAGGCCGTGCTCGTCGTCTACGCCGGCCGACTCGCAGCGTCGGGCGACTTCCGGTCGATCCGGCGACTGATGACCGATCGACCGCATCGGTTCACGATCCGCTCGTCGGACGACCGGGCGCTGGGTGCCGCCCTGCTCGCCGATCCGGCGGTCTTCGGCGTCGACCTGCTCGACGGCCGGCTCGCCGTCCAGGCGACCGACCTCGGCACGTTCGCGCGGATCGTCGCGCCGGTCGCGCGCGGGGCCGGGATCAGGCTCTTCGAGCTGACGCCCACCGACGACACCCTCGAGAGCGTGTTCAGCTACCTGGTCCGTCGATGAGGGCGTTCCGCGCCATCGTCGTCGTCACCCTGCGGGCGCTGGTCGGGCGGCGACGGACGATCACGATCGCCCTCCTCGCTTTCCTGCCCGTGCTGCTCGCCATCCTCGTGCGCCTCGGCGGTGGCCGGCCCGACGCCCCGGAGATCCTCGACGCGCTCGTGATCCGGACCGTCTGTCCGCTGGTCGCGCTGGTCGTGGGGACCGGCGCCATCGGCTCCGAGATCGAGGACGGCACGCTCGTCTTCCAGCTGGCCAAGCCGGTGCCGCGCTGGCTGGTCGCCCTGGCCAAGGTGCTGGTGGCCGCCTTCCTGACATCGATCCTCATCGTCCCGCCGATCATCGTCACGGGACTGCTGCTCGGTGGCCTCGGTCCGGACTCGATCCAGACCACCGTCGGGTTCGCTGTCGCCGGTCTCCTCGGGGGCGCCGCGTACGCGATCGGGTTCACGGCCCTCGGCGTGATCACGGGGCGGGCGCTCGTGATCGGCCTGGGCTACACGCTCATCTGGGAGGGCGTGCTGGCGGGGCTGCTCGAGGGGACGCGCTTCCTGTCGGTGCGCCAGGCGACCCTGGGCGTCGCGTCGACGCTGACGGGCGGTGTCGGAGAGGCGGCACCGCTCGCCTTCGGCGTGTCGGTGGCGATCCTTTCGGTCGTGACGATCGGCGGGTTCGCGATCGCGGCCCTCGCGCTCCGCCGCTTCCAGCTTCGCACCGCCGACTGACTCGCGCCGACGGCGCGGCACCTCCTTGACGCCCGGGTGTCGTGCCCGCTAGCATCGCCATGACAAGCGCCCTTGCGCTCGAACATCATGACGGCTTGCGGAGTTGACCACGATGGACGTCGGAGCCCTGTCCAGCGGCTTCCTCACTGGTCTGCGCGAGGGCGTCGAGGCGGCGCTTATCGTCGCGATCATCTGCGCGTACCTCGCCAAGACCGGCAACCGGCGCGAGTTTCCCAAGGTGTTCGCCGGCGCCGGCCTGGCGATCGGTGCGAGCGCGGTCCTCGGGATCATCCTCTTCGCCACGGTGGGCGGTTTCGAGGAGCCGTACGAGCAGATCTTCGAGGCGATCACCCTGTTCGCCGCGGCGGCAGTCGTGACCTGGATGCTGTTCTGGATGCGGCGTCAGGCGCGTACCGTCAAGGGTGAGCTCCAGTCAGCCGTCGATCGCGCCCTCGACCAGGGCTCCGTGATCGCGCTGGCCGTGCTCGCCTTCATCGCCGTGATCCGGGAGGGTCTTGAGACAGCGCTCTTCCTCGTGGGGCAGGCCAACTCCGCCGACGAGGGGGCGATCTGGGTGCTCGTCGGCGCGCTCATCGGTCTGGGCATCGCGGTCGTACTCGGGGTCGGCTTCTACCAGGGTTCGCGCCGCCTCAATCTGGCGACGTTCTTCCGGTGGACCGGCGTTGCATTGATCTTCATCGCCGCCGGGCTGCTCTCGACCGCGGTGCATGAGCTCATCGAGATCGGCGTCATCACGTTCGGCACACAGCCACTGTTCGACGTCTCCGGCGTGCTGCCTCACAGCGCGGACGGCGGCAACGTGATCGGTCAGCTCCTGCGGGCCCTGTTCGGTTACTCCGCCAGGCCCGAGGTCACGACCTTCGTCGTCTGGCTGACGTACGTCGTGGTGGTGCTGTTCCTGTTCCTCCGGCCGGTCAAGCCGAGCGCGCCCGCTGCGGTCGGCTCATCGGCGGCCGCCTGATCTCCGCCTAGAACGGCAGCAGCGAGTCCATCTCGGGGACGACCGCATCCAGCGACAGGACATAGATCGTCCCGAGGATGAGGCTGAACAGCCCGGCAACGAGGCCGACCGCAACGTAGATCCGCTCGCGCGTCTGGCTGGCGACGAACCCGACCGATGTCAGGAGGACGATCGCGAGGTTCGAGATGAGCAGACCGAGCACGAACGCGAACAGCATCGGGATGCCCAGCCCGGCACTGGCCGCCCCGCCGACGGCAGCGATGAGCAGCACCTGGGTCCCGGTCTCGGCGCCGACGCCGTGGATCATGCCGACGCCGAAGGAGGTCTTCGGGCCGTACGAGCTCATCTCGAGAGGCTCGACGTGCTCGTGGCCGTGGAGTCGGGCGCCGAACCGCCTCCACGCGTACCGCACGCCGTCGAAGACGAGCATCCAGCGGCTGCGGAGCCGGAACGTCTCACCGCCGCGGGCGTAGCGATAGACCGAGTAGAGGACCCACAGACCGAGCCCGACCAGCGTCACGCCCACGATCCTGCCCATGATCGGGTCGAGCCAGTCGGGCAGGAGCGCCCCGAACGCCAGCGCCGCGATCCCGAGCGCGATCACCACGACGCCGTGGCCGAGGGCATACAGCGTCCCGAGCTGGATCGCCTCGGCCTGGTCGCGACCGAACGTCCGGATCGAGCTCTGACCGCCGCGAGTCGCCGGGGCGAGCGTGGCCGCGCCGGGGCCTGCGTCGTGGGCGTGCTTCTCGAGTGCGCCGCCGTGCCCGTGGTGGTCGCCGCTGACGGACCGGTGCTGCTCCTCGTGGGCAGCCTCGGCGACGCCCGCCGCGGCGGTCGTGCTGGTGATGTCGGTGATGGCTGCGATGTGGTCCCAGTCGATCCCGTGGCGGATGCCGAGCGCCAGCCCAGTGACCAGGACGCCAAGACCGGCTGGTGAGGTAGCGGTCGCGAACAGGACGTCGAACAAAGCTGCGGACCTCTCTCCAGAGCGGCTAGCGTAGGGCTTGTGCCGCGGTATCGCAACACGTTGCATCTGCAGTGTGTCGCTCTTGTCCACCTATACTTCGCGCGATGCGCGCGCAAGGATCATCGCCACCGTGGGAACCCGACGTCGCTCGACCGTGGGCGGGGATCCCGGACCAGCTCCGGGCCCGCGGTCTGCGCTGGACACCGCAGCGTCGGATCCTCGTGGAGGTCCTGTCGCAGACCGATGGTCACGTGACCGGTGCCGAGCTTGTCGAGCGCTGTCGAGCCATCGACCCCGACACGATCCCCTCGACGGTCTACCGCACGCTTGACGTCCTCGAGGAGCTCGGCGTCATCCGGCACAGCCACGGCGCCGACGGCCGCGAGGAGTTCCACGTGCTGCCCGCCGCGGAGCACGCCCACCTGTACTGCCGCGTCTGTTCCGGATCATGGGAGCTGACGTTGGACGACCCGGTGGTCGTCAGCGCGGTCGACGCGGTGCGGACGGGACACGGTTTCGAGGTCGACGTCCCGCATCTCACGCTGACGGGGGTCTGTGCCACGTGCCGGGCCGCCGCCGTCGATGCCTGAGCTGACGGTCGATCTGGTCCAGCGGTTCTACGGGATCCTGGCGATCGCCGCGATCGTCGCCGTGGTCGTCATCGTGGCACTGCGTGTGCTCGCCATCCAATCGGACCCGGCACTCGACGCCTACGCCGCCATCGCTCGTGTCGTGCAGTCGCGAGCGGTCATCGCCGCGTGGATCGTTGCCTTCCTGGCCACCGCCGGCAGCCTGTACTTCTCGGAGGTGGCGAGATACGAGCCGTGCACGCTGTGCTGGTACCAGCGGATCGCGATGTACCCGCTGGTGGTGATCCTCGGCGTCGCGATGCTCCGGCGCCAGCGGCGCGTGCCGACCGGGGCGACCGCCCTCGCGGCGATCGGTGCGGTCATCGCGGGCTACCATGTCGCTCTCGAGTGGATCCCGTCCCTCGACACCGGCGCGTGCGCCGTCGCCGTGCCGTGCACCGCCGTGTGGTTCCGCGTCTTCGGCATCTTCAGCCTGCCGACACTCGCGCTGACCGCCTTCCTCCTCATCCTCACGCTGCTCCTCGTCCGTGACCCGGACGAGACCGACCGATGGAGTGACCGATGACCCAGCCTCCCGGCGATCGACGCGCCCGCCGCCAGGCCGCCCGTGCGGCCGCGCGGAACACGGACGAGCGCCGCTCACGCGCGTCGCGCTGGCTGCTGCCAGGTGTGATCGCCGTCGCCGTCGTGGTCGCTGCGGTCCTGGCCATCGTCCTGCCGGGCGGCGGTGGACCGACGGGCGGCGGCAGTTCTTCGTTGCGGCCGAGCGCCTCGGGGGCGGCCTCCGGAGGATCGGGTGTACCGGCCGGATCGGGTTCGGCCGTCGCCGTCCAGCCGCCGGTCATCACCGGCAGCCCGCTGCCACCGTTCCAGGGCCCTGACAACGACGCCGCGGTCGGCCTGCCGGCGCCCGAGGTGTCCGGCTCCGACTTCGCCGGCACGCCGGTCTCGATCGAACCCGACGGCCGTGCCAAGGTGATCCTGTTCCTCGCCCACTGGTGTCCGCACTGCCAGACCGAGGTACCGCTCGTCCAGACGTGGGTCAGTGCCGGCGGTGTCCCGGACGGCGTCGACCTCGTGTCGGTCGCGACCGGGATCGATCCGTCGCAGCCGAACTACCCGCCCGATGCCTGGCTGGAGCGCGAGGGCTGGACGGTCCCGGTCATCGCCGATCCCACCAACAGCGTCGCCGAGGCCTACGGGCTCACGGCGTACCCGCTGTGGGTCTTCGTCGGGAGCGACGGGACGGTCGTCGCCCGGGCGGCCGGCGAGATGACCATCCCGGACCTCGAGGCCCTGGTCGGCCGCGTGACGGCCGGCTGACCCGACTGACCCGGGTGGAGCGCTTGACTACTCGCCACCCGTCGGGACGCCGACGATGTTGAACCCGCCGTCGACGTAGATGATCTCGCCGGTGACCGCGCTCGACAGGTCCGAGGCGAGGTAGACGGCGGTCCGTCCGACGTCGTCGATCGAGATGTTCGAGCGCAGCGGCGCCACGTCATCGAACGCGCCATACATCTTCTTGAACCCGGCGATACCGCTCGCCGCCAGGGTCCGGATCGGCCCGGCGCTGATCGCATTGACCCGGATGCCGTCGGGTCCGAGGTCGGCGGCGAGGTAGCGCACCGACGCCTCGAGCGCGGCCTTGGCCACGCCCATGACGTTGTAATTCGCGACGACCTTCTCGGACCCGTAGTAGGTCAGCGTCATGATCGACGTCCCCGGGCGCAGGTACGGCCGCGAGGCGCGGGCGAGCGCGACCAGCGAGTAGGCCGACACGTCCAATGCCAGGGCGAACCCGTCCCGGGACGTCTCGACGAAGCCGCCGGTCAGGTCCTCGCGCTTCGCGAATGCAAGGGCGTGGACCAGGATGTCGAGGCGGTCGTTCGACTGGCCCCAGCGCGCGAAGACGCGCTCGATATCGGCGTCGGACTGGACGTCGGCCGGCTCGACGAAGGTCGACCCGATGGATTCGGCGAGCGGCCGGACGCGCTTGTCGATCAGGCTTTCGATCGACGAGAAGCCGACCGCGGCGCCCTCGCCGTGGAGGGCCCGCGCGATGCCCCACGCGATGGAGTGGTCGTTGGCCACGCCGAACACCAGCGCGTTCTTGCCCTCGAGCAGACCCATCCGGCGCCTCCCTTCCGATAGGCTTCCATCATGCCCGACGCGCCGGACCCGCCGACCGATGTGCGCGCCGCGATGCGGGGCGTCCGGGCATTGCTGCTCGACCTCGACGGCGTGATCGTCCTGGCCGGCGAGATCATTCCGGGTTCCGCCGAAGCAGTCGTCGCACTCGAGCGTCGACGCATGCCGTACCGGATCGTCACGAATACCTCGGCCGTGAGCCGCGAGACCCTGTCGCGCTGGTCCGGAAAGCTCGGCGTCCCGATCCCGGCGGAACGGTTCGAGTCCGCCCTATCGGCATCAGCGGCGTGGACGGCACGGATGTATCCGGATGCGCCGTTGTACGTGCTGGCATCCGAGGACGCCAGGCGCGAGTTCGCCGGTCAGCGGCTGCTCAGCCATGACGAGGCGGGGACGAAGGGGGCGGCGGTCGCGGCGGTCGTGATCGGGGACTCACCCGAGGAGGCCACGTTCGACAACCTCAATCGCGCGTTCCGGCTGATTCGCGCCGGGGCGACGCTCGTCGGCATGCACCGTAACCCGTGGTGGCTGACACCGGACGGGCCGACACTCGATTCGGGGTCATTCGTGGTCGGTCTCGAGTTCGCCACCGAGACCCGGGCACGGATCATCGGCAAGCCCTCGCCGGGCTTCTTCGCGCAGGCCGTTCGCGATCTGCGCAAGGAGGCGGGTCGCGGCCTCGCACGGGCGGACATCGCGATGGTCGGTGACGACGTGCGGACCGATATCCGTGCCGCCCAACGTGCGGGCCTACGCGGCATCCTCGTGCTGTCTGGCAAGCACCGCGAGCCGGATGTCGAGATCGCGGCCCGGGAGCGCGGCGGCCGACTGCCGGATGCCGTGGCCTCGACATTGTCAGACGTGGTGGCGGCGCTCGGCGCCAGGCGTGGGTCCGGGTCGAGCGGACGAGGCCGCTCGACCCGGTGACGTGTCAGGGCTCGATCTGGATCGAGTCAACGATCTCCTGGAGTTGGGCTTGGACCTCCGCCGTCGTGCCGGGGAAGCTGTCGGCCCGGACCACCACCCGGACCCCGTCCACATCGAGGACCCAGATGCGCCACAGGGCGTTCGGCCCCTGGGCGTAGACCCCGGGTTCCCACACGAAGTAGTAGGCGCACTCCCCTTGGGCCGGGCTGTCCTGGTTCGCGGCGATGTTGTCGGGCGCCTGGAGCTCCAGGTACTTCCCGGAGTATCCGGCCAGCGTCACGTCGACGGGACTCGTCACGTCGAGGTCAGGGTGATCCACGAGCGCCGTCACGAACTCGTCGACGGTCGTGCCGGTCGGGATGTTCGGTCCGGTCGGGACGTCCGGTCCGGATCCCCCACAGACCTGCCAGACGGTGTGCAACCAGCCGCCGCGCATGAAGAGCAAATTGGCTCCACGGGGTGGCGAGAATCTCTCGACGGAGGGAGCGACACTGATTTCGAACCCTGACCAGCCGTCCGGAACGGTGAGCGTGATACGGATCGAGTCGTCCTCCGCGCCCGCTTCCGTGCAGCCCGGCTGCCCCACGCACAGACCCCCGGGGCCTACAAATGGCTGGATCGTGTATCTGCCCGCCGGTAGTGGGCCGTTCGGGAACAACACCGGAGATGGCGAGGGCGATCGACTGAGCGATGCCGATGGCGACGCGGTTGGCGACGGCGCGGGACTAGCCGACGTGCCGGATCCGCCGACACCTTCGCTCCTCGGCAGAAGGTTGATCCCCACGAGCGCGACGACTACCACGGCCACCGCAGCGATCGCGAGCTTCAAGGCGCTATTCATCTGTCGGAACCTCCACGCCGGCCACCAGGAACGGCGCTGTGAGGTCGCGGGGAGCTGGTCGAGCACGCTGTCCAGGACGCGGTCCGGGAGCGCAGTCGCGCCATCCTCCAACCACGACCGAACGATGCGGGTGACGTCGCGATCGGTGCTCACTGGGCAACCTCCCGCGTGCCTGGTCTGGCGTCTGCCTCGAGGGCCGCACGCAGGCCGCGCATCGCGTGATGCAATCGGGATCGGACCGTCCCGGCGGGGACGCCGAGCACATCGGCGACCTCGTCGAGCGGCAGGTCGAGGTAGTGGTGGAGCACCACCACCGCACGATGGTCGATGGAGAGGCGCCGGAAGCCACGCTCGAGCTGGTCGCGATCGACGACCGAGCTCAGGCCCTCACTCACTCCGGTCGAATCGGCCGGGATGAGACGGACATTCGAAGCGGACCGGCGCTCCCGGCTTCCCTCGGCGTAGCAGGCGCGCACGAGGAGCCGGTACGACCAGGCGTCAAAGCGCGCCGCGTCGCGGAGCTGCGGAAGGTCCCGCCAGATGCTCAGCAGCGCCTGCTGCGTCGCATCCTCGGCGAGGTCGGTGTCGCGTAGGATCCTGTGCGCCACCGCGTGGAGCCGGTCGCCCGCTGCGACGGCGAGGCTCGCGAAGGCCTCCTCGTCACCGCGTTGCGCCCGTCCGATGAGATCGGTATCCACGTCTTCCACCTATGGCTGCCCGACCACGTCGGGCATTCACAGGGTATGGGCACCGTCGACGTCAAGGCGACTCACTCTTCGCGCCGGTCAGTGTCACCGGCTCTAGACTTGGCGCTCTCTCCCTGAGTGCCCGACCCGCTTCACGAGGAACCGACATGACGTCCGAGGCCAAGCCCCGCATCAAGGTCACGTACGCGACCTTGCGCGCCGACAACGAAGACCTCCATGCCGGGTTCGAGGAGGCGGCGACCAAAGTCCGCGGCGAGCTCGGGGCCTCCCACCAGAACTACATCGATGGCGCATGGCGCGACGGCGTCGGCACGTTCGAAGCGCGCTCGCCGATCGACTCCGAGATGCTGCTCGGTACATTCGTCAGCGGATCGCCGGCCGATATCGATGACGCGGTCGCGGCCGCGCGACGAGCGCAGCCGGCCTGGGCCGCGACGCCGTGGCGTGAGCGCCTCGCGATCCTGCGGCAGGCGGCCGAGCTCATCAGCGACCGGCTCTTCGAGTACTCCGCCGCGATGAGCTATGAGGTGGGCAAGAACCGCATCGAGTCGCTCGGGGAGGTCGAGGAATCGGCCGATCTCATCCGCTACTACGCGCAGACGATGGAGGACAACGACGGCTACGACCACCCGATGGGCAACCTCGGGGACACGTCCGTGCACACTCGGTCGATCCTCCGCCCGCACGGTGTCTTCGCCGTGGTCAGCCCGTTCAACTTCCCGATGGCCCTGGCGACCGGGCCGTCGAGCGCCGCGATGATGGCCGGCAACACGGTCGTGATCAAGCCGTCGTCGGCGTCGCCGCTGTCGGCCCAGGCCATGCTCCAGGCGTACATCGATGCCGGCCTGCCGCAGGGCGTCGTCAACCTCGTGATGGGGCCGGGCGAGACCGTCGGGCAGGCGCTCCAGGATCACCCGGGTGTCGACGGGATCGTATTCACCGGGTCGTATGCGGTGGGCATGGAGCTGTTCCGTACCTTCTCGAAGACGTGGCCGCGACCGTGCATCGTCGAGATGGGTGGCAAGAACCCAGCGATCGTCACCCGCAACGCCGACCTCGACGAGGCGGCCGAGGGGATCATGCGTTCCGCGTTCGGGTTCGGCGGCCAGAAATGCTCGGCCAACTCGCGCGTCTACGTGGAGCGGCCGGTGCACGACGAGCTGGTGCGCCTCCTCGTCGAGAAGACCGAGTCGATCGTCATCGGCGACCCGATCAAGCGTGAGAACTGGCTCGGACCGATCATCGACCAGCGTGCCGTCGATCGGCACCAGCAGGCGGTGAGCGAGGCGCGTCGTGACGGCCGGGTGCTGATCGGCGGGGAGCGGCTCAGCGACGGTGATCTCGGGCGCGGGTTCTACGTCGAGCCGACAGTCGTGGGCGGGCTACCGGCCGATCATCGCGTCTTCCGCGACGAGTTCTTCGCGCCGCTGACCGCCGTGCATGCAGTGGACTCGCTCGACGAGGCGCTGACGCTGGCCAACGACTCCGTCTATGGGCTGACGGCCGGCGTGTACAGCGAGGATCAGGGCGAGGTCCAGCAGTTCCTCGATCGGATCCAGGCGGGCGTCCTGTATGTCAACCGGCGTGCGGGTGCGACCACCGGGGCATGGCCGGGCATCCAGGCGTTCGGTGGCTGGAAGGGCAGCGGCTCGACCGGCAAGGCGGGCCTGTCGATGTACTACGTCGCGCAGTTCCTCCGGGAGCAGTCGCACACGGTCGTCGACTAGGGGACTTCCGTCGGGGGTTCCCTCGCGCGCGAGCCGCCCGCCTGACGATGTCAGCCCTAGGCACATCCTTGACATGAAGCCAGCGTAGAAGGACCGGAAAGTGGTCGTTCGTGTCGGATCCGCGAAGCGCCCACGCTCATCCATCGCCGATCCGTGTCTGACGCTGACACCTCGGCCGCGCGGGCCCGCGCGGGACCGCTCGCTATACTCCGCCGCGAGTATCCAGTCTGCATATCCCGTATGCAGTCGAACCCGTCGGCCGAAGAGGTGAGCGTTGTCCAGTCGAGCGCGGATCAGCGGTGAGCGCCCCGTCCCGCATATCGTCACCGAGCTGCCGGGCCCGAAGGCCCGGGCCCACGTTGAGTTCGATGAAACGTGGACGTCGCCCAGCCTGCCGCGCGCCTATCCCATCGTCCCCGTTCGGGGCGAAGGCCTGACGGTCGAGGACATCGACGGCAACCTCTTCCTCGATTTCGCGGCGGGCATCGCGGTCAACTCGACCGGTCATGCCCACCCGCAGGTCGTCGCGGCGATCAAGGAGCAGGCGGCGGAGCTCATCCACTTCTCGGCGGCCGACTTCTACCTGCCCATCTATCCGGAGCTGTGTCGTCGACTCGCGGAGATCGCCCCGATCGACGGACCGGCTCGGGCCTACCTCGGGAACTCCGGGGCAGAGGCGGTCGAGGCCGCGATCAAGCTCGCCCGTCGGGCCACGAAGCGGCCGTACCTCGTTGCGTTTCTCGGCGCCTTCCACGGACGAACATACGGCGCTCTCTCGCTGACGGCATCGAAGGCCAAGTACCACGCGGGCTTCGGCCCGCTGCTGCCCGGCGTCTTCCACGCGCCGTTCGGGCGCGTCGAGGACCTGCGCTGGTTCGACGAGGTCCTGTTCGACAAGCTCGCCCCTGCCGACGAGGTGGCCGCGATCATCGTCGAGCCGATCCAGGGCGAGGGCGGCTACATCGTCCCCGAGGACGGCTTCCTCGAGGGCCTTCGCGCGATCTGCGATCGCCACGGCATCCTGCTCATCGCCGACGAGATCCAGACCGGCGCCGGCCGGACGGGCCGGATGTGGGCCGTCGAGCACTGGGGCGTCAAGCCGGACATCCTGCTGACCGCGAAGGGGATCGCCAGCGGCATGCCGCTCGGCGCGATGATCGCCCGAGCGGAGCTGATGGAGGCGTGGGGTAAGGGTAGCCACGGTTCGACGTTCGGTGGCAACCCCGTCGCCTGCGCCGCCGGCCTCGTGACCATCGACCTGCTCGAGGGTGGGCTGATCGCCAATGCGGCGACGCGCGGCGAGCAAGCGCTGGCCGGCCTCCGGCCACTCGCCGATCGGTTCGACGGGCTCGTTCGCGATGTCCGCGGCAAGGGACTGATGCTCGGGATCGAATTCGACACGATGGACCATGCGGAGGCGGTCCAGTGGGCGTGTTTCCAGCGCGGCCTGCTGGTCCTCGAGTGCGGAGTGTCGAGCGTGCGCATGTCGCCGCCGCTCACGGTGAGCGAGGACGAGATGGCGACGGCGCTGCGGATCTTCGGCGAGGCGGTCGCCGACGTCGCCGGCGATGGTCGCGGGGTGCTCGATGCGGCGAACGACGCCGGTGCCGTCAGCGGGATCGAAGCCGGCGGCTAGTCACCGTCAGGGCTCGCTCTCCGGACTCGGCGCGGCCGCTCCGCCTCCCGCGGATCCGCTCATCCCGCCGCCGCCCATCAGCGAGCGCATCTCGGCAAGCTCGGCCCTGATCGCCGCCAACTCGTTAGTGAGGCCATCCTGAGCGTCAGCTGAACCGGCTACTGAGGCAGCGTCCGGCGTCGGCTGCGTCGTCGGTCTCCGGAGACGGCACCAGCAAGCTCGCCAGGATGCTGGCAAGGGACCCGATGATCCCGACGCCCGCGAACATGACCAGGACTGCCGTCGCGCGCCCCAGCGGCGTGACCGGGAACTGGTCGCCGTAGCCGACGGTCGTGATCGTCGTGAAGCCCCACCACAGGGCATCACCGCCCGTGGTGATGTTGGCATCCGCCGACTGGGTCTCGAACTGGACCATCAATACCGTCGACACCGACAACACGACGAACCCGGACAGGATGGTGATGAACACGGCGTATTGCCCGCGGTTGTGAAGGATGTCCTGGACGAGCTGCCCCCGGTTGTTGCCGCGGAGCAGGCGGGTGATCCGCGCGAACCGGCTCAATCGAGCGATGCGGAACAGGCCGGCCGCCGGGAAGAAGCCGAAGCTCGGGATGGAGCCGATGAGATCGAGCCAGCCCCGATCGCCGATGAAGTACCCGCGCTTCGACCGCGCCGCCATGAGGTTGACGGCGAAATCGATGAGGAACACGACGCAGATCGCGTTGTCGTAGAACCGCAACACCTCGAGCGTCGCCTCGCCGAGGGGCAGGATGAGCAGCACCATCACGGCCAGCGAGAAGATGGTCAGGACCAGGATGAAGATGCTGTAGGCATTGCCATGCTGGGGCCTGCCGGCGCCCTCGGCCTGCGGCACTGCCGTCGTCTCCGTCATCGATCCCTCCTCAGCCGGTGCACGTCGCGGGCTGTCATCATCGCCCGGTGAGTACCGACAAGACGGCGTCGATGCTTGACGCCGTGGCCGCGCTCGTCAAGGACGGGGACACGGTGGCGATCGAGGGGTTCACGCACCTCATCGGCTTCGCCGCCGGTCACGAGATCATCCGCCAGCGCAAGCGCGACCTGACCCTCGCGCGGCTTACGCCCGACCTCATCTACGACCAGATGATCGCCGGTGGCGTCGCTTCCAAGCTCGTGTTCAGCTGGCTCGGCAACCCGGGCGTCGGTGGTCTCGGCGCCATCCGCCGCCGGATCGAGGGCGGCATCCCCGAGCAGCCACTGGCCATCGAGGAATACAGCCACTTCGGGATGGTCGGCCGCTACACCGCCGGGCGCGATGAACCTGCCGTTCTTCCCGGTCCGCTCGTATTTCGAGACCGACCTGCCGGTCGCCAACCCGCTCATCCGGCCGATCCAGTCGCCCTACGGTGACGGGACCGTCTACGCCGTGCCGCCACTCAAGCCGGACGTCGCTATCGTCCATGCGCAGCGTGCGTCGGCTGTCGGCGATACCCAGGTGTGGGGTCTGCTCGGGTGTCAGAAGGAGGTCGCGTTCGCGGCCGACCGCGTCATCGTCGTCGTCGAGGAGCTGGTATCGGAGGAGGTCATCCGAGCCGACCCGAACCGCACGATCATCCCGGGTCTCATCGTCGACGCGGTCGTGGTCGAGCCATGGGGCGCCCACCCCTCGTATGTCCAGGGCGCCTACGATCGGGACAACCGGTTCTACCTCGATTGGGACCCGATCACCCGTGACGAGGATGCCGTCCAGGCATGGCTGCGCGAGTGGGTCTACGGCCTCGACGGTCGGGCCGCCTACGTCGAGAAGCTGGGTGCCGAGCGGATCGCCGCCTTGCGTCCGAGCGATGCCGCGCCGTCGGGCTCGGTCGACTACGGGACATACCGGTGACCGAGCCGATGATGATCCTCGTCGCCGGTCCGTACCGGTCGGGGACGGGAGGGGATCCGGAGCGCATCGCGGCGAACGTCGAGGCGATGACCCGCCCGTCGCGCTCGACCTGTCCCGCACGGCCACCGCCGGTCTTGGCGAATGGTCGCGCTGACACGCACGATGCCCCGAACAGGGCCTCGTTTGCGCGACACGGCACGGAGGCGACCCGTTCGACGCAAGATCTGCCACCCGATCGACGGGCCGATCCTTGCGCTGCTCACGCCCGACGGCAAAGGCCGGTCAACGGACCAGGCGACGAGCGGCGACCCCGGTCGACGTGGAACCGCCGGTCCGCGGACCACCCGACGACGGCAACGGCCGGTCACGGACCACGCGATGACGGACGCCGCCTTTACCAGCTCCGAGATGATGATCGTGGCGGCTGCCCGCGCCCTCGAAGGCCAGCACGTCTGTTTCGTGGGCGTCGGGCTGCCCAACATCGCGGTCAACCTCGCCCAGCGCACCGTCGCGCCCGACCTCGAGCTCGTCTACGAGGCTGGTGTGTTCGGGGCACGCCCGCAGCGCCTGCCGCTCAGCATCGGCGACCCGACGATCGTGACCGGCTCGACGGCCGTCGTCAGCATGCTCGAGTTGTTCGGTTACTACCTGCAGGGCGGCCTGATCGATGTCGGGTTCCTCGGCGCGGCCCAGATCGACAGGTTCGGCAACATCAACACCACCGTGATCGGTCCGTACGACCACCCGAAGACGAGGCTGCCCGGTAGTGGCGGAGCGTGTGAGATCGCCATCAACGCCCGGCAGGTGTTCGTGATCATGCGTCAGTCCGCCCGCTCGTTCGTCGAGACCATCGATTTCCGGACGTCGCCCGGCAACCTCGGTGGCGCCGAGCAGGCGGAGCGCATCCGGCGCGAGGGCGGCTGGCTCGGCCGGGGGCCGTCGGTCGTCGTGACCGACCTCGGTATCTACGACTTCGACGAGTCCGGCGAGATGCGGCTCGCGTCGCTCCATCCCGGCGCGACGCTTGACGCCGTCCGCCAGACCATCGGCTGGGAGGTCAAGGTCGCCGACGATGTCGCGACCACCCCGTCACCGACCGCCGACGAGCTGCGGCTGATCCGCGAGGAACTCGACCCCGGAGGCGTCTACACCAAGTAGGGCCGAGCCTCGCGAGAGCCGATCGTCACACCTTCTCGAACGCCACCAGAAACTCGAGGGTACCCTCGTCGGCGATCGAGATGATGAACCCGCCGACATTCGGCGCCGTGATGTCGAAATCGGCCAGCGGGAACGTCAGCGAACCGGCGACCTGGACGGCGCCATCCGTGAGCAGTGCCTGCGCCGGGATCTCGACGCTCTTCGTCACCCCATGGAGCGTCAGGTCGCCGACCAGGGTGATGTCGGTGGCGGTGCCGGACAGCGCGGCCGCCGGCACGTCGACGGGCTGGGTCACCGTGAACGTGGCCGTCGGGAACTGGTCGGTCTGCAGACCCTCGCTCCGCAGCCGGTTGTCACGACGACCTTCGTCGGATTGGATCGTCGTCGTGTCGACCATCAATGTGCCGGCCGTCAAGCGCGCGCCGTCGCCGTCGGCCTCGACCGTGATGGACCCGGTCACGTCGGACGTTCGCCCGACCGCATCCGACTCGGCGGAAAGATTCGCGAGCTGCTCCCGCACGCGATAGCCGGCGACGCTGCTGTCGGCGACGGTCCACTCGCCGTCGATCCCGGCCTCCGACGCTGGCTCGCTCGCAGAAGCCGAGGCGTCCGCGGTGGCGTCGGCGCTCGCGGCGGGTGTCGACGTCGCGGCCGCTGGGTGCTGACGCCGTCGGCAGGGCGAGCACCGCGACGTCGTCACCACGGAGTACCTGGTCATAGGCGATGTAGCCACCGATCGCCACCGCGGCGATGGCCAGCACGGCGAGCGCGATGGTCCGGGTTCGGTTCACGGGAAAGGCCTCCGGGGAGTGGCGCGGTCCTACGCCGTCGACCGGAAGAGTCTCAGAGAACCCTGAGAGCGCGCTGAGAGGGATCCGCCCGAGCTACCAGGGCAACGCGCCGAGCAGGCGGTCGAACCCGCCGTCGCCGACCCAGCCTTCCACCTCGCCCGTCGCGGCGTCGAGCCGGGCGATCCGCCCGCCGGTCGCGGTCAGCGCGAACAGGCTCGCGCCATCCGGCGTCAACGCCAGCTCCGTCGACCGCGGTCCCGGGGAGGTAGCGCTGTTGGACCTCGAGGTCCGCGGCGCCGAGCCGCACCACCCCGCCTTCACCGGCCGCGAAGACACTCGCCCCGTCTGGCGCGGCGATGACCCTCCGTCCGGCCGGGCCGAGGTCGCCGTGCCCGAACTTGGCGAGCCGGAACGCGGCGGCGGCAGACGGCTCGAACTCGACCGTCCGGCGGATCGCCAGCTCGCTTCGATCGATCTCGACGGCGAGGCCGAGGCTGGCGTTGACGGCGAGATCGCCCTGGCTCGCGTCGAGGCTGACGATGCCCCAGTCGTCGGCCGCCTCGACGTCGTCGAAGCCGCGCATCGGCAGGTCGATGCAGACCGCCCACGCCTCGACGCTCGACAGCGCGTGGACGAAGGGATACTCCGCGCCGCGGTAGAGGGTCATGACCATGCCGTCGGACCGGCGCAGCTGGTCGACCGGCCAGCCGGCCATCTGCTCATCGATGTTGCGCTTGTCGACGATGATCCCGTCGCGCATCGCGCCCGTGGCGGTCTCGACGGCGCGAACCTGGTATCGACCCTCGAGTGATCCGCGGACCTGCTCCGCGACATAGAGCAGCGTGCCATCGGGTGACAGCGCGTCGAAATCGAACGCACCAACCAGCTCGATGATCCGCGGCTCGTACGCCAGCGGAAGGCGGCCATCGACCACGGCGAACCGGCTGACCGTGCGATCCGCCCCAGCGGCGCCGTGCTCGGCGTCCGCCTCGACCAGCACGATCATGCTGCGGTCGGCCGCTACGCCGACCGGGATCGGGTCGAGCCCGACGGTGGGCAGGACCCAGCGGCCGTCGATCTCCTGGGTCCACCGGTCGAAGCCGGGCTGGACGATGAGGCGTTCGATCACGGTCGTACGCTCGCCCGGCGTCGCGGTCACGATCGAGCCCCACGTCTCGTCCGGGACGCCGACGGGCAGCTCGTAGATGTCCTCGAGCGTGCTGTCGAGCGTGACCCTGAGGTCTGGGTCGTCGACGCTGCTCACGACCAGCCATGCGTCACCCGCTCGGGCCTGCGGTGCCGGAGTCGCGCTCGGGACAGCGGTCGCCGCGTCTGGGGACGGCGAGGGTGGCGATGACGGCGTGGCAGGCGTCGAGCAGCCCGCGAACGCGAGCACGGGCACCGCGAGCAGCCAGCGCGGGCGCGATAGCGTCGACGACATTTCAGCGAGCCTCCTGTGGTCCTGATACACCTGACATCGCAGACGGGTTCCCGCCGGTGCTCGCTCCCGCCCCGCCCGTCGCGCCGCTACTCGAGCGACTCGGCGAGGGCGATCGTGGCGTCGCGTCCGAGCGCGCTCTCGATGCGGTACGTCGCTGTGCCGTCGTACCACACGAGGGCATCGCCGACCCAGCGACGGCCGTCGTCCACGTATCCGCCTTCGGGGCGTTCGTAGAAGAAGAAGTGCATGTCACCCGAGATCCAGAAGCCGTCGTGGCCGTCGACTGTGACTGTCTGCAGCCGCGTCCCGGTGTTCAGCACCTTCTCGTAGAACTCGTCGTCGCTCCGACCGGCGAATCGCATGAGGATCAGGCCGACACCACGCTCCGAGGTCTCGGGCAGGTCCGGTCCGGCCTCCCAGACGTAGGCGATCTGATCGGATCTCGATGCATCGACCCACACGCTATCCGGTGGCCCGAGCCGCTCGTCGGTCGGCAGCCGGACCGGCACGCCGGTCAGGGCCTCGACCTCGTCGAGCTCCACCTGGCGCCCGAGGCTCAGACGCATGCCGGCGATCGGCGGCAGTGTCGGGGTGGGCGTCGGCGATGGCGACGAGGTGGCGCCATCGGTCGGCACGGCCGTGGCGACGGGCGAGGGGAGCAGCGACGCGGGCGGTTCGCCGAACGTGATCCGGAGTCCCGGCAACCCGAGCCCGACGGCGCCCGCGACGATCGCCAGCGCCAGCAGCGCCGCGATGGCGAGGACGAGCGACCGCCGGACCGGTCGTCCACCGACGCTCCACCAGCGGCGCGATCGGCGACGCTCGCCTGACGCGAGGCGGACACGGACGCGCGTCGCGATGTCGGGGCCCGTCGTCGTGCCATCCGCGGTCGCGGGCGCCGCGACCGGCCAGTCGATCTCGCTCGCCAGTGATCGCAGCGCGCCCTCGAGGGTCGCGTCGTCGAAGCTCATCGATCGGTCGGTCATCGGTCTGACCCCATCGCGTCGGGGCCCAGCGCTTCGCGCAGCCGGCCCAACGCACGCGACGTCCTGGACTTGACGGTCCCGCGCGGGATCCCGAGCGTCTGCGCGGTCTCGGCCTCACTCAGGTCGAGCAGGAAGCGCGCGCCGAGGACCTCGCGATCGTCGTCACGCAGTGTGGCGAGTGCCGCCAGGAGCTCCGTTCGCTGCTCCGCGGCCATCACGATCTGTTCCGGGCCGGGTGCGCTCCGCGCGGGTGGCAACGCATCCGCGGCGCGAAGGGCGAGCCCGCGCCGTCGACCCGCCGAGCGTCGCCGGTTACGTGCCTCGTTGGCGACGATGCGCAGCAGCCACGGGCGGATCGGCGACCCCTCGCGAAAGCGGGGGAGGGCATCGAACGCTTTGATGAAGGCTTCCTGGACCGCATCGTCGGCATCGGTCTCCGGGCAGATGAGGTGCGCGGTCCGAACGGCCACGTCCTGATATCGGCGCACGATGGTTTCGTACGCCGCGACGTCACCGGCGCGGGCGTGCGCGATCAGTTCGGTGTCTTCGATGTGGACGGCCCTCCACGACAACCGTACCCCGTACACCGCGCACCGGATCCCGGTTCCCGCCCGCGGTCACCGACCGCTACGATCGGTCCGTGACGGACCATCCCCGAGCCCGCGGCCGCGTCTTCCGGCGCTCGCTACTCGCTGAGCCGCCGGTCGCGGTGGCGTCGAGTGGAGCGACGATCCAGGACTCCGAGGGGCGGACGTACATCGATGCCGCCGGGGGCGCGATCGTCGTCAATGTGGGACACGGGCGTGCGTCCATCGCCGACGTGATGGCCGACCAGGTCCGTCGGCTCGCCTATGCCCACGGTTCCGCGTTCACCTCCGAGCCGCTCGAGGCGTATGCCGCTGCCGTCGGCGACGTCCTGCCGGTCGACGACCCGGCGATCTACCCGGTCTCCGGCGGCTCCGAGGCGATCGAGACGGCGCTCAAGCTGGCCCGGGTGTACCACCTGGCCCGCGACGAGCCCGACCGGGACGTGCTCATCTCGCGGTACGGGAGCTATCACGGCAATACCCTGGGTGCCCTCGATGCGGGCGGCCGGCCCGCCCTCCGCCAGCCGTATGAGCCCTGGCTGGGCCGGTTCCGGCACGTGTCGGCAGCCTATCCCTACCGGGCCGAGGATCCCGACGCGCACGCCATCGGCGACGGCCAGGAGCTCGCGGCTGAACTCGAGACAGCGATCCGTGCGGCCGGCCCGGGGCGCGTGGCCGCGTTCCTCGCCGAGCCGATCGTCGGGGCGACGCTCGGGGCCGTCGCTCCGCCGGATGACTACTGGCCGGCCATCGCCGAGGTCTGCGCGCGACACGGCGTCCTGCTCGTCGCCGACGAAGTCATGACCGGGTTCGGACGGACGGGCCGGTGGTTCGGCCTCGACCACTGGGCTGTCCGGCCGGACATCCTCGTCGCGGCCAAGGGGACGACGGGCGGCTACTGGCCGTTCGCGTTCGCGGCGGCGAGCGGGCGCGTGTTCGACACCGTGATGGCGCCCGGGAAGGGCTTTGTGCACGGCTTCACGCACTCGCACTCCGTGGTCGGTGCCACGGTCGCCGGCGAGGTGCTCCGGATCCTTCATGAGGAGCATCTCGTCGAGGCGAGCGCAGCCAAGGGCGTGCGGCTGATGACGTTGCTCACGGGTGCCCTCGAGGAGCATCCGGCGGTCGGCGAGATCCGCGGTCGCGGGCTGATGGTCGGCGTCGAGTTCGTCGAGGACCGCACGACGCGACGACCGTTCCCGCGGGCCGCCCGTGTCGCCGAGGCCGTCCTGAGCGCGGCGCGCGAGCGGGGCGTGCTGGTCTACATGGGAACGGGCAACGCGGATGGCATCGACGGCGACACGATCCTGCTCGGCCCGCCATTCGTCATCACCGACGACGAGATGCAGCGGGTCGCCGAGGTGATCGCCGAGGCCGTCGACGTCGCGACGGCCTCGGTCGCCAGGTCCGGCTAGAGGGAGGCTCCTCGGCCCGCGGTCGGACCGAGGGGTCGATCACATCGAGTCGTCGGCTCGCTCGGCGGCCATGCGCTGGGCCTGCTCGCGCTCGTAGTCGTTGGCGAAGCCGCGGGCGGCCTCGGTCTCACCCTCGACGAAGGCTTCCTTGACGCCCGCCGAGTTCAGGTACCACAGGATGACGGCCGGCAGCAGGGCCGCGGCCACGCCGCTGGCGAGATCGCCGGTCGCGAGGAGCACCATCACGGCATTGAAGATGCCGAGGATGGCCACGAGCATCCCGAACGTCCACGCCCAGATCCGGAGCTGCCAGGCCCCGTAGGCGACGGCGAGATACATCACCCCGAGGATGAACGCCAGCAGGCCCCAGAAGAACACACCGGACCCGGTCGACACGGGCCCGAAGGTGACGATGCCCATGTACCGAAGTCCGATGACGATGGCGCCGATGCCATTCACCAGGGCGAAGAATCCAAGGACGGCTACACCGATCGGCGGTGGTCTCATGTCCTACCCTCCTGCACGGCCTTCATCCCCCCGAATCGAAGCCTCACCCCCGCTGTCAAGGTGTCAATGGTGCCGACCCGCCCTCGCCGCCAGCTAGGACGTGCGGCTCCCGCGTCGATCGGGGCCGAGGAGGCCGCCGAACACCAGGGCCGCGCCGAGGGCCACGAGCGCGATCGGGACGATCAGCCCGCCGATATCGGGCTGGATGAGGTTCACCGCACCGACCAGCGTGAGCAGGCCGCCGAACCACGCCTGCCAACCGACGCCACCGCCGCCCACGACCCGCACGAGCGCGATGAACAGGAACGCGATACCCAGGCACAGCGTGCCGAGGCCGTCGCGGCTGACGCCCAGGTTGTCGAGGGCATTCGGCACCGCCAGCGCCGTGATGATCGCACCGGCATACAGTGAGCCGGTCCCACGCGAGATCCCCCAGCGGATGAGGAACGCCAGCCCGATCGCCAGCATCAGCACGGACCCGATGGCCTGCGCCTGGGGGTAGACCTGCTGGATCAGCAGCAGCCCGCCGAACACCAGCAGGAAGACTCCGATCCAGGGGAGGCCGGGGCGTCGTTCCTGATCCCGGCCGAGGCGGCCGGTGCCCCACTCCCAGCTGTAGACCTTGACGTCGGGGTCGCCCGGCGCTCGGCCCCCGCTGTCGGGGCCCAGCCGCGTCACGGAATCCGGTCGATCGTCCACGCTACGTGCCAGCGTACCCCGCCGGCCGAGGTGCCGGGGTCACGGACTCAGGCTCGTCCTCGACGTGGCTGAAGCCGAGCCGATCGGCGAAGCGACCGAGCGGTCCCGGTGCCCACCAGTTCCAGCGGCCCATCAGGCGCATCGTGGCCGGCACGAGCAGCACGCGGACGATAGTGGCATCGATCAGCACCGCGATCGCCATGCCCACGCCGATGCTCTTGATCGTGATCGACTCGGCGAGGGCGAATGCCGAGAAGACCGTGACCATGATCAGCGCGGCGCCCGTGATGACTCCGGCGGTCTTGGCCAGACCCTCGGCGACCGAGGCGGTGTTGTCGCCGGTCCGGCGGTAGGCCTCCTGGATGCGCGACAGGAGCAGGACCTCGTAGTCCATCGAGAGGCCGAACAGCACACTGAACATGATGATCGGGTTGCCGGCGATGGTGAACCCTGGCGTCCTGAAGCCCAGGATGTCGGCGAAGTTGCCGTCCTGGAAGATGAAGACCAGCGCCCCGAACGACGCGGTGATCGAGAGCAGCGTCATGATCACGGCCTTGATCGGGATCACCACTGACCCGAAGAGCAGGAACAGGATCAGCGCGCTTGCTCCAAGCGTGAGCGCGATCGCATAGGGGATCGTCTCGGACTGGCTCGTCATGAAGTCGTGGCCTTCGGCGGCCAGCCCGCCGACCTGCGTGGTGACCCCAGCCACATCGACGCCGCGGATGTGCGGCACCACGGCGGTGCCGTCCGGTGAGAGAGGCGACAGCGGGCTGATGGCGTCGATGCGGACGGTCGACCCCCGGACATAGGCGTCCTCGAGGCGCTCGAGCCCGGTGGCGAGCTCGGGCGGGAGCTGGTCGCGCGGTGCCGCGAACAACGCCGCGATGCCGGCGGCATCGAGATCGGTCCCCGTCGCCGGATCCTTGAGCCCGGCGAACGGGCCCTCGACCCGGTCGATGTGCTCGACGGCATCGAGGCCGACGGAGAGATCGAGGATCCGCTGGACATTGGCCTCGTCGAACGGCGACCCGTCGACCGTGGCGAGGACGATGTTCGGGGACGTCTCGCCCGCCTGGAACTCCGTCGACAAGGCGACCGAGGCTTCGCGACTCTCGATGCCCGGCGGCAGGACCGACGCGTCGGGGATGCCCTGGCTGAGCCGCAGGAAGGGCGTCCCGAGGATGAGCAGGAACGCGAGCGTCGGGATGAGCACCATGACCGGTCGCGCCATCACCCAGTGGGCCATGCGCTCCCAGCGCGACTCTCGGGCGAGGACCGCTGCCTCGCCCACGGGCCGGCCGAACGCGCGACGGATGCGATCGCGCAGTGCGCCGACACCCATCGAGTTGACGCGGTGCCCGAGCATCCCGAGGACGGCCGGCAGGAACGTCAGGGCGAAGAAGACGGATGCGGCCACGGTCAGCGCGCCGCCGATCCCGAACGAGCGCAGGGCCGTCGGCTCGAACAGCAGCAGGCCGGACAGTCCCACCGCGACGGCGAGGCCCGAGAACGTGACGGCCTTGCCGCTCGTCGCCACCGTGATCGTCACGGCCGTTCCGACATCGCGGCCACGCCGGAGCTCCTCACGGAACCGGCTGACCATGAACAACGAGTAGTCGATGGCCAGCGCCAGGCCGAGCATCGTGGCGACGTTCTGGACGTAGATCGACAGCTCGGTGACCTGCGCGGCGAGGTAGACGCCGCCGAGTGTCGTGGGGATGGCCAGGGCGGCGACGAGGAGCGGCATGCCTGCGGCGATCAGTGACGAGAAGACCAGGATCAGGATGAGTGCCGCGAACGGGAAGGACACCGTCTCCGCCTGGAGCAGCTCCTTCTCCGACTGGACAGCCTGGTCCTGCGTCGCGGGGGCGACCCCGGTCAGCTGCAGCGTGATCCCTGCCGGCCGGTCGATCAGCGTCCGGAGCTCCTCCATCTGGTCGACCGCCGCCTCGTCCGTGATGCCGAGTCGGACCACGACATAGGCCGACATGCCGTTCGTGCTGATGAACCGGTCGTCCTGGGTCTCGGCCCAACCGACCGTGCCATCGACCCGTTCGTCCGCAACGAGCCGATCGAGCGAGTCGGCGATCGTCGACTGGAAGTCGGCCGACCGCGCGTCGGCCCCGTCCGGGCCTCGGAAGACCGCGACGATCGTCCCGCCGCCCGCACCGAAATCCTCGGCGAGGGTGTCGGCGACGGCCGCCGATTCGGAATCGGGATCCGTCCAGCCACCGGCGCTCAGGGCACCGGTCACGCCCGAGGCGAGGGTCGCCGAGGCGATGGCGAACAGGACCGCGAGGATGGCGATCGGACGGCGGAAGCGGTAGACGAACGCTCCCCAGGCACTGAACATCTGGTCACCAGTCGGGCGGTTTCGGTCGTGGGCAACCATAGAGAATGAGTATTCCCTTTGTCAACGCTGGACGTTGCGCTGAGCGTGTCGGGGCGGTACGGTTATCAGAGCAAGCATTCGTTTTGGAGCGCGTCACCCCGTGCCTCGTCTGTCGGCCGCCCAGGAACAGCACGTCCGCGACCGGATCATCGGCGCGGCCGTGGCCGTGTTCGCCGAGAAGGGCTATCACCGCGCGACGATCGCCGATGTGGTCGCCCGATCCGGGCTATCGGTCGGGGCGATCTACACGCATTTCAAAGGCAAGGAAGAGCTGTTCCTCCACAGCTGCGACCTGATCTCGGGTCAGGGCCTCGACGAGCTCGCGGCCCGGCTCGCGCCGCTCACCTCGACCGCCGATCGACTGCACGCCGCCATCCACTACTACGTCGAGACGATCGATGAATTCGGCGACGCTCCCGGCCAGGTCGGGCTGGTCCGAGCGTGGGCCGAGGCAGGCGAGGAACCTGGCGTTCGCGAGATGCTCGTGCGCCGACGGGAGCGCTTGCTCGGGGCCGCCCAGCTGCTGCTGCAGGAAGGCATCGCCCGCGGCGAGCTCCCCGACTGGCTCGATGTCGAGGGGTTCGCGCGCGGCTTCATGGCCCTGCTGGACGGGTTGCTGCTGCAGCGTATCGAGGCGGGCGATTCGTACCGGCCCGACGATGCGATCCGCCGTGCGACCGCCGTGCTCGACGTGCTGTTGGCGGTCCGGAGTGGCGAGCGACCCGCGGTCGTCACGGCGTAGCATCGGGCGGCCATGCCGCACGTCCAGACGGTCCTGGGTCCGGTCGACCCGGACCAGCTCGGGTTCACCCTCCCGCACGAGCACACCCAGATCGCGCTGTGGCACATCCCCGACCGCTGGGACTACTGGCAGCTCACGCGCGACGAGCCCCTGATCCTCGAGGAGCTGGCGGCATTCAGGACGGCCGGCGGGGGCAGCCTCGTCGACCTGACCGAGCCCGGCGTGGGCCGCGATCCGGCATGGCTGGAGAGTATCGCGCGATCGTCGGGGCTCCACGTGGTCATGGGCTGTGGCTGGTACCGCGGTGCCTACTACCCCGCCGAGGCGCGCATCGACCGCCGCTCGGTCGACGACCTGGCCGCCGAGCTCGTCGGTGAGGCGGCAGACGGCGTCGGCGACACCGGTGTCCGGCCGGGGATCATCGGGGAGATCGGGACCGACAAGCCGTGGGTGTCGGCGCTCGAGGAGCGGGTCCATCGGGCCGCCGCTCGTGCCAGTCGCCGGACGGGCCTCGCCATCACGACCCACGGCGTGCTCTCGCCGGTCGGGCTAGCGCAGCTGCGGATCTTCGAGGACGAGGGCGTCGATCCTGCGCGCGTGGTCATCGGCCACGCCGACTCGTACCCGCACCTCGACCATTACCTGGCGATCGTGGAACGGGGCGCGAGCGTGGAGTTCGATTTCCTCGGGATGTCGTTCACGGCGACGGAGCGCCATGGCGAGGGGCGTGTCGTCGAGCTCGTCTGCGAGCTGCTCACCCGCGGACATGGGGACCGCATCCTGCTCTCACAGGACGTGTGCCACGACTCGCAGTTGAGCCGGTACGGCGGGAACGGCTACACGTACCTCGCCCGATCGTTCCTGCCAACGTTGCGTGAGGCGGGCGTCAGCGACGCCGAGATCGCGACGATGACGATCGCCAATCCGAAACGCCTGCTGACCGTCGCCTGACGATCACGACGTCCGTTCGATCGTCAGGGCTCCAGTGCCGCGTCGACGCTCAGTTCGACGTTCCCCTTCAGCGCCTGGCTGATCGGGCAGCCGTCCTTGGCCGCTTCCGCGGCTGCGACGAACTCCTCGCTCGAGATCCCCGGGACGACGCCGCGGACGGTCAGGTGACTGGACATCACCCGCCACCCGGCCTCGACCTTTTCGAACGTCACGTCCGCCGATACGGCCAGCCTTTCGGGCGGCGTCCCCGCCCGCCCGAGACCGCCGGAGAAGGCCATGGAGAAGCACGATGCGTGTGCCGCGGCGACCAGCTCCTCGGGGCTCGTCAACCCGTCGGGTGACTCGGTCCGGGCGGCCCAGGTGACGGGTAGGTCGCTGAAGGCGCCGCTCGAGACGGCGCTGACGGTCCCGTTGCCAGTGGCGAGATCCCCGGACCAAGTGACCTCGGCGCGCCGGACGGCTTGCATGTCGATCCTCCTCGTGGGCGAGGGACCCATCGTCGCAGGTCGGGCCGGATCACACCGGATGACACGCCGGCGACCTTCCAGTCCGGCCCGGGTACGGACCGTCGCGGTCGGGTGTGGTCGAGGCGGTTACGGGATAGTCGCCGCGGGACCATCCGCCGACGCTCTTTGGGACCCGTGAGCGGTTCCCATGCGGGCCGCGACTCCGGACCATTCGGGCATGCGTTCCCGCCTGCGATCCTTGGGTCCCATCGCCATCGCCATCGCCATCGTCGTCGCGCTCGTTCCCGGGGTGACGGCGACCGACTACGACACGAGCAGCGCCGCCGTCTCCTCGGCCGAGCAGGCAGCCCTGACCCTGACCAACGCACGCCGGACCGACCGGGGTCTGGTGAGGCTGCGGCACGACCCGCGGCTGGCCGAGCTCGCGCGCGATCGGGCCGAGTACATGGCCGCCACCGGGCGCTTCAGCCACACCCAGGCGAACGGCACCGACGTCTTCGACATGATCGAGGCGGCAGGGATCCGCTGGTACGGAGCGGCCGAGATCATCGCTTGGAACACCGCCGGGCCCCTCGACTACTCGGCCAAGTTCGCGGTCCAGGGCTGGATGGGTTCGTCGGGACACAAGGCGATCGTCCTGTCGAACGGGTACAACTACGTCGGGTTCGGTCTGGCGGTCGCCGACGACGGGACGCGCTATTGGGCGGGCGTCTACCTTCGCGGTCCGGACCGGACGGGTGGCTACACGCGGGCCGGCTCCTTCACCAAGAGCAACCTCGATGCCCGTTGGGCGCGGGGCACCGTCCGTTGGTCGGGCGGCGATACACGGCTCCAGGTCCTGACCGCCGGGCACCGCTCCTTCCAGGTCCAGTGGCGGGTCGCCGGCGGAGCATGGCACGACCTGGGCGCGACGACCTCCCGGAGCCTGACCAAGTGGTGGCGTCGGGGCTGGGTCTACGAGGTCCGCATCCGCGAACGCGACCGCAACGGCAACCGCGGCTCCTGGGCGACCAAGACCCTCCGACCCTGATCCGGTCGTCGCGATGACGGCACCAACAGGCTTGGTACGCGACTGCAACCTTCCGCCGCAGCCTTCCGCAGAGGGTCGCGTCGTCAACGGGCGTATCCTTGAGGGACCCGTGACGAGGAGGCGAAGCGATGCCAGAGTTGAATCTCAAGGATTTCCGACGGGACTTCCGTCTTCCTGAGCTCCGACTACCCGAGATGTCTCGAGACGACATCGCCAAGGCGCTGGGCGATGCGCGCAGGGAGATCCGCGATGTCCGCAAGGAGCTGGCGGACTTCCGGCACGACTTCGACATGCCCCGAGTCGACGTGACGTCGGTGGAGCTCCCCAGCGTCGACATCGGCAAGGTGACCGACGCCGCCAAGCAAGTCGCCGATACGGCGCGTGACAACGGGAAGCAGGTCGCCAAGGACGCCCGCAAGGCCGCGGAGTCGGCGGGGATCGTCAAGGCCGGCGGCGTCGGCCGGATGCCGTTCGTTCTGGCCGGCTTGGTGACACTTGGTCTGGTGACCTGGGCGTTCGCGAACTCGCCGGGCGTCAAGACGCGGTTGCGCGAGGGCGCACAGCGTGCTCGAGAGCGGATGGCCGAGCGCCGATCGGCGTGGGACCTCGACGACGAGACGCGGGCGTTCGACGCGGCCCCGACCGCAGGCGTCGCAGCGTCGCCGTATTCCGACTCGATCGGGTCGAAGAATAGCCCGTTCTCCGAGCCGCCGACGGCGCTGCCCGAGGGTCTCGGCAGCGACGACCCGGTCGGGCAGGACATGCCGGCCCGCGCCTGACGATCATCTGATCGCAGCCACGACACCGCCCCGACCGGGGCGGTGTCGCCATTTCCGCCTGCGGGCGCCCTGGCGCCTCGTTGACGGTGCGGGCGTTAATCCCGATAATCTGACTCGGAATTCCCACACGCGACGGGGCGGCCGGACCATCCCCTCGCGGCACCGATCTGCACCCCGGAACCGAGGACCGTATGACCGCCACCCGTGAGATCGTCACCGACCAGCGCGAGAAGTTCGCGTTCCACGACGACATCGCGTACCTGCGCGAGACCAAGCGTGGGCTCACGCGTGCCACGGTCGAGGAGATCAGCGGCTTCAAGGACGAGCCGGAGTGGATGTTGAAGTTCCGGCTGCGCGCCTTCGACCACTTCCAGAAGCGGGCGATGCCCACCTGGACCGACGGTCTCGACAGGATCGACTTCGACAAGATCGTCTACTACCGCAAGCCGTCGGAACGCGAAGAGAAGTCGTGGGACGACGTGCCCGAGCAGATCAAGGCGACGTTCGAGCGGCTCGGTATCCCCGAGGCGGAGCGCAAGTTCCTTGCCGGCGTCGGGGCGCAGTACGACTCCGAGGTCGTCTACCACAGCGTCCGCGAGGAGCTGTCGAAGATCGGTGTCGTGTTCATGGGTACCGATCAGGCGCTCAAGGAATACCCGGACATCTTCAAGAAGCATTTCGGCACGGTCGTCCCGCCGGAGGACAACAAGTTCGCGGCGCTGAACAGCGCGGTGTGGTCGGGTGGCTCGTTCGTGTACGTGCCGAAGGGCGTCGAGGTGCCCCTCCCGCTGCAGGCCTATTTCCGCATCAACGGCGAGAACACGGGCCAGTTCGAGCGGACGTTGATCGTCGTCGAGGAGGGCGCCAAGGTCCACTACATCGAGGGCTGCACGGCCCCGATCTACGCGACCGATTCGCTCCACGCCGCCGTCGTCGAGGTCGTGGCGCTGCCCGGCTCGAAGGTCCGCTACACGACCATCCAGAACTGGTCGAATGACGTGTACAACCTCGTGACCAAGCGGGCCCACGCCTATGAGAATTCGACCGTGGAATGGATCGACGCCAACACCGGCTCGCGCAAGACCGTCAAGTTCCCGGCGATCTACCTGCGCGGCGAGGGCGCCACGGCCGACATCATCTCGGTCGCCGTCGCCGGCAAGGGCCAGCATCAGGACACCGGCGCGAAAGCCATCCACCTCGCCCCGAACACGCGCTCGCGGATCGTCTCGAAGTCCGTCTCGAAGGACGGCGGTCGGGCCACGTACCGTGGTCAGCTCAAGGTGTCACCGGGTGCCACGAACGTCGTGGCCAGCGTGCGCTGCGATGCCCTGATGCTCGACGACGAGAGCCGCAGTGACACCTACCCGTACATCGACATCCAGGAAGACGACACGACCATGACCCACGAGGCCACGGTCGGGAAGATCAGCGCGGACCAGGTCTTCTACCTGATGAGCCGCGGCCTGACCGAAAACGAGGCCCAGAATCTCATCGTCCAGGGCTTCCTCGAAGTCTTCACCAAGGAGCTCCCGATGGAATACGCCATCGAGTTCAACCGTCTCGTGAAGATGGAGATGGAGGGATCTCTGGGATGAGTGCGGTAGCAGCGGCACCTCGAGAACGCCTCTCGGATGAGGACCTCCAGGAGCTGATGGGCACGATCAGCCGGTCGGATTCGGTCGAACTGAAGATGACGGTGGCGGATGCGGACCGCCGCGCCGCGATCCGCGCCCTGGACATCGACCCGCTCCGGGCGCAGATCCGACAGGTCGTGTTCTTCGACACGCCCGATCTGCAATTGAGCAAGGCCGGTGTGGTGGCGCGTGCTCGACGTGTCCAGAACAAGGGCGACGACTCGACCATCAAACTTCGGCCGGTCGATCCCGGCCAGCTGTCGCCAGCGCTTCGAGCCACGCCGGGGTTCGTCGTCGAGGTCGACGCGATCCCGGGCGCCTACGTCTGTTCCGGCGCACTCACAGCGCCCCTCAAGGAGGGCGCCGTCTGGAGCACCCTTCGCGGAGAGCGCCCGATCCGGAAGTTGTTTTCGAGGGCACAGCGGGAATTCTTCGAGGCCCACGCCCCGGCCGGGATCTCGCTCGATGACCTGTCGATGCTGGGGCCGATCTTCGTGTTGAAGCTCAAGTGGGTCCCTGCCGATTTCGCCGAACGCATGGTCGCCGAGGCGTGGATCTTCCCCGACGCGACGATGACGCTCGAGCTGTCCACCAAGACGCTGCCTCAACAGGCGTTCCAGGCCGCCGCCGAGGCCCGAGCCTTCCTGGCCCGCCGCGGGATCAAGTCGACCGGTGGGCAGGAGACGAAGACCCGGCGCGCCCTGCGCGTCTTCTCCAAGCGCCTTGCCCAGGAGCAGGCGGCCGCCAGCGAGGCATGACGACCGCCCGACCCAGGCCCGCCCGGCGGGCCATCGATGCGCTGTCCCTCGAGCTCGATCGGGGCGACCTCGAGCAAAGGATCAAAGGACTGGCGCTCGGCGATATCGACGACCGGCTCGAGGCGCTCGAGGCCTGGTCCGCTTTGCCGGGCGAATCGAACCTGCTGTACACGCCGTACATCGACCTGCGCCTCGCGGAGTTGGATGCCGCTCGCGTGACCTGGGGTCCGACATCCGAACGCGTCGCAGTCCAGCTCCCGGCCGACGCGGATGGCCTGCTCGTGCTCAGCGAGGGTGACGTCACGGGTTCGGCGCTGTCCGATACGGCGCAGGCCGCCGGCGTCGAGCTCACGACATACGCTGAACTGCACGGCCGCGCCGCCGATGCCGCTCGCGACATCCTGGATCGCTCACCGGGACTGCCGGCGGACGACAAATTCGCGCAGCTGACCCGGGCGCTGTGGAGCCAGGCCGTGGTCGTCGACATCCCGGCGGGCGTGACGCTCTCGAAGCCGATCGTCATCCGCTGGGCACTCGGCGCTCCGGATCGAGCCCTGTTGACGCGCACGCTCGTCCGACTCGGTGTCGGCGCGAAGGCGTCCGTGGTCGAGGAGTTCGTGCCTGCGGATGGATTGGACGAGACCGCGTCCCAGTCGTACTTCGCCGGCACCACGGAGGTCGCATTGGGCGATCGGGCATCGCTCCAGGTGGCCAGCCTGCAGGAACTCCCGGGCAATATCGTCGCGTTCCACCATCGCACGGCGAACATCGGTGAGGCCGCCGATCTCCAATGGGCGCTCGCCCAGCTCGGCGGCCGTCTCGTCCGTGGTCGCGTGGACAACCGCCTCGTCGGCGATCGCAGCGCCGTCCAGCAGGTCGAGATCGTGTTCGGCTCCGACGAGCAGCTCTTCGACCTGACCTCGTACACGACGCACATCGGCAGGGACACCACGGGCGACCTGCTGTCGAAGGCGGCGCTCCTCGAGAAGTCCCGCACCTACCTCAAGGGCCTCATCACGATCGAGCGCTCGGCGCACGGCACCGACAGCTTCCTGGGCGAGTTCGGCATGAACCTCTCGAAGTCGGCCCGATCGGTGGCCATCCCGAGCCTGGAGATCGACCAGCCCGACTGCCGTCGGGCGATGCACTCGAGCTCGGTCGGGCCGATCGACGAGACCCAGCTCTTCTACCTCGAGTCGCGCGGCATCCCGCCCGACGAGGCGCGCAAGTTCATCGTGCTCGGCTTCCTCGAGCCGGTCGTGGCGCGTGTGCCGCTGGCATCGGCGCAGGATCGGCTACGCGAGCTACTCGAGCAGAAGTGGATCGCGGGCACCGACGGGGTCGCCGGCGAGGCCGCCGCCTGATGCCTCCACAACCTCCGTCGCGACGGCCCCGGGTGGGCGGGGCGGGCAGATGAGACGGATCGACCTGATCGGCACCGACGAGGTCGGCGACGGCGAGATGCACATGGTGTTCGTGGACGGCACGGACCAGGTCCTCGTCATCAACCAGGGTGGCGAGTTCACCGCGGTCCAGGGTGTCTGCTCGCACGAGTACTTCGAGCTCGACAAGGGTTTCCTGACCAACGGCACGCTGACCTGCGCGCTGCACCTGTCGCGCTTCGACCTGTCGAACGGCGAGCCGCTCGATCCGCCCGCCGAAGAACCACTCGCGGTCTACCCGGTCGTGGTCGAGGACGGCCGCGTGCTGATCGAGGTGCCTGACGGCCCACTCGAGATGAGCGAGTCCTAGCCGGACCGGCTAACTGGCCGGTTCGAGCGTCAGCGTCGCCACCGTCGCGGCGTCGATCGCCGCCGACGTGAACGGTAAGGGCAGGGTGCCACCGGTCCGCCACGGTTCGATCTGGTCGGTGTAGTGGCGGTCGAACGGCATGCCCGACTGACCCGTCGTGATGACGATCCGGGCGCCGTCCAGGTCCGACATGTCCATCACGAGCCGGTACGACGGCAGATTCGTCACGGTGAACAGCTCGTCCATCCCGGCCGGCTCGACGGTCGGATCGTCCGGGTCGGGATAGCCACGACCGAGTCGGTAGTAGGAGGCATCGATGGCCCCGTCGGCGCCATCGACCGCGACCGGGCCGGCGTTGAAGTACCACTCGAGCGGTCCGACCCCGCTCGTGCCGATCGTCGGTTCCTGGAAGGTGGCCGTGTGCAGCCGTCCCCAGGTCCAGCCATCGGGGTCCCCGAAGGCCGCTCGTAGCTCGGCGCCAGCGGTGTCCATGGCCCCGGTGGCGATCTCCTCCCAGGTCTCGATGTCGCCCGCCGTCGTGATGTCGTCCCACCATGACCAGGTCGGATCGGCGAGTGCCTGCTCCAGGGCCACCCAGCTGGCCGTGCTGCCGACGTAGTCACGGGCCAGTGGCCCCAGCTCATCGTCGAACATCGCGCGGAGCACGCGGTACTCCCAGGCCATGTAGGCAGCACAGCCGCGGCTGTCGACCAGGCATGCCCCGTCCCAGTCGGCGATGCGCGCACCGATGAGCGCGCCATCGGAAGTCGCGGGCTGGGCATCGCCCAGTCCCAGGACGATGTCGCGGGCGCGAAGCGGCGCCGTGTCGTTCTGGATGGCGCTCATCTCCGGGACATTCAACCCGTCCTGTCCGTAGTCGTTGATCAGGTCGATGATCCGCTCCGCGCGATAGCCGGGATCGAACTCAGTACCGATGAAGTGCGGATACGACTCGTCGGTGATCGCGTTGTTCGCGCTCACGATCCAGCCATCCTCGGGATCCAGCGCGTTCGGCAGCTCCTCGAACGGGATCCGGCCCGTCCATTCGCCGCTGCCATCCGAGCCTGACACGGGGCGCAGCCCGCGATCGTCCGGGTCCGAGCGGGTCGGGATGACACCCGGCATCTGGTAGCCGATGTGGCCGTCGACATCGGCGAACACGAAGTTCTGCGCCGGGGCGAGGAACCCGGTGAGCGCCTCCCGGAACGATGCGAAGTCGGTCGCGACCATGAGCCGCAGGAATGCCTCGACGGTCCGGTCGGGGCCCGAGTCCGGCGAGATCGACGTCCAGCGCAGGGCCATCAGCGGTGCCCCATCGAGGCGGTCGTCGACATCGTTGAGGATCGGTCCGTGGACGGTCTCACGGATCGTGATGTCGACCGGGTCGCCGCCCCTCACCTCGATCCGTTCGGTGCGCGCGATGAAATCCCGTGGTGTGCCACCCGGGCCAACGTACCGTGCCGGGTCGGCCGGGTCGAGCGTCTCGATGACCAGGTCCTGGACGTCGGGCTCAGCGTTCGTCACGCCCCAGGCGATGCGCGCGTTGTGCCCCAGCACGACGCCCGGCACGCCGGGGAAGGTCACACCGGTCACGTCGTACGGACACGTCTCCGACACCGGCGCGCAATGGAGCCCGTTGATGTACCAGACCGACGGCATCGAGATCCCGAGATGCGGATCATTCGCCAGCAGCGCGCCGCCGGTGGTCGACATGGCCGGGGCGACCACCCAGTCGTTCGACCCGATGGCGTGGCGTGACGCCAGTCCACCGCCCGCGGTATCGAGACCGGCCACCGCCAGCGCCTGGCTCCCGAGCCGGCCGACCTCGGCCCATGCGTCGACCTGTTCGGCGGTCAGCGAGGGGGCAGCCGCGTCCGTCGAGTGCGGAGTAGGGGCGGCGGCGTCATCCGGCGCAGCCTGGCCGTCCTGACCCGACACGATGACCGGCCCGAACTCCCGCACCGGGAGCAGCTCATCGGTGCGTGTCGGATCGCCCAACCGCGCGTCGGCGAGGTAGCGAAAGATCTCGGAGCCCATGTTCCCGCTGAGATTCCACGCCTGGACCTTGCCCCACGCGAGGGTGTCCAGCGCGGTCCATGGCTCCGGGTCGGCGCCGGTCACGACGAAGGCGAGCCCGAGCTGGTCGCGGTTGTCCCCGAGCCAGGCATTGACGCCGGCGGCGTAGGCCTCGAGCACGGCTCGCGTTTCGGGTGCCAGCAGCGCGATGTCGCGCTCAGCCGCGACGCGCCAGCCGAGGGTGCGGATGAACCGGTCGTCGTCGATCGACCCGGGTCCGAACAGCTCGGACAGGCGACCCGACGAGATGTGGCGCCAGACCTCCATCTGCCACATCCGCTCCTGGGCGTGGGCATACCCCTGGGCGAGGAACAGATCGTGCGGCGTCGACGCGCCGATCTGGGCGATACCGTGCGCGTCCCGGCGGATCGTCGCGATCCCGTCGAGCCCGGGGATGCGCAGCGTGCCGGCGGTCTGCGGCAGAGCCCGGCCGGTGACCCACACGAGTGCTCCTGCGCCTGCCACGAGGCCGACCAGGAGGACGATCACCAGCCCGACGCTGGCATACCGAACGGCCCGCACGCTCCTCCTCGGTCCTCGATCCTCCTCATCCCCCAAGGCCCTAGTGTGCGGTCTCGCGCGGGTCGGCGCTCAGCGGGGGTCGGGCGGGTCAGCGGGGCAGTCGGTTGCCGCGGCCAGCCGACTCGGCGCGCCGCACGATCGCGTCGGCGAAGACGACGTCGGCGAGGCCGACCCCGAGGTGGGTCACGACCACGCGCCCGCGTGACGGCCGGATGGTCCCGTCCTGGATCGCCTCACCGAGCGTCGCGGTCGGATCGGGGTAGTCGTCGAACTGGCCGGCCTCGCGATTCGCCAGGAACTGCCCGCGATCGTCGACGAGGAACAGGGACGCGTCGCGGGCCACGGATGCGGCGCACATCGTGGCGTAGTCGACCGGCACGACCAATGCATCGGGACCCAACCACGAGCCGTCCATGACCTGTCGCCGGGCGGGATCGGCGAACGACGCCGCCGTGATGACGACATCGGCATCGCCCGTCGCGTCGCGGATCGCCTCGAACGGCACGAAGCGGGCGCCCGCGATGCCCGGCGTCGACCGAGCCGTCTCCGCGAGGGCCTCGGCCCGCTCCGGATGGCGATCCACGATCGTCACGGCCACGCCCGGCAGCGCATGACCGAGCACCTCGAGGTGGCTGTTGCCCTGGACGCCGCCGCCGACGATCGTCGCTCGAGAGGGATGGTCCTCGGCGCCCGCGACGGCCGCGGCGCGCGGCCCGAACCGGGCGATCGCGACGCCCGAGACCGCGGCTGTCCGCTGCGCGGTGATCGGCCCACCGTCGAGGATCGCGCGCGGTGCACCGGTGTCCGGATCGCTGAGGATCACGACGGCATGGATGGCGGGCAGGCCCGCCGCGCGGTTCTCGGGGAAGCCGGTGACCCACTTGATGCCGAGCAGGTCGGTCGTGGTGGAGGCGGCCGCTGGCCGGAGCGCGGCGGGCATCGCGTGAGCGAACGACCCGGTCGGTCGGGGATGGACGCCGATCTTCGGCGGCAGGTCCGCGTCGCGGACGAGGGCCGTCATCGTCCGCTCCGCGAGCTCCAGCCGTTCGGCGACGGGCGGCATCGCCGCGATCACGTCATCGGCGGACAGGTAGAGGATCGGGTCGCGCATCGGACCGAGTCTAGGCGTCCGAATGAGCCGCGATGCCTCGCCGCCACTGCGGTCGGCGTCGTTCCGGGCCGACCGCGGGTACCATGCCTCGGCCATGTCCGACTCGAGCGCCCTTCGGGGGCGCCTCATCGAGGAAGGTCTCCGACCCGGCGCCTGGTCGAACGGACCGGGTGATCGCTACGCGTCGCACGACCACGGCTACGACAAGGTCATCGTGGTGACCGCCGGTAGTATCACGTTCGGTCTCGACGACGGCTCGATCGCCCTCGCCGCAGGCGATCGCCTTGAGCTCCTGTCCGGGACGGCACACGACGCGCTGGTCGGTCCGGACGGCGTGACCTGCCTCGAGGCGCACCTCCAGGACGGATCGCTCGCGGCCACCACCCGTCATGCAGCCGGGACGTGGTGAGCGTGACTCGGCCGGCGACGGTAGAAAACCGGCTGACCGCCCCCCGGCGTATCCGATGACGGGCGCCGACCCGGGCTCGGGCTCCGACGCGACCCTTGTCCGGGCGGTCGCGTCGGGTTCGCACGATGCCCTGGCGGCGCTCTACGACCGGCATGCCGATGCGGTCTTTGCTTCGGCGAGCCGACTGACGTCGGATCGAGGGATGGCGGAAGAAGTCGTCCAGGAGACCTTCCTGGCGCTATGGGACCGTGCAGAGACGTTCGACCCGTCGATCGGCTCGTTGGCGGCATGGCTGCACACGATCGCCCGCAACAGGACCGTCGACCGATTGCGGGCTGCCGGACGGCGACCGAATCTCGTACCGCTGTCGTCGGCCGCATCGGGCGGCTCGGCGCTCGGCAGTTCGGATGAAGCCGACGCGGACACGCTTGAGCGCGTGCTCGCCGGCGGCATGATCGTCGCGGGGGCCGTCCCCCCGGCATCACCAGAAAGGGAGCTGGCACTGGGTGAACTGCGAACGGCGCTGCAGCACGCACTCGCCGCGATGCCTGAAGCCGAGCGGGTCGTGATCGTCATGGCCTACAGCGAGGACCTGTCGCAATCGGAGATCGCGGAGCGGCTCGGCTGGCCGCTCGGCACCGTCAAGACCCGCACGCGACGCGCGCTCCGCCACCTCCGGGAGGTGCTCGGCAGCGGCGTCGGCCCCGAATACACCCGTTACATGGCACCGGCTGAGATGGCCGGTCCCGACCACTGACTCGGAGACCGATGGATCACGACGACGTCCTGGAGCAACTGGAGCTGGCCGCCGCCGAGCCGGGTGGGCTCGAACGGCTGATGGCCGGCGACACCGCGATGGCCGCGGCCGTCGTCGCGCACGTGGCCGGTTGCGACAACTGCTCCGAGGAGCTGCGCCGACTCTCACGGGCCGCGCCACTGCTGCGCGACGTCGTCCGGACGACGCCGCCCGCCGACCTTCGGGGCCGGACGCTGGCCTATGTGCGCGAGCACGGGCGGGCGCGCGACGCGACGACGGACGCGCCGGATCGGTCGGATGACGACGGCGACGACGGGACGACCGTCGCCCCGGTGCCCAAGGGGCGCCCCGGCCGGCGGTCCCGCCTCCCGGCGTGGGCGGCGGTCGCGGCGGCTGCGCTCGTCCTCGTCGTCGGATCCCTGGCGTTCGTGGCCGGGAGAGCCGATGCCGAGCGCTACGGCTCGGCCGTCACGGCACTGGAGGCGGTCAACCGCGCAACGCTCGACCTCAGCGATGACCCGGACGCCCGGCGCGTGACGATGACCTCGAGCGATGGTGGCGATACGGCCGCCACACTCCTCTTCTCACCGTCGACGACGAAGCTCGTCGTCGTCGCGTCGGATCTCGATCAGCCCCCGCGTGGCCAGGAGTACCGCTGCTGGGTCGAGGTCGACGGGCAGCGTGTGGACGTCGGTCGCATGTTCTTCGCGGACGATCTCGCGTTCTGGGTCGGCGATACGCCGGAGGTCAGCGACCTTCCCGACGGGACCACGTTCGGTGTCTCACTGACGGACGTCGGGGGGTCGTCGCTCAGCGCCGATCCCGTCATCGCGGGGGAGCTCTGACGGTTCGGGCGCCGGCTCGCCTGCCGGCGGGGCCACGCTCGGAGGAGTCGCCATGGGTTCGTCCGGCGGCGGCGCCTCCAGGTATGACCTGTGAAGGAGGAGCAACCGGTCCGCGGCCTCCGGGCTGACCGGGTGACCCTCGTCCGTGAGCATCCGGGAGAGCCACAGCGCCTCTCGTGGTCGCTCGCGCTCATCGACGTCGACGTCGCGCCGCCGCGTGTCCATCAGCACGAACCAGGCCAGCCCCGCTCCGACGACGAGCCCGACGATGAGCAGCCACCAGTTGAACTCGGCGTTCACCGCCGCGAAGTATAGGGACGGTCCACCGCCCAGGCGGTCGCGGCCATACACTCGCGGCTATGTTCGACATCCCCCCGGATCCGATCGCGCTCCAGCTCGGCCCGCTCAGCCTCGGCTGGTACGGGATCTGCTACGCGCTCGGATTGGCGGCCGCGTACCTGTTGATGGTCCGCCTCGCGCGCCTCGCGGGCGAGGACCCCGAGATCATCGGGAACGGCATCATCATCGTGGCTGTCGCGGCACTCATCGGCGGCCGGCTGTACCACGTCATCGACCAGTGGCAGCTGTACGCGAACGACCCGATCAAGATCATCCTGCCGCCCTATTCCGGCCTCGGGGTCTACGGCGGGATCCTGACCGGGACCCTCGCCGCGTGGTGGTATGCGCGCCGCCGTCATGTCAACTTCGCCCGCTGGGTCGACATCATCGCGCCGGCCCTGTTCGTGATGCAGGCCATCGGACGGTGGGGCAACTACTTCAACCAGGAGCTGTACGGGCCGCCGACGTCGCTGCCGTGGGGCATCCCCATCGAGTGCGCGTATCGGCTGCAGAACGCGTACCCGTGCACGACGCTGCCCGAGGCGACCACTCGGTTCCATCCGCTGTTCCTGTACGAGTCGATCTCCGGGATCATCGGCGCGGCCTTCCTGATCTGGCTGGGTTTTCGGTTCCGCTCCCGCCTGCGGCCGGGCGACCTGCTCCTCGTCTTCTTCGCCTGGTACGGGACGACGCGGCTGCTGCTCGAGTTCCTGCGAGTCGACAACTGGACGTTCTTCGGCGTGCCGGTCGCCCAGATCATCTCGCTCAGCGTGATCCTGATCGGCGTCGGCGGTCTGTTCTATCGGCATCGACGGGGCCATCCTGCCGACCCGCCAGCGGCCTTCCCGCAGAGGGCGACGTGGGGCGCGATCGGCGCGGAGTGGATGAACCGTCCGATCGATGAGCCGTGGGCGAACGTGCCTCCCGCGGAGGAGAAGGTCGACTGGGACGCCATCATCGACCAGGAGGATGCGGTCGCGCCGGGCCCCGATGGCGCCCCGCCCGACGAGTCCGACGACCGACCGACATGACCGAGCCCGCCGCCGGGCGGCGCCGGCCGCCACCCGCCCGGATCTCGCCCGAGGCGATGGCGGCGGCCCGTGGCGGCGCGGCGGAGGGACTGGACTGGCTGGGTCGCCCGCCCGAGGCCAGGGCATCGCTCCTCTATCGCTCGCTTCGGCTGGTCGTGCGGTTCCTGTGCTTCGGGGTCTTCCGGTTCCGCATCGCCACATCCGGTCAGGAACACGTGCCGACGGGCGGGTACTTGCTGGTGGCGGCTGCGCACCGCGGCTGGATGGACCCGTTCGTCGTGATGCACGCGCTCCCGGTCGAGCCGCGGTGCTGGTTCCTCGGCAGCGGGCCGTCGACGTTCACCGCGCCGTGGCGTGAGTGGCTCATCAAGCGGCTCGGTGGCCTGCTGCCTGTCTGGCGCGGCGGCGTCGGCATCGACGCCCACGTCGAGTCGGCGCGGGCGGTCGTCGCTAACGGCGCGGTCTTCGTCCAGATGCCGGAGGGGACGGTCAGCGGGCCGGCCGGTCAGCTGGGAGCGCTGCGCAACGGCTGGGCGATCATCGCCCAGCGAACGGACGCGCCGATCCTCCCGGTGGTCATGGTCGGCACGGAAGAGCTGTACGTGGGGCGGCGGATGGCCTCGCGCGTGCTCCCGCCCACGACCGTCCGCGAACTGGCCGGGCTCTCCGCCGACACCCCCCTCCCGCCGCCAGGGTCTCGCGAGGAGCTCGAGCTCGCCCGGCTGCTCAGCGCTCGGCTCGCCGAACGGCTCGGGCCGGTGATCGAGGCACTCCACCCGGCGACCATCGATCCGCCCGACCACCCGCGTCGGCTGCGCCGCCGGTTGACCTGGCTGCTGCTTCGTCCGGGACGGCTCGACCGCGAATGAGCGCAGACCGGTCGGGAGTAGGCTTGTGCGATGCCGTCCACGTTCGTCGGACGTGACCGGGAGATGGCGGCGATCGCCGACCTTGGGTACCTGCACGGGCACCCGGAACGAGCCATCGCCATCATGCTCTCCGGTGCCCCAGGCATCGGCAAGAGTCGTCTCCTAGCGGAGGCTGGCCAGCGGCTGATCGGGGTGACTCGGCTCGAGGTCATCGGCTACGAGCCCGAGAAGCAGGTCCCACTCGCAGCGGCTCGCGACCTGCTTCGCGCCCTCGATGCCTTCCCGTCGGCCGAGTCGACGCCCGAAGCCACGCTTGACCCATTGCGAGTATTCGAAGCGGCGTACCACGGCCTCGAACGTATCGGTCCCGCGGTCCTAGTCATCGACGATCTGCAATGGGTCGACGAGCGGACACTGGCCCTGTGCCACTACCTGATTCGCGCTTCAGCCGGCTCGGATTCGCCGCTCGGTGTCCTGGCAGCAGGACGTCCTAGCCAGACGATGACGACGTTCTCCACGTCGATCATCCAGCTCCTCGGCGCGACGGGAAGGGTCGAGACGATCGATCTCGAACCGCTCGGACAAGAGGCCGGCGTCGATCTCGTGCGGACCTTGTGGGCGGATGCTGGGTCAGACGCCACGGAAGTCTGGCGCGGTGCGGCGGGATCCCCGTACTGGATCGAGATGCTCGCCCGCCACAGGGACGTGGGGGCATCGTCCGACTCGCTTCGCCTCCAGGCCTTGCCGACCGACGCGGATGCGACCGAGCTCATGGCGATCTTGGCGGCGGCTGGCCGCCCCGAGACGTGGGATCGCCTCACAGAGGTCGCCGGCTGGGACGAGGCGCGCACGAGGCGGGCGATCGAGGTGCTGGTCGATACCGGCATCGTCGGGACGGCGGGTGGCGCGGTCGCCTTCAGCCACGATCTCGTTCGAGCCAGTACCGAGGCGGCCGTAGCCTCGGAGCTCATGCGCGAGATGCACGTCCGCTGGGCGACCCTGCTCGAGGCTGCCGCGCGCGAGAGCGATGACGTGACGATCCTCCTCGCGGCACTCGAGCATCGGGTGGCTGGCGGTCTGGACCCGCTCGCGCTCGCGGACAGGGTGGCGAGTGCGCCACGACGCCGGTGGCTAGGGGACGACGGTATCGCGATCCTCGGATCGATCGCGGAGGCGGCTCCGCCTGGTGACCCGGCCCGCGTCCGACTCCTGCGATCCCTCGCGACCCTGGCGACGGAGACCGGAGATCACCAACGGGCCTGGGATCGGTGGTCGGCGCTCGCTGCCGAGCTCGTCGATCAGGTAGAACGGACCGATGCCGTCATCGCAGCTGGCCAAGCGGCCGCGGAGCTGCGTGTTCGAGACAGCGCCCGCGCTTCAGTCGAGCTCGGACGGCGGAGTCGACCGACGCAGGTGCAGGTCGTCGAGGTCGATGCTCTCGATGCACGGGTTTCTATCTGGCTGGAGCACCGCGGGAGCGACGGATGGGAGATCGCCCGACGGGCCGTCGAGGGAGGTCGAGGGCTCGCGCAGTCGGCAGGTGGCATCGAGCAGCTCGACGTCCGTGAACGGCGGGCGTACATCGACGCGCTCGAGATCGCCTTCGAATCGACGATCCAGGCAGAGGCGCAAGGCGATGTGATGGAGATCGCCGATGAACTCGTCGGCGTCTCCCGTGGATTCGGCGATGCTTCCTACCTTCGCGCTCTGTATCACCTTGGCGTCGCACAGGACACCGCCGGTGCGATCCGAGCGTCGGCACAACGGTTCCGCCAGGTCTGGACCGAAGCGAACAAGCGATTCCTGCCGTCCATCGCCGTCGACGCCGGCTTCTTCCTCGTTCAAAAGCACATCCAACTTGGCGAGGTGGACGAAGCCGCTCGGCTTCTTGGCAGCGTGCGTGACTTGGCCGCTCGGGTCGGCGACCTTGGAAGATTTCGCGCGCGGACGCGGATGGTGTCGTGGGAGATCGCCTTTCTTCAGGGCGAGCGGCGCCAGGCGCTCGACGGTTTGATGGACGGACTCGCGAAACAGCCCGATCCGCATCATCGGATCGCATTCCACCAGGCGATCGCCCTGTGGCTTGCGAGACTCGACGGCCCGTCAGCAGCCGACGAGGTGAACCGGCATCTCGCCGCCGGGCGCCGTCATTCGATCGAAGCGAGGTGTCCACGCTGTCGGCTGGGATTCGAGATCGCGGCGGCTGAAGTATCGGCCCGCGTCGCCGAGCCGGAGACCGCTCGGCTCACGCTCGACGCCTGGGAGGCCGAACGACCCGGGCCGATACCGCTCGACCGGATCTGGCGTACGTGGGTGGTTGGCCTGATCGCCGCTTCGCTTGGCCGGCCAGGCGATGCGATCCGCGACTTGGCTGACGCTGAGGCGGACGCGGAACGCATGGGACTGCGCCTCGACGCCGAACTGATCCGGCTCGATCGCGGTCGGGCCCTGGTCGAGATCGACCGTGGCGCCGCTGCGACTGTCTTGCGCGACGTCGCCGCCCGGTCGATGGAGATGGGCGCCCCGGCGCTCGCGAGCATCGCCGAACGAAGCCTGCGGCGCTTGGGCGTCCGAACCTGGCGTCGCGGGTCATCCGATCTCGAAGCCGGGTTCGGTAGTCTGTCGCCCCGCGAGAGAGAGGTGGCGACGCTCATCGCCGCCGGGGCTACCAACCCGGAGATCGCGGCCGCGCTCTTCGTGTCGCGCAAGACCGTGGAGCGCCACGTGTCGAACGTGCTCGCCAAGATGAACGTCCGCAACCGCGCGGAGCTCGCCGGCCGTTTTGCGCCAACGAATGAGGGAGGTACCGGATGAATCGGGTGGGTCGCTGCCCATAGCGTGCATCGCATCGAATCATCGATCGGCCGGCGGGACCACCGCCGGGGACGATGGATGGAAGGAGACCACGATGCAGGCAACCCGACAGCCGACCTTCAGTGAGCCCCGGACGGCGTTCGCCGTGCCGATCCTGGCAGTCGTCTTCGCAGCCGGTACCGTCCTGGGGATGGTGATCGGAGTGCAGGCCCCCGCGATCGGGACCCAAGTCGTGACGGTTCCCGCTGGTGACCGCTCGTACGACGCGCTCGAGGACACCCGCGCCGACCGCGGCCTGTCCGTCCCGACCGGCGACCGCTCGTACGACGCGCTCGAGGACACCCGCGCCGACCGCGGCCTGTCGGTCCCGACCGGCGACCGCTCGTACGACGCGCTCGAGGACACCCGCGCCGACCGCGGCCTCGACTGATCCAGTCCACACGTCCCGGACGCCCGAGCCAGGCCAGGCTCGGGCGTCTCCCATTCCGGGAGGCATCCAAGCCGAAGTCGCCGCACCTATACTCCCCGCCGATGCAGTACGTCGAGTCAGTACTCGATCTGGTCGGCAACACGCCACTCGTCCGGATGAGCCGGATCACGCGTGACCTCGGGCCATCGGATCGACAGCCGACGCTCCTCGCCAAGATGGAGATGCTCAACCCGGGTGGGTCCGTCAAGGACCGCATCGGCCTGCCGATGATCGAGGCGGCCGAGCGCGAGGGTCTGCTCAATCCGGGCGGCACGATCATCGAGCCGACCAGCGGCAATACCGGTCACGGGCTGGCCATCGCCGCCGTGCTGAAGGGCTACCGCTGCATCTTCGTGATGGCCGACAAGCAATCGGCCGAGAAGCAGGCACTGCTCCGGGCATATGGCGCGGAGGTCGTCCTGTGTCCGACCAACGTTGCGCCCGAATCGCCGGAGTCGTACTACAGCGTCGCCGCCCGACTGGCCCGGGACATCCCGGGCGCCTTCAAACCCGACCAGTACTGGAACGTGCAGAACCCGGCCGCCCACGAGCGGACGACAGGGCCCGAGCTCTGGGAGCAGACCGAGGGCCGCATCACGCATTTCGTCGCCAGTGTCGGGACCGGCGGCACGATCTCCGGGGTCGCGCACGTCCTCAAGGAGCGCAATCCCGACATCCAGATCGTCGGCGCCGACCCGGAAGGATCGGTCCTGTCCGGCGACTCGGCACGGCCGTACCTCACCGAGGGGGTCGGCGAGGACTTCCTCCCAGGGACGTACGACCCGTCCATCATCGACCGCTGGGTCAGGGTCGGCGACCGGGACGCCTTCGCGATGGCCCGCCGCATCACCCGCGAAGAAGGGATCCTGTCGGGCGGCTCGTGCGGGACCGCGATGGTCGCAGCGCGCGAGGTCGTGCGTGAACTCACCGCGACCGCCCGCGGCAAGGACGCCGTCGTCGTCGTACTCCTGCCCGACAGCGGGCGGAACTACCTGTCGAAGCTGTACAACGACGAGTGGATGCGGATCAACGGCTTGCTGCCGACCACCGGGTCTGCGACCCGGATCGATGCTCTGCTGGCCGACCGCCATCACCCATCGGATCGGCCGCCGGTCATCGTCGCCCGGACGACGGAGCGGATCGGCGAGGCGATCGCGACGCTCCAGGCGTATGGCGTGAGCCAGCTGCCCGTCTCGGAGCGGCCCGAGGGCGACGAGGTCGTCGGGCTGGTGGGCTCGATCAATGAGAAGGGCCTGCTCGACCGGGCGTACCGCGACCCGTCGGTCGTGGACCGCACGGTAGGGGAGGTGATGGACGCGCCGTTGCCACTGGTCGACGCCGGCGCGAGCCTGGACGAGGCGTTCTCGCTCTTGAGCGGCGCGTCGACGGCGTTGGTAGTCGTCCGAGGCGAGCGCCCCATCGGGATCGTGACGAAGCTCGACCTGCTCGAGTACCTGGCCCATCACCCGACCGCGGGCGGCTAGGCCGCGCCGGCGGCTAGGCCGCGCGACGAGCTAGAGCCAGGGCAGAGGCAGCGGGATCGGCAGGAGTGCGTTCAGCAGCAGCCCGAGCGTGAGCAGCCCGCCGGCGCGGCGGGTATGCACGAACGCATAGCCGACGAACCACAGTGGCCAACCACGTTCCCGGCCGGGCGGCGGACCGGCCGGCTTCGGCTGACGGAAGACCGCCAGGACGCCGAACAGACGCGGGACCGCGAGTACGACGAGCAGTGCCCACGGCCCGATCCAGCCCGCCAGGACGGCGGCGACGGTGAGCGGGTAGAACAGGATCATCAGCCACTGCCCGACGACCCGGGCTCGGGTCTCGCCGAGGATGACGGGCAGCGTCCGGACACCGAGCTTCGTATCGGCCTCGATCTTGTCGATGTGCTTGCCGAAGAGGACCGCCGTCACGAGCAGCGCGTACGGGACGGAGACCAGCAGCACCCAGCCCGGGATCGTGCCGGTCGCGGCCAGGAACGTGCCGCCGATCATCAGCGGACCCCACACGAGGAATACGCCCGGCTCGCCCAGACCGTGGTGCTTCAGCCGGATCGGCGGCGCGACATAGAACACGGACACGAACAGGCCCGCGAGCGCGAACGCGATGATCAGCGGCCCTCGGACGGCGGCGAGCGCGAGCATGATCGCGGCGCCGAGCGCGTTCACGATGAGGATCGCCGCCGCGAGCTGGCGCTTCGTCACCCAGCCCGACAGGATCGGGTGCGGCGCATACAGCGCCCGGACGTAGTCGTCGGTGTCCACGCCACCGGTCGTGTCGAAGTAGTCGTTGATCATGTTGTTCGCGGCGTGCGCGAGCACGAGGCCGACGACGGCGAGGAGGAACAGCCCCCAGTCGACAGCCGGGCCACCGGCGACGCGGTTCGCCTCGACCGCGAGCAGCCCGCCGATCAGTCCGGACCAGATGGTCATCGGGAAGACGGCAGCGCGGGTGATGACGAGCCACTTGCCGACCGTGTCGAGGGGGCGCGAGACCGGCGGATTGGCGGTCTCGAGGATCTCCTTCCAGGCGAGCAAGCGCTCGCGCAGGGAGATGTCGGTGACGGTGACGGCGGTGCTGTCCATGGGGTCCTCGAGGCTCGAAAACGTGCGCGTTCACTGTATCACGTTCCCGTAGGCGGGCGGTGGTGCGAAGATGCACCGATGCCCGCCGTCCCGCCCATCCGGACCCCCCGTTTCGAGCTGGTCTCGATGTCGCTGCCGTTCATGCAGGCGCTCAGGAAACGTGACACGGCGGCGGCCGAATCGGAGATCGGCGCGAGCGTCCCGGCCAACATGTCCGACGACCTCGAGCACTTCCTCGAGTACCGCATCGCCGACCTGTCGGCCGACCCGACCGCACAGCCGTGGCTCGGGCGCGCGATCGTCCTCAGCGACCGCGACGGCCGCCGGGTGATCGGCTCCATCGGGTTCCACAGCCCGCCCGACGATTCCGGGCAGGTCGAGGTCGGCTATCGCGTGGAACCGGCCTACCGAAGGCAGGGGGTCGCGACCGAGGTCGTCCGTGCCATCTTCGAATGGGCCTGGCGCGAGCACGGCATCACCCGCTTCCGCGCGTCGACCACGCCCGACAATCTCGCCTCGCAGGCGGTCCTCGCCCGGTTCGGCTTCATCCACGTCGGGACGCAGATGGACGAATACGACGGCGAGGAGCTCGTGTACGAACGGGACGACTGGCGGCCGACCGGCTGACACCGACGCGCCGACCGGCACGATGCCATCATCAGTGCATGTCGCGGGCTGACGAGATCGAGAACCCGTCGTTCGACACCCTGGCCGTGCACGCCGGCGCAGAGCCCGACGAGCTGACCGGGGCCGTGGCGCCGCCGATCTACCAGACCTCGACCTACGAGCAGGACGGCGTCGGCAAGCCGCGTCGCGGCTATGAGTACGCGCGCTCGCAGAACCCCACGCGGGATCGACTCGAACGTGCGATCGCCGCCCTCGAGGCGGGCCGGCACGGGTTCGCGTTCGCCTCCGGTTCGGCGGCCACGGCGGCCATCGCCGAGCTCGCCGATCCAGGTGACGAGATCGTCGTCGGCGACGACGTGTACGGCGGCACGTATCGCTACCTCGACAAGGTCCGCGGGCCGGGCGGCGGCGTCACGTCCACCTTCATCGACCTGACCGAGGGCATGGATGCGCTGTGGGAGGCGCTATCGGAGCGGACGCGCCTCGTGTGGTTCGAGACGCCGACCAACCCGTTGCTCAAGACCGTCGACATCGCGGAGGTCGCCCGGACCGTGGATCGTCGCTCGGCCGAGGGCGGGCGGCGGCCGCTGATCGTGGTCGACAACACGTTCGCGTCGCCGGCCCTGCAACGGCCGCTGACGATGGGCGCCGACATCGTGTTCCACTCGGCAACCAAGTACCTCGCCGGCCACTCGGACGTGGTCCTGGGGGTTGCGGTCACGTCGGATGAGGCGATCTCCGAGCGACTGCGGTTCCTGCAGAACGCCATGGGGGCGGTCCCGGGCCCGCTGGACTGTTTCCTCGTCCTTCGCGGCCTGCGCACGCTGCATATCCGAGTCGAGCGGCACGGAGCGAATGCGCGCGCGGTCGCGGAGTTCCTCCGCTCGCGTGACGACATCGCCGAGGTCCGCTACCCGGGCTTCGGCGGCATGGTCTCGTTCGTCCCCGCGCCTGGGGCGTCCGGGTCGGCCGCGGAGAGAGCCGTGGCGATCGCGGAGGCGGCGCGGCTCTTCACCCTGGCCGAATCGCTGGGTGGCGTCGAGTCGCTCATCGAGGTCCCCGCGGCGATGACCCACATGTCGGTCGCTGGCTCGAAGCTCGAGATCGACCCGGCGCTGATCCGCCTGTCGGTCGGGATCGAGGGCGTTGACGACCTGATCGCCGACCTGCGTCAGGCGCTGGAGCGCGCCTAGGTCGGTCGGCTCGACCTAGCGACTCCAGCCTGACCGTCGATCGCTCGACGGATCGGATGGCTCGTGCCCACCTGACCTTGACGCCAGCAACGCCGCTTCGACCCGGCTCGAGACCCCCAGCTTGTCGAGGATGTGGGTGACGTGGACGGACGCTGTCTTCTCGCTGATGAACAACACCTCGCCGATCTCCCGATTCGTCCGACCCGCGGAGACGAGCGCGAGCACCTCGCGCTCGCGATGAGTCAGCCCGTACGGCTCAGCCAGTGGCTGCCGCGGGGTCGCCGGGTCGGGCGGTTCGGGCGCCACGTCGATCCGCGCTCGGGTCGCCAGGTCGCGAACGAGTGCTTCCAAGGGGTGGGCGCCGAGTCTTGTCGAAAGCGTCGCGGCCCGTCGGAGCGCATCCTCGGCCGCCGATCGATCCTGACCCCTGATCAACGTCGCCTCGGCCTGCCGATACCGAGCGAGCGCTTCGTCGTGATCCCATCCATGCGCGCCCGCTTCGGCCGCCACCGATGCCCAGCTGTCGGCGTCGTCCTCTCCGCCGAGGCGCCCTCCCTCCGCCTGTCGAAGCGCCGCCTGGAAGCTGTTCGCGGGCGTATCGCCCGAACGCGACGAGCTCGATCGCTCGACCATCTCGAGCAAGTGCCGACCGCGCTTGATGGCCTCCCGCTCCGCAGGTCCGTCCCGATTCGCGCGCGCCGTCGCCGCGATCGACGCCTCACATCCGATGGCGAACCCCACCACCCAGTAGACTATCGGGTGATCCGCACCTGGGTCCGCGGACCGACCGATCGCCGCCCAGAAGGCTCGGCTCGCGTCCGCGAGGCGGCCCTCGGCCAGCGCGACGATCCCTTCCGCGCGATGGAGCCATGTATGGTCGACTGGAGCGTCCCGTTCCGACACCCGCTGTCTCGCCGCATTGATCGCCCGATCGGCACGTTCGGGGTCGCCCTGCAGCGACGCTAGCTCAGCCTCGGACTCGAACATCCAGGCAGATGCTCGACTGCCCTCGCGCGGCCAGTCCGGCGCCTCGATTTGGGCCCATGCCTCCGGCCATCGGCCTATGACGATCAGGGCATCCGTGAGATTCGTCGCAACGTAGGGAGAGAAACGTGGAAACAGGCCTCGCGCTCGTAGCCACGCCAGCTCGCGATAGCCGACGTCCACCGATCGGTCGTACCACCCGCCGATGTTCAAGCCGTGCGTCAGCTCGATCGCTGTGAACGCACGCAGGTCCTCAGGCCCATCAGAGAGATCGACGAGGAGGTGCTCTAGTCCGGTCACCCCTGCTTCGACGTCGTCGGTTGAGATCCTGGCCGTCTCGACCATCATCCGAGCGTGGAGGCCAGCAATCCTGTCGCCTGCTGTTTGAGCCAAGGCGACTGCTCGTTCGGCGGCGGCGAGCTGTTCCCGGAAGTGGCCAGACGACCAGTGCACCTGAGCTTCGTCCGTCAACGCGCGCGCCTGCGCCGTGACGTTCGCGTCTCTAGCGACACGAGCCGATGCTGTGACGGTCGACTGCGCGCCCACGAGATCACCTGAGTCGAACTGATACCAGGCGACCCGGTGACTCACCCACAGCCAGCGATCCACGAGCCCCTGCGACCACAGTCGAGCCAAGGCGTCGCGTCCGAGGGCGATAGCGCTGCCATGGTCACCGACCGCCGCCGCCGCCTCGGCAGCGCGCTCGGCGATGGCGGCGCGATCCATGCCGACGATCGCCTCGCCGTCGGGCACTGCCGGCCACAGCTCCAGCACGCGGGAAAGATGGGCGTGGACCTCTGGGAATGCCACCATCCGGGCCGCTTCATCGGCCGCCAGGGCCGAGGCAGCGATCGCCCTAGCCGGCGCATGGGCGCGGTACCAGTGATATGCGATCTCCGCCTGGCTGGGGCGGCGCCGATGTCCAGCCGCCGCCCGTTCCTCGAGCCGCTCGGCGAGTTGGCCATGGAGGATCGTGCGTTCGGCCGGCAGCAGCTCGTCATACAGGGCCTCGGCCACCAGAGCATGGCGAAACTCATAGGCCGCGCCGATCGGATCTTCGATTCCGACGATGATGTGCTCGTCGATGGCCGGTCGAAGGCGACGCACCACATCGTCGTCATCGACCTGCGCAAGCGCCGCAAGGAGCTCGTGATCGCTCCGTCGGCCGATCGCCGCAGCGACACGCAGGATCGCCCGGGTCTCCTCGGGGAGCGTCGAGAAGCGCGCACTCACGATGTCCCGGAACGTGTTCGGTAGTGCAGTACCCGTCAGCGCCCCACCGGCGACGAGCTCTTCGACGAAGAACGGGTTGCCATCGGAGCGCGCGTACAACCGATCCGCCGTGCTCCGATCCACGGAACTGTCGATCAGGTTCCCGAGCAGCGCTTCGGTCTCCTGTCGATCTAGGGGATCGAGCAGGATGCGCTCTACGGCCGGCAGACGCCCGAGCTCGGCAAGGAGTGGCAGAAGCGGGTGACGTCGATGCAGCTCGTCGCTGCGGTACGTCAGGATCAGGACGACTCGTTCACGCCGAAGGTACCGAGCCAGGTAGCGCACGAGATCGCGCGTGGACCGATCCGACCAGTGCAAGTCCTCAAGGACCAAGACGGTCGGTCGGTCGGCGCCGAGCCGTCCGAGCAGCCGGAGCACGCCTTCGAACAGGCGACCTTGAGCCGCAGTGACCGGCTCGAGGTCATTCGCGCGGCCGAGAAGCCCTCGTCCCGGGAACAGGGGTTCGATGCCCAGACCGTCCGGGTCGGTGGCGGCTGCGACCACTGCCGGCTCGAGGTCGCGCATCGCGTTGATGAAAGGCGCCAGCGGCAATCCGTCGTCGCCTAGCTCGATGCATCCGCCGGTCAGGACACGGCCAGCCTGGGCTTCGACGAGCTCACCGAAGGCATCCACCAGACGAGTCTTTCCGACCCCCGCTTCGCCACCGATCGCGACGCATCGGGCTTCACCGCTCCGGCTACGATCGAACGCGCCTTGGAGCCGCTCGAGATCCTGCCCGCGGCCGATCAGGACCGGGCTTGAAATGCGGGCCGACATGCCCGATATCATCCGCACCCCCTCGCCGTCGGGCAACCCAGCAGCGCGATCGGTCGATCAGATCCCGCGACCGAGGAACCGGCGCACCAGTGGGCCAACCGCGACCCGCCGCGACCCGCGCACCTGGTAGGTGTCCGGGCGGGCGGCGGGCAGTGGCGGGGCATCGGGCATGCGATGCAACCGTCGCCATTCGTCGGCCACTCGGCGTTCGTCAGCGCGGAGTAGATCGTTCATCAGGAAGGGATAGGCGCGTCCAAATCCGTGCATCGTCGTCTCCACCTTCGCCGCTCGATCGTCCGTCCTGACGTGTGGCGGCCACGGCCTGACGATGCTCCAGAGCGCCGGGGCGGCACATCGTGCAAAGCCTTAGGCCCGCTTGGCCATCGCACTCATTTCTTGGCCATCGGGCCTGCTATGTGGCGGGTCAGAGACCGCGCGCTAGCCGATCTGCGCGAGGCGCTCGACCGGGCCTAGCTCGCCACAGCCGGCACCGGACTGATCATCAGGCTGACGACCTCGGTCGGCACCGACTTGCCCTTGAGGTCGAGCGTGCGCCGTTCGAGGCTTGGGTCGAGGCCGGCGGCGGTCGCGGTCTCGACCGTCAGCAGCGCCTCTCCCGCGCGGGCGAGGCCGCCCAGCCGAGCGGCGATATTGACGTTGTCGCCGAGCGCGGTGAGGTCGGTGCGCTGCTCGTCGCCGACCGCGCCGACCCACGCGAGCCCGGTCGACACGCCGACGCCGAGCGGCACCCACGGCCCGCCCGGATCTTCGTGGCCGGTGGCTCGAAGCAGGGCGATGGCTGTGTTGACGGCAGCCCCCGCGTGGCGCGGCCCGGACATCAATGGGAAGAAGAACGCGACGATCTCGTCGCCGACGAACTTGTCGACGCCGCCGTCGTTGTCGAATACGACCTGCGCCGAGGTCTTGAAGAACCGGTCGATGAGTGCCCGGAACTCGAGCGGAGGCATTCGCTCCGCGAGCGCCGTCGAGCCGCGGATGTCCGCGAAGAGGTAGCTGCCATCGATCTCCGCGCCGCCGTGGTGCTTCTCCATGAAGTCGAAGCATGAATTGCAGACGCCCGGGTTCTTGAGGGCCGGCCGCTTCCCGATGGCGCGCATCAGCGGAGCACCTGCCCCACCGAACGGGGCGGCGCAGAGCTTGCATCTGGGGCCGTGGGGCAGCAATCGGAGCACGCGGCGAGCGCGCTTCTCCATGGCGTCGCCGCGGGTGAGGAACTCGCGCCAGAACGCCTCGTCGTCAGCGCTCGGACCGTTGCCGGTCGTCATGGGAGCCCCAGCCTACTCCGGGGAGGCGAGCCCGGTGTCAGCCGCCGGCCATTGCCGGTAGCAGGACCAACGTGTCGGCCTCGCCGACGGGCGTGTCGAGCGCCTGGAGGTGACGCACGTCGGTGTCGTTGAGGAACGCGTTGACGAACCGGTTCAGGTCGCCGTCCTGGGTGACCAGCTGCGACTCCAGCCCCGGATGCGCGGCGACCAGCCCGGCGATCACCTCGCGGACGGTGCCGCCCGGGACGGAGACCAGCTTCTCCCCGCCGGTCGCGGTCCTGAGCGTCGGCGGGATGCGGACCGTGCTCATGACACCGAGTCCAGCCACGCCTCGAACGCGGACAGGCTGGGCCGGATGACCGGCGCCAGCCCGGGACCGTCCGACAGCCCGGGACCGTCCGGCAGCCCGAGCGCGCGGGCGTCCGGGGTCTTGAGGCCGTTCCCGGTCAGGAGCGCGACGACCTCGTCGCCCTCCCGGACCACGCCACGCTGTCGAGCGGCGGCGACCGCGCCGAGCGTCACGCCGCCGGCGGTCTCCGGGAAGATGCCCTCGAGCCGGGCGACGTCGCGGATGTTCTCGGCCGTCACTGTGTCGGGGATCGCCTCGATCGATCCGCCGCTCGCGCGCGCAAGCTCGACCGCATAGCGACCGTCGGCCGGGTTGCCGATGGCCAGTGAGCGGACGATCGTGTCGGGCTCGCGCACCGGCTCGATGTCGTCCGTGCCGGCATCGAATGCCGTCGCGACCGGCGCGCAGCCGCTTGCCTGGCCGCCGACGAAGCGGATCGGTCGCCGCTCGATGAGCCCGATGTCGGCCAGTTCCTCGAAGCCGCGTGCGACCCGCGTGAACATCGCACCCGAGGCCACCGGGGCCACGACCACATCGGGGCTGCGCCAGCCGAGCGACTCGGCGATCTCGTAGGCGAGCGTCTTCGAGCCCTCGGCGTAGAACGGACGCAGGTTGATGTTGATGAAGCCCCAGCCGGTCTCGTCGGCGATCTCGAGGCACAGCCGGTTGACATCGTCGTATGTGCCATCGATGGGGACGACCGTTGCGCCGTACGCGAGCGCGTGGTCGACCTTCGCGGCCTCGAGGTCAGCGGGGATGAACACGTATGCAGGCAGCCCCACTGCCGCGGCCGCGGCCGCCGTCGCGCCGGCGAGGTTGCCGGTCGACGCACAAGCGAGGGCTGGAACGCCGAAGTCGATGGCGCGAGCGGCGGCGATGGCGGCGGGCCGGTCCTTGAAGGACAGCGACGGGTTGCGGGTGTCGTCCTTGATCCACAGCCGCTCGACGCCCAATGTCGGGGCGAGGCGATCCGCGGCGATCAAGGGGGTCGAACCGACCGGCAGCGAGCGTGCCGGCGGCGCGTCGACCGGGAGGAGTTCGAGGTAGCGCCAGATCCCGGGAGCTCGTGACGCGATCGCGTCGCGGGTAAGCGTTCGGGCGACGACCCCGTAGTCGTACGTCACTTCAAGGGGGCCGAAGCACGCCGGACAGACGTAGGCGACGGCCAATGGCTGGGCCAGCCCACAGGCCCGACACGCCATCCCGGTGATGCGCGCACCGGCCGTCGTCGGCTCGGTCGTGCCCGGGCTGGGTCGGGTGGTGGGCGGGGTCAGTGTCGGTGCGGTCACATCGGTCTCCAGGTCGCTCGTCGGCGACGGACCGGCGTGGATGGGTCAGGACCTGTCGATCGATGGGGCCCCGGGAGAGACCCGTATCTCGCAGGAGGACCTGCCCGGACTTGGCACCTTGCCGACATCGCGTCGGTAGGTTGTCGTGGCTTCAACGGGCCGGTCCCTCTGCCATCTCTTGATACGTGCTCTTCGGTTGTACCGGGGATGCTACGGGCCGCGGTGCGTGCCGGTCAAGGAGGGGTTCCAGTCTTGGGAGTGGTCCGCGACCGACGGTGGGCGACCATGGTACGGGCCGACCCGGTTCACCGGACCCCTTGTCGCAACCGAACCGCAACGTGGTAGCATCGACGACGCGCGACTGTGGAAGCCGACTCCCGCTAGCCTGACCGGGCCACCACCCGGAACATCGCCAGCGGTACGCGCGGCCGGTCGATCCGTGAGTTGATCGCCCGCGCCAAGGAGCCCGCCACCAATGGCCACCACAGAGCCGCCGACTCGGCCGAAACGCCCCCCGACACCGATCGCCCATCGCACCACCCCGCCCCTGGGTCGCCGCGTCCGCGCGAACCTTTCAAGCGCGGAGCTGGTCGAGGACGCGATCCGCGCCGGGGAGGGCCTGATCGCCGCCGAGGGGCCGCTGGTGGTGCGGACCGGGAAGCACACGGGTCGCTCGCCCGAGGACAAGTTCGTGGTCGATGAACCGTCGAGCAACGGCAAGATCTGGTGGGGCGAGGTCAACCGGCCCATCGGCGAGGCGAGCTACGACCGCTTGCGACGCCGGCTCGTGGCGTACTGCGCCGAGAAGGACCTCTACAGCCAGGACATGCTCATCGGGGCCGATCCCGAGCATCAGCGCCGGCTGCGCGTCTACACGGAGTCGGCGTGGGCCAGCGTCTTCGCGCGCAACCTGTTCCGCCGCCCGACGCAGAAGGAACTGGTCGGCTTCGAACCGAACTTCACGATCATCTGCGTGCCGTCATTCCACGCGGACGCGGCGTCGGAAGGGACGCGCACCGGGACGGCCATCCTCCTCCACCTCAAGCGGATGGAGATCATCATCGTCGGCACCGAGTACGCCGGCGAGATCAAGAAGTCCGCGTTCACGGTCATGAACTACCTCATGCCCGACGAGGGTGTCCTGCCGATGCACTCGTCGGTCAACGTCGGTGAGGGCGGCGACAGCGCGGTCTTCTTCGGTCTGTCGGGCACCGGCAAGACGACCCTGTCAGCCGACCCCGAGCGCCGCCTGATCGGCGACGACGAGCACGGCTGGTCCGACACCGGCCTGTTCAACTTCGAGGGCGGCTGCTACGCGAAGACGATCCGGCTCTCGCCCATGTACGAACCTGACATCTTCCAGACCACACGGCGCTTCGGGACTGTGCTCGAGAACGTCGACCTGGACCCCACGACGCGCGAGCTCGACCTCGATTCGGAGCGATTCACCGAGAACACCCGGGGCGCCTACCCGCTGCACTTTATCGGCAATGCCGACCCGACCGGCATGACCGCCCAGCCGAGGACCGTGGTGCTGCTGACCGCCGACGCGTTCGGCGTGATGCCGCCGATCGCGCGACTCACCCACGCCCAGGCCGCCTACCACTTCATCAGTGGCTACACCGCCAAGCTGGCCGGCACCGAGGTCGGCGTGAAGGAGCCGAAGGCCACGTTTTCCGCCTGCTTCGGGGCGCCGTTCATGCCACGCCACCCCGGCGAGTACGCCCGGATGCTGACCGATCGGCTCGCCGAGCAGGATGCCCAGGTCTGGATGGTGAACACGGGTTGGACCGGCGGCCCGTACGGGACCGGGGAGCGGATGAACATCGCCCACACTCGGTCGATGGTGCGTGCCGCGCTCGACGGCAGCCTCGCCGCGGTCCCGACGCGGACCGATCCGACGTTCGGGTTCGAGGTGCCGCTCGACTGCCCCGACGTGCCGGCGTCGTTCCTGGATCCGCGCGCGACCTGGGCGGATGCTGAGGCGTATGACCAGCAAGCGAAGCAGCTCGCCGCGATGTTCGGGGCGAACTTCGCGGCCTATGCCGATGGCGTCGGCGATGAGATCCGGGCTGCCGGCCCGGTGGTCGATCCCGACACGCGGTTCCCCGACCTCGAATCCGATCACGGGGCGGGCTGATCGAGATGGCCCGCAACAAAGTCACCGTCATCGGCGCGGGGAACGTCGGCGCCACCACCGCGCAGCGCATCGCCGAGGCCGGCCTGGCCGATGTCGTCCTGGTCGATATCGTCGACGGTCTGCCGCAGGGGAAGGCGCTCGATCTCGCCGAGGCCGCACCGGTGGTGAGCCACGACGCCGGCGTCGTCGGGACCAACGACTATGCCGACAGCGCTGGATCCGATGTGATCGTCGTCACATCCGGCCTCGCTCGCCAACCGGGCATGAGTCGGGACGACCTCCTCACCAAGAACGCGGGCATCGTCCGATCCGTGGTGGAGCAGGCGGCGCAGGTCTCGCCGGACGCGATCATCGTCGTCGTGACCAACCCGCTCGACGCCATGTGCCACGTCGCCATGGACGCCTCCGGGTTCCCGCGCGAGCGGGTCATCGGGATGGCGGGCGTCCTCGACAGTGCGCGGTTCCGGACCTTCATCGCGCAGGAGCTCGGCGTCAGCGTCGAGGACACGCACGCATTCGTGCTCGGTGGACACGGCGACACGATGGTCCCGCTGTCGCGCTACTCGACCGTTGCCGGCGTGCCCATCACCGAGCTGCTCCCGGCCGAGCGCGTGACGGCCCTCGAGGAGCGCACCGCGAACGGTGGCGCCGAGATCGTCGCGTTGCTCAAGACCGGGTCCGCCTTCTATGCGCCTGCCGCTGGCGCTTTCGAGATGGTCGAGGCGATCCTGCTCGACCGGAAGCGCGTCCTGCCCTGCGCCGTCCGATTGCAGGGCGAGTTCGGCGTCGACGGGCTGTTCGTCGGCGTGCCGGTCGTCCTCGGTCGCGCGGGCATGGAGCGAGTGTTCGAGATCGAGCTGACCGACGCTGAGCAGGTCGCGTTCCAGCGGTCCGCAGACGCCGTCCGGGAACTCGTGGACGTCCTTAGCCGCTAGGCTGATCGACTGTCTAGCGGACCACGGCGAGGTTCGTGCCCCCGGGCGGCTCGATGGCGGCGGCCCGTTCCCGCGACCGGGCGATCGTCCGTGCCAGCGCCGCCCTGTAGGTCGCGTCCGTCTCCGGCAGCGGTGCCTCGGCCAGCTCGCGACTCAGGACATCGCACAGTCGGCGGTACTGCCGAACGACCTGCGAGCGCGACCCGCTGATGCCGTGGACGGCGATGAGCACCTCGTGGGCCTCCTCACGAAGCGGATCCCGGGTGATCAGTCGCTCAGCGGCGAGCCGTGCACCGTCCTCGTCCGCAGCGGCCAGTCGTCGGCGAGCCACGAGCGCCAGGGCATCCTCGAACCGGTCGGCGAGCCGCTCGCGTTCGGCGGCGAAGCAGTCGTGACCGAGGCCCTCAGCGAGGTCACCGGCGTACAACGCGACGGCCTCCTCAGCGCTGCAGGTCGGATCGTCCGTGCACGCCTCGAATCGTGCGACGTCGAGCGAGCGGATCGCCTCCGGTCGCAACCCGACGGTCTCGGCATCTGACTCGAGGATGGCATCGACCTGCAAGCCGGCTCCGACCAGCGCCGTCCGGAGCTGATACAGCGCCTGGCGGAGCGGTCCGGTCGCCGCGACGAGCGACTCGGGCCACAGGTCGGTGGCGATGGCCTCGCGCGTTCGGGGCCGGCGCGTCAGCGCCAGCAGCGTGAACAGCGCCTGCACGTGGCGGCCGACGAAGCGGATCTCCGCGCCGTCCGCGGCTCGGATCGCGACCCGACCGAGCAGCGTGATGTCCAGGCCGGGCACGGCCCTCGGACGTACAGACACGGCATCCCCTCGCCATCGTCACGACGTCCGGCCCGTCCCCCGTGGGCCGGACGCCGGGACTCATCGGAAGGCCCCCAGGCCCCCTCCGACCGTTCCCCCTCATCGCACCCATCTGCGCCCCCGCGCTCGTCGGCACGATATCGATGATGGTGTCGCGCGTGACACAGCGTGGGCACCGAGTACCTTACACCCGGTGTGTCGGCTAGCCGACACATCCCGCGCGGGTACACTGCGGCGACCGTGCCGATCGCCCTCATCGCGTTCGACTTCGACCCTCTCGTCCACCTCGGCTCGAGCCTGACGGTGCGCTGGCAGACGCTTGCGCTCGCCTTGGTGGTGCTCGTCTGCCTGGCGACCGCGGGGGTCCTGGCCAAGCGCAACGGTTTGCGGAACGACGACCTCCTGTACGTCGTGATCGGCGCCGTGCCGGGGGCGATCATCGGGGGGCGCATCGGCTATGCGCTGGTGGTGCCCGAGGCGTTCCGAACCGGGCCACTGGCGCTGTTCGACCCTGCGGTCGGCGGTCTCGAGCTCGGGCTGGCCGTCGTCGGCGGCCTGGTCACCGGGGCCATCGTGGCGCTGCTGCTGGGCTGGCCGGTCAGGCGGGCGGCGCATATCGCGACGATCCCGCTGCTCGTTGCGATCGTCGGTGGAAAGCTGTCGATGGTCCTCGGCGGGAGTGGCCAGGGTCGGGTCTTCGATGGCGAGTGGGCCACCGCGTTCCTCGGTCCCGGACCGTGGGTCTCGCTCGCGCCGGCGATCCCGTCACATCCGGCACAGGTCTACGAGGCACTCGGGACGGCGCTCGCCGCACTGCTCATCCTCGCTGCCAGCTCGCTCGGGGTGTTCCAGGCGCGCGACGGCACCCGACTCCTTGTGGCGGTCGCGACCTGGTGCATCGCCCGCGCCGCCGTATCGACGACGTGGCGCGATCCGCTCGTCGCGGGGCCGTTCCCGGCGGGTGGCGTGCTCGCGCTGGGGATCGCCGTGGCGGCCGTGGTCGCAGCATTCCTCGTCGGCGTCTGGCTGCCGCGCCGGGCAACCCAGCCCGAGGAGGAGGCCCGGCCGGGCTGGCCCGATCCCGAGACTCGACCCCCGTTCTGACGTATCGTGGTCGGATCGCCGCCCGAGACGAGGACCCTCCCATGACGCAAGTCGCCGAACCAGACATCAGCACCGCCGCCGCACCGGGGCGGGTCAGCCACTGGATCGGCGGTCAGTCGGTCGCCGGGACCTCCGGCCGCCGGGGTGATGTCTACGACCCGGCCACGGGTGTGCTGGCTCGACACGTCGACTTCGCGTCGATCGAGGAGGTCGACGCCGCCGTCGCCGCGGCACGGGCCGCCTTCCCGGGTTGGCGATCGACGTCGCTCAGCAAGCGCACCGACATCCTCTTCAAGATCCGCAACCTTGTCGACCAGAACCGGCATGAGCTCGCCGCCCACCTCACGGCCGAGCACGGCAAGGTCCCCTCGGATGCCCTCGGCGAGATCGCCCGCGGGCTCGAGAACCTCGAGTTCGCCTGCGGCATCCCGAACCTCCTCAAGGGCGGCTTCAGCGAGCAGGCGAGCACGGGCGTCGACGTCTACCAGATCCGCCAGCCGCTCGGCGTCGTGGCCGGTATCACGCCGTTCAACTTCCCGGCGATGGTGCCGATGTGGATGTTCGCGACGGCCATCGCTTGCGGGAACACCTTCATCCTGAAGCCCTCCGAAAAGGACCCGTCGGCGTCGATCTTCATCGCCGAACTGCTCCGCGAGGCGGGCGTTCCCGAGGGCGTGTTCAACGTCGTCCACGGTGACAAGGTGGCCGTCGACCGCATCCTCGAGCACCCCGACATCGCCGCAGTCAGCTTCGTCGGCTCGACACCGATCGCGCGCTACATCTATGAGACCGGGACGAAGGCCGGCAAGCGCGTCCAAGCGCTCGGTGGGGCGAAGAACCACATGATCGTCCTGCCCGATGCGGACGTGGATATGGCCGCCGACGCGGCAGTCTCGGCCGGCTACGGCTCGGCCGGTGAGCGATGCATGGCCATCGCCACGATCGTCGCGGTGGGCGACGTCGCCGACCCGCTGGTCGACGCCATCTCGAAGCGCCTGCCGGACGTCAAGGTCGGTCCGGGCAGCGATCCAACCGCCGAGATGGGCCCGCTCGTCACCCGCCAGCACCGCGACAAGGTGGCGGGCTACCTCGATTCATCGAAGGAGCAGGGGGCGACGATCGTCGCCGACGGCCGCGAACACCCGCTCTTCGGCGACAGCGAGGGCTTCTTCCTTGGTGCCTCCCTGATCGACAACGTGACGACGTCGATGGACGCCTACCGTGACGAGATCTTCGGCCCGGTGTTGACCGTCGTGCGGGTCAAGACCTATGACGAGGCGGTCAAGCTCATCAACGAGAACCCGTACGGCAACGGGACGGCGATCTTCACTCGCGATGGGGGCGCGGCGCGCCAGTTCCAGTTCGAGGTGAACGCCGGGATGGTCGGCATCAACGTGCCGATTCCGGTCCCGGTCGCTTACTACAGCTTCGGCGGCTGGAAGTCGAGCCTGTTCGGCGACCTGCACATGTACGGCCCCGAGGGCATCCAGTTCTACACGCGCGCCAAGATCGTCACGTCGCGCTGGCCCGATCCAGGCACGAGCAAGGTCGATCTCGGGTTCCCGCGCACGCGGTAACTGCGACCAGGGTTCGCGCATAACGGCTCCCGGTGCGCGAATGCACCGATCGGCGATCTTGAAACTTGCGTTAACTACACGGCACTAGTACCGTCCGCCCAACTCGTCACAGGACTCGTGCCGACCCGCCCAGACATTCGGCACCGGCCCGTTCTTCGAGGGGATCGCATCTGACCCGGGGGGGTCGGGGGAGGGCCCGAGGGGTTTGAGGGTACCGAGCGCGCGTAATATCGCCGCCAAGCTCGCGGTCTTTCAGGTCGTCCTGCTCGCGACGTCCCTGATCGGCCCGGCACTCGGCGTCGTGCCGTTCAAGCTCCCCATCGCTGAGGTCCGCGCCGCCGCGGGCACAGGTCTCGATCTCAACGGGACTAATCAGCACGTGACCTTTGGAGTCGCTCCAGGTCTCGGCGCGACCGCGTTCACGCTGGAGATCTGGTTCAAGCGCACGGGCAATGGCGTTGGAACCGGGACGGGCACTGGCGGCATCGCGTCGGCTATCCCACTGCTCACGAAGGGACGAGCCGAGGCCGATGCGCCGGCCAACCTCAACGTCAACTACTTCCTTGGAATCGATGCGGCCACCGGCGTGTTGGTCGCCGACTTCGAGGACACGGTCAACGGCGGCAACCACCCGGTCACCGCCTCCACGGTTGTGACCAGTGACGTTTGGCATCACGCGGCCGCGACGTACAGCGGCTCCACCTGGAACATCTATCTCGATGGCGTCCTGGATCGGACTCTGAATCTCGGTACCGCCTTCCTGCCCCAGTCGGCGAGCATCCAGCACGCGGCCCTTGGAACGGCGATCGGATCGAGCGCGTCGTTCCCCGCAGCTGGGTTCCTTGATGGCGAGATCGACGAAGCCCGAGTGTGGAACCAGGCCCGGAGCCTGGCCCAGATCCAGACCTCCAAGGACGTCGAGATCGGTGACGACCCGGCCCTCCTCGGGCTATGGCATCTGAACGAGGGCACCGGCACAACCACGGCTGATAGCTCAAACTCGGGTCACACGGGAACGCTCGTCAATGCGCCGACATGGCCCGAAGGATTTACGCCGCCCGTCCTACCGACGGCCAACGGGCTCGAACTCCGTCAGGTGGCGACACCGGCCACGGTCACCAACGCTACGTATGTCGCGTTCGGCGACCCTGCCGAGCTGGACCTGGCTCAGTTCACCATCGAAACCTGGTTCAGGCGGACCGGCGCCGGCACGGCCGGGAGCACGGGCACCGGCGGCATCGCGAGCTTCCTGCCCCTCGTGACTCACGGCGGTCCCCAGGCCGAGGGCTCCAATGTCGATGCCAACTGGCTGCTCGGGATCGACGACGCCACCGACGTGATCGCGGCCGATTTCGAGACCATGGCGGACGGTGCCAATCAGCCGGTTCGCGGCACCTCGGTCATCGCGATGAACACCTGGTACCACGTGGCCGCCACGTATGACGGGACGAACTGGCGGCTGTACCTGAACGGCCAGTTGGAGGCCACCCAATCGGCCCCACCCCCGCGGTCTGACACCATCCAGCACGCCGCGCTGGGCGTGTCACTCAACTCCACGGGCGCGATCAACGCCGGAAACCTCGCACGGTTCCATGGCACCCTCGATGAAGTTCGTGTCTGGAACGCAGCCCGGTCGCTCGCCCAGATCCGTGCCGAGATCAACAGCGAGTTGTCATCGGCGCCCGCGGGGTTGGTCGCTCGTTGGCCGATGACCGAGGCGAGCGGTATCAACGTCTCCGATACCGCCACTGCCGCTGCATCCAACGGCACGATCGCGGGATCCCCGGTCGCGAGAGTCGCAGGCGCACCTTTCAACCTCGCGTTCCCCGAGCCGCCGAACGCCCCGGCGCTGGTCGCACCCGCCAACGCCGCCACTGGAGTCGTCCGGCCGCCGACTCTTGACGTGATCGCCTCCGACCCCAACGGCGGGACGGTCAACGTTCAATTCTTCGGTCGCCCGCTGGCCAGCGGCAACTACGCCAGCCTCGGAGCTCCGCAGGCCATCGCGTCCGGTGCCCACGCGATCCACTCCTGGACAGGTCTCGGAGGCGGCCAGACATACCAGTGGTTCGCGACGGTAAATGACGGCACCACGACGACGACCGGTCCGACCTGGACCTTCCATACCGCCGCCGAGACCAGCGGCACGGTCGTTGCCGCGATCGGCGACCTCGCGACGTGCACGGAAACCGGCGATACAGAGACCGCCGCGATCATGGCCGGCATCGACGGGCCGATCATCACGACCGGCGACAACGTGTACGAGACCGGCACCGCCGCGGAGTTCGCGGCGTGCTACGAGCCGACATGGGGCCCGTTCAAGGCGCGAACCCGACCCGTCCCGGGCAATCACGACTGGGGCAATGGCGTGCGCACGCCGGCCAGCCTGACCGACTACTTCGCCTACTTCGGTGCGAACGCGAACGCGGGCGGCACGAGCTACTACAGCTACGACCTCGACGCGAACTGGCACGTCGTGAATCTCGACTCCGAGTGTGCCAACGTCCCCGGCGGCGGGTGCGTCGCCGGATCCGATCAGCACGACTGGCTGGTCGCTGACCTGGCCGCGAACGCCTCGAAGAATGTCATCGCCGTGTGGCACAAGCCACGGTTCAGCTCGGGCTCGACCAACCTCGTCGCGATGTCCGACCTCGTGGCCAGCCTGTACGCCGCGGGCGTCGACATCGGGTTGGTCGGTCACGACCACATCTACGAGGTCTTCCAGCCACTCGATCCGGCCGGCAACTTCGACCCGGCCTTCGGCATCCGTCACATGACGGTCGGGACCGGCGGCGCCGAGCACCACGCTGCCGGTGTCCAGAAGCCGACGAGCATCGCCCTCAACGACGACACATATGGCGTCACGCGGCTCGTCCTCCACCCGACGAGCTACGAGTGGAGGTTCTTCCCGGTCGCCGGCGCGACGTTCACCGATTCGGGCACGGGGACCGTTCATGGTGCGCCAACGCCGGGCGACAACGGCTTGGACCTCGGGGTCGGTGGCTCCTATGTGACCTTCGGCGATCCGGCCAAGCTGGACCTGCCGACCTTCACGATCGAGACCTGGTTCATGCGGACGGGCGCTGGCGTCGCGAACTCCACGGGAACGAGCGGCATCGCGCAATTCATCCCGCTCGTGACCCACGGCGGTCCCGAGTCCGACGGCTCGAACGTCGATGCAAACTGGCTTCTGGGCATCAACGACGCGACGGACGTCCTGGCTGCCGACTTCGAGGACACCGCCACCGGGCTGAACCATCCGATCTCCGGCTCGACCCCGATCGCCAACGACGTCTGGCACCACGCGGCCGCGACCTACGACGGCACGACCTGGCGGCTGTACCTGGATGGCCAGCTCGAAGCAACCGAGGTCGAAGGCGCCTTCACGCCTCGGTCGGACACGACGCAGGTCGCCGGGCTGGGCGTGATGCTCATGACGAACGGCAATCCCGGGAACACCGCCCGCTTCCAGGGCGTCCTCGACGAGGCGCGCGTCTGGAGCGGGGCTCGAAGCCTCGCCCAGATCCGCTCGACGATCAACGCTGAGCCCACCAGCGGCACGAACCTCGTGGCTCGGTGGGGGATGAGCGAAGCTGCCGGCACGACGGTCGGCGATTCGATCGCTCCGCTCGCCGACGGCTCGATCATCGGAAGCGGGTCTTCGCGTGTCGCCGGTGCTCCATTCGACATCTCGTTCGACACCACGCCCCCGGGAGCGCCGGCGGGTCTCGTCGCGACACCGGGTGACGGGACCGTCGGGCTGACGTGGGCCGCGAACGGCGAGCCCGACCTGGCCGGCTACAACGTCTATCGCAGCACCACGAGCCCGGTCGCCCTGACGTCGCCGATAAACGGCGCGACGCTCGTGGCATCGCCGGCATTCGTCGATAACAGCGTCACCAACGGTACGGCCTACTTCTACGTGGTCACGGCGGTCGACGACTCCACCAACGAGTCGACCGCGTCCAACCAGGCCACCGCCACGCCCACCGGCGGGCCGCAACAGCCAACCGGTCTCGACCTCGGGTCCAGCGGGGCATACGTCACGTTCGGAGATCCGGCCAAGCTCGACCTGTCGACGTTCACGATCGAGACGTGGTTCAAGCGCACGGGCGCTGGTGTTGCCGCCGAGACGGGCACCAGCGGAATCGCCCAGTTCCTCCCGCTCGTCACGCACGGCGGCCCACAGACCGAGGGCTCGAACGTCGATGCCAACTGGTTGCTCGGCATCAACGATGCGACCGACGTGCTTGCGGCCGACTTCGAAGACATGGCGACCGGGCTGAATCATCCGATCTCCGGCACCACGCCGCTCGTCAACGGTGTCTGGTACCACGCCGCCGCGACCTACGACGGCACGACGTGGCGCCTCTACCTCAACGGCCGGCTCGAGGCCTCCGAGGTGGAAAACGCGACGCCGCGCTCGGACACCACGCAGCACGCCGGCCTCGGCGTGATGCTGACCACGACCGGTGCGCCCGGCAATACGGCACGGTTCCAGGGCGTGATCGATGAGACACGGGTCTGGACTGGAGCGCGCAACCTCTCGCAGATCCAGTCCGGGGTCCACCAGCTCCCTGCGTCGACGACAGGGCTGGTCGCCCGATGGTCGATGGGCGAGGGCAGTGGGACCGCGCTCGACGACGGTGTCGCCCCAGACGCCGACGGCACGATCACCGGTGCGGGCACTACGTGGCCGGCCGGAGCGCCATTCGACATCCCGACGGTCAGCGCCGGTCCGAACCAGAACGTCACCTTGCCCTCGAGCGCGCTGCTCGATGGTCTGGCGCTCGACGACGGCCTGCCATCGGCCCTGACCACGACCTGGTCGCAGATCACAGGGCCGGACTCGGCGGCGATCGCCAACCCGAACTCGCAGTCGACGTCAGTCTCATTCACCGGCAGTGGGCCGGGCGACTATGTCTTCCGGCTGACGGCCGCCGATGGCACGAACACGATCTTCGACGAGATCACGGTCACGGTGATCGACCCGGGTCCTGCGCCGAACTTCGGCCTCGATTTCGACGGGACCAACGACTACGTCACGTTCGGGGACAGCGCGACGCTTGGCCTGTCGCAGTTCACCCTGGAGACGTGGTTCCGCCGCGATGGCGCTGGTGTCCCGACACAGACGGGCGCCGGCGGTCTGGCCGCCGCCATCCCGCTGATCACCAAGGGACGTAACGAAGCCGATGGCACGGCCGCCGACATGAACTACTTCCTCGGGATCGACAACGCGACCGGCAGGCTCGTCGCCGACTTCGAGGAAGGCGCCGCTGGTACGACGCCGGGCCTGAATCACCCTGTGTTCGCAGACACCGTGATCCAGACGGGGGTCTGGTACCACGCCGCCGTCACGTATAGCGGCACGTGGCGCATCTATCTCAACGGCGTTCTCGACATGACGCCCGTTTCGGTTGGCCAGCCGCTCCGCCCCGACAGCACGCAGGACGCCGGCCTGGGCACGGCAATGAACTCGGGCGGGACGCCGGTCGGTGCCTTCAACGGCATCATGGATGAGGCCCGCATCTGGAACACGATCCGGTCCGAGGCGCAGATCCAGGCCGCAATGACCGGACCGCTCGCGTCGGCCCCTGGCATGGTCGCCCGCTGGAGCATGGACGAGGGCGCGGGCGGGACGATCGCCAGCTCCGCCGGCACCACGGTCAACGGCACACTGAACGGACCGCTGTTCGTCGCCGGCACGCCGTTCGTCTCGACCGCCAACATCCCACCGAGTATCCCGACCAACGTCGCGCCCACCAACGGCGCGACCGGTGTCTCCGTCAACCCCACGCTGCAGGTCGGAGTGAGTGATCCGAACGGTGGAACACTGACGACATCCTTCTACGGGCGGACTGCCGGCTCCTCGGCGGCCGAGGATTTCACCTTCGTCGTGATCCCTGATACCCAGCATTACGTCGATAGCTCGAACTTCCTGACGTTCAATCAGCAGACGCAATGGATCGTCGACAACGAGGACGACCTCAACATCGTCTTCGTCAGCCAGTTGGGCGACATCACCGAGAACTTCGACACCGTCAGGCAGGAGTTCGATCGCGCCGATGCGGCGATGGACACCCTCGACAACGCCGGCATCCCGAACAACCTGGCCCCGGGCAACCACGACATGAGCAACCCCGGCGCCGTCACGTCGGACCTGTGGGATGAGTACTTCCCGCCCGAGCGCTACAACCTCCCGGTCAATCCCTGGTACGGCGGCTGGCTCGGCGAGGAGGCCGGCCAGGTCCAGCGACTCAACAAGGACAACTACGAGCTGTTCACTGCGGGTGGGATCGACTTCCTGATCATCCATCTCGAGATCGATATGCCGACCTATGCCGTGCAGTGGGCCGACGAGATCATCGATCGCTATCCGGATCGCCAGGTGATCCTGAGCACGCACGCGTTCCTGAACACGTCCAATGCTCGCCCATCGTCCCGGGTCACGACCCGTGCCGACGGCCTGTCCGCTGCGCAGGTCTGGACGCAGCTCGTCGCTCCGAACTGCAATGTCTTCATGTTCGTCAACGGCCACTACCCCGGCGAGGGTCGGCTGACATCGACGAACTCATGCGGTCAGCCGGTCCATCAGGTCCTGACCGACTACCAGAGCCGTCCGAACGGCGGCGACGGCTGGCTGCGGTACTACAAGTTCCGGCCGAGCCTCAACACCATCGAAGCTCGGACCTTCTCGCCCAAGTTCGGCACGTTCGAGACCGACGCGACCAGCCAGTTCGACCTGCCGTACGACATGACCGCGCTGGCCGGCTTCGACCTGATCGGGACGGTCGAGACCACGTCTGGCTCGACGGCGTCGATGCCGTGGCCGAGTCGAGTGCCGAGCACGGGCTACGAGTGGTACGCCGTGACGAGCGACGGCATCGCGGACCGCACCAGCCCGACCTGGACGTTCACGACGACCAGTGGGCCCAGCAACAGTCCGCCGGTCGTCACCGCGGTGCCGAACCAGACCAACGCCGAAGGCGCCGTCATCGACCTGACGGTCACGGCGAACGACGCCGAGTCCGATCCGCTCACGTACGCTGCGACCGGCCTTCCCGCCGGGCTCAGCATGCACCCGACCACCGGCCACATCACCGGCACGATCGCGTTTACTGCGGCCGCGGGCAGCCCATACGACGTCACGGTCACCGCGGACGATCCGTTCAATCCGCCGGTCCCGTCGACCTTCACGTGGACCGTGACCAACGTCAACCGCGAACCGACATTCGACCAGGACGTGCTCGACCAGAGCCATGCCGAGGGCGCCGTCATCAGCCTCGACGCGGGCGCCACCGATCTCGACGGCGACACGCTGACCTACGCCGCCACCAACCTGCCGCCGGGTCTGTCCATCAGCACCACGCACGGGCCTGATCACCGGCACCATCGCGTTCACCGCCGCCGCGGGCAGCCCGTATGCCGTGTCGGTCACCGTGCGCGACGGCGCCACGGTCGACGCCACCGACGCCTTCAACTGGGCGGTCAGCAACGTCAACGGCAACCCGACGTTCGACCAGAACCTGGCCAACCGGACCGATGCCGAGAACGCGGTCATCAGCCTCGACGCCGGTGGCACCGACCCCGACGGCGACACCCTGACCTACGCCGCCACCAACCTGCCGCCGGGCCTCAGCATCAACACCAGCACGGGCCTGATCACCGGCACCATCGCCTTCACCGCCGCCGCCGGCAGCCCGTATGCCGTCAGCATCACGGTGACCGACAGCCCGCCGACGGCCGACGCGACCGACACGTTCACGTGGACCGTGACCAACGTCAATCGCGAGCCGACGTTCGACCAGGACGTCCTCAACCGGACGGATCCCGAAGGCACCCTCGTCAATCTCGACGCTGGCGCCACCGATCTCGACGGCGACACCCTGACCTACGCCGCCACCAACCTGCCGCCGGGCCTGTCGATCAGCACCACCACCGGGCTCATCACGGGGACCATCGCGTTCACCGCCTCGGCCACCCCGTACAACGTGTCGGTGACGGTCCGCGACGGGGCCACGGTCGACGCGACGGACACCTTCACGTGGACCGTGACCAACGTCAACCGCGAACCGACATTCGACCAGGACGTGCTCGACCAGAGCCATGCCGAGGGCGCCGTCATCAGCCTCGACGCGGGCGCCACCGATCTCGACGGCGACACGCTGACCTACGCCGCCACCAACCTGCCGCCGGGTCTGTCCATCAACACCAGCACGGGCCTGATCACCGGCACCATCGCGTTCACCGCCGCCGCGGGCAGCCCGTATGCCGTGTCGGTCACCGTGCGCGACGGCGCCACGGTCGACGCCACCGACGCCTTCAACTGGGCGGTCAGCAACGTCAACGGCAACCCGACGTTCGACCAGAACCTGGCCAACCGGACCGATGCCGAGAACGCGGTCATCAGCCTCGACGCCGGTGGCACCGACCCCGACGGCGACACCCTGACCTACGCCGCCACCAACCTGCCGCCGGGCCTCAGCATCAACACCAGCACGGGCCTGATCACCGGCACCATCGCCTTCACCGCCGCCGCCGGCAGCCCGTATGCCGTCAGCATCACGGTGACCGACAGCCCGCCGACGGCCGACGCGACCGACACGTTCACGTGGACCGTGACCAACGTCAATCGCGAGCCGACGTTCGACCAGGACGTCCTCAACCGGACGGATCCCGAAGGCACCCTCGTCAATCTCGACGCTGGCGCCACCGATCTCGACGGCGACACCCTGACCTACGCCGCCACCAACCTGCCGCCGGGCCTGTCGATCAGCACCACCACCGGGCTCATCACGGGGACCATCGCGTTCACCGCCTCGGCCACCCCGTACAACGTGTCGGTGACGGTCCGCGACGGGGCCACGGTCGACGCGACGGACACCTTCACGTGGACCGTGACCAACGTCAACCGCGAACCGACATTCGACCAGGACGTGCTCGACCAGAGCCATGCCGAGGGCGCCGTCATCAGCCTCGACGCGGGCGGCACCGATCTCGACGGCGACACGCTGACCTACGCCGCCACCAACCTGCCGCCGGGTCTGTCCATCAACACCAGCACGGGCCTGATCACCGGCACCATCGCGTTCACCGCCGCCGCGGGCAGCCCGTATGCCGTGTCGGTCACCGTGCGCGACGGCGCCACGGTCGACGCCACCGACGCCTTCAACTGGGCGGTCAGCGATGTGGTGGAAGGCGCGGTTCCGGTCCTCCGCGCGTTCAGCTCCGGCTCCAACAACGCATCGACCACGAGCATCACGCTGAGCCGGCCAGCTGGCACCGTCGCTGGCGACGTGATGCTGACCTCGCTGAGCGTTCGTGGCACATCGACCGTGACGGCACCTGCCGGCTGGGCGCTCATCCGGACCGACACCTTCGCCTCCAGCCTGCGTATGCACTCGTACTGGCGCCTCGCGACGGTCTCCGACCCGGGCACCTGGACGTGGACCTTCTCCGGCTCCCGCCTTGCCGCCGGCGCGATCCACGCGTACAGCGGGGTCAACACGACGACGCCGATCGACGCGTCCGGCGGTCAGGCTGCGGGCACCACGTCGGCGACCGCCACCGCACCGTCGATCACGACGACCGTGAACAACACGCGGTTGGTCGCGTTCTTCGCCAACATGTCCAGTTCGACGTGGACTCCGCCCGCGGGCTTCGTCGAACGCGCAGACCTGATCGGGACGTCGCCATCGCAGTTCACCTCGCTGGAGTCGGCCGACATCTCGCGCCCGACGGCAGGTGCCACCGGGGCGGTCTCGGCCACGGCGACGGCCTCGTCGGGCAACGTGGCGCAAGCCATCGCCCTGCGCCCTGCGGCCGGTGGCCCACCGCCTGTCAACAACGAGCCGACGTTCGACCAGAACGTCCCGGACCAGACCCACGCTGAAGGCGCCGTCGTCAGCCTCGATGCCGGGGCGACCGACCTGGATAACGACCCGCTGACCTACGCCGCGACGAACCTCCCGCCGGGCCTGTCGATCAACACGTCGACCGGGCTCATCACCGGGACGATCGCGTTCACCGCGGCCGCTGGAAGCCCGTACAGCGTCTCGGTGACCGTCAGGGACGGCGCGACCGTCGACGCCACCGACACGTTCACCTGGACCGTCACGAACGTGAACCGCGAGCCGACCTTCGACCAGGATGTCCCGAACCAGAACCATGCCGAAGGCGCGGTCATCAGCCTCGACGCCGGGGCGACGGACCTCGATGGCGACCCGCTGACCTATGCGGTCGCGAATCTGCCCCCTGGGCTCAGCATCAGCCCGACGACTGGTCTGATCACCGGCACGATCGGCGCGACGGGCGCCGAAAGCAGCCCGTACAGCGTCAGCGTGACGGTGCGTGATGGTGCGACGGTGGACGCGACCGACACCTTCACCTGGACGGTTACCGAGGTGCCGCCACCCAACCAGCCACCGACCTTCGACCAGGACGTGCCGAACCAGTCGAACGCCGAGGGCGCGGTCATCAGCCTCGACGCCGGGGCGACCGACCCGGAGAACGACCCGCTGACCTACGCTGCCGCGGGTCTGCCGGCCGGCCTGAGCATCGACACCGGCACGGGCCTCATCACCGGCACCATCGCGTTCACCGCGGCCGCGGGCAGCCCGTACAACGTGTCCGTGACGGTCCGCGACGGACCCACGGTCGACGCGACCGACACCTTCCAGTGGACTGTCACCAACGTGAACCGCGAGCCGACGTTCGACCAGGACGTGCCCAACCAGACCCATGCCGAGGGCGCGGTCATCAACCTCGACGCCGGGGCGACGGACCTCGATGGCGACACGCTGGTGTACGGCGCGACCAACCTGCCGACCGGCCTGTCGATCAACACCGGCACCGGTCTCATCACCGGCACGATCAGCTCGACCGCCGCGGCCGGCAGCCCATACAGCGTCAGCGTCACGGTCCGCGATACGCCGACCGGGCCGGCCGACGCCACCGACACCGTTCACCTGGACCGTCACCGACGTGCCGACGGGCAGCGCCATCGCGCTGCGAGCCGTCAGCTCCGGCTCGAACAACGCCTCGGCGACGAGCATCGTCCTGAACCGGCCAGCTGGCACCCTCGCGGGCGACGTGATGCTCGCGTCGCTCGATGTGCGCGGCACATCCACGGTCACCGCCCCGGCGGGCTGGACGCTGATCCGCACCGACACCTACACGTCCAGCCTGCGCATGCACGTCTACTGGCGCCTCGCGACCGGATCCGATCCGGCGACGTGGACCTGGACGTTCTCGGGCTCGCGTCTGGCGGCCGGCGTGATCCACGCGTACAGCGGGGTCAACGCGACGACCCCGATCGACGCCTCGGGCGGTCAGCCGGCCGCGGCTCCTTCGCCCACGTCAACGGCACCGTCGATCACCACGACCGTCGCGAACACCATGCTCGTGGCCTTCTACGCCAACCTCGCCAACACCACGTGGACGCCGCCCGCGGGCTTCGTCGAACGCGCCGACCTGATCGGCACATCACCGTCGCAGTTCACCTCGATGATGTCGGCCGATGCGCTTCGGCCCGCAGTCGGCGCGACTGGTACGGCGGTGGCATCGGCGACGATGTCGTCGGGCAACGCGGCGCAGCTCATCGCCCTCCGGCCGGCTGCCGGCGGGCCGCCGCCCGTCAACAACGAGCCGACGTTCGATCAGAACCTGCCCAACCGAACCGATCCGGAAGGCACGGTCATCAACCTGGACGCCGGGGCGACCGACCTCGACGGCGACGTGCTTACCTATGCCGCCACCAACCTGCCGCCGGGTCTCAGCATCAACACCGGCACGGGTCTCGTCACCGGCACCATCAACTCGACCGCGGCCGCCGGCAGCCCGTACTCGGTGTCGATCACGGTCCGTGACGGGCCGACGGTCGACGCGACCGACACGTTCACCTGGACGGTGACCGATGTCCCGGGTCCGAACCTGCCGCCCACCTTCGACCAGAACCTGGGCAACCGGACCGATCCCGAGGGCACGGGCGTCACTCTCGACGCAGGAGCGACCGATCCCGACGGTGACCCGCTGACCTATGCCGCCACCAACCTGCCGCCGGGTCTCAGCATCAACACCGGCACGGGCCTGATCACCGGCACGATCAGCTCGGTCGCCGCCGCCATCGAGCCCGTACGCCGTGTCGATCACCGTGCGCGACGGGCCGGCCGTCGATGCCACCGACACCTTCACCTGGACCGTGACCGACGTCCCGGCGGGTAGCGGCATCGCGTTCCGTGCCGTCAGCTTCGGCTCGAACAACGCCTCGACGACCAGCATCAACCTGGCCCGGCCGACCGGCACCGTGGCGGGTGACGTGCTTCTCGCCTCGCTCGGCGTGCGCGGGACCTCCACCGTGACCGCGCCGGCCGGCTGGACCCTCATCCGGACCGATACCTACACGTCCAGCCTGCGCATGCACACCTACTGGCGCGTGGCGGCAGCGGGAGACCCCGCGTCGTGGACCTGGACGTTCTCGGCCTCTCGCCTCGCGGCAGGCACGATCCATGCCTACAGCGGCGTCAACACCGCCAACCCGATCGCCGCCTCCGGCGGCCAGGTCGCGCCCACCGCCTCGACGACGGCCACCGCCCCGTCGATCACGACGCCGGTCGCGAACACGATGCTCGTCGCCATTTTCGGCAACATGGCCGGGTCAACGTGGACGCCGCCCGCCGGCTTCACCGAACGGTGCGACCTGATCGGCACCTCGCCGAGCCAGTTCACCTCGCTGATGTCCGCGAGCGTCATCCGAGCGGCCTCGGGCGCGACCGGCACGTTCGCGGCCACGTCCTCGCAGTCATCGGGCAACGTCGCCCAGCTGATCGCCCTCCGCCCGGCCTGACGACCCGGCACGTGACCACGGCGGCGTGCGCAGAGCCGGTGTCGGCGCGCAACGAATCGCCGTCTGACATGCCCCTGCAAGCACGCGCTGCGGCGCGTGATGCGCGCGCGGGGAGGTACCGAGGCCATCCTCCGGCTCGCAAGCCCAGGAGGCCCACCCATGACCGACTACGAACGAACCACCACCCACCAGACGACCACGACCGACCCGGTCGTCACCGAGCCGCAGTCGACGGCCGTGCGGACGACCGAGCGGGCATACGTGCCGGCCGGTCCCGGCACAGCCGCCGTGATCGCGCGGTTCGTGACCTTCCTCTTCGGGGTGCTGCAGGTCGCGCTGATCCTGCGCATCATCCTGCTGCTGCTGGTCGCGAACCCTGGTAACGACATCGTCCAGCTCATCCTGACCATCACCGATCCGTTCGTCGAGCCGTTCCGCGGCATGTTCCAGATCGACCGAGTGACGGCCGATCAGGGCTCGAAGCTCGATATCGCGGCGATCGTCGCGTTGATCGGCTGGACCCTCGTCGAGCTGCTGATCCTCGCCTTGATCCGCATATTCGACCGCAGGACCGTTGCTACGGTCTGACACCCACCACGCTGCACCTCGGCCGCCGGCGTCGACGCTCGACCCGGCGGCCGCTTCGTGTCCGGCGGGTGGCTGCGACGTCAGTTGCGCCCGACCGCCACGATCGTCACGTCGTCGGTCGGCAGTACACCCGCACAGAAACCGTTCACCGCCTGGCTCAGCACCCGCACGATGTCGTGCGCCGACCCGTCGCGCGCGTCCTCGATCGTCGAGATAAGACGGCCCTTGCCGAATCGCTCGCCACTCGACGTGAGCGCATCGGTCACGCCGTCCGTGTAGAGGAGCAGCCGGTCGCCCGGTGCGAGCTCCACCTCGGTCTCGGCGAGCTCCAGCGGCGAGAACATCCCGAGCAGCGACCCGCCACCCTCGATCTGGGTGATCGGACCGCCGTCCGCCGGGATGAGGAGCGGCGGCTCGTGGCCGGCGTTCGACACCCGCATCCGACCCGTCCCGACGTCGAGCCGCCCGACGAGCGCCGTGATGAACAGCGCCGTATGCAGCTCCTCGACCAGGATCCGGTTCGTCCGGCGCAACGCGTCGGCCGGGCCGCTCGCCGCCTGGAGCGCGGCGTGCATGACGGGCCGCGCGAACGCCATCAGCAGCGCCGCGGCGATGCCCTTGCCGGTCACGTCCGCGATGACGATCCCCAGCGGTCGGCCGCGACGGCGTAACCGGAACAGCTCGAAGAAGTCGCCACCGATCTCGCGCGCCGGCTCGTAATAGCTCGCCAGGTCGTAGCCCGGCACCTCGGGCGGCTCGAGCGAGACGATGCTGCGCTGCTGCAGCCGGCTCAGAGCAAGCTCCGCCGCCATCCCGCTTCGCCGGTCCGACCCGCTTGTGTCGAGAGCGGCCTCGCCCGGTGGGATCGCCAGGACCCGCTCGACCGCGACCGCCAGGGCCTCGAGCGAGGCGACGACCGATCCCTGCGATACGGCCGGACCCTCGGCCACGAGGCGTCCGACGAAGCGTCCATCGGCTTCGAGGTCGCGCGTCAGCCGCGGCCCGCCGATCGTGGCCACCGGCCCGTCGGAGCGATCGCTCCCCGCCAGCTCGATCCGGACATCCATCGCATCGCCGACGCGTGCGAACGGCCGCAGGATCGTCTCGATCGAAGCCGTATGGTCGTCGGTCATGGCAGGGGCATCGGGACCTAGAACGCCGCGAGCGCGGACTCCCGGTCGGGATGGCTGGCGAACAGCGCATCGATACCGGTCCGCTGGAGGACCTCGCCGACGGCCGGCTGGACGCCGCTCAGCCGCACGGCATCCTGTGTCGCCCCTTCCTCCACGCCGCGGCCCATCTCGTGGAGCGCGCTCCAGCCGTGTTCCGGGTCCGGCGGCTCCTTGCCCTGCATGACCATGAGGATCGAGAACAGGGCGACCAAACCGGAGCTCGAGATGAACGAGAGGTCGGTGAGGTCGAGCAGCAGATGCCGGGCGCCGGCAGCGTATAGCGGGCGGACATCATCGACGAGGCGGAGATAGTTCGACGCGTCGAGCTCGCCGGACAGCGCCATGACGGTGACGGGGACGCGCGCATCGACACGCTCGACCGTGGTCTGCATGGCCATCGATCACTCCTCCTTCGGACCGCGGGCCCTCGACCGCGTCAGCCTGAGTATGTTGCCACCGCCCGGTCGTGCTCGATGCTCGATCGAGTCGGTCGCGAGACGCATCAGATGGATGCCCATGCCGCCCGGAGGGCGTCGGTCGGCGCGCACGGACATGTCCGGCGGTGGCACACCGGTCGGGTCGAACTCGGGAGCCTCGTCTTCCAGGGTGATGACGATGTCGTCACCAGCGAGCTCTGCGGTCAGGTCGATCCAGCCAGGCCCCCCGCGATAGCCGTAGCGGATCGTGTTCGTGGCGGCCTCGTCGACGGCCTGGACGAGATCGTCGATACAGTCGGCGGGCGCCTCGCAGCCTTTGGCCACCTCGCGGACGATCTCGCGGAGCTCGGCCAGTCGTTCGAGCTCGGCCGGAACGCGAGCGTGCCGGCGCGCGGCGACCATCCGCGCTATCGGTCGCTCGCGGCCGACCAGGCCTGCAGTTCGACGAGGTTGCCGTCGGGATCGGTCGCGTAGACCCACGTCACGCGCCGGCCGTCGGCGGTCTGCGTCGTGATGACGTCGCCGATGCGACCGCCGCCGGCCGCCGACGACCGCATCGACGGCCGCCGGGACATCGGGGACCTGGAACGCGACGTGGCCCCAGCCCGGGCGGTCGACCCGGCCACCCGGGTGCCGGTCGAGCTGGTCGTACGAGAAGATCTCGAGCGTCGGGCCGCTGTCACCGTGGCCTGGCAACCGGAGGTGGGCGCCGGTCAGGTGCGCGTCCTGGAGACCCGTGGCCGCATCCAGGTCGGCGCTGCGGATGTCGCGTTCGGGCGGCACGAGCGTGCAACCGAACACGTCGGTGTAGAAGGCAGCCAGTCGCCGCCAGTCGTGCGACGTGACGTTGACGTGTCCGAATCTCGTGTCTGCGATGGCCATCGGCGTGCTCCTTCAGGAGATCCGAGCGTGGTCCGCGGTCGCGCGCTTGATGAACCGTCCCGCGCCCTTGCGACCGGTGAACTGGCCATCCCGCACGATGACGGCGCCACGTGACAGGACGACCTCGCTCGAGCCCTGGACCTCGCGGCCCTCGTAACACGAGTAGTCGACGTCCATGTGGTGGGTCTTCGCCGAGATCGTCCGCTTCCTGCCCGGGTCGTAGACCACGAGGTCGGCGTCGGCGCCGACACTGACCGACCCCTTCTGCGGATACATCCCGAACATCTTGGCCGGCGCGGTCGAGACGATCTCGACCCAGCGTTCCTTGGTGATCCGGCCACCCACGACGCCGCCGTCATGCATCAGGTCGACCCGGTCCTCGACGCCCGGCAGCCCGTTGGGGACCTTGCGGAAGTCGCCCCGACCGAGCTCCTTCTGGCCGTGGAAGTCGAACGGGCAATGGTCGGTCGAGACGATCTGGAGGTCGTCCTTGACGAGACCCGTCCACAGGTCGTCCCAGTGGCTCTTGGGCCGGAGCGGTGGCGAGCAGACGAACTTAGCGCCCTCGAACCCATTGCCGAGGTCGTCGAGCGACAGGAAGAGGTACTGCGGGCATGTCTCGGCGAAGGCCTGCGAGCCGCGGTCCCGGGCGGCCCGGATCTCGGCAAGCGCTTCACTCGCCGACAAGTGGACGATGTAGACCGGCACGCCGGCTGCCTCGGCCAGGCGGATGACCCGGTTGGTCGCCTCGCCCTCGAACACCGCCTTGCGCGCGAGGCCGTGGCCGATCGGGTCGGTCGTACCGGCCTCGACCGTCTGTTCCGCGACCACGTCGATCGCCATCCCGTTCTCGGCGTGCATCATGATCAGCCCGCCGTTCTTGGCGGTCTGCTGCATGGCCCGGAAGATCGCCCCGTCGTCGCTGTAGAAGACGCCCGGGTATGCGGTGAACAGCTTGAAGTCGGGCACGCCCTCGGCGACCAGCCCGTCCATCTCCTTGAGCGTGTCGTCGTTGACGTCGCTCATGATCATGTGGAAGCCGTAGTCGGCGACCGCGTTGCCCTCGGCCTTGGCATGCCACGCGTCGAGCCCCTCGCGCAGTGACTTGCCACGCGACTGCACCGCGAAGTCGACGATCGTGGTCGTCCCGCCGAAGGCGGCCGCCCGCGTCCCCGTCTCGAACGTGTCCTTGGCGAACGTGCCGCCGAACGGCAGCTCCATGTGGGTGTGGACGTCGATGGCGCCCGGGATGACGTACTTGCCTGTCGCGTCGATCGTTTCGTCGGCGGTCATGCCGGCGTCCGCGAGACCGGCACCGATCGCGGCGATAGCCTCGCCGTCGATCAGGACATCGGCGGTCTGCGACCCCTCCGCGGTGACGATGGTGCCGTTCGCGATCAACGTGCGCATCGAAGCGGTCCCTCCTCGGACGACGACGGCGTGGCGGTCAGGAGGGAGATGGTAGGCGATGGGCCGCTCGCCGCGGAGTGGGACGGCGCGGCCGGCGGGTCAGATGCCGACGCCGAACAGCGGCAGGATCACCTGGCGCAGCCACATCGCTGCGGTGAGACCGCAGGCGGCGATCGCGAGGATGAGGGCGAGCGACGCTTCCGTGCGCTGGACCATATTGCGGCGGCGGGCACCGCGGCCATCGTCCCAGAACGGATCCGGCCCGCGATTGAATCTGGCGGCCATCCGCTCCTCCAGTGCGGTCGCGGCACGGCGGGGGGAACCGTGCGGCGCGAGCGCCCATCGTCGCCCAGACGGGGTACCGCTGACCAGCCGGACATCCTGGCCAGTACCGCCGCTCCCCAGGGGTTCGTCGGCGATCGCTCATCGACGCCGGATCGACGGCGGATCGACGGTGGATCGACGACGGATCGGCGGCGATACCTCACCTAATGCCGGATCGTCGGATTGCCGTTGCATCAGACGTAAGCTCGCGTACGGGCCGCTTCCGGGCGTGCCGGGCACTCGTCATCGGATGCCCACGCCGCGACGTCCTCGTCCCCCAGCTCGCGCCAACGACCGGCGACACGGCATGTGATGTCGGATGCAAGGCATCCCGCGAGGTATCGGATGGCCCGTGCGTCCGGTTGCTTGCGTCCGATACAAGTCGATCGGGCGCGAGTCGTTGCGCGGCCGACGCCTAGCGGAAAGCTGGGATGACCTCCTTGCCGTACGCCTCGAGTTGCTGTTCCTCGTCGCCGTTCATCAGGTACAGGTTGAACTGGTCGACACCCGCGTCCGCCAGCTCGCGCAGCTTGTCGATGTGCTCGTCGACCTCGCCGAGGACGCAGAACCGATCGGCCACCTCGTCGCCGACGAACGCGGCATTCGACGACCCGACCTCGGCATGGTGGTGGTAGTCGTAGCCGGTTCGGTCGGTGATGTAGCCGGTCAGGGCCTCGGGTAGCTGCTCGCGCGGGTATTTGTTCACGAGATCGACCACGTGGTTCGACACGAGCGCCGGGAACCAGCGCGTTCGCTCGCGTCCGAGCTCCCGGGGCCCGATGTGGGCCGGCGCCGCCGCCTGCACCTGGAGCGATGCCGGGTCGCGCCCGGCAGCCGTCGCGGCCTCGTGCAATTGACCAACGAACCAGCGGATGAGGTCGGGGTCCGCGAGCTGCAGGATGAGCCCGTCCGCGACCCGCCCGGTCATGGCGATGGCCATCGGTCCGTAGCCAGCGACCCAGACTGGCAGGGCCCAGCCGCGGGTCCACGGGAACGTCAGTTCCGTGCCCTCGTAGTCGATCGACTTCCCGGCGACCAGTGTCCGGATGACGTTGATCGCCTCTTCTGTGTGGGCGAGCGTGATCGGCGGCTTGCCGAGCACCCGACGCGCCGAGTCGCCCCGGCCGATACCGAGGTCCATCCGGCCGTCGCTGATCTCGTCCAGCGTCGCCAAGGACGAAGCAGTCACTGAGGGTTCGCGCGTGCCGGGGTTGGTCACGCAGGTCCCGAGACGCAGCCGCTCCGTCACACCCGCCATCAGCGTCAAGAGCGGATACGGATCGCGCCACAGGACGTGGCTGTCGAACAGCCAGCCGTACTCGAAGCCGGCCGCCTCAGCCTGGCGGGTCAGCGCCAGGGTGCGCTCGATGCTGTGCTCAGGCTTGAGGGTGAACCCGAATCGCATGGTATTGGCAACCTCAACGGCGATCCATCGCTCGCGCCCCGAACAGCAAGGCGACGCTCCGCGAGCCATTGCTGTGAGGGCTCGGCTGTCCTCCTCCAGACAGCCGAGCCGGCGGGGATGATAGCGCCTACGGGCGTGTCAAGTCGTCATATGCGTCCGGACGCCTGTCGCGGTAGAACTGCCACGTGTTGCGGACCTCGGCGATCTTGTCCAGGTCGAGGTCGCGGACGATCAGCTCCTCGTCATGCGCATCGCCTACATCGCCGACGAACTGGCCGCGCGGATCGACGAAGTAGCTCTGGCCGTAGAAGTCGTCGTCGCCGAATTCCTTCTCGATGCCGACGCGATTGATGGTGCCCACGTAGTAGCCGTTCGCGACGGCATGACTGGGCTGCTCGATCCGCCAGAGGTACTCCGACAGGCCGCGCGACGTGGCCGACGGGATGAACACCATCTCGGCACCGTTGAGCCCGAGCGCTCGCGCCCCTTCCGGGAAGTGCCGGTCGTAACAGATGTACACGCCGACCCTGCCGACGGCGGTCTCGAACACCGGGTAGCCCATATTCCCGGGACGGAAGTAGAACTTCTCCCAGAAGCCCTTGACGTGCGGGATGTGGGTCTTGCGGTACTTGCCGAGGTAGGTGCCGTCGGCGTCGATGACGGCGGCGGTGTTGTAGTAGATGCCGGACGCCTGGGAGTCCTCCTCGTACATCGGGGCCACGACGACCATGCCGGTCGCCCTGGCAAGGTCCTGCATCCGCTTGGTCGTGGGTCCGTCGGGGATGAGCTCGGTGTAGCTGTAGTACTGCGTGTCCTGGACCTGGCAGAAGTACGGGCCGTAGAAGAGCTCCTGGAACAGGATCACCTGGGCGCCTTGCCTGGACGCCTCGACCGCCCGCTCCTCGTGCTTCTGGATCATCAATTCCTTGTCGCCGGTCCAGCTGGCCTGGACGAGCGCCCCACGGACAATTCGCGGCATTGTCGGCTTCCCTCTTCGGTCGCGTCGTGGCAGGTGGAGAGGGGAGGGTACACCGCCGCCCGCCGCGTGGTGAATGCGGAGACACGTGCACGTCGCACGGCCGTCGCCTTGCCGTGGGGTGGCAGCAGACGACATCAGCGGCGGGATGGCGGCGTCAACTCCCGTCCCACGGCAGAACGGGCCCGATCGTGCCGTGGGACGGCAAGATCAGACGGTCCAGGGTCATGCGGCGTCGCCTGCTGCCGTGGGCCGGCAACGCCGGGCCGTTTCCTTCACGAGGCGTCGAGATCTGCCGCGGGACGGCAGCCGACGGCCACGGACGGGCCAGCGCGATCGCCGGGAGTCCCGGCCATGGCACATGGTCCGCTTGTAACGGAGCTGGCAGACCGGTTTGGTCTCGCGACAGGCCCGCCTTCGATCGGCCACCCCATGCTCGGGGGGTGACCCAGTTGACTCACACGCCCATCGAGGTCGCCCCACCACGAACAGCGGTCCGCCGCGGCCGGACGGCCGCCCTCGTCGAGCGGCTGGGCCTCGTCGGATTCCTCGCAATCTTCGGACTCGTCCGCGCCCGGCGCAGCGAGGCGATCGACGTCGCCGTGACCATGAAGCTGCAGCGCTGGAGCAGCCCGACGCTGGCCCGGCTGATGCGAGCGGTCTCATGGCCCGGTTTCCCGCCCCAGAGCCGGATCATCCCGGCCGTGATCGTGGCGATGCTGCTGGCCCTACGGCTTCGCCTGGAGGCGATCGCAATCGTCGGTGCCTGGGGTACGGCGCTCGTTGCCTCGCTGGTCAAGGCCGTGATGAAACGGCCTCGCCCCGTCGCCGGCGTCGACGTCCGGGTGATCGCGGCGCCACTCGGCGGATCGAGCTTTCCGAGTGGTCACACCATCACGTACGTCGGCGTGTACGGGTTCCTCGCCTATCTCGCGTACACCCTCATGCGGCCCGTGTTGATCCGGCGAGCGGTGGTCGGTGCGCTCCTCTCGCTCGTCGCGCTCGTCGGACCGAGCCGCATCCACCAGGGCCACCACTGGCTCACCGACGTGAGCGCGTCGTACCTGCTGGGCATCAGCTACCTGCTGGGTCTCTCGCGCCTGTACCGGGGGTTCAAGGCGCGGAGCACGCGCGAGCGCGTATGACGGAGCCCGAGGTGATCCCCACGGCGACGACCGCGACCGCGGCCCGCCGGGTCCTCGTCATCTGGAACCCGTCGGCCGGCCTGCCCACCGCGCTCCAGGCGGGCGGCTCGGCCGACGAGCTGCGCGAGGTCCTCGAACGTCACGGCGTCGTGGCCGACGTCGAGGAGCCGTCGGACGAGGTGGAAGCCCGCGCGATCGTCCGCCACGCCGTCGCCGAGGGTGTCGATATCGTCGTCGCGGCCGGCGGGGACGGCACCGTCCACCTCGTCGCCGAGGGGTTGCTCGGGACCGGCACAGCGCTCGGGATCCTGCCGCTGGGCCGTGTCATGAACGTCGCCCGTGCGCTCGGCATCGGGCGTGACATCGATCGGGCAGCCGAGGTCCTGGTATCAGGCGCCATCCGGGAGATCGACACCGGTGAGGCGATCGCCGCGGACGGGCGCGTGGTCCCGTTCCTCGAGGCCGGCTCCGTCGGTCTCAATACCGCGATCTTCCGCGAGGTCACGCGGGCCGATGAGGGGGATGCGATCTCGATCGTCCGGACGATCGCCGTCGCGCTCCGCTATCGACCTGCACGGATAAGGATCGAGCTCGACGGTGAGACGTTGTCGACGCGCGCAATGATGGTCGCCGCCTCCATCGGGCCATATCTCGGGCTGGGCATGACCGTCGCCCCCGCGGCTCGGCTCGACGACGGCCGGTTCGACGTGACGGTCTTCTCGACGTACTCGAAGTGGGAGCTCCTGCGTCACCTGGCGTCGATCTCGTTCGGCCGGCGGCGGTATGCGCCGCACGCCAGAACCTACCGGTCAGCCGCACTCCGGATCACGAGCGTGCATCCGCTTCCGGCACGCGCCGACGGCGTCGATCTCGGACACACGCCCGTCTCGTTTCGCACGCGACCGCGGGCATTGCGGGTCGTCGTGCCGGCCGAGTCCTAGTCGACGACCGACTCGTCGACGGACGGCTCCGGGCGACTGCGCATGTAGTACTCGGTGAACTCCCGGCAGCGACCGTCCTCGTCGAAGCGGCACACGAATACGTTGGCGAACTCGCGGTCGATGGCCGAGCGGTCGTCCGTCAGGTAGCGGGTCCGGCCATGCGCGACGAACACGTCACCATCGACCGCGAGGACCTCGTAGTCGGCCTCCCACGATGCCGGATCGTCGGGGTCGTCCAGCCACGACTCGATGACCGCATTCCGTCCGACGACGGCCTCACTGAACGGGTCGAAGGCGTAGCGCACCTCGGAGCTGAACAGGTCACCGACGGCGACCGGGTCGTTGAGCCGCCACGCGTCGACGTAGCGCTGGAGCCAGGCGCGGAAGCCGGCGCGATCCATGGGTCTCCTCCGGGCTGACGCTCGTCCCGGACACGGTAGCATTCGGCGCTCCATGGCATCGACCGCGGGCGATCCCTCCGCTCCGCTCCTCGTCGTCAACCCGCGCGCCTCGCGGTTGCGCGATCCCTCCCGCCGGGCGGCCACCGTGGAGGTCGTGGCGCGCGCGATCCGGGCGCGTACGGGCCTCGAGCCGGTGGTGGTCGACGACAGCGAGGAGGCCGCGTCGGTGGCGCTGCAACGCCACGCGGGGTCGCCGCTCATCGCGGCGATCGGCGGCGACGGGACGGTCCGCCTGGCGGCCGAGGTCCTCGCGGGTCGGTCCATCCCGCTGGCCATCGTGCCTGCCGGGACCGGCAACGTCGTAGCCGCGAGCGTCGGGATCCGCGGTCTCCGCTCGGCCGTGGCTGCCATCCGTGACGGGGTTCCGCGGACCATCGACCTCGGGATGGCCGAATGGGGTCGCTCCGGGGTGGACCAGCCCGACGGACGGAGGACGTTCGTGGTCGCAGCCGGGGTCGGGCTGGATGCGCGGATCATGGCCTCAGCCCACGAAGACTGGAAGCACCGGATGCGGTTCGGTGCCTATGTCGGCGCGGCGCTTCGCGAGCTCACGCGGCTCAACCCCGCCGCATTCGACATCACCGCCGATGGCGAACGACTCCAGCTCGACGGCCACCTGGCGCTCGTCGCCAATCTCGGCGAGCTCATCCCGGGCCGTCTCGGCCCGCGCGAGCCCATCGATCCGACCGACGGTCGCCTCGACCTCCTGGTGGTCGGCGGTCGCGGCTTAGTGAGAGGCCTGCGCAGCACCGCCGAGTTACTGCTGCGCAAGGGGAAGCTCGACGGGATCGTCGTCCGCCGGACCGTCCGCGAGGTGCGCATCGAGACAGACCCGCCGCAACCGGTCGAATCCGACGGCGACACGCACCCGCCGGGCTGGCTCGTTGCACGTGTCGTGCCGGGCGCATTGACGATCCTCGTGCCACCACGCGACAGCCCGTCTGACGCATCCACCCGTGGACCCCAGGCAGATGTGCTGTAATCCGGTCTCGCGCCCGCGGGCGCCGGAGGAGGAGCCATGGGCATCAGCACCGCATCCGAGGCGATGACGACCGAAGAGATCGTCGCACTCAACCGCGCGCATACCTTCTTCTCGTGGTCGGTCCAGGGGGCGGTCGATCCGATCGTCATCGATCGCGCCGAAGGCGTCTGGCTGTACACGCCGGACGGCAAGAGGATCCTCGATTTCAACAGCCAGCTGATGTCGGTGAATATCGGTCACGGCGACCGGCGGGTGATCGCCGCGATCATCGAACAGGCGACCAAGCTGCAGTACGTCCAGCCCGCGTTCGCCACAGAGATCCGGGGACGGCTGGGCAAGAAGCTGGCCGAGATCCTGCCCGGTGACATCGACAAGGTCTTCTTCACCTTGGGCGGCGCCGAGGCGATCGAGAACGCGATCAAGCTGGCGCGCCATTTCACCGGTCGCTACAAGGTCCTGGCGCGCTACCGCGCCTACCACGGCGCCACCCTGGGCGCGATGACGCTGACCGGCGATCCGCGCCGCTGGGCGAACGAGCCCGGGCTCGTCGGCGTGGTGCGCTACCCGGACACGCATCGCTGGGGCGAGAAGGAACCACGGCCGGTCGAGGAGAGCCTGCAGGGCCTCGAGGATGTCATCCGCTACGAGGGCCCGCAGACCATCGCCGCCGTCTTCCTCGAGACGATCGTCGGCACGAACGGCATCCTCATCCCGCCCGACGGCTACCTCCAGGGCGTGCGCGAGATCTGCGACCGCAACGGGATCCTGATGGTGGCCGACGAGGTGATGGCTGGCTTCGGCCGGACCGGCCGCTGGTTCGCGGTCGATCACTGGGACGTCGTGCCCGATCTCATGACGATGGCCAAGGGCCTGACGTCGTCGTACCTGCCGCTCGGGGCGGTCGCCATGCGCCGCGGCATCGCCGAGGCGTTCGAGGACAAGATGTTCTACGGCGGACTGACCTACTCGTCCCACCCCGTCTCGCTTGCCGCCGCCCTGGCGACGATCGGCGTCTACGAGGAAGACGGGCTCATCGAGAACGCCGCACGCATGGGCTCGCGGATGCGGGAGCACCACGAGCGGCTCGCGGCCAAGCACCCGTCGGTCGGCGCGACCAGGAACCTCGGCCTGTTCGGCATCCTCGACCTCGTCCGCAGCCGGGACCCCTGGACGCCGCTGACCCCGTTCAACGGCACATCCGACGAGATGAAGGCCATCGGCAAGTACCTCCGCGAGCACGGGCTGTACACGATGATCGCCAACAATTCGATCCATACGAATCCGCCCTTGTGCATCACCGAGGACGAGCTCGCCGAGGGCTTCGAAACCATCGACGCGGCGCTCGATATCGCCGACCAGGCGGTGACCGGCTAGGCGACATGGCGACGACCGTGATCCAGCGCGATCGCGCGTCCGTCTGGCGTGGATCGCCGGCCCGCTCGAAAGTGCGTCCGGTCGTCACGTTCGGACTGTTCCTGCTGGTCGTCCTGGCGGTCTGGGAAGGCGTGAAGTTCCTGGGTGGCGTTCCCTGGCGCCCGATCGGCGCGGGTCCCGGCGCCCCGGTCCTGTGGGATCCGCCGTTCCGCTGGGCGTTCGCGAACGACCTGAACCTGCCCCATGTCTGGAACATCGCCTATGCGCTCGGCCAACCGTTCCAACGCAATGCCGACCAGAGCCTCGCGGAGTACCTCGTCGGCGCCTCGCTGTATACGTGGCGCGAGGCAGGGATCGGCTTCCTGCTGGGCGCGTTCCTCGGGCTTCTCCTCGCGACGATCTTCGTGCACTCGCGGCTGATGGAGCGTGCCTTCGTGCCCTACGTCATCGCGAGCCAGACCATCCCGATCATCGCGCTGGCGCCGCTGATCGTGTTCGCCCTGGGCCAGGGCGTCCTCTCGGTGGTCATCATCGCCACGTACCTGACCTTCTTTCCCGTCACGATCGCGATGATCCGCGGCCTGCGCTCGTTCGACCCACGCTCGCTCGAGCTGATGCGGTCCTACGCCGCGTCACGCTCCACGATCTACTGGAAGCTGCGGCTGCCGGCATCCATGCCGTACCTGTTCACCGCCCTCAAGATCGCGGCGAGCGCGAGCATCGTCGGGGCGATCATCGGGGAGGACACGGGCGGCATCCAGGCCGGTCTCGGTCGGGTCATCACGACGTTCAACCAGTACTACATCACCGGTCCCGAGAAGTTGTGGGCGGCGATCCTCGCGGCCTCGCTCCTCGGCGTCGTGTTCTTCAGCTGCATCTGGCTGGCCGAGCGCCTCATCTTGCGCGGGCGAACCGCCCCGAGCACGACGTGATGGCGGACGACGTGGCTGCGCCAGGCGGCACGGCGAACGTGGAACCCGTCGTCCGCCTGTCCGGCGTCGGCCGGGTCTTCGCCCGGCGCGACGGCTCGGAGATGACCGCGCTCGAAGGGATCGATCTCGACATCCGTCGCGGTGAATTCGTGTCGCTGATCGGACCGTCCGGCTGCGGCAAGTCGACGCTGTTGCGGATCATCGGCGACCTCATCAAACCATCGAGCGGCAGCGCCGTCGTCAATGGCAAGCCGGCCGACCGCGCCCGACTCGACCGCGACTACGGGATGGTCTTCCAGGCACCGGTCCTGTTCGATTGGCGGACCGTCGAGGACAACGTCAAGCTCCCACTCGAGATCCAGGGTCTCGACGCGGCGCGTCGGCAAGCGAAGGCGGCCGAGATGCTCGACCTGGTCGAGCTCGAGGACTTCGTCCATCACTACCCATGGCAGCTCTCGGGCGGGATGCAGCAGCGAGTGGCGATCGCCCGCGCGCTCGCGTTCGAGCCATCGATCCTCCTGATGGACGAACCGTTCGGAGCGCTCGACGAGATGACCCGCGAACGGATGAACTCAGAGGTCCAGCGGATCTGGGACCGCACCGGGACCACGATCGTGTTCGTCACGCACTCCATCCCGGAGGCGGTGTTCATGTCGTCGCGGGTGGTCGTCATGAGTCCGCGACCGGGCCGCATCGCCAGCGTCATCGACGTGGATCTGCCCCGTCCCCGTGACGAGGAGACGCGCGAGAGCGAGCGCTACTTCGAAGTCGTCACCCAAGTCCGGGAGGCCCTGCGCGGCCGCGAAGGCCTGACCGATCCCGACACCGAGGCGATCGCGTCGGCCCGCCGGACGACCGCCGAGGGCGCGGTCGGATGAGTGCGCGCGCTGGGGCGATGCCCGGTCGACCGCTCGGGTCGGGTCGAGGTCGGGGCAGCGAGGCGGGGCGCCGGATCGTCGAGTACGCGCCGGCCGTGATCGTGTTCGTGGGGGCGATCGTCGCCTGGGAGCTCATCGTCGGTGCTCTCGGGTTGCGTGCCTTCATCCTGCCGCGTCCGTCGGCGATCATCACCGCGCTCGCGGACAACTGGGCGACGGGCCGGTTCGGCCTGCTTCCGTCGTGGCAGGCGACGATGCTCGAGGCGGTCGGCGGGCTGGTCATCGGGACCGTCGCGGGCGTCGGGACGGCGTTCCTCACGTCGCGCTGGGCGACGGCCAGGAACACGCTCATCCCGATCGGCGTGGCCGCCGGCGCGATCCCGATCATCGCGTTCGCGCCGCTGATGAACAACTGGTTCGGGGCCCTCTCGCCGTTGAGCAAGATGATGATGGCCGCGGTGCTCGTCTATTTCCCGGTGATGGTCAATGTCACCCGCGGCCTGACCGCGGCGGAGCCTGCCGCGCTCGAGCTGATGCGCTCCTACGCGGCGTCGGAGTGGACGGTCTTGCGCAAAGTCCGCGTGCCGACCGCCCTCCCGTACTTCTTCACCGCCCTCAAGGTGGCTACGACCCTCAGCTTGATCGGCGCGATCGTGGGCGAGTACTTCGGCGGGTCGTCACTGGTCCTCGGCCGGATCATCGTCCAGGCATCGAGCGCGCTGCGCTTCGACGTCACCTGGGCGGCGGTCCTGCTGGCCGCCGCGACCGGTATCGTGTTCTACTTGGCCGTCGTCATCCTTGAACGGATCTTCATCCCCTGGCACGCGTCCATCCGAGCGGAGGAGCCGTAGGGGCGTGCCGCGCGACGTCAACGACCCCGCGGGGTCGAAGGTATCTGGAGGAGGAGCCATGAAGCGATCCAGGATGGTCCTGGCACTGGCCGCGTCGGCCAGCATGCTGTTCGCCGCGTGTACGGGCGGCGGGGCAGCGACCAGCGCGCCCTCGGCGAGCGAGCCCGCAGCGAGTGAGTCCGCATCGACCGCACCGTCGGCCAGCGCGCCGGCCGAGCTGACCAAGGTCAGCCTTCAGCTGCAGTGGGCGCCGCAGGCCCAGTTCGCGGGCTACTTCGCTGCGAAGGACCAGGGCTACTTCGAGGCCGCCGGTCTCGACGTGACGATCCTCGATGGCGGTCCGACCGTGGTCCCGCAGCAGGTCGGCTCGGCGCCCGATGGCCCCGAGTTCACGATCTCGTGGGTCCCGAAGGTCCTCGAAGCCCGGGAGGCCGGTTCCGACCTCGTGAACATCGCCCAGATCTTCCAGCGCTCGGGCACCCTGTCCGTGTCGTGGAAGGACACGAATATCACCAAGCCCGCCGACTTCAAGGGCAAGAAGATCGGCGTGTGGGACTTCGGCAACGAGTTCGAGGTCACGGCCGGCGCCAAGAAGGCCGGCCTCGAGCAGGGCACCGACTACGAGAAGGTCATCCAGCCGTTCGACATGACGCTGCTGCTCTCGAAGCAGATCGACGTCGCCGAGGCGATGATCTACAACGAATACGCCCAGGTCCTCGAGGCGACCAATCCTGAGACCGGCGAGCTGTACCAGCCGACCGACCTCAACGTCATCAACTGGAACGACGAGGGCGTCGCGATGCTGCAGGACGCGCTCTTCGCGCGTGCGGCGTGGCTCGCGGAGGCCGGCAACGAAGACATCGCCCAGGCCTTCTTGAAGGCCTCGTTCCAGGGCTGGGTCTACTGCCGTGAGAACCCGGACGACTGCATCCAGTCGACCGTCGATGCCGGCTCGCAGCTGCCGGCCGGGCATCAGCGCTGGATGATGAACGAGATCAACCCGCTGATCTGGCCGTCCCCGGCGGGGATCGGCATCATGGACGCCGCCCAGTGGCAGCAGACCGTCGACGTCTCGCTCGACGCGGGCGTCATCAAGGCGGCGCCGCCGGCGGAGGCCTTCCGGACCGACCTCGCCGAGGCGGCGCTCGGGGAGCTCGCCGACGCGGATACCAAGGGCGAGTCCTTCGTCAAGGGCACCGTCGAGGTGACAGCCGGCGGCAACTGAGCCGAGTTACCGCGCGATCAGGAGGGCCGGCCCGATCCGTCGGGTCGGCCCTTCGGATTCCGAGGATCGTGCCCGAGAGGCCGGTCGGCGGGCCGTTGCCTGGCGCGAACGCCACCCATCGGCGATGACTTTCCGGTGGGAGCGAAATCTCCTGGGCAAGGCAGCCCTGACCGGCCCTGAGGCGGTCGCCAGCGGAGGGCGTCGTGTGTGGAGGACGTCTCCAGGCCCCACCTCGCGGGCTGTGATCGCCCGGTAACGGGGCGCGAAGCCGCCAGGTTTACGCTCCGAGCAGAATCTCCAGCGCATCGGGGCGACCGACCGGCGACCGACCGTCTTGACGACCGATTGAACCGCCCTGATTGACCGCCCAGTGTCCCGCCTCAACCCGCCAAGCACGAGGTACGGCCGTGGCCGGACGAGGCAGACGGAGGGCGATCGAAGTCGCCGGGGCGACCGAGGCGGCTCGCCTCGCGCTGACACTGGGAGGGCACGCTCGAGCCGCGCGTCGCGCACACCACCAACCACTCCGGGCGGTGGCGAAGCAGGCCGGTCTCAGCGCGTCCAGGCTGAGCGAGATCGAACGCGGCGACGGTGCCGGTTCCTCGCTCGAGACGTGGGTCCGTCTCGGCATCGCCCTCGGTCGCCCAGTGGCCGTGACGTTGTCGCGAGCGATCGATGAGCCACGGTCACCTGCGGACGCCGGTCACCTTGAGATCCAGGAGCACATCCTGGCACTAGCGAGAGCGACCGGCAGGCATGGCGGCTTCGAACTGCCGACGAGACCGACCGACCCCAGCCGATCGATCGATGTCGGCCTCCGTGACGCTGGCCATCACATCAGGATCAACGTCGAGTGCTGGAACACGTTCAGTGACCTGGGATCTGCCGTTCGCGGCACGAACCGGAAGGTCGCCGAGGCAGCCGCGACATGGCCGGAGGATCGGATCGCGACGGTCTGGGTCGTTCGGGCGTCGGCCGCGAACCGCGCACTCCTCGGACACTTCCCGCACATCATCGACTCGAGCTTTCCCGGATCGAGCCGAGACTGGCTGCGCTCGTTGATCGACGGGACGCCGCCACCGCTGGAACCCGGGTTGGTCTGGTTCGACTCCGCGACCGGCCGTCTGATGGAGCGACGGCGCGTTACCATCGCGCCGTGACCCAGCTCGACACGGCGGCCCCGCCCGGAACGCTGCACGTCTCGACGCACCCGGCAGTGCTGCACAAGCTCGCCGTCCTGCGCGACCAGGACACCGAGCCCAAGAAGTTCCGGGAGGTCGTGCGCGAGCTCAGCTGGTTGCTCGGCTACGAGGCGCTCCAGGACGTCAAGACCCGCCCGCTTCGCATCCGGACCCCGATGGAGGAGATGGACGCGAGCGAGCTCGGCGAGCGGATCGGCCTGATCCCCATCCTGCGCGCGGGTCTCGGCATGGTCGACGCGATGCTCGAGCTGATGCCGACGGCCCAGGTCTGGCACCTCGGCCTGTTCCGCGACGAGCGGACGCTGCGACCCGTCGAGTACTACAACAAGCTGCCTGACTCGGCGACCGTCGACCTGTGCCTGATCCTCGACCCGATGCTCGCGACGGGCGGCAGCGCCACCGCGGCAATCGACGTGCTGAAGCGCTGGGGCGCCGTCCAGCCGGTGCGGATCAAGCTCGTGAACCTGATCGCCGCACCGGAGGGGGTCGCGGCGGTCCAGGCGGCGCACCCGGATGTGGAGATCCATTGCGCCGCGCTCGATCGCGGCCTCAACGAGAAGGGCTACATCATGCCGGGCCTGGGCGACGCCGGCGACCGCCAGTTCGGGACGGGCGGCCAGGGCTGATCGCGGGCCGGCCCTTACCCGGCTCGGCCGCGAGCCGCCAGGGACACGACCGCCGACGCCGCCTGGCGCTCGAGAAACTCGACCAACGGCGTCCAGTGCAAGGCGAGCTCGTCGGCAGATCGGTGCCAGAAGCCCTCGGACCACTCACGGTCGTCGTCGTTGACGAGGTCGGTGAGACTGACGAGCCAGGACGCGACGATGGCCGCCATCCTGAGCACGGTGGAGGTGGCGTAGGCGAACCGGACGTCGGCTGCGTCGATGTCGGCGCCGGCATCCGCGAGGCCGGCGAAGTAGCCAGCGAGCGCGCGGCGATCCAGCTCGTCGAGCGTCCCGACGGGCGTCCGTAGGAACAGCACGCTCGCGGCGACGAACATCGCCAGCTCCGAGCCGGGTGGCGCCAAGCCCGCCAGCTGCCAGTCGATCGCGACGGTCTCGTCGGACCCATCCCGCGTGCGTCGTGCGCCTCACGGCGTCGATAGTCGTATTCGGTCGGTTCGTCCGAGGCGCGGTGATCCCCCTCGCGCAGCGCGAACGTCTTGAGGATGAGCGACCAGGCGACTGGCTCCGCCGCGCCGCTGGCACGCGCGGTCCCGCTCACGCGCCGGAGCGTCCGCAACCCATCGCTGAAGTCCTGGTAGCCGAGCGGCTCGGTCGACCAGTCGACGACCTCGGCGTCCGTCGTGCCGAGCAGGGCTCTGACGGGCGCGGACAGGTCGGCGAGGTCGATGGTCGGCCGGTCGGGCATCTAGCACCTCCCGTTCACGTCGCAACATCACCATGTGATGGGAGGGATCCCGGCGGCGAGTCGGTGGCGGCCGACGGTTTCGTGACGACCGTCTCCCACGCTGTCGCGCGCCACTATGCCGGGTCGGGCCCAGCCAGAGCTTCGTGATGTCCTTAGCTCGCACGGCCGCAGGCCCGGACCTACGGTCGCGAGACCTTGATCTTCGATCCGACCTTGGTGAACGTCAGGCTGAGCTCGTAGACGACCCGCTGGAGCTGCCCGCCACCCTCGCCGACGCGGGACTTGCCCCATAGCTTCCAGGTCCCTGTCCGCGGCCGTCCGGCGTCGTCGATCGCGACCTCGAGCACCGTGTCGTCGACCTGCTCCTTCTGGGACATCCCGGGGATCGTGTTCGGGTGGATCAACAGGGCTCCGGTCACGGCGACCTTGTGGAAGGTCTTGTCGCCCACCTTGACCGCGCCGAGGTAGCGCACGTCGTCAGGGGCGGCGACAGTCTTGAACGGCACGTAGGAGTACCCGGCGCCGAAGCCCTTGATGGTCCGCCAGGCCGCGGCTCCCGACTTGATGTAGCCCTTGCCCTTCACCCCACGAACCTGGACGCGGATCTTGCCCAGGTCGTATTCCCGGGTCATGTCGTAGGTGAACGTGCTGGCGAAGTCGGCCCCGGAGACGTCCATCGATCCGGCGATCGGGAGGTCGTCGGAGGATGCCCGGACGTTCCCCTTGAATGCCACGCGATATGTCAGCTTCCCGCTCGCCACGCGGTTCGTGAACGCGGCGATCGCCGCGAGGAACGTCGGTGACGTGGGGGATTGCCGCGCGGACGCCGAGGCAGCGGGAACATCGGGTCCCGACGAGCCGGGGGTACCGGCCTGCGGTGGCGGCAGGCACGCGACGCCCATCACCGCGATCAGGAGCATCGCGGCGGCGCGCATGCCGAACTGGACCGATCCCCGAGACATCGGACACGACCGTAGCAGTGGCCACCCCTCGAATCCGCCATGCGGAGGACCCACCGCGCGGCGGGACCATCGGCTCCCGTCGGCGCGTCAGACGCGGCCCCCAGGGGACGCCGTGCGCGGTATCCTCGCGGGGTGACCCTCGCCGCGGAGCGCGCGACCCCTCGGACCGGTCGGGCACGGACCCGGAACCGCGTTCGCGCCGACACGCCAGTGCTCGTCCGCCAGGTCCGCAACGGCATCGAGGAAAGCGTCCACCGCGGCGACATCGTCGAGGCCGACGCCAGCGGTCGCCTGATCCGCTCCCTCGGTGACCCAGACCGCATCGTCACGCTCCGCTCGACCGTCAAGCCGTTCGGTCTCGTGGCGCTCATCGAGGCCGGCGGCATCCAGGCATTCGATCTCGAGCCGGCCGAGCTCGCGATCATGGCGAGCTCGCACTCCGGCGAGGACTTCCACGTGCGAACGCTGCAAGGGGTGTTCCGCCGAGCCGGCGTGAGCCAGTCGATGCTCGCCTGCGGGAACGACGGCATGCCCCTCGACGCACTGACCGCCGCCCGTCTCGCACGCGATGGGGAGAAGCCCGGAGCGATCCGCCACATGTGCTCCGGGCAGCACGCCGTCTCGCTGCTGCTGTCACGCCTCAAGGGCTGGGATTCCGAGACGTACTGGCGGCCGGAGCATCCGTCGCAGGCCGCGTACCGCTCGGCGGTCGCCCGTACGTACGGGACGACCCCGGAGCGGCTCGAGACCGCCATCGACGGCTGCGGGGTCGAGACCTACGGCTTCCGTCTCCGACAGGTTGCCCAGGCGTACGCATTCCTCGCCGACCCATCGAGCGTGCCGCCGCGCGACGCACGCAGCGCCCTCGCACCGGCGCTCACGATCGTGCGGGACGCCATGGTCGCCAACCCGGAGATGGTCGCGGGAAGACACGATCGACTCGACACGTCGCTCATGAAGGCGGTCGAGGGCCGCCTGGTCAGCAAGGCTGGCATGGAGGCGCTCCGCGCCGTCGCGATCCTGCCCGGGCCGCGCTCCGGGACCCTGCTCGACGGGGCGTCGGGCCTGGCGGTCAAGATCGAGGACGGCGACGGCTACGACCGCGGCACGTGGGCGGCGTCGGTCGAGGCCCTCCGGCAGGTCGGCGTCCTCGACGGCCAGGCACTCCGGATGCTGGTCCGCTACCACCGACCGACCATCCTCGACCCTCACGGCCGCGTCGGCGCAGAATCGATCCCGGAGTTCGAGCTCGCGCCTGTCGGCGAACTGATCGGCTGACGGCGGCGGCCCTCGGAGGCCGTCGAACCCGAGCCCGGCCAGGAGCGCACCGACCGATGCCCGACGACCCGTACCGCACGCTCGGCCTCGACCGAGGGGCATCCCTCGATGACGTCAAGCGCGCGTATCGCCGCCTGGTCAAGGCGAACCACCCGGACGCCGCCGGCGAGGCGGCGCTGCCCCGGTTCCTCGCGATCCAGGCGGCGTACGACCAGATCGTCGGTCCCGATGGGTCCGGACCACCCACGGTCGGTCGAGCCGCCCCGGGTGCCGCCCGACAGGCGTATGGGTCCGACGCGGACCGAGCCGGCGCCACCTATCGAGCGTACGGAGGCCGGCCCCGACCACGCCCCGGACCGCGACCCGGTCCGCGGCCGAGGTCAGCGCCCCGACCCGATGGGGCGGCGCGGACCGGTCGGCCCGGCGCGCCCGGTCGCGACGGACGGCCGCGCGACACTGACGATCCTGGACAGCGGCGACCGAAGAAGGCGACGCTCGGTTCCACGTCCTACGACGACGTCGATCCGGAAACGTTCGAGCCCGACTGGGGCGGCGCGTCGTGGTACGGGACGACGTCGGGGACGTACTGGACGCTCAATCCGAAGGAATATGCGGACCCGCGGAAGCACGGACCCGAGTACCAGGCTCGAGCACGGAGGGCGCGCCAGGAGCGCGACGATGACGCGCCGAGCGTGTCGGCGGCAGGCACCTCGGGCGCCGCCGAGCACGCCGACGAGGCCGACACACCGCCATCGTCCGGGCCGTCCATCGGCGTCGATGCCTCCGGCACGGCGGCAGGACCGCCGCCGCCGACCCACACGACCTCGACATGGTGGGAGGCCACGACCGCGGAACCGGCGACGAGCTCGTCCGCCGCGGGCGGCAGGCGACCGCCGGGAGCGACTCCGCGCCGGTCGACACCCCCGGTCGGTCGGACCGTCGGGGTCGACGAGGGGGCGGCCGACCTGTCGACCGACGCGATGATGGCCTCCATCCGAGGCTGGTTGGACGACGACCATCCGACGAGCGTCGCGCGCATCGGTCGCGCCGTCATCGGTTGGGCGCCCATCGCGCTGGGCGCCGGATGGTTCGCGGGCGAGGTGACCGGGTGCGGGCGGTTCGCCGCCACGTGCCCGCCCACGGTGGCGCCGCTCACCTGGGTCGCCCAGCTCGGGTTGCTGGTGCTGCTGATCCTGCTGCCGAGGCTGGCACGAGTCGCGACGATCGGCACGATCGCCATCCTCGGCACGGTCTTCCCGGCGTCGCTCCTCCTGTTCGCGACCGGCGACCCCGAGAGCATGGCGACCGGCAGATCGATCCTGGGCGGCCTGATGATCCTGGCGTGGGTGGCCGGCCTGGGCTACGGCGTCGCCCGCGAGGTTCGGGGCAGGGCCAGCCCGGTATCCTGAGGGCATGCCCCGTCGGAGCGACCAGCGCGACCTGTCGGCCGCAGCGCAGGAGTACCTGCTCGCGCTGCGAGTGACCGCGGGCTCGGAGGAAGGGTCACGCGCGACCGCCGCTGAGATCGCCCGGCACCTCGGCGTGACCACGCAGGCCGCCAGCGAGATGTTCCGACGGCTCGGCGCCGACGGTCTCGTCGAGCACGACGGCGGCCGCGAGCTCCGGCTCACCACGCCGGGTCGTGCTGCCGCGGACGCGATCTTCCGGCGCCACGCATTGCTCGAGTGGCTCCTGACGAGCGTCGTCGGGCTGGGCTGGGCCGAGTCGGACGAGGAGGCGATGCGGCTCCAGGTCGCCATCTCGCCGCGTGTCGAGGCACGGCTCGACGAGATGCTCGGCCATCCCGAGATCTGCCCGCACGGCAACCCGATCGATGCGGCGACCGCGCGCAAGCGACCCGCCGGAGTGCGGCTGTCGGAGGTCGAGGCGGGCACGCATGCCACCATCTACCGCATCACCGAGGAGGCCGAGGAGGACGCGGGCCTGCTGTCGTACCTCGAGGCGCGTGCCCTCAAGCCGGGCGCGCCGGTGACCATCCTCGCCCGCTCCGAATCGCTCGACTCCCTGACGCTTGATGGTCCGCGCGGCCGAGCCACGCTCGGACTGCGGCCCGCCGCCCTCATCCGGGTCCTCCCCGGCGACGCAGATCCGGGGCTGTTCCACACGGTCCCGGAGCGGTGACCAGCCGCGTCCGGATCGCTCCGAGCCCGACCGGGCCGCTCCACATCGGTACCGCCAGGACCGCGCTCTACAACTTCCTGCACGCCCGGCACGTGGGTGGCACGTTCATCCTCAGGCTGGAGGACACCGACCAGGTCCGCAGCACCATCGAATTCGAGAAGGACATCCTCGACGGGCTGCACTGGCTCGGGATCGACTGGGACGAGGGTCCGGAGGTCGCCGGTGAGCCGGCCCGCGGCCCGCACGGGCCCTATCGCCAGATGGAGCGGTTGCCGGCGTACGCCGCCGCTGCCCAGCGGCTCCTGGCCGATGACCTGGCCTATCCCTGCTACTGCACGCTCGAAGAGCTCGAGGCCGATCGGCGCGCCCAGGAGGCCGCCCACGAGCCACCTCGGTATGTCGGCCGCTGCGCGCATCTCACGCCCGACGAACGGCGCGCCCGCGAGGCGGAGGGACGCCGTGGCGCATTGCGCTTCCGGGTGGGCGAAGGTGTCGTCGCATTCGACGACATCGTCCGCGGCCGCGTCGAGATCGATGTGGCCAACCTCGGTGGCGATTTCGTGATCGTTCGGGCCGACGGGACCCCGCTCTACCACTTCACGGTCGTCGTCGACGACGCGGCCATGGAGGTGACCGATGTCATCCGTGGCGAGGACCACCTCTCGAACACGCCGAAGCACATCCTGCTGTTCCGTGCGCTAGGTCATGCGGTCCCACGTTTCGCGCACCTGCCGCTCATCCTCAATGCGGACCGGACGAAGATGAGCAAGCGCAAGAGCCAGACGGCGATCGACGATTACGTCGCGCAGGGTTTCATCCGCGAGGCGATCGTCAACTACCTGGCCCTGCTCGGCTGGTCGACCGGGTCGGAGGAGGAGATCCTGCCGCTCGACGAGCTGATCGTTCGGTTCGATGTCACCGACGTGCACAAGGGCGGCGCGGTGTTCGACCGCGAGCGGCTCGAGTGGATGAACGGCCAGTGGATCCGCCGCCTCGCTCCCGAGGACCTCATCGACCGCCTGCGGCCCTTCATCGAAGCCGAAAAGGTGGCCGGACGGATCGAGTGGATGCCGGCCGACGACGAGCTTCGCGCGCTCATGCCGGTCATCCAGGAGCGTCTGCCGACGCTCGGCGCCATCGGCGACCTGGTGGGCTTCCTGTGGGTCACCGACGTGGATCTCGAACCGGAGATGCTGGTCCCGAAGCGCTGGGATGTGGCGACGGCACGAGACGGGCTGGGCGCCGCGCGCGACACGATCGAGGCGGTCGGCGACGTGTCATTCGAGGCCGACGAGCTCGAGCCACCGCTCCGCGCGCTGGCCGAGGAGCGTGGCTGGAAGGTGGGCGATCTGTTCATGGCCATCCGTGTGGCCGTGACCGGCCGGACCGCGACGCCACCGCTGTTCGACACGCTGGTCGCGCTGGGCCGCGAGCGAGTGCTCGCCCGGATCGACCGGGCGCTGGCGATGCTCGCCGTATGACACGGGACGACGTCCAGGCGTGGCTCGACCGCTACATCGCCGCGTGGGCGGCGTATGACGCTGCGGCGATCGGCGACCTCTTCACGGAGGACGCCCGTTATCGCTACCACCCGTCGGATGAGGGCTTCGCCGGGCGCGAGGCCATCGTCCGGGCCTGGCTGGAGCCATCGGGTGACGCGAGCACCCGTGACGAGCCGGACACCTGGGAGGCGCACTACGAGCCGTTCGCGGTCGACAGCGATCGGGCGGTCGCCGTGGGCTGGAGTCGGTACTACACGGACGCGACGCATTCGACGGTCACGAACTTCTGGGACAACGTCTATCTGCTCGAGTTCGGCGACGACGGCCGTTGCAGCGCGTTCACCGAGTTCTTCGCGGAGCGGCCCGACGACCGTCGCCAGGACTAGTCCCAACCGGGCGCGCGCTGGGTCCGTCGCTCGTCGGGAAGGAACGGCAACCGTCGTCCGACCAATGCCACGGCGATCGCCGTGGTGATCGGCACCGCAGCAACGATCCCGATGCTCCCGGTCAGGGCACGGACGACCTCGACGGCGACGACCTCCTCGGACGCGATCAGCGCTGGATCCTGTCCGCCGGCCACGAACAGGATGATCAAGGGCAAGGACGCGCCGACATAGGCGAGGACCAACGTGTTCACGGTCGCGGCGATGTGGGAACGGCCGACGTTCATCGCTCGCCCGGCCAGCGTTGCCCGGTGCGCGACGGGATCCGACGCGTGGAGCTCCTGGACCGTCGCGGCCTGGGTGATGGTGACGTCATCCAGCACGCCGAGTGCGCCGAAGATGATCGCCGCGAGCACGACGCCGCCGAGGTCGATGCTCGTCCCTCCGAGCGAGATCAGGTACGCGTTGTCCTCGGACCCGCGGAGCGGCGTGAAGCGCAGGATCGCATCGAACGCGGACGCCAGGACCGCGACGAGAACGAGCGCGATGCCCGTGCCCGCGGCCGCGGCGATCGTGGAGCGTCGCAGCCCTTCGGTGAGCAGGAACGTCACGATCGTGACCGCAGTCGCCGCGAGGATCGCGATCCAGGCGGGGTCCCAGCCGGCCAGGATGAGCGGCACGACGATGCGAACGACGACGGCCAGCGTCAGCGCGAGGGCGATGAGCGAGCGAACGCCACGCCACCCCCCGACGATCACCACCGCTGCCGCGAACAGCCCGATCAGCAGGGCCAATGTCGGGACTCGGTAGCGGTCCGCGATCGCGACGAAACCGACCTCGGGGTCGTCCAGGATCTCGACGATCACCTCGTCACCCACCCGGTAATCGGGCGCCGATTCGGTCGTCCCCTGCACGAAGCCGTCGAGGATATCGCCGGTGGCTGGCCCACCAGGCAGGCCTTCGATGACCTCGATCCGGGCGTTGGGCTGCGACGGGGTGTTGCCCGGTTCGATCGTCAGGATGCGACCGTGGACGAGCTTCACGGACTCCGTCGTGGGTGTCCGGGGCGTCACGTCCGGGACGAGAACGAGGATCGCCACGACCAGGCCGAACCCGACCACGAGCGCCCGGGCATGGCGCCGCAGTCCGGAAAATGGCGTGGTGGCACGATCAGGAGTGTTCGTCACCGGGCGCGAGTACCCATGGATCACATCCTAGGGGCCGCGACGCGGCTGTCGGGCCAGTCCGGCGAACCGTCATCCAGGTCGGCCGTGTCGCGATGCTGACGTCCCGTGAACGAGTCGTTAACACGCCTCGCTATGCTCCACGCTGGATGGCACGAACGATCCTGGTCGTCGAAGACGAACCGACGCTGCGCGAGACGATCGTCGACGCGCTCGAGTCGGAGGGATTCAGGGTCATCGCCGCGGCCGATGGGCGCGAGGCCCTGACCCGTTTCCGGGGGGAGCGCCCGGACCTCGTGCTCCTCGACCTGATGCTCCCCGAGCTGTCGGGCATCGAGGTCACCCGCATCATCCGCGCCGAATCCGGCGTACCGATCGTGATGCTCACGGCCAAGGACTCCGAGCTCGACAAGGTCGTCGGCCTGGAGCTCGGGGCCGACGACTACGTCACCAAGCCCTTCTCGCTGCGTGAGCTGACGGCCCGCATCCGGGCCTTGTTCCGCCGCGCCGAGGCCGGCGTCGCGACCGGCGCCGCCCCGACCATCGTCGACCTCGGCCGCGTCCAGGCCGATCTCGGCGGGCATCGCCTGCTCCGTGACGGCGAGGTCCTGCCGATCAAGCCGAAGGCCTTCGAGTTGCTCGCGTTCCTGATCCGGAACCCGGGCCAGGTCTTCACCCGCGATCAGCTGCTCGAGAAGGTGTGGGGGTACGACTATGCCGGCGAGACACGCACGGTCGATGTCCACGTGCACTGGCTGCGCAGCCAGATCGAGGAGGATCCGGGCCAGCCGGCGTTCATCCATACGGTCCGTGGCGTCGGCTATGTCTTCCGCCGGCCGAGTTGACGCTGTCCCGAGCCGGGCCGATGTTGACATCGCGCTGATGACACGTTCACACCGTCATCCGAGCCTGCAGCCATGCCGATCCGACATCGCCAGCCCGCGACCACCGACCCGATGACGTCGCACCGCGTCGAGGTCTCGCGTCTCGGCGGCGCCGACGACGGCATATCTGAGAGTCCCGGGCTCCTCCTCTCCCCGTGGACTCCGACCCTCCCGGCACCGGTGCCGGCGCCCGCCAGGGCGCTGGCGCTGGATGCCCTCCGCGTTGCCCGACTCCTGCGCGACCCTTCGCGCCGGCCGACGCACTGGGCCCGACCAGGGTTCGCCGAGGAGGTCGAACAGATCCGCCGCCACCTGGCGCCGGTGCGGACGCGCCGGACGCTTGCCGCGTCGTACGGTCGCGAGGCCTTCCACCTGGCACCGTCGCGGGGAGATCACGCCGACCCCGCGCCCGTCCGCCTCGCGTACGCGCTCCGCTGGCTGGAGCTCCGCGACGGAGCCACCGGGCCGTCCTGGCAGACGCTCCTCAGCTGACATAGCGGCCGCTCAGCTCGCACCCCGGTCGGTCGCGCCGGGGAGCCCGCCGCTATCCTTACCGCTCCATGCGACTGTCCCACCTGTTCTTCACGACGCTCCGGGACGACCCGGCCGATGCTGAGATGGCATCACATCGACTCCTGCTGCGGGCCGGCTACGTCCGCCAGCTCGGCTCGGGGATCTATTCGCTGTTGCCGCTCGGCAAGCGGGTCGATGGCCGCGTCGAGCAGATCATCCGCGAGGAACAGGACCGCATCGGCGGCCAGGAGATGGAGATGCCGGTCGTGCATCCGGCCGACATCTGGCGCGCGAGCGGTCGGTACGACGCGATCGGCCCGGAACTGGGCCGGTTCAAGGATCGCAATGGCCGGGACATGGTGCTCGCGATGACCCACGAGGAGGTCGTGGGGCTGCTGCTGGCCGACATCGTGAAGTCCTATCGCCAGCTCCCGATGCAGGTGTACCACTTCCAGACGAAGTGGCGCGACGAGCCGCGAGCACGGGGCGGGCTCATCAGGGTGCGCGAGTTCGTGATGAAGGACGCCTACAGCGTCGACCGGGACGACGCGGGACTCGACCGGAGCTATTGGGACCAGCACGGCGCCTACGTCCGCACCTTCGTGCGGATGGGCCTCGACACGATCGCCGTCAGCTCCGACGTCGGGATGATGGGCGGCAGCCAGGCCCACGAGTTCATGGTCCTCAACCCGGCCGGGGAGGATGTTCTCGTGCTGTGCGAGAACTGCGATTTCGCCGCGAACCGCCAGGTGGCGGTGGTACCCAAGCCCGAGCCACGGCCCGAGAAACCCGCCCCGCTCGAGGAAGTCGCGACGCCCGGCACGACGACGATCGCGAAGCTCGCAGCGTTCCTCGGGATCGACGAGGACCGCACCGCCAAAGCGGCCTTCTTCGTGACGGGCGACGGCAGGCTCGCCACGGCCATCGTGCGGGGCGATCACGAGGTCAATGAGACCAAGCTCGTGAATGCCGTGAGCGCGACTGGTGGGATCCGCCCCGCCACGGTCGAGGAGATCAGGGCGGCCGGCATGGAGCCCGGCTACGGCTCACCGATCGGCGCGCATGGGACCGTGGTCGTCGTCGACGATCTCGTGGCACGGTCGCCCAACCTGGTCGCCGGGGCCAACCGCGAGGGGTTCCACTACCGCAACGTCAACGTCGGGCGCGATTTCACGCCGGACGTCACCGCCGACATCACCAACGCGCAGGCGGGCGACCCGTGCCCGAACTGCGGCCAGCCACTCATCCTTCGAAACGGGATCGAGGTCGGCAACATCTTCAAGCTCGGGACGAGATACAGCGACGCGTTCGGTGCCACGTACCTCGGCGAGGACGGCAAGGAGCACCCGATCGTGATGGGCTCGTATGGGATCGGTGTCGGGCGGAGCGTTGCCTGCATCGTCGAGGAGCACCACGACGACAAGGGCATCGTCTGGCCGGCCGAGGTCGCGCCGTATGCCGCGCACCTCGTGTCGATCGGCGGAGCGAAGGAGCCCCGGGTGCTCGAGATCGCCGAGCGACTCCACGCGCTGGCCGCCGAAGCGGGTCCGCGGCACGAGATCCTGTGGGACGATCGCGACGAATCGCCCGGCGTCAAGTTCACCGACGCGGAGTTGCTGGGCATGCCCTGGATCCTCACGGTGTCGCCCCGGTCGCTGGCCGCCGGTGGCATCGAGGTCACGGAGCGGGCGACCGGCGAGCGATCGACGCGCCCGATCGCGGAGGTCGAGGGCTTCCTCGTGAACGGCTTCCCGTCAGCGTCGGAAGCGACCAGCTGACCTAGCCGCTCGACACCGAGCTCGGCGGCGTCGCGACGCCGTCGCCGTCGACATCGACCGCGAGCGGAGCCATGGCCGAGTCGTCGATCGTCGTCCCATCGAGCGCGATGACCAGCTCACCGGCATCCTCGGCCTGCTCGACGAGCTCGGCCGACGAGACGACGTCGCCCACGACCTCCTCGGTCTCGTCGCCCAGCCGGCTGATCGCGAAGCTGACGGCCGGCGGGATGGACGCGGAGATCGAGATCTCGGCGATCCGATAGGGCGATCCCTTCTGGCGCAGTGAGGCGTTCGTCATCTCCTGGAGCGCCGTAGCCCGGACGATCAGCTCGGCGAGCGTGCTCGGGTCGATCCGCTCGATCACGGTCGTGACGCCGCGGCGGGCCATGCCGACCGCCTCGCGAGCACTGCGGCTGACCGCCTCCTGGGTGGCCGGGTCGCTCGCCGTGCGATTCGCCATCGCCGCCGCCTGGGCCGCGGCCTCTTGGGCCCGCTTGATGAAGCTCATCGACCATCCCTCTCGGCCCCGGCATCGTCCCGCCGAATGGCAGCAGGATAGCGACCGGCGGCCGCCGCGCCAGTACCCTTCGACCACCTATGCCGGTTCGCCAATCACTGCCGAACGACGACCTGTACCTCCGGCTCGGCGTGCCCCGCGACGCGAGTCCGGAGGCGATCGAGCTTGCGTGGCGGGCGCTGCTGCGCAAGCACCACCCCGATGTGGCCGGTACGAACGGCCTCGAGCTCGCCAAGCGCATCAACGTCGCCCACGACTGGCTCAGCGATCCCGACCTTCGCCGTCGGTACGACCGCGAGCGATCGATCGGTGTCCGTGCCGGTCGCCCGCCTCGTGCCGGCCCCGACTGGGCGGTCCCCGTCCGCAGGAACGTCCGTCGGCCACCCACCACGGCCGAGCTTGTCGCCTCGGTCGTCGACCGCGTCGGCCGGCTGGGCGCGGACGAGCTCGATCGGCTGGGCCTCGCCGAACCGGCACCCATCGCCTTCCTCGCCACGTTGCGGCAGTTCGTCCCGCCCGAGCTCGAGCGAACCCTGGATGACGCCGAGGAGTCGGCGATGGCGCGCCTCCCGCCTGCCGCCCGACGCTCGGCGCCGATCCGTGACGCCGTGGCCGGCCGGCTCGCGGACATCCTGCTCAGTGACGTCCTCGAACAGATCCTTGGTGACCCGGCAAGCTCGTGGGCTCGCGAGCGACTGACCCGCGGCTGGGATTCGGCGGTCGGCCAGCCGCGCTATGGTCCCGCGACGGCGGCGATCGGGACGTTGCTCGATCGGTTACGCGGTCTCTCGGCAGACGAGCTCCGCCAGCTGGCCACGACCGGCACGCTCGAACGGCTCGGCGATGCGCCGTGGCCGGACGCGACGTCACCCGAGGAGGACGACGCGCTGCGCGTGTCGAGCGAGCTCGCCGCAGCCGACGCCATCGATGCGGTCGACCGCGCGCTCACGCACACCGACACACGCGGCATCCGGACGGTGACCGGGGCTCGCCGCGCGGCGGCACGCATCGCCCACCTGCTCGTGCTTCGTCACGCGTTCCCCTTGCGGGCGTTCGATCGCCATGCTTCTCCGTGGCTCGGCGGCCTGATCGAGCGGATCGGGCCGTGGGGCGGCCGCATCCGCGACCGCTGACCCCGCTGACGGACGGTCCAGGCACGGCCGGGTATGCGATGCTCGCGGCATGGAACCGAGTGTCCTGATCGCTGCCCTGCTGGCGTTGATTTCGCTCGGCGCCGCGATCGCCTTCGTCCGTCGCGGATACGAGCTCGAGCGCGTGACGGCGGCCCTGGAGCGGTCGCGCGCCGAGGACGCGAACCGGGCCCGCGAGCTGGCAGATCGCGTAGCCGAGGACGAGGGGCTCCGGCAGACGCTCGATGTCGGGGTCGTGCGGCTCGACGCGGCGCTCCGAGTCGTCGAGGCCAACCCGCGCGCTCACGAGCTGCTGGGTCATCGCCCGGACGGCCTGCCGGGGCGCTCGCTGATGGAAGCGTTCCTGGACCCGTCGGTCGAGGGTCTCGCGGCACGAGCCGGCAAGGCGAGCTCGGGTTCGGCGACCGCGGAGATCCGCTCCGCCGGACCCGACGGGCCGGTCCTGACGGTCCGCGCCCAGGCCCTGTCCGGTGATGGTACCTGGCTCGTGCTCGAGGATGTCTCGGAGCTGCGCCGGCTCCAGCGCATCCGGACGGAGTTCATCGATAACCTCTCGCACGAACTGCGGACGCCGCTCACGACGGTCAGCCTCCTTGCGGAGACGTTGGAGCGCGAGGCGGAGGGTGTCGGCGATGCGATCCCCGCGAAGATGCGCGACCGGATCGCCAAGATCGAGGTCGAGACCGGTCACCTCGTCCAGATGGTCAACGAGCTGCTCGATCTGAGCCGCATCGAGGGCGGTGGGACGCTGCAGCTGGCGGACGGCGTCGACATGAGCCGGCTCGCCGCCGACTCCGCCGAGCGGTTGCGGTTGTTCGGCGAGCGGCAGGGCGTCACGTTCCGGATGGACACCCCGGCCGGGCTGCCGCCGGTCCGCGGCGATTCCGCCCGACTCGGCCAGGTCGTGGTGAACCTCGTCCACAACGCGGTCAAGTTCAGCCCGGACGGCGGCGAGATCACGATCCGGACCGCCGTCGATGACGGACAGGTGGTGACGTCGGTCGAGGACCATGGGATCGGCATCCCGCGGGGTGCCAAGGATCGGATCTTCGAGCGCTTCTACAAGGTCGATCGGGCGCGACTGCGGGCCGAGGCGGGCGGAGGCACCGGGCTCGGGCTGGCGATCGCGCGCCACGTGGTCGAGCAGCACGGTGGCCGCATCTGGGTCGAGTCCGAGGAAGGGACCGGCTCCACGTTCTCGTTCGCCCTGCCCGTCTCGGACGGGGCGCGACCGGCGAGCGGGGCGTGACCGATCGCCGGCCGGTGCCCCTGCACGTGGCCACGCTCAACATCCTTAATCTGGCGGACCGGTGGCCGGAGCGGCTGCCGCTCATCCTCGCCGACATGGCGGCGCTGCAGCCCGACCTTCTCGGGTTGCAGGAAGTCGTGTTCGTCATGCAGCAGGACCGCGTCATCGGCGCGGCGGGGGAGGGGCACTACGCCGCGATCCGGGGCTGGGCGGGCCGTCCCGAATACGGCAACAGCCTGCTCGTCCGCGCGCCGCTGGCGGCGGGCGAGGTCGACCGGCTGGACCTCGGACGCCAACGCGCGGCGCATCGGGTCGTCGTCGAAATGCCCGGTGGGGCGTCGACCCTGGTCGCCGTCACCCACCTCCATCACGTCCCTGCCGACGCGGCCACCCGTGACGAGCAGGCGACCGCGCTGATCGATTGGTTGGCCTCTGGGCCGCCGGCCGACGCGCAGATCGTGATCGGCGACTTCAACGCCGACCCGGCCGAGCCGGCCTACGCACGGATGGGCGCGGCGGGCTACCGGTCGGCGTTCCTCGAGGTGAACGGCGCTGAACCTTCGGTGACGTGGCCGTCGGGCCTGCGAGCCCCGGCGATGGACACGGACGGAGAACCGCGCTGCCTCGACTACATCTGGCTCCGCGGTGCGGTGCGCGTCGTCGATGCCCGGCTGGTGTTCGATCGGCCGGATCCGGAGGACCCAACGCTGTACCCGAGCGATCACCTTGGGATCGCGGCGCACCTCCAGGTCGGCTGAGGGGTGCTGCGACTGGCGCACCGCGGCGACTGGCGACATGCGCCGGAGAACAGCATCGCGGCAATCGTTGCGGCTCTGGCCGTGCCCGGCTGCGACGGCGTCGAATTCGACGTGCGCAAGTCGGCCGATGGCGTCCCGGTGCTCGCCCACGACGAGTCGCTCGATCGCGTGCAAGGGCGCGCCGGACGCGTCGACAGCCTGCGAGCCAGCGAGCTCGAGGACCTGGGCATCCCGTCGCTCGCCGATGCGCTCGCCGTGATCCCCCACAGGGCGATGATCAACGTCGACCTCAAGGGTCTCCACGACCGGGCCGTGGTGGAGATCCTCGCGTCGGGCAGAGGTCCCGGGCTCGTCAACGGCGTGGTGTCGTCGTTCATCCCCGAGACCCTCGAGCGGGTGGCCGGCCTCGCTCCAGCCTGGCCGCGTTGGCTGAATTCGTGGGACCTGTCGCCGACCACGATCCGCCGCGCGGTCGATCTCGAGTGCCAGGTGATCTCGGTCGACTTCCATGCGATCGCGCCAGGCTCGGTCGCGGCAGTCCGAGCCGCCGGCCTCGACCTCGCGGCCTGGACGGTACGCCGCCGGACGACGTACGGTCGCCTCCAACGGCTCGGGGTGATCGCGGCGTGCGTCGAGGCCGCAGCGCTCGACGGCTGAGCCGGGAGCCGGAGGAGGCGAGTCGTGACGGATCGCGCGGACCTGGTGGTCGTCGGGGCGGGCACGATCGGCGGCTGGGCGTCGGTCTTCGCCGCGAGCGACGGCGTGGGGCGGGTGGTGGTCCTCGAGCGCGGCCTGGCCGGGGCGGGCGCCTCATCCCGCGCGGCCGGCATCGTGCGCGCACAAGGCGGCACCCCGGCGACCGTCGCCCTCGGTCGCTGGTCGATCGATTTCTATCGGGGGCAGCAGGCTGCTTTCGGAACCGATTCCGGGTTCCAGGAGCTCGGCTACCTGATCCTGGCCGTGACAGAGGACGACGAGCGGGCCGGCCGCGAGCGTGTCGCGATGCAGCACTCGGCCGGGCTGTCGGACATCCGCTGGCTATCAGCGGATGAGGCTGCCGCTCTGGTCGGGACGCTGTCGCCCCTCGGGCATCGCGGCGGGACCTATCGCGAGGGTGACGGCTATGTCGACCCGCCGCGCAACGTCCGTGCCTACTCCCTTGCCATGCAGGCGGCCGGGATCGAGCTGCGCGAGCGCACGGCGTTCACCGGTCTTCGCCTGACCGACGACGGCTCGCGCGTCATCGGGGTCGAGACGAGCGCCGGTCCCATCGAGACCGAGCGGGTCCTCCTGACCGGCGGACCGTCGCTGCGCGCCGTCGGTGCGATATCCGGCGTCCGTATCCCGGCTGGCGCCGCACGCCACACGGTCGCGGTCCTCGAGCCGCACGAGGCATTCGCGGTCGAGCGGATGCCGATGGTCTTCGACATCGGCGCCGGGCTGTACTGGCGGCTGGAGGAGGGAAGCCTGCTCTTCGGCTGGAGCGATCCGGATGAGCAGCCGGGCGAGGCCCGAGCCATCGACTGGGCCGCGTACGAGCGCTACCGCAGCCGTCTGGCGGACTTCGTGCCGATCACCCGTGCCCTCGGGCTCCGCAAGGTCTGGGCGGCGACCATCGACTACACCCCGGACCACCTGCCGATCCTGGGTCCGGCGGTGCGACCCGACGGGTCGGTCATCGGAGGTGCATGGGTCGCGTCAGCCGCGGGTCACGGGATGATGTGGGGGCCGGGTGTGGCCCGCGTGGCCGCAGACCTGGCGATCCGTGGCGTCACCGAGCTCATCGACGTGTCGGACCTTGGGCTCGACCGGTTCGATGCGGACGGCAACAGCCGACTCTCGCCCGATCCGATCGCCCTGCCCTACCCGGTGGTCGTGGTCGACTGATCCGGGTCAGGAGCAGCAGCCGCTCCCGCAGCAAGAGTCGCCCGACGTGACCGGCAGCAACCTGGCCGACGGTCGTGGCAGGTCCACGTTGCGCACGACTGCGGCCGTCCAGCCGGCCGGTTTCGTCGCCTTGACGATGGCGCCATAGAGCCCGTCAGCGACCTCGTGGGTCGCCGTGACCGAGATCTCCGTCAACCCGACGGCCTCCAGCCCGGCACCGTATTCGGCGAACGACAGCGCACCAGCGATGCAGCCCACGAACGAGCCGCGCTCGGCGCGGTCAGCCGGGGTGAGGGAGTCGTCCGCGACGACATCGCTGATCCCGAGTCGCCCGCCCGGGCGAAGGACTCGGGCGATCTCCGATAGCACTGCCGACTTGTCGGCCGACAGGTTGATGACGCAATTGCTGATCACGACGTCGACCGTCGCATCGCCGAGCGGGATCGACTCGATGCGGCCCTTGCGGAACTCGACGTTGATGGCGCCTGCCTCGGCCGCGTTGCGGCTCGCGAGCTCCAGCATCTCGTCCGTCATGTCCAGGCCGTATGCGAAGCCCGTCGGGCCGACCCGGGCGGCCGACAGGAGGACGTCGATGCCGCCTCCGGACCCGAGGTCGAGGACGACCTCGCCTGGGCGAAGCTCGGCGACGGCCGTCGGGTTCCCGCAGCCCAGGCTCGCGAGGACCGCTGTTTCGGGGAGTGCCGCCCGGTCATCGGCGTCGTAGAGGGCCTCACCCCAGGCCGCCTCGCCCGTTGGCCCGCAACAGCCGGCGACGTCCTCCGGAACGTCCTGCCGCGCCAGTAGCGCGCGAGCGGTCGCGGCGTACCGGTGGCGTACGTCGTCGGTGATCGATCCCGCGACCAGCCTCGCGCTGCCTTGGTCTTGCACGTCGATCCTCCCGGCCAATGGATATCGATGTCCGTCGATGCGTTGACGATGGCCGGTATTTCGATAGTTGTCAATATCGAATCTGACCGATATATTGCGGGCCATGGCACGCACTGCCCGGAGGACACCGCTCGATCCGGAGGTCCGACTCCTCGCCGCCCTCGCCGATCCGACCCGGCTCGCGATCGTCCGCCAGCTCGCCGCCGAGAGCGAGACATGCGCGTGCGACTTCACGTCGTGTTGTGACGTCGGCCAGCCCACCGTCTCGCATCATCTGAAGGTCCTGCGCGATGCCGGGGTCGTGATCTCGGAACGTCGGGGCCAGTGGATCTTCTACCGACTCGCGCCCGATATCGCCGAGCGCCTGGGGGCGATCGCCCGCGATCTCGTCCCCGGTGGTCTCATCCCGGCTGCGGACCTCGTGGCGGGCCGATCCAGTCGTCGATCCGCTCTACGCGAGACCTTGCCGGCCTGACGGCCTCTGCTCGATCAGCGCTCCTTGAGGGCGTCCGGTGGGATCAGCCAGCGCATGTCGCCGGCCCCGGACCGCAGCGGCCGCTCGATCTCCACCCGCGCCAGCGCGCCCTTCCGCATCGTCAGCTGCGATCCACACATGTCGGAGAGGGCCTCGCTGAAGTCGGGATCGTGTCCGACGAAGACGGCCCGCTCCGGGTCGCCAGCGTCCCTGACGATGGCCTCGAGGTCCTCGATTTCGAACGGCCCGGCCAATCGCGGATCCACGGACATCTTCGCCTTCACGTGTGCGGCCACGATCTCGGCCGTCTCGGCGGCGCGAAGTTTCGGCGACGTGATGAACACATCGGCCTCGAAACCGATCCGCGCGAGATGCTCGCCAAGCCGTTTCGACTGCTTGCGCCCCTTTTCGCTGAGCGGCCGCGCCGCATCGGGGCCCTCCCACGCCTCGGGGTCGCCGGCGTCGGCATGCCGGAGCAGGTGCAGGAGCATCAGGCGGGCTGACCGCTCGCCGCTGCTACGCGCGACGTCACCGTCGCGAACTGGCGCACCCGCTCGCCGAGAGCCACGAACACGTGGCGGAAGACGGCCAGTCGTTCGTCCTCGGTCCCCGTTGCCTCGGCGGGGTCCTCGTATCCCCAATGCAGCGACTCGTGCACTCCGGGGAAGACCGGACAGGACTGGCGCGCCCGGTCACACACCGTCACGACGTAGTCGAACGACTGTCCCAGGAATTCGGTCACGGATTTGGAGCGCGCCCACGAGGCATCGATGCCGGCGTCGGCAAGGACCTTGAGCGTCAGCGGGTTCACGCCACGCGGCTCGGTGCCCGCGCTGAACACCTCGAAGCGGTCGCCACCGACATGTCGGAGCAGCGCCTCGGCCATCACGCTCCGCGCGGAGTTGCCGGTGCACACGAACAGCACCCGGATCGGCCGGGACTCTGTCGTGGCCTTCGTTGTCACGGATTGAGGTCCTCGACGTCGCCCGTCACGAGATAGACGATGTCCTCCGCGATGTTTGTCGCGCGATCGCCGATCCGCTCGAGGTAGTGCGACGCGATGATGATCCGCGTGCCGCGCTCGACGTTCGCGGGGTTCTGGCGCATGAGCTCGACGACCTCGTCGAACGTCGCGTGGTACAGGCGGTCGATCTCGTCGTCGAGGACGGCGACCTGGCGGGCCGCCACGGCATCGATCTCCACGAGAGCGCGGAGTACCCCGTGCACGAGCAGTGCGCCCTGCTCGGCCATCGCCGGCAGGTGCAGGTAGTCCCTGAGCGGCGGCTCCGGGGCGAGCTTGAGGACCTGCTTGGCGACCGATGAGGCGTGGTCGCCGATCCGCTCGAGTTCGTACATGACGTGATCGAGCGTCAGCAGGTAGCGCAGGTCGCGGGCGACCGGGCCCTGGGTAGCGATCGTCACCGCGATGAGCCGGGTGACCGAGCGCTGCGCCTCGTTGATCAAGCTGTCGCCGGTGATGACCTTGAGCGCGAGCTCCGTGTCGTGGGTCTCGAGGGCCCGGCTCGCGTCCCGGATGGCCTCTTCGACCATGCTGCCCATCCGCAGGACGGCATCCTTGAGGAGCTCCTCCTCCCTGTCGAGCGCTTCGCGCCGGGCGGGTAACCCATCCGGCGTGAGCTGCTGCTCGGCGGCGGCGACCAGGGCTTCGACCTGCTCGTCGACGCGTGTCGTGTCGTGGCGCTCCGTCATGTCGTCCCCCGCATCAGCCGAACCGCCCGGAGACATAGTCCTCGGTCATCTGGTCCTTGGGATTGGTGAAGATCTCGATCGTCGCACCCTGCTCGACGACGTAGCCGGCTCGATCCTCGGCCATGTTCATGAACACCGTGAAGTCCGACGCCCGGGCCGCCTGCTGCATGTTGTGGGTCACGATGATGATGGTGTACTGCTCGCGAAGCTCGGCCATGAGCTCCTCGATCTGCAGGGTGCTGCGGGGATCGAGAGCCGAGGCCGGCTCGTCCATGAGGATGACGTCGGGTGACGTGGCGATGGCGCGGGCGATGCACAGGCGCTGCTGCTGCCCGCCCGATAGCGCGAGGCCGGACTGTTTGAGCTTGTCCTTGACTTCGCCCCAGATCGCCGCGCGCTTGAGGCTGTTCTCGACGAGCTCGTCCATGCTCCCCTTGTAGCCCATGAGCCGCGGCCCGAAGGCGACGTTGTCGTAGATCGTCTTGGGGAACGGGTTCGCCTTCTGGAAGACCATCCCGATCCGGCGCCGGACCTCGACAGGGTCGACCCCCTTGGCATACAGGTTCTGGTCGTGGTAGAGGACCTCGCCCTCGACCCGCGTCCCGGAAATGAGGTCGTTCATCCGATTGATGGTTCGGAGTAGCGTCGACTTGCCGCAGCCGGACGGTCCGATGAGGGCCGTGATTCGCCGCTCGGGGAAGATGACCCCGACCTCCTTCACCGCCCGGAACGTCCCGTAGTAGAACGACAGGTCCTTCAGCTCGATGACGGTGGGCAGGGCCGCGTCGGATGTGCCTGGCGTCGCGCCGTCGGTGTCGACCCGGGCCGCAGGGCGATCGATCTTGATGGAGATGCCCTCGCGCTCGGGCGTCGGGGCGGGTGCTTGGGTCATGGGTTCATCCTCGGATGTCGACATCTACCAGTTGCGCTCGTAGCGGTTGCGCAGGATGACGGCGACGGCGTTGGCCAGCAGGGTCACCACGAGCAGGGCCACGATCGCCGCCGCGGCCAGCGCGCGGAATTCCTCCTGGGGCTGTTTCGACCACTGGAAGACGGTCAGCGGCAGGGCCGTGAACGAGCCGATCAGGCGATCGATCATCGACGCGTCGCTCGGCGTCGAGAAGCCGCCGATGACACCGCCGATGAGGATGAGCGGCGCCGTCTCGCCGAGGGCACGCGCGAGTGCCAGCACGGTGCCGGTGAGGATGCCTGGTACGGCTGCCGGCAGGACGAGGCCGCTCGTCACCTCCCAGCGCGAGGCGCCGACCCCGTAGCCCGCCTCGCGGATGGCCTGAGGGACGGCCCGAAGGGCCTCCGCGGTCGTGATGATGACGATCGGCAGCACAAGGACGCCCAGGGTCACCATCGCGGCGAGCAGGTTGCGGCCGTTGCCGGCGCCGATCGCTGCGAAGAACGCCACGAAGATCGTCAGGCCCAACAGGCCGTAGACGACCGACGGCACGCCGGCGAGGTTCCGGATATTCACCGTGATGAACCGGGCCAGTGCGTTGTCCGGCGCGTACTCCTCGAGGTAGACCGCGGTCGCGATCCCGATCGGGAACGCGAACAGCGACACCAGGATCGCGATCATGAACGTCCCGAACAGGCCCTGGGCGATGCCCGCCTTGCTCGGGTCAGCGGAGAGCGGCGAGGTCAGGAAGTCCACCCCACGTTCCTGGTAGACGGGGATGGCCCGCGATGTCACGTCGAACAGGAGCACCGCCAGGACCGCCAGCGAGAAGAGCAGGGTGACCAGCAGGGCTGCCTCGAACACGAGGCCGGCGATATCCGGTCGCGATCGCTTGAGCGATCGCTGGACCGCGATGCCGGTGGTGGTCGTTGCGCCGATCGAGGTCATGACCCGCGACTCCTAATACCGCTGACGGGTTCGTCGTACGAACCCCTCACCGACGACGTTGAGGGTCAGCGTGATCACGAACAGGAGCGCCCCGACGAAGAACAGGCTCTGGAACGCGTAGTCGCCGACGACGTTGTCGCTGCCTGTCGCCAGGGCTGCCATCGCCGCGGTCATGGTCTGGCCGGGAGCGACCGGATCGATGCTGCGAATGCCACCGCCCGTCGCACCGGCCGCGAGGGCCACGACCATGGTTTCACCGATGGCCCGGCTGGCCGCGAGGATGAGGGCCGCGACGATCCCGGAGATGGCCGCCGGGAAGACGACCCTGATGCTCGTGGTCAGGCGGCGGGCTCCCAGTCCGTACGACGCCTCGCGCAGCGCGGCCGGTACCGCCCGCATCGCGTCTTCGGCCACCGAGGCGACGAGGGGGATGGACAGGATGCCGACGGCGATGCCCGCGGCGAGGATCGTGAACGCCGGGGCTTCGGGGAAGATCCCCTGGACGAACTGGGGGTTGATGACTGCGAGTGCGAAGAAGCCGAGGACGACGCTCGGGATCCCGGCGAGGATCTCGAGGATCGGCTTGATGATGTGGCGGCTCCGCGGGCTGGCGTATTCGGAAAGGTAGATCGCGCTACCGAGCCCGATCGGTGTTGCGATGAGCATCGCGATGCCGGTCACCATGAGCGTCCCGAGCACGAGCGTCAGGATGTCGAACATGTCGCGCCGCGGGAACCAGCCGATCTCGACGAGCCAGCTGAGGTCGATCTCCACCAGGAATTGGAACGCTTCGACGGCGACCGTGTAGATGATGAAGACGCTGACAGCGATCGAGGAGAGGGCGGCCGCGAGCAGGATCCCGCGAACGGTGGATTCGCGACGACGGCGCCGGGCACTGCCGCGGAGGTCGATCCCGCTCGGGATCGCCGAGTCAGCGACGGTCATCGTTCGATCGAACCTCCGCGGCGCGGCCTTGTTGGTCGAGATGAGGGGTCAGGATAAGCGAACGGGTCGAGCCTCCGAGCAGCCCGACCCGTTCGCTGGAGGAGGGTTGGCTACTTCTGGGTGATGACGGCGATCCCGTCGATCGCCACCTTCAGCTCGGTATAGGTGATGCTCGCGGCCTGGCAGGTCGCGATCTCCTCTTCGCTGATCGGTCGCGAGGCGTCCGAGATGTCCGTCTCGCCAGCGCAGAACTTCGCGAAGCCGTCACCGGTACCCGGGCCCTCGACCGTGAAGTCGAAGCCCGCGTTGGCGGCCTTGAAGGCCTCGGCGATGGCGTTCGAGATCGGCTCGACGGTGGACGAACCGCTCACGAAGATCTTCCCGGCCGGGGCGGCGTTGCCGGGGCTGGCCGCGGTCCACGCCGCCTGTGTCTCGGCGAGCTGTTCCGGTGCCAGGTTCACGTACGGCACGGTCTCCAGGGCAGTGGAAATGGTGCCCTCCGCGAGGTAATAGTCGACATAGGCGGTCACTGCCGCGTTATCCGCCGCCTTCGCGTTGTTGACGTAGATGTACAGGTCACGCGAGATCGGATAGTCGTTCGAGGCGATGGTCTCCGCGTTCGGCTCGACGCAGGCGCCGCCGGCCTCCTCGGCGACCTGGAACGCACGGACGGTGTCGAGGTTCTCCTCGTAGAAGGCGAAGCCGACCCAACCAAGTGATCCGGCCGATCCGCCGATGCCCTCGATGATCGCGTTGTCGTTCGAGCTGCTCGTGTAGTCGGGGCGCGTCGTCCAGTCATCCTCGGGGATGCCGCGCTCCTCGGCGGGACCCTCGAGAACGAGCTCGACGAAGCTGTCGAACGTCCCGGACTCCTCACCAGGCCCGGTGATCGAGAGCGGGACATCGGGGAACGTCGTCGTCGACTTGAGGGCCGTGGCGATCTCCTGGCCATCGGTCCAGTTCGCGAAGCCAGTCGACTCCGGTCCGACCTGCGCGTAGATATCGGCGAATGACAGGCACTCGGGCAATAGGCTCGCGGCGCTCTCGCTCGCGGCGGCGCTCCCCGAGGCTGACGGGGCCACGCTCTCCGCGGCGCTGGGGGACGCACTTGAACCGCTGCTGGCGCACGCACCGATGGCGAATGCAGCCACGAGGGCAAGCGCACCGAGGCGCTTGGGGGTCGTGATCGTCACGCGATACTCCTCCTCTGACGCCGCGCGAAGACATGTGCGCGGTCGGACTCTCCACTCCTTGGGTCGTACGCCATCACGCTCGATGGGGTGCATCAACGGGTGAATTGCGGCTCGTTAAGCCTCTGTTAACGGGTGACGGGGTCCAGGCGGTACCCGACCCCCCGGACGGTCACGAGATGGACGGGGGATTCGGGGCGAGGCTCGATCTTGCTGCGGAGCCAGCGGATGTGGACGTCGACGGTCCGCGGGTCGCCGTCGTGGTTGGGACCCCACACGCGATCCAGCAACTGGCGCCGGGAATAGGCCCGCCCCGGGTGGGAGGCGAGCATCGCCAGAAGCTGGAACTCCTTCGGCCGCAGGTGGATCAACGCGCCCTCGCGTCGGACTTCGTGGGCGTCGAGGTCCAGCTCGGTGTCGTCGGTCACGACGAGCACGCTGTCATGCCGCTTTCGAGAGCGTTCCTCGAGGATCGCCAGCCGGGCACCGAGCTCCGTCGGGTCGATCGTGTCGGCGTGGGCCTCGTCGGCCCCCGCCCGCAACGCGTCGAGCCGCTCGGCGATGGCGCCCGGCGGGCTGACCACCACGACACGCATGCCCGGCCGCCGGCGACGCTCGCTCAGGGCGACCTCGAGGTCCTCGGGTCCGGCGGGCGGGCTCCCGACGATCGCGATCCTGGGGCGGAGCGTCCTGAGCAATTCGGCGAAGACCACGGGATCCGTGGTCGAGTGCACCGCACGAGGGCCGACAACGGCCGCGAGGTCCATGACCGGTCCACCGTCGGCAAGGACCAGCCAGTTCGGGAGCGACGACGCCACCATGCACGGATGGTGGCCATCGGTCGCTAACGACCCGTCGACGGGTCGTTAACGTCTTGTTCGCACCGCACCGCGTCCGTCCCACCGACGGCCGGCCGCGTTGATCTGGCGGTGGTACCTTTCCGAGCCGCTGCGTACCGCATAGCTCGCACCTGGAGGGTAGGGATGGTAGACAAACGCAAGAGCCAGACAGCCGCCACGACCGGCAACGGACAGGTTTCGGCCGTGCCGTCCGACATCCTCGCGGCGACGACCGACGTCGTGACCGCATCACAGGCGTCGTCTGCCCGCATACCCAGGAAGGCTCGACGCAAGATCCGCAAGCTCGCCAAGGAGCTGGAGGGCGTTCGGTCGACCGAGGCGAAGCGCCTGCGCCAGGCCGCCAAGGCGCAGCAGCAGCTCGACAAGCGCGAGCGTCAGGCCGCCGCGGCCGCCACCGAGATGGCGGCCATCATCGAGCGCATCCGCGACAAGGCGAGCAGTGCCGCGTCGGGGGGATCCAAGGCGGCCGCCACGCCACCGGCCAAGCCGGCGTCGACCGAGACGCCGGTCCGCGTGACGCCACCGCCAAAGCCTCGCTCGGGCCGGACGTCCTCTCGGCGGACGTCGAAGCCGACCACGCAGACGAGGCGCCGGCAGACCACGACGTCGACCTCGCGCCGGAAGCCGACGACGCCGGCCTCGCGCCGGGCGCCGGCGACGACCGCGAAGCCGGCAACCGCCGCGAAGCCGGCGACCACCGCCAAGCCAGTAAGCGCGGCGAGGCCGGCCACTCCGACGGCGACGGCGACCGACGGTTCGGCTCCGGTGACGGCCGCGCGCGGGGCGGCGCCGCCTCCGGCCAGGACGACGGCGACTCCACGCAAGCCGACGCCGCCGAAGGCCGCGCCGAGCGCGTGATCGCTCGACCGGCGGTCGGCGCGGCCGTCGACCTCGGTTCGAACTCCGTCCATCTCCTCGTCGCCGGCATCGATGGTCATCGACTCCGGCCGCTTGCCGATGAATTGGTGTTCCTCGGGCTCGGGGCGGCGGTCGACGGGCGTGCCCATCTCGGTCGACCCGCACGCATCGAGTTGACGACCGCTCTTGCGCACTATGCGGATGCCGCTCGAAGGCTCGGCGCCGCGCATGTCACGTTCCTCGGGACCGAGCCGATCCGGCGCGCCGCCGATGCGGGCCGGATCGTCGACGACGTGGAGCGGCGCACCGCCGTACCGCTCCACGTCCTGTCCCACGAAGAGGAGGCCTACCTGACGGTCGTCGGCGTCACCGGTGGCTGGCCCGTCGAGCACGAGACGCTCGTCGTGGACATCGGCGGTGGCAGCTCCGAGTTCTGCGTCGTGACCCGCGACGGAGCTCCACGGGCGGCCGGTCTGCGGCTCGGCTCCGGGCGGTTGACGAACCGTTTCGTGACGTCGGATCCACCGACACCCGGGGCGATCGACGCGATGCGCGCCAGCGCCGCCGACATCATGCGCGACGCGCTCTCAGCGTCTCCGGTCGATCTCGTGGCGGTGGGTGGCACGGCATCCAACCTCCTGAAGGTGACGACCGACGGGATCGGAGCGCAGGAACTCACAAAGCAGACGATCTCGGACGTCCTCGACATGCTCATGTCCATGCCCGCCGCGGCATTGACGGAGCGCTTCTTCATCAATCCGAAACGGGGTCCGATGCTGGCCGCGGGCGCGGTCGTCGTCGAGGCCCTGATGCGGCACTACGAGGTCGATCGCGTGCGCGTCTCAGAGGCGGGCATCCGTGAGGGTGCCGTTCTCGTGGCCGAGCATGCCGGTCGGGCCTGGCGTGACCGACTCCCGACGCTCGCGCACGGCTGGAGGGTCGCCGGCGAGGGCCGTCCGCGGGCGGACAGCCAGACGCGCTAGATGCGCTAGATGCCCGCGACGACCCGCCCCAGCGACCGGCGGTAACCGAGCCCGGCGATCCCCCGCCACGTGCCGCCGATGGTCCGTCGCAGCCTGGCGACCTCGCGTTCGCGATCGACGAGATAGCGGCCGATCGCGGCACTCTCGAGGGTGCTTAGCGACGCCGCGTGCTCGACCAGGAACGTGCGCGCCAGCGATGCCGACACGCTGGCATCGTTCATGAGTCCGAGATGGTCCTGCAGGGCGGTGGCGCGGGCGATCAACGGGAGGGCCCCGTTACCGAGGGGTTCCTGGACGAATTCCAGCGAGTAGCGCAGCCACTTCCCGGCGATGCGCAGTTCGTGGAGCGTCGGCACGTCGGCCCAGCGCAGGATCGGCTCGTAGCCGCGGACCTGCTCGTAGGCCGCCCAGATGCGTGACGGCGCGGTATCGCGGATGAGGTGTGGTTCGCCAGCCCGGACCGGCACGGCAGCCGCGCCCTCGGTCCGCACGAAGTCGAGGTAGTCATCGACGAACCGGGCGTAGCCCGGCGATTCCAGCTCCCGTCGTAGGAGGGTCTTGGCGTCGTCGCGGTGCTGCCGCCACGACGCGATCAGCGGCTCGAGGGCCCGTTGTTCCGTCACCGGTCTGTCGGCGCGGTATTTGTCGATCCCCTCGAGCTGGACGTCGAGGTCGCGCACCGCGCCGAGGCGTCGCGCGGTGTCGCGCAGGCCGCGGCGGTAGGCCTTGGTCCGGCCGTTCCGGTAAGCCTCGCCGAAGACCCGCCACGCAGCGCGCTGGCGCCGGGTCGCGACGCGCATCTTGTGGATGTCCTCGGCGTCGTCACCCCCGCGGACGGCCTCCTCCTTGTCGAGCATGCGGGCGAGGTGGAAGCGCATGACCTTTCGTCCCGCCTCCGCCACGGTGTCGTCGGCGAGCACACCCGCGGTCTTGCCGACCACCAGGCGAGGACCGCTCGGCCCGGGCGTCGACGGCGGTTCGTCGCTGCCAGCGGGTTCCACTAGCGCCACCGCCGTGCGCACATTGTCGGTCGGCTCGGCATCCCCGTTCGCCGCGATCTCCATTGCGGCGAGCGCCGCCTCGAGCTTGCTGATGGTCGCCCGCTCGAGACCGCTCTCTGAATCGATCGCCTCGCCGAGGGCGGCAAGCTCGCCCTGGTCGCCCTTCTTGAGCTCCGCCTCGAGCTCGACGAATTGGTCGACGACGCGACCACGAGCCACCACGTCGACCTCGTCGAGACTCAGCTCGACGCGTGTCGCTGCCGACCTGAGCTGGCGCACTCGGCGAAGCTGCCGGATCGTGACGCGCTCGACCAATGGCCCGTCGCCGGCATGCTCCATGACCAGTGCGCGAGCATCCGATGTCGGCCAGTCGATCGGCGGAGCGACCCGATCAGCCGGGCCCTCGAGCTCCTCGCGGGAGAAGCTGCCGCCGGGCCCCTCGGTGTGGGCGACCGATTTGACCGTCACGATCGTGTCGCCGCCCCGCTGCCGAAGCCGGACCGCGAAACCGGCACGCGCCAAGGCCCCATCCGCCGTGTCGACGTAGCGGTCCTCGAGCTGCGTCGCGCGTGCGCCGCCCGACGCGCCGGTGAACGGCCCGAGGCGTTCAGCGGCGAGGACACGCTCGGCGGCGGCCAGGTCGCCGACGCGGTACTTGAGCTCGACCTCCATCATGCGCGCGGGTCCAGCGACCCCGACCCGGAGCCTGGCCGGCGCGGCACGGACGCGGTGTGCCCCGACTCGAGCGCCAGCTCCTTCATCGACTCGAACGTGTCGATCGTGCCCGGCCGCCCCTCGAGCGTCTCTGTCCGTACCCAGCGTGCGTCGGGTTGGAGCTGCCACGACCGGCGGTCGTCCTGGAGCATGACGTCGATGATCTCCTCGATCCGCGCCTTGGCATCGCCGTCCTCGACGGGGACGACCGCCTCGACCCGGCGATCCAGGTTGCGATCCATCAGGTCCGCCGAGCCGATGTACCACTCCTGGTCGCCGCCGTTGGCGAATCCCCAGATCCGCGAGTGCTCCAGGAACTCGCCGATGATCGACCGGACCCGGATGCGCTCCGAGATCCCCGGCAGACCAGGCTGGATCGACGACGCGCCGCGGACGATGAGATCGATGTCTACGCCCGCGCTCGCGGCGCGGTAGAGCGCCTCGATCACTGGGATATCGACGATCGCGTTGAGCTTCAGCACGATGCGCGCCGGTCGTCCGGCGGCGGCATGGCCGATCTCGCGCTCGACGAGATCGAGGAACCCGGAACGCAGACTGTGCGGGGCCACGAGCAGCCGGCGGAACGTGCGCTGCCGGGACAGCCCGGTCAGCACGTTGAAGAGGTCGGTGACGTCCGCGCCGATCTCCGGGCGGGCCGTCAGCAGCCCGAGATCGACGTACAGGCGAGCCGTCTTCGCGTTGTAGTTACCGGTCCCGATGTGGACGTAGCGGCGTAACCCGGAGCCTTCGCGCCGCACGACCAACGTGGTCTTCGAGTGGGTCTTGAGACCGACCAGGCCGTAGACCACATGGGCGCCCGCCCGCTCGAGTTTGCGGGCCCAGATGATGTTGGCCTCTTCGTCGAAGCGCGCCTTGATCTCGACGAGGACGACGACCTGCTTGCCGCGCTCCGCGGCGCGGATCAGCGACTGCACGATCGGCGAATCGCCCGACGTTCGGTACAGGGTCATCTTGATCGTCAGGACGTCCGGATCGTCGGCCGCCTGCCCGATGAACCGCTCGACCGATGAGGCGAACGACTCATAGGGGTGGTGGACGAGGATGTCACCGGCCCTGATCGCGGCGAACACGTCGGCCGGCTCGTCCTCGTCGGGAGGGGTCAGCCTGGGCGGTGTGACCGGCGTCCACGGCGCGGTGCGCAGCTCGGGGATGTCCAGCTCGGCGATCCGGAACAGGGCGGTCAGGTCGAGCATGCCGGTGATCTCGTAGGCATCCTCGGCCTCAAGCCCGAGCCCGCGCAGCAACAGGTTTCTCGTCGCTGCGGGCATCGTCCGCTCGACCTCGAGACGGACCGCCTCGCCGAACCGCCGTCGGCGCAGCTCCTCCTCGATCGCCATCAGGAGGTCGTCGGCCTCGTCCTCCTCGACCGTGAAATCGGCATTCCGGGTGACCCGGAAGAGGTGCGAGTCGACGACCTCCATGCCCGTGAAGAGGTACTGGAGGTTGGCCTCGATGACCTGGTCGATGGGGATGAACTTGTGCGTCTCGACCTCGAGCATCCGCGGCAGGATCTGCGGGACCTTGACGCGCGCGAAGACCCGTTCATTGGTCTCGGGGTCGCGCAGGCCGACCGCGATCGACATGCTCAGGCTGGAGATGTACGGGAAGGGGTGACCCGGATCGACCGCGAGCGGGGTCAACACCGGGAAGATCTCGTCGAGGAACCGCTGACGGAGCGCCTCGTGATGCTCCGGGACCTCGGTGTAGTCGAGGACCGATACGCCCTCGACGGCGAGCGCCTGGCGGAGCTCCGCGAAGATCGATGACAGCTCCGCGACGAGCTCCAGCACGCGCTCGCGGGCGGCGGCGAGCTGCTCGGCAGGCGTGCGGCCGTCGGGCGCCCGCGTGACGGCGCCCGCCTCGACCTGCTGACGCAAGCCGGCGATGCGGACCTGGAAGAACTCGTCGAGGTTGCCCGCGAAGATGGCAAGGAACTTGGCCCGTTCGAGGAGCGGGTTGCGCGCGTCGCGGGCTTCATACAGCACGCGCGCGTTGAACTCGAGCCAGGAGAGTTCGCGATTCAGATAGGGGAGGGGGGAGGGCTCTCGCTTCGGGACGCGACGGGGGCGTGCCTGTGCCGCGGACGGGGCTGGCGCTCCGGGATCGACAGCGGCCATCTCGAAGGGGCGGCTCCTACGCTGCGGGGTGGGCCGGCGAGGATAGCACGGCCCGATGAACCTTCCCGATGGGCCGAAAGGGTCACTCCTCGGCGACGTACCGCCGCTCGCCGGCGGCCGGATCGAGCCACACGCGCATCCTGATGCCCGTGGTCGGATCCACGAAACGCTCCTCGGTGGGCTGGAAGCGTGGATCCAGGGCGGCACCCAGGGGCTCGCCGCCACCAGGCCCCGGGCGCTCCGCCCTGAGCTCGGCCTCGCTCGAGCGGTAGCGCACCCGCTCGATCACGGCAGCCACGATGAATGCCAGGCCGAGGAACAGCGGATACAACCCGGTGCTCTGCTGCGAGCCCACGAGCGATAGCCCGAGGACCGTCAGGACCAGGCCGATGCCAAGGACGAGGAGGCGGGTCAGATCGGCGCCCATCTAGTCGACCTCCGTGGAGGCGGGCATCACGGCGTTGGCGTCGGCTTCGACGACCACGGCCGTCCCGTACGCGACGATCTCGGACATCGTCCCGGACAGCTCCGACGAGTCGAAGCGCATCGACACGATCGCGTTGGCGCCGGCGACGGTCGCGTTGCGGACGAGACGATCGAGCGCCTGTCGGCGCGTGTCCTCCAGCAGGCTCGTGTATTCGTGGATCTCGCCGCCACCTAGCGAGCGGAGGGCCGCCATCAGGTTGCCGCCCAGCCCGCGGCTTCGGACGACAAGTCCGAACACCATCCCCTTGCTCTCGGTGATGCGATGGCCGCTGAGATACGGCGTGGTGACGACGATCATCGATGCTCCTCGTGGGTGCCGGCCGCCGCCGGGCGGGCGCTGCCAGGGTTCGCTCCCTCCCGGTCACGCCGAGCAGTGCACTCCGGGCACGGGCATCGATCCCGGAGGAGGCGGAACGGGTAATAGCCCGTCTTGTGGCCGTCGGCCCAGTGTGGGGACACCGCGTAGTTGCCGACGAGGTGGAGGTCAGTCAAGCGGATCTGCTCCTGGGACAGCGTCGGCGCGCTGTCGAGCCAGCCGGGCATCCCCGCCTCGCCCCGGCAATAGGCGCACGGGCACAGCCAGCGGAGCGGCTCGAAGGCGTAGACGGTGATGTGCGCGTCGGCCCACTCGATCTCGAGCGTACCGGCCGCCCGGTCCGCGTGGATGCGGATCGGGGTGGTGGCTGGCGCCGACACCATGGCGCTGGGTCCAGCTGTGTCCGTCATCACGAGCGATTGTCGCACCCCGTCGGCTGGGGTTGCGACCACCCGATCGTGCTCTTCGGGGGACGACCCGGACCATCGGCCCAGCAGCGTACGAACGCGGCCGGGGCTATCCTGCGGCGCGATGACCCTCGAGATCGACCGCGTCACGAAGCTGTTCGGACAGACCGTCGCGCTCGATCAGCTCGCGTTCAGCGTGCCGAAGGGGCGCATCTTCGGTTTCCTCGGCGCGAACGGTGCCGGCAAGACCACGACGATGCGCATCTGCCTCGGGATCCTTCGTGCCGACCAGGGCGAGGTCCGCTGGGACGGTACGCTGGCCCCGGACCTGCCGCGACGGACGTTCGGCTATCTGCCGGAGGAGCGTGGCCTCTATCCGCGTCTGACGGTCCTCGAGCAGCTCGTGTATTTCGCACGCTTGTACGGAGAGCGATCCGACCGGGCGCTGGCGAACGCGGAGTACTGGCTCGAGCGCTTCCGGATCACGGATCTCGCGCAGCGACGCGCCGAGGAGCTCAGCAAGGGCAACCAGCAGAAGGTCCAGTTCATCGCCGCGATCCTGCACGGCCCCGATGTCCTCCTCATGGACGAGCCATTCACCGGACTCGACCCGGTGAACCTGTCCCTCCTGCGTGACGCGTTCGTCGAGCTCCGGGACGAGGGCAGGACGATCATCTTCTCGACCCACCAGATGGAGGTCGCCGAGGCGCTGTGCGAGTCGCTAGTGATCGTCGATCACGGTCGGCTGGTCGCCGGCGGGACGCTAGGAGAGCTGAAACGAGGCTCGCGCGCCCGCACCGTCCGCCTCGGCATCGAGGGAGAGATCCTGCCGACCTGGCTCGGCACGATCGAGGGGGTCGCTGCGATCCGACCCGGGGCCGGCTTCGCCGAGCTCGAGCTTCGAGCGAACGTGGAGCCGCGCGATGTGCTCGCGGCGGCGCTCCAGCGCGGCGCGAACGTGACCCGCTTCGAGGTCGCCGAGCCATCGCTCGAGGCGATCTTCATCGAGCTGGTCGGTCGGCCGCCCGACGAGGACGAGGAGCCGATCCTGGACGAGGAGGACGCGGCCTGATGGCCCGTGACGAACCGCTCCTGCCGAATGCGGGCATCGTCGCGCGGCGCGAGTACGTCGACCGCGTCCGAAGTCCACTGTTCAGGATCTCGACGCTGGTGCTGATGGCCCTCGCCGTCGGCGTGGCACTCACCCCGATCGTCATCCGCTACCTCGACCGCTCCACGATCGACCGCATCGCGATCATCGCCGACGAGGAGCGACTCGCCGTAGGGACCATCGCCGCGGCGGACGGGATCATGAACGTGCCGCCGCCCGGCGTGGCCGCCGGAGAGTGGACACCGCCGTACCGGATCGAGCGAGCGATGGATCGCGACCTGGCCATGCAGCAGCTCGCCGCTGGGCGTCTGGACGGGATCATCGAAGTCGTGCGCCTTGCCGACGACAGCCTCGATGTCACGTACCACACGGCCGGGCCACCGGACGGCGTCCGAAGCCAGCTCGCCGGGTTCACAGCTCTGTCCGTGGCCATCCTCGACTGGACGAGCTCGCTGCCGCCGGGCTCGGAGCTCGGCACGTTCCAGACGCCGACATTCAACACGGCGCCACTCGGCGGTCCGACCGAGGGTGGCCGGCAGGTCGACGCCGTGGTCATCGCCAGTCGTGGCTTCCTCGGGACGGTCTTCCTGATCCTCATGTTCATCACGATCCTGATCTACGGCATGTGGGTGGCCACGGGTGTGGCCACCGAGAAGAGCAGTCGGGTCATGGAGCTGATGATCAGCGCGGCGTCGCCACGCCAGTTGCTCGTCGGCAAGGTGCTGGGCATCGGTGGTGCGGGCCTGACGCAGTACGTCGCGATCGCGACGCCCGCGGTGCTCGTCCTGGCGTTCCAGGACGACATCGCTCGTACGCTGCTCGGCCCTGCGGGTGCCGGATTGCCGACCGGCGGGCTCACCATCGGCCTGCTCGGCGCCTACGGCGTGTTCTTCCTGCTCGGCTTCGCGCTGTTCGCCCTGATCTACGCGGCGGTCGGGTCGTTCGTCAGCCGTCCGGACGATCTCCAGACGCTGTCCCTGCCGCTCAGCCTCGTGGCGATGGCGGGCTATCTCTCCGCGCTCGTGGTGCTGCTTGGCGGGGGAGGGGCGCTGGGGCGGCTCGCTTCGTTCATCCCGCCGTTCAGCCCGTTCGCGATGCTCGCCCGGCTCATGGTCAGCGACGTCCAGCCATGGGAGGTGGCCCTGTCGGTGGCCATCCTCGTCGTGTCCATCGCGCTCGTGTCGGTCGTGACGGTCAGGATCTACGCGACCGGCGTGCTGCTCTACGGTCAGCGGCCGGGCTTGCGTGGCTTCATCGCCGCCGCGCGCCGCGCGGGTTCCTAGGCCTCGTCCTCGAGCGGCAGCCGACTAAGCATCGCCAGCACCGGCGCTGTCGCCGATGTCGGCTCCTCCGGCGCTTCCGCCAGTTCGGCGGCCGGCACGGAGCCTTCGATGGCGGGGATGAACCGCCATAGCCGGCTCCGGATCCCGGGCAGGTACGGCCCCAAGCGCTGGCGGGCCATCATGCCGGCGAGACCCTGGGCGACGATGGCGTCGAACAGGGCGATGCCCTCCGTGGCGATGGCGGGCACGGCGACCACCTCGTCCCCGGGTCGCAAGACGCGGCGCAGGATCTCGCGGCGCTTGACCAGCGGCTGACCGATCAGCGATCTCCCGTCGAGGTGGAGGAGATCGAACGCAAGGAACGCGACCGGGCGACCGGCCTTCCCCTCGAGCCGACGCTCGAGCGCGGCCACGTCTGCGCGACCGTCGGCATCGACCACGACCAGTTCCCCGTCGAGGATCGCCGAGCGGGCGGCGACGCGGACGGCCGTGCCGGCCAGCTCGGGGAGGACGGCCGTCCGATCGATGTCGTCGGCATCGACCACCCGGACGTCACCGACGCCAGGGTGGTCCGACGGTCCGATCGACACCAGGGCCCGTGTCCCGCCCCACGACGGCTCGAACAGGTGCTCGTCGGAATCGAAGGCCTCCGGCAGGGGCCGCGCGAGCATCGGCCGCAGGTCGGGGAGATCGGGCAATCGATCCGCCGTGGCGTCGAGTGGCAGGGTCAGCTGGTGCGTCATGGTCCCGCCGATGGTAGACCCGCCCAGCCAGCCGGCGTCTCGATGGTCGTCCGGGCTTGGAGACCGCGGACCGGGGTCGTGTCAGTCGGACGCCCGGTCCCGCAGATGGCGGCCCGCCACGAAGGCCGCGACGAGTGTCACCAGACCGAGCAGCGCCAACGTGGTCGGCAGGGGACCTCGGGCGTCCGCGCCCGACACGGGCAGGGTGTCGGTCGGCGGTGCGCCACCGGCGCTGACCACGACCGTGCCGCTCATCGTCGGGTGGATGGCGCAGATGTAGTCGAACGTGCCCGCGGTCGAGAACGTGATCGACGCCGACTCGCCGTTGCTGATGTCACCGGTGCTCCAGGCACTCCCCGACGTTGCGGTGTGGGCCTGGGCGTCACTGTTGGTCCAGGTGACGGTGTCGCCGACGTTCACGGTCACCGTCCGCGGCGAGAAGGTGAAGCCGGAGATCGCCACGGACCGATCCGCCGCCAGCGCCGTCCCGGCGCCGATCCCGATGAGCAGTGCCAACCCACCCGCCAGCGCCACGAGCCGTCGTCGCTGCATCCAGGTCCCTCCTTCGTCACGACCTCGTATGCCGGTCGCTACGTCCAGCCGGCCACCGCGGTTTCCCGGTGGGCGCCGCGCGATCGTAGCGGTATCCTCTCCGTCCCATGACGGCGACCAAGCGACCCGACACGCTCGCGCGACAGCGCGCCAACGAGCTCATCCGCGCGTGGGATGGTCGGTCGCGCTCGCTCGGTGACCCGCTCGGCAGCCTCCTGGGGCGCGTATCGACCGTCGACCAGGTGGGCGTCGAGGCGCGCGTCGACGCGCTGAAGCGGCGGTCGATCAAGAAGGCCTCGAAGCTGTGGGCGCTCGACCTGGCGATCCGGATGATGGACCTGACGACCCTCGAGGGAAAAGACACGCCCGGCAAGGTCCGTGCCCTGTGCGTCAAGGCCATGCACCCCATGCCTGGCGACGCGACGATCCCGTCGGTGGCGGCCATATGCATCTACCCGGCGATGGTCGCGGAGGCCAAGGAGGCGTTGAAGGGGAGCGACGTCAAGGTCGCCAGCGTCGCGACAGGGTTCCCCAGCGGCCAGACGTTCCGTGACATCAAGCTGGCCGAGACGCGAGCCGCGGTCGAGGCGGGCGCCGACGAGGTGGACATGGTCATCGACCGGGGTGCGTTCCTTTCGGGCGACTATGCCGCCGTCTTCGAGGAGATCGTCGAAGTCAAGGAGGCGGCCGGCGACGCCCACCTGAAGGTCATCCTCGAGACGGGCGAGCTCGAGACATACGACAACGTCCGCCGCGCGTCGATCCTGGCGATGGCCGCCGGCGCCGACTTCATCAAGACCTCGACGGGCAAGGTCACGCCTGCTGCAACGATGCCGGTGACGCTCGTGATGCTCGAGGCCATCCGCGACTTCGAGCGGGCGACCGGCCGGCAGGTCGGCATGAAACCCGCCGGTGGGATCAAGACGGCCAAGGAAGCCATCCAGTACCTCGTCATCTTGTACGAGACCCTCGGGCCGCGCTGGATGAACCCCGACTGGTTCCGCTTCGGCGCGTCGAGCCTGCTCAACGACGTGCTGATGCAGATCGAGTTCCAGCGGACCGGGCGGTATCAGGATCCGGACGCCTTCACGATCGACTGAATCTCGGCTGACCCCGGCCGGAGCCGGGGCCACCGAGTGCGTGAGGGCCTGCTCAAGGGGCCGGGGACGTCACCTCGAATGAGGGTGCCGGCGGCAGCGCCGCCGCGACCGGCTGCCAGGACGCCCCGTAGGACTCGAGGAAGACGACGGGCGGGTCGTTGCCATCCACCGTGAAGACACCGACATGGAAGCCTCCGTCCGCGATCACCAAGCTCAAGAGCCGGGTCCCGTCGGGCGACCAGATCGGCGGGAGAACGCATCCGTCGACCAGAGGGTCGAGTCGCCGCTCATCGGTCCCGTCCGCGTTCATCACCCAGACCCGCATGGTGCACGGCCGCTCTGCGAAGCGTTCCGATGGATCCACCATGCGGTGGAACGCGACGCGCTTGCCGTCCGGCGACCAGGTCGGGTTGAGCGCCTGGTCGGTCGCCAGGACGCGTTGCGCCGAACCGTCGGCCTTGACGACGACGATCTCGCCTGTGACGAACCCGAACGCCACCGCGAGCTCGGTCCCGTCGCTGGACCACTGCGGGGGGAACCACATGTCCGCCGGGCTAGCGTCGAGATCGGGACCGATCCGACGGGCCTGGAGGCCGTCGGCAGCGGCGCCAGCCGGTCTGACCTCGGCCACGTGGAGGGCGCTTGCGCCGCCGCCCTCACTGCCCAGGAAGGCGATGCGTCCGCCGTCGGGCGAGAACCTCGGGAACTCACCGTTCAGGCCGGGAGCGAGGAGTCTGCCAGCCGGCGCTGACCCGTCCGCCGGGACCACGAACAGGTCTGGTTGGCCGGGGCACGCCGCGTGCGCGGCAAAGACGATGGTCTGCCCATCCGGCGACCACGCGATGTCGTCGTGCTCGGCGCAGTACACGTCTCGCCCTGCGCCGCTCGTCCACAACGTGACGCGGTTCCCGCCACCGGCGTCGATCACCTCGACCGAGTTCTTCGAATCGTGATAGCTACGGAAGGCGATGCGCGTGCCGTCGGGCGACCACACGGGCACCTCGTCCAGGCCGGACGCACTCGAAGCACTCGTCAGCCGGCGCAGGTCCGTGCCATCGGCCCTGACGGTGTAGATGTCGCCCGTCGGAGATCCGGAATCCCCACCCTCCTGGGACGCGAAGGCGATGACGGCCGCGCCACCCTGGGGGATGACAGGACTCGGTGTGAGGAGGCGCGACCCCACGATCGCCACTCCGGCCACGAGAGCCACCACGAGCAGAGCGATGATCAGGACCCACGCCGCGCGGAGCGGCGGCGCGGTGGTTGGTTGGAGGACTTTGTCAGCCATGGGAAGCCACCTTTCGAGGCTGGCCCAGGCCGGTCGCTGTCGTGTCTGCCGGGTCCGATCCAGGACACGTCCGAGGTAGTGCGGAGCGGGCGGCGTGAACGGGTCGTCGAGCCACGCGGAGAGGAGTCGGTCGAGATCGTCGCGATGCGTCATCTGGACCCTCCCTCCGCCATCGGCCAGGCGGCCCGGGCGTCCGAGTCGAGAGCGGCACGAAGCGCCTGGGTCGCCCGATGGAGTCGTGACTTCGCGGTCCCGAGCGGGATCCCCATCGCTGAGGCGGCATCGGGCAGCGGCAGGCCAAGGTAGTAGTGAAGGACGATCACGGTGCGCTGGTCCGCATCGAGGTGACGGACGCCACGCTCGATGAGGTCCCGGTCGGCGGTGGCCGATTGGGAGTCAGGCACCGAGAGAGGATGGATCTCGGGAAGCTCGACCTCGATGCTCCTGCGCTTGGCGACCCGGAGCTGATCGCGGCAGGCGTTGAGAAAGATCCGGTGAAGCCAGGCATCGAAGCGATCGGGGTCGCGCAGGGTGGGCAGGTCCCGCCAACATCGGACGAGCGTCTCCTGGACGGCGTCCTCCGCACGGTAGGGGTCCCTCAGGATGAGCCGAGCCGCGGCGTCCAGCCGACCGATCGTGGCGCCTGCCAGCACGGCGAAGGCGTCATGATCGCCCTTCCGCGCTCGCTCCACGAGGTCTCGCTCCACGTCGCCCTCGGATTCGCACGGCCGGTCTGGTCGCGTCTGGAGTGTATTGGCGGGTCATCGGCTCGAATCGTTCCGGAATGGGCTGCTAACCTTCACGTCTACGTTAAGGTTGTGGTATCGTTGACTTGATGCCCACCCCAGCGACCACTACCCCGCCGGAAGCGCGCCTCCTCAGGATCCAGGAGGTGGCCGCCGAGACCGGCCTGACGCCACGGTCGATCCGCTACTACGAAGAGGTCGGTCTGCTCGAGCCTGCCGCTCGCTCGGGTGGTGCCTACCGGCTGTACGACGACTCGGACCTCGACCGGCTCCGTCACATCAAGGAGCTGCGCGACGAGGCGGGCTTCTCGCTCGCCCAGATCGGCCAGCTGCTCGAGGACGAGGCAGCCCGGGAGCGCAACCGCGAGCGATTGCGCGTGACGCAGGACCCGGCGGAGCGGCGGGCGATCCTCGAGGACGCCCGCACCCGCGTCGACCGCCAGATCGCGACGCTCGAGGCCAAGGCCCAGCGTCTCCGGTCGATGATCGACGCGGCCCGCGAGCGGCGGATCCACCTCGAGGCCCACCTTGCGGAGATCGACGGCGGACCCGCGCCCCATCCCGAGCGGGGCTCGCGGTCATGACCGGTATCTCGATCCTCGCCCCTCGACGGCTCGCCCGGAGCAAGGCCGGCAAGGCCTTCGGGCACCGCAACTACCGGCTGTTCTTCATCGGCCAGGCGGTGTCGCTGGTCGGCACCTGGATGCAGCAGGTCGCCCAGGGCTGGCTGGTGTTGACGCTCAGCGGCGACCCGTTCCTGCTCGGCGTCGTGGCCACCGCGCAGTTCCTGCCGGTCATGGTGCTGGGGCTGTTCGCCGGCGTGCTCGCCGACGTGCTGCCCAAACGCCAGACGCTGCTCGCCGCCCAGGTCGTGATGATGGTGCTTGCCATCATCCTGGCGATCCTGACCGCGACGGGCCTCGTCGAGATCTGGATGATCATCGTGCTTGCCCTGCTGCTGGGCTGCGCGAGCGCCGTCGACATGCCCGTCCGCCAGGCGTTCGCGATCGAGATGGTGGGGCCGCGCGACATCGGCAACGCGGTGGCCATCAACTCGGCCATGTTCAACGGGGCGCGCGTCGTCGGGCCGGCGATGGCCGGTCTGACGATCGCGGCCTTTGGGATCGCCCCCGCGTTCGCGATCAACGCCGTCAGCTTCCTTGCGGTGATCATCGCGTTGGCAGCGATGCGCGACGACGAGCTGCACCTCCCGCGTCTTGTGCCCCGCCCGAGGTCCGTCGGTGCCGTGGTCGAGACCTTGCGCGAGGGCCTGGCCTTCGTCCGTCACACCCCGATCGTGCTGATGGCGGTGACGACCGTCGGGTTGGTCGCCACGTTCGGCATGAACTTCCAGGTGCTGATCCCGCCTCTCGCCCAGGACGTGCTCGGCAGCGATGCCTCGGGCTACGGCTTCCTGATGACCGCGTCGGGCATCGGTGCGCTGGTGGCGGCCGTCGCCCTGGTGATCGGCGGACGGCCCAGGCCCATCCGCATCGCCCTCGGGGCTGTCGTGCTCGGCATCGCGACGATCGCCCTCGCGGCCTCGAACTCGTTCCCACTGTCGCTGCTGCTGATGGTCCCGATCGGGGCCGGCGGCATCGCGATGGCCGCCACCGCCAACGCCACCATCCAGCTGGCGGTGCCCGACGGGCTCCGCGGTCGCGTGATGAGCGTCTACACCACGGTCTTCTCCGCATCGATGCCGATCGGCGGCCTGCTCATGGGCGCGGTGGCGTCGACGATCGGGATCCTCCAGGCGGTCGCCATCGGTGGCGTGCTCTCGCTCGTGTGCGGGATCGGCGCGCTCGCCTGGTATCGGCGGATCGGCGCCCGCGATGTGGCGGCCGCGACTCGAGCGGCCGCAACGGTGCCCGCGGAGGCGGTGCTTCAGTCGACCGCGCCGAACACCAACGCCGCATTCAACCCGCCGAACCCGAACGAGGTGCTCAGCACCCGCCGGTAGGTCCCGTCGCGGCCCTCGCGCAGGAGCCCTGGCAGCAGCCCGTCGAGCTCCGGTTCGGGCGCATCGAGGTTGACCGACGCCGGCGCCCACCCATCGCGGATGGCTAGCGCACAGATGGCCGCTTCGATGGCACCTGATGCTCCGAGGGGGTGTCCATAGAGGGCCTTGGTCCCGCTGACGGGCACCGTCGCGGCGCGCTCGCCAAGGGCGATCGTGATGGCACGTGCCTCGGCGATATCGCCGATCGGCGTCGACGACGCGTGCGCGTTGACGTACTCGATCTCGCCCGCGTCGACACCGGCGTCGTCGAGCGCGATGGTCGTGGCCCGCGCCGCCTCGCGACCGTCGGCGCGCGGCTGGACCATGTGGTGGGCGTCGGATGTCGCGCCGTATCCGAGCAGCTCAGCATATGGAGTCGCACCCCGGCGGGCGGCCGCCCCGGCCTCCTCGAGCACGAGCAGGGCTGCGCCCTCGCCCATGACGAATCCATCACGCTCGGCGTCGAAGGGTCGCGCGGCGTGGCCGGGGTCGTCGTTGTGCCCCGCGGAAAGTGCCCGGATGATGTCGAACGCTCCGAACGCGAGCGGCGACAGGGGGATCTCGCAACCGCCGGCGATCGCCGCATCGACCCGCCCCTCGCGCAGGTCGCCCATGGCCTCACCGAGGGCGACACCGCCCGATGCGCACGAATTGGCGGTCGAGAGGATCGGGCCACGGACGTCGAGCTCGATCCCGAGGTTGGCCGGCGCCGCGCCGCCGAACACGGCAAGGGCGAGCGTCGGGGCGACCTGGCGGATGCCCTTCTCCATGAACCGCTCGTGCTGCTCCTCGGCGAACGCGATGCCGCCGAGCGCCGACCCGAGGTAGATCCCGACGCGTTCGGGGTGTGGGGCACCGGCCTCGCCCGGCCGCATCCCCGCATCATCGAGAGCCAGCCGGCCGGCGACCATCCCGAACTGGCTGAAGCGATCGAGCTGGCGAGCCGTCTTGGGTGGCATCCACGAGAGCGGGTCGAAGTCGTCGACCTGGGCCGCCACCTGGCTGCGGAAGGGCGACGGATCGAACCGGTCGATGCGCTTGACCGGTGACTCGGCACGACGGAGGCCGGCCCGGAACGCCTCGACGCCCGTGCCGATCGGCGTCACGATCCCGAGGCCGGTGATCCAGATCCGGCGTCGATCGCTCATGTCGAAGGATCCGGTGGCGCGGGATCGAGCCTGTCAGAGTGGTCCAGCGCCTCGGCAAGCGCCTTGAACGTGCCGAGCGTGCGGCCGGCGATCGCGCGTGTGAAGAACCGGTCCACGAACGTCGCGAAGCCCGGCAGCGGCGGAGCGAATTCGTGGTTGATCGTGACGCGACAGCCTCTGCCATCGGGGCGCGGGACGATGTCCCAGGTCACGTCCATGCCGCGGGTCGCGCCGGCCACATGCTCGAAACGAAGGCGTCGGGCATCGGGTTCGTTCCAGGTCCGCGATCGCCAGACGACCGGGAGACCGAGGCCGAGCACAGGCACGAACGAGCGGCGAGCGACGAACTCGACGAGCTGGCGCCTACCGGGATCGCGCTCGAGGACCTGGGAGCGGACGTAGTGGGGGAGGAGGGTCGACCAGCGCTCGACGTCTCGGGCGAGGGCGAAGACCAGCGCCGCGGGCGCGTCGATCTCGATCGCGATCTCGCTATGCATCGACGGTGGCGAGCCGCTCGACGGCATGTCGTGCCAGCTCACCGAGACGCATCTGGTGCGCCTCGTCCGGGGTGACCCAGCGGCAGGTGTCGGTCGAGCCGTCAGCCTCGTCGCGCAGCGCGCCACCGACGATCCGCACGTCGTAGACGATGCGGATCGCGTGCATCCGGTCGCCCCCATCACCGTTGCTGAACAGGCGGTCGTCGACCTCCACGAGCTGCTCGACCTCGCCGACGAAGCCGGTCTCCTCCTGCATCTCGCGGACGACAGCGCGCGCCGGTGACTCGCCGAATTCGAGCCCGCCACCCGGCAGCGTCCAGACATCACCGACCCCGACCGACGGGTGGATGTGGCACAGCAGCACGCGGTCCTGCTCGTCGCGGACGACGGCGTACGCAGCGACCCGGACGCGATCCTCGCTCATGGGCTGGGCGCCGCGGCGAGGCACCGCCGATCCAGCGGGCACGAGGACGGAACGACATCGCTTATCACAATCCCAATCGTCGCACGGCCGAAGGGTGGTTCGGGCCTCGCACGGACGCCGCCTGGGGTCGATAACACACGTTATCTGTACGTCGACGGTGCGTTAGCCAAGCCCCGCCAGCGTCCGAGGATGGTCCGACCCGCTCCCCCTGCTGATTCCGCGCGGGCCGCTCCATGAACGCGATGCCCGCCGTGGATCCCGCGGTGGTCATCCTGACTGGTGGCGAACACCTCAGTGTCCTCGCCGCCGCCCGGGCATTGCGAGCCGCTGGCTACGCTCCCTGGGTCACCGTGCACGAGCGGGGCACATACGCGGCGCGCTCGCGTGCGGTGGCGGGCATCATCGACATCCCGAGCCCCTGGGACGACGAGCGCGGCTTCGTCGATGGGATCGTCGAGGCGACCGAGCGCACCCGGGCAGCGGTCGTCGTGCCCGGGACGGAGTTCGGGATGGACACGCTGGCTCGCCACGCCGCCGAGCTACCGCCTGGGGTCGTGTTGGGCATGGGTCCGCCATCGGCGCTCGACAACGCCACTGACAAGGGCAGGCTCGGCGAGCACGCCCGGGCTGCCGGGCTCTCTGTGCCTCCTGGCCTGGATCTGAGCCTCGCGGCTGTCCCCGAGAACCTCCCGTTCCCGTTCCCGGTCGTCGTGAAGCCACATCGATCCGAGCTCCTCGGGCAAGACGGCGTCGTGCGCCACTACGGAGCCCACCACGCGACATCGATGAGCGACATTCGAGCAGCGCTCGAGGCGCTGCCCGGCGAACGCGGTCTCGTGCAGCCGTTCCTCGTCGGTCCGTTGGTGTCGTTGGCTGGCGTGTTCTGGGATGGTCGAATGGTCTGTGCCGTGCAGTCGCGCGCCGATCGACTGTGGCCGTCGCGCTGTGGGTCGATCAGTCACGCGGTGACGGTGCCGCTGGACGCGGGGCTTTCGCAGTCCGTGGCCGACCTGCTCCAGGCGGTCGGTTGGCAGGGACTCTTCCAGGTCGACCTGTTCGAGCGGCGGGGCAGCTACACGATCATCGACCTGAACCCGCGCTTCTACACCTCGCTCTCACACGCGACTCGCGCAGGCATGAACCTGCCGGCCATCTGGGTCGACCTCCTGCTGGGGCGAGTGCCGGCGGTACCCTCGACATACCGCACCGGGGTCCACTACCGCCACGATGAGGGCGACCTCCGCGCGCTGGCCCAGAAGTTGGCCCGCGGCCCGCGGCTCGATGGGCTGCGGGGCCTCATCCCGCACGGTGATACCGCGCTCGCGGTCTTCTCGGTCAACGATCCCGGACCGGTGGTGACCTCGATCGCGCGGCTCGTGCGTCACTTTGTGCGGCGGCGCGACACCGAACGACGCGCCTCCGGAGTCCTTCGTGAGGAGCGGAACGCGTCGCCAGGCCATGCATCCTCCGCGCGGGCGCACCCGGCGGCTGCCACACGGCAGGGGCCCGTCACACCCGCGTCGTGATCAGGAGCGCCGACCGCCCGGTCCCAGTCGGCGCGCGATCCTTCGCCACCTCGTCAGCACGGTCCCAAGAGATCGCTTGAGGAATGGCAGCACGTCGAAGCCATCGCCCACGGCGAACACGTTTCGGCTCGCGTATGGGCGGAGATATCCCCGCCAGCCCTGGCCCTCCGAGCGCCAGCCGCGGATGCTGTAGCGCACGTCGCTCGCGAGGTCGATCCAGTACGCCGGGCGGTGATCGCGCCGGGGCTCGGGGTCACGCTGCCCGTACATGAGATCGCGATAGATCATCCACGGGTAGTTGATGCCGCTGGCCAGCGGATGGAGGATGGAGCGGTTCACCCGTCCGTTGACCTCCATGAGCATGTGGATGCCGGTGCGGGGGTCGAGCTTGAACTCGGTGCACGAGTAGCCCGTATAGCCGAGCGCGTCGAGGATCCGGCGGGCGGGTCGTATGAGCTCCGGGACGTCACGACTGACGACGACCCGGGGGAGACCGAACTGGGGTGGGGCAAGGCGGATCTTCTGCGCGGTGTAGTCGACCGACTCGCCGTGCGACCGATACGAGTCGTAGTTGAAGCTGTGGCTGTCGTCGCCGGGGATGTACTCCTGCACCATCACCCCGATCCCGGCAGCTGCGGCACGGTCGAACTCGGCGATCAACTCGTCCGAATCCCGCACCCGAGCCAACTTCGCGCCGAAGAGCTCTGCGTAGCGATGACTGACGCGCGGCTTCACGAGGCACGGGAACATGAACGTGGCGCCGATCCGCTCGGCGTCCGCCCTCGTGTCGGGGCTTTCAGTGCGCGGCGCCGGGACACCGATCGCATGGGCCAGCTCGTACGTGTGGCGCTTATCGATGACCTTCTCGATCACGGGCCAGTCAGCCGCTGCGACCACGTGGTACGCCTCGAGTTCCCGCTTCCTCCTGGACACGACGCCGAGCGTCGCGTCGTTCGCGGGAACGATCAGGCACCGTCCGAAACGACTGGCGCAGTCGATCAGCACATCCACGAAGCCCTGCTCGTCACGTTCGGGGTGCGGCGAGCGGATCCGATGCCGGACGTGGCGCGACAGATGGGCGAAGTCGCTGTCCGCGTAGTGGACGTTGACCACGGGCACGCCGGCCACCCCGAAGCAGCGGATCGTGCCCATCGCCGCCAGGTGGCTCGATAGCACCAGTGCGGGAGCGTACTCCCGGTTCATCGGCGCGTCACGGGGCCAGGAGGGCGACCAGGAATCGTGGGTCGAGCGCGTGCGAGGCAGGCACGAGGTCGCCCATGACGAGGCCCATCGTCGCACGGACGCCGGGTCGTTCGGCGAGCCGTCGGGCGGCGTACTCGAACAGCCCCGGGCGTGCAAGGAACGACTGGACGAGGAGCGAGACTGCGTCCTTCGAGCCGAATCGCCGACGCATCGAGCGGTCGTACGCGGCGGCCGCGCGGCGTGGCGCTCGCGGGCGCCGACTGAGTGCCGCCGGGATGGCGTGAGCCGCGAGATCCGTCGAGACCAGCGCGCGGTGGAGGCCCTCGCCCGTGAACGGGTCGAGGAACCCGGCGGCGTCGCCGACCAGGAACCACCCGCTGCCAGCACGCCGCGTGACGCGCACACCCAGGGGCGAGGCACCGGCGATCCGATCGCACCGCGTGGCGTCCGCCCACGCGACCTGGTCGTCGTCGGCGAGCGGCACGAGATCGAGGACGCGGCGGACGGTCGCCGCCGCTCCGTCGCGGGCGAGGCATGCGTGCCAGGACCGCCCGAGCACGATGCCGATGTTCAGACGCGCACCGGGCACCGGCGCCAACCCCACGTACCCGTCGCGGACCACGACCAGCCGGGCATCGATCGGTCTCGCCGGCTCGGGACGTGGATCGACGACGTGCCAGGTCAGCCCGACGCGTGGCGGCAGGCGAGGCGGTCGCGCGACGGCCGCGCCTCGCGCGACCACGGAATGGGTCCCATCCGCACCGACGACGACGCGCGCCGAGATGCGTTCGTCGCCGAGGTCCACGAGGGCCGGTCCCGGTCCGCCGGTGGTCACCGCCCGAACGGTCACGCCCCGGCGGATGGTCGCACCGGCGTCGCGCGCGAGCCCCTCGAGGGCGGGATCGAGCCGAGACCGGTCGAACCCGACGGCGGGTGGCCCACCTCGCTCGGCGCCATACGTCAGGCGCGCGGTCACTCCGCCCGGTGTCTCGAGTCGCATCGCCGCGATCGGCCTGGTGAGGTCCTCGATGACGGCGGACCCCAGCCCGGTCCGCTCGAGCGCGGCAACGGCCGCGGGCGATGTGAAGACCCCACCGGCCCGCCACTTCCACGCCGCCGCGCGCTCCAGGACCACGACATCCAGGCCTCCCTTGGCGAGTGCTGCCGCGAGCGTGGTCCCCGCCGGCCCGGCACCGACGATCGCGACGTCCACGGTCCCGCCGGCGGTCACCGCACGCCGTCGTGTCGCGCAGCGAGTGCGATCCGGTGCCCCATGAACCCGTCGTAGCGTCGCTCGACGCGAAGACCGGCCGCAGCCATGAGCGCGGTCAGTTCGGCGACCGAGTATGCCCGCCGGACCGACATCGGGGCGTCGTAGCGGGTGAGGCGGTTCCGCGTCGCGACGTGGCTCAGTAGCCATGCCCCGAGCCACGCCGGTCGGCTGCGGACGAGGTCGTTGAGGACCACGCCCAGCCGCGCGACCCGGCCCATCTCGGCAAGCAGCGACCGGGCCGTCTCGGGCTCGAGGTGGTGGACCACAAGCGAGCTGTGGACGACCTCGAACGAGCCGTCGGCGAAGGGCAGGGACCGGCCATCGGCCACATGGAGTGCCAGTTCCCCGGTCGCCGTGACCCGCGGATCGGCGAATGCAGCGGCTGCCAGGACCTCGGGTCGGCTGTCGACGCCGGTGACGCGCACCAGCCGACCGGTCGCCCGGCCGCGATCGATCAGACCGAGCGGGATGTCGGCGCCCCCGGTGCCCACGTCGAGGATCCGGACCTCGGCCGTGCCGGGCGCCAGCGCATCGATCGCCCGCGCGCTGAGGTCGACGCCACCAAGGCGTCGATTCACCCGCGCGAGATCGCGCAGGTTGCCGACCAGCGCCGTGCGATCGTGGAGCGGACCGTCGAGCAGCTCCTCGACCCCCGCCAGTCGGTCCATCCGCGCAGCCTACGACGCCGCGCGGGCGTCGTCCCCTGACCGTGGCAGGCGTCGCACTCGCCTAGTCCCATCGTGTGATGCAGCGGATCCGCCAGGGCCTGTAGCCTCTCCGCCATGTCGCGCCGCGTCCGATTGCCATTCATCGCGCTGTCCGTCGCGTTGCTGACCGTCGCGGTCGCCGGCGTCGCGTCGGCAGGCGCGCCGATCTATCCCCACCAGAGTGCCGGCAACCGTGGTTCGAACGTGCGAGCACTGCAGGGCCTCCTCCGCTATCACGGCGCGGCAGGCCTCGCCATCTCCGGCGTGTACGACACCCCGACGATCGGCGCGGTGCGTGACTTCCAGACGGCCAAGCACCTGCCGGTCACGGGCATGGTCGATGCCTCGACGTGGGTCCGGCTGGTCGTCCGACTCGAGCCGTGGGCGAGGGGCGAGGCGGTCAAGGTGCTCCAGCGCCAGCTGAACGACAAGCGACGGGCTGGTCTCACCGTGCACGGCACCCTGGGTCCGGCGACCGCCGCGGCCGTGCGCACCTTCCAGCGCCATGCCGCATCGCCCGCCACGGGTGTCGTGGACAGCGCCACATGGCGACAGCTGATCGGCCATTTCGAGCGGCCTGCCTTCGGTCGCTGGATGTGCGACTACCAGGTCGGCAATGGCCCAGCCGATTGGGGGACGGGCGCGGCGATCGGTCAGGTCCGGGCTGCCGCGGTCAGCGTCGTGCAACGCGGCCACGGTCCGATCGCTATCGGAGACATCGGCTTCGAGCATGGCGGTGACATCCCCGGCCACGAAAGCCACACCCGCGGACTCGATGTCGACATCCGTCCGATGCGCCGGGACGAGCGCCAATGCCAGTGGGGCGGGAGCTATCGGATGGCGTCCTATGACCGCACGGCGACGCGCGACCTGGTGCGCGCCATCCGGGCAGCCGCCCCTGGCCACATCAAGGTCATCTACTTCAACGATCCGGTCCTCATCCGCGAGGGCCTGACGCGCTGGTACACCGGCCACGACGACCACGTCCACGTGCGGTTCTGCGAACGGTCATACCCGCTCGCCGCCTACGACTGCTGAGCGGGACCGCACGAAGGCGGTGACATAATGCCGACCATGGCGGACCGCAGCAGCACGAGCGTCGTCGTCAGCACTGACCAGCGGCCCAACAGCTGGGGCTTTGGCGACGGCCAGGCGATCCCGTGGGAGTACGCCCCGGCGCCCGAGGCGCGTGACATCGTCACGCTCCGGGAGCAGTACGGGCTGTTCATCAACGGGCGGTCGGTGGCCGCCACCGGCGGCGGCACGTTCGTCTCGATCGACCCGTCGACGGAGCTGCCGCTCGCCAAGGTCGCCCGCGCGACCGATGCCGATATCGACAAGGCGGTCCGTGCCGCGCGACGCGCCCAGCGGAGGTCGTGGGGGCAGCTGTCGGGCCGCGAGCGTGCGAAGTACCTCTTCCGGATCTCGCGGATCCTCCAGGAGCGGTCCCGCGAGTTCGCGGTGCTCGAGTCGATGGACTCTGGCAAGCCGATCAAGGAGAGCCGCGACGTCGACGTCCCGCTGGCCGCCAACCACTTCTGGTACTACGCTGGCTGGGCCGACAAGCTCGACTACGCGTTCCCCGGGCGCGTCGCCAAGCCCCTCGGCGTGGCCGCCCAGATCATCCCGTGGAACTTCCCGCTGCTGATGCTGGCGTGGAAGATCGCCCCCGCGCTGGCGGCGGGCAATACCGTCGTGCTCAAGCCCGCGTCGACGACGCCGCTCTCCGCGATGCTGTTCGCCGAGGTCGTCCAGCAGGCCGATCTGCCACCGGGCACCGTCAACATCGTCACCGGCCCGGGCGAGATCGGCATGCACCTCGCGACCCACCAGGACGTCGACAAGGTCGCCTTCACGGGCTCGACCGAGATCGGCAAGAAGATCGGCCGCGGGGTGGCCGGTTCCGACAAGGCCCTGACGCTCGAGCTCGGCGGCAAGGCCGCCAACATCGTGTTCGACGACGCGCCGCTAGACCAGGCCGTCGAGGGCATCGTCAACGGCATCTACTTCAACCAGGGCGAGGTGTGCTGCGCGGGATCGCGCTTGCTGGTCCAAGAGTCGATCGCCGACACGCTCGTCGACAAGGTCAAGGACCGCCTCTCCACGATCCGCGTGGGCGATCCCCTCGACAAGAACACGGACGTCGGCGCGATCAACTCCAAGGCGCAGCTCGAGAAGATCACGGAGCTTGTCGCCTCCGGCGTGGCCGAGGGCGCCGATCTCTACCAGCCCGCGTGCGACTTGCCGGAGCGCGGGTACTTCTTCCGACCGACGCTCTTCACGAATGTCGCCCAGAGCCATCGGATCGCCCGCGAGGAGATCTTCGGGCCGGTGTTGTCGGTGCTGACCTTCCGGACCCCTGAAGAGGCGGTCGAGAAGGCGAACAACACCCGCTACGGGCTGTCGGCCGGCGTCTGGACCGATAAGGGCTCGCGGATCCTCGAGATGGTGTCGCGCCTACAGGCCGGCGTGGTGTGGGCCAATACCTTCAACAAGTTCGACCCGACCTCGCCCTTCGGCGGCTATAAGGAGTCAGGGTTCGGCCGCGAAGGCGGCATGCATGGGCTGCACGCCTATGTCCGGCTCGAGGACCGCTGATGCCCATCGTGGACCGGCGTCCATTCCTGCATCGACCAGGCGAGGGCCGATCGGTCTGGTCGCTGGGCGGCCACTTCACGATCAAGGCCGACGGCATGGCCAGCGATGGTCGGTTCTCGCTCATCGAGGCCCTGGCGTGGCGGTCGACCGAGCCGCCGACGCACATCCACCAACGCGAGGACGAGGCGTGGTACGTCCTCGACGGCCAGATGACGTTCAGAGTCGGCGACGAGGAGTTCGTTGCGTCGACCGGTTCGTTCGCATTCGCTCCGCGAGGCTTGCCGCACGCGTTCACGGTCGATGTCGAGCCCACGCGGGTGCTGGTCTTGGCCTCGCCGGCGGGCTTCGAGCAGTTCGCCGTCGACCTCGGAACCGAGGCAGTCGGCGACGATCCGCCGGCCGATCTCCCGATGCCGTCGCCCGAAGCGATCGCCGCAGTCGGTGACCGGTACGGCATCGAGGTCGTCGGTCCTCCGATCCGTGTCGCGCTCGAGGCCGGTCGATGAGCCCGTCGCGCAACGTTTCGTCGCGCAACGGGACGTCGCGCAACGGGTCGTCGCGCGACGGGGCCGGGCCCCGGATCGGCGTCCGCAAGACCTACAAGCTGTATATCGGCGGGGCATTCCCGCGCAGCGAGAGCGGGCGCTCGTACCTCGTGTCGGCCGCCGATGGCACGCCGCAGGCCAACGCGGTCAGAGCGTCGCGCAAGGACCTGCGCGATGCGGTCCGCGCCGCGCACGGCGCAGTCTCGGGCTGGGCCGGCAAGACGGCCATGAACCGGGGCCAGGTCCTGTATCGCGTGGCCGAACTGATGGAGGGTCGGCGCGACCAGTTCGTCGCCGAGGTGGCCAGCGCCGAAGGGCTGCGCGACGCGCGCGCGGGCGAGATCGTCGACCGGGCGATCGATCGCTGGGTCTGGTACGCCGGCTGGGCCGACAAGATCACGCAGATCCTCGGTTCGGCCAACCCCGTGGCGGCTCCCTACTTCAACTTCACGATCCCGGAGCCGACGGGGATCGTCGGCGTGGTCGCCCCCGAGAAATCGTCGCTGCTCGGGCTGGTCAGCCGGCTCGCACCGCCGCTCGTCTCAGGCAACACGGTCGTGCTGCTGGCCTCGGAAACGCGGCCGCTGCCGGCCATCACGCTGAGCGAGGTCCTGGCGACATCCGACGTCCCTGGTGGCGTCGTCAACATCCTCACCGGCCGCAAGAAGGAGCTCATCCCGGTGCTCGCCGGTCACGTCGACGTCGATGCGCTCGACGTCTGGGGCGTGCCCGACGACATGCGGGTCGAGACCGAACAGCTCGCGGCCGACGACGTCAAGCGCGTCTCTCGCCGCCCCGCGCGTGTGAGCGATGCGCGCTTCGACTGGCTCGACGACCGAGCGTCGGAGCGCCCCGAGTGGATCGCCGTCTTCCTCGAGATGAAGACGGTCTGGCACCCGATCGGGGTCTGAGCGAGATGGCTGTCCGCCCCGATCCCGAGGTCGGCTACCGCCGTGCCGGCGACCATCTGCGCGACGATCGACTCGTCGAGCGCCGGGTGTTCGTCCAGGCGACACCGCGCGCGGTGTGGGCCGCCCTGCACGACCCGACGGCATCGTCGACGTTGTTCCCGGAGCTGCGGCTCGGGCCAGCCGCGCCCTCGTGGCCGGCGGCCGCAGCGACCCGCACCGCCCGGACGCGACTCGGCCTGCTTCGCGAGATGGCCCGGGTCGAGAGCCTCGAGGCTCGTCCGGAGTCGGTCTTCCGGGTCCGCGTGACGGGTTCCGGGTTCGAGAGCGAGTGGTCCTGGCGGCTGGAGCCCATCGCCGGCGGGACTCGCGTGATCCACGGCGCGACGTTCGAACCGATCGACCGTTGGACGGACATCCTCGTGCGTCTGGGTCGCCGTTCCCTCGAAGCTCGCGTCGAGGCCCACCTCCGGGCACTCAAGGAACGAGCCGAGCGGGGGGAACACTCCTCGGCCGCAACAGCGGGCCGCCGGAGCGCTCAATAACCGCTCAATTCGGAACGTTCAGTATTGACTGAACACAGTGAACGACGTAGCGTCGACGCATGATCCGATGCGACCGCGCATGACCGAGGGTGAAAGCGCCTTCGTCGAGGAGATGGGCCGAGCCCTCGCGTCCTATGGCATGACGCCGATGGCCGGCCGCATGTGGGGCTGGTTGCTCATCTGCGAGCCGCCGGAGCAGACCGCGGCAGACCTGGCCGAGGCGCTGCAGGCGAGCCGCGGAGCCATCAGCGGTACCGCGCGCATCCTCGCGAGCGCCGGCATGATCCGGCGCGCGACGCGGCGTGGCGACCGGCGCGAGTACTTCAGCGCCCCGCCCGAAGCCCTCGATTCGTTCCTCGAGAACGCCGGCCGCATCTACCGGACGTTCCGCGAGATCGCGGAACGCGGCCTCGCGGCCATCGCCGACCGGCCACCGGCATCGCGCCGCCGGCTCGAGGAATTGCGCGACGTCTTTGCGTTCGTGGAGCAGGAGGTCCCGACCGTGGTCGAGCGTTTCCTGCGCGAACGTGCCGAACCGACCGGCAGGGAGGAACCAGCATGACTTCGGTCATCCACACCGAGCAGCTCACCAAGACCTATGGCATCCACCGCGGGATCACCGAGGTCGACCTCGACGTCGAAGCGGGCGAGATCTTCGGCTTCCTGGGCCCCAACGGCGCAGGCAAGACGACGACGATGCGCGTCCTGCTCGACCTCATCCGCCCGACCTCGGGTCGTGCCGAGGTGTTCGGGATCGAAACCACCAAGGATCCCGTGTCGATCCACCGTCGCGTCGGTTACCTGCCCGGCGAGTTCGATCTCTACGATCGTCTCACCGGCGCCGACACGATCACATACTTCGCGAACCTGCGCGGCGGCGTCGACCCGGGCTACGTGGCTGAGCTCGTCGAGCGGCTCGACCTCGATCCGAGTCGGCGCTTCAAGGAGTACTCGAAGGGCAACAAGCAGAAGGTCGGCCTGGTCGTCGCGCTCCAGCACAAGCCCGACCTGTTGATCCTCGACGAGCCGACAGCGGGCCTCGATCCGCTCATCCAGCAGGTGTTCTTCGAGATGGTGAGCGAGGCCAAGGCCGAGGGCCGGACGATCTTCCTGTCCTCGCACGTCATCGACGAGGTCGACCGGACGTGCGATCGCGTGGCGATCATCCGCGAGGGTCGTCTCGTCCAGGTCGACCGGATCGAGAACATCCGGCAGCTCGCCTTCCATCACGTCGAGCTGACGTTCGACCACCCCATCCCGGCAGCGGTGTTCACCGCGATCGACGGCGTCAGCGATCTCGAGGTCGACGGGAACGTCGTCCGCATGCGGGTGAATGGCCCGATCGGCAAGGTCATCGCCATGTCTGCCGCTCATGGGCTCGTCGACGTCGTCAGCCGCGAGCCGAACCTCGAGGACGTATTCCTCGCCCAATACGGCGCCCATGAGAGCTCGGTCCCGGCTGGGGTCGGTCCCGATGGCAGCTAGCACCGCCGTCCTCACCCGTCCGCGACCGTGGTCGCGGGTGATGGGCCTGTCCTCGGCCTACGCCAAGACGCTCCGCGACAGCCGTCGCGCGGCGCTCGTCGTCGGTCTGATGGGTGGGCTGTTCATGCTGGCGACCGCGGCGCCGATCGCCGCCGAGTTCGACACGCTCCAGAAGCGCCAGATCCTGGTCACGTCGATGACGGCGCTGCCCGCGGTCTTCCGAGGTCTGCTCGGCGAGGCGATCAACATCCAGACCCTCGGTGGGTTCATCTCGTGGCGGGTCGGCAACGTCCTCCCGGTCCTGCTCGGGCTGTGGTCCGTGCTGGCCCTCTCGGGCACCCTCGCCGGTGAAGCCGCCAAGGGCAGCCTCGATCTGCTCGTCTCGACGCCGCACGCTCGCCGATCCATCGCCCTCCAGAAACTGGCCGGCCACGTCACGGCGTTGGTCGTCGCGATGCTCATCGCCGCGATCCTCCTCTACGTGGCGGGGCAAGTCTTCGCCACGCTGCCGGGCGACGAGATCCCGCTCGACGCCGCGCTCGGACAGGTCACCCTGTATGGACTGCTGATGCTCGCGGCCGGGTCGATCGCGTTCGCGGTCGCGCCGCTCGTCGGTCGTTCGCGCGCGGCCGGGGTGGGGCTGCTTGCCCTGTTCGGGATGTACCTCATCTCGTCCTACTCGACGCTGTCCCCGACGCTCGAGGCGATCGGACCGCTGTCCTGGTACGCGTGGACCTCGGGTCATCGCCCGATCGCCGGCGTCACCGACTGGCCGTCGGTCGGCCTGCTCGCCGTCGTGGTCGTCGTCCTGCTCGCCATCGGCGTCGCCGTCTTCGAACGACGGGATATCGGCGCGGTCGCGCCCCTGCGCTGGCTGCGCATCCCGGGGCTGCCGCGCGGCACCCGCAACCCGTTCACCCGCCTCCTATCCGACCTGACGCCGGGCGCACTCGCGTGGGGCGGCGGTGTCGGCCTGTATGCCGCGCTGATCGCGTCGTCGGCACAGGCGCTGACGGACGTCCTGAACCAGACGCCGGGGTTGACGGATTACATCCGGATCATCTACCCGGACCTCGACCTGAGCCAGCCATCGGGCATCCTCCAACTGGCGTTCTTCGCCTTCGCCTCGCTCATGGCCGGTCTGGCGGGCGCCACGTTCCTCGCGGCGTGGGCAAGCGACGAAGGTGAGCGACGACTCGACCTCGTGCTCTCGACCTCCGTGTCACGGGCAGGTTGGGCCCTCCGCAGCGGGCTCGGGGTGATGGCCGGGATCGGCGTGTTCGTCATCGTCCTCGGGGCGTTCGTGATCGCCGCGGTCGCCTCCCAGGGCGGCGACATCGGCGCCCCCGTGGCGGGCGCGGCCATCCTCGGGCTCGCCGCGGCCGGGTTCGCGGGCATCGGCTTCGCTGCCGGTGGCCTCATCCGCTCGTCGCTGGCGGCACCCGTCGCTGCCGGGGTCGTGATCGGCACGTTCGTCCTCGACACGCTGGGTGCCGCCCTCGACCTGCCCGACGTGATCCTCGACCTCTCGATCTACAAGCACCTCGGCCAGCCGATGGCGGGCACGTACGACGTCGTGGGTATCGTGGTCTCGGCGATCCTGGCGATCGGCGGGTTGCTCGTCGGCGCGTGGGGCATGCGGCGGAGGGACGTGGGCCGCTAACGTCGCGGCGTGGACCCCTTCGTCATCGCGCTGGTCCTGGTCAGCGCCGGGCTGCATGTCGCCTGGAACGTCCGGCTCAAGACGGCCGGCGACCCGCTCCGGGCGGCGACGGTCGGCATGCTGGCGGCATCGGTCGGCATCGTCCCGGCGGGCGTCCTCGCCTGGTGGGCGTCGGGCCAGCCCCAACTCCCCATCGAGGGTCTCGCGCTGGGGCTGCTGTCGGGCGTCATCGAGGCTGGCTACTTCATCCTGTTGTCGGCGGCCTACCGGCGCGGCGACCTCTCGGTCATCTATCCGATCGCGCGCGGCACAGCCCCGCTCGTCGCGGTGGCGGTCGGCGTGTTCGTGCTGGGCGAGCGGCTCGGGCTGGCCGGGTCGGTCGGCGTCGCGGCGCTCCTGGCCGGCGTCCTCATCCTCCAGCGACCATGGGTCGTGCTGCGGGGCACAAGCTCGTTCGATCCATCGATCGCGTTCGCGCTGGGCATCGGGGTCACGATCGCCACCTACACGGCGATCGATCGGGTCGGTGCGCGCCTCATCGATCCGCTCACGTACGCGGCGATCCTGTGGGCGACCACGTCGGTCCTGCTCGTCCTGTGGGTACGGTTCGTGGCGGGCGGCCGCGTCTTCGCCGGCGGGCCAGGGCAGATCAGATCTGCGGCGATCGGCGGCTGGCTGACCTTGGCCGCGTACCTGTTGATCCTGTGGGCGCTCAGCGTCGCGCCGCTCGCGGGGGTCGCGCCGCTGCGCGAGTCGGCTGCGGTGTTCGCGGCCGCCTGGGGCTCGGTCCGGCTCGGCGAGGCGGCCGACCGCGGCGACATCGTGCGGCGTGTCGGCGCGTCCACGCTCATCGTCGGCGGCGCGCTCCTCCTGGCGCTCGGCGCGACACCGAGCTGACGGAACGCGCCTTAGACGGCTGCCGGCGCGCCCCGCCCGAAGAGTCGCCGGCGTCCGAAGCGGCTGTTCACGAGAGCGACACCCGCGATCACCAGCCCCGTCCCGACGATCAGGCGGGCATCGACAGGCTCGGCGAGGACCACGTAGCCGAGGACGATCCCGACGACCGGGAGCAGGTAGGCAACGAGCGTGGTGCGGGTCGCGCCCCAATGGGCGACCAGCCGGAAGAAGAACAGGTAGGCGATGCCCGAGCCGAGGATGCCGAGCCACAGGATGGAGAACACCGCCTGGAGGTCGGGCCGGGCCTCCCACGGTTGCTCGAGGACGACGGCCAGGACGCCGACGATGATCGCCGCGAAGGTCACCTGGAAGACCGCCGGGATCATGGGTGGGACGCCGCGGACGTTCCGCCGCGAGTAGACCGCCCCGAAGGCATAGCTGACGGCGGCACCGAGCAGCGCGATCTCCCCGACGAGTGACGATCCGGCGCCGGTCAGCCCGCGACTGGTGATGATGACCACGCCGATGAAGCCGACGATGAGACCGATCAGCCCGTTGAGGCGCATCGGCTCGTCCGGCAAGAACAGTGCCGAGAGCACGATCGCGATGAGCGGCACGGGTGACGTGAGGATCGCGGCAAGCGACGACTCAACCGACTGTTCCGCCCATGTGATGAGGAGGAACGGGATGGCGATGTTGATGATGGCCATCACGATGAGGTGGCCGTAGATGCGCCGGTCGCGCGGCAGCTCCTGCTTGGCGAGCCAGATGACGATCCAGAGCAGGGTCCCGCCAACGAGGAGGCGGAGCGCGACCAGCGTGAACGTCCCGAAGTCGTCGACGGCGAGCTTGATGAACAGGTAGCTCGAGCCCCAGAAGAACCCGAGCAGGAGGAAGAGCACCCAGTCGACCTGCGAGGAGCGGTCCGTCATCGCGGCATCATAGGCGCGGTTGGCCTACATCGGTAGGCCAATGTCCGCCGCACGCCTCGAGGGCTGGTCACACTGCTCTGAACCCGCGCCGACTCTGAACCGTTGCCTCACCGGCTCGCGGAACTTGGCCTACTGGCGTATTCCAAGCCGCGGTACCATCGCCCGGTGACCGCCCTGCGCCTGCTCGTCCTCTTCCTCGGAGCGGCGCTCGGGGTCCTGTACCCCTTCATCCCGGTCATCCTCGCAGACCGCGGCTTCAGTCCGGCGCAGATCGGGCTGGTCGCCTCAATCGGCGCGGTCGGTTTCACGCTCGCCGCCCCCTGGTGGGGGCATCTGGCCGACGTCCGCCTCGGCCGGTCGAGGACGCTGCAGGTGTGTGCCATCGGCGGTGCGGCGGCGGCAGGCGCCCTCCTTGGTGCCTGGCCACCGATCGTCATCGCCGTCCTGTTCATGGCCTACTGGATCTTCGAGTCGGCCTGGCAGCCGCTTGCCGATGCGCTCACCGTCAACCACGTAGATCGGCGCGGCTATGCCCGCGTCCGGGCGATCACCAGCCTGGCCTTCGCCCTCGGGACGATCGGGGCGGGCTTCGTCTACGACGTCACCGGCTACGAGCTTGCGTTCGTGCTGACGATCGTCTTGGCGCTCGCGATGGCTCTGGCTGCAAGGTTCGTTCCGGACATCCGGCGTGCCGAGCTTCCCGGCCCGACGGCGGTCGGCGGCGATGTCCACGACGGACGCTTCGGGTCAGCGGGGCTGGCGTTCCGCGTCGCGCCTCGGTTGGCCGGGGTCCTCGCTGCCGTCATGATCCTGCACGTCGCGATCATCAGCGGCTTCACGTTCCTCCCGCTGCGCCTGGTCGGTCTCGGCAGCCCGCCGTCGGATGTGGCGCTCTCGGCCGGTGTGTCGGCCCTGTCCGAGATCCCAGCGATGCTCGTCGCCGCCGCGGTGGCGGCCCGGATCGGTCTCCGCGGCATCTTCGTGGGCAGCGCCCTGATCTACGCCGGCGCGACCGCATCGTGGACGGTCCTCGAAACCCCAGCTCTGATCATCGCGACGCGAGCGTTCACGGGCGTGGCCTTCGCCTGGGTCGTGGTCGGCGTGGTGCTGACCATCGCCCGACTGCTGCCGCCCGAGCTGCAGGGAACCGGCCAGTCGCTGTACCAGACGGTCGGTTTCGGGATCGGCGCGATCATCGCCAATATCGTGGGCGGGGTGCTGTACGACGCCATCGGCCCAGCGGCCGTGTTCGGGCTGGGGACGGCGCTGTCGTTGGGCGCAGCTGCCCTCGGCTGGTGGTTCTTCCCGCCGGAGCGCGTCGTGCCGGAGCGTCGTCGCGTCGAGGTCACGGCCTAGCCGGCGCGCGCTGGCCGTACCGGCGGTTCACTCCAGCCAGACGGCCGTATCCGCGGGCAGCGATCCCTCCGCGACCGGCCCGCTTGCCAGGAGGATCGGCCGGCCCACTGGCAGCTCGATCGGTGTCGTTCCGAGGTTGACGATCGTCTCGAGTCCGCCGGGGCGATCGAAACGGAGCACGGAGTCGGGCGCGGGCAGCCAGGCCATCCCGGTCCCGCCGAAACCGAGGTGCTCGTGGCGGAGTCGCAGCGCGGTCCGGTACAGCTCGAGAAACGATCCGGGGTCGCCGGTCTGCGCCGCGACCGTCAGCTCGCGCCAGCTCGATGGCTGAGGCAGCCACGGCGTCGCGTCCGGCGGGCCGAAGCCGAACGGCGGCGCGGCCCCGGACCAGGGCAGCGGCACCCGACAACCGTCGCGACCGCGGATCGTCTGCCCGGAGCGCAGCCATGTCGGGTCCTGGAGCAGGTCCTCGGGCAGGTCGTCGACCTCCTCCAGACCGAGCTCCTCGCCCTGGTACAGGTAGACACAGCCGGGGAGCGCCAGCATCAGCAGCAGCGCGGCACGTGCCCGGCGCCGCCCGAGAGCCGGATCGGGCGGGTCGGGGATCGCGCCACCGGCCCCGGCAGCGGCCCCGGCGCCGACCGCCCCCACCGCCCCGCTCCCCCGTGCCGAGGCGCGGCCCAGCCGCGTCACGTGCCTGACCTGGTCATGGTTCGACAGCACCCACGTCGCCGGCGCACCGACCGGCCCGAGGACGTGGAGGCTGTCGTCGATCGCCGACCGCAGCGCGGCCGCGTCCCAGCCGGCCTGCAGGAAGCGGAAGTCGAACGCGGTATGCAGCTCGTCCGGGCGTACGTAGCGCGCCAGCCGGTCAGGCGTCGCCACGAACACCTCCGCGACGAACGGACGGTCCCCATACGCATCGGCCACGGACCGCCAGCGCCGGTAGACATCGTGTACGCCGTCCTGGTCCCAGTACGGGCCGGGTCTCGTCGCCGACTTCGGCGACCGACCGCGCAGGTCGGGGAAGGCCGGGTCCTTCACCAGACCGTGCGCGACATCGATCCGGAACCCGTCGGCACCTCGCTCGTACCAGAAGCGCAGGATCGCCTCGAACTCCGCTGCGATCTCCGGCTCCGTCCAGTCGAGGTCGGGCTGCTCGGGGGCGAACAGGTGCAGATACCACTGGCCCGGGCGCCCATCAGGCTCGGTGATGCGCGTCCATGCCGGCCCGCCGAACACGCTCGGCCAGTCCGTCGGTGGCCGGCTGCCGGCCCGACCCTTGCCGTCGCGGAAGACGTACCGCTCGCGCTCGCGACTGTCCGGCGCCGCGGCGAGCGCCGCCTGGAACCATGGGTGCTGGTCCGACGTGTGGTTGGGCACGATGTCGAGCAGGACCTTGATGCCGTGCCGGTGCGCGTCGTCGATGAAGGCCACGGCATCGTCGAGCGTGCCGAACAGCGGGTCGATGGCGCGGTAATCGGCGACGTCATAGCCGCCGTCGACCATCGGCGAGACGAACCAGGGGTTGATCCAGACCGCATCGACGCCGAGATCGCTCAGGTAGGGGAGGCGCGAGCGCATGCCGGCGATGTCGCCGATGCCGTCGCCGTCTCCGTCGGCGAAGCTGCGGATGTACAGCTGGTACACCACGGCGTCGCGCCACCACGGAGCGGGGTCGGTCATGCCGCTAGCATGACGGGACGCCAAGGAGGGCTGCATGCGCTTGTGGGGTGGCCGGTTCGCGGAAGAGAACGACCGGCGGGTGGCCGATTTCACCCGTTCGGTCGACCTCGACCGGGAGCTCGCGGCTGACGACATCGCGGGGTCGATCGCCCATGTCCATGCCCTCGGGCGGGCCGGCCTGTTGACCGAAGTCGAGGTCGGTGAGCTGGTCGGCGGGTTGGAGGGTCTGGCCGCGACCGTCGCCGACGGGTCGATGATCTGGGACCCCGACCTCGAGGACGTCCACCTCAACCTCGAGGCGGCTTTGGCCGAGCGGATCGGGTCCGTGGCCGGCAAGCTCCAGACGGGTCGCTCGCGCAACGACCAGGTCGCGACCGACCTGCGCCTGTGGTCGCGTCGCGCGATCGATCGGCTCGACGAGGCTCTGGTCTCGTTCGAGATGGCGCTCGTCGGACTGGCCGAGCGCGAAGGCACCGCGATCCTGCCGGGGACCACCCACATCCAGCCGGCCCAGCCCGTCCTGTTCGCCCATCACCTGCTCGCCTACGTCGAGATGGCCGAGCGCGACCGGGCGCGTCTGGCCGACGCTCGCCGGCGGGCGAATGTCTCGCCGCTCGGGGCGGGGCCGCTGGCGGGAGCCGGCTTCCCGCTCGACCGCGAGGCCTCGGCGCAGGAACTCGGCTTCGACGGCGTCACCGCCAACTCGCTCGATGCCGTGAGCGATCGGGACTTCGTCATCGAGATCGTCGGGGCGATCGCGCTGGGCATGGTCCACCTCAGCCGGCTCGCCGAGGAGATCACCTGGTGGTCGAACCCGCGGTTCGGCTTCGTGCGGGTGAGCGATGCCTTCTCGACCGGCTCGTCGATCATGCCGAACAAGAAGAACCCCGATCCGGCCGAGCTCGTCCGCGGCCGTGCCGCGCGGGTCATCGGCGCCCAGGCCGGCCTGCTGGCCATGGTCAAGGGCCTGCCGCTCGCGTACCAGCGCGACCTGCAGGAGGACAAGGCGCCGCTGTTCGACGCAGTCGCTGTGTTCGAGGCGTCCCTCGGCGTCATGAGCGGCCTGCTCGACACGGTCGCGGTCGACCGCGAACGCATGCGGGCTGCCGCCGACGAGGGCTACACCACTGCGACCGCCGTCGCCGATGCGCTCGTGCGCCGCGGCATCCCGTTCCGTGTCGCCCACCACGTCGTCGGCTCGATCGTCGCCCAGGCCGAAGAGGCGGGCGTCCGGCTCGACCAGGTCCCCGACCCGATGATCGGGCTGGCGCTCGGTGCCGCCGGGGACCCGAGCGCCCAGGCACTCGCCGCGGACGAGACGATCGGCGAGATCGTGCGCGGGGCCGCGTCGGTGGACGGTGCTCTGGCCTCGTGCGACGTCATCGGCGGCACCGCCCCCACCCGCGTCGCGGATGCACTTGCCGCCGCCCGGCGACGGCTTGAGGGCCGCTAGCGCCTAGGACGCGAAGGGTGCGCCTCGCGGGCCGAGCCGGTCAGTGACCGACGCAGGTCCCGCCATTCGCATCGCTGTTGGTCCCGTCGGCACACGTCGTGTTCGCGAACGTCGCTGACGCGAGGCCGGTCGCTCGTCGAAGGTTCGCGCCCGTCAGGTCGGCATCGCTGAGATCGACGCCGTCAAGCTGCGCATAGCGCAGGTCCGAACCCACGAAGCTCGACGACCGCAGGTCCGTGCCCCGGAAGTCGATCCGGTGAAGGTCGGCGCCATCGAACGTCGCGCCGTTCGCGAACCCGTCGCGCCAGATGGCGTTAGAAAGGTTGCTGTCCATGAATGGGGCGAATGCCGCGCCCGCACCAGTGAGCGTGGCCCACGACAGGTTCGCCCCGTCGACCGAGGCGTCCTCGAGCGCTGCGTTCGTGAGGTCGGAGCCATGCAGATCGGCCCCGCTCAGGATCGCGTCGCACAGCTTGGCGTCCACGAACAGCGCGCGATAGGCGATCGCGCCGGCCAGGTTCGTCCGCGGCAGGTCGGGGTCGCACCCGCCGTTGACGCGCGAGAGATCGGACCGCGCCACGTTGATGCCGTGCAGGTCAAGCCCGATGATCGTCGAATCGGCGAGGTTGCAGCGGTGCAGGTCGGCCCCGGCGACGACCTCGATCGCGGTGCAGTCGCGGTAGGTGGCGGATCCGGCTGCGCTGGCCGGGATGGCGATGAGGCCCGCCGATAGCAGCCCAAGGAAAGCGGCCGTCAGCCAGATCCGACGGGTCGTCGGGCGGCGTCGATGGTCGGTCATGCGAGGATCTCCCCCTGTCGCTTGGTCGTGGCTTCCTCTCGCGTCAAGGGTGACGGCCCCGCCTGTCAGGGTCAAATCGTCGGCCCGCGGCCATGGCCCGGCCTTGTACCATCCCGCCACCATGCTGCGTCCGGAGACGATCCGCCAGGCGCCCAAGGCGCTGCTCCATGACCACCTCGACGGTGGGTTGCGACCGTCGACGATCGTCGACCTGGCCGCCGAGTACGGCTACGACGGGCTACCCACGACCGATCCGGAGGAGTTGGCGGCGCACATCCGCCGCGGCGCCGACCGCAAGTCGCTCGAGCTGTATCTCGAGACCTTCGCCCACACCGTCGGCGTGATGCAGGAGCGCGATGCGATCGTTCGGGTCGCGGCCGAGTGCGCGGAGGACCTGGCGGCCGACGGCGTCGTGTACGCCGAGGTCCGCTACGCCCCCGAACTGTCCACGGAACGTGGCCTGACGCTCGACGAGGTGGTCGCTGCGAACCTGGAGGGTTTCTCGATCGGGGCACGGAACGCCGAGGCGGTCGGCCATCCGATCGTCATGAAGATGCTCGTCACGGCGATGCGCCAGGCCGCTCGCTCGGTCGAGGTCGCCGAATGCGCCGTCCGCTGGCGCGACGCGGGCGTGGTCGGTTTCGACATCGCCGGACCCGAGGCCGGCTACCGGCCGACGCGCCACCTCGACGCGTTCGAATATGTCCGTCGCGAGAACTTTCACATCACGATCCATGCCGGCGAGTCGTTCGGGCTGCCGTCGATCTGGGAAGCGCTCCAGTATTGCGGCGCCGAGCGGCTGGGCCATGGCGTCCGCATCGTCGACGACATCAGCGTGCGCGACGACGGGACGGTCGAGCTCGGCCGGCTCGCGGAATTCGTTCGAGATCGCCGGGTGCCGCTGGAGATGTGCCCCACGTCGAATGTGCACACCGCGGCCGCCGCGTCGATCGCGGACCACCCGATCGACCTGCTCCGGCGCCTGCGCTTCCGGGTGACCCTCAACACCGATAACCGGCTGATGAGCGGCGTCTCGATGTCGAGCGAGTTCGCGGCACTCGATGAGGCGTTCCGCATCGGCCTCGGCGAGATGGAATGGTTGACGATCAACGCCCTCAAGTCGGCGTTCGCGCCGTTCGATGAGCGTCTCCGGCTCATCAACGAGATCGTCAAGCCGGGCTACGCCCACCTCCGGGCCGCGGAATCGCGGGTCATCGCTAGCGCAACCTAGGCACCCGGCCCGTTCCGAGCGTCCTGATGGCCGTTCAGACGCCCTCTCGGCACACCGATCGCTCCGCCATGGCGATGAGGCGGTCCGCGACGGTATCGGCGTCCAGGCCGCTGCCCGTGTACAGCTCGTCGAACGACTGGAAGCTGGTGATGACCGTGAGGATATCGACGGCCTCGCCGATCGAGACGCCCTCGCGCAGGTAGCCCTGTGCGTCGAGGGCGCGGACCAGGCGGCCCATGCCCGGCCGTCGACCGTCCTCGATCGCGGCGACCGCCGCGACAGCGTCCGGATCGATCGCGGCGAGCGTGAACAGGGCGCGCGCCAGGTCGGGCAGCTTGGCGTACATCGCGACGGCGGCCTGCTGTGACGCACGCAGGTTGTCCATCGCGTCGGGTCGGCGCGAGGCCTCGACGAGTGCATCGAACCCTGCCTCGTCGCGGAGGTAGCGGGCAAGCGCGTCGAACAGCCCCGAGCGCGAGCCGAACAGCAGGTAGACCGTAGAGCGAGCGACGCCCGCCTCGCGCGCGACCTCCTCGAGGCGCATGGCCCCGACCGGCCCACGCTCGAGCGAGGTGCGGGCAGCGGCGAGGATCCGCGCTCGCGTGGCCTCCGACGACTCCGCGCGACGCGACTGGCGGTATCGACGTTTGTCCATGTTGACACGATAGCACTTCATCGGACACACTGTCCGACATCGGACACACTGTACGACGAAAGCATGGAGACAGCATGAACGCCGACCTCGACACCTCCGTCCTCATCGTGGGAGCCGGTCCCGCCGGCCTCGTCACGGCCATCGAGCTGGCGCGCCACGGCGTTCGACCGCTCGTGATCGAGCGCCACCCGTCAACGTCGATCTTTCCGCGGGCCACCGGTGTCAGCACGCGCTCGATGGAGATCTTTCGTGGCTACGGCATCGACGCGGCGGTGCGCCGTGGCGGCTGGAGGGTCGTGCCCCGCCAGGCGACGGTCGCGAGGCTCGACGATCCGACCCCCATCGAGGGGCCGCTCGGCTTCCCGGACGAGGCGGCCTGCCTCGCCGTGAGCCCGGTCGCCGCCGCCGTATCGCCGCAGGACCACCTCGAGCCGGTCCTGGTCGAGCATCTCCGTTCGCTCGGTGGTGAGGTCCGCTTCTCGACCGAGCTGGTCGCGTTCGGACAGGACGCAGAGCGCGTCGACGCCACGATCCGCGATCGGGCGAGCGGCATCGTCTCGGTCGTGCGCTCGGCGTTCCTCGTCGGCGCGGACGGGTCGCGGAGTGCGGTGCGCGAGGGTCTCGGGATCCCCATGGACGGCCCTGACGACCTCGGTCGGTACCTGAGCCTGCTGTTCCGCGCGGACCTCAGCGACGTCCTCGGAGCGACACGCTACGGCCTGTACCTCGTGGGCGAGCCCGGACCGGGCCGACCGCCGACCGTCGTGGTGCCGAGTGGCGCCGACGACCGCTACGTCCTCGCGATCCCGCTCCCGCCAGGCATGGACGACGCCGCCGTTGCGGCCGCGTTCCCGCTCGATCGCGCGGTGGCGCGCATCCGCGAGGCGGCCGGCCGGCCCGAGCTCGATGTCGAGCTCCTGGCGACCAGCGTCTTCGCGTTCGCGGCGCAGGTCGCGACGCACTGGCGCGAACGTCGCGCGTTCCTGGTGGGCGACGCGGCGCACAGGATGACGCCACGCGGCGGCCGCGGGATGAACACGGCCATCGCCGATGGCCACGACCTCGGCTGGAAGCTGGCGTGGGTCGCCACCGGTCTGGCCGGTCCCGCGCTGCTCGATGCCTACGAGGCGGAGCGCGGCCCGATCGGCCGGCGGAACGTCGAGCTGTCGATGGTCGAGGGCGGCGGTGGATCCGACGACGGACTCCTCGAGGACCTTGGGCCGTTCGATGCCATGCCGGGCCACCGGGCACCCCACGTCTGGGTGACGGAGGGCGGCGGGCGCGTCTCAACGCTCGACCTGTTCGGCGACGCGTTCGTCTTGCTCGTGGCGGGGCAGGGCGGTGGCTGGGAGACGGCTGCCGCTGGTGTGGCGGGTGTCGTCCCGCTGCGAGTCCACGCGATCGACGAGCCCGCGTTCGCGGCCGCGTACGGCCTCGCGCCGGGTGGTGCCGTCCTCGTGCGACCCGATGGGATCGTGGCGTGGAGGACAGCGGCCGAGCGTGTGGATGCGACGGGTGCTCTGCGTGATGCCGTGGTCGCCGCCACGGGACGACACGTGGCTGCACCCGACGTCTCGACGCAGGAGGCCGCGTGATGCGTGCCGGCTACATCACGAGGCTTGGACGGGTCACGTGGGACGCCATGACGTTGCTCGCCCTGGCCTGGGGTGGTCCGTTCCGGCTGCCCATCCCGGTTGCTGACCTGCCAGGCCAAAGCGACGCCCCAGGTCGGATCGGCTGATGAACGGGCAGGGCCCGCGGCGACTTCGCGCAGTGGCTGCACGAAGTACCGACCTCGCCTGCATGCTCATCGGCGCGGGTGACCTGACGGGTCGATATGACCTACCGCGTCACGGGACGGATCCGAGCCGTGCGGCGATCCGGGTCAGCCGGCAGGCAGGCCCACGACGAACCGCGAGCCGGCGTAGCCATTGGGCTCGAGGAAGATGCGTCCGCCCATCGCGAACATGAGCCGACGCGCGGCGAACAGGCCGATGCCCGACCCGCGTGATCGAGCACGACCCTCGAGCCGCACGAACGGCTCGAACACGCTCTCCCATTCGTCGACCGGCACGCCCGGGCCGTCATCGGTCACGTAGACCTGGATCTCGTCGCCGAGCCGCCAGATGCCGATGCTGACGCCCTCCTCGGTGGGTGCGTACTTCGACTCGTTCTCGAGCAGCTGTTCGAGGACCTGTCGGAACCGCGTCTCGTCGCCGATGGCGATCATCGGTCCGTCCGGCCGCGACCAGCGGATCGGATGCGGCCGGAGCAGGAGCCGGAGCGTCTCGACGACGTCGTCGACGGCCTGGACGGCGTCGAACGGCGCCCGTGACAGACCGGTGAGCCCCTCGCCGCGGACCGACGCCAGGATCGAGTCGACAAGGCGGTCGAGGCGGGCGAGCTGCTCGTTCGCCGCCTCGCGCCAGTCCGCTGCGTCGGCGCGTTCGCGCGAGGCCTCGGCCAGCAGGTCGACATAGACGCGCACGATCGACAGCGGCGTCCGCAGCTCGTGCGTCACGACGCTCAACAGCTCCGACCGCGCCGTGTCGAGGGCGGTCAGCTGGGCGAGACGCGCTTCGACCTCGGCCGTCAGCCGGCCCTTCTCGACGATCCCGGCGAGCAGCGCACCGATCGTCTGCAGGAGATCGATCTCATCGGGCTCGAACCGACGGACGGCGCGCGTCTGGACGTTGAGGACACCGACGACCTCGTCATGCCAGACCAGCGGGACCGACAGCATCCCCGCGAGCCCCTCGATGTCGAAGCCGCGCACCCAGGCGAAGCGCTCGTCGCGCGTCACGTCCTCGACCGAGATCGGCGAACGCGTGGCGGCGACGCGGCCGGTGATGCCCTCGCCCCAGGCCAGGCTCACGTGACCGACCTGGGTCGTGTCGAGGCCGTTCGTCGCGGCGAGTGTCAGCCGAGTGCGCTCGTGGTCGGCCAGGTAGAACGAGCAGACCTCGACGTCCATGGCGGCCGTCGTCCCGTCCACGATCGACCGCATCAGCTCGTCCCAATCGCGCGCCTGCGTCGCGAGCTGGGCGATGTCGTGGAGGAATGCCAGCTCGCGGAAGGTGGTGTCGCCGATCGGCATCCGGTCCGTCGTCATGGGCCGATCATCGGGCATGCGACGTGTGCGGATCGGGGTGGATCCGGAGCGTCAGACCGCCGCCGGCTCCGGATCGGTGACCGTGGTCGGCAGCGATTCGAGCAGCGGATCGGTCCATGTCCAGGCCGCGCCGTAGCGTGCCCCGACGGCACCGTGGCGCGCCGCCTCGACCCGCAGCGGCAGCCCGAAGATCTCGATGAACCCGACCGCACTCGCGTGGTCGAAGGCGTCGCCCTCGTCGTACGTCGCCAGGCTCTTGTCGTACAGCGACATCGGCGACTTGCGACCGGCCACGACCGCCTGCCCGTGGTCCAGCCGCATGCGGACCTCGCCCGAGACGACGCGCTGTGACGACGCGACATAGGCGCGCAGGTCGCGTGACAGGGCGCTGAACCACAGCCCGTCGTAGATGAGGCGCGACAGCTCGTCCGCGACGAGCCGGTTGAACCGGAGCGTGTCGCGGCTCAGCGTGAGCCCCTCCAGCGCGCGATGGGCCGCGTGCAGGATCGTGGCGGCAGGCGCCTCGTAGATCTCGCGGCTCTTGATGCCGACCAGCCGGTCCTCGACGTGGTCGATCCGTCCGACGCCGTGCGTGCCGCCGAGGTCGTGCAGGCGCTGGACGAGCTCGACCGCGCCCAGGCGCTCCCCGTCGATCGCCACCGGCACGCCGCCCTCGAAGTCGATGACGATCTCGACCGGATCCGGGGCCGCCGCCGGTTCGACCGTCCACTCGTACGCGTCGGGCGGCGGCGTGACCCAGGGGTCCTCGAGGACACCGGTCTCGCACGACCGGCCCCACAGGTTCACGTCGATCGAGTAGGGCGACTGCTTCGTGATGGGGATCTCGATGCCGCGCTCGTTGGCGTAGTCGATCTCCTGGTCGCGGGTCAGGCCCATACCGACGCGCATCGGGGCGACGACCTCGAGCCCCGGATCGAGGGCATGGGTCGCGACGTCGAAGCGCACCTGGTCGTTGCCCTTGCCGGTGCAGCCGTGCGCGACGGCGTCGGCGGCCTCGCGTCGGGCGACTTCGACGAGCAGCTGCGCGATGAGCGGCCGGGCGAGCGCCGTCGCCAGCGGATAGGCACCCTGGTACAGCGCGTTGGCCTGCAGGTGCGGCCAGACGTAGTCGGTGATGAAGCGCTCCCGCGCATCGACGACGTAGGCACGCGAGGCACCGGCGGTCATGGCCCGGCGTTCGACACCCTCGCGCAGCGATCCGCCGCCGAGATCGACGGTCAACGTCACGACCTCGGCGTCGTACTGGTCCTTGAGCCACGAGACGGCGACGGACGTGTCCAGGCCGCCGGAGTAGGCGAGAACGACCTTCTTCATACCGGTGCGGGTACCTCCTCCGCGATCGACCGCTGGATGACCTCGAAGCGCGCGAGCCAGCGCTCGAGGCGGACTTCGTCGGCGAACAGGACGAGGAGCGTATTGTCGCCCGCCAGCGTGCCCTCCTGCTCCTGGAGCGAGGACTCGTCGATCGCCTGCGCGACGACGCTCGCCGTACCAGGGGTGCCGGTCAGGACGAGGATCAGGCCACTCCGGCCGACCGTGACGGGGACATCGGCAAGGATGCGGCGGAGTCGGTCGTCTCGAGCGGCGCCGGCGCCGCCGGCGGTCGGCAGCGTCGCCGGGGCGCGCGAGGCGACGTCCTCCGGCGACACGTAGACGGGGCCATCGGTGCGCGGCGCCTTGAGCAGGCCCAGTTCCGTGATGTCGCGACTGACGGTGGCCTGCGTGACGTCGAAGCCCTGCGCGGTCAGCGCATCGACCAGCTCACGCTGGCTGCCGATCGGGCGCGACGCGATCAGCTGGCGGATGGCGCGCTGGCGGAGCCGCTTGAGGTCCTGACCGGACGTCCTGCCGTTCATGCCGCGCCCACCGCCTGGCGTGTCGCCGTGATGCGCGTGCCGAAGGTCGGGTCGCTCAGGGCGCGTTCCAGGGCATCATCCGCGGCGGCGTCGGCGATGATCGCCTCCGCTCCCTCCCAGCCCAGCGCCGACAGGGCGGCACGGATCTTGGGCACCATGCCGCCGGCGATGACGCCGCTGTCGATGAGGTGCTCGGCCTCGGCCACGGTGAGGGTGTCGAGCTTGCCGCCGTCGGCGTCGCGGACGCCGTCGACGTCGGTGAGGAGCACGAGTTGTCGGGCACCGAGTCCTGCGGCGATACCCGCCGCGGCGTCGTCGGCATTGACGTTGCAGACGATGCCGTCGGCGTCCCGCGCGAGCGGTGCCACGACCGGGACCTGGCCCGAGACGAGGACCGCGTCGAGCAGGTCGCGGCGCAGCCCGGTCACGCTGGCGACGAGACCGAGATGAGGGATGCGTTCTGCGATCAGCAACCCGCCATCGACGCCCGACAGCCCGACCGCATCGACGCCGAGGTCGCGCAACCCGGCGACCAGCTCGCTGTTGACGACGCCGCGCAGGACCGCGGCGGCCACCTCGAGCGACTGCGCATCCGTGACGCGGAGACCGCCCTCGAACTTGGACGGCACGCCGAGGCGCTCCAGCCACTCGGTGATGCGCTTGCCTCCGCCGTGGACGAGGACGACCGGACGCCGGCGCGCGATGGTCGCCACATCGGCCAACACCTGCGATTGCTCCGCGATCGTCGTGCCACCCAGCTTTACCACAAGAATCTCAGACAACGGCCGGACCCCTGACGGACGCTTCCCGCGTTGGCTTCTGCGCGCGGTCGCTCACGCACCTCAAGGTGCGCTCGCTCCCGTGCTCGGCGCCGCCTTGGAATCGCCTTGCCAGGGGTCCGGCAAGGCAGTTCACGCTCACGTCGTGTACTCCGAGTTTTCGATCACGTACTTCTCGGTGAGGTCGCAACCGAACGCTTCGCCGGTGCCGGCGCCGAGGCCGAGATCGAGCTCGATCACGAGCTCGGGGGCGTCCATCGCGGCCCGGGCGAGGGTGCGGTCGAAGTCGAGTGGTCCGCCCTGGCCGCCATCGAAGACGAGGTGGCCGGCGATGCTGATACGCAATCGATCCGGGTCGAGCGCGGCCGGCTGGGCGGCACGCACAGCGGCCTCGTCGCGCGACAGCCCCGCGGCTTCAAGGACCGCGGCCGACGCCGTCACGGCATTCCCCGCTGCCCCCGCGATCCGCCCCCAGTTGGGGTCCTTGCCGTGTGCCGCGGCCTTCACGAGACTGCTCGAGACGACGGCGCGTGCCACCGCGCGGGCGTCGGCGTCGTCCGCAGCGCCCGTGACGGAGGCGGTGAGCAGGATCGTGGCGCCTTCGCCGTCCGCGGCCTGCTGACGCGCGAGGTCACGTGCCACCGCTTCGAGCGCGGCTCCGAACGCCACCGCCGCGGTGCTCCCGGCACTCAGCGGCGCGGCACCGGCCTTGCCCGACGCCAGCACGAACACCGTGTCGTTCGTGCTCGTATCGCCGTCGACCGAGAGCTGGTCCCACGTTCGGACCGCCGCCGGTCGGAGCAGACCCCACAGGACCTCGGGCGCGGCGGCGACGTCGGTCAGGACGACCGACAGCATCGTCGCCATGTTCGGATGGATCATGCCGACGCCCTTGGCGATCCCGGTGATCGTCACGGTCATGGGCTCACCGTCGACGGCGGGCAGGATCAGTGATGTCGTGGCGACCTTGACCACCGAGTCGGTCGTGCGCAGCGCCTCGGCGACGGCCTCGAGACCGGCGTCTTCGCCTGTGAGCGTCGGTGCCAGCGAGGCGACGCCATCCTCGACGCGATCGAGCGGCAACCGCGTGCCGATGATGCCGGTCGACAGGTGCAGCACCCGCTCGGTGTCGATGCCGAGGGCCGACGATACGATCGCGCCGACCCGTTCCTGGTCACCGTCGCCTGCGGCACCCGTTGCGGCGTTCGCACAGCCGCTGGTCGACACGATCGCCGAGGCGAACCCGAACCCGCCGCGTGGATCGTCGGACGTGGCCGCGAGATTGGCCCGGGACAGCTTCACGGGAGCGGCCGCGAAGGCATTCGGAGTGAAGACGGCGGCGGCCGCCGCGGACCCCTCGGTCGCGACGATGAGGCCCAGGTCCGGTCGACCCGAGGCCTTGATACCGGCCGTCGTGCCGCCGGCGACGAAGCCGCCTGGCATGACCGCGCGCCGCTCGACGGCGGGACGTGACGGCGATGACAGCTCGGAGACGGTCATCAGGGCGCCAGGGGCAGCTGCTCGAGCCCGGCCGTCTCGGCCAGCCCGTGGACGACGTTGAACGCCTGGATGGCCTGACCGGCGGCACCCTTTACGAGGTTGTCCTCGGCGGCGATCACGATGATCCGCTCCGTGCGCTCGTCGACTCGGGCGTGCACGAGGACGTGGTTGCTCCCGGTCGTGTGCTTCGTGGCCGGCGGCGCGGCGACCACCCGGACGAACGGCTCGTCCGCGTACGCGGACCGGTACAGGTCGTCGACCTCGGCCTGGGTCACCGGGCGGGTCGGCCGGACGTGGTTCGTCGAGAGGATGCCGCGCACCATCGGGATGAGGTGCGGGAGGAAGTCGACCGCCATCGCACCGGGGTTGGCGTCCGGCTCGAGACCGGCATCGAGCGCGGCGACGGCGAGCTCCTGCTCGATCTCGGCGACGTGGCGGTGGCCGCCCAGGCCGTACGCCTTCACGCTCTCGTCGACCTCACCGAACATCATCTCGGGCTTCGGGTCGCGGCCGGCGCCCGACACGCCGCTCTTCGCATCGACCACGAGGTCGCCGATGAGGCCGGCGCGGGCGAGCGGAGCCAGGGCGAGCAGCGTCGCCGTCGGGTAGCAGCCGGGCGAACCGACGATGGCCACCTCGGCGTCGACGAGCGCCCGGAGCTCCTCGCGATGGAGCTCGGGCAGTCCGTAGACGGCGAGCTCGAGGAGGTCGGGTCGGGGGTGCTCGAAGCCGTACCAGCGCGGGTAGTCGTCGGGATCGCGCAGGCGGAAGTCGGGACCGAGGTCGATGACGGTGGTGCCGGCCGCGATGAGGTCGGGGACGAGGTCGACCGCCGCGCCGTGCGGGAGGGCAAGGAACGCGGCGTCGACCTCGGGGAGGTGGGTGCTGACGGTGAGGTCGGTGGCGGCCAGGTGCGCGTGGTGGCCACCGATCGGGTCGTCGTGACGGTCACGACCGGCTAGCCCGACGATGTCGACGTTCGGGTGACGCGACAGGAGCCGGATCAGCTCGGCGCCGACGTAGCCGGTGGCGCCGATGATGCCGACGCGGAGTCGTCGAGGTCCGCCGTCGGGTTGGACCCCACGCTCCGAGCGGGGCATGACCCCGGACGAGCGGTCCGTCGAGATCGCCGCGGGCGATCCGAGCCCCGCGCTCACAGGCGCTCCAGGCCGCTCACGGGCGGCTGGCTCGGGTTGCTCGCAGAGACCTGACAGACCGTCGTCATGGGCGCATGACTATACAACGCGAGTGCATAGTCATGCAACATGAGGTTCCGTGGGCGGCGGGTCCTGTCGGCGGACGAACCTGGGGTGCTCGCGCCCCGCTGTCGGTAACGGCGCTCCGCGCCCCAGAACCCTCCGCCGCCACCCGCCGATCACGCGCCCGACCCTGCCGCAGCGCCATCGTCGTCCCCACGGGACCGGTTCCTGCACACGGCGCAGGAATCTCCACCCCGCTGCGTCAGAGGTATGAACGGTCGCCGAGCCTCGCCTTTGGTGCGAATTCCGTGCACCAGACGCAGTTATCCGGAGCTGTCCTGCAGCTCGGCTGCGCGAGGCGCAGGGTATGGACGCTTGGCGGGCCGTCGAGCCTCCGCTGCCGACCGTTGATACCCCTGACGCAGGAACGCTGCCTACGTTGAGGATCTCGGGCCGACAGGACCCGCGTCAGCCCTACCCGACGATGTCCGGCCTCCGGTACGGGCCGGTCGACAGCACTTCCGCTTCCTTGGGCTCGTCGTCGTCCCCGCTACGGATCCTGTAGCGGTGGTGGATCGTGGTCGCGCCGGCGGCGATCATCGCGCTCACCGGGCAGTACTTGGTGGCCGATAGCTCGATCGCGCGGCGGACGGCGGCCTCGGACAAGCCGGGCCCCTCGACGTCATGGGTCACGACGATCTCGCTGTAGACCTGCGGGTACTCGTCACGTTGCGTGCCGCTCACCTCGATCCGGTACGCCGTGATGTCCTGGCGCTTCTTGGTCAGGATCCCGATCACATCCATCGCGGTACACGCCGCCAGCGCTGACAGGACGGTCTCGACCGGACTCGCACCCGTGTTCGATTCTCGGTCGTCGAAGTCCATCGGGTGACCCGACGAGGGCTCGGCGTGGAACGCCATCCCGCCCCGGTGCTCCAGGCGGACGGACTTGTGCGTCGGCATCGGCTAGCCGGCCGCGCCGACCTCCGTCGGGGAGGCCTCGGTGAGGAACTGCTCCCGGTACAGCCGCGCGTACAGGCCGCCCTGCTCGAGCAACTCGGCGTGGGTGCCGCGCTCCACGATCCGGCCCCGGTCGTAGACCAGGATCCGGTCCGCGCGGAGGATGGTCGACAGTCGGTGCGCGATGGCGATCGTGGTCCGGCCCTCCATGAGCCGCTCGAAGGCGGCCTGGATGAGTCGCTCCGAGACGGTATCGAGCGCCGACGTCGCCTCGTCGAGGATCAGGATCCTCGGGTCCTTGAGCAGCACGCGGGCGATCGCGATGCGCTGCTTCTCGCCGCCCGACAGCTTGTAGCCCCGCTCGCCGACGATCGTGTCGTAGCCCTCGGGCAATTCGACGACCCGGTCGTGCATGGCGGCCGCACGAGTCGCCTCCCGCAGTTCGTCCTCGGTCGCTTCGGGCTTGGCGTACAGCAGGTTGTCCCGGATCGACGCGTGGAACAGGTACGTCTCCTGCGTCACCACGCCGATCATCCGTCCGAGTGAGGCGAGCTTGATGCGGCGGACGTCGATGCCGTCGATCTCGACCGCCCCAGAATCGACGTCGTACAGCCTCGGGATCACGTAGGTCGTCGTCGTCTTGCCGGAACCCGACGGCCCGACGAGGGCGACCAGCTCGCCGGGCTGGGCCTCGAAGTCGATGTGCTCGAGCGAGAACGTCGGCAGCATCTCGATCGCCGGGATCTCGCCGGCGAGGCGAGCGCTCCCATCGACGAGCGTCTCGACGGCCTCGGCATCGACCGAGGCGGCGGCGACTGCCACGTCCACCTCCTCGTCCGGGATCGCACCGTCCTGGCGGGCGACCGCATCGTGCGCCCGGCCGGACGGCACGGCTTCGGTCGGATAGTGGAACGTCACGTCCCGGAGCCGGACCTGGCCGCGCACCGAGCGCGGATCGAGCTCGACGGCGTCCGGCGCGTCGACGATCTCGGGGTCCATCTCGAGGTATTCGAAGATCCGGTCGAACAGCGCCAGCGCGCCCTGGATCTCGACCTGGACGTTGAGCAGCTGGCCCATCGGGAAGAACAGCCGGCTCTGGAGCGTCGTGAACGCGACGATGTCGCCGATCGTCGGCGCCGTCGGGTCGCCCTGGATCGTCAGCCAGCCGGCGAGCCAGTACACGAACGCGGGCGTGATGCTGAAGATCGTCCCGATGATCATGAAGAACCAGCGGCCGACCATCGCCTGGCGGATCTGGAGCTCCGCGAGCTTCGCGTTCAGGGAGCGGAACTTCTTCTCCGCGTTCGCCTGCTGACCGAAGGTCTTGGACAGGAGCATCCCGCTGACGCTCAGCGTCTCCTCGGTCAGCGCGGACATCTCGGCCAGCGACTTCTGGGTCTCGGTCGAGACCTCGCGGCGGACCTTGCCGACCCGGAACGTCAGGTACATGAAGAAGGGCAGGAGGCCGAGTGACAGGACGGTGAGCCGCCAGTCGATCAGCCACATCGCCACGATCGTGCTGGCCGCGATGGCCAGGTTGGACGTCACGGAACTGGCGGTATCGGTCACGACCGACTGGACGCCGCCGACGTCGTTCGCGAGGCGGCTCTGGATCTCGCCGGTCCGCGTCTCGGTGAAGAACCGGAGCGGCATCGACTGGAGATGCCGGTACAAGGCACCGCGCAGGTCCTGCATGACCCGCTGTCCGATGACGTTGTTGAGGTACGACTGACCGACGCCGATGAGGCCCGTGATGATCGGCAGGATGATCATCAGACCGACGTAGAAGGTCAGGAGCTGGAAGTCCTGCTGGGGGATCGCGACGTCGATCAACAGCTTGAGCAGGTAGGGGTTGATCAGCCCCAAGAAGCTCGTCATCAGGATCGCGATCAGGACGACGACGATCTGCGGCCGATATGGCTTGAAGAACACGAGGATCCGGCGGATCGTCTGGCCGCGCCGCTCCTTCGGGACCGGGACGAAGTCCGGTGTCGGGCCGCCACCGAAGAAGCCGCCATGGCCACCGCCCGTGCCTCGGCCGCCGCGGCTCACGCCACCGGTCGCGGCACGCACGCCACCGCCTCGAGAGAAGCCCATCAGGCCCTCGCCACTGCGACGATCGTCGACCTGCGCGACGGGGCGCCCTGGGCGACGAGGTCGCCTGCCAGCCCGAGTGCGAACGTCGGCCAGGTCCGGCCCCACGCCCGGGCGAGGTGCCCGACCGTCGTGATGTCGACGTCGTGGAATCCGGCCGCGACGAGGGCATCGGTGACCGCGGACAGCTCATTGCACGCGCCGACAAGCGGATGCGCGTCGGCGGCCGTCGACTTGACCAGTGGCTGGAGGCGACGTCGGACCGGCTCGGGCATCCCGAGGTAGACGCCGACGAACGGATGGCGCCGGTTGACGGTCGAGGCGACCAGCGTCCCGCCGGGGGCGAGCCACTGGCGCAGGTTCGCGAGAGCTGCCGTCGGTCGGGCGAAATGTTCGAGCGTGAAGCTCGACAGGATCAGGTCGAACGTCCCCGGGGCGAAGGCATCTGGGTCGCCACACACGTCGACGACGACGAAAGCGTCGAGGTGGGGCAGGGGATCGCCCGGCTCGTGGAGGTCGGCACCGACCATTCGGCCGATCCGGGACCGGAAGGGTCGGAGCTGGGAGACGCGGCCGCAGCCGGCGTCGAGCGCCGTGATCGGCCGCCCGGATCCGCCGACTCGTGTTTCGGCGTCGGTGAGGGCCGCATCGAGCGCGGACCGGACGATGGTCCACACGGGCGGCGTCACGCCGAGGCGCTCCAGGATCGCCTCGCGGCGCGGGACTGCCACGCGGACTACCAGGCCGTCGCGGTCGCGGCTTCGGTGATCCCCTGTGCCTCGAGCCAGCGCTCGGCGTCGATCGCGGCCTTGCAGCCGTCGGCCGCGGCGGTCACCGCCTGCCGATATCGATGGTCGTGGACGTCGCCGGCGATAAAGACGCCGTCGACCTTCGAGCGCGTCTCATCGTGGACGACGAGGTAGCCCTTCTCGTCGACCTCCAGCCAGTCGCGGAACGGACCGGTGTTCGGCTCGTAGCCGATGGCGATGAACACACCCTCGACGGGTAGCTCGTCGACGTCACCGGTCTTCGTGTCGCGCAGCTTGAGGCCGCGCACCTTCTCTGCGCCGACGACCTCCTCGACGGCGACGTTGGGATGGACGTCGATCTTGGGATGGGCGAGCGCCCGGTCCACCATGATCTTGCTCGCCCGGAACGTGTCCCGACGGTGGAGCAGGTGGACCTTGGTCGCGAACCTGGTGAGGTAGGTCGCCTCCTCGAAGGCCGTGTCACCGCCGCCGACCACGGCGATCTCGCGGTCCTTGAAGAAGAAGCCATCGCACGTGGCGCAGGCGGACACGCCGCGACCCCGCAGGCGCGTCTCGCTGTCGAGGCCGAGCCATAGGGCCGAGGCGCCGGTCGCCACGATCACGGCCTGGGTGCGGTACTCCGTGCCGCGCGCCCAGATCCGGAACGGGCGTTCGGAGAAGTCGACATTGTCGATATCGACGTCGACGATCTGCGAGCCGAAGCGCTCGGCCTGCCCGCGGAATGCGGCCATCAGCTCCGGTCCCTGGATGCCGTCTGGGAAGCCAGGGTAGTTCTCGACGTCGCTGGTCAGCATCAGCTGGCCGCCCGGCGCCGACCCGGCGAGGACGACCGGCTCGAGGTTGGCGCGGGCCGCATAGATCGCGGCCGTCAGTCCGGCCGGCCCCGAGCCGATGATCACGAGCTTCGCATCGATGCGGCCTTCGCCGCTCTCGATCGTCGATGGGCCGCCCGGCTTGGTCACCGGGTCGCTTGGGGCGGGACTCTCGTCGATCGCGATCGAGAACCCGCCGAACGGGTTGGGCGTGTCAGTCATCGAACCTATGCTACACCTTCATCACGGATACCCCTGGGGGGTATCGACCAGCACGCCGTCCCGGAGCGTGACGTCGCCAAGCCACACGACCTCGTACCCGTGTTCCTGGCATCGTTCGAACATGCGGCGGTCGGCGGTGAGGACCGCCGAACGACCTCGGGCGGCGGCCGCGAGGTATTGGGCATCGTACGCGTTGAGTCCGACTGTGATGGCGGTGCGGATCGTGGTGTGATCATCGAGTTCCATCGGTGCGATCAACGGTCGCACATCGATCATCTCGGAGGCGATGCCCATCGCGCGGTCGTAGTCGATCCGGCCGCGTCGCACAGCACGGATCACCGCATTCGCGAGTTCGGACCAGATCACGATCGGAGCCGCGAGGGCGACCGATCGTTCGAGCATGGCCTGCCGAACAACGCGTGCTTCGGCCATGAGGTCCTCACCCGGGAGGAACCACTTCGCGCCGACGCTAGCGTCTAGGATCATCCGGTTCGAGCCCGAGCAGCCGATCCCACGTAGCGTCCTGCTCGTCGCGACCCTGGCGGATGTACGCCTCGGCCGTGTCGTCGGGACCCGACGGCGGACGGCCGCCCTCCAGGATCTGATCGATCCGCTCGAAGGCATGCCTAGCGCGGAGTAGCTCCGCATCGGTCGGTCGGCGCCACGAATCGGACCGCTCGGGTGGTTCGCCGTACGGCTCGGCCGCCTCATGGATCGCCCGCTCCGGGATGCGGACACGACCCCCGACCTTGTAGCAACCGGCGAGGCGTCCATCACGGATCCAACGGCGCATCGTCCGCTCACTCACGCCGGCGGCCCGCGCAGCCTCCGCAACGGTCAGATCTGGCATGACAGAAGTGTACGAATGATGACAAGATAGGTCAAACGTTAGCGTGCAGCGCAGGAATCACATCCCTGCCCAGAGTCTCCAAATAGGCCGGCTCGTGCACGTCCTTGAGCTCGAAGATGATGTGCTCGGCACCGGCGTCCCACAGCTCGCCGAAGCGGTCGACGATCTGCTGGGGCGACTCGGTGCGGGCGGAGCTCGGCGGCCCGAGACGGACGTTCTGGAGCGTCGAACGCTCGATCTCCCGCGGGTCGCGCCCGACCGCCGCGCAATGTTCGTCGAGGATCGCGTACTTGCGGGCGATGCCCTCGGGCGAGCCGAAGACGTTGCAGGCGTCGGCGTACTGGGCGACCAGCCTCAGGGTCTTCTTCTCACCCCCGCCGCCGACCATGATCGGGATGCGCGGTCGCGAGATCGATTGCGGCGAGTTCATCAGCCGCTCGGCTCGGAAGTGGCGACCCTGGAAGCTCCCCTCGGACCCACGCTCACCTTCGAACATCTCGTGGGCGATGCGAAGGGTCTCCTCGAGCATCTCGAACCGCTCGCCGAGCGGCGGGAACGGGAAGCCCAGCGCTCGCGATTCCTCCTGGTTCCAGGCGGCGCCGATGCCCAGCCATGCCCGTCCGCCCGACAGCACGTCGAGCGTGGTGGTCGCCTTGACCCACAGCCCCGGGTTGCGGTAGTGGATGCCACCGACCATGAGCCCGAGCCGGGCGCGTTTCGAGTGGGCGGCCATGAAGCCCAGGGTCGTCATGCCCTCGAGCATCGGTTCCTCGATCCGGCCGACGCCGCGGATCTGGAAGAAGTGGTCCATGACCCAGATCGAGTCGAAGCCCATCTCGTCGGCGTCGCGCACGATCCGCGCGAGTGTCGGTCCGATCGCCTCCGCCCCACCGGGCCACGTGAACGAGCTGATCTGCAGGCCGACCTTCATCGGCCGGAGGTTAGCGGAAGAGGTCCATCTCCGCGGGCATGATCAGGTCCTGGATGCGGCCGTCGCCGCGGCGGAACGTCGCGCCGCGGACCAGGGCCAGCGGCCGGCGAGCCGTCTTCCCGAGCACCAGCTCCGCGGCTGAGGCGATCTCGTCCGCGACGGCACGGACCGTCGACTTCATCACGCGGCCGTCGGCGTCCGGGGTGCCGCGCAGATCGTCGAGTGGTAGCAGGCCCGACACACCGATCGCCACATCGACGATGCCGAACCGCCACGGCCGGCCGAAGCTATCCGAGACGATCACCGGGAGGTCATGTCCGAGGCGGTCGCGGATCGCCGCCCGGATCGCGTCGGCCGAGGCGTCCGGGTCGCGCGGCAACAGCGTGACGATGTCGCCCGTGCGCGGCCCGACGTTCGAGGCATCGATACCGCCGTTCGCGCACACGAACCCGTGGTGGGTCTCGGTGATGACCAGGCCGTTCTCCATGCGTACGACCCGCTTCGCCTCGCGGAGCACGAGCTCGACCTGGCGTGGGTCACGGTCGAACTGACGGGCATATTCGACCACCTCGGGACGCGGCTCGATCGTGGTCAGGTCGACGATTGCGCCCTCGGCCTTCGACACGACCTTCTGCGTGACGACCAGGACATCGTCCTCGCGCAGCGGCAGGACGTCGGTCGCCGCCGCGACGGCGCCGGCGATGAGGGCCGGCAGGTCATAGCCGGGGACGATCTCGCCAAGACCCTCGATGGCGACGGCCTCGAGACGGTCAGCCACCGACCACCTCGGGCGTCTCGGCCTGGGCGAGCAGGAGGTCCTCCGGCGTGTCGATGTCGAGCGTCAGCGGACCGTCGAGCACCTCGACCCGGGCACCCGCCGACCGGGCGGCCGCGACATGGGCCGACTTGCTGTCGCCACCGAAACAGAAGTCGATGACATCCGGCGGCGCGAGCAGCAGGGCATTGGTCCCGCGATCGTGGCGATCGGGCACGATCGCGACCACCGGGGATGGACTCCCGGCGGCGATGTCGACGAGGGGGGACAGCAGGTCCACCGACACGCGCGGGATGTCGATCGGCAGGATGAGGATCGCGTCCGCGCCACCGGCGATCGCCTCATCCCGGGCTTCGCGCAAGCCATCGTTGAGGCCGCGACTGCGCTGCCGTATCGGTCGCGCGCCGGCCCGCACAGCAAGCTCGCGCACCGCGTCGTCGGGGGTGATGACTAGTGTCTCGTCGATGCGCGGAGTTGCGACGGCGGCGCGGATCGTCGCGTCCGCGAGTCGGACAGCGAGGTCGTGGCGTTCCTCGGCGTCGAGCACCGCGCCCAGCCGTGACTTCGCCCCTTCGATCGAGCCGACCGGGACGATCGCCACGATCCGGGTTGCTGTCATCGGGTCGTGCCCACCTGAGCCGTCGCGAACCGGAGGATCTCGCCGGCCAACCTCGCCCGTGATGTGTCGTCGGTCATGATCGTGTCTGTGACGAGGGTCTCCATGCCGAGTTCCCGTATCGTCGGCTCAAGCGCTCGATCGACCTCGTCGAGCACGAAATGGCTGAGGAGTGGCGCGTACCGTGTCGCGACGCCGGCGGCGCTCGGGTCCTCGCCGAGGGATGCCAGCATCCGGTCGGCTGGGCCCTTGAGGGCCTTGCCCCCGACGATCCCGCTCACGGCGACGAGCGGGATCCCGCGTGCCCTGACCGCGTCGACCGCCGCGCGGGTCCCGGGAACGGCAAGGATCGGGTCGACCGAGACGATCGGGTTCGATGGTGCGATGACGATCACCTCGGCGCCCGCGAGGCCGGCGATGACCTCCGGCGTGGCCCGCGCCATGTCGATCCCGCGGAAGCGGACCTCGTGCACCGACGGCTCCTGGTGGCGGTGGACGAAGTACTCCTGGAACTCGAGCCAGCCATCGTCGGTGCGGACCTCGGTGCGGACGGGTTCATCGGCCATCGGCAGGATCCGCGCTTCGATGCCCATCGCGGCGGTCAGTTCGAGCGCGACCTCGGTCGGTCGTCGACCTGCGCGAAGGCGATCCGTCCGCCAGATGTGGGTCGCGAGGTCCTTGTCGCCAAGCCGGAACCATTCGCGCTCACCGAGTGCCTCGAGCCGGTCCATCACCGTCCAGCTCTCGCCGTTCACACCCCACCCGCGGACCTCGTCGTCGAGGCCGGCCAGCGTGTAGGCGACCGTGTCGTAGTCGGGCCAGATCGCGAGCCCATGGAGGTCGAGGTCGTCGCCGGTGTTGACCACGACGGTGAGGTCGCGACCGACCTGCGCTGCGAGGCCCTCGGCCATCTTCGCCCCACCCACGCCACCGGCCAGTAGGACGACTTTCATGCGACAGATCGGACCCTGGAAGGGTGGACGCGCCTTGACCGGGCGCGTACGGTTCCGCCGCCAACGGTCATGGGTCCTCCTTCAGCAGGGTGGCACTGCGATGCGACATCAAGTCTGTCATGTCTGACCGCCGCGGCCGGTATTCCACCGGCCGTAATACCGCCGCGCTCGAAGCGTCGATGAGGGGTGAACGACAGTCGAACCCGGTCGGCGTCCGAGGGGATGTGATGGTCCGCCGCCTCGACAACGCGCCCGTGCGTGTGCGGATGGGCGGCGGGCTGCCACTCGCGGCCACGGTCGTCATCGTCGGCATCCTCATCACGTCGATCGTGAGCACCGCGGGACCTGCGCTCCCGTCCGACAGCAGTCAGCGGTTGGCCGCCATCGGGGCGGATGCCGAGCCGACGCCGACCCCCACCCCGGAGCCGACGCCGACCCCGACACCTGAGCCGACCCCGACCGCGACACCGGAGCCCACGCCCACCGCGACGCCGACTGCGACGCCCACGGCGGCGCCGACCGCCACACCGACGCCGACGCCGACCGCTACGCCCACGGCGACACCGACCGCCACGCCCACGCCCGTGCCGACGCCGACCCCGACGCCCACGCCAACGCCTCCACCTCCCGCGACCATCGTTCCGCCGAGGCGAGCCGCGACCGTCGATGGACCGGTTCCGCGATCCCTGCTCGCCAGTCTCGACCGCGTTTCGCGCGAGATGCCGCTTCCCCATCGCGATGGCTGCCACTGGGCTGCGCCTGGGTCGTCGAGGTGCATCTACGGCAACGCCCGCGCCAAGACGACGATCGTGCTGTTCGGCGACAGCCACGCGCTTAACTGGTTCCCGGCCGTCGAACGGGCGGCGAAGGCCCGCGGTTGGCGATTCATCAACATGACCCGCTCGACCTGCGTGCCGGCCAAGCTCATGTCGTACGACAAGACCAGGCGCACCATCGACCGCGGCTGCCTGTCATGGCGCATCCGCGCTGTCGAGCGCATCCGGCAGCTGCGGCCGGCCATCGTCCTCCTGTCCGGCTCACGCGGATTCGTGGCCGCGAACCATTCGGGACGGATCCTGACGGGCAACGCGCGGACCGATGCCTGGAGGACTGGGATGCGCTGGACGCTCGGCCGGCTCGTGCCGTTTGCGCGTCGCGTGATCGTCCTCGCGGACACGCCGAACTCGCGCATCTGGAGCCCGGCAGGCTGCCTCGCCCGCAACCCCAAGCACTCGATCCGTTGCGCGACGTCAGTTTCCAGTGCGATCAGCTACACGTGGCTGAACGTCGAGGCCGGGGTCGCCCGCGAGAAGAAGGCCGGGTTCATCAACACGGAGCGGTGGGTGTGCCCCACGAGCCCGTGTCCCGAGGTGGTGTGGGGCAAGCTGGTCCATCGCAACCGGGGCCACCTGACCGTCACCTTCCCGCGCAGTCAGGCAAAGCGCCTCGAGCAGGCGATCATGACGGAGTGGAACCGCCGGGCGACCAGGTCGGGCCCCTGACCGAACTCTCAGACCAGGAGGTCGGCGACCTCGCGCATCCGCTCGATCGTCTCGCGGTCGTAGGGGGCCGGCATCCTGACGATGAACGTCTCGAAACCGAGGGCTCGATAGCGGCGTAGCTCGTCGGCGACCTCGGCCGGCGTCCCCGCGAGGTAACCGCCGAAATCGTCGGGCTCGACGCCGTTGTGGGCCAGGAGCTGTCGCGTCCGCGCGTCGGCCGCGGCCGCGTCGTCGCGCAACACGATGTGGAAGCTGGCGGTCTTCTCGATGGTCGACGGATCGCGACCGACGGCCGCGCAGTGGCGCTCCAGCGTCTGCAGAGCGTCCTGCACCTCGTCGAACGAGCCCGACGTGTTCCAGGCGTCCGCCCGTTCCGCGACGACCCGCAGCGTCTTCTGCCGTCCACTGCCACCGATGAGGATCGGGAGGTGCTGTTGGATCGGGCGCGGTTCGCACAGCGCATCGTGCATCGTGTAGGTCGGGCCGGCGTGGTCGACCCGCTCGCCGTCGAGCAATCGGCGCATCAGCATCACGGCCTCATCCAGCCAGGCGATCCGCTCGCCCGGGCTCGCGCCGAACGGGATGCCGAAGGCGTCGTGCTCACGTTCGAACCACGCAGCACCGATGCCGACGACCGCGCGGCCCTCGGAGACGTGATCGAGGGTCGTCGCGAGCTTCGTCGTGACACCCGGGTTGCGGAACGTGTTGGCACCGACCATCAGCCCGAGTCGGACTCGACTCGTGATCGGGCCGAGCGCCGCGAGCGCGCTCCAGCCCTCGAAGATCGGTTGTTCCCACGGGCCGAAGATCGCGAGCAGGTGGTCCCACGTCCAGACCGAATCCCAGCCGTTCGCCTCGGCCGCCAGCGCGGCATCACGGAATGACGGCCAGTCGGTCGCCTGCGACCACAGCTGGAGCCCGAACTTGACGGGCATCGCATTACCAGCCATCGGGTCAGTCCTCGAGGTGGTCGTGGACCGCATCGACGCGGACCTTGAAGCTGATGCGCTCCTGGCGCTGGAAGCGGTTCGCGATGAGACGCTCCGCCTTTTCGGGATCGTCGGCGTGGTACCGGCGGGCCATCTCGGCGATGTCGGCCTGGGCGGTCGGTTGGTCGGTGATCGGCGTCGCTGTCCCGGTCAGCCCGACCCACCTGTAGCCACCACCCGTGTCGAGGATGGCCAGGCTGATGCGGCCGTCACGGACGAGGTTCGCCGGCCAGCGCCGACCGACCGCGCTGTTCACGACGATTCCGTCGCCGTCGAGGCGGTACCAGACGACGGCCTGGCGCGGCGCACCGTCGGGGTCAAGCGTGGCGATGCTCGTGAAGCGCGTTTCAGCGATGAATTCGCGGATCGCCGGGGTGAGCGGTGACGCGGTCGCGGTCGTCTCGGTCATCGACGGATGGTACGCGTTCAGATCTGCCGCCAACCTCCGGCGTCACGTCCGCATCACACGTCTGACGGCCGCGACCGGCGCGGACTCGTCGGTCACCGGAGGATGGAACCATGCGCAGGGCAAACACGATCGCGATCGCGATCCTCATCGCGGCCGGCTGCGGAGGGACGCTCAGTCCCGACCAGAGCGCCGCGCCGGCCTCAGTCGGAGCATCCAAGGATGCCGTCGTGACCGTCCCCGACGTCCTCACCTACCGAGGGGATACGGCACGGACAGGGGAGATGCCCGGACCGGGCCCGTCCGATCACCCGACCGTCCTATGGACGTTCCAGGCCGAGGGGCCGATCCGTTCTTCGCCGACGGTCGTCGACGGCACCGTCCTGTTCGTCTCAGGCGACGGCGCCCTGCATGCCGTGCAGCTTGCGACGGGAGTGGAGCGATGGCAGGTGCCGCTCGGCGCCGAAACGGGCGCGGCGACACCGCAGATCGTCGATGGGGTCGCGATCGTCGGCGACATGGATGGCGTGCTCCACGGCATCGATGTCACGACCGGCAAGACGAGCTGGACGGCCACCCTGGACGGTCCGATCAGCGGCGCGGTCGCCGCCGCGGGTGATGCCGTCATCGCGGCCACGACGGATGGAGATGCCTACGGGGTCGACCCGGCGACTGGCGCGGTCGCGTGGCACACATCGTTGCCGGGTGGTGTCTCGCGGTCGGTTGCCGCGGGTACCGACACCGCCTACCTGAGCGCTGCGGGCGGCCACGTCCTGGCCTTGCGCGCCTCGGACGGGAAGCTGATATGGGACGCGCGCGTCGCCGAAAGCGGGGAGGGCGGGACACCGACCGTCGCCGACGGACTCGTCTTCGCCGCGACCGGCTTCCACCCGGACGATCCGTCCGCGACCGGCGTATCGGCGGTCGATGCCGCGTCCGGAGAACTGCGTTGGCGCCACGTCAGTTCCAGCCAGGAGGAGGTGTTCACACCCGCCGTCGTGGACGGTCGCGCGATCATGGTCAGCGGCGACGCCACGGTCGTCGCGGTCGAGTCATCGACCGGCAAGGCGCTGTGGTCGCAGACGACCGATGGGCCGAACGACGCCCTTGCGTCGGTGGCCCAGGAGACCGTCTATGTGGCCACCAACGGCGGATCCGTCCAGGCGCTCGACGTCGAGAACGGAGAGATGCGCTGGGAAGCGCCGATCGAGGGTGTCCCGTACGCCCCGGTGATCACCGGTGGGTACGTCCTGGTTGGCACCAACCTCGGGGTCCTCTATGCCATCGGCGATGGTGCCCCTTGAGTCGACGGCCGCACCAACCCGACGACCCTCACGCGCATCACACACATCGGAGCCCTCGATGCCTGAACGCAAGGAGATCATGATGTCGACCTTGGTTGTGCGCTCGTCGATGCGACTGGCGGTATTCACCCTCGTCATCGCAGGGTGTGGATCGAGCGCGACTCCGACTGTCGCCCCTGCGATCGAACAGCCCGCCTCGGCCTCTGCTGCCCCCCTGGCGTCAGCGTCGCCGAGTGCCTCCGCCGCCGCCGAGCCAAGCCCCATCGACCCGGGCACGGTCGAGCCGGAGCTGGCCCTGGAGCGGCTATGGACGGGTATCGATCCCGCGGGTGCCGACTGGGTGGCTCACCCGGTCATCGATCCGCAGGGGCGCATCTGGGCCGGTGCGTTCGGCGGTAACGAATTCCTGGCATTCGATCGGGACGGCAAACACCTGGAGACCTGGGATGCGGGCTCGGAAACGGGGCCCAACGGGCATTTCGGCGGCATGGCGTTCGGGCCCGACGGCCGGATCTACGTGGCCGATGCTGCGGGTCGCCGCGTCCTCGTGTTCGACAAGGATCGGAAGCCGGTCAAGGAATTCGGCGCATTCGGTACCGGTCCTGACCAGTTCGTCACCCCGAACGCGATCGTCGCCGACGCCGTCGGCAACGTGTACGTCCATGACGACGAAACCGGCGCGGTCAAGAAGTTCAGCCCCGACGGCGATTTCCTGATCGAGTACGCCCACGATACCTACCCGCCCGTGTTCGCAGACACCAACGAGCACGTCTATGTCGTCGTCGGGCCTGGAAAGATCCTGAAGGAGCTCGCCCCCGACGGGTCGGTCGTGCGCACGATCGACCTGAGCGGCCTCGTCGACTTTGCCATCGCCATCGCGGTGGACGACGAGGGAAACATCTGGCTCGGCAGCAACAGCGAGACCCCAACGGGGATCGAGCCAGACCGGATCGTCCAGCTTGGCCCGGACGGCATACTGCTCCACAACTGGGAAGGCGTGCCGACGGACGACTTCGCGCTCGATCCGCAGGGCGACCGGATCTATACGGGCTGGGAGACCCTGTTGGCCTTCGCGCTTCCAGCCGAGTAGGCCGGGCGGGGCGGGGCTCGGGCTAGATGGCACGCGAGGCTCGGACGGCATGGGCATGGGCCTGATCGCCACCGGTCGGCCCTCGGCCCGTGCCATTGACGACGGGCTCGTCGATCGCGCGGCCGAGGGCGACGCGGATGCGTTCGATGCGCTGATCCGCCCACGCTTGGACCGTCTCTTTCGGATGGCCGTTGCGATCACGCGGAATGAGCCGGACGCTCGCGACGCCGTCCAGGATGCATGCGTATCGGCGTGGCGGGAGCTGCCGCGGTTGCGCGACCGGTCCCGTTTCGACGCCTGGCTGTCACAGATCCTCGTGAATGCTTGCCGTGCCACCCTGCGACGCACGCGGCGCGTCCACGTCCGTGAGGTCGATGTCGCCGACGAGTCCGCCGAGCGCGAGCGGGCCGCGCTCGCAACAGAGCCGGAGAGCGACCGACTCGGGGAAGTCGAGGCCATCCGTCGGGCGTTCGGGCACCTGGACGCGGATGTCCGGGCTCTGCTCGTCATGCACTACGTCGAGGAGCGACCCCTCGCCGAGATCGGGCGGATCCTCACCGCGCCAGTGGGCACGATCAAGTGGCGCCTCTCGAATGCGCGGAAGGCGCTCGACCGTGCGTTGGAGGTGGAGCGAGGATGACCGCCTACGACCGCGACACCCTTCTCAAGCTGGCGCTCTCGCCCGACGAGCAGGTCCGCGCCCCCGCTGACCTCGGTGACGCCATCTACCGGACCGTCATCGACACGCCGCAGCGCCGCCCGCTCGCCCGCCTCGCTCCGCAACGCTGGGTCTCGCAGCGGTGGCTGCCATCGATGTCGCCGGCGTTCGTCCTGCTCCTGCTGCTCGCATTGCTGCTGGCCGGGGTCGCCGCATTCGCCCTGTCGCGCCCGCCGTACGTGCCGCTCCTGACGATGTACCACGGGGGTCCCGATCGGACCGGAGTCATGCCCGGCCCCGCACCTCTGGGTGAGCCGTTCCTCGACTGGGAGGCACAGCGGAATGGCGCGATCCGATTCACGATCATGCCGATCGTGTCTGGTGGTCGCGTCTTCGTGAGCGACGACAGCGGTGGCCTTGCAGCGCTGGACGAGGCCACGGGCACGGCTCTCTGGGAGGCGGATGTCGGCAGTCCGATCAGAGCGTCGTCGGTGCTGGTCGGCGACCTGCTGGTCGTCGCGGGCGAGGACGGCGCGGTCGTGGCATTCGCGGCCGCCGACGGGCAGCGCCGCTGGGCCGCGACCGTGGAGGGCCCGATCTCGGCCTCACTCGCCGAGGTCGCCGGACGGATCTACGTTGGCAGCGAAAGCGGCTCCATGTCCATCCTGGATGCGGCCACCGGCAGGGATCTCGGCTCGATCGAGGTGGGTGGACCCCTAACGCGCGGCCCCGCGGTCGCGGGTGGCACGCTGTATGCGGGTACCGCGGACGGGCTTGTCGTCGCGATCGAGCTCGCGTCGCGCCGCGAGCGATGGCGCCGTGCGGATCTGCGCCCCAACGGCTTCAGTACGCCGAGCGTCGTCGACGAGGTCGTCTATATCGGGCACGGGCTGGAGGATGATGTGGCGAACGCGGAACTCCTCGCGCTCGATTCCCGTACCGGTCGCGACGTCTGGACCTTCCCGTTGCCTGAGGCGGGCCAGATCCACGTCGGAGCGGTCGACGCCGAGCGGGTCTACGCCGTGTCGACGGACACGAATGTATATGCGCTCGAACGGTCGACCGGAAAGGTCGTCTGGACGTTCACGACGCGCAGCCCGAACGGTGCCCTTGCCGGGCTGGTCGGTACCACGCTCTTCGTATCGACCTCTGACGGCGTCGTTCACGCCATCGACGCCGAGTCGGGAAGCCCGCGCTGGTCGTTCCAGGTCGACGGCGACCTGACGATGCCCGTCGTCATCAACGGACGCGTCATCGTCGGTACCTCGCTCGGCCGAGTGGTGGCGATCGGCGGCAGCGCGTCGCCGTAGCGCCAGGGTCGCGAGGGCCCTAGGTCAAGCGTTCGCCGGCATGGACCGCGATGTCGAGCCGGTTCTCCGGAGGTGCCAGCGGGCAGGCCCAACGCGGGTCGAACGCGCACGACGGCTGCGTCGCGAAGTTGAAGTCGAGGATCAGATCGCCGGTCGAGGTGTCCACGCCGAGGTCGTGCGACTTCGCGGCATCGATGAGATAGCGGCCGGCGGCGTACGTCGCCTGGCCGTTCGTCGCGTCGCGGAACGGGATGAACAGCCCACCTGCATAGCCGGCCATCCAGAAGACGGACAACCGCTTCTCGCCCGAAGAGAAGGGCAGCCGGACCGAGCCGATCCGCCGGAACGACAACGTGTCGGCGCCGCTGTTCGGCAACTCCATGGAGAGCGCGCCTGGATCGGAGGCCGGAGCGGGTTCGATCGGCGTCACGAAGCGGAGCGCGGGATCGTGCTCGAAGTGGCGCGCCGCGAATGACGCTCGCTCCGGCACCGGCACCGGCGACTGGGGATGGTCGCGGAACAGCCACTCGCGGACGGTCCGCCAATGGGCGAGCGCGACGGCCGGGTCGCTCGCCGCCATGGCGCGCACCTCGACGTACAGGGCGGCGATGCGGCGCCGCCAATCCACCAGGGTCAGCCGGTCCTGGAGCGACCCGTCGCCCTGGGTCCAGCGCGGCGTGTCGGAGGTCATCGGCCTCGGCGCATCGATCCGAGCACGACCCAGACGCCGATCCCGATGATCAGGACAGGCCACAGCTCGCTCCAGCTGAGCTGCGGCATGTCGAGCCCGAGCGTCTGGTCGGCGAAGAACCACAGCCCCACCGCCAGGAGGATGACGCCGAAGATGATCGACCCGGTGCGGCCGGGGTCGTCGCGTCGAGAACGCCAGGTGGGTGCGGAAGCCATCGGTGGAGGTGGTGGCGGTAGCGGCGTGGAGGTCGGAGGCGGCGGAGGCGGCACGGGAGCATCGGGCGCCGCGACCTGGGTGTCGGCCGGTACGACCGGATCCTCGGGCGGCGGGGGGTCGTAGCGCGTGGTCGGGTTGGAGTCGTCCGGCGGGGATGGCGTGTCGGTCATCGTCAGGCTCCGTTCCGCCGTCGACGACGCCCCTGGGTCTGGTCACGGCGCGACCATCGTAGCCCGGCATACTTGACGCAGGCGACCGCACCGGGCGCCCGACCAGCGCGAACGGAGGGCAGGGTGGCGGACACGGCGGAGATCGGCGTCTTCGGTGGTTCGGGGTTCTATTCGCTGCTCGACGACGTGCGCGAGATCAAGGTCGATACCCCCTACGGCGCTCCGTCCGATTCAGTCTTCCTCGCCGACGTGAGTGGCCGGCGGGTGGCCTTCCTCCCGCGCCACGGGCGTCGTCACACGATCCCGCCCCACCGCATCAACTACCGCGCCAACGTCTGGGCGATGAAGTCGCTCGGCGTCAAGGCGGCGATCTCACCGTGTGCGGCTGGGTCCCTCGCCCTCCACGTCAAGCCGGGCGATTTCGTCGTATGCGACCAGTTCGTCGACCGCACGTCGGGACGTGCGGACACCTTCTACGACGGTCCCATCGTCACGCACCTGTCCTCGGCCGAGACGTACGACCCCGTCCTGCGCCAGTTGACGATCGAGACCATCCGCGACCACGGCATCGAGGTCCACGAGCGCGGCACGGTGGTGATCATCCAGGGTCCCCGCTTCTCGACCAAGTCCGAGTCGAAGTGGTTCAGCGACGCCGGCTGGGAGGTCATCAACATGACCCAGTACCCCGAGGCGTGGCTGTGTCGCGAGCTCGGGATCGCGGTCGTGAACATCAGCCTGATCACCGACTACGACGCGGGTGTCCACGAGGGCACCGAGGCGGTCAATGCGACCGATGTCCTGGAGGTCTTCCAGGCGAACGCCGAGCGGATCCAGAAGGTCGTCCTCGACCTGATCGGACGGTTTCCGGCCGACCTTGACTCGCTCGGCGCGCGCGCCGCGCTCGGTCCGACGCGGGGGGACGGCCACGCAATCGCCACCGAGGACGTGCGGCTGTTCGAGACGGATCTCTGACGTCGATGGCCGAGAGGCGCCTGCCCATCGGGGTCTCTCTCAGGTCGATCCGTGCGACCCCGGAGTGGTGGCTCGACAGCGCCCGCCGGCTCGATGAGGCCGGGTTCGCCGGTCTGTGGTGCTGGGACCATTTCATGGGCCGGGGCGATCGGACCGTGCCGGTCGTGGAGGCGTGGACGATCCTGACGTTGGCCGCCGGACAGACCCGCCAGGCCACGATCGGGACGTTCGTGATGAACGTGATGAACCGACACCCGGCCGTGGTCGCCCGCATGGCGTCCACGCTCCAGATCGCGACAGGCGGCCGGCTCGTGCTGGGCATCGGCATCGGCGGCGCGCCGAAGGAGCACGAGGCCTACGGCATCGACTTCCCGCCGGCACCCGAACGGGTAGCCAAGCTGGAGGAGGCCGTCGCGGTCATCCGCGCGCTGTGGACGGGCGGCCCTGTGACGCGCCCGTCGCCCGACTACCCGCTCCGCGACGCCGTCGCGTTCCCGGTGCCAGATCCGCCCCCACCGATCATCGTAGGCGGCGAGACCCGGGCGGGTGCGGCGCTCGCGGCACGCATCGGCGATGGCTGGACGGCGTTCGACGACAACTTCGTGGAGAACCTGCCCGTGTACCTCGAGGGCCTCGAGGCGGCGGGCAAGGGACGCGATGAGCAGACCGTCCTCGTCGGGTTCCAGGGAGGCACCTGGGACATGGATCCCGGCACGATCCTGGACTCCCCGTGGGTCCACCGCCCGCGCGAGGAATGGGAGCGCTGGCGGGAGGCGGGTGCCGACGGGGCGATCGTCACGGCCCGCTCCACCGCGGACATAGACGCGCTCGTGGAGTCCGTTGCGCGCTGGTGACCGGTGGTTCGAGGTCGAGGGGTGAGCGACGGTTTCGTGGCACCATCGGACCGTGACCCCGACGACCTCGGCTCCTCGCGCTGCGGGCCCGGCCGAACCGACCCACCCGTGCGCCCGCTGCGGCGCGCCGGTCGCTCCCGGCGTCGGCCTGTGCGAGGAGTGCAACCCCCTCGGGCTGCGCGATGTTGCGGCCGGTCAGGTCCACGGATCGGTGTTCGTCGCCGTCGCCGTGGCGATCGTCCTGCTGGCCTTCGCCGCCCGCCTGTCCATCGCGGGGATCGGGCCGTTCCCCGCGACGGTCGATGCCGTTACGGCGGCCGGTGAAGGCCTCTCCGTTACGCTGAGCGTCACGAACGACGGGGAGTCCGGCGGTCAGACGACGTGCCGGATCAATCGGGCCGGGGATCGCGGCACGGGCACAGCGGCCTTCGTGACGAGCCCGCGGCTCGGATCTCACGAACGCCGCACGTTCGAGGCGTTCGTCACCGAATTCGGGTCCACGCCGACCGACCTGGAGGTCACGTGCCGGACGCCCTGACCGGCTCGCGTCCGCCCGAGGACCTCGAGTTCGCCGTCGCCCTGGCCGCGCGCGCCGGCGAGATCCTGATGGATCGCTACGAACGACTCGAGCAGATCGACTACAAGAGCGCCCGGGACGTCGTGACCGAAGCGGACCACCTCTCGGAAGAACTGATCATCGAGTCGATCCGTCGCTACCACCCGACAGACGCGATCCTCGCCGAGGAGAGTGGCGAGCACCACGCGGTCGCGGGCGAGGCACCGACCTCCGGGCGGGGGAGGGTCTGGATCATCGACCCGCTCGACGGCACGGTGAACTACGCCAATGGCATCCCCTTCTTCTGCGTCTCGATCGCCCTGGTCGTCGACGGCACGCCATGGGTCGGCGTCGTGCATGACCCGACCCGAGCCGAGACGTTCGCAGCCACGGCCGCGGGTCCGGCGATCCACATGTCGACGCTCGGGATGGAAAGCCACGCGATGCGTGCGTCGGACAAGGAGAACCTGATCGATTTCGTAGTCTCGATGGCGCTGGCGGGCCGTTCCGTCGCGTCGCGGATCCGGAACGTGCGCAAGGCGATCCGCATCCCGCGCTCGATGGGCTCGGCGGCGCTGGCGCTGGCCTATGTCGGCAACGGCCGGTTCGATGCGTTCATCCAGCAGGGCGGCCTTTCAGCGTGGGACATCGCGGCGGCGGGGCTCATCGCCGAGCGGGGCGGCGCACGGGTCACGGCGATGAACGGCGGCCCGTGGTTCGACATCTCGCACGCGCCGAAGTCGATCGGGGTGATCGCCGCCCCGGATCCGCATCACGGGACGCTGCTCGATCTGGTGAAGTAGCGCCTACTCGTCCAGCCAGCGATGGGGGCGCATGCGCAGCCGGTCGAGGCCCCACTCGTCGCAAAAGGCCTCCCAGGTCGCGCGGGGTGCGCCGTCCCAGCGCAGCTCGTCGGGATCGGTCTGGCGGATCTGGACACCGTCGTCGGCCGTTCGCAGGCGTGCTAGGTCGCGATAGAGGAAGGCCTCATCCATGTGGTCGCGGAGCGATGCTGCCAGCGTCATCGCCCGACCACCTGTGACGCCGGGCACCTCCCACGTCGACGCCCGTTCGGGGATCGCTTCGAGATGTCCGTACGTGGCGAGCACCGCGGCGGCGCCCTTGGCACCCCAGCCGGGGATGCCCGGATAGCCGTCCGACGAGTCGCCGACGACGGCGAGGTAATCAGGGATCGAAGTCGGCGGCACGCCCCATTTGGTGCGAACCCCTGCGTCGTCATAGGTGAGATCGCGGCGCCGATCCCACAGCACGACCCGCTCGTCCTGGACCAGCTGGGCCATGTCCTTGTCCGGCGTGCAGATGAGGATCCGCTCGACTCGCGGGTCGGCCGCGAAGCGGACCGCGGCGGCTGCGATCGCGTCGTCGGCCTCCCATTCGACCATCGGCCAGAGCGTGATCCCGAGCGCCTCGACGGCGGCCTCCGCGATCGGGAACTGGGCGAGCAGATCACGGGGCATGCCGGCCGACGACTTGTACCCCGCGAAGAGGTCGTTGCGGAACGACTCGATGACACGGTCGGTCGCGCAGCCGACGTGCGTCGCGCCCTCCTCGCGGAGCAGGTACAGCATCTGCTCGGCCAGCCCCGAGACACCGGACAGCACCACGCCATCGCGTCCGAGGACGGGCGGCCGGGGTGCGTAGTGGGCCCGGAAGAGCTCGTAGGTGGCGTCGACGAGGTGGAGCTGCACGTGCCGCGGGTCAGCGCATCCGCGTCTGCCACATCACGACACCCGCGTCGCGCATGGCCTGGAGCGCCCGGTCGCCATCGCCCTCGTTGAGGTCGACGGCCGCGACCGCGTCGCTCAACACCGAGGTGTCGTAGCCGAGCCGCACCGCGTCGAGGGCGGTCGCCGAGACGCAGTAGTCGGTCGCGAGGCCGACGACCACGACCCGCTCCACCCCGCGGTCGCGGAGGAGCCCGTCAAGCTCCGTCGGCGTCTCCTCGCCGGATGCCGGATCGCGCATCGTGAAGCCCGAGTAGCCGTCCTCGCCGTTGGTGCCCTTGCGAACCCGCGGCGAGTCCTCGGGCAGGGCGAGATCTGGATGCAGCTCGGCGCCCCATGTGTCGCCGACGCAGTGGACCGGCCAGATGCCGCCGTCCTTCTCGAAGTGCGGCGTCGACTCGGGATGCCAGTCCTGTGTCGCGACGATCGCCGCGTCCGCCGACGAGGCCATGGCGATCTCGCCGTTGATGATGCCCGCGACGGCCTCGCCGCCCCGGACGTACAGGCTGCCCTTCGGGTCGGCGAAATCGTTCTGGACGTCGACGATGACGAGCGCCGTCGAAGGTGAGTAGCGCTGCATCGACGGAGCCTAGCCGATGAGCGCCGACTCCTCGTCCTTCTGGGGGGTCGGCTCGACGGTCTCCGGCGGCGTCGGCGGCTCGACGTCGAGCAGGTAGCCGATGCCCTGGAAGGTCTTGATCCGGCCCGGCTCGCCAGGCTCAGCGCCAAGCTTGCGACGGACACGCGAGACCCAGACCCGGAGGTACTGGAGGTCGTCGCGGTACTCCGGGCCCCACACCTTGGTGAGCAGCTCGGTATGCAGCACGACCTTGCCGGCATTCGCGGCCAGGTGTTGCAACAGCAGCCATTCCGTGCGGGAGAGTTGTACCAGTTCCCCGTTGCGGGTCACCATCCGCCGCTCGAGGTCGATCTCGATGTCGTCGAAGGCGAGCACGCCCGAACCCGGGCTGGCGCCCGAGGATCGACGCAACACAGCGCGCACGCGCGCAGCGAGCTCGTCGGGGTGGAACGGCTTGGCGATGTAGTCGTCGGCGCCGAGGTCCAAGCCCTTCGCCTTGTCGGCGGTCGAGCCCTTGGCCGTGAGCAGGATGACCGCCACGGGTCGGCGCTCGCGCAGCTGGCGCATGACCTCGATCCCATCTAGGTCGGGCATGACGATGTCGAGGAGGACGATGTCGGGCCGAACCTCCTCGGCCTTCTGGAGGGCGTCCTCACCACCGCTGGCAGTCACGACGCGGAACCCTTCCTCACCGAGCGCGATCGAAACGAGCTTCGTGATGCGAGGCTCGTCGTCGGCGACGAGGACGAGGGGCTGGGTACTCACATGGCACCTCCTGGGGTCAATGGTGCCGGACAAGCGTCCGATACGTCAGCGGAACGTCGGTCAGGACGGCGCGACGCTCGGCAACTCGACGTTGACGTTGATGTCGGTGGGCTGGCTGGTCGCACCCGCGCCAGGACCCATCAGGAAATACCACCCGAGGGCGAGCACGATGATGATGGCGATGATCCCGAGGATCACCCCGGTGCTGGAGCCGCCATCCTTGACGACGACGGTGTCGCGATGTTCGGTCATGTCGATCGGATCTCCTACAGGGAAGCCCAGCATCCCGGCGGACCCCTGCCGCCCATGGCCGACCGACATTGCAAAACCGCTACATCGGCATTACAGGACGCTCGGTCGCGCAGACCGCGACGAGCGCAGCGACACGCGCTTTCGGGCGTTGCTACCCTGCAGCCATGACCTTGACGAAGGACGACCTGGACCTCATCGAGCGGGCGAAGACCGTCCGCATCGAGACCTCCCGTGCGGATGGTCCGATCCATCGGACGATCATCTGGGCCGTCGTCGACGGCGACGATGTGTTCGTCCGCTCCTGGCGGGGTCCGACGGCTCGCTGGTACCGGGAGGCCCAGGCGAACCCCGAGGTCGCGATCCACGTCGGCAAGCGGCGGATCCCCGCCCGGGCGATCCCGGCGCGCGATCCCGACTCCACCGCCCGGACCTCGGCCGCATTGGAGCGCAAGTACGCGGGCGATCCCTCGACGCGGTCGATGGTCCGTGACGACATCCTCGACACCACGCTCCGCCTGGAAGGCAGGGCGCAGGACAGTCCCGGGACGGAGTAGGTCCCACCCGCAACCTCCGCTCGACGACGGACCGCCCTACGATAGGCACGAGCATGTATTTCGACGAGTTCAAGCACCAGCTGCCCGACATCGACCCAGCTGAGACCGAGGACTGGATGACGTCGCTTGACCAGGTGGTCGAGCAGGAGGGTGAGACCCGCGCCCGGTTCCTCGTCTACAAGCTGCTCAAGCGTGCCCGGCAGTTGCAGATCGGTCTGCCGCCGCTGACGCAGACGCGCTACATCAACACGATCAGCCCGGAGCAGGAACCGGCCTTCCCGGGCGACGAGGCCATGGAGCTGCGCATCCGGCGGATCGTCCGCTGGAATGCGGTCGCGATGGTGCTCCGGGCGAACAATCAGTTCGCGGGGATCGGCGGTCACCTGTCGACGTACGCCAGCTCGGCCAGCCTGTACGAGGTCGGGTTCAACCACTTCTTCCGCGGTAAGGACGACGGTGCGGCCGGCGACCAGATCTTCTATCAGGGTCATGCGGCTCCCGGCATCTATGCCCGCGCCTTCCTGGAGGGACGCCTGAGCGAGAGCCAGCTCGACCACTTCCGCCGTGAGGGCAAGCCGGGCCAGGGTCTCAGCTCCTATCCGCATCCCCGCCTGATGCCCGACTTCTGGGAGTATCCGACGGTCTCGATGGGCCTCGGGCCGATCAGCGCGATCTACCAGGCGCGCTTCAATCGCTACCTCCAGAACCGAGGCCTGCTCGATACGTCGGGCTCACGCGTCTGGGCGTTCGTCGGCGACGGCGAGACGGACGAGCCCGAATCGCTCGGGGCGCTGCATGTCGCCGCTCGCGAGGGTCTCGACAACCTGACCTTCGTCGTCAACTGCAACCTGCAGCGGCTGGATGGGCCAGTTCGCGGCAACGGCAAGATCATCCAGGAGCTCGAGGCAGTCTTCCGCGGCTCCGGCTGGAACGTCATCAAGGTCATCTGGGCCCGCGAGTGGGACGAGTTGCTGGCGCGCGACGTGGACGGGGTCCTCGTCCAGCAGATGAACGACACGCTCGACGGTGAGTTCCAGAAGTTCAGCGTCGCCGGCGGTGCATACATCCGCGAGCATTTCTTCGGCCCCGACCAGCGGTTGCGCAAACTCGTCGAGCATCTCTCGGACGACGACCTCGCCAAGCTGCGCCGAGGCGGTCACGACTACCGGAAGCTCTACGCCGCCTACAAGGCCGCGACGGAGTTCAAGGGCGCCCCGACGGTCATCCTCGCCAAGACCGTGAAGGGCTGGACGCTCGGTCCGGGCGTCGAGGCCCGCAATATCACGCACCAGGCCAAGAAGCTGTCGGAGAAGGAGCTGACGGTCTTCCGCGACCGCCTCCAGTTGCCGATCCCGGACGCCAAGCTCAAGGACGCACCGTACTACCACCCCGGTCCCGACTCCGAGGAGGTCCAGTACCTGCGCGAGCGGCGCGCGGCGCTCGGTGGCGAGATCCCGAAGCGCGTCGTTCGGTCGAAGCCGCTGCCGGCCCCAGCGCCCGGAGTCGACGCCGAGTTCGAAGGCGGCAGCCAGACGCCGGTCTCCACGACGATGGTCTTCAGCCGCATCTTGCGGAACCTGATCCGCGACAAAGAGCTCGGCCCGCGGATCGTGCCGATCATCCCCGACGAGGCGCGCACCTTCGGCATGGACCCGTTGTTCAAGGAAGTCGGGATCTACGCCGCCTTGGGGCAGCGTTACGAGCCGGTCGATTCGGACCTGGTGCTGTCGTACCGCGAGGCGACCGATGGCCAGGTCCTCGAGGAGGGCATCACCGAGGCCGGGTCGATGGCGTCGTTCCAGGCTGCCGGCACCGCATACGCCACCCACGGTCTCGCGATGATCCCGTTCTACATCTTCTATTCGATGTTCGGCTTCCAGCGGACCGGCGACCAGATGTGGCAGTTCGGCGATGCCCGTGGCCGCGGCTTCCTGATGGGCGCGACCTCCGGCCGGACCACCCTCGCCGGCGAGGGGCTGCAGCACGATGACGGCCACTCGCACCTGCTCGCCGCGAACATCCCGAACGTGCGCGGCTACGACCCGGCGTATGCCTACGAGCTGGCGGCCATCGTCCGCGACGGCATCGAGCGGATGTACGGCGCGAATCCCGAGGACGTCTTCTACTACATCACCATCCACAACGAGAACTACAAGCAGCCGGCACGGCCCGAGAGCCTGACGGACGAGCAGATCCTGCGCGGGCTCTATCGGTTCGCCGAGGCCCCGTCGATCGGCAAGGACGCGCATCGGGCGCGGCTTGTCGGGTCGGGCGCGATCCTCGAGCAGTCCATCGCGGCCCGCGACCTGCTGGCCGAGCGGTTCGGCATCGCGGCCGAGATCTACAGCGCGCCGTCGTTCCCGCTCCTGCGTCGCGACGCGCTCGAGGCGGAACGATGGAATCGGTTCCATCCCGACGCGCGCAAGCCACGCGTCCCGTACGTCAGCCAGATCCTGCCGTTCGAGGGTGGCCCGATCGTCGCGGCGACCGACTGGTTGAAGGCTCTGCCGGACATGGTCGCCCGCTGGCTCCCCGATCACTACCTCTCGCTCGGTACCGACGGCTTCGGTCGCAGCGGCACCCGCGAGGACCTGCGCGCGCTGTTCGAGATCGACGCGACGCATATCGCCGCGGCGACCATGGTCGCCCTGGCGCGCTGCGGCGCGCTCCCGCCGGCCAAGGCGGCGAAGGCGGTCCGCGACCTCGGCCTGGATCCCGACAAGGTCGACCCAGCCGCCCTCTGATCGAGGGCGATCGACTCAGCCGGCTTGGGTCGTTCCCTCGCTAAGGGCTGGTGTCGGATCCGCGACCCATTCATGGTCGTCCGATGGATCCGGCTCGAGCACGCGCAGGCTGAAGCCGATTTCCGTGCCGCCATCCTCCGGCCGCCGCGCCCAGATCCGCCCGCCCATCGCCTCGACCAGGCTGGCACAGACGAACAGGCCGATGCCCGAGCCGGCCACGACGCGCGAACTGGTCGGGTCGCGGTAGAAGAGCTCGAAGATCCGATCGAGCGAGGAGAGCGGGATGCCCGGCCCATCGTCGGTCACCCGGACCTCGACGGCGGCGTCGACCTTCTTCGCCGACACCACCACCCGGCTTCCCGTCGGCGAGTACTTCGCGGCGTTGTTCAGCAGGTTGCGGACGATCTGCTCGACGTAGGTCGACTCGCCCGCGACGATCGGCAGGTCGAGGTCGAGATCCGTCTCGACGGTGATGCTCGGCAGCTCCCGCCCCTCCTGCGTGACGATGCGCTCGATGAGCCGGCGCGCCTCGATGGGCTCGGCCTCCACCTCGAGCCGCCCGCGTTCGACGCGGCTGAGGACGACCAGGTCCTCGACCAGTCGATGCAGTCGCTCCGATTCGGAGCGGACGTCTTCGAGCAGCGCCATCCGCGACGCCTCGTCATCGGTGCGTCCCGGCCGAGCCAGGATCTGGGCGAGGCCCATGATCGTCGTGATCGGCGTCCGCAGCTCATGGCTGATGACATCCACGAATGCCTCACGGAAGGCGCCGGCTCGTCGCTCGTCGTCGAGCAACCGGTCGCGCTCCTCCGAGATCCGTCGCCGGTCGGTGATGTCCTGGCCCGTGCCGATCATGCGGATCGGCCGGCCGGTGTCGTCCCTGAAGATCCTGCCGGCGCCGTGGGTCCAATGGATCGAGCCGTCCGGCCAGACGACGCGGAAGTCGAGCGAGAAGCTGCCTACGTCGTCGAGCGCCGAGGCGATGGCACTCTCGAACGTCGCGCGGTCGTCCGGGTGGATCATGTCCAGGTACGCGGCGAACTCCGGTGCCGCGGGACCCGGTTCGAGACCATGCTGCCGGAAGATCGCTTCGGACCAGGTCAGCACGCCCGTGTCGATGTCCCATTCCCAGAAGCCTGTGCCGGACGCCGACAGCATCAGCTCGAGCCGGGCGTCCCGCGCCTCGACCTCGACTGCCAATGCCGAAACCTCAGCCAACGCATCCGCGAGGCGATCGGTGGCGGCACGGCGCGATGCCACCAGGAGGACGGTCGCCGTCGCGGTCACCAGGTAGAGCGCCTGCAGGAACTGGGCGGCGCTCGGCTGGCTCTCGTTGCCGACGAAGACGACCTGGTTGAGGACTACGGTCGTGACGACCGCGCTGATGCCGCCGGAGAGGCCGCCGAACCAGGCCGCCAGCACGGCCGCTGCCATCAGGATCACGTAATAGGAGTTGGCCTCGACGGCCTCGTTGATCGCCGCCTTCGTCGCGATCGCGAGCCACCCGATGAACAGACCGGCGAGGATGGCCTGCCCGGTCTCGAGCCGGACGTCGCGTGTCCGGGCGATCTCGCCCTTGGCGCGGCCTGAGGCTTTGGCTGCCGTCCCCGGAACGTGATCCGTCAACGCGCTCTCCCTGCGGGTCCGCGAAGTCGGCAGGAGTATGACCCACCGCGCTTTGGAGGCTGATATCCGGCTGATACGCGGGGTGTATCCGTCTACGGACCCGCGAATCGCCTCGTTGCCACCGGTAGTGAGACACTACGACCGCGGATCGTGCTCGCAGGGTCCCGCGGTCACCCTAGTCTTGGAGCCTCTGTTGCCAGATCGACTGCGAATCGCCCAGGTCGCCCCTCCATTCGAACGCGTTCCGCCCGGGGCATATGGCGGGACCGAGCGGATCGTGCACGGCCTGGTCACCGAGCTCGATCGCCGGGGCCACGCCGTCACGACGTTCGCCAGCGGCGACTCGGTGGTACCCGGCCGCCACATCGAGACCGTAGCGAAGGCCCTGCGGCCGATCGGCTACACGGGTGACTCGCTGCCGTACATGCAGCAGACCCTCCAAGCGGTCCTCGCCCACGTCCAGGAGTTCGACCTGATCCACAGCCACCTCGAGTGGGTGAGCTTGCTGCTGGCGAGGGTCTCGCCGCTGCCCGTCGTGTCCACGTTCCACGGTCGCCTCGATTTTCCGTGGGCCGAAGCCTTGTTGGAAGACCCGCCGCGCGGTCTCGTCGCCATCAGCCGGAACCAGGCGTCGACCCACCCGGACATCCCGTGGGCGGGCGTCGTCCACAACGGGCTCCGCCTCTCGGAGTCGCCATTCGGCAAGGCGCGCACGGACGCGCTGTGCTTCGTCGGGCGGGTCGCCCCCGAGAAGGGCATCGTCGAGTCGATCGAGATCGCCAAGGCGGCCGGGCGTCCCCTGAAGATCGCCGCCAAGGTCGCCGCCGGCGGCCTCGAGCGCGAGTATTTCGATGAGGTCTTCCACCCGGCTCTCAAAGCGGCCGGCGACTCGGTCGAGTACCTCGGCGAGATATCGCAGGCGGAGAGGGACCAGCTGTTCGCCGAGAGCTATGCGGCCCTGATGCCCGGCTCATGGCCGGAGCCGTTCGGTCTCGTCGCCATCGAGGCGCTGGCCTGCGGCACACCGGTCATCGCTCGACCGACCGGGGCACTGCCAGAGCTCGTGCGCGACGGCATCGACGGCTTCTTCGGTGATGACATACGTGCGATGGCGTTCCGCGTCGACCGCGTGGACGAGCTTGACCGCCAGGCCATCAGGGATTCGGTCATCGAGCGCTTCTCGGTGGAGCGGATGACCGATGGCTACGAGGCGATCTACCGCGAGATGCTGGGCGGCGGGTCGTCGTCGCGTCGCCGCGTCCCGGTCCCGATCGTGGCTGAGCCCCAGGCCGGACCAGCCGGAGCGGCGGAAGTCCCCGCCTGAGACTTGCCACGCGGCTGCGACGCGGTCGCGAACCCACTGCCGGGCATCGCTGACGCGTCCTCATCGACCGTAGGACGACGGCCGCGTCCGCGCGTGCCGACCCGAACGGCCGAAGGAGGATCGAGTCATGCCGCAGAAGGCCTGGAGCGACAAGCGCGAACGCCAGTACGAGCACATCAAGGACTCGTACGAGGACCGTGGCGTGAAGGAGGACGAAGCCGAGGAGCGAGCCGCCCGGACGGTCAACAAGGAACGCCGCGAAGCGGGCGAGACCAAGGACCAGCGGGAGCGGACCAAGTGACGGCGATCGGCTACGCCCTATCGAGCGAGGAGCACGGCCCTCGCGACCTCGTCCGCAATGCTCGCAAGGCCGAGGAGGCGGGTTTCACCTTCGCCCTCATCTCCGACCACTACCATCCGTGGATCGAGCGGCATCCGCACAGCTCGTTCGTGTGGGGCGTTCTCGGCGCCATCGCCCAGGCCACGGATCGGCTCGTAGTCGGCACGGGGGTGACCTGCCCGACGCTGCGCATCCATCCCGCGATCATCGCGCACGCGGCGGCGACCGCCGCCGACCTGATGCCCGGTCGCTTCTTCCTCGGCCTCGGGACGGGCGAGAACCTCAACGAACACGTCCTCGGCCAGGCGTGGCCGGAATGGGATGTCCGTGCCGAGATGCTGGAGGAGGCCGTGGAGGTCATTCGCGACCTGTGGACCGGGGAGATCGTCAGTCGCCATGGGAGCGGGTACTACCGTGTGCAGAACGCGCAGTTGTACACGCTGCCTGAGACGCTTCCACCGGTTAGGATCGCGGCCGGCGGTGCAAAGATGGCCCGCATCGCCGCTCGGCTGGGCGAGGGCCTGATCTCGACAGCGCCGGACCGCAAGGTGCTCGACGCCTATAGGGACGCGGGAGGGACGGGTCCGCTGATCGGTCAGATGTCGGTCTGCTGGGCCGAATCGGAGAGCAAGGCTCGCAAGAAGGCCCACGAGTGGTGGCCGACGGCAGCGCTCCACGGCGAGGTCAGCCAGGAGCTACCGAACCCATCGCAATTCACCGCTCTCGTCAAGAGTGTCACTGAGGACCAAGTGGCCGAGGCCATCCTGTGCAGTCCGGACGCCGACCGCCATCTGGAGCGCATCCAGGAGTACACCGACGCCGGCTATGACCACGTGTACATCCATCAGATCGGCCCGGATCAGGCTGGCTTCATCGAGTTCGCGGCACGCGACGTGCTGCCTCGGGTCGGTACGCCGACAGCCGCGGCGTTGGTGTAGTCGATCAGTCGAGCAGTCGACCGTCCATCGACATCGACGCTGCCGCTCTCATAGCTGCTCGTCAGGGTCCTCGATGTCCGCGGCGTCGGGGGCGTTCGCGCCCTCGCGCAGCAGCGGGTTCGGCTCGTCCTTGTGGGGCTGCGGCTCGCGGTCGACGGCGTCCCTGGCGTCCTCGCCCGTCTCGTCGTCATCTGTATGCGTCCCCGGGAACTCGTTGGTTCGTTCGTCGGTCATCGGGCTTCTCCATGCGGGAGGTCGCTGATGACACGGTGGCAGGGAGGCCGCAACGGCATGGCGCGCATCGCGCGAGCGGGCGTTGCAGCCCCGTGGCAGCGCAGCGGAGCTACTAGGCCGTTCGCATATTGCGGCGCAGCAGGAGCCAGGCCGCGATCAGCGTCACTGCGGCGATCACGCCGAGCGCGCCAGCCTGCCACAGGTTGTTCGTCGAGCCGCGCAGCATCACGTCCTGGAGCAGCTCGATCCCGTGGGTCACAGGTAGCGCATACGCGATTGCGCGCACGGGTGGCGTGAACTGGTCGATCGCCAGGACGAAGCCGCTGAAGAACACCGATGCGAGCAGCACCAGCAGAGACAGCTGCACGGCTTGCCGCTCGGAGTCGGAGACGACGGCGATCAACAGCCCGAACCCGAGGGACGCCAGGAGCAGCAGACCGACGACGCCGGCGAGCGCCCCCGGATCGGCCAGTGACGGCACGCCAAGGAAGGTCACCATCAGCACGATCGTCAGCCCGGCGACAACGAAGCCGAGCAGGCCGAAGGCCAGCACCTTGCCCGCGAGTACCTCGGAGGCGGTGACCGGGGCGATCCGGAACAGTTCCATCACACCGCTGGAGCGTTCGCGCACGAGCGACATCGAGACGAGGGTCACGGCGAGGTGTTGGAGGATCAACGCGAGGACGGCCGGTCCGAAAAACGACGTGACGGTCGGGCTCTGTGGTGCGAGGTTGGCAAGGCGGGCCTCGGTCGGCGCGGCGACCACCTCCGGTGACAGTGCCTCGACTGCCTCCTCGCCGGCTTGGACCGCGTAGCCCTGACCCTCCTCGACGGCCTGCTCGATGATCTGTCGGTTCACCGCATCCGCCAGGGCGCCTCCGAGGATGGTGGCGTAGTTCTCGGCCACGGGGTCCACCTCGTCGACCAGGATCTCGATCGTCGAGCGCTTGCCCGCCCGGAAGGCGCCTTCGGGATCCTCGGGAGCGACCACCACGAGGTCGATGTCACCGGCTCGCAGGCTCGCCTCGGCCTCGGTCCGATCCTGGACGACGCCGGCGATGTGGAGGGCAGGTCCGGCGAGCTCCTGGTAGTCGGCCTCGGTCGCGGGGAGCTGGCTCGCTGGCGGGATCACGACGATCGTCTCGAGCGGACGCCGGATGCCGCTGAAGCCCAGCCCGAACACGGCCATGATCAGGAATGGGCCTACCACAAGGCTCACGATCGCGCCTGGTCGCCGAACCGTCTCGACGAGTTCCTTGCCGACGAAGGCGAGCAGCCGCCAGATGGTGGTGAGGATGGTCCGCATCAGGCGGCTCGCTCGCCGCCGGCGGCGCGTTCTCGATCCGGCGGGGATGACCGCGCCCGCTCGACGAGGATGGCGAAGACCTCGTCGTAGGAGGGGCGCGCCTCCGCAGCAGAACCGACGTCGATCCCGAGCGCATTGATCGCCTCGACGATCTCCGGAAGGATCTTGGACGCTTCGTCGACGGTCGCCCGGATCTCGTTCGGCCCGCGCTGCTCGATACGCCGGATGCCGCCGATGCTGCGCAGGGCGCTGGCGTCGATCGGCTCGGAGGTCTCGATCTCCACCAGGTCGCCGCCGATCGCCGACCGGCGCAGCTCGTCGGGCGTGCCGATCGCGATGACCCTGCCGTCCGCGATGAGGAGAACGGCGTCGCAGCGCTCGGCCTCGCCCACGTATTGGGTGGTCACCAGCAATGTCCGGCCGGCGTCGCGGAGCCGCGTCAGCTCGTGCCAGATCGTGGCACGCAGCAACGGGTCGATCCCCGCAGTCGGCTCGTCGAGGAACAGGATCTGTGGGTCGTGCACCAGGGCGGAGGCAAGCTCGAGACGTCGCTGCATGCCGCCCGATAGACGGCCCGCGCGTCTCTTGCGCGCGTCCCACAGGTCCACCAGCTCGAGCACCTGACGCGTCCGCCGTCGGCGGCGCCACCACAGCAGGCCGAACAGAGAAGCCACGAAATCGACGTTCTCGCGGGCCGTGAGGTCGGGGTAAAGAGCGAACAGCTGGGGCATGTAGCCGATTCGCTCGCGTGTGCGCCGCTTCAGGTGTTGCGGGTCCTCGCCCATGACCCGGATCTCGCCCTCGGACGGGGCGAGCGCACCGGTCATGAGGCGAACCAGTGTGGTCTTGCCCGCGCCGGACGGCCCGATGATCCCGAGGATCGAACCTTCCGGGACGGAGATCGTGACGTCGCTCAAGGCGACCTCGTCGCCGAAGTGCTTCGATGCACCGTCGATGGTGACTGCGTCCATGACCGGGGTCTCCTGCGGGGCCGGTCGACCGTCGCCTGCGGGCTCGGTTCGCCGAGTAGAAAGGAGTCCTATCGCGACCGTCCCCCAGAGCAGGAGTCGCGACAGGACCGAGTTCCAGTATCGACATGGTCCCTATCGGCAAGCCGAACCCGGCTTGGATGCGAGATTGCAGGCATGTAGCGAAGCCCCTCGACTCGTATCCATGCGAGGCGCGCACCCGTACCGTGCCGCCATGACCGATACATCACCTCTACCCGCCAGCCGCGCCGAGCCTCGTGAGGTCGCACGCGCCAGCGGCCTGCGTTACTCGACCGACAGCCGCCCAGGCTTCACCCGCCATCGCGCCGGGCGTGGGTTCACTTACCGCGACATGGACGGCGCAACCATCCGCGACTCGGACGCTCTCGAACGGATCCGCTTGATCGTCATCCCGCCCGCCTGGACAGACGTCTGGATCTGCCCATGGCCGAACGGGCATCTGCAGGCGACCGGTCGCGACGCTCGAGGGCGCAAGCAATACCGCTATCACTCGCGCTGGCGGGCGGACCGCGGCACCGACAACTTCGCGCGGATGATCGCCTTCGCCAAGGCGTTGCCACGCATCCGCCGCCGGTGCGAGCAGGACCTCGGCCGCCGTGGCCTGTCACGGGCGAAGGTGCTTGCCACCGTGGTTCGGCTGCTCGAGCTGACGCTGATCCGGGTCGGGAACGACGAATATGCACGTCTCAATCGATCCTTTGGCCTCACGACGATGCGCGACCGCCATGCCAAGGTCCGTGGCTCGAGCGTGCGCTTCCGGTTCCGAGGCAAGGGCGGGACCATGCACGAGGTCGGGCTGCGCGACCGACGCCTCGCGGCCATCGTCCGCCGTTGTCAGGAGCTGCCCGGTCAGGACCTCTTCCAGTACGTGGACGAGGACGGGGAGCTCCGCGACGTCACCTCGGACGACGTGAACGACTACCTGCGCGAAGCATCGGGTGGCGACTTCACCGCAAAGGACTTCCGGACATGGGCTGGGACGCTACTCGCCTATCGCGCCCTGCGGGCGCTCCAGCCAGAGGACCATGGACCCGCGGCGCGACGGAATGTGGTCGAGGCGATGCGGCTGACCGCCGAGAAGCTCGGCAATACCCCGGCCGTCGCCCGCGGGAGCTACGTCCACCCCGCGGTGCTCGATGCGTACCTCGATGGAAGCCTTGGTGGCGCCCTTGTCGATGCGGCCGAGAAACAGACGGCTCCGCCCACCAAGGCCGACCGAAACGAAGAGATGGCGGTGGTGCGGCTGCTCCGTCAGCAAGCGCGGATGTCCGCCGGTCCGAGCCGTCGACGCCCGGCGGACTGAGCGAGGCGGAGGGAGGTCCTCGGACGTGACGAAGCCCCGGCCGAGGACCGGGGCTTCGTCGCTGTCTGGGTCAGGGTCGTCGATCAGACGTCGTCGCCGTGCTCCTTGCGGAACTTGGCGCGATCGACCTCCTCGTCCACCTTGTCGCCGGCATTGGCCAGACCCGTCTGGATGTCGTCGCCAAGGTTGGCGGCCTTGTCGGACAGGCTCTCCTCACCGTCAGCGCGGCGAGCCTGTTCCTTGGCTTCGTCCTCGGTTTCGCGCAGCGTGCGCTTCACGTCGTCCATCAGCTCGATACCTCCTTCGCCGCCCGCAGTCGCGGGTCGGATCGAACGTACGGCCCGCCATGTTGCGGGCTGCCCAATCGCGGAGGCCGTCTGGTATCAGCGCCGTTGCGCTACTTCTTCGCCGACGACTGGCGCTGGACGTATTCCGAGCCGACAAGTGCGGCAGGCACGAGGGCGGCGATCACCAGGAACCGATTGGCGCCACCGAACAGCAAGCCTGCGGCGAATGCGCATGACGCAGCGCCCACGACCTTCAGCGTCTGGTCCGAACCGGCACGAACCAGGCGGTTCGCCTCATCGAATGCGTCCCGGGTCGTGTTGGCGGCGTCGGGCAGGCGCGCTGCGACCTCGCCGGCCACGCCGCCGACCGAATCGGCCGCTTGGCGGGCAGTCGATGCCAGGCGTTCCACCGGATCGCTATCCGTCGTCGTCGCGGCGTCCCCGCGGCCAGATGTCGTTGCGCTCATCTTCATGACCTCCCCGGTCGGTTGCTGTGCGGTAGAGAAAGGCGACGGACGGCCCGGGGAGGGGACCCGAACCGTCCGTGCTAAAGGAGGTGCGCCCCGTCACAAGCGCCCGCCTTGTGGTGATCTGTCGTTGGCGTGACCGTAGGCCAGCGCGTGTCCCGTGACTGCCATGTCGCAGGCTCGGGACATTACAGACGCATGACAAGCCGCTCATACCGCCTGCCGTGCTGTTAGCTCGTCGACGACGTCCCCGGCATCCCATAGGACGGCGACTCCGATACCGCTGAGCTGGCGCGTCACCATGGTCGACGACGACCACGGGATCTGAGCACTCAGCGCTACGACCGGCCCCTCGGCGCCGTGATCCTCCGACCGACAGATGCAGACGCGTGCGCCCGGTACGGTGTCGCCGAGGCGGACGGCGGTCCGGACCGCGACCCGCGGGCTCGAGAACCACGCGAACAGCGCGCGGTGCGTCTGCTGTGACTGCTCGATGGCGGGTAGGTCCATCCCGGGTCGTCCTCCTGGCGGTGGCGGTAGGTGTGGCTCCCGGACCCCCAGTGGTACAGGAGCCACATGCCCAGCGTGGGCCGAAGGGCGTCACGGTCGTCCGTGCCTTCGGCCTGCGGGTCCTTGCATGGGCCTCGCGGCTCAGCGGCCGCTGTTCACCTTCTGGCCGCCCTCGACCTCGCCCCGCCAGCCACCTGTCGGCGTACCGCGCGACTCGATGACCTCCTTGAACCTGCGCAGGTCCGCCTCCACCTGACGCGCGACGAAGCCCAGGGCGTCCCCGGCCCTCTCGACCGGATCCTCCGGCTCGACGTCGAGCTGGAGCGTGACTCTCGTGCGATTTTCGCCGAGCGGCTCGAATGTGACGTGCCCGTCGTTTCGCGCACCGCTCGTGGACCGCCAACCGATGACGCTGTCCGGCTCCTGCTCGGTGATCTCGGCCCGCCACGATCGCTCCACACCCTTGATCTCGGCCGTCCATTCGAGCGTCGTGTCGTCGAGCTGGCGGACCTGCTTCACGCCTCCCATGAAGCGCGGGAATTCCTCGAACTGGGTCCATTGGTCGTATGCGGTGCGGACCGGATCGTCCACATCGATGGATTCGACGATCCTCGACATCCGGTGACTCCTCCTGCGGGTGGCAGAAACGCAACGGAGCCCACCTGCCGAGGTGGGCTCCGTCACATGTCAGGCGTCCGGGCCGCCGGCCCGGACCGGGCTCAGATAGGTCCGCGACCGACGCGGCTCCTGCCCATCACGGCGTTCACGACCACGACCGTGATGACGGCACCGATCGTCGCGACGACGATGGAACTGATGTCCAGCGCCCCGTTGATCGGGTCGGTGCTGAACAGGGCCCCGGCGAGGAAGCCGCCGACGAGCGCGCCGACGATGCCAAGCACGATGTGCCCGATGATGCCGAGCCCCTCGTCACCCTTGACGAGGAAACCGGCCAAGTACCCGGCGATTGCACCGAGCACGATCCACGCGATGATGCTCACATCCATCTCCTTCCCAATGCGGGCTTCTCACCCGCTTTGCTGGGGGTAGGGCCCGTATCGGGTTCGGCGCCACTGTCGCCGTCGTCACGAGGTCTTCGGACAACGGACCGGGGCCGGCGCGTAACAACGGCATGAATCCGGTGAGGGAATCTTGTCATCCTGGGTCCGGACACGAAGACGCCGGACCCGCTGCGGGTCCGGCGTCGGTGGCTGACGTCGATCAGGACGGCGAGGCCGACTCGCTCGGCATCACGCTCTCGAGACCGGAGTCGACCGGCGCGAGGGTTTCCGCCCCCGGCGAGCTCGCACTACCGGACGGCGAGCAGGCCGCCAGCGCGGCCCCTAGGGCAACCAACAGAAGAAGTCGCTTGAGCATCGGGGTACCTCCTGGGAAGGTCCGGCGCGGCCGAGACGAGGGCGTCACCGGGCGGCCATCCATCTTGGGCCGTGTCGACGGTACGGCGCAGCGCGCATCGGGGATGCCAGCGACCTCGCCGATCGCCTTGCAGGCGGCTCGCATTCCGAGTGATGCCGACATCACCTGGCACGGTGGTGCGTGCACGCCCCACGATGATGGCGTTGTCATGCGGACGCGATGCGCAACGCTCCGCCGTCCGATCTCGTCGCATGGTGGCGACCAGCACGATGCAGTCGACCACGATCACCGTACGAGGGCCCGACATCGATGCTGATCGATCCCGCTCCCGGTCCGAGCGCGTCGTGGGACATGGAGCCAGTCCATGACCGGACGATGCTCGCGCTGCAGTACCTCGTCGCCTTCGTCGCCGTGGCCGCTGCGGGCCTGCTGAGCTTCGTGCACTGAGCGGCGTCACCGCCCGTCTCTTCGATGCCGACGCACGCGATTCTCGCGTCGAGCTGACCACGGAGGTCGTCCGCTCACTCGGCGCCAAGAGGCTGCTGTGGGTCGATATTGACAGCCGCGCGCACCGGCAGGAACTCACCGACACCCTCGAGCTGCTCGGTCTACGCGACGCCGATATCGAGCGGCTGATCGCGGACGATGGTCGCGCGCGACTCACGCGGACCGCGGACCTGCTTCACATCACGCTCCAGGCGATGGAGCCTGCCGAGGAGGCGTCCCCTCGACTCGAGCGACGCGAGATCGACCTGCTGGCCGGCAAGAACGTCGTGTTGACGGTCCACGACGCCGATGTGGAGGCACTCCAACGCTTCCGAGACGGCCTGGACGGCGAGACCGACCTCGGCGTGCTGACGGCCGGCGATCTTGTCTCGGCGCTCGTCGACGAGGTGTTGGTGGGCTACTTCCTGCTGGTCGAATCCATCGAGCGCGAGATCGACGAGCTCGACCAGCGTGCCCTTGACGGTCAAGAGGGCGACGACGTCCTGGACGCGATCGTCGGTCTCCGCCACAGGATCGCGCTGGTGCGGCGGACGCTGGCGCCTCACCGCGACGCCTTCTCGACGCTCGGTCTGCCGAGGATGGGCATCGAGGAGACGATCGGCAAGCCGTGGCCCGGGCTGGTCGACCGACTCGAGGCGGCGATGTCCGCTGTCGAGGGACTGCGCGACAGCCTCTTGGGCACGTTCGACATCCACATGGGTAGGGTGTCCCAGCGCGCCAACGACGTGATGCGGACGTTGACGCTGCTGTCGGCCGTCCTGCTGCCCGCGGTCGTCCTGGCCGGGGTCATGGGCATGAACTTCAAGCTCGGGTTCTTCGACGAGGCCTCGAACTTCCTGCTGGTGATCGGCGGCATGGTGGGGCTTGCCGTCGGGATCGTCGGCGTCGCCCACTGGCGGCGCTGGCTCTAGCCGTCAGTCGTCGGACATCACGCGGAGCGCGAAGGCGAACTCGGCACCGCCTGCGGGCAGCGGCCTCGCCCAGACCCGCCCGCCCATCGCGCGGACCAGCCGCGCACAGACGAACAACCCGATCCCGGCCCCGGTCGTGGCCGTCGCGGTATTCGGGGAGCGGTAGAAGAGGTCGAACAGCCGCTCGGCTTCTTGCAGCTCGATGCCCGGTCCATCGTCGCGGACGCACACCGCGACCTCGTCGGCGACCGTGTCGTACTCGACCACGACCTCCACGGCCGCGCCCGGACCACCGTACTTCGCGGCGTTGGCGAGCAGATTCCTGATCACCTGCTCGAGATACGTCGGGTCGGCGACCACGGTCGGTAGGCCAGGGGCCATCTCGAGCGTGAAGGAGACACCCGGCCAGCGCTCCTCCTCCGAGGCGACGACATTCGGCACGATGCGCTGGAGGAGGACGGGTTCGCGCCCGAGGTCGCCCTCGCTCTCGCCGAAACGGTTCAACGCGACCACATCCTCGACGAGTCGCTTGAGCCGCTCGGCCTCCTCGGCCACGTCGACCAGGATCTCGCGTCGGGTCGCCTCGTCGAGGCCGCTGTCCTCTCGCGCCAGGACACGCGCGCCGCCGAAGATCGTCGTTACCGGCGTTCGCAACTCGTGCGACAACACGCCGATGAACGTCTCGCGGACGGCTTCACGCTGCCGCTGCTCGGTCACATCGCGGAGGACGAGTATCGTCTCCCCGCCAGGCTCGCCCTCGCTGGTCCGGTCGACGACGGGATACGTCGCAACCTCGATCCAGCGCTCCGGCTCCGCGCGCGTCCGAAGGACAACCGGCCCGGCGTGGGTGCCCAATGGCGGAGCGTCGCCGCCCGGATCGTGCAAACGGGACAGGATGCTGGCATAGCTCGTCTCGGCCCCACCGGGGAACATCGCCTGTCCGGCCGGGTTGGCGAGGATCGTCTTGCCGTCCGGGCCACACACGATGACGCCATCGCCCATCGCCCGGATGACCGCGTTGAGCTCTGCCGCCCGAGCGTGCTCCGCCTCCGCGAGTCGTCGGAGCCGGCCCTGCACCTCGTGTCGCTCGCTGACGTCGCGGGCGATCGCGACGGTCGTCGGCGGTTCGCCCGGCAGGTCGACCCGTTGGAGGAGGACCTCCGCCGGCACCGATGGCGCACCATCGCGGAGGAAGCTGAGTGGGATCGTGCGCGCCTCCGTACGACCGTCCCTGACCGCGCGGATGATCCGTGACAGGTCGTCCTCGCCCTCTTCGACGAGGTCCGAGAGGCGGCGGCCGACGAGCTCGCGGGCGGACCGCCCCAGCAGGACGCTGGCGCCGTGATTGGTGCCCTGGATGATCTCAGTCGCTGGCTCGAGGACGAAGACGGCCTCCGCGACCGCGTCGAGGATCTGCCGGAAGCGGTCGGCCGTCTGGAATGCCCGGGCATTCTCGATGGCGGCACCGGCCCGCGCCGCGAGGTCGACGGCGAACGCGACGTGGCGCGACTCGAACGTCCGACCGCTTTCCGCGGCGGCGAACCCGATCGTGCCCAGCACTCTCCCGGCGACGGTCATCGGAGCACACATCCACGAGTGGAGCTGCAATCGCCGGATCAGCTCCCGGTGGTCGTCGTCGCGGACCGACGCCGCGATCGTCGCTTCGTCGATCACTGGGATCACCATGGCCTGGCCCGTCCGCGCGACCGCGTAGGTCCCGACAGCGGCATCCGGGTCGGCCGGGTACCTGGTCCGAAGCTCCTCGACGAGACGGATCCGCTCCGAGTCGCGGTGGGCAAGTGCGAGTGGCAGCAGCCGACCGTCAGCATCGAGCATGTCGATGGCGCACCAATCGGCGACGCCCGGAACGATCAGGTCGGCGATCTGGCGAAGCGTCGCCGTGCTGTCGAGCGAGGACCCGAGGATCCGCCCGGCATCGGCCAGGAACGAGGCAAGCGCCACGTCATCCCGGTCCAGGAGCGTGTCACCGCGGGTCGGAAGGTCGGTCGCGGCGATCGGCGGTAGAGCGGTCACGGCACCTCGTCCTGTTCGGGGCGGATGACGGGTGCGCGGGATGTCGCGCAGAGACCAGCACCCAGCCTGCCCTGGCTTCGCGTCCGGCAGGCGGAGTGCACTACCGATGGGATTGCGACGCGGTGGCGTGGCAACGGCGCGGGATTGCAACAGCGTCACAAAGGCGGGCCGCGGCCCAGCGGCCGGCCAGGCCACTCCTCGCTGGTGGCGCGTCGACGCACCACCTCAGACCACCCGACCTCGGTCTGCCGCTACCATCCTAGGCCCGTCCGGAATGGAGGCCTGACCATGACAGCACCTAGGACGTCGGCCGCCGGCACGATCGTCGTTAGCGGCACAGGTCGCATCGCGGTCGAGCCCGACGTCGCCGACCTGCGCCTGGGCGTCACGGTCGCCAAGCCCTCGGTCGAAGCGGCCCGGGCCCAGGCGGGCGTCCTGATGGACGCCATCCTCTCTGCCGTCGAAAGCGCTGGTGTCGCCCACCCCGACGTGCGGACCTCGCTGCTCTCCGTGCAACCGCGCTTCGACTACCGCGACGGCCGCGCGCCGACACTGACCGGCTATGAGGTCGCGAACATCGTCGAGGTCACGGTTCGTGATCTCGCCACACTCGGGGCCGTGGTCGACGCCGCACTGGCGGCTGGCGCGACGAGCATGGATGGCCTGACGTTCCGTGTCTCGGACCCGGCGCTGCCGGAACGGGAGGCGAGGGTCGCCGCGATGGCCGAGGCGCGGGCCCGCGCCGACGTCCTTGCCGAGGCCGCGGGCCTGACCATCCAGGGCGTGACCGACATCCTGGAAGGCGGTCCGCCCCGCCCGCCCGGACCCTTCCCGAAGGCCGAGCGGATGGCCATGGCCGCCGACGTGTCGACCCCGGTCGAGGGCGGCACGCTCGAGGTGGCGGTAACGGTGACCGTGACCTATCGCGCCCGCTAGCCTTGATCAGCTGCCGGCGGCGGTAACCCTGAGCAGCAGTCCGGTCGACAGGTCGGTCGCGTAGAGCTCTCCCGCGGCATCCTCGGCGATCGCGCTGATTGACAGATCCGTCTCGGCGACGATCGCCGGCTGCTCTGTCCCGTCGCGTGCGTTGTCGATCGCCCAGAACTCGCCCGAGCAGTAGTCGGAGAAGACGTACCAGCCCTGGAGCGCCGGACTGCCCTCGCCGCGGTACACCGTCCCGCCCGTGACGGAGCAGCCCAGATCGTGGTCGTACTCCGTGACCGGCAGCGTGAGGCCGGTCGAATCGCAGTCGGCCGACCGGAAGCATGCGGTGCCCTCCATGAGGTTCCAGCCGTAGTCGAGGCCACCGACCCCGGCCCGCGCGACGTCGATCTCCTCGCGCTCGCCCTGCCCGACGTCGCCGATCCACAGGTCGCCGGTCGCGCGATCGAACCGGATCCGCCACGGGTTGCGCAACCCCGTCAGCCAGATCTCGGGGCGCGCCCCGGCGGTCGCGGCGAACGGATTGTCCGGCGGGATGCCATAGCGCGGATCGCCGTCGGCTGGAGCGCCGGCCACGTCGATCCGGAGGACCTTGGCAAGGAGCGTGTCGAGATGCCGCCCGGAGTCGAGAGGGTCGCCCGCGCCGCCGCCATCGCCCGTACCGATGTAGAGATAGCCGTCCGGTCCGAACGCCAGCGAGCCACCGTTGTGGTTGCCGAACTGATCCGCCATCCGAAGCCAGATCGTGGCGGTGCCCGGGACGGCGACGTCGGGATCGCCTGGATCGGTGTCGTACGAGGCGACGACCTGTTGGCCCTCAGCATCAGTGTAGTAGACGAAGAAGCGGCCCGCCTCGCCGCTGGGCAGGAACGCCAGGCCAAGCAGCCCCTGCTCCCCGCCGGCCTGGACCAGCCCGCCCACGTCGAGGAACGGCCGCTCGATCAGCCGACCGTCGCGGAAGATGCGGACACGACCGACCTGTTCGACGATGAACAGCGACTCCGGGTCGCCGGGTCGCCACGCGATGTCGACCGGAGCCGTGAGTGAGTCGATGACCGGTTCGATCGACAGCCGGGGCGGCTCGCCGAAGGCTGGTCCACCGGATGGCGCGGGGCTCGGAGGTGGTGCCGCGCTGCTCGGGACTGCCGCTGCCGAGGGGCTGGCTGTCGCGGGCACACTGGCCGGTGCGGAGGACGGAGTGGGGTTCCCGCAGGCGCCGACGACGGCGACCGCGACCAACCACGTGGCGAGCGCCGTTCGCATCGGCGGATGCTATCCGGGATCGCCCTGACGGGTCGTCAGGCGGGTCTGGCCATCCGGCCCTGCCGGCCCGGAGCTAGGCTCGGACGATGGATGCATGGGACCTTGACGAGCTCGAGTCCGCTCGGACCGCGAGCGGTCGCCTCTACCACGAGTTCATCTCCGTCCCGGACCTGTCGGGTGGGCTGTATGTCCTCGAGGCAGGTGCGACCGACCCGCAGTCGCCCCACACGGAGGACGAGCTGTACGTGGTGATGTCCGGCCGCGCCGACGTCATGGTCGGTGGCGAGGTGCGACCCATCCGAAGCGGATCGGTCGTCTTCGTCGGTGCCGGCGTCGACCATCGCTTCCTCGACATCGAGGAGCGCCTCGTCCTGCTCGTGATGTTCGGGCCGGCCGAGTATTCGCGCGGCAAGCGCTAGTCGAAGGTCGCCCCGAGCTCGAGTGCCAGCTCCGCGCCACGACCGGTCTCGTCGTGACGAAAGAAGACGAACGCGTCGTCACCGGCCGCGAGGAACGGCTCGAGCCGGTCGTGCCACGCAGCGACCTCGGCCGGGGCGTAGTCATGTCGGCGGAGACGGAGATAGAGGAACGCGCCGGTGCGTCGGAGCGTCGGTGGCCCCTCGTCTTCGGCCGCCTCGGTGGTGCACAGCACGGCCTCCGCATCGCGTAACAGTGTCGTGACCTCGTCGACGGCCCAGCTCGGGTCCCTGAACTCGAGGGTCAGGGGCAAGTCCCTGGGCCACGCCTCCAGCAGCGCCGCGAGTCGGTCGTCGTCGCGCTTGGCCGTGTCCGGAACGCGGAACAGGATGGTCCCGAGCTTGTCTCCGAACGTGCGGATGGGGTCGGTGAGCCACGGCAGCCCGGCGTCGGGTGACCCGCTCATCGCCCGCCACGAACCGCCCCGCTGCGCCTTGACGCTGAACCGGAAGTCGGGCGGGGTCGCGTCTAGCCAGGTCGCGACCTTCGACGGCGATGGCGATTGGTAGAACGTGTTGTTGAGTTCAACCGCCGGCAAGCGAGATGCGTAGTGGCGGAGGAAGCCGTCGCCCTTCAGTCCTCTCGGGTAGAAGCGCGGGCTCCAGCCGGGATAGGCGAACCCGCTCGTGCCGACATACAACTGGCCGCGGCCGGACGAGCCGGCGCCGTCAGTCGGAGGCGTCGCCGCTGCCCGGGCCGGCATGGTCGGCGACCGCCAGCATCGACCGCTCGATGGTCGGGATATCGGTGTCGTCGACGGCCGCGAGGAAGTGCTGGGCGATCCCCCGCAGGTGGGTCCTCGAGGCGCGGCGCAGTCGCTCGAGGCCAGCCGACGTGAGGACCGCCTCGGCCCCCCGGGCATCGCTGGCACAGGCTTTGCGCTCCACCAGGCCGTCGAGCACGAGACGGTCGATCAACCTTGTCACACCGCTCTTGCTGAGGATCACGCGATCGGCGAGTTGTCGCATGCGGATGCGGCGATCGGGCGCATCCGCGATGGTCAGGAGCGCGTCGTACTCCGCCAGGGAGAGGTCGTGCTCGGCGCGCAGCTCCTCGTCGAGCCGACGCGTGACGCGGGCATGGGCGCTGAGGAAGGCGCGCCATGGCTCGAGTCGCGGGTCGCGCGAGGAGAGGGGCCGCGTGTCGGCGTGCTCGGTGAGGGTCATGGCGTCCGGGATGGTACACGTTCCCGTAGTCGTTGACAACGCAACCACACACCGGTTCGGCGTTTCGCTGCCCAGCGCCCGGATCCGCTCGGGTGGTGCATGACATCATCGGCCGATGCCCGCGCAGCCGACTCACCCGGCGGTCGACGTGGTCGTCATCGGTGGCGGCATCGTCGGTGTCTCGGCGGCGGCCCATCTCGCTGAACGTGGTCGGCGGGTCGTGCTCGTCGAGAAGACCGCCATCGCGGCCGGTGCGTCGGGTCGGAACTCGGGTGTCGTCCAGCACCCGTTCGACAGCGTGCTGGTCGAGCTATACGTCGAGACACTCGCGCTGTATCGCGAGCTGGACGGGCTCGACTTCGCTCCGGAGCCCGCCGGCTTGCTGAGCGTCACCCATGACGTCGACGGGGCTCGCGACCTCGCGGCCGGTCTGGCGGCGGCGTATCCCCATCTGGAGCCGGCGTTCCTCGAGCCATCCGAGGTCCGCCGCCTCGAGCCGTCACTCGGCGATGGCGTCGCCGCGTGTCGTCTCGCGATCGGCTATCCCGTCGGACCTGCCGCCGCGACGCACGCGTACCAGCGCCGTGCCGAGCAGCGCGGCGTCGAGATCCGGATCGGCGATGCGCGGATCTGGCGTGACGACGAGCGGGTACTCGGTGTGGACCTGGCCGATGGAGGGCGCCTCGCCGCGGGCGACGTGGTGGTGGCCGCAGGTCCGTGGACGCCCGGGATCGTGGATCCGACTGGCGCCTGGCGGCCGATCGTGCGTCGCTGGGGCGTCGTAGTGCCGGTCGAGCTGCCCGACCCGCCGCGGCACGTCTTGGAGGAAGCGGAGATATCGATCGAGCCCGATGCGGATGAGGATGACGAAGCCGCCCACGCGTTCAGCCTCGTCACGGCAGCAGGCTCCAGCTCGCTCGGCTCGACCTTCCTGGTCGACGAGCCGGACCCGTTGGCGCTGGTGCCATCGATCCTGCGGCGTGGAGCATCGTTCGTTCCGGCCATCGCCGAGGCTCGGCATCTTCAGCCCCGGCTGTGCGCGCGACCGCTGAGCCTGGATGGGCGGCCATTGATCGGGCGCGTCCCAGGGACGCAGGGCCTGTGGGTCGCCGCGGGCCACGGACCGTGGGGCATCTCGACGGGGCCAGCATCGGGACGTCTCATCGCCGACCTCATCACGGATGCCGCGTTCCCGACCCCGACCGCCCTTGACGCAGGTCGATTCGGAGCGCCTCCCCACTAGCCCTGTTATGCGTTTGCGATATCGCCACGTCTTGGCGATATGGGCGTGATAGGGTGTTGACGGCTGGAACCAGGGGGAGTTGGCTCATGCCCCAGCACGAGCCCCGAGCAGCGCGTCCCCAGCCGTTCCGACCGAACAGGTCTGCCGTGACGGCCGTCATCGTCACGATCCTGATCGGATGGAGCGTGGGGTTCGGGGGTGCCCGCGTCACATACGCCGCTACGTCGACGTTCCTCAGCAACGCCGACGCCCTGGTGACGACGTCCGCGCCGACTAGCAACAAGGGTAGCCAGCCGACGCTGCAGGTCCGTGCCCCGACGCCCGAGTACCGCGTCTACATGCGATTCGTCGTCTCGGGCATGACCGGGACCATGACCGCGGCCCGATTGCGCCTCTTCGTCACCGACGCGAGTCCGGTGGGTGGCCGGTTCTTCGCGGTCACGGCCAACTGGGTGGAGTCCACGATCACCTGGAACAACAAGCCGGCGATGGGCGTTGCGTTGGGCACGATCGGCGCTGTCACTGCCAACACCTGGGCGGAGCTGGTGCTGCCGCCGGCGTCATTCCCCGGCAACGGTACGTATTCGATCGGCATCACGACGACGAACACGAATAGCGTGATCTTCTCGAGCCGTGAGGGGGCGAACCCGCCACAGCTGGTGCTGACCACGGCGACGCCAACCCCCACGCCGACACCGACCGCGGCCCCGACTCCGACGGCCACGCCGACGCCCACCCCGACCCCGACCCCGACACCGACCGCGACCCCGACCCCGACACCGACACCCACACCCACGCCGACCCCGACGCCCACCCCGACCCCGACCCCGACACCGACGCCCACCCCGACCCCGACCCCGACACCGACACCCACACCCACGCCGACCCCGACCCCGACCCCGACCCCGACGCCGACACCCACGCCGACCCCACCACCGCTGACCGCGAGCTTCGGCTTCGATCAGGTGCCCTCGTCGCTCGACATGCAGTTCACCGACACGTCATCAGGCGCACCGACGACCTGGGACTGGGACTTCGGCGATTCGTCCCCACACGGCACAACGGCAAGCCCACTGCACACGTACGCGACTCCGGGCTTCTACGACGTGACGTTGACCGTCGGCGACGGCGTACGGCCTCCGGCCGCGACCACCACCAGCATCGAGGTCCTCGACGCCGCCCTCGCGACACCGACCCCGACGCCGACGGCGACTGCCGAACCGACCCCTGAACCGACGCCGACACCGACGCCGGAGCCGACGCCGACCCCCACGGCGACCCCGGTCCCGACGCCCACGCCCACCCCGACGCCCACGCCCACCCCGACCCCCACGCCCACCCCGACCGGGCCCGACCCGGTGAACTGCACTGACTACGCCGAGCCCCGGGTGATGCTCGAGACCCAGGACTGGTGGACGCTGCCCGGTGTCCCCGTGGAGGGCATGAGCCAGCACATCCACCTGTCGACGTGCTTCCCGCTGGACCAGACGATCAGCGGGATCGTCCCGCTCGACATGCATGTCCAGCTCCACATGAATCCGGGGACCCTGAACGAAGTCGACGTCTCGGTCTTCGGCAGCAGCCTCGACGTGAATCAGGTCGCTGCCCTGCCGAACTACACCTGCCCGAGCGTCCAGTGCGATCTCTGGTACCACCTCGACTACGACACGACCAGGGTCCCGGTCGACGGCTACCTGGAGTTCCGCTTCCACGCCAAGGTGACGTCCCCTGACGGCACGGTCGGCTACACGTCCACCGGGTGGTCGGCCACCCTCGCCAACGGCGGCGGCCGACCCGTCCGCAATTACCGGACCCCGCCACACATCGAGGCGCGAGGCTGGTACACAGGAACGGACTACGAAAACGCCCGGCTCACGTCGAACCTGCCGAGCGGACCGGTTTCGGGCCTGTGGACGTTCAACGTGAGTCTCGCCAAGGGCTCCGGCGGCTCGCCCGTAACACATGTGCTCGTCTCGGTCGATCCCAAGTTCCACGCCGAGCCGGTCGAGCGCGGGCGGGTGATCTTCGAGCAGAACGCGATGTACAAGGGTCCGATCACCATCGACACGACCACGCTGTCGGATGGGCCCCACCGGCTCTTCCTGCGTACCGATGCGACGATCGCGTCGGGGACCGGCAGCGGGGCCATGGTCATACCCTTCCGTGTCCAGAACGGGCCGGCGGCGGCGGCGATCCGTCTCGGTCAGGACGTCTTCGCAACGCCTGCCCCGATCATGACGCTTGTGGTGGTCCTGTTCGCCCTGGTCGTGAACCTCCCGCGACGGCGCTCGTCTCGTCGCACGGCGGTGACCGCCGGCGATGCGCGGATCGATCCGGGTGGATCCGTCCTGCCGCCGGACGACGCCGAGCTCGTCGGCATGCGGTCGAAGGAGGCGACGTGGACCGCCCTCCACCGCGCCATGGCCGATCCCGTCTCACACGACGTCGCTGAGGCAGCCGCGCATGACTGGCTCGAGTCGGTCGATCGGCAGGAACGCTGGGGCTGACACCACGTCTACCGGCCGGCTCCGGGATCAGGTCCGCCAGCTCTCCGCGTCGAACAGGAAGAAGGTCGTCTGCCGCCACAGCTCCTGCAATCGGATGAGCCGTTCGACGACGGTGCCTGGCTCCGACGCGCTGTCGAGCTCGACGGCAGCGAGGTCCTCGCTCGCGTCACCGCTCGTCAGCGCGGCGGGCGGCTCGGGAAGGTCACCATCCCGCTTGACGTCGTACAGCGAGAGGTGCGGATCGACGCGACCGATGCGAGCCATCACGGCATAGGCGGCCATGGTCCCGGCAGCGTACTCCGGTCCTCGGCCCACGGCTATCCTTCGCCGATGATCACGCCCCGAGGCTATGGCGCCCAGAGCATGACCGCGCCGCTCCGGGACGTGCTCGTCAAGGCACCGGCCCAGGCATTCGGGCGCGCGTTCGACGATCCGGCGCACGGCTTCCTCCACGCGGTCGACCTCGAGGTGGCGCGTCGCGAGCACGAGGCGTTCGTCGACGTGCTGGCGAGGCTCGGGCCGACAGTCCACGTGCTCGATGAGGAGTTGGACGAGCCCGACCTCGTCTACACCTTCGACCCGTTGCTGGTGACCGATCGCGGTGCCATCCCGTTGCGCCCTGGCAAGCCGAATCGGGCAGGGGAGCCCGCCGTCCTCGAGCGCTGGATGGCCGCTGCGGGCATCCCGACACTCGGTCGCATCGAGCCGTCCGGAACGGTCGAAGGCGGCGACACGTTCTGGCTGCGCCCGGACCTCTTCTGTGTCGGCCGCACGCTGCGTACCAATTCGACAGGCGTTGCGCAGCTGGCAGATCTCGTCGGCGGCGACGTCCGAGTCTTCGATGTGCCGTACTGGAAGGGAGCGGGTGAGCTGATCCACCTGCTGAGCGTGATCTCGCCGGTTGCCGACGACCTCGCGGTCGTGTACCTGCCACTGCTGCCCGTCGGCCTCTGGGAACTGTTCCAGGACCTGGGTATCCGGCTGATCGAGGTCCCGGAGCGGGAGTTCGCGACGCTCGGATGCAACGTGCTCGCCGTCCGTCCAGGGGTGGTCATCCTCGCCGAAGGCAATCCCGAAACGTCGGCCGCCCTTGCAGCCGCCGGATGCGAGGTCCACACGTATCCCGCGATCGAGATCGGCATCAACGGCTCCGGGGGACCGACCTGTATGACCCGCCCGATCCTTCGTGCCTGAGATCGATCCGGAGCGACTCCTCGATGACCTGACGACGCTCGTCCGGATCAGGAGCATCACCGGATCCGAGGAAGCCATCGCCGAGTGGGCCGCTGGCGCGCTCGAGGAGCTCGGGCTCCGGGTCGACGTCATCCGGCCCGACCTGGACATGTTCCGCCAGGATCCGGCATGGCCCGGCGAGGAGATGGCACGGACATCGCTGCCGGTCGTAGTGGGCCGCGGCGGGACGACGGGTGGCCGGCGCCTGATCCTGTCCGGTCATCTTGACGTGGTGCCGCCTGGCGACCCATCGACGTGGACGGTCGATCCGTGGGCCGCCGAGATTCGCGACGGACGCCTGTACGGTCGAGGGACCTGCGACATGAAGGGCGGTGTCGCGGCGATCCTGGCCGCCGTGCGTTCGTTGGCCTCCGCAGCCGGCGGCCTGACCGGTCTCGCGGGCGAGCTGATCGTGGCGCTCGTGCCTTCCGAGGAGGATGGCGGACAGGGCACGCTCGCCGCGATCCGTGCCGGCGCGGTCGGTGACCTGGCCGTCATCACCGAGCCGTCGCAGCTCGACGTCGTGGTCGCCCACGCGGGCGCGATCACCTTTCGGCTCACGGTGCCCGGCCGCGCTGCGCACGCATCGCAGCGCCGCGAGGGAGTGTCGGCTCTCGACAAGCTCTTCGTGCTCTCGCAGGCGCTCGAAGCAGACGAGCGACGGCGCAACGACGCCGAGACGGACCCGCTCATGACGGCGCTCGGCCTGCCGTATCCGACGATCATCGGCATCATCGAAGGCGGGGAGTGGGCATCGACCGTCCTCGACCGCGTCGTCGCATACGGTCGATATGGCGTCCGAGCTCGGCCAGACCCCGTCGGAAGCCGAGGCGGAGCTCCGGTCGGCCATCGAGGCGGCGTGCGCCGACGACGAATTCCTCAGAGATCACCCGGCGTCCGTCGAGATCACCGGCGGGCGGTTCGGGTCGGCGAGGGTGGCGTCCGATCACCCGTTGGCGGTCGGTCTGGCGGCAGCCGCCGAACGCGTCACGGGCCGGCGACCGGCACTCCTTGGTGAGCCCTACGGCGCCGACATGCAGATGTTCGTGAACCATGGCGACACGCCGTGCGTGATCTTCGGGCCGGGCGATGTCCGGGTCGCGCATAGCGCCGACGAGTTCGTGCCGCTCGACGAGGTCGAAACGTGCGCGCGCGTGTTGGTCGAGTGGATCCGCAGCGAGATCGGCGGCCCGTAGCCGGACTTACCCGTTCGGTCACCCCATGACCGAATGGACGGCTGAGCCCCGCGACGCGGCACCGTCCGAGCCGTTCGTTCGCCGGTTCGGTCACCCCATGGCCGAACGGACCGCTGAGCGCCCCGACTCAGGCCCAGATCACCCGTTCGTTCGCCCGTTCGGTCACCCCATGACCGAACCAGCCGGGACCGATCGCCCTACGGCTAGCCCGTGACGGCCGAGCGTCGGGCCATGACCAGCATGGCCGGCACGATCACCAGGGCTGCACCCATCAGGCCCAGGATCGCGTAACCCGCGTACGCCAGGACCACTCCCGATCCGAGGCTTGCGACCGCCGCCGAGCTCCAGATGAGCGTGTCGGTCAGGCCCTGGATCCGCGTGCGCTCGGCAAGCGACAGGCCGTGCGTCAACAGGGCGGAGCCCGCCACATACCCGAGGTTCCAGCCATAGCCAAGCAAGAAGAGCGCGAGGAACAGCAGCACACCGCCCGCCGGCGGTGCCACCGCGGCCATGATCGACGCGATCGCCACCACGCCAAGGCCGGACAGGATCACGGGCACACTCCCGAATTGGTCGGTGAGCCGGCCTGAGATCGGTGACAGCCCGAACATCCCGAACGTGTGGCCGCTGATGACGACCCCGACGGCCGCCAGGTCGTGGCCGTGGTCAGCCATGTGCAGCGGGGTCATCGTCATGATCAGGACCATCACGAACTGCCCTGCGACCAGGGCGACGATCGCGACGGGCACGTTCGGGCGGGCGAGGACGCTTGCCAGCGAAACCGAGACCGATCGCTCGCCCGTGTCCTCATGCCGTGACGACACATCGGCAAGCGCGTACGGATCGGGTCGCAGCATCACGAACGAGAGGACGGCAGCCGCCCCGACGAAGAGGATCGGCACGAGGTATGGGCCGCTGAGCTCAGGGAGTCCGAGCGCGACGGCCACCTGGCCGGAGGGCGCCACGAGGTTCGGTCCGGCGACGGCTCCGATGGTCGCCGCCCACACGACGAGTCCGATGGCCGAGGCCCGTCTGTCGGGTGGCGCGAGATCCGCCGAGACATAGCGGGACAGCTGGTTCGATGCGTTCCCGAAGCCGATGAGCACGGTACCCATCAAGAGCAGTGGTAGCGATAGCATCACGACCGCGATCGTGGCGATGACTGCCCCGATCACGCTCACCGCGTAGCCGGTCGCCAGCCCGGCCCGACGTCCACGACGCACCATCAACCACGACAACGCGCTGGCTCCGGCGGCAGCGCCGAGGACGACCGTCGCGGTCGGAGCCCCACTCCAGATGGTGGTCCCACCGGCGATGTGGGTGGCGACGATCGTGGCGACCGTCACCGCTGCGATGTGCCCCGTGCTGCCAAGGGCCACACCAGCGATGAGGACTGCAACCGTGCGCCGGCGGAGTCGTTCGAGTTCCGCGGGACTCAGCGGTCGGGCATCGGCCATGACGGCCGATGGTACGGGACGACGACTCAGGCCAAGTCGAGCGTCAGGTACTCGACGTCGCCCCGGCCGTTCGGCCCGACGGGCGCACGCTCGATCTGGGCTCGCGCGTCGTCGACCCCCGCCAGCTCCACGAACCGGCAGAAGGCGTTGGCCAGCCGCATCTGGGCGGGCGTCCTGGCCCGGACGCGCCACAGGTCCGGCGAGCCGGCGACGATCGCCACACAGCGCGCCCTCGATGTCGCCACATTCAGCCTGTTCCGGCTGTAGAGGAAGTCCATGCCACGCGGCGCCAGCTCGGGCGATGACGTCGTCAGGGAGTAGATGCTGATCGGGGCCTCCTGACCCTGGAACTTGTCGACGGTCCCGACGCGTGCCTCGGCCGGCAGCAGCCGCTGGATCGCACCGACATGGGCGTTGTACGGCGCGACGACCAGGACGTCCCGCCAGCCGAGCGGCCTGGTCACGCCCTTCGCATCCGTCCACGACCCGCCGACGATCGACCGGGCGAGGTCGGCCACCGCGGCCGCTTCGACGGGCGACTCGCTGTCCGCCCCGACCGTCTCGACGGGCAGCAGCCGCGGGCCGACCCCGTCGACCAATTCGAGTGGGCTCCCGATCCGCTGGACGACCAGGTGCGACTCGGGCTCGAGCCGGTCATCGTAGAAGACCTCGGACGTGAACTCGCACAGGGCCGGATGGAGCCGCCAGGTCCGCTCGAGGAAGAGGCCACGTTCGGCGGCGATCGTGGCTGCACCGTCGAGGACGTGCGCGAGCGCGGACCGATCCGCGCCCGGCGGGTGCGAGCCGCGCAGTGGCTGATCGAGTTGCTGCGGGTCGCCGAGCAGGACGATGCTGTCGGCCGCATGCGCCATCGCGCTGACGTTCGCGAGCGACATCTGGCCGGCCTCGTCGACGAACAGCACGTCGACTGCCCCCGCCATCCGCTCTGTCGTCCAGACCCACGGGGTGCCCGCTGCCAGCATGGCCGTGCCGTTTTCGAGCGCGTCGACGAGGTCCTTCGTCTGCCCGGCCCGAGCGACTCGATCGTCGACCACGATCACGTCGGCATCGCCACGCTGGATCGCCGCGACGGCGATGCCCTCCTCGTCAGCCGCCTCCAGCGATTTCTGGAGGAGGTTGGAGATGACCTTGTGGCTGGTCGCCGTGATGCCGACTCGCTTGCCCGCCGCGAGCAACGTGATGATCATCCGGGCGCCGGTGTAGGTCTTGCCGGATCCGGGCGGCCCCTGGATCGGCAGGACTGTCCGGTCCAGGCTGAGCGCGAGCCGGCGGGCGGCATCCAGGTCGGTCTCTCCGGGACGGGCGAGCGGCTCATCCTCGCCCTGGCCGACGCGCGGTGGACGGCCGAGAAGCAGGTCGCGTACCGCGCGACCCGGGCCCGCGCCATCGATGTCGTTGTCGGCGACCCACTCGCCCAGCTCGTAGAGCCGTGCCTGGTGGTCCTTGGTCTGGATCCAGGGCAGTGGCACGACTGCTCGCGGATGCGGGTCGTCGAGCGAACGCTTGATATCGACGGTCCGCTGGGCCAGGTCGACGCCGATGAGATCACCGATGCCCCAGTCGAACGGGGATGCGTCCGGGTCGGCCTGTTTCCTGGCCGGGTCGAACAACCGCCCGCCGGTACGCCCCAGATCGACGTCCTGGGGCGGGAACCGGTACCGCCACGTCTGACGGCCGTTCCTGTTGACGACGTCGACGCCCTCGACTGGCTCGAGCAGCCCGACCGGATCACTCTCCTCGACGAGCTGTTCGGGGGTCAGGTCGAGCAGGCGGTGGAACTCCCACCACATCGCCTTGTCCTCGCGCCGATGCCAGCCGAGGAGCTGGGCCAGCAACCACCGAGCGTGCTGCTCCGGGGATCGCTCGAGCGGGTCGGTGGGCACGACCGCCGGATCGGCCAGCCGGTCGGCGAGTGCCTGCACCCTGGCCATCGCCTCGGTCAGTTCGGGTGGGAGCGGGTTCTCGTGCGGGGCCGGTCGTGGGACGTCGATCCCTTCGGCGATCAGCTCCTCGCGGCGAACCTCCAGCCAGTCGCGCAGTCGCTGGTTCGACACGACGTCGTCGCGGTTATAGCGCTCGATCCGATCGAGGATGTCGGTCTCGGGCCGCTCACCCTCCCCGAGCTCGAGCCACGTCTCGAACGCCACGATGCTCGACCCCGCGTCGCGCAGGTCGATCTCCCGGGTGAAGTCGTAGAACGCTTCCATCCGCTTGATCGAGTAGCTCTCGACCGACGCACGGAGTGACTGGCGGACAGCGCGGAGAAGGTCGATCAGGACGCCCTCGCGCAGCAGCCGATCGACCTCGGCTTCGCGCGTCCCGTAGCGACCCATCAGTCGCTTCAACGCCGTCGGTTCGTACGGCGCGTAGTGGTAGATGTGCATCGACGGGTCCGCGGCGAGCCGCTCCATCAGGAAGTCCATCAGCCGCTCGAACGCCGCTCGCTCGCCGTCGAGCGAGAACTCACCGCTCTGGTCGCGCGACCAGAACGCGTGGAACGTCCCGTCCGCTTCGAGCACACCGAAGAGATAGTCGAGGCCGTCGTCGAACGCATATGGATCGCCTTCGATGTCGAAGGACAGGTCGCCCGGCGACGGCAGCGGGAGCGAGGCCAGACCACGCTCCGCCTCGTATGCCGCACCCGCGGCAGGGCGGAGGAGCTCGTACTTGAGGCGGTCTTCGCGACGACCCTCCAGCTGGATCCGGGCCTGCTCGCGGACGCGGGTCAGGGCGCCCTCGGACGTGCCGTCGAGTGCCGGCTGCATGGGCAGTGTCAGGTCGCCGAGCGCCTCCAGCGTGTCGACGCCACGTTCCGTGAGGGCGCGCCGCTGCCGACGCCGAGATGCCCGCCACCAGGCTGAGGTGGTCGTCGGCGCGCCGCCGGATCGTGCACTCGGCCGCCCATCGGCAGACATCGCAGTGGTCGACGGGCTCGGGGTAGGTGTCGGCTGGTGGGAACGCGACCAGCCGACCATCGGAGACGGCAGTCAGGAAGCGGTCGCGCGCACTCCTGTAATAGGCCATGTAGTCGTCGACCCGGAGACGCTCGACGGTCCGGGCCGACCCGCCCAGGACGACATGGAGCCACTCCGGTCGTACCCCCTGGATCCGCTCCAGTTGATCGATATACGAGCAGATCTGAAGCACGGCGCTGGCCTTGACGTGCCGGGCGAGCTTGGTGTCCGCGACCTCGTAGTGGTAGTCGCCCCACACGGATGGGCGGTCCGCACCATCGACCCGGAGCAGGAAGTCGGCGTGGCCGCGCCAGGTGCCGTCGAAGAACGTCGCCTGATAGACGACGTCCGCACCGGCGGCCATGGCGTCGATGGTCTCGGCGGCGGCCGCGCGGAGTCGAGTGCCGTCGTCCTCGATCGAGCCGTCGAGCTCGATGCGTCTGATGGTTCGTCCGTCCGCCTCGAGCTCGCCCAGGTAGCGCTGCTCGTGCTCGAAGCCGCGCTTGCGGATCACATCGAGCTCGGGATCGGCGCGCATCGGCCGCTTCACCAGGCCCGCCATCGCCGCGCGCTCGAGCTCCGTGAGGTGCTCACAGGCGAGATAGGCGACCAGGTCCGTGGCGGCGTAGACGGGTCGTCCGTCGATCGACTGCACGACCGAACCTTAGCCTCGGTCAGCGACAGGTTGCCTGTCGGTGGTCCTACTCGGCGCGACGCGAGCGCGCTCGCTGCGTGGAGCCGCACACGGCGCATGTGGCCGTGCCGGCGGAGGTATCGACGTCGAGGAAGCTGGCGCAGCCGTTGGTGCGACAGAAGGGTCGATCCGGGTTGGTGTTGGCGGCGACGGCGCGACGGCGCAATCGACGCATGGAGCTGGCGCGACCGGCGTACGTCGCAGTCGCTGTTCTGGTCATCATTCGAGTGTTGGTTCTTCGTGCTTTCTGGCGCGCCACAGGCGTTCTGTGCCTGGGCAGCGACCCTTGTTGCTTCCGCATCGCACGCCGATATCGGGGGCGGAGCGGTGGTAGTGGTCCGGGCGGAGTACCGGGAGCGTCCGTTATCGAGGCGCTCGACCGGGCCCGTCGCTGCGGACCGGTGACCTATCGACTATAGCGCATGCGCCGCTTCGACGCTCTAGGACTTAGGTCCCGCGCGCGGGGGAGAACGCCCAGGAACCGGCGGAGGGCTTGCGTCGACCCATTACCCTGCCGGGCATGACCGTCTTCGCACCCGCCATCACCATCCGTCCCATCCTGCCCGAAGATTCGCCCGCCCTCGCGACCATGCTCGCGCAGCCCAGCATCGCGCGCTGGTGGGGCGAGTGGGACGACGAACGCGTCGAGCGCGAGATCATCGTCGGCGAGCCGGACCTCCGCGTGTACGCGATCGAGGTCGATGGCCGTTTGGTCGGGGCGATCCAGAGCGCCGAGGAGACCGAATCGGACTTCCGCCACGCCGGGATCGATCTGTTCCTCGACGAGGAGACCCAGGGTCACGGCATCGGCCCCACCGCGATCCGGCTCCTCGCACGCCGCCTCATCGACGAGGACGGCCATCATCGGATCACCATCGACCCGGCCGCCGACAACGAGCGTGCGATCAGCGCGTACGAGAAGGTCGGATTCCGGCTGGTCGGGCGGATGCGTCGCTATCAGCGCATGGCCGACGGTACATGGGTCGACGCCATGCTGATGGAACTCCTGGCGGACGAGCTCATCGACTGATCGCGCACACAGGACCATCGTTGGGCCCCGACGAGGCCCTTGTCAGACCGGGACTTGGGGCTACCATGCCCGGAGGCCGCCATAGCGTGGCCATCAGAGGGAGGCACCTGCACAGCATGGTCGAACCTACACAGACACCGACACCGGCACCGACACCGACACCTGCACCGACTACACCCACGCCTGCGCCGACCGCCGCTCGCCCGACCGGGATCACGGTCCTCGCGGTGCTCTCCGCGATCGGCGGCGTGCTCGGGATCCTCGGCGGCGTGGCCCTCGTGGGACTCGGCGGATTCCTCGCCGCCTCGACCGGCGCCGCAGGCCTGTTCGGGCTCGGGGCCATCTTCGGCGTCGTCGCCCTGGTCACAGGGATCGCGAGCCTGGCTTTCGCCTACGGCGCGTGGACGCTCAAGCCTTGGGCCTGGCCCCTGGGCGTGGCGCTGTCCATCATCAGCCTGGGGCTGTCTGCCGCCACCATCATCGGCGGAGGCGACATCTCGGGCCAGGTCATCAGCGTCGCCATCCAAGTGATCATCCTGTACTACCTGTTCCAGACGAACATCAAGGCCCTCTTCGGTCGGGCCTGATCCGCAGCAACGAAGACCCGGCGGACGCCCAAGTCCGCCGGGTCTCACTTTTTCCGGTTCACCGATCCGCCGGGAGGGTCAGATCGGCGGCCAGGGGATCGCCGGCCAGGTCGGGGAGGGGAGCGGGAACACCTTCCGGGCGAGCAGGTCGTCGACCCGCCGGATGGTCGCCCGTACCTCGGCCCGGCTGAGGAGCGACCGCAGGTCCGCGCCGAGACCGCCATCGAGTGCGTCGCGGATCCGTTCGAGCCCTCCCAGCTCGTCGGGGAGCAGCGGGTCGCCGCGCCAGGCCCACAGCACGGTCCGGAGCTTCGGCACGACCGAGAAGCACACCCCGTGGTCGACGCCGTAGACGTGCCGTCCGCCGTCGACCGGGAGGATGTGGCCGCCCTTGCGGTCCGTGTTGTTCACGGCCGCGTCGAACGTGGCCATCCGGCGAAGGCGAGGGTCGTCGTCGTTGATCCAGCCGATGACGTCGACGCCGGGATCCGGCTCGATGAAGGCCTGCACCATGCCTTCGCCGAACGGCCCATCGCGCAGGACCGTCGGTGGCACGACATCCCAGCCACTCGCCTCCGAGACCAGGTAGGCGGCTACCTCGCGGCGGGTGAGCGTCCCGTCCGGGAAATCGTCGAGCGGCCGCTCGCCGATCGTCGGCTTGTGGATCGCCTCGAGGACACGCGCCGGCTCGGCGGGATCCGGGCATGGCAGCGACACGTTCACGAAGAGCGCGTTGTTGCTCGACCCCAGGATGCGCCCGACGACCTCGATCTCGCCGTCGCGGAGCACTTCAAGCGCCGAAGCGCGATCGAGCACGCGGTCGCCTAGTTCACGCTCAGCGGCGCGGGTCTGGGGCGGCGCCCGCTGGCCCGGCGCGGGTGGGCGCGGACGGACTCGTCCCTACTGCCTGGTGCCGACGACGGGTGTCAAGGTAGATGTTCATCAGATGCCGGACCTGTTCCTCATCGAGCAGCTCGTCGGCCCTGAGGGCCAACTCCACCCTTCTCGCCGGGAAGACCGTTTCCTCCGGGTTGCGTTCGAAGTAGTCGGCTGTTTCGGGCTCAGCTTGCTCGCCTGGCACCTTCCTGAGGGCCCCGGCGAGCTTCGTCGCCGTCGTGAGCGACGGCCGTCGATCCTCCCGGAGCAGCCGCGAGATCGTGGAGTGGTCGATGCCGGCGAGGGCCGCGAGCTGACGCTGGCTGATGCGACGCATGCGCATCTGCCGGCGGAGCCAGACGTTGAACACGATCGCGCCGGCCCAGCCACCGCCGGCGCGTCCGAACTCGATGGCGACCGCTACGGTGCTTGGGGCTTGGTTCGTGACCACAAGTCCGGCCGCGAGCCCGGCCCCGGCGGCGACCGCCGAATGGAGGGCCAAAGGTTGGGCTGGTCCACCTGACCCGCCGTCCGTCGGTTTCGCCAGGGTGCTCACGATGGCAGTGACGGGCGCCGTCGCTGTTTGCGCCGGATCGTCGGCGACGGGCGGGACAGGCTCGGACGACCGATGAGTCGACGGGACCGGCGGAGCCGGGTCGGCCGCGGACGGGTCGGAGTGAGCTGGATCAGCGATGGTGGCCCGGTCGGGGACCGGCGATACGGTCGGGTCCGATCCCGCCGGGTCCGTGAGGGCCGGTTCGACGGCGTCTGCGGGAGGCGTCTCCGCCGCGACCGGAGGATCGGTCGGCAGCAAGACACCCCCTGGTGTGTCGGTAGGTGGCGGGTCCGTCGGGGCCGGCTCGACGGGGCCTTCGGGAGGCGGCTCCTCCCCGACCGGCGGCGGCTCGACCGCCTCGACCGTATCGGTGGGTGGGGGGTCGGTCGGGGCCGGCTCGACCGTGTCGGCGGGAGGCGGCTCCGCCGCGACCGGAGGATCGGTCGGCGGCAAGACAGTCCCTGGCGTGTCGGTGGCTGGCGGGTTCGGCGGGGCCTGCTCGACGGGGTCTTCGGGAGGAGGCTCCACCTCGACCGGCGCTGGGTCGGGCGGCGGTGCATCGGGTGGCTCCGCACCGAGACCGGTCGGAGACAGATCGACGTCCGCGGGCGACGGGTCGGTGGCCGGGTCAACCGTGTTTGCGTGGGTCGGCATGACCGTGCGCGCGGTGAGCACAAAGGCGAAGATCGATGCGACGGCGACTAGCCGGAGGACGCGGAGTGCCACGGTCGTGGCATCGTACTTCACGCCGCGCTGCGGGGAAATGTCTCGCCGCCGGGGCCCCGAATCGAATGAGCGGCCGGCCGACGATCGAGCACGCGGTCGCCTAGTTCACGTAGTGGCCGTTGCGCCGCGGGCAGATGTGACCCCGCGGATCGAGCGGCGCCCCGCACAGTGGGCACGGCGGACGGCCCGACGCCACGACCTGCGTCGCGCGAGCGACGAACGTCCGCGCTGCCGCAGCGGTCATGCGGACGCGCAGCAGGTCCGGGCCGTCGTCGTCCTCGTCGTCGTCCTCGTCGGGGTCGATGGCCTCGCCGTCGTCGTCCTGTGCGCGCGCCTCGACCAGGACGCGCTCCGCCCCGCCGTCCCAGCCGAGTGTCAGGGAGCCGGCCCGGAACGCTTCGTTCAGAGGCTCGTCGAGGACCTCGCTCTCGACGGTGGCTTCAGCCGGCGGCGTGGCGCCAGGCTCGGCCTCGGTGGGGTCGGCGATGCCCCGCAGGTCGAGCTCGTCGAGGAGCGCACCGAGCCGCTCGGCGAGCACCGCGACCTGCACCTTCTCGAGTGCCACGGACACGACACGCCCGCCCTCGCGGGCCTGGAGGAAGAAGGTCCGATCGCCCGGTTGGCCCACGGTCCCGGCCAGGAAACGGTCGGGCGGATCGAAGATGTAGCGCCGTCGCGGCATGACTCGACTCTATACCCAAACGCCCCGTGGGTCAGGCGACGTCGACGGAGACTGCGTGCCAGCCGCGCGCTCCATCGGGTGCCGGTCGCGATGGGATCTCCTCCTGGAGCGCTCCGGTGCCATCGGTGGCCCGGACCGAGATGTCGTGCGGACCTGGCGTCGCTTCCCACGTGTAGACCCACTGGACCCACGTCGCATCGGTGATGGGCGCTGACAGCTGTGCCTCGCGCCATTCCCCGTCGATCCCCACCTCGACCTTGCTGATGCCGCGGTCCGGGGCCCACGCGACGCCTGCGATCGGTACCCGTCCGGCTGGGACGTTCCCGCGCGGGGTGTCGATGCGCGACTGCGTCAGGATCGGGCCCTCCTTCGACCAGCCGAGCGGCACCCAGTACGCGTCGAACGACTCCCACGTCGTCAGTTCCAGCTCCGACAGCCACTTCGTGGCCGACACGTAGCCGAAGAGCCCCGGGATGATGAGACGGGCGGGGTAGCCGTGGGCGCGCGGCAGAGGCTCGTCGTTCATCTCGACGGCGATCATCGGTTCACGATCCGGATCGGTGATCCAGGCCATCGGCATCCCTGCCGTCCAGCCGTCGACCGACCGGCCGACGAGCTGGGTCGCCGACGATGTCGGGCCGGCGATGTCGAGGACGTCCCGCAGTCGGACGCCGGTCCACTTGGCATTGCCGACCAGGTGCCCACCGACCTCGTTGCTGACACACGCGATCGTGCAGTACTGCTCGAACATGGGCAGCGAGATCAGCTGGTCCCATGTGAGCGTGGTCTCACGATCGACGAGGCCGTGGATGCGGAGTTGCCACGTCGCCGTATCGAGCGACGGCACCAGGAGTGCGGTGTCGATCCGATAGAACTGGTCGTTGGGCACGACGATCGGCGTCAGGCCCGGCGTCGACGGGGAAAGGTCGGCGGCCGCCTGCAAGGGCGGCACCACCTCGGCAGGTGGTGGCAGCGGGATCGACGGTGCCGGCGCGGTGTTGCCCGAGGCGATCGCGTTCCGACCGAACACGCCGGCAGCGACGGCGCCGATGCCTACCGCGGTCGTCCGCAGCAAGAACGACCGACGGGCAGGGTCCGGGATGCTCGGCGCGGACGGGGCCGACGCGAGGCGGCCGAGCAGCCACGACAACGTCTGGATGGCGATGGCGGTCGCGGCGGCAGCCTGGACGGCCACGATGGCGGGCATCGCCAGCGGCTGGCCGAGTCCAGCCAGGAACCCCACGACGCCGAACGCGGCGAAGCCAAGTGCCCCGAACAGGAACCGACGCGTGGCCAGGACGCCGAACGCGGCGCCGAGTGCGAGCGCGGCGAGCGTCACTACGATCTCGAGGGCGAGCTTGTCGTTCGTCCCGAACAGCTCGACGACGAAGTCCTTGGCGCCGGGCGGCTGGAGGTCGATCACGACCTGGCCGATGGCGTCGACCAGCGACGTCGCGCCGGCGATCACGCCGGCGATCGCCTCGGACACACCGATGCCGAGTGCGGCCGCCGCCGCGCCGGCGAGCCCGGCGAGCGCGATGGGTCGACCTTGTCCGTTCACGCGCTCATCGTGGCGTCACCCGATGACGGTCGCGTGACGCGTCAGGAAGGTTCGGCCGGCGGTTCGGTCGGCTCGGGTGTCGGCTCCGGGGTGGGCTCGGGCGTCGGCTCCGTGGTCGGCTCGGGCGTCGGTTCCGAGGTGGGCTCCGGGGTCGGCGGCACCTCCTCGCTCGGGCTGGGTTCGACCGATGCCGGCGGGCACGGCACGGCCGCGACCTCGGAACCGGAGGGCGACGGGATCTCGAGCGATGGGACCACGCCGTTCTCGTCGGGGGTCGGCAACGGGATGCAGCTCGGCGACGGGCTGGGTGACGCCCCGCAGTTGTTGCGGGTCACGAACGGCCGCCACGTCCGCCCGTACGGGCTGAACTGGCCGTTGTAGAAGTACGCCGTCCGGGTCCGATCCGGGCCGCCGGCGACCCCCACGCCACGTTGTGCTCGCCGCAGCCAGTCGCGGTCGGCGTCCATCCAGTTCGGGAACTTGGGCTCGTGCCGGGTGGCCTCCAGCGCCTGGATCCCGCAGCGAGCCGCCGGCAACCTGCTGGTGGGCTCGCTGCCGCTCAGGAACCACTCATCGACGCCCTCGGTCTGCCCGGAGGGGAGCATCCCGGTGAGCGGGTCGATCGCGACCTGGGTCAGCCCGCTGTCCGGTCGGGAGAAGCGGGTGATCTCCCACGTTTCCGTCGCCTCCTGGAGGAAGCCCTGCCAGACAAACGTGGAGACGTCGATCGAGAACACCGGCCGCGCCGGTGTCGAGACCGGCGTGTTGTCGCTGTTGCCATTCCAGACACCGACCGCCAGCGCGTACGCGCCGTCCTGCCGCCCTTGATCGGTCGGCGGGGCGATGTAGCCATAGGCGTTGAGGTCCTTGGCATCGTTGTTCGTGCCGGTCTTGAGGGTGGCCGGCCGGCGCGCCCCTTCGGGCCCTCGGACCCGGAACTTGCCCCAGAACGGGTTGATGCGCTCGTTCGTGTTGCCACTGAGGATGTCCGTGAGGATGAAAGCCGACTGCGGCTTGACGACCTGGACAGGCTCCCGCAGTGCGGGGAGCTCGATGTCCTCGCCCGCGGCGTCCTGGATCCGGAGGATCGAGGTCTGTTCCACGCGCACGCCGCCGTTGGCCAGCGTCCCGTACGCACCGACGAGGTCGATCGGGCGGGTCTCAGCGACGCCCAGCGCGAGGGCCAGCCCGGCATCCGTCGTCTCGCGTTGGAAGGTCATCCCGAAGTCCTTGGCCCGCGCGAACATGTGCTCGACGCTGTTGAGCGCCATGGCCTTCACGGCGGGGATGTTGAGCGAGAACTGCAGAGCGTCGCGGACCCGGACCGGACCGCGTTCAAGGTTGTCGGCATCGGTGGGTGAGTAGCCGCCGCCGAAGTCGGTCGCGACGTCCATCAGCATGTCGCCGGCAGTGAACGCGCCGTCGTCGATGCCGACGGCGTAGTTGAACGGCTTGAACGCCGACCCCGGCTGACGGAAGCCCTGGGTCACGACGTCGTACTGCGGCTGGAACTTCGGGTTGTTCGACGATGCGTAGTAGTTCGCCGAGCCGACATGGGCCACGATCTCGCCGCTCTGGTAGTCCATCGCGACGAGCGCCCCATTGCGGACATCCTTGTTCTCGAGGTTGCGCATCCAGGCCGGGTATTCGTCGAAGCCGAGGCCCCGCGTTGCGAATCGCTCCGGGTCGCGGTTGTGCGGGGCGATCGTCGACGCCTTGACCCACTTCTCCGCGATCTGCTGCAGGCCCCAGTCGAGGCTGGTGGTGACTCGCAGTCCGCCTTCCTCGAGCGGCGTGCAGGTCGGCGTGTCGGGCCCACAGACCTTCCTCGCGAGTTCCGCCTGGACGGCCCACACGAAGTGCGGCGCCTTCCAGGGCGGCGTCGTCTGGCGGGCCAGCTCCAGCGGCTTGCCCTTCTCGGCCTCGAGCTGGTCCGGGCTGAACTGCCCGTCCGACATCGGCGTGCGGCCGGCCGCCATCAGCTCGAGCACGGCGTCGCGGCGCTGGGCGATCTTGGTGTCCGGCTCGAGGATCAGGTGCTCATCCGCAGGCGGACACTCACCTTCGTCGTTCAGTTCGACGTCGCAGGTCGACACCGCGTTGCGGACCAGGTCGTAGTTCGACGGGGACTGCGGCAACGCCGCGAGCGTCGCCGCCTCGCCGGGCGTCAGCTGGTCGAGCGACTTGCCGAAGTACGACTGGGCCGCGGCCTTCACCCCGTAGCTCTGGTTGCCGTAGTAGTTGTTGTTCAGGTAGGCCGCGATGATGCGGCGCTTGCCCGCATCGTCCGGATAGGCCCGGGTCAGGCGGATCGACTGGATGATCTCCTTGAGCTTCCGCTCCACGGTCCGTCCCGGATCCTGGACGAGATCGTCCTCGAGCAAGCGGGCGCGGACGAGCTGCTGGGTGATCGTCGATGCGCCGCGGCTGTCGCCGCGAATGGAATCCAGGCCGGCCGCCACGATGGCCGCCGGGTCGAAGCCCGCGTTCTCCCAGAACGTCTTGTCCTCCACGGCCGTGGTCGCGTCGAGCAGGATCGGTGGGATCTCCTCGAACGGGACGACCTCCCGCTTGAACTCACCGAACCGGGCGAGCTCGGTCGTGCCGGTCCTGTCGAGGACGACGATCTCCTGGGGGAGCCGCAACTCCTCGAGGCGGGAGACGGGCGGAAGACCGTTGGAGAGGGCGGCATAGACGCTGACCGCCGAGAGCGCGCCGATGATGCCGATGCCCGCGAGGAACACGAAGACGATGACCGCCAGCCAGCCGGCCGTGGATCGACGAGGGGTGTATGGACGGTCCGGGCGGCGTGGGTAGGCATGCGAACGAGAGCTAGACGACAAGAAGGTCTCCGAACGGCGGAAGGGTCGATGTCGGCGCATAGGATGGCGCAAGACACGCGAAGAGGTGGACGAGCCGGGCCAGCGGTTCGTGACGGATACCTATCGGGATGAGCGGTGGGGACAGTCCCTCAGCGGGTGGCGAACCGCTCCAGGTGGTGGGCATCGGCCTCGAGGATCGCCTCGAGGAGGGGTTCCGCGACCTCCGCCCCGACGAGGGGGTTCGTCGCCAGCGCGCGCAGGGCCACCGCTCGGTCGCCCGTCCTGGCGGCCTCGATCGTCAGCTCCTCGTAGGCCTTGACGGCCTGCACAAGAGCGCGCTGCTCAGCGGCCAGCGGAGCGAGCCGGACCGGATGGGCGCCGTCACGGTCGATGACGGCGGGGATCTCGACGACCGCGTCGTCGGGCAGGTCCGGGATCGCGCCGTCGTTCCGAACGTCGACGACCTGCACGTCGCCGGCGCCGTCGTGCAGGGAGGCGATGAGCTGGGCCGCTGCCTCGCTGTAGAACGCCCCGCCGCGATGGTCGAGGAGCTCGGGCTTCTCATCGAGCGTCGGGTCGCGGTACATCTCGAGGAGGCGGGCCTCGATATCCATCACGTCACGGGCACGAGTGTGGCCATCCTGCTGCTCTGCGAGTACGGTCCGCGTCAGGTAGTAGTAGCGGAGGTAGGAGGACGGGATGGCCCGCATCCAGCGGATCATGTCCGAAGGCATGCGCAGCTCCGCAGCGAGCTCGTCGGCGTCCTCGTCGAGCAGATCCGGGAGACGGTCCTCGCCATCGACGCGGACGGCACGCTCCCAGCTCAGGTGGTTGAGCCCGACGTGTTCGAGCGCGACGCGCTCCGGCGACACGTTGAACCGTGCCGCCAGCCGACGCTGCAGGTTGATGGCCACGTTGCACAGCCCGAGCGCCCGATGGCCATCGTCGATGAGGGCTTGGGTGACGATCCCGACCGGGTTCGTGAAGTCGACGATCCAGGCATCCTTGGCCGCACGCTTCGCCGTGAGCTCCGCCAGCTCCAGCACCCGGGGCACCGTACGGAGCGCCTTCGCGAAGCCGCCCGCCCCGGTCGTCTCCTGGCCGATGACCCCGAACCGGAGCGGCAGCGTCTCGTCGACCAGCCGGGCGGCCTGGCCGCCGACCCGCAGCTGGAGGAGCACGAAGTCGGCTCCGTCGATCGCCGCGTCCCGATCGCCGGTGAGGGTCACCCGTCCCGTCCAGCCCAGCCGGTCGAGCATCCGCTGTGCCAGACCACCGACGACTTCCAGGCGCTCGGGATCGATGTCGAACAGCACGAGCTCGTCGATGGGCAGACGGTCCCCACGACGCGCGAAGCCCTCGACCAACTCGGGCGTGTACGTGCTCCCGGCCCCGACCACCGTGATCTTCGTCCCCATCCCACCTCCCGGGGTCTTGACACGATTGCTTATAACGTTATCAGCATTCGGACCTCGCGCAATACCCATCAGACGGACGGTCGGATCCAGGAGGAGGAGCGCTGCCGTTGGCTCGGTTCCGGCTCGAACTCGGCCCCGTCCCGATGCACCATCAGGTCTATCTCGACCTGCGCACCTCGCTCGATTCGGGGCTGTGGGCGCCCGGCCATCAGGTGCCGACGGAACGCGAGCTCGCCCAGCACTACGGCTGCAGCCTGATCACGGTCAGGCGCGCGCTCGATGAGCTCGTGCGCGAAGGCCGCATCGAACGGACTCGCGGACGCGGCACGTTCGTCCTCCATCCACGGATGGATCGCGACATCGCGGGTCGTGCCAGTTTCTCCGAGGAGATGCGCCAGCGCGGTCTGGATCCCGAGACGCGGCTGATCTCCGCTCGACCCGAATCGGCCTCGGTGACGGTGGCCAATGCGCTCGCCCTCGAGACCGGTTCGCCGATCGTGTACCTCGAGCGTCTCCGCCTGGCCAGCGGCGAGCCCTACCTGCTCGAGCAGGTCCATCTCCCGGGCGAGCGCTTCCCCGGCCTCCTCGCGAGCGACCTCGAGCACGGCTCCCTCTATGAACTCCTGTCCACGCGCTATTCGACCCAGGTCGTACGCGCCCGCGAGGCTCTCGAGCCCGTCCTCCTCCGGGCTCGAGAATCTCGCCTCCTGGATCAGCGGCCGGGTTCGCCGGCGCTGCTCATCGAAGGCATCGCGTTCGACGCCGATGGCGATCCGGTCGAGTTCGGCCGGACCTTCGTCCGCGGCGATCGCTCCAGGTACTACGTCGAACGTGAGGTCGACCGGGCCATCCGGCCGGCCGCGGTCGAAGCCACGGCACGCATCGGAGGAGCAAGCGGATGACGACGAGATCCATCGGCCATCGCATTCGGAGGAACGCATCATGAGAGTGGATCTGGGACGGCTCGCCGTCCTGCTATCGGTGTTGGCGCTCCTGTTCGCGGCATGCGGGCAATCGACGTCCAGCGCAGCGCCGTCCGGCTCGACGGCCGTGGCATCAGCCGACGCGTCCGCCGATGCGTCCGGGTCGGCCAGCCCGCCGCCGCCGACGCCGCTGCCCAACACGGACTCGCAGGCCAAGCCGGGTGACGTGGTCATCCGCTGGTACTGCTGCCTGGGCACCGGTGACGCGCCGGAACAGGTCGAGGTGGAGCGCAAGGTGGCCGAGGACTTCAACGCCTCCCACCCGGGCATCCATCTCCAGTTCGAGGGATTCGTCTACGCGGCCGCGCGTGACGCGCTCGCGGTCCAGCTCGGAGCCGGCAACGGGCCCGACATCGTCGGCCCGGTGGGGATCGGTGGCGCGGAGGCCTTCCACGGCCAGTGGCTCGACCTCCAGCCGTACATCGACAAGGCCGGCTTCGACATGTCGCAGTTCCCCGAGGCGACCGTCGAGCTCTACAACGCCGGCGGCGAAGGCCAGGTCGGTATCCCGTATGCGATCTACCCATCGGTCCTGTTCTACAAGGCCGACATGTTCAAGGAGGCGGGTCTCGAGGAGCCGCCGCACGCCTGGAACGCCGAGTACACGATGCCCGACGGCTCGAAGCGGCCGTGGGACTACGACACGATCCGCGAGATCGCCAAGATCCTGACGGTCGACGAGAACGGCGCGGACGCTTCTGAAGCCGACTTCGATCCTGAGAAGATCGTCCAGTGGGGCTTCGAGCCGCAGCGGGACGACCTCCGTCAGACGGGCGCCTACTTCGGGGCCGGCGGGTTCATGGCCGCGGACGGCAAGACTGCCCAGATCCCCGAGCCGTGGGCTGCGGCGTGGAAGCACTTCTATGACGGCATCTGGACCGACCATTTCAGCATGACCGGTCCGCAGTTCCAGACCACCGACCTCAACCCGGCGGGCTATCCGTTCTGCGCCGGCAAGGTGGCGATGAGCACGAACTACCTGTGGTCGACCTACTGCGTCTCCGACGCGGGCGACGACTGGAACATGGCGGCCACACCCGCCTTCGAGGGCAAGACCACGGCGGCGTTCAACGCCGATACGTGGCGGATCATGAAGACCACCAAGAATCCGGATCAGGCGTTCGAGGTGCTCCAGTACCTGCTGGCCAACGAGGAGCTGCTGTCGCTGTACGGCGGCATGCCGGCCGTCGAGTCCAAGCAGGATGCGTTCCTGGAGGCCCAGTTCAAGGACTACACGCAGGGCATCGACACGACGGTCCCGAAGGAGGGCGTGGCATTCGCCGACGTCCCGAACTTCGAGTCCTACATGCCCGCGTACAACAAGACGCTCGACCTGATCAACACCTACGGCACGAAGTGGGAGACCACCCCCGGCCTCGACCTGACGGCCGAGATCGAAGCGTTGCGTAAGGAGATGCAGGCCGCCTGGGACGCAGGCGGCAGCTGATCGATGGTCGCCCCCAGCGTCGCGCGCCCGCGCAGCCTGACTCGCTTCTCCGGTCTGGGCTGGCGGCGCGCGCGCTGGGGGTACGTCTTCATAGCGCCGTGGCTCATCGGGTTCGTCCTGTTCACAGCCTTCCCGATGATCGCGACGCTGGTCTTCTCGTTCACCAATATCAATCTCACCCAGTCCGAGCCACTGCAGTTCGTGGGGCTCAAGAACTATGAGACGCTGCTGCGCGACCAGCAGACGTGGACCTCCCTGGGCATCACGTTCAAGTTCGCGGCGATCGCACTACCGCTCGCCGTGATCCTGCCTCTGCTGGTCGCGCTGTTGCTGCATTCGCGGCATCTCGTCGGATCGGGCGCCTTCCGGATCCTGTTCTTCCTGCCCTTCGTGGTGCCGTTCGTTGCGACGGTGTTCATCTGGGGCGGGATGCTCAATCCGGAGACGGGCTGGATCAACGCCGCGCTGGAGGCCGTCGGCGTGGAGAACCCGCCCGGCTGGCTCGAGGATCCGTCCTGGGTCTACCCGGGCCTGGCGCTCATCGGCGTCTGGGGCATCGGCGCGGGGATGATCGTCTACCTGGCCGCGCTCAAGGGGATCCCGACGGACCTGTACGAGGCGGCCCGGATCGACGGGGCCGGCGCCTGGCAGTCGCTGCGCCATATCACGGTGCCGATGCTCACCCCGGTCATCTTCTACACGATCGTGCTCTCGGTCGTGGAGGTGCTCCAGTACTTCCTCGTGCCGCTCGTCCTGCAGGAGGGCACCGGCGAACCGGGCGGCTCGACGATGTTCTATAACCTCTACCTCTACAAGAACTTCTTCACGTTCCAGAACATGTCGTACGGCGCCACGCTGGCGTGGCTCCTCTTCCTGATCACGCTCGCGATCACGTTGCTGTTGTTCGGGACCGCCCGGCGATGGGTCTACTACGCGGGTGAGGCGCGATGACGGCCTTCTCGGTGGCGGGTCGCGGCCTCATCGGACGGCGGGGCAGGACGGCCGCCGGTAGCCGGCCGCCGCGCGAGCGTGGCGATGGCTCCAAATCGTTCCTGCTGACGCTCATCGCGGTCCTCGCAGTCGCCGCCTTCCTGTCGCCGATGCTCCGGTCGATCTCGTACTCGCTCAAAAGCCTCGACCAGATCACGCAGGCGCATTCGCCGCTCTATCCGGCCGACCCGGTGACGTTCGAATACCAGGGCGAACAGCTGCCCATCCTCAACGTCCCCTTGCCCGACGGCACGACGCGTCAGCTCGCCCTGTTCGAGCCGGCGCGTAGGCGCAGCACGTTCATCGACCCGGTGGCCCCGACGGCACCGCCCATCGAGTGGGTGGGGTCGTGGCGGACGCTCGAGCCCGCGTGGCAGTTCGCGCCGCACTGGGAGAACTTCGCCGAGGTCTGGGACCTGATCGACTACCCCCGGCTGCTGTTCAACACGATCTTCATCGCGGTCGTGTCGACCATCGGCACGCTCATCTCATGCACGCTCGTTGCATACGGATTCGCCCGGTTCCGGTTCCCCGGCAGGGGACTGCTCTTCACGCTCCTGATCGCGACGATCTTCCTGCCGGCGGCCGTGACGATCATCCCGACCTACACGGTGTTCCAGAAGATCGGCTGGGTCGGCACCTGGCTGCCGTTGCTCGTACCGGCGTTCTTCGCGAACGCCTACGACGTGTTCCTGATGCGCCAGTACTTCATGACGATCCCCACCGACATGGACGAAGCGGCCGCCATCGACGGCGCCGGTCCGTTCCGGACGCTGATCTCGGTCGTCCTGCCGCAGGCCTGGCCGGTCGTGGTGGCCGTCGCGGTCTTCCACCTCGTCTACTCATGGAACGACTTCTTCGGGCCGCTGCTGTACACGGCCGGGCGGGTCGACCTCCAGACCGTCGCGCTTGGCCTGCAGCGGTTCAACGGGATCTACTACCGCGAGCCGGGGCTGATCCAGGCGGGCACGCTGATGACGCTCGTCATCCCGGTCGTCGCCTTCCTGCTGACGCAGCGGTTCTTCACCCGGGGCATCGTCATAACCGGCGTCGAGAAGTGACACCCGGGTGACGGCTCGAGCCAAGCGGCCATCCAAGCGGCCATGACGTTCCGGGTCGCACTGACCTTCGACGCGGAGCATCCCGACCGCCCGCACCACATCGGCGGGACCGAGGGTGTGCTGGACCTGCTCGAGGCCCGGCGCGTCAAGACGACCTTCTTCATCCAGGGTCGCTGGGCTGAGGCCAATCCGGACCTGGCGCGCTCGGTCGCGGAGCGAGGCCATCTCATCGGCAACCACTCCTTCTACCATGCGCGGATGCCGCTCTTGTCATCGTCAGGTCTGGCAACCGACATCCGCGCAGCGGAACGGGCGATCGTCGCGGCCACCGGCGTCGACCCCAAGCCCTGGTTCCGCTGCCCGTTCGGCGCGGGCACCGACGACGCGCGGGTACGGGCCGGCATCGAGCGGCTGGGCTACCGCGAGATCCACTGGGACGTCGACGGCGCCGACTGGCGCCCGAGCATGCGCGGGCTTGGTATGGCCCGCCAGATGACGCGCGATGCGGTCGCTCGTGGCGACGGCGCGATCCTGCTGCTCCACCCGTGGACCATGGCCACGGGCCTCGGCCTCGCACCCCTCATCAGCGGCCTGCGAGATGCCGGCGCCAGCTTCGTACGGCTGGACGCGCTGGAGTGAGAACGGCCCTCGCCGTCGACGGCGGGAACTCGAAGACGGATGTGGCGATCGTCGACGAGGACGGGCGCCTGCTGGCGGCCGTGCGCGGACCGACGAGCTCGCACCAGGCGGTCGGGTTGGCAGCGGGCATGGAGCGGATGGCTGGGCTCGTGGCAGAGGCGTTCGCCGGAGCCCGGCTGGACTCGCGGCCCCACGTCGCGGTCTACACGCTCGCCGGCGCCGACACGCGCACCGACGTCGAGGCCTTGTCCGGCGCCCTCGACGATCGCGGTTTCGCCGACGAGCACGTGGTCCTCAACGACGCGTTCGGAGCGCTACGCGCCGGGACGGACCGCTCGTGGGGCGTCGTGATCATCTGTGGCCAGGGCGTCAATGCCGCCGGCGTCGCACCGGACGGGCGGAGTATCCGGCTCGACGCGCTGGGCGCCATCTCGGGCGACTGGGGCGGCGGGACCGACGTGGGCTGGGCGGGTCTGGCGGCGGCCGTCCGGGCGCGTGACGGCCGCGGGCAGCGGACCCGCCTGGAGCGGGACGTCCCGGCCCGATTCGGCCTGTCCTCACCGGCAGCGGTCACCTCGGCGATGTACACGGGCCGCATCGCCGAGGCACGCATCGGCGAGCTGTCACCCGTCGTGTTCGCGGCGGCCACGGCCGGAGATGCCGCCGCCCGCCGCATCGTCGACCGCCTCGCCGACGAGATCGTCGTGATGGCCGGGGCGATGATCCGGCGACTCCATCTGACCCGCCGGGACCCAGATGTCGTGCTCGCGGGCGGCGTGTTCCGGACGCGCGACGCCGGCTTCCGGGAACGCATCGCGGCCGGGATCGCGGCGATCGCGCCGGCCGCCAGCGTGACGGGCCTGGCAGCGCCGCCTGTCGCAGGGTCGGCCTTGATCGGACTCGACCGACTGTCGGGCTCGACAGCGCCGGGGTCGGTCTCGTCGGCCGTCCGCGACGCGATCGGCGCCTGGGACGCCGCGGTTCAACGCAGCGTGTCCGGTCCTCCGCCGAGAAGCCGCGCCAGCTCTTCGCGGTCGGGCAAGCCGGCCTGATCGCCGCTGGCGGCGACGGCGAGCGCTCCGCAGCCATTGCCCATCTGGAGAGCCGTGGCCAGATCGGTGCCATCGAGTCGCCCGGCGATGAAGCCGGCACAGAAGGCATCACCGGCACCGACTGGGTCGACGACCGTCCGGACCGTGATCGCCGCCTCGTGGATCGGCGTCGCGCCGGCCTCGAGCGCGAGCGCCCCGTCGGCTCCGAGCTTGGCCACAGCCGTCGACGGTCCCAGTCGGGTGACCGTCGCGACCAGATCCTCAGGGACCGCATCTGGCTCCAGACCTGCCAGCAGCGCGAGCTCGTCGTCGCTGCCGAGGACGACGTCCACGCCGGCAGCCAGCTCGCGTAGCACCGGCGCGGCCTCCTCGTCCGACCACAGGCGGCGCCGCAGGTTGATATCGAGGCTGATGGTGAGGCCGGCCGTCCGCGCCAGATCGCGTGCCCGGATCGTGGCGGCTCGAGCCGAGGCCGACAGGGCTGGCGTGATGCCCGTGAGATGCAGCCACCTGGCGGACTCGAATACCCCGGCGCTCGCCGCTCGCTCGACGTCATCGACGGCCAGGCGAGACCCGGCGGACCCGGATCGCTGATACACGACCGTGCTCGCCCCGAGGAGCCGGCGCTCGCGGAACATGACCCCGGTCGCAGTCGGGTCCACGACCAGATGGGCGACATCGACGCCCTCGCCGCGGAGCTTGCGTACGATCGCGGTGCCGAAGCCGTCGTCACCGATGCGCCCGATGAACCCCGCCGTATGTCCGAGCCGTACGAGCCCGACCGCGACGTTCGCTTCCGCTCCAGCGACGTGCCGCTCGAACGATGTCGCCTCGGCCAGCGATCCGGGCGTGGACGCCAGGAGCGAGGCCAGGCACTCGCCTAGGGTGATGACCTCCGGCCCGCCGTCGTCCATGGCTGGCATCATGACCGACCGCCTCGCCCGCGACGAACGCTTAGTTTGGCTTCCCTGAGCGTCGGTAGAAATACCAGCACTCGAGGACCTCGTCGTGGTCCTCCTCGCATCGACTGGCCAGGACGCCACCTTCGACGTCGATCCGCGTGCTCCCAGGCTCGATCGCATCGACCGACGACGTCGAGCGTCCCCGCAGGTAGTTGAGCAGCCGGTAGTCGGCGGCGATCTTCGGGCCGAGCTCTCGCGAATGCCTTCCGGTCATGGTGAGCGCCATCCTCGCAGAGAGCTAGTGTCAGCGTGAGCCTGACACCTGCGCAACTCGGGGATCGGACATGAAGGCTCGCAGCCACCGCGCACCAGGAACCTGACTGGCGGGAGGCTCCTTCACCGGGGCAGCGGATTCGGTCCGGTCGCCGTCACCAGCCGCTGGGGAACCCAGTCGTCGACGTGGTGAAAGCCGTCCTCGAACCGGTCACTAAAGAGCTCGACGGATGCCCGCAGTGACAGACGATAGAACTTCACGTGGGTGAAGTCCTCGAACAGGATGTAGACCGGGTCGGGTGTGCTGTCCGGGCCCTGAAACTGCTGGCCCGTCAGGACCGGCTTGTGGGCTTCGACGAACGTGTCGAACGTGTCCCCGACCACGACGCCAAGGTGCTCCAGCCCCATCTTGTAGACGCGCTGGTGGACGGGCGGGATGAGCTCGATGAGCGGGACCACCTGGCCGTCCAGGACTTCGAGCGGCTCGGCGGGAACGATCAAGGAGATCGGGCGGCCGTTCCAGACGTTCTCCCGATTCGCCGTCGCGTGGCGTTCGAGGAGCGTACGGACCTGGACGTACTGGTCCCACTCGGGCACCCGGTATGCGAGGTGGCTGAGCGCGTACGGGGCGATGTCGATGCCACGCGCGAGCAACCGGTCGCGCTGTTGGGCCGCGAACGCTCGGTAGTCTCCGATGATGTCTGCGATCGGGTCGGTCATCTCACGCCCTCCTCAGCCCGCCCGCGGTTTCGACGCCGAGAAGACCACGACCGACCTGAACGTCTCCATCTCCACTCGCTCGAAGCGAGCGGCGAGGATCTCCCGGAGGCCTTCCGCGCTGTCTTCGAGGTTGTCGAAGGCGCCGCGCCGGTTGAACGCGGCGAGGACGCGACGACCGAGCCATGTGTGCCGCCCGGACCGCCCAAGCACTGACGCACCGAAGAGCACACCGTCAGGTGCGAGGACCGCAGCGATATTGTCGATCGCCGTGGCCTTCCGCGACAGCGGTCCGGGCAGGCAGTGGATGACAAGGCACAGGGCCGCCGAGTCGAAGGGGCCTTCTACGGGGAGCGGCTTCAGGACGTCCGCCTCGACGGCGGTGACGTTCAGCCGGCGAAGTCGCTTCGTCGCGTGCCGGAGAACGTTCGGGTTCGGGTCGACGATGGTGACGTCGCTGCCGTCTGGGATACCCGAGTGGTCGATCAGGTACCCCGTGCCGGGACCGACGTCGAGGTGGCGATCCCGGATCCGGGCCCGGTACTCATCCGGCAGACGATCCTCCGGGAATCTCCAGACGAGCCCGGCGACGACACCGATGACGATCGGATCGTAGAGCTTGAGCAAGAGCGGGCTGTAGTCGGCCTGCCCTCGATATGCCGGATCGGATCGATCCATCGCCAGTCCTCAGCCATCAACGGGTCCGGCTAGTCCACGTACGCGAGCGGCGTGACCACGAAGTCGTCCGGCAGCTTCACGCCCGTCGAATGGTTGGGGCAATAGCCGCGAGGGTTCTTGTCGAGGTACTGCTGGTGGTAGTCCTCGGCGTAGTAGAACGGGTTCGACGCAGCGTCGACGATCTCGGTCGTGATCTCGCCGTAGCCCGCCTTCGAGAGCTGCTCCTGGTACATCGCCTTCGACGCCTCGGCGGCGGCCCGCTGCTCGTCGTCGGCGACGAGGATGATCGAGCGGTAGGTGGTCCCGACATCGTTCCCCTGGCGCATGCCCTGCGTCGGGTCGTGATGCTCCCAGAACGTCTTGAGGAGCTGCTCGTACGTGATCCGCTGCGGGTCATACGCGACAAGGACGACCTCGGCGTGGCCGGTCCGACCAGTGCAGGTCTCCTGGTAGGTCGGATTCGGCGTCGAGCCACCGGCATAGCCGACGGCGGTCGTCACGACGCCCGGCAGCTGCCAGAAATCCTTCTCGTCACCCCAGAAGCAGCCGAGGCCGAAGATCGCGGTCTTCGTGCCCTCGGGCCAGGGGCCGGCGATCGGCGTGCCGAGGACCGTATGGATGCCGGGCGTCATGATCGGCTCGGAGCGTCCGGGAAGGGCGTCGGCGGCGGAGGGGACGGACTGGGGCTTGGAGTTGAAGAACCTCATGCCCGCAGTCTATGCCGGGATCGCGTCGATCCCATGACGGTCGGCTAGCATCCCGAGGCCGTGACGACCGACCTCAGCACTGCCCTTCACATGATCGACACCTGGGGCGCCGAGCGCGCAGCTGTGGCGCTCGTAGACACGAACGGCGTGCGCGCGCAGCACGGCGACGCCGATCGAGTCTTCCGTTGGGCGTCCGTCACAAAGATCGCGACCGCGCTCGCGATCCTGACGGCCATCGATGATGGGACGATCGATCTCGACGAGGCTGCCGGACCACCGGGTTCGAGCGTGCGTCATCTGCTCGCGCATACCTCGGGTCTCCCGTTCGAAGGCACAGCGGTCCTCGCCCAGCCGGGGACCCGTCGGATCTATTCCAACTCGGGTTTCGATACGCTCGGGGCCCTCCTCGCGGAGCGCGACGGTCGCCCGTTCGCCGTCGCCCTGACGGACCGTGTGCTCGCCCCGTTGGGCATGGCCGGCACGGAGCTGGTCGACCGGCCATCCCAGGGTCTCCTCGGCCCCCTCGTCGACGCCGCCGCCCTCGCTCGGGAGCTGCTCCGGCCCACGCTGGTGGGCGGCCCCACGTTCGCGAGCGCGACCAGTGTGGCGTTCCCGAACCTGAAGGGCGTGCTGCCAGGCATCGGCCCGTTCGACCCGCTCGATTGGGGGCTCGGGTTCGAGATCCGCGACGGCAAGGCGCCACATTGGACGGGCAGTCGCAACTCGCCGGCGACGTTCGGCCACTTCGGCGGGGCCGGCACGTTCCTGTGGCTCGACCCGGTCATCGACGTGGCGCTGGCCTGTCTCACCGATCGCGAGTTCGGGCCATGGGCGCTCGATGCCTGGCCGGCACTCTCCGACGCCGTCATCGATTCGCTACACCCGCGCTGACGCTAACTCGGACCCGGCGGAGAGGTCTCAGGAACCGTCGGGATGGCCGGCGCCGCTTCGGCCCCTTCCCAGCTGCCCTGGCCGAGCGGCTCGGTCGTCCCGTTCGACCGCAGCGCGTCGATGCGCACATCCCCCTTCTGGGGCGTGCAGGCCGACGTGCAGGTGACGATGTAGCGCACGACATCGCCAGCGCCATCCATGTTCCCGAACCCCTTGCAGTCCTCGAGTGGGACGCCTCGGCATTCGACCGGAGGACCGCCGCCTTCGGGCTGCACGATCGGGCCGAGTGGACCCGGCGCTATCGGCGGGCCACCGTCATCGACGACCACCGACGAGATGCCGCAGCCCGCCAGAGCGAGCGCCATCACCGAGGCGAGGACGATCCGAAGCACGAGACGCATCGTACGTGACGGTCGTCCGCCATCCCCTTGCAAGCCGAGTCGGGCCGATGTGGCGACGGGCTGTAGCCGCTCACGTCTGACGATGCTGCGATGAGGAACGCGCACACGCTGGGTTCTCGGGAGCCCACGTTGCAGCCGCATCGCAACGCGTCACGAGGGCTATCGCCGCCGGGGGGCGTGTGGTATGCACCCCAGATGACGCCCGACCCGGCGCCGATCGCTGTGCGGTCGGCCGATGCCGACCCGAGGATCCGTCCCCTGTTCGACGCGCCGTCGATCGACAGCCCGAGCTACCGCCAGTTCCTGGAGGCGCTCGGAGTCGCCGTCTACACGACTGACGCCGAGGGTCGCATCACGTTCTTCAACGAGGCTGCGGCGGACTTCTGGGGTCGCCGTCCCGAGGTCGGCGAGGAATGGTGCGGCTCGTGGAAGCTGTTCTGGCCCGACGGTCGGCCGATGCGCCACGACGAATGCCCGATGGCGATCGCGCTCAAGGAAGCTCGGTCCGTCCGCGGCATCGAAGGGGTCGCCGAGCGGCCGGACGGCACGCGGGCGGCCTTCGTCCCGTATCCGACCGTCGTCTTCGATGCCGACGGCCGGCTGATCGGAGCCATCAACGTCCTGGTCGACGTGACGGAGCGACGTCGGGCCGAGGACGCATCGCGCGCGGCAAATGCCGTCAAGGACGAGTTCCTGGGCCTGGTGTCACACGAGTTGCGCACACCAGTGACCACCATCTTCGGCAACGCCCGGCTGCTCCAGGCCACTGGCGGGATGTCCGGGCGCCACGGCGCGATGATCGCCGATATCGCTTTCGACGCCGAGCGCCTGCTCGGCCTCGTCGAGAACCTGCTCCTCATGACGCGCGCTGCGAGCGAGCAGCAGCGGATCGACCTCGAACCGCAGGTCCTGGGTCATGCCGTCCGCCAGATCGTCAACGTCTTCCGACGCCACCACCCTGAGCGTGAGATCCGTCTGGTCATCGAGGACGACGAGCTGATCGTCGACGGCGATCAGGGCTATCTCGAGTTGCTCGTCGGGAATCTGCTTGGCAACGCCGACAAATACAGTCCGATCTCCGAGCCGATCGAGGTCGTCCTGCAACGCGTCGGCGACGAGGCGCGCGTCGCGGTCAAGGACCGGGGCATCGGTATCCCGGACGACACGGATCGGCTGTTCACGGCCTTCTACCGGACCGACGCCGCCCGCCGGATGAGCGGCGGTCTGGGGATCGGGCTCAGCGCGAGCCGACATGTCGTCGCGATCCTGGGCGGACGGATCTGGGCTCGACCCCGAGAGGGCGGCGGCTCGGAGTTCGGGTTCGCCCTTCCGTTCAGGGGCGAGCGCCCCGACTACTAGTCGACTTCCGGTCAAGCGGGTCGACACCATTGCCACCGGTGAGACCATCGGACCCAGCGCGCCCGGATCGAGGCTGGGGGATGGAGGTGGATGTCCGTGAGTTACCTGTCGATGCCCAGCGAGGCGGAGATCGCTGGGCGCTGGAAGTGGTTCGTCGCCTTTGGCGTCATCCTCGTGATCCTTGGGCTCCTGGCCCTCTACAACGTGGTCGATGCCACCCTCATCACGACGATCTTCGTGGGCTGGCTGCTGGTCTTCGGCGGCATCGCCCAGATCGTCGGGGCGTTCACCACGAACGGCGGCGTCGGCGGCCGCATCGTGATGATCCTCCTCGGCATCCTGTACGTGATCGTCGGCCTCGACATCGTCGCCGACCCGCTGCAAGGCACGATCACACTCACGATCGTCATCTCGATCGTGCTGATCGTCGATGGCATCATCCGGCTCTTCAGCGCGTTCCGCGGTGAGACGCCGCATCGAGGGCTTGTCGCGACCGTTGGGATCATCAACATCCTGCTCGGTGCCTGGCTGTTCAGCGGGATCCCCGTGAGCGGTCTCGCTATCGGCTTCTTCGTCGGTCTGCAGCTGCTGATGGCGGGGATCATCTGGATCATCGGCGGGTGGATGGCCCGCTCGGCGACACGGGTGTCCGCGCCGCCCCTCGCCGGCTAGGACCCTTCGGAGCGCTCCTACGCGTCCTGTGCGCCGGCGTCCTCGGCGGGATCGATCGAGGGGGCCGGCGGCGCGGGCCCGGAGCCGGTCCTGAGCTCGCGCAGGTTGTCCGCGAGGAGCAGCAGCGCGAGCCCAACGATGGCCCCGACGATCACCGCGAACCGCAGTTCCCAAACCAGGATCACGGCCCCGACGACGGCCAACGCGAGCTCGACTCGCAGCGTCAGCAGCATGAGCCGTCGCCGGAACGCCGCCTCGAGGACGACGTAGGCGGCAAACGCGATCAGCAACGCGCCCCACCACGGCACGATCTCGAACCAGACCAGCGCAGCCACCGTCAGCAGCAACAGGCCGACGCTCACCGCCGACCAGAACTCGACGACGCGCCCATAGCGGATGTCGGCTTCCGGAACAGGTCGATGAGGCTGATGGAGGTGCGCTCGGGGATCGCCGGCGTCACCGGCCTCGATCCGTTCGAGCTCCCAGCCCATCGCGCGGATGGCATCGGACGTGGATGCGCGATCGCGGCGGGAGCGCTGGAGCTCTGCCGTCTCCGTCGCGAGCTGTTTGTTGCGCGCCTCGTGAAGAGCCTTCGTGGCCCCGTCTGCGGCCAAGCCGCGCGCTTCGAGATCGAGCCCCGGCAGGGCCGCCGAGCGACGCTCGATCTCAGCGTCGAGCTCCTCGAGCTGCCGCTTTTGCTGTTCGATCCGCTGCTGGATCTCGGCCGGCTGGCGCGACGGGGGTGCGACCTTGTCCAGGCCGCCGAAGCCGAGGGGATCGTTCCACGACATGCGGACGGTCCCCGAGCGCCCGTACTTCGGGCCCGCCGGCGCCCGTTCGCCTCCGAGTCGGTCGAATGTGTCGAGGCCGAAGAGGCCCCGATAGCCATCGACCCAGGGAGTCTCGTCGTCGATGAGGACCGGGCTCCACTGGGCCCCTCCCGACTCGCCGACCGTCAGGCCATCGCCACGCGCGTAGTCCACGAAGGGGACACTCAACGCTTTGCCCAATGAGGCTGCCAGGTCGCCCGGATCGGGCTGCCGCAGGGACTCCCGCCAGAAGCTCCGCATGGCCTCCAGGAAGCCACGAGCCCCGCGCATCCCGGGGAGGGGGATCTCGGTGAGGTACTCCCCTTGCTCGAAATACGATGCATGCGAGCCCGCGCCCGCGTAGATGATCGGGTGATCGCCCGACTTGCCGAGGGTCGGGTCGTCCCAGCGCCGGCGGAGCTCGTCCCCGACATAGTCGTGCGCCGCCGCGGCGATCCAGACCGGTCGTGGGCCGGTCGGCGCATCGTCAAGATAGACGAGTACCTGCTCCCAATCCGCCTCGTGATCGTTCGCGCCCTGGAACGTCGAGCGGTAATCGTTCATGAAGTAGAAGTACAGGTATTGGAGAGCGATCCAGCCCTCGATTCGGACGACCCGACCGAAGTACACGTAGCGCGGGTCGCGCTCCAGCGTGGCTGCGTACTTGACCTGCGCGGCGGCTGCCGTACCGCCAGGGACAGTCCCGCGGAGGAGCAGGGATGCGGCGAAGGCCGCGTCGACGAGGCGGGCGAACAGGCCGACCCTGGCCAGTCGCCCCGGGGCGTGGAAGACGCGGCGATCGGGCCGGTTCCGCCAGCGGGCGAGGTCGATCGGGGCCAGCGGCCGTTGGACCAGGCGGAGATACAACGTCTGGCCAGGCGGCGCGCTCATCTCCGCCAGCTTCGCCGCCGTCAGCTCGCCGACCGGCACGAGGATGACGCGGTCGCGCTCGGAAGAGCCGACGAGGAGGTCGCAGGCCGCCAGGTATGCCTCGACGTCGGTCGGGAAGAACAGTTCGCCGTCGTTGTAGCGGACGATCGGCTCGTACGAGCGCAGGAGGTAGAGGTCGTCGGTCGCGGATGCGGGCGCCCGTCGGGCAGAAGCACTCACCTCAGACCTCTCTTGTGGAGGATCGTCGGAGGAATACCTCGCGGACCGGGCGCTGGTTGAGATAGAAGGCCATCGCGACGTAGATCGCCAGTCGGACGAGGTTGGGGTCCCCGCGGAAGTACGCGACTAGCTGGCCCGCTAGCCCGAGTCCGATCACCAGCATGCCGACTGCCCATGCGGTCGGCATGCGCAGCCCCATCCCGATGCCCGCCGCGATGCTGGTGACGCCGATCAGACCGATCGCGATCCGACCCGCTTGAGACCCTGCCAGTCCCAGCAACCCACCCGTCAGGATCCCCTGACTGAGTCCGACCGCGGCGAGCAACAACACGATGCCGGAGAAGACCAGAAGGATCGCCGCGAACCACAGGCCCAACGGCAGCGGGCCGACGTCGGGAGGTTCGGTCGGCGGTGGCGTCATGAGTGGATCGTCGCCATTCCGCACGGCAGGGCCCCGATGCGTACTCAGGTGCCCGACGTTAGCAGCCGGAGTGGTGCTCTCTAGTCGTGTGGGCATGCCTTCGCGGTTAGGGCTTGCACCAGCGCTCCATCCTTGCCGCGGGTCCTAGACTCGCCACGAGGTAGGAGGGACGACATGTCGATCGAAGGGATCATCGTCGGGCTGCTGGCCATCGTCATCGGTGCGGCCTGGGCATTCTACGGATTACGGCTCTTCATGATCCTGCTGCCGATCTGGGCCGCGTTCGCCGGCCTCCTGATCGGCGCGCAGCTGGGTCAGGACATATTCGGCCAGGGATTCTTCGCGACGATCGTGTCGTGGGGCATCGCCCTCGTGGTCGCTGTCGCATTCGCGGTGATCTCGTACTTCTGGTACTACGCCGCGATCACCTTGGCCGTGGGCGTGCTTGGCTACACCCTGGGCGTCGGGTTCATGGACTGGCTGGGCATCGGTGATGGATTCCTCGCCACGTTGCTCGGGCTCGTGGTCGGTGGCCTGTTCGCGGCCGCGGCGTTCGTGCTCGGCGTGCCCGCCTGGCTCGTGGTCATCGTCTCGTCCATCAGCGGGGCTGCCGCGGTCGTCAATGGCGTGCTGATCCTGCTCGGTCGTATCCAGCTCGAGGACCTGCAGAGCGGGCTCCTCGGCGGATTGCTGACCGACTCGTTCATCGGTGTCACGGCGACGGTCGTGATCTCGCTGCTTGCGATCGCGTACCAGATCCGGGGCATCGGCCGCTTCGCGAACGCCATCGACCGTTCGAGCTACCAGTACTGACGTCGCGCCGTCGCGACCCCGTCAGTCGGGCGCGACGGCGTGGGTCAGCGAGTTGACGATGCTGAGCGCCACCGCGCCGATGATGGCGCCGATCAGCGTGGCCGCGGACAGCAGCGTCGGCGGGAAATCGCCGACCGTGAAGGCGAGCCCGACGAAGTCGCCGATCCAAGCCGTCAACAGCAGCATCGCGGCGTTGATGACGAAGCCGATCAGACCGAGCGTCATCATCCGCACGGGCAGCGCGAGCAGGCGCACGATCGGTTTGATGAGGCCGTTGACGAGACCGAAGATCACGGCGAGCACGAGCAGGCCGACAGGCTCGCCGTCGAAGCCGAGGTAGTCGGGGAGGAGCCGGGTGACGATCGCGAATGCGATCGCGGTCGCCACGGTGCTCAGGACGAACGATCTCACGACATGACCTCGGCTTACGACTGTGCGTCGGCGAGATAGAGGAGCACCGCCGTGACTCGTCGGCTGACGACTTCGTCATCCTCCAGGCCGAGCTTCTGGAAGATCGAGCCGACATGCTTCTCGACCGCACGCTTCGTCAGTACCAGGGACTCGGCGATAGCCGCATTGCTCTTGCCCTCGGCCATCTCGCCGAGCACTTCGCGTTCGCGCGTGGTCAGCTCATCGGTCGGCGACGCACCCGGGTGGCGGTCGGCCGCGATGAGCTGGTCGATGAGCGTCGGATCGATCGTCGTTCCGCCGCCGGCCACGACCTTGATCGCGGCGAGGAGCTCGCTTCGGTCGTGGATGCGCTCCTTGAGGATGTAGCCGCGCCCTTCCGCGCCATCCTCGAGCAGTGCGATGGCGTAGGCCGGCCCGGCGTACTGGCTCAACACGATCACGCCGACCTCGGGATGCGTGGCCCGCAATCCCTGGGCGAGCTCGATCCCCTCGTTGTCGCCCGCGGGCGGCATGCGGATGTCGACGATGGCTACGTCCGGATGCTCGGTTTCGACGACCGACCGCAGAGCGTCACCATCATCGACTGAAGCGATGATCTCCACGCCGTCGGCCGACCCGATCAACTCGGCGAGCGCCTCCCTGATCAGGTACGAGTCATCCGCGATCGCGACGCGGATCGAATCGCCAGGCATGCCTGGCCCTCGAGAGATGGCCTGACTCGCCTTGGCGTGACGGATGACCTTGCGGATCGTGCTTGATCGACGATCCCGGGTGCCGATCATGTACTACCCCTCGATGGCGCGCGCCAGACCAGCATACGATCCCATGTCGAGATCGCCCGCTGTGTCTCGCCCGACATACTCGACCTGCGCACGTGTCGTCCCTCTATCCTGCTTGGGGCATGTTTCCGGACCATTGCGTCACGGCGCCGTCGAAGGGAGGCTGCACATGGGCCGGCGTCCGATCCTACAGGTCGCGGCGAAGCCGTAAGTGCCCAGCTCGCTGCTCAGGACGGGGCCGTGAACTCCGAGAACTCGGTCATGAGGCCAAGCAGTGCGGCCTGCTGGGCGAATGCCTCGTCTGCGGCGTCGCCAACGGTCCACATCGTGACCGAGCCTGCGGGACCGACATCGACGATGTATGCGACACGCGATGTGCCGACGGGGATCCCGGCTGCGTCGGAGCTCGCCGTCGCGATCACCTGCGTCGCCGCGAGGCCATCGACGGTGAGATCGCTCTGCTGCGTGACATCCCAGGTCGCGGCATCGGTGGCCGCTGTGACCGCGTCCGCGAACGTCGTGTCACTCACCGACGCCTGGACGGTGGTCGCGAGGGTCGCCGGGTCGGCCGGCACCTCGATCGGCGCCGGGTCGAAGTAGCGGCACGCGAGATCGGCCGGCGCGGTCACGGTGTACCAGCTGCCCGGGTAGGCGATGGTCGCGACGGTCACGCCATCGGTCGTCACGAGGTCGCATCGCGCCGCAGTCGGCGGCGGGCTCGGCGCGACGGTCGGCTCGGTGGACGGTGCCGGAGCGCTCGGCGCGGTCGTGGGCGCCGGCGTGTCGCTCGGCGCCGGCGTGGCCGTCTTCGTCGGCGCTGGTGTCTCCGACGGGCGCTCCGACGGTGTGGATGACGAGCGACGGCGCGGACGCGCCGGGTGACGGTGACGCCTCCGCGGCGGCCGCGCCAGGGCGGATGAGGGCGACAGCCAGGGCGCCGTCGAGGTCCGTGAGGTTGACGCTGTCGGCACGCGGCTCGATCAGGGCGATGCCCTGGAGGGCCTCGAGGAACGCGGCCTCCTGGTCCATGACCTCCTGGGCGCACGCTATCCGCGTCGTCGCCAACTGTCCGACGCGGACGACATTGCCGTTCGTCCCGTACGTGCCACTGAACGAGTTGCAGCCGGCGAAGCCGCCCACGCTGCCGATGCCGAACACGACCTCGAGCTCGGTGTCCGGCAGGATGGCCGACACGGTTCCAGGGCTCGTCTCGAACGAGTCGACCTGCCAACGACCGAGCAGGGCGTTGCGCGGAGCCGCATCGAACACGAGGATCGTCGAGCCGATCTCGTCGTAGATCGTCAGTGTGTCGCGACGCGATGTGAAGAAGCGGCTGCTGTCGAGTAGCGCGAGGTAGGCCCCCTCGAATGCCATCGCTTCCTCGGCGCAGGCTGCCCGCGTGGCCGCCGTCTGCGAGATGAGCAGCGTGCGGCCGCCGGCGCGGTAAGCCGCGGTGAAGTCGTTGCAACCACCGAATCCGCCGACTCGGCTCGCCCTGAATTCGGCGTCGGCGTACTCCGCCTCGGGGACCAGGACCAGCTCACCCGCCTGTTCATAGGAGCGCAGGACCCACGTCGTGCCCTCGAGGGTGCCACCGGACCCCGACCCGGATCCCGCGGACGAGCACGCGCCCAGGAACGCCGAGGCGATGAGGAACAGCGCGATGGGTCGCAGGCGCATCGATGACTCCTACGGGACCGGCGATCCCAGGTCGATTCAGAAACGGCGCCTGCCGGGCGTGATGACGGCGCCCACGACGGCGGCCTTCGCGACGGGCGACCGTCCCGGCGACACCGCGGCTCCAACGACGGCGGCCTTGGCGACGGGCGATGGCCCCGGGGATACCGCGGCGCCGACCACGGCGGCTTTGGCCACGGGTCCGCCGACGACACCGGCGCGACCCATGCGTGATGCTCGTAATGGCATATCAGGCTCCTGCTGGCTGGAGGGCTTCGTCGGCTTCGATGGCGGCGATGATCGCCTGGACCGGGATACGCCCCTGGGCGATCAGCTGACCGCCGGCGTGACGCACGGCTGATGCGAACGGCGCGGCCCACAGGTTCTCGTAGATGAGCACCCCGGCGACGCTACCGGGCTCCATCGCGACGGCGAGGTTCACGATGTCTTCCTCTGCCAGCGTCTCGGCGAGCTGGGTCTCGATCCGTTGCATGTCGCCCAGCTCGGGGAAGTCTGAGAGTTCATGCGCGTCGAGAGCGCCGTTCTCACCCTTGACAAGGATGACCACGTCCATGATCCGGATCGCCCCGGAATCGTGGAGCTTGATGAGCTGCTCCGCGATCTCCCCCGTGAAGTTCTGCGTCCCGACCGGGAACTCGACCACCAGGTAGTCGACCGGGCCGAGCCGGTCGAGCGCATCGTCATCCATGAGATCTCCTTTTGTTGACGATCTGAGTGTGAGGGGGCGATCGGCTGCGACAATGGGGCGCACGCGCCAATGCGTGGGGGTGTCTCTCCTCCGGGATGGTGCGCACCCGCGCCAGCGCGCCCCCGGAACAAACGGGTGCCCGCCAGCCTTGCGGGGAGAGGATCGTCCTCGATGATGGGCGGCACAGGAGGTGAGGCGGTGTCGATCGAGACGCACGCGTCGGATCCGCCGCCCGTCGACGGAGGGTTGGACGCGGCCGGCGGCACCCTCGTTCCGGGCTGGTTCCGACGGCTCGGCGCGTTCGGCTGGCGGATCCTCGTGATCGTCGGGATCGTGGTTGTCGTGGCCACGCTGGCGGTCTTGCTGTCGACGGTGACGTTGTCGATCATCTTCGCGGCACTCCTGGCCGCGGCGGTCGCGCCCCTGTATCGACATGTCAGGGTCGAGCGAGGCTGGAGCACGACGAAGGCGGCAGCCGTGTTGAGCGTCGTTGCGCTGTCGGCGTTGGTCATCACCGTCTCGGTCGTCGTCCTGATCGTGGCGCCGTACCTGGTGGAACTCGTCGCGGCGCTCCACGCGGGCGTCGCCGAGCTGACCGCCTACGCCGCCTCGGCCGGAGTGCCCGACACAGCGACCGCGCTGCTCGGTCGCTCGATCGACTCGGCCGAGGCCTGGATCACGGGTGCGCTAAGTCAGCTGGTCGGACCGATCGCCGAGGCCGTCACGGTCCTGATCCTTGGTGGCTTCCTGACGTTCTATGTCATCCAGGACGGACACAAGGCGTGGGCGATGGCGATCCATGATCTCGACGACTGGCGTCAGGAGACACTGACCGCTCGAGGGATCGTCGCGCTCGAACGCGTCGGCGAGTACCTGCGCGGCACCGCGTTGAACGCGGGTGTCGGCGCGCTCACCACGTGGCTGTACCTCCAGGTCCTGGGCGTGCCGCTGGCGGGCCCGATCGCCGTGTTCGTGTTCCTGGCAGGGTTCATGCCTTACATCGGCCCGGTCGTCTCGACGACTTTCGTGCTGCTCGTCACGCTGGCCGCCCGTGACCTCGTGACCACCGTCATCCTTCTCGTGCTGCTCGTCGCCACGAGCATCCTCCAGCGGCGGGTGTTCTCGCGGTACGTGCGGCAGACCATGCCGACCCAACCGGCGCTGATCGTCATCGCGTTGCCGGCCGGAGCAGCTCTGTTCGGCCTGATCGGGCTCATCGCCGCGGTCCCCGCGGTCATCGTCGCGGAGACGTTCGCGCCGGCCATCGTGGCCACGCTCGAATCGGGGCGTCGCGAGGTCGCCGCCGTCGGGGCGCTCGTGCCCGTTTGGCTCGACCGCCTGGCGCAATGGTCATGGCGGGGGTTGGTCATCATCGGCGTCGTCGCGATCGTCGTCCGAGCCGCCCTCGAGATCCCGGGCGTCACCCTCCCCGTCGTCCTTGCCCTTGTGCTGGCCGCCACGCTCAATTCCGGCGTCCAGCTATTGCGCGCCCGGGGCCTGGGCCGAGCCGAGTCGGCGCTGACTGTCACCGTGGTCACTGCCACGATCGCGCTCGCCGCCATGGCCGCTGCGGTGATCGCCATCGGTGGGTCGATGGCGGATACCGCAGATCTCGCGGTGGCGGGCGCGGAGCGCGCGAACGTGGGTGCGGCGCCGGTCGAGGTCGTCCGTTCGGTCAGCTCGGGGCTGGTGAGCGAGATCACCGCGATCCTGGGCAGCCTCGTGGGGCTGGCGATCGCGATCCTGCTGGCCGGGCTTCTCACCTACCACCTGCTCCGTGAGGGCGACCGTTGGTGGGCGAGCGCGCTATCTGCGGTCTCGATCCGCCGCCGGGCCATCGTCGGTGAAGCCGGCACGCGCGCGGCATCGGTTCTCAACGGGTACATGGTCGGGACCGGGGCCATCTCGCTGTTCGCGGGCGTGACGCAGTTCTTGATCATGGCGCTGCTCGGCTTGCCGCTGGCGTTCCCGATCGGCGTCCTGACGTTCTTCGGGAACTTCATCCCCTACATCGGCGGGTTCGTGACGACATTCCTGGGCTTCCTCGTCGCAGTCGCGGCAGGCAGCACCTCGGACATCGTGATCATGGCCATCTACACACTGGTGATGAATATCGTCCAGGGCAACTTCGTGGCCCCGCTCGTCTACGGCAAGACCGTGAGCCTCCATCCGGCCATCGTGCTTCTCGCCATCCCGGCCGGCGGGCAGATCGGCGGGATCGTGGGGATGTTCCTTGTCGTCCCGTTCCTCGGCGTGGTCGCGGCGACCTGGCGGCTCGTCCTCCACCTGTTCGATCCGGACGACGACCCGCAGGTGTCCATCTCGGGTGATCGCCCGCCGGTCGATGAGGGGGCGCACGGAGTGCCGGTGCCGTCGACGGCCGTCCCCTAGCCGACGAACTCAGGCGCTCGCAGATCCATCCACGCTTCCTACGACGGTCGCGTCCACCGACCATCGCGGTAGCAATACCAGAGCGTGAACGGTTCGCCGGCGAGCTCGCGCGGCCGGACGACCGCCAGCGGATAACGCTCACGCATGCGCAGCTCGAACGTCTCGGGTGTCGGCGGTCCCTCCGCCAGGAGCGCCTCGGCGAATGCGACGAACTCTCGATCGTTGCGCGGATTCAGGACGACTGTGTTCGGCACCATCGCCAGGACCTCAGGTGCGTGCCGCAATGCTGGATCGGCGGGCGTGGCCACGAAGTCGCGCGGTCCCGGGCGTGCCGTTGCAGGCCTATCGCAATCGGTCAGCTGTGCGGGCTACGCCTCTCCGCACTCAGGCCGGCGTCCTCGCGGGGAGTTCGAACTCGTCGCCAGGCAGTAGCGGCGGGATGGTCACCGCCGGGGCGACGCGCTGGGCGGCTTCGATGAACCTGCTGCCGGGCTCTTCGAAACGGTAGCGTCGCACCCGACCCAGGCCGATCGGCCAGAGCGTGCCCCAGTGGACGGCGATGGCCACCCGCGGCCGCAGGAGCGTGAGCGCCGCGGCCGCCGTGATCGGGTCGAGGTGGCCGGTGCGAAGCGTCGGTCCCCAGCCGCCGACCGGCAGGATGGCCAGGTCGAGGTCGGACGCGATGTCGGCCATACCGGGGAAAAGGTCCGTGTCGCCCGCGAAATACACCCGATCGTCGCCCTCCACGACGTAGCCGAGGGCGGGCGCGGCTGGACCGAATGGCATGCGTCGGCCGTCGTGCGCGGCCGGGACCGCCCTGATGATCGTGTCGCCGATCGTCGTGCTGTCGTCCACGTCCATTTCGGTCACGTGGCCGAAGCCGGCTGCTCGCACGAGGGCTCCGGCACCGCGGGGCACGATGATTCGAACGTCCTTGCCGACCCGTCGCAGGCTGGCGAGGTGGAGATGGTCCTGGTGGGCGTGCGAGATGACGACGGCGTCGACGGGGGATACGCCGAGGTCCGACGCCTTCCGACGACGACGGACGGGGCCGATCCCGCCGGCGAGGAGGGGGTCGAACAGCAGCCGTATCCCGGACGTCTCGAGTCTGACCGTCGCGTGGCCGAGCCAGCGCAGCCGGGTCACTCGTCGCTGGCGCGACGGAACATGGTCACGAAATCTTCACCGCGGACTTCCGTGTAGGAATCGAACTCGACCAGTGTGCCGTCTCCGCGTGGCATCCGAAAACGCGATTCGGCGGCGCCGACTTCCGCGAGGATGTCCAGCATCACCGAGACCTGATCCGTCGATCCCGGCGTGACGAATTCCTGCCAGTGGTGGCCGACCATCGAGCGGCCGAAGAAGGTCTCAGCCGCGTCGTTCGCCTCGAGGATCAGTGCCTGGGCGTCGTACCGGACCAGCGGCACGTCTGACGCTTCCCACCACCTGGCGCGCTGGTCATGCGTCCCCCGGTCACGCCGGGCGACCCACCGGTTGCTGTCGATCTCGAGCGTGGCATGGGGGTACAGCCGGCGGAGCCGCAGGACGAGTCCGTCGGGCGTGACTTCCGGCATCCGCTCGATCGCGCGCGCGACGTAACCGCGGAAGGCGACATCCGTCGGAGGAACATATTCGACCTCGGCAGGTCGGCCGATGGCCGTGCCAGGGTCCTCCACGGCGACGTCGCTGGCCAGCCGGATGACGCCGACGATGTGGTCATCCTCGAGGTGGGCGTGAAAGTCGACCGCGATGACATCGCCGGTCGTCGGCCGGAGCACCATCGTCGCGTCGAGGGCGTGCCCCTCGCTGATGATCCGGAAGAGTCCGACCGCGTCGTCGAGGGCACCCGGCACGACGAAGTCGGTGATAGGGATCGTGCCCAGGTCCGAGGCGGGGATCCCGAGGATGCCGAGCGCTGTCGGATCCGCATCGGTCAGCCAGCCCTGTCGATCGACACGCACACGCGGGAGTCGACTGTCGTCCCACCAGTCGCCGGCCAGGGACGAGCTCCACGACCCGTCTCGGTACACGTACCAGGCGGGCGCGCCCGAGATGCTTCGTTCGCGCACGACGACCCGCGGGAACATCCGACGGAGCCTCGATTCGAGGTCCGCAGGGGTCTTCGTCCGTCCGATGCCGTTGACATGTCGACGGAAGGCGGCATCCGAGCCAGGGAGCGTGATGAGAGCGGGCTC